>NZ_CP094643.1:0-3526750 GCF_022819285.1 Acinetobacter sp. PK01 | reverse complement strand
AGCTTCAATACGTAATACCCCCAACTCATCTAAGCGTGCATTCAGTTTTACAGCAGTTTCTTTACGTCCCGAACTGATTGAAGATGCTGCATTACGGAAGCCCACATCTGCCTGCTGATGATAGGCACGTACATCGACATTGTCTTTTTTATAGTCTAGTTCTACACGTGCTGCAGAACCATCCCCCGAGGTAGTTGCAGCCGTCGAGGCATTCACATCGGTTAGCTGATCCAAAGTCATTAAGTCATGATCAGAATAAGCGTATTCCGCAACCAGCTTAGCTTGATCATTCCAGCGAATAACCGTATTGGCACTGGCAATTTTTTCCTGATCAATCGGATCATCATTTTGAATATAAGAACCGCCGACGGTCACTTTATCATTCAATTTGTAACGACCATTGACCCCCGCCACGGTATATTCTTTACCACCTTGATCAGTCTCAATAGTGATTCTTAAGTAGACTGGATTTAGATTTTCATCAATGCTACTTAACGGTGAAGTTAAATAAATACTGTTGGTATAGGTATCAATTTCATAGTCGCTAAAACGGGTTAAAGTGCGTTGTGAAATAATTAAACCAGGATTGTTACGGTCACGCACAATCACTTCCACTTTTTCACTATTTTGAAGCATGTCATTGCTGTCCATGCCCAAGGCATAAGGACCTGAAACACCCATTGCACGAAGTTCATTCACCACTTGAGTGGTATTGGTACGTGCAGCAAAGCTCGCGACTTGAAAGCGATCACCTTCAACCACTGACTTTAAACCTGTTAACGAACGGCTATACTGACCTAAAGAAAGTCCTTCATCATTTTCGGTACGTGTGACGTAGTCACCATACATGGCATAAGAACGGCCTTTATCGACACGAACATAAAGTTTACTGGTCGATTGTGCGTCAAAACCTTTGGCAGAGGCATCGCCATACACTGGGTAATATTCATCTGGACGAATATCACGGAATAGACGTTGATTATTTTCTTTGCTTGAGTCATATGCCAAAGTCAGTAAATAATCGCCACGCACTTTGCCTTTTAAGAATAAAGCTGCACGACCACGAATGGCGGTTTCACCATCACCTGAACTGGACAAATCATTCAGCTCTTCTTCAAAACCATCTTGAGTCGAGGTTTGAGACAGATTTTTAGGATCAAACTTATTGAGCGCAAAAGAACCTTCAATAATCCCCGCAACCAACATTGGACGAAGTTCTGCCAAAAAGCGCACAGGCACAGTTTGTTCGTATATGCCACTACGGACACGTAATACACCCGACCCAGCTTCCAAAGGTGCAAGTACTGGCACCACCAAAGACCCACCTTCTGCAAAAACCTGTACGCCTGGTTTATCTGGATCAAGGTCTTTGAGTTGAATCATGCCTATAGATGATTCGAGTGTAATAGGAGTACGAGTCGCAACAGGTGTCCCATGCTGATCCAGTGCCTTAACCACCACCTGATAAATATCTTTACCATTGGCATAAACGGCTTGTTCAACAGGCTGCATGGTCAGTTGACTCATCGCATCTGGTGCAATCACTGTGACTTGTTGCTGATCACGTAAATTACCAAAGCTATCGTACTGACGAACTGCAATGGTATTTTTCCCCGCAGCGAGTGGCACCCCAATAAAATCTAAACCCGCTGTTCCGCGCTCTTGATAGGCTGCTTTTTTACCAATGCGCTTTTCTGATACTTGCTCATCATTTACAAATAAACGAATGTCTGTGCCTAAACCACCTTTAACCTGAATTGTGGCTTGAGGTGTAGGCAAAATTTGCTGCTCTTTCAAATTTAAAATTGCCAGTTGATTCGATTCAGAACGCTCAAGCTCTTGCTCTAAATCTAAAACTACAGGAGCTTTTACTGGTTCAATTTGAACTGTTTTGACGTCTTTAATCTGATCTTTTTTATATTCAATATTACAATTGGCTGAAGCACCTGCTGCACTAATACATCCACTTGCAGGTTGACCTTGTACATCTGAAACTGAATTGCTAAGTGGGTCAACTGTTAAATCTTGACGTAAGGTTTGCTCTAATGCATCCAGTTGTGCATCAATTTTACTACGGCGGTCTTCAATTTGTTCTGCCAAGGCTTGAGTGCATTCACCCGAAGAATCGGTAATCGCGAAGTCTGCACGATGTAACTCGCCACGTTTTAAATCTACAAAACGGCTGGCTGGGTCACCTGCTTGACGGTTATTAATCAGCACCAATTCTGCATTATTCGGTAAAGTCGTATTATCGATTTTAAGCACATGGGTCATTGGTCGAATGCCGTAGAAGTTGTATTTCCCTTCACGATCCGTCACCACAAAGCTACCATCTTCCATATAGATACGGACGCCCGGTATACCGCGTTCTCCGACATCTTGAACGCCATTACGGTTACAATCACTAAAGACTTTACCAACAATAAAGCCATCTGGACTAAATACGCCGGGTGTAACTTTTACTGCAGCCTGTGCTTCGTTCGAAACTGTATTTTTATTGTCCTGCGCATAAACACGGTTAATACCATCCCCATTCAATGCATTAGGACCAATATAGACACGGTATTGAACTTTAGCTTCTTGTTTAGGCGTCAATGTTCCCAAACCGAGCGTCAAATAAGGTCCCTTTCCACCTTCAGGATCTGCATTTTTTTGCCCATTAACACGAGTACTGCCAGATACATAAATAAAACCACGAGGCAAAGTATCTTTCATATTGACATTATAGAGGGTCGAATCTCCCATATTTGCCACCGTAATTTGGTAATCTTTAAAATCACCAATTTCAGCAGTATTTGTTCCGACCACTTCTTTTTTAATGACCAATTTGTCATTGCTGGGAACAGAAATATCAACAGGGTCAATCGGAATATCGATATTGAGCGCAGCGTCACCTGTCTTTAAAGTGAAGTTCCCCCCATAAGACCAAGAGCTATCAACGATACGATCAGCAAAATTATTATAAATAGTCTTGTCACTGATAAATTTATAATTGGTAGAACTCTCAATCGTTGAAGTATCAATATCAAGTCGATAGGTTCCATTTTCAACAAAAGGATAGACAAATTCACCTTTGCTATTGGTGCGCTGTTTTGCTGGGATTGCCACCTTTTCACCTGTGGTTTCATCCAATTTATAAGCTACATTTTCAGCTGGATTACCTTTGTCATCCAACAAAGTTACCGTCGCACCTGCAACGGGTAAATTGGTCTTAGCATCAAAAACAACGCCGTATGGATCGATCAATACCGTAGTATCAATATCCTTAACAGTCGCGGAAGAATTACCACTTTGATCTAAACAATCTGTCAAAGACACAATCACCTGATCACGTTTGACCGTCTGTAAAATTTGGTCATTCAGGTGAATGGGACCCGCTTCTTGTGTTGCTAGAGTGAAGCGGAATATGCCAGTATTTGAACCTGTTTCAACACCCTGTACATATTCAACATCACCAGTCAACGTCGACTGAACTTTAATTTTTACTTTGTCGACATTACTACGTGAGGCATTACACATCGCACTATTTGCAGCAATATACAACGGTTGATTTAAACTGCCCGTTGCTAAAATATTCGAATAGTTTTTGCTGTTATTGGTAATCGAAGCACTACCACCAACGCTTGTCGTCACCTCATTAGAGACTGTTTTTTTCAGATTGGATAACACACCGTGTTCTACACTGAACACGTTTGAAATTGAGGTATGACTCACATTTGGATTCATGGTCACAACCAGCTCAACCGCTTCAGTGCTATTTGCAGCCAAAGCTTGCGGGTATGCCACCACCAACGTATTGATTAAAGATTTATCCGCTGGAATCTGGCGGGTAAATTTATCTTGTCCTAACGGATATAAAACCAGCGCTTTAGAATTGGTCGGTTTAGCCGATTTAAAGATAGTATTGGCAGGTATTTCATCCAATAAAACCACAGCCTTCATGGTCTCACCATCAACCTCAATGGTTTGCAGACCAGAATTACGCGTTGAACTATTTTTCACACTCAAGTTATAGGTCAAGTCATAAGACTGACCGACTTGTGGTTCAAAACTGGTTTTATCAACCGATTTTGTTGCTGTGAGTTGCGGCAAGAAACTAATTAAAGCATTCACTGCATCTGCAATAGCAGTCGGGTCTTGCACAACATATGCTTGGAGTGGCAAGTCTACTTGCTGACTATCATTTAGTGATATAGAAGAGTCTGCGACCACCCATAAATCAACTTTTTGCCCAGCCTGTAAACTTAAATGTCCTGTAACCAGCAAATCTGAACGATCAAATTCACCATTTTGATTACTATCGACATAAATTTTAATATTCGATAATTCGGGAACAGTGCTTTTATTAATCACAATATCAGCAGGCGCATTACTATGATTGGTCAACGTATTCAGCCAAATCACTTTCGCACCCGCATCAATTTCTAATCGTGTTGGTGAAGTGAGGCTAATCACATATTTAGGTGTAATCGTAACTTGAACAGTATTTGAAACCGATTGGCCAATCTGGCCATCGGTTTGTACAAAACTTGCATAAGCCGTATTGGTAATATTTTGCCCAGCAGCAGGCATCACAGCATAAGCATGATTTACCAATGCCATAGCCGTAGCTAAGCTTGAAAAAATAAGCTTGATCTTATGATTCTGTAGCGGCTGAACTCGTTTAATCACGAAAATACCCCAATACCGAGCAAAAGCAGGTTTAAAGGGATAGGCATTAAAGTTATGCCTATCCACATAAATAGTTATTAATGTTTTGACTTAATTATTGAGCATCAACTTTAACGCTGAACTTCATCGTCACCGTTTCAGACGGTGCCAAATCAAATTGAGATGATTTCAAGTTGTTTGCCGTATTGGTCACAGTACCTTTTGACACTGGATCTAGTGCAGCCGCAGGCGACGAACCTAGAGTGGTGTAACTTGGTACCGCATCGGTAATTTCAACTTTCGTTACCGCCTGATTACCATCATTGACCGCTTTAATTTGGTAAATGATACAAGCACCTGGTTTAGCTTGAAGTGTAGATGTTCCAAAGCTACCGTCTGGCGTCCCATCACATGCTGCATCAAGAGCTTGCATTTTTTCCAAACGAACTTGACCAATGTTTACTGTAGTTTTGTCCGTTACGGTAATCGCAGCAGGAGCCGCCGTACCATTTAATGCACCCGTCGGTGTAACTGTCACAATCGATAGATCGGCTTGACCCGCTGTTGCATTACTTGGTGCTTCAACTTTAACCAAGATGTTAATACTTTCTTTTGGAGAAAGACCATCAGCACCATTGGTTGCAGTTAACCATGCGTTCAAGTCAGACGTTGTCACCAATTCGTTTGCATCAGCAATACCGTCATTGTTTTTATCTACATAAACAGAGGTAACAAATCCAGTATTCGATGGGTCATGAGTAATGGTGAATGGAAGTGTACTACCGCCAGCCACACCCTCTACAACGTTACCGTTGTTGGTTAAAGTGTGCTTGTAGACAATCGTACCACCAGGTGCGACCTGACCTTGTTGATCGGCCAAGAATGAAAGTCCACGTACCGCTTCTACAGTCAAGTGATCTTTCATCTTGTCTGTTAAGCCTGTTGCAGGCGAATTAATTGTGAAGACGATATCTTGGCTATTCGCAGGTGTCGCATCTGTAGATGGAGTGACCTTGGCACAGAAATACGCTGTGGTATTTGGCTGAATTGCACCTGTATTGGTCACTTTAGTCGCTGAACATACACCACTTGAATCAGCAACGAAGTATTCAACTGTCCAACCCGCTGGTAATGCTTGTTCAGTACCAAAGTTATAGTTGTCCGATGTTGAACCATAATTCGTTACAGCGATTGGGAACGTCGCTGCAACGCCAGGTTTAGTTGTTACCGTAGTGACGACATTACCAGAAACGTATGCACCCTCACCGGTTAAACCTGTATCATCTTCCGTATAGTTTTTATTACCTTTACCGTTACTTAAATCGACTTTTGATGTCGTAATATCCGTAATACGTAATGTCACCGTATCTGAAGATGCTGGTGCATGTACAGGCGTAATGGTTAAGATCGTATCTAATCCAGGTGCAGTAATTGGACCTGTATAACCATTTGGCAAAGTAATACGTGCTGAAATTTCAAGATGACCACCAGAAGCCAATGGACCACTGTCTACACTTGCATCACCATTGGTATCCGTTAATGGAGTATTACCATCCGATTTTAATAACTCAACAATAGAGCCTGCAGGTAGTGCAGATTTGTTCACGGTAATGTTATAAGTTTCAGCGACATTACCAAGGTTGTGAATCCAGATATCTTCTGTAGAGCTCGACGCACCAAATAAAACTGGTGAACCTTGTACCGCAGTTGTGGTAATTAAGTCATCTTTAGCCGTATTACCAATAACTTTTTGCGCATCCGAATACGTATCGCTTGCATTATCGTTGATGGTACCCGTATATGTAGACTGAACTGTCACATCATATGGGTTTGTTGGTTGAGACGTCTCTGTACCTGGACCATCTGGGTCAAATGTCGCGATGTTGGTAATTTTACCTGCTGGCGCAGTTGTATTGACAGTCACTTGGAAGGTCAATTTACCCGTACTGTTACGTGGTACTGATGCAAGTACTAACTGCACTTTACCATTGGTAAACTCATATTTCGCTGCTGCCGCTGCTTCATCACCAGTCGCATCGGTCAATGCCGCTGTCTGACCGCTCCAACGTGCTGAACCTGCAACATAAGTTACACCTGAAGGTAAAAGATCTTCAATGGTTAGGTTGGCTGCATCAGCATTACCCGTATTTTTATAAGTTAATTCATAAGTCACTGTATCGCCACGTGCAACTGCAGTTACATTGGCAGACTTCGTCACTTGAATGACTGCACCAGTAACAATCGTTACGGTGTCAGTATTCACTTTGGTTTTGTCCGCTAGGACTGTAATGTAACTACTTGCCGCAGAAAGTTCTAATTGACCAGAATTACCCGCTGCTGCTGTTGCGGCTGTTGTACCCACCACAACCAAGCCGACTGACTCACCAGCATTTAAGGTAACTTTTTGACCCGCTAAATTCGTACCGTTATCTGGCACACCATCTTTATTCGCATCTAAGTAAACCGCAATGTTGGAGAAATCAAAATTATCCCCAGCCACATTGGCTAAATTCAATGTGAACTCATCCGTTCCGTTACCCGTATTGGTCAAGACGTGCGATAAAGTCACTACCCCATTCGGGTTGGCAGTTGCTGTACGGTTTTGCTCGAGTGTGAAGCTACCCACTTGTAAAACAGTCGTTTTGACTTCATTTGACGTTACAGTACGTGTCGTAGATGTACCATCTACATACGATGCTGTTGCAATGTTACTAATGTTTGTCCCCGCTGCTGGTGCAGCAGCATGTGCACCTGTCGCGAAAAAAGCAAAGCCCCCTAAAACTGTCGCAATTGACACATAAAGGCTATTTCGCTTTGTCGTCTTTAAATTCATAGGCATAAGAGTCCCCCGACCCCATCAAAATGACGTGTATAAAAATTTAGAAATTAATCGTTTGATGCATTTACTTTAGTTTGTGCACTAACAGTTACTGTTTTCTTGGCTGGTAATTCCATAATTTGCCACTGTAAAGCGCGGTACTCTTTGAGTGGAACATTGACGAGTTTTCCATCTACTTTTTTCTTTAATGGCATCGCAGCAAAGTTAACGCCATCGGTACTGGCAAGTGCACCTGAAGGCAGGCTGTTGCCTAAATATTGCGTATCTGCTGGAATTGGCAAAGTTGCTTTTAGGCTTTTAATGCTGTGTGTCGTGTTGTTGGTATAAGTCGCACGATACTCAATAACATCTTGAGGCTTGATTGAGTCTGCAGCTTTAAACTGTGCATTCCCCTTACTGTCTACAACTTTTTTGAATGCTTTCAACTGAATGGATACAGGTTCATTTGATGTCGTAGCGGCAGCCATCCCATGAGCAGCCCCCCCAGCAAGCATTAAACCCATCATCAATTTTTTCAGCGTAGTTCTTTTGTTTAACATGATTTTATCCACTGCAAACCAATGCATATATTTGCGACATTAATCACATTTAAAGAAATTAATGCTGCAAAGCTCAAAGCAATATTAAACAAAAAACAAACGCATAACCATACATTTTATAAAAAAAATGTTAACTGGTTCACTCTTGATTTTTTAATTTAGTTATATAAGTTTACAATACTTAAAATAAATGACTGTTTATCATTACTTTTCACAAAAACTGTGAATTTACACAAAGAAACAATATAAAGCTCATACTCTTTATTGAACGCTTTTTAAGACAAAATTAAGCAATCAGCTCATATTAAGTATATGTTTTCATTATTTATATTAGGCCTAAGATCAACGCATCTGGCGGGCTCAAGCAATAGACTCTAGGGTGTACTTCGCACATTTAATGAAAAAAGGTCGATCCCATAAAAGGACCGACCTTTTTTATTTCTCTAAAATCACAATTAGTTTGGAATCCTTACGCAGAAACCCACTTGCCCTTTTTGCTTAGGAGCCAGTACACCGGGAATTGTCCATTTTAATTGTCCTGAACTTTCTTGAGTTTGACACCCTGAAACGCTACACGACATGGTTCCATAAACCGTTCCAACCGGAACACTATCTTTAAGCACAATATCAACCAAGTTTTTATTTGAATTATTGGTATAGGTGATTTGATATTCCAAATAATCACCTTTAGCCGCTTGGTTGGTTACAGTAAACGGTGTTGAATCATTGCTCGGCGCAGGACATGCAGATGTTTTTCGCACCAGTTTACTCATGTTTAAACCTGCTGTACCAATCGTTGTAATATCATTCACACTATTACTTTCCTTGGTCGTCGCAGTACTATAAGTCGCCTTGCCATTGACCTTGAAGCTCGCAATAAAGCGATCACCACCTTGTGCCGTGGTAGGTGAATTTACTCGCTGAATCAAACAAATTTTTTCGTTGGCTTTTAATACACGACTCGAAAGTAAACTTTCACCTTGATCCAACTGCGCATTACAGTTGCTATCGACATAAACCAAACTCTGCCAAGGCTGATTGTTTGCAGGCTGTTGCTCTTTGCTTTCCGTTAAATTCAGCACATTCATCACACTTTTCGCACTGAGCTCATGTGGATAATCAACTACATCTCCTGCCACAATGGTTTTCTGCCCATTTTGGGTTAAGACCAACTGTAACTCGGCATCACCAAACAAGAAACCCTCATAGCTGGTCACATTTGCAGCTTTAGGAATAGTAAAGAAGTCATTACTGGTGTCAGCTGTCGCTGTCACACCACTGGCTTTCGCCGAACTGACCGAATCAAAACCTGTCAAATTCCGTTGTACCAAACAAACATTACTGCGCCCAGCAAACACATCATCTAAGGTCTGTATTTTAAAATCACCATTTGCGTTGCTGGTTGTAGAGGCTAAAACAGCCTTAGTACTACAATCTTGCAGCTCAACCACACTGCTCGCAATTCCCAATTCACCTGCATCTACAATTGCGTTATACGCCTTGGAAACATCCGAAGTTGTACCACTATTGTCGTTAAACACCCTCCCTGAAAACACATAGCCCGCTTTTTTACTGTTGGTCACGCGACAAACGAGTTTAGCGGCAAATTTTACATTCGCTGCTGGTATGGTTTGGGTCATACCATTAACGCCACCCAAATTTGCAGTACTATTCCCCGAAACAGCGGCATTGGTATCTGTACACTCAATACTTTTCAGGGAATATAAAGTTGATGTTGACTCAGTAAAACTAATTGCCGTGTTTGGTGTTGCATAAGCCAATAATGAGCCTTGCTCGACAGGTGATGTACTTTTCTTTAAACGAACTGATTGTGCAGCCCCTATTACAGTCGTCACCACTTCACCACTGGTAATGGTTTCGGCATTGGCATTGCTCAAGTTTGCAAAAGAGCTGAAGTTGAAGCTGTCTGTGCCATTTTCAGACACTTTATTCATTTCAAAAGTCGGCTTAAGACAAACATTAAGTTCATTAAACCCAATTCCAATATCATCCCCCACATAAGTGCTGGTATTTGGCCGAACATTTTGGAATTCGGTCCGTACTATTTTGGCCATTGTTACTGTTGTAGGCAAAGTAATCGTAAAATTGATAGCCACTGGGTCAGTACCATACGATCCAATCGCATAATCCGTAGTGTCCACTTGCGCACCATTAAACGCCGTAAATGAAGCTCGAGTATTTGAACTTTTCGCAGGCGTGACAAGCGTGGCATAGACAACACCATCGACCATAATTTTTAAAGTTGCCCCACTGGTACTTGTTTTAGGGCTACCATTTGACCAATTTACACGTCCTTTTAACTGCAATGCACCATTTGCGCCCGTACCATACATGACTGAATTTGGCACAATAGTCGGGTTAGCCCCTGCCGTTTTTAAAGCATTATCATAAGCAGTGCTCGCATTATCGACCAAATAGGCTCTAAAAGCGGTATCTGAAACCAAATTAGCCGATTGCCCAGATAAACATTGGTTTTGTGAACTACCGCCGGTAATCGGTGAGTTTGAATTAATAATAATATCTACCGAGGAAGAATTATTGGTTAAGTTATTCTCGAAAGTTGCTGTTGTCACCGAAGCCATATTGGTTACGGAACCACTTTTATAAGCTAAACCTGTAACTGTGAATTCTAGATAATTCACATCTTTACCATTTGCAGGTAAAGTTAGTCCATTTGCACTCAAACTATTTGTTTCAGTACCATTCGCTACGCTACTTGGGCAAACAGCCGTTCCATAACTTTTACATGACCAATATAAACTGGCAATATTATTTGGAACATTATCAGCCAGCACTGCATCTGTAACACCAGCAGCACCATTATTCCAAGCTTTAATGGTGTATTTCACAACATCGCCTACATCATAGCTTGTTTTATCTGATGTTTTTGAGACTTCTAGATCAGCGGAAGCAAGCACAGTATCTTGGTCTGCTGTCGTACATGCACCTGTGGTTGAGTTAAATGAACGGGTGATGCCACCACTATTTAAAGTTGTACAACTTGCCCCTGTAGATGAGCCCAAAGTTGGCACATCCACCGTAGCAGTGTTCGTTACCGTGCTGCCTGCCGCAGCATCTACACGTGCTGTGACTAAAATTTCGTAAAATTCGCCAGAAGCCAAGCTTCCTGTATCAACAGAAGCTAAACTATTTAAAGCTGGAGCTGTGGTACATTTATTGCCTGCAGCCATACTACAAGCAACGGCTGTAGCGGTTAATCCTGTCCCAACGACATCCTTAAGTAATGTTCCTGTATAAGTATCTGGACCATTATTAGTGACACGTACTGTATAAGTGGTTGTACTGCCCGAATACACTTGAGTAGTATTATTGGTTTTTGAAACTACCAAATCACCAACCATAGAGTCAACGCTGGCCGCACTAAATACAAATGCATCTCCAGAATCCGAACTCCAGCCTAATGTACTATTCCCAGTGTAGTCAGACGCAATATAAACTTTAAATCTTAAAGTTCTTATACTATTGCTATTTTCAACTTGGACACTACCACTGGCCCCACCATTTGCTCCAGTAGCATTGTGGTTTGAATTATTATTTCCACCAGTAGTCGCGCCGTATAATGAAGCCGAGTTGGTGATGTTAAATCCATTAACACTTAAATTACGACCCGATAAGCGCCTGATTGTCGTTCCGCTTGGAGGATTGGTTAATACAAAATTCGTGGTAATACCAAATGCCGTATTCCCACCCGAACTAACAGCAACCCCACCAATACCTGAGAGATTAATAACTGGATTTTTTACATCACGGTTAAATGTCACCACAACATCACCGAAATAATAACCTAACCCACCGTTTCTTGATGATGTATTACTTCCATTTGAGCTTCCTAAAACACTCGCTTGAAGCAAAATACGTGAACCATAGTTGAGGTCAGCATCAATACCCGTCCCCATACTAGGATTTAAACGACTCGAGGTGAAATCAGAACTAATTGGACTACCCTGACCACTTAAAGGAATAAAAATAGTTGATGAGTTTGTCCCCCCAAAAACCAATCCATTTGTATATTGTTGATTTTCTAAAGAGTAAGTAACGTTCGTCTTCGGGAAATAATTTTGACTAAAAGTATTTGCCGTCGGGTTATCAGCATTAAATAAATACGTATTAGTTTGTGCAACGGTACTAGGACCAGTTGTCGAGGTATTTCCACTGGCTCCAACAATTTCTAACGTAGGCACAGCAGCAGTTACAACGGAGTTGAACATTAATCCAAAACCTAGGCTAGCTGACAGCGCAATAATGCGTTTCATAGACTTAGTTCCCCACATACTTCACCCCAAACTCTAAGCTATGGCTTTCATTACTATTTATTGCTGCAACAGAAGCTTTAATTGCACCTGTTTGCCCCAGTGCAGGCGCACTAAGCGAACCAGTTTCACAGGTTGCACAAGTCGGTGCTTTACTCATCACCATCGCTTCAGGCGTATAATCATAGAAATTAAATCGACCAATCGCAGAAGCCCCTAAATTTTTTACGGTTAATTGATACAAAACACATTGTCCAGAACCATCTGTATTGCGTGTAATCGGCAAAACATTTGAGGTATACGCACTATCCGCAACACCATCACAATTATTATCTTTGGCTTGCAATTTCGTTAAACGCACAGGTGCACGGGTAATGGTTGTAATATCAGTTGCCGTATCTAGCACTGTACCCACACTATTTTTTAGACTAATCACAGAAGTGTTCACTACACCAACCGTGTTATATGCAGTATTTTCAACTTTATTAAAAATACGAATAGGTGCTTTGCTACTTAAAATCATGCTATTGACAACAGATAAATTCTGAATCATCGGGTCTGTAGCATCTAACTGCCCATCATTATTGGCATCGTAGTAAAGTGTCGTGGTAAAACCTGTTCGATCATTGGCAACGCTTAAACTATCCGTTGCAGCCAATACAGACGTTCCCCATGGTTTTAAAATATGGCTATAAACAATACTACCGCCCGGTGCAATTTGCCCACGTAAATCAGGCTCTAAACTCACCCCACCTTGACTTGCATTTGAGTTAATCGTAATGGCGTTCTGGATCACGTCATAACCATTACTTGGTGCAGAGGTAACTAAATTAGACGATGTGACTTTAAAATAAATCGGAATTGGCTGACTTGTGCTTTGAGCATCTGCACGAATTTCTACCACGGCGCAGTAAAGCTGTGATTCATCGTCATTTAACAAACGAGTTGAAGAGATTTCTGCCCCAAGTACTGAACAATCGGTGGTAGATGTCGAAAAGTAACGAACAGAACTAATTGCTGTAGGTAATGCAACCGTCGCAAAATTATTATCGGCATCAGCGCTAAAGTTATAGGTTGTCGCTTGACCTGTATGACGCACAGTTAATGGAAACACCACTGTTTTATTGTTGACCGCAGTTAAGGTTTTCCAAGGCGAACCACCATTCGATACATTGCCATTTCCCGTACCATTTGCTGTAGTTTCGGGGCTATTGATCAAGTCCACCAAACGAGAGGCCGTACTTTGAATCAGTGAGGTCCGATCTTGCACCGTATCTGTTTTGGTACTGTCTAAGATCGATTGTGCTTTAGGAACGATATTGTAAATTGTGTTGGCTGTATCGACATAATCTACTGGGAAGGTGACCTTCACGATAATCGGAAGTTTAGCACCTGCTTCAAGCGTTCCTGTATCAATAATGCCATCATTATTGGTATCAAATAATGGGGTAACGCCATCTGCACGATAGAATTCCAGTACACTGCCTGCGGGTAAATTATGGCTATTAAAACTTAAATTAAAACGGTCAGCGACTGTTCCTGTATTCCAAACATAGTTTTCAAAGCTAACTGTAGCTCCACTACTTACCGCAGACTTGGTGAGTAAATCCACGCCACTTATGCTATTTGCATCAGCATTAATCACCACACCATAAATGGGCTTAATGGTTAATACCGCAGTATTCGACTGCGTAGTTAAATTTGCTGTGCTGGAAAGACCATCATGGTCATAGTCCATATTGGCCAAGTTGGGAATTTCACCGGGCGCAGTACGTACAACGCGAACACGGAATTCAATGTAGCCTTGTGCATTGGCTGGTACATTGGTGATTTGCGCACGAATGGTTTTACCATCGGTATCGAGATAGTAGTTGATTCCCGTCGGGTCATTACTGCCGGTCGCTGCGTTAAGTGCCTGCCCATTCCAGTTTTCATTACCAGCCACATAGGTCAACTGAGCCGTATCCAACAAGTCACTGATATTGACCACGCCACTATTATTACCATTATTGAAATAGGTTAAACGGACGGTTGCAATATCACCATTTACGACAGTTGTTTTATCAAAACTCTTGGTTAAGTTTAAAACGGCCTGATCCGTAATTCGTGAAGTATCAATATTATTTTGAGTCAGACTAGGTTGCTGTGTCGAAGTGGCTGTCAATTGAAGCTGACTAGAACTATTTACGGCTGCCGATGAAGGAATAATGGCTTTAATAATCAGTGCAACCGAATCACCAGCATTTAAGCTATATTGAGTAATGGGTGTATTACTGTCTGCAACACCATTTCGATCGGCATCCAAATAAATTTCGATATTGTTATGAGTGAAACTGCCCCCAGCAATTTGACTGCCCAACAAATTATAAAGATCGCGCTCGTTCCCAGTGTTGGTTAAAACATGATGGTAATAAACCGCCTGTCCTGGGCGTACATATTCAGTACGGTTATCCTTTAAACTCAGGTTATACACAGGAATAACGGTGGTTTGAACCAAGTTCGAACGCGCCACTTGAACCACAGTAGAGCCTTCTTCTTTATATTCGCCCACAGCCATATTACTGATAACCAAAGCATCAGCAAAAACCCAAGTCGATGCTGTTACGCTCAATAAGCCGAACATCGCCATACGTAAATTTCGAATCATTTTCTTTTCTGTAAACATTTTCCGAACCTACGTTTAAGGGTTAACACGAATAACAAAGTAGAAATTGGCTTCTTGATTTGGATCTAAACTACTCACCAAAGCTGAAACTTTCTCACCTGAAGAAAGGTCTACTCCTGTCGGCACAATCACAGGTGTCCCAACAAGGCTGGTATAGGCAGGAACAACATCATTAAACTGAACATTCTTCACCACTGAACTACCATCATTTTTCAGTGTGAGTTTATAAGCCACACATTGATTTGGTTTAACTGAAACCAACTGAGTGGTATAGCTCAAAGCTGCTAGATTACTGGTGATACAGCTACTGTTGGCTGCTTGTGTTTTAAGTAACTGTAAATGCCCTGTTGCCACTGTGGTGACATCGGTATTTTTTAAGTTATCTAAATGAATGCCATTAAAGTCAGAAATCTCGATCCAAATATCAGCTTGGCTTACTACACCTTCTGGCGCTGAAGGAGCTGCTTGAACTTTGAGTAAAAGTTGGATGTCAGTTTGAGGGAGTAAACCTGCACTACCCAAGAGCTGATTTAGACTGGTTGTGGCACTAATAATTTGGTCTGTACTATCAATTTGACCATTTTTATTAGCATCATAATAAAGACTATAAACAAAGCCATCATTTTTCAGCGGAACCACTTTAAGGTTCACTTGAGAGCCTGCATTTGCCCCTTCTGCCATATTGCCCAAATTCTTTAATGTATGCGCATAGACAATCGTACCACCAACACCCACCTGCCCCTGCTGATCATTGGTCAAGGTGAGTAAGCGTGCAACATTACTTTCAATTTGGTTCTTAATGGAGTCCGCTTGTTGATTGACAGGTGATTGAATTGCAAACCAAATCGGGATTGAAAAATTCTGTTGACTGGCATCAACATCGATCACTGCACAATATGCCTTGCTTGCGCCTGCGGCTAAGGTTCCCGTATTGGTAATCTGTTTACCGACGGTCTGACAGCTAGCATCGCCTTCATAAAATTTGACACTAAAGCCTGTTTTAGTAGTAGGCACAATATTGGCGACATCAATCGCGCTAAAAGATGCGTATAAATTATAGTTGTTGGCTTGGGTGGAATTATTCTTTGCTACCAAAGGAAAAACGGCCTTAGCTGACGCTACTTTAACCGTACGTAAAGCTTGGCCTAAGTTATCTACAACACCGACACCCAAACCTGACTGATCCGCGTTATACAAATCACTGCTGCTCGATACGACCGTTAAGGCCGTGATTTGGTTACGAATCGGGTCCGAGACTAAGTTTGAAGCAATCGAGGTTGCGACCACATCAACATTGATATGACTGACACTGCTGTTACACCCTGTAGAAGCCGATACCCCAACCTGAATTTGTTTTACCGCTGCGCTTGAAATCGAACCTGTATCGACTTTACCGTCACCATTGGTATCTGTTAGTAAAGTTTTTCCATCTTGGGTGTAAAAATTAACTTTGGCACAACTCGGTAGATTGCTTGAGCTATAACTTAAGTTATAAACATCCGTAGTATTGCCGACGTTCCAAACATAGTTATTAAAAAAAACTTCTTGCCCAGGAGTCAAGCTGGCTTGAATAACCAAGTTATCGGGACTGCTGTTAGGGTTCCCCACGTTGGTTGCTGAACTAGATTTATTATTTAAAACCACACCATAAACAGCAGCCAAATTATAGATCACGGTATTGGAGAAACTGCTTAGTTTTACCGTCATGTTATCCGTATCATATTGAACAAAACCTGCCGTGTTTGGAATTTTATTGGCGGCACCTTGCTTCACCTTGGCTTTAAAACTCAAGGTTCCTGAGCTTAGAGGGGCAACAGCAGCAATACTGGCTTCCAGACTCTTACCATCAGGTTTGAGCTGATAAGTAATTCCTGTATTCTCCGAGGCTTCCGTATCATTGGCATCTGTGAGTGCTGTAGTATTTTGATTCCAGATGGCTGAGCCCGAAACATACTCTAGAGAATCATCCAATACATCTTGCAATACGACGCGACGTGTTGCCGTTCCTGTATTTCGATAAGTCAAGGTATAGGTAATCTGATCACCGATAATTCCCTCACTTGCACTTTGCGCCTTGATCAGGGAAATCACCGCATCATCTACAACGCGAATCGTGTCTGTAACCTGCGCAGAAAGCGTAGCATTTTGCTGGCTTACAGCTTTAAGGTCTAAACTGCTCAGCTGATTAAAAGCCACCGTGGTAGGAATACTCCCCACAATCACCACGGCTAAAGATTGCCCTGCATTCAGCTCAATTGAACCGAGCAACAAATCTTCAGTATTGTCAGGTAAACCATTTTGATCGCGGTCTGCATAAACCTTAACATTGCTTAAATCAAAATTATCATTGCTACTTTGTACCAAAGACAATGTATATCGATCTGTAGTATTACCTGTGTTGGTGAGGACATGTGGAAGATTCACTGTCCCACCGATAGCCCCATATTGATTTTGATTTTGTAAAAGTGTTAGGGAATATGTTTTTTGCACCTCTAATGCCACAGGATTGGAATTAACCAACAAGACATTCCCCATCTCATCGGTATAATCCCCAGACGCAACGTTGGAAATATAGCTTCCTGGTTGAGGAAAAGCGTGACAAACACCGACCAATAATAGTGATGCTCCCCCCAATAACGCACGATGTATTCTTGTTGTCATCCCCTGCATAAAGCAAACACTCACAAAATTTACAATAAATGATAAATAAGTCACAATATTATACATAAATGTATCATTTGTTGATTATTTTGCACACGCTTTTCGATAATTTTTATAATTATTTTGATGACAAAGCATACACTTGCTCAGCTTTAGCCTAACATCTCAAAACATTGAATGGATACTTCACTCGATTAGGCGTAGAAGTACAAATAAGATGCTGAATACACCCATAAGGAATCGAAATAAATAATTTTTATCAATAACTAACTTAAAACAATTTCAGAAGACCAAACATTTCGTCCAATATTAACTGCAAAAATCAAGCAAATTTATTTTCACTTTTACAAATTAAAAATCCCGAATTGAAATAAACCATTCATATTGAAGAAATAAAAATATTTCAACGGTCACTCAAGGTGCTTGGTTAAATATTCTATGATTTCAGTTTGGTTAATTAAGCGTGAACAATGCTTAGGACATTTTAAACATTTAATTTGATCAACAGCAAAAATACGCTGTTCATTTAACAAATGACAAAGTGCTTCAACATACCAATGCTGCTTTTCTTGATATACCCGAATAACATCAATATCTCGAATAGTCATTTGACCTTTTTGATTTTGATAAAGAATTTCTAGCGTTTTACAGGGTGCGCAAACACATTCAGACTCTAAAGAAACTTGATCTTGCTCTCGTGCACTCAGTGGGCATGGTCTATCATCCACATCACAAGATTGCTTCCGCATTCTCTTACTTATCAAAACGAAACCACCAAAGAAGATAGCCGCCAGTACAGCGCCCGCAATTTCCATCTTCAAACCACACCTCGTTATCTCTTTTAAATTCTTTATCTATTTTAAACAACCTTAAAGACGGGCCAATTGTAGCAAATCCATATCATTTTATTGATTCAATTTTCGCATTAATTTTTAATCAATTTAAAAGATAGATTTATAAATAAAGATAAATTCTATAATTTTCACATATAAGTACTTATTTATATTATGTTCATAAAATTATTATTAAAGTAAATTTCACTTTTTTAATAAAAAATTTTAAACAGATGTTGTCCTTTTAAACATAACCTTTAAACTTAAATACTCCTATAAAGTATCTGATTTAAAATACAAATACCTCATAACCTATAGTTTCTTCATTGATCAATGTAATTTAATTAAATAAAGAACCATTAAATTTGAACAACCATAAATTCAAGTGCTTATTTTTATAAAATTTTTATTTATACACTACTTTTTAAGCCTAACAAATACATCTCTTTCGCCTCCGCCTTTGGACAACCTTCCCCATCAAACAGGTTGTTTTCTTTTTCTATTGGTTTCACTTTTTCAACTTAGGAAGCTGTTAGAAGCTTAATTGTTCTAGCCTTGAGATTCCATAATGAGTACCCAAACCAAATTCAGGTATTCATTTTCTGAAGTAACCACTTAAAATTTGACTTATTTAACCTTAAAGATGAAATGCAGAATTTCATGCAAGCATTTATTTTTATGCAATAAAAAAGCCCCCAAGTCTTAATATGCTTGAGGGCTTCTTAATATATGGTCCCGAGGGTCGGACTCGAACCGACACGTCATCTCTGACAGCGGATTTTGAGTCCGCCGCGTCTACCAATTTCACCACCTCGGGTAGGTGTTGATGCGTATATTAACCTGTTTAAAAAACTTGTCAACGTAAGATTCGCACATTTGGTTACTTTTAAAACAGAATGGTTTTTTTAGATTCTTATTTAACCAATTTCGACTAAAAAATGAAAAAAAGCATATACTACAGCCAGTTTTTTTAGCGAAATGTGTCATGCAACTTTCTGACTTCAATTTTGATCTTCCTGATGAGCTTATTGCTCGATATCCCTTAGACACCCGCAGTTCATCACGCTTGCTCCATTTAGATGCGCAAGGTCAATATCATGATCATCAGTTTACCGATATTCTGGATTTACTGAATGACGGCGACCTGTTGATTTTAAACGATACTAAAGTGATGAAAGCCCGTTTAAAAGGTAAACGTGCAACAGGCGGCGCAGTTGAAGTTTTAGTCGAACGTTTGCAAGATGCGCACATCGCACATTGCCACATTAAAGCCAGTAACTCACCTAAAGCGGGTGCAGAACTATTTATTGGCACTGAAGAAATTAAAGTCACCGTCCAAGGTCGCCACGAGAATTTATTTATTGTTGAATTTTCACAACCGATTCTGGATGTTTTAGACCGTTGCGGTCAGTTACCCATTCCACCCTACTTCAACCGTGAAGCAGAGGCGATAGATACTGAACGTTACCAAACCGTATTCAATGACCCCAGCAAGTTAGCCAGTGTTGCTGCACCCACCGCAAGTTTACACTTCGACCAAGCGTTACTGGAAAAACTTGAAGCTAAAGGAATTCGCAAAGCTTTCGTGACCTTACATGTGGGTGCTGGAACATTTCTGCCTGTTCGTACCGATGATATTGCCAATCATGTCATGCACAGCGAATGGTGCGATGTACCAGCACATACTGTTGAATTAATTCGTGAAACCAAAGCACGAGGGAATAAAGTCATTGCGGTTGGTACAACAGCAACACGTGCTGTGGAAAGTGCTGCCCAAGCACATGGCGGTGTACTCGATGCATGGGTCGGTGATACCCAGATTTTCATTTACCCTGGCTATGATTTTAAAGTGGTAGATCGTTTAATTACCAATTTCCATTTACCCGAATCTACGCTGTTGATGTTGGTTTCTGCATTATCGAATCGTGACAATATTATCAATGCCTACCAACATGCTGTAGCTACGCAATATCGTTTCTTTAGTTATGGCGATGCCATGCTAATTGATCGTTTTACCAGATAACAATAACAAGGAACTTCCGCCCTTATGCCGATTGATACTGTGCGACATTCGATTCATATTCGTCGTAAAAAGAATCAGGTGGTCTTCCACAATATTGCTCGGCTTTGGGACATTGGGCGTCAGGCGCAAAGCCATCAACAAATTTTAGATGGCCTGCATCCTTGGAATGCTCCTGTCACCTTGAAGTTTGAAAATACCCTACCGTGGTTGCTTGCAATTACAGGCAGTCTTTTTATGCTTGCGATTTTGATTCAACCCAGTAGTATTTGGGCTCAAACTAGCCTGTTTTGTGGCGTGTTGATGGTATTTTGGGCTTATATTTCTTATGAAGATGATGACCCCATTGAAGAGGTGATTGATTATCTCGAACAACAAACCATTGCACAAAAATATCAGTTGGCTTACCACCGCCAACCACAACATATTTCCGTTCCACTCAATCCAGTTTTATTTATTGCCCACTTAAAACGCCTGTTTCCAGTATTTGAACAAGGCTCTGTTTCCAATGATTTTCCATTATATGCAAGCACTGTTTGGACAGATGAAGAAAACAAGGACCATCAAGTACTGGTATTTCAATATCACTTTGTGAATGAAGTACGTATGACTGATAAGGATGGCAATCAGGTCAAGGTTCAAGAAATACATCGCGATTTGTGGGGCGTATTTGTTTTTGGTCTAGACATGCCAGGCCTAGCAATCAGTACTGCGAGCAAATCCTTTAGTCACCCTTATTCTTTTGCATGGCATACCAGTGATATTCAGACCAATCAGCGACTCAAATTCTATGGCACAGATGAAATGCAGATGGCTAAAACGCTGACACCAGCCATGGTGCTTCGGCTATCAGACTTTTTTGAGTACCGTTCAGGGGATTTGTTGTTTCACCCCGAGAGTGATGTCCTGTGCTATCTAGGACCACATGATTTATTCAAAATTTCGAGCAAGGCTCAGAATATCCAAAATATTTCAAGTTTACGTGGACACTTACGTACATTTAAACTACCTTATCTAGAACATTTAAAGTCTGATTTATTAGAACTTTTAAAATAACAGCGACTAAAATGTACAACCATTAAACAGGGGGCAACATGGGACTTTTTATTTTATTATTGCTCATTATTATTGGCATTGTAGCCATTATTTTTATTCGTAATAATATTGTGCGCCATCATAATGCCACTATTCGCGCTTGGTCAGATGTTACCAGCTACGAACGTCAAAAAATTAAAATTTTAGATGCGCTTGCACCCTTGGTAGAGCAATATTCAAGTTTTGAAAAAGGTACTTTAGAAAAAGTGACGGAATTGCGTCAAAACATTTTAAATTTGAATGCAAACACTGCCGATGTATCTCAGCTACAACGGATTGAGAACCTAAACAAGGAACTCATGCACAGTTTAAATGTCGTAGTTGAAAACTACCCTGAACTTAAAGCCAATGAAATTTATCTAAAAATGATGAACGAAATTGAAGAACAAAACGAAAATGTAGGGGCTGCGATTACGATTTTTAATCGCAATGTTGAACTGTTTAACAACCAAATACAGATTTTTCCCAACAATGTCATCAATACTATGACTATTGGCAAAAAAGCCATTCGACCATTTCGTGATACGGCAGCTATGCAAAATTTTGATTATCGTCCGAATTTTTAATGATTTAGCACAAAAGACAGCATTGTGAATAAATTTCACAATGCTGCTAATTCCGATTAAGACAGAAAACAAACCTGATTCCGCCCTTCAGCTTTTGCTTGATAGAGCAATTGGTCTGCCGACTGTAAAAAACTAGACACGTTTAAATAGTTTTGCCCTGCGCCATGCGTATTTACCCCAATGCTGACCGTGATATCAGCATGCTGACTTGCCATCAGATTCGGGATGGTCAAATGAGCCACTGCCTTACGGAAGCGCTCAGCAGATGAAACAGCATCTTCAAGTGTAGTTTCAGGCAAAATTACTACAAACTCTTCCCCACCAAAGCGCGCCACAAAATCATAGGCTCGACTAAACTGAGTTTTTAATAACTGTGCAACTGCAATCAAACACTGATCACCTTGCAAATGCCCAAAATCATCGTTGTATTTCTTAAAATGATCAATATCAATAAACAATATCGACAATGGTCGTTTATTGCGCTCTGCTCGCTTAAACTCGAATTCGATCCGTTCATTCAAGGCTTTGCGATTTGCCACCTGCGTCAACGGATCTTGCAGTAATAATGCTTGATTCTTTTTATTCAACTCCTCAAGTTCCAATTCCATACTTTTACGTTCTGAAATATCAAACATGAAGCCAATAATGGCAATGGTTTTATCATTTTCACGAATCACATGCACAACATCACGTATCCAGACGTATCCGCCATCTTGGGTTAAGGCGCGATAATCAGCCTCATGATCCGTACCATCATCAGAGAGTTGAATACACATACCGACCGTCTTATCACGATCATCAGGATGTATACGATCAATCCAGTCTTGTGCAGATTTCCAACTGTCTTGCGGCCACCCCAATAAACTCTCAATTTGTGGTCCAATATAACTAAATTCTTTGGTATCCCAATTAATTTGCCATGGAATGGCATTTGTAGTTTCCAATAATGTTTTATAAAATTCCCATTCTTTTAGCTCACTCATTACCCCACCCCAAGAATGCATTGTTCACATGAAGAATTAGTAGATACCAATTCCCTTTACAATATAATCACCATTTTCAGGTAAAAGAGAAACAAAACATTACACAAATAAAAATAAAGCAAAATTCTGACCAAACCAGCGTTTCACTTTCATTTTGAAATGACGAGATCAGAATTAACAGTTCAATACATCACAAAACTGGCGTTTAAGCGCAGAATCGAGGAAAATAGCTCTCTTTTTAGCTCGAACAATCAGCGAACTGTTTTTTCGCCTTGATTTGGAATTTGTATGAAGTTTGAAAAACTTGCACAATCGGGGCGTGCCCGTCGTGGTCGCTTAACGCTTGAACATGGTGTGGTTGAAACACCTGTATTTATGCCTGTCGGTACTTATGGCACAGTCAAGGGCATGTTGCCGCGTGATATTGAAGACATTCAAGCACAAATTATTTTAGGTAATACTTTCCACCTATACTTACGTCCTGGCCTAGATGTCATTGAAGCGCATGGTGGCTTACACGAGTTCATGAAGTGGAACAAACCTATTTTAACCGACTCTGGTGGCTTTCAAGTCTTCAGCCTTGGTGCTATGCGTAAAATTAAGGAAGAAGGTGTAACTTTCCGCTCTCCGATTGATGGTTCTAAAGTTTTCTTATCGCCTGAAATTTCGATGGAAATTCAAAAAACTTTAAATTCTGACATCGTCATGATTTTTGATGAATGTACGCCATATCCAGCGACGCATGAAGAAGCACAAAAGTCATTGCAACTTTCATTACGTTGGGCCAAGCGTTGTAAAACTCATCACCACGATGAATTAAACAATAAAAATGCTTTATTTGGCATTATTCAAGGCGGCATGTACGAAGACCTTCGTGAAGAATCATTAAAAGGTTTACTCGAAATTGGTTTTGATGGTTATGCCATTGGTGGTCTTTCTGTCGGTGAACCGAAAGAAGAAATGATCAAGGTGTTGGATTATCTTCCAGTTAAAATGCCTGCCGATAAACCACGTTATTTAATGGGTGTCGGCAAGCCAGAAGACATTGTTGAAGGTATTCGTCGTGGCGTAGATATGTTTGACTGCGTTATGCCAACCCGAAATGCACGAAATGGTCATTACTTTGTGACGGATGGTTTAGTTCGTATCCGCAACAGTAAATACCGTCATGATCAACAACCACTTGATCCACACTGCGATTGCTACACCTGTACCAACTTTACCCGCGCATATCTATTCCATTTAGAAAAATGCGGCGAAATGTTGGGTTCAATGTTAGGTACCATCCACAACTTACGTTACTACCAGCGCTTCACCCAAGACATTCGTGATGCACTCGATAACGGGACGTTTGATGCTTTTGTTGAAGACTTTTATCAACGTCGTGGTTTAGAAGTACCTCCTTGTCCGCAAGATTAATTCTTTCAGCATTTGCGCTGAAGAAAAAGACAAGGTAAATTGCAGAACAAGTCTATTTATTATCAAATTGATACCAGTTTATTGTTTAGGAAATTGAAATGAGCCTTTTTATTTCTACTGCTCACGCAGCAGGTGAAGCTGCACAGCAACCAAGCCTCGTAACGAACTTACTTATGATTGCGGTTTTTGTCGCAATTTTCTACTTCTTGATTTGGCGCCCTCAATCTAAACGTGCTAAAGAACACCGCTCTTTGGTCGAAAGCTTAGGTGTTGGCAGTGAAGTTGTTTTTGCTGGTGGTTTGATGGGTAAAATTACTAAAATTGAAGGTGATTTTGCAGTGGTTGAATTAAACCGTGGTGTAGAAGTAAAAATTCAACGCGCAAGTGTGATTTCAGTTCTTCCTGAAGGCACATTAAATAACCTTTAATCAAAAATAGTCGTGCACCCGCACGACTTTTTCATTTTAAGAAGAAAACAAATGCGTTACCCAGCATGGAAATATCTACTGATTCTCGTGGTTCTCGTAGTCAGTACATTATATGCCCTGCCAAGTTTGTATCCTGATGAACCTGCTGTTCAAATTTCAGGTGCCAAAGCTGGTACTCAAATTGACCAAAGCATCATACAAAAAGCAGAGCAAATTTTAAAAAGCGAAAATATTGCAACGCATGACAATAGCTTTACCAATAACGCTGCATTACTCCGTCTAGATTCATCTGAGGCTCAGTTAAAAGCCAAAGATGCTTTGCGTCGTGGTCTTGGAGATAACTACGTTGTTGCGCTGAACCTTGCACCAACTACACCTGAATGGTTGCAAAAAATTGGTGCGAAACCAATGAAACTCGGTTTGGACTTACGTGGCGGTGTTCACTTCTTGCTTGAAGTAGATATGGACAAAGCCATCAGCCAACGTATGGAAACCTCTGCAACTGATTTACGTCGTCAATTGCGTGACAATAAATTGAAATTCAATAGTCTTTCATTGAATAACAATACCATTACTTTGCAATTTGCGAACAATACAGATCGTGATGCAGTGATGGATTTCTTGCGCAGCAACAACAAAGAATATGCTCAACAAGCGATTGCATCAGATTCAGGCTCTAGCTTACGTTTAACTTATACTGATGTACGTAAGCAAGAAATTCAATCTTATGCGGTCAACCAAAACTTAACCACCCTGCGTAACCGTATTAATGAGTTAGGGGTTGCAGAAGCACTTGTACAAACCCAAGGTAGCAACCGTATTGTGGTTGAATTACCAGGTGTACAAGATACCGCTGAAGCAAAGCGTGTTTTGGGCCGTACTGCAAACTTAGAGTTCCGCCTGGTTTCTGACCAGAATGATCAATATATTGATCCATATACAGGTAAATATAATGGTCAGCCATTACCTCCAGGTACGGAAGTATTTGCTTATCAGTCACTTGATAGTGGCCGTGAATTATTACTTAACCGCAATCGTATTCTTACAGGTGAGCGTGTTCAAAATGCCTCTTCTGGCTTTAGTCAGGACACTGGCGGTGCTGAAGTAAATATTACCCTCGATAGCGCGGGTGGTAAGCTCATGGCCGATGCGACACGGAATTCTGTGGGTAAACGTATGGCGGTGTTGTTTATCGAAAATAAACAAAAAATCAGCTATGTCACAGACCCGAAAACTGGTGCACAAACTGAAGTCCGTACACCGTATGCAGAATCTGTGGTTATTAATGCCGCCACGATTCAAGCCGTACTCGGCTCACAATTCCGTATTACAGGTTTAGACTCACCACAAGAAGCAGCCGAACTGGCATTGATGTTGCGTGCAGGTGCATTAGCCGCTCCAATGTACTTTGTTGAAGAACGTGTGGTTGGTCCTAGCCTCGGTCAAGAAAACATTGATAAAGGTGTCTTATCCACCCAAATCGGTTTCTTACTGGTTGCGATCTGGATGGTGGTGTTCTTCCGTCTATTTGGTTTAATTGCCAATTTAGCCTTAGTGATCAATATTGCCATGATCCTGACCGTAATGTCTTGGATTGGCGCCTCACTATCACTTCCAGGTATTGCAGGTATCATCATTACCATTGGTATGGCGGTCGATGCCAACGTCCTCATCTGTGAACGAATACGGGAGGAAATGAAATGGGGAGCTTCTCCTAAACAAGCCATTATTGCGGGTTATGATCGAGCCTATAACACCATTTTAGACTCAAACTTAACCACCTTTATTGTCGCGTTCATTTTATTTGCAATCGGTTCAGGTCCAATCAAAAGCTTTGCAGTCACCCACATGATTGGTATTGTCTGCTCGATGTTTACCTCTATTACGGTGACGCGTGCAGTCGTACAATTGATTTATGGCAAAAAGCGTGACTTGAAGAAGTTGAGCATTTAAGGAGATCGACGATGACTGACATGACTCAACCCAAATCAAAACAATATGGTCGTCCTGACAATGAGCGTGTAATTGGCTTCATGAAGATCAGCAAACCTGCTGCCTTCGCGTCAATTATAATTACCATTGCCAGTATCTTCTTCATTGCCGTGAATGGTCTTAACTTAGGTTTGGACTTTACTGGAGGTATTTCTGCGGAAGTCACCTACGCAAAACCAGTTGATCAAGATCAAATTGTTAAATCTCTTGAAGCTACAGGCTTTGAACATGCAGTAGTCCAAACACTAGGCAGTAACACAGACGTACTCATTCGTATGCCTGTGCAAAAAGCCAGTGTTGAAGATTTGAATAACACCTTGGCTCAAGCAGTACAAGTACCGAATAACACAGCTACATTACATAAAGTCGATGCTGTCGGTGGTCAAGTCGGAAATGAACTCTATGTTCGTTCTGCGGGTGCCGTTGCACTTGCATTGATCTTGATGTTGATCTACGTAACCATTCGCTTTGAATTCAAATTGGCTGTGGGCGCAATCCTCTCCCTCTTTCACGATATTTTAGTGATTTTAGGGGTATTTGCATTCATGCAATGGCCATTTGACCTGACCACTTTGGCCGCAGTGCTTGCCGTGATTGGTTTCTCGCTCAACGATAACATCGTAGTATCAGACCGTATCCGTGAGAACTTCCGTAAAATTCGAGGTGCATCCCCTCGTGAAGTGATCGATATTGCCCTCACTGAAACTTTACGCCGAACTGTCCACACCTCCATGACCTTGTTATTGGTTGTGGTGGCGATGCTCATTATGGGCGGTGAAGGTCTACGCTGGTTCTCGGTGGCAATGTTTATCGGTGTCTTTGCAGGAACATATTCTTCAATTTATATTGCAACTGCTTATGCCCTATGGCGTGGTTTAAACCGTCAAGACTTTATTGTTCAGATTAAACCTGAGTTTGATGAGGAAGAAATTCCTTAATCCCTAAACAACAGGCTCACACTGAAGCTCATCCTCGGATGGGCTTTTTTAATGCTGAATGATTTGAATTAGTGGCCACTGGAAACCCTGACATGATGGCTCTGCCTGCCAAGCCACCGTTAACATTATTTGACCCAAATGATAATTCTGATACGCAAAGCTACCAATTTCAGGATGCTGACACATCCCCCCATGATTGATAGCATGTACATGCGTATTTAACTCTTTTAAGCTTAAACGAATACCTAAACCCGATGCTTTTAATACCGCTTCTTTGGTGGTCCAAACCTTAAACCAATATTCAGATGAATATTCTGCTTCTGCCCAACCATGCAATTCTTCAGGATGAAAAGCATGTTGTGCCAATGTCTCAAAACGCACTTGTCGGTCTAAATCTTCGACATCAATACCCAACTGCCTCACTGTATGGCTAAGTGCTAAGGCGTAATGTTTATGACTATGACTATGATTGAATGCAACTTGAGGAAATTCAGTCAAATAGGGTTTGCCATATTCGGTCTTAGAAAGATCTGTATTTTGGATTTCACGTTGCATGTGTTGTGAAAGCAACTGATTCCGAAATTGGTAGATGGCCTGTTTTTGTTGTTGTATCTTGACTTTACGCTCCAAATCCGCAGGTAGTTTGATAATCTGCTCTAAGCGGCTGACATCGATATGAATCAGTTTCGTCACATAGCTCTCCTCTTTATATACAGCCTCATTCTAAAAGAAACTACACATAAAATAAAAAGCCCAAAGTCATCTTTGGGCTTTTTGATCTTTTAAATAAACTGAAAATTAACGTTTGAATTTTTTCTCAGCTTTTTTGAACTTCTGAACATAACGACGTTTACGTGCGGCAGTACGTTCATCCACTTGAGACTTACGCCCTTCAAATGGATTTTCTGAAGTTTTAAATTCAATTTTCACTGGTGTACCTTCAAGTTTGTACACACGACGGAAAACATTTTCAAGGTAACGACGGTAATCTGCTGGCGTTTTATCAACTTTGTTACCATGAATCACAATCGTTGGTGGATTTTGCCCACCCATATGCGCATAACGCATTTTAATACGACGACCGCCCACCATTGGTGGTTGATGTGCATCCACAGCATCACTCAAAATTTGCGTGATTTTGGCAGGTGAAACTTTCAAATGTGAAGATTCATAGGCACGGTGGATAGATGGGTACATATCCCCTACACCTGTACCATGCAGTGCAGAAATTAAGTGGATTTTTGCCCAAGGAATAAAATCAAAACGACGTTCAACATCTAGCTTACATTGCTTACGATCATACTCAGACATGTTGTCCCATTTATTGATCGCAATCACCATGGCACGCCCAGCTTCTAAGGCATAACCAATCAAGTGTAAGTCTTGCTCTACAATACCTTCACGAGCATCCACCACCACGACAACCACATGTGCATCTTTCATGGCTTGTAAAGTTTTTACAATCGAGAATTTCTCGATCATTTCATCGACCTTACCTTTACGACGCACACCCGCAGTATCAATCAGCGTATATTGACGACCATCACGCTCGAAAGGGATATAAATAGAGTCACGGGTTGTACCTGGCTGGTCAAATGCCACCACACGCTCTTCACCCAACAAACGGTTGACTAGCGTTGATTTACCCACGTTCGGACGACCAATAATCGCTAAACGCAAGCCAGTGTTCTTGTCATGCTCTTCTGGGTTCTCGTCTTCAGGCACATCCTGCAACACGTCTTCCAGCATTTGCTGTACGCCACGACCATGACTTGCCGCTACTTGCAGTGGCTCACCCATACCAAGTTTATAAAATTCGACGAGTGCGGCTTCTGCGTGTACACCATCCACCTTATTTGCGACAAGGTAAACTTTTTTACCTAAAGTACGCAGCTCACGTGCAATTTGTTCATCAGAAGCCAATAGACCTGCACGCGCATCTACCACAAATACAATGATGTCAGCCTCATGAATCGCAGTTTTAGACTGCTCTGCCATGTAAGAGTCAATACCACCTTCATTTTCGCCAATACCACCTGTATCGACCACAATGAAAGATTTATTTTGATAAACAGCATCACCATATTTACGGTCGCGTGTCAGACCCGCAAAGTCAGCCACCAAAGCATCACGACTTTTAGTTATCTGGTTAAATAGGGTTGATTTTCCGACGTTCGGACGACCAATGAGCGCAATTACGGGTTTCATAGTTTAACCTTTATTCAAGATCAGCCAGTGAGACTGGTCTGAACATCAGAAAAATGGAAGATATTTAAGAATAATACTAAATAAAACACGGGGCATTGAAATTTCTCAAATACCCCGTGTTTAAAAATACGGATTTGGCTTAGTTTAACATAAGGCAGACGAAAATTAACGATTCTGCCAAACGCTAAATGTACCCTTACGTGTCGCGACTGCGAGTTGACCTTCGATAACACGCAATGTACGTACAGCACCACTGGTTTTGGCACGACCGATTAACTGACCTGAATTTGGGTCAATCAGATGTAATACGCCATCTAAATCCCCTACTACAAGGTCTTGACCAAACAGTACTGGATTACTGAGTTCACGGTTTAAAAGTTGCTCATTTTGCCACAATTGTTGACCTGTCGCCAGATCATAAGCCGTCAACTTACCGTCTGCTTGTGCTACAAAAACTTTATTGTCTGCAACTTCAGGACGTTTGGTACTGCTAGCATCTTCACTCCAAATCACTTGTTGTGAAGCCAAGTCTGTTGCAGTCACTTGCCCTTGGAAACTGGTGGTCACTAAAAGCTGACCTGCTACCACTGGATCACCATCAACATCATTTAAACGCTGAATGTCAGAACGACCATCACTCACTGCCACACGACGTTGCATACGAGGTACGCCACTGAGTACATCTAAAGCATAGACATAAGCATTTGCAGAAGACACCAATACCGTACGTGCATCGAGAGCTACAGGCGTTGAAGTCCCACGCAAGCTAAATTGTACGCTTGGTAAATCATAGCTCCAAACTTGCTGCCCAGATTCTAAATCATGCGCATAAACAGTTCCATCATTACTGACGGTCACCACACGACCAGATTGCACTAATGAAGGTGCTAGAATTGCTCCTGTTAATTGAGCAGTCCACTTTTGTTCGCCTGTGGCTTGATCTAGAGCAAACAATTGACCTTTATGATTTCCAACAATCACTAGACCATCTTTAGCTTCCACACCTGAGCTTAGACCTTGTTTAGAGACTTTTTTGCTCCAAACTTTATCTTTACCACGATAGGCGGTGACTTCACCTTTAGGGCTAGCAATGAAAATTACGCCATTATCGATGTCCAATTGCAAACGTAATGGATCTGCTTCTGAGGTCGAAGAAACACTTTCAGAAAAAACTGGCGCTAAACTTTTCGATTGTTCAAGTTTAGGTAATGGACTTGGTTTGGCATCTTCAACTTTAATTTTATTACTTGAACAGCCAACTAAAGCCAGCGTCAAAATTGTTAGTGCAAACGGTATTTTATATTTTCTATCCATTAAGACTCATCCACGTGTGTTTCTAAAATTGGGCGTTCAATTTCAGGATCATCTACTAAAACGCCAACACTTTCGAGTTTAATTTGTAAAATTTGGCGCTCTTGTTTACGCTCAATTAATGCATCCCATGCACTTTGATAAGCTTTTTTCGCATTTTCTACATCATTTTTAGCAACATATACATCACCACGCGCTTCATCAGCCGTTGCTTTGAACGCAGGGTTGGTCACTAAAGCTAAAGATTTCAATGCATCATCATATTTGTTTTGTGCAAGCTGTGCATAAGCCAAACGTAATTTTACGATTTGTGTTAAACCCTCATCTTTAACTTTAGAGTTTTCCACCTTTTTCAAAGCTTTTTCTGCACCAGCATAGTCACCCTTGTCATAAGCCAACTTTGCCATCACAAATTGAGTTTGAATGGCTTGTGCAGAATCAGGGGCATCCTTCACAATTTTATCTGCAGCTTCTGTCAACTCAGTCATTGCATTTGGATTGCCTTGTACATTACGCGCATCATCCATCAATTGTTGGACTTTTGCAGTTTGCATTTGCGATTCTGCAAGGTTTTTCTTTTGCCAATATTCCCAACCGAAAAAGGCAATCAACGCAATTAAAATCCCACTAATCATGGCCGAACCATACTTTTTAGTGAAAGACTTTAAACTCTCAAGTTGTTCTTCTTCACTCAATGATGCGCTCATTTGATTACCCTTTTCCTAAATGTTATTTAACTCTTATTTTGAAGAAAATTTTTCGATGAAGAATGGTACGACATCAGCAATTGCGACTTCGCACTGTTCCGCTGTCGCCAAAGTTTTGACCAATAGCTGCTGTGCTTCCCACTCGCGCTCACCCAAAATCAAGGCATACAATGCCCCTGACTGGTCGGCCTTTTTCATTTGGCTTTTCATTGAACCTTGTGAACCAACTTTTAAACGTAATGAACTTTGCGCTGCGTCTAACTGGTTGCGGAGTTGTTCTGCCAATACCAAAGCCTTACCTTGAGAAGCAGGATCTGCCACCAAGAAAATTTCGCAATCACGAATTGGAGTCGCATCTTCAACTTGTTCAAGTAAAAGTAATAAACGCTCCATCCCCATAGCAAAACCAACCGCAGGTACAGACTGATCTGCCTTTCCTTTAAGCTGTCCAACCAAACCATCATAGCGACCACCTGCACACACTGTACCTTGTGAGCCTAAATGTGTAGTCGTCCATTCAAATACAGTTTTGTTGTAATAATCTAAACCACGAACCAGTTTCTGATTAATCACAAACTCAACGCCTGCATCGCTTAAATACTGCTGCAAAATCGCAAAGTGCTGTAAAGTGTCTTCACCCATAAAGTCATGCAATTTCGGTGCATTTTCTAAAATAGCTTGAGTTTTTGCATCTTTAGAATCAAGGATACGTAGCGGATTGGTGGTTAAACGGCGCTGTGAGTCTTCATCCAAATCACTTTTATGCGATTCCAAGAACTCAACCAAAGCCGCACGATAAGCCGCACGCTCATCAGACTCTCCGAGAGTATTCAACTCTAACTGAACTTTGTCCGCCACACCCATGCGTTTCCATAGACGCGCCGTCATCAAAATGAGCTCAGCATCCATATCAGGAGTTGCCACACCAAAGGTTTCTACACCAAACTGGTGGAACTGACGGTAACGCCCTTTTTGTGGTTTTTCATAACGGAACATTGGTCCGACATACCACACACGCGGTGTTGCGCCACGGAGTAAATTATGCTCAAGCATGGCACGTACACAACCTGCCGTTCCTTCAGGACGCAGTGTCAAAGACTCAGGCGGATTGCCTTTATCTAAGAACGTATACATTTCTTTTTCAACGATATCCGTCGCATCACCAATCGAACGTTTGAACAAATTAGTTTGTTCAACAATAGGCAAACGGATTTGTTGATAGCCATAGGCATCCATTAACGATGCTAAATGTTGCTCTAGACGTCTCCATGCAGGTGTTTGCGTTGGAAGAATGTCATTAAAACCTTTGATTGCGACAATTGAACTCATGATGAACTACGAATGATCTCTTTAGATTTAGCTTCTTCAAGCTCTTGAACACGCTGACGAACCATTGTTTCGATTTCATCAACTAACTGGTTGGTATCAATCAGATGGCTTTTCTCGCCATTACGATACACAAGCGAACGTGGACTTGCCCCCACCACGCCAATATCAGCCTCTTTGGCTTCGCCTGGACCATTCACCTTACAACCAATGACCGATACGTCCATTGGGGTACGAATGTCTTCCAAACGCTCTTCTAAAGCTTGCATCACTGAAATCACGTTAAATTCTTGTCGTGAACAGCTTGGGCAAGCAATAAAGTTAATGCCATTTGAACGAAGGCTGAGTGATTTTAAAATATCAAAACCAATTTTAACTTCTTCTTCGGGTTCGGCTGCCAATGAAATACGCATGGTGTCACCAATGCCTTCCATGAGCAAACCACCCAATGCAATGGCTGATTTTACTGAACCCGTACGATAAATCCCAGCTTCTGTAACACCTAAATGTAATGGGTTATCAATTTGTTGAGACAGCAAACGGTAGGCATCCATGGTCAAAAACACATTCGATGCTTTCACAGAAACTTTAAACTCATGGAAATTTAAACGGTCTAAGATATCAATATGGCGCATTGCTGACTCAAGCAAAGCTTGGCCTGTCGGCTCCCCATATTTCTTTTGAATGTCTTTTTCCAATGAACCCGCATTCACGCCAATACGCATAGAAATATCATGATGACGTGCCGCAGCAACAACTTCACGAATTTTCGCTTCCGAGCCAATATTACCCGGATTAATACGCAAACAATCCGCGCCCATATCTGCCACTTTCAATGCGATTTTATAATCGAAGTGAATATCTGCTACTAAAGGCACTTGTACGCGTTTACGAATTTCACCGAAAGCTTCGGCAGCTTCCATCGAAGGCACAGAAACACGCATAATGTCAGCACCCGCATCTGCACAGCGTTGAATCTGGGCAACAGTTGCTTCGACATCACACGTTTCAGTATTGGTCATGCTTTGAATGCTGATCGGAGCATCACCTCCGACGTAAACAGAACCCACACGAATTTTGCGGGTAGTACGGCGTTGAATCGGGTTTACAATCATGATTATTTACTCTGGCACCATTAACGAGATAAACGGAATTCTGCTTTCCCATTTACCGTATATGGTGACAATGAAATCTGCTCATTGTTCAAACTTAATGACACTGCGGCTGCATCATCCAAACGGATTTGGAATGGCGCCTCACCACTTAAAGTTAAAGTACTGGCTTGACGGCCTGTGGCTAAAACTTTACCCGTCGAATCCACAATATGAACTGAGGTCGGACGATTAAAATTCAAGACCAATTGATCGCCTGAAACTGCGGTCGCACCGCCCACTGACAACACTTCAACTTCAGATTTATTTGCATCTGCCGCACTGCTTTCTGTATTCGAACCCGATGAGCCCCAGTTTTGAATCGTGCCAACAATTGCAGCCAAAATCACCAAGATAATGATGATAATGACAGATCGCTTTAACCACTTACGGTTACGCTCACTGTTTGAGCCTGGCAACTTGCCCATGATCTTGATTGGCGAATTATCCAAGGCATGATTAGGCACCATACCTGTATCATTGGCATAGATTTCATCAAAACGCTGAATCAGTGAGGTTGCATCAACATTTAAATATTTTGCATAAGTGCGATAGTAACCTTTAATGAAGGTCGCTTCTGGCAAAGACTTATATTCATCTTGCTCTAATGCAGTTAAAGTTTTTACAGGAATTTTTAAATCTGCAGCAACTTGACTTAATTCACGTTTTTGAGCAATACGTTTTTGGCGTAAGTATTCTCCAGGACGCTGGACGTTTCCTAATGCATTAGGTACTACGCTTGAACCATTCGATTGCGGTGAATTAGGATTTACTTCCATACGGCCTCAGTACTGTACTGTAATTGCAAATAACGTGTGTATTCTTGGCTATCGGGGAACAATGCTCGCATTTGATTGACTAACACTTGCATCCCCATCTGATCGCCATTGGCTCGTGCAATACGAATACCAATCCATAATGCACGCGCACTCTGATTTTTCTGCCCAACCAAACGAACAAATTGTTCATATAGCTGTGTAGCAGCAGGAATTTGTTGTCTTAAATAAAATATTTCTGACAACTCTAACATTGAAACATAAGAATTTGGATTTACTTGCAATGCTTGCTTGAATGATTTTTCAGCATTTGCTGTATCATCCAATTTTAAGTAAATACGTCCTAAATTTTCCAATGCCTTGAATCGCTGATCATAACCCAAGGTCGAACCAGCAATTGCTAATTGTTCAATCGCCTCATTATAACGTTCTACGACGTATAAATACGTACCATAGTTGTTACGAGCTTGCGCATTATTTGGATCGGCAGAAATTGCACGTTTAAAGTGTGTCTCCGCTTTTTCCATATTGGCAGGGCTACCTTCTTGCTGTAGCAACACGCCCATCATCATATTCGCCGTGGAATCTCGTGGTTCCATTTCTAATGCTTGATCAAGTGCGCGTTTTGCCGCATCTAGGTCGCCCTTACGAATATATTCCGCTGCCAATTGAGTCCGCACTTCTACTGCTTTCTCGGGGTCTTTTTTAAACCCCGGTGCCGATGAGGTGGTTGTGGTAATACAACCCACCAACGACATAGAAAGACAAAACATTGTTATACATGCAAATTTGTAGGTGGGTTTACTCAATTGACAGCCCCTTTATTATCCTTTTGAGCGCAAAATCTCATTCCGCTCAGCCACTTTTTTCTTCCACTGCTCTGCACGACGTGTACGGTCGGCCACCTGACCAACCAACTGTCCACATGCAGCATCAATATCATCACCACGTGTCTGACGAATCGTACACACAAATCCAGCGTCAGACAAAGTTTTTTGGAAAGAAATAATACGGTTACGACTTGAACGCCCGTATGGTGCGTGTGGAAATGGATTAAAGGGAATTAAATTAATTTTACTTGGTAAATTCTTTAACAATTTCAATAGCTGTTGTGCATGTTCAGGTTGATCATTCACCCCATCCAGCATCACATATTCAATGGTGACATGACGGCGTGCACTTTCATTACCATCTTTCGCCAAATAGCGCTGACATGCTGCAATTAATTGATCCAACGGATATTTTTTATTAATTGGTACCAATTCATTACGTAATTCATCATTTGGGGCATGTAATGAAATAGCCAATGCCACATCAATGTCTTGTGCCAATTGGTCAATTTTCGGCACGACACCTGAAGTTGATAGGGTCACACGACGTTTCGACATACCATAAGCAAAATCGTCGAGCATTAGCTGCATCGAACTTAATACCGCATCGTAATTGAGTAATGGTTCGCCCATACCCATCATGACAACGTTAGTCACTGTACGCTCACGCTCTGCAACAGGCACCTCTTCCATGTAGGAATAGTTTGCCATCCACAATTGACCGATAATTTCCGCAGGTGTTAAATCACGCTGGAAACCCTGTTTACCTGTAGAACAGAATGAGCAATCCAGCGCACAGCCGACTTGTGAAGAAATACACAAAGTTTTACGCGCACCTGTTTTATCTTCAGCAGGAATAAGTACAGTTTCAACCAATGAGCCAGCACCATCACCCACACGAAACACCCATTTACGTGTGCCATCTTTAGAATAATTACGGTGTACGACTTCGGGCGCTTTAATTTCACATACGCGCTCTAATTTTTCACGCAACTTGCCTGAAATGTTAGTCATTTCAGCAAAATCGGTCACGAAATATTGATGGATCCACTTCATTACCTGTCCTGCACGGAATTTCTTTTCGCCCATCGCTTCAAAGAATTGTTCCAGCTCAGCACGTGACATGCCCAGTAAATTCACTTTTTCCACAGAAGGTTGCTGTGTTGGAGTGGACAAAGGTTGTTGCGATTCATCAGAAGTTGCAGATGAAACGACCACTTCAGTACTCATGTGTAATTACCTAAACCATGTCGAAGATAGAAGGAGATTGCTCAATATTCAAGCAAATAAATTTAAAGGGAATAAAAAAACCAGATAAGCAGTATAACACTTATCTGGTTTGAAGTGTCTCGATTAACGAGTGCGCGGGCAAACTTCAGTTTGAGCGAAGAAGTAGTTTACTTCGCGATCAGCAGATGCAACTGAGTCAGAACCGTGAGCAGCGTTTTCATCGATGCTTACAGCGAAGTCAGCACGGATTGTACCTGGAGCAGCTTCTTTAGGGTTAGTAGCGCCTAAGATTTCACGGTGAGCAAGAACTGCATTTTCACCTTCAAGAACAGATACAACAACTGGACCAGAAGTCATGAACGCAACTAAGTCAGCAAAGAAACCACGTTCTTTGTGTTCTGCGTAGAAACCTTCAGCTTCAGCTTGAGAAAGGTGTTTCATTTTAGTCGCAACGATTTTAAGACCAGCTTTTTCGAAACGAGCAAAGATGTCACCAATGTGGTTTTTAGCTACTGCATCTGGTTTAACGATAGATAAAGTACGTTCAATAGCCATGATCGGCTCCTTAAGTCAAATTAGACGTGAAAATTTTGCCGCATTATACCGAATAATGTGCAATTATCAGCTTTTGTAATGTAAAAAAACTGGATTTTTTCGATACACTGTTGGAAAAGTGCTGAATTAGCTAGCTTCGTCAATCCAAGCCATTTGAATTGCTTCAAGTAAACCTTCAGTCGACTTATTCGGATCGTCTTCAAAATCAGGCAAAGCGCATACCCACGCGTGTAAATCGGTAAAACGAATCCATTGCGGGTCAACATCTGGATGTGCTTCATATAATTCAATCGCGATATCCATGGTATCGGTCCAACGTAAACCCATGACTGTTCCTAATCTATGCTATGACAGTGCTACTTTAACAAAATTTAGGATTTCTGAAAAACAACTCAATCGATTCAATCTACAACAACACGTTAAACATTGGTGCACAGGCAATGATAACTGCCGCAACACTAGCCCCAATGACAGCCCCCACAGCAACATCACTTGGATAGTGCAGGCCAAGTACCATACGTGACAATACAACCAATACGGTAAAGGGCAACATCAAAACCAATAAGATGGGCTGAACATAACCAATCACCGCACTCGCCATCACTGCATGTAAGGTATGCCCTGAGGGAAAACTAAAATGATCTAAAGGACGTTCACAAAGGCGAATGACTTGATGCACCTGATAAGGTCGTGGGCGCACTGTTTTAGTTTTGAGAATTTTATAAATAGCCGTACCCAATAAAGAACCTAAAATCAGATACACCATTTGTAAGCTGTAAGACAAACCTTGCAACATCCAAAGGCTCATCAACATAGCGTACCAAAAAATACCATCACCTAAACGGCTTATCAGTTTAAAAAAATGTGCTACACGTTCTGAATGAGAAAAATGGTTCAGATATAAACAGCCTTTTAAGTCGAGATCGAGTATTTTTATTTTTGCATTCTTAAAATTCATAATTTCTCTCCTCAAGCTTTTATTTTGCTTATGCGATCATTCGGGTTTCCTTTGCCACGTGATATAGGGCTTGTTCTAGTTGATTCACAGGATGATTCCATCCCATTTCCATCACTTTAAGTCGGGCACTTTGTCCCATGCTGTTGAGTATGTTTGGACGGGGTAAACACTGCATTTGCGATGAAAAACTATTTACATCACCCAACGTGCTTAACCATCCCGTATTGCCATGCTCGATGTGAGCATGTGCACATGCATAATTATAAGCCACCACAGGCAAACCACTAGCCATCGCTTCCAAAACAACGTTACCAAAAGTTTCCACTTGACTGGCAAATACAAAAACATCTGCACTTGCATAAACACTAGCAAGATTCTTACCAGTTAAGCTTCCTGTAAAAATCACACCATGTGCTTTACCTAAATTTTCCAAGCGTTGACGGTCCGGCCCATCGCCAGTGATCACCAATTTATAATGTTTTTCACCACGTTGCAGCATACATATATAGTTACGAATCAATACATCGATTTCTTTCTCTGGCGATAACCGTCCCACGTAAAGCATAACAGTTGTATTGCTATCCGCCCCCCAAATGCACCGATATGCTTCAGAGCGGTAAAGAGGAGAAAATTGCTGAATATCCACCCCGCGTCCAACAACAACCAACGGACATTTAATACCAAATTGCTTTAATGCTTTTTCGGTATCTTTGCTCGGAACACAAGTCAGTTGAGTATTGTTATGAAACCAACGTAAATAATGCTGTATCGGTTTTATTAAAAATGCCAAATCAAAGAAGCGACTAAAATCCTGAAAAGGTGAGTGAAAACCACTCGATACAGGAATATCTCGACTTTTGGCAGCATGCAAGGCTGTAAGCCCTAATGGTCCTTCTGTCACGACATGTACCACATTCGGCATGAACTCATCCAGAGCATTAGCAACCTTCAAAAACTGTGGCCAACCAAATTGCAAGCTTGGATATTTAGGAATACTTTGGGCAGTAACCAAACATTCTTTGTTCGGAATAAAGTCTGTACATGATTGAGTCTGACTGGGACGAATCAGCAAGATTTTATGCCCCTGCTTTTGCAACCCTTTACAAAGCTGCATCAGAGATAAAGCCACTCCATTGACTTCTGGAGGCCATGTTTCTGTGACGATTGCAATTTTTAAACGTGGACGAACCAGATCTTTTAAAACACTTATTTCTTCTACGCTGTTTTTGTTTTTTTGTAATTTGAAATAAAACTTAAAGCTGTCTGGAAAATCTTGTTGTTTTAGCAGGCCCACAGTGGATATGTAAGACATATAACACCTATTGCTTGATTTTCTTCTAGCTTAGATGTCTTTGTTTACAGTTTGATGATTGTTGTTTGACATTCCCGTGAAATTCAAAAGGGAGGTAACATTTACCTCCCTTTTGTTGATCATTTACAAAACCTAAAAGCTTTACAACGAAATTAAAAATCCACATTAACATAGATTCGGTCACGATAAACTCCTGCAGGAACGCTATATAAAGGATTTTCTTCGAGTTGAGCTGAAATTATATACTTCTGATTAGTTCCTGCTTTTTGTCTCATTTGAACCCCCCATAGATTTTCACTCGCACCTCGAATATTCATTTGGGTTTTGACTTTATAGGGTCCATTCGATACATAACTTGACCCACTCGCATTTAATAAGTTCTGACTTCGGAATGAAATCGAATAACTGCGATCACAGGAAACGTTAAAAGATGTAGCAGTCTGACTATGATAGTAGTTTGCTAATTTCATTTCAGGGGCAGAAAAACCACTAACCGAACATCCTGCCGCATAAACCGCACTACAACTCATAGAAATTAAGCAAGCTAAAAAAATTGGTTTCATACCAACCTCCTATTACTTACAAACTAAATTGATGACTTGTGCATCATTGCTATTATCAATTTGAGTCTGCGAAATACTGAAAGATGTATTACAAGTTTTTCCCTCCTGCATTGCTAGTTTTAGATCATATTTTACTGGTTTTGAAAGATACAAATAAACTAAACCATTACTATCAATAAAGTAACTTTCATCCTCATTACCATTAAGTTTTACAACTGTCCCAACAGGAAAATTCTTATTATTTGAATCTTTTAAATTAACTACAAATTTCTTGGTTTTTGCAACTTTGAAATCTAGAATATACCCCCTTTGATTTAATGCACTTAATTTCTGTACTGGCTGATCAAAGGTATAATCCAAAGGTAACTGATTTTGATCATAAGAAATATCATAATTAATATAAGGAATAATATCATGTACAAAAAGATATCCTTTGTCATTTGTTTTACCAACAACTGACAATGACCTTAATACATCTACATCTTTCATACCATCGATATTAACCAAGGCAAAAGCATTATCCACATATTTTGTTGCTGACAACTTATTACCTAAAAGAACTGTTGCTCCACGATATTGAGCTTGAGTTACTTTATTATTTGTATATTCATCATAAGATGCTCTAAAATCACCAATATTAGTTTTATACAAACCATAACCATGATAATTAAATTTACTATCAATATTTGAAACAGCAACTGAGTAATCCAGACCATTTTGCAACAAGCTATTTTTAGAATAACTTAATACCGTCTCACCATTATCTGTACTATGTTCTAAATCAATATTTCCTCGAGTATCCCAATTATAACTAAAAACTATGTTAAAACTATCATCACCATCTTCAAAGTTTTTAAAATAATTCAAACTTGTGTATAAATTTTTAGTCAATATTTTTTGAACACCTACGTTTATAATTTTACTGTCTACAGACTCAAAGCCCTCAACTTTATAGTTTTTATTGTCAACATAACTTAAATTAAAACCATCAACAAATCCGAGATTAGAGAAATTTATATATGCAAGGTTAGATATCTTGGTATTAAAATCATACTCATCAAAACCTAGCTGTTGAAACTTTTCAGTGTAATAACGAGTGTTTAAACCAAAAGACCAGGTTCCAAAATTTCTACTCACAGAGGCTGAAGCAGCATGTCCAATGTCTCCATTATAATCACTCACTGCATATGCTGTATCAAGTAAAGCAAACTTACTTACACCTTGAGTCCACATAAAGCTGATATTGCTTACATCTTTTGAGTAGGTTGCATCAAATCCTAAGGTTGTACTTGCAGCAACCCCACGACGGAAAAATACTTTTGAAAAAAAATCACGATAATCACTATCATCCTCATCGTAGTTATATCTTAGCTTACCTAAAGAAACATCATATTCATTTAAACCCACACGCAATAATTGACTACTAATATAAATAGGAAAACTCTGTACCGTTTGATTTCCCAAAATATCTTGTACAACAACTCTCGCTTCACCAGCTTGATCAATTGTCGCTCCTGTTTGTAAAGAATAATTACCTGGGGTTATCGACTGTTTATACAAGTTTACGCCATTAATATATAAATCTACTGTTGAGGGTAATGCAGCACTTCCTTGTAAAGTTGGCATATTCCAATATACAAAATCTGGACGATCTGTATAGTTTGTACCAAAACTGATCCCCCCATATCGGAATGAGTTTGTTAATGAGTTATAAACACTTGTGTTATCACCGATTCTTAATTTTAAATATTTTTCAGGAAACTCTAGTTCAAACAATGAACTGACACGTAAAAACTGCTTTTGCCCCTCATCTGGAGAGTCTTTATACAAAATTGCATTATTCAATAACCAGTAGTCTTTAAAAATACCAATTTCTGAATAGGCATTAAAGTCATTTGAAAAATCATCTTTAGAATAAAAGAAATCATAATTAATGAACCCCCCAAAATTTGCTCTTGCTGGGGTAACAACTACGCTCTCATAATTATTATCTTTAAAATAAGATGCAGGTAAGTCAATTTTAATTACCTGAAGTGCATCATCTTTTTGAAATTTTATATCGGAACCACGCATTAAACAGAAACCATCTTGATCATGGTTCTTTACAAATTTGGAAGGATCAACACCTAATTCATTTAATGTTTTACATTCTATATATTCACCATCCTTAGTGACTAATAGTACTGTTTCAATATTTCTATCTACACCATTTAACCAAACATTTACAATTAGTGCCCCTGCATCCGTTTCTGCTAATGAATCAACATTTGCTTGCGCAATCCCAACTGCACTAAAAAAAACAAGAACAACTCTAAAACATTTCATAGAATCACCCTCAGAGATTTAATATTCCAATAAATCTCCATCTTTATCAGTTTTAATTTTCACTTTTATTTTATCATTTGGTTTCTTTGATAATTCACCTAAATCAAATGTATATTTTTGTCCAACAAGCAAATATCGATTAAAGCTTTTCTGTAATAATTCCTTATTCTGGCTATCTACCAATCGAATATCTGTAATTTGTACATGTGATTTTGCAATATTTTGAATATCGACCATCATATTATTATTTATCGTTTTAAGTTTCACATCTAGATTAGTTTTATCTTGTTTACCTACAAATAAAGGTAATGAAAAGTTAAACTGAAAATTTATCGCCTCATCATCTGCGACGGGAGTAACTTCATTAAAAATAACACGCCAGGTTTTTTCACGGTCTAGTTCATTAGCTGTAAATGGTTGACTAAAACCAACACGAACAATTTGTTTACTTTCTGGCTTTAACTCAAAAATCTTAGGATTAAATAAAATGTTCTTTTCTTCTTCAAGAACATCTTCTCCTTTTTCATTTTGACTCCATTTCACAGCAGACAACTCAAAAATTTTAGAACGATCAAAATCAGAACTTTCCACGATTACCGTGGTACTTCTCTGCTGCTTATTTTTATCACCTAAATAAAGTTGTACTGGTGTAAACTTGATTCCCGCAAATAAAATATTACTTAAGCTACTTAAAATTAAGAATAAAATTATTTTTCTCATATTTATTCCCTTTTAAAATTATTATAGTGGTGCATGTTACGCACATACACCACTATTCCCTATTTTTATTTAGAATGCAACAGCTACTTTATAAGTCCCTTTATAGGTACCCCAATGTGCCATGTCAGACACTGCACTTACAGTTTCAGCTTTAACTGTAAATGTTCTAGTTGATGAGGTATAAGGAAGTACTGCCCCAGTGTAATTAAATAAGCCAAGTTTAGTATCCACATTTACTGGAATTTTTTGTGAAGCATCTATTTCATTATCTAAAGTAGTTGGTTTAGTGATGTTGAGGCTATATGGCGCATTTGCACGGACATCGAACCCAGATTGTCCACTCCATTTACCACCTACAAGATTTTTTTGCATTACGATTTTTGATTTATCGATGTCTAAGTCGCAGTGTTTTTCAACAAATAATTCTATATCAATTTTACCATCACATTTGGTACCACATCCGTCACGACCTGGATGATGATATCCACCATCACCACCTTTTGCACCCTCCTCTCCATCTGCTAAAACTACTGTCGAACACATACCTAAAATTAATGCTGCCAATGCAGTTTGCACTTGTAATTTCATGGCCCTATCTCCCAGTTCCTTTTTCTTTAGGAAAGATTATAAATTATTTAAAAATAGCAACTTACACAGGATCACTTGTTATTCTTGAGCCTTTTCCGTAAGTGCATAGTTATCATATTCAATTTCAAAAGGAGCAACTTATATCGTGTAAGTTCACGTGAATATTATTATTTTTGGTCTAATTTAGAATACAAATTAACATGGCTGTTTTTCAGTTAAATATAAAAAAATGGTGATATTAGTTTTTCTTATTATCTAAAATATTTAAAGTAAACTTTTATAATATAAAAAAACAAGTTATTGATTAATAAAAACTTTATATAATCTTATAATTTACACAATATTACAAAAACCTACCATATACTTACAAAATAATTCATTTTCATGAATCAAATCACATTTTTTATAAGAAACAATAATTAAGATGCAAAATATACCAATAAAAAGATAAATTACACAAATTCCAATATTTATGCTAACAAAGCAAAATCACCAATTATTTAATTAATCTTACAAATCAAATTATTAGTTTTAACATTGAATTTACACATAATATGTTCGATATTTTTACCAATATCAGATGAAAAACTAAACATCACCTTAAAGATGCAATTTGTTTACCTATCACTTGTAATTTTCATTATTTATAAGCTTGTATAGTTCTTCTGGTTTAAATTATTAGAATGAATTTAATTCAGCTAAGCATTCAGATAAAAAAGCCTGCCAAAATACAGGTTATATTACCTATCGATCATTCGATGGTAGAACATTGGCTTTTTATTTTTTATTTTTTATGTTTTTTCTATTTAAATTTGAGATAAAAGCTCTGCTTTAAACAAACTACGAGGTAAACAACAACTACCCACAATAAAAAACCCTTGTAAAAACAAGGGTTTTTTAAAAGATTAAACTAAATCTTAGTTTTTCTCTTTATCAACAATCTTGTTTGCTTGAATCCAAGGCATCATGGCACGCAACTTAGCACCTGTTACTTCGATACCATGTGCAGCATTTTGACGACGACGTGCAGTCATTGATGGGTAGTTCAATGCACCTTCATTAATGAACATCTTCGCGTATTCGCCAGATTGGATACGTTTAAGTGCATTACGCATTGCTTCACGAGACTGTTCGTTAATAATTTCAACGCCAGTTACATATTCGCCATATTCAGCGTTGTTAGACACTGAATAGTTCATGTCCGCGATACCGCCTTCAAACATTAAGTCAACGATTAACTTAAGTTCATGCAAGCATTCGAAGTAAGCCATTTCTGGAGCATAACCTGCTTCAACCAAAGTTTCGAAGCCCATTTTAACCAATTCAACTGCACCACCACAAAGAACTGCTTGCTCACCGAATAAGTCAGTTTCAGTTTCTTCACGGAATGAAGTTTCGATAATACCTGTACGGCCACCACCTACGCCTGAAGCGTAAGAAAGCGCTACATTACGTGCGTTACCAGAAGCATCTTGATGAATCGCGATAAGATCTGGAACACCTGAACCACGTTGGTATTCTGAACGTACAGTGTGACCAGGTGCCTTTGGAGCAACCATGATTACGTCCAAGTCAGCACGTGGAACAACTTGGTTATAAAGTACAGAGAAACCATGAGCAAATGCTAAAGTCGCGCCTTGTTTAATGTTTGGTTCAATCACGTCACGATAAAGTTGAGATTGGAACTCATCTGGAGTCAAAATCATCACAACATCAGCTTGTGCTACGGCAGCAGGAACTTCAGCAACTTTAAGACCTGAATTTTCAGCTTTTTTCCAAGAAGTAGAACCTGCACGTAAACCTACAGTTACGTCTACGCCAGAGTCTTTAAGGTTAAGCGCATGCGCGTGACCTTGTGAACCGTAACCAATGATCGCTACTTTCTTAGATTGGATGATAGATAAGTCGCAGTCTTTATCGTAAAAAATTTGCATTGCTGTCTCCGCTAAAATGCTTGATATTCTGTAATTCCATCAAGAGATTTGTTTTTGATGAAATCCTCCTCTTTTCTCAAAAGGAGGTTGAATCGTGTTAAATAATTAAATGGTTAAAACTTTTTCGCCACGCGCGATGCCTGAAACACCTGAACGCACAACTTCAAGAATGGTATTCTCTGCTAGAGCATCAATAAAACCATCAATTTTTTCAGTTGTACCCGCGATTTGAATGGTATAAGTCGTTGGGGTGACATCAACGATTTGCGCACGGAAAATATCCGCAGTTCGTTTGATTTCAGCACGTGCAGAACCGAGTGACTTGACTTTAATCAACATCAACTCACGTTCAATATGAGCACCTTCAGACAGATCAACCACTTTCACCACTTCAACCAATTTGTTGAGCTGCTTGGTGATTTGTTCAATTTTATGGTCATCACCATAAGTCGTTAATGTCAAACGCGATAAAGTCGGATCTTCAGTTGGTGCAACGTTTAAAGTCTCAATGTTATAACCACGTTGAGAGAATAAACCCACCAAACGAGAAAGCGCACCAGCTTCATTCTCTACGAGTACAGAGATAATATGTCTCATGACGTGCGCTCCCCTTTACCTAACCACATATCTTTCATCGACTGACCTGCAATAAGCATTGGATAAACATGCTCGGTACGGTCAACCATGACATTAATGAATACACATTTGTCGTTAATCGCCATCGCTTCTGCAAGCTTAGATTCAAGCTCGTCTGCGTGGTCAATTTGAATGCCAACGTGACCGTAAGCTTCCATCAGTTTGGCAAAATCAGGCAATGACTCTACATAAGAACTTGAATGACGCCCTTCATAGTTCATGTCTTGCCATTGTTTTACCATACCTAAAGCACGGTTATTCAAGCAGAGAATTTTTACATTTAAGCCATATTGCTTACAGGTAGAAAGTTCTTGAATACACATCTGAATGGATGCTTCACCCGTAATACACACCACTTGTTGGTCTGGGAATGCAAGCTTCGCTGCCATTGCATATGGCAAGCCTACGCCCATGGTGCCTAAACCACCCGAATTAATCCATTGACGTGGACGGGTGTATTTATAATAAAGCGCACCAAACATTTGATGCTGACCAACGTCTGAAGTGATAATTGCCTGACTATTGGTAATTTTATCTAAAGCTTCAACCACTTGTTGTGGCTTCATTGAACCGTCAGTTGGTTTGTCGTAATTCAAACCATGTACTTTGCGCCATTCATTAATTTGTGACCACCAAGCTGCAATTTCTTCAGAGTTTGGCTTAGACACATTCATTTGTTTGAGCTGTGCCAACATTTCCTGAAGTACAGGCTCTACCGCACCTACAATTGGAATATGCGCAATAATGGTTTTTGAAATCGTCGCAGGATCGATATCAATATGAATGACTTTGGCATTCGGACAGAATTTTGCAGGGTTATTGGTTACGCGGTCATCAAAGCGCGCACCAACACACAAAATCACATCTGCATTGTGCATGGTCATATTGGCTTCATATGTACCATGCATGCCCAACATTCCAATGAACTGCTCATCATTCCCAGGGAAAGCACCTAAGCCCATAAGGGTATTGGTCACTGGATAGCCCAATAAATGTGCTAATTCAGTTAATAAAGCAGAAGCATTACCTTGAACAACACCACCACCTGTATAAATGACAGGACGTTTTGCATTGATCAGCTCATCAATCGCTTTACGAATTTGACCAGAGTGACCACGATGCGGTGGTTGATAAGAACGCATCTTCACTTTTTCTGGGTATTCGTAGGCAAACTTTTCTGCTGGGTTGGTTGCATCTTTCGGAATATCAACGACAACTGGGCCTGGACGACCAGAAGCTGCGATATAGAATGCTTTTTTAATAATTGCGGGAATTTCACTCGCATGACGCACTTGGAAACTATGTTTCACGATTGGACGCGAAATACCGACCATGTCTGTTTCTTGAAATGCATCTTCCCCAATTAAATGCGAAGCCACCTGACCAGACAAAATCACCATTGGGATTGAGTCCATATAAGCAGTTGCAATTGGAGTGACTGTGTTCGTTGCGCCTGGACCAGAAGTAACCAGCACTACACCTGTTTTACCTGTAACGCGTGAGTAAGCATCTGCCATATGACCAGCAGCTTGTTCATGGCGCACGAGATAATGATTGATTTTGTCTTGTTGAAAAAGCGCATCGTAAATATGTAAAACTGCGCCGCCTGGGTATCCAAAAACATGTTCAACGCCTTCGTCCGCTAATGCGCGAACAAGCATTTCACCACCAGATAAAAGTTCCAACGTGATTCACCCTAATCTTTTATCACCGCTTGATGGGAGACATCAGCAGTGTTCATTCATTAATTGTCTGCACTGTTATAGCACACATATTTCATAGTTTTCATGGCAATAGGAAAAAAATCCGATCCGTTTGCTGTTTAAGCAATATGGGATCTAAAACATGTTGGGATAAACATATTTTTATTTGCTTTGTTCACCATCTCGGCTAGAAATGACGCCCACTGCATGACATGACACTTCTTCGAAGGGTGATCGAGAGAAGGCATATAAAACTAAAGACAGCATTTTTCTTGTTTAACTCTTTATTGTCAAGTTGAAAAATCAGCTTTTTTTTGATTATTTACAGACCGTGTGTTTTTTAGACAAAAAAAGCTTTTTTGTGCGCTCAATCAAGCATTCAAGAAATTATGTAAAATCTTTATTAAATCTCATCTATCTCTATAATTTTTCGAGATTAAATGAGGACATTTTTAAACTATTTAGTGCTGGAGACGCTTGTTCAAATGAAAAATCGACCTATACTATTTTGAACACTTCATATTCTGTTCTAGAATCTATAAATTGACTTTTTTGTGGCAATTTCATAGAGAGAACTTTTCGCAGAAAATCAAACAGGACGAAATCTTATGTCATTTCCATTTCATTTGATCAGCGGTGTAGCGCTCTCTTGTGCCTTGTTATATTCGAGTACATCCCTTTGGGCTAAAGATTATTACAAATGGGTGGATGCAAATGGTTCGACCCATTACACCACCACTCCTCCACCGAAAAATGCACAAAAAAAAGGGAAAATTCAGACTTATGGCTGGAACAATTCCACTCCTACAGCTAGCCGCAACAATAATCTTCCTTTAGAAGCACAGCAAAATAACTCGACGATGCCTGCAGCTACTGCAACTGCATCCAAACCTGTACCAAACGTGAATGATGATGCTACCAGAGCACCTGTTTCTGCTACGCCAGCTCCTAGTGAAATAAAAGCAATTCCTGCACCTAGACCAAATGGAAAAAAATACCCAGCTGAATAAAATCAGCTTTTACGAAATAGTTTAATTTTTCTTACGGTTCAGCCTGCGCAAAATTCACATTTAGGTGCATTTTGCGCTATGCTGTGCAGCAAACTTTTAACCGTTGTTCTTTAATACGTTTATGACTACTCATATTGACCCTGAATATCAAGCTAGTGCGATTGAACCCACCGTCCAACAAGACTGGGAAAATCGTAAAGTTTTTAAAGTTGCCGACATTGTAGAAGGTCCTCGTCGTTACATTCTGTCGATGTTCCCTTACCCAAGTGGCAAGCTGCATATGGGTCATGTGCGTAACTATACCATTGGCGACGTCATTAGCCGTTTCCACCGTTTAAAAGGTGAAACTGTATTACAACCTATGGGTTGGGATGCGTTTGGTTTACCTGCTGAAAACGCAGCAATTGCCCATAAAGTTGCTCCGGCAAAATGGACATTTGAAAACATTGCCTACATGCGTGACCAATTAAAAAAATTAGGTCTATCTGTAGATTGGGATCGCGAATTTGCAACGTGTACTCCAGAGTACTATCACTGGGAACAATGGTTATTTGTTCAGCTTTATAAAAAAGGTTTGATCTACCGTAAACTTTCAACAGTAAACTGGGATCCGGTTGACCAAACAGTTTTAGCAAACGAGCAAGTTGAAAATGGTCGTGGCTGGCGTTCAGGTGCATTGGTTGAAAAACGCGATATTCCAATGTACTACTTCCGTATTACGGACTATGCACAAGAATTATTAGACGATCTTGACACTTTACAAGACGGCTGGCCTCAACAAGTGTTGACCATGCAACGTAACTGGATTGGTCGCTCTACAGGCATGGAAATTACTTTCCCATCTGCCAATACTGAAATCTATGCTGATGGTTTAACTGTTTATACAACACGTGCCGACACGCTAATGGGTGTGACATATGTTGCTGTTGCAGCAGAACACCCTCTCGCGCTTAAAGCTGCTGCCCTCCAATCAGAAGCAGGCAACCCTGAATTGGCTGCATTTATTGAAGAGTGCCGCATGGGTTCAGTTGCAGAAGCAGACTTGGCAACAGCCGAGAAAAAAGGCATGGCAACAGGTTTGTTTGTAAAACACCCTGTAACTGGTGAAGAGCTTCCTGTCTGGATCGCAAACTACGTATTAATGTCTTATGGTTCTGGCGCAGTAATGGCTGTACCAGCGCATGACGAACGTGATTTTGAATTTGCTAACAAGTTCAACTTGTCAATTAAGCAAGTGATCGATGCCAAAGGTGCTGACGATGCAGATTACTCTGCAACTGAATGGCAAGAATGGTACGGTTCTAAAGAAGGTAAACTTGTTAACTCTGGTGAGTTTGACGGTTTAGCATTCCAAGCTGCGTTTGACGCATTCCTTGTGAAATTAGAACCACAAGGTTTAGCAAACTCTAAAGTTCAATTCCGTTTACGTGACTGGGGTGTTTCTCGTCAACGTTACTGGGGTTGTCCAATTCCAATGATTAACTGTGATACTTGTGGTCAAGTCACAGTTCCAGAAGACCAGCTTCCAGTTGTATTACCAACAGACGTTGTTCCAGATGGTTCAGGTAATCCGCTGAACAAAATGCCTGAATTCTATGAAACTAAATGTCCGTGTTGTGGTGGCGATGCACGCCGTGAAACAGATACTTTAGATACTTTCGTAGAGTCATCTTGGTACTATGCACGCTATGCGTCTCCAGACTTTACTGGTGGTATGGTTAAACCTGAAGCAGCTCAAAACTGGCTTCCTGTAAACCAATACATTGGTGGTGTTGAACACGCAATTCTTCACTTACTTTATGCACGTTTCTTCCACAAATTAATGCGTGACGAAGGCGTTGTACAAGGTAATGAGCCATTTACCAACTTGTTAACTCAAGGCATGGTACTTGCAGATACGTTCTATCGTGAAGCAGAAAATGGCAAGAAAACTTGGTTCAACCCAGCTGATATTGAACTAGAACGTGATGAGAAAGGTCGTATTCTTTCTGCAAAATATTCAGGTGACGGCCAAGAAGTTGTAATCGGCGGACAAGAAAAAATGTCTAAGTCGAAAAATAACGGTATTGACCCACAAGCGATTATTGATCAATACGGCGCAGATACAGCTCGTGTATTCATGATGTTTGCTGCTCCACCAGATCAATCTTTAGAATGGTCTGATGCAGGTGTTGAAGGTGCAAACCGTTTCTTGAAACGTGTATGGCGCCTTGTAGCTGGCTTCCTTGAAAAAGGAAACGCTGCAACTGCAATCGATACAGCAAACTTATCTAAAGACGCTCAAGACTTACGTCGTAAAACTCACGAAACTATTCAAAAAGTAAGTGATGATATTGAACGTCGTCATGCATTTAATACTGCCATTGCTGCTTTAATGGAGTTATTAAATGCGAGCAACAAGTTTGAAGCAAAAGATGACAATGACATTGCTGTAGAACGTGAAGCAATCACAACACTGTTAACTTTACTCGAACCGTTTGCACCGCATTTAAGCCAAACTTTATTGGCTCAATTTGGTACAGATGTTACGGCAGCAACATTCCCTGTAGTTGATGCTTCTGCGTTAACACGTAATACGCAAACGATTGTTGTACAGGTGAATGGTAAACTTCGCGGTAAACTTGAAGTTTCTGTTGATATTTCTAAAGATGAATTATTGGCATTGGCAAAAGCTCTACCAGAAGTTCAACAATTCTTAACTGGTCCAACCAAGAAAGAAATTGTAGTTCCAAATAAATTAGTAAATTTAGTGGTTTAAAGCCTTAAAGCCTCCCTTTTATAAAGGGAGGTTTGGAGGGATTTTATTAGAAAATCTCCCCTAACCCCTCTTTCAAAAAGAGGGGGAAACGAAAAGGAATAAACAAAGCCCGTTGCCAGTCAACGGGCTTTGCACATACAATCACGTCATATTATTTTTTCTTTTTCTTAAAAAGAGTAAACAGAGGAAAACCCATGCATTTAGGCAAACGTTTCGCAACTCTTATTTTAACTTGCGGTCTAGGTGCAGGTTTGGTGGGCTGTGGTTTTCATTTAAAAGGAACTCAACCTTCTGCGAATCCAGTAGCATATGCACAGATGAGTTTATCTTTGCCTAAAGATACAGAGGAATTAGAAGAAAAATTATCAATTTATTTAGGGGCTGCCAATGTTCAGCTCAGTAATAGCCCCAATGCTTACCGTTTACATGTGTACAGTTATACACCTGTGCGCCAAGAGCTTCGCGGTAAACTGATCGAAACCCTACTGCGTTTAAATGTCACCTTCCGTATTGAAGATGCTCAAGGCAATCCTGTGACTGAAATGCGTACCGTCACGGCATCACGTAGTTACCAATATAACTTGGAAACGGTCAATACCGATGATCAAGAAGAAAAATTCTTAAAAGATGTCCTTGTTGATGACGTTGCACAACAAATTGTGCGCCAAATTTCATCGAATCGTTTACCTAAAGTTACTAGCACAACAACACAACCTTAATTGTTATGAAACTCGACTATTTGCAGGCCCTTAAACGCATCCCAGAAGCACGTGGTGCATGGGTACTGCATGGTCAAGAACCCCTCCTCGAACAGAATCTACTCGATGCTTTTCGTAAAAGTTGGCAAGAACAAAATATTGAACGTCAACGTTATGACATGTCAAATGTGAGTGACTGGAAAACGGTCTTCAATGCCTTGAACAGTTTGTCTTTATTTTCGACACAACTCGCGATTGAGGTACATGGCAATATCAAACCCGATGCCAATGGCATTAAATTATTGACCCAATATCTACAACATAATGAACAAAATTTGTTGTTGATTGTGATGCCAAAGCAGGACAGCAGCAGCTTAAAATCTGGCTTTTTTAAAGTGATTGATGCCAACGGCGTGAACGTCAGCTTGACTGCGCATTATCCACAAGATCGACAAAGAATTTTGGCTGTTGAAGCTGAAAAACTCGGTATTCAATTGGTCAGCAATGCATGGCAATGGCTTGAACAGCATCACGAGCATAATTTACTGGCGGCAAAGAACAGTCTAATGCGGGTACGAGATACCTTTCCTGATTTAGCGCAAATTGGTATCGAACAACTGCTTGCCTGCCTACAAGATCAGTCACGTTATACGACCTTTGACTTAAGTGATGCATTACTTGAAGGTAATTTTGCTCAAGCCGTGAAGATTTACCAATATCTGTTGGCTTCAGGCGAGCCAATGAGCTTGTTGCTGTGGAGTATCAGTAAGGAAATGCGTCTTTTGATGCAGCTTTTTGAGCAACCACAAAATGCACTACAACTCGGGATTTGGAAAACCAAAGTGAGCCTTTATCAACAAGCCTTACGCCGACTCAATCCGGAACAGTTTCTCACTTGGCCTACACTTTTATTAAGAATAGATGCATCAATTAAAGGTTTGAGTCAGGAAAACCCTGAACAACTCACTCTACAAGCAATTGCGCTGCTTTGCGGACGTCAGCTATTTCATTGATCTTGCTTTTTTGAGTAAGTTAACCTGTAGCAATTACGTCAGAAAATTAGAATGTTTTGCAGCATACTGATGAGTATGTTGACGAATTTTGATTTTAAAAATTACAAAAGAATAATTATCATTTACAAATTGATAGAAAATCCACGATTTATCCGCATTTCACTTTTATACTATGCATGATTATTTTTTACTCCCTCACTCCTATGCCAAAAATAAAATTTTTTAGAATTATTATCGCCCTGCTCTGTATCGCTTTACTCGCGTATTTGGCTTGGAGTTATTTCAAACCGAAACAAGAACAACCGCAATATATTACCGAAAGCGTGACACGCGGTGATCTTGAAAATACGGTATTGGCAACAGGCACTTTAGATGCCACCAAATTGGTGAGTGTCGGTGCACAGGTGTCAGGTCAAGTACAAAAAATGTATGTACAGCTAGGTGATGAAGTCAAACAAGGGCAGTTGATTGCGCAAATTGATTCCACCACACAAGAAAATAGCTTTAAAACAGCCGAAGCCAACATCAAAAATTTAGAAGCTCAACGCTTGCAACAAGAAGCCAATCTCAATGAGGCGCAACTGGCTTATAAACGTCAACAACAAATGTTTGCACAGGATGCAACGTCTAAAGCGGAACTCGAATCTGCGGAAGCGAGCTTTAAAACTGCACAAGCGCAAATTAAAGCCATTAATGCACAAATTGAATCTGCAAAAGTCACCAAGTCTACGGCACAAACCAATATCGGTTATACCCGTATTGTGGCACCGACTGATGGAACGGTGGTTGCGATTGTGACTGAAGAAGGTCAAACGGTGAATGCAAATCAAAGTGCACCAACGATTGTCAAAATTGCAAAATTACAAAATATGACCATTAAAGCGCAGGTCAGTGAAGCGGACATTATGAAAGTCGAAAAAGGACAACAAGTCTATTTCACGACTTTGGGTGATGACAGCAAACGTTATGCCACCCTACGTCAGATTGAACCTGCACCCGATTCAATTAGTAGCGAGAGCAGTACCAGCACTTCAAGTTCGTCAAGTACCGCAATCTATTACAACGCTTTATTTGATGTACCCAATAATGATGGCAAACTACGTATCGATATGACGGCACAAGTCTATATCGTGCTCGATTCTGCACAGAATGCACTGCTACTTCCTTCTTCAGCAATCTCCAATCGCCCTGTAAATAGTAAGCAAAATAGCGCTACAAAAGCACAAGCGGTATCGAGTACTCAAAGCAACTCAAAGACCGATCATCCACAAGGTCCTCGACTTGAACGCCTCAATTTAACTGCTGCCCAACAACAACTGATTAAAGATGGTAAAGCAAGCTTAAGTGTGGTCCGCGTATTACAGGCAGATGGTTCAGCCCAACCCAAACAAGTACTGATTGGGATTAATAACCGTGTAAATGCGCAAGTTTTGGCGGGATTAAAAGAAGGTGATCAAGTCGTGATTGCAGACAGTTCAGATACCTCGGCAGCCACAGCCAACAGCAGCAATAAACGTCGTAATGGTCCACCAATGGGAATGTAAGCATGACAAAAAAAGCCTTGCTTGAAGTCAGCAATTTGGTACGAGAATTCCCTGCTGGTGAAAGTACTGTTCAAATTCTCAAAGGGATTGATCTGACCATTTACGAAGGCGAACTGGTTGCGATTGTTGGTCAATCTGGTTCGGGTAAATCCACCTTAATGAATATTCTCGGTTGTCTAGATCGTCCTACCTCAGGCAGCTATTTAGTCAAAGGCAGAGAAACTGGACAACTCGAACCCGATCAACTGGCTGAATTACGCCGAGAGTATTTCGGATTCATTTTCCAGCGTTACCATTTACTAGGTGATTTAACGGCTGAAGGGAATGTTGAAGTTCCAGCCATTTATGCAGGCACCACACCTTATGCGCGTAAGCAACGAGCAACCGCCTTGCTCACGGAACTTGGACTGGGCAATAAAACCCAAAACCGTCCGAGTCAACTCTCAGGGGGACAACAACAGCGGGTGTCTATTGCGCGTGCGCTGATGAATGGTGGTGATGTCATTCTTGCCGACGAACCGACAGGTGCTTTGGACTCACACAGTGGTGTTGAAGTCATGCGAATTTTGCGTGAATTAAATGCTGCTGGACATACCATTATTCTGGTAACACATGACATGCAGGTGGCTAAAAATGCCAGCCGCATTATTGAAATCAGTGATGGACAAATTATTGCAGATCGTGTCAATCAGCCAGAACATGATTCTGAGCTACATACTGACCCTGATGCAGAAACTGCCATTTCGGCACATCAAGAAAAAAATAAAAGTGTTTCTGCATGGCGCTCCCTATTTGATCGCCTAGGTGAAGCATTCCGTATGGCCATTTTGTCCATGAATGCGCATCGTATGCGAACCTTTTTGACTATGCTCGGGATTATTATCGGGATTGCCTCGGTTGTGACTGTAGTCGCATTAGGCAATGGCTCTCAAAAGCAGATCCTAAGTAATATTAGTAGCTTAGGAACAAACACCATTACCGTCTTCCAAGGTCGCGGCTTCGGTGATAACTCCAAAACCGCAAACTTTAAAACACTAGTTCCTGCTGATGCTGAAGCGCTTGCCACCCAACCGTATGTCAGTGCAGTCAGTCCAATGGTGAGTTCATCGAAAACCATTCGCTACCAACAAAATGAAGCCAATGCCACCATTAACGGTGTCGGGGGTGATTATTTCACTGTTAAAGGCCTTACTTTCAAAAATGGACAAACCTTTGATCAACGTAGTATCCGTGATCGTACTCAAGATGTAGTGATTGACACCAATACCCAAAAGCAATTTTTTAGTGATGGTACTAGTCCGATAGGACAAGTCATTTTACTCGGCAGTGTACCTGGACGGATTATTGGTGTCGTAGAGCCCCAAACCAGTGCAATGGGTTCCGATGACACCCTAAACGTATATATGCCTTACACCACTGTCATGAGCCGCATGCTAGGTCAGACAAATGTGCGTAATATCATTGTACAAATCAATGATCAATACTCCACCAGTGCGGCTGAAAATGCAATTGTGAACTTATTGACCTTGCGCCATGGTCAGCAAGATATCTTTACCATGAACAGTGACAGTATTCGTCAAACCATTGAAAAGACTACCAGTACCATGACCTTGTTGGTCTCTGCAATTGCCGTGATTTCATTGGTGGTTGGTGGAATTGGGGTAATGAATATCATGTTGGTTTCGGTCACCGAACGGACGCAAGAAATTGGCGTACGCATGGCGGTGGGTGCTCGGCAAAGTGATATTTTGCAACAATTCTTGATTGAAGCCATTTTGGTCTGCCTGATTGGCGGAGTTTTAGGCGTGTTGCTGTCTCTTGGCCTAGGACAAATCATTCAAAAATTTGCAGGTGGTAATTTTGGGGTTGCCTATTCCACCACCTCGATTATTGCCGCATTTGTGTGCTCGACGTTAATTGGTGTGGTGTTTGGTTTCTTACCTGCAAAAAATGCCGCCAAACTCGACCCTGTTGCAGCGCTTGCTAGAGAATAAGGACAAATTATGCAGTTTTCATTTACACGTCTGTGTACGGCAATGCTACTTGGTAGTACTTTAGTGGGTTGTGCGGCTGTGGTTAAAACACCTTATCAAGCACCCAGTGTGCAAACACCTGCTCAGTTCCAATATGGTCATGCAACTACACAACAACGACAGCAAGCCATCTATGCTGATCAATGGTGGACCTTATTTGGTGATACGCAACTGAATCAATTAATTGATGAAGTCTTAGCAAAAAATACCGACTTGGCTGTTGCGGGTATCACCTTAAAACAAGCACGCTTACAAGCAGACTTAAGCGCGAATCAGCAAAAACCACGTGTTAGCTCTACAGTTTCCACAGGTCATACTTTCGATTTAAATTCAGGCGATGACAGCTCCAAAGGGCTATCGTTAGGTGCTGGGTTGAGTTATGAATTAGATTTATTTGGCAAATTGGCACGTCAAACCGAAGCTAAAAAATGGGAGGCACTGGCAACTGAACAGGATTTGCAAGCTACAGCACAAAGCCTGATTGGCACCACAGCCAAACTGTATTGGCAATTGGCTTATTATCATGAAAGTCTCAGCACCGCACAGCAAAGTCTTGCGACGTCGCAAAAGCTGTATGATTTAGTCAAAGTACAATATCAAGCGGGTTCTGTTTCTGGCTTGGAATTGACCCAAGCTGAACAATCAGTACAAAGTCAAAAAGCCAGTCTCAGTCAAATTCAGCAAAGCTTAGTCGAAACACGCACTGCACTTGCGGTACTGCTGCATATGCCTATCCAACAATTGAATATTCAAGAACCACAACGTTTGCCACAACTGGCTTTGCCAACTATTGCAGCAGGCTTACCTGCCGACATTTTGTCTCGTCGTCCAGACTTAAAAGCAGCTGAATTACGCCTGCGTGAGAGTCTGGCAACCAAAGATGCCACCACAGCAAGCTATTATCCTTCTATTAGTTTAACGGGAAATCTTGGCTCAAGCAGTACCTCTTTGACTCAACTTTTACGAAACCCTGCCCTGACTTTGGGTGCCAGTTTAAGCCTGCCATTTTTGCAATATAACGATATGAAAAAAGATATCGCGATTAGCCAATTAGACTATGAAAAAGCCATTGTGCAATATCGTCAGAGCTTATATCAGGCATTTGGTGATGTTGAAAATGCCTTGTCTGCACGCAGTGAGTTAGATCAGCAGGTCAAGCTACAACAGCGTAATTTAGAACTGGCAGAAAAAGCAGAGCGCTTAACCGATGTACGTTATCGTTATGGTGCAGTCTCCTTAAAGAATCTACTGGATCAACAAGAAACCACGCGTAGTGCTCGTTTGACCTTGGTTAACACCAAACAAAATCAATACAATGCTTATGTCACGCTGATGCAGGCTTTAGGTGGGAGTCCTATTCAACAATTACCTAAATAAATGAAATTTAAAGACGTAAAAAAACGGCACTTGAAGTGCCGTTTTTTATCGCCGAAGCAATCAGTCATCACCCATCATATCTGGGCTCATACCGACAGTATTGAAACCAGCATCAACGTACATGATTTCACCCGTAATACCATTTGCCCAAGGTGAGCAAAGGAACAATGCAGCATTACCAACATCTTCAATGGTCACATTGCGTTTGAGTGGTGAAATTTTTTCATTCGCGTCTAACATCTTACGGAATGATTTAATGCCAGAAGCCGCTAAAGTACGGATTGGACCCGCTGAAATTGCGTTAACGCGAATACCTTCAGCACCCAAGCTAGACGCCAAGTAGCGTACGCCCGCTTCTAAAGATGCTTTTGCCATCCCCATCACGTTGTAGTTCGGCATAACACGCTCAGAACCTTGGTAAGTCAAAGTCAATAAACAACCTTGACGAGCCAATAACAATGGTTTTGCTGCACGCGCCATTGCAATAAAGCTATACGCACTGATGTCATGCGCAACACGGAAACCTTCACGATCTGTAACATCAGTAAAGTCACCATCTAAAGTATGTGCTGGCGCAAAACCGATAGAGTGAACTACACCATCTAGACCATCCCAGTGTTTTGCTAATTCAACGAATGCTTGGTCAATTTCTGCATCCACAGCAACATCACAAGGAAACACCAATGTTGAGCCAAATTGCGCCGCAAATTCATCAACACGTTTTTTGAGTTTCTCATTCGGATAGGTAAATGCCAATTCCGCACCTTCACGATGCAATGCTTGAGCAATACCAAATGCAATCGATAACTTACTTGCAATACCCGCAATCAGAAAGCGTTTTCCCGCTAGTAGTCCTTGTGACATGTGAATCTCACTTAAAATAATTTAGGATGAATAATGCCAAGTCTGGCATCAGAACAAAATTGCAAAATGCGCCTTTTTTTAGCAAATCACAGATTCATAACAATTCACCCTGCCAAAGCAGGGTGAATTAGAGTTGAACTAAAAAATATTAACCCACATTAATTAGTCATCGCCTTGAATTAGACTCAATAAACGCATGAATGAGTAATACATCCATACCAAAGTGGCCAATAACGCAATGGCAGATAACCATTCCATTGACTTAGGTGCGTGTTGGGCTGCACTGCTTTCAATCAGATCAAAATCCAGAATTAAGTTTAAAGATGCAATCACAGCAACAAAAGCAGCGAAACCAATACCTAACCAGTTACTTTCAAAAATATACGGCACACTTGAACCAAACGCTAAACGCATGATCAGTTGCACCACAAACACGATGGCAATGGCAATGCTGGCAGAAAGAACAACCGATTTAAATTTTTCTGTAGCACGTACAATCTGCAAACGATATAAGGTAAACATCACCAAAGTTGTCACAAAGGTTGCCAATAATGCCTGCAACGGGACACCAGGAAATTTCAATTGGAAAATAACCGAAACGCCACCTAAAAAAGCACCTTCAAAAAATGCATAAGGAATGGCGAGAATTTTAGCGGTATCTGGTTTAAAGGTTGTAATGAGCGCCAAAATAAATCCACCAATAGCCCCCACAATTGCGGCGCTATAAGCAATAGAAATATTTAAGGTCATAAAGCTGTAAAAGAAAATACCTAAACCCAGCACCGCGGCAATTAAAGTCAACAATACGGACTTTTGAATCGCACCTTGAACGGTCATCGGTTGGCTGTAATCTGCGTAAACTTCTACGCGATTAAGTATTGGATTATTACTTTGCATATTTAAACTCTTTTTTATAATTTAAAATGAATAAAAACAAAAAATTGTACTTTACTTTAAATCTACTTAAAGCCGTACACCCTCGAGTTTGATGTAGAAAATATAACCTAAAAATATGACAGACTAAAATAAAAATGGGGTTGAACACCCCATTTTCAGCCAATATTGATTTAGTCTTTATTCATGATAAAGAAGTATTCACGATAATATTTCAACTCTGCAATCGAATCACGAATATCATCCATGGCCAAATGCGAGGCATTTTTCTTCAACCCACTCATAATTTCTGGACGCCAGCGTTTCGCCAACTCTTTCACTGAAGATACGTCCAAGTTACGATAATGGAAATACTGCTCCAATTCAGGCATTAAACGATGCAAGAAACGGCGGTCCTGACAAATTGAGTTACCACACATTGGTGAACTTTTTGGATTAACCCATTTTTTTAAGAACTCAATGGTTTGTTGCTCAGCATCTTGTGCCGTTAATTTACTACGACGCACGCGTTCAATTAGACCAGATTGGCCATGTTGACGGGTATTCCACTCATCCATAGCATTCAGGATTAAATCCGACTGATGTACAGCCAACACTGGACCTTCTGCCAAAATATTTAAATGGTCATCTGTCACAATCGTTGCAACTTCAATAATTTGGTCATTATCGGTATCTAGACCTGTCATTTCAAGGTCAATCCAAATGAGGCGAGTATCAGGCGTGCTGCTCATAAATGTGCAATCTTATTGGCTGTAAAAACATTTATAGTAGCAAATTAATACCCTGAATGCTGTAATTCATCCCCCGCTTCATGCTATTTTTGCCATCTTGAATTCATGGTTTTTTAGGATATGAATGGCTTTAATTCGTAAACGTCGCTTAACTGAACAGCAGCAGCGTCGTATTCAGAAACAGCAGAAAACACGTCAAGAAGAAATTGACACCTCAAATGATCTAGAAGGGTTGGTGGTTCAACACTACGGACGTCAGCTTGAGGTACAAGCCTTGTCGGTGCCAGACACGCATCCTGAAAAACCAAATGTGCTAGATGGTGAGCCTGAACCGTTTTGGAAACCGATTGAATTGGACAGTATTTGGCGTTGCCATACCCGTACCAATCTTGAGTTGCTGGTGACGGGTGATCGGGTTAAATGGCAAGCTGACCCGAATACGGGACTTGGGATTATTACGGCTATTCATCCACGTCGATCATTACTGACTCGTCCTGACCGCTACCATAAAGTGAAACCAGTGGCGGCCAATATCAGTTTAATTGTGATCGTGTTTTCACCTTTACCAGAACCTGCACCCACATTAATTGACCGTTATTTGGTGGCTTGTGCCGATGCCGATATTCCTGCCCTACTGGTATTGAATAAAACTGACTTACTCAAAGAAAATGATCCTATTTTGGACATGCTCAAAGAATATGAGAATTTGGGTTATGAAGTGATGCAATGCCAATCTACTGGTGATCTTAGTGCATTGGCCCAACGGCTTGAAGGTGAAACGGTGGCTTTTGTAGGACAGTCTGGGGTAGGAAAAAGCTCCTTGATTAATGCCATTGTTCCTGATGCGGCACAAAAGACCAACATTATTTCTGAAAACTCGGCTTTAGGTCAGCATACCACGACATCTACTCGTCTGATTCCTTTTGGTCAAAATGCATCGCTGATCGATTCACCTGGAATTCGTGAATTTGGCTTATGGCATCTCACCACAGAAAAAGTGCAACAAGGCTTCCCTGAAATTCAAAATCAGTTGGGTTATTGTCAGTTCCGTAACTGTACCCATAAACATGAAAAACAGTGTGCGTTGCGTTTAGCTGCAAGTAACGGTGAAATTTTACCCCGTCGTTTAGACAGTTTTTTACGTTTAATGGATGAAATTGCTGAAGCTCAGCAAAAAAATTAGACTTTCTGTCTGTCCTCCCCTTGAAGCGGTGATTTTGATCACCATATTTATGAGCTATACTCTAGACAATTTTGAATTGTAATTAGGTGATTTGTGGAACGTTGGTTGGAATTTATGGGGAATCACCCCTTCTTATTTGGAACACTTGGGGCATTAGTGGTGTTGTTCTTCGTTTTAGAAGGTCAGCGCAACGGTCGCAAAATCTCTCCACAATCTTTAGGTATTTTAGTGAAAGCAAAAAATGCCATGTTGATTGATTTACGTGATGCAAAAGACTTCCGTGAAGGTCATATCAGTGGCAGCCGTAACATTCCCTACAGCCAAATTGCAAGCCATGTTGAAGAGTTAAAAGCTGCGGAACGTCCATTGGTGTTTATTTGCAACCTTGGTCAAGTCGCAGGTACCGCTTTGCAACAGGTCGGTCATGCTGATAGCTATCGTTTAGATGGCGGCATTAGCAACTGGAAAGCGCAAGGCTTACCTTTGGTAAAAGCGAAATAATTGCTTAAGGAGACTCTAATGGCTGAAGTAACGATTTATTCTACAACTGTATGTCCTTACTGCGTTCGTGCGAAACAACTTCTTGAGCGTAAAGGCGTTGAATATAAAGAAATTAATTTATCCAATGAAGCGCCTGAAGTACGTGTAGAACTCATGCAACGCACGAATCACCGTACTGTTCCACAAATTTTTATTGGTGACCAATTTATTGGTGGGTTTGACCAGCTTTATGCTTTAGAGCGTGATGGGAAACTTGACGGATTATTGGCTTAACCATAAAGCATAGTTCAAATTTATATTAAGGATTTAAGAATGAGCGAAGAACAACAAGTTCAACCACAATTGGCACTCGAACGTATTTATACTAAAGACATTTCTTTTGAAGTTCCTGGTGCACAAGTTTTCACTAAAGAATGGCAGCCTGAACTCAATATCAACCTTTCTTCTTCTGCAGAAAAGATTGATCCAACCCATTTCGAAGTGTCTTTAAAAGTTGTTGTTCAAGCAAATAATGCGGGCGATACTGCATTTATCGTTGATGTTACTCAAGCAGGGATCTTCCTGATTGATGCAGTTGAAGAAGAACGCCTTCCATATATTTTAGGTGCATACTGCCCGAACATTTTGTTCCCATTCTTACGTGAAGCGGTGAACGATATGGTTACCAAAGGTAGCTTCCCTCAATTGCTATTAACACCAATCAACTTTGATGCTGAATTCGAAGCAAATATGCAACGTGCTCAAGCAGCTATGGCTGAAGGTCAAGCATAATTCCAGACTTTGCATAGCAAAATCATGGCATTATAAAAGGCTGAATATTCTATTCAGCTTTTTTATTGCGCTTCATTCATCATTCTGAAGGTTAGATTTACCCTCACATCAAGCACCTTCTTGGTCGGAGGTAACCGATGCAACCAATAACTTTGGGTTTCATCTTTCATGACCAATAAACTACCATGCGCCAACACCAACTCGACCTTTTCTTGAGTATGTTTATGCTTAAAAGCAAACTTTCGCTCGGCACCGAAACTTAAAGAAGCAATTGCAGCATGCTGTTTCAATTCCCGTTCGGCATCGCTATGCCATGCCATCCCTTCTTCACCAGAATGATATAAGTTTAATAAACAGGCATTAAACTTCTCCCCCGTTTTGGCTTCGACCAACGCTTTCAATGCCAACAACTCAGGTGTCCACGGCAACGCTTGTTTGGTGGTTTTGGAGTAGGTATAGGAAAAAGCCTGATCGGCATACCACGCGACTTTGCGTTTGGTCACAATGGTCTTGCCAAAAATCACCGCCAGATCATTTTGCCAAGCAATGCATTCTAATAGTCGATGTAAATACTGGTCTGCCAAAACAGTATTCATAATTTGACCGTAGTAATGTACACAGCCCTGATAGGGCAGTAAATTCAGGCTAGGATCAAATTCAACTGGAAATAATGACATTTAAAGCTCTGCTACATCGGCATAAAGCTGGGCACTTTCCCAACCAATCATCGCCATCTTGCGAGTTACTCCCCAATGATAATTGCCGAGCACACCTGATGCTTGAATGACCCGATGACACGGAATTAAAAAAGCCACAGGATTATGTGCCACGGCACTCCCCACCGCACGTGCTGCTTTGGGTTGGTCAATTTTTGCTGCCACATCACGGTAACTCGCCAATTGTCCCGCAGGAATTTTGAGCAAACTTTCCCAGACCTTTAATTGAAAGGCTGAGCCTTTTAAATGCAGTTTTACATGCTGTATGGAGTTTGGCTGTGCTGTCAACAAAGCCACTGCACGCTGCTGCATTTCATCCGACTGCTCAATATATTCAGCATGAGGAAACTTGGCTTTTAATTCTTTGAGGGCTTGCTCATTCTGTTCTACAAAAGCCAGTGCACAAACTCCTTTTTGTGTGGAGGCCACCAAAACGCGTCCGAATAACGTTTCTGCAAAACTATAAGAAATTTTTAATCCAGCCCCACCCTGTTTATATTCAGCGGGGGTCATCCCTTCAATTTGAATAAATAAATCATGTAAGCGACTACCACTGGATAATCCTGTTTCAAATGTCGCGTCTAAAAGTGAGTGAGATGATGTTGTGGTTAAAATCGATTTTGCATGTTCCACGCTGATATATTGCAAAAATTTCTTCGGACTGGTACCTGCCCATTCGCTAAATAACCGTTGAAAATATGCAGGACTTAAATGCACATGTGCTGCCACATCCTCCAGCGTCGGTTGATGCTGAAAATTTTGCTGAATATACTCAATCGCTTGAGCCACCCTCTGATAATGCTGTTGTGAAGACATATTCATTCATCCTTGCAGATTTCCTTTTCACTTTAGCAATTCTTCCTGTAGCTGAAAATCCGAATCATGCTCAATTCCAATAGCGACCCTAATGTATCAGACATAAAAAACTGCACCGATGAAGGTACAGTTTTAACAGCGAATAAACATGCTGATTCTAAATCAACATCAGTGGTGCATATAAGCCTTATGTCCTTGATCACGTAACTCGCCAATTTTTTTCCCTTGCTTTTTCGCTTCGTCTAGTTTCCCAGCTTGCGCGAGTGCTTTTGATTTATCAATTTCGACAATAATCTGGTCGAACAAAGCGCTTGAACTTGGCACTTTTTCAGCGGTATGTGCGGTCAATTTATATTGCTTAGCATGTACAGCAGCACCACGCATATTGTTTAAAGCAGCTGTCGCAGCTTGTGGGGTTGAGGCTTGGTTGAAGGCTTTATAATTTTTCCCAAGGGTTTTCATATAATCTTCTAAACCTGCTGCCATAACGGTATTGCTTAATAGCAAAGATGACAACATTACAACAGTGGCTAAAGTTTTTTTAATCATGATGATGTCCTATCAAAAACTGTGGCTATGGTTTATTTATCAGGGGTAAATATACAAAATGTTTATTTAAACACGCTGCTTTATTCTACTAAAGTAGCATACATAAAAAATGCAACGGATTCGTTGCATTTTGATAAAAATTTCACAGATCTATTTGGCTTTATGATGCTGTAATGCATCATGCATGGCTTCTACCAACTGTTGTGCGATCTCTTGTTTTGAGGCTTTTTCTAAATCACGTTTGTCCATGTCATATTGATTGGCAAAAAACACGGTCATGGCATTTTCATCCGACGCAAAACCGATATCAGCACGTGACACATCATTACAGGCAATCATATCCAGCTTTTTAGCGACCAGCTTGCCTGCTGCATATTCTTCCACGTTACGTGTTTCTGCGGCAAAGCCGACCATAAACGGACGCTTTTGTTGCTGTGCAATAGTCGCCACAATGTCTGGGTTTTTCACTAAAGCGACATTGAGCTCATCGCCCGATTTTTTAATTTTATGTTCAGCGACTTCAGCAACACGATAATCAGCGACTGCTGCTGTGGCTATGAAAATATCACAGCCTTCTTCCAACATTTGCATGCTGGTATTCAACATTTGAATCGCAGATGACACGTTCACACGGCGTACCCCATTTGGAGTATCTAAACTGACAGGACCTGCAATTAAAGTCACTTTTGCCCCAGCCGCATAACAGGCAGCTGCCAACGCAAAACCCATTTTGCCTGTACTGTGATTAGAAATATAACGCACAGGGTCTATTGCTTCACGGGTTGGACCTGCGGTAATCACCACATGTTTACTCGCCAATAGACCAAATTTTTCGGCAATGGCACGTTGTGCTTTATGGAAATACTCCGTGACTTGATAAGCCAAATCTTCTGGCTCAGGCATACGGCCTAAACCCACATCACCACATGCTTGTGAACCGGCTTCTGGCATAATCACATGCACGCCATCCTCAATCAACGTATTTAAATTACGCTGCGTGGCTTTGGCTGCCCACATCTGCTGATTCATGGCAGGCGCAACCCAAACTGGCGCTTTAGTCGCAAGATATAAAGTACTGAGTAAATCATCTGCCAAACCTGCGGCAAACTTGGCCAAGGTATCGCAACTGGCTGGTGCCACCAACAATAAATCTGCCCAACGCGCTAACTCAATATGTCCCATGCCTGCTTCAGCTTCTGGATCGAGTAATTCGGTATGTACAGGATTGCCAGACAAGGCTTGAAACGTCAGTGGTGTAATAAAGGCCTGCGCACCATGCGTCATCACGACACGAACATTAAATCCCTGATCTTTAAGTCGACGAACTAGGATGGCACTTTTATAGGCTGCAATTCCGCCTGTAACAGCCAAAATGATGTTTTTATTTGGAATTACACTTAAGTCAAAGCTCACAAACAGTATACCTTTCTGTTGCAGTGGCGCTCACAATAGCATTAAATATCCGCATACCCAAGTGATTGACTGGGGTAAAACTTGATAATAAACATGAAAAAGCTCAACAAAAATGAATCTATCGATCAAACATTGGCCCGAACAGGAGCGTCCTCGTGAACGCTTATTACAACAAGGGGCGAATAGCCTTTCAGATGCAGAACTCTTGGCCATTTTCCTACGTTCTGGTTCTCAACAACACTCAGCCGTAGAATTAGCCCGACTGCTGATACAGCATTTTGGTGGATTAGCCCCAATTCTAAATGCTGAACTTCCCCAACTCAGTCAGTTTCATGGCATTGGTGCCAGTAAATATTCACAACTCATGGCAGTCAAAGAATTGGGACGGCGTTATGTGGCACAACAATTACAACAACACAGTTTAGAAATTCAAAACTCCTCACAATTACTTGACTACCTACGCTTTGAACTCTTGGGAGAAACACAGGAAGTATTTGCCGTTCTGTGCCTAGACAGTCAATTACGCAAACTACATTTTAAAAAACTCTTCTTTGGCTCACTAAATAGTTGCACGGTCTCTCTAAATCAATTACTGCGTTATGCCTTGCAACAGCAAGCCAGCTCTATTGTCATTGCACATAATCACCCTTTGGGACATGCCCTGCCTTCAGCAGCGGATATTGCCTTAACCCAACAAATTACACAGGCCTGTAAACTGCTTGAAATACAATTGTTGGATCATTGTGTGATTGCTGCGACAGGTAGTTTTTCATTTGCTGAACAGGGCTTAATCAAGTCCACTTAAAGCCTTTCAGCAAATATTGACAAAAGCCAAACGACAGATGAAGATCAAGCAAAAATAAATGATGAATCCCACCCCATGATCGTGCGAGAACAACCCGACGTCTTTAAACTATTATTTTCATGGCGCGGAACAATCCTCCCAAAAGTTTTACCTCCTTTAGGCGTGGTTATGCTGATTTCCACCATTGTGGGTGGTGTATCGCACATGGGATATTTTCATTTTCCAGAACTGCCCTTGGTTGGCTTCACCTTAATTGGTGTTGTACTGTCTATTTTCCTTGGGTTTAAAAATACCGCTTGTTATGACCGCTGGTGGGAAGCGCGTAAACTTTGGGGCATGTTGATTGCCAATGCACGCCACTTTGACCGTAACTGTCGTATTCTTACACAGGCACGGCGCGAGCGAGTCATTCAGCATGTCATTGTCTTTGCCAACGTATTGCGTGACCGACTGCGCCATCAGACTGAGAACCCAACCGAACTGACTGAAACTACAGGCTTAAGCCCGCAAGCGTTGGCTCAACTGTATCAACAGGTCAACGCTCCGCAGTACACGCTCAGTCTGATTCAATGGGAACTAATGCAGGCCTTAAAAGAAGGTGAAATCTCAGACATTATTTATGCACAAATGAATGAACATGTGGCGGAAATGAGCTTGGTACAAACAGGCTGTGACCGAATTGCCACAACGCCATTACCTTTTGCTTATTCTGTATTGCTAAATCGTACCGTGTATTTTTTCTGTTTCATGCTCCCGTTTAGTTTAGGTGCAACTTTAGGACTGGCTACGCCATTACTGGTCGGTATCTTAGCCTATACCTTTTTGGGCTTAGATGCCTTAAGTTCAGAAATTGAAGAACCGTTTGGCACACAAAGTAATGATTTACCCCTAGATGCAATGGTACGTACCATAGAAATTGAATTACTTGGCACTTTAGGTAAGCCAACTCCACCACCAATCCAAGCACAGGATAACAATCTCTTATAAAACCAACCATTCAAAATCAACGGTCCTCTTTGTAGAACTAGAAAGACGAAATTAAACAAATATTTAAAAATCAAAAACAGGAGTCAGGCTGTGATTAAAATTTTAGGACGAACAGATTCCATCAATGTCAGAAAAGTCCTCTGGTTATGTGATGAGCTACATTTACCTTACCGACGTGAAGATTGGGGCCGTGGCTTTCGCTCCCCGAAAGAACAGGAATTTGTACAGTTAAATCCAAATGCCACGATTCCTGTACTCATCAATGAGGAACTGACGCTATGGCAATCTAATTCGATTATTCGTTACTTGGCGAATGCTTATGGTGGTTCAGCACTTTATCCGACAGAGCCGAAAACACGTGCACTTATTGATCAATGGATTGACTGGCAAGGGATTGAGCTCAATAACAGTTGGGTGTATGCCCTGATGCACATTATTCGAAACTCTCCTGAACATCAAGATCAGAAGGAAGTTGAAAAAAGTATTCAAGCGTGGAATAGCATGATGCTCATTTTAGAAAACCAACTCGCAAACAGTCAGGCGTATGTCGCGGGTCAGCAGTTTTCATTGGCAGATATTCCAATTGGGCTTTCTGTACAGCGTTGGTATTTAACACCATTTGAGAAACCTGACTGCCCACATGTAAAACGCTACTACGACCTTCTCAGTCAAAGAGAGCCTTACTTAAAATGGGGCAATAATGGTCAAAACTAGGACAGCATTTTTCCTTGGTCATTAAAATACCGAGGTTATTGAAACTGTTCCCAAATCCCCACTTGCCCTGCTTTCATGACAGGAACACGTCCTAGTTGAATCCACGGCATATTTTCACCATGAAAATCACTGCCAACCGATACTTTTAAACCCTGTTCCGCAATCATACGATCCACCATTTGACGCGTCGCAGGTGGATCAATTTGCGGTGGCAATTCCACAGCATCCCCACCAGACTGTGCAAACAATTCAATTAAATAACGAACATTGGTTGCCGATAAATCATATCGGGTGGGATGGGCCAAAACCGCAAAGCCACCACTGGCATGAATCACTTGTATGGTTTCTTCAAGTCCCAATCCATCAAACTTTACATAAGCCTTCTTGCCTTCTTTAATATATTTATCAAAAGCTTGTTGTACACGACTGACGATTCCCTTTTCTACCAAGGTTTTGGCAATATGTGTACGCGTGATACGATCTGCTTCACCATCAACTTTACTAAGTACATCGGCATAGATATCTTGACCAATCAGCGGTGTAAGCAAACGGCAAATCTGCTCTGCACGCTCGGCTCGAATCTGTTTTTGCTGTTCTAAAACCGCCAATAATGGCTCAGGATGCTGCATGTTCAGTGCAACAATATGTACGCTATAACTTTTTTTGGTGGCTGGACGCGACCATTGACTGGAAATTTCAACGCCAGAGATTAACTTCATGTCATAGCCATTTGCAATTTGTGCTGCCAAAGCTAGACCATCCATCGTATCGTGATCGGTCAATGCCAGCGTGTGGATGCCTTTTTCATGCGCGGCATGCACCAGTTGTTCTGGTGACAAAGTTCCATCAGAAATATTACTATGTGTATGTAAATCTACGCCAAGCATCACTTATACTAAGCCACTTTATTAAACAGATTCAGATACTCTAACATGAAAGCACTTTTAGACTTTGTGCCACTCATTATTTTCTTTTATTTATATAAGACGGTAGATCCAAAAGATACCCAGCATCCGTTACTCCAATTAATCGGTTCCGCAGGTGGTATAGACAATAATAATATTTTAGTGGCAACAACGGGCTTAATTCTTTCCATGCTGGTGGTGTATGGCGCATTGTTCATCATGCAAAAATTCCGTTTAGACAAACAACAATGGATTGTCTTGTTTATGACGGTGATTTTTGGTGGCATTACCTTGATGCTCAGTGATGACTTCTATATCCGCCTAAAAGCAGCCATTCTAAATATGGTCTTTGCTGGTGCTTTCTTGTTATCTCCGTATTTTAGCAAAGACCGTAGTCCGCTCATCAAACGCCTATTTGCCCCTATTTTCAATTTAGGTGAACTGGGCTGGAAAAGACTCAATTACGCTTGGGCAGGCATGTTTGCCGTCATGTCTGGCTTACATGTCTTTTTTGCTTTCTTATTTATGAACGGAAAATATTGGGGAGAATTTACCGCTTTTGGTGACATGCTGGTGATGTTTTCCTTTATCATTATCCAGTTTATTGTATTACGTAAACACTTCAAATCTTCTGAAGATTAATATTCGTTTCGCGCGCAGAGAATCATCATGCCATTATTTGTTGTGACTTGTACCGATCAAGACGGTACTGTAGAAAAACGCCTTGCGGTACGCCCTCAACATCTCGCACGTTTAGAGCAACTAGATGCTGAAGGTCGCTTAATTGTTGCAGGTGCGATGCCTAAAGATCCGAGCAATCCACAAGCAGGTTTTTATGGCAGCACCATCATTGTCGATTTTGACAGCCGTGAAGCACTCGATACTTGGCTACAAGATGAACCTTTCTTAAAAGAAGGCGTCTATGCTCAAATTGAGGTTAAACCTTTTAACAAAGCGTTTCCTAAAGGATAAAATTCATGCGCGCTGTTGTTCCTAGTTTACTAGGTCTTTCTTTATTGTGTTCTACAGCTTGGGCAGTAGAACCTGCACCAACTTCTCCAGCTCCTGCTGTAGCCTCTGCTGCCCCTACTGCACCAGCACCGACAGCGCCACCACAGACTCTTCCTGCGAACAAACAACGCGTGATTCCCGCAGTAGCAACGGTGAATCCAAATGGACAACCGCAAGAGGTTCAACCCCTTACAGCAGAACAACTTGCCAAAAATAAAGCCTTGCAAGATTTAAAAATCAAAGCTTTAGTCAAAGACCAATCCGTACGCCTGCAACAATTGGAAAAAGCCAATTTAGAAGCATTGGCTCAAAACCAAGAATTACAATTAAAAAACGATAGTTTAGGTGTTCAAGTTCAAGTACTACAAAGTGAACGTAGTGCGCAAATGTTTATTTACGGTGCGGTCACACTTGCTGTTGGCGTACTCTTGGGCTTTTTAATTGCCAGTTATGCGCAATCTAAACGTCGCCGCCAATGGTAATTTTCTGCGCTTCAATATAAAGGTTTTTACTTTTGTCACATGCAATACAAACGGCTGAGCTCGATTGGCATCTTGTCGATGGTATCGAGGTGCCTGTCTCTAAACAATTTGGCGATGTTTATTTTTCTAAAGACAATGGTTTATTAGAAACTCGCCATGTCTTTTTACATGGCAATGATCTCAGCCTGCGTTTGGCAAATTTAAGCGACTATGAATACTTTTCTATCGGCGAAACAGGTTTTGGTACAGGCTTAAATATTCTGGCGCTATGGCAAATGTGGCAACAATATCGTCCCGATAACCAGAGTCATTTACATGCCATAAGCGTGGAAAAGTTTCCACTATCCAAGCTAGACTTAATTCGTGCTTTAAATGCCTGGCCTGAACTCAAACCTTTAGCCGATCAACTGATTCAACAATATCCTTTACCTCTTGCCGGTTGTCATCGCCTCAGTTTCCCTGAGGAGCGTTTTAGTCTTGACCTGTGGTTAGGCGATGCGCATGAGGTTTTCCCACAAATGGAAAAGCTTCATCCTGTCAATGCATGGTTTTTAGATGGATTTGCACCTTCATGCAATCCAGATATGTGGCAAGAACAAGTGTTGAATCATATCGTAAGACTGTCCGACTACGGAACAACTTTTGCCTCATTCAGCGTTGCAGGTGTGTTAAAACGTGGACTAAAACAGCATGGCATTCAGATCACTCGTCCACGTGGCTTTGGGCATAAACGGGAAATGCTGAAAGCCTGTTGGATAAAGCCTGAATCCTCATCGGAAAGTGCTGCTACGCCTACAGCAACACCCAATCCAGTTGATGCAATGCGGCCTAAACAACGTCACATCGCGATTGTCGGTGCTGGCATTGCGGGTTTAAGCTGTGCTTGGGCTTTTGCCCAACGCAGACATTTAGTCACCCTGTATGATCAAAGCGCACCACTGTCGGGTGGTTCGGGCAATCCCTTGGCTTTACTCAATCCTAAACTGTGTCCGATTGAACAAAGCCATGAACACTTGATGACCTTGGCATGGCAGCATGCACTGCGCCACTATGCTCAATTTCAGGCTTTTCGCCCGATTCAAGTCAACCAAATGGCTTTGAAAAATGCCGATGATTTATTGGATTTAGCTACCGAATATCCTGAACATGTATTGAATACCTCAACCGCACAGGACTGCGCTATTGCAACTGATTTTCCGAGCTTAAATCTGCTGCAAGCAGGGGGAGTTTCTCCGCATGCATTACGTGATCAGATTCTTCAACATCCTCTCATTCAGTTTCAGCAAGCCACGATCAAGAGCTTTATTTCAAAACAAACTGTAGAAATCATGAATACTCAAGATCAGTGTCTGGGTGACTTTGATCATGTGATTGTGTGCTGCGCGCGCGAAAGCCAAACTCTTTTTGAACATTATCCGCTACTCAAACCCATTCGTGGTCAGGTCAGTTGGGTTAATAATCAGACTCAACCTTTAGCTGCCGATCAAGCCTATAGCTACGGTGGCTATTGTATGCAACTCGATGCTGAACATTTAATTCTAGGTGCATCTTTTTACCCAAATCGAGATGATTGCGAAGTGCTCGCAGAAGATCATGTGCATAACTTTAATCTTATCCACAGTGTGTTTCCAAGTTATGCACAATCCCTGCCTCCAACCTCGACTTGGCAAGGTCGTGCTTCAGTGCGTGCGCAAACCAGCGATTATTTCCCTATCTTAGGTCGCTTGGATCATTCGACTGAAATATATAGCCTAGCGGGATTGGGATCTAAAGGCTTTTTATTCGCACCACTGTGTAGTGAAATTTTGGCTGCAAAAATTCTTTCAGAAGCTTGCCCTGTTCCAAGTTCACTTTTGGAAAAGTTGGATATTCAACGTTTTGTAAAAAAATCTAAACCGAAGAAACCTTATTTTAAGGCTCATCCACATACGCAGACTGGAAATTAATTCTTTTTTATATTTCTGTTGTTTTTTCTTCTTCATTTACGAAAAAAGCGCCATAAGGCGCTTTTTTTGAATCAGGTTCCTTGTTCTAAAGGCAAACCCGCATCACGTGCCGCTCGTGTACCCCCCATCAGGACTACATACTCACGTGAATGATCTAAACTATCGAGAAGTTCAGCCGCACGTGGCGCCTTACTTCCACCACCACACAGAATGTAAATGGTCTGATCCGCAGACACCTGAGTCAAACAATCTGCTGACAAGTCTGCAATTGGCTGATTTACCGCACCTTTAACATGGGCTTCAGCATAAGCACTTGCGTCACGGACATCCCAGATGATGGCATCGTCTGGGAACTCAAATGTTGTAATTTCTTGTTTACGGATCATTGTGCACTCCTTTGATGTAAACAACACTTGGCAAATGAAGAAAACATCCCTAGCATCTCAGATATTCTTTCCCTTTGTAAAGGTCTATTCTATGCCATCGTTCGATATTGTTTCAGAATTAGAGATTTTTGAAGTAAATCATGCAGTTCAAAACACGCAAAAAGAAATTGCAACGCGTTTTGACTTCCGCGGACAAGATGTTTCTATTGAACTCAATGAAAAGTCTAAAGAAATTAAAATTAGTACTGAAAGTGATTTCCAATGCGAGCAAGTGTATAACATGTTGGAAAACCATTTTTATAAGCGCAAAGTGGATGTTCAAGCTTTAGATCCACAAAAACCAACTGCTTCTGGTAAAAATGTGATCCAAGTAATCAAACTGAAAGATGGTCTTGACTCTGATACTGCAAAAAAAATTAATAAAGCCATTAAAGAAAGTGGCATTAAAGCGCAATCTTCAATTCAAGGCGACAAAATTCGTGTGACTGATAAAAAGCGCGATACTCTACAGCAAGTCATGAATTTTTTGCGTGAACAACAATTCGGACTTCCATTGCAATTTAATAACTTTAAAGACTAATGTGAGGCCACCCCTAAACATCTAGAGGTATGATATGACTCAAAGCAATCGTTTATCCAAACTGGTCAACGCCACATCGAAATTCCCGCAAGGGATTCGAACTACCCTTTGGAGCAAAGCCTTTGGTCGTATTGTACCAATGGTCGGTACAGCCAATATTCGTTATCTGGAAGTTGACCAGCACCATGTGGTCGTACGCATTGAAAATCAACGTAATATGCAAAACCATATTAAAGGCGTGCATGCAGCAGCAATGGCGTTATTGGCTGAAACTGCAACAGGTTTTTTAACGGGTTTACATGTTCCAGATCATCGCATTTTATTGATTAAAAGCCTACATGTTGATTATTTAAAGGTTGCGCAAGGTGGACTCACTGCGACGGCAAGCTTAAGCCCAGAACAGCAAACGTTTATTGCAGAGCAGGAAAAAGGTGAATTGCTGATTCCTGTAACTGTAATTGATGATACAGGCAATGAACCGATTCAATGCCAAATGCTTTGGGCTTGGTTACCTAAGCGCAAGTCGGCTTAAAATAGAGACATAAAAAAACCAGCAATGTGCTGGTTTTTTTATTTAAGCTTAGGCAGATTGAGTGTTCATAAACTTCTGCTTCACTTCTTCAGGAATTTGACGTTTGTTGCCTTTCACATCTACAGCCACAAAAGTGAATACACCTTCTGTGACGCGTTTTGCCTCACGGGAGCTGTCATGGCTATCCCAGACTTCAATTTGCATTTGAATTGAAGTATTGCCAACTTTTAAAATTTTGGTATAACAACTAATCACATCCCCAACTTTTACTGGTACCAGAAAAGTCATTTGATTAATTGAAATTGTTGCACAACGCCCTTTACTAAAGCGTTCTGCGTGGATTGCTCCAGCCAAGTCCATTTGTGACACAATCCAGCCACCAAATACATCGCCACTCCAGTTGGTATCCGCTGGCATCGCGATGGTTTGAAGAGATAACGTCCCTTCTGGTTTTACATGAATATCTGACACGATTTCTCCAAGCCTATTGTGCTTTGACTAGGCATTAGACATTTGAATGTTGATCCAGCCACTGTTGTAGTTCACTCGATCTAAGTGCACCGCTTATTCTAGCAATTTCATTGGTTTTATTCATCAACACGAGAGTTGGAATACTGCGCACATGAAAAGCACTACTTAAACGAGGAGACTCTTCCGTATTAATCTTGGCAAAAATCACACGAGGGTTCTGTTTTGCCACGGCTGCGAAATGAGGAGCCATCATTTTACACGGTCCACACCAGTCTGCCCATAAATCAATCAAAATAGGTAAATCACTGTGCGTGATGAACTGACTAAAATTTTGTTCATTTAAATCAATGGGAGCTAGTGGAATCAAGGATTGATGGCACTGACCACAGCTGGGCTGGGCTTCAATTTTTTCTTCAGGCACGCGATTCTTGGCCAAACAGGATGGGCATACAATAATCATGAGCTGACTCCAATATGTTGATGTAAGAATTCTAATTGGGTCGAAATGGCTTTTTCAAACCACGGATGATGATAAATATCGAAATGTTTCATCTCCCATTCATAATATTGCACATAAGGTGCGATATTAGTAGCCGCTTCACGACTCGAAGCAATCGGCATTAAACTGTCTTCTTTGGCCGCAATAAATAGCACAGGAATATTGATTTTACGCACCTCCTGAATGGGGCGATAACGAATCAGATTAAAGAATACCCGTGCTGGAATTTCACCACTCCAAAAATAGTCTGGGTGAACAATCGACATATAACCTGAATAACTGTCCTCTGTCGGCATAAAACTAAGATCATCACGACTTACAACAGGTAAAGTTTTACAGGCCATCCCGACTTTACCCCCCATATAATCTTGACTGGAAATTTTTAGTGCTTTGGATAATTGAGGAATCGGGTAAAGTTTGGCCAGCTCACTACCATCGACCATTGGCACTTGCACCATCACCGCTTGAATATTTTTCAATTCACTGGCTAACGTCAAGACATAACCACCGCTCAGTGCTGTTCCCCACAAAATAATCCGTCGTGAATCAATCGACTTGCGTTCCTGAAGATGTGCAATCATCGTTCGCCAGTCGTCTAACTGAGAGCTAATAGAGACCAACTCACGTGGTCGCCCTGTACTCCCCCCCCAGTAGCGATAATCAAACAACACCACAGCGTAACCCGCTTGTGCAAATTGTTTCGCGTATTGCACCAGTTTAAACTGACGTAAGCCTGCCAAGCCATGTGCCATCAATATAACTGCTGGTTTATGTTCCGTTTTGGGCCGATAAAAATCTGCCGCAAGTACTTCCTGACCACTTTTGACATATAAAGGCTCGACCGTGTAAGCGTGCATACGCGCTCCAGTACGTTATTTTATGGTTGTAATCATTTATAAAAATTTCAACAGATTCAACAGTAGAATCTGCTTAATGCTATCATAAAGCATATATTGTTTAATTGGATGATGGAGTGACATAATGAGCGAAAATGTAGGCTTCGCAGGTCAAATCGGCCCTGAGCATGTAGAACAAGTTGTCGAAAAAGGATTCAAGTCTATTATCAACAACCGCCCAGATATGGAAGGTGGACCAGAGCAACCCACAAGTGCTCAAATTGAAGAAGCAGCACGTGTTGCAGGACTCGACTATGTCTATCAACCAGTCGTAGCAGGTCAAATTACCGAGCTTGATGTACGTACTTTTGCCAATCATTTTAATGAACTTCCAAAACCCGTTTTAATGTTTTGCCGTACAGGCAATCGTTCAAACAATTTATATCAACTGGCAAAACAAATGGATTTGCTGGATGATTAAGCAACTCTTGACTACATGCATTTTGTGTAGTGTTTTGCTGAATAGTACACCCCTTTTCGCTCAGAAAACTCAAATGCTTCAAGCACTGAGCGAAAACCTTACCGTGTCTGGTCAGCTTGATAACAAAACGTTTCAACTACTGTTAAAACAGGGATTTAAGTCTGTAATTGTGAATCGGCCCGATCAGGAAATGGGAAATAATGTTTCTGTCAGTCAGTTACGCAATATTGCGGAGCAATCTCACGTAAGTGTCATTTACCAACCTATTGAAAACGGTAAAATTACGCAAACAGATATCATTGAATTTTCAAAGTACTATAACGAACTTCCTAAACCCATTTTAATGATTTGCAAAAGTGGTCAACGCTCAAGCGAATTATTTAATGAAGCACGTAAACAAGGTTTATTACATGAATAAATTATTGATCCTTGTACTCTGTACTTCCATCCTATCTGCTTGTACATCTATGGATGTACGTCCTACGGTTGGTGTGAGTGTTGGAACATCAATTTAAATTTTCGCTCAAAAAAACAGCGCCGAAGCGCTGTTTTTTTATTTAAAACTCTTTTATTTGTAGTTGGTACATGTCGAATAATCTGTACCATAAGGACTCACATCATCTGGACGCCATTTACCATCAACATCATCCACATCAATATCAGCAACAGGCGGCATGAAGGATAATGCTGTTAAATTATCCTTAGTAGAAACCGTTGTGGAAGCATTAATATTAACTCGTAGCCAATTTGAATAATTACGTCCATAACGTACTTTAAAATCAAATTTCCCTTCCGAATTCGTTCTAAATGTTGCATTAGTCCCAAGAATTTTATTATCCGAACCTAAAATCGCAATTGGATTTGGAAATTCATTTGAAGGACATTCAATATATGTGGTTACTCTTTTCGCTACACTATTTTCATAAACAGTGTAATCACGCGACCAACGCCAATAAGCCAACCATGACCACATTCCATCACTGCCTTGTGAATAAGAATAATCACGCACCCAGTTAAAACGCCCCTTATAAAAACTTACTAAATCTAGAGAAATACTAATTTCTTGATTGGCAATAGGATTCCCTGCTGTATCTACTACAGACGCTGTAAATTCTTTATAATAATTGGTATTGTCATTCGCCTCTTTAATGACATTATGATTTTGCGCCACTGTAATGAAAGCAGACTGAGTTGAAACAGTTAATAATAAATTTGGTGAATATACAGGCTGAGGAGATGTTGCACTTGCAGTTGAGGCTTGAATTTCAACTCCACCGCCTAATGTTTGTGCTGAACCCGCTGTATAAATTACAGTTGCTCGACCTGTACTATCCGTTACTGCAGTTGGTTGTGACAGACTACCATCAGAAGATGTATCTTTAATTGTAGTAAATTTAACAACAACTCCTGGCACAGGTGAACCATTTTTATCTTTGACTAGTGCAATCACCTTGGTATTAGCTCTTGGGGCTAGAACACTCGCTTCAGATTGAAGTGTGATAATTGCTGGAGCACCCGCACTAATTTTCTGAGCAATATAAACGACATTAGACCCGAATTGCGCTGAAACTGTTGCAACAGATGAAATCGTACCAATTAAGTTTGTACTCGCATTACCCACCCATTTTCCATTTTCTTGATGCACATTTGTAATAGAAGCTTTAGTTGGAGTAACTGTTCCATTTGTGGTATCAAAATTCACCGTTTTACCAAGTAATTCCGCTTGTGATGAAGCATTTACTTGTACTGTTATTGTTTTACTTTCACCGACACCTACAGGATCTGTATTAGAAATAGGTTGAATTACATTATTAGAAACATTCGCAATTAAAGTGACTGAATCTGTAGTTAAAAGATTACTAATTGACTGATTACTGCCTGAAACAGTAATCTTACCCGTCAATTCTAACTTATGATTGGCTAATGCTAATACCGTGTTATATGGTACTTGGAATACAGCTTTACCAGCTGAATTAGTAACTAAGGTCGATCCAACCGTATTACCTACACTATCAATTAGACTAGCTGTTGCACCAACTAAAGGATTACCTACTGCATCTACTGCTGTGAGAGTTACATTGGCACTATTTCCTACTTCAAGTAAATTAACATCAGAAGTAATCGAAACAGTCGTACCTGTCACTGGAATTTCAATTTCTTGTTTTGCAGACCCAGAAGTAACAATAACCGTAATTGTTCTATTAATTCGTTGACTTAATGTAGAATTAATTAAGCTTACATCTATTGTTGTTATACCACTTTCATTACTAACGAGATTACTAGACTTGCTTAGGCTTGCACCAGAAGTTTGTGCATCTTTAATTTCAACTTTAACATTCGCATTTGCAATGACACCACCGCTTTTATCTAAAGTACGAATAGTTAAAGTTAATTTATCCTCACCACCTGCATTTAGACTACTTTTACTTTGTCCAATTGATAATAACTCTGCTGTTGGTGAAGTTACTGTTCCACCACTCGAATTTCCTCCAGAATTCTTATCTGGAAAATATCCATCACTCCCCCCTCCACCACAACTTGCCAATAATACTGCCAATGCAACAGTCGACAGTTTTAGACCAATCTGTTTATTATTCATCAAAATTCCCCGAATAACCTTTCTTCATTAAGTGGTAATTAAATTTTTAATTTGTCGTATGTAACCATATAAGTAGCTTTATGTAAATAAAGTCAGACCAAATGTTTTACTATGTTAATCTCAAGAGCATTAATTCAAATAATATCTATTATGTACGACATCATTATTATTGGTGCTGGAACAGCTGGACAGGCTGCATATAAAGAAGCAATCAAACACACATCAAATATTTTAATTGTGAATCATGGTCCTTGGGATACTACCTGTGCACGGGTAGGTTGTATGCCAAGCAAAGTACTCATTTCTGTAGCAAATCAACTGCATGATGCTCAATCATTAGATCAAATTGGTGTAACAACACATCTACATCCTGATTCCCAAAAAATCATGCATCATGTACAGAACTTAAGAAATCAATTTACACAAGCAGCTTTAAAAGATGTCGAACGCTGGGAAACAAGCCATAAAATAACTGGTCAAGCTCACTTTATTAATGCCTCGACAATTGAAATTAATCAAAAGCACTATCAAGCTCGGAGTTTTATTCTAGCTGTAGGATCAACGCCAAGTTTTGATCTTGAATGGAAAAAAGAATTAGGATCTAAACTCATTACTTCTGATGAAATCTTTGAACTGGAGCAACTGCCAGAATCTATCGCTGTGATTGGAAGTGGTGTTATTGCTCTTGAACTTGCGCAAGCATTACAGCGTTTAGGTGTTAAAACTACGATATTTGCACGTAGTCGAAAAGTCGGAACATTAACCAGCCCTTTACTACAAAAAATGGCGCAAGAGCTGTTAAGTCAAGAAGTTGAAATTAAATTCGAAGTGTTACCTACACACGTTGAAAATTCCAAAGATGGTGTACAAATCACCTATCAGGAATTTGGCCAAGAACACTGTCTAGTCGCAGATTATTTATTGGTTGCCACAGGACGTCGTACATTATTAGATAATTTAGAGTTAGAAAATATAAATGTTCAATTTACAGATCTAAAAAACTTACCTATCCATACAGCAACCAAACAGCTTGCACACTATCCTATTTTTGTTGTTGGTGATGCCCATACCAACACACCTATTCAGCATGAAGCTGCACATGAAGGTCGCAATGCTGTTTTAAATTGCTTAAATTTAAATAAGATCAAAAACATTCGAAATTTAACTCCACTAGGAATTGTATTCTGTGAACCAGAAATGGCTATTGTGGGTCAAAGTTTTAAGCAACTTGAAAGCAGTAAAGTTCCTTTTGTAATAGGGTATGTTTCTTATGCCCGACAAGGACGAGCACAAGTCTTAAGGAAAAATTATGGTGCCTTAGAAGTCTATGTCCATACAAAGAGCCGTAAAATTTTAGGTGCAGAATTACTAATGACTTCCGCTGAACATTTAGCACACTTACTTAACTGGATGATTTCTGAAGACTGCACACTTGATCAGCTACTGGAAAAACCATTTTATCATCCAACTTTAGAAGAAGGCCTTAGAACTGCATTAAAGCATGCTCGACGTCAATTAAATGCTATTCAATAGCATCTTGATCTTGTTGTTGCAACAATACTGCAACTCTTTGTGTATGGGCGATAAGATGAACAATCCAACGTTGTGCAGCCAATAAATCCAAGGTCTGAGAAACTGTAAGTTGATGATTTACTGAAGCATGCATAATCTTCTGACGAAGAAATTCTTGCTGCTCATTGCTCGCTTGCTCTAACTGAATTAAATCATTCACAAAATCTATCGGAAATTTTGGAAATGGTGTTGTTTGTAAATATTCAATTTGTCCTTCCAAATGCGTAACCAATGCTAAGGGAAGTTCTTGTAAGATTTGCTGCTTCTTAAGCAATTCAACTTGCGCAACATCTTGTAAATCATTTCTCAAAACTCTGATATATACCACTAATCTGAGCAAGAGAATTAGATGCTGCTGATCACTGTGAGACTGTGGAACGGACATGCGCTCTAAGTAGGATTCTACAGTTTTTATGGTTGCATCCATCTCATTGGTATTAATCATTGTAGAAATAATTTCACCACGAATAAATTTAATCAGTAAAGAATAGATATCAGTTAATGTTTGCAGCAAAACACGTTCTGTTGCAGCTATAGCCAGTGCAGGTACACTGTATAAACTATCATCCAAGTAGCGTGTTAATGAATTTTCTTGCTCAGGTAATAACCTTAATAGTAGGTGCTCAAATCGGCCAATAAACGGCATAAAAATTAAGGCACCGAGCAAGCTAAAGCACGTATGAAACGCAGCAACGATAAGAATAGGGTCCAAATGATGGATAAAGGCCATATACTGATAAGCCCATAAGAATCCAGGTAATAACAATAAAAAAGCAAAAATTGCAGTCACAACATTAAAAATGACATGTACAGCAGCAGTACGTTTTGCACTGGTAGTCGCCCCTACTGCGGCCAAAACTGCGGTAACAACAGTCCCAACATTTTGACCTATTACCAAAGCTAAGGTTTGCTCCAAGTTAATCGCTTGGCTCGCCAAAGCCGCTAAAGTTGCTGTAATTGCTGCACTCGATGATTGCAACAAAATCGTCATCACAAAACCAATCAGTACTAAAAGTAATTTACTTAAAAGACTTTCTGTTGGCCAACGACTTAAATCAACTGAAGCAGCAACCCCTGCCATAGCTTGCTGTAAAACATCTATTCCAAGAAATAATAAACCAAACCCAGCAATGGTCATTCCCATTAAAGCCAGACGATCTTTAGCCAGTAATTTTAAGATTGCTCCAATAGCAATTAAAGGTAAGGCGATTTTTGAGATTGAAAATTTTAAACCAAGTAATGCGACCATCCAACCTGTACTGGTGGTACCGATATTGGCTCCAATAATTACACCAATTGCATTACTAAATGTCAGAATACCAGCGCTAACAAATCCAATAGTTGCTAAAGTCGTTGCTGTAGATGATTGTACAGCAATCGTGATGGTAATACCCGAAAACATTGCTTTTAAGGGAGAGTCCGTGAAGCGCACTAGCCATCGTCTCAATGCTTCCCCCGCAATAGCTTTAAGGCTATCGGTCATTAAACTCATTCCTAATAGAAATAAGCCAATACCTCCACACAACTGTAATAAAATATTCAGCACAATCATTCTCGATTTATAGTTCTTATCATTTCACAGGTTTATCATAGAATATGAGAGAAATAAAATTTGATCTTATAATATAACTCTGTGTATTTCAGACTTTTAATCCTTAATTAAGAAATAGCCTTAAAGTTAGAAGCAGGGACTTTAAGGTTATCTATGCTAATCTTGAGCTATTTTGAACGTATTTTTTAAACCAGTTATTATTCATTATTTTCCATATAAAAAAACACCCCCTTCTTATTAGAAGGGGGTGTTTGAATTAATGAGCTGGCGATGACTTACTCTCACATGGGTAACCCCACACTACCATCAGCGCTAAGAGGTTTCACTTCTGAGTTCGGGAAGGGATCAGGTGGTTCACTCTTGCTATTGTCGCCAGCACAACTGTTTATGGATACTTGCTTGGTCTTAAGTTTACATTTCTGTATGTGCCAAGGTTTTTTCCAAATGAGTTATTAACGGATTAGTTAACTGAGTCGAATTTTATGTTCTAGCTTTCACTAAATCAAGTTTTTTGTTTCAGATCAGGGTTAACTGATCTTTTATGAATCGATTATAAGCTTTAAATACAACTGCTTGGGTGTTGTATAGTCAAGCCTCACGAGCAATTAGTATTGGTCAGCTTCACATATCACTATGCTTCCACATCCAACCTATCAACGTCGTAGTCTTCAACGGCTCTTTAGAGGACATAAAGTCCTAGGGAAATCTTATCTTGAGGTAGGCTTCCCGCTTAGATGCTTTCAGCGGTTATCCCTTCCGAACATAGCTACCCGGCGATGCGACTGGCGTCACAACCGGTACACCAGAGGTTCGTCCACTCTGGTCCTCTCGTACTAGGAGCAGATCCTCTCAAATTTCCAGCGCCCACGGTAGATAGGGACCGAACTGTCTCACGACGTTCTAAACCCAGCTCGCGTACCTCTTTAAATGGCGAACAGCCATACCCTTGGGACCTGCTTCAGCCCCAGGATGAGATGAGCCGACATCGAGGTGCCAAACACCGCCGTCGATATGAACTCTTGGGCGGTATCAGCCTGTTATCCCCAGAGTACCTTTTATCCGTTGAGCGATGGCCCTTCCATACAGAACCACCGGATCACTAAGACCTACTTTCGTACCTGCTCGACTTGTGGGTCTCGCAGTTAAGCGCGCTTTTGCCTTTATACTCTACGCGTGATTTCCGACCACGCTGAGCGCACCTTCGTACTCCTCCGTTACTCTTTAGGAGGAGACCGCCCCAGTCAAACTACCCACCAGACATGGTCCTCGTCCCGGATAACGGGACAGAGTTAGAACCTCAACATTACCAGGGTGGTATTTCAAGGACGGCTCCATTGGAACTGGCGTTCCAACTTCAAAGCCTCCCACCTATCCTACACAAGTAAGGTCAAAGTTCAATGTCAAGCTGCAGTAAAGGTTCACGGGGTCTTTCCGTCTAGCCGCGGGTACACTGCATCTTCACAGCGATTTCGATTTCACTGAGCCTCTGCTGGAGACAGCGCCGCCATCATTATGCCATTCGTGCAGGTCGGAACTTACCCGACAAGGAATTTCGCTACCTTAGGACCGTTATAGTTACGGCCGCCGTTTACTGGGGCTTCGATCAAGAGCTTCGCTTACGCTAACCCCATCAATTAACCTTCCAGCACCGGGCAGGCATCACACCCTATACGTCCACTTTCGTGTTTGCAGAGTGCTATGTTTTTAATAAACAGTTGCAGCGGCCTGGTTTCTGTGGCTGCCAATAGCTCAGGGAGCAAGTCCCATCACCGTCAGCAGCGTACCTTCTCCCGAAGTTACGGTACCATTTTGCCTAGTTCCTTCAGCAGAGTTCTCTCAAGCGCTTTGGTCTACTCGACCTGACCACCTGTGTCGGTTTCGGGTACGATTCCTGTGTAACTGAAGCTTAGAGACTTTTCCTGGAAGCATGGTATCAGCCACTTCACTGTACAAGTACAGCTTGCTATCAGTTCTCAGCATAGAGTACCCCGGATTTGCCTAAGATACATGCCTACAACCTTCCACCTGGACAACCAACGCCAGGCTGACTTAACCTTCTCCGTCCTCTCATCGCATTACACAGAAGTATTGGAATATTAACCAATTTCCCATCGACTACGCCTCTCGGCCTCGCCTTAGGGGTCGACTCACCCAGCCCCGATTAACGTTGGACTGGAACCCTTGGTCTTTCAGCGAACGGGTTTTTCACCCGTTTTGTCGTTACTCACGTCAGCATTCGCACTTCTGATACCTCCAGCATACTTCTCAATACACCTTCATCGGCTTACAGAACGCTCCCCTACCACTTGACTAATGTCAAATCCGCAGCTTCGGCACATAGTTTTAGCCCCGTTACATCTTCCGCGCAGGCCGACTCGACTAGTGAGCTATTACGCTTTCTTTAAAGGGTGGCTGCTTCTAAGCCAACCTCCTAGCTGTCTATGCCTTCCCACATCGTTTCCCACTTAACTATGATTTTGGGGCCTTAGCTGGCGGTCTGGATTGTTTTCCTCTTGACTACGGACGTTAGCACCCGCAGTCTGTCTCCCGGATAGTACTCATAGGTATTCGGAGTTTGCATCGGTTTGGTAAGTCGGGATGACCCCCTAGCCGAAACAGTGCTCTACCCCCTATGGTATTCGTCCGAGGCGCTACCTAAATAGCTTTCGGGGAGAACCAGCTATCACCAGGCTTGATTAGCCTTTCACCCCTATCCACAAGTCATCCCCTGGCTTTTCAACGACAGTGGGTTCGGTCCTCCAGTTAGTGTTACCCAACCTTCAACCTGCTCATGGATAGATCGCCTGGTTTCGGGTCTACACCCAGCAACTAAACGCCCTATTAAGACTCGATTTCTCTACGGCTCCCCTATACGGTTAACCTTGCTACTGAATGTAAGTCGCTGACCCATTATACAAAAGGTACGCAGTCACCGAACAAGTCGGCTCCCACTGCTTGTATGCATGCGGTTTCAGGATCTATTTCACTCCCCTCACAGGGGTTCTTTTCGCCTTTCCCTCACGGTACTGGTTCACTATCGGTCAGTCAGGAGTATTTAGCCTTGGAGGATGGTCCCCCCATATTCAGACAAGGTTTCACGTGCCTCGCCCTACTCGACATCATCATGTAAGCCCTTTCGTGTACAGGACTATCACCCACTATGGTTGCACTTCCCAGAGCATTCCACTAAAACTTACATGACTTAATGGGCTTTTCCCCGTTCGCTCGCCGCTACTGAGGGAATCTCAATTGATTTCTTTTCCTAAGGGTACTGAGATGTTTCACTTCCCCTCGTTCGCCTTGCAACACTATGTATTCATGTTGCAATACCTACCTTATAGTAGGTGGGTTCCCCCATTCAGAAATCTCCGGATCAAAGGATATTTGCCGCCTCCCCGGAGCTTATCGCAGGCTATTACGTCTTTCATCGCCTCTGACTGCCAAGGCATCCACCACATGCACTTAATTACTTGACTATACAACCCCAAACAGTCGCTAACACATACAAGTGAGTGTTATCGTTGCAAACTTAATTGCTACTGATTTGTTGTCTGTGCACTTAAGCACTGTACAGCTTCAATCTAAATTCATATACCAAAACGCTTGATTCAGTGTTTTTGCTAGTTCTCAATCAACTTAGATCAAAGAATTACTTCTTCTTTCTTCGTCATTGAGTGAACAATTTATTTCAGACTCAATTTTCTAATCTGTTAATGATTAACTACAGCCTCGTCAGCTTGCAGTAAACTGTGATAAATCACAGAAGTTAACAAGACGCGCATATTACGCTAACTTCTTATTAATTTCTATAATCTAATACTTCGTTTGCTTGTTTCTTAGCTCATTGCAATGCAATGTGATGGTGGAGACTAGGAGAGTCGAACTCCTGACCTCCTGCGTGCAAAGCAGGCGCTCTACCAACTAAGCTAAGTCCCCAGCTTATCAATAAGTCAATGTTTCTGATCTTCCGTACTTCGTCAGTAGTGGTGGGTCTGACAAGACTTGAACTTGTGACCCCACGCTTATCAAGCGTGTGCTCTAACCAACTGAGCTACAGACCCTCAGATACATCGTCATGAAGAACAACTTGTTGTGGATTCTTACCAATCGTCAATCTTTCGTTAAGGAGGTGATCCAGCCGCAGGTTCCCCTACGGCTACCTTGTTACGACTTCACCCCAGTCATCGGCCACACCGTGGTAACCGCCCTCTTTGCAGTTAGGCTAGCTACTTCTGGTGCAACAAACTCCCATGGTGTGACGGGCGGTGTGTACAAGGCCCGGGAACGTATTCACCGCGGCATTCTGATCCGCGATTACTAGCGATTCCGACTTCATGGAGTCGAGTTGCAGACTCCAATCCGGACTACGATCGGCTTTTTGAGATTAGCATCCTATCGCTAGGTAGCAACCCTTTGTACCGACCATTGTAGCACGTGTGTAGCCCTGGTCGTAAGGGCCATGATGACTTGACGTCGTCCCCGCCTTCCTCCAGTTTGTCACTGGCAGTATCCTTAAAGTTCCCACCCGAAGTGCTGGCAAATAAGGAAAAGGGTTGCGCTCGTTGCGGGACTTAACCCAACATCTCACGACACGAGCTGACGACAGCCATGCAGCACCTGTATGTAAGTTCCCGAAGGCACCAATCCATCTCTGGAAAGTTCTTACTATGTCAAGACCAGGTAAGGTTCTTCGCGTTGCATCGAATTAAACCACATGCTCCACCGCTTGTGCGGGCCCCCGTCAATTCATTTGAGTTTTAGTCTTGCGACCGTACTCCCCAGGCGGTCTACTTATCGCGTTAGCTGCGCCACTAAAGCCTCAAAGGCCCCAACGGCTAGTAGACATCGTTTACGGCATGGACTACCAGGGTATCTAATCCTGTTTGCTCCCCATGCTTTCGTACCTCAGCGTCAGTATTAGGCCAGATGGCTGCCTTCGCCATCGGTATTCCTCCAGATCTCTACGCATTTCACCGCTACACCTGGAATTCTACCATCCTCTCCCATACTCTAGCTGACCAGTATCGAATGCAATTCCTAAGTTAAGCTCAGGGATTTCACATCCGACTTAATCAGCCGCCTACGCACGCTTTACGCCCAGTAAATCCGATTAACGCTCGCACCCTCTGTATTACCGCGGCTGCTGGCACAGAGTTAGCCGGTGCTTATTCTGCGAGTAACGTCCACTCATCAAGGGTATTAACCTTAAGAGCCTCCTCCTCGCTTAAAGTGCTTTACAACCAAAAGGCCTTCTTCACACACGCGGCATGGCTGGATCAGGCTTCCGCCCATTGTCCAATATTCCCCACTGCTGCCTCCCGTAGGAGTCTGGGCCGTGTCTCAGTCCCAGTGTGGCGGATCATCCTCTCAGACCCGCTACAGATCGTCGCCTTGGTAGGCCTTTACCCCACCAACTAGCTAATCCGACTTAGGCTCATCTATTAGCGCAAGGTCCGAAGATCCCCTGCTTTCCCCCGTAGGGCGTATGCGGTATTAGCATTCCTTTCGGAATGTTGTCCCCCACTAATAGGCAGATTCCTAAGCATTACTCACCCGTCCGCCGCTAAGCTAAGGTGCAAGCACCCTCGCTCCGCTCGACTTGCATGTGTTAAGCCTGCCGCCAGCGTTCAATCTGAGCCATGATCAAACTCTTCAGTTTAAAATCAATAGTGCTTTATTCTAAACACCAAATCTGGCTCATCAATTTTCTGACATTAATTTCTCAAATAAACTTCGAGTAATTTCTACCATCAATCAATGAAAATAATTTCGATCAATCAATCAGTAAAAATCCACACAAGTTGTTCTTCATAATCTCTTAATGATCTTCTCGATGATTCGTCATCATCAAGCTAGGTCGGCTATGTTACTCTAATCTAAATCAAAGTCAACAGGTAATTTCGATATTTTTAAAACTCATTCAATCAATCTAAAAATTTAACTACCAAGCTAAATCCTTGTTAATCAACAAGTTTTTATCTGCATCACCGCCGATGGATGTGCATTCTACAGCATTCTCAACTCAACACAACCCCTATCCGAAAATTATTTGAAAAATATGGTTTATAAGCTCATTTTATAATCAAAATTCGCATTTTAAGTTATTTTTTAAGCATAAAAGGTACGGTATTCATCAAATCATCGAGTATTTTTTCATCTTGATTTTTTTCTTGCCACTTTAATGCTCGACAATCCACATATTCACAATAGCCTGCTTCACCATATTCTTCTCGAGCATTGATTTTAATTTGATATTTAAAACTCCCCACATAACCCGCAGCCAATCCGAATTTAAAATCTCCTCGGCTTTGCGCTTGTATTTGAATGATATCGCCAGTTTTATTTTGATAATTCCATTCAAACTCTCTTGGTAAATACATGACTTGTCCATTTGGAGTTACTACTTTGGGATAGACGCGATGTACTTTGAACTGTACTTGTTCATCAAAAAGTTCTGTGCGTTCAACATTGGCATATTTAAGATAAATACGAGATTGAACAATTCGATTAAAGTGATCTCGTGTTTGCGCCATCAACACTTGATCACCATTGTTGAGTTGAATAATTTGATAAGTAAAAAATGCTAAAGGTAGGTAAGGAAACTGGACTGCACGCGCAAACTCGAATACGCCATGCTGTGCAATCGAAAAAATTTGTTCTTTATAAGCAATACGCCCCTCAAAAAAACACCGTGTAGACCAATGTTCTCCAAGTCCCAGACGCATTTTATTAAAGTAACTGACTTGCGTCGTGATCTGAACAGAAAGTTGACAACTTAATTCATCATCATCACGTTGGATTTGGAAGTTTGGTAAATTTCCTAAAATTTGCTCATGATTTGAAAACTGCCACAAGTTTTTGGAAAAATGACAATCTCGTTGCATGGCATAACTGTGCAATTGCCCCACCATGTGTGGACTGCTACTACACAAAATAGTTGCCGTATCTATTGCAGTGCTATGAATTGCACTCTCATTGCGTAACATCGGCGCATGTGCTGCCCCCATCAATCCAATAAAATTAAAGTAATGCAGGGGTGCTGGAAGATTTGGCAGAATAATGCCGAAATAGACAAACGTATATTGACGTGTAGGGATATGAAAGTTTAAGTGTGACTTTTTCGGAGCCAGATTCAATTGTTTGGAACGATCTAAAAAATCTTGAAACAATTGCATAACCTAGCTCCTCATCACAATTATCTCATGTTTAGCTCGCAGTTTGCTTACGAGCTAGAAAGGTAGTGACAAAACCAGAAAGTGCATAAATGATTGAAATCACTAATATGCCTACAGGAATATTGTAAGTCATTGCAGCCAGAATAAATACCGCGATTGGTAATACCGCAAATGGGACTCGCTTACGGTCGACCGTTTTAAATGAATAATATTTGATATTAGAAATCATCAACAGCCCAACTGCTACAATAATGGCAGCATTGACAATCTGAATACCTAACTCATTTAGATCAAAAATATTAGGAAAGTCACGACCAACCCAAACCATTGAAATAATCATAACAGCAGCTAATGGGCTGGCGACTCCAATAAAGTAACGCTTATCGACGACACCGATTTGCACATTAAATCGAGCAAGACGAAATGCGGCACAAGCTGTGTAAATAAAACAACAAGCTAAACCAATACGCCCCAAGTCATGCAAACTCCAGCTATACATAAGGATAGCGGGCGCAACACCGAAAGCTAACAAATCGGAAAGCGAGTCAAACTGCTCTCCGAATGCACTTTGCGCTCCAATTGCACGTGCAACACGACCATCTAAACCATCAAACAATGCTGCAATAAAAATGGCATAAATAGCTTGAGTAAATTCACCATTCATACTGGCAATAATGGAATAAAAACCCGAGAGTAATGCGGCTGTGGTAATTAAATTCGGCCACAGATAGATACCACGACGTTTGACCTTTTGCCCTTCTTGAGTATGCTCCTCTTCAACAACTTCGAAGGTAATCCCATCGTAGTCATGGTCTGGAGCATGTAACTCACCTTCGGGTTTAGAGCTATTTGTCATTCTTTTATGTCCTAATCTGCAACCTAATTTATTTTATCTAAGGCAATTATTCGCCAACTAACCAACGTACTGCGGCATGACCGCCATTTTCTTGCATACGTAAATGCGGAAACAACCATTGTAGTGCTTCGTCAGCATCTTCAGAGAACTTCCATGGTGGATTGATGACCAATAAACCGCAACCATTTAAGCCCATTGGGGTGTCGTCTGGCCATACACATACTTCACAAACCAACTGACGGCGAATACCGGTTTTAAACATTTTTTTCTCAAAACGTTCAATCATGGCACGATCTTTAATCGGGTACCAAACTGCGAAGATACCTGTCGGCCATTTTTTATAAGCTGCAACCAACAACTCCACCAATTGTGGGAAGTCTTTACGTTCAAGCTCGTATGGCGGATCAATCATGACCAAACCACGTTTTTCTTTCGGTGGAATTACGCCCAGCAGACCTTCGTAAGCATCGCGTTCATGCAGTCCTGCACGTTTGTCATGAATGTTATGGCGCAATTGTTGAAATACATCACGTTGCATTTCAAAAATGGTCGCTTTATCAATATCGCGCATACCTTCCAGTGCAAACCATGGTGAACCTGGATATGCACCTTTACCAAAATTCGCACGCATTTTTTCAACAATTTTTAAATATTGTTGAACGCCTTCTGGCGCAGTACGTTTAACTGAATCATCCAGTTTAACTAAACGGTGAATACCATTTAAAAACTCACCTGATTTTTGTGCTTCTGAGGAAGATAAGTCATATTTACCCGCACCACCATGCGTATCAACATAGCGATATGGTTTATCTTTTGCATTGAGTCGAGTCAAAAGCTGTAGCAATAAAACATGCTTCATGACGTCGGCAAAGTTGCCTGCATGGAAATGGTGACGGTAATTCATTTCTATTTAATTCCTAAAATCAATGGATATTTTAGCATGAAAAATAGTTTCATTCCGACGGATATGTTGTTCTAGAATAAAGCAGTTCAGTTTTCTAGTTTTGAGTTGTGCTTCTATGCTTGTTTCCAAGCTTCCTGCATCGTGGAATATCAATCAAGTTCTCGATGATCTTGACCAACATGGTTTTGCACTGATTGATCACGCCTATCCTGCTGACTATGTGACCAACTTAGTCAATGAATGTACCACTCACTTAAATCAGTTTCGTGAAGCTGCCATTCAAAATGGTGTAGTCAGTAAAATTCGTAGTGATCATATTTTATGGATTCATCCAGAATTAGCAGTGGCTCAACACCATGTTGCAACCCTATCGCTTTTATCTGAACAATTGAATCAAGCCTTTTATCTCGGGATTCGTGAAGTTGAAGCGCATTTTGCTTGTTACCATGCAGGTGAGTTTTATGCGTTACATCGAGACAATCCACAACAGAAAAATGATCGTGTTGTTTCAACAGTTTATTATTTACATAAGCAATGGCAAGATGATTGGGGTGGGCAACTTCGACTTCAGGATAAAAATGGTGAGTGGCATATTATCCAGCCTCAACCGAATCGAATTGCCCTGTTTCAGAGTGATCTTCTGCATGAAGTCATAGAAGCCAAACAACAACGTCTTTCAATTACTGCTTGGTTAAGAAGTGGTAATAGCATTTGGTAGACCTTTAAATCTTTCTAAACGACCTTATATAAATGGCTTAACTTGAGAGGACTGCACGAATGCTAAAAGATGCAAAGCAAATTATTGCGCGAATTGGCGAGACTGACCAAATATATTTGGAAGGCAACACACCCGATTTAGCACTAGAACGTGCAGACTTACGTTTGGCATTGGTAACCTTAAGTCGTGTACGTCAAGAGCAGATTCACTTTTTACAAGAAGCGATTGTATTGCTTGAACAAGGTCGTATTGAATTTGAAGAAATGCCACTACGCACCTATTTAAATTTGTCCTTGCATTTAGCGAAGGCTTATATGCTGTACTTTGAAATTACCAAAGAACAGCGCTTTGCTTTAATTACTCAGCAAATTTTAAAGCCTTTAACTGTACATGAGCATGGTGATGTCTATTTCTTCCTCGCCTACGCCAGCGCATGTAAAAATGATACTGCCCTGAGCCGCCATTGGTTAAAGAAATATAGTCAAACCTCCGAATTTGATGCGTTCTTGTTACAGCAACATGCTGCATTTGCACCTTATCATGAAGCACTCTGGTTCATACAACTTACCCAACAAAAACCACATTAAATATCAAAAGCTGTATTTAAAAAGCGCCCTTCTTGGCGCTTTTTTATTGTAGAGAGTGGACATGCATACAAGTAGCTTGAGGTTTTAAGCCGTTTGTAATTTATAAGCATCCATATGCAGTTGCTGGTTGAGTTCATCAATCCAGATCGCCCAATCATCATCTTGTACCAAATGACTAATGAGAAAATCACGTTGTGAGCGATTCCAGAATGGTGCTTCATGCAAAGATAAATGTGCTGGCAGTTGATGTGTACGAACATACAGCTCTATTGCAGCCAGACTGTTCGCCAGACCTAATTGTGAAAACAGTAGCTCTAAGGATGGATTATTTTTCATTCTTCCCCGCCCCTTATCAATTCATCTGTAATTTATTATTTACTTAAGTTATAAGAATTCTGTAGGCAAAAAAAGAGGCTGTGGCGATTTTGTTGTAGCTTTTTGTGAACTACAGGAAAGCGCGACAGCCTGTATCTATTTGTTATTAACCTGAGAAATTCATGCCTCCAACATCTTCATGTAATTGCTCATTTAAAGTATCAATCACAATCGCCCATTCATCATCTTTATCCCAGTGGCTATGTAAAAATTCACGCTGTGCTTCTGTCCAAAAACTGGCTTGATGCAGTTCAACGCCTGCAGCCAATTGATGCTCACGTATAAATTGATCGATATCACTTTCACTGGCGTTTAAACCTAACTGTTCAAATAGCAGTTCTAAGGTGGGTTGTACATCAAACATCATTCTGTCCTCGCATCCTTGTTCTCTTTTCAAGGTAACTGAATAACATCACAAAATCATTCTGTATATTTTTTCAGCATGTTATTTTTTGTTGGTTCTATTCATCCATAAAAAAAGCACCCCTAAATGGAGTGCTTTTTTAACTTAATCATTAAAGATTAAATTAGTTCACCATGTCAGCAACTGCTGCACGTTCTTCTTCTAACTCATTTAGAGTGAAGTTGATACGCTCACGGCTGAATTCGTCAATTTCTAAACCTTGAACGATTTTGTATTCACCGTTTTCAGTTGTTACAGGGAAACCGAACATTACGCCTTCAGGGATACCATAAGAACCGTCAGAAGGAATACCCATTGTTACCCATTTGCCGTTTGTGCCAAGAGCCCAATCGCGCATGTGGTCGATTGCAGCATTCGCAGCAGATGCAGCAGAAGATAAACCACGTGCTTCGATGATCGCAGCGCCACGTTTACCTACTGTTGGAAGGAATACATCTTTGTTCCAAGCTGCATCGTTGATTTTGTCTTTTAAGCTTTCGCCGTTTACAGTTGCAAAACGGTAGTCAGCATACATTGTTGGAGAGTGGTTACCCCAAACTGTCATGTTTTCGATGTCAGAAACTGCAACACCCGCTTTTTGCGCAAGTTGAGTTAACGCACGGTTGTGGTCAAGACGTAACATTGCTGTGAAGTTTTTCGCTGGAAGATCTGGAGCAGATTTCATTGCGATGTAAGCGTTAGTGTTTGCAGGGTTACCTACAACCAATACTTTAACGTCACGGCTAGCAACTTCGTTAAGTGCTTGACCTTGACCAATAAAGATTTCGCCGTTCACTTTTAACAAGTCAGCACGTTCCATACCAGGACCACGTGGACGTGAACCAACCAATAACGCGTAGTCAGCATCTTTGAATGCAACTTTAGGATCATCAGTACCGATCATGCCAGCCAATAATGGGAAAGCACAGTCATCTAATTCCATCATTACGCCTTTAAGCGCAGCTTGAGCTTTCTCAAATGGAACTTCTAACAATTGCAAAATAACGGGTTGGTCTTTACCAAGCATTTCACCGCTAGCGATACGGAATAATAAGCTGTAACCGATTTGACCAGCTGCGCCAGTAACGGCAACGCGAACAGGTTGCTTCATGTAATTATCTCCAATTGAGGATCGTTAATATGATTAAACGGGTCTGTCCGTTTTCATCGAATTATCATAAACGGCAAAGATTGTACTCCAATCCTCAAGCATATGCATAAAAAAGAGCATGAATTTCAACAAAAGTCTGATAGGAAATATAAATCGCCAGTCATAAAAAACTTAGTATGACCCTTTAATTGTGATCTGACTTGGGCAATTACCAACTACAGCAGTAGAGCATTGTTTATATTGCCCATTGGTTTTATAGCAAATATTGACTTTGGTTAGATAGTTTTCACCACGATAACTCTGGCACCCCAACTGTATTCCATTACTTGGCAAAGTCGGGTTTAAACGCAAAAACTGTAATTTGATTTGATTCTGCGGCAAAGTTCGTGTTTCTGGGCTTGATAGTTCCGCTGGAATCTTTAAACGTTCTGCATAATTAATAATGGTGCGGAAATACTGACTCGCTCCCATCGGTACACAACCACCAATAGACTGCCAGAGCTGAACGCGTGCATTTTCATCTGGCATGACTCTAGCTACGACTTTGGCTTGTAATGGTGACAAGTTTGCTGAAGATGAGGTTTCACATTCTCGCTGTGCTGTTTCAGGCAATAGTCCGAGAATATTTAGCGAATACCCCTCTAAACATTTACGGCGTTTATTGCGTTGACTGTCCATCATACATGCCGCAGGCGTCATTTGGATTTCCATGACATAGCCATGTGGTGCAACAGAGGAAGCGGCATAGGTGAATTGCGTACAAACAGCCAGAGCAAAGCCACCTACGATTAGGCAGGACACTTTAATCTGAGTGTTTTCAACTACATCAAACCACATGAATACTCGCCCTTCTCATGCTGCTTACACAATAAATTTATGGCGTACCGCGATAAGGAATAACCTGCATACGATTTCCAATAGACTGTGCTCCCTGCCCCAACAAGACCCCATAATGCGTGGCATTGGTCATGACTTGTTTGACATAGTCTCGAGTTTCGTTCAAAGGAATGGTTTCCGTATATTGATCTGCAGCCAGTGGTTGATCATCAGGTTGCCAACGACGCGCCCGATTCGGTCCAGCATTATATCCTGCAGTCGCCAACACTGGGTTACTGCTTAATTGGCTATTAATCATCGACAAATAAAACGTTCCATAACGAATATTGGTATTCATATCCGATAACGCGGCAGGATTATAAGTTTCCCCCATTTGCTTGGCAACCAATCTCGCTGTATCTGGCATGATCTGCATTAAACCACCTGCGCCGACATGTGAGCGAGCACTCGAAACAAAACGACTTTCTTGACGCATTAAGCCATATGCCCATGCTGGGTCAATTCCTGCATTCTGGCTATGGCTAACCACATAACTTTGATGAGGCATCGCATAACGATAGGCATAGTTATGCTTACTCTCGGTACGATCTGCTGCATAAATGGCACGATCATACCAGCCCATATCGGTTGCACGTTTCGCTGCTGCTAATAATAGACCATCATCATGTTTTAAATAGGCTTGGCGCACCGCCCAGTTCCATTCACGATTCACATAGCTATCAGGTGCATTAACATTACGTAAAGCAAAAGCCCGATTAAAGTGAATATCTTGACTTAAACGCTGCACGTCACTGTTACTTGGCTGTACATTATTCGGAATCGTACTGTATCGTTGCCCTACATGGTCTTTGGCCAGTAAATTATGATACTGGTCTCCTTGAGCCAATTTGCGGAAAATTTCCTGCGCGCTACGTTTTGCATGCGCATCATTACGCTGTTCATAAGCACGAGCCAACCAATATTGCCAACGATCTTCTTGCTTTTGATTGACACTCATGGCATCAATGGCACGAATCAAACTTTCCCAAGCACTGAAACGGATGGCTTGACGCGCATAGATTTCTGCTTCTTCTGGACTAAATGGCAAGCCGTAACTGGCATCCAAATTATTTAACACTTCACGTTTGAAGTTATTTTTCATTACAGTCGTACCACCAATATAACCGACTGCACGATACAAAGCTTTTTGTATAGCTTCTGGTGTTCCCTGCGCAGCACGCTGTACAGATGAAATTGCTGCATCCAAATCACTGTCTGCCATGCGTCCCATTGCAAAGATTAAATACGCATGGTCTTCTGCGGTTGCTTTAGGCGCAGACCAGACATAATTCAATGGATCGGCTTGAATCTTGTTCAACTGTGCAAGACTTAAATTCAACCCCAAGGTTTGTGCTGTGGCAATAGCTTGTCCAGATTGACCCGCACGTAACAAGCTCCATAAGCGTTGTTGCTTATCTTGCTGAGTCATTAAAGGACTCGACAGCATTTGTCGAGCTAAACCTGTACAGGATTCAGGTTGAGAATTTGTTGTTAGCCAAACATCTTTGTATTCTGCAAAAACTAAACTATCCCCTGTTTTCGCCCGCACTTGTGCAACTGCACAACTTTCTGCCTGATCTGGATTGGTCACATAAGGTAAAACAGGCTGTGCAGTACTAAAATCGGCTTGCTTGACTTTTTCTTCAACATAATCGGCGGCTAATTTTTCCGCCATCGCAGATTGAGGATAACGGCGAGCAAAATCAATAATATTATTTGCTGGCTGAAAGCCCAAATTGGCGTTTAAAGCCCAATATTCTGGGTAATAGCCCAATACATCATTTTGCATGGACATTTGATATTGTTGTAATAATTGAGTATTGCCAGAATTGGCCGCTTGCAAAGCATCATTAAATTGTTCATTTGCTGCATAGGCATGACCCAATATGCCCATTGAAGCCACACTCCATGCAAGTACGTGATAATAATTTTTTTTATGTATCCACCGATTTAACATATGTGCGCCTTCATCCTTTATTTTAACCTATTCGACCCAATCTCAATATAAACACTTCGTTCATGCAGCTAGTTTAGAATATTCTCCAACCACTCTGTTGTTGTGTTATGTAACCTTCTGATAAGACAATATTAATTTTCAAACATTTTTGCTTCATAAATCAATATTTTTGCTTCGATATTTAAAGCTGACCGTTTTTCTGTAAATCCTGCTAAAATATGCGCCTTCCTTATATTGCTCTCGTGTTTAACCGTGTTTCTGCGCTCGTCAAGGTCGATTTTTTATCGCCAACGCATCACGCAGATACAGTTTTTACACGTTTCTCCGTTTTATCCCTGTTAGGAGCCTACATGACGGTTCAAACCTTCATCCCGAATGGTGCCAACGCTGCCTCAGAAAACACTGTTACCCAGCCACAGCACACCCCAGCCACCGATGGATCAGTTAAAAAACTGTATATCGAAACGCAAGGGTGTCAGATGAATGAGTATGACAGTCACCGTATGGCAGACTTACTTGGCGACTCACACGGCTATGTACTAACTCAAGACCCGAAAGAAGCGGATATTCTATTGATGAATACCTGCTCTATTCGTGAAAAAGCACAAGAAAAAGTGTTTTCCGAGTTGGGTCGCTGGCGCAAGCTGAAAGATAAAAATCCTGACCTAATTATTGGTGTAGGTGGTTGTGTTGCTTCTCAAGAAGGCGACAACATTCAAAAACGTGCCAATTATGTCGACATGATTTTTGGTCCACAAACTTTGCACCGTTTGCCACAAATGCTTGATCAGCATTTCGAACAAATCGAAAAACCCAAGAAAGAAAAAATCAAACTGGTGGATATTTCTTTCCCTGACATTGAAAAATTCGACTTTTTACCTGAACCGCGTGTAGAAGGTTACAAGGCTTTTGTTTCAATTATGGAAGGTTGTTCAAAATATTGTTCATTCTGTGTGGTGCCTTACACCCGTGGTGAAGAAGTTTCACGTCCACTTGATGATGTTTTAGCAGAAATTGCCACCTTAGCCGAAAAAGGCGTACGAGAAATTTCTTTGCTCGGTCAAAATGTGAATGGTTACCGCGGTGAAACTTTCGAAGGTAATATCTGTACTTTTGCAGACTTGTTACGTCTTGTTGCAGAAATTCCAGGTATTGGCCGTTTGCGTTATACCACCTCACATCCGCTTGAGTTTAACGATGATTTGATTCAATGCTACCGTGACTTACCACAAATGGTATCGCATCTGCATTTGCCCGTACAAAGTGGTTCAAACGATGTACTGCAAGCAATGAAACGTAACCACACCATTGATGTCTATATCGACAAAATTGCTAAGTTACGTAAAGTGCGTCCTGATATGCATTTATCAAGTGACTTCATTATCGGCTTCCCAGGCGAAACTGATGCTCATTTTGAAGAAACTTATCAATTTATCAAAGATATGGACTTCGACCATTCTTATAGTTTCGTGTATTCAAAACGTCCAGGTACACCTGCATCTGACCTTGAAGATACGACTCCTGAAGAGGTGAAAAAAGAGCGCTTAGCCAAGGTTCAAAAGTGGATTAAGCAATCTAGTATTGAAAAGACCGATGCCATGCTCGGCACCATTCAACGGGTTTTAATCGAGAAAGTTTCGGATAAAGATCCAAACTTATTGATTGGTACGGCAGATAACACCCGTTACGTGAGCTTTATTGGTGATGCAACATGGGTTGGACGTTTCGCAGAAATCGAAATTACCGAAATTAAAACTTTGAATTTTGTTTATGGTGAACTCTTGAATCTTGAGCCTGACGTGGCGTAATGTAAGGGTATAGATTCAAGCTACCATAAAGGAACTCTCTTGACTGCAGCGATTCGACGTACAGTAACTTTTCCTGGTATTTCAATGGAGCGTTTAAAGAGCATGCTCGGTGCTTATAACGGTCACTTGAAACAAATTGAACAACGTCTAGATGTCCAAATTTCCCATCGAGGTGATTATTTCTACATCGATGGGGAGATTGATGCAGTCGAAAGAGCCGAGACACTCTTGCAACGTCTGCATGAAGAAGCTGAAACCTCTCAACAAATTACTGCCGACGTCATCCACATGATGATTCAAGGCAGTCAAACTGACCGTGAAATTCAAGAAGACTTTTCTGATAATGGCCACACAGGTTTAGAGGACGTTTATCTACAAACCCGTAAAGGTCGGATTAATCCACGCGGTGCAAACCAACGACGCTATGTTCAGCGAATTCTGCAAAGCGATATTTCATTTGGTATTGGCCCTGCGGGGACAGGTAAAACCTATCTTGCCGTTGCTGCCGCAGTCGACATGTTAGAACGCAATGAAATCCAACGAATTTTACTGGTGCGTCCTGCGGTTGAAGCAGGTGAAAAACTCGGTTTCCTACCGGGTGACTTAAGCCAGAAAATCGATCCATACCTCCGCCCTTTATATGATGCCTTGTATGAAATGCTCGGTTTTGAAAAAGTGGCGAAACTGATTGAACGTCAAGTGATTGAAGTCGCTCCACTGGCCTACATGCGTGGTCGTACCTTAAATCATTCTTTTGTCATTCTGGACGAAGCTCAAAATACTACGCCCGAACAAATGAAAATGTTCCTGACTCGTTTAGGCTTTGGTTCACGTGCGGTGATTACTGGTGATGTCACGCAAGTCGATTTACCACGTGGTCAGCAGTCAGGTCTCGCACATGCACTACGTGTCATTGAAAATGTGAAAGAAATTCACATCACCCGCTTCCATTCACGTGATGTGGTCCGTCATCAACTGGTACAAAAAATCGTAGAAGCTTACGAAGGTTGGGATAGCGAACAACAACGCCTGAGTGCCGAAGCACGTGCAGAACGTAAAGCGCGTCAAGAAGCCTTAATTGCTGAAAATGATGCTGCTGCGGATGCACAAGATTAACCGCTTTAAGGATTCATTTTGAAACTTAGTCTTTCTCTACAACAGTCGTTTCAGTCCCCAGCGTTGGTACTGAAACGCGCTTATCTCAAAAAAATCGTGGAAACCAGCTTACGCCATATCGATACACAAAGTGACTGTGAAATAGGTATTGCCTGTGTCGATAATGATGAAAGCCATAAATTGAATTTGGAATACCGCGGTAAAGATAAACCCACCAATGTCTTATCTTTTCCAAGCGACCTACCTGATGAAATGGCTCAAATTCTTGATTCATTTCCGATTGGTGATTTAGTCATTTGTATTCCTGTTGTGCTTTTAGAAGCACAGGAGCAAAACAAAACCCCACTCGCACATTTCACGCACATGCTCGTGCATGGTACTTTGCACTTAATGGGCTACGACCATGAAACCTCTGAAGCAGATGCCGAAGAAATGGAAGCTCTAGAAATAGAAATATTGGCGAAACTGGGTTTTGACAATCCCTATTTAGAACAAGCATAGATCCTAAAATGCGAGCTTCGGCTCGCTTTTTTATGTCAACAATAATGACAAATATCAATTAGCGAAGACAGGACAACCATGAAGTACGTAGTCATTTTTAAAGCCAAAATTAAAACCCTAGATGAACAATATTCTCAAACAGCGCAGTTGTTACGCGAAAAAGCACTGAGTCAGTTTAATTGTCAAAAGTTTGAAGCCATTTCCGAGCAAGACTTTGAAATTGCATTGTCTTACTGGAACAGCTTGGCAGACATTCAAGCATGGCATCACGATGCCGAACATCAAGTGGCACAGCAATTAGGTAAAGAACAATGGTATCAATCCTTTAGTGTAGAAATTTGTAAGATTGAACGCCACTATACCCATTCAGTCCATTCAATTTAATGGACTTCAAACTCGGCTTCCGCAGGGTCAAAACGCCATGTTCGGACAATGCGTAACTCGGAGATATCTTTCATATTACGGTCAAATCCAGTAAATGGTGCCGCTTTACGTACCGATGCTTTCGCGGCTTCATCAAGTAAGTCATGTCCAGAGCTTTCAATTAAACGAATGGCCCGAATCCCACCATTACGGTTCAGAATGACCATCAAACGAACTTCACCTGCCAACCGCTGTTGTTTTGCTTGATCTGGATAATAACGGTTGCCGTAAAATTCAACTTTCTGTCTAAATTTTTCTAAATATGCCGCTGTAACGTCTTGCTTGGCTTGAATACCATCGACCGTTTTAATTTTCTGTTGGCGGCTAAAATTCTGTTGACGCTGTAAATATTGTGCTTCCAGACTTGCTACCATGGCAGCTTTGGCTTGAAACTGACTGTTTAGTTCATCCATCGCTTTTTTCCGACGAGTTTGTTCAGCCTGCTTTTGCCAACTCAGCGTGGTCATCAAGACTTTTTCTTCAAAATTCAGTTCACGCTTTTGTTGGGTTTTTTGCAGGGTTTCCATCTGCTTTTCACCCGCACTTTGCTCCAGCATGGGTGCTGGCATGTCACTCGACATTCGATGTGCTTCGCGGAATGTTCCTGAACCTTTCTGATCTGCTTGTGCTAGAAAATCAGCTTGTTCAACCTTCTGTTCGCTCGGTCGCAACGTCACTGCAATTTCCTTCACCGCCGCATCCTGTTGTGTGGGTGCAGCAAATTCAATAGCTAAAACAGCGAGATGTAAAGCCAGTGCAAAGCCCACCGCAGTTGTAAAAATCGGGTCTTTCCACCACGTGCGCAATAAAGGCGTATAATTTATTTTATTCAGGATCATAACTAACCGACAAACTGCCTTCCCCACACTGCATATACAGTAAAATTTTGACTTGGTTGCTATTATGTTGATAAAACCCAAAGTTCATCAATACAACAGAATCACGGCCTTAAAATACTGAAAATGGTGCAATTAATTTTGCTAAACTGCAAGATTGAATTTTTGTATTTTAAATACAATTCAGCAAAATTAATCAAAAGCCAGTAGATTCACTTGCTAGGATGCCTTTATGCAAACGCTACTTTCCAATATTTCTAAACGGCTACATCAAGTGTACCAAAAAGCAGAAGGCTTTATTGAAGATGAACGTGAATTTCCACTTTCACAAGTCTTTTTAAATGCGACTTTCCAACGCTTTGTCACAGACAATGTGAAAATGCTAAAAGATTTGCATGCCGACCTACATGATGACTGGTTACGTTTATATGCCACTTTAGAGTTTAAAGGGATTTATACCACCCTTTCTGTAGATCTAAAGCTGGTACAAATGGAAATGAATAGAGACATTCAACTGATTGTATTCGAGCAAATTAGCGATACACAGGTCATAGAAGCTAAATTTCAAAATGTGTTCCATAAACTTGGTTTTAATACTGCGATCTATTTCTATCAAAAAATTCTAAATAAAGATCCTTTAGGCATGATTCTTGAAAAATTGAATGTGATTAAGGTAAAAGATGATTTATTACATCTAGATTTGAATCGCTGGCTAGGTAAAAAACGCTCGATTCTGGATACACTCAATAAAGTGCATGTCAATCATGCAGTCTTGCGCGAAGCTGAACTGGTCGTTTTAGGCAATGTGAATTTAGCCGCCTTATTTGGCAAAATGACTGAAGATGAAATTGAAGATTGGGCACATGAAGGTATTCCTGAAAACCAAGTCACACCTATTAAACAAAAGCGCAAATAGGGACAAATTTCATGTCTAAATTGACACGAAATACCAAGAAAAAATGCTACAGGAAAGATACACTTTGCACAAAAAAGCAGATTTTATCTTCATAATACATAGGCATAATAAACGGGTGTAATTTTACACTGCACTTATTTTAAACTTCACAGGAACACTTTCACTAATGGCTAAAAATGTTTTGAAAACAATAGCAATGACGACAGGTATTGCCTCTACATTGTTATTTACTGGCTTTTCCAGCCAAGCATTCGCCATGAGTCCCTTCCAAGCAAGTTATCAATTTAACTACAATGGCAAGAACATGGGCTCGGCAACTCGTACCTTAAGCAAATCAGGAAATACCTGGACCTATGTTTTTGCAGCCAAAGCTGGGGCAATTGCCTCTGCATCTGAAACCAGTCGCTTTGGTTTCAACGCAGGCAAAATTAATTCCAATAGCTTCAGCCGAACCAGTAAAATTTTGGTGCACAATAACACCATGAACATCAACTTCAATCCAAGTGCCAAAACCATTAACACCAAAAAAGATGATAAAGCGCGTTCATTTGCTTGGAAAGCTGGCGTACTGGATGAACTGAATGCTGAATTACAAATCCGTGAGGACTTGAAAGGTGTTGGCATGAAATCGTCTTATTTGATTGCTGACGCCAAAGAAGTCGAATCTCGCCAGTTTGTTAAACAAGGTTCTGAAAAAGTTAAAACTTCTTATGGGACCTTCGATACAGTTAAAGTAGTGATGAAACATGATAAGCCAGGCCGCGATACAACGTTCTGGTTAGCTCCTAAATTGGATTATCTTCCAGTGAAAGTGACCCATCAGGATGGAAAATCATCTTACGGTCTACTGTTAACTGGATATAAAGGCCCCACTAATTAGACCATTTAGTCAATTTTACTTGCATTTTTTCAGGTGCTTTTTAAAATACGCTTTTGCTTGAAAAAGCACCTGCCCCCGAGGATTCTCCCGTGCATGCACTAGAACAGAAAATCTTAGCAGAAGGTATCGTTCTCTCTGATCAAGTTCTGAAAGTCGATTCTTTCTTAAACCACCAAATTGACCCAGTTATGATGCAACAGATTGGTCAAGAGTTTGCGCGTCTATTTAAAGATGCGGGAATCACCAAAATCATCACAATTGAAGCATCAGGTATTGCACCTGCTGTTATGGCTGGTTTAGAACTCGGCGTGCCTGTCATTTTTGCACGTAAATATCAGTCTTTAACTTTAAAAGATGATTTGTACCGCTCAAAAGTCTTCTCTTTTACCAAGCAAATTGAAAGCACCATTGCAATTTCAAATAAACACATCAGCTCTACTGATAAAGTATTAGTGATTGATGACTTCTTGGCGAATGGTCAAGCTGCTTTAGGTCTTGCTGATTTGATTCACCAAGCCCAAGCTGAAGTTGTAGGTATTGGTATTGTGATTGAAAAATCATTCCAGCCTGGTCGTGCATTGTTATTGGAAAAAGGTTACCGTGTTGAATCTTTGGCACGGGTAAAATCGTTAACCAATGGTACAGTTGAGTTTGAACGCAACTAAGTGCAAATACTGTATTTAAAGAGCGCTTAAGCGCTCTTTTTTATTTTGCCAGACTGAGTTCGTACACACGAAAATGCTTTACCCTGAACAGTTTGATTTATTAAATAAACAGAAACTATGCTTTGTATATAAGTAGATTTATTTCAGATATCTGAAAATTAAATTCGCGCTTTAAATCCCTCTAGAGAACAACTAATTTGGTCAACACTTCAATTCCAATCAAAAAATCGCTTAAACTGACCGCTGGACTTAGAGAAACATCCCACGATGAACAACAAAAAGATGGTTGAACGGATATACCCACCAAATCAATTAACTCCACTGAATGAACACGATTACATTCAACTTCCAATCAATTTCATTCATGATCTTGCACAAGCAGATTGCCTACAGAGTCTTTTAGATAAAATCGCGTTCTGGATTTCACAGATCTTTCAAGCTGAACGTACGAGTATTACCCTATATGATCGGGCTCATTTTCTTAAACTGTATTCCATATCAGGTAATCAGGCGATTCCGCTTGAATTTAAAGTTCCCATTCAACAGACATTTGTTGGACGTGTTTTTAGTACCGCTACACTTCGAATTTGCGATGATGTCACCTTATTTGAAGAATTAGATTGCCATATGTTGGCTCAAAATGGCATGGGGTCATGCATGGATGCGCCTTTAATGCATAAGGGGAAATGCTTAGGTACATTAAATGTTGCCGACCGTGCCAAGTTTCATTACACAAAGCAACAAGCCATATTATTACAATGCTTAGCAAACTGGATTGGACTAAACATTAAGTTGCACCTACAGGTGCAAGAAATGCAAAAACTCACTTCTACCGATGAATTGACTGGTACTTTTAACCGACGTATGTTTACTCAGCAAAGCAACCATCACATGCTGCTGTTTTTTAATACCCAGACCCCTTTTAGTATGAGTATCCTCGATATTGATCACTTCAAAACTTTAAATGATTTTTATGGTCATCAAGCTGGAGACTATGTGCTTCAGCAAATGTGTGAACACATTCAATCTCATTTAAATGAGCATGATTTTCTTGCACGAATTGGGGGGGAGCAATTTGCCATTATTTTTCCTACCCATGCTGTAAAAGATGCAGTAAATCGATTTAAACAAATACGTACTGCCATCGAAGATATGAAACTTCCATATCAAGAAGAAATCATCTGTTTTACCGTCAGTATTGGGGTAGCCGAAGCACATATCACAGACTTGAATGCAGAAACCGTCTTCAAACGTGCGGATAAAGCGTTATATCAAGCTAAACTGGCAGGACGCAATCGAGTCCACTTCGATGTGCCTACTCTTAGCATATAAGTTTAAATACAAAACCAAATGTTCTTATACTTGCTTCATATTTTCTTCATTATTAATTATAGAAGAGCGCTGTGCTTACAACTCAATTAAACACATTGCCGTTCTTTTTCGCTAGAATTCACCTTAGATTTACAGACTTAGTAAATTCATACAAGTCACAGCAGCACATGGTGGTTCTGCTAAAACGTGAATCTTGACGAAAATTGCTGTATCTCGTGATTGAGTTTACGGCACGCAAAGGCAAATCATCTATGGAAAATACGATTCTCTGTCCTAAATGTGGTTCAAACGAAGTTGAAAAACGTGACCATGACCAACACCTAAAAAAAGCCAGTGGAATCTTACTCGGTTCAGCAGGCGTTGCAGCAGGAACTGTCGGTGGTGCTGCAACTGGAGCCTCAACAGGCGCCGCTATTGGCGCTGTAGCTGGCCCTTTGGGCGTTATTGTAGGCGGTACAGTAGGTACTTTTATTGGTGGAATTAGTGTCGGGATTACAGGGGGCTTTCTAGGCAACTATTTTGGCAAGAAAGCAGGTGTCGTGATTGATAAGAATATTTTTCTCGATTACAAATGTTCAAAATGTCATTATCGCTTTAAGCAAAAAATTGAGAACACTTAAGCTATTACTCACTAGGCTTTAAAAGTAAAAGGTCAACATTCTGATGATGCTGACCTTTCAAATTAAACTTGCGTCGTCTGTAGTTTTTGTACGATAGTGGCTAAACGGCGTCCTTGTTCAGTACAGAGCACTTTTTCATCTTGACTCAATTGCTGATCATGGCGTGGACCACTCACATGACTCGCACCATAAGGTGTTCCCCCTGTTTTGGTATTCGATAATGCAGCCTGCGCATTGGTTAACCCCATCACCATCATCCCATGATGAAATAATGGAGGAAGCATCGTCAACAGTGTACTTTCCTGTCCGCCATGCATAGAACCCGAAGCCGTGAAAACACAGGCGGGTTTATCGTGTAAAGCACCATTTAGCCATAAACTGGTGGTCTGATCCCAAAAATATTTCATTTCTGATGCCATATTGCCAAACCGCGTTGGTGAACCTAAAGCCAAACCCGAACAATACTGTAAATCCTCCAAAGTACAGTAAATATCTCCTTCAGCAGGAATGCTTGCTGCTGCCTCCGTCACCACTGTAGCCAAATTGGGAACAGTACGAATCTTGACGGCTATCCCTGTCGACTCGACACCATTGGCAATCAAATGCGCCATTTCTTTAGTTGAGCCATATTTGCTGTAATATAAAACAAGGACATAAGGTTGCATGACATTTATGATCTAAGCTAAAAATGAAAACTATACGGTATTTTTCCCACTTTTTGGTTAAGCTTGTGTTTGAAAAATATATAAAGTGATTAAGAATTGAGACTAGAAACGCATGATAGAAAAGTATTTAACAAGACTGCCTTTTTACAGCAAGACTTGGTTTCAGTTTGTTTTATTTGTCCTTCGACGTTTTGAAGCAGACCGTTGCCGCGAACAAGCAGGTTCTTTAACCTATACTACATTGTTTGCGGTAGTTCCGATGTTAACCGTATTTTTAGTCATTATTTCTTCGATTAAAGCTCTCGAACCTGCGCGACAACAATTACAGCAGTTGATTTATAGTAATTTTTTACCTAAAACTACCATTGCTTTTGACAAAGTCCTAACCGCATTTACCGATAAATCCAGCAACCTGACGGTCATCGGGATTTTATTTCTGTTCATTACCACCGTTATGATGCTGACCAGTATCGAAAACGTGTTTAATCGTATTTGGCGTGTTCGTGAAAAACGGGGTGGCATGATTGGTTTCATGCGTTATTGGACCATTATTTCTTTAGGTCCAATTATACTAGGCAGTGCCTTTGTATTATCTTCTACTGTAGCCTCCATGAATCTGCTAAGTAGCCATTTGGCAGGCTATGAAGTCAATGGTGCCTTCTTGCTCTGGCTTATCTCCTTTACACTCTCGATTCTAGGTTTTTTTATTTTATATTGGACCATTCCCAATCGTAGCGTTCCAATTAAAGCAGCCCTATTTGCAGGCATATTCAGCGCCAGTATTTTTGAATTATTAAAAAACTTATTTGGTTACATCATGTCTAATTTCACCAGTTATGAAATTATTTATGGTGCATTTGCCGCGCTACCTATTTTCCTATTATGGATTTTTCTATCGTGGAATATTGTACTGCTTGGCGTTGAAATTAGTTATGCACTGACTGCTTTTTATACAGGAAAAGAACAGCGACGACATCCTGTGATTATGCTGCTCGATATCCTACAACTTTTTCATCTCAAGCAACAAAATGGCGAGAGTATGTCAGACAAAGAAGCGCTAGATGTTTTAGGTCGAGAAGAAATTGGCCACTGGCCAAGCTATGTTTTATTACTAGAACAGCAAAATTTAGTGAAACGTACCGATAACAATGAATATGTGTTGGTCCGTAATTTAACGCAGGTGGATTTTTGGAGTTTTTACAAATCACTTCCCTACCCACTACCACGTCGACCTGATGTTAAAAATATTCATCTCGATGATCATGAGTGGATGCAGCGGATTGGCCCCATGTTTGAAGAAGCTGATGATTATCTGGCTGCCAAACTTTCTCTACCATTGGCGAGTATTTTTGAGCAGCGTTAAACCTCATCAGACAAAGGAGATGAAATCATATTTCATCTCTCGTTTGACCAATCATTCATACCAGTCTTCTCATTTTATTAATCCATTCCCCCCTGTCGATTACGTAATTCTCCAAATTTCAAACTACAACTCGTTTAAAAAATAAGCTAATATAAGTTCTAAACCAAATGATAAAATGATTTAAAAACATGATGTAGAAGAAGAACCTCTCATCACAAGCAAGACTTTTGTTTGCGTGATTCAGTTGAGAATTCACTATGACGGACCCAAAAAAAGAAACACCGACCATTATTATTAATGAAACGGAGCCTGAGAAAGAGCGCTTTGAAACACTAAAAGAAAAATTACGCTATCAACAGGCACTTCGAGAAAGCTCTAAACAAATTGACCATAAGCAAGTCCGTCTGAATATTCAGGTCGATGCCCTCCCCAGCAAAACCTTTTTTATTATGAATGCACTAGCAGCAGTAATTGCTGCCTATGGGCTACTTAGTGATTCTACAGCAGTGGTCATTGGTGCCATGTTGGTTGCTATGATGTTAGGGCCGATTGCAGGTATTTCTTTGGCTTTAATCGATAGCCGCTGGATATTGTTTCGTACCGCTTTTCAAACGTTAACATTGGGTATTTTGATGATTTACGGGATTGGTTTTCTTATCGGAATTATCCATCCCAATATTGCCATTACCAACGAAATCATGGCGCGTACACACCCAAATTCGCTCGATTTAATGATTGCTCTGGCAGGTGGTGCTGCAGGTGCCTTTGCCTCAGTTTCACCACGACTTTCGGTTGCTGTAGTTGGGGTTGCTGTTGCCACTGCGTTAGTTCCACCTTTAGTCGCCAGTGGTATTTTATTATCCAGAGCTGAGTTTTCTCTTTCTGCCAATGCCTTCTTGCTGACCTTTACCAATATCATCGCAATTCAAATCAGTTCAGCAATGGTGCTCTGGATTGCTGGTTTTAGACGTGGTTCTAATGAGGAAGTTTCCAGTAAATACCTAGAGTTTGCAAAACGTAATTGGGTCAGCTTAATCATTCTACTTATATTGGCCGTATATTTGACCCTTAATTTACTCCATACCGTTCAGAATGAATTATATAAATCTCACATCAGCGACCTATTGAGTCAAAAGCTTAATAACGAAACCAATATTATTGACACAGTGGAGTTCGAAACACATTCAAACTTTACCTTAGCTAGGGTGTTTATACGTGGGGTTACTCCGCCTTCAACGAATCAAATTGACAAATTAAACCGAGCACTAAGAACGGATCGCAATGGTCACCCGACCTATGTACAAATTCGTTTTATTCCTATTCAAATTATTCAAACCCAACCAACAAAGATTGTACCTTTGAACACAACCGAATCTGAAAAATCCATCATTCAAATGTTAAAACAACAGGATCCATCATGACAAAAAAATTATTCCTTATTGCAACTTTAACCAGCGGTCTTTTGATTCATTCATCGCTTCAAGCCTGTACCCGCGTTGTTTTTCATGGTGATAATCAAAACATCATGACAGCACGTTCTATGGACTGGAAAGTCGACATCGGGACCAATCTCTGGATCATGCCGCAAAACATCGCCCGAAATGGTTTGGCAGGCCCCCAATCCATTCATTGGAAAGCTAAATATGGCAGTGTGATTGCAACAGGTTATGATATTTCCACAACCGATGGCATCAATGAAAAAGGTCTTACAGCCAATTTACTTTGGCTAGTTGAATCCGAATATCCAGAAGTAAAAAACAATAAAAAGCCCACTTTAAGTATTTCACTGTGGGCACAATACGTGCTGGATAATTATGCGACAGTGAATGAAGCCATTCGTGCACTGGAGAAAGAGCCATTTATTGTGGTCACGGATGATGTCCCTGGGGAAAAACGTCTTGCGACCTTACACCTTTCTCTTTCAGATGCATCGGGAGATAGTGCCATTGTAGAATACATTAATGGTCAACAGGTCATTCATCATAATTCTAAATATCAGGTCATGACCAATTCACCGACTTTTGACGAACAGCTAGCACTGAATGAATATTGGAAAAAGATTGGAGGTACAACCTTCCTACCTGGTACAAACCGTGCCTCGGATCGTTTTGCCCGCGCCTCATTTTATATCAATGCTATTCCTAAAAATGCCAACAGCAAACAGAGCCTTGCCAGTGTCTTTAGTGTGATTCGCAATGCATCCGTTCCCTTCGGTCTCAATACTGAAGAAGAACCAAATATCTCATCAACGCGCTGGCGGACGGTTGTTGACCATAAGAATTTGTTATACTTTTTTGAATCAGCGGTTTCACCCAATACGTTCTGGGTAGATTTAAAGAAAATCAATTTTAAAACTACACCCTTCCAGAAACTTGACTTAGGTGCAGATCAAGCCAATGTCTATGCTGGGGATGCCACACCATACTTTAAGACCACGAAAGCATTTGAGTTTTTAGGAAAAGAATAAATACTGCACAGCGCATTACGTTCATTTATGAAAATGTTGCGCCGTCAGTTTTCTATCGATATCAATAAAGGTTAAACATGAATATTTTAAAAACCAGTCTATTCGCAATAGTAACGACTATGGGGCTAGCAGGCTGTGCCACTTCAAACACACAACCTCAAAATATCGCTTCAGCAGGGCTGCTGATCTGTGTACAAAATGAACTTTGCCCAACGGTGAAAGTGACGTGGAACGAACAAAATCGTAACAATTTAAAAGTTACGGCATATTTGCCAAGTGCCAAAGATGATTATGATATTCAGCAATTTGTCTTTTTAATTGATCAAAAGCCCTATAGTTATGCTCCTACGACAGCAACCACACATGAATACATCAATCGTATGGTTCCACATCGCTCATCCAATTATGTTGTAGTACCCAGCGCTTTCTTAAGCACCTTCAAAAATGCCAAAGATATTGAATTAAAACTAGTTACAGACAAAGGTAATATTACTCGTCCTGTATATCGCAATGGGCAACAATCTTCAGCTTATCGTGCTTTTATCAATTTATATCAGCCTTAATTTTCTGACTAAATGCAAAGCCTGTCTTCATGACAGGCTTTTTTGCTAAATACCTAAACAAGGATTAGTCAGATTTTAAAACTTTTGTGAAACCTCGTGATTGCACCCAGCCTTGCATACTTACCACCATAATCCCCAACATCACCAATACCGTACCAATAATAAAGTTCAGTTCAATTTTTTCATTGAGTAGTAGTACTCCAAAAAGCACACCAAATAATGGTGTTAAAAAGGAAAACACACCCAAACGCGAAGCCAGATACTCTTTTAATAGCCAGAACCAAATTAAATAACTAGTGAAAGACACAATAATGGTATGGAACAGCAGACTGCCAATCGCAAACGGAGTCCAATGAATACTGGCCTGCCCCATGGCAAATGCCAGAGGAAATAACAGTAGAAATGCAATCAAAAGTTGATAGAACAAAGTCTGGGTGGCAGGTGCTTCCGCCAACTTAGTTAAACGAACTGCAATCGTGGTTGCCGCCCATAAAATTCCCGCCAGTAACGCCAAGGCATCTCCCCACAAAGCAGTGCTTGATGCCGCCGCCGAACCAACAGGATGAAATAGAAAAGCAATGATAATACCGAAAAATGCAAGCGCGATCCCAGACCACTGCAATACACTCAATCGTTCAGAAGGGAGCTTCCAATGCAGCCCCAAAGCCACAAAGATTGGTGCGGTATACAGCAAAACCACGGTGTGTGATGCCGAGGTAAAACGTAATGCTTGTGCCACCAAAAAGAATTCAGAGGCAAATAACACACCAACAAGAATACCAGCAGCCAGATAATCCCGGCTCCACAGAGAAACTCCATCGGCAAGCTTAATCATGGGGTAAACCATCAGCGCAGACAAGCCTGAGCGCAATGCAATTTGCATTACCGCAGAAATATCTGGTGCAGCCATTTTTAAAATTACTTGCTGCAAGCCCCAAATAATACACAGTACAAACATAATGCTTGCTGCTTTACTGTCTAGTGCCCGACGCTCACTCACGGTCTACTCCCGCTCAATTCATAAATGACCACTATAGACCTGTCACTTTTAAAAGATATACTTCAAAACAGACAACTCATACTATTATTCAGGCAAAATGAGCAACGGGAGAAATAGATGCATACACGTTTACAACATGACTATCATCCCATGCCGACCAATGATGATATTCCTGCACCGCTATGGTTTCGCATTTCCGATGCACCCGCAGAGTCTTGCTATCCCACGCATGAACATGCTTGGGGAGAGTTTGTCTATGCCCTCAACGGCGTGCTCGAAGTCAAAGTGGATCAAATTCATTTTCTGACCCCTCCGCCTTATGGCATTTGGTTACCCCCGCATTTAAAACATGCAGGCATTAACCGTACCGAAGTGACTCATTCCACTTTGTATGTACATGAAAGCCTGTGTGAAGGATTGCCAAAACAGGCAGGTATCTTGCTGACCTCGGCCTTAGTCCCTGCACTTTTACATCATTTACGTCATCATCCTTTGCCTGACCATGACCCTGAACACTTACGTTTGTTGCATGTATTATTAGATCAACTGCGACATGCCAAATGGGTTGGCAGTTATTTACCCTCAAGTAAACACCCAGCACTACAAACTTTACTGGATTATTTACAACAGCATCCCGCCGATCAAAGCACTCTGGCACAATTGGCTCAACGAATTAATATGACCGAACGTACTCTCGCGCGTTACTGTCAGCAAGAATTAGGCATGTCATTAAATGAATGGCGACAACGGCTGAAAGTGATTAAAGCCATGTCGATGCTGAATGAAAACAAAACGGTAGAAAGCATCGCACTGGATTTGGGTTATGCCAATGCCTCAGCCTTTATTAACTTATTTAAACGCTGGATGCGCTGTACGCCTGATCAATTTCGCAAGGACTATGCCGCAGCAAATCAATCCAGATGAAAAAAAGGACTGTATTGACAGTCCTTTTTTAACTTCAACTCAACTTAGGCCTGTACAAAAGTAGTCCAAACATAGTCTTGTTGCTGACCTTGCAAAGTCATTTTAAGTTGGTCACCTGCTTGCAATGCAGCAACACCCGCTGGTGTACCTGTCATGATCACATCACCTACTTCTAAGGTAAAGACTTGACTCATATCTGCCAATAAAGTACCAATATCAAAAATCAGATGCGAGGTATCCCCTTTTTGGCGAAGTTCATCATTCACATGCAAGGTGTAATGCACATCATTCCAGTCCTCTATCACATCAGCCACATCAACCCAATCCGCCAACATACATGAACCATCAAAAGCCTTAGAACGTTCCCACGGCTGACCTTTCTTTTTCAAGTCATCCTGTACATCACGTAAAGTTAAATCCAATCCTAAAGTCACAGCACCCACCGCTTGCAGGGCTTTTAGCGGATCGGTTTCGGCTTTCAATTCACGATCAATTCGCAGGGTTAGTTCACACTCATAGTGACAACTACCTAATGCTGAATTCCACGAAATGCCATCTTCCAGTGCCTTTAAACTACTCGGTGGCTTAATAAACAATACAGGACTGTCAGGAATAGCATTTCCCAACTCTCTCGCATGGTCTGCATAGCTACGACCGACACAAACAATTTTAGATGGACGTGTACTCATGATCTTCCCTTCGACTTTTGTGACAACAAATCTTTTACTTAGAATGCTTGAATGTGTTTTCAAATATGCCTTGATCTTCGGCTGTTGCAAAGGCACGTTTGGGTACAATCACCACAGTACGATTTTTTAATTCGAGCATGTAGGTCAGCTTACCCACTGCAAAATTCTGTACTTCATGATAGTTCACGACTTTTTTACGCCCATTGGCATAAATATCAGCATGTTCCTGATATAAATCGATGCCTTGCTCACTTTTCCCAAATTGATATTTTACAAACTGACGCTTAAACATCATCGGTAAGAACCAATAGCGCAAAACCAGTTGTAGAACTAAGAAAAATACGCCCAGCGCAACGTAATAACGCCCCACCCCTGTAAAACCCAAATAAATACCCCAACCAATAATAGCAATACTAATTAAAGGGGTAATAAAACGTGTGAACAGCTTTTTACCAAAGGTGGCTAAGGCAAAGCCATCCTGAGACTCTTCAAGGTTTAAATAGTAACGTAAAGATAAGGCAGGCTTGCTGTCTGACATAAATCCATCATCAATCTGAAAACGAGACTACAGCATAGTACACCAAATTTCCGATTTTCTTTATGCTTTTCACCAATACTCAGCGACAACAGATTTTGGAATTTTCACAAAAACGACATGCTTTTACGATATTTTAGGCACAAAAAAAACCGCAATAAATGCGGTTTCTTTTTTATGCGATAGAACAGATAAATGATCTATGCAATCAAGTTGGTGCGCTCAGAGAGATTCGAACTCCCGACCCCTTAGTTCGTAGCCAAGTGCTCTATCCAGCTGAGCTATGAGCGCGACGTCTTGATGGTTGGGCATTATACGCAGTTATTTTAAAATACCTAGTCTTTTTTCAAAAAATGATTCTGAATGTGTAGTTATTAAGCAAATTATTTTCTTAAACCGACAACTCATTCAAAAAGTTTATTTCTTTTCCCTGATAAAACTTGTAATCGGCTAATGCTAACATAGCATTATCATTCGGACTATCCCCATAGGCATACACAGCATCAAAATCACTTAAACAATACTTCTGTTGTATACGCTTAGCTTTTTCCATATATCCACAATCCCCCTGTTGTAACTCTCCTGTATAACAGCCCTCTTGTACTTCTAACTGATTACAGATCAGATCAATGCTCTGTTGCTGACACCAGTGGCTTAAATACACATCCAAAGAAGAAGAGACCACCACCACTTGATCTCCTTTTTGTTGATGAGCCAGAAGTTGTTGCAGCGTATGTTTATTCATTAAATTGGGCAAAATTGTTTTCGAAAATTGCTGACCTTGTTGCTCAAGCATTATGGCAGGATAGTTTTTAAAAGCAGCACGACAAAGTCGGATTCTAATTTGCTGATCGTTGACATAGCCCATGCGAAAACCAAGCAGCCATGGTGCTACTTTTAAGCCACCCAATAACTGTTTTCGATAGGACAATGAATATTTTAAAAAATGACTAAAACTGTCGGAATGGGTAATGGTGTTATCGAAATCAGAAAGTGCAAGGTTCATATTATTTAATCTACTATTTTTATAAATTTCACGCACAAAAAAACCGCAACATGTGCGGTTAATTGTTCAAGTTGGTGCGCTCAGAGAGATTCGAACTCCCGACCCCTTAGTTCGTAGCCAAGTGCTCTATCCAGCTGAGCTATGAGCGCATTACTTGTGTGCCAATTCAGGCGATACGTTACATACAGTTTACTCATTGGTGCGCTCAGAGAGATTCGAACTCCCGACCCCTTAGTTCGTAGCCAAGTGCTCTATCCAGCTGAGCTATGAGCGCGACATAAGTAAAGTTGGCGGTGAGAGAGGGATTCGAACCCTCGATACAGTTGCCCGTATGCATCCTTAGCAGGGATGTGGTTTCAGCCACTCACCCATCTCACCGTAACGTGCCGCCATAATACAAACTTAACCCTAGTACTGCAAGCACAGCTGCTATTTTTTTTGCATTATTTTGCTCAATTAAATATTTTTTAAACAATTTACTCAGATTTGAGCAGAATTTATCCTACACCAGCACTTTTCACTTACTAAATTTAGCTTGCTGACCACTATTGCTCGTGGAAAAACACATTATTGCAATCATTTACGTGCAGTCTGACGCTGCATGTCTTATGCTAATCCTATCTTCTGACACAAAACCAAATCCATGATGAAAAATTGGGTCGATCCTGAAGCCAAAGCGGAAGCTGAACGCTACGAAAATCCTATTCCGAGCCGTACGCTCATTTTAGAAACCATAGAACAATTAAACTCGCCACAATCACATGCCGATTTAGTGGAACACTTCCAAATTGCCGATCAAAAGAGCATTGATGCGCTAAGCCACCGACTGATTGCGATGGTACGTGATGGTCAACTGATGAAAGATGGCTTTAAATTTCAACGTATGGCAGATCAACCCAGCCATGAAGCCACGGTTTATATCAACAGTAAAGGCTTTGGTACGGCCAGTATTGCAGGTCATGACGATTTACTCTTACCTGAACGTGAACTCCGTCAGGTGTTTAATGGTGATCGGGTAAAAGTGCAACAAACTTCGGTCGACCGTAAAGGTAAAGCTTGGGGCTTTATTTCTGAAGTTGTACAACGTCGCGTCAAACAAATTATCGGTAAAGTCTCGCAACACGATGGTGAATACTTTATTCAACCTGCAAATCCGAATGCGCATCAGCCGATTACTCTAGAAAAAGAGTTAATTGAGCATGCCAAACTTAAACTGGGCGATTCAGTTCGTATTGCGATTGATGATTATCCAACCCGCGAAGAATTTGCCACAGGCCACGTGATTCAATCTATGGCAGACAAAGCGGATACTGAAATCATTATTCCGCAAACCATTTTAGAATTTGGTTTACCTTACGAATTTCCAGAAGAAGTCCTCAAAGAAGCGGAAAGCTTTAAAGAGCCAACGGCCAAAGATCGTGAAGGTCGCATCGACTTACGTGACTTGCCTTTAGTCACGATTGATGGTGAAGATGCCCGAGACTTTGATGATGCTGTGTATGCTGAAAAACGTTCTGGCGGAGGCTATCGTGTGGTGGTTGCCATTGCCGATGTCAGTCATTATGTGCGTATTGGAAAACCGCTGGATGATGAAGCGCAAGAGCGTGGAACTTCAGTTTATTTCCCTCACTTTGTTTTGCCAATGTTACCCGAAGCCCTCTCGAATGGATTATGTTCTTTAAATCCCCATGTCGACCGTTTATGTATGGTCTGTGATTTAAAACTTTCCCGTGCGGGTCGCGTGACAGACTTTGAATTTTACCCTTCAGTCATGCATTCCAAAGCACGCCTGACGTATACACAAGTGGCACAATATTTCGATGGCGATAGTGCAGCGGTTCCTGAAGACCGTGACGTACGTAAATCACTGAATACCCTGTTCCAACTGTACCAAGTTCTGAAAGATTTACGTGGCAAACGTCATGCGATGGAATTTGAAACCGTTGAAACCTATATGACCTTTGATGACTTGGGCGGTATCAACGAAATTCTGCCACGTACACGTAACGATGCACACAAGCTGATTGAAGAATGTATGTTATTGGCGAACGTGGCTGCGGCAGAGTTTGCTCTCGAACATGATATTCCAATGTTGTATCGTGTGCATGAACCACCTGAGTTCTCACGCATTCAAAAAGTCCGTGATTTTGTCAAATTATTGGGTTTAAAATTCCCCGATCAGCCAACTCAAGCCGACTATCAGGCGGTAATTGAAGCGACCAAAGACCGTATTGATGCACCGAGTATTCATGCGGTGTTATTACGTTCTATGATGCAAGCCTATTACGGCGCGAAAAATGCGGGACATTATGGTTTGGCTTATGAAGCCTATACCCACTTCACATCACCAATTCGTCGCTATCCAGATTTACTATTACATCGTGCCATTAAAGCCAAATTAGCCAACAAGCCATTCCCGCTGTCAGGTGCGGCATTGGATGATGCAGGTGAACATTTCTCGCAGACTGAACGTCGTGCAGATGAAGCGTCTCGCTCCGTAACCATGTGGTTAAAATGTCATTATATGCAACAGCACTTGGGCGATGAATTTGTCGGTGTAATTTCTGCGGTAGCCGAGTTTGGTTTATTTGTCACCCTAAAAGACTTGTATGTGGATGGTATGGTACATGTCAGTCAATTGGGCGATGACTTCTTTGTCTTTGATCAAGTTAGCCAAAGTCTAGTGGGACAAAACCGTGGGCAAACGTTTGGTTTAGGCGATGAAGTTAAAATTAAAGTGGCTGGTGTCAATTTAGAAGAGCGTAAAATTGATTTTGAGCTGATTCAACAATTGACGCATGCAGGACGTGCGATTCGTAGCCGTGCACCGCGAGTGGCCAAAGCTGGGACTGCTCAAGTGAAGGAGGAAACCTTTAATCCTCGCACAGCAAAAGCGCCTGCTGAAGCACGTGAGTCTGGCGATCAACCTGTTGCGAAGAAGAAAGCCAAGTCTAAGCCAAGTTCTTATGCTAAAAAAGCCGATAAGAAAGCATCAACCAAGACTGATGTAAAAGCTAAAGACAAGGCCAAGAAGAAAAAGGCCAAAAAGAAAAAAGCCAACGCAAAAGTGCGTAGCGAATAACTTCAGATAGGTGTTAAGTCTCTAGGCTTAACACCTTTTACTCCAAAAGTATGAAATTCATTCGACGTTTTATCAATAAACCGATTAGCCAGTATCATCCACTGTTTTACTTCTTATCGACCCGCACCCGACGGGCATTACGCTATTGGCAATGGAAAACTGATGGTCAAGATTATGCTCAACAAAAGTGCCCAACTCCTTTGCCCTATCGAGTTAAAAAGCATCAATCAGTTTTAATCCGAAAATTAGGTGACAGTGAGCAGCACTGGCAACACAACAAAGTCATTAATCTAAAAATAGCCAGCCCTTGTATTTCAGGCATTTTGATTGCGCCCAAACAAACATTTTCTTTCTGCCAATTGGTTGGACAACCTACACAAGCCCAAGGCTATGTTGAAGGAATGGAGCTGAGTTTTGGCCAAGCACGAGGCGGGATTGGCGGTGGAATTTGCCAAATTGCCAATCTGATTCATTGGTTGGTACTCCATAGTCCACTACAGGTGGTACAACGCGCACAGCACTCTTTTGACCCCTTCCCCGATCAAGGACGAGTTTTACCTTTTGGCAGTGGTGCCGCGATTTTTTATAACTATATTGATTATCAATTTTATAATCCAACGCCGCATACCTTTCAAATTCGCCTATGGTTTAGTGACAAATGTTTGGAAGGAGAGCTACGCTGTTCGGCAGATTTGGGTTACGTCTATCATGTATTTGAACAACAGCATGCTTTCTTAAAAATTGGGCAAGACTACTATCGACAGAATGAAATCTGGCGCCATCGCAAAGAAAAATACAAAAGCGGTGAAATTCTGGAAACGGAATGTATGACCCGTAACTTTGCCAAAGTCTTGTATATTCCTCAGCATATAGATCAATCTTTTAGCTCTTGGACTGAATTTAGGTCTGAACAGCAAACTCGATCAATTAAAACTTGATTTCCCGCCCAAGAGTCCCTACATCTAGATTAAGTTTAAAATGAAATGGCGACTGCACATGCACTTAGATCAAGCAACACTACCTGTTCCTCAGTTTGATCAAATTCAACTTAGCGACTTAAAACAACAAATCGAACAAGCCATTCAACACGGTCAGCAATTTTTAGCTGAACTTACTGTCGTACCTGAACAACATGCAGCACAACTGCAAGTCTTGAGCCAAGTCGATGAACTTGAAAATAACATGAGCGAATCTTGGGGAGTGTTATCCCATTTGAACGCCGTGATGAATAATACTGAAACTCGTGATGTCTATCAGTCTTTACTGCCTGCACTAAGTGAATATTACACAGCGCTTGGGCAACATACGGTGCTCTATCAGACCTATCAACAGATTCAAGATTCGACAGAATTTAATCAACTGCCTGCGGCGCAGCAAAGTGCCATCAAATTGGCATTACGTGATTTCAAACTCTCTGGGGTTGCCTTAGAAGGTGAAGAGAAAAAGCGTTATGCTGAAATCTCAGCACGTTTATCACAGTTATCTTCAGACTTCTCCAACCATGTGTTGGATGCCTCTCAAGCTTATTTTAAGCCTTTAAGCGAAGAGCAACTCAAAGGTCTACCTGCCAGCAGCATTGAATTATTAAAACAATATGGTCAACAACGTGAACTTGAACAAGCAGTTGCCACTTTAGATATTCCTGCTTACTTGGCAATAATGACCTATGCAGAAGATCGTACTGTGCGCGAAGAATTATATCGTGCTTATACCACTCGCGCTTCCGATCAGGCAGAACAAGCTGAATTTGATAATACGGCGGTGATGGAAGAAATCTTGAGCCTACGTCAGGAAATGGCACAGTTGCTCGGTTTTAATAACTATGCAGAATTGTCCCTTGCGAGCAAAATGGCACCTGATGTCGACACTGTCGCCAACTTTTTAATCGAGTTGGCTGAACATGCACGTCGCCCTGCTGAGCAGGAAATTGCCGAGCTGAAAGCGATTGCACAACAAGATGGGGTTGAAAACCTAGAACCGTGGGATACAGGTTTTTACTCAGAAAAGCTCAAAGTTCAGCAATTCAATCTGTCTCAGGAAGATTTAAAACCCTATTTCCCAGCACCGAAAATCATACAAGGCTTATTCAGCATTGTTGAACGCTTATACGGCATTCAAATTGTGCAGCGTGAAGCTCCAGTTTGGCATCCAGATGCACAATATTTTGAACTGGAAGATCATGGTAAAGTGGTTGGTGGATTCTATTTCGATCTTTATGCGCGAAGTGGAAAACGCGGTGGCGCATGGATGAGTGGTTTCCGCTCACGCATGCAAACTGCACAGGGTTTACAAAAACCAATCTGCTATATGGTATGTAACTTTACTCCACCCGTTGCAGGACAAGCGGCTTTGCTCACCCATGATGAAGTCACCACGCTATTTCATGAATTTGGGCACGGCTTGCATCACATGCTCACTGAAGTCGATCATATTTCTGTGGCAGGGACACATGGCGTTGCTTGGGATGCGGTAGAATTGCCAAGTCAATTTATGGAATTCTGGACATGGGACAAAGAAAGTTTGGATTTGCTTAGCGAGCATATTGAAAGCAAAGCTGTTCTCCCTGAATCTTTGCTCAAAGCATTACTCGATGCCCGTTTCTTCCAGTCTGGTATGCAAACCTTACGTCAAATCGAGTTTGCCTTATTTGATCTGAATATCCATCGTACTGCCCCTGCTTTAAATTCAGCGGGCATTCAAACAACGTTAGATCAAATTCGTCAGAACTATGCCGTTGCCCCAACAGCATCTTATAACCGTTTCCAACATAGCTTTAGTCACATTTTCGCGGGTGGTTATGCTGCGGGCTATTATTCTTATAAATGGGCGGAAGTTTTAGCCAGTGATGCCTTTGATCGTTTCGAAAAAGAAGGTATTTTCAATACCCAGACTGGCAAAGAGTTTCGACAGTTTATTCTAGCAGTTGGCGGAAAAGATACGGCACTTGATGCATTTATCAATTTCCGCGGTCGCGAACCAAAAATAGATGCATTATTACGCCATCAGGGTTGGACGAACGCAGATAAAACCGCTTAAACTACGTCATTATTGTTCACAGGGTGTTATTAACTGACATGAAAAGACAGTTTATCGCAGGCGCAAAATGTCCTAAATGCGGAACTTTAGATCGTGTGGTTAAAATCATCACTGTGGATGACGAGTGGATTGAATGTATAACGTGTGAATATACAGAAAAGCGCCCGACCCATGTCGAGTCTGCTGAACCTGAACATCCAGACGAAATTGGGGTCATTCAATTCAAACCTCGTCAGCCTGAATAACAACAAGGTTCAAGTCATGACGTTAGATCAAAGACAAAATTCAAAACTTTTAATGGGGATTATTGCTGGACTGGTGGTATTGGTGGCTATCTTTTTAGCTTATCAATGGATGTCGAGCCCTCAACCAAAACATGAGATTGAGCAGCAAGTTGTACATGCTCCTGCAAAACCAGTCGTTAAAGAGGCTGCTCCTGTGGTGGAAAATTCGGCTTCTACGGCGGTTGCAAATACGACGGCTGAAGCACCGATTCAATTGGTCGATGAAACCATTTTAAAACAAGATGTACCGAAAAATGCCAGCTTGGCCAAAGAAGAAATTGCCAAATTGGATGATATTCAGACACAACTGAATGAACAAGAGAAAACATTGAAAGCGCAACATACTGATGCAGATGACCTAATTGCCTTGAAAGAAGAACAAATTAAGTTACTCGAAGCACAACTCGCGCAAGCTCAATAACTTATTTCTTCAAATTCGGCTAGAATAGATCGGCTTATGATTATGCCGAATTTTCGTATGAACCTCTCCCCAACCAATCGCAATCTGGTCAAAGCGCTTGGTTTTTTAACCCTATCTGCTTTTTTATTTTCGCTGATGGGAGTATGTATTCGTTATGCTTCTCATAGCGTAGATAATCCCACCATCGTTTTTTTCCGAAACTTTATTGGCTTATTCGTCTTTCTGCCAATTATATTCAATAAAGGATTGGGATTTTTTAAAACCACCAAAATTTGGATGCATACTTGGCGCGCAGTCGTTGGTCTGATTGCCATGTATGGCTTTTTCTATGCAATTGCTCACTTAAAACTCTCCAATGCGATGGTTTTCACCTATTCCTCGCCCATCTTTATTCCACTGATTGCATGGCTATTTTTAAAAGAAAAAATTACTCACTCCATGTTATTGGCAGCGGCAATTGGGCTAGGTGGCGTTTTGTTTGTAGCAAAGCCAGATTCAGGGCTATTTAACCAAATTTCCCTAATTGGCTTAATCGCAAGCTTTTTAGCAGCAATGGCATTTGTCACTGTGCGTGCGCTGACCAGCACTGAACCTCCAGAACGAATTGTATTTTACTTCTGCTTCATTGGCACGCTCATTTCGATGCTGCCAATGTTTTGGTTATAGCGACCTTATACACTGTACGAACTTGGTTTTTTAATAACTGCAGGCGTATTAGCGAACATCAGTCAGATTTTTATGTCTAAAGCCTACCAATTGGCACCCGCTGGTCAGATCGGTCCTGTAAACTATATTGCCATTATTTTTGCAGGGGCTTGGGGCTATATTTTCTGGCAGGAAACTCCTGATCATTACAGTTTAATTGGCTTCAGCTTAATCTTAGCTGGCATTCTGTTTTGTAGCCCCCTATTTCAACAACGCAAGAAAACATAAAGCACCCGAAGGTGCTTTATCTGTTATTCGAATCGCTTAATGATACCAACCGAACAATTTAAATAAGTAAGGGATATAAGCAATAATAAGCATGGCAGGGAATAATACCAATAACGGTAAGATCCAACGTTCATATCGATAATAGAACGATTCATGTCGCACTTCTGCATCGGCTTCAGCCACTTCTGCATCACCAATCGACTGACGTGCCAGTAAATGATTAAGTGCCACTGGAGGAGTCACATAACCCAACTCAAAACCAATTAAGGTAATCATCCAGAAATGTACAGGATGGATACCATATTGATAGGCTACAGGAGCAACGGTTGCAGAAATTAAAATAACAGCACCAAACGGATCCATAATCATACCAACGACAATCATCAAAGCTACGATCATGGTAATAACCAAATAAATATTACCAATATCTGTTGGGAACAGGCTCATGACTTCCACCCGCTCAAGGAAACCTCCGACGCTGACTGACAGCGCCATAAGGATGACCAACGCCCCAATATGCCCAACCGTTTCACTGGTCGAAATATGCATCGCTTTCCAGAAACCCACTTGACGCATCGGGGTTAATTTTTCTGAATGCTGAACCGTATGATTGACAACCAGCTCATCTGCTGCATGTGCAGGATGAATCCCCTCTCGATATTCTGCTGTATTGAGTAAATCTGCGCCAGCCATAGCAGGTTGTGTAGACGATGCATAATTCAAATCCAGCGTTTCATCCCAATGCCCTACAGCTTGAATCGGCGCTGGTTCATGGCGTAACTTATCGAATAACACCATAACCAATAGAATGATTGGCATCATGACTGGGGCTGTGAATTCATTCAAATCTGTCGATAACGCATATTTATAAAACAGCCAGATCAGTACAAAAATTAAAATATAAGGCAAGACCGGTGCAATCGCACGCACCGACTTTGGAGCAGCAATATTCAAGGGTGCGATACGAAACTTCTGCTCTGCGAGGAACAAAGACACCACTAAAAACAGCGTTGATGTGAGCAAAAAGGTATAACTACCATATTGATACAACCAGTCTGTGGTGACTTCTTTATTGAGTGATGCGACTACGACAATCAACAAACATGGTCTTAATACCACCCCTAAAGAACCTGACATGGCTGTTGCAGCCAAAGCAAATTGGCGACGTCCACCTGCATTCCAGACTTCTTTATAAATGATTGCTCCTGCGGCAATCACGAAAATCCCCGATGCACCAGTGTAAGCTGTCGGCAATGCTGCTGCGATCAGAATGAGCCAAGTTAAAGTCTCAGGTGCCAGATTCCATGGACGTAAAATATTCAGGAATAAATCCACAATTCGAGTTTGCTTTAACAGCATCCCTGCCCAGATAAAGAGCGCAAGATTTAGGAAGATACTGGAAAACTCGACCAATTGTCCTAAGTAAATCCCTTGCCCCATCGGGTAATCCATTAAGAAAGTAAAGGCAACTCCTGTGATGACCGCCATATAGGCATATAAAGGGACACTCAAAAATGCCATGCTCAAGCGCCCACCCTCTTGAGTCGGCTGGGGTTGTTTCACGACTTGGAATAAACTAATGACTGTCAACACACCAAATAAAATGATCCACATCCAATAAATACTGAACATTTCACCTGTCATTGGGACACCCGAGTTTTGTACAGAGTGATACTGACTTAAACTAGAGGCCGCCAGGAAACCATTTGCCAGCAACATAAAAAGGCTATAAACCCGAAAATCAATTTTGGTTGTCGGGCTACGTAAGCCAATATGGTGCGTTTTTAAAGTTGCACTGATTGCCGCAAATACCACCATCAATACCAACAAAATGGCGCGATTCTCGCTACCAAATTTAAACACACCAAAGAACGTCGTTTCCACGGTACGGTAGGTTCTTAAGGTTGGATGTGCCTGCATATGTTGCATTGCTTTATCATAAAACTGATATTTTTCTTCACATAAATTTCGTGCCGCAATAATCGAGGCTCTGACATCTGACTCAGATGCTGTACCAAAAATATCAGCAAATTCATCAGCTGCATTGGTTTTCATTTGTGTTTGAACCAAAGCATCCACATTAGGATTTCGGTCACAATCGGGTTTGCTTGGCTCAGCTCTCAAAAAAGAATATTGCATGCCCTTGTCAGGGTCACCATATAGGCTTTCACCCATCCGCAATAATTGTCCATGAATCATTTCACCTGTGCCAATAATCAGTGTCAAAACCAGTAACACCAAAATCACAAAGGCAGAGATCCATTCTGTCCAAATATATTTAAACAGGTCTAATCCAGACCGTTTCTGTCCTGCATCATACATATGTGTTCCTATTTTTATTTTACTCATCATCAATGATGACGTAGAGATCCTCTATGAACAGAACATCTCCATATTCTGTTCTATCTTTATTTTTCAACTTCACTCTGCATGACTTTCAGATTGAAAAAAATGACTGCTTTTATTTTCTTTCTGCTTAAAATGTCAACTCTTTGGCTGAAGTGACTGTAAATGAAAAGGAAAATAGACGGCAGCTAATAGCATGCCCCAGAGTGCACCAAGTAAATGGGCTTCAATCAGAACAGGACTTCCTATCAATTCTGCGGTGCTGGTGTTGCCTATTGTATTTTCCCAAATTAACTTCAGCACAATTAACCCCAACACGCCCGCAGCAAACTTACGTTCATGTGCATAAGTTAAATGGACAAGCGCGACCGCAACATAAGCACCATGCAATACACCTGAAAGCCCAGCATAAGCTTCAATGTCAGGAAAAGCATAATAGAAACTTAAGCTAATACACACTGGAAGCACTAGCAGTAATGCAGCCAATTGCCAAATTCGAACATGAGGAAAAATAAAAGGAAAACACGCAAAGGCAAGCATATTCAGCAAATAATGTATCCATCCGACATGCACCCAATGTGCCGTCCAAAGACGCCAGAATTGCTCTAACAAATCTGGGCGCCAATAGATAAAATAATCTGCAAAAATCTGTAAACAGGCAGATATTGAGGCAACTCCTGCAATAAAAACCACCTTTCGAACAAAATATGGGACATTCATCAGCATCTCCCTCGATCTCTCAGCAAATCCTTTGCTTCATTCTGTTTCACGCCACAGCCTATTCTTTTGCAGTACTTGCAGCATCCTCCGAGGCATTAAATAAATCATCCAGACCCGAGCTAACATCCTGTTCATCCCAGAATTGCTGTATACCATCATCGGCTGTACGTTTGCCTGTGTGTTCCGTCCAGTAGCGGTCTGAAATACCTTGCACCATACTCGCCGCCATACTATCAATCAACTTGAACTGAGGATTAACAGGCTTTTCATCTGAACGCGCTGCAACGAAATGTTTTAAGGCATCACGAATTTTGGCATCATCGCCACTGGCTTGTGCTGCTACCGCATATAGGGCATGAGATAAGCGTACACCTTTTTGCTCACCAATTTGCATGGATTGTTTTAGGGTTTGGTATGGATCTGGTTTACCATCTCCCGCCCCTGGCAGTAAGGTCCAAATGGCCGCACGCGTTGCTTCTGGTGCACCCCAGAACTTTTCATTGTTCAAGCAAACCATCCCGCGCTCTACAATTGCTGCGATATCTTTCGGTACATTCACCGAACCACCTGCATTAATGTCATTGGTCATGGCTTGTACACCACTGAGCAAACCCAGCAAATACACGGTCTGATCAATGTCACTTTTCATTTTTGGGCAACTCTCCCCCAATTCTTGCTTATACTTGGCTTGCCAGCGCTTCTCTAAGAGTTGATAACCTGCATATTGCCGCTGTGCCGCTACAGCCGACCAACGTTTTTGCTCAATACGAGCATCTTGTGCTTCTGTGACTTGTCCTGCTTTAGACGCACGCAAATAACGGAGTTCAGCATCGAGTGCTCTGTTTTCGGCACATGTGCCCGCAGCAGAATAGAGTAAAATTGCAATACGTGTCGGGTCTGCCCCCATCTCTTGGGTCGACATAATTGCAGGTGTTAACGCATTCCCCGAATTACACACCATATCCGCATCTTCCATGGCTAAAATGGGCGGAACAATATGCTTTTCGCTAAATCCTAAAGCGACATTCGCGCCAGATTTCACTACATGCGAACATCCTGTAAGTACACTTGTTGTAATCATTAAAATCGCCATACCTTGGCCAATTTTCTGGACTTGCGACATCTTCCTGTCCTCTATATTTTTTGTTTGTGTCCTTCGCAGTAAACATAGCAGAAGCTATTTTCGAAGAAAAGAGTATTTACTCTAATTCAAAGGATTACTTTGCCATGAAAAATAAAGAGAAAAATTGACTCTAGCGGCAGGATTATTAAATTTTGGGCAAAAAAAAGTAGCATTGCGACGGTTCAGCACATGCTACCTATTAAATGAACGCCCAATGGGCTTTATGTTTGTGCAAATCGATCCTTCAGCACAGTTCCTAAACGTCCTATAACAATTGCCAAGACAATCGCTACCATTAGAAACGACCACGTTGGAAAAATCATACTGTTCTCCTCGTTCGCTGTTTGGTGGTTTTAATGTACAGAGAAAACACAAATGTATCTGCAAAAATTGTCTAACAATTTATACTTTATGCCAATAAATTTATTTTTTGTCTAACAACGCATCAATGGATTAATATTAAATATTTGTTTTTTATATTTTAATTAATTTAATAAAATTATTAACTGTCTAACAATTAGAACATTTTTGCCAACAATTTCAGTTTTTTCCACTCCACAAGCGTTAGTTGGTCATACCAGATGACATAACTACAAGATGACTGCTGTTGGAAATAAAGCACAATATAAAAATGATGATCAACCACTCGCCTGAGCCGCATGTGCTTTACAGCTTGATCTGTAGACTGAATGGACCATTCATCAGCCGAAAATGCTTGAAAATAATGCAGTGTAGAGCGCTTAAATTGCATCCACCATGAAAATAGCAAAATAATCAAAATAACAACTGCCAACCAAACGGGCAGTAAAACTGAAACTAAACATTGAATAAGAAGCAACAAACCTATTTGAAACACAATCGCCATGCGACTGCGTTTCAAATAATATGCAGTATTAGCCATGAACGTAATGCTTTAATTTAAGAATAAACGTCTTAATTTCAGCACGCGGCGGTTCGCCGACTTCCATAAACCAATCGAGTAAATCAGGGTCTTCTTGTTCAACTAATTCTGCAAATAACGCTTTTTCTTCAGGAGATGCAGCTAAATAATAATTTCGAACATATGGGTCAAAATACACATCAATTTCCTTTAAACCGCGACGCGCACGATAAATCACTTTGCGTTCTTCAAGCGTCATTTCTTCGCTCATTGTATTTCCCCTAGACCAAACAGAAGTGCCTTAGTTTAACCGAATCATTGGCGAAATTTCGAGACATTTCCCCTGAATGACCAAATCTACCATTTTTTTCATGGAATTGAGCATTGCTCACATTGCCCAAGTCACAACAGATCTTTTAAGTTCAACCTCACAATGATAATTAAAGGACATCATCATGCAATCTGGAGCCATTCGCCCACTGCCCCACATGCTACCAAGTCAACTGTTCAATGCGGAACATGAAGCCTTCCGTGACACCGTACAGAAATTTTATACTCAAGAAGTTATCCCCAATACTGAAAAATATGAACAACAACAACATGTTGATCGGGACTTATGGACTAAGGCAGGACATTTAGGCTTACTCTGTGCCACCATGCCCGAAGCGTATGGTGGTTCTGGTGTCGACCGCCTATACAGCATGATCCTGATTGAAGAACAAGCTTATGCGATGGACTCTGCAACAGGGTTTTCACTACATTCGGACATTGTCGCTAATTATATTCTGAACTTTGGAAATGAAGCACAAAAGCAGCATTGGCTCCCTAAAATGGCGACAAGTGAAGTGGTCACCGCGATTGCAATGACCGAACCAGGTACAGGCTCTGATTTGCAAGCGATAAAAACTACAGCAGTCCTTGATGGTGATGAATATATAATTAATGGCTACAAAATTTTTATTACCAATGGCTATTTGTGCGACATGGCAATTGTCGTCTGTAAAACAGGCAACAGTGATAAAGGCTCTGCCAATTTATCACTTATTATTGTTGAAGCTGACCGTGTCGGTTTTAGTAAAGGCAAACCACTGCATAAAATCGGCATGAAAGGGCAAGACACTTGCGAGTTGTTCTTTGATAATGTTCGTGTACCCAAGCAAAATCTACTTGGCGCCGAGGGCATGGGCTTTATAATGCTGATGAAAGAATTGGCATGGGAACGCATGTTAGTTGCTATTATCTGCCAAGCTGGCGCCGAGGCAGCATTTGCACATACTGTTAAATATACGAAAGAACGACAGGCCTTTGGTAAGAGCATTTCCAGTTTTCAAAATACTCGCTTTAAATTAGCTGAACTCAGAACTGAAATCGATTTCTGTCGTACCTACCTTGATCGCTGTATGCAGTTACAACTCACAGAAAACTTAGGTGTCGATGCCGCAGCAGCTGCAAAATACAAAATTTCAGAGATGTTTTCTAAAGTGGTCGATGAGTGCTTACAACTGCATGGGGGATATGGCTATATGTTGGAATATCCAATTGCAAGGGCGTATATCGATAACCGCGCCAATCGCATTTACGCAGGCACCAATGAAATTATGAAAGAGCTAATTTCACGAACTTTATAACATCATAAAAAAAGGAGCTTAATGCTCCTTTTTTTGATTACTTCATAGCTCAAGAGACCAATTTAGGCTTACGTTGATCGTGCGGTAATGCTTTCTTAAACTTTAATACAGCATCTTCGAAAGTTGCATTTTTTAACTCCTTACGATCTGCCAAATAGTTATTGGTGACTTTCCATGGTGCATGCTTGCCTTGTTTTGGCATCACATTCGCTGCGCGGGCAATATAACCAGAAGTTAAACTTCCCATCACCGTGTCTTCAAGTAGTTCTGTTTGATCACCTTGCGGGATCACCTCTACATAACCCTTTTGATCCATATAATTGATCAAACGACAAATATAATCAGCCGCAATATCTACCTTTAATGTCCATGAGGCATTAATATAACCAATAATCATCGCCATATTCGGTACATCACTTACCATCACCCCTTGATAGAGCATATGTTTTGAGGTATCGATTGGCTGACCATCCAGCGTTGCTTTGAGACCACCTAAAATTTGAATATCCAAGCCTGTCGCTGAAACAATAATATCTGCGTCAAGATGTTTACCCGACTTTAACAAAACCCCATTTTCAGTAAATCGCTCAATTAAATCTGTCTCTACACTGGCTTGACCAGAAAGCAAAATTTTAAACAAATCACCATCAGGCACGACACATAAACGCTGATCCCAAGGATTATAACTTGGGGTAAAGTGCTTCATATCGACTTTACCTTTCAGTTGCAACTCAATTGATTTTAATAGCAATTTACGCAAGAGCTTTGGTTGCTTTTGTGCCAATGCATAAATACCACGCTGCATCCCGATATTACGTGCACGAGTCAATTTATACGCAAGGTCTTCAGGTAAAATTTTACGCATTTTATTATAAAGAATATCGACCGAAGGAACTGACGCGATATAAGTCGGTGAACGTTGTAGCATCGTCACGTGCCCTGCTCCACCTTTTGCCATGGCTGGGACTAAAGTGATTGCCGTAGCACCGCTCCCAATAATAAGCACCTTTTTTCCACGATAATCTAAATTTTCTGGCCAATGTTGGGGATGAATAAACTCACCTTTGAACTCAAGCTGATTCGGAAATTTCGGTTGATAGCCATGTTCATAATTATAATAACCCGTACAACCTAAAATAAAATTGGCCACCCAAGTCTGCTTCTTTTGATGATCATCTTCAATTTCAACCACCCATTTTTGAATACTTGAATCATAATTGGCAAAAATGACGTTGTGTTTAAAATGAATTTTAGAAGCAAGTTGATATTCTTCTACTACTTCTGCCAGATAGCCTTTGATTGCAGCTCCGTCAGCCAATACACTAGATTGCTGCCAAGGTTTGAAATTATAACCAAAGGTAGACATATCAGAATCAGAGCGGATACCAGGATATTTGAACAGATCCCATGTTCCGCCAATACTCTCACGTCGTTCAATAATTTCATAAGAACGATTTGGGTTATTCTTAGATAAATGAGCAGCTAGACCAATCCCTGAAATACCTGCACCAATAATCAATATATCAATTTGCTTTTCCATGTTGTTTTTATAACCTGACTGATAATTCCATTTTATTAAAACACAAATCTGACAATGATCAATGTCAAGTTAAGTAAATTCAGATAGAAATCATGTCATTTCAGGACAAAAGTAAATATTGTCAAACAAAAGACAATAAAAAAGGTCGGTTAAAAACCGACCTTTTTTTAAGAACAACTGAGTTATCCTGCGAAATTAGTTAACTTCGCGATCTACTAGTTCAACGTAAGCCATCGGTGCAGCATCACCTGCACGGAAGCCCGCTTTAAGAACACGTAGATAACCGCCGTTACGTTCTTTGTAACGAGGGCCAAGAACGGTAAATAATTTACCAACAGTTGCTGCTGAACGAGTACGAGCAAATGCCAAACGACGGTTTGCAACAGTATCGTTTTTAGCTAAAGTGATTAAAGGCTCAGCAACGCGGCGTAATTCTTTAGCTTTAGGAACAGTAGTTTTAATTAACTCGTGTTCGAACAAAGAATTAGCCAAGTTTTGGAACATCGCTTTACGATGACTGCTTGTACGGCCTAATTTCACACCACTATTACGATGACGCATGGTGATAGTCCTACTTAATTAACGGCTACGATAGGCGAAACGATCGTCCATACGGAGACTAGCTGGTGGCCAGTTCTCTAAACGCATGCCGAGCTGTAAGCCTTTAGAAGCCAGAACATCTTTGATCTCAGTAAGCGATTTTTTACCAAGGTTAGGAGTTTTAAGTAACTCAACCTCAGTGCGCTGTACAAGATCACCAATGTAGTAAATATTTTCTGCTTTTAAACAATTCGCAGAACGAACAGTAAGCTCTAGATCATCTACTGGACGAAGCAAAATTGGATCAACTTCTTCACGAGGTTCTTGAGCAACAGGAGCTTGATCTTTCTGAAGGTCAACAAAAATTGCAATTTGTTGTTGCAAAATTGTCGCCGCTTTGCGGATTGCTTCTTCAGGATCAACTGTACCGTTGGTCTCAAGATCAATGATCAGTTTATCAAGGTCAGTACGTTGTTCTACACGCGCATTTTCTACGATGTAAGACACACGTTTGATTGGGCTATAAGAAGCATCTAACTGTAAACGACCCACTGGGCGAGTTTCGCCTTCTGGGAAACGTGAATCAGAAGTTTCATAACCACGGCCTTGAGCAACTTTAAGGCGCATTTTTAATGAACCAGTTGCACTTAATGTACCGATCAAGTGTTCAGGGTTAACCACTTCAACATTATGAGGTAAACGAAGGTCAGCAGCAGTAACATCGCCAGGACCTTGTTTCTCTAATGTCAAATAAGCTTCATTTTGATCGAACAGCTTAATAGACAATCCTTTTAGGTTCAGCAAGAGCTCGACGATGTCCTGCTGCAAGCCTTCCAAAGTACTGTACTCGTGCTCAACACCCTCAATTTCAACTTCAACCACAGCTGCGCCAGGTAAAGAAGAAAGAAGGATGCGACGTAAAGCATTACCAAGAGTATGACCAAAGCCACGCTCTAAGGGTTCTAGAATAACTTTTGCCGAGGTCCCGCTAACCGCTTCGACCTTGATCGCTTGCGGAGTTAGAAACTCATTTGCAGTACGCGTCATTATTGCTACCTCAAGGATTATTTAGAATACAATTCTACAATCAAGCTTTCGTTGATTTCAGCAGGTAAATCAGAACGATCTGGTGCAGCTTTAAATGTACCTTCCAACTTAGAATGGTCAATTTCCATCCAAGAAGGAATACCACGTTGAGCAGCTAATTCAACTGCGTTTTTAATACGCAATTGTTGCTTAGCGCCTTCGTGAACTGCAATCACGTCACCAGCTTTAACTTGGATAGACGCAATGTTAACACGACGACCATTTAAAGTGATAGAACGGTGAGATACAAGCTGACGAGCTTCTGCACGTGTAGAACCAAAACCCATGCGATAAACAACGTTATCTAGACGGCTTTCAAGCAATTTCAACAAGTTTTCACCTGTTGCGCCTTTAACACGAGCAGCTTCTTTATAGTAGTTACTAAATTGACGCTCTAAAACACCGTACATACGACGTACTTTTTGTTTTTCACGTAATTGTAGTGAATACTCAGATTGTTTTGCACGGCTTTGACCATGTTGGCCAGGAGCTTTAGCATGTTTTTTAGTCTTAACGTCAAATGGTTTAACGCCAGATTTTAATTGCAGGTCTGTCCCTTCGCGGCGAGAGAGTTTGCATTTTGGACCAATATAACGAGCCATGAATGTTTCTCCTTACACGCGACGTTTTTTAGGTGGACGGCAACCGTTGTGCGGAATTGGAGTCACATCGGTAATGCTGTTAATTTTATAACCCACTGCACCTAATGCACGAACCGCAGACTCACGACCAGGACCAGGACCTTTTACAAGGACGTCCAAGTTTTTCAAACCGTAATCTAAAGCAGCTTTACCAGCAACTTCAGCAGCTACCTGAGCAGCGAACGGAGTTGATTTACGTGATCCACGGAAGCCTTGTCCACCTGAAGTAGCCCAAGCCAATGCATTACCTTGACGATCAGTGATCGTTACAATGGTGTTATTAAAAGAAGCGTGAATGTGTGCGACACCTTCAGAGACGGTACGAGTGACCTTCTTGCGTGCGCGAGTATCTTTAGCCATCTTTTAGCTTCCAGAAATCTTATTTCTTAATAGGTTTGCGCGGACCTTTACGGGTACGTGCGTTAGTTTTGGTGCGTTGTCCGCGGACAGGCAAGCTGCGACGATGACGAAGACCGCGGTAGCAGCCTAAATCCATTAAACGTTTAATGTTCATGGAAATTTCGCGACGTAAATCACCTTCGGTTGGAACCTTGGTAACTTCTGCACGAATCGCATCAAGCTGAGCATCATCTAATTCACGAATCTTTGTTGTTGGAGCGATACCAACAGCAGCCAAGATGTTCTTAGCAGTGTGGCGACCAATACCAAAGATATAAGTGAGAGAGATAACAGCATGCTTGTTATCCGGAATGTTTACACCGGCAATACGAGCCATTCAATTTTCTCCAAAAAGGCAGTAGAGATAATCAACCGCCCCACAAAAATCTTGAGGGGCGGATAATAACCTAATTAGCCTACTGAAATCAACAGGTCTTGATCAGATTAACCTTGACGCTGCTTATGACGAGGTTCTGCGCTGCAAATTACGCGAATAACCCCATTACGACGGATAACTTTACAGCTACCACAAATTTTCTTTACAGAAGCTTGTACTTTCATGATGAAACCTCTAAGTGCGCTTATCCCTTCGGATGAGCAGTCGTTTTTCTCATTAACGTTTGATTATCGTATTGATGAGATGTGAGATGTGCTTGCAGTTGCGCCATGAAATCCATAACAACAACAACAACAATTAGCAAAGATGTACCACCCAGATAGAATGGAATACCAAAAGAACTTTGCAAAATCATTGGCATTAAACACACGATCGCAATATAAATCGCACCAATAAACGTCAAACGATTGAGAATATGATCTAAATAACGAGCAGTTTGCTCACCTGGGCGAATACCAGGCACATAAGCTCCGCTGCGTTTTAAGTTTTCTGATACTTCTTTAGGACTAAATACTAGCGCCGTATAAAAATAACAGAAAAAGATAATTAACGCACCAAAGAGCACCAAATACAACGGCTGTCCAGGCGACAATAAAAGAGCCAAATCTTGAAGACTGCGTTTGATTATACCTGCACTCGGATCTGAGCTACCTACCCACTGTCCTAAACTCGCTGGAAACAAAAGCAAAGAACTGGCAAAGATTGCTGGGATTACACCTGCCATATTAATTTTTAATGGCAAATGCGTTTGTTGTGCAGTAAATACACGACGACCTTGTTGTTTTTGAGCATAATTTACTGGAATACGACGCTGCGCTTTCTCAATAAACACAATTGCTGCTAATACACCGAGAGACAATAAGCCAAAAATAACCAAGCCAATCAGACTAGTTTGACCATTATCTACTGATGAAATAGATTGCATAATTAAATTAGGCAATCCAGCAACAATACCAGCGAAAATGATCATGGAAATACCATTACCCACTCCGCGTTCGGTAATTTGTTCACCCAACCACATTAAGAACATAGTACCTGCAACCAGTGAGGTTACAGCAGGAACATAGAAGGCTAAACCAGCTGAAAGGGTAATCCCTTGACTGATCAAACCTGCGCACATCCCAGTTGCCTGCACCAAAGCTAAAAGCAACGTACCTTGACGTGTATATTGGTTAATCTTACGCTTCCCTTGCTCTCCCTCTTTTTTCAAAGCTTCGAGTGATGGAATCACAGTCGACATTAACTGCACAATAATTGATGCAGAAATATACGGCATAATCCCCAAGGCAAGAATTGACATTCTTTCTAAGGCACCACCTGAAAACATATTAAACAAACCAAGGATTGTGCCCTGGTTTGCATTAAAAAGGTTTTCAAGTGCAGCATTATTAATGCCCGGTACTGGAATATGCGCTCCTAGTCGAAAAACCAACAATGCACCGAAGAGAAATGTCATTCGGCGAATAATTTCACGATATTTCACGTAAAATGGTTGCCCTTTCATCATGTGAACATGACCTGAAGAACTAGGAGACATAGACACTCGCGATTACTCCTCGACTTTGCCGCCAGCAGCTTCAACAGCAGCTTTAGCGCCTTTAGTCAATGCAACACCTTGTACAGTGAATGCACGAGTAATTTCACCAGAAAGTACGATACGAGCACGAAGCATATCTTTACGTACAACATTCGCCGCTTTTAAAGTTTCAAGTGAAACAATATCACCTTCAACTTTAGCAAGCTCTGATAAACGTACTTCAGCAGTTTTTAAAGCGATTTGGCTAGTGAAACCGAATTTAGGTAAACGACGATATAACGCAGTTTGACCGCCTTCAAAGCCTGGACGAGTACCACCACTTTTACGTGAGTTTTGACCTTTGATACCACGACCACCAGTCTTACCTACGCCAGAGCCAATACCACGGCCTAGACGAAGATTATCACGCTTCGCACCTTCTGCAGGTGCAAGTTCATTTAAACGCAGAGTCATGGCTTATTCCTCTACACTAACCATATAGTAGACTTTGTTGATCATACCGCGGTTAGAAGGCGTATCTTGCACTTCTACAGTATGACCAATACGACGCAGACCTAAACCTTGTAAACAAAGCTTGTGATTTTTCAAGCGATGAGAAGAAGATTTAGTCTGGGTAACTTTAATCGTTTTCATGATTGATTACCCTTGAATTTGTTCTACAGAAAGACCGCGTTTAGCAGCTACTTTCTCTGGAGAAGTCATATCACGCAAACCTTTGAAAGTTGCATTTACAACGTTCGCAGCATTTGTAGAACCGTAACATTTAGCAAGTACGTTATGTACGCCTGCAGCTTCAAGAACAGCACGCATAGCGCCACCAGCGATTACGCCAGTACCTTCAGAAGCAGGTTGCATATACACACGGCTTGCACCATGACGTGCATTCACAGGGTGTTGTAAAGTAGTACCAGCAAGGTCTACAGTAATCATGTTACGACGCGCAGCTTCAAGTGCTTTAGAAATAGCAGCTGGAACTTCACGCGCTTTACCACGACCAAAACCTACACGACCGTTACCATCACCCACAACAGTTAATGCTGTGAAAGAGAAGATACGACCACCCTTAACAACTTTGGCTACACGATCAACGGCAACCAGCTTTTCAACAAGACCTTCGTTTTGTTCAACTTTAGCCATGATTAGAACTCCAAGCCGTTTTCACGAGCAGCATCAGCCAAGGCTTTGATACGACCATGATATTTAAAACCAGAACGGTCAAAGGCAACTTTAGTAATACCAGCTGCTTTAGCACGTTCTGCGATTAAAGCACCTACTTTAGTCGCTGCTTCAATATTACCAGTTGCACCAGCACGTAAAGTAGCATCTAAAGTTGAAGCTTGCGCTAAAACTTTGCCACCATCTGCTGAGATAACTTGAGCATAGATGTGACGCGGAGTGCGGTTTACACACAAACGAGTCGCACCCAATGCACGAATGTGCAAGCGTGTGCTTTTCGCACGACGCAAACGGGATTGTTTCTTTTCGTTCATAAGAACCTCGCGCCTTATTTCTTCTTAGCTTCTTTACGAAGTACAACTTCGTCAGAATAACGAACACCTTTACCTTTATAAGGCTCTGGCGGACGGTAACCACGGATATCCGCAGCAACTTGACCTAAACGTGCTTTATCAGCAGATTTAAGGATAATTTCAGTTGCTGTAGGAGTTTCAGCAGTTACACCTTCAGGAAGCGTATAGTCGATCGGGTGAGAGAAACCAAGGTTAAGGTTAACAACGTTACCTTTAACCGCAGCTTTATAACCAACACCGATAAGTTGTAACTTACGTTCGAAGCCTTCGCTAACACCTTTTACAAGGTTGTTAAGAACAGCGCGAGCAGTACCAGCTTGCATCCAAGCGTCTTTCGACTCAGCTTTTGGAGCAACAGCTACAATACCGTCTTCCTGTTTAAGCTCGACCAGCGCATGCAGGTTGAAAGACAATGTACCTTTACTGCCTTTCACTTCGACCTGCCGGCCGTTCTGAGTAACTGTAACACCGTTAGGTACAGTTACTGGGGCTTTAGCCACACGAGACATGAGGAATCACCTATTAAGAAACAAAAGCAATAACTTCACCACCAACGCCTGCAGCACGTGCAGCGCGATCAGTCATGATGCCTTTGCTTGTAGAAACAATTGCAATACCTAAACCTTGCTTAACGCTCGGAAGTGCATCTTTACCGCGATATTGGCGAAGACCTGGACGGCTTACGCGCTTCACAGTTTCGATAACTGGCTTGCCTTCGAAATATTTTAAAGTGATGGTCAAAGTAGCTTTGCCTTCAACTTCAGCAACTTCTACGTTTGAAACATAACCTTCTTGTTGAAGTACGTTAGCAATTGCAACCTTCAACTTAGAATTAGGCATAGAAACTGCTTGTTTCTTAGCCATTTGTGCGTTACGAACACGAGTTAACATGTCGGCAACGGTATCTTGCATACTCATTTATAGTCGCTCCTTACCAGCTTGCCTTAACTACGCCCGGTACATCACCTTGCATTACTGTGTCACGTAATTTGTTACGGCTTAAACCGAACTTACGGAAGTAACCATGAGGACGACCAGTTAAACCACAACGGTTACGAAGACGCACTGGAGACGCATTACGTGGTAATGCTTGTAACTTCATCATCGCTTCGAAACGCTCTTCGTCGCTTGCATTTACATTTGCAATCGTAGCTTTTAATTCAGCACGTTTTGCAGCAAATTTAGCAACTGTCTTTTCGCGTTTCAATTCGCGATTAATCATACCTTTCTTAGCCATATCGACCTCTTATTTGAACGGGAAGCCGAATGCACGCATAAGCGCACGGCCTTCGTCATCGGTGCGAGCAGTCGTAGTAACAGTAATATCCATACCACGAATACGATCAATCTTATCGAAATCGATTTCAGGGAAAACGATTTGCTCTTTAAGACCCATAGAGTAGTTACCACGACCATCAAATGATTTCGAAGAGAAACCACGGAAGTCACGGATACGAGGGATCGCAATAGAGATCAAACGGTCTAAGAATTCGTACATGCGTTCGCCGCGTAAAGTAACTTTACAACCGATCGGCCAACCATCACGGATTTTGAAACCAGCGATTGATTTACGAGCTAATGTAAGCACTGGTTTTTGACCAGCAATTGCTTGCATATCAGCAAGAGCACCATCAAGGAGTTTTTTGTCAGCAGCTGCTGCACCAACACCCATATTGATCGTGATTTTAGTGATGCGTGGAATATCCATCACATTTTTAACGCCTAAAGTCTCTTGTAATTGAGCTTTAAGTTCGTCATTGTAACGCGTTTTAAGTCTGGCCATTGCCTTCTCAACCTATTACTTCGCTACCGCCACTGATTCACCATTTGACTTGTAAACGCGAGTTTTCACGCCTTCAATCACTTGGTAACCAACACGGTCAGCCTTTTGGGTTGTAGCATTAAAAATTGCCACATTAGAGATATGAAGCGAAGCTTCTTGTGTAACGATAGCGCCTTCAGCACCTGTTGCACGGTTCGGCTTTTGATGCTTCTTAACCAAGTTAAGGCCTTCAACCATAACACGGTCATTAGAAACAGACAGAACAGTACCCTGTTTGCCTTTTTCCTTACCTGCGATCACAATTACTTGATCGCCTTTTTTAATCTTAGCCATGATTGCCTCTTATAGAACTTCAGGAGCCAATGAAATGATTTTCATGAACTGTTCAGTACGAAGTTCACGAGTCACTGGTCCGAAAATACGAGTTGCAATCGGCGCTTTGTTGTTGTTCAAAATAACAGCTGCGTTATCGTCGAAACGAATCACAGAACCATCTGGACGACGGATACCGAATTTTGTACGAACTACAACAGCATTCATCACGTCACCTTTTTTAACACGTGCGCGCGGAATAGCTTCTTTTACAGTAACTTTAATAATATCGCCAACTGAAGCATAACGACGATGCGAACCACCAAGTACTTTAATACATTGTACGCGGCGGGCACCACTGTTGTCTGCTACGTCGAGCATAGTTTCGGTTTGAATCATTGCCCTACTCCAAAACCGTGCATCACCGGTCGCAATTTCGAAAGGCTCAAAGAGTACTCGAAATTGACCGATGATGCAAGAACGTTTAATTACTCAGCAGCAGCTTCAACAACTTCAACTAATGTCCAAGACTTAGTTTTAGAAATTGGGCGGCTTTCTTTGATTGTCACAACGTCGCCTAATTTAGCTGTGTTGTTCTCATCATGAGCATGTAATTTAGTTGAACGGCGGATTGATTTGCCATACAACGGGTGTTGAACACGACGTTCGATAAGTACAACAATAGACTTGTCCATTTTGTCACTTACGACTTTGCCGGTTAACGTGCGGACTGTTTTTTCACTCATTGTCCGTTCCCCTGTTTTTCGGTAAGGAGGGTCTTAATACGAGCAATAGTTTTACGAGTAAGTGCAACTTCGTGCGATTTACCCAATTGACCAGTTGCTTTAGCCATACGAAGACGGAATTGGTTAAGCTGTTGCTCATCAAGCAAAGCTGTCAACTCTTCTACCGACTTTTCACGTAGATCTTTAGTTTTCATTACATTACCGTCCGAGTCACGATAGTGGTTTTAAACGGAAGCTTAGCAGCAGCAAGCGTAAATGCTTCACGTGCCAATTCTTCGTTCACACCTTCCATTTCGTACAGGATCTTACCTGGTTTGATTTCACAAACCCAGTACTCCACATTACCTTTACCGTTACCCATACGAACTTCTAATGGCTTTTCAGTAATTGGTTTGTCTGGGAATACACGAATAAAGATCTTACCACCACGCTTAACACGACGGCTAATGGTACGACGCGCAGCTTCAATTTGACGTGAAGTCATACGACCACGTTCAGTTGCTTTAAGCGCGATTGAACCAAATGATACTGTACTACCACGGTGCGCTAGACCAGTGTTACGGCCTTTTTGCACTTTACGGAATTTGGTACGTTTAGGTAGCAACATGGATTATTCTCCCTTGTCAGCAGCACGGTCATTACGACGTCCACGACGTTGCTCTTGACCTTCACCACGACCACGACCGCGTTTAGCTGGACGCTCTTCAGCTGGAGCTGGGTTCATGACTTGTTTCATGCCACCCAAGATCTCGCCACGGAAGATCCAAACTTTAACACCAATCGTACCGTAAGTCGTTTCAGCACGCATAGTTGAGTAGTCGATGTCCGCACGAAGCGTATGTAAAGGTACACGACCTTCACGATACCATTCTGTACGAGCGATCTCTGCACCACCTAAACGGCCAGAAACTTCAACTTTGATACCTTTAGCACCAGCACGCATAGTGTTTTGAACCGCACGCTTCATAGCACGACGGAACATAACACGCTTTTCTAATTGAGAAGCAATTGCTTCAGCAACTAAACGAGCGTCTAAGTCTGGGCGATCGATTTCGTTGATGCTTACTTGCGCTGGAACACCCATAATGCTGGTAAGTTCGCGCTGTAATTTTTCAATGTCTTCGCCTTTTTTACCGATAACGATACCAGGACGAGCAGTGCTAATAGTTACTTTAGCAGCGCCTGTTGGACGTTCGATAAGAATATTGCTGATCATTGCATTCTTAAGTTTTTTAGTTAAAAACTCACGAACTTGCAAATCTTTAAGCAAGTATTCAGCGTATTGTTTCGGATTCGCATACCAGTTAGCGTTATGACGTTTCACAACACCTAGGCGGATACCGATTGGATGAACCTTCTGACCCATATCAAACCCCTACCTTAACGGTGATGTGACAAGTACGCTTAGTAATACGATCTGCACGGCCTTTAGCACGTGGCATAATACGTTTAAGGCTCATGCCTTCATCAACGTAAATCGTAGAAACTTTAAGGTCGTCTACATCTAAACTGTTATTGTGTTCAGCATTCGCAATTGCAGATTCCAATGCTTTTTTAACTAAAACTGCAGCTTTTTTGTTGCTGAAGTTTAAGATATTAAGCGCGTGAGCAACTGATTTGCCACGGATAAGATCTGCAACCAAACGAGCTTTCTGTGCCGAGATAGCGGCACCGCGTAATTTAGCAGTTACTTCCATCATAGCACCTATTAACGTTTAGACTTCTTGTCAACACCGTGACCACGATAGGTACGAGTTGGCGCGAATTCACCTAGTTTGTGACCAACCATGTGTTCAGTAACAATTACTGGAACGTGGTTACGGCCATTATGTACAGAGATTGTTAAACCAACAAAATCCGGGAGGATCATCGAACGACGTGACCAAGTCTTGATCGGCTTACGGTTGTTAGCAGCAATAGCAGCTTCAACTTTAGCGAACAAGTGCGCATCGACGAATGGACCTTTTTTCAATGAACGAGGCATTAATCAGATTCCTTTACTTGACGCGACGATCGCGAATAATCATCTTAGTCGTACGCTTGTTGGTACGTGTCTTGTACCCTTTAGCTTTTTGACCCCATGGGCTTACAGGTTGAATACCTTTGTTACGCCCTTCACCACCACCGTGTGGGTGGTCAACTGGGTTCATCGCCATACCACGAACGGTAGGACGAACACCACGCCAGCGTGCTGCACCAGCTTTACCTAGTGAACGAAGGTTGTTTTCTTGGTTAGAAACTTCACCCAACACAGCGCGACATTCAACATGAACTTTACGCATTTCACCAGAACGAAGACGGATGATTGCATAAGAACCGTCACGACCCAACAACTGAACAGAAGCACCAGCAGAACGAGCTAATTGCGCGCCTTTACCGATTTTAAGTTCGATGTTGTGAAGTGTAGAACCGATAGGCATATTGCGAAGTGGCAAGCAGTTACCTGGACGAATTGGAGCATCGTTACCAGATTGTACTTTATCGCCAGCACGCAAACCTTTAGGTGCGATGATATAACGACGCTCACCGTCAGCATACTTCAACAAAGCGATGTGTGCAGTACGGTTAGGATCGTATTCGATACGTTCAACTACAGCAGGAATACCATCTTTGTTACGTTTAAAGTCAACAAGACGGTAGTGCTGCTTGTGACCGCCACCAACGTGACGAGTCGTGATGTGACCGTTGTTGTTACGACCACCAGTACGTTTTTTAGCTTCAACCAACGGAGCATACGGAGCGCCTTTGTGAAGATGGTCGTGAACGACTTTCTCTACAAAGCGACGTCCAGGAGACGTTGGCTTACATTTTTGAATCGGCATAATTTTCGTCCTTATTCCGCTGCGCTTTCAGCGGTATCGCCCAAGTCAGCCATTTCTACATCTTGGCCAGCTTTCAGGGTGACGTATGCTTTTTTAACATCAGAACGACGTCCTAATGTTTTACCAAAGCGCTTAGACTTACCTTTAGTGATCGTTGTGTTAACTTTAACAACTTGAACACCAAAGAGTTGTTCAACTGCTTTTTTGATTTCAAGTTTGTTTGCATCAAGTGCAACCTTGAAAACTTGAACACCAGCAGTCTCACCTAAAACTTGTGCTTTTTCTGAGAATACAGGTCCTTTTAGGACTTGATAGATACGTTCGTTGTTCATCCGAGTTCTACCTCAATTTTCTTAGCAGCAGCAACAGACATAACAACTTTATCGAACGCGATCAAGCTAACAGGATCGATTGCAGTAGCATCAACCACATCAACGTGTGGAATGTTGCGCGCTGCTAGATATAGATTCTCATCTACAGCATCAGTAACGATCAATGCGCGAGTAGCATTCAAGTCGTTAAGTTTCGCAAGCAATTCTTTAGTTTTAGGAGCTGCAACAGCAATCTCTTCAACTAGTACAAGACGATCTTGGCGAACAAGTTCAGCTAAGATACATTGCATTGCACCGCGGTACATTTTGCGGTTTACTTTTTGAGACCAATCTTGTGGACGAGCAGCAAAAGTTTTACCACCACCAACCCAGATTGGGCTACGAATAGAACCAGCACGCGCGCGGCCAGTACCTTTTTGACGGAATGGCTTTTTACCACCGCCAGATACGTCAGCACGTGATTTCTGAGCTTTCGAACCTTGACGACCACCAGCTAAGTAAGCTGTAACAACTTGGTGTACAAGAGCCTCGTTAAATTCACGACCGAAAGCAACTTCAGATAATTCAACAGCAGAGCCGGAAACAGTTTTTAAATTCACGTTATTTCCCCTCAGGCCTTGATCGTAGGACGAACGGTAACGTCGCCACCAGTAGCACCAGGAACCGCGCCTTTAACAACTAGAACTGAACGTTCTGTGTCGATAGCAACGATCTCAAGACCCTGAGTAGTTACGCGTTCAGCACCTAAATGGCCAGCCATTTTTTTGCCTTTGAATACGCGACCAGGAGTCTGGTTTTGACCAGTAGAACCTAAAACACGGTGAGAAACTGAGTTACCGTGAGTAGCATCTTGGGTACGGAAGTTCCAACGCTTAACACCACCTTGGAAACCTTTACCTTTAGACGTACCAGTAACGTCAACGATTTGACCAACTGTGAACAAGTCAACAGTTAGAACACCACCAACTTCACGACCTTCAAGATCAGCTTCTGTAGCGCGGAATTCTTGAACTAGACGACCAGCAGCAACACCCGCTTTAGCGAAGTGACCTTTCTGAGCGTTAGTTACGCGAGATTCGCGACGTTCACCAGTAGTGATTTGAATCGCTTGATAACCATCAGTTTCAAGCGTTTTGATTTGTGTGATGCGGTTAGGATCAACCTCAATCACTGTTACAGGCACAGAAACACCAGCATCTGTAAAGATACGGGTCATACCGCACTTGCGACCGACTAAACCAATAGCCATGTGCATAACCTCTAAAAAAGCGGCCTAATTAACTAAAAACGTTAATTAACCGAAAGCCTTAACCCAAAGCGATCTGAACATCAACACCAGCAGCAAGATCTAACTTCATCAATGCATCAACAGTTTTATCTGTAGGTTGAACGATGTCGATCAAACGCTTGTAAGTGCGGATCTCGTATTGGTCACGAGCATCTTTGTTTACGTGCGGTGATGTTAAAACGTTAAAACGTTCGATGCGTGTTGGCATCGGGATTGGACCACAAACTTGTGCGCCAGTACGTTTTGCTGTTTCTACGATCTCTTGAGCAGATTGATCAATTAAACGGTGATCAAAAGACTTAAGACGGATACGAATTCTCTGGTTAGACATACCAGTTAACTCCAAGCCAAATATATAAAGAATCACCCTTGACGCATCTCACCTATTGGTAAGTGTCAAAGGCAGTGAAAATCACTAAGGTCATGATCGATGCCATGACTGTCACGATGCTAACTACTTTCTTCGCAGTTAACCCCCTTCCTTTGAAGGGTGAGTCATTATATCGATTGTTTAACGCTTAAGCAAATCCATTTTGTCTTTTTTGGTCTTTTTTTCAAATTTTGATGATTTTCATTTGTTTACTATTTAATCATCATGCTGTTTTTTGTAAGACATATTCAATAGCTTGATTGAGCAATTGATTTCCTTGTAAAAAGTGTGCTTTTGAAGAGTGTTTTAATTCACGTTCAGTTTGTACAAAGGCCCCAGAAAAATGAGCCAGCTCTTCGTCATTTTCCAAAAATAAACTTAGGGTTTCAGGCGTGATTTCGGGATGAAACTGAAAACCAAGAACATTTTTACCAATTTGGTACATTTGATTACGACACACATCATTTTCCGCCAAATGAATGGCGCCTTTAGGAATCTCAAAAGTCTCACTGTGCCACTGCATGACATTAAAATGCTCAGGTAACTCAAAGCAATCTTGTGGTACATGTTTTACTTTTCGTACCGTAGTCCACCCCAACTCTTGCGCACCATTTTTACTGACTGCTGCGCCCAGAGCATTCGCAATCAATTGCCCACCCAAACATAGCCCAATAGCAGGTTTACCCAATGCCAAATAACGTCTTAGCCAACGCTTTTCGATTTTTAACCATGGATAATTAACCTCATCATTCACACTCATAGCTCCCCCCATGATAATGAGAAGATCCACATCTTCAATTTGTGGTAAGGCCTCAATCTCTAGAGGTAAATCCACAGGCAAGGCAAAGAATTCTGTGGCCGTAATTTGTGCCTGATGTGCTTTTAAAAACTCATAACAACTACCGAACCCTTCACCAGCAATATGCTGAAAATAATGTACTTTTAAATGCGACTTCATGCGCTGTAACCTATTGTTGTAGCTTTGCTTAGATTTAGCAAAATTGAAGCCAACTTTTGATTTGGTTGCTTGTTTTTACAGTTCTTCCCAATTCGGTAGCGAAAATTAACTTATTCTCTTAATCTAGATGACATCTTACGCTTTAGATGAGTCACATCTTGAACAAGAAATTTCAAACTGCGCTAATTCATGCACCAAGAAAAGCACCTCAGTATATTTCCAGCGTTCAACCTCCCCTGTTTCGTGCATCTACCATTATTTTTGAAAATACTGATGCACTATTTAATCGCCACTGGACTGACCCGTATGACTACAGTTATGGCACACATGGTACACCCACCACGTTTACCTTAGCCGATCAGATCGCTCAAATCGAGGGTGGCGAATACTGCTTATTGGCACCTAGTGGACTATCCGCAATTAATTTGGTCAATTCTGCATTACTGGCACAAGGAGATGAAGTCTGGGTACCCGATAATGTCTATGGTCCAAATATGGAACATCTGCGTAATTTGGAAAAACGCTATGGGATTCTGGTTCGAGTTTATAACCCTATAGATGTAACCAGTTTCACCCCCTCTGAACATGCCAAACTCCTTTGGCTCGAAGCTACAGGATCAGTCACCTTAGAATTTCCTGATTTGGTTGGCTTAGTTCAAAAAGCACAAGCTCAACAGATTTTGACCGTACTGGATAATACTTGGGGTGCAGGTTTAGCATTTAATCCTTTCGATTTTTCTGATGAACATTTGGCTGTAGATATTAGTGTGCATGCCTTAACCAAGTATCCAAGTGGTGGTGGTGATATTTTAATGGGCTCAGTCGTGACGCGTGATCTGCAATTGCATCACAAATTGTTCCGTATGCATGCCATACAAGGGATCGCGGTGTCTGGCGATGATACTGCTCAGATTCAGCGCAGTTTGGCACACATGTCCATCCGTTATGATCAACAAGCTCAATCTGCCTTGAAGTTGCTCGCATGGTTAAAACAGCAACCACAATTTAGTCAGGTGTTACATCCTAGTGATCCAGATGCCGCAGGACATACTCACTGGAAACAAGTCTGCACAACAGGAAAAAGTGCAGGCTTGGTGAGTGTAATTTTTAAACCCGAATATGACTTAAAAGCAGTGCGTAAATTTTGTGATCATCTTAATTTATTTAAACTCGGTTTTAGCTGGGGTGGTCCAATCAGCTTGGTTATGTTGTATGAACTCAACCATATGCGCTCACTAAAAAATACACATTTACAACAAGGTTTATTGGTCCGCTTTTGCATAGGACTAGAAGATGCTGAGGATTTAGTCCAAGATATTCAAAACGCATTAAAACAGCTCGAATAAATTCTAAAATAGGTGAAAAATGAGTACACCAATCGTTATTGCAAAAAAAACTACTGATACCACACAAGCTATTGTTTTACATTCTCAATTTGCCAATCGACACGGCTTGATTGCAGGCGCAACAGGTACTGGTAAAACCGTGACCTTAAAAGTCTTGGCAGAAAGTTTTTCACGCATTGGTGTGCCCGTTTTCCTTGCAGATGCCAAAGGTGATGTCTCAAGCCTTGCACAAGCAGGTAGTAGCAATCCAAAATTTGACGAACGCATCAAAAGCCTAGGAATTGATTCTATTCCTTTTGCTGCCTCACCTGTGATGTTCTGGGATTTATTTGGCGAACAAGGACATCCTATACGCAGTACGGTTTCTGAAATTGGGCCACTTTTACTGGCACAAATGCTGAATTTAAATGACACGCAAGAAGGTGTTTTATCGGCAGTTTTTCGGATTGCCGATGATCAGGGGTTACTGCTCATTGACTTTAAAGATTTAAAAGCAATGCTTAGTTATGTCAGCGAGCATGCCGCGGAATTCAAAGCCGAATACGGTAATCTATCACCTGCCAGCCTAGGTGCCATTCAACGTAACTTACTGGCGCTTGCTGATCAGGGTGGAGATCAGTTTTTTGGTGAACCTAGTTTAAATATTCTTGATTTTATTCAAACTGATGCTGATGGCCGAGGTTACATCAATCTGCTTGCAGCGGATAAATTGATGAACACCCCTAAACTGTATGCCACCTTTCTACTCTGGATGCTCTCTGAATTATTCGAGCAATTGCCTGAAGTCGGTGATATGGACAAACCGAAACTGGTATTTTTTTTCGATGAAGCCCATTTACTTTTTGATAATGCCAGTGCTGCACTGCAAGAAAAAATTGAACAAGTGGTGCGCTTAATTCGATCCAAAGGTGTCGGAATTTATTTTGTCACTCAAAATCCGCTGGATTTACCTGAAACCGTACTTGGGCAATTAGGAAATCGGGTACAACATGCTTTACGCGCATTCACACCTAAAGATCAAAAAGCGGTTAAAACTGCTGCTGCAACATTCCGTGCCAATCCTGAATTTAATGTTGAACAAGCTATTACCGAATTGGGCGTAGGCGAAGCCTTAATTAGCTGTCTAGATGAACAAGGTATACCGCAAGTTGTCGAGCGTGCATGGGTGATGCCTCCCTACTCATCTTTTAGCCCCATTAGCCCAGAACAACGTCAAGCATTAATTTCACAGAGTATCGTTGCTGGCGTTTATGAACAAAGTGTAGACCGAGATAGTGCTTACGAACGTTTACAGCAAAAAGTTGTTGAACGCCAACAGCAAGCTATACAAGTTGAACAAGAAAAACAACTCGCCAAAGAACAAGAAGTCCTTGCGAAACAACAGGCCAAAGAAGCTGAAGCACTGGCGAAACAGCAAGCGCGTGAACAAGAGCGCATTGCAAAAGAACAACAGAAAGAAGCCGAACGTGAAGCCAAACAGCGAGAGAAGTTAATCCAAGACACGGTCGGTACTTTTGCAAAAAGTGCCGCACGCAGTTTAGGTGGCTCGACTGGACAAAAAATTATGCGTGGTTTATTAGGCTCTTTGTTTGGTGGGAAATAGCATTCCCATCACCTTGGGGCGTAATCTGCACATAAAAAACTTAGGTAAATCATACAATTCTTATTGCCAAATTTTCAGCATAAACCCATAAAATTTTTATTCCATAAAATAAATATGGTTTTATATTAAAAATAGATTGCAATTAAAATATTAAATATGTATTTTAAATACATCTTATAAATAACAGCCAAGTGAGATCACCTCATGACTCCACAGCAAATTGAACTTGTCAAAGCCACCGTTCCTGTACTTCGTGAAAATGGCGTTGCATTAACCGGCTATTTTTATAACCGTATGCTAGGTAATAACCCTGAATTGAAAGAAACTTTTAATATGGGACACCAACGTAGTGGTGCACAGGCACAAGCACTTGCAGGTGCTGTTTTGGCTTATGCAGAAAATATTGAAGACCCATCTGTTCTTCTGCCTGTGGTTGAATTAATCGCACACAAACATGTCAGCCTGAATATTCAAGCCCCTGACTATAATATTGTGGGTGAAAACCTTCTGCACTCAATCAGTGAAGTCCTTAATATCTCAATGGAAGACCCATTAATTGATGCGTGGGCAGCGGCTTATGGTCAGCTAGCTGATTTGTTTATTCGCACTGAAAAAGCAATTTATGATCTGCACCAACAAACAAAAGGCAGTTGGTTAGGCTGGCGTAATTTTAAAATTGCAAAAAAAGTGGTTGAAAGTAATGAAATCACTTCTTTCTATCTTGCTCCCGTTGATGGTGATGCATTGCCAACCTATCAAGCAGGTCAATATATTTCAGTTCGCGTCTTTGTCGAAGAATTAGGTTTAAAACAACCTCGTCAATACACGTTATCGACTAGCCCACAAGCTGACTATTTACGTATTTCGGTAAAACGTGAAGATGAAAAAGGTGATTTAGCTGGCGGATGGGTTTCTAATACGCTTCACGGCTTAGACGAAGGTGCTGAAATTGAAGTTTCTGCACCAACAGGTAACTTCTACCTAATTGATAGCAGCAAACGTAATGTCTTTATCAGTGGTGGTGTTGGATTAACCCCAATGATTGCCATGCTTAATCAATTGGTTACACTGGATATGCCACAACCTGTGAGTTTTATTCATGCTTGTCGTAGCAGCGAAGTACATGCCATGAAACAACATATTCATGCACAGAAATCGAAGTTCCCTCGCCTCAGTACATTTACAGCTTATGAGTTTCCACATGCAACTGATGTCTTAGGTGAAGATTATGATGTCGCTGGACGCCTAGACCTCGGCACAATGGATGCAGCTCTTCTACCTGTCAATGCAGATTACTATCTTTGTGGTCCAATGCCATTTATGGCTGAACAGCATAAAGCACTGGTTGCTCGTGGCATTAAACCTGAACAAATTCATAGTGAAGCATTTGGTACAGGCGGGGTTCGTATTTAAACCCACCCTCGCATACATACCTTATAAGGCTAGTCTATGATAGACTAGCCTTATCTTTTCATCTCAAAAAAGATGAGCACAATCATGCAGCTAAATAAATTTACCGATTATGCCCTGCGCATTCTAATGTATATTTCGCGACCAAGAGAAAGTGCATATACCATTGCTGAAATTGCGACTGACCTGCAAGTGTCTCAAAACCACTTGGTCAAAGTCGTTCACTTTATGGGCAAACAAAACTGGTTGATTACCACACGTGGTAAAGGTGGTGGTATTCGATTACACCCAGATGCTGTACATCTAAAAGTCGGTGAGGCAGTTAGGACTTTACAAGGTGAAAATCAGATTGTTGAATGCAACAATCCCCCTTGCGTACTCAGAAGCCAGTGCGGTCTAAAAGGTATTTTAGATCAAGCGCTTGAACAGTTTTATCAGTATTTAAATCAATACACTTTAGGCGAAGTGCTTGCTCGTTCGAATATTAACAATACTAAAACCATTAAAAATGGTATTGAGCTACTTAACCTATAACATTTTCAAGCGCTAAGAGGAAAATTCGCGTGCGTGGGCGACTTCCTTTATACTAGGCACTTGAAAACCAGTGAATGAAGTTGAGTTATGCACCACAGCAGAGGAAAATCAAAAAACAGTAAAACCGCGCAGGCGCCTAAGCAAAAGATCAGCTATGAAAAAAAGCTTGATCCTGCGATTACTGAATATGCTGTACGTGCACTCAACTGGCTGCGTAAAGCCGCTTTTTTAATGAGTGCACCCAAGCTCAGTATCTGTGTAGAAGATACTGGTTATGAAATTGCTTTTGCTGGACGCTCCAATGCGGGTAAATCTAGTGCAATTAATGCATTGACCAATCAAAAGCAATTGGCACGCGCCTCAAAAAAACCTGGTCGTACCCAAATGATCAACTTCTTTAGTCTAGGCAATCCCGATCAGCGTCTGGTCGATTTACCGGGCTATGGTTATGCAGCCGTACCTGAAGCCATGAAAATCGTGTGGCAGAAAGAGCTTGAAAATTATCTGATTCATCGCAAAAGTTTACAGGGCTTAGTATTGTTGATGGATATCCGCCATCCCCTACAACATTTCGATGTGATGATGTTGGAATGGGCATACTCACGTAAACTATTTGTGCATGTGCTGTTGACCAAATCAGATAAGATGAACCGTGGCCCTGCCAACAAAGTACTCTTAGATGTCAAACAACAATTGAAGAAAATGAAACTCGATTTCTCGATTCAATTGTTCTCCTCACTCAACAAACAAGGTTTAGAAGAACTTGCCAGTGTCATGGGTGGGCGTCTGAATTTCACCCTTGAACAAGCTGCCGAGTTTGACCTCGCGCTCATACCTGAAGCAGAAGCCGATACACTCGAAGATACTTTGGATGATGAGAGCGAAGCTTTTGAGCTAGAAGAACTTGAAACCGAAGCATCGGAGCAAGCACCGAAACCAGATTAAGTACTGTTAAACCAGATCAACTCATCATGAATTGACATTGAAATGTCCCGCATTGCTAAACACATTGTGGGACTTTTTTTTCATACTGTTTCGAATGCATCAAAAAATGCTAGAGACCGTAGTATGAAACTGTTACAACGCCTGAAAAAAACAAAAATTGGCTCTTCAATTCAATATCGTATTCAACCGCGCAAAGTGAAATTTGAATGGCACAATACACCCGTCGACTGGGTGCCAGAACAACCATTTGTCAGCTATTTTATTAATGAAATTAATATGATTTTACCTGCTGGCGAGTTCTGGTTTTGCCGTCTGTACAATAAAGTTCTACCGCAAATTCAAGATGAAAAACTCAAACAGGATGTGCAAGCCTTTATTCGTCAAGAAGCCATGCACGCGCAGGCGCATAACTCTGCCAACAAAGAATATTTACGCGAGCGACATATCGACATTCAACGTAATCTAGATGTTATGGATTTCCTATTTGGCAAATTATTGGCGGATCAACCTTTAGGTTTGAATGCTCCAAAACCCTTACAACATCAATGGGATTTATTCCGTCTCGGTATTATCGCCACTGTTGAGCATATGACTTGCGTCTTGGGCAAATATGCACTCTACAATACAGAGTGGCAAAAAAGTGGTGCAGATCCTGCCATGCTCGACTTAGTGAAATGGCATGGTGCAGAAGAAATTGAGCATCGGACTGTCGCATTTGATTTATATCGCCATTTGGGCGGAGGCTATCTGGCACGTTATTACCTCAGTGTTGTGGTCATTGCTGCAGTACTGGGCTTGTGGGTGGATGGTACGGCTCATATCATGCAACAAGACCCTCGTTTTAAATCAATCCGCCCTGCTATCTACAAACCATGGATTTGGCGTGAATGGTATGCTATTTCTCAACGTAACAATGGTTTATTACCAAATCCACTCTGGCTTATCTCGCAACAATTGGGCTATCTGATGCCATGGTACGACCCTGTACATGAAGCCAAAACTGAAGATGCGATTGCTTATCTCAATCAATCCCCTGCTGCACTTCGCGCGATGCTTAAGGTCGCATAAATCAATTACCCATATGTCGGAACACTACAAAAAGCAGGCTGAATTTGCCTGCTTTTTTGCTCATGCTGAAAGTCACTTTCCGATTGAGTACTCCCCCTTATGCATCCTCATCTCAGTGTACTGACCCTTGCAGTTCGTGACCTCCAAGCAGCGCTGGATTTTTACTGCCAAGGACTGGGCTTTAAAAGTGACGGCATTATTGGACAAGAATACGAAAATGGCGCCGTTGCCTTTATTGAACTGCAATCAGGTTTAAAACTGGCTCTTTGGCCGCAACAGAGTTTAAGTCAGGATTCTGGCTTGGCTTTAACGCCTTTCTGTCCGACTGGATTTTCGCTAGGACACAATGTCGGCTCAGCAACCGAAGTCGATGCCATTATGGCACTCGCCGAAAAAGCGGGTGCAACCATCACCAAAACTGCACAAGCCACTTTTTACGGTGGCTATGCCGGCTATTTTCAAGACCTAGATGGACATCTTTGGGAAATTGTCTGGAATCCCTGTTGGGAATAAAGCTAGCTGTTTGGTTCCGTCACAGTTTCACGAGTATGACGATCAACCACCACACTAATCATCATGTCTCCCTGAACATTGACCACGGTTCGGACCGTATCCAACAAACGGTCGATCGGCAGTAAAATCGCAATGGCTTCCGCAGGTAAACCCACCGATTGCAACACCATAATCATGGTGACCATGCCTGCACTTGGAATACCAGGGGCACCTAATGATGCAATCATGGCGGTCAAACACACAATCAGTTGTTGACCTAGACTTAAATCCAAACCAATCAGATTGGCGACAAACAACGCCGCCGCTGCCTCGTACAAAGCGGTACCATCCATGTTTAACTGCGTTCCCAAGGGAATTACAAAACCCGCAGTTGCAGGACTGACTTTCAGATTCTCTTGTGCACATTTCATGGATAATGGCATGGTAGCTGAACTGGAACTGGTGGCAAATGCCGTGATCAATGCGGCTCGTGTGCCTTTAAAAAAGGTCACAGGGTCCATCTTGCCAAAAATCCATAACAGCAACGGTAACACCACTGCTCCGTGGAAAATGGTGGTGCCTGTGACCACCACAGCAAATTCGGCTAAACGACTGAGTACAGAAAGGTCTTCTGTGGCAATCAACTTGGCTAACAGGGCAAAAATCCCCAATGGTGCAAGTTTCATTACCCAACGAATCATCAGCATCATAATTTCAAAAAATTGTGCTGCGAGCTGACGTACCGCTTTAAAACGCTCACCACCATGTACCAATGCCACACCAATAAACAGTGCAAATACCACCACAGCCAAGACATTGCCTTCTGCAAAGGCTTTAAATGGATTAATTAACGTATTCTGAATAAAATTGGTAAAGAAAGATGTTGGCGTTAAGGTATCAGGCGTTTGATATTGATTCATGTCATTCTGGAATAAAGTGATATCTACTCCCTTACCCACATCGAATAAATGTGCACAGCCGATGCCTAGAATTAATGCCAATGTGGTTGTCGTGACGCAGCAGGCAACCGTGATCTTCCAGACTTTTCCAAGTTGCCCACCTGCTTGTAAATTGGACACCCCAACCACAATCGAGCTAAAAATCAGAGGAATTAATAGCATTTTAAGTAAGCCAATGAAAATGCTACTGATAATGCCCAAGCCATATAAACTGCTGGTAAAAAAACTACTCTGTGGAAAGACACTGAGTAGAAAACCAAAAGCAATCCCCAGAATGGCAGCAATCAAGATTTGGGTATTTAAGCTCATATCTGCTGTAATTTTATCTTTTAAAGTCACATCACTATGGCATATCTTGTGTGTAAAAATCGAATTTTTCTTATCCAAAAAATAAAGCCGTCTAACTCACCCCTTATGTAATCGATCACTTGCATGGAGCGTACGTATTGCAAAAATATCAAAAAAAAGCCTCATCTACATGAGGCTTTTCTAACATTTAAATCTTATTGGGTTTCAATTTCTCTGAGCCGAATCAAGCCTTCTTGAGTCGTACTACAGACCAACTCGCCATTTTGCCACATACGTCCAAAATTTAGTCCCCGCGAGTTGGCACTTACCGTTGCATCCATGTCATACAACATCCAGTCATCCACACGGAAAGGTTTATGGAAATACATAGCGTGGTCAATACTGGCACATTGCAAACTTGGTGATAACCAACTCAAACCATGTGGACGTAATGCCGTGGTCATTAAAGTAAAGTCTGAATAAAATGCAGCAATCGCTTGATGTAATGAAACTTCATCAATCTCAGCCGCAATACGGTCATGGGTGCGTATGTAGTGCGCATAAGAAGGTGCCGCTGGTTGTGGCTGATATGGATTCGCTGGGTCGATCGGACGAATCTCCACATGACGATCACGCATAAAACTAGCCCGTACGTTTTCAGGCACAAACTCCACCATCATTTTTTTCAGTTCCGCTTCCGATTTCACCTGCATCGGTGCGGGATAATCAGGCTCCTGAATCTGATAATTCAAGCCTTCTTCTGGCTGAGCAAACGATACCATTGCGGTAAAAATGGTACGTCCATGTTGAATGGCACGCACCTGACGGCTGACAAAACTTTTGCCATCTCTTAAACGATCCACTTCATAAATGATCGGAGCATTGACATCACCACCAAAGAGAAAATAAGCATGTAAAGAATGTGCAGGACGGTCTGCCGTATAAGATGCGGCACGTAAAGCCTGCCCCAAAACTTGACCACCAAAAACACGCTTACCTACCAAATTACGACTTTGACCGCGAAAAATATTCTCTTCGATTTTTTCAAGGCTAAGGAGTTCAACCAATTCTTGAGTTAAGGCATTCATAGCAGACCCGTTTTAAATTTTAGACACACCCATGTTGGTGTTCATTAGAAATAACCATTGAGCGCTTGCTCTAAAACTATATTACCTAAATGTTGACCGATCCCCTAGAGATTAATTGACCGCACTGTCACTGTAATTTTCAAATTTAATTGCTAAAAATATGCAGTTTAACGCTAGAATCTTGGCATAAGCAGTAAATTTGTCAGAAAATGACATCTAGTTTTTGATTACAATTACGCAGAATAATTTCCCCTGTGCATTTTGGGGCTTCGTACCGTATTAGGAGTGTTTATGTCCAAGCGTGGCTTTGGTCAAATGTATCGCCAGCTTTCCAGCAAGCTACTTGACCTTGTGGTAACCCCTCATATTTTGGGTGAAGTACCCAGCAACCCGACAGCTCCAACCACCAGCGAAGATCCTCATGTTGCCAACACACCGAGTAAGAAAGTGGTGTGTTACGTCTTACAAAACTATTCGCGTAGTAATGCCTTGGTGGTCGATGGTGAAACCCGTCGTTTAAAACTGCCTGCGGCATTGGATTCGCTCTTGATTGGCGAACATAAAGAAAAAGCCTCCATCTTATTTTTACAACATCATGATGAGCAGAACCTACTTAATCCGCCACCCAATACCTTTCCACCCCGTCTATTACGCCTGATCGATTTACTCGAAAAGCATCCTGAACTAGACATTGAACTGGTGCCTGTAACGGTGCTGTGGGGTCGCTCACCAGACAAGGAAGACTCTTGGTTTAAATTGTTATTTACCGATACATGGGCAACGCCAAGCCGTGTCAAACAGATGGTAAATATTGGCTTGCATGGACGTGAATCTTATCTGGAATTTCACGAAGCCCAGTCTTTACGTGACCTGATTCAGTACGCTAAAACCACCCATCCAAATTTATCGCCTGCAACGTATATTATTAGCAGCTTGAATAACTACATGGATGCGCAACGTGAAGTCGTGCTCGGTCCTGACTTATCTGACCGTCGTAACGTCATGCACAGCCTAATTAAAGCACAAGATGTGCAAGATGCAATTCGTCGTGAAAGTATCCGTAGCAAAATCAGCATGCTTGAAGCAGAACGCCGTGCGATTGGTTATTTAAATGAAATCGTGTCCGATTATTCCTCTTCAGCCGTTCGTTTTGCGGATATGGCACTTACTCGCTTATGGACACAGTTGTATGATGGCGTCGAAGTGCATAACTTCAGCACCGTACGTGAACTGGCCAAAGAATACGAAATTATTTATACCCCCTGTCACCGTAGCCATATCGACTACTTATTACTGTCGTATGTGATTTATAAGCGTGGTTTGATGGTACCGTACATTGCGGCGGGCGATAACCTGAATATGCCATTTGTGGGGCAACTACTACGTGGTGGTGGTGCGTTCTTTATTCGCCGTACTTTCCGTGGTAATGGTTTATATACCACCGTTTTTAAAGAATATTTATACAGCATTCTGTCGCGCAACACGCCTTTGGAATACTTCATTGAAGGGGGCCGTTCACGTACAGGACGCCTATTACCTGCTAAGACAGGTATGCTTGCCATGACAGTTCATAGTCACTTACGTGGACGTGCCAAACCGATTGTGTTTGTGCCAACCTATATCGGCTATGAACGCCTGATGGAAGGTTCTACATATGTTGGCGAAATGCAAGGTAAACCGAAAGAAGCGGAATCTGTGCTTGGAATTGTAAAAACCCTACGCAAAATTGAACGCATCTTCGGTAAAGTACACGTGAACTTCGGTGAGCCTGTATTCTTGGATGACAAACTCAAAGCCTTTGGCGCTGACCAGATTCGCATTCAGAAAAATGACGATCCAATTCCAAATGAAGTCTCTGATGCGGTAAACAGTGCTGCACATACCATTTTAGAAAATATCAACCGTGCTGTAGTGATTAACCCAGTATCGTTGTTGTCTCTGATTTTATTGGCAACACCAAAACATACATTGGATGAAGAGTTGTGCATCAAGCAGTTAGATGCGTATCGTAATTTGCTCACCGCACTGCCTTATGATAAACGCACACAAGTTACACCTCTTTCTGGCAAAGAAATTATTGCTTACGGTTTAAAACTCAAACTGATTAAGCGCGTGAAACACGTTCTGGGCGATATTATTGCGATTGAAGACAATCAAGCCGTGTTACTCACCTACTTCCGTAACAACATTGTGCATGCTTTTGTCTTGCCATCTTTGATTGCGGCTTTGGTTGAACACAACGGTACCATCAAGCGTCACGATTTATGTAACGTCATTCGCACCTTATATCCATTCTTGAAAGCTGAGTTATTTCTTAAATGGGATGATGAAAGCTTAAAAGTACAGATCGCTGCTTATGCAGATGCTTTAATCAGTGCAAAACTCATCACTGAAGATGCGGAAGGACATTTAATTTCCCCTGCACCGAACAGTGAAGATCATAATCAGTTGTTAGTCCTTGCTGGTCCTGTGATGCAGAGCCTAGAGCGCTATTACATGACTTTGGCACTGATTACACAGCGTGGTTCTGGCAACATCTCGACGCGTCAAGTGGAAGAGTTGAGCCATTTGGTGGGTCAACGCCTCTCTGTGTTGTATGAGTTCAATTCACCAGAGTTCTTCGATAAAGCCCTATTCCAAGGTTTTATCCGCGTACTGACTCAACAGGGTTATATCAGTACCAATGCCGAAGGCTCAATCGTATTTGACAGCAACTTTAGCAATATTGCTGCCAATGCCAATTTGGTACTGGATGATGTGACTTTACAAATGTTGCAGCACATTACCACTTTTAGCGATGAAGAGTTAAAGCAGGTATTAGATGCGGTTGCCGCACAACAAGCGAAACGTCGTTTGAAGCGTAAGAAAAAGTAATTTTAAAAAGCATAGGTATCTGCGATTGGCAGATACCTATGCTGTATGTATAACAAGACGTTTTGGTCGATTTTGCATAAGAGATTTTATGTTAAATAAAGCTCAGGTTAATAATTTAAGCCAGCTTAGTAAACTCAAAATATTATAATAATTATCAAATGCTTATATTAATCTTAACTTAAGGTTTCCATGTTGGTCTTTAATATATTGATCATGGTACATAAGAACTATTTTCAGATTATTAACGTCAGGCCTATAGTCAAATCCGATATAATCACCACAACCATTTAGTCCAAAGACGACTATCCTATCATGGCCATATATATCTTGATCTTGATAGTTTTCAATATGATCACCTCCTATCTCCTTCCAAAACAACAGAACGCTATGCCTGACTCTCCTACTTCATTGTTAGAATCTGTATATTCAAAGCTATTCTCAATAAATTGCACCCCATTATGAGATGTAATCAGCTTTATATAATTTAAAGGTAAGTTAATTTCATAAGCTTGATCAAGTTTTTCTACAACATCTAAACTGATTGATCCGAAATCATACATAACATTTAAATTTTGATAAGGCATCTGATGTTTTTACCTAATTAAGAGAAACTCAATTTCCTATAACCACCATTATTTTAAATGGAGGAAAAGAAAAAAGAATGAAATTTTCAAACTTTGTATCGTTTAATTCTTGTGTTTTAATGGTGCTGTTATTAATTAAACATAAAATTATAAATGAAAGCATTAATTACCGTTGGTTGTAAAACGGATCATGGTGGAATCATTATTTTAGGTGATTCGTCTTTTTTAGTTGAAGGTAAAGCTGTCCATTTAGATGGTATGACGCATTATTGTCCTCTGTGTAAAGTTCAATCACGTGCATTAGCTTCGAATCAAGGCTTTATGATTGTTGGTGGAAAAAGCATTGTAGCTGCAGATGATACATCTACTTGTGGTTCAAGATATTTAAAAATTTCTGATCTTGCTGTTATGAGTAATGGATCAGGTAGATTCGAAACATCATCAAAAAATACTAATAACTTTATATCTAAACCTGAGTTTCAGTATGGTCAAAGATTTTTATTACAAGATGAGTTAACAGGTGAGCCACTGGCTGAAATTTGTTATGAAGTTCATAAAAATGGTGAAGTTATTCATGGAACTACGGATAAAGACGGTTTGACTGAACTTATAAAAGGAACTGAAGAGGAGGAAGTTGAATTAAAAATTATTTCGAAGGAGCATAATCATGACTAATGTTATTGCAACATTTTCTGCAAAATTAAAAAAAATTGATGGAGATATGAAAGCAAAGGCTGCTGTTGCTATCAAAATAGGGACTAAACGTAAACTTACATCTGGTGAGATAGCAATGTCTCAATTGGTATTCAAGGACTCTATTGATTATTCTAAAGTTTGGATACATTTAGGTGGATTGATACACACAAGAACTGGCAATGCAATGACGCCTGCTGGAGAAATATATTTACCTAAAGATGATTATTTAAAAATAACAGACTTTAGTATTGCTAAACCAAATGTAAGACATTGGTTTATTCATGAAATGACTCATGTTTGGCAATATCAAATGGGTGCAACGAATGGTTGGCTTGGCATAAAGCAACTTTGTAATGGTGGATATACTTCCGAAGTAAATTCAGTTGATTCAGGTCAAAATGAATTAAAAGCTTACGATACAGACTTAATGGGCAGAGATCTTAATAAAAAATTTCAAGATTTTAATTTTGAGCAGCAAGGTCGTATCATTGAGTTTTGGTTTGATGCAATATATTTACAAAAAATTAGCCCATCACGAGCGCACCATCAAAAAAGTCTAAAATTATTAGGGTATGTTGAAAGAATATTAAGAGATTTTTTGTTAAACCCTAAAGATAAATCTTTGTTACCTAAAGCTTAAATCATGAAAAAAAATCCTGTTTTATTAATGTCTTTGCTTAGTTTACTTACTATAAACAGTTGTGCACAACCTATTAGTAGAAATCTTGAATCCACTATTAAAGATAATAATGTATGTATTTTCACAAATAATGAAAAAACCTATTCCGATGTTGAAAACTCATATCTAGTTTTTGTTGCAGAAATAACAGATAGTAAAGATTATAAAACTGTGTATGAAAAGACATACAGTAAAGGAAAATTTCCTATATTAGAGGATGATTGTGCCTTAATTCCGTTAAATATTTTAAAAATAAACAAACCATATGATGTGAATTTGGAATCAAATAAAAATTTTGCAACGCAAATATGTATTTCTGAAGCTGGAAAGATTCTGCCTGTAAGCTATCTTAGCCCTGGGGAAGCTGTGTGTTCTAAGTAATAGATATTTAGTCATGACTAAGTTTTTACCTATCGACTTATCCCATAACCACGACTTTTTGGCTGATCTTACTTAAGCTGATCTCGTTCCTGTTAATGGTTATGCCCATATTTCAGGTAGATCTCGTTCATTTTTAGGAGGGATTACCAGATGAAGCCTAGAGCTTTTTTGTAGCACATTAAATCAAGTTTTAATTCATAAAAAGGCAGTTCAATTTAGTTAATCCCAAAAATTGCAGCACTTGTGTTCTTAATATCAGATGGATTTAGTTTTATGCTTAGTACTGAAATATTGGTTGATAGTGATGTGCTAGGATTCAGTTGCTCTAAACTAACATAATACACCTTATACCAACGTGAAAGTTTAGGCTATGTTTTTAATTTTTATATATTTTTATTTCTTACCACAGCCATGATGTTAAATAGAAGGCGTCTCTCTTAAAACAAGAGCTTTAATTTTTACGGCTTTTTCAAAATGATCTAATTTATGTTGCATGATCCACCAAGTTGCAGCTTCCATTAAAAGCTCAGGATCATCATTTTTATTTTTGAAAAAAGCATAGAAAGATAAACCTACACTATCTCCCTTTTTTTGAATTTTCTCATTACACCCACTGATAAATAGTTCTCTTAGCTCTTTTCTCATATTTTTAACTTTTCCTAAAATCAACATAAACAACTTATGCAAAATTATTTATTTAATATAAATCATAATCTTAAATCGGATCCTTCTAGTGAACAGTCCACTAGAAGGACTTTTACATTACTTTTCACATTCCACGACTATTTTCCAAAAAATTCATTGAATAAAGTACAAAATATTTTTTCAATCATTTTTTAACAACAACGCCGAATAATCCTCAAAACAATCAGGATGTTGTAATTCAAAATCCATCTGCTGCATATGGGAAGCATAAATTCGCTTACCAGACACCACATCGCTTTCCAAAACTAAAACTAGCAGCGCCAACTGCTGCTGAAACCACTGAATAATTTCATGTAAAGGAATGGGTTGATTATTCGTGACAATATAAGAACTTTTAGGATGTTCCACGTGAATCAAATGCGCCAAAAAGCGGGCTAAATCTTCAATATGAATACGATTGCTATAATGAATATTCGGATAGGTCGAAGTCTGCTGTGCCAACTTCACCATACGCGCAACAGAAGCTCCGTAAATACCTGTCGGGCGAATAATGATGCTTTGTTCAGGATACGCAGCCTGCCACAACAATTCCATCTGCCGTAGAATTTCGCCCTGTGCATTAATCGGCTGAGGCACACTCGCATCATCAATACGCTCCCCTGCTTGCTCACCATAAACTCGGGTTGAAGACACTACAATGACTTTTTTGACAGGATGAGCTTGTAAGGCCTTCTGCATCGCAGGAATGGCATCTACAAAAGTCGCTTGATAACCTTCAGGCGTGCTTGATGCGGGAGATAACAATATATAGACGATATCGACAGGAGTAATTTGACTCAAATCAAGTTGATGAATATCTTGAATTAAATGTGTAGCAAAATCTTGTGGTTTGGCAGTACGGCTTATTGTGGTAATTTGGTGGCCTTGTTGAAATAATTGTTTAGCAACCCGTTGAGATGTTTTACCATAACCTATAAATAAAATATGCATTTAGCACCTAATGAGCACTTTAGTTGAGGGGACATGGCCGCAGTCCAACAATTGCAAGGGGTTGGAAGTGCCTCTGCTGCATTACTTGAAAAACTGAATATTTTCACCACGGATGATTTACTGTTTCATCTGCCGCGGGATTATGAAGATCGTAGCACGATCATCCCCATGAACCAATTGGAGGTTGGGCGTAGCTATCTGCTTGAGGGTACGGTGAAATCAGTGGACTTTCCTCCGGGAAAGCGTAAATCCATGGCCATTTTACTGGATGATGAGCTCGGTAAAGTTACATTACGCTTTTATCACCTATATAAAGCCCTGACTGATCGCGGCAAAGTCGGCAACCGTTTACGGGTTTTTGGTGAAGTCCGTGTCGGTGCTCGTGGCTTGGAAATGTATCATCCTGAAATTCAGCTCATTACTGAACATACGCAATTGCCACAAACCCAGCTCACGGCGATTTACCCTGCGACTGAAGGACTCACTCAAACCAAACTACGTGAATATGTCAAACATGCGTTAAAACAGCACAGTGATGATCTACCAGAACTCCTGCCACAGAAATTCACCAATGGCTACGCCTTAAAGCAAGCCTTGCATTACATTCATGAACCGCCATTGGATGCCAATATGTTGCAGTTGAGTCAAGGTTCACATCCTGCGCAGCAACGTCTAATTTTTGAGGAATTGGTGGCTCATCAAGTCAGCCTTCTGACCCGCCGCGCCTACATCCAACAGATTGAAGCTCCCGCTTTTACTCACAGTAAAATCCTATCCAAACAATTGCTAGCTGCGTTGCCTTTTAAAATGACCGCAGCACAGAAGCGCGTGTCTAAAGAAATCTCCGATGATTTAAAGCAACACAAGCCAATGCTGCGTCTGGTACAAGGTGATGTGGGTGCAGGTAAAACGCTCGTGGCGGCACTTGCTGCTTGTCACGCCTTAGAAGAAGGTTGGCAAGTTGCACTCATGGCACCAACTGAAATTCTCGCAGAACAACATTATTTGAATTTTAAACGCTGGTTTGAACCTTTAGGCTTAACTGTGGCATGGCTATCAGGCAAGCAAAAAGGTAAAGCCCGTGCCTTGGCAGAGCAACAAATCCAACAAGGCTCGGCGCAACTGGTCATTGGTACCCATGCATTATTCCAAGACAGTGTTGCCTTTCATAAATTGGGTTTGGTGATTATTGATGAGCAACACCGCTTTGGGGTTGATCAGCGTTTAGCACTTCGCAATAAAGGCGCACAGCAAACCACGCCCCATCAACTCGTAATGACTGCAACCCCTATTCCGCGTACTCTCGCGATGTCCGCATATGGGGACTTAGATACCTCAGTGATTGATGAATTGCCACCAGGTCGAACCCCGATTCAAACGGTGACTATTCCTTTGGATCGTCGTGAAGAAGTCTTACAACGGATTGCCAGTAATTGCGCCGAAGGCAAACAAGCCTATTGGGTTTGCACATTGGTCGAACAGTCGGAAACTTTAGATGCTCAAGCCGCAGAAGCCACCTATACCGAAATTAAGCAACGTTTCCCAACACTCAATATCGGACTGGTACATGGCAAAATGAAAGCCGATGACAAGCAAGCCGTCATGCAACAGTTCAAGGACAACGAACTACAATTGCTCATTGCGACCACGGTAATTGAAGTCGGCGTGGATGTGCCGAATGCCTCTATTATGGTCATTGAAAATGCCGAGCGTCTGGGCTTATCACAACTGCATCAGTTACGTGGTCGTGTTGGACGTGGTGCTAAGGCAAGTTTTTGTGCCCTACTCTATAAGAATCCACTGTCACAAAATGGGCAAGAACGCTTACGCATCATGCGTGAAACCAATGATGGCTTCATCATTGCAGAGAAAGATTTAGAGATTCGCGGCCCTGGGGAATTACTCGGCACTAAACAAACAGGAGATATGGGCTTTCGCGTTGCCAAATTAGAACGGGATGATCATTTGCTCAATCAGGCGCATTATGTAGCACAACAAATCCTGAAAGACTATCCAACTCAGGCCGATGCCCTACTCAAACGCTGGCTGCCTGAAGCCCCTCGCTATGCCTATGTTTAAACCTTTTTTATCTAGCGCTCAGCAATGGCTACATTCAGTACTACCATGTCAGTTTTGTGGACTTGAGCGTGGCCGCTATGCGAGTCTCTGTCAAGATTGCTGGAACCATTTACCTTGGTTCAAACAATACGTGCAACGTCAAGAAATTGAGGTTCAAGTCGCCTGCCATTATGCCTATCCCATTGATCGTGTGATTCAGCAATTTAAATATGAGCAACAACTACATTTTCAAATTTTGCTGACTGGACTGCTCAAGCAACTGGACTATCGACAGATTCAGGCCATCGTTCCCATGCCAATTTCCACTCAACGTTTGGCTGAACGAGGTTATAACCAAAGTGTCATTCTGGCACAGCGTTTGAGTCAGCAGTTAAATATTCCTGTTTGGCAACCTATTCAACGGCAACATCAGCATTCACAGAAAGGCTTAAGCCGTTTAGAACGACTGGATAGCATAGAACAGCAATTTAAAATCGCCCCAACAAACACTCTGCGTTATCGTCGCGTGTTAATGCTAGATGATGTGGTGACAACAGGCAGCTCACTTAAAGCATTGCAACAAGCTCTAAATGAACTGGGCTGCCGAAAAATTGAAGCTGCCTGTATTGCAGCAGCTCAATGTTAATTATAGAAGTACTGATTCAATCCATTTGAAAAAGCTATGCCTGTATCTTTAGATACTGACGCACCCATGGCAACACGATTTCTCGAGTCAATGGTGCTAAAGGCGTACTCTGATCATCCAGCTCAATCCACTTGAGTTCGGCAATTTCAGCTGCAATTTGTGGCGAGTTCAATAGTTCCACTTGAAATACATGACTCACCAATAGATGATCAGGCTCATTGGCCGCAGCAGTTTCGAAACGTCCAACGTACTGAATAATTTTCGCCTGACAACCAATTTCCTCCTCGATTTCACGCAAGATACAATGTTCAGGTGCTTCATCTGGTTCTAACTTGCCACCCACCTGCATAAAAAAACGAGTGTTGTGCTTACGCACCAATAACAACTGCTGTTGTGTATTTAACACAATACCCGCAGCGACAGTAATTTGTTTCATTAGGCGTGTTTCACCAAGTCTTGCTGCTCGGTCATGCCCCATTTCGGGGTAGGTGCAGTAAATACATCAAACTGCTGTAGAATCGCTTCAACCGAGTTTTCAGCAATTAAGGTCTCTGTGAAACGTGAATGCGTAAAGCCTTTTTCAGTCGTTAAGTTGATGAATTTAATCAGGTCATCATAAAAGCCTTCAACATTTAAAAAGGCGCATGGTTTTAAATGAATGCCCAATTGTGCCCAAGTCCACTGTTCAAAAATTTCTTCCAAAGTTCCCGCACCACCTGGCAGTGCAATAAAGGCATCTGAAAGTTCAGACATTTTGGTTTTACGTTCATGCATGTTTTTCACCACATGCAGCTCAGTCAAATCAGGATGAGCCAACTCACGATCGACCAATGCATGTGGAATCACGCCAATCACTCGCCCACCTGCTTGTAAGGCACTATCCGCAATCACGCCCATTAAACCAGAGCGCCCACCACCATAGATCAGTGTTTTACCTTGTTGTGCTAACGTTTGCCCAACATGACGTGCTGTATCTAAGAAAATGGTGTCTGTACCAACCGCTGAACCACAAAAAACCGCAATAGAATGTGTCATTATTTCACCATGTTATGATCTTGTCATACCGCGAAAGTAAAGTAGATAGAGATTTTTTCATAAATTAGCAATTCAATCAGTGTTTTTCATGAAATCCTTGTCTAAAATACACCCATCGATTTAACCCCATACTGCGTAAGGGAGAAAAGACATCTATGCTTGAAGCCTTTTACGCCACAGAGCGCGGTAGTTTAGAAGACGCCACCATTAATGGCGGTTTTGATTTACATCCAGAACTGGTCTGGGTCGACCTGATTGCACCTTCACAAGAAGAACAGCAATGGGTTTTAGATGCGTATGATCAAAATCTACCAACACTAAAATCGTTGGAAGACATCTCTTCATCTGCCCGATTCTACCGTGATGATGATGGTATTTTGCATATCAGCACGTATTTTTTAACGAAAAATAAAAATTATCAGGTGGATGGTGAAGCAGATGATAATTCCAGTATTTTAGCCACAGTACAAACAGTTGCTTTTATTTTACATAAAGAGCGTTTGTTTACTCTACGTGGTGAAAAACTGGTGGCTTTCCGTGCCTTTCGCGCACGCGCACGTCGCAATGATTACGAAATTGACTATAAAGACCCGACTTGGGTACTTTTAGGTTTACTCGAAGCCAAACTAGATGAGCTTGCGGATATCTTGGAAGATATCCACAAGGACTTGGAAAAATACTCCACAGAAGTGCTGAATAACCGCCATCGTGAACAAATTCTCGACCTTGATGACATGATTACCCGTCTGGCACAGTTAGAAGATATGCTAGGTAAGGCACAACTCTGTTTGATTGACTTACGTCGTGTACTGACCTTTTTATCCCGTCCGCGTGCCCTAGGCAGTCATATCTATGATGCAGACATTCGAGAGTTGAGTGAAGATGTACGCTCACTGGTCGAACATGATGCCTTCTTGTTCCAGAAAGTGCGCTTCTTGCTAGATACGACATCAGGATTCATTAACACCGAGCAGAATGATACCATTCGTCGCTTCTCGATTTTACCCAGTATGCTTGCACCCCCAATGTTAGTGGCAAGTATCTACGGCATGAATACGGATGTTTTACCCTTTGCCCACGGCACCACCAGCTTTATCGCCGTTAGTATGATTATTGTCGGCTTCTTTATTGGGCCACTGATTTATTTCCGCTGGAAAAAATGGATCTGAACATTCTTTTTTGCATGGTGTGATCCGCGAAGTACAACAGAACACGTTCTTTTTGAGCATAAGATTCAACATAAAAAAAGCACCGCAATTGCGGTGCTTTTTCTTTTAGATCAAATGCAGATCATCTTGCAGATGACAAGCCTGAATAATCTTCATCATTTTGTCAGGCACAGCCTTAAAGTGTAAACCTTGTGCTTGAGGCGTTTGGCGCAACCAACGTACCAGTACCGCTAATGCCAAGGTACTTCCCTGTTGCAACTGTGCTAGGTTCACTACCATAGGCAACTGTTGTTTCTGAATCAATGCCAGACCCTGCTGATAGTATTGTTCAGCATTGTCATAGTCGATTTTTCCAGTGACTTGCAATTCCTGATTGACGAGACTAATCACCATTCACCTATCTTATTTTTTCTTTACAGCTGCGTCAGCATCTGGTTCAAAGTTAGCAATCGCTTTATCCAGATTACCACCATTACGTTTCACAGTCGCCGCAAACTGGTTACGGAATTGCAAACCTAAATCAATACCAGAAACGTTGATGTTACGAATCTTCCATTGGCTACCTTTATCCGCCAACTGGAACGATACAGGAATCTTTTCACCGTTGTTATTAAAGTCAATGGTCACTACAGGATTAGCACTGCCTGTTGCTTTATAAGGGCGCATGCTATACGTCTGGTTGCTAAACTTGGCAAAAGCTGTGCCGTAGTTTTCAATCAATGTTTCACGGAAGTTCTTTTCAAACTGTGCACGCTGTGCTGCAGTGCTGTACTGATTGGTTGCATAAGTACCCATGACGATACGAGTGAACGCTTGTGAATCCACATACGGGTCTAAGTTTTGACGTACAATGGCTTTAACCGCTGCTGGGTTATTTTGCAATTTTGCATGGTCTGCTTTTAAGCGACCAATTAAACCATCCGCCACACGCTTAATAAATGCAGGAGGAGCTTCAGCTGGCGCAGCAAATGCAGTACCTGCAATCATGGTTGATAAAATGCTTGCCGTTAATGTTTGTTTCAACAACATATTCACTTCTAAGTTCCTCTTTCAATTATTCAACAAATGCTGGTTCAGCATCTGTTTTTTCAGTTGGTGCCTCAGCTTCTGCCGATGGAGTCGATGACTTACCTGCACCTGCTGTAATAAATTTACTAATCAAATCTTCCAAATCCATCGTACCCTGAGTGTTAGCGATTGATGCGCCACGCTTGATATAATTCAAGCCACCACCTGGAACAACTTTCAAATACTTCTCACCCAACAAGCCATTGGTTGCTACCATTATGTAAGCATCTTCATCAATACTGGTGATGGATTTCATGTTCGCAATAAGTTGCTGTTCCATTTCTTTTTGTTTCGCTGGTGTAGCTTCGGTATATTCTGTGCTATAGCGCAACTCATCCAACGCATTGTTTTCAACCGTTTTCAACTGTTCTGCATTAAAAGACGTTAGCTTGCCATCCAATTCAAAATGCACCGTTGCCAAACGTGTTACTGGATCTAGAGTAATATCTGTAACACGACCAATCGTGACACCACTCATCGTAACTTTGGCACGAGGCTTCAAGCCATTTACGTTATCAAATTGTGCCGTCATGCTATAGGCATCACGTAAGTTAGTGCCGACTAAGCCACTTACTTTCATTGCCAAGAAAAACAATGCAACACCGAAGACAATCACAAATAATCCTACGGCCAGCTCACTTGCACGTGATTTCATTAAACCCCTCCGAACATGACCGCAGTCAACACAAAATCAAAACCTAATACACAAAGCGATGAATACACCACGGTACGCGTTGTGGATGTTGCAATGCCTTCAGATGTCGGTACACAGGCATAGCCTTGGTAAACCGCAATCCAAGTACATAAAATGGCAAAAACAATACTCTTAATAATCGTGCCATTAAAGATATCTTTATAGAATTGCACATTACTTTGCATGCCACTCCAGAAAGAACCTTCATCTACGCCCAGAAAATCTACGCCGACCATTTTACCGCCAATAACACCAATCGCAGCAAACACCACACTCAACATCGGCAAACTTACAATACCCGCCCACAAACGTGGTGAAACAATACGTTTTAATGGATCAACCCCGATCATCTCCATACTGGACAATTGTTCGGTGGCTTTCATTAATCCAATTTCTGCAGTCAATGCAGAACCTGCACGCCCAGCAAATAATAATGCGGCAACCACAGGAGCCAATTCACGTAACAGAGTTAACGACACCATGGTGCCCAACATAGCTTCTGAACCAATGTTGACCAAAATGGAATAGCCTTGTAAGCCTAAAACCAAACCAATGAACAAACCTGACACCGAAATAATCAGTAAGGACATCACCCCGACACGATACATTTGGTAAACAAACAGTTTGACCCCTAACCATGTCGGCATTGAGCATAGAATTTGTAGCAACATAATGGTTGCAACACCGACACCCTGAACACTCTGAATAACACGTCTACCTAATGAGGTAATAGCATTCATGCACGAACCTCGCCCGCCAAATACGCTTGATGACTAAACTGATATTCTACAGGCCCTTCAGCCGCACCTGTCAGGAACTGTCGCACAAATGGTGATGCATTCGCCTGTAATTCAGCAGGCGTACCTTCACCTTGCACTTTCCCCTCCGCAACCACATAAATATAATCTGCAATCGAAAGCGTTTCTGCTACATCATGCGATACAATAATCGTGGTCAATTCCAATGCTTCACGTAGAGAACGAATTAATCGAGTCAGTACACCTTTCACAATCGGGTCCTGACCTGCAAAAGGTTCATCATACATAATCAATTCTGGATCTAATGCAATTGCACGTGCCAAAGCCACACGTCGGTTCATCCCCCCTGAAAGTTCAGAAGGCATGAGCTGCTCTGTGCCACGCAGGCCAACCGATTCCAGCTTTAATGCGACCAATTCTGCAATTAAATGCTCAGGTAATTGGGTATGCGCACGCAATGGAAATGCAACATTTTCATAAACGCTCATATCGGTAAATAAAGCACCGCTTTGGAACAGCATGCCCATACGCGCTCGTGCCGCAAACAACTCATGTCGCGACATCTGACCAATATCTTTACCATCGAGTAGCACTTGCCCATGATCTGGAGTTAACTGCCCCCCAATTAAACGCAACAGTGTAGTTTTACCTGTTCCAGATGGCCCCATAATGGCGGTAATTTGACCACGTCGAATCTTCAGACTGACTTGGTCATAAATGATTCGTTCCCCTCGCTTAAAACTCAGTTCTTTGACTTCAATCAAAGCTGAATTTTCAAAGGGTGCTTGATTATTCATAGCGGAGAAAGTTCCTGCAATTTTTCAGCACGCATACTATAAAGGATTGAACTATAAAATGTTACCTAGTTACGTCGGGTAAACTGTGTGCAATTTGTTTTTTGATTCTTTCATTTTAATTATACGAACCAAGGCGCACAGCATAGAAATTAGAACGCTGTGTTATATAAATTGAGCGTAAAAGAAAAAGATCAAATTACTCAGCAAAAGAATAAAACCCAAATAAGGCATAATGACCTCTTTTAACGAATACCCGAATAGAGGTTGTTGTTCTATATTGTTGTTCATATTTGTCATATTTCAACATAAATTTGACTTAGTATACATTTTTTAAACAATAAACGAAATCTTTAAACATAAAAAAACCAGCGCTTTTGCGCTGGTTTTTTAGAAGGTAGAACTTAGTCGTTAAACTTACGACGACGGTCACCGCCTTCACGACGTGGATGATCATCACTACCAAATGAACGTTTAGGACGATCATCGCCACCAAATGAACGCTTAGGACGATCTTCACCACCGAATGAACGCTTAGGACGATCTTCACCACCAAATGAACGTTGTGGACGGTCACCAAAACCACCTTCACGACGCGGTGGACGATCACCGAAATCACGTTTAGGACGGTCACCAAAAGAACCTTCACGGCGTGGTTTGTAATCTACACGGTTACCACGGTTATCATCATTCGAGTCAAAACGCGGCTTATCATTGAAACCACCTTCACGACGTGGACGATCGCTGTTAAATTCGCGACGTGGACGGTCTTCAAAACCACCTTCACGGCGTGGACGATCATTATTGAATTCGCGACGTGGACGGTCTTCGAAACCACCTTCACGGCGTGGACGATCATTGTTAAATTCGCGACGTGGACGGTCTTCGAAACCACCTTCACGGCGTGGACGATCATTGTTGAATTCACGACGTGGACGATCTTCACCACCAAATGAACGCTGTGGACGGTCGCCATCACGGCCACCTTCACGACGTTTGAAGTTAGATTCACCTTCAAAACGACGACCACCGCCGAAACCGCCACGACCACCTTCACGACGACCACCGCCATTGCGACCACGACCACCATCACGACCAGAACGTGCTGGAGGTGGAGATGGCTCTAAGCCTTCGATTTCAGAAACTTCTAAACGAGCATCTAAGTAATCTTCTAAAGCACGGATTTTGCCGCGTTCACGGTAAGTTGCCAAAGTAATTGCTTTACCTGTACGACCCGCACGACCTGTACGACCAATACGGTGTACATAGTCTTCGTTCTTCATTGGTAGACCGAAGTTGATTACATGTGAAATTGTTGGTACGTCTAAACCACGTGCTGCAACGTCAGTTGCAACCAAGATTTTTGCACGACCTTCACGAATACTACGTAAACGACGGTTACGCACGGTTTGTGGCATTGCACCGTGAAGTGCAACCACTGAGTGACCCGCTTCAGCCAATTCTTCAGCAAGCATATCTGTGTCTTCTTGTGTAGACGCGAAAACAACAGCTTGATCAAGATCTTCTTCGCTCAACCAGTGAGTTAAAAGTTTTTTCTTGTGCTCAAAACCATCAGTCCAGTGTAGAGTCTGAGTGATATCTGTATTGGTAGAATGACCTGTCTCAATTGCAATACGTTCAGGATCATTCATCATGCGTTCAGCAAGAGTGATGATACGTGGTGCAAATGTTGCAGAGAACATTAATGTTTGTTTACGGTTTGCAGCAAGATCGCTAATCGCTTCTAAGTCTTCAGAGAAACCAAGGTCAAGCATACGGTCAGCTTCATCAACAATTAGCGCATCAACTTTGTCTAATTTAATTTGACGACGGTTCACAAGGTCAAGTAAACGACCTGGTGTCGCAACCACAACTTGTGCACCTTTTAACTGTTGGATTTGCTTGCCAAATGGCATACCGCCCATGATCGCAGCAATACGTGCACCTTTCATGTGACGTACAAATGCAATTGCGTCTTGGCTTACTTGTTGCGCCAACTCACGTGTTGGGCAAAGTACTAAAATATTTGGTTGGGTAATTGCTTTCATACGTTCTTTGAACGGAACGAAAGTCTCTTGACCTGCAAGTGCGTTTAACGTTGGAAGTAAAAACGCCGCAGTTTTACCTGAACCTGTTTGGCTTGATACAAGAAGGTCTTTACCTTCTAAAGCAGCAGGAATCGATTGTTCCTGTACAGGCGTAGGAGATGTAAAACCTAGGCTTTGTAGCGCTTGTTGTAACGATTCATGTAAAGAAAATTCAGCAAAAGTTTTGCTCATAGAGTTTTTCACCCGAAAACTGGGTGCTCCATTAAAATAAAGTCAGATGGACATCGGCAAAAAGCGGCACAGCAATAATCGCTGAAAATATAGAATCAGCGGCGATCCGAGAACGACGATGCGTATAACGCACATTTGATTACAGCCGCAACCTGAAGGAATCGCTTAAGCGATTGGGTGGGGCGCGAAATAATGTCCTCTCTTTGGACCGGACGCGCATACACAATGATAGAAGAGAATGTTCAGGTAATGAACGAAATTTAGTGCGTGGCAAGATTATAACAGCATATTTTTAAAAGTCACCTTTTTTAATCGACTTTTACCATTTTTTTAAAAAATATTATTTAAAGATGCAATTAAAGCTTGGAATTTTATATAAAAAAGCCCTCAAAATTGAGAGCTTTTTTATCGTCACTTGATCAGGTAATCATTCAATTACTTTGCTGCTTCGCCCCACGCTGGCACGACTGCCTGCATTAATGGCTTTAACATTTTCATTGAACATGCAAGTACTTGACCATTTTCCATAGAGTCGCTACCGCCACGTGCATCAACCACAGTGCCGCCCGCTTCTTTCACAATCAATTCGCCTGCTGCGATGTCCCAAGGCTTTAGACCGAGTTCAAAATAAGCATCGAAACGACCCGCTGCTACATACGCCAAATCTAATGCTGCTGAACCTGTACGACGATATTGCGCACCAGCTTCAGTTACATTTAACAATGAAGCAAAATGATTCTTTGCATAAGAAATCACTTCACCATTACGTTTTGCGCGGTAAGCATGTCCTACAGACATGAATGTATTTTCAAGGCTGTCTTTCACATTTACACGAATACGGCGTTGATTCATCATGGCACCACGACCACGACTCGCAGAGAACAACTCATCTTTCACAGGGTCGTAAATTACACCGTGTTGAGTAATGCCTTTATGTTGAACTGCAATAGAGATACAGAAATGAGGAACACCATTAATGAAGTTTAAAGTGCCATCAAGTGGGTCAATGATCCAACACCAATCTGCGTCGTGACCTTTACCTTCTTGATAACCAAACTCTTCACCAAGGAAACTGTGGTTTTTATAGCTTTTACGTAGCGTATCGATGGTCAATTGTTCCAAATAACGGTCTACACGCGTTACAGGCCCATCAATTCCTTTTTCTTCGACTTGTAGATCAAGTTTATGACGATTTTGATGCGCTTTTAAAAGCTCTTGACCGACTGTTTGAGCCGCACGCGCAGCCATCACCACCATAGGTTCCATTGAACACCCACTACAAATTTGAAGATATTGATTAAAGAATAATGCATAAAAGCCCCTATATCTTAACAAATATAAGCGCTTTTAGGGAAAAAATGTTTCGAAAATTTAGTTTTTGATTAGCCTATACTTTGTACAAGCTTTAACCATGCTGATTCTATTGATTTAACAATGCCTTGTGCATCTAGACCTGCTTGTTGCAACATTTGATTGTGTGTTGCCTGATGCATAAAGTTGTCAGCCAAACCTAAATTCAGCATCGGCTTAACAATTTGTGCTTGTGCCAAATATTCATTCACTGCACTACCCGCACCCGCCATTACTGCATGTTCTTCTACGGTGACAAACAATTGAGTTTGATCGGCTAAGCGCGACAATATCTGTTCATCTAAAGGTTTCACAAAACGCATATTGACCACACGCACGCCAACATCCAGTTGCTGTGCCAGACTACGTGCAGCCTCTACAGATGCCGCAACACGACTACCAAAAGCCAGAATGCTGATCTGTTCATCGGCAGTTTCGTTCAATTGCAAGATGATTTCAGCACGCCCTATTTCTAGTTCAGTCATGTGCTGCTGTATTTCCACACCAAGGCCATTACCACGCGGATAACGTACCGCTGCTGGTCCTGGATATAAATATGCAGTATGCAACATCTGACGACATTCATTTTCGTCTTTCGGTGCCATGATGACCATATTCGGCACAGTTCGCATGAAGGCATAGTCATACGCTCCTGCATGCGTTGGGCCGTCTTCACCGACCAAACCTGCACGATCAATACCAAACGTCACATCCAGATTTTGCAATGCTACGTCATGGATCAACTGATCATAACCACGCTGCAAGAAGGTGGAATAGATGGCGACCACAGGTTTTAAGCCTTCACACGCCATTCCAGCAGCCAGTGTCACTGCATGTTGTTCTGCAATCGCCACGTCAAAGAAACGCTCTGGATATTGCTGCGCAAACTTGACCATACCTGAGCCTTCGCACATGGCAGGCGTAATCGCTAATAAACGTGTATCTTGTGCTGCTTGATCACATAACCACTGACCAAATACATCTGAATATTTAGGCGCTGTTTGCGGTGCCGCCTTGGCATTTATTTTGCTAATGGCGTGGTATTTAATTTGTTCTGCTTCAGCAGGCGCAAAGCCTTTGCCTTTTTTGGTATAAACGTGAATTAAGCGTGGTCCACTGCGTTTTTTCAAAGCTTCAAAAACTTGCGTCAACTCTTTGACATTATGGCCATCAAAGGGTCCAAAATAATCAAAACCAATCGCTTTAAACAGATTGTCAGCAGCTTCTGTTGCGGATTGATGTAAGCGTGAGTTATATGACCATTTTGGATGTGGTTGTACGTAAGCTTCGCCTTGTTCTGAAATATGTACTGACTGACCACTTTCCCAAATTGCTGCCAAATGCTTGGCAAAACCACCCGTACTGCATGAAATCGACATATCGTTGTCGTTGAGTACCACCATCAAGTCAGCGTTATGTGCCACGGCATCATTCATGGCTTCAAACGCCATGCCCGCAGTCATAGCACCATCACCTACAATCGCGACCACATCACAAGGATTTTGTTGGTAGCGACGCGCTAATGCCATTCCCAGCCCCGCTGAAATTGCAGTAGATGAGTGGCCAACCCCAAAAGTATCAAAAATCGATTCATCTCGCGCAGGGAATGCTGCTAGACCATCTTTAGCACGAATGGTGGTTAATAACTCACGACGACCTGTTAAGGCTTTATGTGGATAAGCCTGATGACCCACATCCCAAATGAGGCGATCATCTGGCGTATTAAAACAGTAATGCAAGGCAACTGTTAACTCAATGACCCCCAAGTTCGCGCCAAAATGTCCGCCGCTTTGTCCAGCTGCATACAAAATAAATTGACGTAACTCATCCGCCACTTGTGGTAGTTGATCACGCGCGAGCAAACGTAGTTGTTGTGGATGATCGATCGTATCCAGCAACGGTGTTACAGGGCGTTGAGTTGGTATTTCTGTATACAACATATGTGGCAAAGCCTTCTAAAGCCTGGCAAATCCTAAGCTAGGTAAATGGGTTACTTGATCATCGTGGGATGATATCACCTTCAATCAGCCACATTTCTGGCGATGCGTACTTGAGTACAAAACTCAATTGGCGTTTTTTGGTGCGTAGATTATCCTGAATAATATAGCTATTTATCAACTATTATCGTTCGCTTTCTACAAAAAAGAAAATCTTGCATACATTTTCAATGTGACTATTCTACTAATGTCCAAGCATTACGCTATACTTTAGTCAATTTATAAACTATTTAACGGGTTAAACAGTGCCTATAGAATTTGTCGCAACGTCTCGCCTTCCCACTGCTTTTGGTGAATTTAAAATTACGGTCTTTCAAGACCCGAAAACGGGTGAAGAACATGTTGCGCTCTCTAAAGGACTCGATACACCACCAACGGGTCCAGTATTGGTTCGCATTCACTCGGAATGTTTGACTGGCGATGCTTTTGCCTCATTAAAATGTGACTGTGGCCCGCAATTACAAGCCACCCAGAAACTCATTAATGAAGTCGGACAAGGCGTCATTCTCTACTTGCGTCAGGAAGGTCGTGGCATTGGTCTTACCAATAAAATTCGTGCCTATGCCCTGCAAGATCAAGGACATGATACCGTTGATGCCAACCTCATGCTGAATTTGCCTGCCGATGCACGTCGCTATGATATGTGTAGTATTATGTTGGATCATCTCAATATCAAAGAAGTTCGCTTGGTTACCAATAATCCATTAAAGATTAAAGCATTAACCGATCTTGGCATTAATGTAATTGACCGTGTACCATTAACGGTGGGTTTAAATCCGTTCAATGAAGATTATTTAAAAACCAAACATGAACGCATGGCACATATGTATAAAAAGGATGACTTTTAAGTCATCCTCGCCTGATTTATTTGCACATTTTTCAATCAATAACAGCATTTAAGTCAGCTAAATCGTCATCGAGAAAATACGGTTATTCGGCATTTTTCGACTTAAACGCAAATCGAATGCCATACAAATATTTCGCACAAAAGGTTTGCCCTGCTCAGTAATTTGAATATGATCTGCTTCAATCGTTAACAAGCCATCTTTTTGCATTTCTTCTAGTTGTTGTAACACCTGTGGTAATTCTGGAAATCGCTGAGCTTTGTCCTTCCATGACGTCGTAAAGGTACACATTAAATTCAGAATATGTTGCCGAATGACCAAATCTTCATCGCTTAAAATATGGCCACGATAGACAGGTATTTCATTTTGCTCTAGACGCGCATAATAATCTTCTAAAGTTTTTTCATTTTGCGCAAAGCTGTACAAACTATCACTGATGGACGAAAGCCCCAAACCAATCATGACCTGAGTTTTGGATGAGGAATACCCCATAAAATTACGATGTAAATTTGCGTGCTGAAAGGCTTGATACATTTTGTCGTGTGACAAAGCAAAATGGTCCATGCCAATTTCATAATAACCCTGTGCCAGCAGTTTTTTCTTACCCTCTTCATAGAGCTGGCGTTTTAATTCGTCTTTGGGGACATCCTGATCTTTAAAACCACGTTGTCCATTGCCTTTAATCCAAGGCACATGCGCATAACTATAAAATGCCAAACGGTCTGGACGTAACAGATTGGTTTGATCAATGGTATGTAAAACATCGGTTAAATCTTGGAAAGGCAGGCCAAACACCAAATCATGCGAGATAGAGGTATAACCAATGTCTCGCGCCCAGCCCGTCACTTGTTGTACATGCGCAAAGGGTTGAATGCGATGAATGGCTTTTTGTACTTTTTCATTATAATCCTGCACTCCGTAGCTGACACGGCGGAAACCAAGGTCATATAGGGCTTGCAGATGTTCACGCGTGGTATTGTTCGGATGCCCTTCAAAACTAAATTCATATTCGTCCGAGATTTCCGCTTGCGACAAAATGCCTTGGATAAGTTGAGTTAAATGTTCGGCCGAAAAGAAAGTCGGTGTGCCACCGCCCAAATGAATTTCTTTGATAATGGGTTTTTCGACCAACAACTGACAGTACAAGTCCCACTCTTTTAACACTGCTTGAATGTAAGGCTGTTCCATCTCATGCTTTTTGGTGACGCGTTTGTGGCAGCCACAAAAGGTACATAGGCTTTCACAAAACGGCAGATGGATATACAAACTAATGCCTTCTCGGGCATTCGATTCATCAAATGCTCGCTTTAGGCTTTGCTTCCACTGCACCAAACTAAAATCTTGCTCTTCCCAATACGGCACAGTTGGATAACTGGTATAGCGTGGACCTGCAACATTGTACTTTTGAATAAGGGAATTGGCTTGAGTCATGGATGCCTCATCAGAATCTCTGCCTGATACAACAGGCGTGTTTCCTCTATTGTGCGGAGCTTAAATTCAGAATTCAACCTAGCCTTTTAGTCGGGATAATTTCTATGAGATCAGATAGATACTGTAATTCAAACCAACCAACTTATTTATCCAAATAAGAAAAAACCTTAATTTTTTTATGATTTTATGTTACATGTTAGGGCAACTTTTATTATTTTTTAGAGGGTTGAGATGCAACATCCAACGTCCACAGATATTCAACGTGTTCGTGACTTTCTTCTCGATTTACAAGCCCGTATTTGTGCTAGCTTAGAACAACAAGAACGTGCTGGCGGTGGAACTGCTGAATTTATCATTGATGATTGGCAACGCCCTGAAGGCGGTGGCGGACGTTCACGCGTATTACAAAATGGTACAGTGATTGAAAAAGGTGGTGTGATGTTCTCACACATCAACATTTCCAAACTGCCTGCTTCTGCCACTGAACGTCATCCTTCAATTGCAGGTGCAAAAGCCCAAGCCATGGGGGTGTCTTTAGTGATTCATCCTAAAAATCCGAATGTGCCGACTTCACATGCCAATGTACGGTTATTTGTAGCGGAGCCTGAAGGACAAGACCCAATCTGGTGGTTTGGGGGTGGTTTTGACCTCACCCCATTTTATCCTAATGATGAAGATGTACTGTCTTGGCATCAAACCGCGTATGACTTATGTGCTCCATTTGGAGATGGCGTCTATGCCGAGTATAAGCAATGGTGTGATGACTATTTCTATTTAAAACATCGTGATGAACAACGAGGGGTTGGTGGTTTGTTCTTTGATGATTTAAATCAATGGGACTTTGAAACCTGTTTTAACTACATTCAAGCCGTGGGCAATGGTTACCTAAACGCGATCTTGCCAATTTTCCAAAAAAATCAAGATAAACCTTATACTGAAGCACAACGTGAATTCCAGCTTTACCGTCGTGGTCGTTATGTCGAATACAATCTGGTTTATGACCGTGGCACATTATTTGGGTTACAAACAGGCGGACGAATTGAATCGATTTTGGTCAGTTTGCCTAATTTAGCCGGTTGGTCATATCGCCCTGAATGGGAAGCAGACTCTGCCGAGAAAAAACTCACGGATTATTATTTAAAACCTCAAGATTGGCTCAATCTACTCAAATAGACACACGCACTTACAATTTTGAAACCTTAAGTACGCCCTTTTTAACCAGATAAGGGCGACTTATAGCTTAGATTGGTATATTTCCCCACAAACTCCCCGTAGAATGTCTTCTACAAAAATGTCTATTCTTTGCATTTATCAAAAATACTGTCACCGCTTTAAAACAGCATTCCCGCTCTTTACGGTTTAAAAATACATAAACTAAAAGAAGGTATTTTTAATATATTCATTTTAATGACATGAAAATCTCGTATCGTTCTGTGCTGTCATCTGAGGTCTCTAACATGTTCACAAAAAGAGTTAGTTCAACCATCATGGTTTTTTCCTGCTTTGCTATTGTCTTCCTGAGTTCAATTAGTACGACTATTTTTTCTGAAAGTGCATTCAATGATAATGCTTCGATCAGTATTGCCGTACTTGCTGCGATTGGCTTAGCTCTGACCACTGCAAAACTCATCTTTGATACAATTCACAATATTTGTAATCCATAAGCACTTGATTTCCACCCCAGAAAAAATAGGTTAGCGCTTTAGCCTGAGTGCAATTTGCCGTATATTGAACGGCATTTCTCACATGGATTTTGTGCGATGAGCAAACAATTCGCTGTCATCGGCAACCCGATTGAACAGTCTCGTTCACCTGAACTTCATCATGCCTTTGCAGCAAAAACAGGCATCGACCTCCGCTACAGCAAACGCTTAGCCCCTCTAGATGGCTTTGAAGCCAGTGTGCAAGATTTTTTCGCTCAAGGTGGCTGTGGTATGAATGTCACTGTTCCATTTAAAGAGCAAGCCTTTGCGCAATGTCAGGTACTGACCGAACGAGCCAAGATTGCCAAAGCCGTCAATACGCTATGGATGCAAGATGGCATACTTCATGGCGACAATACCGATGGTCAAGGTCTGGTCGATGCGATCCATGCTTTGGGTTGGTCACTCACGCAAAGCCGCATCTTAATTTTAGGTGCAGGTGGGGCAACACGTGGTGTGATTTATCCTTTGGTACAAGCAGGCGCGAAACACATCGTGATCGCCAACCGTACGCTATCTCGTGCGGAACAACTGGTGACAGATTTACAACAGCATGTGCCGCAAGCTGAACTCAGTGCGACAGCACTCACTACCTTAACTGGAGAATTTGATCTGGTGATTAATGCCACTTCTGCCAGTTTGAGTGGTGAAGCCTTAACCCTTCCAGAGCAATTGATTTTTCACCATGCTTACGAAATGGCTTACGGTAAACCCTCTAGTTTTCTTGACCAAGCCAAAGCACGCGGTATCCCAAGTTCTGAAGGGTTTGGCATGTTAGTTGGGCAAGCTATAGAAGCATTTTCCATTTGGAATGGGGTGAAACCTGAATTAAAAGATTTCCTTTAATCACTCAAGAACACCCTTGAGAAAATAAAAAAGCCAACCGACTTAGGTTGGCTTTTTTGAATACATGACTTTATTTCAAATGCTTAACCACAGCGACATACGCTTTTTCATACAGATCATAATCCATAAAACCATCGTGGTCTTTGTTTAACTTGGCAATAGATTGCTCGGAAAGTTTATCCTTACGATCATCTGCAAATGCTTGACCCAGTACGGCTGCCGCACTTTTTAAAGTTTTGGTTTGCTCAGCATTGAGCTCATAGTCATCCTTAAACAATTCAATATAATAATCTGCAAATACCGCTTGTGGGGTTTTGAATTGTTGAATCCGCTTATTCCATGCCTGATATTCTTTCGCACCTTCCGAAGCGTCTTGGACAATACGCGCAGCGCTATAACCCAACTCATCAAACTGATCTGGATCTAGTAATTTGTGCTTTGCTTTCAGGCTATTCAAACGAGTTAAAGCTTTGCCTTTCGGCTCTTCTAAACGGTCATTGAAACGGTAAGCATAGACTTCTGCAATTTCATTTAATTCGCTATTGCTAAAATGCTTCACTATTTCAGGGCGGTTTGCAGACAGCATCAAGACGAAGACCGATTGGTAAGTCTTAATATAAGAACCTGTGTTTGCAAAAGTTTTTTCTGCCAAGTCCGACAACTGCTGATCAAAGCTCAACCGTTCTCCCTGCTGTCCATCTACACCAGTTCCAGACATACCTAACGATTTGGTAAAGCCTGTCACTACATTTTCTAGCATTGAGCCTTTGGTGACATCCTCAACCGATTTGGCATCGCGTAATGCTTTTTTATCAATCGGTGTACCATGTCCATAATTCGAGACTTGCATATCTAGATTGATACCGAAGTTCCCAATGGTCTCATCAGCAAATTGTAATTGATATGCCAAATCTACTGCACGACCTTGATTATCCAACGCCACATCTATAGTGACTGGCATAGCCTGTCCACTTTCCGCTAAAGCAGCCTGAATTTCAGGTTGATGCTTAATCCAAAGCGCTTTAAACGCCTGCACATCGGTTAATTGATCGCTAACATAAGGTTCAAAAATTTGTTGTACCTCTTGCATCGCCAACACTTTTTGCTCCAGAGCAGAAGCGGTTGATTTCGCTTTACCTTGCGCTGTTTGTAGCAACTTGATGCCATAGATATCTTGACAGTAAGTCACATCACCAATTGCGAGATGCTTTTTACTACCCAACAACGCTTCGCATGCCTGTTCCGATAAAAGTTGACTTGATGATGCTGCAGCAACTGCACCCGTAGCAACATCTTCTGCTACTTCATCTTCAACAGTTTCTTCCTGCGCTTCGGCAACCTCTTCTGTATGTTCAGATGCATCAGTTGATTCTTGCTCTGGATATAACAACTCATCCAAACGATTATTAATTAAGGTTGCTACACGCTCTGAAGATGCATAGGCTTGTGCACTCACTGATTCACTGCTTGCTGCAACCGCTGCGTCTGCAGCTTTTGCGGCCTCTTCTGCTACAATTGAAGCATCTTCACTAACGGTATCAGTTTCAACCACGCCCATGACTCGCTGAGTAAGGTATGGTTTATTAATCTGCTCAAACAGACTCATTTGCAGCATTAAATTGCCCAAATCACCTTGATAGCGGATTTTATTGCTGATGCCCTGTTGTTTTTCTGATGCTGAAACATGCATACGCTGCAATTGTTTAGTATCAGCCAATACATAAGGCAAAGCATTCATCTGTTTCAGGTAATCGACCAGTTTAGGCACATTTACACGATCAAGATCTTGTTTATATTTAGAAAAATCTAAATATGCATAAGATGCCTGACTGTCTTTATTGACCAAGTAAGGCATGAACGCAAAATAATTGGCATAGAACTTATAGTTTTGAAAATCCACCACCATTGGGAGCTTCGCTTCAACCAATAGCGTTGGTTTTTGATACTTGGCCACCAGATTTAAAGATGCCATTTTGTCTCGATAATGTACCGAACCATCATAGCTAATTTTTAAATCATTCATAAAATTCATCAGACCTGCAGCAATGCGGGCAGAGGATGAATCCGAACCTTGACCGTAAAAATACGGGCTTTGCTCTGCAAGAATCGCCTCATACAAGGCCTGCTTCTCTTGTTTACTCAACGACAACTTTTGTTGTTTTAAGTACTGATCTAACTGCTTTTGAATGGCGGGGTCTAAATTCTGCGTCGAATTAGAAGTTGTTTGGGTATTGGCAACTTTGCCTTTACTGGTATCAAACTGGAAACCCATGTTACCGCGATAATCGTAACTCGGATATTCATACATCGCATTGACGCCAGTAACCGCTTGTTGTTCCAAAGAGGTATTGGTCGAATTAGATGTATTCGAATTGGATTTTATGACATGCTGAGAGCAACCGACTATGCTCAAACTTAAAAGACAGCAACTTAAATATTTTAAACGCATAGGTTTTTTTAAACCCCTTATTTATTTATACTTTAAGACATCAAAAAAATTGATTAAATGATCAAAAGACCGCAGATACTGTAGCAAAAAAATACAATATTTTGATAACATTTTTTACTTTAATTAGCCTTTCTGACATTTTTATTGGGCTACACTATCAATGTATTTTTATAACTAATGTGAATAATCAAATTATCGATTCGGATAATCCAAAACTATTTCTAAATTAGGATTAATATCATGCCAGCATATAAAGCTCCCCTACACGACATTCGTTTTTTAATGAATGAAGTGTTTGACTACCCAGCACATTACAAAACTTTATCCAACGGCGAACTCGCTGATGCTGACACTGTAGACATGATTCTAGAAGGTGCAGCGGATTTTTGTGAAAACGTACTTTCGCCAATTAATCAATCTGGCGATGAAGAAGGCTGTCATTTTGACAATGGTGAAGTGAAAACGCCAAAAGGTTTTAAAGAAGCCTATGACCAATTTGTCCAAGGTGGTTGGCAAGGTTTATCTTTCCCTGAGGAATTTGGCGGTCAAAACTTACCACAATCTTTAAACTTGATTAAATCGGAAATGATGGGGACGGCAAACTGGTCATTCCAGATGTACCCTGGTTTAAGTATTGGCTGTATGAACACCATTTTACAGTTTGGTACAGATGAACAAAAAAATCTGTATATGCCAAATTTGGTTGCAGGGACATGGTCAGGTACCATGTGTTTAACAGAGCCACAATGTGGTACAGACTTAGGCCAAGTCAAAACCAAAGCAGAGCCAAATAGCGATGGTACCTATAATATTTCAGGCACCAAAATTTTCATCTCTGCGGGTGAACAAGATTTAACTGAAAATATCATTCACATCGTTCTCGCCCGCCTTCCAGATGCACCTGCTGGCACCAAAGGTATTTCTCTGTTCATTGTACCTAAATTTTTGGTGAATGAGGATGGCAGCCTCGGTGAACGCAACCCTGTAACGTGTGGTTCAATTGAACATAAGATGGGGATTCGAGCTTCTGCAACAGCAGTCTTAAACTTTGACAATGCTGTAGGTTATTTAATCGGTGAACCGAACAAAGGCTTACATGCCATGTTCACCTTTATGAATACTGCACGTATTGGGACCGCGATTCAAGGTATTGCACATGCTGAACTGTCTTTCCAAGGCGCGTTACCTTATGCCAAAGAACGTATGTCAATGCGTGCCCTTTCAGGTAAAAAAGACCCTGAAAAAGTCGCGGATGCGATTATTCACCATGCCGATGTGCGTCGTATGTTGTTGACTCAAAAAGCGATTGCTGAAGGTGGCCGTGCCATGATTTATCATGCTGCACAAATTGCCGACAAAATGGCCGATGCATTAACACTGGGCGATACAGCCGCGTTTGAAGCAGCCGATGATCATTTAGGTTTTTACACCCCAATTTTAAAAGGCTTTCTAACAGAATTAGGCTTAGAAGCAGCCAATCATGGTATGCAAGTTTATGGTGGTCACGGTTATATTAAAGAATGGGGGATGGAACAAATTGCACGAGATGCACGTATTTCAACCCTATACGAAGGAACTACAGGTGTTCAGGCACTGGACTTGATTGGTCGTAAAGTTTTACTGACCTCTAAAGGTAAAGTGATTCGTGACTATACGGCTGAAATTTTAAAATTCTGTGGTCAACATGCACGAAATAAATACATGCGCCGTTTTGCGTGGGATTTAACCAAGCTTTGCGCACAGTGGAATGCTTTAACTGTGCGTATTATGCTTGCAGCACGTAAAGACCGCGATATCGTATCAAGTGCATCTGTAGACTTCCTCATGTTCTCGGGCTATGTGATGATGGCTTATTTCTGGGCGCAACAAGCGGCAGTAGCTTCTGCTAAACTTGCAGCGGGTGAAGGCCAAGAAACTCCAGAATTCTATAAAGCTAAAATTAAAGTCGCAGACTTCTACTTTGAACGTTTGCTACCACGTACACAAGGTCATGCTGAAGCGATGGTGAATCCTTCACGCACCATGACCTCATTAGCAGCGGAACACTTTAGTTTTGATTACTAAATTATAAATTCAATAAAAAAGACCGCCGTAGCGGTCTTTTTTATTCTTTGCATCTCTTTTCATTTCTCTACTTAACTTCTTCCAATAAAGCCTGAGCTGCCATTTTACCTAAGGTATTCGATGCCAACGGGCTATCACCTGTAATTAACTTACGGTCTCGAATACATTGTCCTGACATCTCTTTATTGACCACTTCTACACCCAGTTGTTCGAGGCGTTCGGCCAATAACCAAGGTAATTCCCCCGGCATATAGCCAATGTCTAGATTGGCCCCTTGATCGAGTGCATCGGGGAAAACACACATTTTATAGCCTTTAAAAATATAATTTTCTGGTGCTTCATTCACAGCCGCTGCCAATAATCCCGCAGGACCATGACACAAAGAGATCACAAATTTATCTTTATCCACTGCCCATTTCAGTAAAGTTTTTAAGTCTTCACTTTGAGGTAGACCAATTAATGCGCCATGTCCGCCAGGAATGAGGACAGCCAAATAAGGAGAGTCATCACCTAAACTATTTTTCAATATATCTGCAAGTTTTAAAGGCTTTTTAAACTGGGCTAAATATTTTTGGAATGTTGCTGGCACCACAGCATCTTCATGAGGCATCGCCCACATTTCAAGCTTGACGGGATTGCCCGATAAGGTCGCAATATCAATTTTGAACCCTGCACGATCTAAATGATACATCGGCAACAAAGTTTCTACAGGATGATTGCCCGTAGAGAAAAATTTGCCATTTTTCATGAGCAAATAGCGTTCATCGCTTGCAATCATCAGAATTTTTTTATTCCCAGTATAAGGCGTTGGATAGTCCGTGCCATCAAAATCAGTTTTACTGGCAGTGTATTGAGAAAGTGAGTAAGGCGAAGGGAAAAAGGCATTATCTTCAGCTAAATCAGGGGTTGGATTACGGTCTTGGCTGGTCTGTACCATGCGAATTCTCCTTTATTATTGCGTGGTTATTTTCAACTTTTCGAAACCTAGAGTCCTGTACCGCAGCTCATTTATTCAGCATAGCAAAGTTTCACAGGGGCACTGTTTTAAGATGTAATTTTAAGATTTTCTTTACAACCCATAAAAATTTGGTCAATAAAAAACCCCGACATCCTGTCGGGGTTTTTCATATTCAATGCTGAGGTATGACTCCTGTCTTACCTTCGTCCTTGTGCAGATCTTTATTGTTATTCTATTGGAGCATCCTGCTCTCTATGGTTCTATCTTATGAAAATCATGATGCGGCGCATAGGTGCAAAAAGCGGGAATTGATGTAAGCTAATTCGTACAAAGTCAAAAAACGTCGCATAAGATATTTTAGCAATACAATAAAACTTCTTAAAAAAACATACTCAAGCCATGTTTTTAATTTAAACGATTGAAAGGACGGTGCAGTTTGAAAAATCAGTGTAGTTCAGCCTTTCACAATCAACAAAAAGTCCAATTCATCTTGAATTGAACTGCTAGATAGAACCTTCAAACTAGACCAATCATTTTTAGTTTCAATAAGATGCGATACCTGTCAATAAAAAAATAATGATTTATTTAAGCTAAAGAAACTCTTCCAGCACCGAATTTAAAAACACATGCCCCTGCTCGGTACATGCCAAACGAGTTGCATCATCCGACATCAACTTTCGACTACGGAGTGAAGTTAAGGTGTCGGCTAGATCATCCAAACTCAAACCTGTACGCTGCGCATAATTTTCAGCAGCAACTCCATCATTTAAACGCAACACATTCATCATAAACTCAAACGGCAATTCATCTGCTTCAATCCGTTTAAACTGCACATGCTCCGCAGGAACTTTGGCTAAATAATCTTTAGGTAAACGGGTTTTCTGAAAACGGTACACGCCATCTGGCTGGGTAACCTTGGCATGTGCGCCTGCCCCAATCGCCAAATAATCCCCAAACTGCCAGTAATTCAAATTATGTGCCGAAGGCAATTCTTTACGCCATGCCGAAACTTCATAGTTAATAAAACCTTGTGCTTTTAAATAAGCTTCACCCTGCACTTGAATTTCTTCAAGTACATCATCTATAGGTAAAATAGGCTGCGTTCTAAAGAACACCGTGTTCGGTTCAATGGTTAATTGATACCATGAAATATGGGTTGCACCATTTTCCACCGCCAGCTTTAAATCTAGTAAAGCCTGTTCTAAAGTCTGTTCAGGCAAACCATGCATTAAGTCCACATTAATCCGCTGAAATCCTGCATCACGTGCCAAACCAATCGCAGAAATCGCATCGGCATTGCTGTGAATTCGTCCCAACTTGGTTAAATGCTCGGTGTTAAAGCTTTGAACCCCAATTGAGAGGCGATTAATGCCTGCCGCCAAGTAATCGGCAAAAGGATCATGCTCGACCGTACCCGGATTGGCTTCTAAGGTAATTTCACAGTCGGCCTCAAAAGGCAACAAGGCTTTTAATTGGCTAAATAACCATTGATAACCTTGTGCAGAAATAAGCGAGGGCGTTCCACCACCAATAAATACGCTATGAATGGCTCGACCTTGAGCAAATTCAACTTGGGTCTTAAAGTCCTCAACCAAAGCCTGTAAATACTGTTGCTCCAAATCCAAAGACAGTTTGCCATCTGGCACCGCATGAGAATTAAAGTCGCAATACGGGCACTTACGCACACACCAAGGCATGTGAATATATAAAGACAACGGGATATTTTCAGGATGTAAATCAGTCAAGGAAAAGACTCTAAAGCACAACGGGAATCTTGCATATTTTAACATGACTGCATCAAGACACTTATGAAATCTATGTGTATTTGGATTAGACTGATAAAAAGACAAGAAGAATGAATGGGTTAAAATGATGAAAATATCGAGTCAATTGCTGTTTTTCTTACCGCTTGCATTCGGTATTGGTATTGCCATGACCTTTCAAACTGCTATTAACAGTCAATTAAGAGAACATTTACATTCCCCACTACAAGCAGCATTACTGTCATTTACTGTGGGAACTATCGTCTTAGCGTTGTTTGTGCTATTCCAACCTGTACCTAAACCTAATTTACAAGATTTTTCCAGTATTCCTTGGTACTTGTGGCTAGGTGGATGCTTAGGGGTTTATGCCATCAGTATAAGCATCTATACTGCCCCTAAATTAGGTTTTCTCACGTTCTCAGGTTTGGTTATTTTTGGCCAAATTCTGACATCGATGATTTTTGACCATTTTGGTCTACTTGGTACCGACAAAACGCCTGTGAATTGGCAGCGTTTACTCGGCGGCGTCGTAATTTTTATTGGTGTGCTTCTCACTTTACAACGCTAAATCTATTCTGACCAAGCACATAATGAAGATGAGTAATTTTTGTGTCGAATGTCATATCTACCCGCTATGAATTAAAACAACTTTTCCATTTAATGTTACCCATTTTGGTGACGCAATTTGCCCAAGCTGGTTTGGGATTAATTGATACCATTATGGCAGGACATTTATCGCCAAACGATTTAGCCTCGATTGCTGTTGCGGTTGGTCTTTGGATTCCTGTCATGTTGCTGTTTAGTGGCATCATGATTGCGACCACACCTTTGGTGGCGGAAGCCAAAGGCGCTCGTACGCCTGAAAAAATTGCCACCATTGCTCGGCAGTCCCTATGGGTCGCTTTTATTTTAGGAACCATTGCAGGACTTGTTTTACAGGTTATGCCGTTTTTACTGCCACTATTTGGTGTACCTGAAAGCCTGCAACCCAAAGCCAGCCTGTTTTTACATGCAATTGGTTTTGGTATGCCTGCCGTGACCATGTATGCGGCACTGCGCGGCTATTCCGAAGCTTTAGGCTATCCACGACCTGTCACCGCCATTAGCCTTCTAGCTTTAGTCGCACTGATTCCGTTGAACTTTGTGTTTATGTATGGCTTAGGACCTGTGCCCGAATTGGGTAGTGCAGGCTGCGGCTTTGCAACGGCCATTTTGCAATGGTTGATGTTCTTGACCCTTGCCACCTATATTTTTAAAAGCAGTGCATATAAATCGACTCAAGTCTTTGCCCTATGGGAAAAAATTAACCCTTACTGGATCAAACGCATTTTAAAATTGGGTTTGCCGATTGGTTTAGCCATTTTCTTTGAAGTCAGTATTTTCAGTACTGCGGCGATTATTCTCAGTCCATTAGGCGATACGATTGTCGCCGCCCATCAAATTGCAATCTCGATTACCTCACAATTATTTATGATTCCAATGTCCTTGGCGATTGCACTCACCATTCGTGTTGGAACCTATTATGGTGAGAAAAACTGGGCAGCCATGCGCAAAGTTCAAACTGTCGGATTGACGGCGGGCACCTGCTTTGCCCTTATTACCATGTTGTTACTTTGGGTGTTCCGTGCCGAAATTATTGCGATTTATACATCGGACTATGATGTGGCACAAATTGCAATGTATCTGGTTTTATTTGCGATCGCCTATCAACTCATGGATGCATGGCAAGTCAGTGCTGCGGGCTGTTTGCGTGGTATGCAAGATACCAAAGGGCCAATGTGGATCACCATGATAGCCTATTGGGTCGTGGCTTTTCCTGTCGGTATTTATTTGGCACGCTTTACGTCCATGCAAGCAGCAGGCGTATGGGTAGGCTTGATTGTTGGTTTAACTGTGGCTTGTCTGCTGTTGCTCAGCCGCCTCTATCTCAATAATCATCGTCTCAAACAATCGGCTTAATCAAAGACTATATTCCCTTGTAGCTTGAATACGAGGGAATACTTTTATTTTAAATCTATCAATCTGTTGCTCCAATCAAACTCTTCACAGCTTTCAGCATTCTATTGATCTTTTTTATCCTGTATTGATGCCAAATAATTCAATGTATTTGAGCCTTAAATACTGAACAACAACCATAAAAGTTGAAAATTTGAAGCGAAAATTTAAATATATTCACGCATTTTTAACAATTTAAAATAGGCAAACTTAGTTTTAACGCCTATGATCAAAAACACTCAAGATTAAGATCTTTCCGAGGTACACTGCATGGCCAAAACGACTCGTACACCTGGTCGTCGCTTTATGAAACTTGCCAGTATGACTGCAAGTATTGCCACCAAAACCGTGTCCAACTCTATTAGAAACTTTAATGCCGATGAAGAACAAAAAAATGCGGCACGTAGCCAGTTGTTTCAGGATATTGGTATTCAAATTGCAGACACGCTCGGTGAGATGAAAGGCGCCGTGATGAAAGTGGGTCAAATTGCCTCACAATATAAAGATATTTTTCCGCCTGAAGTATCACGAGCGATTGCCAAACTGCAACGTCAAGCCCCTGCCATGCCATTTGGCGAAATCAAAAAACAAGTCGAAAAAGAACTAGGCAAACCCTTAGATCAAATCTTTAAACAGTTTGATGAACAGCCTTTTGCCGCGGCCTCGATTGGTCAAGTGCATAAAGCCATCTTGCCGCATGGTGAACAAGTGGTAGTGAAGGTGCAATATCCTGGCGTAGATGAAGCCTGTGAGAGTGATCTCAAACAAGTAAGACTCGCCTTGCGTCTGATGGGGGTATTAAAGGTTGATCGTAAATTACAAGATCGTTTATTTAAAGAAATCCAACACAGTTTAGACAATGAACTCAATTATCAGATTGAAGCACAGAACTTGGAAGTCGCACGTACCTTCCATGAAAAACTCGACAGTAAAATTATTATTCCCAAGGTCTATCCCGACTACTCTTCACGACATATTCTGACTTTGAGCTTAGAAGCTGGTGACAGTATTGAAACTGCCAGCACTTGGCCACAACAAACCCGTAATGAATTGGGGCGACGCTTACTACGTGCGATTGGGCAGGAAATTTTCTATCTGAAACGCTTTCACTGCGACCCACATCCAGGTAACTTCGCATTTCGTGAAGATGGCAGTGTGATTATTTATGATTACGGCGGTGTGAAAGTGCTGTCTAATGAAATTGTGCATCATTTCAAACAATTGATCCAAGCCTCACGTCGACAGGATATTTCCGAAATTGAACAGCAACTGAATGCCTTACATGCCATTGCTGAACAAGGCAAATTTCCAGAACCTCTATATCAAGCTTGGTTAGAAGTGCTGATGCGTCCACTGACAACACATTATGATTTTGCAGAAAATTCAGCGCATCATGATGGCATGGAACTGGTGAAATCATCCCTGAAATATTGGGATGTGTTTAAACCTTCTCCTGACACCTTAATGGTCAATCGCACCGTCTCTGGACATTATTGGAATCTGATTCATTTAAAAGTAAATGATAATTTAAATGATGTTTTTGAAGAACTTGTCCCTTCCCCGCATATCCAATAAAACTCCATAAAAGACTGATCATGATATCAGTCTTTTTATTTAGATTATTTATGTTATATTATAACATATCAATTTTAATTCAATAAGGAGTCTTAAAATGCGTCCGAACATTCATCCCGAATATCGTGAAGTACTGTTTCATGATACCAATGCAGATGCTTACTTTATTATTGGAAGTACCATGCATACAGCGCAGCAAAAAGAATATCAGGGACAGGTTTATCCCTATGTCAGCTTAGATATTTCCAGCGCCTCACATCCGTTTTATACAGGTGAAGTTCGTCAAGCCAGCAATGAAGGTCGCGTTGCCAGCTTCAATAAACGTTTTGCACGTTTTCAGCGTAATCGTTAAAAATTAATATTGCTTTAAGTTTAACGTTCTAAACTACAACTATTCAGAAGTCTAAGTCTCTATCCTCCACTTAGACTTCTTTTTTTTACTTAAGTTTTTAATGGCAATAGATGGGAAAAAATAACATAACCTACGGCCAAAAGAACCACTCCAAGAATTACACTCGAAACAGCGTAGCCAATTGCCCACATGGCTTGTCCTTCGCGCAGTAAATTAAAGGTTTCTAAGCCAAAACTAGAAAATGTGGTGAAGCCTCCTAAGATGCCCACCATTAAAAATAAACGTGCATTATTCTGTAAAGTTGGATATTGCTGACTAAAGGCAAAAAATACACCTGCCAAAAAACAACCCATCAAGTTAATACACCATGTTGCCCACGGAAAGGTTGAACTGGATTTAATGAAATAACTGCCCAGACCATAACGAGAAATAGCACCGATTGCTCCCCCCAGTGCCACTAATAGCCAATTCATGCCTTGATCATCTTCGTTCAAATAAACCCTGTTATCCTCTTCCCATCCCGTATTGTCAACGCTCACTCTGATAAAATCATGACAGAGCCAACATAAAAAGCATCCGAATTTAGACAAAACTTGCTATAGTCAGAACCCATTTTCTACTGTGTTTGAGGACATTATGGCTCAGGACTTACTGGCGCAATTACAATCTGGCGAAGCTAAATTTTCAGATGTATTGGCTTATATCGAAGCACGTTATACCCACACCCCAACTGCGTTTAAAAATGGACAACACAACAATGCTGCAAGCGAAAACCAAGGCAGTGCTAAAGTTTTTTCTTTTGCCAAGCTCAATGATTTAAACCCTGAGCAAACCTTGTCTTTATTTGCAGAGCACTATGCTGCGGTATTGGCAACGCCTGAAGCAACAGATCATCAAAACATTCGTCAGTTCATGCAAAATGGCTGGGCAGGTATTGAGTTTGAAGGGCAAGCGTTAACTGCAAAATAATTGCTCGTTCATCAATGAAAGCACTGTTCAAATTTGTCCTGCACTTCGCGATGAAATGAAGGTTGAACAGTGCCCGAGCGCATCGAATTAAGTTTTGACTTTCTCAATCCAAACAATAGATTTCACACGAAATAATTCACATGCACCGTCGCCCGTATCTGTGGACGTTAAAGATGAGCGCCAAACCAGATCTTTGTCTTTAACCTCGACCAAATCTCCCTGTAAGCGCACCAAATCTCCTCGTTTTACTTTTTGAATTTGCTGTGCAACCTTAGGATTGGCAGGAATAATATGCATATTCGACACCATTTGCATGGCTTGCTCAGTTGGCACTGGCACTTTATCCATTTTCCAATTCAAGTAGCGGTCATACTGATTAACCGAAATATGACGGGCAATTTCAGGTTCCGCAAACAGCCCCCAGCTCACTGCATAATCAATCGGTGAAAACTTGGCTTGCTCATCATCAGTATAGGTTTTAGAACCTAAAATCCGAAAATCACCGTTAAAGGGCTGCAATACCGAAATTGATTGATCTTGAATAATTGGTGCCAAACCTTTAGCAATATTATATTCGACAGAAGATGCCATTGAGCCTGTACTCAACATACTCAAACCGAATAATGAAAGTGCGATCATTCGAATGTTCATGGCGACCTCTTGTATTGCTTTTAAACCTGTTCTAGTGTCAATCATACGCCTGAATAACAGCTTAAAATTTGCAGAATTGGTAACAATATAGAAGAGTTTGGTCACAACCCACCAAGTCAACAGCCATTTAAATTGGACAGATACCACCATGCTTTATCAGTTTTATCAACAACAGATTTTCCCTCACCTGCTCAATCAGGTGATGCAAACGCCCAGTTTAATGGATAAACGGCGTGAACTTTTACTGCCTGTTGCAGGTGAAGTACTCGAAATTGGCTTTGGTACAGGCATCAATTTACCATTTTATCAAAATGTAGATTTACTGTATGCCCTTGAGCCTAATCAAGATATTTTCAAATTAGCCTCGAACCGAATTTTTGCAAGTGATATCGACGTTCAGCATTTACAAGCCTGTGCGGAACATATTCCCTTAGCCGATCACTCTATCGACCATGTGGTCAGTACTTGGACCTTGTGTAGCGTAAAACGACTGGATCAAGTCTTGCAAGAAATTCAACGCGTACTCAAACCGACGGGAACTTTGCATTTGGTCGAGCATGTACTCAATACCGAAAATAAAAAAATTCGCCAACTGCAACATCTGATTACACCTATTCAGAAACGTTTGGCAGATGGTTGTCGCTTAAATCGCAATATCGAGCTGGCATTAGCTAAAGCAGGTTTTCAGCTCGATCAGTATGATTATTTTTATGCTGAAGGCATTCCAAAAATTGGGCAACAAATGTTATTGGCACGTGCGCAAAAATTACCGTCTTCTTAAATGCAAGACTGTCAATATTTAAGGTGTTGCGTTAACTGTCTTCAAAATCAATCCGAATGGTCTCAAAACGAATTCGACCTTGCTGAATGGCTTGTGCAATCGCTTGCTGACCTTTAGTAAGTCGCGCGCCGCCACTTTTAATATCGATGAGTACAATCTCCACATCATCAACTTTGCCTTGTCCATCGCGCAAATCGGTATAACCATCAAAGACCACATAATCTACAGGATCACCTAAAAACTTGGCATCACTGGGTAAGTATTGAAACTCAGGTAAAATCGGGGCAAATTGTTCCGCCATTTTGCCTTTTAATACTGCACGGCTGGTATTTACACTGCGTTTTTGTGCCTGAGTAAGGGCTTGCTGATGTTCCAATTGCAACTCTGCAATATAGCGTTCATATTCAGCTTTAATTTTGCCGTTACGGGTTTGACTTAAAATTAATGTCGTCAGTACAACCCCTATACATGCCCCTATCAGCATAGCCATCCAAATCGACATGCATTCATCCTAATTTCAAATAAATTTTGACTTACAACTTTTGTCCTGTGCCCTAGTCTTCGCACAAAAGAATGATATGCTAGGACTGAACAGAATTAAATCTTTAGGGTCATGAAAACAATTTTAATTGCCAATCAGAAAGGGGGTTGTGGGAAAACTATCACAGCGATTAGTCTTGCCGCAGCATTAGCTCAAAAAGGCTATAAAGTCGCTCTTGCCGATGCGGATAATCAGAAATCTGCACGTCAGTGGCTGAAACAACGCCCTGAAACTGCTGCTAATATTCAAAGTCTGGATTGGCGCCAAGACAAGTCAGTGGGCGAAAGTCCAAAAAACATTGAGTATCTGGTCATTGATGCGCCTGGGGCGTTATCAGACAGTCAAGCCGAACAATTAATCAGTGAAGCCCACGCCATTATCACACCATTGCAGCCTTCATTTTTCGATATCGATAGTACCCGTCGCTTCTTAAAGCATTTGCAAGAGATTAAGCGTATTCGTAAAGGAAAAGTGCAAATTTTGCTATTGGCAAACCGCGTAAAAGCCAATACTTCGGGTTCAAAAGAAATTCAAGAATTCTTCAGCAAAATTGAACAGCAACCTATCGCATGGATTTCAGAACGTACTGCTTATGGACAACTGGCGATGCAAGGTTTAAGTGTATTTGATAAATCTCAGAAAAACTATGTCACCCTGCAAAGCCAATGGCAGCCTGTATTGAACGCCATTATTGATGATCCAAGCGAATGGTTTTGATTTTTGAGGGATAACACAACCACGTCGAGATTATGTGAAACTTGCCGAGCACTCATTTTCGAGTGTGCTGTTTTCGGTTAAGATGAGTTTGAACTTTAATATTAATCAGTGAAAAATAGTGCAACAATACGCGCCTACAATACAGAAAGTCTTGTTATTTGGATTGTTTTTTATCCTGATGTTTTTGGGCTTTCATGTGCTCAAATACTTTATTGTGCCTGTACTGTGGGCCACGATTATTGCCTATATGACTTGGCCCCTGTACCAGTCCATTTACCGTTCCTGTGGTCAACGCTCTACCCTCAGCGCAACACTGATGATCTTGTTTATTATCTTGGTCATTGGAATTCCACTTACATTTGCCATCTTTATTTTGCAGCATGAAGGGCGTAATCTCTACTACGAATTACAGAAGCAGGTTTTTTCTGGGCATTTTAATGTACCGCAATTTATCCGTGACTTGCCTGTAATTGGTAAAGAAATTACACGGACTCTCAAAGAATTAAATCAAGACCCAAACAGTATTATTCAGAATATTTCCAATTGGATTCAAGGTCATCTGAATTATGGCAAATTTGTACTGAATGAAATTAGTAAAAATATTATTAAACTGTGTTTTGCCATCATGTCGCTGTTTTTCTTTTACCGCGATGGACAAACCATTTTAAATCAAGTCAGTAAAGCACTGGAAATGGTGATTGGTCCACGTGTACACCATTATATTGACACCATTTCCGAGACCACACGTGCTGTGGTTTATGGTGTGGGTTTAACTGCCGTTGCCCAATCCTTCTTAGCAGGTCTAAGCTATTTGGTTGCAGGTGTGCCAAATCCAATGGTACTGACCATTATTACCTTCTTATTAGCACTCATTCCCTTCGGTCCTCCTTTGGCCTATACCTCTGTTGCTCTATGGCTGTTTGCTCAGGGACAAACCATTGAAGCGATTGGTGTCATGGCATGGGGCGTCTGTATTGTCAGTACTGCGGACAACGTGATTCGTCCTTTGGTCATTTCTGGCGCAACCCAGATTCCGTTCTTACTGATTATGTTTGGGGTATTGGGCGGTATCGCCAGCTTCGGTTTGGTTGGACTTTTTATTGGTCCCGTAATTTTAGCGGTACTCCTCGCCATTTGGCGTGAATGGTTGCATGAAACCCATGAAGAAGAAGCACTCATGATGCCTAAAGCGAGTCTCGCTTATGATCTTGATAATGACTTTGATCCCCCCAAAGATCCTCCTAAATAAAACCATCTTTGAAAGCCAGTGATATATCCACTGGCTTTTTTATTGATGAAACTTATACATTCCCAAACGCAATCAATACTTTATTCAAGCCAGGTATCTGATTAAATAGTGATCATTCATATATCACAGAATAAGGAACATGAATGCGAACTGCTTACTTTAATACTGGGATACTCACGCTTTGTACTGCTCTGCTGATTGCAGGTTGTAGTACCACCCCCACCCAATCTACGTCTAATGTACGTACTGTTCAAATAAACAGTGTTTCTGCCCAAGGCATTGGTGCTTCGGTGGGAACGGTCACCTTACAGGACAGTCCCGTCGGCTTAATCATTCAAACACAGTTAACCAACCTGCCTGCTGGCCCACATGGTTTTCATATCCACGAAAAAGGTTCATGCGAACCTGCTGAAAAAGACGGCAAAATGGTGGCCGCTTTAGCTGCGGGTGGGCATTACAATCCAACTCAAGTTGCCCACCATGGAACCCCTATGACAGGTCACATGGGAGATTTACCTGTATTACATGTCAATTCTGCGGGACAATCACGGCTCAAACTGATTGCACCACGCTTAAAATTGGCAGATGTTCAAGGTCATGCCCTGATGATTCATGCAGGTGGTGACAATTATGCCGATCAACCTAAACCATTAGGTGGTGGTGGAGAACGTATTGCTTGTGGTGTCATTTAAACACAACTGTGGATAAGTTCGGGGTTATGCACAAGTGCAAGTTCACCATTTCGACCGTGTTAATAAACCTAGACTTATCCACAATTTGGCCTCACTCACATGTATTTTGATAAAAATAATTCCGATAAAATCAGCAGAGCCAAAGAAAAAAATAGCTTTAATCCTTGAACAATAATGACTCCAGAATTGACAGTTGAGCTAAAAAAGCTCAGGCTAGTGGAAAACGATAACACTCTATAAAGAACAATACTGTGAATCCTTTACGTCAGTTTCTGCGTCCTTTTTTCACCAATTCTATTTGGGTCTACTGTTTACAAATTTTGATTGTTTTAACTGGAACAACGCTCGGTTTGTTCTATACAGGACATCAACTTTTAATTGTCCCTATCACTTTGGGTGCGATTGCCGCAGCTCTTACTGATTTCGACGATCGGCTTAGTATTCGTCTGCGCAATTTGTTCTATGTCTGTATTTTATTTTTTAGTGTCAGCAGTATTCTGGAATTTCTTGCCCCGTATAAATTGCTGTTTATTCTTTATCTATCTTTATCCAGTGCTTTCCTAATTTTGATGGGTGCATTAGGGCAACGCTATGCCACGATTTCTTTTGGCACCATTTTACTGTCCATTTACACCATGTTTGGGCTCGGTGAATATCAAGCATGGTATCAACAACCCAGTTATTTTGTTTTAGGTGCGGTGTGGTACGGACTCAGTTCTATACTGTTCTATTTGCTCAAACCCACACAGGCCGTCCAAGATAATTTAGCGCAAAGTTTTCAGCAACTCGCAGCTTTATTACAAGCAAAAGCGCGACTATTTGATCCTGATAATATTGAGAATGTAGAAACGCTGTTATTTGAGGTTTCCCTGCAAAATGCGCAAGTGGTGCAACGCTTAAATCATTGCAAAGCCTCACTGCTGACTCGTTTAAAAGCCTCACGGGCCAATCAAAAAACCATGTACTGGCTCAATCTTTATTTTCTGGCACAAGACATTCACGAACAAGCCACGTCCAATTATTTACATTACGAGAATATTCATCGCAACTTTAGCCGCACCGATTTAATCTTTCGGATTCAAAAAAATATTCGTTTGCAAGCCAACTCCTGTCAAAAATTGGCAGAATGTATATTGCAGCAACAGGCTTTTGAAATGGATTCGACACATGCATCCGCTTTGCAATACCTAGAAGATTCCATGCACCATTGGGTTTTAGATCATCCTCATAATATTGAAGTCAAAAACTTGAGTTTGGTGTTACGAAATTTACGCAGTGTCCAAGAACAATTTTCCAACTTAGCCATTGAACAAGACCATTACCAACAACATTATTCTGTACATCAGGACAATTTAAATCTGTTAGATGATGACATTCATGGCATACAAGACCTGTGGCTCAAACTCCGTCAACATTTAACCCCACAATCTGCCCTGTTTCGTCATGCAGTGCGTATCGCCTTTGTCTTTGCGGTAGGCTATGCCATTTCTTTATTACCATTTGCCAAACATGGCTACTGGATTTTACTCACCAGTTTATTTGTCTGCCAAATCAGTTATTTTGCCACCAAGAGCCGTTTAAAGCTGAGAACCCTCGGAACAGTTTTGGGCGTGATTTTGGGTATACCACTGTTATATTTTGTACCCAGTATTGAAGGACAACTGATCCTGACCATTTTATCTGGGGTAGCATTTTTCTATTTACGCTCACAAAAATACGCCATAGCCACACTCATGGCAACCTTGATGGTGTTGCTGATTTTCAACCTCAAAGGTGCAGGTTATGACATCATTTTGCCACGCATTATAGATACCCTACTCGGCTGTTTCATTGCATGGTTTGCAGTCAACACCATTTGGCCAGATTGGAATTTCCGTAATATTTCTAAAAATATTCTGAACAGCAGCAACGCAACCTTGGATTATTTCACGGCAATTGTGGAGCAATATCAGCAGGGTAAAAACAACAGTATGGCTTACCGTAAGGCGCGTCGCTTAGCGCATGACGCGCAAATTGAACTGTCTAGCATGATTTCCAGTCTAAGTGCTGAACCACAGCCAAACCCTGAACTGATTCAACACGCCTTCCGTTATCTGGTCTATAGCCATAGCCAACTCAGTTATATTGCCGCTTTGGGCAGCCATCGTGAGCAGGTTCAAGATCCTAAAATTTTGGAACTGTTGCAATGGTGTTTACAGACCTTACAAGATAGCTTAATCCTACAACACGAATTGGATCAACAACACATCCAAAGCAAACTGGATGAACTTCAATATATGAGTAATGACTCTGAACTGCCTGAACATTGGCAATTGGTGCTCAAGCAAATGAGTCTATTACTCGAAACCTTGCCTGAATTATTAAGACTGAAACAACGCTTATTGGCATTAGACATTAAATAAATATGAATCATACAAAACATTCAAAATTTTGTGCTGATTCACTCAGATTGGTCACTGAAGACAGCTAAAGTTTTGTCGATTAACCCCACTTTTTATGTATAAAGATTCACCCGATTCAGCTAGAATCGAGATTCATTCTCAATTTTATTGTTTTGAATATGAATATTAAAACCTTGCGTATTGTTGGTTTTCTAGAAGGCTTATCTTTTCTACTTCTCCTGTTTATTGCTATGCCTTTAAAATATATTTGGGGCAATCCAATCTTAGTGAAATTCGTCGGCATGGGACACGGTATTCTGTTTATTCTATTTTTGGCCGTGCTATTTGTTGTCTGCGAAAAACAGAAATGGTCGATTAAAATGTTCATTTTGGGCTTTATCGCCTCAATTTTACCCTTTGGTCCCTTTGTTTTTGATCACAAATTAAAGAAATTTGAATCTTAAACAATTGCATGTTCCTAGTATCAATAAAAGTCAAACAGGCAAATATCTGCCTGTTTGAACAAAAAGTTTTAAGCAAATTAAAACTCACCTTTGGCTTTACGCTCCAACAAGACTTGTTGCAACATACGTCGTGGGAAACTAAACCACAGTGCAATCAAAACAAAACACGCCAAGCCATAGGCCAGTAAGTGGTACTGCTCATACAGAATACGCACCCCTTCAATAATAAAAAAGAAACTAAACATCAACAGCATCGACACGGCGGCAGCCACAGTGCCTTTTGACACTTCAGAAGACATTAAAGCAAAACGGTACAGTACCGAAAAACTAATCCCCTCACCAAAGCTGATCAAGGTCATACCGATAATTAAACACAGCAGGAAATAATCCCGCCAGAAAATACCCGCCAGAATCAGCAACGTGCCCAACAGCATAATCGGTAAGCCCATGATCACTGTTTTGCCCAAAGCCAGTCGATCAATGATTTTAATCAACACTAAATTGCCTGCAATCAACCCGCCCAATACGGGGAACTGTGCTAGACCATACTGCAAACTGCTGAGCCCTAGCTCTTCGACTAACATCACAGGTGAAAGTGCAATCCATAACATCAAAGGCATACTGACCATTGGCAATGCCAAGGTTAAACCAAGAAAACGTTTATTTTGATAGACTCGTTTAAAGTCCGAAAAAATATAACGTAATGGCTGTTTCACCACGGTTGGTTGTGTTGCAGGCATTTTTGCTTTTAAACCAAACCAACTCAGAAAGGCCAACACAGCAATCCCGATAAAACCCCAATGCCATGACACATGGTCAATCAGGAATGCCCCTAAAACTGGGCCGAGCAAAGGTGCAAGTAAGGAAATATTGGCCATCAGTGCCATGACTTTAATGGCATCACGCTCTTCAAAAGTTTCCTGAATGGCAGCATAACCCACGGCTGAAATCACGGTTAACCCTATGCCTTGTAAAAAGCGTAGGGCCAGAAATTGCTCAATATTGTGGGTCAGTAAAATCAGTAAACAACAGACGCTAAAAAACAGTACGCCTGTGAGCAGTACTTTTTTACGCCCAAGTCGATCTGATAATGGACCCAACAGCCATGCCACACAGGCTCCACCCAACAGATAAAAAGACATGGATGATGGTGCCCAACTGCTGCTGACACCAAATTCTTTGGTAATGGCTAGCATGGCAGGTTGGACTAAATCATTTCCGATATAAACGGAAAATTCGAACAGCACCAAAGCTAAAGGAAACATCAGCGTAGTGCGGTTCAACGTGGTTGTTTGAACTTTTTGCATTATTTTCTACAGATCATGATGGTCTGGTCGAGGTCTTACGCTATTTTTCGGGAGATAAACGTCAGCCCAATGACCAGCACTGAGAGATTTATTTAAATTACGTTTTTTTGAATGCGCTAAGGTTTAGCGGCTTAATACACCGTATTCACAAGGTGTCTAAGACAGTTTAATCAATTTCAGTTGTGAGATTTTTATCACTCAAGCTAGTACACCCACTAGGTCAAGTGGGTGTAGTTTAGCAGTTTATGCGTTGGGAATTGTAATTTTTGTTGTTATCACTAAGCAGAGATTTCTGTCTTCACTTTTATAGTCTTCTTTTCTGGGCTTACAAAATCGGGCTTCATAAAGAACGAACAGCTAATCGCAAAGACTGCCATACCCGCAATATAGCCAATAATTAAATGTGGACTACCATCACCAATACTTAACAGCTTGGTTGCAATCAGTGGAGCTAAACCACCACCTAATACACCGGCAAATTGCACCGAAATTGAAATACCGCTATAACGAATCTCAGCAGGGAATTGGCGTGCAAACAATTGAGCTTGTGGTGCATACATAATCGGAAACACGACACCAATTGCCAATACAATTGCAGTCCAAACCAGCACAGGATCTTTGGTATCCAACATAGTAAAAAATGGATAGCAATATAATCCTAACAATACCAACCCAAACATAAACATGTTCCGTTGCCCGACTTTATCTGAAAGATGTCCACACAAAGGTGTCATCACCATAATTAGGCCAGCACCACAAATTGTGGCGAATAAAATATCCTGACGTGGAATGCCTAACTTAGTCGTGGTATATGCCAAGGTAAATGTGGAAGCAATATAAAACCAAGCATTCTCCGCCGCACGTGCAAAAATGATGGTCAGTAATTCACGAGGATGATTCTTAAAAACTTGCATTGCAGGCACTTTAATGTCTTGAGCCTGCTCTTTCACTTTTTCAAAATCTGGTGATTCAGGTACTTTGACCCGAATGTACCAACCCACACCGAGCAACAAAATACTGGCTAAAAAAGGTAACCGCCATCCCCAACTAAATAGCGTCGCTTCAGGGAGTAAAGATACAGCACCTAAAGCAAGTGAAGCCAAGAGTAAGCCTCCTCCTGCACTGGCCTGCGGTAAACTTCCCCAAAACCCTTTACCACCTTCAGGCGCATGCTCAACAGCCATTAGCACTGCACCACCCCACTCTCCACCCATTGCCATACCTTGAATAAACCGCAGTACCACGAGACAGAACGTTGCCCAGTAACCAATGCTTTCATATGTAGGTAACAGCCCAATTAAAACGGTGGGAATTCCCATCATAATCAATGTGGTTAACAACATGGTTTTACGACCTATCTTGTCACCAAAGTGTCCAAACACTATCCCGCCTAAAGGTCTTCCAATAAATCCTACCGCATAGGTGGCGAAGGCTGCCAATACCCCTGTCAAAGGGTCTAAATTGGGGAAAAATAATTTATTAAAAATCAGTGCCGCTGCGGCACCATAAATGAAAAAATCGTACCATTCTATGGTCGTTCCCACCATGCTGGAGATTCCTGCCAAACGGTGCGAAGACTTTTTATGTGGAAGACCCGATCCTTGTATCTGCTCCATATTTACCTCTTGTATTTTTAATATTGTCTTCTGTTTTCACTTTCAAAACCGATCCTGATTTTTCTAAATAAAGTGATGACTGCTACATTGTTATACGCAATTGAATGCCGAGGATTTTCCTAATTTATAAATGAAATATTATAAAAGTGAACTAAAATTCACTAATTAATTAATGTGGATTAATCCTTCAACAGAGTCAATCTACTTAATTACTTAAGTAGTTTTTAATATTAAATTTTCCATTTAACTACAGTAACTTAATAAAACAATGTCTAATTTTTATTCCATAACATGTATCTAGCCATCACAGTGTTTTAATAAAAAAATTCAGCGCTAAACGCATCCAAAAGGGTAAAAAGGTCATTTTTTACAATTGTCAATTCGGCGTAATTTACTATATTGCTTAATATACTAAGTATGGATACTTATTATGATGAATTATAATAAATTGGCTTTTGCTTTTAGCCCTGCACCAATTGTAGTGCTTAGCAATCGGCACATGGTCGAAATGAATAGCGCTTTCTCACAGATGTTTGGCTATGAACGTGAAGAGCTAATGCATCACTCGATTATTAAAATTTTCCCCAGTATCGAAGACTATGAGAAAGTTGGAAATGATGCTTTGCAAAGTTTATTGCAAAAAAATAGCCTGTATTATTCCGATCAACGTTTTATGCAGCATAAAAGTGGAGAAATTTTCTGGACACATACTCATGGGCGTACGCTCACGCCAGAAGACCCTTTTAAATTAATGGTGTGGCATTTTGAACGTATTGAACAACATCCCCTTGTAAATAAGCAAAAGTTAACGAAACGAGAGTCTGAGATTACTCAACTGATTGTCAACGGATTAACTTGTAAAGAAATTGCACGGAAGCTGTCACTCTCGCATCGAACCGTAGAAGCTCATAAAGCCAATTTAATGAAAAAACTCGATGTCCATTCTAAACATGAACTTAGTTCCAAAATTATTATTCAAAATAATCTGATACATCATAAGTAATTATTTTGATTTATTTTTCAGTGAAGCCCAAATACAAAAGGCGTAAATTAATACGCCTTTTTATATCTATTGAAATCCATATTAAGCCAAATTAAGAACACTTTTCCGTTTGGAAATTCTTGGTATTTTTACCGCGCATACATTGATACGACTTTTCAGTTTCGATCAATTTCCAGTCATTATCCACATGTTTAAAACTATAGATGGTACGAACCGAACGAATAGAATCGTCCATTAAACCTGTTTCCGTCACTTTCACTTGCGCAGCCGTTGGTGCTTCTACACTATTAAAAAATTGACGAATTTCCACAGTAGATAACTCTTTGACTAAATCTGGACGCTCTTTTAATACTGTTGCTAATGGCGTATCTGGACTACTGACTTTATTGACTAAATTTTTTGTTGTCGCACAGCCTGCCAATAATCCTAAGCATAAGGCTGAAACCGAAACTAAACGCAACATGACAAATTCCCCATAGATATCATTACTTACTCGTAATGATGCATGGCTTAGCCACATAACTCTATGGCAACAATGTAGCATTTGTTTTTCTTGATTGAGATTCTTATCGATTTCATTAATGCATAAAAAAACACCACAATGTTGCCATTACGGTGTTTAGTATTTCATTCAATTTGAACTTATAAATCGAATAATTTACCAGGGTTCATAATCCCGTTTGGATCGAAAACTTTTTTCAAGGCTTTCATGTATTCAATTTCTTCGGCACTACGTGAATATTCCAAATATGGCTTTTTGGTCATGCCCACACCGTGCTCGGCAGAGATAGAACCGTCATATTTTTTCACAGTATCGAATACGTATTTATTCACCACCTGACATTTGGCAAAGAATTCGTCTTTGCTTAAATCAGCAGGTTTTAAAATATTTAAATGCAAGTTACCGTCACCAATATGACCAAACCAACAGATTTCAAAGTCTGGATAGTTTTCTGCCACAATACTGTCAATTTCTTGAATAAACGCAGGCACGTGCGTAATCAAAACTGAAATGTCATTTTTGTATGGGGTAAATGGCGCGATTGACTCAGAAATGTCTTCACGTAAACGCCATAAGCTTTCCACTTGCTCTAGGCTTTGGCTTAACACGCCATCCAGCACCCAACCTTGTTCCATGCAATGCTCAAAAATTTCCATCGCCTTGTCCATAATTGGCTCAAATGGCGCTTCAAATTCAAGTAACACATAGAATGGGCATTCTGTTTCAAATGGACGTTGCACATGACCATGATCGAGTACTTTCTGCATTGCCAATTCACCAAAGAATTCAAATGCAGTTAAATCAATTTTGGCTTGGAAGGCATGTAATACAGGCATCACCGCATTAAAATCAGGTACACCCAACACCATGACTTGAAGGTCTTGTGGTTGACGCTCTAATTTAATTTCAGCTTCAGTGACTAAACCTAAAGTACCTTCACCGCCAATGAACAAATGCTGTAGCGCATAACCCGTAGCATTTTTAATCATGCCTTTGTTTAAACGTAAAATGTCGCCTTTACCCGTCACTACGGTTAAACCCAACACCCAGTTACGAGTCATACCATATTTAATGACTTTAATGCCGCCCGCATTGGTACCAATATTGCCACCAATTTGCGAAGATCCCGCAGAAGCAAAATCTACTGGGTAGTACATGCCTTGTTCTTGGGCATAACGCTGTAATTGTTCAGTTACCACACCCGCTTGTACGCGCACCATACGGTCGGCAGGGAAAAATTCCAGAATCTGGTTCATTTTGTCCATGCTCACCACAATTTCACCATTGGCTGCTACAGCACCCGCAGATAAACCAGTACGACCACCCGATGGGGTTACCGCAACATTGTATTGGTTCGCAAGCTTAACAATGGCTTGAACTTGTTCAGTCGTTGCAGGGAAAACGATCACAGATGGGTTTGGATCAAAGTGTTTGGTATAATCCCGACCCCAATTTTGCAGGCTATCGGTATCCGTTTTAATACGGTTTTCGCCAACAATTTCGGTCAATTGGGTCAACAACTCTGGGATTAAAGCGACTGGAGCATTCATCGTTTTCAGACCTTGCAATGAAGTAAACAAGTGGTGTCGAATCTAATGCATTATTCAACTGAAACAGCGTAACAAAGGAACAATAACTAGACAGCACGTGAAGTAATGGACAGTGCATCTGCACCGTAATTTTTCACGGAGCATTATTATAAGCCATTTTTAACCAAAACCCGCAGAAAATCGCGTTTTAACAAGGTTACCTTGTAAATTACAGGCTTAGTTAGACCGATTACGACAGGTTGTGACGCATATTTCACCAAAATACCTGATCGCTGGGTCATAAAGGAAATGTATATCGACCTAAGTCCTATGTTATGATACCGCGACCAAATTTGGCCTTTGTAGCGGAGCCGTAATGAGCCAACATCTTTCCCTGCCTAAAGATAAAATTCGTTTCTTGTTGTTAGAAGGCGTTCACCAAAACGCAGTCGACACTTTAAATGCTGCTGGATACACCAACATCGATTATCGTAAAACTGCGCTTGAGGGTGAAGCGTTGAAAGAAGCGATCAAAGATGCACACTTCATTGGTATTCGTTCCCGTACTCAATTGACTGAAGAAATTTTTGAAGCAGCAAACAAACTGATTGCTGTGGGCTGTTTCTGTATCGGAACTAACCAGGTGAACTTAAATGCTGCGATGGTTCGCGGTATTCCAGTCTTTAACGCACCATATTCAAATACTCGTTCAGTGGCTGAACTTGTACTTGCAGAAGCTATTCTTCTTCTTCGCCGTGTACCTGAAAAATCGACAGATACACATGCAGGTGGCTGGAACAAATCTGCTGTAGGTTCATTTGAAACACGCGGTAAAACTTTAGGTATCGTAGGTTACGGTTCAATCGGTTCTCAACTTTCAGTTTTGGCTGAAAGCATGGGTATGAAAGTTATCTATTTTGATACAGTGACCAAATTACCTTTAGGTAATGCACGTCAAGTCGGTAGCATGGGTGAACTTCTTGCTAATGCTGATGTGGTTTCTTTACACGTTCCAGATGTTCCATCTACACGTAACTTCTTCGGTAAAGACCAATTTGCACAAATGAAAGAAGGTTCAATCTTCATCAATGCTGCACGTGGTACATGTGTCATCATCGAAGACTTAGCAGATGCCTTAAAATCAGGCCATCTTGCAGGTGCTGCGGTTGACGTGTTCCCGAAAGAGCCTAAAGCAAACGGTGAAGAATTTATTTCTCCATTACGTAACCTACCAAACGTGATCTTAACCCCGCACGTGGGTGGTTCGACCATGGAAGCGCAAGCAAATATTGGTTTAGAAGTTGCTGAGAAATTCGTTTCTTACTCAGACAAAGGCATGACCTTATCTGCTGTAAACTTCCCAGAAATTGCGTTGCCATTAACTGAAGGTAAACACCGCTTACTTCACATTCACAAGAATGTGCCTGGCGTACTTTCAAAAATCAACAACTTGTTTGCTGAACATGGCATCAATATCTCTGGTCAGTCTTTAATGACCAAAGGTGATGTTGGCTATTTAGTGATGGATGTTGATGCAACTGCATCTCAAGAAGCACTTGATACATTACAAGACGTTGAAGGTACAATCCGCGTTCGCGTATTGTTCTAAGTTATTCGATGTGAAAAACCACAGACTTGTGTCTGTGGTTTTTTATTGATTCATCCTCCGCTTAATTGAATCAATAAAGCGCATTTCACAACTTAAAATCGATCTATTACCTATAGGGAATAGATCGATTTTGTTTCAGCTCAGTATTCCAACCAACATGCTCATGCTTTGTTCTACATCTATTGCACTAATTTAGTTCATCCCTAACAAGCTATTTCCCCAGCACAGTGTTATGATTGAAAAAAATATACAAATTGATCATCTGTTATAAAACAAAATGTCCTAACTCATGCTGAACTTTAAAACCCCCTCCTATTTGCAAGCGGTTTTCCTGCTCTTTGTTGCCATGCTTTGTGTGCAAAGTAGCGGCTCATTAGCCAAAATTCTGTTTCAGCAATTTCCAGTTCTTACCGTTTCTGCCATGCGTATGCTGCTTGGTGCGCTCATTCTGGCAATTATTTTTCAAATCTGGAAAATTAATTTTAAAAACGTGCGCTGGTCTTCCATTTTAAGTTATGGCATCGCATTGGCAGGTATGAACGGCCTGTTTTATTTGTCGATTGAGCGGCTCCCTTTGGGCATTGCAGTTTCATTTGAATTTATTGGCCCCTTAAGCGTCGCCCTGTACTATGCTCGACAAAAATATGACTTCCTTTGGGTCAGTTTGGCAATTTTAGGCTTAATCTTGCTGTTTCCTTTTGACCAAGCCACACAATCACTCGATTTAACGGGCATTGCCTTCGCGATTGGTGCAGGGGCATGTTGGGCGGTTTATATTATTGCAGGTCAACGTCCATCGGGCATTTCAGGCAATCATACGGTATGTTTGGGTATGTTTGTCGGCATGTTGTGTTTAATGCCTGTCGCGATGTTTTCAGGTATGACCAGTGATGTTTTCCTCCCCTCCAATTTATTCTATTTTATTGGCTTGGCCATTCTGGCGAGTGCCTTACCTTTTACTTTGGAGATGATTGCCTTACGCAACCTTACGGCAATGAGCTTTGGGACTTTAATGAGTCTAGAGCCTGCGATTGCAGCATTATCAGGCTTCGTCTTTCTAAATGAACAATTACTCTGGACGCAGTGGTTAGCCCTAAGCACCATTATTATAGCTTCGATTGGCTGTACCTATACGACCCAACAAGCCAAACGTGCTAAACAAAGCAGTTTAGCATCTTCAAGCCAAACCGATTGAGATGAGTTGTACCAATTATCTCAATAACTTCATATTAGACCCACCGCCCAAATGTAGAGAAAAAGCGATATGCGCAACAGTCAACTCAGTGCTGTCTTATTTATGGTACTTTCCATGTTGTCCTATCAAGTCAGTGCCTCTTATGCTAAGCAGCTCATGCAAGCATTAGACCCTTTTACTGTGGTGACTTTACGGCTTAGCTTTGCGTCTATTTTGGTAGTGTTGATGTTCCGTTCATGGAAAATCATACAACGCTTACCTCATTTAAAATGGCGAGACTTATTATTTTACAGCGCCGCAGTCTGTGTCATGAATGTTTTGTTTTATGCCTCTTTAGGTAAATTACCGCAAGGCATTGCCGTCGGATTAGAGTTTTTAGGACCACTGACCTTAGCACTGCTCTCGATTAAACACAAAAGTGATTATATTTGGGTCGGACTCGCAATTGCGGGGATTGCTCTAATGGTACCGTGGCAAGATACCCATGCTCACAATTTTTCTTATATCGGTGCAGCATATGCATTAGGTGCAGGTATTTGTTGGGCATTTTATATTTATTTTGGTCAAAGAGTTGCTCGCCAAAATATGGGGATGCACGCACTGAGTATCGCCATCGTACTGTCAACGCTAATTTTATTGCCGATTAATAGCATTCGTCATCCTGACGCAATGTTGCAATTTCAATACTGGCCACAAGCTTTAATGATAGCCCTCTTAGCCACTGCAATTCCTTATACACTTGATTTAATGGCACTCAAACGTCTGAGTAAACTCAGCTATGGCACACTGTCGAGCTTATCTCCTGCTTTAGCGGCAATTGCAGGTATGCTGCTGTTAAAAGAACATATCACCCTCTGGCAAACTTTAGCGCTGATTTGCATTATGACCGCTTCGGTCGGGGTCACCTACCGTGCCAGTCGCACTGCACCAGATAACGAAAACTAAGTTCCCATCACGGCATTCTCCCCCTTTAGTGACTGTTGTATGCTTCTGACTGCATCAGCAGTCCCTTTTATTTCTCTACTCTGTTTCATCTTACAAATGCTGTCACATGGTTTCGCCTGAAGAATGGCTTGAATTTGCTGGTCTGAAAATCTACTATGAGAAAAAGAACAAAAGAGAAGATAAGAAGAACAATGCAGCCACATATCCGCCTCAATATGATTGTAAAAAATGAAACCGCGGTGATTTTACGTTGCTTAAAATCGGTCAAACCGTGGATCCATTCTTGGGTGATTGTTGATACAGGATCAACAGATGGTACACAACAACTGATTCAAGACTTTATGCAAGATCTGCCTGGCAAGTTATTTGAGCGCCCTTGGCACAATTTTGGTTTTAATCGTACTGAAGCCCTACAACTGGCACAAGATCCATCCCTACCACATGCCGATTACCTGATGTTTATTGATGCCGACCAAACTCTCATGGTAGATCCTGAATTTCAATGGGGCACTTTATCGGGCTTAGCCTATTATTTTGAATATATTTACGGGAATACCCGCTACCAATTAAATTCGCTTGTTTCAACCCAAGTGCCATGGAAATGGGAAGGTGTTTTACACGAATATTTAAACTCACCAAAACCCCATCAATGGCAGCTACTCAAAGGTCTTCATGTTTTTGTGCAGCATGATGGTGCCAGAGGGCATGATCCCACAACTTATCTCAAAGATATTGAAATTCTAAAACAAGGGATCAAAGATGAACCCAACAATCTCCGATATAAATTTTATTTAGCACAAAGTTATCAAGATGCAAATTTACCCGAACAAGCACTGCAAGCCTATCAAATACGCGCAGATGCAGGAGGATGGGAAGAAGAACGCTGGACAGCACAATTTCGTGCAGCAAAATTCATGGAAAAACTCAAGAAACCGATAACTGACATTCGTAACGCTTATTTGCAAGCTTGGGTGAGCCGTCCACAACGCGCAGAACCTTTATATGAGCTTGCACGCTACTATCGTGAACAAAAGCAATTTGAAACTGCATGTCAATTTGCCTTGCAAGCTTGCCAGATCAAACGACCAAGTGACATTTTATTTATCGATGACAGTGTCTACACATGGCGTGCGCTGGATGAACTGAGTGTTGCAGCATCTTATTGCCCACACTATAAAGAGGAAGGTAAAAAAGCCATCCTCAAATTATTGATGGAGCAAAAGTATCCAGTTTCCGAAGAGGCACGACTCATTGCCAACCTACGCTTCTATAAATAAAGAACCCTTGCTGAGGCAAGGGTAAGCTTAAAAATTGGATTTAGCTATTGATACAACATTGCATCCGTTGAGCTATTAAGCAGGAAAGAGAATTTGGTAACTCAATCGGACAATTAAAATAGACACTAATATTAAAAAGATGATGCGAATAAAACCACTGCCATATTTTAAAGCCAGTTTAACCCCAACCAAAGAGCCTGCTATATTGGCAGCAGCCATAGTTAAACCGATGCCAAACAACACATGACCTGCAGGTACGAAAAAACTCAGTGCAGCAAAATTGGTCATGAAATTGGCAATTTTGGAGAGCGCCGAAGCATGAAGAAAATCGACTTTTAAGTAGCGAATAAAATAGAAAATAAAGAAACTGCCCGTTCCTGGTCCAAAAATACCATCATAAAAGCCAATCAAGACACTGCCGACTGCTGCAAGTACCAGTATTTTAGTGGTGATTTCCTGTTGAAAATGTACCTGACCAAATTGTTTCTTCATGAATGTGTAAATTGCGATAATAATCAACATACACAGTACAAAGGGTTTCAGTACTTGGGTGGGAATCATGGAAACACAGGCGGCCCCCAAGTAGGAACTAATAAAAGCCCCCACTCCAATCACCAATAGCAATTTCCATGATAAGGATACGCGGCGCATAAATGAAAATGCCGCAGATGCTGTGCCAAAAATAGAAGAGAGCTTATTGGTACCAAAAACTGTGGCTGGCGCCAACTGTGGCATTGCCCCCATAATGGCGGGAATTTGAATGAGTCCACCACCACCCACAGCAGCATCGATTGCTCCCGCACAAAAAGCAAAGAAGACCAAACTCAGAATAAGATCAAGTTCCATAATATTGGGTCTCCTACAGATTCAAAACACGTTTAGGAATCAAACGCTTTCGATCGTTGATTTCAGCCAGACCCAAGCACTTATCACCATCAAAAACCAACACTTGTGCTTCAGCAGCATGATCAATATTACTTTCCATGCCACGACTAAAATATTCTGCCCGACCTTCTGGGACTTGAATTTGAGTAAAATGCTGTACGGGTGCATACACAGGCAATAACAGCGCTTCGCGCTCTTGTTCTGTTAAGCCTTCTAGATATTCAATGGTATAGCTTGGAATCAGTTCAAAATGACCCGTTTGAATGCGGTGCAAATAGGTTAAATGCCCATAGGTTCCTAAAGCTTTGGCAATATCTTCCCCCAACACACGAATATAGGTGCCTTTAGAGCAAGTTACATCTAAAGTAATGCTGTTTTCAGTAAAGGAAAGGAGCTGAATGGCTTCAATGGTTATTGGTCGTGCATCACGCTCCACTTCAATGCCTTTACGTGCCAATTCGTACAACGGACGACCCTGCTTTTTGAGGGCAGAATACATTGGAGGAATTTGCTGAATTTCTCCAACAAACTGATTCAATACATTCTGGATACTCTCTTCAGTCAATACTGGCACCGCTTGTTCGAGCAGTATCTCCCCTTCCACATCACCCGTCGTTGTGCTGTGGCCAAGCTGGATCGTGGTTTGATAACGCTTGGTTGAATCTAATAAGAAATGAGAAAACTTCGTTGCTTCACCAAAGCAAATGGGTAATAAACCAGATGCCAGTGGATCCAAAGCACCCGTATGTCCTGCTTTCTCTGCCCTCAATAACCAGCGCACTTTTTGTAATGCCGCATTTGAACTAATACCCAAGGGTTTATTTAATAAAAACACCCCGTTAACCGCGCGGCGCTGGATTTTTGCAGCAGATGATTTCATAACTCAAAACACGTATTTCAACTGCCGCAATACTAACAACCGCTCATCTACTTTTACAACTTTTCTGTTGTTTATTTGCGCTCGCATTGCACAATAAAACAAGTTCAGCAAATGAACCGCATAAAAATTAAAAATGGATATTGGGCATAGGATATGCAAAAAAAGAAATTATGGCTGATACTTGCCGTTGTAGTGATTATTCTACTTGGTTTTTTAGTGTGGCTTGCGCCGAGTGCAACCACTGGCTCCAACACCACAGCCTCTTCACTCGCAGATGCGCCGTCGAATTCTACATCGGCTCTTGCTGGGAATACAGCATTATCACATGACTCCACACAGCCTTTTGTCAGCACAAGCCAACAAGATACCGAAGTGAATTGTCAGCTTAGTTTAGATCAAAGTCAGCATTTAATCGTGAATGAACAAACGCGAAATTGCTTTGAATATTTCATTACTCAATACGGGGAAAAGCAGATTGATCAAATTAAGCAAGACTTCACGCGTTACATGCAAAAAGGCTACAAAGAGCCTGCTTTAAGCCAAATTATTGATTTATGGAATCGCTATATTGATTACCGTATTCAGTTAGGCAACTTAAAAGAACCCAACCTAGATAAACAAGACCCAGAGTACTATCGAAAAGTTTTTTCACTGATGAAAAACTTACGCACACAATTTTTTTCCCCTACTGAAATTGAGGGATTATTTGGTGCAGAAAATACCTACCATGAATATACCTTAGACCGCATGTCAATCATGGCAGATTCATCTCTAAATGAAGTTCAAAAGGCACAAAAACTAAAAGAACTATTTACCCAGTTGCCTGAAGATTGGCGTGAAAATTTGGAACAGTTGTCTAAGTTGGAAGATCTACGCAAATTGACCAGTGATATTAAAGCTCGCGGTGGTTCTGCTGATGAACTTCGCCAAATGCGCATGAATTTAGTCGGTGCTGATGCAACCGCTAGACTAGAACAACTAGACCAAGACCGAGGCCAATGGAAATCACGTGTGAATGACTACTTAATGCAGCGTGACCAAATTCTAAAGAGCCAGATGAGCGAATCTGCACAACAACAAGCCATTGCTCAATTACGCCAGCAACAATTTAAAAATCCACAAGAACAACTTCGACTTGGAACTTTTGAAACCACACATGACTCAGGAGGAAAACTACCCTTCGCAGAATAATTCTGCCCAACCAAACCTTTTTTCAGGATGAAAATATGTATAAAACGAAAAAAATAGCACATAGCATTTCACTGCTGGGTTTAGTCGCATGCATCGGATTCACGACCAGTTCGGTAACTGCGGGCGTGCTTAGCGTAAATACCACTGCTCAAAGTACCTATGCTAAAACCAAATACCCATTATTATTTACTCATGGGATGTTTGGTTTTAGCCGTGTTGGTGTCGCCGAATTCGGCTTAGATTATTGGTATCAAATTCTGCCCGATTTGGCACGTAATGGTGCAACCACCTTTGCCGCACAAATTTCGCCTTTAGAATCGACCGAAGTTCGTGGCGAACAACTGTTACAACAAGTCGAAGAAGTGATGGCTATTACGGGAAAACCCAAAGTCAATTTAATTGGACATAGTCATGGGGGACCGACGATTCGCTATGTCGAAGCAGTTAAACCACAATATGTCGCATCACTCACGGGGGTTGGTGCAACATTCAGAGGCTCCAAAGTCGCAGACGATTTACTGTCAAGCCAAACAGGTTCACAGCTCTTGAGCATCGCTACGGATTATATTATTGGACCACTTATTACCTTTGCCGAGGGGAACCCATCGCTGAAAAGCGATCTGAAAGCCTCGCTAACCTCGATCAGTGAAAAAGGTTCTCAAGTTTTCAATCAAAAATACCCAACCACAGCCTTAGCATCGGACTGTAGTAAAAGTGGAGCCAGCTCCAATAATGGGATTTACTATTATTCTTGGACAGGAACCTCTCAAGTGACCAACGTGATTGATGTTGCAGACAGTGCCATTTCGCTGCTGGCTCCAATCTCCTATATCAGCACTGACAATGACGGATTGGTTGCGCGTTGCAGCACCCATTTCGGCAAAGTCATTCGTGATAATTACGATTGGAATCACTTAGATGAAGTCAACCAAGTTTTGGGATTAAGAGGTCTCTTCAGCCCAGACCCAGTCGATGTTTATCGTCAACATGCCAACCGCTTAAAACTTCAAGGGCTTTAATACACCCTCCCGCTAAGCAGATGACTTAGCGGGATTTATTTAGAATTATAAAGTTACAATTTGTATTTAATTTAATCGGATTTATCTGCCCAATCCTCACTCCAACTTTATACTCATTTTGACAATTATTTTTGTCGATAGAAAAATTAAAATAGAGGAAGATCAATGAAATATGAACTATTGATAGCTGGACTGCTATCAACCTGCGTACTAAGCACCACCCAAACTCAAGCCAGCGCTTCACAAATTCAAGCTAAATACGTCACCTCAAACTATGCAAAAACCAAATACCCATTGGTCTTTGCACATGGTATGGGAGGATGGATTCGTGCAGGCACAGATGAACTGGGTGTAGATTATTGGTATCAAATTTTGCCTGATTTAGCACGTAATGGTGCCAACGCATGGGCAACACGCGTTTCGCCCTTTAATAGTTCCGAAGTTCGTGGGGAACAACTGCTACAACAAGTCGATGAAATTTTAGCAATTACTGGTGCAAGCAAAGTCAATTTACTGGGGCATAGTCACGGTGGGCATAGTATTGCTTATGTTTCAAATGTTGCCCCCTCTAAAGTTGCGTCATCAACTGCAATATCAAGCCCTTTAAAAGGCTCTCCTGTGGCTGATCTGATTATTTCAGCTCAAGGTACACCATTAGAGCAGCCCTTGGTCAGTCTGATTAACTTTGGTTCTAAAGCGATTGTATGGGCACAACAGCAGGATCCTAATTCACTCCCGCATGATGCCCTTGCTGCTGGAAAAAGCTTAAGTCAGGCAGGATCTAAATCATTTAGTCAAAAGTATGCTTTAGGTATGCCGAAGACAGCCTGCGGTGAAGGTGCTGCAACAGAAAATGGCATTTACTTCTATTCGTTCTCTGGTAATTCAACTCTAACCAATATCCTTGATCCTGATTCATTATTGGCAGCAACAGGTTTATTGATGCAAGCTCCGAATGACAATGATGGCTTGGTCTCACGTTGTAGCGCAAAGTATGGCAAAACCATTCGAGATAATTACAACTGGAACCACTTAGATGTGATTAATCAGTTCTTTGCTTTGCGTTCGGTATTCTCACCAGATCCAGTCGATGTTTATCGTCAACATGCCAACCGTTTAAAACTTCAAGGGCTCTAAAGTTTGGCCAAAAAAAATGCGCCAAACGGCGCATTTTTTCACTCAAATAAAACTGATTAAGCAACAGTTTTACGAGCTGGTAACTTTTCACGAATACGTGCAGCTTTACCAGACAATTCACGTAGGTAGTAAAGTTTAGCACGACGAACGTCACCACGACGTTTCACTTCGATTTTAGCAACGATTGGAGAATGAGTTTGGAATACACGCTCAACACCAACACCGCTCGAAATTTTACGTACTGTGAACGCAGAGTTCAAACCACGGTTTTTCTTCGCGATTACAACACCTTCAAATGCTTGAAGACGCTCACGATCACCTTCTTTTACTTTTACCTGAACGATAACAGTGTCACCTGGTGCAAAAGCAGGGATGTCTTGTTTAAGCTGTGCATTTTCAACAGCTTGTACTAAAGGATGCTTACCGCTCATGGGGTATCTCCAATATGTGTGGGTCAGAAGAGGTCTGAGATCCACTGGGTATAGAGGCTAAAGCGCATAGACCCGATTGACTTTCCCTTTATGCTTGACCGCTTCAAGACATAAAGAGCCTAATAAACAACACTTCAACACAACCGTTCAAGCATTGGATTCGGAAAATAACCTGAAGTTATCTCCCTTATAAATCTTTGAGCCATTTTTTTTGCTGCTTGGTCAACTCTACCTTTTCCACCAACTCAGGTCGGCGTTCAAGAGTCCGCTGATATCGCTGCAAAAACCGCCATTTTTCAATGTTGGCATGATGTCCCGACTTTAAAATATCGGGCACATCCAAACCCTCAAAATGGTCTGGCTTGGTATATTGTGGGCAATCTAACAGACCGTCCACAAAAGAATCTTGCACAGCTGACTGCTCATCAGACATGGTATTCGGCAAACGTCGAATAATACTGTCCAACAAGACCATCGCTGGAAGCTCTCCACCAGATAAAACGTAATCCCCAATTGACCATTCCTGATCAACATATTTTTGGATTAAACGTTCATCTACCCCTTCATAACGACCGCATAACACAATCAATCCGTCATAATCGACAAACTGTTGCACCGCAGGCTCATTTAAGGTTTTGCCTTGTGGCGACATATACACCACAGGAACATGGATGGCTCCCGCTTGCTCTGCAAGTTGTTTGGCATGTTGAATCGCTTTTGCCAAAGGCTCTGCCATCATCACCATACCTGGACCACCACCAAAGGGACGTTCATCCACTCTTTTGTAGTTGCCCTCAGCAAATTCACGTGGGTTAATACAATGGACTTGTACAATGTCACGTTTTGCTGCGCGCCCGCTAATACCGTAGGCTGTAATCGCTTCAAACATTTCAGGAAAAAGCGTAATGACTGCAAAAAACATCGCAGACTCCCGTATTTCCAAAAATAATTAGTAATCTACGCCCCAATTCACGTAAATACGACCAGCTTCGAGATCAACGCGTTGTACCACATCTTTATGCCATGGAATCATCCGCTCTTCACTATCGATGCTTTCAGCAGTTGCGCGAACCACCATCACATCATTAGCGCCTGTTTCAAACATTTCATGGATTTGACCAAGATTGACTTCTTGTTCTTCATCATTCAAACCTAACACCGTTAAGCCCTTTAAATCAGACCAATAATACTCGTCCACGCCTGCTTGAGGCAGTTGCGATTTTGAAATCCAAACATTTGCACCAACCAAATTATCTGCTGCTGTGCGATCACTCACACCTTTCAGCGAAACAACCAAGCCTTTGCCATGTGGTTTCCAACGTTTTACATCTACTGTTTGCCAACCTGCTTTGGTCTCAATGTACCAAGGCAGGTAGTCAAAGATGTTGCTCATAGGTTCTGTATTGGAATAGACCCAGAGCCACCCATTTAATCCATATGCTGAACGTAACTGTCCAATCTGAATACGATCTTCGGGAACATTCTGTGTTGGTGTCATGGGCTACCTACTACTTAATCTAAAATTATGCAGTAGCTGCAGCTTTCTTAGCTTGAGCAGCTAAAGAAGCAACACGATCAGAAGGTTGAGCACCTTGTGCTACCCAGTGAGCAAAACGGTCAGCATCTAAACGAAGTTTTTCTGCTTTACCTTGAGCTGTCGGGTTGAAGAAACCAATACGTTCGATGAAACGACCGTCACGAGCATTACGGCTATCAGTCACAATGATTTGATAGAACGGACGTTTTTTAGCACCACCGCGTGCAAGACGAATAACTACCATGATACAACCTTATAGTTTTTACGGATTATCCCTGTACCGACCATCGATACACTTCAAACCCCTTTCATAGAGGGCGACATTCTACGCTAAATTCTGCAAGAGGGAAAGATCAAAAAATGATTTATCCACAGTTTTGAATTTAGAGCTTAGCGACCATCCCAAGTTGAACTAGCTGACAGCACACATGTGGTTGCAGCTTTTGACCAGTATTTTTGTCCTTGATCATTTAAACAGATAACCCCATTACCATCTTGAACTGTCCCTGATTTAGGTGTAGCAATCAACAACCAACCATTCGTATTAGCAGAACTATTTGTTAATGCAACATTATTTCTATCTGTGAGCGTGAAATCATACATCCCATCAGAAGTTTGAGCCGAACCATGCACATTGGATAATGTTCTTCCCGCAAAGTTACTGTTGGCAAGTTTATAATTCGCCAAACTACGTGCAACTTGTAACATTTCAGCTTGTGCATCAGCTCTTTGTACACGGACCTTGTAACCTGTATAAGATGGGTAAGCAATTGCCGCAAGAATTCCAATAATTGCTACAACAATCATTAACTCGATAAGTGTAAAGCCCTTCATTACCAACTTTCGCTCCCTGTTGCAGATGTTCCACAATCAGAATATGTGACATTTGCTCTTGTTTTATTCTTGCAACGTAAACCAGAACTGGTCATTAAAAAATTATAGTTTTTTACATCACTGGTTTCAGCAATCATTGCCCAACGCCGTGCTCTAATTGCTGGCGAAGCGGTCGTATCTGTTAATAACTTGGTCGGATCATCACCATCACGAATAGTAATGGTGTATTTAATGCCTGAGCTAGTTGCCCCCCGTGGCAAGGTTACAGAATTCATCGCACCTGTAACCCCATAAATAAAATTGGGATCAAACCCTCTATAAGAAAAGTTACGTGATTTATGGCGCTCCAATTGTTCCGCAATTTTTTGCAGTTCTTGTTGCGCTAATCCTGCGTCTGCACGACGTACATAATTCAAATAGCTTGGTATTGCAATCGCAGCAAAAATTGCCACGATCACAATAACAATCATCAATTCAATTAAGGTAAAACCTTGTTGTCCTCGCCCTAAATTACACCAAACAGCATGTAATTTAGGGATTTTATTGTTATTTATTGCACCCATTTTTCATACCACCGTGTTGGATTGACAATTCGACGGCATTCCCATTTACCCACCCCTCCCTGATTGGTACTGATAGTTGATTCGCAGTCCGGTCCACCTGTACCCGAACCTGTTGGCACTAAAGCAATACCACGAATACCCGAACCAATTGGATTATCATTACACTCAGCCACACCAGCAGGGCATCCTGTCGTTTTTGTAACAAATCCTGTCCCACCTTCTCGAGTAATATCAACGGCACCGCTCGTAGTCAAACATGCACCAAATGGTAAGCAATACCTTTGACGGTCTGTTTCACCCACCACACGCGGTAAACATGGGTTTTGTGGTGCAATACCCGTACCTTGCGGGTCATATACCGGCACAATTAGATTTCCCGTAATCGCCATTGGTTCTTCAAAGGCCTTCATTCCACCTAGTACACGGAAGCTTCCTCCAGCACGCTCTGTACCAGCTCCATTACTTGAAAGTGAACGATACCAACCATCTTTACTTGCACTTGTACCAATAAAGGTAGATGCAACAACACCTGATAATAATTGTGGATTTTTTTGCAAATTCGCGAGGGTCTTATTTTGAGACTCTAAGGTTGGAGAACCTGTAATTAAATTACGCTTAATAAAGTCACGATCAATAATACCATATACGTTATTGACCAACCGATCAGTCAAGGCTGTGGTTGGTAACATACCATCACGACCTACACTCGGATAAACATCAAGTGGTGTGCTTCGGTTACCGGATGCCAAACCAACAAGAATAAATGTAGTCGCCCCTTGATCATGAATCGTTACGGTTGGTGCCTCATAAAAACGTGGATTTTTACCTAAAGTCAATGCCGCACCAGTCGTCCCATCCGTTGCAAGATTTGCTAAACGAGCAACACGCACACCAAATGCACTGTAAGTTGACCCAGATAAAGTTTGGCTATTATTTAAGTCAGCACGAAAGACTTGCCCACCTAAATCACCGAAATAAAGATGATCAATCAGACCATCTGCATCACGATCCAGTGCACTGATGCGGCTTACCACACTGTGCGTCATATTGGCATTATTTGTGTCTGCACCAGTCGAACTTGCCCACCAGATACGCTCACCTGTTTTTGCATCAATAATATAAACTGCATTTCCTTGAGCAGCTGACTTATTATTACAAGTGGTATCAGGATAATCTGTTGTTGCAACAGTTGCTCCTAAACGGAAGCTAGGGTTTTCATAACATTGATCATAGCCCCCACCAACAATCATAACGCGACGAATTGCGCCGTTATAACGAATATTTGCCAATACTGGTTTAGACCAAGACTGTCCCATTCGACTGTAATTAGAGATATCAGGACCAACTCTAAATAATAACTTCGGACTCGTAGGGGTCAACACATCTAAACCATAATAGCTGCTCCCCCCCATACGTAACCCGCCATAAATATTCATTTGGCGTGCTTTAACCATACTACTTTCTGAAGATGATGCAGCTTTTTGAGTTTTATAAGCAGGATCTGCCACCCATGCACCATCCACGCCATCTACAGGCGCATTGGTGTCATCTTGTCCTTTTACCAATGCTTTAGATGATACTGTGCCTCTTAATAATTCAGCAGGAACAAATACCATTTGCTCTACACCAGTTTCACCATCGACCAAATGCAAACCGCCATCCATTGTTCCATACAATACTGATTGACTTCGGGTACTAGTTAATTCTCCAGCACTGTCTAGCGTACCTGAGTAAGTCAACTGAACTGGGAAGGAGTGAATACTTCCGCCCATTGCTAAATATGGCGAATTTGGAGTAGTCAACGTGGTTGGCAGAGCTGTAGCCGTCTCGTCTAGAGGAACACTATAACCCAAATAGTTTAATAACTTTTGCTTGACCAATAATGGGAAATCTTTAAGCGTTGTTTGGGTACCAAACTGACTCAAAATATAGGTTGTGATATTAGAAGAGGGTAAAGTTCCACTTGGAATAGTAAGCAAGCTCGCGCCATTTGCAGCATTCGTTAAAGTAGCTCCCCCAGTCGCAGATACATCGGTATACAAGCGACGTAGTTGATTAGCATTTGCTGTATAAGCATATTGTTTTGGGGTCACACTTAAATTTTGAGATTGCCCTAGAATTGGCATTGGAACTTTGGAATAAGCACCACCTAGAGTAATAATGCCGCCATCATTATAACTTTCATTCTGATAAACACTTGCACTGTTCCATAAGTCCTTGGTGTTGGCTTGGAAACCACCATCTGTATTATAAACCAAGGTTGTACCATTCGCCGCAGCGAAAGCACCAGCATTCGTACCAGAAAGCAAAACTTGATATTTCTTTAAGTTCCCAGCCCAAATAACTTTATTACTCTGAGGGTTTGGCTCTAAAGCACGCAAATAACCATAAGGTTGCAAACCATTTGGGTTCAAACTATCCACTGGCACTGAAATCGCACCCGTAGTTAATGGCTCCAAAGGTGCAGCACCCAAGTTATTAATAAAGGCAATTACACTATCAGTTACCCCTGTCGAACTTTGTGTTGTAAAGAATCCACCATTACCATAACCAGGATAAGTTACCGAGTATGCTCCTTGGTTCGGAGAACAAGCATCGTCACCCGCTCTATCAGCCTGCGAACGTGAACTTAGCTTACATGCATTCTGCACATAAGACTGACTCAAGCTATTCATTTCATTACCAAAACCTACAAAAGCAGTTTGGATAGAAACACCTGCTGGATTGGTAGATGCATTAAAGAGCTTCTTAGCAAATTCCCCCATACAGTCCCAACCAGAATCACTTCCCCCACCAGTTAAACCACCTGAACAACTAAAATCTGCTCCATAGGTACTACCTAATGCAGTAGACATAATTTTTGTTGCTTCACTTACTGAAGTATTATTCGCTGCACCATCCGATAAGACATAAACCCCTTGTCCATCACATGAGACTCTGTCTGCTACAGCTGGTAATGGTGATTTATACCTTGCATTCGCATTTGAAGCAGTACGATCAACCACAATTCCCGGATTAGATGTTGTATCGTTCGCCTTGGAGCTTGGCATACCACTGTTACTATCATATAGTGTTTTTGTTTCAACCACGTAATAATAATAATAGTCATAAGTACCATCATAATAAGTGTCATATTGGACACCATTAACAAAACCTGACGGTTGGGATGTAGCCCAACTTGACCAATAGCTATTACTTCTACAACTTTGCCATAAGTTTGTGTAATCGATGCCACTGTCCCGATACTGGGTACAATAGCTATAATTGGTCTGGTTATTTGATCTTCTGACTCGCTTAATAAAACTGTCTTTCCGAATATCATAATTCATTTCTGAATATGTAGTGGTTCCCATTAAGTACGCTGCCGCCTCAGCATACGCATGTGCTGTAGGTGTATAGCTATTTGCCGTTAAATTCTGAACAGCCTGTTTAAGTTTATATCGTTGGGAACCGACTGTATTTAAGGTACTCACATCACCTAATGGAGCAGCAGGGACCAAGATATTACCTGTCTGCCCATCACCCCCTGTAGAATAATTCCCTAACCCAACTCGCACATCGGTCAAAATAGGGTTATTACTTCCCAAAAATGCATACATCCCTTGTTGCAAACGGTATAAACGTGAGCCTGTTTGTCCTGAATCTGAATTACCCATAGATCCTGATGTATCCAACATCATGACAATTGTTTTTTTACCCGCACTTGGCTTAGCGTAAATTTGCAAATCTGTTGCTTGTACCACAGATGACGTAATGAGCAACGTCCCTGTGAACACTACTGAAAATACAGCACCAGTATGAATTTGGGTGCGATCTTTTCGCTCAAACTTATTTGGTTTCATTATTGTTCTCCCACTCATCATGGTGCTGTGACTTGAATATCACGTTTACGTAAATCAATTTCTTGGACTTGAGTATTCACAGGAATACCATAACTTCTTAAACAATCAGCAACCGTTCTTTTTCCAGAAACGGCATCATCAATATTGTCATTGATATACCCCACTGTACTTGAAGAGCCGATACATTCACTTTGTACCGTCGCAAGATTTTCTGTTGAATATGCTGGCATAATTGCTGTTGACGTAACACGTACACGAGCCTCAACTTTTCCTTTAGACGTATTTGATTGCAAACTTACATCTGTATCTCGTGCAAGTGTTGAACCTGGATTTGCATCTGTTATGGCGTCAGTAGGAATGCGAACAGCAACTTGAGTCACTACTGCCTGACGAGCACTCCCATAATCAGCCTCTAAATCACAAAACCCACTACGATTGGTCTGGGTCGAATCTATTGTCGCTTTGCTATCTGCAGGATCACCTTTAGCAGGTGGCACTAGCACTGTCGTATCAAGTGCTGAACCCAATTTGAGATTAGATGTTGGTTTATAACAAAAAATGATTTCTTTACCAGGTGCAACCTTGTTTTCTTCAATCGCCTTACCTATCGCACCACTCAAAACCGTTAAATCATTATAATTAGAGACGTTTAAAAATTGATTAGTCGGTGTATCACCTGTTTGCAATAAAAGCTGCCCCACTTGACTATTGGTCGCAATGTTTAAGGATGTGATTGCCACACGGATACCGATGATGCCCACAATCGTAATGAGCAATAACATGAATAACACAACTATCAATGTCGCACCACGCTGTGCTTGGTGAGTTAAAGTACTGTGTTTCATAGTGCTTCTCCTAAACCATTGCGCAATGTAATATTGGTGGTATATACACGACGAGCAAATTTTGTGGTTGTATTATTTAACGTAACGTTTTGATTCAAAATTGGAATTTGCTTCGTTAAATCAATAGCCGAATTATTAGTATTGTCCATTGATCGCACCAAGACCCCAAGTTTTACAGAGATAATACGTGGTGGAATTCTAGATGCTGCACGTTCAGTTGTTGCAAGTGTCCGATATTGATTAATTGTGTAATATGCCAAGTTCCCCAAATCATTTCTTACACCCAATTGCACTGTAAAATGATCTACACGCGGAATAATAATTTCTCCCGCGTCACCAAAACCATTAATTGTTGTGGGTGGCAAAACTGGTGTTGTTCCAGCAGCAGTTGGTTGATTTGCATCACACGCTAGTCCATAGTCTGTACCAGAGGTAGCAGTTGCAGGATCTCGTCTAACAAAATATCGTTGTATAACATAGTCACCCGCTTGAACATTTGCTCCTTCGCAATTTATCATCGCATTTGGAGAAATGAATTGGATGGTCAACTGGTCGCTAGTAAGGTTAACATTCGAAAGTCCACGCCATTCATTTGTTACAGTACTTAAGGTGTCGCCTTGACTGTGGCTTAATAAGCCATTTGAAACAAATGGAGTAGAAGCTGGAATAGGAATATTCGCTGTTGTGACTGTAGCCGTTCTTGCAGTCAGGACTACCCCACCCCATGAGGTTTGTTCATTTAGTTCAGGATTGGTCGTGTTAGCATAATTGGCTAATCGAATGTCTTTGGCAATATAATCCAAACCAAATACACCACTATTTTGTAACTCTGCACTTGCCTCTTGCATGCGAGAAGACAGCAATCCCCCAGTAAATAATTGAATTGCAGCAGCACTAATCAATAACCCCAAAACTAGGGCTACCATCAATTCAACTAAGGTAAAACCTTGTTGTTTTGTCATAGAAACATAGTTGTTATTCATTTTAATATGCCTCCATCATCAAACAACGTGCAGTATTTACATAAATTCCATTAGATGACATACATTGACTAACATCAGCCGCAGATGACGTTGCTGTTATAGTTGTATTATCCCATGCTGCATATAAGCATTGTCTTCTAACAGGCGCACTTGAAACACCTGGACATTCCGCCATCGTAATTTTCATCCCAATTTCAAATGCTGACTTTGCTGCATTATAGGCATCGTAATTCGCCATTTGCGCTGGAGTACATAATGTTGAAGGATTGAAACAAGATGGAGTTGGGGCTGTTGGAGTTGCTGTAATAGATGTATAACCCCGAACAGCCGTTGCATAATTAGCTTGACCTGCACCATTTGCGCGAATATTTTCAGCCAAACCTCTTAGAATTAATATCCCTTGAGATTTAGTCAAAGCTTCAGATGAAGCATCAATTGCACGTAGTTGTAAGGCAACATAGCCTAGTACACCAATTGCCAATAGCAATAAAGCAACCAGCACTTCCATAAGCCCTACGCCAGCTTGATATTTATTGTAGTTCATTAGCAGGTTCCTGAACTTTGACTAACTGCACCTAAACGTTGCACGGTTATCGTCCGTGAATTTCCAGAAGCACAGATATTAAATGAGACCTGAGCATTAGCGCTGCCAGTAGAGTTAAATAATGCTGCAGTGCTACTTGTTGATTGTACTGTCACAGCAGGATCCACCATGACTTGAAAAACGCGATCAATTTGCACTGTTTGTTTCTGCGTGTTCGTCATGGATGAATAGTTTGGAATTACTGCAGTTGCACATTCATCTTTTGTGAAATCATCATCACTATTGGTTTTATTTGGACATACTGCAACTGTTGTTCTCAATAGTGCCGCTTGAGATTTAGCTTGATTAAGCGTTGTAATAAAGTCGCGTGCGTTACCATTCAATTTTTGTCTTACAACCAAATTCCCAAAAGAAGGTGCTGCCATAGTCGCAATAATCACCAATACAGCAATTGTCACTAGTAGCTCTATTAAGGTGAACCCTCGATTTGTTCGCATACGCCCTCCCCAAGGCAATTAATCTTTTACCCTATTTAAAATCATATTTCTTTTTTTTACAAAACGAACACAAAAAGGATAAATGGCATAAAAAAACAGATGATTGCCAAAAAGCAATCATCTGTCAAATTATGAATAAAAATAAAATGTTAAGTAATTATCACTTTAAGCTTGTGTTACAGGGATACGTAACTCTTTTGGCAAACTAAAGGTAATGTTTTCTTCACGTCCAGCAAGCTCTTCTGGCACTTTCGCACCCCAATCTTGTAAACGCTGAATGACTTGTTTAATCAAAATTTCAGGCGCAGATGCGCCAGCTGTTACTCCAATTTTAGTATTCTCATCAAACCAATCTTTCTGTAATTGTTCAGCATTATCCACCAAATACGCTGCTTTCCCCATACGCTCTGCCAGCTCACGCAAACGATTCGAATTCGAAGAATTCGGAGAGCCTACGACCAGCACCACATCGCATTGCTCAGCTAAATCACGTACCGCATCTTGACGGTTTTGTGTGGCATAACAAATATCATCTTTACGAGGCCCTTGAATCTTCGGAAATTTTTTGCGCAGTGCATCAATTACTTTAGCTGTGTCATCAATCGATAATGTCGTTTGCGTTACAAAAGCCACTTTATCAGGATGACGCACATTCAACTGAGCGACATCTTCTTCATCTTCAACCAGATAAATATCGCCCCCATTTTTTTTGTCATATTGTCCCATCGTGCCTTCCACTTCAGGATGACCTTCATGACCAATCAAAATGGCTTCCACCCCTTCACGGGCATATTTAGTGACTTCAATATGTACTTTGGTGACCAAAGGACAAGTTGCATCAAAAACTTTTAAACCGCGACGTTCTGCCTCTTGCTGTACCGCTTTAGATACGCCATGTGCACTAAAAATCACGATATTGTCATCAGGTACTTCATCTAACTCATCAACAAAAATCGCACCACGCTGACGTAAATCATCCACGACAAATTTGTTGTGTACCACTTCATGACGCACATAAATTGGCGGCTGAAAACACTCAAGTGCACGATTTACAATCGCAATGGCTCGGTCTACCCCTGCACAAAAACCACGTGGATTAGCCAATACAATTTCCATAAAACCCTCATTGCTCACTTCAATGCACGTCATGCAAAACTAAATTTATGCAAACTAAAATTCGACTAGCTATTTAGTTTGCAACACATCTACTCTAAAATAGAGAGGATATTTTATCATATCAGGAAAAATATCATGTCGGGTCTCTTGTTTGTCGTTTCTGCTGCGTCAGGAACTGGCAAAACATCTCTCGTAAAAGCCCTGCTTGAGCGTGTAAGTAATTTACATGTTTCTGTATCTCATACCACTCGTGGGCAGCGTCCTGGTGAACTTGATGGTGTGCATTACCATTTCACTCAAAAAGAAAACTTTCTGACTTTAGTGGATCAAGGCGGTTTTATTGAGTATGCAGAAGTCTTTGGCAATTATTACGGCACTGCGCAAGCGACTGTAAAAGAGCAACTCGCCAAAGGACATGATGTTTTACTAGAAATTGACTGGCAAGGTGCAGAACAAGTTCGCAAATTGTTCCCAGAATCAATACAGATTTTCATTTTACCACCAAGTCAGTTTGATTTACGTCAACGTCTATCTAATCGTGGTACAGACAGTGTAGAAGTGATTGAACATCGTTTAAGCTGTGCAGTTGAAGACATGCAACAATTTGTTAATTTTGACTATGTCATTATTAATGATGACTTTAATAAAGCCTTGCATGATCTTGAATCTGTCATTACAGCAAACCGTTTGGTTCTAACGCAGCAAGCCAACCGCCATCAAGACTTAATTCAAAAGTTGATCACTCCAGTTGAATCATGATTAAAACTTGAGTCTGAACTGAAAGCATTTTATACTGCACAGTCTGTTTCCGAATTTTAGCATTTATACGAGAGCACATATGGCACGCGTAACCGTTGAAGATTGTTTAGACCATGTAGACAACCGCTTTGAGCTTGTACTAGTGGCAAGCAAACGTGCGCGCCAACTCGCACGCCAAGGTATTGAACCAACTGTAGAATGGGACAACGATAAACCAACAGTTGTCGCACTGCGTGAAATCGCAATTGGTCACGTTTCAAAAGATATTTTGAAACAACGTGAGCAAGACTACCAAACTTCAAGCCTTGATCTTGCACTTTCTGCAAACAATTTGAATTTAGATGGTTTTTCTTTCCAATAAGAAAGAAAAACTACATAAAAGCCTAGTTTTTAACTAGGCTTTTTTATGCTTGGAACTTTAATATTTCTTCAAGAACAGTTATAACATTAACTTAAATTACGCTATTTTTTTAAACTGCCGATTTGCGATTTTTGCATAAAAAATTTGACAAGTTTCGCACTTTGCTTTTTATTAAAAATTGAACTAACGAATAGATTCCTCATGGTATAGGTACAGGTGTTATATGCCAGGCGCAGAAGTCAGCCAAGCCAAACAACAACTCAAAGTGATTATCGACGCTTATCTGAATGAAAGTGAAGTCGAACGAGTGCTTGCGGCCTGTGATTATGCCGATATTGCGCATGATGGAATTACGCGGAAAAGTGGTGAGCCATACATACTGCACCCGATTGCCGTCAGTTGCATTTTGGCACACATGCGTTTAGATGCAGAAACTCTGATGGCTGCATTGCTACATGATGTGATTGAAGACACCGATTTTAGCAAAGAAGATATTAAAGAAAAATTTGGACTAACTGTGGCAGAACTGGTCGACGGTGTCACCAAACTCAGCCATTCTAGTGATAAAGAATATAACAAAGCTGCTTCGTTCCGAAAAATTTTACAAGCCACCCTACAAGATCCACGTGTCATTATTATTAAATTGGCTGATCGCTATCATAATATGACCACGCTAGAGTCTTTACGCCCAGATAAACGCGCACGCATTGCTCAAGAAACTTTTGATGTGTTCGTGCCAATGGCTCGTTTAGTGGGCATGAATGAAATGGCTGATAATCTTGAACATCTTTGTTATCAAAATCTTGATTTAGACATGTTTAATAATGTCCAAGAAGCCTTACTTAAAACCAAGCCCAAACGCTGTGAATATCAAGCTTTATGGGAAAAAAATCTGACTGGACTGTTACAACAGAATCAAATCAGTGGGCGAATTAAAAAGAAAAATAACAACATTGAATTACTTCGTCACTTCGTTAAAAACGACATTGATTTGCAAGAACTGACTCATAGTCATGCTTTTGAAATTATTCTGCAAAGCATTGCGGATTGCGATAATCTTGCCGAAATTTTACAAGAACATTTCCAAGTTCTGTCTTATCAAGACCATATTCGACGACCATTGCCGGGTGGTAACCAGTCACTCATGCTGCGCCTCAAAGGCGAGAAAACCACGCTCTCCCTTACCCTACAGACCGAATTGATGCGTAAAGCTGCGCGTTTTGGTGTGGTCTTGGGTGAAAATGCCCCTCAAGCTTGTCGCTCAGCTATTCAAGCCTCTATGCAGAACTTAAACGTACTGATTGATAGCAGTTGTGCCAAAACCACGTTTAATGATTTGCTTGACTATCTACATCAAGAAAAAATTTGGGTGTATACGCCACACGGGCAATTACATGAATTACCACAAGGCGCAACTGCCGTCGATTTTGCTTATTCAGCAAGCCTTTTTTTAGGCAACCATGCGATCGGAGCAAAGATTAATGGCGAAACTAAGCCTTTATCTACACCGCTTGTGAGTGGACAAGTCATCGAAATTATTACCGATGTACTCGCCACGCCAAATCCAGACTGGCTCAGCTTTATTAATACACAAAAGGCCCGACGTGCCATTCAAAATATCCTACGAGATCAGGATGTAGAAGAACAGCAATTGGTTGGAGAGCAAGCCCTCAATCGTGCTTTAAAACTCTTTCATCGCTCTACAGATGACTTGACCAAAGATGATTGGCTCGACTTGCTAGAATGGCGTCATTTAGATTCCAAAGAGCGTCTATTTCAGCAAATTGCAGTGGGTGACTTATTACCACAATTGGTTGCCAATCATTTATTTGCTCAAGATCAATCCGCTGAAGATCATAACTCTGACCGTCTCATTCAAGGTACAGAGGGTGTTGATGTCAAATATGCACATTGTTGCAACCCCGTGTTAGGTGATCCAATTCAAGGACATCTTTCACGTCGCGGACTAATCGTGCATCGTGCCCGATGCCACAACTTGTTGCATGAACAACATCTACACCCTGAAAATATTATGCCGTTGCAATGGTCTTCCGAAGACCTCGACGATGTTAGCTTTACCGCCTATCTTTGCATTGATATGGAGATGGATGATGAACAGATTTCAGATTTAATCTATCAATGCCGTAAAGCCAAAACAGGGGTGGAAATGGTGCGCAATTATGACCATAAAACCTATGTCAATATTGTAGTGAATAACCGTAAACAAATTGCCCAAATCATTCGTGACCTACGCATGCACTATGGCTTTCCACGTATTACCCGCCTATCCATACCAATAAATATGACTGAAGCTTCTATAGCAAGTTAATCATTTAAATCGATAGGGCTTCTGTATCTGGATACAATCCTTTAAGATGTATTCAGATATAAAAGGAGAAATCGATGTCACGCCAAGTTATTCATACTGAAAATGCCCCTGCTGCGATTGGTACTTATTCTCAAGCAATTCTCGTTGGTGAAACACTTTATCTTTCAGGGCAAATCGGTTTAGATCCGTACAGTATGGAATTGGTAGAAGGCATTGAGGCGCAAATTCGCCGAGTTTTTGATAACTTAAAAGCCGTGTGTGAAGCCGCAGGTGGCTCTCTGGCTGATATTGCTAAACTCAATATCTTTTTAACGGATTTATCTAATTTCCAACTGGTCAACCAAATTATGGGGGAATATTTTGCTCAACCCTACCCAGCACGTGCTGCGTTAGGTGTGGCAAGTCTACCTAAAGGAGCGTTGGTCGAGATGGATGGCATTGTGATTATTCCACAATAATTTATAAAATTAATTCAATCACCACCTTCAATATTTAGCTCTAAACTATATAAATCTCTTGCGTGAAATCCGAGCAGAACTCGGATTTCCGCTAAGATGATGTTTTTCTATTCAAATTCCCAATGATAATAATTCTCTTTTTAAATGAATGTTATTGACAAACGATAACAATTATCAATAATATTACTTATCGTATTTAAATTCATCTGGCTCGCAGTCATGTACGTATGTTTGTGTCGTGGTATTACAGATCAAGATATTAAAGATGCCGTTGCTAATGGTGCAGAAAGCTATCGCGAAATCCGTGATTTGCTTGATCTTGGTACATGCTGTGGTCGTTGTGCGCCTGAAGCTCGTGCCATCATTAGTGATGAAATTGCAGAGATTGCGGGACGTATTGCCGTCGCAGCCTAAGAATAACAATATTTATAAATGTAATGGTCTCTATCCCCCGCTTTTGACTCTAAGCGGGTTTTATTTTTCTAGTTTAATATCCAATTGTTTTTGATTGCGATTTTCATTTGCCGTTCAATAAAGCACTCGCCTTTCAGCATTTTCTTGTTTAAGATTTACAGAATAACAGGCTGTTATGGTCTAACTTACAATTTTAAATCAGCATTGATTGATGGAGTTTATGCTATGCAAGGCAATCGCGATGTGATTAACCAGTTAAATCAGGTGCTCTATCATCATTTAACTGCTATTAACCAATATTTCCTGCACTCAAGAATGTTTAATGACTGGGGCATTGAACAATTGGGTTCTGCCGAATATAAAGAATCGATTCGTCAGATGAAACATGCCGATAAAATTATTGAACGGATTTTATTTTTAGAAGGCTTACCAAATTTACAACACCTCGGTAAACTTTATATCGGTCAACACACTGCTGAAGTTCTGAATTGCGATATTCGCAAAGTGAAAGAGAACATTGAAAGTATTAAAACAGCTGTGACTTTGGCTGAACAAACCTTAGACTATGTGACGCGTGATTTGGTTCAAGAAATTCTAGAGAAAGAAGAAGAATATTGGGATTGGCTCACCACTCAACTAGATTTAGTCGAAAGTATTGGCATTGAAAACTATATTCAAAGCCAACTCTAATCAATAAAAAAGCCAGCGTTTCGCTGGCTTTTTTAGGTCTTTTATTGAGTTGGTTCTAACAAAGATTCATAGCCCACATCGACATGTTTCAACTGTTTTAATAACCATAATTGGTAACGTGCCCCCTGTTCATCCCCATTAAAGGCAAGAACACGTGCATATTTCAACAAATCATATTTGGTTGGATAGCACTGTACCATTTCATGAATTTGCTGTAATTCAGCTTTACTCAATACCGTATTCGGGTTCAGTCGAATCCATGCAATTCTGCGACTGAGCTCATCTAAGACATAAATGCGATCATGGTTGGTAATTTTTTCAGGGGTATGTTCATAACGCATCGATTGATTCAGTTTTGGCACCGCAACCATATAATCACGATGAATTAACACCAAAAGCAAGCCCCCTACCACAAACATCATTTGTGTATATTTAGGCACTAAAGTCCAGACTTTCAGTTGAGTTTCCTGTGACAGCACCAAACCTACGATAAAACCCAATGGTAATAAGAAGTAAGCATAGTTTTGTGGATACTCCAATAAGGCATGAACCAATACTGCCACAATCATCAAAATACCGATGACCGACTCTGTAGAGCTCACTCTGCTAATTAGGCGATATCCAAGATAAATTAAATATCCTAAAAATGGTATGCCGATTAGCAATCCATTCCATACCAAGAAATCCAGCACAAAATTATGCGAGCTTCGTACCCATTCAGGAATACGATAATATTCACTTACAGCAACCTGAGCCACACTGGTTTGATTCCAACCATACCCAAACCATGGCCGGTCTGAAATGGCATAAAGCATTTGTTGCCATATACCTAAACGTAAATGCCCTGTACTTGCCCGCTCAATCGCAGTTGGCGAGTCCGCAATTGTCAAATGTGCAGCTTGCGCCACCCAATGATCAACGATTGGCATGACTAAAATTAGCCCAATAAATAAACCAACCCAAGTCAGCATTGCATACCATTTGAGATGCAAATACCCTCTATATTGTTGATAAAAGAAATATGCCAAAAATAGAATACAGACAACCCACGATGTTCTAGACTGACTTAAAACCAACGCAATCAATATCGTCAATGAACATAGGCTTAAAATCCAAGCCTTAAGCTTACTTTTCTCGAATAAATACAGACTCGCCATTAACGAAAGAATAAGGAAAGTAGCCATATTATTCGGCTGAGCAAAATTCGCATAAGGACGATTACTGCGTAAATTGGCAATACCAGGAATATGATTTTCGATCGTGAGCCACTGACAGATTGCCATCACTCCTGAGAGTGTACCGACCACCAACAATACATAACTCAAATTCGTAAATACTTGTTCTCGATCTTTTAGGGTTAAAGATAAGTTATAACCCAATAGCATACTTAGCCAAAAAGCAAAGACAAAAAGGCTTGAAATTAAAGCAATACTAAAGAAAAACTCCAGCCCAAATATCCATTGCAGCAATGGAATAAACGCCGTAACAACTAATGGAAGTGTCAAAACTGGTACTTTTATTTTTTGCTGAAGAAAAATGGCGGTGAGTGCAAACAAAGACAAAAAAGCAAATAACTCACCTGTGTAGGTCACCCATGGGCGATAGTGAACAGGTAAAAGCCAAGCCAGCGCAATCAGCACACTGGCAAGTAGAGAAAGAATAAATTTCATGGGGCGCCACAGTTGCAGAACTACGTATAGTGTAATTCAAAATGTTGGTTTTCCAATAATTACTCTTAGCAATTTAAAAAACAAATACTCATAACTACTAATTTTAAAAATATCTCAACTATATTTTATATACTCCATTTAATTAATTTTAAATATCCATTTTCCTAAAAATAAAAAAAGGTAAATTTCTAATTATTAACATAATAATTTTCCATTTTTTTGGTGTATAAAGGGTTGCTTTTCCTATTTCTATAGCTCGAACTATTTCTTGAGCAACCTGCTCTGGAGATGCTTGCCTTCCTTTTACTTCTACTCCTTGTGTCATGGGAGTTGCCGTTGGTCCAGGTTTAATCAGGGTTACAGTAACCTTAGAATTCGTTAGAGCTAAGCGGTGTTGTAAACCTCGCACATAAGTATCTATAAGTGCCTTTGATGCACCATATATATAATTGGATTTTCGCCCACGATCCCCTGCTACTGATCCAATAACTGCAAGTTTCCCATGATTACGGTCAATCATGCATTGAACAATCGCCTCAGTAAATAAAACAGGGGATATTGCGTTTACTTCTATGGATTGTTGAGATTGCTGAAGATCAATTTGACATTGTTCTTGATTAGGTAGATTCCCATGTGCAATCAGCGCGATATCTATAGTTGCCTGATGATTCAATGTTTGAATACAGGTTTGAATCGCTTGAGCATCTAAAAAATTTACACATTGCATTTGAATATTTGCATCAGGATTACGAACTTTAAGATCACTTATGACACGTTGTAGTTTTTCAGAATCACGACCTAACAGGATGAGTTCACATGCTTGTTGTTTTAACCAAATTCTTGCACAGTATTCAGCAATGGTAGATGTTCCACCCACAATCAGAATTCTTAATTTATTTGACATTTGTTATACACCTAATAGACGACGGGACATATTTGAGCTAATACCTGGATCTCGATATTTCATAAACTCTTGAATACGTGGATATCCTGATTCAAATAAAGTTTTAGGCATGCGTGCATCTTTGGCTAAGTAAAGTCGTCCTCGTGCTTCTTTAACGATATGATCTAATTCCTTAAATAACTTTAATGTTCTTTCATTACGATTTGGAAAATCTAAAGCAAGAGTGACTCCTGGTCGAGGAAAGCTTAATAAACCGCCCGATTCACGATTTCCAAAAGTCTTTAATACCGCTAAAAATGATCCTTCACTAGATTTTTTAATTATTTTTAACATTTCATGAGTCGCATCTAGACCTACCTCGTGTGGCACAACACTTTGATATTGATAGAATCCATGAGGACCATACATTTTGTTCCACTCGTGTAGTGAATCTAATGGATAGAAAAAAGGTTCGTAATGCACGATTTGATTGTGCTTTTTTAACGTATTTTTATAAAAATAAGCGAAGTTAAATATAGGGAGACTAATTCTATTGACTAAAGAAATTGGCGGAGTAAATGGGAAAGTTTTATCCTTAAACTTTGGTACCGATTGATTTTGCACTTGTGCCAGATTACCGCGAATAAAAAGTCCTTTTGTTGATGAGCTATTGATGCAATCAATCCAAGACACTGTATGTTCCCAATCAACTTCAGATGAGTCAGCTAAACTAAAAAATTCTTGTAAGCTGTGATAAGGGATAGTTTCTGATTGTATCCATGGTCCATACACTGATCGCAATTGCAACTTCGCTTCCAAGATCAAACCAGTTAACCCAATACCACCTAGAGTCGCATAGAACCAATCAGATTTTTCGTGATGTGAGCATTCAATAATTTCACCATCCGTGCGTAACAGCTTTAATGACAACACATGATCGCCAAAAGAACCAAAAGCATGATGATTCTTTCCATGAACATCATTACTGATTGCACCGCCAACAGTGATCATTTGAGTACCAGGTGTTACAGGCAACATCCACCCTTGTGGAACAAGTGTACGATGAATATCTTGTAAAGTTACACCGGCTTCGCAATGTAAAACACCTGTTTCAACATCAAATAATATTAAATGATTTAATGCAGTTGTATGCCACAAATTACCTTGCATATTTAAGGCAGCATCACCATAACTTCGCCCCATACCATGTCCAACACCTGGGTAAGAATGTTTTAACTGCTGAATGGCCTGAGTCGGCGTGTTAAAAGTAATTAAATTATGCTCTTCATCAGAGAGCCGTCCCCAAGCTTGTACCTTCACCATAGATTGATTGATACCATTTTGAATACATAGCGTTTATCTAAATAATATTTACAGATATAGCCAATAATTAGACCTAAAATGCCACCTAGATAGCGCATTTCTTTTGTTTCAAAAATATAATGAAATCCGAATTCAAATCCCCAAAAAATAAAGGTAGTAAGAAGGCCCATACTTGTGTATAGAAAAAAGATTTGTCGATTATGTCTAAAATTTTTTGTTTTATATTGAAAAATATATTTTTTATCTAGGATGTATTTGATGATAAGCCCACAACCCGTACCGATCATGATTGAAATTAAGAGTGAAAACTTTCCAAAGTACAAATAATTACAAATATCTTGTGCTAAGATATTGCATAGCGTAGCAACTATTGCAAAAGCCACATAGAGGATCGTGAGTCTAAACGAATTGATCATTTAAAAATTTTTTAATAGTGTTGTAAATTAAATGCATGATATAGCACAAAAAAGGACATTTCTAGGGGAAATGCAAGGACTGATTAAGCTAATCAGACCAAAGCAATGGGTTAAGAATAGTTTTGTTTTCGCACCATTAATTTTTGCGGGTGAGTTTTTACATCTTGATTCCATTTATTCTACTTTATTAGCAGCATTTTTATTTTGTTTAGCTTCATCTGCCGTCTATATTGTAAATGATCTTAAAGACATAGAAAAAGATCGAATACATCCAGAGAAATCAAAGAAACGACCTTTGGCTTCTAATCAAGTTAGTTCTCACAGTGCAATAATTTTACTCATATTACTTTACATTTTTCTTATCAGTTTTTGGTGCGTAGTTACAAATGTCATTTATGTGATTTTCATTTATTTAGGCTTAAATTGGGCCTATACATTCAAATTAAAACATGAACCAGTAATCGAAATTTTTATTGTAGCTTTTGGTTTTGTGCTGAGAGTTTATGCTGGTGCAGTCGCACTTACCGTTCCTGTTTCACATTGGATGTTTATTACAACACTAAGTATTTCATTATATTTAGCCTCTATTAAAAGGCGCCAAGAAATATTACAAAATGGATCACAAAGTCGAGGAGTTCTAGCCCATTATTCAGTAACGTTAATCGATCGCTTTGCTGAAATGTCAGCGGTCACAGCTGTAGTCTTTTATAGTCTATATGTAATGGAATTTCAACCCAAATTAGTTATAACCGTTCCATTGGTCATTTTTGGCTTATTCCGCTATTGGTATATTGTCGAAACACTGAAAGGTGGTGAATCACCAACAGATGTAATTATTCAAGATAAACAAATATTATTGACTATATTACTTTGGATAGGATTCTGCATCTGGGTTTTACTCCCAACTTGATTTTCGAAGGTTTCATATGCATTACTACATTTATTTAATTACCCCATTTTTCGCATGGTTAATATGTGGAATAACGAAATTTATAGTCAATTGCTTAAAAGAAAAACGATTAGCTTTTGATTTAATCGGTTACGGTGGAATGCCAAGTAATCATAGTGCCATCGTAAGTAGTATGGCAAGTTTGATCGCGCTTAAGGAAGGTATTAATACACCTTCATTCGGTGTTGCATTAACATTAGCTTTTATTGTTATATTAGATGCAAACGGTTTGCGAAAAAAAATGGGGCAACATGCTCAAGTGATTAATCAATTTTGTGGCTTTCAAGATCAAAAATTAAGAGAACGGGTTGGGCATAGTAAATTTGAAATCCTTATCGGAATCATATTAGGTTCTTGTATAGGATTAATATTTGGGTTATTAAAGTGAAATTTTTATAAAAATTACAATTACTTTAAATAATCAACTAAATTTATATAAAAATCCACTCACAACCATTTTATGCAATACCAATATTTTTTAATTAATCATATTCTTAATATAAACCCACAATTAAATTAAAAAACCACCCAGATAAGATTGATTAAATATATAGGAACCTCTAAATATTTTTATTTTATTATTCTACAAATCTAGTATAGTTTTATTGTACATTAAATTTAGATAAATATAAAAATACTAGCAATATATAAAAATCAGGTTATTCAAAATTATTCAATTTATTAATAGCTTTATAAAAAATATTCATAAATTCTTATTCTGTACAATAATTATCAAAATACTGAAAATTGAATCTATTTCAACAGCAATTGAACTTATTCTAATCAAACTCAGATCAATAAAAGGAAGCTCGCTATATAGTTTGATCAAAAAAACAAATAATATGTTAGAAAAGATGAATATTATTAAAATAAAAATTATTAATACATAAGCACTTAATTCCATTTGATAAATATTTATTCAAATTACCTTAAGTGCAATTATAGACTTCAATTAGTATATTATTTTTTGTATTAAATTGAATAGCTCAGATTTTAAAATTACTGTATTAAAAAAATAAAATATCAACTTAAATATTAAAGGTCATAGTGCACCTTGATGTTATTTTAGATTTTAAAAAAAACTTATAAGTATAAGCAGTTAAATTCATCACAAATAATATTAACGATTAAAAATATAACTAGTTCAACTCTTTGTATACTAATCAAGTTCATGCTAAAAAAGCAACTAACAAATTATATCAAACATGCTGATTCCGCAATTTTAGCTAGGAAAAATGTGAAGCTTTAGAAAGATATAAAAAATAGTTCGATAGAACAGAAAATGAATCGCCTCCAAAAATGGTTTCAACATTATCTTATTTCTAATAAAATATAATTCAAATCCAAATAATTGACAGTTCTCTAATATTTTTAGAAATCATCTACACTTAACGACAAGCGTTTGGTCTATATCTTGCATCCAAAGTGCCGGGAGTACAAGTCCAAGTAGATGCCCCATCCGTTGTTTCAAAAAAAATAGTCTGACCACTTGCTTTACCAGTAGTCATAGTCATAGTTAGAGAACCACTTGGATAAGTACCTATAATAGTCGATGACATTTGAGAATATTTACCTGTTAAATTCACACTAATTTCACCAGAACTTGGTATGGTAGTAGGCGACACCAATGCTGTAGGCCATGTTGCATGATTCCAACCATAATCACCTAATGCTGACTTCATACCTGATCCCAATATAATTGCTTCTGATACCTGAGCACGAGTAATATAGTCTTGATAAGCTGGCACAGCAATAACTGCTAACAATCCAATGATTGCCACCACTATCATCAATTCAACAAGGGAAAAACCTTTAGATATTTTCATAATTTTGTTCTCTACAGTTTAAATAGCGCAATATATTGATAATAGCAAAAATCACACCAATATTTTTATCAAATAAAAACAATTGTTTAAGCCGATATAAAAACAATATTATTTGTCACATTTTTACTATATTTCACAACCATGGTCTTAAATTGACAATTGCTATTGGTTCACCATCAGAATTAAAAAGAGCAACCATATCCACATTAAAAGCCTTTACAGGTAACCACCCATAAATGCCATTATAAGATTGTAATACTGACCGAATATTATTTTCAGAATTAAACTTTTTTAATTCCCCAATAGTTTTCAATTTTGCAACTATATATCTCCTACGATAATTAAGTAAATGATAGGTTTCTGGCCTAGTTGCCAAACTAACCCCTTCAAACATTTCATCTTCTTTTTGACTTTTACGGATTTCAGGGTCTTCTGAATAAACTGCTGACACCCACAGAGGACTACTAAAAAAACTACCTTTGAGTTTATGCTCATTAAGCCCTGCAATTGGTGTGTTAATATCAATAGGACTTACCAATTCAATATCATCAACTACAAAAACCTGCCATAGAGGTCTACCTTGAGCAACAATATATAAGCCAAAGGTATATGCACTTAATTGTAAAATTAATATTATTATTAGGTCAAATCTAAGTTTTCGTTTATTCTCTTTATATACAATAAATGTAAGTAAAGGCCCAATTATTAAATCCACTATCAATAGTAATACATATATATTATTAACTCCCATCGCAATATTTAAGGGGTATGGATACCAAAGCTTAAAAACAAGAAACAATGCTATACACAAAAGTACTACAGAAAATAAAAAGTGCAACAATGCAATTTTTAGACGAGGCTTGGTGGAGTTTATTAAGCTATAAAACACAAAACACCTAGATGACTTACCAATAAAAGAATTCACAACATTTTACCAATATGCTATTCATCTAATTAAATAATTTATAAAAGTAGCACGCTCCTTACTACAGGTATCACCACTATTTATTTTGCTATTTAAGCAAGCTATTTTAACAATATCAAGCATATTATAAATATAATGATCTTTATTATATGAATTTACTTCTAACAAATAATTATATATTTTTCTAGCCTCCTCTACTCTTCCACTCTGATATAAATATGCAATATTATTATAATCATAAGGTACTCTCTCATCAGCTTCTAGATACCACGATGCAATTTTATTTAATTCCAAAGATTTTTGGGGATTCTTATCAAAAACACTTACAGCTAAAGCATAAGCTCCATAAAAACTAGCAATGTTAGCATTTGGGATATCTCCCATTTTATATTCTGATTTGTTTTTATACAATAAATGATACTTAGGTAATGCCATTTCTACACCTTTAGCATATTCTAACGCCTCACTATTGTTTAATGATATAAGTGCATTTACATAAATTATCTGATCTTGCACAGTTAATCCAATATCATATTTATGTTGATAATTCTTTATAACATAAACAATTTCATTAAATTTCTTTTCCTGATATAAGCCATATAGATATGAGTTCCTTGCTAACTCATTATCTGGCTGCATAGTATAAGTCCATTTCCATAAAGTAAAATCTGATTTCCAAAATGGAACGATAGATTTAGTAACTAGAATAGAAGAAAACAACCATACTAAAATAATAGAACAGGCTAGTTTATAAAAAAAAGGGGAGAGTTTTTGATAGGGCAAAACACTTACTAATATTGAAAAAAAAGCAGCACCCAATGTCATGAATCTATTATGAGCTATATTATTGGATATAGTAATCGGGACAATATAAACAACCAGTGATATAGTTAAAAGCACACTAAAAACCAACCACACATATTTATTTTTTTTAACAACACCAAAAACTAAGAAAATAGAAAATAGAAATATAATAAAAAATTTAAATATTAATACATTAAAATTATCATTCAAATGATTATAAGACAATAAAGGAGTAAGAGACTGAAAAGGAAAAATAAACTGCTTTAAATAAAAATAAATACTATGGATTGGTAAATATTCTTGAAGGTAAGCAAATTTAATATACTCATCGTTAATTTTCTGATGATAAACCCCCCCCATAGCATCAATTCTAAGTATAAAATAAAAAACTAAAGTTGAAAAAAAACAAAAAATCAATCTAAAGTTATTATAAATAAAATTCTTGGTATTAATAATATAAGAATTCTCTTTTTCAATATTTAAGAACATATACATAAAATAAGTTAAGACAGGAATAATAATTCCTAATTCTTTACTTAATAAAGCCAGAAAGAAAAAAGAAGAAATAGCTATACTGCCATACCATGTATTAGGTTTTAATTTAATAAAAAGATAAATACTTATAAGCGTAAAAGTAGTAACCAATAAGTCAAATCTACCTGAAATCCAAGCAGTAGCTTCAACTAAAACAGGATTAACCACATATACTAAACCAGCAAGCAAACTCAACGAAAAAAAATTTTTCCTTTTATTTAATTTCAAAATAGAATATGTTATTAGACTAACCAAATATGAATTTATAATTAAAATTACTAAGTTAATAATATGCGAACTTACAGGTGTTTGACCAAATAAATTAAACTCCATATACATTGTTAAAAAAATTAAAGGCCTAAAGTATGTTGTGCCTGGCAACACTGGTTCTGTTAAGATATCCCAACTTAGAGGCTCATTAACTAATTTAATCTTCTGTACAAAAAGTAAATTATCATCCCACACATAGCCAGCATTAATGACTGGATAATAAAGAAATATTGCGACTAATGGAATTAAAAAATAATATATTCTTTTCATTTATAAACTCAATACAAATAAAAACAAGACCATAATTTATGATCTTGTTTTTATTTTAATAATAATTAGGTTATAAATTATGGTTTACATGCATTAGGCAAGTATTTTGCATCAATTGTAGTACCAGCACCTGTATAACCATCAACAGTCGTATTACCACATGACCATGCAGATCCACCATTATTAGTAGAATAAGTTAAAACACCACCAGATGCTTTACCTGTATTCATTGTAACTGTCACTCGACCTGTTGGGTAAGTGCCTGTTATTGTATTTGTTACTGTCGCATATTTACCAACTAATGTAGCATTTAACTGCCCAGAAGTCGGAGTAGCAGTAGGAGCAACCAATGTTGTAGGCCAAGCATTTTTATCAGCACCATACTCCGAAAGTGGAGACTTCAAACCACCACCTAAAGATACAGCTTCAGATACTTGACCACGTGTAATGTAATCTTGATAAGCAGGAATCGCGATTGCAGCCAAAATACCGATAATGGCAACTACGATCATTAATTCAATAAGAGTGAAACCCTTTTGAGCGTTCATAACATTCTCCACAAATGTTTGTTTAGTTTTTTTTAAGCTTTGTAAAGCAAGAAGCGCTTTTGTATGCTTTGTTTATAATGAGCACGGAATGTGCCAAGATTTATTATAGTTAAATCCAACAAAAAAACAGCATCTTAGCCATGTTTTTTTTAAATAAATTTCACTCATTATTCTTTCAAATTTGACACAAATTAAACATAAGTGACAATAATTGTTAACTAGTGGTTAAATAACAATCACATCCAAACTCCTGTTCTCATGCTCAATCTAAAATAATTGGTTCATTAGGTAATTCATTGCTTTGATCAATTTCCTTTTCAACATAAAATTGCTGTAGCAATTTTCCGATACTAGAAATTGCTTGTATAACAGCTTCATCATATTGATGTCGACTAAATTGCTGCACCAAGTTCTGACAAATTGAATTCCACACCTCTTGTCCCGTCATTTGCTGCAATCCACGATCAAAAACTAACTCCACCTTTCGTTCACACAAATTTAAGTAAAATAATACTCCACTGTTGTGTTCCGTATCCCAAACACCCAATTCCGCAAATAACTGCTCTGCACGTTTTCGTGTATTTTGCCGATAGGCTTGCAAACATGGTAAATGTCCTTCAATTACCACTTGAATCTCACCAACATGCCCCTGTTCTGCATGCTGTACAGCAACTGCTATTTTCTTCAAATCGGCAGATTTAAAATAGCGTCGTGTATTTGAAAAATAAAAACAATGCTTGAGCCAACGCTTAAAACTAGGTTGAACATGTTCTTGTAATTTCGGTGTCGTGACTATCTGAGTTGAATCTGTTTTTGTTACCATGAGCCTGAAGCACCTCCTCCACCAAAACCCCCACCACCGCCTCGATAGCCACCACCTCCACCAAAGCCGCCACCACCTGAACCTCGTCCAGAACCTGAAGCCAGTATTTGTAAGATCAACTGTGCCAATGAGGTCACGAGCAGTAAGAAAATACCCAATCCAACTAAGAGGCTGGTCAATAAACCCACACCACTGACCAAGCCCGCAACCACACCAGCTACACCCGCAGTCGCAGCACTAAGGCGTTTACCCATCATCATCGATGCAAAAGCCCCAACCACAATAATAATTAAGGCATAGGTCCAGAATTGTGATCGTGCGTTTTGTTCATGTAATGCCTGAGCTTGTTGCTCTTGTAATTCTTGCGCTGCTTGCTGGGCAATTTCAGGGTCTAGATTCAGAATTCGCTCAATCTCACTGAGTCCAGATTGAATACCTTGAGCATATTGGGCTTGTTTAAAATATGGCGTGATCTGATTACGAATAATGCGCCCAGCCACAATATCAGGTAATACCCCTTCTAAACCGTAACCCGTTAAGATCTGAATTTTACGATCATTGATCGCAATGACCATGAGTAAGCCATTATCGCGCTTGGCCGTTCCCAACTGCCATTGTTCAGCCACTCGCATCGCATAATCAAAAATAGCTTCCTGCCCTGTGGTCGGCACAATCACTACACCAATTTGTGCCTTACCTTGCTCATACAATTTTAAAATGTGTTGGCTTAAGACCTGTTTATCTAAATCAGACAAGATATTGGCTTGATCAATCACAGGTGTATTCAAGCTTGGCAATTGGCGCATTTGCCCATCAGCCAAATCATTTGCTACTTGTACTGAAGATGCTGCCATTTGTTCAGCATCTAAAGGTTGCATGCCTTTTTTTGCCTGCTGAATAACCTGACCAATCACCACAGCATCTTCTGCATCATTGACCGTGGAAGATGCTTCAGCCCAGCAGATTGAACAGAAAATTAAAGACAGCAAAGCACCTAACAGGAACCGTACAGCCTGTTGGATGGGGTACTTTAAGCAATACATTCACTTATTCCAGTTAAGTTAAATGTTTAATCAAAAGAAACTTTGGGGGCAGTTTGCGCACTTTGTTCCGCACTAAAGTTTGGCTTGGTGTGCATGCCAATGACTTTTGCAGTCATCACCTGCGGGAATTGTCGTACATAGGCATTGTAATCTTGCACCGTGGTGATATAGCGATTACGCGCCACAGCAATCCGATTTTCAGTACCTTCCAGTTGCACTTGTAAATCACGGAATTGCTCATTGGCTTTTAAATCAGGATAATTTTCGGATACCGCAATTAAACGTGATAATGCACCTGTTAGCTGACCTTGTGCTTCTTGATACTTTTGAAAGAGTGCTGGATCTTCCAAAACTTCTTTATCGACTTTTAAACCTGCCACGTTGGCTCTGGCTTGTGTGACTTCAGTGAGCACTTGCTCTTCATGTTTGGCGTAGCCCTTAACCACATTCACCAAATTCGGTACCAAGTCTGCACGACGTTGATACTGGTTTTGTACTTCTGACCAAGATGCAGTCACAGCTTCATCTTTAACTTGTAAAGTATTATAGCCACAGCCTGTCAACATCAAGCTCCCGCTCAACAACACAACTAGCGTACTCTTTTTAATCCACAGCATCGTTCAATCCTCATCTTTTTCTTGGCATGTCATTTCTTATTGAATGCAAATATTGTAGACCGAATTGATTTTCGTTGTGTTTGATTTATTTAATCGCCCATCGAACAAAAAAGTCGAGAAAATTCCCGACTTTGATCTTTAATCATGACACAGCTTCCGTCTCAATCAAGAATTCTTGCATCTGATAATCCTCTACCAAACGCTGCTTCCAGTAATTCACAATTTGACTATAGTCATGTGCCGCAGGATGGAATTCCTTTCGGTAATAGCTCAAATATTCAGGTGCTAATTGAATCAGCATTTTCAGTAACAAATAGCCGCCAAAAAGATTCCCTCTCAGTTTCAGTAAACTTTTATTACGATCTTGCCAAAACAAACGACTAGCCGAATAAAAAGTTAAACTGGCAAAACCTGTAGTGACACTGCGCATTATCATGCGACGGATTGCATCATCCCCATAAACATGCTGATAAACATCAAATGCTACTGACCGATGTTCAATTTCTTCTATGGCATGCCAGACCCATAATTTTTGCGCATCTTCCTCCAAAGTACTGAGAACTTCAGGATGACGTAAAATATATCCTCCCAATAGCGCGGTAAAATGCTCAAAGGCACAGGTAATTGCCAACTGGATTTTGGGATGTAAGTTTTTGACATGGTGATCTTTGCGTGCCAACCAATCTTGAAAACGATCTAAATTATAGTCTTCACGTCGCCACGCTTGATTAAACTCCATGTGTGCTTTGGAATGCATAGCTTCTTGTCCAATAAATGCAGCAATTTGGGCTTGCAACTGTGCATCGGTTACCTGATCCCTAACATTACGCACGCTATGTACAAAAAATTGCTCGCCTATTGGAAAGGTGGAAGACAACGCGGTCAGTAAATGCGACATGACGGGTGAGTTGGCAAAATAATGGCGACGAATGGCTTTGGGATTAAACTGCAATTTTCGAACAGTAATTCCGTGCGCTTTAGGACGATTTAAGTATGATTTTTCTGTCGTCTGTTTCAGCATGATGAATTCTCAACATTAGCAAAGTTCAGATACTCAGTATCTAAAGGTCATGTCCTTCACTAAATGGCAAAAATGCTTAGCTGATTAACCAAAAGAGTCAACCTGACCACTGGTAAGCGATTTATAAACCAACAAAAAACCCACCGAAGTGGGTTTTTATAAATCTAGAATGTTGAACGAAGTAAATCCTTCTTACACATCTAGGTAATCTAAAATACCTTCTGCGGCTTGACGACCTTCCCAGATAGCGGTTACAACCAAGTCAGAACCACGCACCATGTCGCCACCTGCGAAGATTTTCGGGTTAGACGTTTGGAATTTATATTGTTGTTTTTCAATAGCAACAACTCGACCCGAACCATCTAAACCAATATTCGCCCCTGCAAACCAGTCAGCAGGACTCGGACGGAAACCAAATGCAAGTAATACTGCATCTGCTGGTAAAATTTCTTCAGAACCTGGAACAGGTTCTGGGCTACGACGACCACGACTATCTGGCTCACCCATTTGTGTGGTTACAAATTTCACACCAGTCACTTTTCCATTTTCACCAACAATTTCAATTGGTTGACGGTTGAATAGGAACTTTACACCTTCTTCATAGGCATTTTTCACTTCACGCGCAGAACCTGGCATGTTGCTTTCGTCACGGCGGTATGCGCAGGTTACATCATGCGCGCCCTGACGCAATGAGGTACGGTTACAATCCATCGCAGTATCGCCACCACCCAGCACAACCACTTTTTTACCATCAACACTGATGTATTCGCTTGGATCTTTTTCCCAGCCTTGGCAACGGTTCACATTGGCAATCAGAAAGTCCAGAGCATCATAAACACCATCCAGATCTTCCCCTGGGAAGCCACCCTTCATGTAGGTATAAGTCCCCATACCCATGAACACAGCATCATAATCTGCAAGTAACTGTTCGATGGTAATGTCCGTACCAATTTCAGTATTTAAACGGAACTCAACGCCCATCCCCGTGAAAATTTCACGACGACGTTTCATCACGTCTTTTTCCATTTTAAATTCAGGAATACCAAAGGTTAATAAACCACCAATTTCAGGACGTTTATCAAATACTACTGGTTTTACCCCGTTACGCACCAAAATATCAGCACAACCTAAACCCGCAGGTCCAGCACCAATAATCGCAACTTTTTTGTTGGTCCATTTCACATGGGACATGTCTGGACGCCAGCCCAAAGCAAAAGCTGTATCATTGATATATTTTTCGGCATTACCAATCGTTACTGCACCAAAACCATCATTTAAGGTACATGCCCCTTCACACAAACGGTCTTGAGGACAAACTCGACCACACACCTCTGGTAAGGTATTGGTTTGATGGCAAAGCTCTGCTGCTTGGAAAATACGACCTTCAGCAATCAATTTTAACCAGTTTGGAATGTAGTTATGGACTGGACATTTCCATTCACAATATGGGTTACCACAGCCTAAACAACGGTGGGTCTGATTGGCAGCCACTTCCGCAGTAAAGGGTTTATAAATTTCCACAAACTCTGCTTTGCGGACAGTAATATCTTTTTTCTCTGGGTCTTGGCGTGCGACATCCAGGAATTGAAAGTCATTATTTAGGCGCTCTGCCATGTCTCTCTCCGTGGGTAGGTGCAGTCCTTTTTCTCTGCTGCACCTGCCTATATATCTGCAGTAGTGGAATTATTGTGGATCAGCTTTGGTCGTTTTCAAAAGCGTAAGCAAGTTAGCAGCTTTTGGTTTTACAAGCCAGAATTTACGGCTGTAAAAATCGAACTCGTTGCGGATCTTGTACGCCCACGCACTACCTGTTTCAGCAATATGCTCATCTAGAATACGCAATAAGAACTCTTTATGCTCTTCCATCGATTCTGTTGAGATACGGTTCAACTCAATTAACTCGTGGTTGTAGTAGTCGACAAAGTCATTATCCAAGTCAAGTACATAAGCAAAACCACCTGTCATACCCGCACCGAAATTGTGGCCAACTTTGCCCAGTACCGTCACTACACCGCCTGTCATATATTCACAGCAGTGGTCACCTGCACCTTCAATGACAGCAAAGGCACCTGAGTTGCGTACTGCGAAACGCTCGCCCGCAGTACCCGCAGCAAATAACTTACCGCCTGTCGCACCGTATAAACAAGTGTTACCAATAATCGCAGTTTCTTGCGTTTGGAACGGCGAACCTTTTGGTGGGAAAATCGATACGCGACCACCCGCCATGCCTTTACCGACATAGTCGTTCGCATCACCTTCAAGCTTGATATGCAAACCACCTGCGTTCCACACCCCTAAAGACTGACCCGCAGTACCTTTCAGGTTCATCACAACAGGATGCGCTTCCATATCTAAATTGCCGTAACGACGCGCAATTTCACCAGAGATACGTGCACCAATTGAACGGTCACAGTTACCAACCGTGAAGCTATATTCACCGCCCGTACCAGCTTCAATTGCTGGCAACATTTCTGTCACCATCTGCTCTGCTAACACACCTTTATCGAATGGTGCATTGCCTTCAACTTGACAATATTGTGCCTTACCTTCAGCCGCAGGATGTGACTCAAGCAGTGCACTTAAATCTAAGTGAGCGTGCTTTTCAGTTTCACCTGGCAATACTTCGAGCAAGTCAGTACGACCAATCAAATCTTTCAAGCTAGCTACACCCAATGCCGCTAACCATTCACGTGTTTCTTCCGCAATAAAGTGGAAGAAATTGATTAACATTTCAGGTTCACCAATGTAGTGTTCCTGACGTAAATGATCTTGTTGTGTTGCAACACCAGTTGCACAGTTGTTCAAGTGGCAAATACGTAGGTATTTACAACCTAAAGCAATCATTGGTGTTGAACCAAAGCCGAAGCTTTCCGCACCTAAAATCGCAGCTTTAACCACGTCTAAACCAGTTTTTAAACCACCATCGGTTTGTACACGAACTTTCCCACGCAGGTCATTCACACGAAGCGCTTGATGTGCTTCAGAAAGACCCAACTCCCATGGTGAACCCGCATGGTGAATTGATGAAAGTGGAGATGCTGCTGTACCGCCGTCATAACCTGAAATGGTAATGAAATCGGCATAGGCTTTTGCAACACCTGCGGCAATTGTACCTACACCTGGCTCAGAAACCAGTTTTACAGAAACCATCGCTTTTGGATTGACTTGTTTCAAGTCAAAGATCAATTGCGACAAGTCTTCAATCGAATAAATATCGTGGTGCGGAGGTGGTGAAATCAATGTCACACCTGGCACCGAGTAACGTAAACGTGCAATTAAGCCATTCACTTTACCACCTGGCAACTGACCACCTTCACCTGGTTTTGCACCTTGCGCCACTTTAATCTGCAACACTTCAGCAGAAGTTAAGTACGCTGGTGTTACACCAAAACGACCAGATGCAATCTGTTTGATTTTTGAGTTACGAATCGTACCGTAACGTGCAGGATCTTCACCGCCCTCACCTGAGTTCGAGCGACCACCAATCGTATTCATAGCAATTGCAATTGCTTCATGCGCTTCAGGAGACAATGCACCCAAAGACATACCCGCAGAGTCAAAACGTGGCAAAATTGATTCAACCGACTCAACTTGCTCTAAAGCAATCGAGTTATCTGTTTTTAACTTAAATAAGTCACGGATGGTTGCAATCGGGCGATGATTTACCAACTCAGCATATTCTTTAAAGTCAGCATAGTTACCTGAACGTACTGCTTTATGCAACGCATTAATCACATCAGGGTTAAATGCATGGTATTCCTTGTCGAATACAAACTTCAATAAACCGCCCTGATCGATTGGCTTACGTGATTTCCAAGCAGTATCAGCCAATTTTTTCTGATCATTTTCAAGGTCAACAAAAGTTGCACCTTTAATACGGCTTGGCACACCAGTAAAGCATTTGCCTACAACTTCTTCAGACAAACCTACTGCCTCAAACAACTGACCACCGCGGTAAGATGCTACTGTTGAAATCCCCATTTTTGATAGGACTTTAAGTAGACCTTTATCAATACCTTTACGGAAATTTGCTTGTGCATGAATTGGATCACCCAATAACTCGCCTTTTGCAATCAAGTCATTGATTACATCGTAAGCTAAATATGGATAAATTGCTGTTGCACCAAAACCTAAAATCACTGCAAATTGATGTGGGTCACGAGCAAAACCCGTTTCCACAATAATGTTGGCATCAGTACGTAAACCGACATTAATCAAGTGATGATGTACTGCCCCTGTTGCCATTACAGCATTTGCAGGTAAATAGCCTTCACGGATTTTCTTATCCGAAAGTAATAATAAAGTTTTGCCATCACGAATTGCTTGTGCAGATTCTTCACAGATACGCGTGATTGCTGCCTCTAAACCTTCACTCTCAGCGTAGTTCAAATCGATATCTGCAATTTCATAACCCTTACGACCTAAAGTACGGATTTGATGCATTTTCGAGTTTGACAGTACAGGACTTGAGACAATTAAACGATCTGCATGTTCTGGACCTTGTTCAAATACATTTTGCTCACGACCAAAGCATGTTTCCAATGACATCACAATTGATTCACGTAATGGATCGATTGGCGGATTTGTTACTTGCGCAAACTGTTGACGGAAGTAATCCGATACATGACGTACTTGACGCGACAACACCGCCATAGGGGTATCATCACCCATTGAACCTACAGCTTCCTGACCACTTTCAGCAATCGGACGCAGTAGTTGATCACGCTCTTCAAAGGTCACCATAAACATTTTTTGCGCTGCTTTCAGGTCATCACCTTTTAAGCCTTGCTCACACAAATATTCTTCAAGTTCTGGGCTGCCTTGCAGGCGAATTGAATTTTCACGCAACCATTCACGATATGGACGCATTTTTTTCAAGTGGTTGCTGACATCTTTAGTATCAAGCAATTTACCAGTAAAGGTATCTACTACAAGAATTTGACCAGGACCAACACGACCTTTAGAAATTACATCTTCAGGCTGATAATCCCAAACACCAATTTCAGAGGCTAAAGTAATGTAACCATTTTTGGTAATCACCCAACGCGCTGGACGTAAACCATTACGGTCTAGCATACAGATCGCATGACGACCATCTTGAATTACTAAACCAGCAGGGCCATCCCATGCTTCCATGTGCTTCGAGTTAAACTCATAGAATGCACGTAAGTCAGCATCTAAAGTTTCAACGTTTTGCCAAGCTGGTGGAACCAACATCCGTAGAGCACGGAATAGATCCATACCGCCACCGACCAGTATTTCAAGCATGTTATCCAAGCTTGAAGAGTCTGAACCTGTACGGTTTACAATCGGCTTAAGCTCAGTTAAACCTGGCAATAATGGATTTTCAAACTTCGGTGTACGCGCCATTGCCCAGTTACGGTTTGCCGTAATGGTATTGATCTCACCATTGTGTGCAAGGTAACGGAATGGTTGAGCCAATGGCCAACGCGGTAAAGTATTGGTTGAGAAACGTTGGTGGAATACCACGATATGTGATGCTAAACGCTCATCTGCAAGATCTGTATAGAAGTCTGCAATTGCAGCAGGCATCATCAAACCTTTATAACTGATGACTGTTGAACACAGTGTTGTTACATAGAATGATGGATCATTACTAAGTTGCTGCTCTGCACGACGACGTGCCAAGAATAACTTACGGTTAAATTCAACCTCAGTAACTCCCATAGGGCAGTTCACAATAATTTGTTCAAAGGCTGGCAAAGATTGCATCGCAATTTCACCGAGTGCTGCATTGTTTGTCGGCACTACACGCCAAGCAAGAACGCGCAAACCTTCGTCTTCAATTTCTTTGCTCAGAATTTGCTTTGAATACGCAGCGATTGCTGGGTCCAAGTTAAGGAAAACTGTACCAACAGCGAAAATTTCACTGAGAGTAATATCGCTCAGTTTTTTTGCTTCTTCGCGGAAGAACTGTTTCGGCATCGCCAATAATAAACCACACCCATCTCCGGTCTTACCATCGGCGGCAATACCACCACGGTGGGTCATACAGCTCAAGCTATGAATGGCGGTCTTGACCAGATCATGACTCTCGTCCCCTTGCATATGAGCAATAAGGCCGAAACCACAGTTATCTTTAAACTCATCCGGTTGGTATAAACCTTGAGCGGGAGCTACAGTATTAGGCGATGGCATGTGCATAGCGTACCCTTCTTTCTACTTGGCCCTGAATCGGGCGCTGACTATCTAACTTCTTTGCGACTTAGTCTAACTTTCTCACACTAAGATCAATTTAATGCAATGATCTTGCACTCTCATGTCAAAGATAGACTGATTTTATCTTTTGTACATGACCGAAATGCAAAAAACTATTGCGACTTTTGCGCACTCTTTTAAAGCAAGCAATCTTGATGTTTTCGCACACTCTTTGAATCTTTTCGCGCCAAAATAGTGACATCAACTCAAATCATGCACCATTTAAGCAAAAAATATGCCAACTTAAGATTATTAAATCTAATTCTTTTAAATACAGAAATATCAAGTGTTCGACCTGAATTAGAGCATTTGAAGTCTTATATTAATTGCACCATTTTTGCGCATTTAATTATTGGTATAGCACAATGTGCTCTATTTTAGAACGATTAATTAAATGGATCTGCAATTTCTTGGCGCACAGATGAATTTGAGTTGGTCGGTGAAGTGGCTGATTTGGTTCCTGTCTCTGCATGCGATTGAGATTTTTGCACATCAATCACATTGCCTTCAGCATCTCGACGAGTCACAGTTGTACTGGTAGATACATTACCTGTATCTGAGCTATTCACTGTTGTACCTGCAGCTTTCGGTTTACTTAAATCCATTAAAGCTGTATCTGGTTTTGGCAAAGCTGCAGGACTTAATTTAACTTGATACAAAACTGAGGAACCTTGTAACTCCTCCATCCCCATATCATTGACTTGTGATACATAATCTTCCAAGGCTATCACTTTAGGGTGGACAGAAGCAGGCAATTTAAAATTGAGTTGCTCGCGTGCTTGATTCGCTTCTCTTTCACTCGAATATAAACCGTAAAATAAAACATATCGCTCTTGTTGTTGATCCCCAGCCAATCGCAAATAAAAATAATTTTTTCGATCACCCTGTTTATTTAAAAAACTTTTAATAATGTCTTCTTCAGTCACACTAAATAATTCTAAGCTTGACTTATTTTTCTGTTCCTCAATGAATTTACTTCCTCGGAATTCATTCGCATGATTTCCCGTAGCAATAACTCGAGTAGTCTGTGTAATAGGGCGAACTTCTTCTTGTAAAGTGCCTAAATTGGTTGTGGCTGTGACACGGGCTGGTTGGATTTGCAGCTCAGCATCAGACTCCACCTTTTTATTGACTTCGACCAGCTCTTCACTACTGTCCGATCCCGCCCAAAATATCAATGCCACAAAAAGACATAACACTCCGCCCACAAGCCAGATATAACCCTGTGTATTTTTCCAATATTTGCGGAGTGTTGTCATAATTTCACCTTTATATTGTTTGATTGGCTAGAATCGCCTGTTTCATCAGTTCAACATCAAACTCTTTGGTAATGATTGCTTGACCCAACTGTTTTAACAGCACCAATCTAAGCTGACCATTCAGTACTTTCTTGTCATGTGCCATATAACCCAAGAAGTCATCCAATGGAATTGCCGGACATACTATCGGCAAACCTGCACGCTGTATGATTTTTTTTGTACGCTCTAAGTCTGCTACAGAAATCCAACCCATGCGTTGTGATAAATCTGCAGCCATGACCATTCCCGTTGCAACAGCTTCACCATGCAACCACACCCCATATCCTAGATAGGATTCAATCGCATGACCAAAGGTATGACCCAAATTCAACAATGCACGCTCGCCTTGCTCTTTTTCATCATTTGCCACTATACGTGCCTTATGTGCACAAGAACGATAGACTGCTTCAGCCAATAAATGAGGATCACGTGCGACCAAGCCATCCATATTTGTTTCAAGCCAGACTAAAAAATCCTCATCTCCGAGCAAGGCATACTTAATCACTTCAGCTAAACCAGCAGACAGTTCACGATCAGGCAAGCTTTTCAATTGAGACATATCTGCCAGTACCACTTGTGGTTGCTGAAATGCTCCAATCATATTTTTACCCAAAGGATGATTGATCCCTGTCTTGCCACCAACACTAGAATCTACTTGTGATAATAATGTCGTTGGGACTTGGATAAAATATACACCACGCTGGAAACATGCTGATGCAAAGCCCGCCATATCACCAATCACTCCACCACCCAAAGCCAATACTGTACAATCGCGGTTAAAACCTGCTTCAAGCAAAGCATCAAAAATCAAATTCAGATGTTGAATATCTTTATATTTTTCACCATCAGGCAAAACACAAGTAGCAACCTTTTTACCCAATGCGTCAACAGCTTTTACATAATGCTCTAAATACAAAGGCTGAACGGTGGTATTGGTCACAATCATGACTTGCTGCCCGAGAATATACGGCGCCAGTAAATCATGAGGGTTTAAATCACTACCAATGAAGATAGGGTAACGGCGTTCACCGAGTTCTACATATAAAGTTTGCATGAGTTCAATTACTTCGGTATTCAATCAATAGGTTGTGTGGTAATCATCGTTAAGATTTTATGTGCAAGATCTCGTGCGGCACCTTGATTGGTTTCAATAATATAATGAGCCACATCCCGATATAAAGGATCACGAATCGCAAGTAAATCACGCAGTTTTTGCTCAGGATTTTCAACCTGTAGGAGAGGACGGTTTTTATCGCGATAAGTACGCTGAAGTTGAATTTCAACAGGAGTATAGAGATAAACAACAATACCACGTTGTTTTAGAAAATTACGGTTAGGAGCCTGAGTCACTGCACCACCACCAGTCGCTAAGACTAAATGTGGTCGGGCAGTCAACTCATCAATCACAATAGTTTCACGAGTACGAAATCCTGTTTCACCTTCTTTCTCAAAGATCCAAGGAATGGTTGCACCTGTTTTTCGTTCAATCTCATGATCACTATCGAGAAATTCACGGCCCAACAATTCTGCCAAATGCCGTCCGACTGTTGTTTTTCCTGCCCCCATTGGCCCTACCAAATAGATATTTGGTAGGGAATTAAACTCTTTGCTTGGCAAGGAGTCACCTATTAATTTTGTTTAAATTGAAAATATATTAATGATTTCTTGAAACACTGTCATTAACAATTCGTGGTGTCACAAAAATCAACAGCTCTTGCTTGTCATCCGACTTGGTATCTTTTCTAAACAATCTTCCGATATAAGGAATATCCCCCAAGAACGGCACCTTAGTTTGCGAGTTACTGGTTGTCTGCTCAAATACACCACCCAAAATCACTGTTTCGCCATTATTGACCAAAACATTGGTCGTAATTGTGTTTTTGTTTAATATCAACTCACCATTTGGCGCTTCGCCTGCAATCGAGTCTTTCGCAATATCAAGCTGCATTTGCACTTTACCGTCTGGGGTAATACTTGGCGTAACTTCCAAACTGAGCAGCGCTTCTTTGAATGAGGTAGTTGCTGTTGAGCCAGAAGCAGAGTTCGTTGTGGTTTGATAAGGTACTTCTTGACCTGTCGCTACCTTGGCCTTTTGTTTATCTCCAGTCAAAACTTTTGGTGTTGAGATCACCTCGCCATAGCCATCTGCTTGTAAAGCTGAGAGTTCAAGATCCAACATAAAATCGGACAGGCTAATCAAGCTAAAGGCAATCTGACCCGCAGGATTGGTCACCCCCAAATCAACGTTTAAATTATCTGGACGCTGAATAGTGTATTTTCCATCATCATCTGGGGTTTTTAAATCCCATAAAGTTTGATCACTACCACCCACTAAGAGATCGTTATTGCTATTAATCCCTTGTGAAAGAATCCCCCACTTCACTCCCATCTCTTTAGTAAATGAAGTAGATGCTCGTACGATGCGTGCTTCAACCATAACCTGCTGTACTTGTACATCCAGCAAATCAACCATTTTTCTAATTTTGTCTATGTTTTGCGCTGTATCATTTACGATTAACGTATTCGTACGATCATCTGAAACAATACTTCCTCTTGAACTTAATAAACTTTCTAAAGCTAAAGAGTCTTGATTATTTACACCTGTATTTTTACCAGCTTCCTTTCTAGAATCTGTTACAAGTTTAAAAACATCCGCTGCTTTAGCATAACTTAAACGTAAATATTCAGTTTGAATTGGTGCTAACTTAACACTCTGCGCTATCGCTTTGGCTTCATCTTCTTCAGACTTGATCAATTCAGCAACTGGTGCAATCCAAATCACATTCCCATTACGACGCTTGTCTAAGTTTTTTGTTTTTAAAATAATATCAAGAGCTTGGTCCCATGGCACATCTTTCAGACGCAAGGTGATATTGCCTTGTACCGTATCGGCAGCCACCATATTAATACCAGTAAAATCTGCCAATAATTGCAATACACGACGTACCTCAATATCTTGGAAATCCAATGAAATCTTCTTACCCGTGTAGTTATTAGCTGTACGCGGTTTCATTGGATTCTTATCGACAGGACGCTTTAAGCTGATCGTTAACTTATTCTCAGCTTGGTAAGCCATGTACTCATAGCTACCAGAGGACTGAATAGTAATTACACCACTATTACCATCATTATAAGCATCTACTGTTGCTACAGGTGTTGCAAAATCATTGACATTGAGGCGGCGAGTCAAATGTGCCGGAATTTTACTTCCCAACATACGCACCACAATTTTACTCCCTTGTTGCTGCACATCTGCTGGCGTATTGCTGCCGAGCAAATCAATAACAACCTGACCTTCACCTTCTGAACCACGTTGAAAACCAATATTGGAAACACCTTGTGATGGCGCTTTAGCCGTTGTTGCTACAGGAGTCGCAAAACTATTATCAGTCGCATTTATTTTAAGAATAAAGGTATTACCTTCAACACGGGTAGTGAAAGCACCTGCATCTGCAAGATTAATAGTTAATCGAGAACGCTGCGCGTCTGAAGATACATCGACAGAACTGGCTTCTTTTGTCGCAACCTGAATATTATTTTGCTTTAGTGTTTGTTGCGCTTTATCAAAATCTAAAATCAGTCTTGATGGTTGTTCAAGTTGGTAAGCTTGAGGCTGTGGTGGTATTCCGTTAAACATCACACGAATTTCAGTCCCTTGTCCAGGTACTTGCATAGGTACGACATTCGTGATGCTAACTTGTGCACTGGCAGCTTGCATGACAGCCATGGCAACCGCACCCATAGAGAATTGACGGAAAATATGATTCATTGTATTACCATCCCCAAATATAAAATCTTGAATACTGTTTTTCATTTTTATTCCTTTGAATTAAGGCGCGGGTCCAATTAAGACAAGGCTACGCGGGCGCTCAACATACCCCTCTCGACCATCGGGAATAATTTCCACAAGATCAATCTGTGTAGGCGTAATTTTCACAATTCGCCCTTGATTCATCCCCATGTAATTTCCGACTTGCACACGCTCAATTTCACCATCAGGCGTTTGGATTAACCCCAAAATTTGCCCAGACTGATTACGCATACTCCCCTTCATATTTAAGGATTCTAAAGCATAACTTTCCAATGGCTGCGACTGACGCGAAAAATTCGGATACACTCGCTTACCCGACATAATTTTTAATTCTGCTGCCAAAGAACTTGGCATAAACGGACTTTTCAATTGATGCGCTGCATAATTGAATGTCGGTACAGGTGGGAAAACAGGCGCTGGTTCAATCGGCAAAGGTTGCTGATTACGAATATTTACCATTTCCATGTTTACCGCATCAATACGTGAATCACACCCCACCAAAACCAGCCCGAACATCAAAGCAAATGCTATTTTCTCAAATTTCATTTCTTCGCTCCTTCTGGAGTAACTTGAGCAGGAGGAGTTGTAGCATTCGCACCAGCTGCCACATTTTGATTCTCTGTATTACCGATATAGCGATAGGTACGTGCCTTCGCAACATAAGTCACTTGTGGAATTTCAGATTTTTTATCCGTACTAATTGAAGAACTGATATCAAAATCATGTAAGGTCACAATTCGAGGTAATGCTGCAATGCCACTCGCAAAAGAACCAAAGGCATGATAATCGCCTGTCGCTTCAATACTAATTGGCTGCTCAACAAAAAACTCTTGTTTGACTTCAGGCTCTAAACGAATATTTTTAAATTTAAGCCCAGAATTCACACCTGTCACGTTAATGTCTTCAACCAGACCTGGAATTTCAGTTTCCTTTGGCAATTGCTCCAATTGCTGATTAAAGTTCGCCTCCATTTCCTGCAACTGAGCTTGATATTGTTGCAAATTACGTAACTTAGAATCCTTTTCTCTGAATTCATTTAGCAAGTTTTGCTCTTGCGCATGTGCGCTAGAAATCGCATCTAATTGCGGCTTGATCACAACAAAATAGCCAACCGCACAAATTAAAAAGACAATAAAAATCCAGCAGGTAATTTTGACTGATAATGGCCAACTGCCGTAATTATTCGGGTCCAACGTGTTAAATTGTTGAAAAAACTTATCTACTGTCATTTTTTTCTTAGTTTTAACAACGGCTTCTTGATTTAGATCATCAAACTCATCACGACTCATTGTGCTGCCCCCGCTGTTGAACTAGCTGCTGCATTTGCATCATTTGCCGCTACCGCCATAGAACCTGCAGCTTCATTCGCTGCATCCGTCGGCATAGCAATCTCATCCAAATCTGCAGTTACCACAAAGCTGCCATAACTATCCTCAACACGAGGAACAATTGAACTCGGCGCTTTATTTTTATTATCTTCCACAGCCACGAAGGAATCCATAAAGGCATTACGATACCAAGCTGAAGCTTCTAAATTACGTAAAAATTCAGCTACTGCATTTGGACTTTCTGCCTTACCTTCAATAGTAAATTTATCGCCAATACGACTGAACTTAGTAATATATAAGTTCGCAGGGACGACACGCGCCATTTCATCAATTAAACGCACGGCAATTGGACGTTGACTTTGCAGACCCTGGATCAACTTCATACGTTCTACAATTGCATTACGTTGCTCTTGTAAACCTTCTAAAGATTTTAGTTGTACATCCAAGTTTTGATTGGTACTGATAATAAGCTGATTCGCTTGTTCTTGGTCTTCAAGCTTATAGTTGTAATAGAACCAGGCCCCTACAACCAATAACACCCCAATTAAAGCCGCCCCAATACAAATCGCAATAAATTCTTTTTTTCGTTTCTCTCTCAGCTCATCACGCCAAGGGAGCAGGTTAATTTTTGCCATTAATCAAAACTCCTCAATGCTAGACCACACGCCACCAAGAGAGAGGAAGCATCATTTTCAATTTTTTTAATATCTATTTTTGGAGAGAAACCCATTTGCAAAAATGGGTTCGCAATCGTGACGCGGTAACCGAGTTTTTGTTGCAATAATTTAGCCAAACCAGGAATATTGGCATTTCCGCCCGCCAATAAAATATGATCGATTTCATTAAACTGCGAAGATGAAAAGAAAAACTGTAAAGAACGGGCAGCCTGTTGCACCACCGCTTCAAGAAACGGCTCTAGCACTTCTACATCATAATCATCAGGAAGCGTACGACTTTTTTTGGCACGTCCCGCTTCTTCAAATGACAGTCCATAACGATTCTGGATTTCTTGGGTCAGTTGCTTTCCACCAAAAACCTGCTCGCGGGTATAGATAATTTTGTCATTTTGCATGACCGATAAAGTGGTCATGGTATGCCCAATATCTAAAATACCGACAGTATTCACGCCCATCGGCATGGTGTCAGAGAAGACTTTATAAACGTTTTCCATTGCGAAGCTTTCAACATCCGCAATTTTAGGTGTGATTCCAGCCAGTTCTAGCACCTCTGAACGCGCTTCCACATTTTCCAGACGTGTTGCCACCAAAAGCACATTGACCCGATTCGGGTTAGCTAAACGATCGGGTAAAACTTCAAAGTCAAGGCTGACTTCATCTAAAGGGAACGGAATATATTGTTCAGCATCCATACGGATTTGGACTTCACGCTCATCATCCGTCATATCCGCATCCATCTCGATGATTTTACTGATCACCATAGACGTCGGAATGGCAATTGCTGCTGCATGTGATTGAACATTTGCTAAATTTAAAGCGCGCTCCAAAGCCTCCCCAATAGCTTCAGGATTCAAAATGTTCTTTTCAACAACGCTGCCTTCTGGTAACGGGACCAAAGCATAGCTTTCTACCCAATAGCGACCGTTTTTTACAGACAGCTCTAATAACTTAACAGAAGTGGAACTAATATCTACTCCTATTAACCCCTTACTTGGCTTACGATATAACCTGAGCACAATACTATTCCTATTATTTTTTTATCCCCAATAGAAGTAACTAACCAACTGGCTGCGGTCTATAATTTTATACGGATACAATAACTCATTAACAATCCGTATCGGTAAACGGCTATACTGACCACCAATTAGTTTGCCATTAGCTCCTATTAAAACTTACTTGTTATGAAAAAGCTATCTTGTTCGGGCCGTGTTCATCCATTTTTTTTGATCATAATTATAGTTTTGGTCGCAATTCCTATGGGGTTTTATGGCATGTATCTCTATATTGCCCCCTCTTTGCCTGAAATGAGCATCTTAAAAAAGGCTCCTTTATTAAAACCATTACAAGTTTATAGTGCAGATCAGCAACTTATTGCAGAATACGGTGGCAAACTTTCTGTTCCAGTTGAATATGATCAAATCCCAACTACCTTTATTCATGCTTTCTTAGCTGCTGAAGATTCAGCCTTTTTTGAACACAGTGGGATTAGTTTTAAAGGCTTAGGACGAGCAGTGAGTGAGAGCATTACAGGCTCGAATGTGCAAACAGGTGGCTCGACCATTACCATGCAAGTGGCAAAAAACTATTATCTGAGTCCTGAACGCACACTCAAACGCAAACTGACCGAAGTTTTCCTCGCCCGAAAGATTGAACAAAATCTGAGTAAAGAAGAAATTCTAACGCTGTATGTGAACAAGATTTTTTTGGGTAAAAATGCCTACGGCATTGCGGCTGCTGCAAAAATTTACTACAACAAAAATTTAGAAGATTTAAGCATCGCCCAAATGGCCATGATTGCAGGTCTTCCTAAAGCCCCTTCAAAATATAATCCCGTTGCTAATCCTGAGCGTGCATTAGAACGTCGCAACTGGATTTTAGGTCGTATGCTTCAATTGGGTTATATCAATCAAGAACAATATCAAAATGCGATTGCTGAACCCATCAATCTCGATATGCCTGAACGCGGTATCAGCAATCAATTTCCCTATGTTGGTGAAATGGTCCGCGCAGAACTGGTCAGTAAATTTGGCGAACAAGCGATAGATTCTGGCTATAAGGTCTACACCACGATTAATAGCCAGCGCCAATTATTTGCTGAACAATCTGTACAAGATGGTTTAGAAGCCTATGATAGACGCCATGGTTGGCGTGGTGCTGAAGCACACGATAAAGATTTAAAACAATTTACCGCTTATGCCAATACCTATCCTGCCAAAGTCAGCAAAGTAAATGACAACTCTTTTGAAGCCTTTATGCAAGATGGCTCTACGGTAACTGTTCCTTGGTCAGGAATGTCTTGGGCACGCCCTTATCGCAATGCCAACAGCGTTGGTCCAGCACCCAGTCGTGCTTCTCAAATTGTTAAGGTCAAAGATATTGTTCGCTTAAGACCGAATGCAGACAAAACCTCATGGTCGCTGGTACAAATCCCGAAAGTCCAAGGACAACTGATTGCATTAAATCCAAATAATGGTGCAATTGAGGCTGTCGTCGGAGGATATAATTTTTATCAATCTAAATTTAACCGAGCTTTACAAGGCTGGCGTCAACCTGGTTCGACCATTAAACCCTTTGTCTATGCTTTGGCTCTAGAACGCGGTATGACGCCTTTTACCATGGTTAATGATAGTCCTATTACTATTGGCAAATGGTCACCCCGAAATTCAGATGGGCGCTATCTGGGCATGATCCCATTGCGTCGTGCTTTATATTTATCTCGAAATACAGTCTCAGTACGTTTACTTCAAGCCGTTGGTATTGAGCGTACTCGCCAATTGTTTATGGATTTTGGTTTGCAAGAAGATCAAATTCCAAATAACTACACCATTGCCTTAGGTACACCACAAGTCCTGCCAATTCAAATGGCGACAGGCTATGCCACATTTGCAAATGGCGGTTACCGCATTCAACCACATTTTATTGACCGCATTGAAGATGCTTATGGCAAAGTTATTTATCAAGCCAATCCTGAATATGCCTGCATTGAATGTATCAATGAACCTAGTAATGAGCCTTCAGAAATTGCACCTGTTACACCTGATGATGAAGTGATTAATGTTACCAATCAAAGTGCCGAAGCGAAGATCACAGAACCTCATGTAGCCAATGCGGAATACCGTCAAGCACAACGAATTTTAAAATCTAGCTCTGCCTTCGATATGGCAAACATCCTTAAAGATGTAATCCAACATGGTACAGGGCGTGCCGCACTCAAAATTGGCCGTGATGATTTAGGTGGTAAAACAGGAACCACCAACGATGCGAAAGATGCTTGGTTCGCAGGCTTTAATGGTAAATTAGTTACGGTCGCGTGGGTTGGATTTGACCAGCCTGCAACCTTGGGTCGACGTGAATATGGTGGCGTTGCCGCATTACCCATTTGGACCAACTTTATGGACAATGCTTTAAAAGGCACACCATCGGCGTGGGTACATTTTGACAAAGATGCTAAAGCGCCTACATTGCATAACGACACCCAATTTATTGAGGGCGAGACCAAAAAAGATTACCGCGCTTCACCACCATTAGCTCAGCCCTTATATCGCCCTAAACCAGCAGCACCTGCACGTGCTCCTGAGCGCGATTTTGATGATCTACCTGATGATGAAGCCTTGGTTCCAAGTAATCAAGCTCCACCTGCCATGCAGCCGAACGCTCCAAGTAAGAAATCAGATGCGATTGAACATCTCATTGATCAATTTCAATAACAGACTCACGCAATAAAAAAGCCCTTTTCAAAAAGGGCTTTTTTATTGCTTTATTTCTTTTGGAATAAATAGAGTTGGAATTGCGCAGTCACTTTAAACTCAACTAAAGCTTCTAGGGCATTTCTTCGCTCTACTTTCGCTTTGTAAGCGTAAGGGGTCATTGCAATCAAATTTTTAAGCTGCTGTTGCGGCAGTGTTAAATCTGCACTCACCACTTGCGAATCAACCAAGTCGAAGTCCTGCGCCAACTGCTGCACAAACTTATTCGGCTCATGTGGCTTCACCTCTTCAAATAGAGCCTCTCGAATAGCAAATAAGTGTTCAGGTGCTGGTGTGACCACCAACAAATAGCCTTTATCCTTCAGTACACGTAATATTTCTTGCTGAGGAATTGGACTAAATAAACTGCTACACAAATCAATAGATTGATCTAATACAGGCAAAGTCGCCCCCGTACCCACCACCCATGTCACCTCCGAATTCAATTTAGCTGCGACTTGCACTGCATTTTTCGCAATATCGACACCAACACATTGCAACACCTCTGTCTGCATCGCATCAGTGTAATAACCTTCACCGCAACCAATATCCAAAAGATTTTCAATGTGCAGTTGACGTAGTTTTTCAACCACGGCTTGCTGTAAGGGTGCATAAAACCCTGCACTTAAAAATGCACGTCGCGCTTGTACAGATTCAACTGTATCTCCAGGGGTTTTACTGTGCTTGTGTTGCACCACATGTAAATTCACATAACCCTGTTTAGCCACATCGTAACTATGACGATTCTCACATTGCCACGTCTTTTCGACCAAACTTAATTTCTCACGACATACAGGGCACATGAGTAGATTCATCATATTCTCCAAAAATTGCCCATAAAAATAAAAAAGGTCGGCATATGCCGACCTGATTTTCACGGATTTTGCTTAACGCAATTTTAAAGTCATTAGACCCAAAACCACCAGCATAATTGTGATAATCCAGAAACGAATCACCACTTGGGTTTCACGCCAGCCTTTCTTTTCATAATGATGATGTAAAGGTGCCATCAAGAAAACGCGTTTATTTCGCATTCGTAACGAACCGATTTGCAGGAACACTGAAATCGCTTCCACCACAAAGACACCGCCCATAATCGCAAATACGATTTCTTGACGTACCATGACCGCAATGGTACCTAGCATCGCTCCAAGTGATAAGGCACCAACATCCCCCATGAAGACTTGTGCAGGATGTGCGTTATACCAGAGGAAGGCCAAGCCTGCGCCAATCATAGCAGCACAAATCACCACCAATTCAGACGAATATTTTACATAAGGAATATGCAAATAATTGGCAAAACGAACATCACCCGCCAAGTAAGCAAATACACCCAAACCTGCAGCAACCAAGACAATTGGCATAATCGCCAAACCGTCCAGACCATCCGTTAAGTTGACTGCATTAGAGGCTCCATTAATCACCAAATAGGTAAAGAGAATAAATCCAATTCCTAAAGGAATAACCGACAATGGAATACTGAGATTCTTAAAGAATGGGATGAGAAGATCCAGCATATTTGCAGTATGAATTGGATTATCTTGTTGCTTGGCAATTATATACAATGCAATTCCCGCACCTAAAGAGGCAACTGACGTCCAGAAAAATTTCTTCCGTGCTGGCAAACCCGCATTGTCTTTATAACGGATTTTAATCCAGTCATCTGCCCAACCCACAGCACCAAAAATCACCATCACGCCCAAGACAATCCAGACATAAGGATTCGATAGATCTGCCCAAAGTAAAGTGGAAATCCCAATCGAAAGTAGAATCAGTACCCCACCCATGGTTGGCGTACCCATCTTTTTGGCATGGTTTTCAGGAGCAAACGTACTCACCGCCTGACCATATTTTAACGCTTGCAACTTACGAATCATTACAGGTCCAAGCACCAGCCCAATGGAAAGTGCGGTCAAAACACTGAGTAATGAACGTAATGTTAAATAGCGTACTACTTGGAATGAGCTGTGATAGCCCGCAAGCTGTTCAAATAACCATAACAGCATTTTAGAGTTTCTCCATCAAGTCAGTCATTAAGGTTTCCATATGGGTATAACGAGAACCTTTAAACAGGAAACTCATCGACTGGGGTTGATGTGTTTCGACTAAACTAATTAAAAACGGTAAGGCTTGTTCTTGACTCAAGAATGCCTGTAATTTTTTACCATATTGGGTACTGCGTGCACCTTCTTGCGTTGCAGGCGAGAATTCACCGACTGCGACAACAAAGTTAATCCCCTTGATCGAGACCAAGTCGCGCCCCAGCATATAATGTTGCTGTGCCGCACTTTGACCAAGCTCACCAATATCACCAATCACCATCACACGTATACCCTCTTGCTGTGCAAGCACTTCACCTGCTGCACGCATCGAAGTAGGATTGGCATTGTAGGTATCATCAATGAATAAATAAGGTGCTTTCTGAATAAAATTCAGGCGACCTTTAGCACCTTGTGCTTGCTCAAGACCAAGCACGATGTCATCTAAATCAATACCAATCGCGAGCGCAAAGGCAACAGCGGCTGTCGCATTCTGCACATTATGCTCACCGGCAAAGGGTAAATTCACGACTCGTTCACCTTGTGGTGTATGCAAATTAAAACGTGCAGATTGCGGTTGTAACTCTACATCTGAAGCATAGACATCGCCGCCCTGACCAAAACTCAACACATGCTCAGTTTGTATGACTTGGCGAATCTGATCGGTAAAATCGTCAGCTGCGGGTACAATGGCAGTACCTGTCGGTGCAATATGGGCATAAATTTCAGATTTGGCACGGCAAATGCCTTCACGTCCGCCAAACTCGCCTAAGTGCGCTGTGCCAATATTTAGAATACCTGCTACATGAGGTTGAACCAATTGTGAAGTGTAATCAATTTCGCCTTGGTGGCTTGCACCCAACTCCATAACAGCGTAACGATGCTCTGCACGTAACTCCAACAACATCATCGGAACACCCAAATCATTGTTCAAATTACCGCGTGTAATTAAAGTTGGCGCAAGACGCGATAAAATACTACCAAGCATTTCTTTGGTCGTGGTTTTACCACTACTGCCTGTCAAAGCAATCACTTTTAAGTCTTGCTGTTGCGAACGTCGATAAGCTCCCAAATGCCCTAAAGCCAAACGCGTATCAGGCACGACCAACTGACAAATATCAGCATCTACAGGATGACTGACAATTGCTACCTCGCAGCCCTGCTGCACAACTTTCACAACAAAATCATGTGCATCAAAACGCTCACCCTTGAGCGCCAAAAATGCATCACCGTGTTCCGCATGACGTGAATCAGTCAAAATTCGTTTAATTTCACCACTTGGCTGCCGATCATGCAGCCAATAGCCTTGAGTTGCTTCTAGTAATTCTGTCGCAGTCCAAGGTTCTAAAGGAACCGTACTGGTGGTTGAAGTATGCATCTTAATTTCCTATTGCGCGGGATATGCTGAATTTGTGGCGAGATGTTGTGCATCAATCGCCGCCTGTACTTCAACCACATCATCAAACCAGTGACGAACACCTTCAATTTCTTGATAGTTCTCGTGCCCCTTGCCCGCGATTACGACAATATCACCTGCTTGTGCAGTTTTTACCGCAAATTTAATTGCTTCACGACGGTCATGTATCTCATGTACCACATGGCCAGAGAAATCAATACCTGCCTTCATATCGGCAAAAATCTGTTCAGGATTTTCCGTCCGTGGGTTATCTGAGGTTAACAGCACCACATCTGCACCATTTAAAGCTGCTTGAGTCATCAGTGGGCGTTTCCCCCGATCTCGATCACCACCACAGCCAAACACCGCCCATAAATTCTGCTCTACATGACGTTTTAGAGTAGTTAAGACTTGTACCAAGGCATCTGGTGTATGCGCATAATCCACCACAAATAGGCGTGCATCATCACGAATCACCTGCATACGTCCTGGTGCACCCTTGAGCTGAGGGACTGTTGCAATCAACTGCGCCAAATCAAAGCCTGCTTGTTGTGCCACAATCAAACTCGCCACTAAATTTTCGATATTAAAATGTCCAAGCAATGGGCTTTGTACTGTGAACTGGCCTTGAGTGGTCATCAAACTAAAGTGCGCGCCAGACAAACTATATTCAATATCTTGAACTTGATAATCTGCGGCTTGCGTCATGGAATACGTCAAAATCTGCGGTTTTGCTGGATTAGCTTGTGCGGCGGCGAGCATGATAGGCGCATATTCATCATCAAGATTAATGACGGCTACTTTTAATGAGGTGAATTGGAATAGTCGAGCCTTCGCCTCGGCATAAGCCTCGAGCGTACCGTGATAATCCAAATGATCACGACTTAAATTGCTATACGCTGCTATTTCAATTGCACAACCCGTTAAACGACCTTGCTCTAAACCATGCGAACTTGCTTCAATCGAAGCAAATTTTGCACCTTGTTTCGCATAACCATGCAAAGCATTTTGCAACTGCAAGGCATCCAAGGTGGTATGTGAAGAGCTTTCCAGATGTGGAAGTATGCCATTGCCTGTAGTACCCATCACTGCGCAAGGTTGTCCTTGCAACATCAACAATTCTGCAACCAAACGTGAAATTGTCGTTTTGCCATTTGTACCAGTCACTGCCAAAATTTGTAGTGCCGCGGTTGGCGATACTGCTTGCAAATATTGTTTTTGCCATGTACCCATTAAATGACGGACATCAGGCACAACTAAACTTGGAGAAAGCCCCAGCTCAGTTTCACTAATAATAGCCACAGCACCTTTGTCCAATGCTGCTTGAGCAAATTGCACAGTTTTTTCAGGCTGGCTCAAGCTATTAAGGGCAATAAAAATTTGCCCTGCTTGCACATAACGGCTGTCTAAACAAAAGCCTTGGAAAGGTTGATTCATCCATCCAGCGATCTGATCAGAAGGATGCAGTTCTTGAAATGTAATTGACATTTAGCACCTATTACTGGATTTTTGGTGTGTCTAAAGGCTTATCTAAAGGCACATTCATTAAACGGAGTGACTCTTGCATCACTCGAGCAAAGACAGGTGCAGCAACTAAGCCACCATAATATTGACCTTGCGGATTTTCCACGACCACAAAAATCGCGAGACGTGGATCACTCACAGGCGCAACCCCTGAAAATAATGCACGATATTCTTTTTCCGAATAACCTTTACGGTCCGCACGTAATTTATGTGCAGTCCCTGTTTTACCCGCTACACGATAACCCGGTATATTGGCTTGACGTGCTGTACCACCTGGTAGCGTCACCGCTTCCATCATCAACAACACTTGATCGGCAATTTTCGGATCAATCATTTGTTGACCTTTAGGGGGTTCTTCTAGCTTATACAGACTCAGAGGAACTTTTACCCCATGATTGGCTAACATGGCATACGCATCGACCATTTGCAGTACAGTTGCGTTAATCCCATAACCATACGCCATGGTCGCAACCTCAGATACATTCCACTTGCTTGGTGGAAGCACCATACCTGAACTTTCACCCGGAAATTTGACTGCTGAACGCTGACCAAAACCCACTCGCTTTAAAAAAGTCGGTAAAGTTGCATAAGGTAAAGATAAGGCAATTTTCGCCACACCCACGTTAGACGATTTCTGAATAATCCCTGCCAAAGTTAGTTGTCCGTAGTTATGAGTATCACGAATAGTATGGTTACCTACTCGCATAGACCCTGGCGATGTGTTCACTACGGTTGTTGGCATGTATTTCCCTGTTTCCAATGCCATAGCCACTGTTAATGGTTTCATGGTTGAACCTGGTTCAAACATGTCTGTTGCACCACGGTTACGCATGGCATCCTTGTTTGCCAAACCATTTTTATCATTTGGGTTATATGATGGCCAACTGGTCATCGCCAAAATTTCACCCGTTTTTACATCTACAGCAATTGCTGATGCCGAACGTGCATTGTTCGCCACACCCGCGGCAGTCAGTTCACGGTATAAAATATATTGCAGGCGTGAATCGATACTCAGGGTAATATTTTCCCCTGACTCCACTTCTTTCACGATCTCTGGGTCTTTTACACGGTTACCCTTCTTATCACGTACCACTTGCTGCTCGCCATCCACACCCGCAAGGCGTTTGTTGAGCTGCATTTCCAAACCTTCAATACCCACGCCTTCACTATTGGTCAGGCCGATAATTTGTGCATTCGGCTGTGGCTGCGGATAATATCGCTTATAATTTTTTTCGGTATAGACGCCTTGGAATTCGCGCTTTTCAATCAACTCAGCCTGCTGTGGCGGAATTTCTTTTTGTAGCACTAGATAGCGAGAGCGAGGACGTTCATATAGTTTTTTCTTAAGCTCTGCCCGATCCATCCCAACAGCATCAGCCAACTCATCCAGATTAAGGTTCTTTTCTGGCAATTGGCGCTTTAATTTTCGGTTATGCGGATCTTTCGCCAATTCAGCAGTAATGTCATCAAATAATTTTTTATTATCAAAATAGTCACGTGGATCAATCACGACTTTCATTACAGGGGTACTGATTGCCAAAGGCACACCATGACGATCATAAATCACGCCACGCATTGCTTTGAGTTTTTCAGTCCGTAAAATATTGGCATTGGCTTTATTTTGTAAAAAGTCACGGTTAATCACTTGCACATAGAATGCACGACCGACCAATGCCAAAAAGCACAGTAACACCACGGCCCACATCAGATAAAAACGCCACATCTCTACACTAATGGCATTTTTACCCGTAATTGACTGCTGTTTTTTACGTGGTTGCTTAGTCTGCTTGTCTACCATATACAGCTAGCCTTATTTATTTTCATCTGAAGTCATTGGTAAAGAAATCACAACCGTTTGTGCGGCAGGCGGAGAATACATACGTAACTGAGTCACTGCACGAGTTCCAATTTGTGCGGTTGCACCAAAGGTCTGCTGCTCAATTAACAATCGCCCCCACTCGGCATTTAAGTCATCGCGCTCGCGCATAAATGAACTTAGCTCACGATAGTCATGTCGATATTCAAATACCTGAAAGACCACCATAATTGCACTAATGAAAACCAAAATTAACAGGCAAGCATAAGTGATATATTTTTTCGTCCGAAATTTTTCCGCTTTCTTTTCGACTGCTTCAGTTTTCATTGTTTGCCTTTTAAACTAAGCGTTCCGCAACACGAAGCCAAGCACTTCGTGAACGTGGATTGGCTTTCACTTCTTCTTCACTCGCACGCACACGTGCAATTTTTTTCAAACGACGGGTATCTTGCTGTTGTTGTGGTAGACCCCATCCTGTGTCTTCTGCCAAAGTCGATTCTTTTTGAATAAATTGTTTAATCAGTCGATCTTCTAGGGAATGGAAACTAATGACTGCTAAACGACCTTCTGGTTTTAACACCTCAACCGCTTGAGGTAGGAAAGCTTCAATATCTTCTAATTCTTTATTAATCGCAATACGTATTGCCTGAAATGTACGCGTTGCAGCATGTTTATTTTTTTCCCACTTTGGATGTGCTACTTTTACAATTTCTGCCAACTGACGCGTGGTATCAATTTGACCTGCTGCTTTAATTGCTTTAGCGATGCGACGGCTATAACGCTCTTCACCATATTGGAAAATCACATTCGCTAAAGCTTCTTCCTCAATCTGCATCAGCCATTCTGCCGCAGTCGGTCCTTGCGAGTTGTCCATACGCATGTCCAAAGGACCATCCTGCATAAAGCTAAAACCACGTTCAGCCTGATCTAACTGCGGTGAAGAAACCCCCAAGTCTGCCATGACACCGTCGACTTGCGTTAACCCTAAAGTGGCAAGCTCTGGTTGTAAATCTGCAAAACTAGCATGAATAATGTGAAAACGAGAATCTTCTGCTGCCAATTCAGCCGCCACTGCAAGCGCTTGTGGATCTTTGTCGAAAGCATAAACTTTCGCATTAGCGTCGAGTTTTGAAAGCAATAATCGGGTATGTCCCCCTCGACCAAAGGTGCCATCGACGTAAATTCCTGTATTTCGGCCTGCCAATAAGGCATCCACAGTTTCATGAAGTAATACAGAAATATGAGACATAACAGTGCAATCAAAGTACCAAAAATTTAACTGCACATTATTACCTTGTTTTAGTAAAGCTCCAAACGTCTTTTTGTAGGGAAATATTACTTTCTATAGAGAAAACCGTTTCTATTGTATTCACCAAGCAAAAAAAGCCTCTGGTCGAGACTTTTTTATACAGTTTTAAGCTATCTTAATTGTTTTGATTATAAATCTGATCAAAGATCGCACCATTTACAAAATGTGTTTGTTGCGCTTTTGCCCAACCACCAAATACATCACCAATCGTGAATAATTTGATTTTTGGAAATTGGGCTGCATACTTGGCTGCTGCCTGTGCATTGCGTGGACGGAAATAGTATTTTGCTGCTAAATCTTGCCCCTTCGGGGAATACAAATAATTTAAATACCCCTTGGCTAAGTTGCGATTGCCATCTTTATCAACGGTTCGATCAACAATCGCGACTGAAGGTTCCGCCAAAATAGAAATCGAAGGATAAACGATTTCAAACTCGCCTTTACCCAAACCTTTCGTTGCCAACAAAGCTTCGTTTTCCCAAGACAGCAACACATCACCTATGCCACGTTCAGCAAAGGTGGTTAAAGAACCTCGCGCGCCTGAATCTAAGACTTTGACATTGTGATACAGGTTTTTGACCAACTCACGTGCTTTGGCATCATTGCCTCCAGGTTGTTTCAAGGCATAACCCCATGCCGCCAAATAAATCCAACGTGGTGCTCCTCCTGTTTTTGGGTTAGGCGTAATAATTTCTACGCCCGGCTTTACCAAATCATTCCAGTCTTTAATATGCTTAGGATTGCCCTTACGCACCAAAAAAACGACAGTTGAAGTATAGGGAGCCGAATTGTTTGGAAATTCTTTTTGCCAATTTTTGTCGATATAACCCACCTTCACAATTTCATCGATATCATTGGCCAAGGCCAAAGTTACGACATCGGCTTCTAAACCTGTTGCCACAGCGCGTGCCTGCTTGCCAGAGCCCCCATGAGATTGTTTAAATTCAATGTCCTGACCCGTGCGCTGCTTCCAGTATTGACCAAATTCCTTGTTGTACTCTTGATAAAATTCGCGGGTCGGATCATAAGATACATTCAAGAAACTTTTTGCTGCAAAGACGTGCCCCGAAACCCCAGCTAAAAACGCAATTCCTAATGCAAAGAGAGATTTATTCATTTTTGGACTCTAATGACTGTTTTTTGCACTATATTTTTAATAAACAGTTTTCACAATCATGTGGCTATAAGCATTTATTCATAGTTTTTCTAATTTTCAGATATACCAAATGTTGCAATATATACAAAGAAAGATGCTGAAATTATTTCATGAAATGGTCTAAAATTTGTCACAATATTACAATCTTCATGATGTCTTCATATTTATTTGTTAAAACAGCAAGACATCGACATTACTGTAACAATGATGCGTAGAATCGCTTAGATTTTCTTATCTTTTTGTAAAAAGTGTGACGTAAGTCTACTTTTTTGTTTCTAAAGATGTTTAAATTGTAGCTATAGTATGTAGAACACTATTTTATAAAAAAGTTCTCAACATATTGAGTTAAAGGGGAATTCGAGATGAACTTACACTATTTTCAAGCTATTTGCCTCAGCCTTGGCTTAGGTCTGATGGCACAGACTGGTCATACGGCTGCCATTAAAGCAACCATGAATAAAAGCGTTGCCTCTGAAAAAGTCTCTTTGATTGAGAAAGCTCTCAATCAGCAAAAGCAAGGTGACAATTATTTGCAGACAGACAATAACTTGAAGATGTTGACCGCAATTAAAGTTGCACCGACCCAAAGTTTCTTTGCCACACAGAACGAACGCTTCTCTCGTTTCTTACAATCAATTTTCCCACAAAATAATTCCTAATCTGAACTACCAATTTTCCCCCTTAAAAATTGGTGTAAAGCTCAATCACAAATGTTGAATTTAGCATTAAGTGATTGGGCTTTTTCGTTATAATAGCCTCAGTTTATCTTTTGAAAATATTGTTATGACTATTCGTACCCGTATTGCACCCTCCCCTACAGGGTTTCCTCATGTAGGAACTGCCTACATCGCATTATTTAACATGTGTTTTGCTAAAAAACACGGCGGCGAATTTATCTTACGTATTGAAGATACCGACCAACTTCGCTCAACACCTGAATCTGAAAAAATGATTTTAGATTCTTTACGCTGGTTAGGTTTGAATTGGTCTGAGGGACCAGACGTGGGCGGACCTCACGCACCTTATCGCCAATCGGAGCGTATGCATATCTATAAACAATATGCTTTAGATTTGGTCGAAAAAGGTCATGCATTCTACTGCTTCGCAACGGCTGAAGAACTAGATCAAATGCGTGAAGAACAACAAGCACGCGGCGAAACACAAAAATATGATGGCCGTGGCTTAAAACTCACCCAAGAAGAAGTGCAACGTCGCCTTGCAGCGGGTGAACCACACGTAATTCGTATGAAAGTACCTGAAGAAGGCGTGTGTAAAATTAATGACTTATTGCGCGGTGAGGTTGAAATTCCTTGGGCACAAGTCGACATGCAAGTGTTATTAAAAACCGACGGTTTGCCAACTTATCATTTGGCAAACGTGGTTGATGATCACTTAATGGAAATCACCCATGTTCTTCGTGGTGAAGAGTGGTTGCCATCTGCACCAAAACATCAGTTACTTTACCAATATTTTGGTTGGGAGATGCCAACTCTGTGCCACATGCCATTGTTGCGTAACCCAGACAAATCAAAACTGTCTAAACGTAAAAACCCAACCTCAATCAACTACTACCGTGACATCGGTGTATTGCCTGAAGCACTCTTGAACTACTTGGGTCGTATGGGCTGGTCAATGCCTGACGAACGTGAAGTCTTTACCTTAAATGACATGGTTGAACACTTTGATGTGAAACGTGTGTCTTTAGGTGGTCCAATTTTTGATGTGGAAAAACTTAATTGGCTGAATGGTCAATGGATTAAATCCCTCACTCCTGGTCAGTTACTCGATCGTCTGTTGAGCTGGAAAAGTGACCGTAATACCTTAGAAGATATTGCAGCTGCAATTCAGCCACGTATTCACTTGCTCTCTGAAGCTGTAAATTGGGCAGGTTTCTATTTCAATCATATGCCTCAAATTAGCAAGGAACAGTTTGAAAGCAAGAAATTGACTGAAGAACAAGTGCGTCAAAGTTTACAGTTTGCCATTTGGCGTTTAGAAAGCCAGTTCACATGGAACAATGACACGGTGAGCCAAATCCTGATGGATTTAGCCAACCAGATGAACATTAAGCTCCGTGACTTCATGCCGACTTTCTTTATTGCGATTGCAGGTTCAACTTCTTCGACTCCAGTCATGCAATCGATGGTGACTTTAGGTCCAGACTTGACCTTCGCTCGTTTACGTCATGCACTAGAAATTGTGGGTGCACCGAGCAAAAAAGAAGCAAAAGTATGGGAAAAACTGAATGAAAGCCTGAAATTGCCGAAAAATGATGCAATTGAACAAGCCTAATTAAATTAGCTGTTGACGTGTGAGCAGAATATCCCTAATATTGCGCTCACACAGACTGGGGTCATAGCTCAGTTGGTAGAGCGCTACAATGGCATTGTAGAGGTCAGCGGTTCGATCCCGCTTGACTCCACCAAAAATCGTTTTACCTGTGTTGCCTCATAAGTCCCTATCGTCTAGAGGCCTAGGACATCGCCCTTTCACGGCGGTAACCGGGGTTCGAATCCCCGTAGGGACGCCAAATTCAAAAAAGCCACTGTTGAACAGTGGCTTTTTTATTGCCTCAACACAACATAAAATTGCCTGAATTATTTTGGCTATGTGCAACATTCCGCTAAAATAAACCCAGATAAAAATGATGGAGCTGAAATGCAATACCGTTGCCCAAAATGCCAAAGTCCGAAGATTATGCCTGTTGCCCAAGCCAATGCACCTGCGGCACGTCCAGTTGTCCCTAAAAGTTTAGTATTTCTTGTTCCTTCCATTTTTGTCTTGTTGCTTTTGGTATTAATCAGCATCGCTATGTGGTTATTTGGTGATGGTGCAGGCTCAACCCTGCAAATTGCAACGGTTGTGGTATTTGTGATCTGTGCCGTTGCAGGTTTTCTATTTTATCGTGATTTACCTGATTTTAAAATTTCAATGCAAGCCTTCATGCAGTCACAGAAAAAATGGAAATGCCGCGAATGCGAGCATGAGTGGGAAATCTAACTATTCATCCACAGCACTTCACATCAGCTTAATGCTGATGTGAAGGATCCTCTACTTCGTGTTCCGTGTGAACATGCTCATGCGACTGATGCGTATGTGGCTGGCTGTGTGCATGTGCCAGACATTCATCATCTTCAATCTGTAAGGTCATTTCGGCAATGCCATGTTGCTGATGCAGCATCGCGGAAGCTACCTGATACAACTGCTTTTGATCGGCTAGTGGGGCGTAAAGGTGTACAGTAAGATGAATATTTTTAGAACTGATGGCCCAGACCTTGAGTTGATGAATACTTTCAACGTTAGGCAATTGCAGCAAATCTTGGCGTAATTGCTCTATATCAATTTCTTCAGGTACCCCTTCCAATAAAATATTAATGCTCTGTTTGAGTAAAATCCATGTCCGTGGCAGAACCCAAAAACCAATCAAGACCGCAATCAGCGTATCCACCCAATACCATTGGGTAAAATAAATCACAATTGCCCCGATAATCACGCCGACTGAACCCAAGGCATCACTCAAAACCTCCAAATAAGCACCTTTCACATTCAGACTTTCCTGCGCACTGGAAAACAAGATGCGCATGGAAATTAAATTAATGATCAAACCAATGACGGCCACGACCAGCATCCCCATACTTTGAATTTCTGGAGGATGACTAAAACGCTGATAGGCTTCGTATAAAATATACATGGCAACCAGAAACAACATCAGCGCATTAAATAAAGCTGCTAAAATTTCGAAACGCTGATAACCAAAGGTCCGTTTGTTATCTGCAGGCAATTTGCCAATTTTAATAGCAACCAAAGCAATCGCGAGTGCTGCTGCATCGGTAAACATATGTGCCGCATCCGAGAGCAATGCCAGACTCTGCGTGATAAAACCCGCAATGACTTCGATAATTAAAAAAATACTGGTCAGCGCTAAAGCAAAACTTAACTTCTTTGCATTTTTTTCAGTCACGGTTGCATGTGTATGATCATGCCCATGCGATCCACTCATATTGTTGCCTCTATTCATTCTTATTTCAGTCAACGTGGCCAGCTTCGACCTACACCCTATATTTTACTTTGCAAAATATATGAAAATAATTATCATTTGCATATTTAATTTATTGGCTACATCTTCATTTATCTTCTCGCATCATTTTTGAAATTGGAATTCTGTTATGAAAAAAATTGTTATTCTTTCTGCGGTAATGCTGAGCAGCTATAGTTTTGCACATGAACCTTATGTCGCTCCATTGGCCTTTATCACGGACAACACCCAAATTCCTATTATTGCAGCTTATGCAGAGCAAGCCTTACATGCAGAATATGCACTCCAAGATCCACAATTTACCATTATTCAACCCGACCAAAAGCAAGCCACCTTACAGCCCACAACGACCTTAAAATCGGCCACTATCTTTGATTTACCTCTACCCGAAAAAGGCACCTATACAGTTTTTGCCAAAACCAGTTACCCGATCCAATATGTTCAGCATAATAAACAATGGAAAATTTTAGCCGATGCTACAACAGATCAAGTCCCGCCTTTAAGTGAGCGTGATTATGTGATTGCTAGCGACTTTAAGGGCAAATTACCCAAAAAAGTAGACACCGTTCGTGAATGGACCTTGCAGACTTATATCAGTAAACAATCGACTTCTGCGATTGCTGCGAGTTCAGCACCGATTCAAGTCAATTTTTCTACCCATCCAAATCAACTCATCGCACAGCAAGCGGTTCAGCTCCAAATTCATAAAGCCAACAAACCTTTAGCTCAGGCTGAGTTAATGGTTCGTGCTCAAGGTGCTACTGAAGCTCAAGCACTCAATATTCCTGTACAAAATAATGGCAGTGCCAATATTACTTTTCCACATGCAGGAAATTACTTGATTGAAGTGTCTGAAAAATTCGATAACAAAGCGACGCCGAAAAATCAGTACGCAACTATTATCAGTGTCCATGTTGCTCAAGCAAATTCTTAAGACTCAACAATGCCTTGATTCAAAACGAATCAAGGCATCTTTCATTTAAGGTGCTTTGGTTTCATGCATCCAACGATATAAAATTGGCAACAGCACCAAGGTCAGCATCGTCGAAGATAAAATCCCACCAATCACGACTGTTGCTAAAGGTCGTTGTACTTCCGCCCCTGTTCCTGTCGCCAAAGCCATGGGAATGAACCCCAATGAAGCAACACAAGCCGTCATCAACACGGGGCGTAAACGCAAAATTGCACCTTGCCATGTAGCAGGGTAAATATCTAAATGCTGTCGTAGCTCTTTAATAAAGGTCAGCATGACCAGACCATTCAAGACGGCAACACCTGATAAAGCAATAAAACCTACACCTGCTGACATTGAAAGTGGAATATCACGCAACCATAAAGCAATCAAACCACCGCACAGCGCAAATGGCACCCCAGTAAACACCAACAAACTCTCTTTGATGTTATGAAACACGGCCATGAGCAGAATAAAAATCGCAATTAAGGCCAAAGGCACAACCCAGAGCATACGGTTTTTAGCCGAGATTAAATTTTCGAACTGCCCACCATAATCTAACCAATAACCTTCAGGTAAAGGCTGCTTTGCCAGCGTCGTTTGCAGCTCCTGTACAAATGAACCCAAATCACGCCCTTCGACATTGGCGGTCACCACCATACGGCGTTTACCATCTTCACGACTCACTTGATTAATCCCCAAAATGGTTTCGACTTTAGCCACATCTTGCAGTTGAATGAGACCTCCATTGGCGGTTTGTAGCGGTAATACGGCTAAATGTTCTGGCGTGCGCTGTGGGCCATCTAAACGAATGACAAAATCAAAGCGTCGATCACCTTGTAAAATTTGTCCAATATTTTGACCACCCACACTGGTTGCCACCAAATCTTGAATCGCTTTGACCGACAAACCATATTGTGCCGCTAAGGCAGGATTCACCTCTACATTCAATAAAGGAAGACCACTGGTTTGTTCAATATTGACCGCGGTTGCGCCTGAAATCCGCTGAATTTTTTCTGCAATCTGTGTCGCCTGCTGATTCAACACCTGCATATCATCGCCAAAAATCTTGACGCCAACATCGCTGCGTACTCCCGAAATCAGCTCATTAAAACGCAGTTCAATCGGTTGAGAAAACTCGCTGTTATTGCCTGGTAAAGTCGCCAGAAAAGCGATCATTCGTTGACGTAACTCATCGAGGCTTTCTTTGGCGTCTGGCCATTGCTCCCGTGGCTTTAACAATACAATCGCATCGGAAATATTGGGGGGCATCACATCTGTTGCGACCTCTGCGGTTCCTGTACGCGCAAAAATTGCCTTAATCTCTGGAAATTCTTTTAACAGTAACTTTTCAGTATTTTCCTGCATACGCAAAGACTGTTCTAAACCTGTACTCGGTGAACGCATTTGTTGTACCGCAAAATCCCCTTCACTCAACTGCGGTGCGAATTCACTCCCGACCTGTGTGGCAAGTACACCTGTAAAAAATAAAATACACAAGGCAAGGGTCAGCACCAAAGCTTTGAATTCATACGCCCAATTCAGTAATCGTGTGTACTGCTGCTTGAGCCAGAGCATCCAGCGACTTTCCTTCTCCTTGATCTCTCCTGTGACCCATAATGCTACCGCAGCAGGGACAAAACTGATCGAGAGAAGAATGGCACCGATCAGGGCTAACACAACCGTCATTGCCATGGGGTGAAACAGTTTGGCTTCTACGCCTGACAGCGCAAAGATCGGGAAATACACCACCAAAATAATCAGTTGCCCAAAAATTAATGGTCGTCGTGCCTGTTTCGCTGCTAAAAACACTTCTCGGAAACGTTCAGAACGGGTGAGTAAACGTCGATGTCGATGCTGGGCTTCTGCTAATCTGCGAATACAGTTTTCCACAATCACCACAGCACCATCTACGATGATGCCGAAATCCAGTGCACCTAAACTCATCAAATTGGCACTAATGTTCTGTTGAGCCATTCCTGTTAAAGTAAATAGCATCGAAAGTGGAATCACACAGGCGGTGATCAATGCAGCGCGGAAATTCCCCAGAAATAAAAACAGAATCACAATAACCAGTATTGCACCTTCGACCAAATTTTTCTGTACGGTGCGTATCGCACGATCGACTAGACTGGTACGGTCATAGACGGTTTCAATGACCACACCTTGAGGTAAAGACTGTTGAACCTGTTTCAATTTGGCATCTACAGCTTGGGCGACGGTGCGGCTATTTTCGCCCATCATCATCATGGCGATGCCCAATACAGTTTCTTCTCCGTTATAGGTTGCTGCACCTGTACGTAAATCATGCCCAATGGACACTGTTGCAACATCAGCCACTCGAATTGGAAAACCATTTTTATTGCTAATGCTGACATTTTGAATCGCTTTGATATCAGTGAGTGTACCTGGCACCCGTACCGTAAGCTGCTGCCCATTCTGTTCAATAAAACCCGCACCACGGTTTTCATTATTTTCAGTCAGCGCAGTTTGTAACTCACTGAGTGGAATTTGCAATTGCTGTAAGCGTTGCAAATCTGGAGTGACCACATAGGTTTTGTTATACCCACCAATTGAGTTGACCTCCGCAACACCTGCGACACGTTGCAATTGTGGACGAACAATCCAGTCCTGAATTTCACGTAAATCCATCGCACTATACGCTGTACCGTCTGCCTTACGCGCATTCGGTTCCGCCTTAATTACCCATTGATAAATTTCCCCCAATCCAGTGGAAATAGGCGACATGGTCGGAATAATGGCTTCAGGAAGTTCTGCCTGTGCTTCTTGTAGACGCTGATTAATCAACTGCCTTGCCCAGTAAATATCGGTGCCATCCTGAAAAATAATGGTGACCTGAGACAAACCATAACGTGAAATGGAACGGGTTTGCTGTAACTCAGGCAAACCTGCCATGGCATTTTCTATGGGATAGGTAATTCGTTGTTCGACCTCTAATGCGGTAAAACCTGTGGCTTGGGTATTAATTTGCACCTGCGTATTGGTAATATCGGGCACAGCATCAATTGGCAATTGTTGATAGCTGTAAATCCCAACCCCAATCCAAGTCAATACAAAGAGCATGACCCAAATGGCATTGCGAATAGAAAACTGGATAATACGGTCAAACCATCCTTCTGGCGGAGGTAAACCGTCTGAAGTAAGCTGTGCCGTTTCAACCTCTGGCGGAAGCGGTGGTTTAGTGTGCATGGCTCGCCTCTCCTTTTTCTAATTCAGACTTGAGTAAGAAACTGCCTTGTGCTGCGTATTGTTGCCCCTTATTTAAACCAGATTGCACTTCTATCCATTGACCATCACTAGAGCGAGCGCCTAAAGTCACAGCTTGAGGCATAAATTCAAGCTTTTGTTCATGCTGCGTTGCCACAAACACCGCATCTTTCCCTTCCACTTGCTGTACCGCACTAGCAAGAATACGTAATCCCTGCTGCACTTGTTGCTGTTGTAACTGCACATTCACCATTAAATTTGGACGTAATTCTGCTGCATTGGACAAGACTTTTGCACGGACTTGTAGACGCCCCGTTTGCGCATCAGCTTGACTATTTAAGCTTTGAATTTGTGCCTTAAATACATTCCCTGTTTGTAAGGATTTAAACTCAATATTTTGATTTGGCACAATTGTGGCAAATTCACTACTTGGCGCAATAAATTCCAGCCACAATTGATCCAACTGGTCAATCACAAACAATTGATCTGCCAATTGGACATTCTCGCCCACCACCAGATCTTTCTGACTAATCATTCCTGCGATGGGTGCCTTGAGTACATAACGCCCTTGGCTATTTACCTGAGCACCAAAAGCAGATAAACGAGAGCGTGTTGCCTTAACTTGAATCTGCGCTTGCTGATAAGCGTTATAGGCACGTTGATAATCCTGCTTGGCAGAAATACCTTCTGACCATAACTTTTTCTCGCGCTCGTAGTCTTGACGTGCCAATTCCAAATTGGCTTGTTCCACTTGTAAACTGGCTTGCTGATCCACCAAATCTGGGACCAATAAACTGGCGAGTGCTTGTCCTTTCGCGACCTGCTGCCCCAATTCGACATAGACGGCTTCGACATGCCCAGCAAATGCAGGTGCTACATGTGCTTGGTAGTCAGTATTTACCACCAACTTGGCAGGATAGGCTGCCGATTTCACGACAGGACCCAACTCTGCAACAGCCAGTTGAATCCCTTGTTCAGTCACCTGTTTAACCGTTAAGGCAATTGCGGCTTCATGTTCCTCCGATTCTTCATGACCTTTTTCATCTGCATGTTCTTCTGCTTCAGCGTGTCCGTGCTCATCTTCCTTCGTAGATGACTTTTGTGTAAAGAACAACACCGCTATGGACACTACTGCCGTAATCATAACGACCAATATCATTAACAGTTTTTGGGAGATTTTTCCCTGTTGATTCAATCTCTTATTTTTAAAATTCAACATGTTAATTTCCCCCACCAATATCTGATAATGCCTGTGTGTCTTGCCACAGGCTTTGATTTAATTGTGCAATCGCATCTTTGTTCATGACCTGACTAGGATCAATACCTAAACTGAGGCTTTCTGCTGCAAGGGCGCACTGCCAAGCATCTTTCAACAACTGAACTTTACGCATACGAACTTCTTGCAACTGTAAAGTGGCTTGCTGCACATCCAAAAGTGCAAATTTACCGACCTTAAACCCTTGCAACGTCTTTTGTTGAACTGTTTGAGCCAAAGGCAATTGCGTCTGTTGCAATGCACGAAACTGTACGTCTAGACCTTGCAATTCCGTCAATAAATTCCCAACCTGCAAGGCATTTTGCTTCAGATAAAATTCCTGTTGCTGCTCTAGCTGAGTTTGCTGCGCCTGTGCGATTTCCTTGCTATATTGCTGACGGTCAAAGAGATTTAAAGGAATGGAAACACCGACCACTAATGCATTGTCCGCATTCGTTTCTACTGATCGACTGCGATTCACACCCACATTCACAGTAGGGCTAGGACGTGCTTGGGCTTTCAATTGCTCAATTTTGGCATGTGAATCAAGCAACAATAATTGTCGATTTTTTTCCATTAAATTGGCGGCTAAATGCTGCTGGACTTGCTGAGCTGTCGTTGTAGGCCATAAGTGTGACGGATTGAGAGCAACAGCCACCGACTGATCCCGCTCTCCCCAAGCACTCGATAAATACTGTTTTGCCAGTTGGACTTGTAAATCAGCCTGTCGGAATAAATGCAAACTTTCGGCATGACTTAATCGAGCACGATCAACATCAACCTGCGCTACACTCCCTGCCTGATAACGCTTTGTAATGGCATTTAGATTTCTTCACTGACCTGTAATTGCTCTTGAATAACCTGACGTTCCAATTCATAGATCGCCAATTGTGACCATAAATATTTAACAGCCAACTCTAACTGTGCTAAATAGATTTGCTGTTTTAGTCCGATTTGCTGTTCAGCAATTTTGGCGCGTTTCTGATTCGCTTTGCGTTCGCCAAAAATATCCAGACGCTGAGAAAGACCCAATGCCAGTTCCCGATCTTGATCGGAATTAAAGCCCGTTTGCTCTATGGACAACTCTGGATTTATCCACAGCTTTGCCTGTTTTATATGCGCAGTCGCAATTTGTTGTTGCGTTTTCCACACACCTTGAGTCTGTTGATAATCTGTTGAACGTTGTATGGCTTGTGACAAAGTGAGTAATTGTGGCTGCTCACCTGCCCATACAGGCGAACTGCAAAGTGCTACGCTCAGTACCAAGCCTATTGCACGCATAGACACACGTATAGGATCGAAATCTGGAACTTTCGAAGTTTTAAAAGACATGTTGATGCCCCACTAAAGTTAAAAATTAGTGGTGGGCAATATTTTCGGCTACCCCACCTATAGCGGGGTTAAAACAGGAGGTGGGTTAGTGAGGGATAAATGGGGCGATTGATACAGATTTTGCCAGTTAAACTGAACCTGAACCAATTTGGGAATAAAGACAGGAGATAAAGCTGAATGCTGTGCTTCTGTCAGCATGATATGTGCAAAAGAAGGTAAATGATCACTATGATCATCTTGCGTAAAGTCAGCTAAATCGAAGGAAGATGTAGGTTGTGTCGTACTTTTCTTTGCCATTCCATGCGATTTTGACTCGCAACTGGCAGTAACATGATGTCCAAAATGTGGCATCACTCTCACGCTCTTTGACTCTTCATGCACACAAAATGCCGCTGCCACGTTCCAAAGACTTTGAAACATGAACAAACTCAGCAATAAGGTGATAAAAACATGAGAGCGTTTCACAAGATAAAATACGATCATTACAACTTGCCGACACTATAGCAGCTTCATGGATGTAATAAAATTACACCACCAATATTCATCATGCTATTCACAGCACACACCAATAAAAACCATTTTGTTACAATAATTTAATACATCTGAGTGCCAAAACGTTTAAATTAAATAATGACCACTAATGTTGTCAGTAACAAGGAGGCGAAGATGAATATGGAATACCTCAAAACAGTATGGACACTGTTATTTCACACTTCCTATCACGACTTGGTAACACCTGTATTTGATCATGCAGGTGAACACGAATATCAATGTGGATTGCATTTTGAGCAACTGGCATTATGTGAACATTACCATGTGTTCATGCAAAAAAATGTCTTGCAAATGGCAGCCCCTATACAGATCGACCATAGCCCAATGTCGTCCAGTAACAGCCGTAATGCGATGTGGTATTTTCTCCGCTCTGCTTTACGCGGTCACCCCGAAGCTGAATTTAAAATGGGGATTGGCTATTTAAATGGTCAACTGGGTTTAGATCGTAATTATGATAAAGCCGAGCAGTGGTTAAAAAAAGCCGCACAAGATGGTCATCCTGACGCAAAACGCTGTTTGTATGATGCCTATAGTGAATTGGCTTTTTCTTAAAACACATGCATAAAAAAACCAGCCCGAAGGCTGGTTTTTTATTAGTGGAAATTAACCACCAATCTTTTTGTATTTGGTGCGTTTTTGTACCGCATCTTCACCTAAACGAGCCAAACGGTATGCTTCATATTCAGCATAGTTACCTGTGAAGAATTCAGGCTGTTCATTTTCAAATGACAAGATGTGTGTCGCAATACGGTCAAGGAACCAACGGTCATGCGATACCACCATTACCGTACCAGGGAATACAAGAATTGCATCTTCAAGCGCACGTAAAGTTTCAATATCCAAGTCGTTCGATGGTTCATCCAGTAAGATTACGTTCGCACCCATTTGCAGGATTTTCGCCAATTGTAAACGGTTACGCTCACCACCAGACAACTCACCTACACGTTTTTGCTGATCTTGGCCTTTAAAGTTAAAACGACCAATATAAGCACGTGATGCAATTTCGTATTCGCCAATTCTTAAGATATCTAAACCGCCAGACACTTCTTCCCAAACAGTTTTGTTGTTATCCAAAGTATCACGGATCTGACCCACATAAGCGACTTTAACCGATTCACCTAAAGTCACAGTACCCGTATCAGGCTGCTGTTCGCCCGTCATCATACGGAACAAAGTCGTTTTACCTGCACCGTTTGGACCCACAATACCGACAATTGCCGCTGGTGGAACCGTGAAGGTTAAATCTTTATACAACAAACGACCATCAAATGATTTGCTGATGCCTTCTACTTCAACCACTTTATTGCCTAGGCGTGGACCAGGTGGAATATAGATTTCTGAAGTTTCGTTACGTTGTTGGAACTCACGCGAGTTAAGTTCTTCAAAACGTTCCATACGCGCTTTGTTTTTCTTTTGCTGGCCTTTGGCATTTGAACGAACCCATTCAAGTTCTTTTTTCAATGCTTTCGCAAAAGATTCTTCTTGTTTCTGTTCTTGCTCTAAACGGGCATTCTTTTGCTCTAACCAAGCAGAATAGTTGCCTTGATATGGAATACCCATACCACGGTCAAGTTCAAGAATCCATTCAGCAACGTTATCCAAGAAGTAACGGTCATGCGTAATCGCCACAATCGTACCTGGAAAGTCTTTCAAGAAACGTTCTAACCAAGATACAGACTCTGCATCCAAGTGGTTCGTCGGTTCGTCGAGAAGCAACATGTCTGGTTTAGACAATAATAAACGGCAAAGTGCAACACGGCGACGTTCACCACCTGAAAGCAACGTTACATCTGCATCCCAAGCTGGAAGGTTCAAGGCTGCTGCTGCTTGATCCATTTGGTTACTGAGGTTGTGCGCATCCCATGAATGGATAATGGCTTCTAATTTTTCTTGCTCTTTTGCAAGCTTATCGAAGTCTGCATCTTCAGCTGCATATTCAGCAAATACTTCATCCAAACGCGCCAAGGCATCCAATGGTTCACGTAAACCATCTTCGACGTTGCCACGTACATCTTTATTTGGATCGAGCGGTGGTTCTTGCTCTAAATAACCGATTTTGATACCCGGTTGAGCACGCGCTTCACCAGAGAAATCTTTGTCTACGCCCGCCATAATACGAAGCAAGGTCGATTTACCTGCACCGTTTAAACCAAGTACACCAATTTTTGCACCTGGGAAAAATGACAAAGAGATGTCTTTTAAGATTTCGCGCTTAGGCGGAACCATTTTAGACACTCGGTTCATCGTATAAATATATTGGGCCACGTAGGACTCCTCAATAGAAAAACCAAAAAATCGCCAGAAGCGAAAAATATTTGCGGGCATTATACGATGAATACGTTGAAAAAATAAGGCATCAAACCGATCTTCAATGCAATGTTACAACTTTGATCACGCTGATTTTTTAAACACTGCCTTTATCCCACTCTTCTATAGATAAACAGCGACTTAAAGCTCATCTTTATGAATTTTTTAGATAAATATTCATTATTTTCACGCTTTCCATCATATTCATTAATGATAGACTGTGCAAAATTTAACTCACATAGATGAAGTTCATGACCTATAAAGACGAAACTTTAGCCATTCATGCAGGTTATAGCCCTGAAGCCACTACTAAAGCTGTGGCCGTACCGATTTATCAAACGACTTCTTATGCCTTTGATAATACACAACATGGTGCAGATTTATTTGACCTTAAAGTCCAAGGCAATATTTACACCCGAATTATGAATCCAACCACGGCAGTGCTGGAACAGCGTTTGGCCGCACTCGAAGGTGGTATTGGTGCATTGGCGTTAGCTTCTGGTATGGCTGCCATTACCTATGCGATACAAACCATTACCGAAGCGGGGGACAATATCGCCTCAGTTTCTACCCTCTATGGTGGTACTTATAACCTGTTTGCGCATACCTTGCCGAAACAAGGTATTGAAGTCCGTTTCTTTGATTATCAAAACCCAGAAGCTTTACGCGGTTTAATTGATAAAAAAACCAAACTGGTCTTTGTTGAATCGATTGGTAATCCACTGGGCAATATTATTGACCTAGAAGCCATTGCCAAAATCGCGCATGAATATGGTGTGCCTGTTGTTGTCGATAATACCGTTGCGACTCCTGCACTGCTGAAACCATTTGAATATGGTGCGGATATTGTGATTCATTCACTCACCAAATATATTGGCGGGCATGGCAACTCGATTGGCGGTGCAATTGTCGACAGTGGCAAGTTCCCTTGGGGTAAATATCCTGAACGCTTTAAAGTGCTGAATACGCCAGATCCAAGTTATCACGGCGTGAACTATGTCGAAGCTTTAGGTGAAGCCGCTTATATCGCTCGTGCGCGTGTGGTACCACTACGCAATACAGGTGCCGCCATCAGTCCACTCAGTGTGTTTTTGATTCTACAAGGCTTAGAAACGCTGAACCTACGTATGGAACGTCATACGTACAATGCACAGAAAGTGGCAGAATATTTGCAGAATCATCCAAAAGTGAAATGGGTCAACTACGCAGGCTTGAAAGATCATCCTCAACACGGCTTGGCGCAAAAATATGTCAAAGGTCAGCCCTCTGCGATTTTATCCTTTGGGGTACTAGATGGCCGTGAAGGTGGGACGCGTTTTATTGATGCACTACAACTCTTCACACGCTTAGTCAATATTGGTGATGCAAAAAGCTTAGCCTGCCATCCTGCAACGACCACACATCGTCAACTCAATGAAGATGAGCTGAAAGCAGCAGGTGTCAGTCTCGATATGGTTCGTTTATCTGTTGGGATTGAGCATATTGATGATCTACTTGCCGATCTAGAGCAAGCTTTGGCAAAAGTTTAAAGAACCGATCAAGACCTCAAAAGTGGTCTTGATTTTTCAGCGTTATCTCTTGGAATTTAAATAAAATCGTGTTAATAATTAAGAAAAGATAGATTTAAAATAGAGCAATTACTCTAATTTTATTTGTAAATTCAAAGACTTATTTATAGCTTTTTTCATTATATTCGCTATCATTATGCGTGTGAGTTTTAGTCAACTCATGGAATAATGTGAACTAAGTTCTCCAATAAAATAAAGACAATTTAGGATTTAAGTGAACTAAATTCTAATCAGGGAAACACAGCGTGAAAGCAAAATTAGAGAAACTCTTTCAGGACCGTATCCACGGTAAAACCGTCCTCATTACAGGCGCATCTAGCGGCATTGGCTTAACTACAGCACATCGTCTTGCCGATGCAGGGGCACATGTCCTCCTCGTCTCACGTACCAAAGAAACTTTAGATGAAGTCAAGGCCGAAATTGAAGCCAAAGGTGGCAAGGCGTCAGTATTCCCATGTGACCTGAATGACATGGAAGCCATTGATGCTGTCTCTAAAGAAATCTTAGCGTCTGTGGAACATATTGATATTTTAATTAATAATGCAGGCCGTTCTATTCGTCGTGCCGTCCACGAATCACTTGATCGCTTTCATGATTTTGAACGTACCATGCAATTGAATTATTTTGGTGCTGTCCGTTTGGTGCTGAACTTACTTCCTCATATGATGGATCGTAAAGGCGGTCAAATCATTAATATCAGCTCGATTGGTGTATTAGCCAATGCAACTCGTTTCTCGGCGTATGTCGCCTCTAAAGCAGCTCTAGATGCATTTAGTCGCTGTCTGTCTGCAGAAGCACATGCACATAAAATTGCTATTACTTCAATTTATATGCCATTGGTTCGCACACCGATGATTGCACCAACCAAAATTTATAAATATGTGCCTACGCTGTCTCCTGAACAAGCGGCTGACCTAATTGCTTATGCGATTGTGAAGCGTCCGAAGAAAATTGCGACAAATCTTGGTCGTTTAGCATCGATTACCTATGCCATTGCCCCTGATATTAACAATATGTTTATGTCGATTGGCTATAACTTGTTCCCAAGCTCTTCTGCTTCTGTAGGCAAACAAGAACGCCTCAATTGGGTACAAAAAGCGTATGCCCGTCTGTTCCCAGGTGAACATTGGTAAGTTCAAATATTCAAAAAGCCTGTCCAATGACAGGCTTTTTTATGGCTGTATTTAGATTTCAAACTGCATACATTCTGTAATTCATCTCCCTTAAACGCTTAATACGCCTTTAGGTTTCCAGAAAATTGACCCGACCCGTTTGCACATCATAAATTGCACCGACAATTGCAATTTGTCCTTGCTCTAACATCTCCGCCAACACGCTACTGTGTTGCTGAATATATTGCATGTTGTACAACACATTCAGTGCCGTAACTTGATCCAAGAAAGCTTTATTCAGCTCACGTGGCTGCATAATCTGATACACACTGTTAACCGATTGCATTAAAGGCCCCAACACATATTGAATGTGCGGCATCTCTTTCACCTCTGCAATTTGTTTCTGCTGTAAGCGTAATTGGCAAGCACTGCTGACTGCACCACAGTCGGTATGCCCTAGTACCACAATCACTTTAGAGCCTTTGGCCTGACAGGCGAATTCGAGCGAGCCTAATACCTTTTGTCCTGCGATATTCCCTGCAATCCGTAAACTAAACAGATCTCCAATCCCGACATCAAACAACATTTCTGTTGGCGCACGCGAATCCATACACCCCAATACTGCTGCAATCGGGTGCTGACCTTGATCAGCCGTGACACGGAGCTGACGGTAGATATCCCGTTGCAAACGGTCATTCTGAACGAAACGCTCATTCCCTGCTTTAAGTAAATCAATCACTTGCGCTGGACTCAATTGACGCTGTAATTCAGCAGTGCTGATATCAATATCGAGGGCCGCATCATCCAGTTCTTGATAATGTTGTTTAAAGCCAATCAATTTCACATCAACTTGACGTTTCAGTGCTGTTTCAGCTTGATAATCTTGAATGACCTGATAGATATCTGCATCAATCGATTCCGACTGTGTGGCGTCAATAATTAACTGTTCACCTGCATGAATATGCTCCAGCGCTGAAATGAGGGCTGAACGATTCAAAAAAGTGACTTGAGACGGTAGTTCAATACGAGTCACGACACCATGCAAATGATGCTCTTTATAAATTCTGACACCTTTATAAAAGTTTCCGTACAGAATAAAAGCCGCACTACAGAATAACCCGACCAGAATCCCCATCAACAAATCAGTCAGTAAAATCGCTATCAGGGTAATAATAAATGGCACAAACTGCTTCCAACCCTTTTGATATAGCTGTTGGAACAACTTTGGATGCGTGAGTTTAAAGCCCGTCACTAATAAAATGGCAGCCAATGCCGATAAGGGAATCATATTCATCAACGGCACAAAACATAGCACGGCCAACAACAGCAATAGCCCATGAATCACACTGGAATACTTACTCCGCGCTCCTGAATTGGCATTAACCGAACTACGAACAATCACCGAAGTCAATGGCATCCCCCCAACAGCGCCCGAAACCACATTGCCAATGCCTTGTGCCCACAATTCACGATTTGGAGGTGACGAGCGTTTATATGGGTCTAACTTGTCCGCCGCCTCCAGATTGAGCAAAGTTTCCAAAGAAGCGACCACGGCTAAAGTCAGTGCTCCTGTATAAATTAAGGGTTCAGTTAAATAACGCCAGTCAGGTCCCATCAATACCTGCTCAGGTGCCTGCCAAATGTTGGGTAATTGAATTAAATTTGACGTACTCACTGCCCAAGGAGATTGAGTAGCAACTAACAGATAATTGATTCCTGCTGCCAAAACGACAGCCATCAATGCGGAAGGAATATTGTATTTTTTGAGCGGGCTACAATCCCACATCAAGATCAGCAATAAGCTGAATAAGCCAATCAGTGCCGCACCAGCATCGACTGTGGTAAACACAGTGTGAATTTGACCTCCCCAGAGCTGTTGCCATGAGAAATTGGAAAAACCCAACAGATAGGGCAATTGGCTGAGAATTAGAATGATTCCAATAGCCGCCAATAACCCCAAAATGACATTGTTGGGAATAAAGTTGGCAAAGAAACCGAGCCTGAGTAAACCAAAACCAATTTGCAGTAGACCTGCAAAAATAATACACAATAAAAAAGCGGCATAATTGCCGCCTAATTGATCCAATTGCACCAGAATCACTGCCGTTAGCCCCGCTGCTGGACCTGCAACGCTAATGTGTGAGCCACTCAAAAGCCCAACAACTATACCACCAATAATTCCTGAGATAATCCCTGAAATAATGGGAGCACCTGATGCAAGAGCAATACCTAAACACAGCGGTAATGCCACCAAAAACACCACTAAACCCGACAAAGCATCCCTGATATGGAATCGGTTTTTTCTTTCTAAAGTCAACATAGTTAAACCGTTTATAATGATTAAATAGCAAAAAGTTTACGTCTGTATATTAATATCCAGACGCTCTCAATCTTGTCGGACAATCTGCTGGGTGAAAAGTGAAGTTCTGCTGTGCTGTTGTGAAGGTTTAACAGCTTTTAATATTATTTTTGTTGATCTTCAGATTCGGCTCATCTTGAAATTAAAAATGCCACTACATATCAGTTCAAAATATATCTCGATATATTTTAAGCATAAAAAAACCTCCCGATTGGGAGGTTTTTCTTAGTTGAACTCAGGCTTATTTCGAGCCTTTAATACCTGCTTGTAATAACAATGCACCTAAACCACCGATCTTGTTCTCTTGGGGTTTATTGGCTTGCGGTTTTTGACCACCTTGACGCTGTGGACGGTCACCTTGTGGACGCATCTGCTGTGGGCGTTTACCCTGTGGCTTACGTTCAGCGCGCTGTTCTTGATTTTGCTCACGACGTGGTTGACGCGGTGCTTTAGCTGGAGCTTCAGAACCTTCTGGACGCATTGACAAGTTCACACGGTTACGCTCTGCATCAACTTGTAGTACACGCACCTGAACAATTTGACCAGGTTTCACTACTTTGTGCGGATCAGAAACAAACTCATTCGCCAATTCAGAAATGTGTACCAAACCATCCTGATGTACACCCACATCAACGAAAGCACCGAAGTTCGTCACATTGGTCACGACACCTTCAAGCTGCATGCCTTCAGTGAGTTGCGCAACTTCTGTAATGTCTTCACGGAATTTAGCAGTACGGAATTCTGGACGTGGGTCACGGCCTGGTTTTTCCAATTCGCTTAAAACGTCTTGAATCGTTGGCAAACCAAATTGTTCATCAGCAAAATCTTCTGCCTTAATTTGACGAATAATTTCGCTGTTGCCAATTAAGTCTTTTACGGTAGTCGCTTTGGCAGTCACCATTTTTTCGACTAAACCATAACTCTCAGGATGCACCGCAGAAGCATCTAGTGGTTCGCTACCATTTTGAATACGTAAGAAACCTGCCGCTTGTTCAAAAGTACGATCGCCTAAACGAGGCACTTTTTTCAGGTCTTGACGGTTGTCGAAACGACCATTTTCTTTACGGAATTCCACGATTTGTTGTGCAATCGCTTTATTCAAACCTGCGATATAACCCAAAATTGCAGCAGAAGCAGTGTTTACATCTACACCCACTGCGTTCACACAGTCTTCAACCACAGCATCTAGGGTTTTAGCTAAACCAGTTTGGTTCACATCATGTTGATATTGACCTACGCCAATTGATTTTGGATCAATTTTGACTAATTCAGCCAATGGGTCTTGTAAGCGACGCGCAATTGAAACCGCACCACGAATCGACACATCCAACTCTGGCAATTCAGCCGAAGCCAATTCAGATGCTGAATAAACCGATGCACCAGCTTCACTGACGGTCACACGGGTAACCTTAAGTTCAGGGTGTTGTGCCATCATTTCAGCAACGACAGCTTCTGTTTCACGGCTAGCTGTACCATTACCAATCGCGATTAAATCGACCTTAAATTCTTGGCACAAACGCGCTAATTCAGCAATTGAACCTGCTTTGTCTTCTTTCGGTGCAAATGGATAAATGGTGCTATGTGCAACCACATCACCTGATTCATTGACCACAGCCAATTTCACGCCTGTACGAATACCAGGGTCGACACCAAGCGTACAACGGCTGCCTGCTGGTGCTGAAAGCAATAAGTGGCGTAGGTTTTCTGCAAACACTTGCATCGCTTCAGCTTCGGCATTCAAACGCTTTTCTGTCAATAATGAATGTTCGATGCTTGGACGAACTTTACCTAACCAGAACAGTTTTGCAGTTTGCTTTAAAAAGTCTTGACGTGCTTGTGGCTGAACTTGATCTAAGTTGTATTCAACTTCAATACGTGCCAATGGTGCGTTATCGTCACCATCAACCTTTAAGCCCAAGACATTTTCTTGACGGCCACGTAACATCGCCAATAAACGATGTGAAGGGACTTTATTCAAGTTTTCAGAGAAGTCGAAGTAATCACGGAATTTTTTACCGACTTCTTTTTTCTCTTCACTTGCGACTAAACTTTTTAATACGGCTGTTTTGGCAAAAGTACTTTTTAACTCGGTGGTTAACGCAATATTTTGTGCCCAGTCATCTATCAAAATGTGCTGGATTGCATCAAGCTGGCTTTCCACATCTGGGTATTCTTCATGACTAAATCCCGCCAATGCTTCACTTGGCTCAACTGCTTCTTGAAAGATTTTTTCTGCAATTGGACCCAAGCCCGCTTCTTTCGCTTTAAATGATTTACTGGTGCGCTTTGGACGATAAGGCGCGTAAATTTCTTCTAAAGCATTTTTGGTTTCAGCAGCATTCACGCGTGCCAATAAATCATCTGACAATTTATTTTGTTCTTTCAATGATTCAATGACTTTGTCACGACGCTCGTATAAGTCTCTTAAATAAGCTAAACGTGTATCGAGCTGACGTAACTGAGTGTCGTCTAGACCTTGCGTCACTTCTTTACGGTAACGTGCGATAAATGGAACGCTTGCGCCCTCATCGATTAGTTTAATCGCAGCTTCGACTTGATTTGAACGTACGGCAAGCTCTGTTGCCAACTGCTGAACTAAGTCAGTCATCGTGTTTGATCCCACAAGGATAAGTTCTAAAAGCCATGATTATAAAGACCAAGACCATAAAATCCACAATTGTTTTATTAAATTTCATTCTGGTCGAATTTGCCAATTTTCGATTTTTTCATCAATCGCACACTTTTTTTTCATAATTAAGCAAAGAACTACAGTAAATCAGTCATTAATCCGTTATTTTAGATGTATATATTTGGTATCTATGCCTTGATTTTATCTGCAATATTTGTTGCTTTAGAACATAGCAAATCGATATAAATGAATCGTATACTCCTTGTGATCTCTTGACCCCGTATACGATGACAATAAAGAATAAGGAGCACACATCATGAGTTTAGTTGTACCTGCGGAACATGGCGATGTTGTACATGCAGACACTGACCGCGTTGAACGCATTCTCGTCGTAGATGATGATGTGCGTTTACGTACGCTATTACAGCGATTCTTGGAAGATAAAGGTTTCGTGGTGAAAACGGCTCACGATGCCACTCAAATGGATCGCTTACTTCAACGTGAACTGTTTTCACTTATCGTGCTCGATTTTATGCTTCCTGTGGAAGATGGTTTAAGTATTTGTCGTCGTTTGCGCCATTCAAATATTGATACGCCTATTATTATGCTGACCGCGCGTGGTAGCGATTCAGACCGTATTGCGGGTTTAGAAGCGGGTGCAGATGATTATTTACCTAAGCCATTTAACCCAAATGAATTGTTAGCCCGTATTCGTGCAGTGTTGCGTCGTCAAGTCCGCGAAGTGCCTGGTGCACCAAGTCAGCAAATGGAAGTAGTCAGCTTTGGACCTTGGTCATTAGACCTTTCAACCCGAACTTTAACGCGTGAAGGTCAAGTGGTTACACTGACTACGGGTGAGTTTGCAGTACTGAAAGCCCTCGTACAACATCCGCGCGAACCACTCACTCGTGACAAATTAATGAATTTAGCGCGTGGACGTGAATGGGGGGCTATGGAGCGTTCAATTGACGTACAAGTTTCTCGCTTACGTCGCCTGATTGAAGAAAACCCTGCCCGTGCCCGTTATATTCAAACGGTTTGGGGTGTAGGTTATGTTTTTGTTCCAGATGGTGCTGAGTAATTAAAACTCAAAGAAATATCTTAAATCATGTTTAAGAATTTCGTGACATAACCATTCGCAACTGTTCGAGGCAGGAGATTTTAAATAAAAATGTTTCTGCGAGAATTCAGATCAATGTTTGTATCTGTCGAGTTTTGCAAATGGAAATGGTTTTGCCTACTTTTGCCAAAACAAAAGTAGGTCGAACCGAAGGTTAAAACTGGAATTTAAATTAATCACAGTAAGACCCTGCACAAACTTAACCCTGTTCTTAAATTATGGGGAATTACCGTGAAACTAGATCCGATCGACCCGCAAGAATTTACCGATTTTGTCGCCTATTCTGAAAAGAAACGCACTTCTTCAGAACGTTTTTTCGATAAAATCAAGCCTCGTTCTGCTGCCATGCGTACCACGGTACTGGTGTTGTTTGTGGTGTTCTTTAGCTTATTCATGTCGTTATGGTTCTTCTGGAAAACCCTGTATTTACCTGAAATTCAACAACACGCGAGATTTCTTGCCGTTGAATTAGAAATGATCAACAACCCTCGCTTAAAGATTTACCACGATGATGTTCAACTCGACATTGACCAATGGCTCAAACAACGCGTTGGGGTTGAATATGTCACCGATCCTAATGAATATCCAAACGTCAAAGATAAACTGATTGCCGACTTCTTTACCAACCGCATTGAGCATCAGCTTGCCAAAGAATTAAATATCAAAGACGTCACCGTATATTTTCAGTTTAAACCAAGTCCCAGAATTTGGGTGCAAACCCCCGAAATGAATGGACACTGGGTACGTGAACCCTTAAAAACCTACGCTAACTACAGTCCAGAACTCATTTTCGGCTGGCTGTTTGGGGTTCCACTCATATCTGCTGTTATTATTTTAACGCTAGTGCGTCAATTGAATCGCCCATTGCGTCGTTTGCAAAATGCCGCCAACAGCTACAGTAGAACAGGCACTGCACCGTACTTAGAAACCAATCATGGTCCGCAAGAAATTCGTGAGGTGAATCAAGCATTTAACCATATGATTTATACACTAGATCAGACAGAGCGAGATCGTCGTATTATGCTGGCAGGTATTTCACATGACTTACGCACGCCCCTCACACGTATTCGCCTCAGCGCAGAAATGATGCCAGATGATGACTTCCTGAAAGAAGGTCTGATTTATGATGTGGAAGATATGGATGCAATTTTAAATCAATTCATTTCCTTTATGCGCGATGGCTCAGATGAAGTCCTACAAGCTACGGATATCAATAATTTATTGCAGGAATTGGTCATTCAATTTAAACCTCTTGATGTTCGCTTTAGTCCGCAAGAACTACCCCTAATTCAAGCACGCAGTCTGTCCCTGAAACGCTTAATTGGTAATTTAATTAATAATTCTAAACGGTACGGCGCAGAACCTGTTGAGTTATCCGCACGGGTGGAAGGCGAACATATTTTAATTAGTGTGGCAGATCATGGGGAAGGGATTCCAGAAGACCAAATTGAAGATCTGATGCAACCATTTGTGCGAGGCAATGCTGCTCGAACAGTGCAAGGCAGTGGCTTAGGATTGGCCATTGTGAAGCGCATTGTGGACATTCATCAGGGTAAACTCCTCATTCACAATCGTGAGCAAGGTGGGCTTGAAGCCATTATTTTACTGCCTTTGCCCAAAGACGAACCTGAAGAACTAAGCACCGCTAATCCCATAGAAAAATTAAAACAAAGTATTAGCGAACACTTCTAATTTATTTGCTTATCCTGCAATGGTGAAAGCCGTATTTCTAAATTATGGACTTTCACCTTTCAGTAATTGATGTCTTTACTCATGCCCTTCCGATCATTCCTTCAACAGCGATTGAGTGAAATTTCCAGCTTATTTAAAATGATTTACTCTGCTTTTTAATCTAAATTTTTCTGTATCGTGATGTTGTGATCTTCAAAACATGCCATTTGTAACAAATTTTGCACTAATTTTGATCAATAACCGTACAGTCAGTATTAAAAACAACCGAATAGTTATGAAATATCCCTCATAAAATCAATTGATTAAAAATTATCAAAATTTGTTATACCCGCATTTTTCTAAAAAATTAGACCTTAGCCTAACAGGTATGCAAAATGCGTTTTCTGATGGGTACAATCCCTATCAGTTTCAAAATTCCAACGAGAGTAAACCATGTCATTAGATCGCATTCGTTTAGCTTCACTACACGACAAAGTCATCAGCGCAGAACAAGCTGCGGAATTCATTCAGGACGGTATGACTGTCGGTATGAGTGGCTTTACCCGTGCTGGCGAAGCAAAAGCTGTTCCATTGGCTTTAGTAAAACGTGCTCACACGAACCCATTAAAAATCACGTTAATTACGGGTGCGAGTCTAGGGAATGACCTTGACAAACAATTGACTGAAGCGGGTGTTCTAGCTCGTCGCCTTCCTTTCCAAGTCGACAACACTTTACGTAAAGCCATCAACAATGGCGAAGTGATGTTCATTGACCAACACTTGTCTGAAACTGTTGAACAAATGCGTAATCTTCAGTTGAAAAAGCCTGATGTTGCGGTGATTGAAGCCGTAGCGATCACTGAAGATGGCGGCATCATTCCAACAACATCTGTAGGTAACTCTGCAAGCTTTGCAATTTTTGCTGAGAAAGTAATTGTTGAAATCAACACCAACTTAAGCCCAGCATTTGAAGGCTTACACGACATCTATATTCCAACATATCGCCCAACACGCCAACCAATTCCATTAACTCAAGTGGACGAGCGTATTGGTACAACTGCGATCAACATCGATCCATCTAAAATTGTCGGTATCGTATTCAACAGCGAATTACATGATTCTCCATCAACTGTGACTGCTCCAGATGATGAAACTCAAGCAATCGCAAACCACTTAATCGCATTCTTCGAAAAAGAAGTGGCTGAAGAACGTTTACCGAAAAACTTAGGTCCGCTTCAAGCAGGTATCGGTTCAATCGCAAACGCAGTATTGACCGGTTTGAAAGATTCAAACTTCGAAGACCTGATCATGTATTCAGAAGTTCTTCAAGACTGTACTTTCGAATTGATTGATGCAGGTAAAATGATTTTTGCGTCAGGTTCTTCGATTACACTTTCTGCAAAATACGGCGAGAAAGTGTTCAATAACCTTGAAGCATATAAAGACAAACTGGTGCTTCGTCCACAAGAAATTTCGAACCATCCTGAACTTGTACGTCGTCTAGGTATTATCGGTATCAATACTGCACTTGAGTTTGATATTTACGGTAACGTGAACTCAACACATGTTTGTGGTACAAAAATGATGAATGGTATCGGTGGTTCAGGTGACTTCGCACGTAATGCACACTTGGCAATCTTCGTGACCAAATCAATTGCAAAAGGTGGCGACATTTCTTCTGTTGTTCCATTTGCATCACACGTTGACCATGCAGAGCACGACGTAGACATCCTTGTAACTGAACAAGGTCTGGCAGATCTTCGTGGTTTAGCACCACGTGAGCGTGCTCGTGCGATTATCGACAACTGTGCACACCCACTTTACCGCGATGCATTAAACGACTACTTTGATCGTTCATGTGCAAAAGGTGGCCATACTCCTCACTTACTTCGTGAAGCGCTTTCTTGGCACTCTAACTTTGAAGAAACAGGTCACATGCTTGCTCCTGAAGTACAAGCAAAATCTGCTTAATTCAAATCAGCATAAAAAACGCCCCATCGGGGCGTTTTTTATTGGCTGAGTTTAGAATTTAAACCATAACAACTTAATGTGGCGTCAATAAAAACATCTTCATTAACCCATCAACATTCATCTGCTGCTCAATTGTCCCAATTGAAACCACGCCCAAATTCAACTGAATTTGGGGTGCTTGCTGTAAATACTGGATAGGACTATTCGGATTCACCACGGGATCAATCATTCGATATAGCCCCAGTCTCGGGTCATCCGACTGTAAGCCATCCGCAATTGAATAAACGTGTAACAAAATCGGTAAAGGCAAATCAAAAGTTGGAATACGTTCTGGAGGTAAAATTTCTTGTGAAACACGTGCCGTGTCGATCAATCTCCACTGCTGCGGAGCAGTCTCAAGTTTTATCAAATAATGGTCAAAGATTTGCTGTCTGACGTCATCGGGCTGGGATTGAATATCTCCAGTTTGAAGACGTAAATCTTGCTCTGTCAGCGCGGAAAGATCAGATGGGACATTGGCATAGCCATGACTCATCAACAATGCACCCAAAGCCAGTGCATTGAATATTTTGGGAGAGAAATACATGGCAAAATGTCCATTTAGATTTCTACCCTTTTTATTTTAAAACTCGGCAAATGATTAAACAGTTGTTTCAACGTAAAACAGCCTTTAGGCAACTTCACTCGCAAATTGACGCCCTACCCGTAACAAGACAGGAAAACTCAGCTTCACTGTAGGATTTCTCTTTGCTACCAAACACTGACGTATATTCAGCAATGGATCTTGCTGGCGTCGTTGCTGATAGTGCTGTACGCCTGACCATGTCGCTAAATACTGTAACAGTTGCATACTGCTCCATGTATAGCGTAAGGCTAAAGCAGGAACAGCCAACTCCTGAAAAGGGAAAGGAATGGTTTGATAATGCTCATCAATATAACGCCGCTCTGGATCCCAATAACCTTGTAGCGTTTTGAAATAGAGCTGCTGTAAGGCATGCTGCAATTCAGCATCCTGCAATTGAATCAGACCATAGCCAACCACGGCAAGTACACCCTCTGGTTTCAATACACGCTTTACCTCAGCATAGAAGGTCGTAAAATCGAACCAGTGAATGGCTTGCGCCACACAAACCAAATCCACTGACGCAGACGTACAAGGGCTGTGTTCCGCTGTGGCTTGTAAATAACGCACATTGGCAAAGACAGGAGCCTGTTGAAGCTGCTGCTCGCTTAAGTCTGTCGCGAGCACCTGCGCAAAATGAGGTGCAACTAACTGGGTAAATTGGCCCGAACCGGCCCCACAATCCCAAGCCAATGCCCGTTCGGGCACATAAGTCAAAATGGCATCAAGAATTTCTGTCGAATATTGAGGACGTGCTTGTTGATACAATTCACTGTTTGCAGAAAATAAATCCTTGGCCATTGCCCCTCGCTCCCCGCCATTTTTATTTTAAATTTAGTCATGATTGTACAGAGCACAACTTTTTTTTGTGCATAAAAAAACCCTTAAACAATGTTTAAGGGTTTTTTGAATATGGTGGCGAGACCCAGGATCGAACTGGGGACACACGGATTTTCAATCCGTTGCTCTACCTACTGAGCTATCACGCCGATGCCGTGTATTAAGCCTCATCTCAGCTGATTAGTCAATCCTAATCCATAACTTTTTGATCAATCGGATATTTTTCAGCCAAAAAAAATCCCTGATGGGATCAGGGATTGAAAACACAAATATGGTTTTAAAATATATGGTGGCGAGACCCAGGATCGAACTGGGGACACACGGATTTTCAATCCGTTGCTCTACCTACTGAGCTATCACGCCGATGGGGCGTATTAAAGCGGTTTAAGCCACAAGCGTCAAGCACATTTTTACAAATTTTGTATCAAATGATGGGTTTTTCAACAAATTTTGAGTTATCGCCATAAACTACCCCCATTCTCATACACCATTCAGGCTTACATATAAAAGGGCAGCATCAATGCTGCCCTTTTATTCAATCTATACAGATGCAATCCGATTACTACTTCATGATTAATTCTGTTTAGCTAGGTAATTTATTTAAATGGGCTAAACAGCGATGGATCGCACCACAACCAGGTTCAAATATTTTCACCCCTTTGGCCTCTTCCATACGGCAAACTTCTGCGACCAACCGTTCTGCAACGCCACGACCACGATTCGCAGGATGCACCACAATATACTCCAGCGTCTTACTTTCACCCTGCCCTGTACACCAAATCGCACCTATCACTTTAGTATTAAATTCTGCGGTGTAAACTAGGGTATACTGAGCTAAGTTTTGTTCAAGTTGTTCTATCGCATCTTGCCCATCACCAAATTCTGGGCTGGTGTCATACAGTCGCTCAAGCTGGCTGCGCATTTCTTCATTTTCTAGTGAAGTATAAGCATGTACGGTAATAGGCATTGATAAACCCTCCTGAGCAATCTAATATGCGGTGATTTCGTCACGGCGAAAAACATTTTACATCAATCATTTTTGACGTTTTTGAGGAACGTGTCTATGACAGAACGTATCAGTGAAGTGGTAAGAAATACCAACGAAACCAAAATTCGAGTACGCTTAAATCTCGATGGTACTGGTCAAGGCACTTTAAACACTGGAGTTCCTTTTTTAGACCATATGATTGATCAAATCAAGCGGCATGGACTATTTGATATTGATATCCATTGTGATGGCGACTTAGAAATTGATGATCACCACACGGTGGAAGACTGCGGTATTACGCTAGGTCAGGCCTTTGCCCAAGCATTAGGTGATAAAAAAGGCTTGCGTCGTTATGGACATTTTTATGCGCCACTTGATGAATCTTTAAGCCGTGCGGTGGTCGATCTTTCTGGTCGTCCGGGTTTATTTATGGATATTCCATTTACTCGCGCTATGATTGGTCGTTTTGATGTGGATTTATTTTCTGAATTCTTCCAAGGTTTCGTCAATCATGCCCTCATGACAGTGCACATTGACAACCTTAAGGGTAAAAATAGCCACCACCAAATTGAAAGTGTGTTCAAAGCATTTGCTCGTGCATTGCGTATGGCATGTGAGGTTGATCCTCGTGCTGCCAATACCATTGCGTCAACCAAAGGAAGTTTGTAATGACCCGTATTGCACTTCTTGATTATGGCATGGGCAATTTGCACTCAGCTGCAAAAGCACTGGAATATGTCGGTGCTACGGTGGATGTCACCAATGACCCGAAACTGATTGCTCAAGCAGACAAAATTGTGTTCCCAGGTGTCGGTGCGATGCGAGACTGTATGCAAGGCATGCATGAAGCAGGGATTGATGAAGTGGTACGTCAAGCCGCATTTAACAAACCTGTTTTGGCCATTTGCGTAGGTATGCAGGCACTGATGCAGCATTCTGAAGAAAATGGTGGTACGGATGCACTCGGCATTTTTGAAGGTGCCGTCAAACGCTTTCCAGACATGGATGGCTTAAAAGTACCTCACATGGGCTGGAATCAAGTGCATCAGGCCGATCCAAGCCACCCAATGTGGAATAATATTGAACAAGATGCACGTTTCTACTTCGTACATAGTTTCTATGTCGAACCGAAAGACAGCAATATTGTCGCGGCAACCTGTGATTATGGCATTCAATTCTGCACTGCTATTCATCAAGAAAACTTGTTCGCGACACAGTTCCATCCAGAAAAAAGTCATACGGCTGGACTACAATTGCTGAAAAACTTTGTGGAATGGGATATTTAATTCATTCTTATTTTAAATTTATTAAAAGCTCAACTTCGGTTGAGCTTTTCTTTTAATATCAGGCTATCACAGCATAGAAATATATAAAAAATGATTCAATTTCAGTTTTTTCCTCGCTCTCATCCAACAACACCAAAACTTTTAGAAGTTACTCAGGTTTTCGAATATTGCCTTAATGATATCAACTCACAAATACATCAACTCTCAAGCAATGAGGTACTTCTTATTATTGCAAGTGGTCTTGAGCAAATCGGATTCAAAGTTGAAAAAAGTAAATCTGCCGAAGATAAAATCCCTGTTCCAGTCCTATACGGTTACAATAACAAAACTTCTAAAAGTTTCTTAGCCGATGCAATTCACTTTGAGCAAAAAATCGTTATTGAAGTTGAGGCTGGCCGTGCTGTTGTCAATAATCAGTTCTTAAAAGATATATTTCAAGCCAGTATGATGGTTGATATTGATTATCTGGTTTTGGCTGTACGAAATACTTATCGCCAATCGGATGATTTTCAAAAAGTCTATCAATTCTTAGACACACTATATACATCCCAAAGAATCCAGCTACCCTTAAAAGGAATATTGATCATTGGTTATTAACTTCAAATCTTTTGCCAATCAACATGAAAGGCTATAGGCTAAAGCATCATCTTAGGCACTTATTCTATGGATAAGCTAGATTTATCATTAATCCCCAGTAAAGAACAAATTCAACAATTACCTGTTTTTCAAAATTTGCTACCCGATCAGATTCAACTAATTTCCAAGCTCGAACAGTGTCATGCTCTACAAGATGAACTATTTTCTGCCCCGTTCTTTGGCTTTGATTCCGAATCTAAACCCACCTTTCGTAAAGGTGAAGTTGCGACGGGGCCGCATGTCATTCAATTGGCAACAGCCAATAAGGCCTATGTTTTTCAAATTAGCCCTGCTATTTTGGACTTTTTAACTCCAATTTTTGAAAATCCTGAACAACTCAAAGTTGGCTTTGGTTTAAAAAATGATGCCCATCTGTTTCGTAAAAAAGGCATTCATTTCAATCAAGTGCTTGATCTTGCCAAAGCTTTTACTGCATTTGGCATCACGACTCCCGTAGGTGTTAAAAATGCGATGGCCTTGCTGTTTCAGGTCAATTTTCCAAAAAGTAAAAGTGTCAGCACCTCAAACTGGAGTAAATTTCCTTTAAGCGCGGCACAAATCCAATATGCGGCTGCCGATGCCTATGCCCCTGTGCTGATTTATCAAGAGTTACAACGTTTAGGTATAACTTTGCCTGCTGCACAACATAGAACGAAATAAAAGCAACATCTTGCTTAGATATTTGCCAATACTTTGCTAAGATTGCGGCGAATAAATTCTAAAAGATCGGGTAAGGAGCGAAAGCATGCTGATCATCCCTGCAATTGACCTGAAAGATGGCAAATGTGTCCGTTTAAAACAAGGCCGTATGGAAGACGATACCGTATTTTCTGATGACCCTGTAGCAACTGCACAGCATTGGGTTAATGAAGGCGCACGTCGCTTGCATTTGGTCGATTTAAACGGTGCTTTTGCGGGTACCCCGATTCATAAACCTGTGGTTGAGGCGATTGCCAAAGCACAACCTGAGCTGCCAATTCAAATTGGTGGCGGTATTCGTTCACTGGAAACCATTGAGCATTACCTTGATGCAGGCGTGTCATTTGTGATTATTGGCACCAAAGCGGTGAAAGAGCCTGAGTTTGTCGAAGAAGCATGTAAGAAATTTGCTGGTCATATCATTGTCGGGATTGATGCCATGAACGGTATGGTCGCAACCGATGGTTGGGCTAATGTGACAGATGTGAAAGCCACTGATCTCGCAAAACGTTTTGCAGATGCTGGCGTATCGAGCATTGTGTATACCGATATTGCCCGTGATGGCATGATGCAAGGTGTAAACGTGGAACAAACCGTTCATTTGGCACAATACTCAGGCTTGCCTGTGATTGCCTCTGGTGGTGTGACGAATTTAGATGATGTCCGTCACTTAAAAGGTCAACCTGGTATTTTAGGTGCAATTACAGGTCGTGCTATTTACGAAGGTTCATTGAACTTACGTGAAGCACAACTGTTATTGGATCAGCAATCGCTTTAAGTCTAAGCAATAAAAAAGAGGTCAAATGACCTCTTTTTTCGCTGAAAATTAGATTCAGCCCATATGCTCGCTTTAGTAAATCGCATTACGAATAAATTTGAGCGGAACTTCGGCCTGATTAATGTAACGGTATTCAATCGTACTGGCATACACGATCGATTCGCCTGCATGGAGTACTTGCACTTCACCTGCCAAATCTAAGGTGAGCTCCCCTTCAATCACATACAACATCTCACGATAGCCTTCTGGGTCGGGTTCGGCACAATATTGTTCATTGGGTGCCAAAGTCCACGTCCAGAGCTCTACCTTTTTGCTGGCAGATACAGAAGCCAAAAGTATTGCTTCACTTTGGGCTTGTGTTCCTTGCCATGCTAACGCATTTACAACGGCTTGGCCGTGTTGTTCAGGCGCAGCAATCATCTGGGCAAAATCCACCTCAAGTACATCGGCAATTAAGCTCAGTTTCGCCAGACTAATATTGTCTTGCCCAGTTTCCACCCCTGCCACCATGCGCCGACTTAAACCTGCCAAATCTGCCAATTGCTGTTGACTTAAGCCTTTTAGATTACGGTAATGGCGAACATTTTGACTCACATATTGTAAAACCGCAGGATGCTTCATATTGGCATTTCAAGAAAAATTTGAGCAATATATTGCACAAAAAATAAAAGCATGACAAGCTATGTGCAATATACTGCACACAACTCCAATGATCGCTATGTTCAATGCACGTTTTGGCTCCAATGCTCCTGTGATTGCCCTGATACTTATTACTTTTATTTGGGGTGGTACATTTTTGACTGTGAAATATGCCCTTAATTTTAGTTCACCAATGTTTTTTGTAGGTTGCCGTTTTGCCTGTGCAGCAACCATTATTGGTTTGCTCTCTTTTAGGCAACTCAAACACATTACCGCACAAGACCTATTCGCAGGTTGTATGATCGGCTGTATGCTCACTATCGGCTATGGTACGCAAACTGTGGGTTTACAAACCATTAGTAGCAGTGAGTCGGCATTTTTAACCGCATTGTATGTGCCCTTAGTCCCTGTATTATTGTGGTTAATTTTCCGTAAAGCCCCACATTTTATGATTTGGATTGGCGCGCTTTGTGCGTTTATAGGCTTGGTTTTATTGACGGGTAATGGTTTCCATGCAATCACTTTAAACTTTGGTCAGGTAGTGACTTTACTCGGTGCAATTGGAATCGCATTGGAAATTATTCTGATTGGTTATTTTGCCCCAAAAGTAAATTTAGGTCGGGTGACAGTTATTCAACTGGCGGTGGCTTCTGTACTGGCCTTTGCCTCAATGCCATTGGTAGGTGAACATACCATTCCAAGCTTTTCATGGCCTTTGCTCAGTATTGCGATGGGTTTGGGTCTCGCCAGTGCCTTGATTCAGTACGTCATGAATTGGGCACAACGTTCGGTAGCCCCTTCACAAGCGGCCATTATTTATGCAGGCGAACCCGTTTGGGCAGCACTTTTTGGACGCCTTGCAGGTGAACGCTTGGCACCATTGGCTTTGTTAGGTGGTGTGTTGGTGGTTTTTGGTATCCTCATCAGTGAATGGAAACCCAAACGCTTGAAATCCAAAACAGAAATTGAACAACTCTAATGACTTAAAAGAATGAAGTCGATTGCTACATTCAATCGACTTCATCATCACGCGATTTATTTAGAATGACACCATTTTTCCTGGATTCATCATGGCGCCGATGCCATACATGCTCTTGGCAATCGGAATGACAATCGGTGCCAATGCACGACCCATTGGAATATTCATGTGTTGAATTTTGGTCAGCATTTCAAAATCATCTGACAGTCCCAAGAAATCATCAGCAATCGCTTTCCCAATGCGTACGGTTTGCGCCACGCCATGTCCACTCCAACCATGTACTGCGTAAATCGGATATTGATTGCCAAATTTACGACTGTCAGTAGCCCCATTCACGGTTAAATCAGTGGTTCCACTCCAAACAAAATCGAGCTCGACCTGTTTAAGTTGTGGAAATACATGTTGAATACGCCCTAACAAATAATCGTGTGTTTGTGCAGCATCCCAACACGAACCCGTTCCTTCCCCCCCAAACAATAAGCGGTTTTTTGATACACCACGATAATAGTCAATCTGAAACTGTGTGTCATAGACAGGGAGATCAGTCGGGAGCAATGCTTTTAAATCAAGCTCTAATGGCGCTGTAGTACACACATAGGTATAAAACGGAATAGTGGTTTGTTTTTGTTCTTCTAGCAATTTAAACGATGCATGATGTACCGCCATCACCACACTTTTACGTGCTTTAATGACTCCATTGGCCGTAGTGACATAAATACCATCAGCACGTTCTTGTATAGATTGCACTTCAGTTTGCTCATAAATTTTGCCACCATTTTGACAAAAACCATATGCCAAACCACGGGTCAAGGCTAAGGGATGAATGTGTCCCCCGAGGTGATCCAACAAACCGCCAAAATAATGTTCAGAAGCGACATGTTCACGCAATTCATCCTGATTTAAGAGCGACGTATTTGTTTCTTGCAAATACTCACGTGCTTGCATTCCTGCGCACAAAGCATCTAAATGCCCAGGGTGTACCGCAGCCGTAATGTGACCGCGTTTGCGTTGCAATTCCAACTCATATTTTTCACTGATGCCATCAATTAAGGACATGGCTTCGGTGGACGTGAAATGCCATAACTTTTTAGCATCTTCAAAACTAAAGTGTTCCACCATGGTTTCAGCTTCCCAACGCGCCAAACCGGGAGTCAGTTGTCCCCCATTACGTCCAGATGCAGCACTGCCGATACGGTTTTTTTCGACCAGTACAGTGTCTACACCTTGCTCTGCCAAATGCAAAGCTGTGGATGTTCCCAATAATCCTCCACCAATTACCAGTACATCACAGACCAGATCGGCATTTAAAGTCTCAAATTCATGCCATGTTTTTAATGAACTTTCATAGTAATTTGCAGGATGACTAAACTCGCCCCGCTTCGGATTAAGCCAATTCCATTCTTTACCACTGTGTAAAGCATGACTGGCCTTATATTCCACGTCATTTTCAAATATTGGTTTATTTATCTTCATGTCATTCACACTCTCATTTACTTTATTTTCATGTCAGGCCTAATAGGCATTTTCAATCACAATGTTTTGTCTTTTCAGTCTTTTATAGATAAATAATGCAATACCGACAGCCAACCAAGAACATCCAAACATCAAGGCATTACGCTCTAAATTCAACCAAAGCCCAATCATGACCGTCACCGATAAAAGCGGCAGAATCAGGTTGAAAAATTTGTTCTTCAACCCTTGTGTTTGTTTGTCACGCAAATAGAATTTTGCAAAGACCGAGAAATTCACTGCGGTAAAGGCAATTAAAGCGCCAAAACTAATCATGCTCACCACTGTCGCCAACTCTAGGAAAATAGCCGCCAGTGAAATCAATCCAATGGTCAATACGGCATACAACGGTGTACCTAATTTTGCATGTAACTGCCCAAATGTTGCTTTAGGGAAAATACCATCCTTCGCCATGATATGAATTAAGCGTGAAGCACTGGCATGGGTCGCCAAACCTGAAGCAAATGTGTTCATAATTTGAGCACATAAAAAGACTGCTTGGAATAAAGTTCCACCGACATACAGTACGATTTCAGGCAAGGCTTCATCTGGCTTGTTAAAGCGAACATTGCTTGGGAAATACAATTGAATAAACCATGAAGCTGTGAAGAAGATGGCACCTCCCACCAATGTGGTGAGCAACACCGCACGTGGAATATTCTTTTTCGGATCTTTGGTTTCATGTGCCAGTGTAGTCACGGCGTCGAAACCCAAAAATGAAAAACATAGAATAGATGCACCTGCAATCAAAGGTAGAACCGTGGTATCTCCATTAAATAAAGGAGCCAAGGTCAATACATGGGCATAACCTTGTTCTGAACCCACGCCCTGAATAACCAAATAAATAAACACCACCATGAGCAATAGCGGCATAAATACAAAAAGCAGACTTAAATTTGCCAAGAAATTAATGCGGAAGCAGTTAATCAGCGTCACGATGCCAGTGAACAAAGCAACCCAAACCCAATACGGTACACTTGGAATCACAGCTTCTAAATAAATGCCTGCCAATAAAGCATTCACCAAAGGCAGCAAAATATAATCCAGCAATGAACACCAACCCACAAAGAAACCTGCTTTTGCTCCGCAGGACTGAGCAGTGTAATTATAAGCTGAACCCGAATCTTCACTAATTCGACTGAAACGTGCGTAACTAAACGCCGTTAAGAGCATCGCAAATAGCGCCAATATGTAGGCGAGGGGTACTCGACCTTCAGTCACCCCCGAGACGATACCAAAGGTATCGAATACCACCATAGGGGTCATGTACGCTACACCAATAATAATGACTTGCCACAAGGACAACGATCTTAAAGAAACCTCTGTTCTTTTCATTTAAACTCCATTTACATATTTTATTTAACTTAATTATTTTTTTGCAACAACTATGCCATATAATATAAAAAATCTTATTTTAAAATGAGACAAGTTAATGCCTAGATACTCTGTTGAACTACGTAAAGCTGCAATTCAAGCCTACAAGATAACCGACTACAAAGTAGCGGTATGCAAACAATTTAACATTTCCCGCGTCACCCTAGATGCTTGGATCAAGCTTGAAGAAGAGACAGGAGATCTTGTACCCAAGCCGAGTGAAAAGCGTGGTGCTCCAAATCATATCAAGGACTGGAATAGCTTCCAAGTATTTGTTAAAAAAACAAAATTTCAAAATATTAGTGATCTAGTTCCACTTTTTGAACAAGAGTTTGGTTATGCCGTTTCGTATGCGGTTTTGGTCCGTGCGATTCATGTTTTGGGCTTACGCCGACGTCGTGGTCGGTTTTATTCTTAATCATTTTTTAAATAAATTAAGTTTACTTATTTAATTAAATAAGTGTACATATATGTAAAGTTAATTTATTAAAAACGTAAATTATAATTATTAAAAATATAAACTTTAAAATAAAAAAATGTAAACTTTAATTATTAAAAAAGCAAATTATTTAATATAAAAATGTAAATTATAATTATTAAAAAAGTAAATTATTTAATAACAATTTCAAAACTTTAAAACGATCATGTCACATTTTCATGCCAAAAAAGTCCAGCTTGGGGCACAATACTGCCAAGCAGTGGTGCACTGGGTCTCAGAATCGGGCAAAAAAAAAGAGTGGCAAACGCCACTCTTTTTCATTTGAGATTTCATTTTACATCAAGCCAAATCTAAAACTCTCGACTCATCATTTGCCAGAAGTTTTAAATAGGCTGATTATCATTTAAAGTGATAATGCCTCGAATGGCTCGATAGACAATCCAAATCCATGAGAGTGCAATCACGCTAATACAAAAGATGGTACTGCCCAAAGCAACACCCGCAAACAAATCTGGGCTATTCCCAGTAAAGAACAAGAAAAAAAACGGCACAAATGCAATCACATTCCAGAACAAATACCACCAGAAACTTCGGATTTGCCAGAGAAAGTGGCTTTCGAAGATAGAGCCACGAACATCATTGAGTTTGACATAATTAATAATCAAGGCGATGAGTGCCAATAAACCACCAGTAAAAATCGCAATGATATAAAGGACGTATAGAACCAGCGTTAAGCTACGATTAGGATCTTGATCAATGGGTTTATTCATTTTTTTCCCTTATTGTTAGAAAACTCTCCTTCTAAATTGGCAAGCTATTTAAAGGAGAGATCAGCCATAAAATAAGTAATAGATTTAAGGCTATGGTACAGAAATACACCTTCCTGAAAGGTTGTTTTTGTGTTTTATGTCGCAACTTTTGTTGGGCTAACCATGCCGCTGGCCATCCACCCAAGAAGGCCAAAACATGCAGTGTTTGTTCGGGCACACGACGCCCACCCAGTTGTGCAGCTTCTTTATCTTGTGCATAGAACCAATAACTTGCCGCATTCATCAAGCAAATCAATAACAACACTAAACCACTGAGCAGCCCAGCAATCACCAAAACGGTCAAAACCACAAAATAAGCCATACATGCCAATTGCATAATGGAATGCTTTTGTGGCGGAGTCGGCTTAGCTTTGGGCTTCAGACCTGTTTGTGAAGCTTTTAAATAAGTGACCTGTTGTGCCCGAAAGCGCCCCTGACCATCCAATAAGACAATATATTCCAGAGCACAGCCAACAATTGGACGCGGACCAGGTCGTGCGAAGTCCTTAATATGTAAGAACACCCGCTCTTTATTGGTATCATTGGGTTGAATAAAGCCGTAGCCTTTATCATCAAACCATTCTACCAAGCGTCCCTGATCTCGCATGTGATCTTCCTTGTTTAACCATTTACAAATTTTAAGCGTTCAATCAGCATATTACGCATTTCTAAAGGATTTTTCTGCAAAATGTCGTCACCCGTGCGCCCTTCAGCCGCATTTTTCTGAGCTACTTGTAATCGCATCATCCAAAAACGCCCTGCTGCCATCGCCAAATAAAGCTCCAAACAGGCTTTCTCATCTTCTGTGAGAGGACGAACCGTTTGATAGGCGGTAAGGAAGGCCAAGGCTTTTTCTTCATCTAAATGCACATCTGGATATTCAGTACAGAAATCATTTAGGGTAATGGCGATGTCAAACAACAACTCATCTTTGTTCAATTCGTAAAAATCGAGAATGCCTTTGAGTTGCTCCCCTTCAAATAAGGTATTGTCACGGAACAGGTCCGAATGAATAAAACCTTTTGGTCGGTCTGGATAAACTGCAGTCATGGCATCATACAAACCGAGCAATTCATTCAGTAATGCGGTATCCGCAGCATTCAGCGTCGGTTTAATTTCACGCGACACCTGACGCCAGTATTGATGGTTACGGTATTGGGCACGTTCAAGTGGAAAATCCTGCAAGGCCACATGCATTTTCGCTTGTGCTACCGCAATCGCTTCCACCTGTGCCACAGAGGCTGGCATCGGATGTTTACCCATTAAACGCGGTGCAATTTGGGCAGGCTTTTGTTTAATAAAGTGAATGGCTTGTCCTGAATGTTTTAACGGCACAGGCACAGCTAGACCTTGCTGTCCTAAATGTTCCAATACAGGCACAATTTCACCCGCACCATGTTCATCCATCTCTTCAAATACGGTTAATACATATTGGCTTTGGTCTTCACAGACCAGAAAATAGTTTGTATTTTGGATACCTCCTTGAATGGGAATCAGGTCAATCACCTCTAATCCATAAGGGGCTGCGAAGTCCTGAACTTCCTTTAAAGTCAAAGTGGTATAAACCGACATAGAAAACCTGCGAAAAATCTTACATAAGTTTGATAGAATACCGTTTCAATCTACCAAGGTGTAGCGCTTGTGTAGGTGAGTTTCATAATCGGCTGTAATTATTGGAAAAAATTATGCTAGCTAAACGTATTATTCCTTGTCTCGACGTCGACAACGGTCGTGTGGTGAAAGGTGTACAGTTCCTTGATATTCGTGATGCAGGTGACCCTGTTGAAGTTGCCCGTCGCTATAACGAACAAGGTGCCGATGAAATTACCTTCCTTGATATTACTGCTACACATCATGGACGCGACACCACTTACCGTACAGTAGAACGTATGGCAGAAAGCGTGTTTGTTCCGCTTACAGTCGGTGGTGGTGTCCGTAAAGTCGAAGATATTCGCTTATTATTAAATGCGGGCGCAGATAAAGTGAGCATTAACTCAGCAGCCATTTATAACCCTGAGTTTGTCCAAGAAGCATCTCAACGCTTTGGCGCACAATGTATTGTGGTTGCGATTGATGCGAAAAAAACTGCAGAAAACAAATGGGAAATTTTCACCCACGGCGGTCGTAAAGAAACTGGGATTGATGCGATTGAATGGGCGGTGAAAATGGCCAACTTCGGCGCGGGTGAGCTTTTAATCACTTCAATGGATGCCGATGGGACCAAAGCAGGCTATGACCTTGGGCTGATGCGTGCCATTAATGACCGCGTGACCATTCCAACAATTGCTTCTGGTGGTGTAGGCACATTGCAACATTTGGCAGATGGTATTTTAAAAGGTGGGGCTGATGCCGTACTAGCAGCATCCATTTTCCACTTTGGACAGCATACTATTCCTGAAGCGAAGCAATATTTGGCAGCACAAGGCATTGAAATGCGCCTGTAAGCAGAGCAGGTATTTAATGATCTAAAAGAGCGCCTAGAGCGCTCTTTTTTATATACCGATCCTGCATAAAAACGCTTCTTAATGGCGCCTAACAAATCAAGCAGCCAATAAAACAATTTTAAATATCATTAAGCATGATGATTGCTGCCAAGATCATTGAGCGATTGCGATAGAATCTGAATCTTGCTGCTGTACAGTCTCATTTACTTCAGTTTTTAACTCTAACCCTGTTGCCCTATTGTTTTTCTCTACCCATTTGGCAGGGAAATAACGTTGCGCCACTTGATTCAATCGCTTGGCAAGCACTTGTGGCAATGCAATACCTAGTGGATTCTGCTCTTGCAAATTCGCAGCTGAAATCACTCGCGTACCCAATAAATAATCAAACCATGGCTTGGTCACACACCAGTTAGCATCCTGATTGGCATTCATATGATGATCATAATGCCACGGTATTTTCTTCATGGCCCATTCAGGTTCTAAATGTGCTCGACGATGGATGTAAAAATAATTACAGGCACTATAGACCGCAGCGGCTGCCATGCCTTTTGATATCGGATAAAACAAGGCACTGCTCACCCCTGCTGCAACCACTAATGACATCACTTCATTTTTGGTGCGCCAATGTGATAAACCTTCCACATAGCTATCATCATAAAATTGCTGTTTGCGCACCTCTCGATGATGTTCCCAATGCGATTTCATACTTAAAGGCACTGGGCTATAACGAGGCTGACCTGCACGATGAGTACCATGTAACACATATTTATGCGCTACCCATTCAAAACCATTTGCAACGACCAATCCTGCTAAAAATCCTTTCCACATAATTTATTTCTCCATTCATAACTTGAATATAGAAAACTGAATGTGATAAATATTGACCATCCACACCCTTAATATTGACAAATCACGACAACAAAAACAGATGATGCTTACCCTGAATGATTATACAGGCTCCGTCTATGGTGGACTGGGACACCTGCTGTATGCTTATAGTCAAGCTCAAGGTCTTGTCATTCAGCCACAATTGCTGAAAGTACAAAACCTTGAACGCTTTGATTATCGTATTTGGCATGAGTTATTAAATGAATTACAGCAACAAGTGCCTCGCCCCGCCCTCGGTTTAGAAATCTCCACCTATGTACAAACAAAACATTTGGGCATTCTGGCTTATCTTGCCCTCGCCTGTGACACTTTGGGCGAAGCACTCAACCGTTATCATGACTTTCATCGTCTGATTTATGATGGTAGCCCACTGCAAATTGATCTATCTACTGATTACCTTGCTATTCGCTGGGGTGAATTACCACAGCATCTGACCACGCAACTCACCGACGAAATTGCGATTGCCTTGATGGTGCAGTTCTTAAATCAGAATATGACTACACATCCTATTCAACTTCATGAAGTACATTTCCGTCATGCTGCTCCGAAAAATAGCCGATGCTATGAACAGTTTTTTCATTGTAAAGTGCGATTTTCACAACCTGTCACGCAGGTCTTGCTCCCAGTTGCCGAATTAAATAAACCCTTGCAACAAGGCGACCACACCTTACAGCAGTTATTAATGCAGCAAGCCCAAGCCCTGTTAAAGCAATTGCCACATTCGACCCAGTTAGATCAACGTCTCCAGCAAGCCATCTTGACGGGTTTACAGAAAAACCAATACCAAATCGAGCTAATTGCCCAACAGCTCAACGTTTCTGTGCGACAACTGCAGCGTTATTTACAGGCTCAAGGCAGTAATTATCAACAACGTACTCAACAAGTCCGCCAAATGCTCGCAGAGCAATACTTACAGGACCCCCATCTCAGCTTACAAGAGATTGCCTTACTTTTGAGTTATTCCGAACAAAGTGCTTTTCAACGTGCGTTTAAACTCTGGACAGGGCAAACACCGCAGCAGTTTCGTAAACTATATCTTCAAGTAATATAAGCATTTATAAGAATAAGCACATTTTTTAATCATCTTCACATTGAGTCATTTTATATTTTTCGTTAAAGATAGACTGTCGTGCTTTAGAACAAAAATTAATCACAACAAATAACACTGGAGATCAAGATGAATAAATATATTGCCGAACTGCTTGGTACGTTTTGGCTGGTATTTGGTGGCTGTGGCAGTGCAATCTTTGCCGCAGCGTTTCCTGAACTTGGCATTGGTTTTGCGGGGGTTGCCCTCGCCTTTGGTTTAACGGTTTTAACTGGTGCTTATGCTTTTGGGCATATTTCTGGCGGACATTTCAACCCCGCCGTCAGTGTTGGCTTATGGGTTGGACAACGCTTCGATGGTAAAGACCTTTTGCCCTATATTGCAGCTCAAGTCATTGGTGCGATTCTAGCGGCTTTTGTCCTGTTCCTGATTGCGCAAGGACAAGCTGGTTTTACAGGTACAGGTGCTTTCGCCAGTAATGGTTATGCAGAACTTTCCCCTGGAAAGTATGGCCTACTTTCAGCACTACTTATTGAAGTAGTACTGACGGCATTTTTCCTGATTGTTATTATGGGAGCTACTGATAAACGTGCACCTGTAGGTTTTGCTCCAATTGCCATTGGTTTAGCTCTCACCCTCATTCATTTAATCAGTATCCCTGTCACCAATACCTCGGTGAATCCCGCTCGCAGCACAGGGGTCGCACTGTTCGCAGAAACTGAAGCATTGCGACAACTGTGGTTATTCTGGCTTGCTCCAATTCTAGGTGCAGTCATCGGCAGTTTAATTTATAAATTTGTTGCACAAACTAAAACCACATCCTAAAAATAAAGCCAGTCGATCTTAAGAGCGACTGGCTTTATTCAAGTTTGAGTATTTATAAAAATGGATTTTCAACTTCCTGAGTCGCAGCATCAATGATTTGTTCTGGCAACTCCGCTTCTGCTTCCAACTTTGCCACAATCGCATTTAAATACGCTTGCAAAGCTTTTGCTGCGGCTAAACCTGCCTGATCTTTGCCTATTTGCAAATTGCCATAAATATTGACTCGATCGCATTGATTTTCTAAGGTTAAATCATGAATTGCATGTGATTCGGTGTCATTTTCAAAAGGTTTAAACATAATCACCTCGAAGCCAATACTTCAAATGGACGGGTATTTTTCTACTTCACCAATTGCAACATATACTGCAATAACGCTTCAATCAACTGTTTCACAATGGCATCCTGTGTCTCTGCATCTAAACTTGGCTTCGAACTTGCAGTAGATTTACTGCTACCTGAACTAAAGCTTTGTTGTGCAGTTTTGATCTGTTCTGCGGATACATCTTCCGCACACTGACTCTCTGCATCCCAATGCGAATAGGCAATTTCTTGTTTGGCTTTGACTGCATTTGCAGTCAGTGGCAACTGATAGGTATTTCGCTTTTGATCTTCAGTCAATTGGGGGAATACATTCACACCAATTTGTTCTTCCAAATAACATACGCTGACAATTTTCACTTCTTGTGAATTATTGTTCGGCGCGTAATACACCCCGATTGCACCCGTTTTTGGAATATACACCGCCTTATACACGGCAGTTGGCACGATAACCCCTTGTCCAATCACTTTTAATTTTTTACTGGTAAAAGTTGGACCTGACACCACATACACCTCAGTCTGGTGTTTGGTCACAATGGCACGTGTCGCTTCTTCCAGTTTACGCCACACTTCCTGATTATTTTTAGGTGCTTGCGGCACCATATTGGCCAGAGAAAAACTGTCAAACTGTGAGGTTTTATTCGGCATATCGGCATTCGGAGCCATATGACCTCGGTCATAGCCAGAGCCACGATAATCAGACAAAGTGGCACGATATTGTGCTGGAATCCGCTCTTCTTCATGGAAACTGTCTTCACGTGGAATTTTCTGGCTTAAGCGCGCAGGCGTTAAAGCTTCTGCTACCCAGAGTGGCGTTTTAGACACCCCAGAATACATGACATTAAAGCCATTAAAACACAAAGCATAGCTCTGCTTTTGGAGGCTTTCCTTATTTAAATAAGGGGGAACATCCCGATAAAACTGATCTAGACAGGCCGAGTTTGATGCACTCGGTAAAGACAAAAACTGGCTAATTCGTTCTTGTCCAAAGGCAATGGCAAAACTCCCTGCGGCAACCACTCCCAACACCACTTTTGAACTGTGCTGATTAAAAAACCAAGGAAAGGATTGCTTTGAACTACGTTTTTTACTGGCCATTACTTTATCAAACGACTGATTTTGCAGGAGCTTAACAAAGCCCTTCTGTAGAAGTATATCTAGATGTGACTGATCGTTTAACAATTCAACAAAATCGTGACAAGCAAGTGAAGGTTGTAACAAATTGTCTGATTTCATCAGGTGTTTAAGTAGCTTATCGATGCAATTGGGTAGATTCAATTGTCAGTTGGATTTTGTATGTGCCAAGGTAATGGCACAACGAATGGTCACAATAAATCACGGAGTCATGATGTCTTCACATAATTTAATTTCAGCAACAGTTTTAGCTTCTGGATTATTACTCGGTTTCAGCAGCGTCAACGCATTTGCAGAACCTGCAGTACAGGCAGGTGAAACGCTAGAAAGTTTGTCACAAGCCAAAATTAGCACCACGATTAATGGACAACCAGGATCCATTCAAGACTTAATACAATCTGGACAAGTACGTTTGCTCAATACCGAAAATAATCCTACAGCATCCAATATGAGCGCAACTCCGAATAGTATCGAGGATGCATCCGCAGCCGTACCCAATCAAGCCATTCCCCCAGCACCACAATTAAGCTCTTCGGCGAGCCATCCAATCAATAGTCCAGATACAGACGTCACAAATAATCATCTACCACAATCTGAGCAAAATCTTGAAGCACAGCCTATGCAAGCCCCTTCAGAACAGATGCCTGCTGAAGTCGTACAATAACTAATGTGACGCTAAAACATTTCAATCCGCATAAAAAACCAAGGACTATGCCTTGGTTTTTTAGCACTTAGACTAATGAAAGAATGAAATCATCAGATTTCAATTTGGCTTCCCAATTCCACCACACGATTCGGTGGAATTTGGTAAAAGTCACTGACAGGACTGGTATTGCGCTGCATCGAAATAAACAGTTTTTCACGCCACGGCGCCAAGCCATCTCCGACAGTACTAATAATACGTTCACGCGACACAAAGAAGCTAATTTGCATTAAGTTATATTCGAGTCCTATCGCTTGATAGACTGCTTCCAACGCCATTGGAATATTCATTTCATCTTTAAAGCCGTAGAACAATTCAACGCGATAAAAATGCTGATTCATGGTTTCCACGTGGAATCGATCTTGATCGGTAACATAAGGTACATCCTGAATTTTTACCGTCAAAATGATGTTCTTTTGATGCAAGACCTTATTGTGCTTCATGTTGTGTAACATGGCATGTGGCACAACTGTTGGAGTCCCTGTCAGAAAGACAGCTTCCCCTTCAACCCAGTTTGCCTGTTCACCAATGCTCTGCACAAATAAATCGAGCGGAAGCGTATCTTGTTGTAGCTTGGAAAAAGTAAGTTCACGCCCATCTTTCCATGTCATTAACAACATAAATGCAATTCCGCCAATCAATAATGGCACCCAACCACCTGACAGAACTTTTAGCGAGGTCGCACTCACCAAGACCAAATCCAGCAATAGAAATGGTGTAATCAGTAATGCTAGTTTTGGCTTACTCCATTTCCATGTGTAACGTATGAAAACTGCAATCAATAAGGTATCGCAAAGCATGGTCATGGTCACGGCCAAACCATAAGCATGGGATAAACGCGAACTGGTTTGGAAAATTAGAACTAAAACAATAATCGCTGCGAGCAAAATCCAGTTCAGTAAAGGTACGTAAATCTGCCCTTGCTCCGAATCTGAGGTATGCTTAATGCTTAAACGTGGCAAATAGCCCAATTGAATGGCTTGGCGTGCCAAGGAAAACACCCCTGAAATGACCGCTTGAGATGCAATAACAGCAGCCATAGTTGCCAAGAAAATCATTGGGTACAATGCCCATTCTGGTACCAATAAATAGAACGGATTTTCAATGGCATTTGGGTCACGCAGTAATAATGCGCCTTGCCCTGCATAGTTAAGCAATAAACAAGGTAAAACCACAACAAACCATGCTAAACGGATTGGAACAGGACCAAAATGTCCCATATCGGCATATAAAGCTTCACCACCCGTTACGGTTAACACGACCGCACCCATGATAAAAAATGCCATGAGTGGATTAGATACAATAAAGTGAATAGCCCAGTGTGGACTCAGCATCCCCAAAACCAAAGGGGTTTGAATAATGCTAGAGATACCTAATAGTCCAAGGGCAAAAAACCATAATAAGGTCAAAGGGCCAAAAAACTTACCAACAAAAGCTGTGCCATATTTTTGCATCACAAACAAAGCGGTCACGATACTAATCGCAATGGGCACAATATAAGGATCAAGTGCATCCGTCGCGATGGACAAACCCTCTACTGCTGACAACACTGAAATGGCAGGGGTAATAATCCCGTCACCAAAAAACAAGGAAGCCCCAATAAAGCCAATCGCGATTAACAATAATTTTTTGCGATCACTAAAATTGGTATTACGCAGGTTTAGGGCAAGCAACGCCATAATGCCACCCTCCCCATTGTTGTCTGCACGCATGACAATTGCGACATATTTGATGGTAATGACCAATGTCATTGTCCAAAAGATAATCGACAAAATACCCAAAACATTCTCAGGATTAATCCCTAATCCATGCGCGGCATGGAAAGATTCTTTTAATGCGTAGAGTGGGCTGGTTCCAATATCCCCAAACACAACCCCTAATGCTGCCAAGGTAATCGCAGGCAATGCGGCTTTTTTTGCAGAACTTTGCATAAGCTTGTCTTCAATTATCGACACTATTTTTGCGAATCATATCATTGAGCTAAAACTTTTGCTCGAATTCAATTGTTTCACCTTGTCGATGGCTATGTTTTTCGATATTATCCTCCGCCATGGTGAAGTGTCCGAGTGGCTGAAGGAGCACGCCTGGAAAGTGTGTAAACGTTTATAGCGTTTCGAGGGTTCGAATCCCTCTTTCACCGCCAAATTAGCTTCCCGTAGCATCCAACGGGGTACTGAAAGGCTTAAACCACATAGGTTTAAGCTTTTTTTACGTCTCATACAATCCACTTGATCTATTGTAAGCTTGATGTAGTTGGGGGTATAACTGGGGGTAAGCATTTATTCCTCTATTTTTATACCCCTTAAGAATAGAAGACCTATTTTAGAACAACGATATATTGCTATCTCAGATCTGCTTTAAAGTTTAATCTTATTCATCTACTTTCCGAGTTTTTTCTACAATAATGTAATCATTTGGAATAACGATCTGTTTTTCAATATTTCCCACTTTGTAAGCCACCAAAGTATTTTTACCAATGCCCTGAAATAACACTTTGACATCCTTAAATATAAAGGTTTGGTCTTGGCTAAGCGCTGAAGTCGTGGTTTTAGGTAAATCAATTAAATTGGCATACGGTGCTTTAATATACAGTGTCGCTTTTTCTATACTGACACCTGTTTTTTGCATCGTATAATTTAAAAATACTTGACCAATATCTCCAATAAAAAACATAGGTGCCAGTGGAATCAGAATAAGAAAACAGGCAATTTGTATACTGTCTTTAATATGTGTTTCTAATCTCTTTAATTTAGTTTTTGCAAATGTTTTAAGATTTTCACTCGCATCAGGGTCATCAATAATATCTTTTAAGTTTTCGAACTTGTTGTTAAATTCTTTGATCTTAAGTCGATTAATATAAAAAGCATAAGAAAACAAAGCGATAAAGCTGGCCGTAATCACTACATAAAGACTGATTTTCCAATGCAACACCAATAAACCATGAATAGCGTATAAAAGGTAAAGAGACCCACCAAATGTGATAATACTAATCTTTGGAAAAGGCAGTTTTTTCCCAATTCGACTATGAACAGGTAAATACAGATCCACGGTACTAAAAATGAAGTACACCGCAGGCATTAAGGAAACGCCAAAGATAAATAGCACCATGCTTAATCCAGCATAGACAATTGAACAAGCAACAAAGATCAATAAAAAAATGAGTGTATCACCAAAGCTAATATCTGAAGGGATATAACCAATGGTGAGAAGATAAGCGACTAAGCACAATACTCCTATTGCTATTGTCATTTTTATAAGCGTCAGGCCTACTTCATGCCACTGGGTAAAATTATTTAAAAATCTTGTTGTTAAGTCATTCATTCGTTATTTATCCAATTTCTGAGAATGAAATCTTAAAATAAATAATTCAAAATTTAAGCTATTTATTTAGGTCAAAAGCTATAAAAAATCCCCCAATACATTGGAGGATTTTCTGTACGGGTTGACAGCAAACTTACACTTGCACACTTGCCTGACGCTGCTGTCGCGAAGGCGGTAACAACTTCTCAAACATCTGCATTAACTTAGGGTTTTCAGTTTGCCATTTCGGTTGCTTGTCCTTATCAATCAGCAAAGCCCGTACACCTTCAATCATGTCGCCCTGCTCAAACCAGATATCTTGTAAATCCCGTTCTAACTGCATACATTGCTCTAAAGATAGCCCCCGCCCAACATGCTGTAGCTTTAGACTGATTTGCTTGGCTAACAAAGAACGTTGCTGCAAGTTTGCTAAGATTTTTTCAGCCCAATCCATATAGTCACTTTCTAATGTATTGGCTAGGCTGTCTTCAATTTGAGCCAATTCAGTATGTGAAAAATGCTGCCGAATCGCATCTTCATACTGTTTTAATTCACTGGGTGCTGGTTCTTTTAAATAACGCACAATCATCTGCTCAATTAACTGTTGATTCAACTGGGGTGCCTGTGCCAACTCAGTTTGCAACTGTGCCAAGTGGTCACTCGGCACCAAATAGTCAATTAAATCTAAATGCAAGGCATCGCTACTGCTGATTTGTTCCCCAGTCACCGCCATATACACGCCAATATCATCTAAACGAGACAGAAAATGGGTTGCGCCCACATCTGGGAAAAAGCCAATCGCGGTTTCTGGCATGGCAAAACGAGATTTCTCACTGCTAACAATAATCTGGCAAGCTTGTGCCAAACCAAAACCACCGCCCAAGACATAGCCATCTAAAAACACCATGACAGGTTTCGCATATTGGCGTAGGCTCTTCAGCATGTGATATTCATCGGCAAAATAGCGCTGATAATTGGCGGTTCCATTTTGATAGCTGTCATAGAGGAAACGAATATCTCCGCCTGCACAAAAGGCTTTCGGGCTATTGGAGTTAATCAAGACGGCTTGAACCTGATCGTCCTCACGCCACAGTTCTAACTGCTGGCTAATGCCATGAATCATGCTTAAAGACAGTGCATTCAAATGACTCGCTCGATCTAGCGTAATCACGCCTAAATGCCCTTGGAAGCTAATCTGTAAATTATTTCCCATGCGCAGACTCCTTATTTATTGATTTTTAAATTGGGCTGGTCGCTTTTCCACAAAGGCTTTCATGCCTTCTTTTTGGTCTACAGTTGCAAAAATGGAATGGAAAGTACGACGTTCAAAGCGTAATCCTTCACTTAAGCTCACCTCAAAGGCGCGATTAATGCTTTCCTTAATCATCATGGTGGCAGTCAGAGATCGCTGTGCTATTTTCTCCGCAGCCTCTAAGGTATAGGCCAATAATTCCTCTTTCGGCAGCACGCGCGCCACTAAGCCACTTTGTTCTGCCTCAACCGCACCCATTTGCCGTGCGGTTAAACACATTTCCATTGCTTTGGCTTTACCCAAGGCCAAAGTTAAACGCTGCGTTCCGCCAATACCCGGAATTACACCCAGGGTTACTTCAGGCAAACCAAACTTGGCATTATCAGCACAATAAATAAAATCGCACATCAAAGCTAACTCGCAGCCGCCCCCAAGTGCATAGCCACTCACCGCAGCAATTAAAGGTTTACGACGCTGCGCAATCCGATCTGCCAAATGGAAAAAATCATCAAAATAGATATTCGGAAAATTCAGCTCGGCCATTTCTTTAATATCAGCCCCCGCGGCAAAGGCTTTTTCTGAACCTGCCAACACCATACAGCCAATTTCAGCATCGCGTTCAAACTGATCTAAGGCTTGGTTAATTTCGGCAATCAGTTGACTGTTTAATGCATTCAACGCTTGAGGACGATTCAAGGTAATGACCCCGACACCCTTGCGCTTTTCAACTAAAATCGTGTCCCACTGTAAGTCTTCAATGAATGTTTTTTCCCACTGCATGTTGCGATCCTTCTTCTATAGACCAATACACATATCTCTTTCACAACTCGTGATCACTCACATGTGCAAGGGTCAGTTTTTTCGATATTGGGTTTATAAACTACGGGCAATCACCAAGCGTTGAATATCACTGGTACCCTCGTAAATCTGACAAATCCGAGCATCACGATAAATGCGCTCAATCGGAAAATCTTTCAGATAGCCATAACCGCCAAAGATTTGTAGAGCATTTGAACAGACCCGCTCGGTCATTTCAGAGGCAAACAACTTCGCCATCGACGCTTCGGTTAAACATGGTTGACCCGCTTCTTTTAAACGCGCCGCCTGATGTACCAACTGACGTGCTGCGGCAATTTCTGTTGCCATACTGGCCAATCGGAACGACACTGCTTGCTGCTCAAAAATTGGCTTCCCAAAAGCTACACGCTCTTTGGCATAACGGGTGGCTTCTTCCAAAGCGGCACGTGCCAATCCAACGGCTTGAGCGGCAATGCCAATGCGTCCGCCCTCCAAATTAGATAAGGCAATTTTTAAACCTTCGCCTTCTTTACCCAACAACATACTTTTGTGCACGCGCACATCGGTCAAAGCAATTTGGCAAGTGTCAGAGGCATGTAAACCCAATTTTTCTTCGACCCGAATGACTTCGTAGCCAGGTGTATTACGCGGGACTAAAAAAGCACTCATGCCTTTTTTCCCTGCGCTAGGATCGGTCACGGCAAACACAATAATCACACCTGCGTTATGCCCTGAAGTAATAAATTGCTTGGCACCATTGATAATGTAATGGTCACCATCTTTCACAGCGCGGGTTTTAATGGCTGCGGCATCGGAACCAGTGTGTGGTTCAGTCAGTGCAAAAGCCCCGATCATTTCCCCTTTGGCTAAAGGCACCAGAAATTGTTGCTTTTGCTCTTCGGTACCAAATTTCAAAATCGGCACACAACCCACCGAATTATGCACACTCATAATCGCCGATGTTGCACCATCCGCAGCGGCAATTTCTTCCAACGCCAATACATAGGCCAAGTTGCCTGTTGCCGAACCACCCCATTCTTCAGGCACCAACATCCCCATAAAACCCAGTTGCCCCATTTGCTGTAAGGCTTGGGCTGGGAAAGTACCCTGTCGATCCCACTCACTGGCATAGGGTTTAATTTGTTCTTGGGCAAAACTTTTTGCCATGTCCTGAATCAAGAGTTGTTCTTCAAAAAACATACCTTGTCGATCCCACTCACTGGCCGTCGGTTTTATCTGGTCGTGATCAAAACTTTTTACCATATCCTGCATGTGAGCTTGTCCTTCAGTGAATTGCATAATTTCTTTCCTTACAATATCTTAGCTTGCAGCAGTCGCCGTTGTTTGTTGCTTGGCAATTTCCTGATTGCGCAATAAAAAACGCTGAATTTTTCCACTTGGGGTTTTGGGAAGTTCAGTCACAAACTCAATCAAACGTGGATAAGCATGAGCAGATAAGCGTTTTTTCACAAATTGACTCAGTTCATTTTCAAGCTCAGCGCTGGCTGTACTTTCACCTGATAAAATCACAAAAGCTTTAATCACTTCTGTGCGCTCAGGGTCAGGCACACCAATCACGGCGGCTTCAATCACTGCATCATGTTCCAACAAGGCACTTTCCACATCAAATGGCCCCACACGATAGCCCGACGTGGTAATCACATCATCACTGCGTCCGACAAAACTCATGCTGCCATCGGCATGTATTTCAGCGGTATCACCCGTTAAATAATAATGTCCGATAAATGGCGATTTACGACTTTCTTGATAACCGCCAAACCACATCATCGGAGACTGACTTATGTCTACAGCTAAAATTCCTGGGGTATCTGCACCTAACTCCCGACCCTGTTCGTCTAGTGCCACAACACGATAGCCGGGACTGGCAAAACCTGCCGAGCCTGCTCGAACCTCATGTTCCAATGCATGATGATTACACACCACCATCCCGACTTCGGTTTGGCCATAATGGTCATAGATTGGCGCATCTAATACTTGTTTGAACCAGCGAAACACTTCAGGATTCAATGGCTCACCTGCACTGCTGACCACACGGAATTTGCCATGTAATTTCGCCATTTGCTTCAAGTCGGCCGCCATCATCATACGGTAGGCTGTGGGTGCTCCTGCCAAGTTATTCACGCCATAGTCATTTACAATCTGGCATAGACTGTCGGCAGTAAATGCGCCTTCATAAAAAATGGTCGGATGACCCAATAAGAGCGGACCCGTAATGCCGTAATACAATCCATAGGCCCAACCCGGATCGGCAATATTCCAAAACGAATCTTCAGCTCTTAAACCAATCGCATCTTGCATATAGCCACCAAATGCAATCAGCGCTTTCAGTGGCACTTGTAAGGGTTTGGCAGGGCCTGTCGTCCCTGATGTGAACATCAACAAGAATGGATCTTGGATGTTCATCATCTCCAATTCACATTGATCAGACTGGCGGTTTACTTCTGCCCAAAAGCTATAATCCCCTTGATACAGCCCTGTGCCTTTGGCTCCCGTGACCGTCACAATTGCAGGGCAACCCTCTACGTCGTGCAATTTGTCACGATTGCCCACATCGGTCACCACCAGTTTGCTTTGTGCCAACTGTAAGCGGTGCTCAATGGCTTTCGGGCCAAACGCAGTAAATAGCGGTTGATAAACCGCACCAATCCGCCATGCAGCTAAAATGGTAATAATCAGCTCTGGGGTACGTGGCAATAAGCCCGATACACGGTCACCTTTAGACACGCCTTGAGACTTTAAAAAGTTGGCAAATTGGCTGGCACGTTGTTGTAACTCTCGAAAGGTATATTGCTCTTTACGACCATCTTTACCCTGCCAAAACAAGGCAATCCGCCCCGGCAAAGCATGTCGATCGCAACATTCATAACATGCATTCAGGGCATCGATTGAACCTGATAGAAACCGTTGCGCAGCCTGTTGCAAATCAAAATTTTGCTGCGCTTGTAGATAATTTGAAGCCATCCTTTCACCTCAGTCACATTTTTGTTATTCACGACAAGGGTTTTTTTATAGGGTGCATTCATTGCACCCTTTCATTTCTTTTAAATCAATTTTCTCGGGGTAAATACTGCTGGATAATGCTAGAAAAATCTAAATGTGCATTGCCTTGCAAACACAATTGTTGATAGAGCTGCTGTGCCAACCCCCCGAGTAATACAGGTTGCTTGACTTGGCCTGCCGCTTCAATGGCCAAACCTAAATCTTTAAGCATGAGTTGTGAGGCAAAACCGTCGGTATAACCTCGTCCTGCGGGTGCATTCGGGCTAATATCGGGCCAAGGATTACAGATTTCAGAACTCCAGCAACGACCACTTGAACTATTGATCACGCCTGCCAGTGCATGGGTATCAATGCCCAATCGACTGCCCAAAGCCATGCCTTCTGCCACGGCCGCCATAGAAATACCGAGAATCATGTTATTGCAAATTTTAGCAATTTGCCCTGCACCCACTGCACCACAGTGCACCGTATTTTTGCCCATAAAGCTTAAAATCGGCTGCACACGCTCATAGGTCACGTCATCGGCGCCGACCATAAAGGTCAAGGTCCCTGCTTTAGCACCAATGGTGCCACCAGACACAGGCGCATCGCAGACTTGAACTTGATGCTTCAAGCCCTCAGCAGCAACATCTTTAATGGTTTGCGGGTCGATGGTACTCGAGTCAATACAGAGACTGCCTGCACGCATTACCGCCAGAATTCCCGTCTCACCCAAATACACGTCACGTACATGCTTAGCTGCGGGCAACATACTGATGACCACATCTGCCTGCTCAGCCGCAGCTTGGGGGCTGTCACAGACGATTCCGCCACTTTCGGAAAACTGCTGCAAAGCTTTTTCACTTAGGTCATAACCTAACACCGTTTGCCCTGCTTTGAGCAGGTTCTGTGCCATCGAACCGCCCATATTCCCTAAACCAATGAAAGCTATCTTCATCTCGCTACTCCTTAGCGTAAACTGATGGTGGTATTGACTTCCCCTGCTTCTTGACTGTCTTCAAACCAACGACTGGTAATGGTTTTGGTTTGCGTATAGAACTGTACCGCCTGTTTACCATAAGGGCCTAGGTCACCGAGCTTTGAGCCACGCGAACCTGTGAAACTAAAGAATGGCACAGGGACTGGAATTGGAATATTGATGCCCACTTGACCAATATCAATACGGTTTTGGAAGGTCCGTGCCACTGCCCCACTTTGGGTAAATAAGCCCACGCCATTGCCAAATGGATTGGCATTGACCAGCTCAATCGCTTCATCCAAAGTCTCCACACAGAGAATCGTGAGTACTGGCCCAAAGATTTCTTCTTTATAAATACGCATATCCGTGGTGACATTGCTAAACACCGTTGCCCCAACAAAGTTGCCATTTTCATAGCCTTTGACTTGAATATCACGACCATCCAATAACAATTCAGCGCCTTGTTCTACACCACTGTTAATTAAATCAATCACACGGGCTTTGGCACGCGGTGAAATCACAGGACCAATGTCCGTATTTGGCTCATGTCCCGCATTCACACTCAAGGTTTTGGCTTTTGCAACCAATTCATTGATCCAGTGTTTACTGTCACCGACCATGACTGCAACTGAAAGCGCCATGCAACGTTGCCCTGCCGCACCAAAGGCTGCTCCGACCATGGCATTTAAGGTTTGTTCTTTATTGGCATCGGGCATGACCACCACATGGTTTTTCGCACCCATCATCGATTGCACGCGCTTGCCATGTTGACCTGCCAAGTTATAGACATGTGTGCCGACAGCAGTCGAACCAACAAAGGAAATGGCTTTGATGTCTTGATGGGTACACAACGCATCGACCACATCTTTGCCGCCATGCACCACATTCAGTACGCCTGCGGGAATACCGGCTTCGATTGCCAACTCGACCAACATCATGGTGGAGAGCGGATCTTGTTCAGATGGCTTCAAAACAAAGGTATTGCCGCAGACGATTGCCATGGGGAACATCCACAAAGGAATCATCGCAGGAAAGTTAAACGGGGTAATGCCTGCACAAACACCTAAAGGTTGTTGCAAGGTATAAGTATCTACACCACGTGCCACCCCTTCGGTATATTCGCCCATTTGCAATGTGCCAATTGAACAGGCATGTTCCACCACTTCCAAACCACGCTGAATATCACCTTCAGCATCCGCCAAGGTTTTGCCCTGTTCCGCAGTGAGTACCTGTGCAATTTTCTTGGCATTGGCACGAATGAGTTCCTGCAATTTCAGCATAATACGCATTCGGGCTTGAATCGGGGTTTCTCGCCAACTGGCAAATGCCGCTTTTGCCGAAGCAATTGCAGACTGTACTTCTTCAGGCGTTGCAAAAGGGACTAAACCAATGACTTCTTGAGTTGCTGGATTAACAATGTCTTGCCATTGCTGGGTTTTAGACTCGATAAACTCACCGTTAATCAATAATTTAGCTGTCGATAATTGGATCTTAGAAACCGTATTCATAACCTCTCCATAGGCATTCATTTTTATTGTGTTGCGGCTGAACCATACGACTTAAACCGTATGTTCAATTTGTGATTTTCAACTCAGACTAGCAAAGAAAACTTTGACCACCAATGCAGATTGGTGCACGATGGTTGTGCAATTTTGCACAGGATGTGGAAAATAAAAAATGAAAGTCGATTGGGATCATCTGCAATTTTTTTTGGTCTTGGCACGTGCCAAAACATTGACCAATGCAGCACGGATTATTGGGGTTGAACACAGTACTGTGGCTCGACGGATACAGTCTTTAGAAGTCGCGTTAGGTACGCCCTTATTTAAACGTGAAGCCACAGGATATGAACTCACTGTCGATGGTATGGCACTGGTGCCGCGCGTAGAGCAAATGGAACAGGCTTTTTTGCAAATTCACAAACCGCAACAGCCACTTGAAGGTCGCGTGCGAATTGGTGCACCCGAAGGTTTTGGCACAGCGTTTTTGACCCAGTTATTGGCAGAACTGTCGCAGCAATTTCCGCTGCTCACGATCGACCTGATTCCTGTTCCCAAGATGATGAAGTTGTCGCATCGTGAAGCGGATATTGTGATTTCGATTGACCGTCCGAAATCGGGTCCCTACATCATTACCCGACTGACCGATTACTGTTTAAAAATTTATGGCAGCAAGCGCTATCTGGCACAACATCCACCCATACAAAATATGCAAGATTTAGCCCACCACCGCTTTGTGAATTATATTGATGATCTGATTTATAGTTCGGAGCTGTATTGCTTGGAACGACTCCCCATTCCTCTGACCGCCAATTTCCGTAGCAGCAGTATTTTGGCCCAACAAATTGCGGTAAATGCAGGGGCTGGATTGGCCATTTTGCCGCAATTTCTGGCCCATGATCAGCCCAACTTAGCACAAGTACTGCCTGAGCAAGTGCGCTTCACGCATACCTTTTGGATGCTGACTTTTGTCGATTTACAACATGAACCACGGATTAAATTGGTCTGGGATTATCTACGTAAACAGGCCGACTTCAAGCAAGGTATTCTTATGGATTAAGGCTGACGAAGCAGACAGCTTTATCAGTATTCCCCCATTGCAATACGGCGGGTGAACTGTTCCAATCGATCAACTTTCTGACTTTGCGGCAAAACTCGGCACACCATTTCAGCGGTGTAATCGAGTGCAGTATTCGGAATAATCGCTCGGGTCTGACTGGTGGTGTAATTTTGGCTACTCAACAAGGAACCATTTTTTTTAAAGTTTGCCGATGAGCGAATACTATATTGTTCGCTGTCACAGCCCACACGGTACAAGGCCAAGGAATAATCACCCAGTTCCAAGCCATCTTTTTCTTTGTCATTTTTAATTAAATACTTGACCCAGTATTCAACTTCATTGCTTTTTGCATCAAGTACTCTCACCCGATTAAAATCGACATAAATATATTGCGAGTGATCATAATTTGCATTGACGTAGGTCCACTCGGCACATGCAAATACACTCCAAAATAAACTGAAAAAACTGATCAGCACACGATTTAACACAATACTATCCCCCCAGATAGGCGCAAGGGATTATAGCAACTCCACCGCTTAAATCACATGATAAAATCAAACTAAGATACTGAAATAATTAAATTAATATAAATTTTATTTCAGCATTTTCAGCACAGATTCAGTGATATTCTTATGACTGGTTGGCACTCTAAATCGACTCTGAGGAATATTTAGCACCCTGATGGCAAACCATTTGCAAAATGCTGGCAAAATTGATGGCCAGTTGTGTTGCCAAATGCTGCTTATAAATTACAGCCAGCCCAACTGTAGGTACAGGCTCGGCAAAAGGTCGATAAACCACACCCTGAATTTGTAATTGCTGCGAAGATTCAGGCACCATCGATACCCCTAAATTAGCCGCCACCAAAGATAAAATCGAGACAATCTGTGGTGCACTCTGCCCCAGTTTGGGTTCAAAGCCTGCTTGTTGACAAGCATCAGTTACCGCATCATATAAGCCTGCACTGACGCTGCGCGGGGACAAAATCATTTCATGTTCACGTAAGCAGGTCACCTGTAACGGTTGTTCACCCTGCGCTAAATCACGACGTACAGAAACCGCGGCTATTAATGCTTCATTCAACAACTGTTGCATGGCTAAACTGCTATGAATTTGTCGCGGTGGCCGAATAATGGCAATATCTAGTCGGTCTTCCAGTACATAGTCAATTAATTTGAGGGAATTGGCTTCTTCTAGTTTTAACCCAACTTGGGGATACTGCTGCTGATAACGACGAATGCTTTCTGGAATTAGAGGGTTCAGCATTGAAGTACCTGTAAAGCCCAAACGCAACTGTCCCACTTCACCATTAGCAACATGGCGTGCCAACTGAATCGCATCATCCAATTGATGTTGTAACGGTTCCACCGCAGTGAGAAAAGCTTGTCCCACTTCGGTCAGCACCACTCCCTGCGAAGTTCGTAAAAACAGCTCTGCGCCAATACTCTCTTCCAAATCACGAATTTGCATACTCAAGGGCGGCTGACTCATACACAAGCGTTGTGCCGCACGGGTAAAGTTCTTTTCTTCTGCCACGGTTAAGAAGTAGCGAATATGGCGCAGCTCAATATTCATATATAAAACATATATTGCTATAGACTTAAATATATTAGAAGGATGACCTTCTCGCTGCTAGGCTTATTCTGTAAATCATCATGTTAGCCAAACCGTTTGGCTGTTGGAAGTTCAAATGCTTAGCCCCGCATCTTCAAGTCCAGAACTTGAGCCGATTTCCCCATTATCCAAATCATGGATTGAATCGGGTACGAGCACTTATTACCGTGCAGGACTGGCCCTGTTCTTGGTGGGATTTGCCAGTTTCTCTCTGATTTATTGTGTACAACCTTTACTGCCTGCGTTTACCCAGACCTTTGCCGTGAGCCCTGCCAATAGTGCACTCGCATTGTCGCTGACCACTGCTTTCTTAGCCATTTCGATTGTACTCTCCAGTGCTTTTTCACAGGCTTTAGGTCGGCGTAATGTCATTTTCATGTCCATGGCTTGTGCGGCTGGACTGAATATCTTGGCGATGTTTATTCCCCACTGGCATACCTTTCTTGCCACACGTGCACTGGAAGGATTTGTATTAGGTGGGGTTCCTGCCGTCACCATGGCATGGATTGCAGAAGAAATGGATCCCAAAGCCTTGGCACAAACTATGGGGCTGTATATTGCGGGAACGGCTTTTGGCGGCATGATGGGACGGGTTGGCATGGGGATGCTGATTGAATGGGTCAACTGGCAAACAGCCTTAGGCTTATTGGGTCTATTGTGTTTATTCTGTGCCTGTGGTTTCTTATATTTACTGCCCCCTTCTCGCCATTTTGTTGTAAAAAAAGGGCTAAATTTAAATTTCCATGTGCAAGCGTGGTGGTCACATTTACGCAATCGCTCATTACTGCGTCTCTATGCGTTGGGCTTTGTGTTGACCAGTATCTTTGTAACCCTATTTAACTACATTACTTTCCGTCTCGATGCAGCGCCATATTTTCTGAGTCAAACTCAAATCAGCTTAATTTTTCTCTCTTATAGTTTAGGTATGGTGTCTTCATCACTGGCAGGTCGTTTGGCACAGCGTTATGGTCGGCAAAGCATGATCATAGGCGGCTTTATCTGTATGGGATTGGGCATTGCCTGCACCTTAGCGGCAAACCTCTGGGCAATTATTTTAGGTGTGGCATTGATTACCACAGGCTTCTTTATTGCCCACGCCCTCTGTAGTGGCTTGGTTGGTGCAACAGCCCAAGACAACAAAGGACATGCGACTTCGTTATATTTACTGTTTTACTACCTTGGTTCCAGCATTATCGGTTCGGTAGGAGGATGGTTCTGGTTACATGCAGGATGGTTAGGCGTTGTTCTCTTGGCAATGCTCTTGGTGTTTGCTGGTATTGGACTCAGCCTCATTAAAGTTTCCCCTCTACACCAGACTTAACTTTTCAAATCAATCGAGGAACATATTTTTATCATGTTGAGCTTATTTGTTTATGGCACCCTTGGACCAAACCGCCCTAATGCGCATATTTTAGAAAATATGGGTGGGACATGGGCAACAGCCTATGTACATGGCGAATTACATGCCAAAGGTTGGGGCGCAGACTTAGGCTTTCCAGGCATTGTACTCAATGAAAATGCTTCTGCTGTACAAGGCTTTGTGTTTTTCTCGGAAAATTTAGCCCAACATTGGGCAATGCTCGATGAATTTGAAGGCGAAGGTTATGTCCGTAGCCCAGTACAGGCCACTTTAATTGAGACAGGTGAATGTATTAACACTTGGATTTACAGTCTAAAATAGCTTTCTTTTTATACAAAAATAGCTAATGAGTCGAAACTTAGATTCAGTTCATAACGCTGAACATTCAATCGGTTATTTTTTGGCTTGCATTCAAAACAACTTAATGTAAAATGCACAGCACAAGATGCCGGCATAGCTCAGTTGGTAGAGCAACTGACTTGTAATCAGTAGGTCCACAGTTCGAATCCGTGTGCCGGCACCATTTACTTAAGCTCACTATTTATTAGTGGGCTTTTGTTGTTTTTAAACCTGCATTTTTTATTTCTTCTGTGCTGTCACTTGCACATACCGCACTACGCCTTGCATCCATAATTTCTGACACAGTTTTGCTGTCAACTGAATCTTCATTACATCAAAAGCTGTATATTGCGCTTCAGTCTGCGGTGCTGTGGTCTGCTGCTGAATATATTGGGAAAAACCACCCAATACAGCTTCAGAAAAATCTTCAATTTGAATCTGTTCAAAACCTGCTTGTACCAACTGTTGCTGTACAGCAACTTCATCAGACAAGTTTTTTAAATTCACATCGGCAGCTTTAAGCAACAAGGCCAACTGTATTTTTTCTGCGACATTTAAATTCAAAAACTTCGGGCTTAAAATTAGATAATGAAATCCCAAACGCCCTTTTGAATTTAAAACGGGTGCAACTGAATTTAAAAATGAATTCAAACTACTGTGATAGGCCGCATCGATACACAGCACCACATCAAATGCTTTCTGAAAGGAAATTTGTTTTAAATTTAAAAAAGAGTGGCAATGAATAGCCTTTAGCTGAGGAATGGCTGTTTGAATTTTTTGTATATATTTAGGTTGTAATTCAACCGCTTCAATATGTTGTATCTGATACTGTTGTTGCCAATGCAACAGGCTCGCCCCCTGTCCACAGCCCAAATCCAGTACATGATCGGATGTAGTTAACTGCACACTGTGGGCCAAATGATCGGCAAGGGCACGGCAAGCGTCGGGATAGGTCTGATTCGTTTCAGACCAATATCCCAGATTGCTCCAAGCCAGTTCGCTGCTGTCTCCTAATAATTTTGCATTGATGGCATATTTATGTTGGGAAACCTCTGTGCGAAGCTGTTGGAGCCATTTCATGAACTTAGTAGCCGAGTTGCGGAGCAACCTCTACTTTAGGCTTTAAGCCAACGAACGGCAATGGTGCACCAAAAATCTCAGCAATATTCATGGCAGAGGTCACTGCCGATTCCAAGATTGGCAAACCATCACACGACCAAGAACCACAATAGAATACTTTGCGATCAGGTTGCTTATGACGTTCTTGCAATTGCTTATTCAATGCCACGGTTTCCGAGTTCACCACCGCACGGGTTAACGTTACGCTTGAAATGATCTTTTTCGGATCAATTTCAGTCACAGGACGCCAAGTTTGGAACACAGGATTTTTACCCACGAGGCTTGGCTCAACTGCGTTTAACCAAACCGTGAATTGCTGACGGGTAAACTTACGATCCATCATATAACTCAACACCGCCCAGTCTTTACGCTTCGGTGGCATAACTGACGTGTCGGTATGAATGACCAATTGACCTTGTTCAAATTTAAATTGCTTTAATAAATCAATGTCGTCTTTAAATTGTGCTTGATCAAGGAAAGTGTCAATTTTGTTGGTTGGTGTTGCAATCACAGCACGATCAAACTGGTAGGTTTCACCTGCCGAATTTTCAACCTGTACTTTATCGCCTTGTTGTTTCACATGGGTGATGGCAGAGCCACTGCGGATTTCAATACCTTGTATCAACTTATCAACTAAGGCTGGTGTACCACCCTGCATACGCAATAAGGCATCCCCATCCGTGAGTTGACGCAAGAAGGTCAACAACGGTTTTGCGGGCCAATCACCAATGGTTTTTGGATTACAAGTACAAATGGTATATAGCACTGGCATTACCGCACCATGCCAGAAGACTTCTTCAATATCATTCTGATTAATGAATTCTGCCAAGGTAATCTCTTGATTCTCAGATTTGAAAAATTGAGAAATCGCGGTTTTTAACTGCAACATGCCTTTAACCAAGCGCCAACCATATTGTTTGATGCCTTTACGGTTATTGATAATTGGAAAATTACCAATACGGGTACGTGTGGTGGTAAGCCATGTTTCAGTTTTATCTTCAAATAACCAGCTACATGCCATATAGGTTCGCACTGGATAAGTTTGAATACCTAAATACGTTGCTAAACTTAAGGTGTTTTTCCATAAATGCGGATTCATGACACGCAAAGGTGCATCAATCAACCCACCTTCAAACTCGGTACTGTGACTGTCCATTCCACGCCCTGGTAGGGCTTCAAAAATTGTAATGTTATGTCCAGCATCTTTAAGAATTCTCGCAGTAGCCAGTCCAGCCATGCCACTACCAATAACTGCAATATCCAAAGTTATTATCCGTCAGTTACACATTAAGGAAATTATGTACTACGGGGCGACAAAACAGACTATTAAAAAATGCCAGAATCCATGCTTTTAAAATTCGTTAACAATTTAATTTTAGCTTGCCCGCTTTATCCCATATTCATGATTATTTTTTAAACAAAGTCTTTTTTTAAAGAATAGATACTTTATTTTTTATTTAAAATTAGCAACTTAAATCGATGTACTTTTTACATCCCGTTTTACAAATAATAAAAAAGTAGGTATCATACACCACATAAAAATGACAACTTCATCACACTAACCAAAATATAGCACTATGCAAATTTAGATAACATCTGTGTCATCTACAACAAAGCTTAAAGCGCAAAAAGCCCCGAATGACTTCGGGGCTTCTTCTTTTTTCTAGCAGTTACTACATTCGGATTGGCTGAATTGCTTAGCGATGATGTTCCTGAACTGGAATCTCACCAAATTTACCTTGATTGAAATCTTCAAATGCCTGAATGATTTCCTGTTTGGTGTTCATCACAAACGGGCCATAACCCTGAATCGGTTCATTCAAAGGTTTTCCTGTCAAAATTAAGAATTTCGCATCAGTAAGCGCTTCCAATTGAATGTGTGATTCAGCATCATGTGCAAATAACACGATCGAGTTATCCAACACTTTTTGATGACTGTTCAGCAGCATTTCACCTTGTAACACCACCACTAAGGTGTTGTGATCGACTGGCACAAATACATCTTGGCGGTGACCTGCTTTCAGCATGCCATCCCAAACATTGACTGGACTAAAGGTCGATGCTGCACCTTGTTGCTCTGCATACGTACCCGCAATCACACGTAAATGCCCAGCTTCATCTTCAAAATGAATCACAGGAATCTCTTGAGCTTGAATGGCCTGATATTGCGGGGCTGTCATTTTATCGGCTGCGGGTAAATTCACCCACAACTGAACCATTTCAAACAAACCGCCTTGCTCCGCAAATTCAGTCGAGTGAAATTCCTCATGCACCAAGCCTGAACCCGCAGTCATCCACTGTACATCGCCCGTTTGGATCGTACCACCACCGCCACTAGAATCTTTATGTGTGACTGCACCTTGATAGGCAATGGTCACGGTTTCAAAGCCACGGTGCGGATGTGAACCCACACCATGCTGCTCTTTGGTAGGTGTAAATGGATACGGCGCAGCATAATCTAATAACAAAAACGGGCTAATCGCTTGTCCTAAACGGTCATAAGAAAACAGGTTTCTCACTGGAAAACCATCACCGACCCAATGCATATTTTGGTTACGGTACACACCTGTAATTTTTTTCATTTCAAAACTCCTATCTCTAGGATCTAACATGCAGTCATGTTAAGCATTTTAAAGTGCAGGACATAGTGAGCTTATGCGATACACCATCCTATTTTTACAACAATCTCTCCAGAGTATTGAATTTATATGTTTTTATTTTCGTATCGAGTGCAACAACAAAACTATCTCAAAAATAAGACAATCTTTCCCAAGATCATCCTTTAAGCTTAATTACAACTCTGCTTAATATAACAACAACGCAACCATGCGCTAAACATAATTATGAGCATGGCTGAGTTCTCTATTCATCCACTAAAGGAATAAGAAAATGGGTAAACCTTATACTCGCTTAGATAAAAATAATGCTGCCGTTTTGCTGGTCGATCATCAAACTGGACTGTTGTCCTTGGTACGTGACATCGATCCCGATAAATTCAAAAACAATGTACTGGCTTTGGCCGATGCTGCTAAATATTTTAATTTGCCTACCATTCTGACCACCAGTTTTGAAAATGGTCCAAACGGCCCTCTGGTACCAGAATTAAAAGAAATGTTCCCCGATGCACCCTATATTGCCCGCCCAGGACAAATTAATGCATGGGACAATGAAGACTTTGTCAAAGCCATTAAAGCCACAGGTAAAAAGCAACTGATTATTGCAGGTGTCGTGACCGAAGTCTGTGTGGCTTTTCCAGCGCTATCTGCACTGGAAGAGGATTTTGAAGTGTTTGTCATTACCGATGCTTCAGGCACGTTTAATGCCTTGACCCGTGATGCCGCATGGGAGCGTATGTCACAAGCAGGTGCACAACTCATGACATGGTTTGGCATGGCGTGTGAACTGCATCGTGACTGGCGAAATGATATTGAAGGCTTGGGGACTCTCTTCTCCAACCATATTCCTGATTATCGCAACCTTATAAATAGCTATAATCAAAATACAGGGCAAAAATAAACCAGAATAAAGTACGTTACAGCATCGCATTCATGCTGTAACGTACTTGAAAACATCACGAACAGAGGTGGCAAATGCGTTCATTTGATGACTACTATTATTTTTATTTAGTGGTCAAGCATGGTGGATTCAGTGCAGCCAGCGAAGCCAGTCAAATTACCAAGTCTAAGCTCAGTCGACGGATTCTTGATTTAGAGCACCAATTTAACATTACACTGATTCAACGTTCGACCCGACATTTTAAAGTGACCGCGTTGGGACAAGCATTTTATGAAGAATGCTGCAAAGTAATTGCACAAGTCCAATGTGCTGAAAATGTCCTGCTTCAACAGAAAAATGAACCTCAAGGTTTAGTCAAAATCAGTTGTCCCTCCGTGATGTTGCAATACCAAGTCCGTCATATTCTCACCCAATTTCTAAAAGATTACCCACGAGTTGAGGTGGAACTCGAATTAACCAGTCGTCGAGTTGATGTCTTACATGATGATATTGATCTTGCGCTACGGACCAACTTTTCGGTCAATGAAGATGCCAACATTGTCGTACGTGATGTGATGCAAACCACGCATTGCTTGGTCGCTAGCCCCTCTTTATTACAAGGTCATCACATTCAGCTGATTACCGAACTTGGTGATTATCCCAGCGTTGTACTAGGGACACAAAAAAATCAGTATGCTTGGCATTTACATCATCGGGGTCGTAATGAAAGCATTGAAATACCCTTACAGCCACGCCTGAAATGTAATGACTTGGCGGGGGTTTATTTTGCTGCACTGGATGGTTTAGGGATTGCAGATCTACCTTATTTAACTGTTGAATACGATATCGCTTCAGGAAAACTGATTCATATTTTACCTGAGTGGTGTTCCAACATTGGTACGGTGCAATTAGTTTATGCTTCTCGTAAAGGACAACGTCTAGTTGTAGAGAAATTAATTCAGGTGCTCATGACAGGTTTACGCGCATTGGCACAGGAGCAACCAGGCTATCTATCCCCAATGAATCACCCTGTGCCATTTAGTAGACCTTAAACAGCAAGTTCAATTTGAATTGAATTATCTTTGAATTCAAAAAAAATCCAGAACCAAAGTTCTGGATTTTTTAAATTCAAAGTGCTTTGACTTAGATTTTACCAATCAGGTCAATCGATGGTGCCAAAGTCGCATCACCTTCTTTCCATTTTGCTGGGCAAACTTCACCAGGGTGTGCATGCACATACTGGGCTGCTTTAACTTTACGCAATAACTCCTGCGCATCACGCCCCACACCCCCCGCATTAATTTCAATAATTTGGATTTTCCCTTCAGGGTCAATCACAAATGTGCCACGATCAGCCAAGCCTTCTGCTTCAATCAGCACTTCAAAGTTTTTCGCCAAGACCCAAGTCGGATCACCAATCATGCTGTACTGAATTTTCTTAATTTCTTCTGAGCTGTCATGCCATGCTTTATGCGTGAAATGGGTATCAGTCGAAACGGAATAAATCTCCACACCCATGTTTTGGAATTCAGCATAATGATCGGCTAAATCGCCTAATTCAGTTGGACAGACAAAAGTAAAATCGGCAGGATAGAAAAACACAACCGACCATTTGCCATAAAAATTCTGTTCAGACACTTGAACAAATTCACCATTTTTATAAGCTGTTGCGTTGAAGGGTTTGATTTCAGTATTGATTAAACTCATGTGCGGTTCCTCGGTATCAGTGACTGTATTTGTTTAACTTGAAACCAAGAATAAGAAATTTTCCCATATAGGTAAAACCGTAGTTTTTTATAATTTTAATCGGTTTTATAGATTTAAAATTTAGATGCTATTTTCCTTTTTAATGATTTTATCCGATACAAATAAAAATGCTGGTGACCACCAAAGCCATCACCAGCATTTTCTATCAACAGCAAAGATTATGCTGAAGGATCGGTCACATCGATACACATGTACTTCATTTCTAAGTACTCATCGATGCCCCACTCTGAACCTTCACGACCTAAGCCTGACTGTTTCACACCACCAAACGGAGCAACTTCATTCGAAATCGCGCCCGTGTTTACACCCACCATGCCATATTCTAACGCTTCGCCCACACGCCATTGACGTGCAGCACTTTGGGTAAAGATATAGCTGGCTAAGCCAAACTCAGTGTCATTTGCCAGTGCAATCGCTTCTGCTTCAGTTTCAAAGCGGAATAACGGTGCCAATGGGCCAAAGGTTTCTTCTTTCGCAACACGCATGTCTTGCGTTACATCACGCAGAACGGTTGGTTCAAAGAAAGTTTTACCCAAAGCATGTAATTGACCACCGATCAGTACTTTCGCACCTTTCGTTTTCGCATCATCAATATGTGATTGCACTTTAGCTACGGCTTTCGCATCAATCAATGGACCTTGCGTCGAGCCTTCGACACGACCATCACCCACTTTTAATTTTGCAACTTCAGCCACTAAGCGCTCACAAAGTGCATCATAAATGCCTGCTTGCACATAGATACGGTTGGCACACACACAAGTCTGACCGCTGTTACGGAATTTGCTCATCATGATGCCTTGCACAGCTTGATCAAGATTCGCATCATCAAATACGATCACAGGCGCATTACCACCCAACTCTAAAGAGAGTTTTTTGATGGTTGGTGCACATTGCTGCATCAAAATACGGCCCACTGGCGTCGAACCTGTGAAGCTCAGTTTGCGTACCACATCGCTGTTACACAATGTTTGACCCACTTCAGCAGCATCACCCACAATGTTCAACAGAAGATCTTGTGGCAAGCCTGCTTGCAAGGCCAATACTTCTAATGCATAGGCAGATAACGGGGTCTGTTCTGCTGGTTTCACCAACATTGAACAACCCGCTGCAAGTGCAGGTGCTGCTTTACGCGTAATCATGGCTGCTGGGAAGTTCCACGGCGTAATGGCCGCAGTCACACCAATCGCTTGCTTGATCACCACCAAACGCTGATGCGCTTGAGTTGGAGGAAGAACCGCACCATCAATACGACGGGCTTGCTCTGCAAACCAACGAATAAACGAGGCTGCATAGGCAATTTCACCACGTGCTTCAAGCAAAGGTTTACCTTGTTCAGCCGTTAACAACTGCGCCAAGTTTTCCTTATGCTCGAGCATCAATTCATACCATGCCCACAAGATGTCGGCACGATGTAAAGCGGTTTGCTTTTTCCAAAGTGCTTGTGCTTGTTCAGAACGACTAATGGCTGCTTCAACGCCCGCTTGGTCATAGGTTTTTACCCATGCCAGACTTTCGCCAGTCGCTGCATCTTGAACTTCAATAAAGCCGCTTGAAGCAGGTGCTTCAAGGGCAATATCAGGATGTGCCAATAAATATTGCAATCCTTGTTGAATCATGCTGATTGCTCCGCAGTTTGCGCCCCAACAGTTGCTGGCAATGCTAAAGAATCAAAACCTTGTTTTAGAATGTCTAAAGCTTGACGGAATTGTTCTGTTGGAATGGTCAGTGGATATAAGAAACGAATCACGTTGCCATTTTTACCACAAGTTAACAACAACAAACCTTTCTGCATTGCAAAAGTTTGTACAGCTTTTGCGATATCCGCATTTTCAACTTCAACAGCAACCATTGAACCTAATGCACGAACATCATTCACAATGGTCGTTTCTGATTGAATTTGTTTCAATACCGCAACTAATTCTGCACCTAAAACATTGGCACGGTCGCAAAGCTTTTCTTCTTCAATCGCATCAATCACTGCATGTGCTGCTGCAACTGCAATTGGGTTACCTGCATAAGTACCACCTAAACCGCCTGGGTTTGGTGCATCCATCACGTCGATACGACCCACAACACCTGAAATTGGGAAACCACCGCCAAGGCTTTTCGCCATAGTGATCAGGTCAGCTTTAGTTTCGTAATGATCCATTGCGAACAATTTACCAGTACGCGCAAAACCAGTTTGTACTTCGTCTGCAATCAACAAAATACCGTGTTGGTCGCAAATGGCACGTAAACGTTTTAAGAATTCAGCAGGAACAACGTTAAAACCGCCTTCACCTTGTACTGGTTCAAGCACAATGGCTGCTACATCATGTGCAGATACATCTTCACTGAAAATATTTTCAACGCTTTCAATGGCTGCATCAACAGAAATACCTTTCGATGCCACTGGGTAACGCGCATGGAATACGCCACCAGGCATTACACCAAAATCGCGTTTGTATGGTGCAGTTTTACCTGTCATTGCCATCGTCATGAATGAACGACCGTGGAAACCGTTACCAAAGGTAATAATGCCGTGACGACCTGTGTAAGAACGTGCGATTTTTACCGCATTTTCAACTGCTTCTGCACCTGTCGTGAAAAATGCAGTTTTTGCTTGACCCGCAATTGGTGCGCGTTCATTGATACGCTCAGCCAAAGATACATAGCTTTCGTATGGTGTTACTTGGTAAGCGGTATGGGTGAACTTGGTTAACTGTTCAGTCACAGCCGCAATCACTTTTGGATGACGGTGACCTGTATTCAATACTGCAATACCACCCGCAAAGTCGATGTATTCGTTGCCATCTTTATCCCAAATTGTGGCATTTTCTGCTTTTTCCGCATACCACTGACACATCACGCCTACGCCGCGTGGGGTTGCTTGCTGTTTACGCGCATTGAGTGCAGAATGATTAGCATCCATTATTTTTTCCTCATTTTTTCATCGTCAATTACAGCTTTGGTCTATGCATCCGTTCGCCTAATTTCAGGATGCTTTACAATGACTGCCTATGACTGTAATTTCGCGCTTCTTGGGTCAACTGACCAGAGCCACTTTTTAACTGTAGGAGAGAGCCAATTGCGCAGTTTGTTAGGTGATCATTTATTACAACGTCTCCAGCAAGATACGGAGGGTAAGCTACATCAACGCCTATTCCGTTGCTTGAGAGGTGCGATTACCGAAGGTGTGATTCAGCCCAAAACGCGCTTACCTGCATCTCGTGATTTGGCCAATGAAGTCAAGGTATCGCGCAATACCGTGCTGTCTGCTTATGAGCAACTGCAAGCCGAAGGCTATTTGGAAGCACGTACGGGTCACGGTACTTGGGTTGCAGAGCACTTACCCGAAGTGTTTTTAAATACCATTCATGGCAAGAAAATTGAAGGAATTGCCAAAGCCAAAAAAAATGCATCTTTATCACAACGTGGTACACAAGTGATGGGACATGCCGCGGCATCTCCACATCAATGGGGGGCTTTTGTACCGGGTGCACCTGATGTGACTGAATTTCCACATCATGTTTTTAGTCGGATTCAAGCACGTTTAAACCGTGAACCCAATATTGAACAATTAATTTACAGCAATGCTGGCGGCTGCCTAGAACTACGTAGTGCGCTGGCCGATTATTTGCGTGTCGCCCGTTCAGTTCAATGCGATACCGACCAAATTATTATTACCGAAGGGATTCATCAAGCCATAGATTTGGTCTCTCGTGCCCTGTGTGATATTGGCGATCAGGTCTGGATTGAAGATCCTGCCTATTGGGGCATGCGCAACACTTTGCGTATTAATGGCCTAGACATTCACCCCATGCCTGTCGATGCCGACGGTATTATTCCAGAACAAAACCCGAAAAAACCACCCAAACTGATTTTTGTGACGCCGTCACATCAATATCCATTGGGATCACATCTAAGCCTAGAACGACGCAAGCAGCTCTTGAGTATTGCCAAGCAAAATAATAGCTGGATCGTGGAAGATGACTATGACAGTGAATTCCGCTTCTCGGGTCAACCCTATCCATCGCTGCAAGGTTTGGAATCCGATGCTCCCGTCATTTACATGGGAACATTCAGTAAAACCATTTACCCTGCACTACGTATTGGCTACTTGGTGGTACCACGTTCGCTCTTTTCACCATTACGGATTTTGGCAGCAGAACTTTATCGTGGTGGACATTTACTCGAACAGAAAGCCTTAGCGGTGTTTATTCGTGAAGGGCATTATGAAGCACATATTCGACGTATGCGCCTACTGTATGGTAAGCGTCGTGCTTATCTGGTCGATTTGATTCATCGCTATTTAGGACACGAATTTGTCCACGAATATAGCCATGATTCAGGTCTGCATCTGGTTATGAAACTGCCTGAACAGTGCGATGATGTTGCGATTGCGTCTAAAGCTTTAGAACGTGGTATTAAAGTTCGTCCCTTGTCTCAATATTATATGCACTCGCATGCACGTGCGCAGCGTGGACTGCTGATGGGCTTTGCATGTGTGAATGAGCGCGATATGGTGATGTCTTTTGGTGTGCTATTACAATGTCTACGTGAAGCTGGTGTACCCACAGTCAATTGATTATCTTAATGGCTTCAAAAAAAGAGTCTCCAATTAGAGACTCTTTTTTTAATTCAGCTTAACGCAGCTTAAACCAGTTTTTCGGTATTGTGATGTGCTAAATGAGAAGCCCTACGCTCTTTTCCCCAACCCAATTTTTCCGAAAGTAATCCAAAGAACACAATCGTACCGAACAAGACCGTCGTATAAATCACTTCTTTAAAATAGGTGCCTTCAATCAACATGGTCAGAATTGCCCCAATAATAGCGATGATCACACCATAGGTGACATAAGGGAACATCCACATTTTAAAATCAATTTGTACCCCTTCTGCTTCAAGTTTTTTACGCATACGGAGTTGCGAATAAGCAATTGCCAAATATACGTATAGCGTCGCTGCACCTGTAGTGAGCATGAATACATCATAAACATCCATACTCTTGGTTGCCGTTAAAATCACCGCAATCACAGAGAAGAAACAAGAGACTATCACGCCTACTGCTGGGCTACCATGACGGTTCACCGTACCAAAACTCTTCGGAGCATCACCACGTTTGCCTAAAGAGAACAACATACGTGAACAGGTGTACAGTGCTGAGTTAAAACAGCTACAAACCGAAGTCAGTACGACAAAGTTGACAATATGACGTGCGCCAGGAATTCCAAGTGCCGTCAAAGTCACACTATAGGTACCCCAAGTCGAATCTTTCAAAAGTTCATTGTTGTGTGGAATCAAGCACACTGCTACAAACATTGAACCCACATAGAACAAGATAATACGCCAAACCACTGAGTTAGAAGCCTTACGGATTTCCTTCGAAGGATCTGCTGATTCTGCGGCTGCAACGGTGACAATTTCAGCACCAATATAGGCAAACATTACACCGAGTAAAGCCGTAATGACTGAGGATACTCCATTAGGCATAAAGCCTTGTGCGGTTAAATTACTGATGCCTGATGCAGCAGGATTGCCCCAAGGCCATAAGTGCATAATCGCTAAACTACCGAGCACAAGAAAAATCACAATCGCGATAACTTTGATCAAGGCAAACCAGAATTCAAATTCACCGTAGTTTTTCACGTTTTGTAAATTGACCGCGACCAAAGCAACAATGACGACTGTCATATAGGCCCAGATCGGGATAAAGGGAAACCAATTATTTAAAATTTTGCCCGCAACATAGGCTTCCCAGCCCATGAGCATGGCGAGCGTACACCAATACAGCCAACCAATTGAGAAACCCGCCCAACGACCAATGGCACGGTCAGCATAAGTAGAAAAAGAACCACTATCAGGGTTTAAAACAGCCATTTCACCAAGCATACGCATGATGAACCAAACCAATAAACCGCCTAAAGCATAAGTGAGAAAGACCACAGGTCCAGTGTTATAAATAATACTGCCTGAACCGACAAATAAAGAACCACCAATGACACCTGCAATTGAGATCATGGTCAAATGGCGAGATTTAAGCCCGTTATGTAAGCCTTGAGAGCCGTTGGCTCCTGACGTTTGATGTCCAGCCATACAATTTTCCTTAACATGATAGAAATATAGCTGTCCCAAAGTCAGTTTACTCTAGGTCATCAATATTCCTAATTTTCTGGTGAATCTGCCCAATCGCCTAAGGAGAAAGAATTGAGTGGGCAAATCCGACGTTTCCGTATGCATACTTCTATATAGGCTTAATTTGTCGTTTTGGCGCTCAAGAAACGAGAGCCATTTTTCTTATGAAGGAAAGAGCCAATTGTTGCTTTTATGCACCAATTTTGTGCGTTTATGTTATTTTTCAATATTTTAAACCGTTGAATATAACGCATATTTAATATAAAAATAGATATATATCAATTTGTTATCGTTAAGATACAGTTAAAATAAATGCAAGTTAGAATAAACAATATGTTAAAAGGGATCGGTTCGCCCTTCTCTATAACTTTGGTCTGACTTGACACTGTGCAGTCAGACTCAATAAAAAAACCTTCCTAGCAAAGCCAAGAAGGTTTTATCTGTTTTGGAGGCAATTGGATTAAAATATTTGCCTTAGATCTATGATCTAAAACGGTAAATCATCATCCAAATCTGCAGGTGCTGGTGCAGAAGGTGTTGCTTTAGGTGCAAAACCACCTGAATTATTGTTGCCATAACCACCTTGGTTACCACCGCCCTGATTATTGTTAAAACCGCCTGTGTTGCCATAACCTTGGTTATTATTATTGTTGTTATAACCCGTGTTATTGCCATAACCACTGTTCTGGTTATTGTTAAAACGCGGTTGGTTAAACCCAGCGTTATCGCTTGGTACACCTTCACCTTGCTGACGGTTTGAATCAAGCATTTGCATTTGTTCACCACGAATCTCTGTGGTGTAACGTTCTTGACCATTTTGATCTGTCCATTGGCGCGTACGCAATGAACCTTCAATATAAACCTTCGAACCTTTACGTAAATATTGCTGAGCAATTTCACCTAAACGATTGTGCAAGACAATTCGGTGCCATTCAGTTTGTTCTTTACGTTCACCTGTGCTTTTGTCAGTCCAAGAATCGCTGGTTGCGATTGAAAACTGAGTAAGCGAGCCCCCATTTGGAAAAGTTTTCGTCTCTGGATCTCGGCCTAATGTGCCCACTAAAATAACTTTATTTACACCGCGCATCTGATGTTTACTTCCTATCTATTTCTATTATTTACTTTATAAGAGTTATGCTTAAATGGCTACCTCTTTCCCCAACAAGTGCGTTAAATGTTGTCGCGCAGCTTCATCAATCCGCTGCTTGTCTACTTTCACATAGGCCACTTGTTGGTCCGACATCACCACAACTTCTTCAATACCACGAATCGCTAAAAGTTGAGAAGTCCACTCATCTGTTTGTTTATTTTCAGGTAAGCGCAATACCAACGATGAAAGATAACGTGGTTGAGCCAATCCAAAACTGATGAGTAGCCAAATTATAGCAATTGCGGTGAGGATACTCCAACCGAATGCGGTGTTATTCAGCATCAATAATTGACCACCCAATGTACCGCCAAAAAATGCCCCTAAAAACTGACTGCTGGCATTTACGCCCATCGCAGTGGCTTTGGATTGAATCGGTGCAGCCTTAGACAGCCACGATGGCAATAAAGCTTCCATGACATTAAAGGCAATGAAGAATAAACCCAGTCCGATCAATAAGATATATTTAGATTCATAGCCAAAAATGAGGGTAATTAAACCTAAAATGATGCCTGCAATGGCAGTCAGGAAAATACTGCGCATTTTGCGATATTTTTCCGCCACAATAATACTGGGGAAAGCAAAAAACAGGCTAATGACCAGCAAAGGCAGATAAATTAAACCATGCTTGGCTAATGGAATTTTTGCAAACTCAATTAATTGGGATGGCACATAAATGAACATTGCGGTAAGCAATAAATGCAAAGTAAATACGGACACATGCAAACGATTCAGATCTGACATTTTCAGCACTTGCTTTAACTGTGCCAAATAACCTTGTTGGAAATTTTTATGATGTCGAGTCACTTTAGGCACCAGCAACAGCATAGCAATCGCTGCCAAGCCCATAATGGTCGTGACCCAGAACAAGCCCGAAATGCCCACTAGACTGGTCAGCCAAGGACCCAAACTAAAGGCCACCACAAAAGACAAACCAATACTCATGCCCATAGCCGCCATGGCTTTGGTGCGCTGTTCTTCACGGGTGACATCGGCCAGCAAAGCCATCACCACCGCAGAAACCGCCCCCGCGCCCGCAATGGCACGACCAATAATCACGCCATAAATGGTGTCAGACATCGCTGCGACTGCACCACCAATCGCGAACAACAATAAACCCAATACTACCAAAGGCTTTCGGCTAAAACGGTCGGCAATTAAGCTAAACGGAATTTGTAAAATGGCTTGACTGAGCCCATATACGCCCACAGCCAAACCAATCAGCGCAGGTGTCGCATATTGATACGACTGACCAGCCACGGAAAAGACTGGAATAATCATGAACAGGCCCAACATGCGCAATGCAAAAATACTGCTTAAAGCAAAGGTCGAACGGCGTTCTAAGGAATTCATCATATCAATAGACTTAAATGCGTTGAATTTGGAAGTTATGCTACAACATTCAGACATGAATGCGTGGTGATTCTGGAATTATCTCAAGAAAAAAGGGCGCAATTCAATGCACCCTGAATTCTACTATGTGGACATTTCGTTCCCATGAACGATTTAGCCTTGCTGTCCTTGGCGCTTGCTATATTGAATCGAGGCGATGACTGCCCAAACAATAAAGGCGACACCAATTAAACCTGTGACCACTTCTGGAACATGAACACCTGTCCCACTGGCCAACATAATGAATGCCAAAGCACCAATCGCATAATGCGCACCATGTTCAAGGAAAATGTAGGCATCGAGGGTGCCTTTTTCAACCAGATAAATCGTCATTGAACGCACGAACATCGCACCAATTGCCAGACCCAGCATAATGATGACCACATCCGAAGTAATCGCAAATGCACCAATTACACCATCAAAACTGAATGAGGCATCGAGGACTTCAAGATAAATAAAGCCCCCTAAACCTGCTTTGATCACGCCTGTAGATGCACCACTGGCATCATGTGCTACGGCATTGCCCTCTTCATCAATTTCAGGCTCACCACCTAACAAATGACTCAACACTTGCACACCGATATACACCACAATGCCCCAAATACCCGCCATCGTTACCAACAAACGTTCAGCATCTGAAACATTGGCTGCCATAATCAACAATGCAATCAGTGAAATAAAGACAGACATTGCAGGAACGTTGGCTAAGTTGGCTAAACGGTGCTCTAACCATTTGAACCAGTGCGTGTCTTTACCTTCATCGAAGAAGAAATTCAAAAACACCAATAACAAGAATGCACCACCAAAAGCAGCAATTTCAGCATGATGGGCCATCAGTTTTTCTGAATATTGTTGCGGCTCATTCAATGCCATATTCACCACTTCGAGCATGCCCATATCGGCAGTCACAGCCACAATCACAATTGGGAACACCAGACGCATGCCAAATACGGCAATAATGATACCCACGGTTAAGAAGATCATTTTCCAAAAATGATCCCATCCGCGGAGGACCGAAGCATTCACGACCGCATTATCAAATGACAATGAAACTTCCATTACCGCCAAAATTGCAGTAATGGTCAGCGCAGTAAACATGGTCTTCAAGCCTGCTTCAGGACCATGCGTAAAGCCCCAATAAGCAGAAATGGCAAGACACACAATCGTAAATAAGATAGAGAAACCAAAATGTTTCATCATAACGAAGTGACCTTTGGATAATAAGAGCGCTATAGCATGACTACAGCATAAAAATTCATGCGCGATATTATGACGCTTTTACACGCTAAACCAAAATTGTTCTGCGATTTTTTCTGCGAAGAACTTTGCCCTATAAAAAATGGGTCGTCTATTGAGCATGCTTGGGTTAGTCTAGTCGCCATAATTTGTAAAGCTAGACCAGGAAACCCGCATGCTTTTTTCTGAACAATTGTGGCAGCGTAATCTCGACCTCTACCAAAAAACTTTAGCGCTTCCTTTCAACCAAGAACTCGCACAAGGTACGCTCAGCCGTGAAGCCTTTTCTCATTATGTCATTCAAGATGCGCATTATTTATTGGCATATGGCCGTGCTTTAGCGGTATGTGCAGCAAAAGCGTATGAAGCCGATGATGTCATGCAATTTTCGGATGCCGCCAAAATTGCGATTGTGGTTGAGCGCAGTTTGCATGACAGCTTTATGCAAGAATTCGATGTCTCTAAACAACAGTTTGAAACTACACCACTGACCTTGGCTTGTCATCATTACACGTCATTTTTAAGTGCAACTGCGTGGTCAGAAAGTTATCCTGTCGTGCTGGCTGCATTGTTGCCGTGCTTCTGGATTTATGCCGAAGTTGGTCAAGACATTGTGCAGCATTCTGTGCCGAATAATCCGTACCAAGCTTGGATTGATACCTATGCAGGCGAAGAATTTCATACCGCTGTGCGCAATGTCATTGCCACTGTAAATAAAGTCGCCGCACGTTGCGATGCCGACACCTTAGAAAAAATGCACGCGGCGTATCGCATGGGCGCCAAACTCGAATGGTTATTCTGGGACAGTGCTTATGATCAAAGACAATGGTTGGGTTTAGACCATCTATAATTGAAGTATCTATTAAACTGATCATGAGGGCTGTTGGCTCATGATCATCTTTTTAAGTGATGGGGAAAAATATGTATATTGGAGAATTGGCTGCGTTAACAGGCACCACCCCGAAAGCTATTCGGCATTATGAAAAACTCGGTTTATTGCCCGTCGCAAAAAGAAAAGGAAATTATCGTATTTATGAAGCGATTGATGTCCAATCAGTCAAAATGATTCGTCTTGCCCAAGCGGTTGGATTTAGTCTTGCCGAGCTTTACGATCTTTCTGTTTTAAAATATCAACAAAACCGATTTCCTGTAGAAGTGGCGAAGGCTTTAATCGCCAACAAGCATCAGCAAATTTTAGAACACCAACAAGCCTTAAACCGTTTACAAGAAAACTTAAAGCAATTGGAAGATGAAATTACCCAAACCTATATGACCGACAACAGCGCTGTATAGCAGCATCAATTCACAAATCTGCAAATTAAAGCTTGACTCTGCCCCTAGGGGAAAGGTTTATGGTCATAACTCCTTTTATTATGGATTTATAAAATGAGTTCTCATCTTTCTATATTTAAAAATTCAACAGCATTAATTACAGGCGCATCTTCAGGAATCGGCAAAGCCTATGCGCAAAAGCTTGCGTCTTTAGGCATCCACTTAATTTTAACCGCGCGCTCTGAGCAAAAACTGAATGAGTTAGCCAATGAGCTTGAAAAAAAATATAACATTCAGGTTGAAGTCATTGGTCTAGATTTGGCTCAACCCCATGCAGCACAAAAGCTGTTTGATGAGGTGCAAGCACGAAAATTGTCGGTAGACATTTTAATTAATAACGCTGGATTTGGAAAATGGAGTCAATTTCTAGATCAATCTGCCGCAACCTACAACGAAATGATCATGCTCAACATGAATAGTGTAACGTCCTTATGTTACTTATTTTTGCCACAGATGCTGGCGAGTAAAAAAGGCATCATGATCAATATCGCATCGACAGCAGCTTTCCAACCTTTACCTTATATTGCGGTCTATGGAGCAAGCAAATCTTACGTGCTTAATTTTACTGAAGCACTTGCAGGAGAATATGCATCTTCAGGGGTTAAATTGTTGGCAGTTTGTCCCGGCAATACCGAAACCAATTTTACAGAAGTGGCAAATGCCGATACTCGCGGCATGAAAAGCTCTTCAGTTGATGACGTCGTTTCAGCCACATTAGTCGCCCTAGATCAAAACAAAACATCTATTATTGTCGGGTGTAGTAACTATCTCACCGCTCAATTGCCCCGTATTCTATCTCGTAAGAAAATGCTTCATATAGCTGAACGTATTCTCAGAGACCGCGTTCTGAAAGCATCGTAAATACATACCAATTGAAAAGATTAAGAAACTTTACTTAATCTTTTCAGTGCTGAAAGATTTGCCACGCATAAATTAAACCTGCCGCCGCCACGACCCAACTGAGTGTCGCCACGCCCAAACATGACCACATCGACATGCGCGTCGCCAACACATAAACGGCAGCTAAATAAATGGCATAAGGAATCAGAGACCATAAGCCAAATAACGCGGTTTTTTGTAGGGCTTCTGCCCCTTTTTGCTGGTACACAATCACATGTGCAATCAGGGCAAAAGTGGGAAACAGAGGAACCAAACCCGCAATATAAAAAGCCTTACTTTTGGATAAAATTGAAATCAGCAGCACAACTGCTGCCCCCAACATACATTTTAAAAATAATGCCCACATACTTCGGTTCTATCCAATACTTTCACTACCTAGCCCACCCTCGTATTCTGCGCTTTAAAAGGTAGCTTTGCATGTGAATTTAGTGGAAATATCTAGGGAAAAATATCGAATCTGCGCCAATTTTGCTCATCAACCAACGTTCGACTAAACATGGTGACGTTCTGTGCAAGGGTATGCACCATCTTAATAATCTCTAGACATTTTTAATTAATTAAATAATAATGATTATCATTAACAATATGTGACTTTTTTGCGAGGTTTGCTCATGCAACAAGCAACTTTAGGTACAGAAGCCATTCGAGCATTTTTCACCTTACAATGTTGTTGGTTAAATAATGAAGAAATTTACTTAGAACAAGGCTGCTTACATTGCGGTTCAGCCGCAACTTATCTAATTTATTTTACCAATACGCATATTCAAAAACGCTTACTGGACTTTATTGCACAATACAGCTGTGTCTATAACCATGGTTTAGATTTACTTTATGTCGAAAATTTTGAACAGCACTACAATGACTTTCTGCAGATTTTGGAAAAAGATATAAATGTTTATGCACGCCAGTATCAGGATCTTCCAAGGCAATATGCTTTCGAATCCATTGATTCAATTTTTGAACGTCCCCTTGCCTGGGCTTGCTAAATCATCCCAAGTAAAGGTGTTGCACAGGGAACTAACACCTCGTAGGAGGTTTTTAAAGTAAATTGACTGCCAATAATGCCAATAGTGCAGGCACCGCCTGAATATAAATAATCTTTTTACTGGCGGTCAAACCACCATAAATCCCTGCCGCCAATACACAGCCTAAAAAGAAATTTGCCAAAGCTAAGGCATAGCTTTCTGGTGCGCACAATGACCAGAATAGACCTGCTGCCAAGAAGCCGTTATACAGTCCCTGATTTTGTGCCATAACCTTGGTCAATTGGGCTTTTTCAGGAGTGTTGCCAAAGGCTTTTAAGCCATAGGGCTTATCCCATAAAAACATTTCTAGCACTAAAATATACACATGCAAAACTGCAATGAGTCCCACTAAAATTTGTCCGAGCATTTTTATTTTCCTTGTTGTTTTATTTGCGATGGCAAAAGTGAGCCTTTCGGCCCACTTCAACCTTCAAAATTAAGGTTTAAATAACACTTTACCTTGGCGTGCTGCTTGAGTTGCTTTTTCCGCTGCTTGCGACACCTGATCAAAAGTATAAATTCCTTCGACAGGCAGAGTCAGTTTCTGCTGTGCCGCGAGCGTTAATAATTCAGCCACCAAAGCTTTTTTACGTTCCGCAGGCATGTGCTGATTCACTACACTCGCCCAAAATCCTTTGATTGTGGCTTGTTTAAAGATTAAATCGCCCGACTCAATCTGCATGGTTTCACCCGTCATGCTACCGAAGGAAACCAATAAGGAATTTTCACCCAATAAGCTCAACAACTCACCGCTGGCTTTACCTCCAATCGAATCGACCCCAACCATCAATGGCTGATCACCTTGAATAGCTTTGACTTGGGCTTTCCAATCGGTTTGATCGGTTGCCACCACATTTTGAATGCCTAAAGCAGTCATTTCGGCAACAGCTTCTTGACGACGCACCAAGTTAATCACATGAATGCCACGTGCTTGTGCCACCATCGCTATGGTTTTACCTACTGCACCATTGGCAGTATTTTGAATCATCCACTGACCTGACTCTAAGTTGGCATAATCCAATAACATTAAAGAACTAAGAGGCATGGCAATAAGTTGTGCTGCCAATTCATCGGGAATGCTATCAGGTAAAGGGATGAGGGCTGCTGCTGGTGCTAGACAATATTCTGCCCAACTACCATGAATGCCCGCTACCGAAACACGCTGTCCCAATTCAAAGCCTGTTACGCCTTCACCGAATGCATCGATTACTCCAACCGCTTCACTACCACCAATAGCAGGTAATTCAGGCTTATAGCCATAGCTACCACGTACCGTCAATACATCATGGTTATGAATGGGGGATAAAATCACTTTTAAACGGACTTGCCCTGCTTTTGGCTCAGGTTGTGGCATGTCTGCTTGTTCTAATACATCAACTGGTTCGTCAAAACGACGATGAATAATACTACGCATGGATTAATCCTTGATGGGTTGTAAGAGGTTGTGTGTGGTTTCAAGCGCCAAATGCAAAGGGGCTTTGTCTTGTGCCAATTTGGCCAACAAGGCTGCACCCAACCACAGTTGATACATCACTTGTGCCATTTTAAAAGGTTGGATATGTACAGGAATGGAACCTTCCTGCTGCCCTTCCTCAAGCAAAGTCGCAACGCGTTCGGTTAATTTATCTACACCAAAATTCAGGATTTGACGCATATCTTCGGACAAGTCAGAAACTTCTGCCGCCAATTTCACAATTAGACAGTTTTCCGCCCAACCGCCATGAATCGGGTCTTCAATCCATGCCTGCCATAACGCTATCAATCGCGCATAGGCACTACCATCAGTCAGTTGCCACAACTGCTCTACCTGATTTTTATAGTCCGTGATGTACTGCTCTAACAGTGCACAGCCAAAAGCCTCTTTCGATGCAAAATAATGGTAGAACGAGCCTTTTGGCACGTCACAGGCTTTTAAGATTTCTTGTAGCCCAACTCCGACAAAGCCTTTCTGTAATACCAGTGGGAAACTGGTGTCGAGAATATGTTGGCGGGTGGCTTCACTTTTACTTGATCGTTTCATGAGCTGACTATATTCCACTATTAGACCAGTCGTCTAGTTAATTTATGTAACTTACATTGCTTTACTTTCGAGAAATAGTCACTGCGACAAATGAATGTTAATAATAGCGAGCTATACTCTGCTGCATTGTTCAGAGATAATTCATCCGTCATGATTTGTCGTTTAAAAATTCAGATCACTGACTTGAACAATTTTAAAGCGCTATCATATAAGTTTCTATTTGCACAATAATTGAGATATTTTCATGAGCCAAAGTCATATCCGTATTCGAGGTGCACGTACCCACAATTTAAAAAATGTGAGCCTCGATATTCCCCGCGACAAGTTTGTGGTGATTACGGGACTCTCAGGTTCAGGTAAATCTTCTCTCGCTTTCGATACCTTATATGCCGAAGGTCAGCGTCGCTATGTAGAATCACTATCTGCCTATGCGCGTCAGTTTTTATCGCAAATGGAAAAACCTGAGGTCGATTCGATTGAAGGTTTAAGCCCTGCGATTGCCATTGAGCAGAAGTCTACCAGCCACAACCCGCGCTCGACAGTAGGCACCATTACTGAAATTTACGACTATCTACGTCTACTCTATGCACGTGTCGGTACGCCTTTTTGCCCTGAACATGACCTACCAATGGTGGCACAAACCATTTCAGAAATGGTCGATGCAGTCAAAGCCCTTGAAGAAGGCACAGCCCTGATGCTACTTGCACCTGTGGTGCGTGAGCGTAAAGGTGAATACAGCAATCTGTTTGAACAACTGCAAAGCCAAGGTTTTGTTCGTGCGCGTGTAGATGGTGAAATCATCGATATTGATTCACCACCTGAACTGGACAAAAAGAAAAAGCACACCATTGAAGTGGTGGTCGACCGTTTTAAAGTCCGTGATGACCTCGGCAACCGTATTGCAGAAAGTTTTGAAACTGCCTTACGTTTAGGTGGTGATATTGCAGTACTATCATGGATGAAAGGCGAACACCCTGACCGCGTCTTTTCAGCCAAGCACTCTTGCCCTGAATGTGACCGTGCTGTAGCAGAACTGGAACCGCGCTTATTTTCCTTTAACAATCCCTTTGGTGCCTGCCCTGTCTGTGATGGTTTAGGTACGCGTAGCCATTTCAGTGCAGACAAACTCATTCCAAATTCCGAGCTATCGATTAGTCAGGGTGCCATTCGTGGTTGGGACAGACAACGCCCGTATTACTACAGCATGATTCAAAAAGTTGCGGATCATTTTGAATTGTCACTCGATACCCCGTGGAACGAGCTGGATAAAGACACCCAGAAAAAGTTTTTATACGGTACAGGCAAAGAAAAGGTCGATTTGAGTTATATCGATGAGCGTGGACGCAAGCACAATCGGGTACAACCGTTTGAAGGGATTTTACCGCACCTTGAGCGTCGTTACCGTGAAACCGAGAGTAACTATGTGCGCGATGATTTGGCACAGTACTTATCCAATGCAGCCTGCGATGCCTGTGGTGGTTCACGTTTAAACGAAATTTCCCGCAATGTGCGTGTCAAAGATAAAACTATTGCTGAGATCACCAAAATGTCGATTGGTGATGCGGAAGCCTATTATCAAACCCTAAATTTAACAGGTGCTAAAGGCGAAATTGCCGACAAGATTTTTAAAGAAATTCGTGAGCGTCTACACTTCCTCGTTTCTGTCGGATTGAACTATCTGAGCCTGTCGCGTTCGGCTGAAACCCTGTCAGGCGGTGAAGCACAGCGTATTCGTCTAGCTTCGCAAATTGGTGCAGGCTTGATGGGAGTAATGTACGTGTTGGATGAGCCATCGATTGGTCTTCATCAACGTGACAATGACCGTCTACTGGAAACTTTAGTGCGCTTGCGTGACCTCGGCAATACCGTATTGGTGGTCGAACATGATGAAGATGCGATTCGTGCAGCCGATCATATTATTGATATTGGCCCTGGTGCGGGCGTGCATGGTGGTGCGATTATTGCCGAAGGTACGGCAGATGAATTGGCACGTCATGAAGATTCACTCACAGGACAATATCTGTCTGGAAAACTCAAAATTGCTGTGCCTAAACAGCGTACGCAACCTCCACGTCCTGACGAACAAATTAAGCTCATGGGTGCTGCTGGACACAACCTAAAAGATGTTGACCTCACCATTCCACTGGGTGTGATGACCTGTGTTACAGGTGTGTCGGGTTCAGGGAAATCGACTCTGATTAACCGTACCTTATTGCCATTGGCTGCGACTCAACTCAATGGTGCAACCACCCTCACTGCGGAGAAGTTCGACTCAATTGATGGCTTACAATTCCTCGATAAAGTCGTAGATATTGACCAAAGCCCGATTGGACGAACCCCACGTTCCAACCCTGCCACCTATACAGGTTTATTTACCCCAATTCGTGAGTTGTTTGCCCAAACGCCAGAAGCCAAAGCACGCGGTTATGCGGCAGGTCGTTTCTCCTTTAACGTGAAAGGCGGACGCTGTGAAGCCTGCGAAGGCGACGGTATGATTAAAGTCGCCATGCACTTCTTGCCAGATATGTATGTGCCCTGTGATAACTGTCACGGTAAACGCTATAACCGTGAAACTTTGGAAGTCGGCTACAAAGGCAAAAACATTTCCGATGTATTGGACATGACGGTTGAAGATGCCATGCATTTCTTCGATGCTATTCCTGTGATTCACCGTCGTTTGGAAACCTTGAACCAAGTGGGTTTGGGTTATATCCGTTTGGGACAGTCAGCAACTACGCTGTCTGGCGGTGAAGCTCAACGGGTAAAACTGGCACGTGAGTTGGCAAAACGCGATACAGGTAAAACCTTGTATGTACTGGATGAACCGACTACAGGTCTGCATTTCCATGACATCGCCAAGTTGCTCGACATCCTGCATGAGCTACGTAACAAAGGGAACACCATTGTGGTGATTGAGCATAATTTGGATGTGATTAAAACCGCAGACTGGATTATTGACTTAGGCCCTGAGGGTGGTGCAGGTGGTGGTCAGATTATTGCCGAAGGTACACCCGAAGAAGTGGTGAAAAATAAAATTTCACATACAGCAAGGTTTTTAAAACCGTTGTTGAAATAAGAATCTCCCCTAGCCCCTCTTTTTAAAGAGGGGAATTCCCTGCTTTGGGAAAAGAGGATTACTCTCTTTTTCTTCTACTAAATATTATTCAAGATCAAGAGAGTTAATTAATCTTATAAAACCACAACATACTTACTAAATAATAAACTCTTAGGATTAAATAAATGGCTAGTAAATCTAATCTAGTAAATTTAGATGCGATGATTAAGCGTGAAGACTTTGCAGAGGAAAGTCCTGATAATACTTCTTTTGAAAATTTCCATAGTATTCCTGCACGAGAGTTAGAAACTGGTAAACCTATTATTAGTTTATTAAGGAAGCCTGATTTTCAACGTGAAACAAATCATTGGTCTCCCGAACAATTAGTATCATTATTAGAATGCTATTTAGATGGTGATTTAATTCCTTCAGTCATCTTATGGAAATCAAATTCTTATATGTTCGTAATTGATGGTGGACATAGATTAAGTGCATTGCGCTCTTGGGTTGAAGATGATTATGGTGATGGTCATTTATCATTTAAATATTTTGGCTCTGACAATATATCTTTAGAGCAGAGGAAGGCTGCTACGAAAGTACGCAAAATGATTAATGATAAAATAGGGAGCTGGGCAAGTTACCAATCTCTTTCAAAATTAGATGATCACTCACAACTAGATCCTCAAAAAAAGAAAAGATTGAATACTCTTACAGCTAGAGGGTTATCAGTACAATGGGTTACTGGTGATGTAAAAAAAGCCGAAACATCTTTTTTTAATATCAACATGAAAGGCACTCCTCTTGATGAGCTAGAGGAGAAATTACTAAGAAATAGATTCAAGCCAATTCCTATTTCAGCTCGAGCAATTATTCGTGCTGGGCAAGGTCACAAATACTGGTCAAACTTCGACTATGAAATACAATCAAAAATTGAATCCGTAGCAGCATCATTACATGCAACTTTATTTAGTCCAGAAGCCTCACAACCAATCAAAACATTAGACTTACCCTTAAGTGGATCTAAAGGTGTAAGAAATGCTCTTCAAATATTAATAGAATTACTTGCAATGGCTTCATCCAAGCAAGCTAGTATCAAAAAACTTGAAGATGATGAAAACGATGATACTGGATCTCTGACTCTTACCTGTCTAAATAAACTATTAAAATTAGCATCACGGATTACTGGTAATGATAACGGTAGCTTAGGACTACATCCTGCTGTCTACTTCTATGGTCCTAGTGGAAGACATTCAAGTTCAATGTTCTTAGGCACATTTTCATTAATTAACGAGAAACTCTCTAATAACGACCAAACCTTTTTTCAAAACTTTATTAAAATAAGGGAACAACTTGAACGTCTCTTGATCGAACACAAAGATCTTATTGCGGGCATTCTCCAACGCTCTTTAAGTAATAAACGTAATAATACTTATAAAGAAATTTTATCCGAAGCAATAAAAAAACTGTTATTAAATAAAGATGTAACTGAACAAGATTTTATCAATTTTGCAGGCTTTCAAGGAAAAATCTTAGTTGGCGAGTATCAAAGTTCATCTACCAAGTTTACCGATGATCAAAAAAGTCAAATCTTTATTTATTCAGCATTAAAGACTGCACTTAAATGTCCAATATGTAATGGTTATTTAGATGCTCCTAAATCTATTTCTTACGATCATATTATTCGTGTCGAAGATGGCGGTACAGCTGGCTATAACAATGGGCAATTAAGTCACCCTTATTGTAATCAATCCATAAAGAATTAATATTTTATAAAGTCCTGTTATAAAACAGGCGACATGGATGTCGATGTCGCCCGTTTGACTGTGCTCAAGGGACTGAGCATCAGTCAAACACATGGGTTTTGTCACTTTTGTCCAGTCAAAAGTGAGGCAACTCCTACACAACTAAAATCAAAACTGCTACTTGAATATGAGGACGTGGTAAAGAATCAAACGGATATTCAAATCACTTAACACCAAAATCTAAATTCTATTTCTCAATTTAAATTCAAATCACGTAAAATCCGACTCGGCTTTTATCAAAACAGAAGCCCTATGACTTTTCAATAACTCAATTACATTATCAAAATCATGAAAGCATTTCTTCTCAGCATGTCTTTGGGACTTGTGTCCCTACACACCTTCGCCGATGGCTATATCAATGAAAATATGGTTGTTTTCACTTCAGAATCGGATGGCAGTGATGATCCATGGCAAGACCATCCCAAATGCACACCCAGTATTCAAGCAGGCGGTTCTTCAAAATCATGGCTAGTGCAATATTTCTACTCCGACCAAAGCCCCTTAACCTCTGGATTTATCACTACACAAAAGCCTTCGAACAAAGCCAGCGAATGCGAACATCTGGTGCATTTTCCAGATCAGGTGCAAGGGTCAGGGACATTCGAAAGTTATTATACGAATGGCAAAATACGCAGCCACATTGAATATGAAGATGGCAGTTATCATGGCAAACTCATTTTTTGGCATGCCAACGGCTTAAAAGAACAAGAGTCAACGATGAACTACGGCATTCCAGATGGTGAATATCGCATTTGGCACCCGAATGGACAATTAGCACTGTCCATGAAATACAAAGATGACATGCAAGATGGCATGAAACAGCGTTGGTATGCCGATGGTAAACCGTGGACCTATGTCCGTTTTGAAAATGGCGTGATGCGTGGCGAACTCAAACAATGGTTTCACAACGGCAAATTGGAACGTCGCGGAGAATACCGTAATGGTCTCAGACAAAACCGTTATGAAATTTGGTATGAAGATGGCACACCTGAAGCTGTTTTAACCTATGATGCAGGCAGTATTATCCAAGCCCAATGTTGGAACGAAGCTGGCAAACCTCGTGCTCGCAATAGTTGTCTTAGCAGCTATCAAGATGAAGAATAATTCTAAATAAACACTTAATGATGCGGTGATAAGTCTAACCTTGTACCGCATTTTTCCCTTTCGCCTTCGCTTTAAATAAAGACTGATCGGCTTTATGAAATAACTCTAACCAACTGGCACCGCCAATGGCATAGCCCGCACTGACAGAGACATGTAAATCGGGGGCTAGACCCACCTGCATATTTGTCTTATCTACATCACGACGAATCTGATCGGCAATGCTCAGCGCTTCAACATCGTTCATTTGCTCAAGCAAGACCAAAAATTCATCGCCACCATAACGCACAATTAAATCCGTACTACGCACATGGGCTTTTAAAATATTGGCCACCATCTGAATCACTTTGTCGCCAATCATATGCCCATACTGATCATTCACTTGTTTAAAATCATCAATGTCAATCACTATCAAACCCAACTTTTCGAGTTTTTTGGGCTGATTTTCTAAGTGCCGAATATAACTCTCTAAAGCCAAACGATTCGCTACGCCAGTTAAAGCATCAGAATTGGCAATATTTTTTAATTGAAACTCTAAAGCATCTCGTTGTTGCAACATACTTTCTAATTTACGTATTGCGGTAAACAGTGAGTCTACCCCTGAACCATGCTGTAATGTTTCAGCTGTCTCAAGCTTTGAGCCTTGGGACAAATTTAAAATCGTTTCTCGCGCTTGAATTAACGGTTCAAAAACCCTACGGCGCGCGTAGATCATGGTGAATAAGGCAGCAAACAAGGAAACAGTGGTCACAAAAAGGGTCAGAAAAAATTGACGTTGCGCCTGTAATTTCTCTCGTTCTGCCACTTGCAAACTATAATCTAAAATATAGGTTTGCAAATTCACAACAGAACTGAATTTATCGACGATTTTCTTGGTTAACTCGGTCCCCGACAGTCCATAAGGTCGACTCGAAAGGCTGTCTTGTATCAAATGTTGTACCGTACTAATCCCCTGTTCAAGAAAGTCCGTTCTGACTTTGTCATGTAATTGCATGAATTCAGCAGTTTTATCTTGTTCAGGCAAGACGGTATTCACCAAATCCCATAAATAATGTGCCTGATGCTGGGTTTGTAAAGAACGTGCCAAATTGGTATCTGGCATTTTCTGTTTAAACGTTACTGGGGCAATCACATTCGAAGCCACACGCCCCGCTTGATCACGTAAATCCGCTAAAATTAAAATCAGGGTATAATAATTCGAGGTATGCTCATCAAGGTTTTGTGAGTGAATTACCATATTTTTCAATACATTATGACTTGCATCCCATGCCGAGAACATCTGTAAAATGGCGGCATCCAATTGTTCCATATTGCGTTGTGAACGGGGCAAAGCCGCATACGAATCTACCGCCTCACGCCCTTGTTGTAACTGTGGTTGTAATTGCGTCACAATTTCAATCGCTTCAGTACTAAATCCCGTTTCTTTCAGACGTAAAATAGTACTCTGAATATGCTGATCCACACCTCGACGATATTCAACTAATTCTTGTCGGTTTTGTGCATACTCTTCAGGGGTACTCGACATGACTTTGTTGCTGGGTGCACGTTCACGTGAAATTTTATTGGATAATTCGGCAACTGCACGGAGACTCTGAATCTCTGTTAAGGAAAGCTGTGCATGCTGGTAATTTTGGTGGCTTTTAAAAATAAGGGGTACGGAAATAAACAGTAACGAAAGTACAATGACCAACATTGCACCCAATAATCGCTGACTTATATTTTCTGCACGTAATCTTGCCATGAATATGATTAAATTTCTCTACGTTGCGTCTTTATAGTTAAACCACAACCTTTATAAAAGATGCAACTCTGAAAATGATATTTTAATTTGTTAGTTTGACTTCGTGTTGAGGTATTTAAATTTAACATAAACAATTAAGCACTCGTAAACAAACTTAGGCTGCTTTCATCTCATTACCTCGTCTATTGTATGTCTTTTATTTTTATAAATAAGGAAAGATACTAAGTTTATCTAAAGCATCTAGGGTGAGCTGTTTACGCATTGCCAATTGCTGCTCATTCTGTATCTGCATATTTAAAGCAAAGGCCAAAATTTTGCCATTGGGCTGTTCCACCCATCCCACATACCAACCCACCTGAGGTTTTACATCGGCTCCCCATCCTGACTTAGCATACAACTTAGCAACACCACGACGCTCCACATAAAGCATTTGTTTCACCTCTTGTTGCACATGTGCATCAAAAGGTAAGGTCTGGGTCGCAAGTCTGTAAGCAAATTCAGCTTCTTGTTGCGGTGTAATTTTTAAGGGTCCATCTAACCAAAAGCGATCAACCTGTGTACCAATCTGAGCATTTCCATAACCAACTCGATGAAGCTCTTTTTGCATCAACGGCAGACCAATGCGTCGAGCCAAGGTTTGATAGATGGGAACTGCTGAGACTTGCATCGCCTCAGCCAAAGTCATATCCCGTTCCCAACTTTTCATTGCGCGTGCTTTTCCATCCCATAAAAATACTTCAGTGGTCGTGGTTTTACGCTGCTGTAAACCAATTAAAGCATTTAACATTTTAAAAGTTGAAGCAGGTATATAGGCAGTTTCAGCTCTTTGCAAATCATTGCCAAAACGCTGCAATTTTTCCCCATCATAAGTAACAAAAACTACCGCACTGCCCACTGCTTGAAACATATGATTCAACTCAGCTAACCGTGGTTGTTGCATCATCAATGGCTGCTGCATTTGGTCCTTAAGAGGTTGCTGACTGCATGCACTTAACAGCATCCAGCTTAAAACTGAACAAGATATCGCTTTTAGCATCCACATCCTGACTTGTCCTATCACTTTTAAACCTATCATAGCCAGATTTTGACCAAACGGAATAAATTCCATTGAATTTGTTTACTTTTGATCCATTATGGTGCATAATGCACAACATTAGGGCGTTTTTAATTTCATCCTCAGCAGATATTTTTAAATTTCCCTGTTTTTTGGCAAAAAAATCCCAGTTTATTTATTTAAACTGGGATTTTTTTTGCTTATGCAATTAAATCTCAACATTAAATTCACGCAAATCAAAAGAATAACTGCATCATTTTGGTGCGAAAATAATTCAAAATACTGGCTTGAACTATCATATTCACACTCATTACCCTAGTTAAAATGTAATTAGATCATTTGACTGACTTGTAATCACTCAATCTATGGCTCATGCAATACCTTAATCCTTCTCTGAATGTTGATATTTTCAAATTACAAATCATGTTTTTAAAAGAAAAAAAAGCCCAACCTTGGGGAAAGTTGGGCGATAAACTAAAAACTTTTTGTGGAGAATCAGGCAGGTATCACACTATTTCTATGAAACATGATCTGATTACTCAATTATTATGTCTCTCTTTTGTTCAGAAGTAAAGCCGATTAAATTCCTTTGTTTTATATAAAAACACATTTAATACAGATAAAGAGAACCATGTCACACTAATAAAAGAAAATAGCTTATAAAAAGTCCAATTGTTACATTTATAGTAATATTTAATTAAATTTTGAGCGAATATTTGAAATGAATTACAAAATTTTGCTTCAATTTAATGAAATTTATCATTGTTTTTGGCAATCACATATTAACAAATTATTCTTTTTTACAATCAAAGAGCCATCTAATTCCACACTGTTATTGTACCGAAAATTTAGGAAAGAATGCACTTATTCAATTGTTATCCTTGTCTTTTTTTAAAGGTTGACACATTTTTTTCCATTTGTCTAATTTCTATACATTTTCTTTTTAGATTAAAACCCACTGCACTCTGTAACATACACTTAATTGACTAAATAAATTGTTACAATACAATGCCACTTGTTTAATCCATTCTAACAAACTGGTAACACTCATGAAAAAACTCGGTTTAGCCACTGCTTTATTATTAGCCATGACCGGTGCTCAAGCATACCAATTCGAAGTACAAGGTCAGTCTGAGTACATCGATGCATCTGCAGCAAACGACAAAGACTTTACTGGCGGTGTGCAAGGTACTTACTACTTTAAAGATGTAGATTCTTCTAAAGGTCCTTTAGCTGAAGCAGCTTTCTTAAACCAAGCGTCTAATGTTTCTTTGGCATATAACTATGCTGAATTAGGTTCGAACGGTTTTGATGTTACTGCTCACAACTATGGCGCTAAAGCTGAAGCTTATGTACCAACTAAATTTGTACCTGTATATGCAAGCGCGTCTTACAGCCATACAATTCTAGACAGCAAAAACAACAATGCTTCTGACGATCAAGGCGACCGTTATGCATTAGAACTTGGTGCTTTAGCTGCTCCGAATTTCTTGGTTGCTGTAGGTTATACCAGCGTTGCTGACCAATTTGCTTTAGATGCATTTAATGTAATGAGCAAAGGTGTAGTTAGTGCTGTAGGTGAAACTGCAACTATTGGTGATGACCAAGATGCAATCACTGCACGTACTAAATATGTAGGTAACATTGACGGCACAAACATGGCTGTAGGTTTCGAGTCTGGCATCGTTTATGGTGATGACACAGCTTACCAATTCAAAACTGATTTATATGTAACACCAAAACTTAGCGTTGGTGCTTCTTATGTAAAATCAAGCTTTGACAACACACCTGACTCTGCTTGGGGCGCAAACGTAAACTACTTCATCACTCCAGCAGTTGCTGTAGGTGCAAGCTATGTTAATGCGAATGCAAAAGATGTTGATCTTGATACGCAAACTGTTGGCTTAAATGCTAAATTCCGTTTCTAATTGATTAGACACGGAATCAAAAAAGGACGCTACATGCGTCCTTTTTTATGCTTATGCATTCGGGCTACGCACCAAACTCAAGAAATGTAAATGACGTTCATACTGATCAATAATATCTTGCAGTAAATCTTCCAAGGTCCAGTCCATCACATCATAATTTTGACCACCTTCCCGCAAGAAAACTTCGGCTTGATAAAACGGCTGATCTTGCTCTCGTGTATCTGCCATAAAACTCGGCGGTTGAGTTTCACGTGAAACCACCTGATAAATAAAATTGATTTCGTTGTGATGATCAACACGCAGTTGCAATCCCTGTTCGACGGGTCGAATGGTCACTTCAAGTTGACGGCGCTGAAATTCCTTTTGTACTTGTAGAAAAGCATGTTGCACATCTTGTTGTATAAACTGTTCAACTTCTTGTTGGGTATGTGGATAATGCATAATCAACCCCAAACGCTGCTGCCAACTGCGTGGATTTTGAATGGCTCGTGGGGTAATCCGTGCTTCTTGCAGTGCTTGCATTTTGGTCAAATCTAAATTGAGCGCTTTGATTAAGCCCCAACTCATCAATAGCATAATCAAGGTAAACGGCAAAGCACTCATAATTGTGGCCGATTGCAATGCCGCTAGGCCACCCGCCATCAAGAGAATAATCGAAAGCAATGCAATTAAAACTGTCCAAAATAATCGCTGCCATAAAGGTGAGTTCTCACTTTCTGCAGTTAAATAATCAATCACGAGAGAGCCCGAGTCAGCGGAAGTGACAAAGAACAGTACTACCAATACCGTGGCAATCAGACTCGAAATTTGGACAAAAGGAAGATGGGTCAAAAACTCAAACAATGCTACAGATGAATCACGCTGTACTGCTGCAATTAAGGAGGTTTGCCCATCATGAAGAATACTGAACAGCGCCGCATTCCCCATAAAACCCATCCATATTAGAGTAAAACCTGTCGGAATAAACAACACACCAACAATGAACTCTCGGATACTGCGTCCACGAGAGACCCGGGCAATAAACATTCCGACAAATGGCGACCATGAAATCCACCATGCCCAGTACATAATGGTCCACCCGCCAATCCAGCCATTGGGTTGATAGGCATATAAATTAAACGTCATGCTAAACAGGTTAGATACATATTGCCCAGCATTTTGAATCGTGGTTTGTAGGATATAAATTGAGGAACTGGCGAAAAAAACGAATAAAAGCAAAACTAAAGCGAGAATCAAATTCAACTCAGACAGTCGCTTAATCCCTTTATCTAGCCCAAAACCGACCGATAAGGATGCTAAAAAGCTGACAAAGACAATCAGCCCCACTTGAATAGCCACACTTTGCTGAATACCGAATAAGTAATTCAAGCCAGAGTTAATTTGCGTGACCCCAAAACCGAGTGTGGTGGCTACCCCGAAAATCGTGCCCAAAGTGGCAAAAGTATCAACCGCGTCCCCTACAGGACCATATATTTTTTTGCCAACCAATGGATACAATGCTGAACGGACTTTTAGCGGCAAATTATGTCGAAAGGAAAAGTAAGCCAGTGATAATCCCACCAGTGCATAAATAGCCCATGCATGTAAACCCCAATGGAAAAAAGTAATCCGCATCGCTTGCTGTGCCGAGGCTAACGTTTCCCCTTCTCCAGTCGGTGGGCTGACATAATGCATGACGGGTTCAGCCACGCCAAAAAACATCAGCCCAATCCCCATACCAGCGGTAAACAGCATGGCAAACCAAGAGCCTTTACTGTATTCGGGGCTGCTATGCTCAGGCCCCAGTTTAATTTTACCCATGTCCGATATGGCAATGAAAATCAATAAAATAAGAAAAAAAGCAACGGCTAAAACATAAAACCAGCTAAAAGAATCAATAATCCATTGATTTAAATGCTTGGTTAAGCGTTCAAAACCGCTTGGATCGAATAAAATGAGTGCCAGAAATAGCACGATAATCGCAACAGTACTTAAAAATACATTCCGTTTGACATTGGCAAACGGAGACGTCTTGATGGAAGGCATAATTTCCCCCAGAAGATTTTTATAGATGTAAAAAAGATAAAACCAATTCGGTTAATTTCGCGGATCTTATTAAGAAATGAATATGTTAAATTTTAACGATTCTTGATAATGATAATAAATTCTGTCTGTTGAGGCAGTTCAATTCCTGTAACGATTTATCGCGTTGCATTATTCATTATTATGTCGTGGGTCATGCCGAATATATTGTAGTGCAATCAGTCTGGAGACAATTAAGGCTAAATACATGACACCACAAAACATTTGCAACATCGCTAAAATACGTGCGGCGGGCGTCATGGGCATAATATCAGACAGTCCTGTCGCCGACTGTAAACTAAAACTTAAAAATAACAGGTTCAACCAAGATTGCAGACCCGAAATTGGACTTTGGAAACTATGGGGAATCAGAAGTTGACAAATGTTATATAAAAATGCAAATCCCCAAGCCATTAGGGTAAACACAGCACCTGCTGCAAACATTTCATCTTTGGTTAAATAACGGTCTGCAAACATATAGCGTACCAAACCATAGGCTGCCAGAAAATAAGCCAAACTCTCAAAACTGTGTGCAATCACCTGTATCGTGATGGTGTCAAAGCCCAATAAAATCAGAAGGGAAAAAATAAAAGCCCCTCCAACAAAACTTAAGCCCAGAAAAGTATAAACGGGCGTTTGTCGAATCACTTTGGCAATAATCAGTAAAGCCAATACCCCCAGACACCACATAAATGCCCGATATGACAACCCACGGTATCCCATGATCGACAGCCACAACATACAGAATTGAACCAACAATAACCATGCCGATGGCAATAAACGAAATCCTTTCCAGAAGTCGATCATCACTTGCATACCTGCCTGCCTTATTCAATTGATGGGGACACTTCAAACATTTGTTTGTACTTATTTTTGAGAAATCTTTTATTTTGCTTATTCTGTTTTAGCGTATTTAGTGGGCTAGGTCTAGCAGGTATTCGGTATTCATTATTTGACAACTTTTAGTACACAATAAAAAAACCCCTGACGGGGCTTTTTTATTGTTTGATTCAGAATTAGTGATCAGATGCGCCTGAAATACCAACACCTGTCATCGAACGTACATACTGTGCGTCAAATGCTTTACGTTCTGCTTGGGCACGTGCAGAATTATCTGTCACAGAGAACAACCAGCAGCAGAAGAACGCCAATGGCATAGCAAAGATTGCAGGACCATTGAATGGGTTGATTGGCGTATCAGAAATACCCAAAGTATCTACCCAAACTGCTTTCGCTAAGACAATGAGTACCACCGCAGTGATTAGACCCACCAAACCGCCAATTACTGCACCACGTGTCGTTAAGCCTTTCCAGAACATTGATAATACAAGCACTGGGAAGTTCGCACATGCAGCTACAGAGAATGCTAAACCAACCATGAAGGCAACGTTTTGTTTTTCGAACAAAATACCCAAAATCATGGCAAAAATAGCTAAACCTAAAGTTGCAATTTTAGACATGCGAAGTTCAGATTCAGGAGTCGTTTGACCTTTCTTGAATACGTTTGCATACAAGTCATGAGAAATTGCTGAAGCACCAGACAATGTCAAACCTGCAACTACTGCAAGAATCGTTGCAAATGCTACTGCTGAAATGAAGCCCATGAACAAGTCACCGCCCAATGCATCAGACAAGTGAACCGCAGCCATGTTGTTACCACCAACAAGCTCAAGCTTGCCAGTCATTGCCATTTTCGCAACATCAAGGAACTGTGGGTTGTTCGATACATAAAGGATCGCACCAAAGCCGATGATGAAAGTTAAAAGATAGAAATAACCAATGAAACCTGTTGCCACAACTACTGATTTACGTGCTTCTTTTGCATCTTTAACGGTAAAGAAACGCATTAAGATGTGTGGAAGACCTGCTGTACCGAACATCAATGCAAGACCTAAAGAAATCGCATCAATTGGATTCGCTGCAAGTTTACCAGGGCCCATGATGTTACCTGCTTCAGCTACAGTAATTTCATGTACTTTTGCAAAAACATCAATCGATTGAGAGAACATTTCAGCGAAGCTAAAACCTACGCCTTTCATGACCATGAATGCCATAAATGAAGCGCCAGATAAAAGCATTACCGCTTTAATAATCTGTACCCAAGTCGTTGCCAACATTCCACCGAAGATTACGTAAGCCATCATCAGAAGACCAACAATCACTACAGCAATGTTGTAGTTCAAACCAAATAAAAGTTTGATCAACTGACCTGCACCCACCATCTGAGCGATCAGATAGAATGCAACCACAACTAATGAACTGATTGCTGCAAGTGTACGTACTGGTTTTTCCGCCAAACGGAATGACACCACGTCAGATAAGTTGAACTTACCTAAATTACGTAGACGTTCAGCCACCAAGAACAATACAACTGGCCAACCCACCATGAAACCCAATGAATACAGCAAGCCGTCAAAACCTGAGCTGAAAACCATTGCAGAAATACCCAAGAATGACGCCGCGGACATATAGTCACCCGCAATCGCTAAACCATTTTGGAAACCTGAAATTCCGCCACCTGCTGTATAGAAGTCTGCAGTGTTGGTGGTTTGTTTTGCCGCCCATTTGGTAATAAACAAGGTAAAGCCGACAAAAATGGCAAACATGATGATGGCATGCCAGTTAGTTGCTTGCTGTTCTGCTGCACCTAAGTCTGGACTTGCTAGTGCGACACCTGAAGCCATTAGGGTTGTTGCAGCAACTGTAAGTGCTTTCAATGAATTCCATTTCATTAGTGCTGTCCTTTCTCATGCGCAATTGCTTCGACTTCACGCATTGCTTCTTCATTTAATGCATCAAGTTTGTTATTCGCGATATACGAATACACACCACATAAAACAAAAGATAATACAATAATGCTTAGACCCAATGGCATACCAATCGTGGTAACACCACCACTAAAGGAAGTCATTAAAAACTCTTTGTTATAGCCGACCAACAGCATAAAACCAACGTACACAACCAACATAATGACCGTCAGTGTCCAGCTGAGTTTACTTTTGCGACTGACCATTTCCTTAAATTTGGGATTTTGCAGAATTTGGTTTACCTGAACCTCATCCATAATCTTGCTCCTGTGAAGCGTCCAGCCATAGACGCATTTTTAATTTGAATTATTTCGTATACAAACTTAACAATGTTGTAGGGTTCTTGTAATTTAGACTTTGGTCGTTAAATTTTAAGCAAATCAAACTGACACGAACTTGAATAGGCTATGATAAGCCCGTAACTCGGGACAATTCAGCACTATGAACAGTTGGCTTATTATTGGTGTTCTCGCACTTTATATCGTATTACTTTTTATTTGCGCTTTCTATGGGGAGAAACATGCAACTCGTCTAAGCACACGTGGCCGGATGCTGTTGTTTAGCTTAACTTTAGGAGTGTATTGTTCTTCATGGACATTTTACGGTGCAACAGGTGCCGCAGTTCGTGAAGGCATTATCTTCCTGCCAATTTATTTAGGCCCTTTACTGTTTGTTGCGCTGGGTTATGACATTTGGCGTAGACTTGGTCGTGTGCGTCAACACCATGCGATTTCTTCAATTGCTGACTTTATGGCAGCACGCTATGGTAAAAGTGGACCTTTGGCTTCACTGGTCACCATTTTAGCAGTAATTGCTATTATTCCTTATCTCGCGCTGCAACTCCGTGCGATTGCTTTGAGTGCAACCGTTATTTTGCAGCAAAACACAGGGCTGGAAAGCACCACCAATAGTGTGCTTTTTCTGACGGGCATTCTGGCTATTTTGGCCATGATTTTCGGAACGCGACAAATCGCCAATACCGAGCAGCATGGTGGATTAATGCTGGCTGTAGCGTTTGAATCTTTCGTCAAATTATTCGCCTTGCTGTGCGTGGCCATTTTCTTCGTTTTTGCTGAACCTGAAAACCTTGGGCAAATTTCACATGATGTCGGCAAAACCTTCAAAGATGTCCAACTCTTTGGCGTACCCGAAACCTTCTGGATTCAAACGCTATTAGCCGCCTTAGCCATCATCTGTTTACCCCGCCAATTCCATGTTGCTGTGGTCGAACTACGGGATGAAAAACATATTCGTGGCGCGCGTCGCTGGTTTGCCATTTATCTTATTCTCACCACACTGGCAATTATTCCGATTGCCAGTTGGGCATTACATGCTGCACCTGAGTATTTAGCAATTCCCGATGTTGCAGTACTCTCACTGCCAATTAGTTATCAGCAGGATTGGCTCACTATCTTGGCATTTTTGGGTGGATTTTCTGCCTCAACAGGCATGTTGTTAGTATCTTCAGTTGCCTTGTCTATCATGCTCAGTAATGACCTGATCATGCCAGCTCTATGGCGCTTCAATTTTCTTTCTCGACATGATAAACGCATGCCTTTGGTGCTGAAATTTACCCGTCGGGTCTGTATCTTAGCGGTCATGCTGTTGGGCTTTTTATTCTTTCATTTCTTCAACGATATTGATCAGCTCTCTGTATTTGGTTTATTGGCTTTTAGTGCGGTAGCACAATTTGCCCCAGCCTTAATTGGAGGTTTGTATTGGCGTGGTGGGAGTAAACAAGGCGTTTATGCAGGCTTAATTGTTGGTTTTATGATGTGGGCTTACACCCTACTGCTGCCCACCATATTACGCAGCTTCCCTGAAGATTATACCACCTTCACCATGCAGTTCTTACTCCATGGCCCATTCGGTCTAAGCTGGTTACGCCCTGAAGCCCTACTGGGTTTTGAATCTTTTGCGCCCTTAACCCATGGCGTCATTTGGGCTTTGGGTCTTAACATTCTGTTATATATATGGATTTCTCGTATTTTCAGACCAAGTATTGCAGAACAAATTCAAGCAGAAAGTTTCTTTTATTATGAAACCAAACCACTACCTGCTCAAAATACATCTTCTGAAATCAACTATTTACATCATGATGTCGCACGCTTAAAAGTTGCAGACTTAATTACCTTAGCTAAACGCATTACTGGAGATGGGCCTGCAACCCGAGCATTTGAACAATTCTGTCAACAAAACAATGTCGTTTTAAATGCCAACAGCAGCGCCAATGGCATGTGGTGGCGCTTTACGGAACAGTATTTGGCTGGCACCATTGGTGCAGCATCTGCACGTACCTTATTGACGACTGCAATGGTCAATAATGGCTTAGCTTTAGGGCAAGTGGCGAACATCTTAGACCAAGCCTCTCAATGGCAACGTTTTAATCAAAACCTGATTATGACCATGATCGACCACATGACCCAAGGTGTGAGTGTGGTGGATGAAAACATGTGCTTAGTGGCATGGAATAATCAATATCTTAAATTATTTGATTATCCTAAAGATCTGGCTTATGTCGGTTGTCCAATTGCCGATTTAATTCGCTATAACGCAGAGCGTGGCGAATGTGGACCAGGGTCGGTGGAAGAACATGTGCGTAAACGTATTCACTGGATGAAAGTCGGCAGTGCACACGAGTTTGAACGAATTCGTAAAGATGGTCGTGTCATTCAAATGCGTGGCAATCCGATTGAAGGCGGGGGATTTGTGACGACCTTCGCCGACATTACTGCATTCCGAGAAAATGAAGCGATGTTAGAGGCACGGGTGCAAGATCGTACCCAACAGCTTGCCGATGCTTTGACAGAACAACAGTTGGCACGGGAGCAGGCCGATAAAGCCAATATGTCGAAAAGCCGATTTATTGCCGCAGCCAGTCACGACCTGTTACAGCCAATGCATGCTGCACGCTTGTTCAGTACGGCGTTGGAACAAAGTGTTCAATCTGAAGAAGACCGTAAAACCTTACAACAACTGGACCGAGCTTTGCATGGAGCAGAAAGTATGTTGTCGGCATTATTGGATATTGCCCGCTTAGAAGGCGGTACGATTCAACCGAAACGTCAAGCCTACCCACTACATGACTTGTTGAGCGACTTAGAATTACAGTTTAAGTCGATTGCAGCACAACGCGGTATTCAACTACATGTACATGATGCTCAGTTCTGGATTGATACTGACCCGCAATGGATTCGCCGTATTATTCAGAACTTTGTCAGTAATGCACTACGCTATACCGCCAAAGGACGTGTCATTGTGGGTGTACTGCGCGATTCAGAACGTCCACAGCATATTCGGATTGGGGTTTGGGACACAGGGCCAGGCATTGCCGAAGAACAACGAATTAAGCTGTTTCAAGAGTTTGAGCGTTGCGGACATACCTCCCCTTGGGGTGAACAAGGTCTGGGACTCGGTTTGGCTATTGTACAACGCATGACGGGATTATTAGATTATCCAGTACATGTCTATTCCGAGCTGGGCAAAGGTTCTTGCTTCATGATTGAAGTGCCTGTGGTCGCAGCACCTAAGGTCATTGCAACTCCTATACAAGCGGTGCCATTAAAAACCAAAGCCTATAAGATTCTATGTTTGGATAATGATGAAACCATTTTGGAAGGTATGAGTACCTTACTGACCAAATGGGGCTATCAAGTGTTTAAAGCCACTGAACCCGAACAAGCTTTTGCCCTGATTCAACAAGAAAACATTCAAGTCTGGTTGGTCGACCAACATTTAAATGACGATAAAATGGGGTTGGACTTTATTTTACAAAATCGTCAGGAAAAAGTACCTGTCGCACTCATTACAGCAGACTCTGATCCAGAGTTGCCACAGACCTTAAAAGAACTCAATATTGTCTTGTTAAGAAAACCTTTAAAACCTGCATCTCTACGATCATGGTTATCTGGGCTAAAAATTTCCAGCGACTAAGCGTCTTAATACTTACAGGATGGTGTATTTAGAGCATTCTGGATACACCATTTTGCTTTAAAATGCCAAATATGACCTTAAGTAAGGACAAAAACTTTTAACTGACTTCATATGCTGCTCTCATATATAAAATTAACTCAATGAAAATTATAAAATTATAAAAAATTAGGGAGTCGTTCTCGCATTTTATTTTTTTGGCTATGGCAGATTCATTCAGGTTACATTAATGCACAGTTGTACACTTAGTTACAAAATTTCAACTTCATCATTTTATTGATATTTATTACTTATTTCCCACCATATACGACTTTCGTCTTATACATTTTCCAAGGCAGAAATTCCATAAATGAGGACATCCCTCGAGCAAAAAATTCACAAGACCAATAGTTCAATTGTCAATGCTCGCCCACATTGCACAAGCTTTCAGGAGACCTCAATGAATATTTCTGAAATGGTTCCACATGATTTACATCAAGCACAACAGTTTCATCGACTTTATGGTGTAAATGCACTATTGCCCGATATTGATTGGAATCATGTTTTTGAACAAAGTAAAATTACCCCCACTCATGTTGAAGCACTAAATACCCTCTATCAAAATGCCGTCCCACTTGCGCTACAAGTTTTTGATGAACTCAATTTTGATGTGTTTACCCCTGCCGAATATAAACCACAAGGGCTAGGACTCTTTGAAAAACTAACTCAACAGGAAGAAAAACTGTTGCAGTTACTTCAGACCGAGACACGTAATTTAAATCCTGCTGTTCGTCACCAAATTTGGAGTATGTTACTTCGCGGAGGTGCTGTACTAGTATTCAAAGCATGGTTAGGTAAAGTCAAAACCAATTTAGACCAATTAGACACCAGTCAATTCGATGAACTGTCCGATCTACTGTTTATTAAAACGCCACCAATGGAATTAGCAAATTGGCTGATGGTCGATGTAAATGATCCATATGATCACATCTTTTTAATGTATGACAATCAAATCTATCTCGACCGCTTCAACAGTTTGGAAACTGCTGCATTGTTTGTAGATTTGGGCGTCTATGACGCTGCATTTTTGAGTCTACGCGATGATCGCGTCGCGGAATATTTAAAATCGAAAGGTTATATTAACCAAGAACAAATTGATGAATTGGAATGTGCACTCAACCCACTTTATTGTGACAATACCATGCACAAACAAGACTTTTTAGCTTAAAATCATTTTATACAGATAAAAATAAAGACCTCTAAAAGGTCTTTATTTTTTGTACTTCACAGCATTACATTTTCTTTTCATCAATATTCAGCGCATTAATGGCCAAGACCGCCTGAGTACGATTCTGCACGCCTAATTTACGGAAAATGGCAGTCACGTGCGCTTTAATCGTAGCTTCTGATACATCTAGTTCATAGGCAATCTGCTTGTTGAGCAAACCTTCCGCAACCATCATTAACACGCGGAACTGTTGTGGCGTAAGCGATTGAATACGCTCTGCCAATTCAGTTTCATCTGCTGCACGAGGGTCAAAACTCGTATTGGTTGGCAAATTTGGTGGTAACCAAATTTCACCTTCTAGGACTTGGCGAATCGCCTCACCAATGTGACTCGGATGTGCTGACTTCGGAATATAGCCCATAGCACCATGCGCAATGGCACGCTGGATAATTGACACTTCCTCATGCGCAGAAACCACAATAATTGGCAGCGATGGGTATTGTGCACGAACATGAACCAATGCAGAAAAACCTGAAGCACCAGGTAAATTTAAGTCTAATAAGACCAAATCAGGTTCAGGACCTTTTTCTAAACGTTCATAAAATTCATTTACTGCGGCAGTCTCATTAATTTGGGCTTGAGGTAAGCTATAGCGAACGGCTTGAATCAAAGCATGACGAAACAACGGATGATCATCAACGATTAAAATATTCATAAGCAGCGTAAGAGATCTAGTGCACAGTAATTCTTATTCTAACCATACATGTGCCCTTAAGGATATGCAAATATTAACTATTTTTTAAATAACTACAAAAAATAGGGAAATCACCCGTATAAAGTTTTTCAAAAAAGTCGAAAAACAAATCTGAATTTACTATAAATCTAATTCTCAGGTTAAAAATCCTTATTCATTTGCAATATAAATTGAAAATTCAAATAATTAATCAGGATTGTTGCGACAAATCTCACCCTTTTTAGATATATCTTAAAATCAGATAATGAATCTGTTTTTCCTTATTTTACAGCGCCTTTGCTCCTGTTGATAAATAGTAAACATTCTAAGACTGCTTTTAGGTTATTTACTATGTCATCTTCTCATCAACCGAAACCCCTCAATATTGTCGCTGTTTCAGGTGGTTTAAATACACCTTCTAAAACCGAAGCTTTGGTTCAAGAAATTCTGAATGAACTGGGTGAAGCCACACCAATCAATGTACATTTTATTAAGTTCAGCGAAATTGGACATTTATTAGGGGGCGCTATTTATCGCCATCAGTTACCACAACGTATCCAAGATGATTTAGCGGCAGTAGAAGCAGCCGATGCATTGATTGTGGGGACTCCTGTTTATCGTGCTTCATTTACAGGACTTTTCAAACATTTCTTTGACTTTGTCGAGCAAACCGCATTAGTGGATGTCCCTGTATTACTGGCTGCATCAGGCGGAAGTGACCGTCATGCCTTGGTATTGGAACACCAACTACGTCCGCTGTTTAGCTTTTTCCAAGCACAAACGCTTCCAATTGGCGTGTATGCCACAGACCGTGATTTCACTCCAGAATACACCATTCACAGTGAACTGTTGCGTGACCGTATTACTCTGGCTGTTGCACGTGCCTTACCAATTTTGGAATGGGCGCCAGCCAAAGGACAACGTGCCGATGTCATCAAAGAAAAATCCCAACATGCTAATCAAACTTTGGGCATTAATACGCAAATTGAACAGGCCGAAGTTTTACCTTCTGCCGCAGTACCAAGTTTAGATGCGGCTGAGTCTCGGCTCCATGCAAAAAAACCGCTACAAAGCCATGTTGCATAAAAATTAAACCTTTTGAGGGTCTCCGCATGACACAACATAATGACGTTCTTTTTGCTTATTGGGTGCCCAATGTCAGTGGTGGCTTGGTCGTTAGTGACATTGAACAGCGTACTGACTGGAGTTATGAGTACAATGTCCGTTTGGCGCAAACGGCTGAGCAAAATGGCTTTGCGTATGCACTGACTCAAATTCGCTTTACCGCTGGTTATGGTGCAGAAAATCAACATGAGTCGGTGAGTTTTAGCCATGGTCTCTTGGCTAAAACAGAAAAACTCAAAGTTATTGCTGCGATTTTGCCTGGTCCCTGGAAACCTGTTTTAGCTGCGAAACAATTAGCCACCATTGATCACTTATCGCAAGGACGCATTGCGATTAATGTGGTCAGTGGATGGTTTAAAGGTGAATTCGATGCCATTGGGGAAGAATGGCCCGAACATGATCAACGTTATGCGCGTTCAGAAGAATTCATTCGGAGCCTCAAAGGAATTTGGACACAGGATCATTTTAGTTTTCAAGGCCGTTATTACCAATTTAATGACTACACTTTAAAACCAAAGCCTGTGCAGCAACCTCATATTGAAATCTTTCAGGGTGGAAGCTCTCGTGCCGCACGTGATATGGCTGCCCGCGTTTCGGACTGGTATTTCACTAATGGCAATACCGTCGAAGAACTGAAAAAACAAATTGATGATATTCGCGAGAAAGCCAAACTAAATGGTCATCAGGTCAAAATTGGGGTAAATGCCTTCATTATTGCCCGTGATACAGAAGAAGAGGCTCAAGCGGTATTACAGGAAATTATTGCCAAGGCCAATATTTCAGCCGTTAATGCCTTTGGTGACGCCACACGTGAAGCAGGCGCCGCAACGATAGAAGGCGAAGGCAACTGGGCAAAATCGACTTTTGAAGACTTAGTTCAATATAACGATGGATTTAAAACCAATCTGATTGGTACACCTGAACAGATTGCCCAGCGAATTATTGAGTTAAAACAAGTGGGGGTAGATCTGGTTTTATCTGGCTTCTTACATTTTATTGAAGAAGTCGAATACTTCGGCGCAAAGGTGTTGCCTTTGGTCCGTGAACTTGAAGCACAACATCGTGTACAAGCAAAGTCTGCTTAATTGTTGCATTACAATTTAAGCAGACTGATTTCATGTACCTATAATAACAATAATATGGCAACACCAAATTTCCCCTAAGGCTCGGCTTAGGGGATTTTTTTTGGATAAAATAAGATTTAAATCACCGTGATATCCGTTTGAATACTCGGTCTTAGAATACTCTAGAACTTTGCATATATTCTGCAGTTACCTGATTCAAACTATCCAAAACCTGGTCTTTTTGACCCGTCTGAATTGCACTGTCCAGCTTTAACATATAGCCCAGTAGCTGCTGTTTGGCGGTTTGGGCAAACTCAGATGTGACCGCTTGATCTTCGTAGAGTAAAACGTAATTTTTAGCAAACCCGTAAATTAAAAATAAAGCGGTTTGTTCAGATGAATCTGTGGCAAGTGGAATACTTTGCTCACAAAGCTGTTTGAGTTTTTTGAAGGCATCAGTGCCAGAAGAGAGCGTTTGGAATTGGGTCAAAATCGATTGAAAAATCATTTGAAAAGATCCTCACAAAAAGAAAATCTACAGATTTCAATCTGAGGCGTCAACTTAAAAAATTTATATTTACATCTTCTTTACAAAATCTTAAAAATGATTCGTTTTAACCAGACGTTAAATTATTATTTAACCTGATCGGCAAGAAGCAGCGTATTACACGACTTCTTGCCTTAGATTTTTATAAATTTAGAACCCAATCTAAACGGACTTAAGAGGGGGCTTTCGAGTAAACATTGGCGATCAGAACCTCTACCACCTGTGGGTCAGCCAAGGTTGAGGTGTCACCTAGACTATCCAATTCATTCGCGGCAATCTTTCTGAGAATTCGTCGCATAATTTTACCCGAACGGGTTTTAGGTAAAGCAGGTGCCCAATGTAACGCATCTGGTGTAGCAACAGGACCAAGCACTTTGCGTACCCATGCCACCAACTCGGCTCTCAGTTCTTCAGATTCAGGAACATCTGCTTGTAAAGTCACAAAAGTACAAATACCCTGCCCTTTAATCTCATGCGGCATACCCACCACGGCAGCTTCAGCAACAGCTTCATGTGCCACCAAGGCACTTTCAATTTCTGCCGTGCCTAGACGATGACCTGCAACATTCAACACATCATCCACGCGTCCCGTAATCCAGTAATAACCATCTTTATCTCTTCTCGCGCCATCGCCAGTAAAATAATTGCCTGGATAGGTCGAGAAATAGGCTTCAATGAAGCGTGCTGGATCACCCCAAATAGTACGCATTTGCCCCGGCCAAGAATCCTTAATAATCAGATTGCCTTCGGCTTCACCTTCCAGTTCTTTACCCTCTGCATCAACTAAAGCGGGTTGAATCCCAAACAAAGGACGGGTCGCCGAACCCGGTTTTAAATCCGTTGCACCAGGTAAAGGGGAAATTAAAATACCACCCGTTTCTGTTTGCCACCATGTATCCACAATCGGACAGCGGCTTTCGCCGACAACGGTGTAATACCAATTCCATGCTTCAGGATTAATCGGTTCACCCACTGAACCCAATAAACGTAAACTACTCCGATCACTCTCTCGCACAAAGGCATCACCCTCACGCATCATGGAACGAATAGCCGTAGGTGCAGTGTATAAAATAGTGACATTATGCTTATCGACGATATGCCCCGTACGTGCCCAACTTGGATATTGCGGGACACCTTCAAACATGACCGTGGTTGCACCATTCGAAAGTGGTCCATAAATCACGTAGGAGTGTCCTGTAATCCAGCCCACATCGGCAGTGCACCAGAAAATATCATCTTGTTTTAAATCGAATACTTCACGGAAAGTACTGTTCACATAGGTCAAGTAACCCCCTGTGGTATGCAATACTCCTTTTGGTTTCCCTGTCGAACCTGAGGTATATAAAATAAATAATGGATCTTCAGCTTTCATGGGTTCTGGCGGGCAAATATCATTCACCGACATAATTTCCATGTGATACCACAAATCACGCTGCGGTTTCATCTCAATTGGATTACCTGTACGGTGTACCACTATGACATTTTGCACCGACTCTGTACCTGACAGACTCAAAGCAGCATCGACATTCTCTTTCAGAAAAATAGGCTTGCCACCTCGCATGCCAGAGTCAGCAGTAATCACGACTTTGGCCTGACTATCCTCTATTCGACTGGCTAAAGAATCAGGAGAAAAACCACCAAAGACTACACAATGTACAGCACCAATACGTGCACAAGCCAACATTGAAATTGCGGCTTCAGAGACCATAGGCATATAAAGCACCACGCGGTCGCCTTTTTTTACCCCATTTTTCTTTAAGACATTGGCAAAACGGCATACTTCATCGTGCAATTCCATATAAGAAATTATTTTATGCCGTGAAGGATGATCTCCTTCCCAAATAATGGCAGGTTTATACGGATGTTCTTTTAAATGTCGGTCTAAGCAGTTGGCACAGACATTCAATTCACCATCGGCAAACCATTCAATTTTAAAGTTCTCTTTATCAAAATTGGTATTTTTGACTTGGGTGAATGGGGTGATCCACTCCAATTTGTGAGCCTGCTCTGCCCAAAAATCTTCGGGATGCTCAATGGATTGCTGATAACGTTCAAAATATTCGGCTTCATTGGTCCGCGCCGTTTTCTTAAATTCTTCTGGAACAGGATAGACTTCTTTCATATTCATACTTCCTTGATCTTCTCCATCTCATCACGAGATGCATGCCACGTTATATATTTTTTATTGCTGCATCTGGGCAGTATTACGGCTCTTTTTTAGACACTGCAATCATGCTTTGGTCGTATATTATTTATACAGCTTAAATTCAAAAGATGAAATCTAAGTTCTAGAAAAACTTTCGATGAATCAGTGTTTGGCGCTTAAATTCATCTTATAATTTTCCTGAAATGCCACGTATCTTCTTTTGCAAAACGCAACATTTCATTACCGAATCCACACTAGGAAAGCCTATGAGCACTCCGCAAACATCACCATTTTTCTCACGTAATGTCTCACCTCAAAATGAGAATCCCTTGTCTATGCAAGGGCGCTTTGGTCGACTGAGCTTGATTGCTTGGAGTGGTTTTCTCAATCTAATCACCTTTTTTGCCACATTGGCGTTAAGCCTGTTCCTTGGAATTTTTAATTTCAGTACCTATTCTTTAGAAAGCAATGTCTTACAAACCTTTTTAAGCGTGGCTGGACTTGGTTTTTGGGTCATTTTCATTCTGTATTTTTATTTCAGTTTGGTGATTATGATCCGTCGCCTTCATGACCTGAATAAATCAGGCTGGATGCTGTTGTTGTTCTTGATTCCGCTTGTTAATTTTTTTATGGCATTTTATGTATTATTGGCTTCGGGTACAGCAGGATTAAATCAATACGGTGCGCCACGTACCACACCTGTTTGGGAGAAAATTCTAGCGTGGCTGATGATCATTTTGTTTGTGTTAAGTTTTATGGCTTCAGGCAGTTTCATCTCTTATATGATGGGAGCTGGTGAGCTCGAAACCCCACAAGAAGTCATTCAAAAAGGGACTGAATATTTTTAACGGTGATCCACATCGTTAAAGCTGTATAACTTCAGTTCTATTTGGTTATCTTTCTGGCACTTTTCAGGCAAAATAGCGACAAATTTAAATTGTTTCGGATCTCCTGTGGCAGAACAACACAACCTGAGCGAAGTTGCTCAGGGCACTTCTCAAATGATACAAGAAGCAGGTGCAAAAACGGCTGAAACCGTGATTGCACATACTGCGAAATATAATGACGCCTACACCACCATTGATAAAATCATGGCCAGTTTTTGGGAGCGTGTGCCCTATTTCTGTATTGCCCTGATTGTTATAGTTATTTTCTGGCTATTGTCTAAGGTGTTTAAGTTCTTTGTTCGTAAAACTTTAGAAAATCGCTCATATACGCGACAAAATCTGGTGCTGGTACTGAATCGTGTCGGAACCAGTATCATTATTTTCTTTGGTTTTCTAATTGCCATGGTCATTGCCATTCCGGGCTTTACTCCAGGGCAACTGATGAGTGCCTTGGGAATTGGTTCGGTGGCGATTGGTTTTGCCTTCAAAGACATTTTCCAGAATATGCTGTCAGGTATTCTGATTTTACTCGGTGAACCGTTCCGTATAGGTGATGATATTATTGTTAATAATATGGAAGGGACCGTTGAAGATATTCAGATTCGCGCAACCTTCTTACGCTCTAATGATGGACGCCGCATTGTGATTCCAAATGCAACCGTCTATACCAGCCCTGTTACGGTGAATACCGCTTACCAACGTCGTCGTTGCGAGTTCATGGTGGGGATTGGTTATGAAGATGATGAGCAAAAAGCCAAAAACATTATTACAGCCATTTTAGATAAAAATCGTAATGTCCTCAGTCAACCTGGCTTTACGGTTAATGTCAGTGCATTGGCTGATTTTTCGGTGAATCTGACCGTACGTTGGTGGATTGATACTACTGAAACCAATATTGCGGCATCAATCAGTGAAATTCAGGCCGAAGTCAAACGTGCCTTTAATGAACACAATATTAATATTCCTTATCCAGTACAAGAGGTAAAAGTCCACCGTGACCAGAACCTTCCTTACATGAACGCAGAAACTTCAGGTAAACAAACGCCCTAAAATATAGGGAATTGCGGTTTCCGTTCTTAAAATTCGGTTGCCTAAGCTCACCGCTTGGCAGCCATTTTTTTCAAGTAGATCAATTTCATAAGGAATAAAGCCGCCTTCTGGCCCAATCAGCAAGGTACAGGCATGTGTAATCGCATTCGGCATAGTCATGCCTGCATAAGGATGCGCCACATAAGCAGGTCTTTCAACCGTAATCCACGTCGGTAATACATCTTCCACAAAAGGTTTAAACCGCTTATAAATTTCGATTTTCGGTGCAACTGTATCGCCAGCTTGCTCTAATCCCAAGGTCACGTATTGATCAATCTGCTGTAAAAAAGGGGTTTGCCAATAGCTTTTATCTACTCGGTAACTGTTTAGCAATACAATTTTTTCCACCCCTATCGTCACGCTGTCCATGATTAAACGCCGCAGTACTTTCGGACGTGGCATCGCCACAATTAAGGTTACTGGCAATTTAGCAGGAACAGGTTCAGTCTGAATGGGTGTCACTTGAATGACACTATCACTGACCATCAGGACTTCGGTTAAATAGCGTTGACCTTCACGGATCCCGACTTTCAAGCGATCACCAACTTGTACATTCAGATGGGTACGTAAGTGCGCTAACTGGCGAGTGGATGTAATTGACCAGACTTCAGATAGGGTTTGGCGAGGGTCTAAAAGAACGATATTCATAATAAAGAGAACAAATCCAATCAGTAAAGGCTCAATCAGCACATGCTATCGCAGAGGGTGACAGGGATGTCGCCCGCGGTGCTGAGGTACAGGACGTACCTTCAGCACCGCAAAAGATTTTTGCTACTTTTCATCTCTGAAAAGTAGGAATCACCTACACAAAGGCATCAACTGAATCCACAATATTTGCGGTTGTGACAAACGCATTCAAATTTCAGAGACTTATAAATAGCCATCAATGGCTTGAATATGCTTGTCCAAGGAACCTTTGTTCAGCTGCATAATTTTCTGCGCTGCTTGATTTAATTGTTGGGCTTGACCAGTATCTGCCAATAACTGCATCAGTACGACAGCGGCTTGTTCAGCATTCTCAACCACTTTCACTGCATCGGCATGTAAAAATTCATCTACAATACTTTGAAAATTAAAATAGTTTTTCCCCAATACGGTCGGCACATCCAAGGCTATCGGCTCTAAAATATTATGTCCACCGCCGGGTTCATTCAACGAACCACCGACAAAACAGGCATCCGATAAGGCATACCACAACCACAGTTCACCCATTGAGTCAGCTAAGTAGACTTGGTTATCTGCCACTATTTCTTGCTTTAAACTTCGACGTGTGGTGTTTAAATTTAAACTTTGTGCAATTGCAAAGACCTCATCGAAGCGTTCAGGGTGCCGTGGTACCACAATGCACAACAGTTCAGGCTGTGCATCTAAATATGGTTTTAAAGCACTTAATAATTTTTGTTCTTCAGGTGCATGGGTACTGGCAATAGTTATAATTTTTCGCTCAGCAAGTGACCATTCTTGTTTTAGTTGAGCCGCCTGTTTCACAAACAATTCAGGTGCATGAATATCAAATTTAATACTGCCCACCACCTGTGTTACTGACTGAGCTGCGCCTAACTGGATAAAGCGCTCAGCCGTTGCTCGGTCTTGTGCCAAGAGCTGGTCTAGCCCGTGTAACATCGCGCGAGTTAAACCTGATACTTTGGCATAGCCTTGTGCTGATTTTTCCGAGAGACGTGCATTGACCAAAATCGAGGGAACTTTAAAGAACTGTGCCTGATCCAATAAGTTTGGCCATAATTCAGTTTCAACTAAAATTAAAATCTTTGGTTGATATTTTTGAAAAAAACCCTGTACTAAACCCTTTTGATCAGCAGGTAAATACACCGCTTGAAACAAGGCTTGATAAGGTGTTTTATCAAATAAAGATTTGGCTCGTGCCTGTCCTGTTTTAGTGGTGTTGGTCACCAAGACAGGATGACCTTGTTTTAAATAATGTTCAATTAAAGGCTGTGCTGCATTCGTTTCACCGACTGAAACGGCATGGAACCATAGCGCATTGCGGTTTTTCGGCGTTTGAAATGGCCCAAAACGCTCAAGACATTCTTGTTGGTAAGCTCTTTCATCTTGCGCCCGTTTTTTGATTCGCCATTGATACAGCGGTTTAATCATTGCGAGTGCTGCGTTATACCAAAAAGGAGTAGCCAAATACGTGCTCCGAAAAAACGATTACAAATAAAACAGCGCAATTTATCACACTGGGTAAATTGCGCTGTTATCTTGTCGTGAATTTAGCTGAAAAGCAATTTAAACCACTGCTGTTTCAGTTTCAGCTAAAGTTGGATAATCAATATATCCTGCTGCTACATCTGTTCCGATCATGTTTTCTAGCTTAAGCTCATTCAGAGGCGCATCTTGAACCAAACGCTCAAACAAATCTGGATTGGCAATATAGTCTTTACCCCAAGACACCGCATCTGCCTGTCCTGTTGCCAATAAGTCAATCGCATCTTCACGGCTTAAACGCATGTTAGCAATCAATGGTACGCCACCTGAACGTTGTTTCAAGTAAGTACTGATACTGTCATCTGCCAAATATTCTCGGGTAAAGAAAAAGGCAATATTACGTTTACCCAATTCTTCGAGTGCATAACCGAATGTTTCACGTGGATTGGCATCGCCCATGTCATGTTCGTCGCCACGAGGTGCCAAATGTACCCCAACACGACCTGCACCCCAAACTTCAATCAGCGCATCGACCACTTCTAATAACAAACGTGCGCGGTTTTCGACACTGCCACCATATTGGTCATCGCGTAAATTGGTGGAACTTTGTAGGAACTGGTCAATCAGATAGCCATTCGCTGCGTGTAATTCAACGCCATCAAAACCCGCTGCTTTGGCATGAATCGCTGCTTGTTTATATTGCTCAATAATGGCTTGAATTTCTGCGATTTCTAGAGCACGGGGCACCACATATTCACGTTTTGGACGCAATAAGCTGACATAACCTTTCTGTTGCACATTACTTGCCGAAACAGGGGTTTCACCGTTGAGTAAATCTGGATGCGATACACGACCCACATGCCACAACTGCGCCACAATTAAGCCAGCTTTGGCATGTACCGCCTGAGTGACCTGTTTCCAGCCTTCAACTTGTGCTTCATTAAATAGCCCCGGTGTATTCAAGTAACCATTGGCTTCTTCCGAAATCACGGTCGCTTCAGAAATAATCAAACCTGCACTTGCACGCTGCGCATAATATTCCGCCATCATGGCAGTTGGCACGCGGTCTGCTGTTGCACGACTACGCGTTAAAGGTGCCATAATCACACGGTTTTTTAAGTGTAGATCACCCAGAGTTAAAGGAGTATTCAATTCAGCCATAGTCGCCTCGATCGCCACTTTTTCAATTAAAGTGAACGTTGCAAATGTTCGATATATTGCTGAATCAAGGCTTCATTGCGGGAAAAATAAGACCATTGCCCATATTTTTCGACTTGAATTAAACCTGCTTGCTGGAGCACCGATAGGTGATTGGACATGGTCGATTGCGAGACTTTACCTAAACGTTCAATGTGCCCCGCACATACGCCTCGTCTAAAGTCACCACATTCGTCACTCGACAAAAATTGTTCAGGATGTTTTAACCATTCCAAAATTTGTCGACGGGTCGGATTCGCCAGTGCTTTAAAAATTAAATCAATATCCATAGTTCAGACAGGTTCAATCATGTGCAAGCTTGATTCAGCTTTTCTTTAATATATCGTATTTTTTCGATTTTTATATCGAACATTTTAGATATATTGTAAAAAACTGCATCAAACTTAGCTAAGTTATTGATGATAATTGACTTATAAGCCTTGCTTTAAGCTGGCTTCGATAAATTTATCTAAGTCACCATCCAATACTGCACCTGTATTCGAGTTTTCAACACCAGTGCGTAAATCTTTAATGCGTGAGTCATCCAAAACGTATGAACGAATCTGACTGCCCCAACCAATATCAGACTTCGAATCTTCCAATGCTTGCGCTGCTTCGTTACGTTTGCTCATTTCCAACTCATACAACTTGGCACGTAACTGTTTCCACGCATGGTCACGGTTGGCATGTTGTGAACGCTGGTTCTGACACGCTACCACAATACCTGTAGGTGCATGCGTTAAACGTACCGCAGAATCGGTTTTGTTAATGTGCTGACCACCTGCACCCGAAGCACGATAAGTATCGGTACGCACATCAGCAGGATTGATATCAATTTCAATGTTATCATCCACTTCTGGCGAAACAAACACTGCAGAGAATGAAGTATGACGGCGGTTACCCGAGTCAAATGGTGATTTACGCACTAAGCGATGCACGCCTGATTCGGTACGTAACCAACCATAAGCATACTCACCTTCTACACGAATGGTCGCTGATTTAATTCCAGCCACATCACCATCAGACTCTTCCATCAATTCAGCTTTAAAGCCATGACGCTCAATCCAGCGCATATACATACGCAACAGCATGGACGCCCAGTCTTGAGCTTCAGTACCACCTGAACCTGCCTGAATTTCCACATAACATGGATTTGGATCCATTGGGTTACTGAACATCCGACGGAACTCAAGTTTTGCCAGCTCTTCCTCGGCTGAAGATAATTCAGCTTGTACATCTGCCAACAGACTTTCATCATCGGCTTCTACGGCCAAGTCCAGCATTGCCTGTGCATCTTCAAGTTGAGTGGCTAAACCATCCAACACGTTTAAAACGTTTTCAAGTTCGCCTTTTTCTTTAGCCATAGCCTGTGCACGGCTCTGGTCATTCCAAATTGTAGGATCTTCTAATTCACGTAAAACTTCTTCTAAACGCTCTTTCTTTAGATCGTAGTCAAAGATACCCCCGTAGTGTTTGACCACGGTCGTTTAAATCTTTTAATTGGTTTAAATAAGGATTAATTTCCACGGGAGCTGCTCTCAAATCAATAATTAGCTTAAATAGCCCTCAATTATAGCACAGAGCATTTGGAGATTTTTAGCCACTACCTGCAATTAGGAATTGACGGCACTGATGGATTTATCAACAATAGCTCCACTTAAAAAAACATAACACTTTTATAACGACAACCACTTTAGGGGTTTATTACATGAAAAAAGTTCTTACGAGTTTAGCTTTGGCACTTATGGCATCTTCAAGTTTTGCCTATGATGCTCAAATAGATACAGGCTTTAGTTATTTTGACCGCGATGATGATATTACTGATGCTGAAGGACAGTTTGACCTAAAAGGAACCTTCTACTTTAATCCTGTTATAGTAAAAAATTCACCGCTTAATGAAGCGGCTTTCTTAGGTCACAATAGCAATGCTTCTTTGAGCTATACCTATAATTACTGGGACAGTAAAACCTTGTCCGATGGTTTAGGCAATAGCATTTCTCAAGAAAGTAAAGCACATCATATTGGTGCTGGCATAGAGTATTTTGTCGAACAATTTTATTTGAACGGGCAAGTGGGTTTTGGGCAAGCAAAAGATGAAACCAAAATTCAATCGGTGCTGGGTAGTGCTAAATATAAAGACGATTACGATGCCACGACCTACCGCGCCTTAGTGGGTTATATGCCAATCTCCAACTTACTCCTTGCTACAGGGATTGATGGCTACCAAGGAGATGAAGACAATGACGATAACCGTTTTGCGCTAGCAGCCAAATATGTTGCACCAGTGGGTCAAGGACAGTTTATCAATCTTGAAGCAGAGGGCGCTTGGGGAGATGTCGACACTATCAACTTAGCCGCAGATTATTACTTTGATCCTGCTTTTAGCTTTGGACTGGCTTATAACATAGAAGATGATGGCGATGAGGATATCGACTTCTTCTCGGTACGCTCTAAGTATTTCTTCAGTCCAAACTTTGCAGTCGGTGGTGCAGTTGGTTTTGGTGATGATATACAAGGCTTTAATTTAAATGCCACACTGCGTTTTTAAGATTTTCTGACCTTTAAAGCTTTCCAAAAAACACGCCATTCGGCGTGTTTTTTAGTATTTTCTACTTACAATTTCGTCGAATATTTCACCATTTTCTATGCTATTCATAGAATATCCACAATTTTAATAAATCACTACAATTATTAAATTTAATATATATCAAATATTTAATAAAAGGTAATTACATAATATTACGCCCGAAACAATTCCGTAACCTTCACGCTGTTGACGCAATCTTGTTTTGCCCTAGACTAAAAGTGTAACAAAAAATTAATTTATTTTTAGCCAAGTTTCAGAGGGGTCCTTTCCATGAAAAAATTAGCAATTGCCTCAGCGTTGTTCTCTGTCGTTGCCATGACTGGAACAGCTCATGCATACCAAGCCGAAGTTGGTGCTTCTGCTGGACTAATCGATCCTGATAACGGCAGCTCAAGCGGTTCTTTTGGTGTAGATGGCACCTATTACTTCAACCCAGTTCAAACCCGTAATGCACCTTTAGCCGAAGCTGCATTCCTAGACCGTGCAAGTAATGTGAATGCGCACTATGCTTATAACGAAGTAGGTGATGACGAAGTCAACAATTATGGTGTTGGTGCTGAATACTTTGTTCCAAACTCAGATTTCTACTTGAGCGGTAATGTTGGTCGCCAAGATGTGAAATTCAATAACGGTGCTGACTTTGACACCACACTTTACAGCGCTGAAGTGGGTTACTTACCAGCACCTGGTTTCTTAGTGGCTGCTGGTCTTAAAGGTTATGACAATGACCATGATGACGGTGTAGACCCTACAATCCGTGCAAAATATGTCACTCAACTCAGCAATGGTAAAGACATCAACCTTGAAGCAGGTGCTTCTTTTGGTGACTTAGACGAATACAACCTTGCTGCTGACTATTTCATTGATAAAAGCTTCAGTGTGGGTGCAGACTACTACAGCAATGACTTAAACGATGTCAATGAATTCGGTGTAAATGCACGTAAATTCTTTACTCCGCAAGTGAGCCTTGAAGGTCGTGTAGGTTTTGGTGAAGTTGGTAACAATGACTACAACAAGTTTGGTGTAGCAGCGAAATACCGCTTCTAATTCTAATTTACCTAAGCTTTAATTAAAAAAAACCGCTGAATTCAGCGGTTTTTTTATTATTGCAAATGCAAAACTCGCAATTGCAAACTCACTTGCCCATTAAAACTATTCTGTTCTAATTCATAGACCAAATGTACCGAGGACTGCATTGGATCAAAGCTGAATTTATCCGCAGCATTAAAAGCAATCGCGTCCACCACTTGTCCGTTCTCCAAAGCCAGACGTAATTTCAAGTGAATTTCCTTTAACCAACGATAATCCAACACCTGAAACTGCCCTTCAAAGATAGGGGAAGGAAATTTTTGCCCCCAAGGGGTTAAATTTTGCAGTAAATGAACCGTATCTAAATTCAATGCCTCAGTCGGTAATATGCCATCGGTCCACAACGTTGCTTGAAACAGTGATTCATCCATACTTTGGATGAGTTGAACAAAATGCTGTTTAAATTCATCGAAATGCTGTTTCTTGATGGTTAAGCCAGCAGCAGCGGCATGTCCACCAAAATGGCTGACCAAGTGTGGAAATTGCTCTGCCACGTTTTCTATGGCATCACGAATATGAATACCTTCAATTGAGCGGGCTGAGCCTTTAATATGCTCACCATCTTCATCGGTAGCAAATACAATGGCAGGACGGTGAAACTGTTCTTTTAAGCGTCCCGCCACAATCCCAATCACCCCTTGATGCCAATGGGGTTCAAATAAAATCAACGCAGCAGGTGTCTCGCTCAGCTCAAGTTTGAATTGTGCCAAAGCTGTTAAAGCATCCTGCTTCATTTGAGTTTCGACTTGACGTCGTTCCACATTCAACTGATTCAGTTGCTGAGCTAAAGCATATGCGGTGCTGTACTCTTCTGCCAATAAACATTCAATACCAATGTCCATGGTTTCCATGCGTCCCGCAGCATTAATTCGTGGTCCCAAGACAAAACCTAAGTCTGGGGCTTTCAGTTGTGTGGCATCACGCCCAGCTATTTCCAATAAAGCCGAAATCCCGATGCGACACTGTTGTTGCTGAATCCGTTTAATGCCCGCATCAACCAAAATACGGTTGTTATAGTCCAGTGCTGCAACATCCGCATAAGTCCCCAAAGCCACCAAATCCAGATACTGCGCCATTTTGGCACTGGATTTACCTTGCTGAGCACGACCACTACTTAAATTCGCCAACAGATAAAACGCAACGCCTACACCAGCCAAGGCTTTGCTTAGAAATTCACAGCCCAATTGATTAGGATTCACCACAGCCTCAGCAGCAGGCGTCTCTTTGGTCGTGAGATGATGATCGGTAATCACCACCTGCATGCCATGTGCTTGTGCCTGAGCCACACCCGCATGGCTAGAAATCCCGTTGTCTACTGTAACCAAAACATCAGGCTGAAACTTCGCAAAAGCCAAATCTGCAATTGCAGGGGTTAAACCATAACCATATTTGAAGCGGTCAGGCACCAGATAATTCACTTGTGCCCCCATTTCTCGCAATGCCAAAACCATTAATGCCGTACTGGTAGCACCATCTGCATCATAGTCTCCAACAATGACGATTTTTTTTTGCTGATCAAGGGCTTGATCGAGCAGTTTAACCGCCTGAGGCAATCCTTTTAAATTCGGAGCTAAAAGATGTTTTAGCTTTAATTCCAGTTCTTGTTCCGATTGCACCCCACGGCGCGCCAAAATTTGTGCAATAAAAGGTGACACGCCCTGAATATTTTCAGGGCGTGTTAAATAAGGTCGTTGTTTAATTTGTATCTGAGTCATTTAAGGCATCAGTCGTTGTAATTTCCATTTACCATCGATTCTTTCATAACTCAGACGGTCATGTAAACGATTTGGTCGTCCTTGCCAAAACTCATAATAGTCTGGCTGCAAACGATAGCCACCCCAAAAACTAGGTTTATCCAATTCGGACTGATCTACAACCTGCTCTTGTAAATTCTGGAACCGCTGCTGAAGCTCGTCACGACTGGCAATCACACCACTTTGCGGCGTACTGATATGTGCAGCAATCTGGCTGTCACGTGGGCGCTTTCGATAATAGGCTGTTGCCTCATCTTCAGAAATTTTTTCGACACGACCACTGACACGAATTTGGCGCTCCAACTCGGGCCAATAAAACAATAGCTCAGCATAAGGGTTTTCAACCAAATCTAAGCCTTTTTGACTATCATAATTGGTATAGAAATCATAACCCGCTTCAGTTGCACCGCGTAACAGTACCGTACGGACGTGTGGACGACCTTGGCTGTTGGCAGTCGCCAAATACATGGCATAAGGTTCGTGTAAACGTGCCTCTAAGGCCATATTGAACCAATTAAGAAATTGCTCATGCGGATACTGTTCAACCTCCGACTCGAGTAATTCCCCTTTCTGATAACTCAACCGCAATTCACTTAAATCTTTAATTAAATCGCTCATGACATGATTCCTTAAGCGGCTTGGGTACGAACAACATCAGCAAGATGATTTGCCAAAGTAGTCACTTCTTCTAGTTGATCACCTTCGACCATGACCCGAATCACTGGTTCCGTGCCTGATTTACGAATCAAAAGTCGACCACGACCTGCGAGCTGTGCTTCCGCTTTTTCAAATTCAGCCACCATTGCAGGGTTTGCATACGGGTCTATCATCTGCTCCAAACGCACATTGACCAATACTTGCGGGAATAGATTGAAGTCTGCAACCAGTTCATGCAATGGCTTATTCTGTTCAACCATTACTGTAAGCACTTGTAATGCGGCAATAATCGCATCCCCTGTCGTGCTCTTATCTAGGGTTAAGATATGACCTGACGGTTCGCCACCTATGACCCACTGATTTTCTTCAAGCGCTTGCAACACATAACGGTCGCCCACTTTAGCGCGTACAAATGGCACTTGAGCTTGTTCTAATGCCAATTCTAGCGCCATGTTGCTCATGACTGTACCAGCAATACCTGCTGGTTTTTTGCTGGCTTGTGTCGCCAAAATATACAGAATATGGTCACCTGTGATTTGTTCACCATTACGGTCGACCATAATCACGCGATCCGCATCACCATCAAAAGCAATCCCTACATCTGCCTTATGTTCAACAACAGCTTTCTGTAAGTTTTCAGGATGGGTTGAACCACAGTCTTTATTAATGTTGAGACCATCTGGCTCATTATAAAGTGCAATTACTTTGGCACCGAGTTCTTTAAACACGGCAGGTCCCACGTTGTACGCAGCCCCATTAGCACAATCCACTACAATTTTTAAATTTGACAAATCATAATGATATGGGAAAGTCGATTTACAGAATTCAATATAACGGCCGTTCGCATCTTTCACACGAACACTTTTACCTAAGTTGGCAGTATCTTCAATCAACAAGTCATTTTCCAACTCTTGATTAATTGCTTCTTGCAATGCATCAGGCAGCTTTTTGCCTTCACCAGAAAAGAATTTAATGCCGTTATCAAAATACGGGTTATGCGACGCAGAAATCACGATCCCTAAGCTCGCATGCAAAGCACGAGTCAAATGGGCAATTGCAGGCGTTGGTAATGGCCCTAATAAATGCACATAAACACCCGCAGCATTTAGTCCTGCCTGTAAAGCCGCTTCTAAAATATAGCCCGATAATCGGGTATCTTTACCTAATACGACGATTGGCTTTTCTTTCTGCGAATTTTTTTTTAAGACTTTTCCTGCTGCAAATCCTAGTTTTAATGCAAATTCAGGCGTAATTGGTAATTCTCCAAATTTCCCACGAATACCATCTGTGCCAAAATAACTCATGTTTTACTCACTTCTTATAGCTAGGTGCTGTTATCCACCTTTTGTCATAGTGAAATACTTTACACCAAAACAAAAAAGACCGTCATAGTGTTGACGGTCTCTTTAGATCTAAATTACGAAAAATCAACCAACGCGATAGTTGGGTGCTTCTTTGGTAATGGTGACATCATGCACGTGAGACTCTGACATACCTGCGGCAGTAATCTTCACGAATTTTGCATTTTGACGTAGATCTTCAATGGTCGATGAACCCGTATACCCCATAGAAGAACGTAAGCCACCCATCATTTGATGTACGATATTGCCCATTGGTCCTTTGTACGGTACACGACCTTCAATACCCTCTGGCACCAACTTCTCAGCACCCGCTTTAGAGTCTTGGAAGTAACGGTCAGCCGAACCTGTCGCACCCGCCATTGCACCCAATGAACCCATACCACGGTAAGCTTTGTAGTAACGACCTTGGAAGAATTCCACTTCACCAGGTGCTTCTTCAGTACCTGCAAGGAGTGAACCCACCATAATCGTGCTTGCACCCGCACCAATCGCTTTTGCCATATCGCCAGAGAAGCGAATACCACCGTCAGCAATTAAAGGAATTTGATCTTTTAATGCATTGGCAACACTGTCAATCGCAGAGATTTGCGGCATACCAATACCCGCAACAATACGAGTAGTACAGATTGAACCTGGACCAATCCCGACTTTTACAGCATCAGCACCTGCATCAAGTAAAGCTAATGCAGCATCACCTGTTGCAATGTTACCGCCAATTACTTGCACTTGTGGGTAGTTTTGTTTAACCCAACGTACACGTTCGATAACACCTGCAGAGTGACCATGTGCGGTATCGACCACAATCACGTCAACACCTGCATCAACCAATGCTTCTACACGGCTTGGTGTTTCTACGCCTGTACCAACTGCAGCACCTACGCGTAAACGACCTAAGTCATCTTTACAGCTGTTTGGATAAAGTTCTGCTTTACGGAAATCAGTGACCGTAATGAGACCTTTTAATTCGTTGTTTTCGCCAACCACCAATACTTTTTCAATACGGTGTTTCTGTAAGAGTGCTTGAATCTGTTCTTTAGATTCGCCTTCACGTACAGTCACTAAACGGTCTTGACCCGTCATAATGCTGCTTACAGGTTGCTCAAGATTGGTTTCAAAACGCGTATCACGTCCTGTCACTATACCAACCACTTTCCCGTCTTTTACTACAGGCACACCACTGATGTTGTTGGCTTGCGTAATCGCAATCAACTCACGTACTGTGGTTTCTGGTGTTACTGTAATTGGGTCTTTGACCATACCTGCTTCAAATTTTTTCACACGGCGTACTTCTGCAGCTTGGGCAGCAATATCCATGTTTTTATGCAAAATACCAATACCACCGTTTTGTGACATCGCAATTGCCATACGTGACTCAGTCACAGTATCCATTGCTGCTGAAACGAGAGGGATATTTAAGTTAATGCCACGAGTCAGGCGTGTCTTTAGAGAGACATCTTTTGGGAGGACAGTAGAATAGGCAGGGAGTAATAAGACATCATCGAAGGTTAACGCTTCTTGAACGATGGTCAACATAACAGTCTCACTGGTAATTTCCGTGCGCTATTATAAACAAATTTAGCTTTAAATTTCATTTTTTATTAAAAAAATATCATTTAAAAAATATAGGTACACGGTAAAGCATTTTTCAGCCCCCGTTTTAATGTTAGAAATGAGATTGTCTGATCAGCCAATCCCATTTCTCAATTGGGTAAGACGTTAGGTTGGGCAGGTAAAAATACTTTCATCCATTAAGTCAATGCCACATTCTAAAGTTTCAATCCAATCCAAGAATTGGTTAATCATCTCTTTACCGATAAACGGCGTACCATGTTGTGGCACAATCATTTCAACATCCATGCTGCGCACCATGTTTACCCAAAGGCGAATCACTTTGTTGGAACACATATAACGTTGATGGAAACCTTTCATTTTTGGGATATGCGCAGCAAAATTTTCCAAGGGCTTATTGGCATCATCCACCATAGATGCGCCCATATCACCTGAAAACAAAATTTTTGAGATTGGATCATAAAATTGAAAATTCCCAACTGAATGTAGAAAATGTGCAGGGACAACAATAATACTAGATTCACCCAAAGGAATGATCCCACCGTGGTCTGGCAATTCGATCAAGCGTTCTAACCAGCCACCTTTCATTCGGTCACTCATAAAGGCAGAATTTAAATGGGGTAAGAAGCGTGCCCAAAGCTTTGAAGCCACAACTTTGGCATCCGTATACACCAGCCAGCGTGGCATTGAAGTAATGATGTCAGGATCTTGGTGCGAGGCCATCACATAATCAAGATTGGTCAAGCGTGTATATTTGTTCAGTTCCATGGTTAAGGGTACATAGGTCAAATCTCCCCCCGGATCTAATACTGCAGCACGCTCATGATCTAAAATCAGAAACTGGTTTGCCTGTACGCCTTCACCTTTAACCAAGCTGGTAAAACTGATGCACTTATGTGTGCCATTATCAAATAACACTTGTGACGTGGTGCGATCAAAAGCCATAGCAAAACCCCAATAATTCTATTCTATTAAGTACAATTTTTTAATTCCCTATAACATAAATGGAAATAACTAAACTTACAATAAATATACAGAGCTAGTTTTCATTTTTATGTACTTATTTGACTGATTTACCTAATAAAAAACCCAACTAATTTGCTGGGTTTTCTAAAAAATCTCACTTAGAAGAAATAATGCTGCACTAAGGTCGAGACCCCGATAATCAAGAAGATGGCTGCGCCAATTTTATGAATTAATGAGATCGGTAGCTTATCTGCCAACTTATTACCCACAAAAACTGCAGGTGCGTTTGCCAACATCATGCCTACTGTGGTTCCAGCCATCACCCAGAAAATGCTGTCGTAACGCGCAGCCAAAGCCACAGTTGCAATTTGAGTTTTATCGCCAATTTCTGCCAAAAAGAACAAGACAAAGGTTGCACCGAATACGCCAAATCTCTGCCACTTATTGATACTATCGGTCTCATCACCCAGCTCATCTGGAATTAACATCCACACTGCCATACCAATAAAGCCAAGTGAAAGTACCCAGATTAAGACTTCAGGACTCAAAACAGTCGTAATCCACTGCCCCAATACTGCAGATAAACCATGGTTAATCAGCGTTGCAGCTAAAATTGCAATCAGAATAGGAACAGGTTTACGGAAACGTGCAGCCAATAATAAGGCAAGAAGTTGGGTTTTATCACCCATTTCAGCGAGTGCGACAATTGCTGTCGAAATGAGGAACTCATGCATAACATCTTTTCTCTGGCTAGCAAAATTTGCCTATGACTTACCTCTCCTGCTAGCCAAAATCAAATAGATTGATGCAGAGTGGTAAATCAAAGGTCTTGCCAACAAAAAAAGCTGTTCGATAAGCTTATTTGGTTCTTTGCTATGATGACCATGTTCTGTGGAACAATTATGTTGATCATCACCTTTTTACATAGCGTAAAAAGCGGCTACTCCCCAATGAATCGCAACCATTATACAAAATTTACTCAAGTTTTCCACTCTTTCATTTGTATTTTATCATCACGTAATTGAGTTCAGTTTAAAACTGAAATTCAAAACGTTGATATAGCCAAATAGCGATTCGACACAATCCCAAGAACATCGCCAAACTGACATTAAAGCCCAACCAACCAAAACTTCCCCAACCGCTGGCACCACCAATATGCTGTGCCTGATATTCCATTGAAAAGACAATCGTGGCGGTGAAAATTTCCAGCCCCATCACTATATACGTCACCCAATGCCATGGAAAATGCAGCACACTGAGCCAAAGCCCCATCAACACCAAAACCAATAATAAGACTGGCAGCATAAATTTAAAAAAGGCAAACATCTGCATGCAACTCCCTGCATTCAATTTATCTTTGACATCTTTATGCATTTTAACCAAATCATGCGAATGCACGAGACTTCACAACAGATTTTTACGATTTATCCAAATTCATCACCATAAAAAAAACCCCGCCGAGGCGAGGTTTTATGCGCTGATCTAGAAATAAATTAGAGCAGTAAACTGCGAATATCACCCAATAACTTGGTGAGCTTATTGGTAAAGCGTGCCGCATCTGCACCATTAATCACACGATGGTCGTAAGACAAAGATAACGGCAACATTAAGCGTGGGTCAAAGTCTTTGCCATTCCAAACAGGCTGCATGGTTGCTGGTGAGATTCCTAAAATTGCTACTTGTGGCCAGTTCACCAACGGAGTAAATGCCGTACCACCAATTGCACCTAAGCTTGAAATAGTGAAATTCGCACCTTGCAAGTCTTTCGGTGAAAGTTTCTTGTCACGTGCTTTTTGACCCAATACACCCAATTCAACTGCAATTTGCTTAATGGTTTTTTGGTCTGGATTACGCAATACTGGAACCGTTAAACCATCTGGAGTTGCTACCGCAATTCCCATATGGATTTCATTGCGCAACAGCACTGATTTACCATCATCAGATAAATGACCTGCGAACTCACGCTCTTCTTTCAACAAATGCGCAACCGCTTTGATGATGAATGCCATAATCGTCAGGCTGATACCTTCTTTTTTGAAGTTGCCTTTCAGTTCATTACGCCAATCTTCTAACTCAGTAATATCAGCCAAATCAAACTGGGTGACTTGCGGAATAAAGTTGTTTAACGACAATTGCGGAATTGATACTTGCTGCAAACGCGTCAGTACTTTTTCTTCAACGCCACCAAACGCAGTGAAGTCAGGAAGCTTTGGCAAACCCGAAACCGCTGGTGCAGCCGCTGCAACTGGTGCAGCTTGTGGCGCAGTTAAACGAGTCTTCACATAAGCAAAGATATCTTCTTTAACAACACGACCATGCTCACCAGAAGTTTTAACTTGTGACAAGATCACACCAAGTTCACGAGCAAGCTTACGAACAGCAGGGCCAGCATAAACTTTAGCGTTTTCAGCTTCTTGCTCTTTGGTTAACTTATCACTACCAGAAACTGGAGCAGATACAGCCTGAGTCGGAGCAGGAGCTGCCGCTTTAGGTGCTGCTGCCTGTGGAGCTGGAGCTACTTCTGCTTTTGCCGCTGGTGCCGCAGCAGGTGCTTGGCCTTCAGCTTCAATTGTTGCAAGCAATATACCTTGTGAAACCTGTTGGCCTGCTTGCAAGTGAATCGCTTTCACAACACCCGCAACAGTACTTGGAACTTCAACAGTCGCTTTATCTGACTCAACCACAACAAGGCTTTGATCTACATCAACTTTATCGCCAACTTGTACCAAAATTTCAGCAACAACTGCTTTATCTACGCCCAAATCAGGAACGTTAATATCAACTGGTCCAGATTGAGTAGCAGTCGCAGTTACAGTTTCTTGTTGAACTGGTGCAGGCGCTGCCGCTGGAGCTGCTGTAGAAACAGGAGCTTCAACTGGCGCACTTGATGCAGATGTTGATTTCACTTTTAACAGTACAACACCTTCTTTCACGGTGTCGCCAGCTTGAATTTCAACACTTTCAACTGTGCCCGCAACCGTGCTCGGTACTTCAACTGTCGCTTTGTCTGATTCAACCACCACAATACTTTGATCAATTTCAATCGTATCGCCAGCTTTGACCAGTATTTCACCCACGACTGCTTTTTCAACACCAATGTCTGGAACTTGTACATCAACTACAGCACTTGTCGCTGGTTGAGTCGCTGCAACAGGAGTAGCTACTTCTGGTTTAGCAACTGGAGTAGGTTCAGCTACTTTTTCTTCCACTTTTGCTGCGACAGGAGTTGAAGCAGCATCTGATTCAAGCTCAATCAATACAGCGCCTTCAGACACTTCATCGCCCACTGCAACACTGATGCTTTTAACCACACCTGCTGAAGTGCTTGGCACTTCAACAGAGGCTTTGTCTGACTCAAGGAGAACTAGACTGTCATCAACAGCAATCTGGTCACCCACTTTCACTAAAATTTCTGCAACTGTGGCTTTGTCCACGCCAATATCAGGTGTTGTGATTTGCATGCTTAGTTCTCCTCACCTGATTGTTCTTTATAGTCCGCAACTGCGTGAACTTCAGGGTGTGCCTGAGGAGCCCATGCCACTGGACGGTCTGTATCTAACTCAAATGAAGAAATCGCATCTTTGACTAGGCGCGCATCGACTTCACCTTCATCTGCTAGTTTTTTCAAGGTCGCAACCACAATGTGTGCAGCATCTACACCAAAATAGCTACGTAAGTTTGCACGTGTATCTGAACGGCCATAACCATCTGTACCTAAGGCTACGAATGGACGGTTGTCAGGTAAGTAGGCACGAACTTGTTCGCTATAAGCGCGCATATGATCCGTTGCAGACACAACGATACCGTCTGTTGGACGAAGTAACTGAGAAATCCACGCTTCTTTCGCTTGTTCAGCCAACGGATGTAAGCGGTTGTATTCTTCACATGCCATACCATCACGCGCCAACTCATTGAAGCTGGTTACACTCCAGACGTTTGAATGGATCTGGTATTCATCACGTAAGATTTTTGCCGCTTTAATCACTTCACGTAGAATCACACCCGAACCGAGCAATTGAACTGTTGCTTTCTCATCTTGTTCGAATAAGTACATCCCGCGCTTAATGCCTTCTTCAACACCTTGTGGCATTTCAGGGTGTTCGTAGTTTTCGTTCATTACGGTTAGGTAGTAGAAAATACGCTCTTGGTTCACATACATACGCTGTAAACCATCATGTACGATCACTGCTAATTCATAACCAAAGCATGGATCATAAGACACACAGTTTGGAATCGTGTTCGCAAGGATGTGCGAGTGACCATCTTGGTGCTGTAAGCCTTCACCGTTCAGTGTTGTACGACCAGCAGTTGCACCTAACAAGAAACCTTGAGCTTGTGCATCTCCCGCAGCCCATGCAATGTCACCAATACGTTGGAAACCAAACATTGAGTAGTACATGTACATTGGAATCATCGGCAAGTTGTTGGTTGAATAACTCGTTGCCAACGCTGCCCATGCACTCATCGCGCCCGCTTCGTTAATGCCTTCTTGAAGCATATGACCGTCTTTTGCTTCGCGGTAATGCATTAACTGTTCTTGGTCTTCTGGTGTGTACTTTTGACCGTGAGCAGCATAAATACCGAGCTGACGGAACATCCCTTCTAAACCAAACGTACGTGCTTCATCTGGAACGATTGGTACTACGCGGTCTTTAATTGCTTTTTCTTTAAGTAAAGAAGCAATCAAACGAACCATCACCATGGTAGTAGATTGTTCTTTGCCTGCAGAACCTTTTAATACTGCATCAAATACCGACAATTCAGGAATGGCTAATTGCTCACTCTCTTTACGACGTGCAGGTAGGTAACCACCCAAAGCTTCACGACGCGCCTTCATATACTTCATTTCTGGAGAGTTTTCACTTGGGCGGTAGAATGGAAGCTCTTCTAGCTTATCGTCTGTAAATGGCAGGTTGAAACGGTCACGTACATATTTCAAAGAGTCGATCTGCATTTTTTTGATTTGGTGAGTTTTGTTCACCGCTTCAATTTCTTCAGACAAACCATAACCTTTAACCGTTTTTGCAAGAATAACTGTTGGTTGACCTTTGGCTTTCATTGCTTCTGCATAGGCAGCAAAAACCTTGTACGGGTCATGACCACCACGGTTAAGATTATCGATATCTTCATCGCTTAAATCTTTTACAAGTTCCGCAGCTTCTGGGTACTTGCCAAAGAATTTCTCACGCGTGTATGCACCACCTTTTACTTGATAGCGTTGGTATTCACCATCAACTGTCTCTTCCATGACCGCTTTTAAAGCGCCTGTGCTGTCTTTTGCAAGTAGTGGATCCCAATGACGGCCCCATACCACTTTAATGACACGCCAGCCCGCACCACGGAATAAAGATTCTAGTTCTTGAATGATTTTACCGTTACCACGTACAGGACCATCTAAACGCTGTAAGTTACAGTTAACCACCCAAATCAAGTTGTCCAGTTTTTCACGGCCAGCAAGTGAAATTGCACCAGTACTTTCTGGCTCATCCATCTCGCCATCGCCAAGATAAGCCCAAACTTTACGATCTTCTTCTTTGATCAAGCCACGATTCATCAAATATTTTTGAATATGTGCTTGATAAATCGACATGATTGGACCAAGACCCATTGATACCGTTGGGAATTGCCAATAGTCTGGCATTAAGTATGGATGTGGATAGCTTGGTAAACCATTACCGCCCACTTCACGGCGGAAATTACTTAACTGTTCTTCAGTTAAACGTCCTTCCAAGAAAGAACGTGCATAAATACCAGGCGCACAGTGACCTTGGTAATAAATCATATCCCCGCCAAAGTTATTGCTGTTTGCGCGGAAGAAGTGGTTAAAACCAACATCGTATAAAGTTGCTGAAGATGCAAAACTCGCCAAGTGACCACCTAGGTCATCACCTGTTTTATTGGCACGAAGTACCATTGCCAAAGCATTCCAACGAATCAATGCACGAATACGGCGTTCCATATCTTGGTCGCCTGGCATTGCTGGTTGTTCTTCAACAGAAACCGTATTTAAATAAGGAGTGTTTAAGCGCTGAATAGGAACATGTTTCGCGATTGCACGTTGATATAATTTTTCTAATAAAAATGCAGCACGCTCTGTTCCCATGTGTTTTAGAACCGAATCGAAAGCATCTTGCCATTCTTGGGTTTCTTGCGCATCTGTATCGCCATAAAACGCCATAATCCACCTATTCCTTAAGCTTAATCTATTATGTATATGTACCATACTTTGGTATTAGAAGTTATCGCTGTAGCTGAATACGGGCAGGTACCACTATTTATAAAATAAATAATTGATGACGATTTAACACTCAAATTAACAAAAAATCGCCAATAATGATGTTTTTTTATACAAACAAAACTCTTCTGCCTGATAATATGAAAAAAGATACAGAAAACGTCACTACTTTGGTGCAAATATTGGAAACAATAAAAAGGCAGTGTATGGGAAAGAGGTAGGACCCAATACACTGCCTTTAGAAGGATTTGAAGCTTTAATAACGAGATGTAATTATGGCAACATGGCTAAATAAGTTGATGGATTTTTACGCTGACCATCTTTTACAACTTCATAATGCAAATGTGGTCCCGTACAACGGCCTGTACAACCCACATTGGCAATATGTTCACCCGCATTTACTCGATCACCAACACGTGCAATTAAACGTGAAGCATGTGCATAACGTGTGATATAACCATTGCCATGGTTAATTTCAACATATTGACCATAACCAGAACCCCAACCCGATTTGGTTACAACACCTGGTCCTGTCGCATAAATTGGCGTACCACTTGGTGCTGACAAATCTAAACCAGAGTGATGTTCAGCACGACCACCCATAGTACGACCACCAAAGTCCGAGCTGATGCGTTTCATGTCTGGTAATGGATGAGAGACTAACCATGAATAAGGACTATTCGAAGATGCAGAATACGAAGTTTTAGTGCCATATTTTTTAGCAATCGATTCGTTATTTAGCTCAACTGTTTTTTCACGCAATCTGACTGATAACTCGGTACTTGCAGGAAGATCAATATCTTCAGGTTCAGCATACGAACCTTGTGCTAAAGTTTGAGTCAGTTGCTCTATACGATCTGGTGAAGCAGTGGTGTTAGAATTTAATTGAACTAAATCAGCGAAAGCCACCGATGCGGCCGAAGCTGCCAAAGAAAATGCCAATAAAATACGTCTTGTGTGCATGAAAACCTCTTTAAACTGTTCTTACAAAAGTTCCTTGCGTGATCTCTTCCTTGATATCTACTGAAAGGAGCGCATAAGATTAAGACACAAATATGAAGGTAATATGTATGTCTGAACCAGAGAATCTCTTTCAACAAACAAGAAAACGCATAAAAACAGGAAACTTGTCGTTTCTCTCAACCCAAGTTGCTGCATGGCAGAAACTTAGCAAACTCATTCAACCGTTATTGCCTCAACCAGAGCAATGGCAGGTTGCTTGTTATCAATATGGTGTTTTAACCGTAACGGGTGAAAATCAAGCGATGGTGAGTCAACTTGGTTACTTACAAAAGCACTATATTGTTCAATTGGCTCAACTAGAAGAACTGAAAGACTTACAAAAAATACAGGTTCGTTTAAGAGTATCCTCAAAAACTACACAGACAACTGAATCATCTTCCCGATCTCTTAGCCCAGAAACCCAAGATTTATTAAAAGGGGCTGCTGACTTTGTGAGCGACCCTAAGCTTAGCCAAGCAATGCTACGTTTGGCAAGCAATAAAAAGTAACCTAGGGCTGGGTTTGGAAAATGCCTCAGCCAACGAACGTGACTTAATTCACATTTCAATTTGTTATATTATAACGTAGCCCATATAAGACAATGACTTATGTCACACTTACATAAGGGATTGGACATTGATCCATGTCATCAAATGTTACAATTTCGTAGCTACTTGGATCACTTTGAACATTGCGTAACAATTGGTTATTGAGAGCATGACCTGACTTATATCCATCAAATTTCGCAATAATTTGATGTCCTAATAAATATAAATCACCTACAGCATCCAATATTTTGTGACGAACAAATTCATCTGAGAAGCGCAAACCTTCTTCATTGACCACGCCAGTATCATCTACACCAATGGCATTCTCTAAACTTGCCCCTAAAGCCAAATTGTTGGCTTTTAAATAATCTAAGTCCTTCATGAAGCCAAATGTACGTGCTTCACTAACTTCGTAGACAAAAGTTTCAGTTGAAAAATCGATGGTGGCTGACTGATATTCTTTTTTAAATGCGGGGTGGTCAAAATCGATGGTGAAATTCAGTTGAAAACCTGAATGGGGCGTGAAAATTGCACGCTTATCATCAATTAATGCTTCAACAGGTTTTAAGATTCGAATAAATTTTTTGGCTGCATTTTGCTCGACCAATCCACCTTGCATTAACAGATAGATAAATGGGCCAGCACTGCCATCCATAATTGGCACTTCTGAAGCCGAAACTTCGATAATTAAATTATCAATACCCAAACCTGCGATCGCACTCATCACATGTTCAATGGTGCCTACTTTGGCATCTTCCTGAACCAAATTAGAGCACATAAAGGCTTCTTGAATCAGCATCGCATCGGCTTGAATGTCCACAGGTGGATCCAAATCAATACGGCGAAATACAATACCCCCATCCACATGGTGCGGCACAAAGTTCATTAATACCTTTTGCCCACTATGAAGACCAATACCGCTCGCTTTCACGACACGTTGCAGGGTACGCTGTTTCAACATGCTCTTTCTATCATCTGCCCATAAATCCGCTATACGTTAGCATATTTAGCCATTGATAAAAAACAAAAAGGTAGCGATAACGCTACCTTTTATAGTATTTCAAAAGCAAGTTATTGAAAAATAATTACTTACGTTGCTGATTTTTCAAATAATCTTGAATGCTCATTGGTGTTGGGCGTGATGCACCAGCAGATGAAGCCGCATTAATTGCTGGAGCATCAGCCTGCTGACGTTGAATCGCAGGAACATCATCTTCCTCAACCACAGCATGGGTCGTTGCAGAACGTGAAACCTGCGTATTGGGACGCTTCACAGGTTCAATCGCATCTGCTGAATTGCGGGTTAAACCTGTTGCAATCACAGTCACGCTAATTTCATCACGTGCATCAGGGTCAAAGACCGTACCGTAGAAGACTTGACCTTCATCCAAGTCCACAATTTGGTTCACGACATCCGTGATTTCTTCAATTTCACCAAAGGTTACATCATCACCACCAGTGACGTTAATCAAAATACCCTTCGCATTCATAATGGTCACGTTATCTAATAACGGGCTACGAATCGCCTGTTCTGCGGCTTGACGCGCACGATGTTCACCACGACCTGAGCCTGCACCCATCATGGCATAACCACGAGTACTCATTGCTGTTTTCAAGTCGGCAAAGTCAAGGTTAATGTGACCAGGGCGAACCACCAAATCGAAGATACTGCGTACCGCATTCAACAATACATCATCTGCCTTTTTATAAGCATCTTTCATCGAGATATCGCGGAATACTTTGAGCAAACGCTGGTTTGGAATAATAATAAGTGAGTCTACGTGCGCTTCTAAAGCCTCAATGCCTTTTTCAGCAGACTGTTGACGACGCTTACCTTCAAAATTAAACGGCGTAGTCACTACACCTACCGTTAAAATACCCATTTCTTTGGCAATTTCTGCAACGACTGGTGCAGCACCTGTACCTGTACCACCACCCATACCCGCAGTCACGAACACCATGTCGGTGCCTTCTAAATGCTGGCGGATCAACTCACGACTTTCTTCGGCCGCCGTTTGACCCACTTGAGGATTCGCACCTGCACCTAAACCACGGGTACTTTGTTCACCTAACTGGATTTTAAATTGTGCGTTCATACGGTCTAACGCTTGCTTGTCCGTATTGGCACAAACAAATTTTACACCTTGAATATCCGATTCCAACATGTGTTGAACGGCATTACCGCCTGCACCACCTACACCAAATACAGTGAAACGGGCTTGACCGTTGCTATCGTTCTGATCATCTTCTAAAAATTCAAATGAGGCCATGACCTTTAAATTTCCTAATTCGTAATTGGCAGTCACTTAAGCCCGTATACTGCCTTGATCTGCATAAATAAAATTGGTTTTAGAATGCTGTTCAATGTCTAGGTTGTCAAGTCTTGACCGCCTAACGTACAACTTCCAAACAATATTCCTTAAAAATACCACTAAAAAATAGACTTCAACTTGTCATTTAGCCCTGACCATGCTCGTCCAGCACGTTTCCAGAACGAAAGTGTTTCAGGGTCTACGGTTTCTACCAAGGTCTCTTGTGGATCCCCTTGACTGAACATCAATAAGCCCGCCGCCGTTGCGTATTGGGAACGGCGTAATGATGCCAAATAAGGCTCATCGGCATAAACTTGTACAGGTGGATTGCCCAAATGCGCTGAAATACCCAACATGCGACGCACCAAGCTGACCATGCCTTCAATTTGGCAAGCATCACCCGTCAAAACAACACCATGATATAAACCATGAATAGCGCCACTACGCTCAAGCGCTTCTCGAACTTGGGTCAAAATTTCTTCATAGCGTGCAATCATAATGTCAGACAATTCAATTCGGCTAATGGTTTGCGGACCATCGATCCCTTGAATTTGAATCATATGGTCGGGTTTAACCACTTTTAAATCAACACAACCATAAAGTAACTTAATTCTTTCTGCTTCTTCTGTCGTGGTTTGTAAGACTGCCGCAATATCACGTGTCACATGTTCACCGCCACGTTGTAACGTTTCCGCCATCGCCAGACGACCATCTAAATAGACCGCAAGATTGGTGGTTCCAGCGCCCATATCGAGCAAACAAACCCCATATTCTTTTTCGTCTTTCAGCAAACTGGCTTCTGCTGTGGCCAAACAAGACACCACCATTTTTTCTACGGTGATGTTTGCACCTTTCATGGCACGATCCAAATTCTGCATGGTACTGATCGGCAACATCATCAACTGATAATGCCCTTTCATCGTGTGTGCGGACATCCGAATTGGATTCTGCACCCATTCTGGAGAATCATCCAATTCAAAACCTAGTGGAACTGCACTTACCAAATAATGATCTGAAGTGACATGGCTGGCTTTGGCCAACTCTAATGCTCTCACGACTTCATTGGTGCTAATACTATGTTCAGCGTTTTCAATTGGGGTACGCCCCGAAGCATAAAAACTTTTTAATTCTGCACTTGGAATAGAAACCCAAGCTGAATGCACACGGCACTCAGCCATATCTTCCGCTTCCTGAACGGCATTTTTTATCGCCGTGATGACTTTGTCCAAGCTCACGATTTTGCCTTTGTTCATACCGCGGTTACGTGCAGTCGCCATCCCAATGACTTGTATCTTGTCTGGGGCATGCACCTTACCAATCAAAACTGAAACTTTATGTGTCCCAATGTCAATCGCAACAACTGAGGGAACAGCTTCACTCATTATTTACTACCATTACATGTTTGTTTAATTTATGGCTTTACGCCTCTATTTATAAAGCCAACCATTATGGCTTTGCAGTTATCCCATCCGCAATGCTTGTGTCATTAATCGTTACAACAAAGTGACCATTTACAATTTTGGGTGGGGCTGTGCTTTTCCATTGAATCGCTAGGCCGTTCCTATAGCGTAAATCGATTGCCGAGATTTGTGACCATACTGGTTTCAAATCACTTTGTGCGAGATGACTCAAACGTTGTAGCTTACTCATGGTTTGATCTTGATCAACAATAACACGTAATCCAGAATCAAACTGCATAAACCAAGTCATACGCTCCGTTAAATATAATTCTTTTAGCCGAAGGTTGACTGGAAGGAATAATTGATTAATTTCATTATAGCGACGCATCATGGTTTTGGATTGGCTGATCGGCCCATGAAGCAATGGCAATTGTTGATAATTCTTGGGTGTCACTTCGGCAAAAATATCACCGCTATCGCTTAGCAAACGCCCAGTTCCCCAACGGGCAATCGCATGACGAGGCATTACACGGACGCGAATCGCATTCGGCCATGCACGAGAAACAACAACACGATCTACCCATGACAACTCTAAAGCACGGTCACGGATTTGCTCTAAATCAGAAGTAAAATAATTATTTTGTAAAGTTGGCGCCACGTGCAACATCACTTGACGATGCTCAGCATCGGAACGTGTTCCAACCACATCCAAATCTGCTACACGTGCATCTGTCATGACCTTGTATAAGCCAAATATTCCAGCAGCCAAGACCACAAAAGCAATAACCAAGAGCAGCCAGCCACCCACGTTAGTCAGCTGTTCTTTTCGCGTGGGTGGTTTGTCATGAATCGAGGTAATTGCGGCGCGTTTGCGGCGCATCGATGCTGGAAGTTGAGCCATAACTTAGTGTGCTACACCTGTAAGTGTTTGTTCTAAAATTGCAACACATAACGCATCAAAACTATAGCCTACAGCATTGGCAGCTTTTGGCACCAATGAGTGACTGGTCATACCTGGTACTGTATTCACTTCAAGTAACCAGAAGTTGCCTTGTTCGTCCTGCATGGCATCAATACGTCCCCAACCACTTGCCCCAACCGCTTGAAATGCGCGTAAACATAAGGCTTGTAGACGTTGTTCTTCAGCTTCCGTTAAACCGCACGGGATACCATATTGCACATCATTACGTTGATATTTCGCCTCATAATCATAAAAAGCGACATCCGCAGGAGGTTGTAAACGAATCACAGGTAAAGGTTGACCATTCAAGAATGAAATCGTGAATTCACGTCCTGTAATCCATTTTTCAGCCATGACTACAGCATCATGCTGAGTGGCTTTAGCAATTGCAGCAGCCAAATCTTCAGCCTTTTCAACCTTGCTCATGCCTACACTAGAACCTTCGTGCACAGGCTTAATAATGAGTGGCAAACCTAGGCTTTCTACAACTTCAGCTAAATCACTGTCTTTATCAATAATACGGTACGGTGCAGTTGGTAAGTCTGAACCTTGCCAAATTTGCTTGGTTTTAACTTTGTCCATACCAATGGCAGAACCTTGAACACCAGTTCCTGTATAAGGAATGTTTAACCACTCCAATACACCTTGGATCTGACCATCTTCACCACCACGACCATGCAATACAATGAAGGCACGATCATAATTGACCAATTCTGTCACGCTACGATTCTGAGGATCAAATGCCTCGGCATTTACCCCAGAACGAATCAATGCTTCAAGTACAGCCTGACCACTATCGAGAGAAACCTCACGCTCAGCTGATTTACCACCAAGCAACACGGCAACTTTGCCGAACTTTGAAGCATTTGACACGTTTTTATCCTTAAACTGTTATAACTTTTTAATTGAAACCGAAAATGGCAATTAATCTACATATAATTGATGCTGTGCCAGCTCAACCGAGATAGCTCCCACATTACCTGCGCCTTGTGTTAATAACAAGTCGTTCGCTTGTAACACTTTACGCATTACGTTTGGCAAGTTTCCTTCTACCGGATCAATCAAGATAGGCTCAACTTCACCACGTAAACGAATGCTACGCGCTAATGCACGACTGTCCGCACCTACAATTGGTTTTTCCCCAGCAGGATAAACTTCTAATAACAACAATTGATCCACTTGTGACAACACATCAACAAAATCATCAAAACAATCGCGGGTACGACTAAAACGGTGCGGCTGGAACAACATAACCAAACGACGGTCTGGATGGCTAGCACGTGCTGCTTTAATGGTGGCTTCTACTTCTTTCGGGTGATGGCCATAGTCATCCACCAATTTTACGTTGCCTTCGCCCAATTCAAACTCACCCTGAACTTGGAAACGACGCCCCACACCACTGAAACCTTCTAATGCACGCGCAATCGCAGCATCAGATACCCCTTCATCAGTGGCAATACCAATCGCAGCCAGTGCATTTAAAATATTATGTAAACCAGGCAAATTAATCGTTAGACGCAAAGGCTCACGATCTTTACGCAATACGGTAAAGTGTGACTGCATCCCTTCTTGTACTACGTCTACTGCACGGATGTCATTGTCTTCATTAAATCCGTAGGTCACCAATGGACGACCAATACGTGGCATAATTTCACGGATGTTGGCATCATCACCGCACACCACTGCCAAACCGTAAAACGGCATTTTTTGTAAAAACTGGACAAAAGTGTCTTTGAGTACATCAAAGCTGCCACCATAGGTATCCATATGATCCGCATCGATGTTGGTCACAATGGTGGCCATAGGCTGTAAATGCAGGAAAGATGCGTCTGACTCGTCCGCTTCAGCCACAATAAAACGACTTGCACCCAATGCCGCATTAACACCAGTACGATTTAATAAACCACCAATCACATACGTTGGATCGAGGTTTTCTTCAGCCAACATACAAGTGACAAGACTGGTAGTTGTGGTTTTACCATGAGTTCCTGCAACGGCAATCCCATGACGGTAGCGCATCAATTCACCCAGCATTTCTGCACGGCGAACCACAGGTGTACGATGTTCAATAGCTGCCTTAATTTCAGGGTTCTCTGGGTCAATCGCCGTTGAAACCACCAAAACATTAGCACCTTGAATATTTTCAGCGGCATGCCCGATATAGACTTTAATGCCGTTTTCTTCAAGCTGTACCGTGGTTTTTGATGCCTTGATATCTGAACCAGATACTTTATAGCCTTGGTTTTTCAATACTTCAGCAATGCCGCACATCCCAGCACCACCAATACCCACGAAATGGATATGCTTAATACGACGCATTTCAGGGATTTTAATTAACTTTTTTGCTTGATCAGCAGGTGTAGATGGAGACATAGCTTACTCTAATCACAATTCTTGAATTAGCTCAACGACATGTTGAGTTGCATCGGGTTGAGCCTGTTGACGCGCTTTGACTGCCATTTCAGACAATAATGAACGATTCATTAACGGCACTAACAATTCTTTTAAACTTTCAGGCGTCATATTGGCTTGCGGACAAATTTTTGCAGCTCCAATATTCGCTAAAAACTTGGCATTCGCCGTTTGGTGATCATCCACAGCACTTGGCAACGGTACAAATATAGCCGCGACTCCTGCTGTAGCAATTTCTGTCACCGTTAACGCACCCGCACGACAGATAATGAGATCTGCATCTGAATAGGCTTGAGCCATATCTTCAATAAACGGGTGGACTTCGACTTCTAAACTCGTAGGCGCATTGGCATATTGTGCCTGTGTCGCCTCAGCATGGTTTTGACCACATTGATGATAGACACGAAGTGGCACATTTAATTGCTTTAAAGCTTCGGGTACACATTCATTTAGTGCTTTCGCCCCCAAAGAACCACCGACAATTAAAATGCGAAGTGGTTGATTGGCTTTTTCACGCTCTTGATAACGCCAAGACGGATTTAAAATTTCGGTAATTTCTTTGCGTACAGGATTGCCTGTGGTGACAATTTTGGCTTGTTCGGAAAATGTCTGCGGAAAGGCCTGACACACCGTAGTCGCTACGCGTGACAATTGGGTATTGGTAAATCCCGCGATAGCATTTTGCTCATGAATAAGCACAGGAATGCCCAAAACGCGTGCCGCCAAACCACCAGGCCCCGCCACGTAACCACCAAAACCAGCAACAGCATCAATATTCAACTGTTTCATATAGCGCATGGCGCTTAAGGTTGCTTTTAAAATTTTAAAAGGTGCCAATAACTTGCGTACCACACCATTGCCACGTACGCCTTGAATATCAATTTGATAAATTGGAATATTTTGATTTTTTAATAAGCGGTTTTCCATGCCTGTAGGTGTTGCCAACCAAGACACTTGTGTTCCTTGTTGTTGCAATTGTTTTGCAACGGCAAGTGCTGGAAAAACATGTCCACCAGTACCAGCGGCCATCATCATTACGCGTTTGGGCTTTGTTTGCTGTACATCAGTCACGGTTTAATTCTTCAGTTCAAAAAAATAGGCAAAAATTCATTTAAGTTAACAATTGTAATCACAAACGCAGAGGCGCGAAAGTTTATTTACTTTGTTTCACCAAGCGTTTCATTGTTTTTTTCTTCAGTTTTGTAAGTTTAAACAAGTTTTATTATTAATCTAGTATAAAAAACCGCTATCTTTGTTAAAAACCGCAAATCGCTTGTAGTTTTGGAAAGATCTTTTGCTTAATTTTGAGCCTCTAGCGTACTGCACAATCCTCAACCACACGCATGTGATCGAGGCATTGAGTATATTCAAATTTACTTAAACGCTTGGGTGGCCCGCCTCTAATACAGCAAATAAATCGTCCGCAATTTGAGTACCAAATTGGTTGTCAATTTCACGAATACACGTTGGGCTAGTCACATTAATTTCAGTCACGTAATTGCCAATCACATCTAGACCGACGAAAATCAGTCCTTTCTCACGTAAGAAAGGCCCTACTTTTTCTGCAATTTTACGGTCATTTTCAGTCAGCGGACGGGCTTCACCCAAGCCACCCGCAGCCAAGTTACCTCGAACTTCACCATTTTGTGGAATTCGCGCCAAGCAATACGGTACAGGCTCACCATTGATCATCAAAATACGCTTATCGCCTTCGACAATTTCAGGAATATAACGCTGTGCCATAATCGGCTGAGTACCATGGTTGGTTAAGATTTCAATGGTTGAACCAATATTCACACCATCTTGATAGAGGCGGAAAATTCCCATGCCGCCCATACCATCAAGTGGTTTTACAATCACATCACCTTGTTCTTTGATAAATTCACGAATTAAACCTTGCTGTGAAGTGACCAATGTCGGCACTTGCAACTCAGGGAACTGTGTAGCAAATAGTTTCTCGTTACAGTCACGCAAGCTTTGTGGTTTGTTAATAATCCACGCCCCTTCTCGTTCTGCCTGTTCTAAAATATAGGTGGTATAGACAAAGTTCATATCAAATGGCGGGTCTTTACGCATCAACACCACGTCATATGCCGCGATGGATTCTTTCTTCTTTTCACCCAATTCATAATAATGGTCGTAATCTTCAAACACCTTTAAAGGCGCAATTAAACCAAACGCTTTACCCTGCTCGATATATAAATCCTGTTGTAATGCATAACCCAGTTCATGCCCGCGACGGCTTGCCGCCCACAACATGGCCATAGTTGAGTCTTTTTTCAAATTGACACTTTCAATGGGGTCCATCACAACAAGTACGCGCATAATCAAAACTCTTGTTTAAAGATATAATCAGCTAGGAGTATAACGGAGATTATTCGGTTCTATTTCTGAATTTCAATTTTCGCTTATGGATAATTTTGTATAACTTCATTTAGGTTTCCGCTATGCAACAAGCCATTATTGGTTTTCATTTAGATGATGAACAGCATTGGGTGGCAGATTTAGCCTGCGGACATACTCAACATGTTCGCCACACTCCCCCTTGGCAAAATCGACCTTGGGTGATGACTGAACAAGGACGGCATGACAAGTTGGGCATGATGTTGGAGTGTAAAAAGTGTGATGAGAAAGATTTCGTAGATGAGATTTTATGTTAAATAGCCCCTCGATTGATCTGGGGCTATTTTTTTGTCTAGGATCAATATATCAAGAATTGAAACAATCTTATAACCAACTACTAACACCTCCATGTCTAGAACATGTTCCTCTTGTACTTTGGCTAAAAGACCAAGTGCCATCTCTACATTTAGCAGTTGCCCCATTAGGTTTCGTATTAGATTTTCTAGGACTAGGTACATAATTTCCTTTTGAATTTACATATCCCTTTCCACTGATTGTTCCAGAATTATAGCTAGTTGAATTAGCAGTATTTGTTTGTGGAGTAATACGATATTTATTTTCTAAATTATTACTACTCGAATAACTAGTTTTTTTCACCCAACAATTTTGAGTAAAGCAAACATGATTCAGGTCTATCCAATATTCATAGGTTTCATCTGCTGAAATATTAGCCCAGTCTCCTTTAGTATTAAAAATAAATACTTTTTGTCCTCTTACAATATGATTAATCGCTGTTGTTTTTTTGGGGGTTGGGAAAACTTCCGCTAAATCAACACTAATATACCCAATCATTTTTTCGCTTGAGGCTATAGGTTTATTATCAATTCCCTCAATTAAAATATCTATTGGATCAATCTGTGTGGGGGGGGGAATGGGTACAGATGGTTGAACTGGCTTTATAGGGATTGGCGCACACCCTATAAAACTTGAAAATAAAATAAGGAGGTATAAAGAAATAATAATCTTATAGATATTTTCCATAATAAAATTATTTAAAAAAGAACTAATTAATTAATAGATATTACTTTTTGTCAAATTTTATTTTTAACCAATGTAAAAAAGCCCGACATCCTGTCGGGCTTTTTCGTATCGGTGGTTTAGGTATAACTCCTGTCGTACCTCACGTCCTGGTGTCGCACTTATCATTATTGTTTTATGTGTTGGAACATCCTGTTCTCTATGTCCCCATCATATGAAAAATCCAAACAGTGGCCTAGACGCAATGCTCCCTAATTTATGTCAGCTTGAGCTTACAACATTGCTCAAAACTTACCCCAAGGTTTATCCGCAGAAATTGCGGATAGTTTCGGGACTGGATGTATTGAGTTATCAGGGAAAAGTCATAATTTGAATGTTTTTTGATCGATTCTATTGGCTGAAAGTGACAAATTCGTTCAATAAAAAGCCGACTTATTTCAAAGTCGGCTTTTTTGCATTTTTTGGCTAGAGCTAAAATTTTAAGTATTTGATATTTATATTAATATACAAATGCACTTCGTATAACGACCATTATGTTAAATGGATTTAATTTTGCTTAGCCTTATATTTATTAAATGCTTCAAGCATTCCCTCTTTCTTTTCTTTGGAGGCATCTGGATATGAGTAGAATCTTTCATAATCTTTTCTAAATTGGCTGCTTTCAATTCTTTTAGCTAAGCCATCAATAAAACCTTTTCCTTGAGTCTGATACTGCTGAATAGTTTGTTCATCTAGGCAGATAGTTTTCTCCCAAGAAATTGCACTCATATTTATAAGAACATTGAGATATATATTTTCGCTATCCTCATATAGTTCCCAAAAATAAGGTTCTATTTCTATAAGTCGCATTCTACTAGTATTCCTAAACTTTTAATTATTTCTAAAATTAACATAATACACCTTATATGAAATCAAAAAGATAAGTATAACTTATTGTTTTTACTGTATTTTTTAAAATTTAGTATAACGACCATTATGTTAAACAGCCAAGAAATACTATACTTTAATGTCTATTAAAAATAGTTGTAAGTCATAGAATGAAATGGTCTAAATTAATTGATTTCAATGAACAATATTTACAACGTGGATATCTTTTAAAATTCAAGGCTCATTATCCATTTGAAGAAGAAGTAATCATGATGGTATGTGAAGGCGGATGTTGTCAAAAAGGATTAATTACTATAAGTGGATATAAAGCAGGTATTAATATGTATGTTTTATTCCCTGAAGAGGCGAACCCTGATGGTGGTATATCAACTAAATGGCTTATAACTAATTGGACTAAATGGGTTTGGCCAGAAGGTGATGTAAACTCTGTATTAGTACGCTCTCAATTAACTTACGATGAAATATAGTTTAGTTACGCTAAAATTAACATAATGGTCGTTATACGAAGTTCTTTAAATTTTCATATAATAATCAACATCTTAGTCAAAGCCATTCTAGGGTTCAGCACACTAGAACGGCTTTTTATTGATTCTTCACGTTCCACGATTATGATTCAACCCATGTTTTACAAATTTAACGAGATCTACTCAACAATTTAATCCGCTGATAAATGAAAAAAGGAAGCCATCGCTTCCTTTTTCAATTCAATATAGACTTAGATACCGTATTTCACACGGTAGGCTTCCATTTTCGCCAAGGCTTCGCTTTCACCTTTGGCATCTAAATAATTCATTAAATCTTTCATGGTAATTAAGGCATGTACAGGAATTTCCAATTCTTTTTGTACTTCCTGAATCGCAGATAATTCACCCTGACCTTTTTCCTGACGGTCTAAAGCCACCAATACACCTGCAATTTGTGCACCTGCATTTTTCAAAATGGTGACCACTTCACGAATCGCTGTTCCTGCGGTAATCACGTCATCAATAATCCAGACCTTTTTGCCTGCAACCGATGCACCGACCAACACACCACCTTCACCGTGGTCTTTGGCTTCTTTACGGTTAAAGCCCCATGGCACGCTCACACCATGATTTTGCGACAATGCTACAGCCGTTGCTGCAACAAAAGGAATCCCTTTATATGCAGGGCCAAACACCACTTCAACATGGTCACACTGGGTTAATTTATCTGCATAACCAGAAGCCAACAGTGATAGAGCCTCACCATCATTCAATAAACCAGCATTAAAAAAATAAGGACTCACTCGGCCTGATTTTAAAGTAAACTCACCAAATTTAAGCACACCACGTGATAAAGCGAGTTCGATAAATGCTTGTGGGTTAAATTGAGCTGGCGTTGACATGAGGTGCTCCGAAATTCATACATTGAGGTTATGACTGCGCATGATACCAAAGAGTAGCTACCCAAGTGATCAAAAAATTTTACGAGTGGTTTCAATTAACGTAAATGGCTTACGTTCATCCGTGACCAAAGGCTTATTGGAATGGTTAGAAAAGTCCGATGCCGATGTGGTGTGTATGCAAGAAAGTCGCATCACTCATGCACAATGGACGGATAAATTTAAACCAGAAGGCTGGTACACACATTTATTCCCTGCGGAACGTGCGGGTTATGCAGGCACGGCCATTTATAGCCGTTTACCCTTTGTGTCTGTAACAGATGGTTTAGGTTTTGAACTGGCCGACTCTCAAGGGCGCTTTATCAGTGCGGAATTCGATTTAGGTTTAGATCACCCCGTACATATTTGCTCTTTGTATTTACCTTCAGGTTCGTCAGGTGACGAAGCACAAGCACGCAAAGATCATTTTTTAGAAAATTATCAACAGATTCTCAAACAATGGCGCGCTGAAAATAGATCCATCATTGTGTGTGGTGACTACAATATTGTGCATAAGCGCATTGATATTAAAAACTGGTCGGGCAATCAAAAATCTTCAGGCTGCTTACCGCATGAACGTGCATGGCTCGATCATATTTATGATGAACTCGGTTATGTCGATACCTTCCGCGAAGTTCGTAAAGAAGCTGAACTTTATTCTTGGTGGTCGAATCGTGGACAAGCCCGTGCCAAGAACGTCGGTTGGCGTATTGATTACCAAGCCTGTTCACCTGACTGGAAGTCACGTACAGTCAATGCTTGGGTCTATAAAGATGAATGGTTTAGTGACCATGCACCCGTCATTATTGACTATCAAATTTAAATAGTTTGCGCATTTGAGTGAACAAATGTTCACTCAATATTATCTTTTTGCTCACAGAACATGACGCATTTGTGGTCTTTTTATCCTAAGTCAGAAACGGCATCATAGCGGCACGGCACAGGGACATGTCAGGATGACAGCAAAGGGATAGGAAGCCGTAGGATGGAATAAAACACAACTCGTTTTGAGTTTGTTTTCAAGGATGTGACAATGGACGTTGTAATGAGACCCGCATAATCAGGATGATTAAATGCGGGTTTTCTCTTTTTTATTGCTTATTTTTATTTAAGCGCTGATGTTTTGATTGTTTTAACATTCTTGTTTTTCATGAATATAGCATGCCAAGTTTAGATTGCAATTCGATGACAATTCCCATGACATCAACATCTTTCGCCTAATTTTCCTGCAATGCTAGAGAAAGCAGATTTTTTTGTTTACCCTATGCTCAATCATTATCTTCAGGAATGTATTCTGTATGCTAAAAATTTATGGCATTAAAAACTGTAGCTCCATGAAAAAAGCCTTCGATTTGCTAACTGAACTGGGCTTGGCCTATGAATTTCATGATTATAAAAAGCAAGGGATTGATGCCGACACCTTAAAAACTTGGCTAGACCAAGTTGGACAAGAGCTGATTCTCAATAAAAAAGGCACCACTTGGCGTAAACTGACTGAAGCAGAACAACAACACGCCTTGGCTTCACAAGACCAATTAATCGAAACTCTGATGGCACAGCCGAGTTTAATCAAGCGCCCTGTTTTACAAACTGCTCAAGGTTATCTCGTCGGTTTTGATGAAGCGGCTTATCGAGCAATTCCTGCTTAAAAGGCACTTTTTAGATGTAAAAAAGCCTGATAGACAATCAGGCTTTTGATCACATCTTTTTTACCACTTTAGTTCATACGAACCCAAGTTTGGTTACGTCCTAATACAGCTACACCCAAATAACCACGGAGCTCAAGCTTTTTCCCACCCGAAGTCAGTTCACCTTTTAAGCTATAGGTTTTGCCATTTTTCGGGTCTAAAATCGTACCCTCATCATATTTTGTGCCGCCGACATTTTTCAGACCACGAACGATCGTTAGGCCTTTCAATGATTTGTTGTGATATGGACCTTCACATTTACTGCAAGCATTTTCTTCACCTGGTGTCAAAATGCTTTGAATGCTGGCAGTCAAAACACCATTTTTTTGCTCAGTAAATTTCACAACCGCACGTGGTTGCTTGGTTTTATCATCAATAGTTTTCCAAACTGTGCCATTTAATGGATCAGCCGCATTCGCAAGTACGGTTAATCCGAGCAATCCTAATGCAAGTGCAATTTTTTTCATTTTTGTTGATTTCCCTAGTCTGTCTGTAGACGTCTTTAAGTATTGTAAAGCCACAGCAAATTTGCAATTCTTGAATGTGACTGTTTAGTGTACCCTTGTAATTATTGTGGGTAAATATACTACTATTAGGCATAATTTATAACAAAATGGAAGAACCGTGAAGATATCAGCACCGTGGAAACAATTCATTACAGAAAGTCTTTTAAAAACGACCATCCGTACGCCGAGCCAATACAATCTCCCCCCAAATATACTGCGACATGGCTTAGAACAACTCTGTAAGATTTTCCCGACTCAGGCAGATGTCCAAGTTCGTCCTTTACGTTTAGGGCTATTGAATGCCGAAGAACTCAAACCACAAAAGGAATCGACCCAACTGATTTTTCATATTCACGGCGGTGTTTTTTTTCTAGGTTCACTAAATACACATCGTGCATTTTTGAGCCAGATCGCTGCACGAACTCAAATGCAGGTGTTACATGTCGATTATCCACTCTCACCAGAACACCCGTTCCCAGAAGCAATTGATGCACTGTTCAACACGTATTTAAATTTACTGGATCAAGGTATTCTAGCCAAAGATATTATTTTATCGGGTGATTCTTGCGGTGCAAACCTCGCAGTTGCTTTGGCAATTAAAATCCGCCAAGCACAACTCGAACAGGTCAGTGGTTTAATTTTGCTTTCCCCATTTTTAGATTTGACCCTGACCAGTGAATCACTGCGCTTTAATCAAAAGCATGATGCCTTACTTTCTATTGAAGCCCTCGAAGCAGGCATTGATTACTATTTACCTGCGGACATTGATCGTGGAGACCCACGTGTCTCGCCTTTATTCGATGATTTGACAGGTTTACCTCCGACACTGATTCAGGTCGGTTCTAAAGAGATTTTAATGGATGATGGGCAACGCTTTCAGCAACAAGCCGAGGCTGCAGGCGTTCAAGTTGAATTTAAAATTTATACGGGGATGTGGCATAACTTCCAAATGTTCAGCGCTTGGTTTGAAGAAGCCCAACAAGCTTTAGCAGATTTAGCCGCATTCGCGCACCGCCTAGATAAAGACTAAAGTGCCATAAAAAAGGTCAGCATCTGCTGACCTTTCCTGTTCTAAACCTGTAAGCTTAGATAAGTTTAACCTGTGCCAAAGCTGCTTCAATCGCTTTATTTTTAAGTTCTTCACCCATATTGACACCTTCAGCACGTACAACATCTACCTGCTCGACACCAGTAAAGTTAAACACGGTTTTCAAAAAGCCTTCTTGGAAATCCGCTGGACTATTGTCACCATAGACACCGCCACGACTGCTGGCAATATAAACCTGTTTATTGCCAGCCAAACCTACAGGACCATTTTCAGTATATTTAAAAGTTTTACCTGCAACACTAATACGGTCAATCCATGCTTTTAAGGTTGAAGCTAAACCAAAGTTGTACATTGCTGCACCTACAACGACCACATCTGCAGCTAAATACTGCTGGATGATCTGTTCACCTAAGGCTGCTTGCTCAGCATTTTGACCCATTAAGATTTCTGCAGTTAAATGTGGAATCGGCTGTGCGGCCAAATCCAAATACTCAACCTGTACATTGTCGTGCTTCGCTTGTAATTGCTCAACAATCGCTTGGCTTAACTGGCGCGAAACTGATGCTGTACCTAAAATGCTTGAGTCGATATGTAAAACTTTCATGATGCCACCGTAATTTTTGCTCTCTTGGAATAGAAGCAAGTTTAGGCCATCTATAAAAATAGAATAATTACCCATATTAATACACTATGTTCCATTTTTAGAACAAATTTAAATCTCCCTGAAAAAGAGAAATGTAACGCAATCAAAAGTTTGATTAAAATTTATGCTATGGTTAGCAAAAATAATTCTCGCTTTAAAACAACAAAGGAACTGTTGATGTCGAGGGAATAAAAATCAATGACAACCAACTCACCTCCCCCATCTCCAACCTCGCTTCAACATAGACTCAAGAAAATTGTGCTTGAATATGGGGTGATCATGAACTGGAATACATTAAATAAATGTATTCTGATGTTAATTTTAGGCTGTGTGACTCATCTGATTTGGATGTTCTGGAAAATTTTTATTTGGTTGAACCCCAGCCTGTGGAGCATGACCAATTTAGGACTCATTAAACAACAAATTGTACTGAATCTGATTTTTATCGTTGTGCTCGGTAGCCTGATTTATCCTTGCATTTATTGGCAACACAAAGCTTGGGTCAAACGTTTTGTACCTTATATTACCGTGTGGTGTTTTATTACCTCTTTATGCCGAGATGCATATCTAATTGGCGTACTCAGCCCTGCGACCTTAAGCTCTTTTGTCAGTTTACTCACGGTAGGTTTAATTTTATTTCCCCGTTCAGTTGTTTACAGCGCCTTAATTCCTTCAACTTTATATTTATTTGTTTGTGGTTATTTAAGTTTACATGGCATGTTGCCTTATGCCCCCATTTTCAATTTACCCAATGATACCTACGCCAATGCATTTTGGGTCGGAAGCATGCTGTATTTCATTACCCCTGTGGTCATGATCTGTCTGATCTTATTTGAAATTCTACTCAGTCAATGGCGCAATCGTGAACAGCTCATTCAACAACTCAGCAGAATTGATCCACTAACCAATACCTATAATCGGCGTAGTCTGAATCAATATTTAGAGCACATCCAGCGTAAGAAAAATCAAAGCTATGCATTGGTCTTGCTTGATCTGGATCATTTTAAGTCTATAAATGACTGTCATGGGCACCATAAAGGCGATGAAGCCTTGATTCTAGTCGGGCAATTGCTCAAGCAGCATTTACGTGAAACCGATATTGTGGGACGTTTTGGAGGAGAAGAGTTTTTATTGCTGCTGTATCACACCTCGCTCGAACAGGCTCAACACACGGCGGAACGCTGTCGCGCTGCAATTGAACATTTAGAATTGAAGGATGATAATGGCAACCGTATTGCGCTGACTGCCAGTTTTGGAATTTCAACCGCACAATCCCCTTTAACGCCCTTTCAGTTACTGACCCAAGCGGATAAAGCCTTATACTCAGCCAAAGCATCTGGACGTAATCAGGTGCATATTTTCCAAGCACAAATGGAAAATATGGCATCTATCAGCTAGCTTTCTTTGTTCTCACTTACTCAGCTTCGGTTTGATAGGCTTCCAAATAATTGACCCAACGCCCTTCCACCATCGCTGCTTCAACCCAAGCCTGTACTGCAGGATGTTGTAACATACTTTGCATATAACGCTGACTCGATGCAGACACAGGCAAAGCATAAGTTTTAAATCGCATCACGACAGGCGCATAAAATGCATCGGCAATACTGAATGTTCCACATAGGAAACCATCTGGATCTGGACGCTCTGCCCAAATTTGCTCAATGCGTGCTACATCCTGTCTTAACTCGCTATCTTCAGCCCAAAGCCGTTGACCCACTTCAGCTAATTGCGCCCGAATATTCATGCCACATAAGGTTCTTAATTGGCTAAAGCCACTGTGCATTTCCGCACTGATACTTCTGGCTCTGGCACGTTGTGCTTTATCCTTGGGCCAAAGCGCATACTCAGGATATTGCTCTGCCAAATATTCACAAATGGCCAAAGAATCCCATATTTTGACCTCTTGATCATACAAAATCGGCACTTTAGCATTGTCCGAAATAGCCAATAATTTTTGCTTAAATGCTCCAATGGAGCGTTCGCGATCAAAATAAATCATGTGCTCTTGAAAAGGAATTTCAAAGGCTTTGAGCACCAACCATGGGCGCATCGACCAGCTGGAATAATTTTTATTGGCAATATAAAGCTCTAACATGATTAAGGTCCTAGATCTTGTCCGAATTGTTTTAATTGTTGCAACAGCTCAGTTTCGCTAAATGCTCCTGTTAAACGGAGTCCGCGCACTTCCTGTTGTTGAGGGGTTAAAAATAAATAGGTCGGTGGACCTAAAATATCCCATTGATTTAATAATTGTTGATGACTGGTATCGTAATGACTTAAATCCAGCTTAATTAGCGTGTATGGACTGAGTGCTTGCTGAACTTGGGCTGATTTTAAAATGCGATGCTCAATCGGCTGACATGCCACGCACCAGTCTGCATAAACATCAATCACAATAGCGCGATCTTTCGGAGCTTGTGCCAAAATTTGCTGAAACTCTGCGGCGGTTTGCGCCACATGCCACTGCATCTGTTGTTGCCCCTGTTCTACGAAGAAACGCTGGCTTTGCTGATACTGGCTATAAAGCATATAAGGCACCACCAACAGCAAAATCACAAGATATAATGGACGTAAAGGCGATTGTTGCCATAGGGCACGATACAGCGCATAACCGATAAAGCTAAGACCCAATAACAGACTTAAACCCTGCATCCAGCTTTCTGAAAGCAAGGGGCGAATGAAATAAAGCGCTAAGGCCAACATCAGAAAGGCAAATAACACCTTAATCTGGTTCATCCATAAACCTGCTTTTGGCAAGGCTTTAGCCCCAAGAATACTGGCCAGCAATAAAGGTAGGCCCATACCAAAACCCAGCGTAAACAACAGTAAAGCACCTTGCCACTGATTCTGGGTTTGAGAAATAAATAACAAAGCGCCTGCCAGTGGTGCTGTCATACAAGGACCGACCAGCAAAGCGGAAATCATCCCCATAACTGCCGCGCCAATCAGGCTACCGCCTTTTTGCATCGACTGCCAATGATCTAAACGATGTACCACTGCATGTGGCAAACGTAATTCGAATAGTCCGAATAAATTGAGTGCAAACACCACGAACAGCAAACTAAACGCAATTAAAGTTGAGGGCTGTTGTAACCAACGCTGAAAGTTCAAACCTGCGGATGAGGCAACCAAGCCCAACATGGCATAGACCATCGCCATACTGCACACAAAGACCAAAGCAATCATCCATGCTTTGACTCCGCGCCGATCACGTACAATCAAGGAGCTGAGAATTGGGATCATAGGTAAAGAACATGGTGTAAATGCCAACAAAATGCCTAAACCCAAGAACAGCAATAAACCATAAATCGGTGAGCGCTGTGCCAATTGTGTAGACCAGCGTTGGTCCTGAGCAGTTTGTGATGCAGATGTTGCATTAGTCTGGTCTAAAGCATCTGTATTTTCTACGGTAGCACTGTTGTTATTCGAATTTAAATCTAACAATCGCTTAGGTGCTGTAAATTGATTCTGCAAAGCCACCAAACCATCTGCATCGGTTTTAAATTCAATGGTTTGTGGTGGATAACAAATACGGTCTTTGGCACAACCTTGCCAAGTCACTTGATACGTTTGCGAAGCCTGCGTTGGCACATTAAATTGTACCTGCTGATAATAAACTTGAGTTTGACCATAGTTATCATCATGCAAGTCCTCTGCCTTTGGCAGTTTTAAGGGCAAAACATGTTGCCCTTGCCGTACCTCAAATTTATGCTGATACAAATAATAATGTTCGGGGATATCCCAATGTAACTGCACTTCTTGTGCAGTTACAGATTCGACTTGAACAGGAAAAGCCTCTTCGGCCGATAATAAGGCTTGCTGCGCATGTAGGAAGGTTGAACAGAAAGCCAACAAAACAGTACACAGCCAGAGCACACTGCGCCCATAAGATTTTGAAAGCAGCAGAGACTTTTCCATAAACAAGACTGACACCCTTAGAATAAGTACGAAACGCCTAAACCTGATTGATAACTCTTATCTGCGCCACTGAGCACGACTCCCACACTGGCATCGAACTGAGTACGGTCATTCAATGCATAAATCACCCCCGAGCCCAATGAATATTCGTAATCTTGGCTCTCTGCTTTGCGGTATACAAATTCAGAAAAACCAGACCATTTGTCAGAAAGTTTATAGCCAATCGTAGGGATTGCTGTCACAGCCCAATCGCCATTTTGAACTTCATAGCGCATGGTAATCGACGTGTCGACTAAATCGCTTTGCTTATAAGAAACGGCCGTCGCCAAGGCATAAATATCATCTTCTGCGGTAAAGCCATCATTCCCTGTAGCCAACACCGCTTCTAAAAGTACAGCCATGGTCAAGTTGTCATCGTTCAAATCAATTGCACTTTTTAAACCGATGCTCACATCACCTAAACCATCTTCATCAACCGTTTTACCCGCTTGTTTGACTTGGCTCCATGATGGCCCTTGCCAACCCAGTTGTAATTCTAAGTTATGTGCAATCCCCGTACGGAGTAACATGTCGGCATTCAGTGTCGTCGTTTTTTGCTGTACACCATTGACTGTACTTTCTTCATAATTCGCACTTGGTAAACCTTGTTCCCAAGCCAATTGCCCAATTGGGGTAATCCCTGTCCCAATACCCGAACCTGGTCGATCAAAAGAGAAATCTGCCGCAAAAGTTGGACAAGCTGCACCCAGAGTTAGTGCCAATACGCTACATTGTTGTAATTTTTTCATGATTCGCCTCAGTGATTAAGCTAATTCTTTCGACATTTTTGCACCCTGACTACGCAACAATTCTAGGGTTTGACGTTCTTCTGGTAAGGCTTCACTCCAATTAATTTCATCAAAGTCGCAATCAAAGAATAAATCACTAATTGAAGATAAAATAGTCAGCCCTTGCTCATCACGCGTATTTGGGTCAACTTTAATTGCCAATAAGCGCTGCACAGCAGGTACACATGCTGAACTTGCTGCATCCCAAAGTGGACCATACAACTCTTCACTGTCCCATAAATGAAAATTGGCTTTGGCTTGGATTAAGGTTTCCAAAATATCCAAATGAACGGCTAATTCTTGCTGTTTCTGTTCTTCGCTGAGTCCTTGACCTGCCTCATAGGCTTCGCTGACATGTTCCCACCATTGAAATAAACCATCCGACCACACTGAAACAGCAGGTCCTTTTTCAGCATCAATAAAGTTTGGATCTAAACCTTCAGCCAAAAGACGTTGTACTTGTGGCAGGTCTAATTCTTCTATCGCCTGCACAAAGACTTGTTGTTGTGCTGTTAACATGGAACATACTCTTTCATCAGTTTCAGAATATTATGCCGAATTCTCGGTCATTTGTTTTATGTAAATGTATATCTAAAGTTTTTAATTCATATAAAAAAAGCCCCGCAGGGCTTTTTTCTATTTTAGGCTCAATCAGTTGAGCTTAATCTTCATCATCAATCACATCTTTGTCTGCATCAGCATCCGCAAATTCTAATTGCCCACCTCGGGGATTTTCTCTTTTTTCAAACAGATGCTCAAGGCTACGTTTCAAACGATCAATAGCGCCATGCAAAGCGGTATCAACATTATGTCCTTTATGATTCACAACCACAGGTTTTAATCCTGCTGGGCGTGCTTCAATCATACATTTAATATCATCATCGCCGCCTTTATCTCCATTCTCATCACTTAAATGTACGGAGAAATGGGTAATACGTTCACTATGACGTTGGAATTCTTCATTCAGTTCTGCACGCACATAACTAATTAAACGATCATTATTTTGAATGTTTTTATCTGTACGGATTTCAATGTTCATAATCTAATCCTCTTTATCTATCTGAATCTTTTTTGTGCAAAACTTTTTTATCTTGGCACGCTTGTAACTTGCTGTTTACACAGCATTCGAACATCTTTAATCAATTTTGGAACTCATCTCCTCATTGAAATGATGAACACTTTTGAGTCTGCAGAATCGTGTCCTTGTCCTTTGAATATCGGGCTTAACTCAAAAATATGCAAGTGCTATTTTAAAAAAAATAGCAAAAGGATAACCAATTATGACAACTCCTTACTTGCATGGTTAAGAACTCATCAACTCCATACGCACTGCGCCCTATTGCCACAATTTAATTGGCTATTACGGTCAAATTATTCACCCTACATCGTCGCATTAAACCTGTGTCGCAGTGCAATTTGTAGCGAATGGTAAAAACTTTGAAGAAAACGAGCTTGAGTATAAGTTAAGAACTTATTATCAACAGATTGTGTGACACGGTATTTGCCGAGATGACTGTGCATTCATAAGTTTTATTGCATAATCAATAAAGAAACCTTGATGTTGATGAACACCCCCATTCTCTTAAACTGCTAAAAAATAATCTTAATCTTATATATTTTTATAGTGATTCAAAACTCCCCATAATTGACCACTCGGTTAATTATTTATCACAAAATCGGTGCAAATATTTGTTGCATATCATTTTTATATTGATGAATAAATAGCCAGTAAATTTAAATCATATTTTCACTGCCTAAAAAAACCAATAAAACATACACCGATTGGGAAAATGATCAATGTTTTCAATAACATTGACTATCTTTTTAAAAGCTATTTTTCAATGGCTAATTTTTTAAATTATTGGTCAAATTTGGCTTTATTTTTGCTAAAGAATCTGTATCCTTTATACGCTTTCTCGGGGGAGATATTTTTTAATGAAACTGACTCAAATTGCGGCAACATGTGCATTGGCTACTGCAGCAACTTTTACTCAAGCTGCGCCAATCTGGCAAGATTTTAGTATCACAGGTTTATATGGTGAAGATTACCAACTGATTGCACGTGAAGACGAGCAAAGTACGGTAACTTTTGAATATACAGCAAAGTTAAAATATGGTGATTTTTTTGCTTTTGCTGACCGCACCAATAACGATGTGAGTGGCAACGAAACTTATTTCGAAGTTTCACCGCGTTTGAGCCTCGGTGCTGTCTCTGGTCAAAAACTTGAGCTTGGGCCAATTAAAGATGTATTGGTTGCAACCACGTGGGAAGGTGGCGAAGGCTTCAATAACTACTTATATGGTATTGGTGTAGATTTAGCGATTCCATATTTCCAATATGCGCAAGTTAACCTTTACAAAGTAGACAACTACAAAAACACACCTGACGATTACCAAATGACTTTGGTATATGGCGTGCCATTTAAAGTCGGTTCAGAAGACTTCTTGGTTGATGGCTTCTTAGACTGGTCTACTGCTGAAGAAGATGGTCATGCAAGCGAAATGAACTGGACGACACAATGGAAATGGAATGTAGGTAAACACATTTCTCCAAATACACGTTTATACCTTGGTACTGAATGGTCAGTATGGAATAACAAATACAGTATTAAAGGTAAAGACGAAAATAATGTCAGTGCTTTAATTAAATACCATTTCTAAGCATTTAATTAACGCTAAAAAAGCAAGATATCTGTCTTGCTTTTTTTATGGCTAAATGAAAAGTTCCATCGTTTAAATTAAGCGTTTTGGACGTAAATTCTCTGCAATGAGACTAATAACAGCGTGATTTTGTTGCATGGCATTGCGATAAAAGCTTTTTAATTGGGTCAACAATAAGGTCAATTCAGCTTGATCCAACTCAGCCGTGTTATCCCCTAATAACTGAGCGACATCAGACGTAGGACGGTGTTGCCGACAATATTTTTGCAAATCTTCTGTGCTGATTTGTTCGAGTGCCTGTGTTAATTCCATGACATGGACCGCAGGATTATAACGTGCGACGGGTTTTAGTTTTGGATGTTCTGAAATGGGATATTCAGCATAAATTAAATCATGCAAACTCAAACTTGCTGAACTGTGTTGACTTAACACCTGATCTAACACAGGCCATAGTTTCCCCAAATCGATTTGTTGCTGTAAGTTTGGGGCATGTTCTATATCCTTCATGCTGTAGGCATCAAGCATCAAGTTTTCTAAATCATTCGGGGCTATGCTAAAAAGAAACGCGTCCATGATGAGCTCCTTCTTATACTTATTGAAATTAGCTTAGCTCGATTTGTACTGCAAAACACTCGCTAAAATGTGTCAATTCAACAGTAGTTTGTAACTTAAAAATCAAAGGCTTTGATTTGGTTGTATTGAGTCTGACCATGCCTCTACAAACATCGGGAGATTTCAATTAATGCGATTTACCGTAGAATAAACCTGACTCTATTCTTCTACTTGAATAACAATGAATATTCTCAAAATTTTAACACTTGGCTGTACCATGAGCCTCCTGCTTTCATTTTCAAACACTCAAGCTGCTGAATTGGACTACACACAACAATTACAGCAAGGCTGTGGCAAACTAAAACAATATGCGCGTCTAGGTAAGCAATATTACGATCAAAAACAATATGCCAAAGCTCTAACCCAATTTGAAGATCAGGCAGCTTGGTCTCACTTTTGCCGGATCAATGCCGAAGAGAGTGGTGTTAATGTCACAGATCGTGATATCGAAATCGCCAACAATAATGTCGGGCTGACGTATGCCAAACTGGGCAAACCCCTTTGGGCACGGGCATGGTTTCTACGTAACCCCGATTCTAAAATGAGCCAGTTTAATTTGTCCCAATTGCCCAAAATGCAACAATCAACATCATTGGTAGGAACTTATGTGGCAAAAAATGGCTTTGGGCAATGGGACACCATCACCGTAAAGCAACTAAAAAATGATTATCAAATTGAATTTGAAGGCTATTACTTCGGTTTACGCGGTCTAATTTATGGACCAAACCTCGGCAATTTTGATGTAGAAATGCCTTTAAATCAGAAACATGCTGTATACCATTATGAAGATTGTCAGATTGATTTAACCTTTGCCTCACACCCGCAGCAGGGCCAACAAATTGTGGTGGAAGAACAACAAAATACATCGAGCTGTGGCTTTGGGCATAATGTTTCGGCCAATGGCACGTATTTGAAAGTAGAAACCAAGTAAGAAAAGCCTCATCAGAGGCTTTCCTGTTTAAATCGCCACTAAATCTTTAATGCCTTTGTCAGGCATTTCTACACCTCGTCCCTGTGCAATCACTTGACCACGTGCCATCACGGTATAGCCATCTGCCAGTTCTTCAGCAAAGTCATAAAACTGTTCCACCAAGATGATGGCCATATCGCCTCCATCCGCCAGCTTACGAATCACGCGGCCAATATCTTTAATAATGGAGGGCTGAATGCCCTCTGTCGGTTCATCCAAAATTAACACTTTGGGTTCAGAAGCCAGTGCACGGGCAATTGCCAACTGCTGCTGCTGTCCACCCGATAAATCCCCTCCACGGCGATGCTTCATTTCATGAAGTATAGGAAAAATTTCATACAGATATTCAGGTACTTTTTTGGTTTTGGCACCAGAGAACTTCGCCATGCCAATTAAAATATTTTCTTCTACGGTTAAAGTTGAAAAAATATCCCGTCCTTGTGGGACATAAGCTAAACCCGCTCGTACTCGCTGTTCAGGACTCAGTTTCGAAATGTCTTTGCCATCCAATACAATCTGTCCCGACTTAATCGGCAAAATCCCCATCAGACATTTCAGTAAGGTGGTTTTACCGACACCATTGCGTCCTAACACCACCGAACATTCTCCTATCGGCGCTTGGAACGACACATCACGTAAAATGTGGCTACCGCCATAATATTGGTTTACTGCATTCACCTCTAACATGTGCTGCTCCTTAACGCCCCAAATATTTTTCAATCACGTCTTCATTAGCTTGGACTTCTGCCAGCGTGCCCTCTGCCAGAATTGCACCCTGTGCCAGTACCGTGACTTTTTCACTGATGGTGTCAATAAAACTCATATCATGTTCAACCACCACCAAGGTGTGCTCTTTTTTTAATTCCAGACACAGTTCCGCAGTTCGCTCTGTTTCCGCATCCGTCATACCTGCCACAGGTTCATCCAGTAGAATCAGTTTTGGGCGCTGCATCAGCAACATGCCAATTTCCAGCCATTGCTTTTGACCATGAGACAACAAACCCGCTGGTTTCTTAATGAATTCTTTTAAACGAATCTGTTCAAGGGTTTGATCCAGTGCGATCTGCACCTCTGCATCCAATTTTCTGAAAAAGCTTTTTTTAACCCGTTTATCTTTGAGTGCAGCCAATAGTAAATTTTCCAGTACAGTAAAGTTTTCAAATACGGTGGGTTTCTGGAATTTACGCCCAATGCCTGACTCGGCAATTTGTTCGGTACTCATTTTGGCCAAATCATAGGTTTGTCCAAAAAAAGCTGAACCTTCTGTAGGACGGGTTTTGCCTGTAATCACATCCATCAATGTGGTTTTACCTGCTCCATTCGGACCAATAATGCAGCGTAACTCACCTTGTTCGATATATAGCGACAAATCATTGAGGGCCCGAAAAGAATCAAACCAGACACTGACTTTTTCTAAATACAGGGCGATCCCGTGGCTAAAATCGGCACCTTGTTCTTTTGGTCGCCCATAGCCCTCTGAAGCATGTCCACCATGTGGCTGAATGATTTCGCTCATGCATCATGCTCCTTTTTAAAACGGTCAAACAGACCAATCACCCCTTTGGGTAGGAATAAAGTCACCACAATAAATAAACCGCCCAAAATCAGTAGCCACGCTTCTGGATAAGCCACAGTGAAATAAGTTTTCACAGCATTAATCAAACCGGCTCCCAGAATTGGACCGATTAAAGTGCCACGTCCACCCGCTGCCACCCAGACTGCCATTTCAATGGAGTTCACAGGGTTCATTTCACTTGGATTAATAATGCCTGCTTGCGGGACATAAAGGGCCCCCGCGATACCCGCAATGACCGCAGACAAGACCCATGCCGAGAGCTTGTACCAGAGAGTACGGTAGCCCAAATATTGCAAGCGGTTCTCGCTGTCACGGATCGCCCCGAGCACACGACCATAAGGTTGATTCATTAAGTAACGTAGACCTAAATAACACAGCAGCAACACCAATGCCGTTAAAAAGCACAGGGTGGCTCGCATGGATGCCGAGGTAATGTCCATGCCCAAAATGGTTTTAAAGCCTGTAAAACCATTGTTGCCACCGAAGCCTGTTTCATTGCGGAAAAACAACAATGCGGCCGCAAACGTCATGGCTTGGGTGATGATGGAGAAGTACACGCCTTTGATTTTGGAGCGGAAAGCAAAGAAGCCAAAAATGAATGCGATCAGACCTGGAACCAACACCACCAAAATCAAAGCCCACAGAAAATGTTCCGTGCCGACCCAATACCACGGCAATTCAGTCCAGCTAAGAAAACGCATGAAATCGGGCAGTTCTGACCCCGCCGATTCACGCATCAAATACATACCAAACGCATAACCGCCAAGGGCAAAATATAGTCCATGCCCCAAGCTTAAAATGCCTGCATAGCCCCAAACCAAATCTAAAGCCAATGCCACGAGTGCAAGACACATGATTTTGCCAATCAAGGTGACCCAATAAGCGGAAAGATAGAATGCCGATTCAACGGGTAATAGATGTAACCACGGCACAATTAGCATCACTGCGAAACACACTGCAATACTCAAAGTGCCATAGGACTTGATTGTGATGTTCGAGGTACGCTCTGACTTTTCCGCAAATAAAGTTGTAATTTTCATCTGGTTTACTCCACAAAACGCCCTTTCAGAGCAAACAAGCCTTGTGGACGTTTCTGAATAAACAGAATCACAAGCACCAATAGAAGAATTTTGGCCAATACTGCACCTAAACCAATTTCTAGGACCGTACCACTGATCCCTAGACCCAAGGCGGCCAGTACAGCACCCCAGACTTGTCCAACACCGCCAACCACAACCACCAAGAAGGCATCAATAATGTAGTTTTGCCCCAAATCAGGACCGACATTGCCCACTTGCGCCAAGGCACAGCCCGCTAAACCAGCTAAACCAGAACCCAAACCAAAGGCCAACATATCAATGCGTGCCGAACGAATGCCGACCGCACGCGCCATCTGGCGGTTTTGCGTTACAGCACGGACAAATAAACCAAAGCGGGTTTTATTCAGGAGATAGACCAACAGCAAGAGCACTGCGACGGTAAAGACAATGATGGCAATGCGGTTATACGGCAGCATTAAACTTGGCGTTAAGGAAATACCACCTGAAAGCCATGCAATATTGGAAACTTCGACATTTTGTGCACCAAAAATCATCCGCACCAGTTGCATTAAAATCAGGCTGACCCCAAAGGTCGCCAGCAAAGTTTCCAGTTGTCTGCCATATAAGGGACGAATCACGGTGCGTTCAATCAACATACCAATTAAGGCACTCACCAAAAAGGCAGCGGGAATCGCGACCAGTAAGTACCAATCCACATATTGACCTAAATGGGTTTTAAAGAGGCTTTGCACCACATAAGTGGTATAGGCACCGATCATGATCAACTCGCCATGCGCCATGTTGATCACGCCCAACAGACCATAAGTAATGGCTAGACCCAACGCCGCCAACAGCAAAATACTGGCAGTACTGAGTCCTGAAAAGACATGCCCCGCCCACTCACTGGCTTGTAATCGAGTTTTAATACTGCTCTTTGCAGCCTGCAAAGCTGCTTCAAGTTCAGGATTTAAGTTTGCTTGACTGAGTTCTTGTTCAATCACGGCTAAGACATCGGGACGATCCGATGCAGATAAAGTCTGCACAGCCTGTAGCTTGACCAAAGCATCAGGGCTGCTGAAATCCATACGCGCTTTCAACTGTTGCAAACGTGCTTTGACTTTATTGTTTTGTTCTTGCAGATAGAGTTGACGAATCCAGACTGGATCAAGTTCGTCTAAATTATTTTCTAAAATATCAATGGCGTCTAAACGTTGTTTCGTTTCATCCGACTTCAATTTCATTTTGGCTTGCCCAAAACTGAGTGCTTTACGTAACGTATTCACCAAAGTAACTTGAGACAAATCGGCAGGCCACGTACTCAGCTCTTGCATGGCAGGATATTGATACAACTTCTCATCATTTTTTAAGATATAAGTTTGACCTGCACTATCTCGATACAGTTCATTTTGATCAATATACGCCACCAACTGATCGAGGCTTTCAATACTGGCAGGCCATTGGTTTAACATGGCACGACGTTGAGCAAAATCAGCTTTAACAAAACGCTGAATCGGATCAGCCTGCTGAACTTGCAGTTGTACATCCTGTACAGAAGTTTCGGCCCAAACAGGATGGAAGAATACTTGTAGGCATGCGCAAAATAGCGCCAGAAAATAGCTCTTAATCGACATGAAAAAACTCCCCCTCACAAGACCAATGGTCGGTTATCGGGATAAATAAAACGAAAAGACCTGCTGCCATCACAGCAGGTTGAGGGGAATTATTTTGGAATGTACGGGCTCCAAGGCTCCGCTTTAATGGTACTGGCCGTTTTATACACCACATCAAACTGCCCATCTCCACGAATCTCACCAATCATCACAGGCTTATGTAAATGATGATTGCTTTCATCCATTTTTAGGGTGTAGCCCGATGGTGCAGCAAAGGTTTGACCTGCCATGGCATCCCGAACTTTATCAACGTCGGTTGTACCTGCTTTTTCTACCGCCTGCTTCCACATATTGATGCCGACATAGGTTGCTTCCATTGGGTCATTGGTCACTAATTTATCTGCATTTGGCAACTTGTATTCCACCGCATACTGCTTCATCTTGTTCACGAATTCAGTATTTTTCGGATTTTTCACCGACATGAAGTAGTTCCATGCCGCCAAATGACCCACCAATGGTTTGGTGTCGATACCGCGTAGTTCTTCTTCACCCACCGAGAACGCCATGACTGGAATATCCGAGGCTTTAATGCCCTGATTACCCAATTCACGGTAGAACGGCACATTTGAGTCACCATTAATAGTGGAAATGACCGCGGTTTTCTTGCCCGCGGCAAATTTCTTGATATTGCCTACAATGGTTTGATAGTTGCTATGACCAAATGGCGTGTACTCTTCCATAATGTCGGCGTCGGCAATCCCTTTTGACTTTAAGAAGGCACGTAAAATTTTGTTGGTGGTACGTGGGTAAACATAATCGGTGCCTAACAATACAAAGCGCTCCGCTTTGCCCCCCTCCTCACTCATCAAGTATTCCACGGCTGGAATCGCTTGCTGATTCGGCGCTGCACCTGTATAGAAAATATTTTTCGACTGCTCTTGTCCCTCATACTGTACGGGGTAGAACAACAGACCATTTAGTTCTTCAACCACAGGCAAGACAGATTTACGCGATACCGATGTCCAACAGCCAAAAATCACCGCCACTTTATCCTGAGTCATTAACTGACGGGCTTTCTCTGCAAACAGCGGCCAGTCTGAAGCAGGGTCAACCACCACGGGTTCTAATTTTTTCCCCAATACCCCACCGTTAGCATTAATTTCATTAATCGCCATCAATGCCGTATCTTTCAGCGAAGTCTCGGAAATGGCCATAGTGCCTGACAAAGAATGTAAAATTCCCACTTTAATGGTATCGCCACTGGCTGCGGGTGCTTTGGCTTCAGATGTGGCTGGTTCACTTTTTTCTGCGGGTTTTGAACAACCTGTTAATGCCATACTCCCTGCTATCGCTGCCGCCAAAAGGGTCTTGGTCAATAATTTTTGTTGGAACATCTTCAGTTCTCCAAGCATTTTATGTTTTTGGTTATGTCTGCCCTGAGTATTCAATTTCCATGCCAATTGAATAACATATTGTTTTTATTATTTTATTTTTAAAAATTTAATTTATTTTGTTAATCTTGTATACATCATTGCATACAAAAAATGCTTGCCGACCTAAAATGATGCAAATGTGTCCATCTTTCCATCATAGGATTTATTGATAAAGAAATGCTTTTGATTCTTAAAAATAGCTTTACTCTCCTTGCCAATATTGCGCTAAAGCTTCCAAGATGTCTGGATAGTGATAAACCTCATCTGGTTCATCCAGTAAGAATAAAAGATAAGATCTGACAGCAGAGCGCTGCTCAGCGTTGAATAAGCTAAATTTTCTGTCCGTATGAGGATCTAGTTGTGTTAGCGTAAAAATTAAGTCAAATCGATACTCATCATTTAAACTTGCCAATAAAAAGGCAGGCAAATGAAACAACATACCCTGAGCATCAAAAAAAGATAGGCTACTGTTACAGCGATTCAAATCATCAATCGAAATATTTTTCCAATTTAATTTTTCATCTTTAGCACGATAAGCCAAGCACTGTGCTTGGCTGGCATAATCATCTATCCCTTGTGCCTGATATAAGCCAACACCCTCTTGTAAGGTGACTCCAGCAAAAGCACTACAAATCTTTTGTTTCACTTGCTCTAACTCTTGCCAGCGTGGCAAGAGTTCTTCAGCCTCTATAATTGTGATCAGATCATAGCCATTTTTACGCATTTCCTGAATATCATCAGGTGAAGGATACTTTCTCATCAGACCGCAATATCTGCCAGATTGCCTTTTTGCTCTAACCAATGTTTACGGTCACCTGAACGCTTCTTGGCCAACAATTTATCCAATAAGCTCGCAGTGAAATGGCTATCGTCTAAATCCAATTGCACCAGACGACGGGTATTCGGGTCCATCGTGGTTTCACGTAATTGGCTGGCATTCATTTCACCCAAGCCTTTAAAGCGGGTTATTTGCGGATTCTTGGTTTTGGCTTTTTTCAGAATCGACTCAAGCTCATCTTCATCTAATGCATAATGCACGTCTTTACCATCGTCAATACGGAACAGCGGTGGCATGGCTACATATAAATGCCCTTCTTCCACCAAAGTTGGAAAATGCTTCACAAACAGCGCACACAACAGCGTGGCAATATGTAAACCATCCGAATCGGCATCCGCCAAAATACAAATTTTGCCATAACGCAGTTCAGATAAATCATCACTGCCTGGATCGACCCCAATCGCGATCGCAATATCATGCACTTCTTGGGAAGCCAATACTTCATCAGAAGAGACTTCCCAAGTATTTAAAATCTTGCCGCGAATTGGCATGATGGCTTGGAAATTTTTATCACGTGCCTGTTTGGCTGAACCACCCGCAGAATCACCTTCCACAATAAACAGTTCTGAATCTTCTCGGGTTTGCCCGACACAATCCGCCAATTTCCCTGGCAAAGCAGGTCCCGACACGATTTTCTTACGCTCTACTTTCTTGGCAGCTTTTAAACGACGACCCGCTTTGGAAATCGCCATTTCTGCCAGTTGCATGGCAATTTCAGAATGCTGGTTCAACCACAATGCAAAAGCATCTTTGGCAATATTTTGTACAATACCCGCAGCTTCACGACTGGAAAGTCGCTCTTTGGTTTGTCCTGAAAATTGTGGTTCTTGGAATTTCAGCGACAAAATATAGTTGACGCCATCCCAAACATCTTCCGCAGACAGTTTCAAGTTACGTGGCAATAAGTTACGTAGCTCACAGAACTCACGTAAAGCATCCGTGACCCCTGAACGCAAGCCATTGACATGCGTTCCGCCTTGCGCAGTCGGAATCAGGTTGACGTAACTTTCTTGAATTTGCTCACCACCTTCTGCATTCCAGCAAATGGCAAATTCTGCACTGGCGCGTTCAGCATCTCCAGTAGCGACAAATGCAGGTGCAGGCACTATCTCACGGTCTTCCAGCTCGTCCATTAAGTAATCGACCAGACCATTTTCAAATTGCCATTCGATTTTCTCATCGTTGATTTCATCAACGTAGATAATCTGTAGCCCTGCCGCTAAAACCGCCTTGGCTTTTAAATTATGTTTGAGTGCTTTTAGGGCAAATTTAGGTGAATCGAAATATTTCGCTTCTGGCCAAAAACGTACCAAAGTTCCTGTAGCCCGTTTAGGTGCTTTACCCTCTAAAACGTTTAAAGGTGCAACAGGTTCACCCTGCTCAAATACCATTTGGTAGAGGTTACCCTGACGCTGTACTTCTACTTCTACACGGGTCGATAAAGCGTTCACGACAGAAATACCCACACCATGTAATCCCCCCGAAAACTGATAGTTATCGGTACTGAATTTTCCGCCTGCATGTAGCTTGGTCAGAATAATTTCAATCCCGCTTTGCCCATATTCAGGATGAATATCCACGGGCATGCCACGACCATTATCGGCCACAGCCAAAGAGCCATCTTTATACACCGTTACCGTAATTTTATTGGCATGTCCCGCCAGTGCTTCGTCCACCGCATTATCAATGACTTCCTGAGCCAAATGGTTCGGACGAGACGTATCGGTATACATCCCCGGACGACGACGGACAGGGTCCAAACCAGATAAAACTTCAAGCGATTGAGCGGTATATTGAGACACGTTGTACGATTTCCTTATAATCTGGAAGACGAAAAAAATTGTAAAATCATGGGGATTTTAGCAGCAAAATCATCCATTGCATGGTTGCCATGCGCTTCGGTCATGACCCATGCGCGAGGCTGCTGCGACGCATAATAACGTTCCGCTTCACGATAATCTAAAACATCGTCGCCTTGTTGTAATAACACCAACACTTTGTCTGCTTGCTGAACATTTGGCACAGCAATCTGTTCTAAATAGTCCAATTGTGCCTCATCTAAGATCCATTCAGGATGAACCTGATAAGGTAACTGTTGTTGCCCAAATAAATCACGGAACAGTTGCCATGGTCGCATAGCGGGGTTAATCAAAACAGCGGGCAGAGCATGCCTTGCGACCAATTGTGTCGCATAAAAGCCCCCCAGACTACTGCCGATCAAAGCGACATCTGGATAGTTCAGCACCAAATCCTGTAACACTTGCAGGGCTTGCTCAGGCGGCATATTTAAGTCGGGCACATGGACAGTCAATTCATCATCTTGCGCACAATACTGTTGTAACTGCTGTGCTTTGATTGATTTTGGACTACTTTGAAAGCCATGGATATAAATAATATTCATATTTTCTGGTTACGTAGGTTATTCTCGTCATCCATTTTTCATCTTTCTGACGCAGGATTATTCTAAATTCGTCGAAAGCCTCGAATTGTTAGACAAAATAAGCCCTATTTCATGATATTCATCGGTATTTTAAAATTATTCGAGTGGTACTCGATATGATGAAAACTGAAAAAAGTTATACCTCTATCTTAATCAAAATGAAAGCGTTGAGATGAGACAAACAAAGCATCAAGGATAACAACAAATGCCGAGTTTAACACCGCTGCATGAAACTTATTGTAAATGGGACCGCACGCCACCCAGCCAAGCCGACTTACTGGAAGGTCTAGCCCAATTACTCAGTACGCCACTTAACAATGTGGTGCAAGATTTTATGCGTACTATTCAGCGGGAAATCTTCTCAAGTATTTTTGGTCTTGATGAACAAGAATTCAAAAATTTGCAAAATCGACCACAAATTGCTCGGTTTAACCGCTTAAGCATGAGTTTGTTGGAAAATTATGGACATTATTTTTTAGCGCCAGGCCTACGCCAAATTATTGAAAAATACCCAAAACTACATGAAAAACCACTTACTCCGACGCTGCATTTTTTAGTCGGTGCGGTGAATGGCGTCTTGGGTGACTATTTGCTGAAATATCATAATCCGATGGCACTACCGATGGTGCTCTATGATCACTACGGTGAAATCCAACGTGGAGATTTATCGGGTCGGGTAGTCCTTTTTGTGCATGGTTTGTGTATGAACCATCTTGACTGGACCAACCGTAATAATGGCGGTTTTGGAGAAAAACTGCTAGCACAACGGGACCACAACACCATGTTGTATTTAAACTACAACACAGGACGTCGTATTTCAGCCAATGGACGCAGCCTCGCCAATACCTTAGAAGATCTGATTCAGCGTAACCCGCGCATTACCAGTATTGATATTATTGGACATAGTATGGGTGGACTGGTTGCCCGCAGTGCTTTGTTCTATGGCAAACAAAATATGCATCAATGGCTGCACATGGTCGAAAATTTAGTTTGTCTAGGCTCTCCACATCATGGTGCGGTACTGGAGCGGTTTGGTTTTGCAGTTCAAGAAAAATTGGGGCGTTTTCCGATTGTGAAATTGGTCGGGCATCTGGTGAATATTCGTAGTAATGGCATTTTAGATTTACGTTATGGCAGTGTGCGCGATGACGATTGGGAGCATAATGAAGCACGGATTGGTTTCTTTGACGATAACCGTAAACCTGCTCCCCTACCTTCGCATATCAATACCTATTTGGTCGCGGGCACACTCGAATTCGAACACCGTAAAAACAAAACCCTAAAAGTGATTGGCGATTATTTGGTCAGTGTAAAAAGTGCCTTAGGTGAACATCCCAATCCGCGTTTTCAATTGAAATTGCCCGAATCACATAAAGCCATTTTTTACGGTCTGAATCATTTAGAAATTCAATATCACTCCAGTGTCGCAGAACAAATCGTGCATTGGTTCTATCCTGAAAAAGCACAACATCACCAACTGCATGCTCATGAACATATGATTGGTTTAGATGATTTTGAAGGCATTGCCCTGACCTGATACCACATAAAAAAAGCCAACAACTGTTGGCTTTTTTTATGTCTATTGGACAAAGTCGCTATTATTTTTTCGCTTTCGCTGCAGTTGGATAACGGCGCACCAATTGCCACAGACTCACCACGGTCAATACCACGAAAAATAACAATGACCATACAGGCAAAGACTGTCCCAAGAAGGTCCAGTCAATCACTGCACACTCACCTGAACCCGTCAGCACTTGCGCCAAGACGCTTTTCAGCGGCAAGGCATCAATCAGATAATTTAATCCTGGACCACAGCTCGGCACCTGATCGGGCGGCAAATTCTGTAACCAAACATGGCGTGCTGCAACACCTGCCGACCATAAAATAGACAAGCTACCGAGTAAGGCATAAATGCGTTTTCCCACCGTAGACTTTGGATTATGAATCAATGCAATCAGGGAAATAAAACCTAACCCGATTAAACCCACTCGCTGAAAGACGCACAATGGGCATGGAGACAAACCTTGGACATGTTCGAGATACAGCGCAAACGCCATACCCACAATACTGGCAATCACTAAAAACCCGCTCACGAAGCGAAAACTCCATTGCATGGTCAAACCTCTTAATTTTTATCGATAATGTGCAAGATATTCGTCAAAACTGATGTCAGTATCTTGTTCAAGTTGTTGTTGCTGTTGTAGCGATGTCTGTGCCAGTTCATCAAAATAGGCCTGTGTTTCAGGGTTTAATTGATGCTGTTCATACACTGCCGCATGTTGTTGAGCCATCACGCTACCAAAATTCCACGTTCCACCATGGGTCAAAGTATCTGCGATCACCTGTGCTGAAAGGGTATGATCAACCTCATCAATACGTTGTTGCATCAGTTGTAAAGCTTGAACATACAACTGCGTGGTATTGGCTTGATCTAGCAATTCTGCGAAGGGTTGCATCGCATCCAGATGTTTTTGACACCAAGCTTCAATCTGGTAATCCTGTCCATCTTCCACAATGTGTGCATTCGGTGCACGCCCCCGATTGACCACTTCAGTTTGATTCTGTTCAATCTGTTCTTGCTCAGCATCTAACAGCGCAGGACTGTCTTGTAATAAACAATACAATGCCAACACTTCCAGAAAACCAGCGCTGCTTTCATCAATCCCAATCGGACTATATGGATTCACATCCACCGCACGCAGCTCGACATAACCCACACCACGATTCGCTAAAGCTTCCGAAGGCGTTTCACCTGCCTGAGGCACCTGCTTTGGTCGCACTAGACTGTAGTACTCATTTTCAATTTGCAAGACATGGTCATTAATTTGGGTTGGCTCACCTTGCGCATCATTTAACCCTAAACGGCTAAAGTCTGCATACGGAGTTTTGACCGCTTTTTGTAAACCGTCTAAATAGCCCTGAATGTCATTATAGTGAATGCCCAGTTGCTTCTGCGCTGAATTCTGATAACCAAAACGCCCCATGCGTAAAGCAGTGGCATAAGGCAAATATAACGTCCCTTTTAACAACGGCAGCAAATGATGCTCACGCCCCGTCATAAAACATTTACACACGGATGGGCTCGCACCCAGCAAAAACATCACCAACGGCGTTAAACGAATGAAATTGCGAATTAAGCCAAAATAACGATGGCTACGGTAATCTTGTGCAGAGAGTTGGCGTAAATGAGGATCGGTTTCTTGTTGTTGTAATGCACTAAATAAGCTGTCTGGGAAGGATAAATTATAATGTACCCCAGAAATGGTCTGCATACGGCGACCATAACGAATGCCTAAACCATGACGGTATAACGTCTTGAAACGGCCAATATTGGAGCTGCCATATTGTGCCAAACGAATGTTGTCTTCCTCATTATCCAACATGCATGGCATCGACAAAGGCCAAAGTTTTTCTTCGTTCTCTAAGTGACGATGCACCACAGCATGAATATCGGTCAAATAAGACAAGGTTTTGGCAATACTGTCTTGTGGAGGGGTAATAAACTCCATCAAGGCTTCTGAATAATCGGTGGTGATATGCGGATGGGTCAATGCCGATCCTAAAGCTTTAGGATGATCGGCCTGCGATAAAAAACCATTACTTTGCATACGCAAACTTTCACGTTCTATACCACGCAACATCCCTTGTAACAGCGAAGAATCCACCCAAGTCGGAAGTACAGCTTGAGAGGTCGATTCGGGTTGATTCATTATCATCTCGCTTTTTGGAAGAACTACTAAAATAAAATCATCAGTTTATATCAGTCTACTGTGATTTGATGCCACCACATGACACGCTGTCTATTTTTCAAACAGATTCGCAACATTTGCTGCTTCTGTCAAAAAGATCCACTAAATCAGATCAGTAGCATTAATATGGGTAACATCGCTTATGTTCAACGGGTCAATATAAAAATTTCTGAAAAAGTGCACCTATTGCGGCAATTTTTTATCACAAAGTTACTCTATAAGACACCCAAAAAATATGATTTTATGGAAGAATAAGTGCTAAGGATCTGTAATAAAAATGAATTATCAGGATATTTTAAACTTTTGGTTTGCCCCCGAAACCCAACCGCACTGGTTTGCCAAAAGCAGCGAATTTGATCGAATGTTAGCAGAAAAGTTTGGCCAGATACATCAGCAAGCTGCTTTAGCTGAACTGTGGGAATGGCGTCAACAGCCTGAAGGGCGTCTTGCCGAAGTGATTATTCTAGATCAATTTTCCCGCAATTTATTTCGTGATCAAGCACAGGCCTTTGCGCAAGATGGACTTGCGTTAGGGTTGGCACAAGAAGCCATTTTAGGTCAACATGACCTAGAACTCAGCCCAGAACACCGTTATTTCTTATATATGCCTTTTATGCACAGCGAGTCGCAACGTGTACATGAATTTGGGTTAAAATTATTTGAACAATTGGGACATCCGATTGCCTTAGAATTTGAACGACAACATAAAGCTATTATTGACCGATTTGGACGCTATCCACACCGAAATCACATTCTAGGACGATCATCTAGCGCTGAAGAATTAGAATTTTTGACACAACCAAATAGCCATTTTTAACCCTGAGTGGTGTGTCTTCTTTCTCCCCTATTTCATCAGCAGTCTGCGGAGTATACACATGAAAACTAAGCTTATTGCCCTGACACTTATCACACTTGCACTGGCGGGCTGTGCTTCTACACCATCCAAACCTCGAACCTTTGATCAGTTGGGACAGTTTAATACCTATCCCATGAATACACAGACCTATCGGATCAGTTTTGAAGCCGACCCCAATATGAACTATGGCGTCGCAGAAGAAATTACCTTGGTCAAGGCAGCTCAAACTACAGTCAAAAATGGCTTTCGTTATTTTAAAGTCCTAGATGACCCCAGTAATTTGACCAATAAACCACCTCGTCAAGCGGTAGTCTATCGCTCACCGTCTTTTTACCCTTATGGTTACTATCCACGTGGCTATTACCGCCGCTATCCAGGATATTGGCCTGACCCATTCTACGACACACCACAGGTGGTGAATATTGACCCTGTGCAAGTCTCGTATACCATTAAGTGTTTTAAAGAAAAAGACAAAGTACCTAGCGATGCTTTTGATGCCACACTCATCTTACAGTCTTTGGGAAAAAAATATGGACTGACCTCTACAGGCGAGGTCATTCAACCACAACCCGAAGTATCTGCTCCAACCCAAAAATAAGATTAGGACAATTCTATGCATGTAGCGACCACCAGTTCTGAAAGCTTGCAACGAAGTAAACGCTTCGCAAATATTGCTTTATTGCTGGCGGTCATGACATGGATTGTGCTCATGGTGCTCGCCAAATTCATGCCCGAGTATGCATGGCTGATTCATATTTTCATGTTGTCTGCAGAAGCTGGTGTTGTCGGTGGGTTGGCAGATTGGTATGCCATCACCGTATTGTTCCGCAATCCTTTTGGCAAAATGCCAATTCCCAATTTTTTGCGTGACCATACCGAAATTATTCCACGTAACAAGGCGCGTATTGCCGAGTCTATGGGGCGTTTTGTCCAAGAGAATTTTCTTTCCCCTCAAGTGGTCGAACGCAGTCTCAAAAATATCGACTTGAGTCTGGCAGTGGGTCAATGGTTAGCCAATCCTCACAACAACACGCAAGTCACGCAAGTGATTCAGCAAACCGTCCCGAAAATCTTTGACTTTGTTGGGCAAGAGCAGATTGGTCGCTTTATTCAAAACAATAGTGTGCAATGGGTGCGCAATACCAATATCAACATGCTGGCCAGTGAAATGCTGCGTGCGGTCATTGAAAATGACTTCCACCAAGATGTATTGCAACGTGGCCTAGATATCGTGCATGACTGGATGATCAACCATCCAGAGCAAACCCGCGAACTCACGCAAAAGCTGTTTAAAGAACTTGGGGTCTCTAAATTGGCCAAAGGTGCCAGTTGGATTGGGATTGATGTGCAACAACGCACCATTGACTCACTGATTGAACGGGTAGAATCCATGCTCGCCAATCCAGAGCACCCTTGGCGACAACAGATTGAAGAAACTGCCCAAGAACTGATGCTGCAATTAACCGATCGGAACAGTGTCGCAAGCCAACGCTTAAATCAAGGTAAAGATGCCTTACTGGATAGCCCTCAAGTGCTGAATTTTATTCGTGGTGCGGTGGTGATTTTATGTGATGCCATTAAAGCCGATTTAATGCAGCCTGATTCAGGCATTGCAGCCAATCTACGCGTGGCAATTCAACAGGTTGGAGAGAATATCATTGCCAATCAGGCTGTCCGCCAGTTATTGAATGATCGCATGAGCAGTCTGGCGGTTAATTTGAGTGATCAATACAGTGAAAAAGTGATTCGTTTTATTAGTGAACGCATTCATGAATGGGACTCACGCGAGATGATTGGTAAAATTGAAAATGAGGTCGGTGGCGACCTGCATATGATTCGTGTGAATGGCGTGGTGGTGGGTGCCTTTATTGGTCTCGCACTGGGGATTATTCGGGCTGTGGTCGATTATTTGCTCTAGTTTACGACACGGTTCAGACAGAGAAATAAATAGATTTAAACTTGTACAAACCTTGCAACATGCTAAATTAAATCGGTTTATTCATCCGATAGGTCTGTGGTCATGCTTGAAATTCATTCCAAACTTCCTGCCCAAGGGGTCACGATTTTTAGCCAGATGACGGCCATGGCGCAACGGCTGAATGCACTCAATTTATCACAGGGCTTTCCTGACTTTGCTCCCCCGCAAGCCTTGGTTGAAGCCTTAAGCCATGCGACTTTACATGGTTCCAATCAATATGCAGCAGGTGATGGCTTACTTAGCTTACGCCAGCAAGTGGCTGCGCAATTTCTTCAGCGTGATGAGCTGGTGATTGATCCCATCCAAGAAATAACCATCACACCAGGAGCGACCATTGCCCTGTTTAGTGCCATTCAAGCCATTGTGCATGCGGGTGATGAAGTCATTGTGTTTAATCCGAGTTATGACAGCTACGCACCAAGTATTGCTTTGGTCGGTGCAAAAGCAGTTCATATTCCTTTAATGGCACCGCATTTTCATGTGGACTGGAACCGAGTTGCCAACGCAATTAATGCCAAAACCCGCATGATTATTGTCAATACACCACATAATCCAACGGGGGCGATTTGGTCGAAGCAAGATTGGCAACAGCTGATTCAACTGATCCAAAATCGCAATATTGTGGTGCTCTCAGACGAAGTCTATGAACACTTGGTATACGATGAACAACAGCACTATTCGGCCTTGTCTTTTCCAGAGCTACGTGAACGGTGTTTTGTGGTCGGTTCATTCGGAAAAACCTTCCATGTGACTGGTTGGAAAACAGGGTATTGTGTGGCTGCGCCTGAGTTGATGCGGGTCTTTCGTCAAGTTTATCAATTTGCCAATTTTTGTGGGGTCACTCCAGTTCAAGTCGCTTTAGCACAGTACATGCAAGAATATCCTGAACATATTCAGCAGCTTGCTCGTTTTTATCAGCAAAAACGTGATTTATTTAATGCAGGATTAGCAGCTTCCCGATTTACATTGACGCCCTCTCAAGGCACCTATTTCCAAAATCTGGATTATCGTGCGATTCGCCCCGATTTGAATGATGTTGACATGTGCCACTTCCTTGCAGAACAGCATGGCATTGTGGCGATTCCCATTTCCGTGTTTTATCAGCAACCACCTGAAGATTTAAAACTAATTCGCTTCTGCTTTGCCAAAACTGAACAGACCTTGACCCAAGCCACCCAAATTCTCAGTACGGTATAAAGCCAATCCAAGCGTAAAAAACAACTGATGAAATATGGCTTTGCTTACTGAAATACATCCATTTTTTATATGCTAACTGTGCTAGGGTAAGCTGAAACAATACGATAAAAAAGAGCACAGGATCATCTATGTCGGCACACAACCCTTTGGTGCAACATCAAAAGCTATGGAAAGCATTTTTTATTTTCCTGATGCCGTTGATTGCCACCAATATTCTGCAAAATCTATCAGGGACAATTAATACGGTCTTTGTCGGGCAGATGATGGGGGTACAAGCGATTGCCGCAGTGGCGGTATTTTTTCCGATTTTGTTCTTTTTAATGGCCTTTGTGATTGGTTTGTCCGCAGGTTCAACCGTACTGATCGGACAGGCATGGGGTGCACAGAATATAGAAAAAGTGCGGGCGGTGGTTGGCTCGACCCTATTTATGACCCTGATTGGTGGAAGTATCATTGCCCTACTAGGGGTAGTATTTTCCCGCCATGTGTTATTGGCATTGGGTACGGATGAAGCCGTCATGCATTTGTCCTTGCCTTATGTGCAGTGGATGCTCGCAGGTAGTCCTTTATTATTTATCTATATTATTTATACCTCCATTTTACGCGGTGTGGGCGATAGCACTACCCCTTTAATCGCTTCAGGCATGACCATTTTAGTAGGCCTTTGCGTGACTCCTGTCTTGATTGCAGGCTATTGGGGCTTTCCTCGACTGGGAATTGTTGCACCTGCGATTGCATCTACCCTAGGTTTTGTTTCTGTTCTCATTTTCTTATATTTTTATCTGGGCTATAAACGACATCCACTTCGACTCGACGCGCAGATGCTGCGTCATATTCGTTTTGACCGCCAACTGTGTCAAATTATTTTACGCCTCGGTATTCCAACTGGGATACAAATGGTCACGACTTCGGTTGCTGGTTTGGTGATTGTAGGATTAGTCAATCGTCATGGTGCTGATGCGACTGCTGCCTATGGAGCTGTGAATCAGGTTCTGAATTATATTCAGTTTCCTGCACTTTCGATTGCGATTGCTGCATCGATTTTTGCCGCTCAAGCGATTGGCGCTGGAAAGTCAGAATTACTCTCCAAAGTTACACGTACCGCACTCGGGATGAATATTGCGATTACAGGATTATTGGTGGTCTTGGGCTATTTATTTTCAAAATATCTGATGGCACTTTTTATTACAGATCATGCTGTGGTCGAACTGGGTCAACAGCTTTTATTTATTGTGTTATGGTCCATTTTATTCTTTGGTGCCAGCGCAATTTTCGCATCGATTATGCGTGCCAGTGGTACTGTCACCGTTCCGATGATCATCAACATTGTTGCCATTATTGCTATTGAAGTTCCCTGCGCTTATTTATTTAGTGACTGGTGGGGACTGCAAGGTATATGGTATGCCTATGCACTTGCCTTTGTCTGCCTATGTGTGATGCAAGGTCTGTATTACCAATTTGTCTGGAAAAAGAAAACCGTAGAAAGTTTAATTTGATAAACCATACACAAAAAAGCAGGTGTTGATCTGAAGATCGATACCTGCTTTTTATTTACTCTGCTTGTTATTTAAAACGCTTGCTGAATGACGTCGCCATAGCCGTCACTTTTTGATAGCCTGTTGGCAAAATACGCTGAATCAGATCTAAAGATTTAGCATCATTGCCAATCAATACACGACGCTTATCCTTTTGTACCGCAGCTAAAATTTGACGTGCCGCTTCTTCTGGTGGAATACGTAATAACTTATTAAATGCGCGTGCCGATTTTTCTGGATTCATCCCCAAGCTACGTAAGCTGTCATTCATACGCGCATCATTGGCAATATTGGTACGAATACCACCTGGATGTACACACAGCGCGCTAACGCCACAGTTTTCAATATCCAGTTCCTGACGTAGGGATTCGGTAAAACCACGAACCGCAAACTTGGTGGCATTATAAGCCGATTGGGTGGGTTGAGCCGTTAAACCGAATAAGCTAGAAATGTTGATGATATGACCATCGCCTGTTTGCTTAATCAACGGCAAAAATTCTTTGGTTCCGTACACAACTCCCCAAAAATTAATCCCTACAATCCATTCTAGTTCATCATAACTCGCACCTTCTACTGTCGAGCCCAACGCCACCCCAGCATTGTTAAAAATCATATTGACTGAACCATGATTTTGTACCGTTTCTTCTGCCCAAGTACGCATGGCTTCACGGTCAGATACATCTAGTTTTTTGGTGGTCACTCGCACATTGCTGTCTTTGAGTAATTCCACGGTTTTTGCCAAACCTTGTTCATTAATATCACTTAAAGAAAGATGGCAACCTTGCTTGGCTAAAAGCAATGCCAACTGTTGACCAATCCCTGAACCCGCACCTGTTACGGCGGCGATTTTATTGTTAAATGTTTTCATTTTCTATCCTTATTGGTTCCTAAGGCGGTATGACAAAGCTACCCCCATTATTTTATGCATGATGCAAATGACACTCTCAATATAAATTTGACAATACTCATTGTCAATAATTGTCTGACGAATCTCCTTTGAGCCGAATCCTGCGTTTAATTTAGGCATTTGCAGCAATTGTTGTTAAACTATAGGCGGTCTTTGCTACGTTTTATCTTTATGACTTATTCCAATACCAACGATGCAGGAAAAAATAACCAACCGTTAAAAAATAAAGAACGCCAGTTTAAAGGACTCTCTTTGACTGAACGTCAACAGGCACGTCGTGAAAAACTCATCGAGGCAGGTATTGAAGTTTATGGCACACATGGTTTCTTTGCCGTCACAGTCAAAGACATTTGCAATGAAGCCAAACTGACCGAACGCTATTTTTATGAATCCTTTAAAAAAAGTGATCAACTTTTCCAAACCATCTTTTTAAAACTGATTGATGAACTGCAACAAAATGTCATGCAAGCGATTATGCAAGCCTCGAACAGTCATGAAAAAATGGTCGATGCTGGCTTAACTGCTCTACTCACCACGCTCAAAGACAACCCACGTATGGCACGTATTATTTATATCGATGCTATGCTGGTACAAGAACTACATAACCAAGCCACCATTCACGAAACCATGTTGCGTTTTGACCGTATGATTCATGCTTTTGTCATGTTAATGATGCCGAATATCCCGCATTCAGAACGTGAAATTTCATGGGTTTCTACAGGCTTAAATGGTTATGTTACCCAGATCGCGATTCGTTGGGTCATCAGTGGCTTTAAACAGTCTCTGGACGATGTATTGGCATCATGTCGAGTGGTTTTTTTAGCTCTACTCGAATCATTTTCTGAGAAAAAAAATTAAATTACAGCAATTTAATTTTTACAAAAGAATTGAACCAGATTTTAAGGCAGCCATTAAGTTTGTCTAAAATTGTTCACGAATTCGACTAAAAATTGTCACAAAACTTTGCGAAAATTGGGATTCTGCCCTATTCTGCAATGATACTGTCATAATTAATCTTTGTAATAAGCCTGTCATAAATAAAAAACGGCCTACCGTTATCATCAATAGGATATTGCGTTGTGAAAGATGACTACATACTAATCGTCGATGACGAACTTCCAATTCGAGAGATGATTCATACCTCTTTGGATATGGCAGGCTTTCAATGCTTACAGGCAGAAGATGCAAAACAGGCGCATCAAATGATTGTCGATCAACGCCCAGCGTTAATTCTGCTCGACTGGATGATGCCTGGTGGTGTCAGCGGTGTCGATCTCTGTCGTCGCCTTAAACGCGATGAAAATTTATCTGAAATTCCTGTGATTATGCTCACTGCACGCGGAGAAGAAGACCATAAAGTCCAAGGTCTCGATGCAGGTGCAGATGACTACATGACCAAACCTTTTTCGACACGTGAATTGGTATCGCGCATTAAAGCTGTTCTGCGTCGCGCCAATGCTCTGAGTGGAGAAAAAACCATTGATGCCAATGGTTTATTGCTTGACCCAGTCAGCCAACGCGTGAGTTTTGGCAATAATATTCTAGAAATGGGTCCAACTGAATATCGTTTATTGGCCTTCTTCATGACACATCCTGAGCGTGCTTATACCCGTGCGCAACTGCTTGATCAAGTTTGGGGTGGAAATGTCTATATTGAAGACCGTACTATTGATGTCCATATTCGCCGTTTACGCAAAGTCTTAGAACCCTATGGTGCAGACCGTTTTGTTCAAACCGTGCGTGGAACGGGTTACCGCTTCTCCACTCGTGCTGATGTAGCTTTAGGTTAATTTTAGTTTTATGTATGAACCCTACCCTGTCCCCGAACTGGCGCGTGAGCATCAAAAATTCCGTTACAGCAGTTTATGGATATTTGCCAAACAAGATTTACGTTTACTGGTTTTTCTATTGCTGATTGCAAGCTTGATCGGGTTTGGCATCGGGTATTTTTGGGTTTGTATTTTTACTGCTTTTACCATTTTCTTCGGTTTCCAACTGCGCTCTTTGTACTTGGTCAATGAATGGATTTCTAACCGTCCTTATGATGTTCCGCCCAATTTAAATGGCATCTGGGGAGCATTATTATTTAATGTCTATCGTGCACAGCGCCAAGAACGTATTGTTCAAGCCGAAATGGTTGGCTTGATTGACCGTGCACAATCCTCTTTGGTGGCACTGGCAGAAGCCGTGGTGTTAATTGATGAGTCACATCAAATTGAATGGTGGAATCCCGCGGCAGAAAAATTATTGGGCATTCAGGCGCTAGATCGTGGTCGCAATATTATGACCATTCTACGCCAGCCGAGTTTTATTGAATATTTCAAACAAAGCGATCAAATCCCTGATGGGATTAAAATGAAATCCTCAGTGTTTGAAGATCATTACGTACAAATCAAAATGACTCGCTTTGGCGGTGAAAGCCGTCTTTTAGTAGCATATGATGTGACTCGGATGCATAACTTGGAGCAAATGCGTAAAGATTTTGTCGATAATATTTCACATGAATTACGTACGCCTTTAACAGTACTCAGTGGTTATATTGAAACCTTTACCGATCAAGAAGATTTAAACCCACGTTGGAAGCGTGCGTTTGAGCAAATGCAGGCACAGACTAAACGTATGAATGCCTTGGTCAATGACCTCTTGCTGTTATCCCGTTTGGAAAATAATAAGCAAATTGCCAAAAACCAGATTATTGAAATGCCAAGCCTGATGAATCAGTTATTCGATGATGCGCAGGCCTATAACGTGGATTATGGCCATACCCTGAATTTGGACATCGACAGTCATTGCGACCTCATTGGTTCAGATACCGAGTTGGCCAGTGCGTTTAGCAACCTCATTACCAATGCGATTAAATACACCCCGAAAGGCGGTACTATTACCATGGGTTGGCATGATGATGGCGAACATGGTTATTTCACGGTTGAAGATACGGGTATTGGTATTGATCCGAAACATTTGCCACGCTTAACCGAACGCTTTTATCGTGTGGATAGCGCACGTAGTCGTCAAACAGGTGGAACGGGTTTAGGACTGGCAATTGTGAAACACGTACTGATGCAGCACAATGCACATTTAGAAATTGAATCCAAAGAAAATCAAGGCTCGACTTTTAAAGTTGTATTTCCCAAAGAACGCCTGTACCACTTGAGCTAAAAATTGTTTTACTCAGCAATGATTATTATATGATTTAAAAAATAAGGATTGAGATGGTTGCATCTAACAACCATCTCAAAGCCATCATTACAGGGTATGCCCCAATGCTTCGCCCATCACTACTGTCGAATTGGCTTTAAACTGGGCATCCCACTGCATTTTATTTTGTTCAAACAAGACAATTGCCGTCGAACCTAAGTAAAAACGTCCTAGCTCTGCACCTTTTTCAAGGAATAGATTGTGCTGGTTCAACTCTAAACGCCCCGTTGGTTTCACTTTGCCTGTCGCAACCGTTTCGATGCCTGCCACAATCATCGCACCGACTAACACCACTGCCATACGCCCCAATTCGGTATCGAACAGGCACACCATACGCTCATTACGTGCGAACAAACCTGGAATATTTTCAGCCGTTGTCTGGTTCACAGAGAACAATTCACCCGGCACATATAAAGTTTCGGTGAGCGTACCTGCAAACGGCATATGTACACGGTGATAATCGCGCGGAGATAGATATACCGTTGCAAATTCACCGTGTTTGAATGGCTCTGCTAATTGAGGATCAGCAATCAGCTTTTCAACCGAAAAACTTTGCCCTTTGGCTTGGAACACTTCACCAGATTCAATATGCCCCAATTGTGAAATTGCCCCATCGGCAGGAGATACAATGCTTGTCTCATCGGCATCAATCTCACGTACACCCTCTTGCAAAGCTCGGGTAAAAAATTCATTGAATGACTTGTATTTCAACGCATTTTTTTGCTCTGCAATTGACATATCAATGCCATATTGCGCTTTAAATGCAGAAATTGCCGTGTTTTTAATCAATGGATGTTCACTGGCAGCAATCTTACCTACCACACGCGAGAGTTGATGTTGTGGCACAACACGTTGCGCCTGAATAAAGAATTGTTTTGTTAAACGCGAGGTGAGGCTCAAGACGGTAACTCTCCAGTAACGATTGGACTATCGAGGCGATTGCCCCATTCACTCCACGCACCATCATAAGCTCGAATATTCCAACCCAATACACGACCCAAAATATAAGCCAAACCTGAACGATGATGTGACTGACAGTACACCACGACAGGTTCTTGTAAATTGAAACCTTGTTGTTCTAAGCGTTGTTGTGTGCGTTCTAAAGCATGCAATTTTAAATGATTTTCACGGTTAAGTGCAGTACTCCATTCAAAATGGCGCGCATTTGGAATATGACCACCGCGTCGTGCTGCTAATCTTAAACCCGTATATTCATCTTCAGTTCGACAATCCCAAAGCTGAATGGCCTGTTGCTGTACCAAAGACAACAACTCGGGATATTCAATACGGACTTGATCTTGTGCAGCCAAATTGACTTGCACTAAGGATTCTACAGGAGCGAATTGCTCCTGTTCTGAAGTCGTGGGCAAACCTTGCCCTAACCATGCATGAATACCGCCATTGAGCAGCGAGGTATTATAAAAACCCAAGCAATGCAAATTCCAGATCAATCGCCCTGCCCAAGCGCCACCTTCATCGTCATAAACCACCACACGATGTTCAGGACTAATATTTAAATACTGAATCAGTGCCTGCAAACCTTCAGCATGAGGTAACAAGCCCGTTGCATTTTCTTCTTGACGCAACAACTGCGCGGGTTTAAGCGGAATCGCATGTGGAATATGCAACTGCTCATAGACTGAACTTCGACTTAAATCCACAATACGTAATTTTTCATTGTCTAAATGTGGAAGTAGCTCTTCCACCTCGATTAATAAACCCAAATTTAGCGTAGATTCCGTCATCTTTTTTACACGTTTTGTTCTGGCAACAGCTTGATCTTAGCATAAGCCCATGTCTACCAACTGCCGATTTTCCTAGAGATCATTGCAGAAAATCAGCAATATAAATCAATTAATGCTCAAGCTCTGTAATTTGAAAAACCTGACGTAAATAGGCCAAGAAAGTATCATTATCGGTCATGGTTTTACCCGGACTATCTGAAATTTTCGCCACCGATTGTCCATTACATTCCACCAACTTCAATACAATATTCAATGGAGTCTGCCCCATATCATTGGTCAGATTGGTGCCTATACCGAAGCTCACTTTGAAACGGTCTTTGAAATATTGATGTAATGCCCACGCTTTTTGTAAATTCAAACCGTCACTGAAAGTCAGCATTTTGGTTCTGCTGTCAATTTTTAAGGTTTTGTAATGTTCATAGGCTTTGTCTCCCCAAACAAAAGGGTCACCACTGTCGTGTCTTAAGCCATCGAACAATTTGGCAAAATACAAATCAAAATCACGCAGGAAAGCATCCATTCCCACTACATCAGTCAGGGCAATACCCAAATCACCTCGATATTCCTGTACCCAAGTCTCTAATGCGGCTTTTTGGAAATCGCGCAGACGCACATCTAAAGCCTGAAAGGCCTGTAAAAACTCATGTGCCATGGTGCCAATTGGTGAAATTCCTAATTCTTTTGCCAACAGCACATTGCTGGTCCCTCGGAAAACATTCGGTACTGCTTGGTGAAATGCCTGAATGACCTGTCTTTGCCAAGTCAAACTATAGCGACGACGGGTGCCAAAGTCAGACACCAGAAACGGGGGATCTTCTGGTTGTTGCTGCTGTTCACACTGTTGAATGAATTCAATTTTGGCTTTAAGACGACGCTTACCTTCTTCAAGTATTTCTGGTGTACGAATGCGTTGAAAATACAGTTCGTTGACAATCGCCAAGACAAAAATCTCGAACATCATCGCTTGAACCATTGGACCTTCGACCCAAATATCCAAACGGCCTTCACTGTCTATGCCTGTATGAATGAAACGGCGTTTGAGTTGAAATAATTCCAAATAATCAACAAAGTCACTTTTAATAAAACGTAAGCCACGCAAATATTGCAATTCATCTTCTTTAAATCGAAGCTGACACAAATAATCTAACTGCTCATTCAAATCTTGCAGGATATCCACCAAGGGATAGACCGTCTCGTCCAAATTGCGGCAACGAAAATGGTAAACACTGTGCGTTTGTGGGAACTTGTGTAACACCACTTGTAGCATCGTAAATTTATATAAATCAGTATCCAGCAAGGATTGAATTATTGGTTGCATAGCCTATCCGTTCGGAATGTTCTTCATTCACGATAAATCACAGAATCCATTGTTACATAACATCCAGTGTCATTTATTCTTTTTTCTTATCCTTTTAACAAAAAAATAATGATTCCAGTTATGGAAGGCCAATAGATCGCCGCGACCAAATGTGCATATTATTATCATAATATTATAATAAAATACATTTTTAATGAATTTATATTAACATTCATTGCAATTATATTTGCTTTAAATTAACATCAAATTTCAAATAAAAAGTAATATTATTCACCATTAAAATTAATAATATTACCCAATAAATCATGCTGGTATGGAGAATAACAATGGCTAAGTTAGATTTAAAACCGTTAGTTGAAATCGACGGTTTTGTTGCTGCTGCACTCGTTGATAGTTCAAGTGGCTTATCTTTATCTGGGGTAGGTTCTGGAATAGATTTAGAACTTGCAGCTGCGGGAAATACAGAGGTTATTCGTGCAAAGCGAAAGGTCGCGAGTGCTTTAAATTTAAAAGATAATATTGAAGATGTATTGATTAGTTTAGGTAAGCAATATCACATTTTACGCCCATTAGACCGCAATGATGAACTGTTTCTCTATCTAGTCTTAGACCGTCACAAATCAAATCTTGCGATGGCTCGCCATGAATTAAAAGCGTTTGAAAAAGAATTAGATTTCTCATAATTTTTGCGATGAGCAAAAAAAAAGCCATCTTTCATAGATGGCTTTTTTGGTATCATTTTTCCGATGAATTTTGCACATTATTTTTCAATTTTGTTGCGTAATCTACACCATGCGTATTTAAATATTCACGAATAAGCTGTCGAACCACTTGTGAGGGTTTTAAATCTTGCTGACTACATAACACTTCAAAAGCTTCTTTTTTTATAGGGTCAATCAAAATTGTCAATCTTGCAGTTTTATTTTCCATAGCCATTTTCTATCATATTATTAACATAAAATGATAATATCATCATCATTTTATTATTGTAAGGCAAGATTTAAATTCATCCATGCCTTTCTTTAAATTGAATAGTGATTTAGCATAACTTAATCTGCAAAATAAAACCATATTACTTTTAAGGTTTTAATGATCACTTATTTTAATCTTTCTCAGCATAATATATGAAATCGGTTATCTGCTTTTGATAAACTGATTTTGAGTGTTTTGATATCAGTTTTTTATATGCGTGCATTATTACAACGAGTACTTGAAGCCAAAGTGATCGTCGACGGTCAAGTCACGGGTGAAATTCAACATGGGTTGCTGGTCTTTTTAGGGCTAGGGAAAGAAGATCAACTGGAAAAAGGCAAAAAGTTGATTGATAAAATCCTCAAGTACCGAATTTTTGATGATGAACAAGGTAAAATGGGCTGGAACGTGGCACAAGCTCAAGGTGGTTTATTGTTGGTGTCGCAATTTACCCTCATGGCGCAAACGCAAAAAGGCTTACGCCCAGATTTTGGCCCTGCAATGCCGCCTGATGCTGCCAAAGTTTTGTATGAACAATTGGTGGACTATGCCAAATCCCAATTTGAACAGGTACAAACAGGCATTTTTGCAGCAGACATGAAAGTCCATTTAATTAATGATGGTCCTGTGACTTTTCAACTTGAAGTTGAATAAAATATTCCGCAATAAAAAAGCCTACAGTGAATTGTAGGCTTTTTATTGCTTCGCAGTGAAAGACTTATCGGCCTGTCTTTTCTTTTAAGAATTGACGTGCCAATTGAATTTTCTCTTTCACTGGTTTTGGTAATTTTGGTGGAATCAATTTTGCAACTTTGTTAAACCAAACCAACAAGCTGAAGTCACCTTCCATTTTGATGCTGCCATTTTGCATCCCAGTCATAAATGCAGAAGGGTCTCCTTTCAACAAGGTTTTCACCCCTTGCTCGCTGTCTGCAAATTGCAAGATAAAATCAGCTTTCTCTGCATCGCCTGAAACTGTATCAATTTGTCCATTGTCGACAATAATTTGACGCGCTACGCCTTGATCTGTCCCAATTTGAATACGGAACTGACGCTCATGAATTAACTCGATAAATTTTGGACTGGTACGAGCCAGTTGTTTCATGCGCAATACTAAACTTGCCACTAAAAGATCAAGTGGATCCGTGCTCACATCGACCAATGGTAGTTTGACAACTGGAATTGAAGACAGTTTCATGACGTTTGAAGCCTATTGTAATTGTAGAAAAATTGACTGCTCCATCCTACCATAACTTAATTCTGATGGAAGCTAGGCTTTGTATAACAATCCTGATCCGACCACCAAAGTCACAAACAAAATTTTTATTCTCATCATAAAAAGGCTGTCTTTTTACTAATACTTAAATCAGCAATTACAGCCTGTATAAGTGAAATGGATTCAATCACAACCATAACATTAAAAATAAAAAAGCACTTGAGGCGACAAACCTACTCTAGTATCAGCCATATCGACCTATATAAGGTAGTTTTATGGATATTTTCTTAGGCTTTCGGCTTCACCGAAACTGAGCTCCTTCCCACCTTGGCTGAAAAGGAGCAATAAACGCTTAACGACTACTGTACTGCTGATCGTCCTCATACACAGGGGTATGTTCAATATAGCGACGTTTAGATAAAGCACGTTCAGCACGACGGTCTTCTCGAAACAATAATAGCGTCACCATCGTCATGGCTAAACTCACCGCTGCCAAATAGCTATACGCCATGGGTACATCAAATACGACCTGAATGCTGAGTCGAATCATTTCTAACAAGCCCCAGAACATCATACCTGCGAACATAAAGCTCAGCCAACGGCGATAAGGCGAGAAGAAAACAGCAATCAATGCAACAGCCACACAACTCAAGCCAATTATGGTTGCTAAATTCGCTGTGACCATAAAAACCTCCGTCTTCAATGGGAATCGTGTCTGGGCAGATACTCAACCCTTAATTCTCACGACCTATATTAATTTTGTGAAATTTGTTTATCTGCATCTCTATGCAAGCATTATGAGCAGTTTTAAACAGAAAAAAAGGCATGCTTTTTTATTAAACGACATACATTGTCGCAATATTATTTTGTCATTACATTTTTTGTCATTTCGACTTGAATGGAAGCAAGATATGCCATGAGTTGGCGTGTCATTACAAAAAAACAACGGGTTTTTTCACTGAAAAAAATATTTTTTAGATAGCCGATATGAAGCAGATTGTGCCCAATCGTTAGATGATTTTTTAATACAAAAGTCACGCAGAAGAAAACAAAAAACGCAATCCTAAGATTGCGTTTTTTTCATGAAACTGTAATGGTTACGCGCAGTTAAGATCTTTATCATGCACACCCAACAAGTATAAAACTCCATCGAGTCCTACACTTGAAATCGCCTGATTGGCATTCTGACGGACTAAAGGTTTCGCACGGAAAGCAACCCCTAAGCCTGCCAAAGACAACATGGGTAAATCATTGGCACCATCCCCCACCGCAATGGTTTGCTCTGGTGAAATACCCATATTATCTGCCAGTTCACTCAACAAAAATGCCTTACGTGCACCATCGACAATATGTCCTTTGACTTCACCTGTGACGTAACCATCTTGTACATCTAGTACATTGGCATGCACTTCATCAATCCCGAGTTTGGCTTGTAAATACTCTGCGAAGTACTGGAAGCCACCCGATAAAATTGCTGTTCTATAACCTAATGATTTTAAGGTTGTAATTAAGCGTTCTGCACCTTCTGTAATGGTCAAGCGTTCCGCAATTTTAGGCAATACCGAAGCATCTAAACCTTTCAATAACGCCACACGCGCACGGAAACTTTGTTGGAAATCCAGTTCCCCTTGCATAGCACGTTCAGTAATTTCTGCAACTTGCTCACCCACACCCGCTTCAATCGCCAATTCATCAATCACCTCTTGTTCAATGAGGGTCGAATCCATGTCAAAACAGACTAAACGGCTGTTACGACGATAAGCATTGTCTTCTTGCACCGCAATATCGATACTGAGTTCAGAAGACAAACGTAAACAAGCCGCGCGCATTGCTGTTGCATCTAACATTTGTCCACTTAGACCAAACTGTACGCAAGAGCGTTTTGGCCCTTCCAACTGATTTTGTAGTTGCGGACGGCCTGATAAACGGGTCACTGTTTCGATATTAAAACCTTGGTTCGACACAATATTGGTAACAGCTTGTAAATGTGCAGCCGTCAGTTCAGGCGCCAAAGCCGTAACAATATAGCGTGTCCGTCCACCTTCACTTACCCATTGATCATATTCTGTTGCAGAGATCGGTTTAAAGCGCACTGTTAAGCCGATATCATGTGCTAGAATCAGAATTTCCTTCATGGCTAATGCTGTTGCAGTCTGGTCATCTGACGAAACAACAATACCTAGAGTCAGTTGATTATGGATGACGGCTTGTCCAACATCTAGAATTTGTAAGGAATGAGTGGACAAAACCCGCATTAATCGAGTGAATTGATTAGGCTGGTCGGGTCCCAAAAATGATATAAGAATGATTTCTCGCATGAATTGACTCGGGTCTGAGCTACAACTATTGTGAGAATCATAATCGAATTTGAATAGAATTGCCTTGGAAGTTTACGTTGAATGCGCCTAGACAAGGGCTATTTGCTAGCCTACTGATAATAAGTTTTGCACTTCATACCTTTTTATTGGTGATTGCAACCACTCACCAACTGAATGAGAACCGTGCGAATCAGGGACAGTTGATGACCAGCCAATTGGTCACAGACAGCTTATCTGAGCTTGAACCTGCCAATACGGTATCACTGGCCTTGTTGGTGAATCGTTATGCCACCAATCCAAGTGTCGCCTCTATTCGAATTTTGGACGGCGCCAATCAGGTTTTGGCAACAGGTGGTTTATCCAAAACACGTGATGGTGAAGTTTTTGTTCGTGATGCCCTACAAAATGAGAAAAAAGTCGGCACCATTGAAATTACCCTGATCAAACCTAGTATTGGGGAAATTTTACGGACTCAATGGTTAGCGATTTTGTTCTCGTTCTTTATTCATGGTCTGTTATGGTTAGGTTACCGCGCGATTGCCCGCCCAAGCCGTACCGAATATTTAGCACGTATTAATAATGAATCACGCTTAAAACACGAAATTCAGGCCTTAACTCAAGCACTGGAGCAAGAGAAACATAATGCTGCGTTAACCATTGCGCAAGCCCAACAGCAGTTCCAGAATAAAAATAAAGTCAAAGAAATTAAACCTGTGATTTTGGATGATTGCTCAGTCGCATTGAACATTCAATATTATGATCCGAAGCAGCTCCTCGATTCCGTCAATCAGACCGTATCTGTACCCTATTTCAATTTGTGCCAGATTTTCTTAAATAAAAGTATTGAACTTGCTATTCAGCACTATAAATTAAATCGCTCCGACATTACCACAGTACAACAATTCAGTGCGCAAGGGGCAACCATCACCTTATCGGCAGACATGCCTAATGCCGTGCCTTGTCTAGTGATGATTAGCTCAGTGTTCCAATTATTGTCGGAAGTTTTATATAAACGCTACCGTGAAGAAAAACGTTTCGTGTTACAAACACGCAGTGCTATTTCTTCATCGGTAGAAGCAATGCAGTTGTCTGCGGTTCAAGCGGCTGAACGTCTGGTCCATCAACTTTCTGCCAAAGAAAGTGCGGTTCATCTAAACAATGAATTGTTAAAGGATATCAGCGAACACTATGACTTGGTGTCCTTACCGAATCCGACCAATGTATTGACTCGTCATGCCTTTATGGTCAATGGGATGGATAGCAGTACAGCCGAATTGGCACAAAGTTTAAGAACTGAGATTTTGAAAGGCAAACAATCTAAAGCCTCATAAGCTTGCTGTAATAAAAAAAGCCTGACTCCTGTCAGGCTTTTTTATTGCTGTTTTAAAAGATTAAATTTTTTGTAAGCTCTTGCTGATTAAGAACTCTTGCGCGGAATGGGGTACTTCATCTGGAGCAACGTAGGCTTGAATCCATTCTCCTGTGGGTTGTAGCTCCCACGTGCCTTTTTGATCCGACAAATAATTGAGTAAACCATCTTGCAGAATACGCTTTTTGATCTTCGGGTCTAAAATAGGAAAGCAGGTTTCGACACGTGAAAATAAATTACGTCCCATCCAGTCTGCACTGGCACAGTACAGTTTCTTTTCTCCGCCCTGTTCAAAATAATAGACTCGGGTATGCTCCAAGAAACGTCCCACAATCGATCGCACTCGAATATTTTCGGACAAGCCCTCCAGTTGTGGAACCAAGCAGCAAATCGAACGAATAATCAGGTCAATGTTCACTCCTGCCTGTGAGGCGCGATATAAAGCAGCAATCAGTTGTGGCTCGGTCAGTGCATTGACCTTAATAATAATGCGCGCGTTTTTTCCCGCTTGTGCGTATGCAATTTCCTGATCAATCAACTTCAGCAATTCTGTATGCAAAGTAAAAGGCGCATGTAGCAAAGTCTTTAATTTTGCCATCTTCCCCATGCCCGTCAGTTCTTGGAACATCAGGTGTACATCTTCACAAATGTCGGGTTGCGTGGTCATCAAGCCATAATCGGTATATATTCTGGCATTACCTGCATGATAATTGCCTGTGCCTAAATGTGCATAACGCACCAATTGCTGATCTTCACGACGTACGATTAAAATCATTTTGGCATGGGTTTTATAACCCACAATGCCATATACCACTACTGCCCCTGCTTCTTGCAAGACATTGGCTACGGTAATATTCGATTCTTCATCAAAACGTGCCCGCAGTTCAATCACTGCCGTGACTTCTTTGCCATTACGCGCCGCTTCTGCTAAGGCTTGCACAATTTCCGAATCTGCTCCACTGCGATAGAGCGTTTGTTTAATGGCCAATACATTCGGATCTTTTGCCGCTTCACGCAATAAACTGATCACAGGTTGGAATGAGTCAAAAGGATGATGCAGTAACACATCTTCTTTTTTCAAAATTTCAAAAATGGACTGTTGCTTGCGAAAGGGCTTCGGAATAACAGGATTAAACACAGGATATTTTAAATCTGGGCGATCAAAACTGGTGGTTAAGCGCGATAAATTGATGGGCCCCGAAATCGAATACAAATGCTCTTGATCTAAATCGAATTGATTCAGCAAATAATCCGTAATTTCACGAGGACAATCATCTTCAATTTCTAAACGCACCGCGCGACCAAAACGCCGAGAAGACAGCTCATCTTTTAATGCCACCGCCAGATCGTCGACATCTTCAGATAAAATTAAATCCGCATTGCGTGTGACGCGGAAAGCATAACAACCTGTCGCTCTCATGCCAGGAAATAAATCGCTGATATGTTGTTGAATAATAGCGGTCAGGAAAATCTGTTCTTGATGGTTCCCTACCACACTCTCAGGCAAATGAATCAAACGTGGTAAAGAACGCGGTGCAGGCACAATCGCCATTTCGATTTCACGTCCAAAAGCATCTTTACCTTCTAGGCTGACAATGAAATTCAGGCTTTTATTCACCAAACGCGGAAAAGGATGTGATGGATCCAAACTGATTGGGGTCAACACAGGCTGCACTTGTTTAGCAAAATAGTGGGCAATCCACGGCTTATGCTTTTCTAAAATATCTTGATATTGAATGAAATGAATCCCAAAGTCTTGTAGCTGCGGCAAAATGGAATGATTGAAAATCTCGTACTGCTCTTGTACCGCCTGATGCACAATAGTCGAAAGTTCAGACAAAACTACATCGGTTGGAATACCGTCAGGCATTCGGGTAATGGCGTTTAAATCCTGTTGCTTCATTAGCCCCGCAACTCGAATTTCAAAAAATTCATCCAGATTGCGGGAGAAAATAATCAGGAAGTTAAGGCGCTCTAAAATGGGTAAATCAGGATTTCTCGCTTGAGCTAGAACACGCCGATTAAATTCAATGAGCGCCAATTCACGATTGAAATACGTTGCTGATGAATGCTGAAAATTTTTCATTTTGACTCAATATGGTTGATTTTTTAATCAACTCTTTACCCTCTGTGCCTGCATGTTATGTAGTGTTTATGACATTTTTATTACACGCTTGAACTCAGCTTGAATATGCGAACTCACTGTTTACTTTATAAACACTTGGTCAAATTTTTATTAAAAATCACACTGATTTCATTCAGATTTTCGAGCGTCTAACTCTGACTCAGCAACCGATTTATGCTGTCGACTTGCCCAATAGGTCGCCAAAATCGGCCCAGAAATATTATGCCATAAACTAAAAATTGCACTGGGTAAGGCGGTTAATGGCGCTGTTGCAAAATGAACTGCGGCTAATGCCACGCCCAGACCTGAGTTTTGCATCCCGACCTCAATCGCCACAGCCTTACTGTCTGCATAATTTAAATGGAATAAACGGCTGCACCCAAATCCCAACAGATATCCTAGGCCATTGTGTAATGCCACCACCAGAAAAATCAATAAACCTGAATGTAACAGCTGTGCTTTACTGCCACCAATAATGGCCGCCACAATCAACACGATAGCCAACACCGAAATCAGCGGCATCACAGTGATGTACTGCTGAATCCGTTGTTTCAATAAACGTCTTAAAATTAAGCCCACCACAATCGGCAATAGCACCACCTGTAAAATAGAACTCAGCATCGACCACGTATTAATTTCAATCCATTGACTCGCAAGCAGATAGAAAATAAATGGGGTAAGTATTGGAGCCAATAAGGTCGAAACCGCAGTGCAAGCGACAGATAATGCCGTATTGCCCTTTGCCATGTAAGTAATGACATTCGAAGCGGTTCCCCCAGGACAACAGCCCACTAAAATCACCCCAACTGCCAGCTCTGTAGGCAATTGAAAAATCAAACATAGGACATAAGCCAACAATGGCATCACCACAAATTGTGCGATTACTCCAATACAGACCGCTTTCGGCGTTTGTGCTATCGCTTTAAAGTCCTCCAGTTGCATGGTCATCCCCATGCCCAACATAATAATTCCCAACATCCATGGGATATAAGCTTTTAACCACACAAAGGCTTCAGGCAGAATTAATGCAATGGCTGCAAACAGCACCACCCACAAAGCAAAAGTTTTCTGAATCAAACGGCTCAATTGCAATAATGCAGACATCGTCAGTCCTCAATGGGTAGGCAAACTAGAGAAGGTGAAGCGAGATAAGAGAGTTATGCAGACATGGCTGTAACAATATCTTTGATGTAGACCCGTCGCACACCAGCAGCCAACATATCTTGCCAAGCATGTTGCAACGAACCATTTAAATCAATTGCTTTGGTTGCATCGGCAATCACATAGGTTTTAAAACCTAAACGACAGGCATCTATCGCTGTCCATGCCACACAGAAGTCCGTTGCAATACCCACGATATACACCGTATCTATGCCGCGTGCATTTAAATAACCTGCCAAACCTGTCGTGGTTTTTCGGTCTGCTTCCATAAATGCTGAATAACTGTCGATATTTACATGCATGCCTTTACGGATAATCAATTGGGCTTGGGGTAAGGCTAAATCAGGATGAAAATCGGCATCATGGCTACCTTGTACACAATGCACTGGCCAAAGCACCTGTGTGCCATAAGGCAGTTCAATCTGATCGAAGGCTTGTTTACCCACATGATTGTCGGCAAAAGAAATATGCTGTGCGGGATGCCAGTCTTGGGTCAGAATAATTTGTTCAAAATAATTCCCCAATTGATTTATTTTGGGGATAATTTGGTCGGCATGGGCAACCGCAAGATTTCCTCCTGGGGTAAAACCATTTTGTACATCCACCACAATCAACGCTTTTTTGTTTTGTATCTGTTGCATGTCCGTTTCATTCACTGTTCTTTTTAATTGTTCGCTAGCATATAACAAAAGTTCAAGGATGTAGTGAGCGCATCAGTCTCACTGACTTGATCTACAACAATTCCTGCTGTTACCGATTGTTTATTGCCCATAAAAATAGCCCGTATTAACGGGCTACTCATAGACTATAGGCTGTTTAAACGGTGACTTTCTGTAGACGTTGTACCAGAATTAACATCAATACGGCAGAAATCACAATACAAGGAATCGCTGCTGAAACAACACCTGTCGCGCCAAAACCTGCTGCCAAAAGCTGTCCCGCAATGGTCGGGCCCAACATCGCCCCAATACGCCCAACAGCCGAAGCCATCCCTACACCCGTGCCACGTAGCTCAGTGGGATAAACAATACTCCCAAACGCATAGAGCACACCCTGACAACCAATCACAAAAGCCCCAACCAGTGCTGATGCCAAATACATTTGTGTGAGTGAAGCTGCAGCATTTAAAGCAAATAAGCCTGCCAAAATTCCGCCATACATCAACACAATCACATAAGCCTTTTTCCAGCGGTCTGTCAGCATACCCAAAATCACCGTTCCTACGGTTGCACTGAGCATGAAGTAGAATTGCGCTGTACTGCCTTCCTTACGCGAGAAACCAAGCTCCATAAATAACGAAGGTAACCAGCTCAGCATGATATAAACCACCATTAAGGTGAAGAAATAACTAAACCAAATCAATCCAGTACGCATTAAATTATGGCGATTAAACAAATCCTGAAAAGAGACATTCTGCTCGACCTCTGCGGTTTCAACACGTGTTTGGGCCTTTAAGAATTCACGCGATTCAGGCAAAAACTTGATCATTATCGGCAGCACAATAATAGGTAACAAGCCACCCAGATAAAAAATATTTTTCCAGTTCGAACCGAAATCTAAACTGGCAATGTAGGACAGAATCGCAGCTCCGACAGGCATACCACAATACATTAACCCCACCGCTTGCCCACGCTTTGCAGGAGTAACCGCTTCCGATGCTAGCGTAATTAACAACGGCATCGCAGCACCTAAGCCAGCGCCAGCCAAAAAGCGAACCAGTAATAAACTGTAAAAACTATTTACCCAGACGGTACATAAAGTGAATATCGCAAATACAGCGACAGACCAGACCAAGACTGTTTTACGTCCTATGCGGTCTGCAAAACGTCCACCCACCAATGCGCCAGGTAATAATCCTAAAATTCCTGCGCTAAAAAATACTCCCAGTTGTGAACTGTCCAGTGCAAAATATTCTCGAATTCCTGCCGCAGCAATACCAGCAGCCTGAATATCCAAGCCTTCAATCACGGCGATTAAAAAGCAAATTGCCACCGTAATCACGGAGTGCTTACGCGCTGAAGAAGATGCCTTCATTTCAACTCCTTGTTTAAACATCGTCCAAAATGAAGCCCATCATCTGTGAAGCAGAAATTTTAATTAACCCACCTTAAGTTGAAGATTTTTGATAATTTTTTATAAATTATGAGATAAATCACATTTTCAATACATCTGACCGATAGTCTTAAAAACAATTAATCCGAACGAAATTTGACTAAAATAGTCAACAATTCATTTAAACTTTAAATACTTAACCATAGCTCAAATTAAGCGATGCTCAATCAGTTATTGTTCAGATCAATAATTGACAGCGGCTTTTATTATGAAGCCTCATATTTTCTTGCACGTTACCTAGAGTTATAAGCTCTTTAGTAAGTTTTATAAGCTCTTAATCTTATTTATCTTTCCTACTCAATTATGTAAATCTACGTCTTTTTTTGACCTTCTGAAGTGCAAGATACGTCCCCTCACTACGAGTTAATTTTCACTTTTTTAAAGTTTTGAATTGCTTTGACTAAAGCATATTGTTCTTCATCGCTTGTTCAGTCATAATTTGCGTAAGCATTATTCAATTCGACAGATTCTAATTGAACTGCTATAAATCAAAATGCGCACCCATCCAACCTCATTTTTTTCACTTCACTGGATGGACAAATAGGATATTTTTTCAAAATGACTCAGCAAGCACAGATCATTCAAGGCTCAATAGTCGCAATCGTCACCCCAATGTTTGAAGATGGCAGCGTAGATTGGAAGGGTCTTGAGAAGCTCGTTGAGTGGCACATAGAACAGGGAACAAACAGTATTGTTGCAGTTGGAACAACTGGTGAAGCTTCTACATTAAGCATGGCTGAACATACACAAGTGATTAAAGAAGTCGTTCGTGTAGCCAACAAACGTATTCCAATTATTGCTGGTACTGGTGCAAACTCAACGCGCGAAGCAATTGAACTCACAAAAGAAGCAAAAAAACTCGGTGCTGATGCAGCCCTATTGGTCACACCATATTACAATAAACCGACACAAGAAGGCTTATATCAACACTACAAAGCGATTGCTGAAGCTGTTGATTTACCTCAAATTCTGTATAACGTACCGGGTCGTACTGGCGTAGACATGGCGAATGAAACGGTCATCCGTCTGGCTGATATTCCGCAAATTATCGGCATTAAAGATGCAACTGGCGATGTTCCACGTGGTCAAGCACTGATTGAAGGCTTACGTGGTAAAGACATGGTGGTTTATTCAGGTGATGATGCAACCGCTTACCAGTTAATCGAACATGGTGCGAAAGGTAATATTTCAGTAACTGCGAATGTTGCACCTAAACAAATGAGCGAAGTATGTGCGGTTGCGATTGCAGGCGATGCTGCACGTGCAGAAGCACTAAATGCTCAAGTTGCAAATTTACACAATATTCTGTTTTGTGAATCGAACCCAATTCCTGTGAAATGGGCACTACACGAAATGGGCTTAATTGGTACTGGCGTTCGCTTACCATTAACACCTCTTGCAGAACAATACCGCGCACCGCTGCGTGAAGCGTTGGTGGCGGCAGGTATAATCAAATAAAGAGCACTATATTATGCAGTTACGTTTAGGTTTAACCCTTGCACTTTCAGTATTGAGTTTAGCGGGTTGTAGTTCACTTGCAGTTAGCAACAAATCTTTGAACTATAAAGAGACAGCAACCCTCGAACCGCTACAATATCCTGAAGGGTCAATGGTTCGTCCAGCAACGCCACTGTATCCAGCACCAACGGTTGATCCCCTTGCAATTCAGCACGCGCCAAAGCTCGAAAATAGCAAAGGCAACCGTTTTGCTTTACCCCGCCCAGATGTTGCTGTACCCAACAGCGCAGCAACTGCTGCTTCTGAACAAAGCACTGCGGTAGGTCGTCCTCAATTACTAACTGATGGAAATCAAAATCCATTGCTCAAAATTGACGGAAATTCTGATACAATTTGGCAGTATACACTTGCCACGCTCAGCAGCCTGAACCAGAACATTGTGGGTCAAAGTAAAAACCGTTACGAAGTAACGCTTAAAATCGATCAGCAGATCTACGTACTACGACTAACATCAGTAGGTTCAAGTCATAATTTGGCAGTGTTTAATGCCGATAACAGCTTTGCAGATAAACAAAAAGCTGCAGAACTGTTAACCCAGATTTACCAAAACTGGCCGGCCTAGATCATACTAGGCATTTTTTTTTGCAAAAGGTTCCCCCATGTTAAAACAAACCTTGCTCTATACTGGTAAAGCGAAATCTGTGTATGAAACAGATAATCAAGACCACCTGATTTTAGTATTTCGTGATGATGCCTCTGCGTTCAATGGCGAAAAAATCGAACAACTAGATCGTAAAGGCAAGGTGAACAACCGTTTTAACGCCTTTATCATGGAGCAACTGGCTGCTGCTGGCATTGAAACTCATTTTGAAAAATTACTTTCTCCAACCGAAGTGTTGGTAAAGAAATTAGACATGATTCCTGTGGAATGCGTGATTCGTAACTACGCGGCTGGTTCATTGTGCCGTCGCTTAGGGGTTGAGGAAGGTAAAGAACTAACTCCTCCTACTTTCGAATTGTTCTTCAAAGATGATGCGCTTGGCGATCCAATGGTAAATGAATCTCAAGCCATTGCTTTAGGTTGGGCAACTGCTGCACAACTTGAAAAAATGAAAGAACTCACGTATCAAGTAAATGATGTATTAAAAGCATTGTTCGACAAAGGCAACATGATTTTGGTTGACTTCAAACTTGAGTTTGGCGTATTCCATGACCGTATCGTGTTGGGTGACGAATTCTCTCCAGACGGTTGCCGTCTATGGGATAAAGACACTAAGAAAAAATTAGACAAAGACCGTTTCCGCCAAGGTTTAGGTGGTGTGGTTGAAGCTTATGAAGAAGTTGCTGCACGTATTGGCATCGACCTTTCAGACATCTAATTTGCTCTGAAACTTCAAAACAAAAAAACCGAGTCTGATGGCTCGGTTTTTTATGCTCTGAAATAATGATTTTCCAATATCTATACCTTGAATTAAATTGGATCCTTTAAGTAAATTTTCCTGTTGTTCATACTTGAACACGCAAATCTTTGGTGGTGTCCATCACCAATAAACTGGTGATGGAGGAAATGGAAGGAATCGTGCCTAAGACATCGGTATGAAATTTTTTATAGGATTTTATATCAGTCACCTCGACTCGAAGTAAATACTCCACTGCCCCAGTAATAGTATGACACTCGGTGACTTCGGGTGCAGCCTCAATCACTTCCTCAAAATGCTTTAAAGATGCCTTGGAATGACTAGACAAGCCAATGGTCACATAGACAATTAATCCAATACCCAAAAGTGATCGATCAATAATGGCTTTGTAACCCTTAATCACCCCAATTTTTTCTAATTCCTGTACCCGACGCAAACATGCTGATGCGGATAAACCGACACGTTCAGCCAATTTAAGATTGGTTAAATGCGCATCGGCTTCCAACTCACACAATATTCTTCGGTCTAATCTATCTAGCTCAATCATTTATTGCAAAACTATCTATTTTTAAGATCAATATACAACCAAATTGCGTAATCTGAACAATAAAATGTTTTTTATTTATGATGCAAAACACATGTCTCCTTCTCTATTTATCTCTTATTTACTTTTTTGTTTGGTCATGACCAGTACACCAGGTCCGAATAATGCCCTTGTGCTAATTTCAGGAGCGCGCTTTGGGCTCCAGAAAACCCTACCTTTAATTCTAGGGATTGCCTTTGGTGTTGCCTTCCAACTTATGGTAATTGGTCTGGGACTTCATCAAGTATTTCTACATTTTCCCCAATTCCAGTCCATCTTAAGTCTGATTGGGTCCGCCTATATTCTCTGGCTGGCATGGAAAATTGCGTCCAGTGGTCCACTCAACGCGCGTCTAGATGAAAAACCTGCTATGGGATTTTTACAAGGCGCTGTTTTCCAATGGCTAAATCCTAAAGCATGGATGATGTCGATCAGTACCGTCTCAACCTACTTTGCTGCCAGCCAACAATTCATCGACATTGCCTATGCCGCCTTAATTTTGATGTTGATCTCGATTCCGTGTGTTGGTGTTTGGGCAATCGCAGGAAAATTTTTACGTCAATTGTTAATACAAGCTAAATTTGCCTTCATTTTTAATCTCAGTATGGCAATTGCATTACTCATCGCAGTTTTGCCCGTATGTTTTCAATTCATCACATTACAGCCTTAATATTCGGTCTAGGTTTTTCTAAACCCGAACCATTGTGAAGAAAAACTGTAAAAAAAAGCAGCAACTGTGTACGCCATAGCGCACAAAGCTTCCCGAGTTTTTCCACTATGTGCTATGGAATATTTTAAATATGATCAAGGATTGCGAATAGGATATTGCAATACAAAATTATTCTGGCCGTAGAAAATACCCAAATTTCCACCGTTACAACGGCGTAAAGCTGAATAAATCACCAATAAATGGATATTTTGGTATATATGTTGCTTTTATTTCAAAGCAAAAGGTGGAGTAAATTTGTCTTCGTCTTATTTTTTGAAATTTGATTTTTTACGGATGCTAATATTTACGATGAAAAGCTGGCAAAAGAAAGTATTACTTTCAACAACGTTAATGCTGACAGCGCTTGGCAGCACAGTGCAAGCCAAAGAATGGAAAGTCATTCGTTTCGGTACGGAATCTGCTTACGCCCCTTTTGAATATAAAACCCCTGACAACAAATTGGTGGGTTTTGACATCGACCTAGGTAATGCCATTTGTGCCAAATTAAAAGCCAAATGTGTTTGGGTGGAAAATTCTTTTGATGGGATGATTCCTGCGCTCAAAGCGAAAAAATTCGATGGCATTTTATCTTCAATGACGGTCACTGCGGATCGTTCAAAACAGATTGCTTTCAGTAATAAAATTTACAACACTCCAACCCGCATGGTCGCGAAGAAAGGTTCTCCGTTATTGCCGACCCCTGCATCCCTGAAAGGGAAACGTGTGGGTGTACAACAGGGCACCATTCAAGAGAGTTATGCAAAAGCCTATTGGGCACCTAAAGGTGTCAATGTAGTGCCTTATCCAAACCAAGATGTCCTTTATCAAGATATGGTGTCTGGACGTCTAGATGCAACATTACAAGATGCCATTATGGTTGATGGTGGCTTCCTTAAATCACCAAAAGGTAAAGCGTTTGGCTTTGCAGGTGGCAACGTAGTCGATGCGAAAACCCTTGGCGTAGGTGCCGCGATTGGCTTACGTAAAGAAGATGCTGATCTGAAAAAAGCCATTGATGGTGCTTTAGCCGCCATTATTGCCGATGGAACATACAAAAAACTCGAGAAAAAATACTTCTCCTTCAGTATTTATTGATGACAAAAATGTCGGTTTTAAACCGACATTTTTTATATACGACTGAATTTCATCAATATTCTATTTATAGTTTTTGTTCGGAGTAGATGAGTATGTTTTTGTCTGGTTATGGTCCCGTGTTGCTTGAAGGCACTTGGATGACCATACAGCTTGCATTGTTATCACTGTTACTATCCATCATGATTGGATTAGTGGGTGCAAGTTCTAAACTCTCTAGTCTTAAAATTGTCCGCTATGTTGCGACAGCCTACACCACGCTCATTCGAAGTGTTCCCGATCTGGTCATCATGCTGCTGCTATTTTATAGCCTGCAACTGGGACTAAACTCGATTACTGAATCACTGCAAATGGAACAAATTGATATCAATCCGTTTGTTGCAGGCGTAATTACCTTGGCATTTATTTATGGCGCGTATTTCACCGAAACGTTTCGGGGTGCATTTCAGGCGGTACCCAAGGGACAAATTGAAGCTGCTTATGCCTATGGTATGACTTCATTTCAAGTCTTTCGTCGTGTTTTATTTCCACAAATGATGCGTTTTGCCTTACCAGGTATTGGCAATAACTGGCAAGTCCTGATTAAAGCTACCGCACTGGTCTCACTCATTGGTTTAACCGATATTGTGAAAATTACCCAAGATGCAGGTCGTAGCACCATGCAGGTGTTTTACTTCAGTGTCATTGCCGCAGTGATTTATCTGGCGATCACTACCATTTCAAATTTAATTTTGATGTGGTTAGAACGTCGTTACTCGGTTGGTGTGAAAAAGGGACAACTATGATTGAAATTCTTCAACAATATTGGCAGTCATACCTTTGGACCGATGGTTTTCAAATGACAGGCGTGGCCATGACCGCATGGCTCTTGGTGCTCTCAATTGCGATAGGCTTTGTAGTGGCAGTCCCTCTATCGATTGCGCGTGTATCAGAAAATCCATTTTTACGCCTGCCTGTTTGGTTTTATACCTATGTATTTCGTGGCACGCCACTTTATGTACAACTACTGATTATTTACACGGGTATTTATAGCCTCGATTATATTCATGCCCATGAGCGTCTGGATGAATTCTTTCGCGAAGGACTCAACTGTACCATTTTGGCTTTTGCGCTGAATACCGCAGCCTATACCACGGAAATTTTTGCAGGTGCGATTCGTTCTATTCCGTATGGCGAAATTGAAGCCGCCAAAGCCTTTGGCATGTCTCCATGGAAACGTTATACCCGTATTATCATTCCATCCATGTTACGCCGTGCATTGCCATTTTATGGTAATGAAGTCATTTTAATGCTGCATGCCACCACCATTGCCTTTACCGCAACCGTGCCTGATATTTTGAAAATTGCACGAGATGTGAATGCGGCAACCTATGCCACGTTTGATGCTTTTGGCATCGCGGCAATCTTATATGCATGTTTGGCATTTATCTTGATTTGGATTTTTCGTAAATTGGAACAACGCTGGTTGGCATTTTTAAAACCATCGAATCATTAGGAGAAACATAGATGGAAAACTCAGCAAAACTGGTGATTCGTGATTTACATAAAACCTTCGGGGACAATGAAGTCCTAAAAGGTGTATCTCTAAATGCTAACGCAGGCGATGTCATTAGTATCATTGGTTCTTCGGGTTCAGGAAAAAGTACATTCCTACGCTGTATCAACTTCTTAGAACAACCGAGTCAGGGTTCCATTCAACTGAATGGCGAGCAACTCAATACCGTACTGGACAAATCAGGCAATTTAAAAGCGACCAGCCCAAAACAGTTACAGAAAATGCGCACCCAACTGATGATGGTGTTTCAGCATTTTAATTTATGGTCACATATGACTGTGTTGGAAAACATCGTGGAAGGGCCAATTCATGTTTTGGGTTTAAAACGTGCGGAAGCTGAAGAGCGTGCGCGCAAATACTTAAGAAAAGTGGGACTGGCTGAAAGTGTAGAAGGTAAATATCCATCCTTCTTATCGGGTGGGCAACAGCAGCGGGTAGCGATTGCACGTGCATTGGCGATGGAACCCGAAGTCATGTTGTTTGATGAGCCGACTAGTGCTTTAGACCCTGAACTGGTGGGAGAAGTATTGAAGGTCATGCAAAGTCTGGCAGAAGAAGGCCGAACCATGATTGTGGTGACCCATGAAATGGGCTTTGCTCGGCATGTCTCCAACCATGTGATTTTCTTGCATCAAGGTAAAATTGAAGAACAAGGTGACCCTAAAGAAGTCCTGATCAATCCCAAAAGTGAACGACTGAAACAGTTCCTTGAAGGCAATTTTAAATAAACACTTTGTAAGTTACAGCTTACAAAGATTCAGGAAGATGTCTTCTAGATCAGGTTGAATTTTTTTCATATGATGGAGGCATAGAGAACAGGATGTTCCAAAACATAAAACAATAATGATAAGTGACACCACCAGGATGTGAGGTACGACAGGAGTTATACCTAAGCAGCGCATACGAAAAAGCCCGACAGGATGTCGGGCTTTTTTTATTTGGACTATACAGCCTTATTGCTGCTGTTGTTCTTGCATCCAACGACGTTGCTGTAAACGCTCACCTTCCACTTCACGTTTATTACGCGCAGATTCGTACAACTTGGTACCTTTCAATTCTGGAGGCAAATATTCTTGCATTACAAAATGTTCAGGGTAGTTATGCGGATATAAATAGTCCACCCCATAGCCTTGCTGCTTCATCAGTTTGGTTGGGGCATTACGTAAATGCAATGGCACTGGCAAATTCGCCGTTCTTTCTGCCAAATCGAGGGCTTTGTTAATTGCCAGATAAGTGCTGTTGCTTTTGGCACTGGTTGCCAAATACACGGCACATTGTCCTAAAATAATCCGTGCTTCAGGCATACCCACGGCTTGCACCGAACGGAAACACTCTCCAGCCAAAAGCAAAGCATTCGGATTAGAATTGCCGATATCTTCCGAAGAGGCAATCAACATGCGACGTGCAATAAATACGGGGTCTTCCCCGCCTTTTAGCATCCGTGCCATCCAATATAAAGCCGCGTCTGGATCACTGCCGCGAATCGACTTAATAAAGGCCGAAACCAAGTCATAATGCTGTTCACCTGATTTGTCATACCGCGCAATATTTTGCTGTGCAACACGCACGACAATGGCATTGGTGATGATATTTTCAACATCTGCTTCAAAGGTACTGGCTATTAGATCGAGTAAATTCAGTGCCTTACGTGCATCTCCTGCGGCAAACTGCAACAAGGCATCAAATTCTTCAATTTGAATAAAGCGTTGTTTTAAAAAATGATCTTGTTGTATCGCTCGTAGCATCAGTTCCTGAATCGCCTCATTACTGAGTGCATTTAAGGTATAAACCTGACAACGCGACAATAAGGCACTGTTCACTTCAAAGGAAGGGTTCTCTGTAGTCGCACCAATCAGTGTAATCTTGCCCTTTTCCACCGCATTCAATAAAGCGTCTTGCTGTGATTTGTTGAAACGGTGAATTTCGTCAATAAACACCACAGGGGTCAGCAAATCACCACTTTCTGCAATGATTTCACGTAATTCTTTCACGCCCGTATTTAATGCAGACAGACTAACAAAAGGACGATCTACCGCTTGTGCCAACAACAAGGCAACGGTGGTTTTACCGACACCGGGCGGTCCCCAGAAAATAATTGAAGGTAAATGCCCTTGATCAATCATCTGGCGTAAAGGTGCCTGCTCGCCCAACAAATGATCTTGCCCAATAATTTCAGACAAATCACGAGGACGAAGACGTTCTGGAAGCGGAATCTGGGTGTCTGACATACGGTTATTTCAGCCAATGAAGGTGATTCTAGTCTACACTGGAATGCCAAGCAGACTGAATACCTGAATGTTTAAGATCCCACTAGAATAGCTGGTAATTTAAAATATCCAACAAAGAGGCTGCAAACATTTGTCCATGACTTAAATTTGGATAAAGCAACAGTTTGCTTTGTACCCCTTGTTGTTGAAAATGTGCAATCACATCTCGATTCTCTTGCACCGTTTTCGGATTAAAATTTGGGCTTTTTGTCGCAGGATGATGTTGTGCTAAATCCCCTTCCATAATCCATAAAGCTTGGGTCTGATCATGCGACACTGCCTTAGTTTGTATATTTTTCAGAATACGGCCATCCGCCCACGACAAAGACGGACTTGCAGCAAAATAATGACTGAAGTATTGAGCATGCATCAAACTATCTAATACAAATAGCCCGCCATAAGAATGTCCCCATAAAGCTTGCCGTTGGGGATCTAATTTAATCTGTCCAGCTACCCAAGGTTGAATTTGGCTGAATAAGACTTCACGGAACTGTATGCTGCCCCCACTTAAGCGCTCAGGTCGACGGGGATCTGCTGTAATTTTTCCAGTTTCATCTGTTGGGGTATAATCCAAAGCACGTGCTGCTGTATCAAAAGGCAAGTCTGTGTCATAGCCAATTGCAACCAAAACTGGCGCTTCACGCGTTGCTAAATGCTGCAATACATCTTCAGACAAATAAGACATCGCCGAATTACCGTCGAGCATGAATAATGCAGGAGAGACTCTTGCTGTTTGTTGGCGCGGAAGCCCTAACCAGACTTTATAACGACGCTGCTGATCGGCAGATTGGAAATACTTCACCTGAAACTGATAGTAGGCGGAGCCCTGTTCTGCAATATTGGCTTTTAAGGGGGCTAGATTCGGTTTTGCCTGTACTTCGGCATGAATCAGCAAGCTAAAACCACATATCAGTAACAGTGCAGACTTGCATGAAAAATGAAACACAACCAGACCTCGAAGACCCACAAAAGAGATCAAATAATATCTGTATTAAGAATCATTATCAATTAAAGCATCTTGTTTTATTTGCAGGTTAACGGACCCAACGCACAATATATTCATCGATCTGTTCTTCATCGACTTCTGTCTCAGAGATACAACGCCCTGCTGCCGACTTTCTGGCTTTAATGACACTCTGCCGCGAACCTGTATTTAAATAATGCCATGAAGGTAAGCTTTTTCCTTCATTTAAACGTCGATATGCACAACTCGCAGGCAACCAGTGAATCTGTCTTAATTTCTCTGGCGTTAATTGAATACAATCTGGGACATAATCTAAGCGTTCAGGATAGTTACTACAACGTGCAGTTGTGCAATCCAGTAGTTTACACGCGACTTTGGTATACGCAACTTCTTGCGTATCTTCATCTTCTAATTTCACCAGACAGCATAAGCCACAACCATCGCATAAAGCCTCCCACTCTTGAGTATTCAGAGCTTCAAGCGGATATTTTTTCCAGAACTGCGGGCGTAATTCACTAGACATGGTGGGCAAAAACTAAAAATAACACGATCATTATATCAATAAATCCCTGCAACAATGCAGCAATCTCTTTTACGTTAAATCATAGACTTACTCCAATATGTGAACATTTTTTAGACAAAAGATCAACATTTTAAAGCGCTATCCAAACCTATACTGAGTGCAAGACAACAACAACATGGAGAAGACTTATGTTCCGTTGGGCGATTATTTTTGCAGTGATTGCATTAATTGCGAGCTTACTCGGCTTTGGTGGTGTTGCAGGGTTATCCAAAGACTTTGCGGTGATCTTATTGGTCGTTGCCGTCATTTTGGCGATCATCGGCTTTATTTCTAGAGGGAAAGCTTAGAATACGGCCATCAAATGTACTTCATAAAAAAGAAGGATTTTTCCTTCTTTTTTATGTTTAAACGGCTAGTTTAAGCATAGAAACCGCACGTTCTGGTCATATTTTTTATTTTCACCCAATCAAAGATTTTTATTCATTTGTTTTACTTTCAGTAATTTAAATAAATCAACCCAAATGTATAGATGTTTTTTTACACTTCTTCAGCACCATGACATGATTTTTTCAAAATCATGGATTATTTTATGCTTTAATCATTCAATTCTCATACTCAATAATACTAAGGACTAAGGAATGACCACCAACATTCAAACGCGTGAAATCGAATATACTGCTGCAGATGGGACGCGCTTAATTGGATATTTTGCTGCACCGAGCACGGCTGAACCTGTTGCAGGTGTTTTGGTTGCACCTGAATGGTGGGGACGCAATGAATATACAGAACAACGTGCACGCGAACTGGCCGAACATGGCTATGCAGCCTTTGCCATTGATATGTATGGCGATAAAAATGTCACTACATCTGCGGCACAAGCCAACGAATGGATGATGCAAACCTTCCAAGCTCCAGACACCATTGTGACTCGTGCGTCAGCAGGTTTAGCGACTTTGGCTGCACAAACCGAAGTAAATGCAGATAAACTGGCTGCAATTGGCTTCTGTTATGGAGGTAAAGTTATTTTAGATTTAGCACGTTCGGGTGCTGAACTGAAAGCTGTCGTGACCTTCCACGCCAACCTGTCAGCACAAGCACCTGCCCAAGCAGGTCAAGTCAAAGCTGAAATTTTGGTCTTACATGGTGAACTCGACAGCATGGTCAGCTTAGATGATGTTGCACATTTCCGTGAAGAAATGTATACCGCTCAAGTCCCACATGAAGTCATTGTTTTTGAAGATGCAAAGCATGGTTTCAGTAACCCACAAGCAGATGAAAGAGCCAAAGCCAATGGTGTAGACTTAGGCTATAATGCTGAAGCGGAACGACAAGGGCTTGAAGCTATGTACGAACTACTACAACGTCGTTTAGCTGAATAAAAAAATAGAAACGTGGATGTTGGCTTTATCCAACATCATTTTTGAATTTGAATGCTTTATTAAGAGGACAAGATAATGACTGAGAACAACTGCCCATACTGCAATTTTGATGAGTTTGATATCATTGATAAAAATGAGTTTGGTGTAATTCTACCTGAGCCAAATGCACTCTCTAAAGGACATTGCGTCATTATCCCTCTACGCCATGTCAGCTCTTTCTTTGATGTCACAGACAAAGAGCGTAAAAGTTTAATGTCGCTTTTAGAACTGGCTCGCAATGAACTACAACTTCGTCATCAACCTACAGGTTTTCACATCGGCTTTAACGATGGCTCGGTGTTTGGTGAAGCATCTGAACATTTGCACATCCACATTATCCCTCGTTACGATGACCAACCGCTAAAACTCGATGCGCGTTGGGGAATGTTAAGCGAAGCTTAATCTGCCACCATAAAAAAATGATGCGATCGCATCATTTTTTTATGCCTAAATTTCCTGTCGGGACTCAGCAAAAATCAGTACGGCTCCGCTATACTAAGTCGCTTGAAATTGTATAGAGTTCACATGTCTTCGTTTTCTTTCTCAGATGCCCTATTAGCTTGGTTCGATCTACATGGTCGACATGACCTGCCTTGGCAAGTAGTAGATAATCCTTACCAAGTATGGGTTTCCGAGATTATGCTGCAACAGACACAAGTCAAAACCGTACTCCAATATTTTGAACGTTTTGTGCAACGCTTCCCCACTGTTGAAGATTTAGGCCGTGCATCATGGGATGATGTTGCTCCTTACTGGGCAGGTTTAGGCTACTATGCGCGTGCGCGTAATCTGCATAAGGCCGCAGCAATTGTGGCACAGCAAGGTCATTTCCCTACCAGCTTAGAAGAATGGATGGCACTGCCAGGCATAGGACGCTCCACGGCGGGTGCATTAATGTCTTTAGGTTTACGGCAATATGGCGTGATTATGGATGGTAACGTCAAACGCGTACTCGCCCGTTTCTTTGCCATTGAAGATGATCTTAGCAAACCTGTCCATGAACGTGCCCTGTGGCAACTGGCGGAACAACTGTGCCCAGAACAACGCAATCATGACTATACCCAAGCCATTATGGACTTAGGGGCAACCATCTGTACTCCCAAAAAACCGCTATGTCTGTATTGTCCCATGCAGCAACATTGCAAAGCTCATCAACAGGGCTTAGAAACAGAACTGCCATATAAGAAACCCAAGAAAGCCGTTCCTGTGAAATCGGCACAAGTCATGGTATTGCAGTGCCAAGATCAATGGCTATGGTTACAGCGCCCCAATACTGGGCTGTGGGGTGGATTATGGAGTCTACCCATCTATGACGACTGTGCTGAATTGACTCGAACCACACAAATGTTAGGTCTAAAACCAAACAGTAAGAATGCGCAAATTTCACATAGTTTTACGCATTTTACTTGGTTACTTGATGCGATTTGTTTCCACGTGGAACCAGAACAAAAAGAGCATATTGCAATTGAACTCTCAGGCACATGGTACACGCCACAAAAAGCTACACAAATGGGACTACCTACAGCCATGAAAAAATTGATCTCTGCCTTATAGATATGACATAGTCAGGAACTGAAAGTTTAGCTTCTTGAAAATCACAATAATCAAAAGGAAAAATTGTGCTTCGTCAGTTTGCGATTAGCAGTTTAACAATCAGTTTTTTGGTACTCACCGCCTGTACTTCGACACCCAAGAAAACAGGCTCTGGGCTGCCGCTCTCTACCGTTCAAGACCTACAACGCACACCGCTTAAATCGAACTTACCCATTCCTGTGCAAAATATTAAAACCAAACAATTGACCGATACATGGGGTGCTTCACGCAGCCAAGGGCGTCGACATGAAGGTATCGACATTTTGGCTCCACGTGGAACCAAAGTGTATAGCACTACCGATGGATTAATTGCTGACTTACGCGATAACAATTTGGGTGGTAAAGTAATTTGGGTGTTGGGGCCAAGTGGCTCTTGGCATTATTATGCACACTTAAATGAGCACAAACGTGGACTGGCCGTTGGGGATTATGTCAAAAAAGGCGATCTGATTGGCTATGTAGGCAACACCGGAAATGCTCGACATACTGCACCCCATTTGCATTATGGCATCTATTTAGAAGGCAAAGGCCGCGGTGCGGTCAATCCTTTTCCATATTTACGTTAATTTTTTTTAGGAAATACACATGTCTGAAGTGTTGATGAATCGTCTGGTTGAATTTGCAGAATCAGGCAATCAACAAAAAATTGTGGTTGCGGGACAAAGCTATCAGGGCTGGGTCATGGAAATTACCGAAGATGCCCTGTTGATTAGTACAGGTTTTGCAGACAAATCAGGCAAAGATTTCTGGATTTCGTTTAACGACTTACAACAAGCGTCCTTATCTTATTGGGATAACAAGACAGATCAATGGGTAGACTTCACTTTATAAATCGACAACAACATAGAGAGGAACAATGAATAAACAACGCTGTGGCTGGTGTACCGAGGATCCTCTCTACATTGCCTATCATGATCATGAATGGGGACAACCTGTGCATGATGAACAACATTTATTTGAAATGCTTTGTCTCGAAGGACAGCAAGCGGGGCTCTCTTGGATTACCGTACTGAAAAAACGGGAAAGCTATCGCCAACATTTTTTTCAGCACCCGATTCAACAGATTGCCGAGCTGAGCGATGCTGACCTAGAAGCCAAATTACAAGATGCTGGACTCATTCGACACATTGGCAAACTACAAGCTATTCGAGAGAATGCACGAGCTTGGCAAAGCCTAAAACAACAAGAAAATGTCGTGGATTGGTTGTGGAGTTTTGTCAGCCACAAACCTATTTTGAATGCTGTACCGAACTATAAAACGGCACCTGCACAAACGGAAATTAGCCAACAAATGTCTAAGGCCTTAAAGAAAAAAGGCTTCAAATTTGTGGGGCCAACGACCTGTTATGCCTTTATGCAAGCCGTGGGTATGGTCGATGATCACGAAGATCATTGCCCCGCCAAAAATACAACAAAATAGTCCCCATAAAAATAGAGGATGCCATCATGAGTAATAATCTGATCAATAGCTATGCTGCCCTACATGCAGGCGAGGCACTGGTCCCCTTTCAATTTGATGCAGGCGAACTTCAAGCCCATCAAGTTGAAATTAAAGTGGAATATTGTGGACTCTGTCATTCTGATGTTTCGGTGATTGAGAATCAGTGGGGCAATGCTGTTTATCCTGTAATCGCAGGGCATGAAGTGATTGGCACCATCTTAAGAATGGGTTCTGAAGCCAAAGGATTACAAATAGGTCAACGCGTAGGGTTGGGTTGGACTGCGGAAAGCTGTCAATACTGTGATCAATGCGTGGCTGGACAGCCTGTATTATGCAGCAGTGGCAGCACTGCGACCATTGTAGGTCATGCGGGTGGCTTTGCCGATAAAGTCCGAGCAGCATGGCAATGGGTCATTCCACTGCCTGAAGATTTAGACCCTGAAAGCGCAGGGCCTCTGCTCTGTGGCGGGATTACCGTTTTTGATCCTTTACTCAAGCACAATATTCAAGCCACGCATCATGTCGGTGTGATTGGCATTGGTGGCTTGGGGCATATGGCAATTAAATTACTTAAAGCTTGGGGTTGTGAAATTACCGCCTTTACTTCAAGTCTGGACAAGACCGATGAACTTAAAGCGATGGGCGCAGACCATGTCGTAAATAGCCGCGATGTAGATGCACTGAAAACCCAACGAGGCAAATTTGACCTGTTGCTTAGTACGGTTAATGTCACGCTGAATTGGCCTGCTTATATCAGTACACTGGCACCAAATGGCACCATACATCTGTTAGGTTTACCACTAGAACCCATCAAGTTTAATGTGGGTAGTCTGATTGGCGGAGCAAAGTCAATCACAGGCTCACCTACAGGTTCACCTGCTGCATTACGTCAACTGCTCAAGTTCGCTGCACGTAAAAACATTGCGCCACAAATTGAATTGTTCCCGATGTCACAACTCAATCAGGCGATCGAGCGTTTGCACTCAGGCCAAGCCCGTTATCGGATTGTGCTTCAAGCCGACTTCGAATCCAGCACAACATAATCCAATTGTCGCCGAGTCCAAGCCGCCAAGCATTCAATCGCTTGGCGAATCTCAGCGGATAATTCATGACCTGCATTTAAGCGTATGCAATTTTTATAACGCTGCTCTTCTCCAAAAACGATACCTGGCACAATGCTAATGCCTTGCTGTTGGGCATAACGATACAAATCCAAACTATGAATGGCTTCAGGCAACTGTAACCACAGCGCATAGCCGCCTTTGGGTTGATTCAAGCGAATGTCTATACCTGAAAAAGCCTGTATTAAAAATTGCCGATATTGCTCGACCTGTTGCATTAAACAGGGTTTTAAACGGTTTAAATGCTCTCGATAGGCGCGGCTATAAATCAGATCAGCCAAGCCCAATTGCAAGGGCGTATTCACCGCAACATGTCGAGTCAGAAGTTGTGCACGTAAATGGTTTAAACGTGACGGCATGCAAAACCACCCCACCCGATAAGCAGTAGATAAGGATTTGGAAACCGAACCACAGTAAATGACATAACCCTGTCGATCCCAGTATTGAATCGGCAATGGACGTTTTAAATCAAAACTGCATTCGGCATAAATATCATCCTCGATCACATAGCACTGATATTGAGCTGCCAACTGAGCAATTTTTTCCTTTTCTGTGGGGCTTAAACAAAAGCCCAGAGGGTTCTGAAAATTGGCGGTGAGTAAGCACGCTTTCGCCCCCGAATCACGCATCGCCTGTTCAAATCGATTCAGGTCAAAGCCATTGGCATGCGCTGGAACTTCAACAATTTTACGATTCAGACTCGCCAACAATTGCAACTGCCCGTTAAAGTTGGGTGTCGGTACAATAATGCTATCGCCTTCTTGGGTCAGGGTTTGAATCACCACCGACAAAGCTGGCATGCAACCATTGCTGATATAAATATCTTCAGCTGCCATGTAAATGCCATCTTCTGCCCAATGCGCCGACAATGCTTCTCTTAAACGTCGATGCCCCTGTTTATCACTATACAAAAAATCTTCAGGTTTACTGTGCTTCAGCGCACGTTGAATAGAACGGCGGAGTGCCTCTACAGGCACTAAATTTGGCGAAAGCTGAATAGATCCCAAATGAATCATTTGGTCATGAATGGAGGCCTCTTGAATTTCTATTTGTAGTTCTAAATTAGACACTTCTCGGGCAGTCACTGCAAAATCGACATGCTGCGGAACAGCGACTGCCAAAGCTTGTGGTTGCACAAAGTAGCCCGCTTGAGGCTTGGCCGTAATCAAGCCTTGCGCCTCTAATAGTTCATAACAACTTTTGGCGGTATTGAGACTGACCTGTTGCGACTGGGCAAACTGACGTAACGAACTCAAACGCTGCCCTGCTCCCAACTCTCCTGCATAAATTTTCTGTGCTAACTGGTGTGCCAAATCACGATACTGAATGCCCATTACTGTACTCATTTTTTAATATATTTTGTATCTGTAACCAAGAATACACCTTCCCTATGCTAGGCGTACAGTTCATTTTTACCTAGGGGGAAATCAACATGTATCGTTTTAGCTTGGTCGCACTCGCACTGTGTCTTTCCGCTTGCCAACCGAATACCTCAGTTTGGCAACAGCAACGTGATTTTATTTGTCAGTCTTTAATTGACGGTTTTTTAAAAGCATCTGGACAGCAGAATTTTGAGCTCGCGCAGAAAAGTGATGTCGTGGACAGCGTCATCCCGCAGCGCCTGTTTAGCTATCAATCTGGCTCAACACGCACCACCTTAATTGGTGAAACACAGCGAAAAGAGTTACGCTTTGTCTGTTGGAACGATGCACAGCATTTTGCGATTGCTCAACATGATCAGAACCAAGCACCACGACAAGCCTTGCTCACTGTGCAGCTTCACTTGCCTAAAGCTACAGATAAATTGCAAGTTTCTGCGCCAAAAACTCAATGAACAAGCGAACCCGTTTCGGTAAGTGTTCTTGTTGATAGTACACCGCATGGATTTTTTGATATTGCAGTTCAATCTGATCTTCAAACAGGGCCACCAAACGTCCTGCACGGAGATCATCTTGAACCAAAAAACGCGACAAACAGGTAATCCCAGTACCGTTAAGCACCAACTGACGTACGGTTTCCCCATTCGATGCCTTGATTTTTGGATGAATATTAAGATGTTGTCCCTGCAACATTAAGGGCCAAGTATTTAAATGTGTAGGCTGGGTAAAACCGATCAAGGGGTGCTGCAACAACTGCTCAGGCTGGTTGGGCGTGCCATGTTGGGCTAAATAATCAGGACTGGCCACAATATATAGGCGGCTACGGCACAACAGTTTGGCATGTAAGCTGGAATCATTTAACTCGCCAAAACGAATCGCCACATCGGTTTTATGTTCCAGTAAATCAATAATCTGATCGTGATTATTCAATTCAATTTCAATTTTCGGATATTGCTGCATAAACTCTTGAATCAGTGGCACAATCACATGCAGCACAAAGGGCGTCGCAGAATCGACCCGAATGAGACCTGAAATATCATGATCAGATTTTAATAAAGCATCTTCAGCTTCGGTCAAATCATTCAAAATCTTACGCGATTTTTCCAGAAACAACTGCCCTTCTTGCGTCAGTTTCAACTTGCGCGTAGTCCGTTCCAACAGGGTCACATTGAGTTTACTTTCCAAGCGCTGCAAGGCACGACTAACACCCGATGTGGTTTGTCCTAATTGCTCCGCAGCTTTCACGATCGAGCCACTTTCGACAATCTGAACAAAAGCATTTAATTCTTCAATGGTCGATTTCATCGTCATTTTATTGATTATTGGTCAACAATATTTTGCAAATTCCTAGATTTTTCCACAACAGTTATTTCAGCAAAATAGCTCCATCTTTAAAAAAGTTCGGTTGAGAAAAACATGATTGTTCCAAAAATGGGAATGGGTACCTTTCGCTTGACGGGTGCAACGGTAATTGACGCGGTTCAGACTGCACTTGAGGTCGGCTATCGTGCCATTGATACGGCACAAATTTATGGCAATGAAGCTGAAATTGGTCAAGCCATTGCCAACAGTGGTGTACCACAACATGAATTATTTTTGACCACCAAAATTTGGACTGAAAATTACGCTCCAGAGCAATTGATTCTGAGCTTAAAACAGAGCCTACAAAAATTAGGCACGGATGCTGTGAATTTGACTTTAATTCATTGGCCTGCCCCTCAACTGGGCATTCAAATTGAGGAAGTCATGCAAGCCTTGCTGCATGCCAAGCAATTAGGACTGACCGAACATATCGGTATCTCAAATTTTAATATCGCCCTAACCCAACAGGCAATTAACAGTATTGGACTTGAGCATATTGCCACCAATCAAATTGAACTGAGTCCTTATTTACAAAATCGTCCCTTGGTCGGTTATCTGCAACAGCAACAAATTGATGTGACTTCTTACATGACTTTGGCCTATGGCAAAGTGCTGCAAGATTCTGTCTTACAGACGATTGCCCAGCAAATCAATGCCAGTTCCGCGCAAGTGGCATTGGCGTGGGCGCTACAACAAGGTTATGCCGTCATTCCATCTTCTACACAACGGGCACATTTGTTGGCAAATTTAAAAGCCCAAGATTTACAGCTCACTCCTGAACAGATACAGGCAATTACTGAGCTCGACCGAAACTCACGTGAGGTCAATCCTGAACAACTCGCTCCCGAGTGGGATTAGGGCTATCAAATGAAAATGAATTACCCGTTATTGGCGCTGGCAATAGGCGCCTTTGCCATTGGGACGACTGAATTTTCCCCCATGGGCTTTTTACCTGAAATTGCCCGTGATCTGAGTATTTCTATTCCACAAGCAGGTATGCTCATCAGTGCCTATGCGATTGGGGTGATGTTGGGCGCCCCGCTGATGACACTGTGGTTTAGCCGCTATTCCAAACGGCGTGCCCTGATCCTGCTCATGGTCATTTTCACACTAGGTAACCTGCTGGCTTATTTTGCCCACAGTTATTCGAGCTTAATGCTGGCACGCATCTTGACCAGCTTAAATCATGGTGCTTTCTTTGGCATTGGTTCCGTGGTCGCCGCCAGTGTGGTACCCAAAGAAAAACAAGCCAGTGCCGTCGCAGCCATGTTTATGGGACTGACTCTGGCCAATATTGGCGGCGTTCCCTTTGCCACTTGGGTCGGGCAACATATTGGTTGGCGCATTGCTTTTCTGGGCATCACGCTACTGGGTGTAATCACCATGCTGTCTCTCTGGAAAGCACTGCCCGAAGGTCAAGCCAGTGCTCGTCCCAATATTGCTCATGAACTCAAGGTACTCCGTCGTTTACCTGTGGTTTTGGCATTATTGACCACAGTCATGAGCTCAGGCGCGATGTTCACACTGTATACCTACATTGCACCCAGTTTGCAAAACTTCACTCAAGCTACACCCAGCCTGATCACGTTCATGTTGGTTCTGGTCGGGATTGGCTTTTCAATTGGCAATCATCTGGGGGGAAAATTCGCAGATCGCTCACTGGATCAGACGCTATTGGGTTTTCTCAGCCTACTCAGCATCATGATGCTACTGTTTCCGCTACTGGCACAAACCGCCTTTGGCGCAGCCATTGCTTTAACCCTCTGGGGTACAGCCGCATTTGCTGTGGTTCCTCCCTTACAAATGCGCGTCATGTCAGTTGCGCATGAAGCTTCTGGACTTGCCTCTTCGGTCAATATTGGCGCCTTTAATTTAGGCAATGCCTTGGGTGCACTGGCGGGTGCCAGCGTACTCAGTTTTGGACTCAGCTATACGGCGGTGGCATGGATCGGTGCACTATTAAGTGGTCTAGCCTTGCTGTTGGTCGGCTTACAAAAAATGTTACTGAACAAACAGCTTGTGCAAAGCCAAATACAGAAAATAGAACCTCAATGTCTTGAACACTAAATCCATGTCGATTTTGACATCGCATTGACTAGCGCAATGCGATTGGCAAAGCTGCATAATTCCGCGGTTTTGCCAACTCATCCTTCATTTTTAACAACATTTGATACGGCTGCTGCTCCACAAATAAATTCACAGCGCTAAGTGGAATAGAACCTTCTGGATCGGCATAGCCATAGGTCGAGACTTTCACTTTCTGCTTCCCCAGTTTCTGAAAAGTCCAATCACCTTCATAACGGCTTAAACGTACATAATTTGGATTTAACGGATAGCCTTGATTCACAGCCTTGTTTTGAATATGAATCATGCCTTGAGCATCTTTGCTCATTTTCCCCTTTACCACCAAGTCTCGGTCTTTTAAAGGAAAGGGAAAATCCAGCACCATATACAACAGAAACTCGCCTTTGCTGTCATCGCGAGATAAGACTTTGACGCTGCCCATATAAGGCACCCATCTTGGCGCTTGTTCCACATCCAAAATCAGGGCAGCGGCCTTTTCAATCGGCACATCAAAATGAGTTTCGGCTTTATACAACACCACAGGGTTTGTACTGTTTTGATAGGTCCAAACTTTAATATTCTGCTTGTTAATACTGAGTTTGGCATTGTCGATAGACTTGGCCTGTGCTGTAGCCAATAAGGCTACAGCGCAGCAAGTGATTAGTTTTATTTTCATTTAATTCAGCTTTTTATTTTAATTTTATGCAAATGTTTTCGCAAATTCAGACCGTGTTTTACACCTGAATATCGTTAAAACCGAGTACATCTTTCATGTCATATTTACGTGCTTCACGCCCAACCACCCATGCTGCGGCACGAACTGCACCCGAAGCAAAATTCATGCGGTTGGTGGCTTTGTGAGTAATTTCTACACGCTCACCTTCACCAATAAACATTGCAGTGTGTTCACCCACAATGTCACCGCCACGAATGGTTTGAAAACCAATGCTTTGGCGTTCACGTGGACCAGTATGGCCTTCACGGCAATACACAGCATCTTGTTTCAAGTCGCGACCTAATGCATCTGCAATGGCTTCACCCATCATTAAAGCAGTACCCGATGGAGCATCAACTTTATGGCGGTGATGCGCTTCAATGATTTCAATATCAACTGTATCGCCAAAGACTTTTGATGCCAGTTCCAATAATTTAATCGATACATTCACGCCTACAGAATAGTTGGCTGCATAGACGACTGGCGTATGAGTTGATGTTTCATCAAGAAGTGCTTTTTGCTCATCATTCATGCCAGTGGTGCCAATGACCATGGCAACACCCGCGTCACGGCACAGTTTCAAGTGCTGTTCGGTAGCAACAGGTGCGGTAAAATCAATCACTACATCACATACAGGTAAAATTTCTTGCAGACTGCCCACAATCTTCACACCAATGTGACCAATGCCTGCAAGCTCACCTGCATCTGAACCCACTAAACTGCTTTCTGGTCGCTCAACCGCAGCAGCCAGTTGATAGCCCGCTTGTTGTACCGCCTGAATCAGAATGCGACCCATACGACCGCCTGCACCCAATACCCCAATACGTGGACTTGTAGACATAATCCGTTCCTAATCTCGAATTTAAAATTGCCTTTACTATAGCAAAACTCTGGAACACGACTAAGTTGTAATCTAATTTTTTCGCAAAAATCTTGGTTGAATCGATTTAAACTTCAAATTGCCCAATCTCAACGCATCGAGATAGTGAAGAATTAGATCATGGCGTAGGTTTATATCGAAAAAAATCTTTAAAAATGAAAATGAAGCCTCTCTTTTTTCACACAATTTACATCTTGCTTACGCAGACTAGCCATCACGAATCATCAAGATAAAAATTGTCAGGAGACTTTCTATGCATTCGAAAAAAATAATACTCGCTTTACTGTGTACTGTTGCTGCTCATGTGTATGCTGAACCTGCTGCCCAATCTGGCGACAGCATTGACAGTTTGGCAGGGGTTAAAATTATGACCACCGTTAATGGTCAACCTGGAAGCCTTGCCGAACGTGTGGCAACGAATGCTACTCAAACATCCGCGAGTGCAACGCAACAATCTGTTGAAGAAACGGTGAGTATTGAAGCGATTGATGCACCTATCGCACAATAAAACAGACATAAAAAAAGGGCATGTTTTACACGCCCTTTTTTTATTACATTGAATTAGTCAAACAAACGATCAAAGAATGACTTTTTCTTTGGTGAAGAGTTATTGTCTTCACCATCTAAAGTCACTTGCAGTTCTTTCAACAGTTCACGTTGACGAGCCGTCAAGTTCACAGGTGTTTCCACCACAATACGGCAGAGTAAATCACCCTGCATGCTGGTACGTACAGGTTTAACCCCTTTGCCACGTAAACGGAACATTTTTCCAGTTTGCGTACCTTCAGGAATTTTCAAACTTACACGACCTTCTAGCGTTGGAATCTCAATCTCTTTACCCAAAGCAGCATCAGCAATGCTTACTGGTACATCCATATACAGATCTGCACCATCACGTTGGAAAATTTCGTGTTCACGTACCACAACTTCTACATAGAGGTCGCCAGCTTGACCATCACGAATGGCTTCACCTTTACCGCTTAAACGCACGCGATCGCCATTGTCTACCCCAGCTGGAATCGTCACTTCTAGGGTTTGCTGACGGTCAGAAACCCCCGAACCATGACATTTCTGACAAGGGTTCTTAATGATTTTACCTTGTCCACGACATGTACCGCAGGTTTGCTGTACTGAGAAAAAGCCTTGCTGCATACGGACTTGACCTGCACCATGACAGGTTTTACACGTTTCAACATCATTCGGGTTTTTAGAACCTTTACCGTCACAGCTCTCGCATGGTGCTGGCGCAGTAAAGGTAATGGTCTTTTTCACCCCTTTTACTGCTTCTTCTAAAGTGAGTTCCATCACATAACGTAAGTCAGAACCACGGCGCTGACGCTGTTGACCACGACCGCCACCACCAAAAGCACCACCGAAGATATCACCAAACTGGCTGAAAATGTCTTCTGCACTAAAACCGCCGAAGCCACCACCGCCGCCACCGAAACCACCTTCAAATGCACCATGTCCCATACGGTCGTACATGCTGCGCTTTTCGCTGTCGGAAAGAATTTCGTAAGCTTCAGAGGCTTCTTTAAATTTTTCTTCTGCTTCAGGGTTGTCTGGGTTACGGTCTGGATGATATTTCATCGCCAACTTACGGTAGGCTTTTTTAATTTCATCATCACTAGCGGTTTTAGCGACACCTAAAACCTCATAATAATCACGTTTAGCCATAGCTGGCGATGCTCCTCACGGAATTTCATTTCATACTGAATAATGCTCTGAAATTGGGGGTGAAGCGTGATTTTACAAGGGCAAAATGTTAAAAAATTTACAAATTCTAGAAAACTGCTTTATTTTTTATAAACTTAGAAAGGCCTTTAATCCAAGCATTGAGTAAATATAAAAAGGCAATCAATGCGAATACCACACCTGCAACGGTACATCCTGTAACCCAAAGTGCACTATTCCAAGTGAAGAAACATAAAGGAATAAACCACAATGCAGCAAATAAACTGAGTACGGTATAAATAATGATATTTCGCATAACCCAAAGGGCTTGGGCTTGTAACCAGACTTCAGTATCCACTTGGGTCACTTTACGGGCAAACCAATAAGCAAAAATACCGCTGATGACGGTAAATAATGCCAAAAACATGAAGACATAAGAAATCGCGATAGAGCGGCGATACTTGGTTAAACTGTCTTGCTTCATGTGCGATTAAACCTCATTACTACATCTTTGTTTTTTTTAGTATGTAGCAAAATTCCTAAACTGAAATTTAATAAAAATATAAGGTGCTACTATATTGAAATTTTCAAACTTTCGCACCTGATATTACTAAAATATTTTGTACTAAACGGTCTTTTTCACCTTAAACCATTGCGCATACAAAGCAGGTAAAAAGAATAGTGTGAGCAAAGTCGCAACTATTAAGCCACCCATAATCGCCACCGCCATTGGCCCAAAGAAAATACTGCGTGATAATGGAATCATGGCCAAAACTGCGGCCAGTGCAGTTAACAAGATTGGACGGAAACGGCGGACCGTCGCTTCAATAATTGCCTCCCAGGTAGCTTGTCCTGCGGCACGATCTTGTTCAATTTGATCAATCAAAATCAAAGAATTTCGCATGATCATGCCTGAAAGGGCAATTGTACCTAGCATCGCGACGAAACCAAACGGCTTATTAAACAACAGCAAGAATAATACTACGCCAATTAAACCGAGCGGTGCCGTGAGCAAGACCATGGTGGCACGGGAAATACTTTTAAGTTGAATCATCAGCAAGGTCATGACCACAGCCAAGAACAGCGGCATCCCCGCATTCACTGACTTTTGCCCACGGGCCGATTCTTCCACTGTGCCTCCGACTTCTAGCAAATAGCCCGCAGGCAATTCTGAACGGACTTGTTGCATACGATCTGACAATTCAGCCACCACCGTTGCGGGTTGTAATTTGGTCCGAATATCCGCGCGTACCGTAATGGTCGGTAAGCGATTACGGTGCCAAATTAAACCCTCTTCAAAACGATATTCAATTTTGGCAATCTGGGCCAACGGTACGAAAGTGCCTTGGGTGGTCGGTACAGCCAAACTAGCGAGAGATTCAACACTCAAACGCTCTGCCTCATCACCACGTAACCGAATATCAATTAACTCGCGCTTTTCACGGTAGGGATGCAATACAGCGCCCTGAATTGAACTATTCAGAAAATTGGCTAAATCTACGCTCGAGACTCCCATTTGGCGGGCACGGTCTTGATCAATCTGCAATTGAATAATCTTGCTGGGTTCACCCCAATCCAAGTGCACATTTGTGGTATTTGGATTCTCTCCCACTACAGCAGCAACTTTTTGCGCCCATTGGCGAACCGAATTAAGATCCTCTCCCGAAATACGGTATTGAATTGGATAACCTACCGGCGGACCATTTTCCAATAAGGAAACCCGTGTCCGCACTTCAGGTAGTAATTGACGAATTTGCTGTTCCAGAGAATGGCGAATGTCATTGCGATCATCCAAAGAAGATGCGAGAACCACAAACTGAGCAAAACTGGCTTGGGGTAATTGCTGATCTAAAGGTAAATAAAAACGCGGCGAACCTGTCCCTACATAAGCCACATAATTTTCAATTCCCTGTTGTTTCGAAAGAAAATGCTCGACCTTTTTCACTGCCGCCTCTGTGGCTTTAAGAGAAGCGCCTTCTTCAAGTTTTAAATCTACCAAAATTTCAGCGCGGTTTGATGGCGGGAAAAATTGTTGTGGCACCAATTTAAACATCAACACTGAAAGCACAAACATACCCAAGGTCGTGGCAATCACGGTTTTACGATAGGTCACACACCAGTTTACCCATGCACGAAAACGTTGATAAAACTGGGTCTGATAAGGATCATGTTCAGTACTATGCAACTTGATGGGCTGTGGCTCAGGTTGTTTTCTGAAACGAGCCCAAAGCCTTTGATACCAAGGTGCTCTAGTTGGTTGCTGCTGAAAATCAGGCAATAACTTATCCCCCAAATAAGGGACAAACAATACCGCAGCAAACCAAGACACAATTAAAGCAATGGTCACCACCTGAAAAATGGAACGGGTATATTCTCCAGTGCTAGAAGCGGCTGTGGCAATCGGCAAGAATCCTGCTGCGGTAATTAAAGTCCCCGTCAGCATTGGAAAGGCCGTGGTTTTCCACGCAAACCCCGCAGCTTGCAAGCGGCTATAGCCTTGTTCCATACGTATAGCCATCATTTCGATAGCAATAATGGCATCATCGACCAACAAACCGAGGGCTAAAATCAGGGCGCCTAAAGAAATTTTATGCAGTCCTACATCAAATAAATTCATGCCTGCAAAGGTCATAGCCAGTACCAGCGGAATGGAAAATGCCACCACCAAGCCAGTACGAAAACCCAAAGAAAAGAAACTTACCAACAATACAATAATCACGGCCTCAGCCAAGACTTTCATGAATTCATGCACACTGCGTTCAACCGCAACGGGCTGATCAGAGACTTTTTCTAGCTTCATCCCCAAAGGTAAGCTTTTCTGTAAGGTTGCAAACTCGGCCTGTAAGTTTTCCCCCAAAGCCAGGATATCTCCCCCCTTACGCATCGAAACCGCAATCCCAATGCCATTTTCACCCATAAAACGCATGCGTGGCTGGGCAGGTTCACTAAAGCCACGGTAAACCTCTGCCACATCCCCCAGTTGAATGGTTTGACCATTCACCAATAAGGGCATTTTTTTCAGATCTTCGACGTTATGCAACTGACCGCTCACGCGAATTTGAATACGATCGGTCTGAGTTTCAAAATAACCTGCACTGGCTATGGCATTTTGTTGCTGCAAAGCCTGCTGAATCGCAGTGATAGGAATGCCCAGTTGTGTGGCTTTGGTATTGGATAAATCAATCCAGATTTTCTGGTCTTGTAACCCAATCAGATCGACCTTGCCCACATCTTGGACCCGCTGTAATTGCAGTTGTAAGCGATCGGCATATTCTTTGAGTACCGCATAGTCAAAGCCCTTGCCCGTAAGTACGTAAATATTGCCGAAGGTATCGCCAAACTCGTCATTAAAAAATGGGCCTTGTACATCACTCGGTAGTTCATGCCGAATGTCATTGATCTTTTTACGTACGTCATACCAGACATCAGGAATTTGTGCAGAGCGCAACGAATCTTTCGCGAAAAAAGTCACCAACGACTCGCCTGGACGCGAGTACGCCATAATGCGCTCATAATTGCCCGTACTCATGAGTTCTTTCTCAATACGGTCAGTCACTTGCAGAGACACTTGCTTCGCTGTTGCACCTGGCCAATAGGTTTGCACCACCATGACTTTAAAGGTAAATGGCGGATCTTCGCTTTGCGACAACTTGGAATAGGACACCATACCAACGATGCCAAGCAAGATCATGAAATACAGGATTAAGCCTTTATTTTTCAATGCCCATTCTGACAGGTTGAAATTCATGATTTCGCTCCTGTCGCAGACTTGGTACTAGATAGTTGCACTGCACGATTTTCCCGATCGATCGGGCGAATTTTTTGCTGCTCTCTTAACAGGTGTACACCACCCACCACAATATAGTCTTCAGGCTTTAACCCAGACAATACAGGTACGCTGTCACGCCCGTAAGCACCTAAGGTGACAGGAACTTTATGGACACGTGAGTCTGGATGCACCACCCAAACAAAGGCCTGCTGCTCATTCGCAGACACACTGGATAAGGGCACACTTAAGATATTGTGCTGCAAACTGCTAAAAAAGACTCGTGCACTTTGCCCCAACTGAATGTCTTGGCTCTGGCTCTTTAAGGCAACTTTCACACTAAAAGTACGCGACTGATCCGCTGCTGGGGAAATCTCACGCACATAAGCTGCAAATTTATCTTGTGGTTTTGACCACAAAGTCACCCATGCTTCCTGCCCAATGCGTAAATCATTAATGGCTTGTTCAGGTACACCAATGACCACCTCACGTTCGCCTGCAATCGCCAATTGATAAGCCGCTTGCCCTGCTGCAACCACCTGCCCCACTTCAATATTACGTGCGGTAATCACGCCACTTTTGTCTGCAATAAGCTGATTGTAGCGAGTCTGGTTTTGACTAACTTCATAGTTGGATTGTGCCTGTTTTAGACTGGCCAATGCAGCTTGATACTGATTATTCATCGCATCATATTGTGAACGGCTCACGGCATTCATCGGCAATAATTGCTTAAAACGCGTTAGCTCCTGTTCAGCCACTTTTGCTGCTGACTGAGCACTTTCCAATTGTGCGCGGGAAGCATTTAATTGTAATTGAGCATCTTTCACGTCCAGCTTTGCCAAAACCTGCCCAACCCGAACCTGATCACCAACATCGACAAAACGTTGCATAACCTGCCCAGACACCCGAAATGCCAAATCCGTTTGTTGTCGAGCCTTGACTTCCCCCGCATAACTTTTTTGCTCAGTTAAAGCGGTGGATGGTTGTACCACCATGACAAAAGGGACTTGTTCTGTTGTTGTCTGTTCTCGATTACACCCCCAAAGGGTCAAACTGGATAAAATTATAAGACTGGCGATTAGGGTCTTGGCAAGGTTCATTCGTCGTGCTCTTATCTAAATGTCATTTTTAAGGCAAAATACAATGCTGTTCTTTGAACAATTTTTAATTAATATACCACGCGGTACATTAATTAAAAGCCCTGTTTGAAGTAAATGACTTAATTAAGCGAAAGTGGAAAATTTTGTGCAAACGAATGTCGGTCGGCCCAAAGATTTAGAAAAGCATAAGCAAATTCTGCTAGCTGCTAGAAACCTGTTCCTCAAATATGGCTATCATGGTTCGAGCATGAATCAAATTGCCCAAGAAGCTGGGGTCACCAAGCTAACGATTTATAATCATTTTCAGGACAAAGCCACGCTTTTTACCTGTGCGATTGAACAAACCTGCGAAAATTTAATGGAAACACGTCCCTTTGAATTGAATGCAGACAGTGATTTTCTTGAGGCTTTTGCTCAAGCTTGCCAAATCGCATTAAACATTGTGTACCTACCCGAAGCAGTGAAGTTGGAACATTTGCTGATTGAACTGGCTGCCGAACAAAATCCCTTAGCATTACAGTTTTATAATGCATCCCATCAAAAAATGTGTGATGGCTGGGAAGAGTTTTTTCAGCAAGCTGCCACCTTGGGTTTTATTCAACATGGGGATGTCGAACAGCAACGCCTATTGCTACTGTCCTTACTGCTTGGACTACGTCATTTAGAAATTTTACTGGGTGTACGTGCTATTCCAACCTCTCAACAACAGCAGGAAATCATCCAACAAAGTATCGAACTGTTCATGCTGAAATATGGCTCGCATGCCTAGTGCCTCTTTTCCTTGATCCTTCCAACGCCATTCCATTATCCAATTGCTAGTTTTATCAACAAAAGCTTGCGACTTTTGTAGCCCTGCTACTTGGCATTCGATTAAATCGGGGTATAGTCAAAAAGAATAAGAACTGGAGAATGGAAAATGATTCAACAAATTGATGCTCCACTACGCGAAGACGTACGGTTACTTGGTAATTTATTAGGGGAAACCTTAAAACAACATGCCGGGCAAGATTTGTTTAATCAGATAGAACAGATTCGAGCACTTGCCAAAGGTGCACGTGATGGACAAGTTGAAGCCGAAAAACAACTAGAGCAGCTCTTTCTCAGTCTAGAAGATGATGAGATTCTTCCGCTCACCCGTGCATTTACGCACTTTTTGAACTTTGCCAATATCGCCGAACAGTACCATGTGGTACGTAGCCGTCGCCAAAGTGAATTTGATCCTGAAGCCCCATCACCAAATCCACTCGATCATCTGTTCCAAAAATTCAAAACCCATCAAGTCTCAGCAGAACAGCTCTATCAACAACTGTGTGAACTTAAAATTGAACTGGTGTTGACCGCACACCCTACAGAGGTGAGCCGTCGTACCCTCATTCAAAAATATGATGGCATTAATGACTGTTTATTTAAATTCGATCAGCAAAAACTCACCCCGCGTGAACGCCAAGCCGTACTAGAAGACTTAAAACAGCTGATCTGTTCTGCATGGCAAACCGATGAAATTCGTCAACATCGTCCAACCCCTATCGATGAAGCCAAATGGGGTTTCACCACCATTGAACAAACCTTGTGGAATGCAGTACCCAAGTTCATGCGTGAACTGGATAGGATGGTAGAAGAACATTGTGGACAACGTTTACCGCTACATGTGGCTCCCGTGCGTTTTGCTTCTTGGATGGGTGGTGACCGTGATGGCAACCCGAATGTCACCCACAATGTGACCCAAGAAGTGCTGTGGTTGTCACGCTGGAAAGCGGCTGACTTATATTTACGTGATATTGAAGACCTGCGTTGGGAATTGTCGATTCAAAACTGTAGCAATGAATTAGTTCAGGCTTTGGGAGCACCTCATCCTGAACCTTATCGTGAATATTTACGTGACACTCGCGAGCGCTTAAAAATCACCCGAGAATGGTTGGCCCATAAGCTTCAGGGACAAGATCAGGTCTTGGATGACAGTCGCATCATCAAAAGTAAACAGGAACTATTACAGCCTTTATTACTCTGTTATCGCTCTCTCATGTCGTGCAACCTACCTGAAATTGCCAATGGAAAATTATTGGACTTTATTCATCGGGTCAATTGCTTTGGTATCGAATTATTAAAGTTGGATATTCGTCAGGAATCAGGGCGTCATCGCCAAGCCATTTCTGCTATTACCGAATATTTGGGTTTAGGCAATTTTGAAACTTGGACGGAACAAGCCCGTCAAAACTTCTTATTACAAGAATTACAAAGCAAACGCCCGTTGCTGCCCAAGCATTTGAATGAACCCGAACAAAGCCTGATTTTACACCCCGATGTACAAGAAGTATTTGCCACCATGCGGACCTTGGCAGAACAGCCTGCTGAAAGCCTCGGTGCCTATATTATTTCCATGGCGGAATATCCAAGTGATGTGCTTGCTGTTCTACTCTTACAAAAAGAAGCTGGCATTCAACAGCCTTTACGTGTAGTTCCCCTATTTGAAACTTTGAAAGACTTGGATGGTGCGGCACATACCATGCAAACCCTGTTCAATATGCATTGGTACAAACAGCATATTCAGGGCAAACATGAAGTCATGATTGGTTATTCAGACTCGGCCAAAGATGCTGGCTTTATGTCTGCCAATTGGGCGCAATACCGAGCGCAAGAAGAGTTGACTGCCATCGCTAAACAACATGCGGTACAACTGACTCTGTTTCATGGTCGCGGTGGTTCTATCAGTCGTGGCGGTGCTCCAACCCAACAGGCGTTATTTTCTCAGCCTCCAGGTTCCATTTCTGGTGCTATTCGTGTCACCGAACAAGGCGAAATGATCCGTTTTAAATTCGGACTGGAAGGCATTGCGCTACAAAATCTGGAAATTTATACCGCAGCCACACTGGAAGCAACCTTACTTCCACCGCCAGAGCCGAAAGCCGAATGGCGTGAACTGATGCATCGCATGACTGACCTTTCGGTACAGGTTTACCGTCAAACGGTACGTGAAAATCCGCACTTTGTGAAATATTTAAGAACCGTCACACCTGAACTGGAACTGCAAATGTTGCCATTGGGTTCTCGACCTGCCAAACGTAAAGTCAGTGGCGGGATTGAATCCTTACGTGCTATTCCTTGGGTGTTTGCCTGGACGCAAATTCGTCTGATGCTCCCCGCTTGGTTAGGCACAGGTGCGGCTATTAATCAAGTGATTGAACAAGGACATAAAGCAACCTTAGAGGACATGTTGCAGCAATGGCCTTATTTCCAAACCCTGATCGATATGTTGGAAATGGTCCTGTCCAAAGCTGATGGACATGTGGCTTTATACTATGAAACCCACTTGACCCAAGATGAAGACTTAAAAGCTCTGGGCACCACATTGCGCCAACGTCTACAAGATGCAGTGGGAACCCTGCTCACCTTAAAAGATGAATCCAAATTGCTCAGCAGCAACGAAGTTTTGGATCAATCGATGCGGGTTCGTAAACCTTACTTACTGCCTCTACATTTGCTGCAAGCTGAACTGATGAAACGACGTCGTTTATATCTGGCAGAACGTCAAGCTGAACATACCCCAGTCGATCATGCCTTAATGGTCAGTATCGCAGGTATTGCAGCAGGTCTTCGCAATACGGGTTGATGTAAGTATTCTCAATTGGCAACTCAGCCGTATGCTGGGTTGCCAAAACAGCATTTTGTTTGAATCGATTGGCAAAATATTTCTTGCCACCTTCAATTTTCAGCAGTTTTTTTATATTGTTAAAAAATTTTTGAAAGATTGATAAAAAAAATTTATCGCTAAGCAAAGCGAACAAACAGCTTTTATTGACTATAATTTATAGAATAATATATTGATTTATTGTTAATTTAAAAATCAAAACATTTTACCACTTGGTATAAAATTATTATAAATCAGAGTTCTACTTAATCTAAAATTAAAAATCAATGATTAAATCACTCGAAAAGAAAGAGTATGATGTGCACAATTTATTTTTAAAGCGATCAATTTATGTCCAATTGGTTTCCCAAATGGCGTCCTTATACAGGCAATGTCGAGACGCAGCCTGTCGGCACAAATGAGTATCTTCCTCCTGTACAAAGTGCTGTGTTGGGTATTCAACATGCCTTTGCCATGTTTGGTGCGACAGTTCTTGCCCCATTCTTGATGGGTTTTGACCCCAATCTTGCGATTTTTATGTCGGGCATCTGTACCATTCTGTTTTTTTTAATGACAGGTGGACGTGTTCCAAGTTATCTCGGCTCAAGCTTTGCTTTTATTGGCGTGGTCATTGCTGCCACAGGTTATGCCGCTTCTGGAACGGGTGCACCGAATGCCAATTTAGCCGTCGCTGCTGGCGGAATCATGGCATGTGGCGTGTTGTACGCACTGTTTGGTCTGATGGTCATGGCAACGGGCACCAAATGGATTGAAAAACTCATGCCACCAGTAGTAACTGGTGCTGTGGTGATGATTATTGGTTTAAATCTGGCACCTGTGACAGTAAAAGGTGTAGCGGGCAATCCCTTTAATATGTGGATGGCGCTGGTGACGGTGCTTTGTATGGGGTCAATTGCTGTCTTCACTAAAGGTTTATTGCAACGCTTACTGCTTTTAATCGGCTTATTACTGGCGTATCTCCTCTATTTCATCGTTTCGAATGTCATGGGATACGGTACACCTATTAATTTTACTCCAATTCAACAAGCAGCGTGGTTTGGCTTTCCAACCTTCCATTCACCACAGTTTGATGTAAATGCCATGTTGATTATTGCTCCAGTAGCGCTAATTTTAGTGGCAGAAAACTTAGGTCATATTAAGGCAGTCAGTGCCATGACGGGTGAAAACTTAGACCCGCAAATTGGTAAAGCCTTTTTGGCAGATGGTGTTGCAACTACGCTTTCTGGCGGTGTCGGTGCACCAGGTATGACCACCTATGGCGAAAACATTGGAGTGATGGCTGTTACGCGCGTTTACTCAACTATTGTATTTGTGATTGCAGGTGTGTTTGCCATTTTCTTGGGGCTATCGCCAAAATTTGGTGCCATTATTCACACCATTCCAACTGCAATTCTCACAGGTGCTTCTATTGTAGTCTTTGGTTTAATTACCATTGCGGGTGCCAAAATCTGGATTGAAAACAAAGTCGATTTTTCTAAAAATAAAAACCTGATGGTTGCAGCAGTGACCATTATTTTAGGTACAGGTGATTTTGCCTTGCAGTTCGGCAATTTCAATTTGGGTGGCATTGGAACGGCTACCTTCGCAGCCTTGGTTTTAAACTGGTTCTTCAGCTTAAAAGATAAAAGCGAATAAATATTGCTCCATTTATAGCAGCCTACGGGCTGCTTTTTTTATATTTTCAGGCTTTAACATTGCCTCTTGGTGATCAAGTTTTTAAGATGGAAAACTCAATATAAGATGAATTTATGGCTATGCGCCTCGACTTTTTTGACTTAACGTTATTCTTGAATATTGTCGAAACAGGCAGTTTCACTAAGGGTGCAGAATGTTCTGCAATATCCTTACAAGCCGCCAGTGAACGGATTAAAAAACTCGAACAACAGTTCTCTGTCTCGCTGTTTACCCGCCATGCTTCTGGCGTCAAACTCACACTGGCAGGTCAAATGTTTAATCAACATGCCCAAACTTTAATTCAACAACATCAGAAACTTGAACAGGCCATGCAGCCTTTTTCTCAACGACAACATCGCAGCATGACCCTGTGGTGTAATTCTTCAGCTCAGAGTGAATATTTACCTTTGCTTCTACCAGCTTACTTAATGGAAAATCCGCATTTACATATCGAATTGCAAGAAGCAGAGTCCAATGACATTATTCAAGCATTAAGCAAAGGGATCGCACAACTGGGCTTAATCTCGAGTTTTTTTAATGCGCACCCCTTACAAACCCTAGAATTTGCAGATGATCCTCTGGTATTGATCTGCCCACGCCACCATCCTTTAACCCACCATCCTGAACTAAGCTTGGTTGATACCTTGGAACATGCCTTTGTCGGGTTAATGCAATATCACTCCTTACAGCAATCGATTGAAGCACAAGCCAAATTACTGGGCTATAGCATTCAGTATCGTCTTCGTCTTCCTAATTTTGGTGCAATTGCACAGGTCGTTGCCAATGGCATTGGGATTGCCATCATTCCGAAACGGGCTGCCCAACGCTTACAACAGTTGTACGCATTCCAACAAATTCAATTAAAAGGTGCATGGGCAAACCGAAAGTTACTGTTGGCTGCACAAAATTTTGATACCTTAACTTTAGATTATCAACATTTTAGCCAATATTTAATTCAACAACGTCCTCAGCTTGACAGTATACCCAACACAATTAATGACTAAGCAGCATATACCCACCTAAAGCCATCAAACCACAGAAAAAGACTTTGCGAAATTTCTGCTCTGCAATTTTATAGCGTATCCGCGTGCCCAACCACATGCCAAGTAAGGCAGGAATCAAAGCCATCACTGACCATAGATAATCAATCTCGAGATGAGCCACAGGATTCTGCTGTAAAAATATAGCCAAACACATGGTCGATACGGTAAATGCCAGACCTAGGGATTGAACCAGATCATCCCGCTGTAAATGTAAAGACTGCAAATAAGGCACCACGGGAATGACTACAACGCCAGTTGCCACAGTCAATGCCCCACCCAAATACCCAATCAATGGAGATAAGATCCAAGCATAACGCGACAAGTTTGGTATTTGTTTGGCAACTAAACCATATAAGCCGTAAAGCAATAACATGGCGCCTAAAAGCGCTTCACTATGAAATTCACTTTGACCTAGGCGGGGAAAAATACTCCAGATTGAACCGACAATAATTCCCAGCAAAAGCGTCCAGAACCGAGCTAAAACCCGCAATACCTGCCCTTCAGCAAATAACTGCCAAATATTGGTAACCATAGAAGGTACTATCAGCAATGCTGCCGCTTGATAAGGGCTAATCAACATGGTCAATAGTCCCATCGATACGGCAGGCAAACCTAAACCAATCATGCCTTTTACCATCCCTGCCAACAGAAAAACCACCACAATAAAACTCAGCACTGCTCTCGTCCTTAAAACATCCCAGTGCTATGCTAAGGCGCTTCAGTACAAAGAAAAATCAGGCTTTTTTGTACTAAGCCTCAGGTTTTTCCTGAGGGTTACTCAAAGTTGGCATATCTAAAGTATAATTTGCATAAACAGATAAAGATGAAATAGACATTGCACCTTACGGTTTAGGCGCAGTTAATTGGAATAAGGTGGCATGTTTGCCATCTTCTATTCCCCAAATTGAACCATCCTCTGCTTCAACCAAACCACGAATTCGCTGTTTCATAGCTAAACGTTGTACCTCTTGTACAGGCACAGTTTGCGTATCTACTATAATAATTGCTTGTGAAGATAAGCCGCTAATGAGTGCTTTATTGGTCCATTTCGGGAATTTAGAACCTTGATAGAACATTAAGCTCGATGGAGAAATGACTGGAGTCCAACTAATCTCAGGAGCTTGAAACTCAGGACGAGTCGTATGATCAGGAATATCTCGCCCACTATAATGATCACCATTCGACACAATCGGATATCCATAGTTTGCAGCTTTATAAATACGATTTAACTCATCGCCACCACGAGGCCCCATTTCAGCAACCCAAAGCTGTCCTTGTGCATCGAAAGCCATCCCCAAAGGATTTCTGTGTCCTAGACTCCAAATTTGAGCCGCAATCGGACATTGAGCTATAAATGGGTTGCCTATTGCTGGCGAACCGTCATCATTCAAGCGCAAAATTTTACCTAAATTGCTCTGCATATCTTGTGCAGGCTGAAACTTCTGTCGTTCGCCTGAACTAATCCATAATTTTCCTGCTGAATCAAAGGCCAAGCGATGTGCATAATGACCTTGTCCCGAAACTTTAGGTACTTGTCGCCAAATCGGTTGTAAGTCCATTAATCGTGGTTGATTGGGTAGCTGCTCATCTAAAACAGCACGCACAACTACTGCACCATAGCCACCCTGACCTTGTTCGGCATAACTGAAATAAATTCTATGATTCTGCTTAAAATCTGGATGCAGCACCACATCGCCCAAACCACCTTGGCCACCATAGGCAACCTGCGGAACGCCCTCTACAGCTATTTTTTGCTGCGTTTGGGGATTAAAGACAAACAGCTTCCCTGCTTTCTCAGTAATCAATAAGCGCTGATCGGGCATGACTGCTAATGCCCAAGGTTCATTAAATTCAGTTATTTTTTTAATTTGATAAGGTTGTGAAAGTGGAGCAATTGCTGCTTGTTGGTGTTGTTCATCGACTGTTTTATCTTGTGCATGACAAGCGGAAATAGACATTGGGCTGAGAAAGCTGAGCCACAAAAGGAAACCACATTTTGAATACTTCATCATGCTCTCATTGTTTGTCTTATTTCTATTCAATCTAACCAAACTCTCTGCTGATAAATAGATTCAATATGTAGCATTCAAACCTATTTAAGAGTGAATCTATGTCAGCCAAAGCGTACAGAAAATACCGCTAATACGCCTATCCTCGCATCCAATTTCAGGCTAAATTGAATGCATACAGAAACAGGATGTTTCTTAGAATAACAATAAAGAGTCGACAACAGGATGTTGAGGTATTACAGGAGTTTTACCTTTCATGAAATACGAAAAAGCCTCGATAGGATATCGGGGTTTTTTTATTTTTGTCATTTTCTATTTGAATAAAAAGAGCCTCATCTAGAGGCCCTTATTCACAGGAATAGCTTAACTATATGATCTTTGTTTGGTCGCTTGGGATGTAGGCACTTCAGCGACTTCTTCTGCAGGATTCGTTTTAATTAAAGAAACCGCAAAAGCCGCAATAATCGCAGGAATTGCAACGGCAATGAAGTTCATTTTATGTGGAAGTTCCATGCCTAATAACATACCAATCACAATCGGACCTACAATCGCCCCGACACGACCAATACCAGATGCCCATCCCAAACCTGTTGAACGAACTGCCAATGGGTAATATTGCGCAACATAGCTATACAACAAAATACTACAACCAATTGAAGCTGCACCTGCCAATGCCACCAATAAATAAATCACAGGCTGTGGAGAGTTAAAACCTAAACCAACCAGTGCCAATGCACCTACTATAAGCATACTGATAATAACTGGTTTTAAATGGAAACGATCGGCAAGAATACCACCACCTGCGGTACCAATAACTGCACCAATGTTCAAAGAAAGCAAGAACATTAAGCTACTGCCCAATGAATAACCCGCTGCCATCATGAGTTTTGGTAACCAACTACCTAAGGCATACACCATGAGCAAGCACATGAAGAAACAGCTCCAGAATAAAATGGTCCCCATTGCACGACCATTTTTAAACAGTGCCACAACCGAAGCATCTGGAACTTTCGCTTCATTCAGGACCAATACAGTATTTTGGGTTACGGTTTCAGCAGGAACAAGACGTTGAATAATATGGCGTGCTTTTTCTGTTTGCTGAGCCTTAACTAAAAAAGTGACCGATTCAGGTAAGAATTTCCATAAAATTGGCACAAATAACAGCGGGATACCAGCAATGAAAAACATAATTTTCCAGCCAAATGTAGGGGTAAATGCTGCTCCCAATAATGCTGCCATAATTCCACCCATCGCATAGCCACTAAACATAGCAGTCACTAAAGTACTACGGAATTTTTGTGGAGCATATTCTGAAGTCAGGGCAACTAAATTAGGCAATACACCACCAATCCCTAACCCCGCAATAAAGCGTAAAATACCAAATTCAGTTGGGTTAGATGCAAAACCACCCGCAAAGGTGAAGCCACTAAACAAGGTAACACAGATAATAATGACCTTTTTACGACCAATTTTGTCTGCCAACATACCAAATAGCATGGCTCCAAACATCATGCCAGCTAATGCAGTACTGGCTAACATTCCCGCTTGAACTGCAGTCATCCCCCACTCTTTCATCAATAAGGGTAATGCCACACCATTGATTGCCAAATCATAGCCATCAAACAAAACTACAAATAAGCACCATAAAACTACCGTTAAATGAAAAGGTTTAAATTTAGCCTGATCAATCACAGCATTTACATTCATTGTTGTCGCTGTCATTTTACTCACCTCCAATTGTGAGATTTTTTATTGTCAACATACAATGAATAGCCGTTCATTTTTTGTCTAAAACCTCAAAGGTATAAAAAAATACCTTTAAAGTATTTAATACTTAAAATGGAACATTCCGTCAGCAATTCGGGTAGCTATTAGCACTTAATATGTAGTAAAAACGTTACTTATATCGAAATAAATAATAATTAATTATTTAAAATCATTAGGTTAATTTTTAATTATTCAACAATAAGACCAAAGTTAGCTTGCTTTAAAAAATGATCATTTTATATAAATTTAAATAAATATTTATATAAAAAAACACCCCCTTCTTATTAGAAGGGGGTGTTTGAATTAATGAGCTGGCGATGACTTACTCTCACATGGGTAACCCCACACTACCATCAGCGCTAAGAGGTTTCACTTCTGAGTTCGGGAAGGGATCAGGTGGTTCACTCTTGCTATTGTCGCCAGCACAACTGTTTATGGATACTTGCTTGGTCTTAAGTTTACATTTCTGTATGTGCCAAGGTTTTTTCCAAATGAGTTATTAACGGATTAGTTAACTGAGTCGAATTTTATGTTCTAGCTTTCACTAAATCAAGTTTTTTGTTTCAGATCAGGGTTAACTGATCTTTTATGAATCGATTATAAGCTTTAAATACAACTGCTTGGGTGTTGTATAGTCAAGCCTCACGAGCAATTAGTATTGGTCAGCTTCACATATCACTATGCTTCCACATCCAACCTATCAACGTCGTAGTCTTCAACGGCTCTTTAGAGGACATAAAGTCCTAGGGAAATCTTATCTTGAGGTAGGCTTCCCGCTTAGATGCTTTCAGCGGTTATCCCTTCCGAACATAGCTACCCGGCGATGCGACTGGCGTCACAACCGGTACACCAGAGGTTCGTCCACTCTGGTCCTCTCGTACTAGGAGCAGATCCTCTCAAATTTCCAGCGCCCACGGTAGATAGGGACCGAACTGTCTCACGACGTTCTAAACCCAGCTCGCGTACCTCTTTAAATGGCGAACAGCCATACCCTTGGGACCTGCTTCAGCCCCAGGATGAGATGAGCCGACATCGAGGTGCCAAACACCGCCGTCGATATGAACTCTTGGGCGGTATCAGCCTGTTATCCCCAGAGTACCTTTTATCCGTTGAGCGATGGCCCTTCCATACAGAACCACCGGATCACTAAGACCTACTTTCGTACCTGCTCGACTTGTGGGTCTCGCAGTTAAGCGCGCTTTTGCCTTTATACTCTACGCGTGATTTCCGACCACGCTGAGCGCACCTTCGTACTCCTCCGTTACTCTTTAGGAGGAGACCGCCCCAGTCAAACTACCCACCAGACATGGTCCTCGTCCCGGATAACGGGACAGAGTTAGAACCTCAACATTACCAGGGTGGTATTTCAAGGACGGCTCCATTGGAACTGGCGTTCCAACTTCAAAGCCTCCCACCTATCCTACACAAGTAAGGTCAAAGTTCAATGTCAAGCTGCAGTAAAGGTTCACGGGGTCTTTCCGTCTAGCCGCGGGTACACTGCATCTTCACAGCGATTTCGATTTCACTGAGCCTCTGCTGGAGACAGCGCCGCCATCATTATGCCATTCGTGCAGGTCGGAACTTACCCGACAAGGAATTTCGCTACCTTAGGACCGTTATAGTTACGGCCGCCGTTTACTGGGGCTTCGATCAAGAGCTTCGCTTACGCTAACCCCATCAATTAACCTTCCAGCACCGGGCAGGCATCACACCCTATACGTCCACTTTCGTGTTTGCAGAGTGCTATGTTTTTAATAAACAGTTGCAGCGGCCTGGTTTCTGTGGCTGCCAATAGCTCAGGGAGCAAGTCCCATCACCGTCAGCAGCGTACCTTCTCCCGAAGTTACGGTACCATTTTGCCTAGTTCCTTCAGCAGAGTTCTCTCAAGCGCTTTGGTCTACTCGACCTGACCACCTGTGTCGGTTTCGGGTACGATTCCTGTGTAACTGAAGCTTAGAGACTTTTCCTGGAAGCATGGTATCAGCCACTTCACTGTACAAGTACAGCTTGCTATCAGTTCTCAGCATAGAGTACCCCGGATTTGCCTAAGATACATGCCTACAACCTTCCACCTGGACAACCAACGCCAGGCTGACTTAACCTTCTCCGTCCTCTCATCGCATTACACAGAAGTATTGGAATATTAACCAATTTCCCATCGACTACGCCTCTCGGCCTCGCCTTAGGGGTCGACTCACCCAGCCCCGATTAACGTTGGACTGGAACCCTTGGTCTTTCAGCGAACGGGTTTTTCACCCGTTTTGTCGTTACTCACGTCAGCATTCGCACTTCTGATACCTCCAGCATACTTCTCAATACACCTTCATCGGCTTACAGAACGCTCCCCTACCACTTGACTAATGTCAAATCCGCAGCTTCGGCACATAGTTTTAGCCCCGTTACATCTTCCGCGCAGGCCGACTCGACTAGTGAGCTATTACGCTTTCTTTAAAGGGTGGCTGCTTCTAAGCCAACCTCCTAGCTGTCTATGCCTTCCCACATCGTTTCCCACTTAACTATGATTTTGGGGCCTTAGCTGGCGGTCTGGATTGTTTTCCTCTTGACTACGGACGTTAGCACCCGCAGTCTGTCTCCCGGATAGTACTCATAGGTATTCGGAGTTTGCATCGGTTTGGTAAGTCGGGATGACCCCCTAGCCGAAACAGTGCTCTACCCCCTATGGTATTCGTCCGAGGCGCTACCTAAATAGCTTTCGGGGAGAACCAGCTATCACCAGGCTTGATTAGCCTTTCACCCCTATCCACAAGTCATCCCCTGGCTTTTCAACGACAGTGGGTTCGGTCCTCCAGTTAGTGTTACCCAACCTTCAACCTGCTCATGGATAGATCGCCTGGTTTCGGGTCTACACCCAGCAACTAAACGCCCTATTAAGACTCGATTTCTCTACGGCTCCCCTATACGGTTAACCTTGCTACTGAATGTAAGTCGCTGACCCATTATACAAAAGGTACGCAGTCACCGAACAAGTCGGCTCCCACTGCTTGTATGCATGCGGTTTCAGGATCTATTTCACTCCCCTCACAGGGGTTCTTTTCGCCTTTCCCTCACGGTACTGGTTCACTATCGGTCAGTCAGGAGTATTTAGCCTTGGAGGATGGTCCCCCCATATTCAGACAAGGTTTCACGTGCCTCGCCCTACTCGACATCATCATGTAAGCCCTTTCGTGTACAGGACTATCACCCACTATGGTTGCACTTCCCAGAGCATTCCACTAAAACTTACATGACTTAATGGGCTTTTCCCCGTTCGCTCGCCGCTACTGAGGGAATCTCAATTGATTTCTTTTCCTAAGGGTACTGAGATGTTTCACTTCCCCTCGTTCGCCTTGCAACACTATGTATTCATGTTGCAATACCTACCTTATAGTAGGTGGGTTCCCCCATTCAGAAATCTCCGGATCAAAGGATATTTGCCGCCTCCCCGGAGCTTATCGCAGGCTATTACGTCTTTCATCGCCTCTGACTGCCAAGGCATCCACCACATGCACTTAATTACTTGACTATACAACCCCAAACAGTCGCTAACACATACAAGTGAGTGTTATCGTTGCAAACTTAATTGCTACTGATTTGTTGTCTGTGCACTTAAGCACTGTACAGCTTCAATCTAAATTCATATACCAAAACGCTTGATTCAGTGTTTTTGCTAGTTCTCAATCAACTTAGATCAAAGAATTACTTCTTCTTTCTTCGTCATTGAGTGAACAATTTATTTCAGACTCAATTTTCTAATCTGTTAATGATTAACTACAGCCTCGTCAGCTTGCAGTAAACTGTGATAAATCACAGAAGTTAACAAGACGCGCATATTACGCTAACTTCTTATTAATTTCTATAATCTAATACTTCGTTTGCTTGTTTCTTAGCTCATTGCAATGCAATGTGATGGTGGAGACTAGGAGAGTCGAACTCCTGACCTCCTGCGTGCAAAGCAGGCGCTCTACCAACTAAGCTAAGTCCCCAGCTTATCAATAAGTCAATGTTTCTGATCTTCCGTACTTCGTCAGTAGTGGTGGGTCTGACAAGACTTGAACTTGTGACCCCACGCTTATCAAGCGTGTGCTCTAACCAACTGAGCTACAGACCCTCAGATACATCGTCATGAAGAACAACTTGTTGTGGATTCTTACCAATCGTCAATCTTTCGTTAAGGAGGTGATCCAGCCGCAGGTTCCCCTACGGCTACCTTGTTACGACTTCACCCCAGTCATCGGCCACACCGTGGTAACCGCCCTCTTTGCAGTTAGGCTAGCTACTTCTGGTGCAACAAACTCCCATGGTGTGACGGGCGGTGTGTACAAGGCCCGGGAACGTATTCACCGCGGCATTCTGATCCGCGATTACTAGCGATTCCGACTTCATGGAGTCGAGTTGCAGACTCCAATCCGGACTACGATCGGCTTTTTGAGATTAGCATCCTATCGCTAGGTAGCAACCCTTTGTACCGACCATTGTAGCACGTGTGTAGCCCTGGTCGTAAGGGCCATGATGACTTGACGTCGTCCCCGCCTTCCTCCAGTTTGTCACTGGCAGTATCCTTAAAGTTCCCACCCGAAGTGCTGGCAAATAAGGAAAAGGGTTGCGCTCGTTGCGGGACTTAACCCAACATCTCACGACACGAGCTGACGACAGCCATGCAGCACCTGTATGTAAGTTCCCGAAGGCACCAATCCATCTCTGGAAAGTTCTTACTATGTCAAGACCAGGTAAGGTTCTTCGCGTTGCATCGAATTAAACCACATGCTCCACCGCTTGTGCGGGCCCCCGTCAATTCATTTGAGTTTTAGTCTTGCGACCGTACTCCCCAGGCGGTCTACTTATCGCGTTAGCTGCGCCACTAAAGCCTCAAAGGCCCCAACGGCTAGTAGACATCGTTTACGGCATGGACTACCAGGGTATCTAATCCTGTTTGCTCCCCATGCTTTCGTACCTCAGCGTCAGTATTAGGCCAGATGGCTGCCTTCGCCATCGGTATTCCTCCAGATCTCTACGCATTTCACCGCTACACCTGGAATTCTACCATCCTCTCCCATACTCTAGCTGACCAGTATCGAATGCAATTCCTAAGTTAAGCTCAGGGATTTCACATCCGACTTAATCAGCCGCCTACGCACGCTTTACGCCCAGTAAATCCGATTAACGCTCGCACCCTCTGTATTACCGCGGCTGCTGGCACAGAGTTAGCCGGTGCTTATTCTGCGAGTAACGTCCACTCATCAAGGGTATTAACCTTAAGAGCCTCCTCCTCGCTTAAAGTGCTTTACAACCAAAAGGCCTTCTTCACACACGCGGCATGGCTGGATCAGGCTTCCGCCCATTGTCCAATATTCCCCACTGCTGCCTCCCGTAGGAGTCTGGGCCGTGTCTCAGTCCCAGTGTGGCGGATCATCCTCTCAGACCCGCTACAGATCGTCGCCTTGGTAGGCCTTTACCCCACCAACTAGCTAATCCGACTTAGGCTCATCTATTAGCGCAAGGTCCGAAGATCCCCTGCTTTCCCCCGTAGGGCGTATGCGGTATTAGCATTCCTTTCGGAATGTTGTCCCCCACTAATAGGCAGATTCCTAAGCATTACTCACCCGTCCGCCGCTAAGCTAAGGTGCAAGCACCCTCGCTCCGCTCGACTTGCATGTGTTAAGCCTGCCGCCAGCGTTCAATCTGAGCCATGATCAAACTCTTCAGTTTAAAATCAATAGTGCTTTATTCTAAACACCAAATCTGGCTCATCAATTTTCTGACATTAATTTCTCAAATAAACTTCGAGTAATTTCTACCATCAATCAATGAAAATAATTTCGATCAATCAATCAGTAAAAATCCACACAAGTTGTTCTTCATAATCTCTTAATGATCTTCTCGATGATTCGTCATCATCAAGCTAGGTCGGCTATGTTACTCTAATCTAAATCAAAGTCAACAGGTAATTTCGATATTTTTAAAACTCATTCAATCAATCTAAAAATTTAACTACCAAGCTAAATCCTTGTTAATCAACAAGTTTTTATCTGCATCACCGCCGATGGATGTGCATTCTACAGCATTTCTGATCGCTTGCAATACCCTTTTTAAATTATTTTGCACATGTGTTGGTTTTTTCCACAAAATAATGCAAATAACTCGTTTTTCATTCATTTTTTAATCGTTTTCGAACCTAAATCGCATATTTATTTTCATTTAATGTGTTTTTCGGCTTTTGTTGTGAGCGTGAAATGTAAAAAAGCACAACTTTAATATTGTGCTTTTCTTTTTTTTCATTCGACGTATTAGAACGAGCTTTCTAATGCTTCTAATTCCATCATTAACGTCAGGATTTCTTCTTCAATTTGCTCTAATTTTGCTTTTAACTGATTTTGTTCATCCATCAATTTCAGCAAATCTTGTTTACGCTCCGCTTCGTATAAACTGCTATCTCCCAACAGAGTTTCAATTTCTTGTAGACGTGGCTGTATTTTTTCCATCTGCGATTCGTATTTTTCAATATTTTTACGAATGGGGCGACTGAGTTCACGTTGACGTGCTGCTTCTTTACGTTGCGCCTCTTTGTCCAATTTTGAAATAGCGGGTTTTACTTTAACTTGGGATTGAACTGGAGCAGAGGGTTGTTGCCCTGTCTTCATCATGTCGATCCGTGCTTGGCGTAACCATTCGGCATAAGCTGTCAAATCACCATCAAATTCACGACAAGTTCCTTTGTGTACTAATAGAAGTTCGTCACAAACGCTGGCAATGAGCTGGCGTTCATGCGAAACAAGAACAACGGCACCTTCAAAATCTTGGAGTGCCATAGTCAGTGCATGACGCATATCTAAGTCTAAATGGTTGGTAGGTTCATCTAGAATTAAAACATTTGGACGTTGCCACACAATCAGCGCCAAAGCCAAACGCGCTCGTTCCCCCCCAGAGAAACTTTCACTTGGTGTGTCCATTCGCTCACCACTAAAACCAAAACTGCCCAAGAAAGAGCGTAAGCTGGCTTCACTGATTTTTTTGTCGGCGATACGTGCCAATTGCAACATTGGGCTGGCATTCCCATCCAAAGCATCCATTTGATGCTGAGCAAAGTAACCAATATTTAATAGTTCAGAGTCTTTACGCGTCCCTTGTAATAATTTTAGATCGCCGACTAGTGATTTAATCAGGGTTGATTTACCAGCGCCATTCATGCCCAATAAACCAATTCGGCTGGTTGGGGTAATTTGCAAATTAACATTGGTTACAATCAGTTTTTCACCGTAACCAATATCGGCATTTTCAAGTTCCAATAAAGGTGAACTCATTTTTGACGGTTCACGAAAACTAAAGGTAAACGGCGTATCCACATGTGCGGCAGAAAGTTCCTGCATACGTTCTAATTGCTTAATTCGACTTTGTGCTTGTTTGGCTTTGGTCGCTTGTGCCTTAAAACGGTCGATATATTTTTGCAAATGGGCACGGGTTTCTAGTTGCTTTTCATAAGCTTGTTGTTGTTGTGCTAAACGCTCGCTGCGGGTACGTTCGAAGGTCGAATAATTACCTGTATATAGTGTCAGCTCTTGATTTTCAATATGTAGAATATGGTCGGTAATGGCATCCAAGAAATCTCGGTCATGCGAAATTAGAACCAAAGTTCCTTCATAGGCTTTCAACCAATCTTCTAACCATAGGATTGCATCTAAGTCTAAATGGTTGGTTGGCTCATCCAGTAACAGTAAATCTGAACGACTCATAAGGGTACGCGCAAGGTTCAGACGCATACGCCAACCGCCCGAGAAACTTGAAACATCGAGCTGGGATTGATGTTCGAAGAAACCTAAACCAGCCATAAGTTGCGATGCTTTGGCAGCGGCTGAATAACCATGAATTTCATCAAAGCGACCATATAAATGAGCAAGTTCATCATTACTTAAGTTTTCTGGATGATCCAGTTTGTGCTGAATTTCCCAAAATTCCTCATCACCAGATAAAACAAAATCAATGGCTTTCATATCTAAAGCTTTGATTTCTTGTGCCATATGGGCCACGGTCCATACCGCAGGACGGGTTAAAGATCCTCCGTCAGATTCCATTCCCCCCAAGAGCGCAGAAAATAATGTGGATTTACCTGCACCATTGACGCCCGTTAAACCAATTTTCCAACCTGGATGCAATTGCATCGAGGCTTTTTGGAAGAGTACGCGTCCTCCACGACGTATTGAAAGTTGGTCTAATTGGATCATTACACACACTGGCAGATAAAAAGTTAGCGCTATTCTAAAGGAAGTCGCTTAGAAAAGAAAAAGGACCAACATCCTGCACACCGAAATGTTATCGGTCGGAAATAGAGTAAAAGCTCTATTTTATTCAAAAAAAACATGTTTATATAAATTTGTTCCAGCAAAATCAAAAAAATGAGGTGAAATAATGAAAAAAGCCTTTTTTGTCTTGTCTACAGCAACCCTATTCAATATGCCTAATTTAGCGCATGCAAATATTAATGTTTGTGTTTTCGATTTGCTTGCCAAATCTGGGGAATCTTATAAGTTTCTTGAAGAATGGGCATTGGCCAGTAAAAACTGGGGCGCCAATATCGACCTGACGGCTTACAAAGATGAAGCCAAATTAGACCAAGACTTCAAAGCTGGAAAATGTGACGGTTTTTATATGACCTCCATGCGTGCCCGTAATTATAATAAATTTGCAGGTTCAATTGATGCATTGGGTGGGGTACCCAATAACGCGATTGCTCAAAAAGCCATTACTTATGTTTTAGACAAACGAAATCAAAAGCGTCTCATCACCAAATCAGGCAAAGAGACTTATGAAGTTGCAGGGATTGGTCAGATTGGTCCAGCCTATTTATTTGTACGGGATAAGTCCATCAATACCGTTGAAAAACTCAATGGCAAAAAAATTGCAGTGATGGAGTTTGATCAGGCACAAAAAATTATGGTGAAACGCGTGAATGCTGTTCCTGTGATGTCTGAAATTTCCAATTTTGTGAAAAAATTTAATCAGAATGAAGTCGATGTCGTACCCGCACCAGCTTATGCTTTTAAACCTCTTGAGATTTATAAAGGGCTGGGCAATAACGGTGCGATGGTCAATTTTCCCGTATTAAATGTCACAGCAGACCTAATTATTCGACCAGAGCAATTTCCAGAAGGTTTTGCAGCTCAATCTCGTCAATGGTTTGTCCGTCAATTGCCTAAAAGTTTTGCCATGGTACAGCGTGTAGAAGCCACTATTCCAAGCAAATATCGTATGGAACTCGATAAGGATGCTAAAGAGAAATATCAAAAACTGTTACGTGATGCACGGATGGATCTAACCCAACAAGGCATCTATGACCCCACCATGATGACGGTATTGAAAAAAGCCAGATGTACTATTGAGCGCACCAATTTTGAATGCTCACTTGGTGGGGAATAATTTAATGATAACTTTTTAAGCCGAAAATCCTTTTAATTCACTGATTTTATTTAAAACACAGCTTTGGATTGGACAATTTGACAGCAATTTTGCAGCGCGTGTCATTTTTTTATTTTAAATTGGAGTAAATACTCTATTTATAAATACAAAACTTGCTTAATATTGTTTGCGTGTAAGGACACTTAAAACAATAACCAATCTGAAAAGGATGAACACAATGAAAAAAGTCATGTTAGGTTTAGCTGCTTTGACTGCTGTGGGTCTTTCTACGACTACACAAGCAGCCAAAGTCGATATCTGTGTATTTGATTTGCTTGGTAAGTCAGGTGAGTCTTATCAAATGGCGCAAGAATGGGCACTAGCAGCAAAAAGCTGGGGGGCAGAAGTCAACCTCATTCCACGACAAGATGAAGCTGTCGCAGACAACGATTTTAAAGCAGGTAAATGTGACGGCGTTTTTATGACTGCAATGCGCGCACGTCAATACAATAAATTTGCTGGTTCAATTGATGCCCTAGGTGGTGTACCCAGCAATGCAATTGCGCAAAAAGCCATTAGCTTTGCCTTAGACCAGCGCAATGCCAGCAAAATGGTGACCACATTGAGTGGCAAAAAATATGAAGTGGCAGGCATTGCTCCCCTTGGCTCTGCTTTTATATTCGTCCGTGACAAAAACATCAATTCCATCGAAAAGGCTGCTGGCAAAAAATTCGCAGTCTTGGGCTATGACCAAGCACAAAAAATTATGGTACAGCGTGTTGGTGCCCAAGCTGTGATTTCAGATGTTTCAAATTTCGTGGCTAAATTTAATAATGGTCAAGTGGACATGGTGGGCGCCCCAGCCTATGCATATAAACCTCTCGAAATTTATAAGGGTTTAGGCAATAACGGCGCAATGTTTAACTTTCCAGTTCTACAAGTGACTGCTGACTTTGTGATTCGTCCTGAACAATTCCCTGCTGGTTTTGGACAAAAATCTCGAGACTGGTTTGTGAAGAATTTACCAAAAAGCTTCTCGATGATTAATCGTCTTGAAGCGGGTATTCCTGCAAAATACCGCATGAATTTAAATGCTGAAGATAAAATTAAATACCAAAAAATGTTACGTGATGGTCGTATCGATCTCACCAAGCAAGGTATTTATGATGCAGGCATGATGAGTGTTTTGAAAAAGGCACGTTGCTCTGTTGATAAAGCCAATTTCGAATGTTCGATGGCAGGTGAATAGACCATAAATCAATAACTAAGGCCTAGATTACTCTAGGCTTTTTTATTTAAGTTTTAGTCTAAAGTGCCAATGTTCAAGGATAAAAACACGCTAATCTTGAACTCAGGAAAACGGATTGCTTTACCACTTAAAATGATGAAAAACATCATCCCAACAATATAAAAAGAACGGAATAAGGAAAATTCATATGATGAAACGATCATCAATACAACTTTTGATCGGACTCGGGCTGTGTACTGCAACCAGCCTTGTACAAGCCAAACAAGTGGTCTGCGTATTTGACTTGGTCGGTAAAAGTGGTGATGTCTATGCGCTAATGAAAGATTATCAATTGGCCGCCAAAAACTGGGGGGCAGATATTGAATTACGAGTTGCCCAAAATGAAGCGGTGATTGCCGAAGATTTTAAGGCAGGGAAATGCGATGGCATTAGTGTGACTGGCATGCGCGGACGTCAATTTAATGATTTTACTGGCTCACTGGATGCGATTGGAGCCATTCCCAATCTAAAATTAGCAGTTAAAGTCATGCAAGGTTTAGCCAATCCCACTTTTAGCAAATATATGGTGAAAGGCAAATATGAAGTTGCAGGCGTCATTCCAGTGGGTGATGCCTATCTGTTGGTCAATGATCGTAACATCAATACTGTTGCTAAAGCCGCAGGCAAAAAAATTGCCGTACTGGATTATGATCAAGCGCAAAAAATCATGGTGCAACAAGTTGGTGCCCAAGCCGTCAGTTCAGATGTCACCAATTTTGGCAGCAAATTTAATAATGGTCAGGTCGATATTATTGGTGCCCCTGCAGCGGCCTTTAAACCACTCGAATTACACAAAGGTTTAGGCAACAAAGGGGCAATTGTGAACTACCCAATTTTGCAAGTTACTGGCAACATCATTATCCGCCCTGACCGTTTCCCTAAAGGCTACGGACAGCAATCACGTGAATGGGTGAAATCACAGCTTCCTCGTGCCTTTGGCATTTTAGGCAAGATGAAAGCCGATATTCCAACTAAATACTGGATGGAAGTTTCCGCAACCGACAAACCTGGCTATCAAAAAATGATGCGCGATGCGCGAATTAATTTGACTCAGCAAGGCGTATACGACAAACGCATGATGAAACTGCTGTGGCAATTCCGCTGTAAAGAAGATGCCAAAAATTTTGAATGCGGCTTACAAGATGAAAACTACAAATAATCTTGATAAAATTACTCTGCTTTGACTTTTAATCTTCGAATATTGACCATATATTGAGTATGCTATACTAGACATATGGTCTTTTTCATTTTTAAAAGACCCATGAACCGAACAGAGGAATCTATCATGACTGCTCCAGCGCTTGTGTTGACCGACAATGCTGCAAATAAAGTACGCCAATTGCGCGATAGTGAAGGCAACCAAGATCTCATGTTACGTGTCTATGTAACGGGCGGGGGCTGTTCTGGCTTTTCTTATGGTTTTAACTTTGCCGATAATATGAATGAAGATGATGCAGAATTCATCAATGGTGATGTGAAAATGCTGGTTGACTCACTGAGCTATCAATATCTCGTCGGTTCAGTGGTCGATTATATTGAAGGTCTTGAAGGTTCACGCTTTATTGTACAAAATCCGAATGCAACCACCACTTGTGGCTGTGGATCATCTTTCTCGATTTAAATCGATTATAGATAAAAAAACCTCCTATTCAGGAGGTTTTTTTATGCATGTGTTCTGGACGTTTAAACTGCAGTTATGCTACCTAAAATACGATAACCGTCAGCGCCAGTTACCGCAGGTAAATTACCACTCAAATGTTCAACAAAACGCATAGCCAACCAAGCAAAAGCTGTGGCTTCGACCCAAGTCGGACTTAAGCCCAAATCTGCGGTACTTTGGACTGTCCATTGGTGCTTGCGTAAACGCCAACGTAATTGTTCTAATAGTTGTGAATTATAAGCACCACCACCGCAGACATAGACCTCGCCTGTCTCCATTCCTGAGCGATAAATGGCTTTCTTAATGGCACGTGTGGTGAGTTTTAATAGAGTCGCTTGGACATTTTCAGGTGTATCTTCCAATTCATCATAAGCCAGCTCGTCATTGCGCCAGTCCATGATTTGGTCATCTAGCCAATCCAGATTAAAATCTTCACGTCCCGTACTTTTAGGTGGCTCTTTGGCAAAAAAATCATGGGCCTGTAAACGCTCTAACAAGCTGCGAATTGGCTGACCATAAGCTGCCCAGTTACCATTTTCATCATAAGGTTGTCCGGTATAACGATGGCACCATGCATCCATCAGAATATTGGCTGGTCCTGTATCAAAACCCGAAACTTGCTCTGGTGCACCCGCAGGTAAAAGGCTGACATTTGCAATGCCCCCTAAATTCAGAATCACACGGTGAATGCTTTCATGCTGAAATAAAGCTTGATGAAAAGCAGGGACCAAGGGTGCACCCTGCCCACCCGCAGCCATGTCGCGACGACGGAAATCAGAGACCACAGGAATTTGAGTGATTTCAGTAATAATGTTGGGATCGCCAATCTGTAAAGTAAAGCCATGCTCTGAGCGATGTCGAATGGTCTGCCCATGCGAACCAATCGCTTTAATTTGGCTACGATCAAGTTGATGCTGTTCAATCAGCGTATTGATGCCTTCACCAATCATTTTTGCCAAAGCCACATCAGCCTTGCCCATACGATCTATTTCGTTATCATCAGGCAAAGTGAGTGCCATCAGTTCATTTCGTAAATCGGGGTCAAACGCTAAGGTAAGCGTGGCATGCAACTGCAATGGGTCGAATGAAGCGGCCACAATATCTACCCCATCCATGCTGGTGCCGGTCATTACCCCAATATAGATTGCTGTCATGATTATTCTAAAGCCTGCAATGTGCTGAAAAAGTGTTAGTATATCGCACAAATTGAATAACTGATGTGTTTGGGTTTTGTGATGTCAAATTTCCTGCCGGCTGAAGAACAACTTGCCCTCATTCAACGAGGCACTCATGAAATTATCTCTGAAGAGGATCTATTAAAGAAACTCAAAGAGAATCGTCCTTTAAAAATTAAAGCGGGCTTCGACCCGACTGCACCTGACTTACACTTAGGTCATACCGTGCTGATCAATAAATTAAAAACGTTCCAAGACCTTGGTCATGAAGTGTTTTTCTTGATTGGTGACTATACGGCAATGATCGGTGACCCTACGGGTAAAAGTGCGACTCGCCCACCATTGTCACGTGAACAAGTCTTAGAAAATGCCAAGACCTATCAAGAACAAGTGTTTAAAATTCTTGACCCGAACAAAACCAAAGTAGTGTTTAACTCGGAATGGTTTGCGACTAAAACTGCGGCTGATTTAATTCAGTTGGCTTCACAGCAAACTGTGGCGCGTATGTTAGAACGTGATGACTTCACTAAGCGTTATAATAATCAACAACCGATTGCCATTCACGAATTCTTGTATCCACTGGTACAAGGCTATGATTCTGTTGCCTTACATGCCGATGTGGAACTTGGTGGGACAGATCAAACCTTTAACTTGCTGATGGGTCGTACCTTGCAAGGTCGTTATGATCAAGAAGCGCAAGTATGTATTACCGTGCCAATTCTTGAAGGTTTAGATGGCGTCAACAAAATGTCTAAATCTTTAGGCAACTACATTGGGGTATTTGATACGCCTGGGGCAATGTATCAAAAAGTACTTTCCATGCCAGATGCTTTGATTGAACGTTATTTTGATCTGCTCAGCTTTAAATCACTTGAAGAAATCAAAGTCTTGTTGAAAGAAATTGAAGATGGTCGTAACCCACAAGAAGTGAAGAAGATTCTTGCACTTGAGTTGGTCGAACGTTTCCACGGTGCTGAAGCAGCTGCCAATGCGCATAAAGGTGCTGGCAACATCATTACCGAAGGTGAATTACCAGAAGGAACACCTGAAATTACGATTTCACGTGCCGAGTTTGGTGGTGAAATGTTTATTGCTTCGATTGTACGCGCTGCGGGCTTAACCAAAAATGCGGCTGCTGCCAAAGACGCTGTTTCACGTGGAGCCGTTAAAGTCGATTGGAATGTGGTCGATGCCGGCTTCTCTGTGAAAGAAAATATCACGGTGATTGTTCAAGCAGGTAAAAAAGCCATCGCGAAAGTGACTTTCACTGACTAAGACCAATCCCCAATAAATTAAAAGCAGGTCACACGACCTGCTTTTTTATGCTGAAATCAATTCAATCACATAGATCAACCAGTTTCTTTTTGCAAAACCGTAGTTCAATAATTTGCCATGCATCGGCTTGAAAGGACCAAGTTTCTTGAACGACCTGTCCAGGCTGCGCGAGATGGAGCAAGATTCGGCATTCAGTTTGTGTCGGGTTAAACTCAAATATTTCAGTTTGAATGTCTAAATGACGAGGCTTCCAGACGCCGTTTTGAACTGCATGCTCAATACATGCATAACGACTCAAATTACTTTCTACCTTCCCTTGTGCCTCATATACCACTTTAAATTCTGGATGCTCGTACACCATTAATTCCTGTACTTGTCCCGTATAAAAAGCATTCAGCCAATGATCTCGACACTGTTCCAAACTTAAATCCATATGCTTTCCGCTCAGTTATTTTTAGTCAGCATGCCAGAACAATACGACAGTTTAATAACCATCACTAAAAACCAACAAAGTCTATGCAATAAAAAAGCAGCCCATAGGCTGCTTTCAAGGTGACATGCTGTTAGGCATCAATATCGGCATTTAAAGCATTCTCTTCAATGAAGGCACGACGTGGTTCGACATCATCCCCCATCAAACAAGAGAACATGCGATCAGCCTCAATCGCATCATCAATTGTCACTTGCAACATATTACGATTGTCAGGGTCCATCGTGGTTTCCCAGAGCTGCTCGGCGTTCATTTCACCCAAACCTTTATAACGTTGGATCATCATGCCGCGACGCGAGTCTTGTAAAATGTGTTGCCATACTTGATGGAAATTGTTGACCGCAATCTTGCGTTCGCCCTTCTCTAAATATGCACCTTCTTCAAGCAAGCTAAACCAACTCTTCGAGTTTTTCAGCAAACGGACATACTCACCCGAAGATAACAAGCCTGCATCAAGCAAATAGCTGTGCGGAAGGTTGTGCACATAAATCGTGATACGTGGGAAATACACCACTACCTTCTGACCATCAGCCAGCTCTTTATCAAAAGCTTCCAAGGTCAATTCAGGACGCAAGCTCGGCTGAGTTTTTTCAACAGCAGCACGCAATTGCTCACCCCACTGTTGTACATAAGCCAAATCTTGTGAATGATCAAACTTATAAGCATCCATTGAGATCAGACCATCCAACAAGCTTGCAGGATAACGCTGAGTTAAACGCTGTAGACTCTTTTGCGAGGTTTGATAATCCGCAATCACGTTGGCTAAAGCTTCGCCACGAATCGCAGGCGCTTCAGCACTAATATGCAAAGCCAAATCATCAATCGCATTTGAAATCAGGAAGGTTTCCAATGCTTCATTATCTTTGATGTATTGCTCTTGCTTACCTTTTTTCAACTTATACAATGGTGGTTGGGCAATATAAATATGACCACGTTCCACCAATTCTGGCATTTGACGGAAGAAGAAAGTTAACAACAAAGTACGAATGTGTGAACCATCGACGTCGGCATCGGTCATGATAATAATTTTATGATAACGTAACTTATCAGGATTGTATTCTTCACGCCCAATACCACAGCCCAAAGCGGTGATCAGCGTCCCCACTTCCTGAGAAGAAATCATCTTGTCAAAGCGTGCACGTTCTACGTTCAAGATTTTACCTTTCAAGGGTAAAATGGCCTGCATTTTACGGTTACGCCCTTGTTTCGCCGAACCACCCGCAGAGTCACCCTCGACCAGATACAATTCAGACATTGCAGGATCTTTTTCCTGACAGTCTGCCAATTTACCTGGCAAACCAGCAATATCTAAGGCACTTTTACGACGCGTCATTTCTCGGGCTTTACGAGCCGCATCACGAGCACGAGCCGCATCAATAATTTTGCCAGCAATTGATTTTGCAGCAACAGGATTCTCAAGCAAATACTCAGAGAACGATTTGTTCATCGCCTGCTCAACCGCAGGTTTCACCTCACTCGATACCAATTTTTCTTTGGTTTGTGAAGAGAATTTTGGATCTGGCACTTTCACTGAAATAATTGCAGTTAAACCTTCACGCGCATCATCGCCCGTAACTGCTACTTTTTCTTTTTTCAGCAGACTCTCATTTTCCATATAGCTGTTTAAGCCACGGGTCAGTGCTGCACGGAAGCCTGCTAAGTGTGTACCACCATCTTTTTGTGGGATATTGTTGGTGAAGCAACGGACATTTTCTTGATAAGTATCATTCCATTGCAACGCTACTTCCACTCCAATGCCATTTTCAGCTTGAGTGGTAAAGTGGAAAATGTCATTCAGATGGTTTTTGCCCTGATTAATGTATTTAACAAATTCAGATAAACCACCTTCATAGTCATATACATGTTCTAAATTAATTCGCTCATCACGCAGAACAATACGCACACCTGCGTTCAGGAAAGATAATTCACGTAAACGACGCGCCAAAATATCGACATTAAAAATCGTTTGGCTAAACGTTTCTGCACTTGGCCAGAAACGTACAATCGTACCTGTAGTTTCTGTATTACCAATGACTTTAAGTGGGTACTGTGGGTCACCGTGACGATATTCTTGTTGATGAATATGCCCAGCACGATGAATGGTTAACTCGAGTTTGCTCGACAAGGCATTTACAACGGAAACACCTACACCGTGCAAACCACCTGAAACTTTATAACTATTATCGTCAAATTTACCGCCAGCGTGCAGAATCGTTAAAATAACTTCTGCGGCAGAAACCCCTTCTTCAGGGTGAATATCGGTTGGAATACCACGACCGTTATCAGAAACACTGACCGACTCATCTTCATGAATCGTCACCAAGATTTCATCACAATGACCAGCTAAAGCTTCATCAATGGCGTTATCCACCACCTCGAACACCATGTGATGCAAACCTGAACCATCATCAGTATCGCCAATATACATACCTGGGCGCTTACGAACGGCATCCAAACCACGCAACACTTTGATGCTAGAGGAATCATAAGCCTTTTCGTTGCTTTGTTCTGTTTGAGTGACAGATTGGTCTTCTGAACTCATGGTTACTCCCTAGTGAAAAATCGGTCTATCCAAAGATGGGAAATCATTGCACAACACATGCTACTTGGCCATTTTCCACGTGGAACAATTGGTGGGAAATAGACAAGTCATGTAAATGTTTTTGCACAGATTCATGCTCTAAAGTGGTAATAAAAACTTGACTACCAAGTTGGCTTAATCGCTCAATTAAACGTTGTTGTGCGGCTAAATCTAATTCTGCTGTCAGATCATCTAATAATACCACAGTTTCCTTATTACAGGCATGTAGCATTGCAATCTGTGAGAGTTTTAGCGCTATAATCAGTAGCTTTTTTTGGCCGCGGGATAAAACAATATCCGCCTCCCCGTTGGGAGTTTTCAGACGTAAATCGGCACGATGTGGACCATATTCTGTATATCTTCGGTCAACATCTTTTTGATGGTGAATGCATAGGTCTTGTAGCAATCCATGTTCAGTATGAAAGCCAGCAATATATTGCAGCTCAACACTTAAGTTAGGCAGCAGATAGTGTAGATCTTGCTGAAAAAATACATTCCACTGTTCCACAATCGCAACCCGCTGTGAATGCAAAATTTCACCATATTCACCCAACATTTTATTCCACGGTTCTAAGCTTTCTAGACTTAAATACCGCTGTGACTTTAATAGGCTATTGCGTTGTTTTAAGGCACGCGAATAATATTGCCACGCATGATAAAACTCTGGTTCCACGTGAAACATTAGCCAGTCGAGTAACTGTCGTCTTGGCTTGGCACCTTGATCAATAATATCGGTACTTTGCGGATCGATATGCTGTAAAGGTAGTAGTTTGGCCAACTGCCCTTGTGTGGCAATATGATCTCCATTCACTTTCATGACCTGCTCGCCATTAATATGCTTTTGCATTCCAATTTTTTCACTGGAAGATTGGGCAAAAACAACAGCATTCTGAGCATCATGCAGAATATAGTGTTTGGGAATATGGGTGCGAAAGGAACGACCCGTCGCCAGCAAATGAATCGCCTCCAAAATTGAAGTTTTTCCCGAACCATTCGCACCATAAAAGACGTTAAACGGCTGCAACTCAGAGAGTGCAACCGTTTTTAAATTACGAACACGTTCGATGTTTAAACGCGTAATCTGCATAATAAATCTAGCGATTACACACGCATTGGCATAACAACATAGGTCTGATCAGCATGTGCAGGATCATGAACCAATACTGATTGGTTGGCCTCACTCATGGTCATCGATACATCATCACCATCTAGGACACCAAGCACATCCAGTAAATACTGTGCATTAAATGACATTTCTAACGGTGCATCGTTGTACTGAATTGCCAAATCTTCAATCGCTTCATCTTGCTCAGGGTTATTGGCACGCAATTGCAAAGTATCTGCACTGAAATTCAAGAATACGCCACGCAGTTTTTCATTACTTAAAATCGAAACACGCTGTAAAGACTGCTTAAACACATCATGAGCAATTAATACATTTTTATCACCACCACGAGGAATGACACGGCGATAATCTGGAAATTTCCCATCGATCAGTTTCGTGGTAAAACGAACAGTAATGGTTCCCTGCTCTTTATCGCGGCTTGGTGTATTAATGGTCACATTCAGTAGTTCACGACCAATTAATAACGACAATTGCTCATCTTCAATGCTCAGTAAACGTTGTAATTCACCCACGGCTTTACGCGGTACAATCGCTTGAATCAACTGTTGCGTATTTGAAGAAGCCAATGTTTCACACAAGGCCAAACGGTGACCATCTGTTGTGACTGCACGCAATTGATTTTCATCAATTTCTAGTAAAGTACCTGTTAAATAAAAACGAACATCCTGTACAGCCATTGCAAAGGCCGTTTTTTCAAATAAACGTTTTAATTCACGCTGAGTGACCGCAACTTGTGTGCCTTGTGTGTTTTCTGTATTAAGCAACGGGTAATCTTCGGCAGGCAAAGTCCCCAATACAAAACGGCTGTTCCCCGATTTCAGAATACAGCGCTGATCTTCGGTAATTTGAATATCGATTAAGGCAGAACTTGGTAAAGATTTACAGATATCCATCAGTTTACGTGCAGGTACTGTCGTTTCACCCGCTTGTAAGCACGCACCTTCCATTAAATTGGTACTCGCAACCAATTCAACTTCTAAATCTGAACCTGTAATCGCCAAAGCATTTTGACTCACTTGTACTTTAACATTCGATAAAATGTTTAAGGTGTGGCGACGTTCCACCGCTCCTACTACATGTGAAAGAACATTAAGTAAACTTTCTTTGGCGATTTTTAAACGCACGATGCATTCCTCGAAAAAACTGAAGATGAAATATAAATAAATGTGTTTTTAGCAGTGTACTATGCGGCAGAATATACCGCATTGCAAGAATAGAATTTGATCAATATAGATTAGCTTTGCAGCAGGCGTTGCAAGTTTTTGTAATCCTCATTAAAGATCGGATCATCCTCTCTGAGGCTTTGTACTTTTTCACACGCATGCATGACAGTGCTGTGGTCACGACCACCAAATGCCATACCAATTTCAGGAAAACTGTCCCCAGTCAGTTCACGTGCCAAGCCCATTGCCAATTGACGAGGGCGTGCATAAATACGCGTCCGTTTAGGACCAATTAACTCTTTCAATGGAATACGGAAATATTCGCTTACCACACGTTGAATGTTTTCTGTACTGATGGTTCGAGCACGAATCGCCAATACATCTTTCAGTGACTCGCGCACCACATCAAGATCAATCGATGTACCTTTAAACCGTGAAATAGCGACGACTTTATTGAGTGCACCTTCTAACTCACGGACATTGGCAACCACTTGTTGTGCAATAAATAACGCACAATTACGTGGTAAATCTACGCCACTACTTTGAGCTTTCTTCAATAAAATCTCAATTCGCGTTTCAATATCAGGAGGTTCTACACCAACCGACAAGCCCCAAGAAAAACGCGAAACTAAACGGGCATCGAGTTCCGTCAATTCTTTAGGATAACGGTCCGAAGTTAAGATAATTTGCTTCGATTCATCCAGTAAGGCGTTAAATGTATAGAAAAACTCGACCAAACTGGCTTCTTTTCCAGCCAATAAGTGAATATCGTCCACCAGAAGTAAGTCTAAAGAACGACAGTTTTTCTTAAATTCTTCAACTTTGCCTTGTTGTAAGGAACTGACAAAATCTTGCACAAAGCTTTCAGCGGTCATATACATCACCCGTGCATTTGGCTTGGCTTGTAATAAAGCATTTCCTACCGCTTGCATTAAGTGAGTTTTACCTAAACCTGTCGGGCCATATAAAAACAAAGGGTTATGCTGAGAAGCCCCCAATTGAGTCAATACTTTACGGCAAGTTTCAGCGGCCATTTGGTTGGAACGACCTTCAACAAACAGTGAAAAAGTAAATAAGGGATTTAGCAATCGCTTTTTGTTTTTTAGCGACGAATCATCTTTTTCTTTCTTTGGCTTTACCGCTGGTACAGGGGTTGAAGTTTCCAAGGCTGCTGTTGTTGTAGCAGGTTGTTCACTTGGAGATAAAATTGCACCTGGGCGAGAATCCACCATGATTTCCACATGACGTACTCGTCCTTCTGACAATTGCTCTGCCAAAATAGTAATAAGTTCTAAATGATGTTCTTGAATATAACGCGTCCAATATGGATTAGGCGCATATAGTCGCAAAGTGTCTTCTAACTCTTCAGCAACTAAAGGGCGAATCCACATTGTAAAAACATTTCCAGAGAGCTCTTGTCGCAAGCGAGTTAAGCAGTCTGTCCAAAGCATGTGAAACCCCTATTCATCCATTTTTAAATTTAAAAACACCACTGTCCGCCAAAGCGGGTCGCCATTCTAACCAAGTTATCCACATCTGTCATGAAGAATTCTGCAAAATTTGCTCAAAAAAGAAATAAACAATCTAAATTTAAATTCAAAACCTCATGTGGATAAAAGTATTCGCAAACTATGGATAAAAATAATCACCAAGTTATCCACAATTGATTAAAATCTTAAAAACACAGATATCCACAGGCTTAAGTCTTGTTTTTATATATTAAAAATAGCTTTTCCACAAAAAAAGTGCCTCCTAATAAGAATAAATTTAAATTTTAAAATTTGAATTTATTTATTAAAGCTCACTTTCATTGGGGATAACTTGAGTAAAAGAATAAATTTAAATTTAAACCACCAATTGTCTATCAATGTGTGGATAAATTTGTGAATAATATTGTTTATAACTTATTTTCTATTATTTAACAACTTATTATGGTGTGAATACTTTTTAATTGAGTGAATAGAACAATTGAGCTATTTGTAGACAAGCTGATTTGGTTACAAGTTTATTTGGTCTGAATGAGTGTTTTTGATTGACAGCTCAAGCAATGAACACTAAAATCGCGGACCTTTATAGAAAGATCAATTTTTGGAGTTTCGATATGAAACGTACATTCCAACCATCTGAATTAAAGCGTAAACGCGTTCATGGTTTCCGTGCTCGTATGGCTACTAAAGCTGGTCGTCAAGTATTAGCTCGCCGTCGTGCAAAAGGTCGTCACAGCTTAACTGTTTAATCTGTTAACGCTTAAACGATTTTGGGTGTTATGACACTTTATGACTTCGGCGCAGAGCGGCGTCTTCGCTGTGCTGCCGATTATAAAGTTGTATTTGATGGTGCGCTTTTTAAAGTGCATCAACCCCATTTCTTGTTTCTTGCCACACATTCCAAGCAACCTAACAGTCGTTTGGGAATTGTTGTTGCCAAGAAAAAAGTGCGCCGTGCGCATGAAAGAAATAGAGTAAAACGACTTGCTCGCGAAAGCTTTCGCCTGCATCAAATGCAACTGGATGCCTTGGATATTGTTGTTATGCCTAAAGTTGGTATAGAAACAGTCGCCAATTCAGAATTGCATCAGCAATTACAATTTGCTTGGCAAAAGCTGCAACGCATTGCCAAAAAGCATTCAAAAATAGCTCCCTCCCCACAGAAGTAGAGAAAGCCAATGGTACGTGTGCTGCATTGGTTCATTCGATTCTATCAGATCGCGATTAGTCCTATGTTGGGACCACGCTGTCGTTATATACCTACATGTTCTCAATATTCATTGGAAGCAATCCATACGCATGGAGCTGTACGGGGTGTTTGGTTGGCTGCAAATCGTATTTGTCGATGTCATCCATGGGGCGGCTCAGGTTATGATCCTGTTCCTGCAAAAGCAATTCGTTTTATTTCATTTCAGCAAATCGATTCTCAAATGCATCTCGTTGCTGTACCCTTTCGTGGATGTTTATGGAATCAAAATCACTCTAACTTTTTGGGGTAATAGATATGCAACAATGGGCCAGGATTGCAATTCTAGGAGCCATGTTTGTCGTCGCATATTTGCTTATTTTGGCATGGCAAAAGGACTATGGTCATAATGAAACTCAACAACAGCCACAAAAAGCTGCTGTCGTTTCACATGAAGTCTCTGCTGACTTGCCAAATGGACAGACAGCTACGGCTGCTTCTGATGTGCCACAAGCAAATAGTACTGCTCAGCAAACTACAGAATCGACTGCGGCAGCAAGTCAACAGCTTATTTCAGTTCAAACTGACCTTTATCATCTTTGGATTAGTCCAAAAGGTGGTGATATTGTTCGTGTTGAATTACTCAATCATGATAAAAACAAAGATAGCGATGAACCGTTTGTTATGCTGGAAAGCGATGCCAAACGTACGTATGTTGCACAATCTGGTTTAATTGGTCTAAATGGACCTGACAGTAGTCGTAATGGTCGTCCTGTCTATGAAATTGAGAAATCTGCATATACTTTAGCTGATGCAAAAGCAGCGAAAGATAAAGACGGCAAGTCAGTTAAAGTACTTTCTGTTCCGATGGTCTTTAAAACGGCTGACGGTGTAGAAATTATTAAAACATTTACCTTCACTCAAGGTGAATATCCAGTTGTGGTCAATCACAAAGTGGTTAACCGCAGCGGTCAAAACTGGCAAGGCCAGATGTTTGGTCAGCTCAAACGCGATAATTCAGAAGATCCAGGAAAATCGGATCAAGGAATTTTCACTTTGGGTACCTTCTTGGGTGGTGCTTGGGGTACGCCTGAAGAACATTACAACAAGCTTAAATTTGCCAACTTTAACGATGAAAAGTTAAATGTTGAAGCAAAAGGCGGCTGGGTTGCAATGGTTCAGCATTACTTTGTCAGTGCTTGGATTCCAGGCGAGTTGAAGTTGACTCAGGCCAATGGTCAAGCTTATAGCGCTAAATTAGAATCGCGTAAATCGAGTGATGATATGAACATCCTCAGTTTTACTTCACCGACCATCAATGTACCTGCAGGTACTGTGGCAGAGGTTGACGCGACGTTCTATTCAGGTCCTAAAATTCAATCTGAATTGAAAGATTTGGCTGTAGGTTTAAATCAGACCGTTGATTATGGTTGGTTATGGCCAATCGCGAAATTATTGTTCCTAGGCTTACAATTCTTCCATAACTTGGTCGGGAACTGGGGCTGGTCAATCATTTTATTGACTGTATTGGTTAAACTCATTCTGTGGCCATTGTCGTCTAAGAGCTATCGCTCAATGGCGAAAATGCGTGTAATTGCACCAGAAATGCAGCGTATGAAAGAAGAATTCGGTGAAGACCGTATGCGCTTCTCTCAAGAAATGATGGCATTGTACAAGCGTGAGCAAGTCAATCCACTTTCAGGTTGTTTACCATTATTATTGCAAATGCCGATCTTCTTGGCTTTGTATTGGGTACTAATGGAAAGTGTGGAATTGCGCCATGCACCTTGGATGCTCTGGATTCAAGACTTATCAGCAATGGACCCGTGGTTTATCCTGCCATTATTGATGGGTGCGACCATGTTCATTCAGCAAATGTTGAACCCACAACCTGCTGATCCAATGCAGGCGAAAGTGTTCCGCATTATGCCAATTATGTTTACTGTATTTATGTTGTTCTTCCCTGCAGGCTTGGTTCTGTACTGGATTGTGAACAACACGATTACCATTACACAACAATGGTTTATTAATAAATCAGTAGAAAAAGCACGTAGCTCGAAAGAAGCCGCATAACGCAGCTTCTCACAGCAACTAGCTGATTAAATCCGCTTAAGATGGTAATCTTAGGCGGATTTTTCTTTGGGTTCGATTGGGACTAACGTCAGGTGAATTGTATGCAACATCAAACCACTATCGCAGCGATTGCTACTCCTCCAGGTCGTGGTGGTGTGGGAGTGATTCGTCTTTCTGGTCCACAAGCTTATGCAATTGCAGAACAGTTGACGCAAAATGCATTACCAAAAGCACGCATGGCTGGGTTCCGCCAGTTTCTTGATTTTGAAAATGAAGTACTGGATGAAGGTTTGGTAATTTTTTTCCCAAATCCAAACTCATTTACAGGTGAGGATGTAGTAGAGTTACAGGGACATGGTGGACCTGTGATTCAAAATGCTTTGCTCGCGCGGTGCTTAGAATTAGGTGCAACTGCTGCTAAGGCAGGTGAATTCTCCATGCGTGCCTTTGAAAATGGCAAACTGGATTTGGTCCAAGCCGAAGCGATTGCCGATTTGATTGATGCGACTTCGCAGGCCGCTGCACGTTCGGCTGTGCGTTCTTTGCAAGGTGCCTTTTCCCATAAAGTGAATACGGTGCTGGAAAAGTTGATTCATTTACGTCTACATGTGGAAGCCGCAATCGACTTTCCTGAGGAAGAAATTGATTTCTTGGCTGATGGTAAGATTTTAACTTTATTGGAAGATGTGCAGCACTCGGTTGCTGCGGTGCAACAATCTGCTCGCCAAGGGCAATTGCTGCGTGAAGGTTTGCAGGTAGTGATTGCAGGTAAACCGAACGCAGGTAAATCTTCCTTACTCAATGCATTAGCAGGCATTGAACGTGCGATTGTAACGGATATTGCAGGCACTACCCGTGATGTATTACATGAAAAAATTAGCTTGAATGGTTTGCCGATTACGTTAACCGATACCGCAGGATTGCGTGAAACGGGCGATGTGGTGGAAAAAGAAGGTATTCGCCGTGCGATTAAGGAAATTGAACAAGCTGATTTGCTGTTATTGGTCTATGACTTGAGTCAAGGCGAAGATCCTCTGCAATTGGCACGTGAATATTTTGAACACCATCTTGAGCCTAAGCGTCTAATGTTGATTGGGAATAAGTGTGATTTGACTGGTGCAACTGTTCAAATTGGCGATTTTCACGGTTTCCGTCATATTACGGTTTCAGCTAAACAGGAAACAGGTGTTCAATCGCTTATAGAAGCGATTACGGCGCATGCAGGCTTCCAGCCAGAGGAAGACACCTTTATTGCACGAACTCGTCATCTAGATGCAATGAAGCGCACTCAGCACTATCTTGCAGAAGCACATGAACAGTTGGTGGTGTTTCATGCAGGTGAATTGGTTGCCGAGTCATTACGCCTTGCTCAAAATGCTTTGGGAGAAATTACGGGTGAATTTAGTGCGGATGACTTGCTTGGGAAAATTTTCGGCTCATTCTGTATTGGAAAGTAATTTAGAACTTAAGTGTTGTTGAATAAGCTGCAATAAATTCTATTTATAAAATAAAAAGCATTCAGTTCACAATGACGGAATGCTTTTTATTGTTCTATGGGGTTTCATCATTTGACTTTACAATAAATCGAGTTGAAATAGCAGGAAAGTTTTTAATCTCGTAAAGGCATTTTCTATGAGATCATGCCCTCATCTATTTCTTTATTTTATATATCCTGAGTTACTTAAGCATTGGTTGTCTTGAGTTAAGCAAAGTCATTTTTTCGCAATGATTTGTGCCAGGACAATCCTTCCCTCTTGTAGGTTTTTTCCTTGATTCTGCGCCATGATTTTAAAATCAGCCCCCAGTAGTATGTGAAACCCCAGGGAGGGTAAGCCTTCCTTTTGTATCTTTTCAGCCAGAGACACAAACCATGTACGTGCACTTTCGGTTGTATCTAACCAGTCAGTAATTGTAAAACCTGCTTCTTGGAGTAGCTGACGTAGCTCATTTGGCTGTACCAGAAAGCTGGTATTTGCTGTGCGTGCCCATGGCACCGGAAAAAGGACAGGACCCGATGGGCCTGCAAGAACATCATAAATTGCTAGTGTGCCATCTGGTTTTAGCACCCGATACATTTCCTGATACAGACGAGCTTTATCCAAGATATTCATTGCCACATGTTCTGTCCAGACGACGTCAAAGGTCTGATCGGGAAATGGAAGTTGGGTCGCATCTCCTTGGTGATAATCAACTTGGTGCGCAAGACCAATCTTGGTAGAAAGCATTCTCGCAGCACGACAGTATTCTTCTGTGAGGTCAATGCCTGTGACGTGACAGCCGAATTCTTTTGCAAGACAACGCGAAGTTCCACCAATACCGCTACCGACATCCAGTACATGTTTTGTTGCATCAAGTCCAGCAGCATGGGCCAGCTCCAGAGTGGCTATCCGTCCTCGGATATGAAACTCATCAATCGGTGCCAGATCTTCGGGTGTTAGCTGGTTGATGTTCTTACCTGCTTTTTCCAGTGCGTTCAGGATGATGTCTCCCAAATCGGGACGTGTATAGTGCATTTGGATTGTTTGATTGACACGAGATTGCATAAATATGATCCTCCTCGTGTTGACTGTAAGTGATAGGACATATTGACTCTATGACTGAAGAAAGGTGTGAAAATATCTGTTTTATTCAGTATTTAATTGTGCTTATTTGATTATGCTAGTCGGGCGAGTATTCAATATGTTGTCATTAATTCGCGTTTTGTACCACAATCATAACAAATCACAAGATCTGAAAATAGGGACATACATCGTGCCACTGTATCTAATAGTTACCAGTCTCAGATTGCCATTGAGTCTAATGAAAAAAACAGTAAAGAAGATGTTGAGTGATATTAGCGGAACTTTAATACGTGAGTGATCGCTTTGTTGGTCGTTGCTGAATTTGTGATTGATTTTGATTACATCATAATGATGTACATTAAGCAGGCAGTTTGCAAAGTGTTAAGGCATGATTGTTGAATAATGAAAAAATTTATTCAAAGTGGTTTTAAATTTGGAGGTTATTTTTATTCTGCCAGAACAATAATGTGAAACATAGAAGTGCCATAGCCATACCAAAACCGCTCACTGCCAAATTTAAGCCCCATAGATCGGCACTGTAACCGACTGCAATAATCGGTACGATAGTCCCCAAATAACCTATAAACAAATATGTCGAAATGACCGCAGCACGATTGTGTGGGGTGGTCATTTGATGAATCAGACCAAAAGACCCCATGATACCCAAACCATGCCCCAAGCCAACGCCAATATCACTGATAAAAAACAAAAGACTCCAATGCGTTTGCATACAGATGGCTAAAAGTAAACAACTTCCCATCATCAGAATCAAACCATAATTTAAGCTACGTGCCGCGGGTAACGATTTGGCAAAAAACTGAACCAGTGCAGAAATAAACAGAATGCTGGAAATGGCCAGACCACTGACCAAAGGACCATGCCAAGGAATTAGGTCTTTGACAAAAGATGCTGACAGTGAAGCAAACAGACTGAATGCGCCAAAAGCACAAAATGCAGTTAAACCTGCAATAAAAAAATGAATACGTGCTGAGGCGACAGGAAGTTCCAAATGTGGTGCAATCGAAAAGGCTTGTGCTTGAAAAGTCGGTGGCTTTAAGCAAAAGAGACCGATCAAACAGAGCATTGCCCCCGCAATCACTGGGAGATAAGGTACCAGTAATGGCAATGCTGAAAATTGAGCAATTACACCACCAATCAAGGGGCCTAAAGCAAAGCCGATGACAGTAATAATGGAACTTATCTGAGGTGCATGAGGTTTATAACGGTCTGGAATAGTGAGCATTAGGCCTAACATGGCGGAAGTACTGATCAGTCCTGATGCAATCCCAATAATAAAACGTCCTAAGCCGAGCGAAATCGCTGTATGGGCAAAAGCAGAAAGGACTAATCCCGTAATGACAAATCCTAAACCGATTTGTAGCGTGCGCAAAAAACCAAAGCTGTTACTGGCGCGGCCGAAAAACAACAGTGTTGCTAAACAACCAAACATATAAGCAACGAAAATATAGGTAATCTGACTGGGCAATAAATGCCACAGTTCTTGATAAATCGGATACAGCGGGCTGGCTAAAGCTGTACCGATAGTTCCCATAATCAAGGCAAGGCTGACCATGATAAATGGACGCCAAGTTTGAGAGTTTGTCATGAAGCCAACCACAAATGAGTGCATATTGCCATGCTATAAAAAGCTAACAATGAGCAAAGAGAAGATGTTATTGGCAGTGTACTGGTGATGTGCTTCTGCGGTCAATTTATCTAATCTAATAAAAACTTAGCTATAACGTTTAAGTAACTTCATAAATTCAGCCAGTTCTTGTTCATTAACCTCTGCATGCTCCCCAATAACATGATGGCGTAGATGTGCTTCGATTAATTCGTTCATCAGACCGTTAACAGCACCTTTAATTGCAGCAGCTTGTTGTAATATTGCGATACATTCTGCATCGGGCTGCTGTAATGATTGTTCCACAGCATTCAATTGGCCTTGTAGACGCTTAACGCGGTTTAAAATCTTTTTATCCTGATGCAAATGGCCCACACGCTGCTCCAAAAATAAATATACTATGGGGGAGTATATTTAAAATGACCTAAAATGAATATTTTCCCATCTTCACGCAGTCACACCCATCAATTTGATGAAGGTAATCCGCTCGCACAAAAACGTATTTTACTGGCCACTATTCTAACTGCAGTCATGATGTTATTAGAAGTCATTGGCGGCTGGATTTTTAATTCGATGGCATTACTCGCCGATGGTTGGCACATGAGTTCGCATATGTTGGCATTGGGTCTGGCTTATTTTGCCTATCGCGCGGCTCGTCATTATGCCCAAGATCATCGTTTTAGCTTTGGTACGTGGAAAATTGAAATTTTAGCGGGATATAGCAGCGCAATTTTACTGTTAGTGGTTGCAATTTTTATGGCATTTCAGTCGGTAGAACGCCTGATTTATCCTGTGGATATTCAATATAATCAAGCAATTCCGATTGCAATTTTAGGTTTGGTCGTGAACTTGATTTGTGCATGGTTGTTACATGATGGTCACCATCACCATCACCATCACGAGCATGATTTGAATCAAAAAGCAGCTTTTTTACATGTGGTTGCCGATGCCGTGACTTCGGTCTTTGCGATTGTTGCTCTTTTTGCTGGGAAATACATGGGGTGGTCATTCCTTGATGCTTTATTAGGGATTTTAGGGGCAATTTTGGTCGCACGTTGGGCTGTGGGACTGATGCGGGACACGGCGAAAACCCTATTAGATGCAGAAATGAATCATCCTGTCGTGGAGGAAATCCGTGAGGTGATCCATGATTTGCCAGTTGTTGTTGAAGTGACCGATTTACATGTCTGGAAAGTCGCCAAAGGTAAGTTTGCCTGTATTTTGGCATTGAACAGCCCTTCTCCATTAACAGCGGATGAAGTGCGTGCCGCTTTATCAATTCATGAAGAAATTGTACATATCTCGGTAGAAATTAATTCATTTGATGTTGCCGTTTAAGTTCCACGTGAAACACTCAGGTATTTGTTTTACCAAATACCTGATAAAAATTATTAATCAGCATCATAATTCGGATTAAACTGATTCACTTTTATAACTTACGTGAACGAGCAGAATTCATGTTGAAAAGAACAATGGTTGCGATGCTGGCAGGTTTCATTTCTTGGTCTAGTTTTGCGAGTGTCGAGACTGTAAAAACCAATTTAGCCAAACAACATCCAGATTTGAAAATTGAGAATATTCAAAGCACGGAAATGCCAGGTATCTATAGTGGTTCTATGGATGGTCAAGTGGTTTATGTTGGAGAAAATGCCCAACATATTTTAGTGGGATCGATGATTCGGTTGAAAGATCAGCACAACCTGACCAAAGACTTAATTGTAAAACAGAACTCGGTTGATTGGAAAAAATTGCCATTACAAGATGCGGTGAAAACGGTGCGGGGTAATGGTAAACGCCAATTGGCGATCTTTTCTGACCCAAATTGCCCGTATTGTAAGCAACTTGAGGCTGAATTAAAAAAACTGGATAACGTGACCATTTATACTTTTATTTATCCAATCAAGCCACAATCGGTTGCGCCGTCTAAAGCGGTGTATTGTGAAAAAGATCAAAGTTATGCTTGGGAAAACTTGATTGCTAAAGGGATTGCTCCTACGGGTAATAAAAGCTGTGCCAATCCCATTGAGCGTAATTTGAAATTAGGTCAATCTCTTGGTGTAAATGGTACACCTACGTTGATTTTCTCGAATGGTTTTAAAGCGGCGGGTGGCTTCCCTGCCGAGCAAATTGAACTCATTTGGAAAGAGTTTGGTTTGTAATGAGATAGAAATTAATTTAAAAAAAAAGCCTTTTCATGGTTCACATGAACAGGCTTTTTTGTGCGAAAAATTAAGCGCGGGATTTTTTCATAATAAGATTATAAATAAACAAAATAATAATCGCGCCAATCACTGAGGCAATAAAGCCAGCAGCTACATTGTCGGCATACAACCCGAGCATGCGTCCACCGTAAGTTGCGAGTAAAGAACCTGCGATCCCTAACAGGGTGGTAACGAAGAAGCCTGCCTTATCATCGCCAGGATGAAGTGCACGGGCAATCAGACCTGCAATAAAACCTACCACAATTGCAACAATGAGTGACCACATAAGTATTCTCCTTGTTCTTGTTTTGAATCAATGATTTTGACGTACTGCTTATTATTTTGGAGAAAAGGGTTGGAATTAAACAGAAGATCTGCAAAAAACTGTGGTGTTTTTGTGTGAGGGATTTATAGCAAAAAGACATAAAAAAACCTTCTAAACCCCGAGCAATGCGGGAGATAGAAGGCTGAATATTGGGTTATTCGACGCTAAGCTTAGAGACCAATTTCACCAATAAAAGGAATATGGCGATATTTTTGATCGTAGTCGAGACCATAGCCGACAATAAATTTATCTTCGACTTCAAAGCCTAAGAATTTTACCTCTAAATCAATTTCACGGCGTGAAGGTTTGCTCACGAGTGTACACAATTCAATTGAGTTGGGTTCACGTGTTTGCAAGATTTCAAGCACTTTGCTTAAGGTATGCCCTGAGTCAATAATATCTTCAACAACAAGGACATCTTTACCACGAATTTCGCCATCTAAGTCTTTTAGAATGCGTACATCACGGCTTGAAACGGTTGATTTGCCATAGCTCGAAACTGTCATAAAGTCGAGTTCATGTGGTTTTTCAATTGTTCGGCATAAATCAGCCATAAAAATAACGGAACCACGTAATAAGCCTATTAAGACAAGTTCTTTATCACTTTGGGCATAGTGGGCATTAATTTTAGCACCAAGCTCTTGCACTTTTGCTTGGATCTCTTCAGCTGAAATCATTACGCTCATTTGAACGGTCATGGGCAGATACCTAAAAATCAAAAATAAAAAAGGCGTTGACCTGCAACACCTCAAAATATGCGTTTATTTTAATACATCTTCTATCGAGATGCATCTTTTGTTGTATGTTTTTTGCTCGCACCATGACTGTCGTGTCGAAGTATGATCGTGCCTGCAAGCAGCAGCAGGCACAGTTTTAACTTGGATATTGGAGGTGTAATGGCGTTATTTTGGTTGGACATACGCCGCTTGACCATATACATAAGTTGCGTGAATATTACGGTCATCCCCCATCGTCATGAGGGCAAATAAAGCATCTTCAATGCCTTTGGCATGTTGTTGACGCAATGCCTGCAAGGCAGTTGCTTGTAGGTCGAGTACGATAAAATCAGCTTCTTTGCCGATATCAAAATTACCTAATTGCTGTTCAAGGCTTAATGCTTTGGCCCCCCCTAACGTGGCGTGGTAAAGCGATTCAAAAGCAGACAGTTTGTTGCCTTGCAATTGCTGTACCTTATAGGCTTCATTTAGCGTCTGGAGTTGGTTGAAGGATGTTCCTGCACCAATATCGGTGCCCAAACCGACTTTCACTTGTTTTTCCCATGTCTTCTTCAAGGGGAATAAACCACTACCGAGAAACAGGTTGGAGGTTGGACAAAAAGCAATAGCTGAATCCGTGGCATGCATGCAATCCCATTCACTGTCTTCTAAATGCACGCAGTGAGCAAAGACCGAACGTGAACCTGTCAGTCCATAATGATGATAAACATCCAGATAACCTTGCTGTGCAGGGAATAATTCTTTGACCCATGCAATTTCATTCTTATTTTCACTTAAATGGGTATGTACATAGACATCTGGATATTCGGCTTTAAGTTGCCCAGCGAGTTGTAATTGTTCAGGTGTGGAGGTGGGTGCAAAACGAGGTGTAATTGCGTATAGCGCACGCCCCTGCCCGTGCCATTTTTCAATCAGTGCCTTAGAGTCTGTATAAGCACGTTCAGGCGTGTCGCATAAAGCTTCGGGTGCATGGCGGTCCATCATGACTTTGCCTGCAATGAGACGCATCTGGTGGCGTTGTGCAGCTTCAAACAGAGCATCTACCGATTCAGGATGCACGGTACAAAACACCAACGCTGTAGTTGTGCCATTTTTTAATAGTTCTTGCACAAAGAATTCAGCAATTTTTGCAGCATATTCAGGGTTTTGAAACTGCATTTCGGTAGGGAAAGTATAGGTGTTGAGCCATTCAAGCAGTTGCTCACCATAGGCACCCACCATTTCCGTCTGCGGAAAATGGATATGGGTATCAATAAAACCTGGCACAATCAACTTTTCAGGATAATGTTGGATTTCGACACCTTCTGGCAAATGTGCTGCTGCATCTTGCCAAGCACCAAACCATTGAATTTTTCCAGCTTCACTGATTAGCACGCCATCTTCTATATAACGTACTTGCTCGGCGATGTCCGCGGCTTGCGTAACTAAATTTTGGATATCTAAAAAACGACCACGAACGACGGTGGTCTGCAACAATGAAGACATGGAAAAACCCTATAACTTTTACTTTTTTCGGTTGATTGTACCTGAAAATGACCGACTAAACTGTATAACCTTTACGGCATCCTTCTTGGCTAAAATACAACGAGGAAGTTTTTTTGCAGCCGAAGTCCAAATGAAGTGAAGGGAAAAAGCCGTTTGAATTTTGAGTTTTGCAGAAGTCGAAAAGACAGATTCAGCGAACTGAATCTGTCTTCTTGAAAATCAATTCATCAGGCTTAAGCCGATGGATTTTCTTGTTTTTTATTGTGGCGAATTGACAGCCATGCGGTAATGCTTAAAACAATCACGATAAAACCGAGTGAAATCCAGATTGGCATATGGAAGACATCCAGCATCAACATCTTAAAGCCGATGAATAACAGGATAATCCCGAGACCATATGGGAGGTAATGCATCTTCGATGCAGCGCCAGAGAGCAAGAAGAACATGGCACGCAGACCTAAAATGGCCATCAGGTTTGCCGTTAACACAATAAACGGATCACTGGTCACTGCAAAGATGGCAGGAATCGAATCCACTGCAAAAATTACATCAGACGCTTCAACCAGTACCAACACCAAGAATAATGGGGTAAACCACAACACGCCATTTTGACGAACAAAGAATTTATCGCCTTGCAGTTGGGGTGTAATACGCAAATGCTTACGTAACCATTTCAATAATGCCATGTTCTCGATATCGGGTTCGTCATCCTGCCCTTTCAGGAACTTAAAGCCCGTGTAAACCAAGAACGCGCCGAACAGATATAGAATCCAAGAGAATTCTTGGACAAACCATGCACCAATAAAAATAAAGATGGTCCGCAGTACAATTGCACCGAGTACACCGTAGAGCAAAATTTTACGTTGTAATGCTGGTGGAATTGCAAAAGCCGCAAAAATCATGAGCCAAACAAAGACATTGTCAATCGCAAGGGATTTTTCCAGTAAATAACCCGCGATATATTCCATGGTTTTTTGGTTGGCAATTGCAACCCCCACAGTTTGTTGTAAATACAGCCAGAGACCGCCTGCGAATAACATCGCCACACTGACCCAAGCAATACTCCAATAGGCTGCGGTTTTAATGGCAACTTGTTGCCCTTGTTTTTGTTTAAATCCGAGAAAGTCGATCAACAGCATGATAATTACAATGCCGAAGAAGACCAAATACAGCCATAAATTGCCGATAGATTCCATAAAAATCCTCCACATCTGGCAATTGGCCACAAAAAAACCTTGACCTGTTGCCAGATGAAATAAACATCTGTGTCAACATGATCAAGGTCTTGCCTACATTACCTTGGGTAATGCTCAGATACCGACTTTTTTCAAAGTGTAATGACGATATTCTGACACGTCAGCACAGAGTACTGTAGCTGACGTCTGGAGGAGGCTACTCCCCTTGTTCAAATTCTGTATTGGATTGAATCCAAATGATGTGGCAAGAATCGCATATTTTATATAAAAGTGCAAATTTAACGCGAATGTGATCGATGTAAATTATGAGATGCCTGACCCGAAGTTGAAAGAAAAGTTTATTCTTTATCTTCGGTTTAAAGTTTAGGGTCTAAATGGAACTGTGTTGTCATATTGAGCGATCACTTTGGCCAATAACGAACCACAGAGCATTAATACGAAATAAATTAACATGCCACTACTCCTGTGCGTACCATCTGTTTAGCATAGAAATAAATAAGCGTGAGCTTCATCCCTTGAACTAGGGATTTCCTGCTTAAGGTGTAACCAGATTTTAAACTTTGGTCGAAAAATGGCTGTTTTTTCTACGGTGCTTATGGCATGTTAACTGCAATGCATCTACTTAGAGGAAAGCGCAGTATGCAATTTCAACACCATAATAATGCCGAAAAAGGTGAGTTTTTTCTAAATGATGCTGAGGGGCAACGTATTGCTGAAATTACCTATGTTTGGCGTGATGCATCTACGATTGTTGCTGACCATACTTGGGTAGATGATTGTTTACGTGGTCAAGGTGTGGCACGTCAGTTGTTGGATGTCTTGGTCGAATACGCACGCGAAAAACAGTTAAAAATTGTGCCAGTGTGTAGTTATGTTGATGTGATGTTTAAACGTGATCAAAGTTTGTTGGATGTGGCGGCTTAATATAGTCATCGTATTTTATTGTACTTTAAGGATTACAACTTAATGAGAACAACATGGTTGTGTTGCCTGAACAGTGTGTTTAAGACAGTTGAATTGAAGTAAATGAAGAAGCTTTTATCTCTTGTCTTATGTAGTTTGCTTTCCCCTTTAGTATTTGCCGAAGATTGTGCAAAACTTGAGGAAAAGGCAGGACAAAAAGAAGTCCAGATGATTCCCCGTTGGGGCATGAAAGTGATTGCCCCATCACGTGTCTATTTTCACTCTGCACCCAGTGATGCCTGTAAAATCAAGGATCTGTTCATTATAAAAAATGATTTTATTACCGCTTATAGCACTTATGATGATGGCAAAGAACAATGGGTTTCGATCATGTATATCAGCAAGCGTTTGGGTGACACAGTACAAGGTTGGGCAAAACTAAAAGACTTTGAATATACGGGCACGATGTCCGCTTTTTAGTTGGATAATCTTAAAAAAAACCGCAATCTAATGTGCGGTTTTTTTTCAGAGCTTTAAGCGTTTATTCTGCATTTAAAGCACGAATCAATTTTTGGTGTAAGCCACCAAACCCACCGTTGGACATAATCACCACGGCATCGCCCTCACCTGCTTCAGTCACCACGGTTTGAATAATATCTTCAAGGGAACGCGCCACAATCGCTTTGTTAGATGCTGCATCAATCACGGGTTGTAAGTCCCAATCCAAACCTTCAGGTTGATACCAAATCACTTCATCTGCCAGCCGTGCCGAATATGCCAGTCCATCTTTATGGCTACCCATACGCATGGTGTTTGAACGTGGTTCAATGATTGCCCAAAGTTTACGTTCACCTAAACGTTTACGTGCACCTTCCAGTGTGGTGTCAATTGCAGTTGGATGATGGGCAAAGTCATCGTAGACTTCAACGCCACGTACAGTCCCTAAGAGTTCCATACGACGCTTTACACCGCCGAAGTGAGACAGTGCTTCACATGCAGTTTCAATGCTTACACCCACGTGTTCAGCCGCAGCAATAGTAGCCAAAGCATTTGCCACCGAATGTTGCCCTGTCATGTTCCATTTCACTTCGCCTTTGACTACACCGTGTTGCAATACTTTAAAGTGTGAGCCATCTGCCGAAAGCTGTTCCGCAGACAGTGCCGCATCAGCATGCGCATCTAAAGATGTGCGTACCACAGGTGTCCAACAGCCCATTTCCAATACTTCATCAATGTTGCTTTCAGTAATTGGGGCAATAATGCGACCTTCACTTGGGATGGTACGGACTAAATGATGGAATTGTTTTTGAATGGCAGCCAAATCATCAAAAATGTCGGCATGGTCAAATTCAAGGTTGTTTAAAATGGCAGTTTTTGGATGGTAATGCACAAACTTGGAACGTTTGTCGAAAAATGCCGAATCGTATTCATCCGCTTCAACACAGAAATATTTTCCGCCACCTAAGCGAGCACTTTCAGAGAAACCTAAAGGCACACCGCCAATTAAAAAGCCTGGTTCTAAGCCTGCCTGATCCAATACCCATGCCAACATGGTGGTGGTGGTGGTTTTACCATGAGTCCCAGCAACTCCAAGGACATGTTTACCTTGCAAGACATGATCTGCAAGGAATTGTGGCCCTGAAATATAGGGTAAACCTTCATTGAGCATATATTCAACCGCGTCAATTCCGCGTTTCATGGCATTGCCGACAATGACTAAATCAGGGTGCGGTTGTAAATGGCTACGATCATAGCCTTGCATTAAAGTAATGCCTGCATTTTCCAGTTGAGTGGACATGGGCGGATAAACGTTCAGATCTGAACCTGTCACCTTATGTCCTAAATCTCGCGCTAATAACGCCAATGAACCCATAAAGGTGCCGCAAATACCCAAAATATGCAGATGCATTGATCTTTAACTCCACTGCTTTTTGACACAACACTTCATGATTGGTGTTGTTGTCAGAATTGATTCGATTTGACAGCAACGATATCAAGGCTCTTAGGGAAAAGATAGTTTTTCTTGTATCAATTTAGACAGTTCACTCATGACAAATTTCATCAAGATTAAAGTTGATAAAATTACCTAAAGAAAGCACTTTGACTTATACTTTTGAGCCTATTTTAGGTCTTAGTTGTGAATGTGGTGTAATGATGAATACCATGCTGATTCCGTTTGCATTGTTAGTAATATCCAATTGTTTTATGACATTGGCTTGGTACGGTCATCTAAAATTTTTACATGGTGCACCCTTGTGGCAAGCCATTTTATTTGGCTGGTTAATTGCTCTATTAGAATATGCTTTTATGATTCCTGCTACTCGTCTCTTGGCACAGGATGGTTGGTCTGTAGGACAAATGAAAATTACCCAAGAAGTCATGACTTTATTGGTTTTTGTCCCATTTATGATTTATCTGTTTAAACAACCATTTAAGTTAGATTATCTTTGGGCAGGCCTGTGTTTATTAGGTTGTGTGTATTTCGTATTTAGAAGTCAATAATTGCTTTCAGGGCTATTAAGGTTGTAGTGAGTGGTTTTCAGAGATGATGTAAAAAACTTACTGCAACCAGTTCGCTATAGAATGGTCTAAATATGACTTTGAGTGGCTGATTTTTTCATCAAGGGAATCATTTCCTTATTTTTATCGAAAAAAAACTAAAAATATCTCGCTCTAGCCCTGCTTAAGTTTTGGAGAGATGAAAAAGCAGTCTATAATATGGGGCTTCTGAACCATTTAAAGCTTGGCTCTCGTCGAGATTTATCCTCCTTCACTCTAGTCTCTGGAACATTAGCAATGAATGCGGCCGCAGCACAAGACGCTCAACCCCTCGTAGGAATTATCATGGGTTCTCAATCTGATTGGGCGACTCTCGAACACACTGCCAATATGCTTAAGCAACTTGGTGTCCCATTTGAAGCTGAAGTGGTTTCTGCACACCGTACCCCAGATCGTTTATTTGAATATGCTGAAACTGCACGTGATCGCGGAATTCAAGTGATTATTGCAGGCGCAGGCGGCGCAGCACATTTACCAGGTATGTGCGCGGCAAAAACCGACTTACCAGTCTTGGGTGTACCTGTAAAATCTTCTATTTTAAATGGTGTTGACTCACTGCTTTCAATTGTACAAATGCCAGCAGGTATTGCAGTGGGTACTTTAGCAATTGGCCCTGCGGGTGCAACCAATGCTGCAATTATGGCAGCACAGATTCTTGGTTTGACGCGTCCAGAGATTGCTGAAAATGTAGCAAATTTCCGTGCAGCACAAACGGAAAAAGTGGCAAGCAACAATATTCCGGGTCAAGCTTAAAACGGGACACAGTTATGAACAAAACCATCGGTATTTTTGGTGGTGGTCAGTTGGGTCGTATGATGGCGCAAGCTGCTTTACCACTCAATATTCAATGTACCTTCTATGAAGCAGATACAGACTGCCCTTCCGCAGCTTTAGGTCAGGTGATTTCAAGTCAGACTGAACAAGGTCTGCAACAGTTTATTCAAAGCGCAGACGTGTTTAGTCTGGAATTTGAAAATACGCCACTGGCAGATGTCGATCTTTTGACGCAAAGCAAAGCCATTCACCCACCACGTCAAGCTTTAGCGACTGCACAAAATCGTTTAATGGAAAAAGCCTTATTCGATCAATTGCAGATTCCTGTTGCGCCATATCAAGCCGTGGATTCTTTAGCAAGTTTACAACAAGCTGTTAAGACGCTAGGTTTACCATTGGTGCTGAAAACAGCTACTGGCGGTTATGATGGTAAAGGTCAATTTGTACTGCGTAGCGAAGATCAAATTGAGCAAGCATGGGCTGAATTGGGTCCAGCAAAAAGCTTGATTGCAGAAAGTTTTGTGACGTTCTTGCGTGAGGTTTCCATCATTGCGGTGCGTGGTCAAGATGGTGAAGTGAAAACTTGGCCTTTGGCTGAAAACCATCACCACAATGGCATCTTGTCGCATTCGATTGTTCCTGCGCCAAACAGTGTAGATTTACAACCAGCTGCACAAGACTACATCACACGTTTACTCAATCACCTGAACTATGTGGGTGTACTGACGTTGGAATTGTTTGTGACAGAACAAGGCCTATTTGCCAATGAAATGGCACCACGAGTACATAACTCAGGTCATTGGTCGATTGAAGGTGCAGTCTGCTCGCAATTTGAAAATCATATTCGTGCAGTTGCAGGCCTACCTTTAGGTTCAACCGAAGTGGTCCACCCTACTGTGATGATCAATATCATTGGACAATATCCAAAATCAGAACAGGTTTTGGCGTTAAATGGCGCACATCTGCATTTGTACAACAAAACAGAACGTGCAGGTCGTAAGATCGGTCACATCACGTTAATGCCAAATGACAGCACTCAATTGACCACTTTATGCCGTCAATTGGCGAAAATTTTGCCTGTGCCTTTAGCATTAAGCGAAGATATGACCATTTAAATCCTGAACTGTTTAGCAAAAAAGCGATCACTCTGTGGATCGCTTTTTTTATGTCAATGACTCAGGCATGCTACGCGACCTTGTATTGAAGCATTACCTTTTGTCGTAAATTTCAGCTTTTTGTTGTGTCTGAGTTGAATGAAAAATAAGCTATAAGCCGTAGTTTTTGGTTGTTAAAGAATAAGAAAATAGAAAAAACTTTGAATTCAAAACTGAGGTTGGGTGAAAGTTTTAAATTTAAACACAGAGTAAATCATCAATTGTGGATAAAATAATTTGAATTTAAAATTGATAAGCGGTTTTAAATTCATTTTTTTTAAATTTAAAAGAGCGAGTTATGAATTTAAATCGGCATTTTTGAATTCAAAAATCACAAGTAAAGGTCATGACTCATGCTGATTCTACTTAATTTGTTGGTGTGTGTTTTGAATTTAAAAGATACGGTTATGGATAACATCTTTTAAATTCAAATTTTTGGTTTTAAATTTAAAGTGGTGCTTTTGAATTTAAATTAAAGCGTGATTTGGGTTGTGGGTAACTATTTTTGAATTTAAAAGTGAAATATGAATTTAAAATTAAGAAAATGAATTCAAATTTTACGTTTCTTATCTGTCAATTTTGTACTGGAATGTTAAGGTAAGCGCATAATTTGAATTTAAAACGAAAGTGATGATGAAACGAATTAATTATTTTATTTTTGGATCCATTTTTTGGTTTACGGCACCATCCCATGCGGAATTGATTATTAATGGTCAGCCTACTTCCGTTTCGACTTATAATAATAACTTAACAAACCAAAGTGCTTACAGTGCCGAGAATAATTTTCAAGCTTGCTTGTCAAATTTGCGTAGTCAAGCACTTGCTGCAGGTGTCAGTGCGAGTACTTATGATCGTTATACCCAAAATTTAACGCCTGATTATAGCGTGATTGATAAGTTAAATTATCAACCTGAATTTTCTACACCCATTTGGGACTATTTGTCAGGTCTGGTCGATGATGAGCGAGTTGAAATGGGGCGACAAAAATTAGTCCAGCACCGTGAGGTTCTGAATCGCGTTGCCCAGACTTATGGTGTGCCTGCTGAAACGGTGGTGGCAGTCTGGGGCGTTGAAAGTAATTTTGGTAATATTTCAGGCAGTTATCCTTTATTACAGGCTCTCGGTACTTTAAGTTGTGAAGGCCGCCGCCAAAGTTATTTCCGTGGTGAGTTTTTTGCCACTATGCGTATTTTGCAGCGTGGTGATTTAAGAGAAGAACAACTACGCGGTTCGTGGGCAGGTGCATTTGGTCATACGCAGTTTATGCCATCGACTTATGAAGAATTAGCTGTCGATTTTGATGGTGATGGTCGCCGTGATTTGGTCTCGAGTACCTCAGATGCACTGGCTTCGACTGCTAATTTCCTGACCAAGCGAGGTTGGCAAACAGGCATGCCTTGGGGCTTTGAGGTAACGACACCCGCAAGCTTGTCTATTTCAGGTGAAGGGCGCCGTAATAAGAAAAGTTTATCTTACTGGATGAATCAAGGGCTGACACGTGCGGATGGTAGTGCCTTAATTCAGGGGAATCTGTCTGAAAGTACTCCAGCAGGATTAATGGCACCCGCTGGAGAAAACGGACCTAAATTCCTAGTTTTTAAGAACTTTGATGCTATTTATAGTTATAACGCAGCTGAAAGTTATGCTTTAGCGATTGCGCATTTATCGGATCGCTTACAGGGCAAAGGCAATTTCCGACAAGGTTGGCCAACCAATGATGCAGGTACATCTCGTTCAGAACGTCGTGAAATTCAGCAATATTTACTTAATCGTGGTTATGATATTGGTAAAGTAGATGGTTTGATTGGTGATAAAACCCGACAAGCGATTCGTGATGAACAGATTCGTATGGGTTTAAATCCGACTGGACGAGCAGGGCAACAGACTTTGCAGGCCTTTCGTAATGAAAATGCCAAATTAATGATGAAGTAAAACGGAAAGATGACGGTGCGGGTGTACCGTCATCACATTTTAGGTGCTTTATTCGACTTCAATTGGATCGAGTTTTACCGCTTCTAGAATATCAAAAATTACAGTAGTGACATCCTGACTTAAATCGCGGTTATTAAAAATTTCATGTGCGCTAATGGTGACATCTGTGTCGCTTGGCAGTAGACGTTGTTCTTCTTCAATCAGGTGTTGAATTGGCAGCAAAGTCTGCTTGATTTCTAAATGCAAGATATCCTGAAATTCAATATTTTCATCTTCCAGTTCAATTTCTTGCTCATTGAAATATGGCAGGATAATAGAGTGGAGATAAGGCTGAATTTCAATAATATCAAACAATTCCAAATCACGAGTTTGTTCAATTGTGCTGATATGATCATTCACTTCAATGAGAATATGGTAGTAACTCACATTGTTCTCCGCTCAGTTTGCTGTGTGGATGGTTCTATCACAATAGCATGAAATCCAATCTTTTGCTGCGCAAATCAAGCAAAAAGCCTTATAAAGTTTAAGGGTATTTTTCACAAGGTTATTGGCGTGCAGCCAATAACTGTAAATCTGCAGCTCTGAGCCTAAAATGCTGTAAATCTTGTTCTCCCAAAATAGGGTACATCAGGGCTTGAGAGTCATTATGGTGTGCCAGTCCTAGTGCATGGCCTAATTCATGTGCGATGGTTAGTCTCAGATCATCATTTCCATCAAATTGGTAGATTTCAATTTTATTGCCCATAAACACGCCTTTATGGAATTCACGTGCTGGGAAACGTCGTTGGGCTTGCACGATGTCCTTATTCAGCTGTTGAATACTCAAGTTGTGTTGATCGACCTGCTGATTAAAGTTTTGATTTTGTTGTTGAAAATAAGCAGCTTCTTGTTCGAACTGTGCAATTTTGTATTGTAGTTGAGCGAGTTGGTTACGTAAATTTTGTTGTTGTTCCGCGGACTGCGCTTGGGCTTGTTGGCTCTGTAAATAGCGATATTCGGCTTCCAGTTGTTGTTGTTGCTGTTCTAAACGATGTTGTGTGAAACCCAGTTGAGTTCTGGCGCGTTCGATATTGTCTGAAGAGCGATTGTTTTGATTTTTGCTCTTATCTAGTTTTTGTTGGATTCGTTTTAACGCATCTGCATCTTGCTGGCGCTGATCATAGATCAGTTCTATGCTGAGTTTGGCATGCGGATCATAAACAAACAGAGTTTGTTGCGTACCTTGATGCCAGATTTCAAGAGCTTCTTGGCTCAGTTGTATAACCTGTGCTTGAGTAAGACCAAAACGTGGATCTACATTGCCAATTTTAAAGCGTAGTCGTTGATCAAAGGGGTGCAGTAACCGATCTGACCAGGCGTTATAGCGTAATTGATAGTGTGCATGGCTTTGGTAGCTGAGCCAGAGTATCGCTAAGAAGAGTAGGATGAATCCAAGTCGATGCATAAATCATTTTTCTTTTTCATTTATGTGTAATGTAGCGAAAAGTGTGCGGTGTGGAAATATATGCTTCCTCTAAAAATAAAAAAAACCGCGCTTACGCGCGGTTTTTTTTAAAGAGACAAATTATTTTTTGTCATCTTTTACTTCAGTAAACTCTGCATCTACAACACCATCATCAGCTTTTTGTTGACCTGCATCGCCACCTTGGAATGCATTTGGATCAAAGCCTTCAGCACCACCAGCTTGTTGTGCTTGTTCATAAGCACGTTGAGTGATCGGCATCAAGATGTTTTGTAAAGCTTCAGTTTTCGCTTTGATATCTTCAACATCATTTTCTTTTGTTGCTGCTTCTAGCTCAGAAACGGCAGTGCTTACCGCTGTTTTTTCATCTTCAGTCACTTTGTCACCAAGATCTTTAACAGCTTTGTTCGAGCTTGAAATTAATGCATCAGCTTCGTTACGCGCTTTTGCAAGTTCTTCAAACTTACGATCTTCTTCAGCATTCGCTTCAGCATCTTTAATCATTGCTTCGATTTCAGCATCAGACAAACCTGAGTTCGCTTTAATCTGGATCGATTGCTCTTTACCAGTGCTCTTATCTTTAGCAGATACTTTCAAGATACCATCAGCATTGATGTCGAAAGATACTTCAATTTGTGGCACACCGCGTGGAGCAGGTGGAATGTCGCCTAATTGGAAGTTACCCAACAATTTGTTTTGTTGAGCCATCTTACGTTCACCTTGGTAAACAGAAATGTCTACAGCAGGCTGGTTGTCAGCAGCAGTAGAGAACACTTGTGATTTCTTCGCAGGAATCGTGGTGTTTTTCTCAATGATTGGTGTTAATACACCGCCCATTGTTTCAATACCTAAAGTTAACGGTGTTACGTCTAATAAAAGAACGTCAGTTTTGTCACCAGACAATACCGCGCCTTGAATCGCAGCACCAATTGCCACTGCTTCGTCAGGGTTCACGTCTTTACGTGGCTCACGACCAAAGAATTCTTGAACTTTCTGTTGAACCATTGGCATACGTGATTGACCACCCACCAAGATTACATCAGAGATGTCAGAAGTCGAAAGACCAGCATCTTTAAGCGCGATACGGCAAGGCTCAATTGTACGAGCAACTAAATCAGCAACTAAACCTTCAAGTTTCGCACGTGTTACATTGATCACTAAGTGTTTAGGACCAGTTGCATCAGCCGTGATGTATGGAAGGTTGATTTCAGTTGCATTTGATGAAGAAAGCTCAATTTTTGCTTTTTCAGCAGCTTCTTTCAAACGTTGTAACGCAAGTGGATCATTTTTCAAGTTCACACTTTGTTCTTTCTTGAATTCTTCAACCAAGAATTCAATTAACGCGTTATCAAAGTCTTCACCACCAAGGAAAGTATCACCATTTGTTGATAACACTTCGATTTGTTGGTCACCATCAAGGTCTGCGATTTCAATGATTGATACGTCAAAAGTACCACCACCTAAGTCGTAAACTGCAACTTTGCGGTCGCCTTCTTTTTTGTCCATACCGAACGCAAGTGCCGCAGCAGTTGGTTCGTTAATGATACGTTTAACGTCTAAACCAGCGATTTTACCCGCATCTTTAGTTGCTTGACGTTGAGCATCGTTAAAGTAAGCAGGAACAGTAATAACTGCTTCAGTAACTGTTTCACCTAAATAGTCTTCTGCAGTTTTCTTCATCTTTTTCAAGATTTCAGCAGAAACCTGTTGAGGCGCTAATTTTTTATCGTTTACTTCAACCCAAGCATCGCCATTGTCTGCTTTGATGATTTTGTAAGGTACAAGACCGATATCTTTTTGTACCGCCTGGTCTTCATAACGACGACCAATTAAACGCTTAATCGCGAATAATGTGTTTTTAGGGTTAGTCACTGCTTGACGTTTAGCAGATTGACCAACCAAGATTTCACCATCTTTATATGCAATGATTGATGGAGTTGTACGAGCGCCTTCGGCGTTCTCGATTACTTTAACTTTGTCGCCTTCAAGTACAGCAACGCATGAGTTTGTTGTACCTAAGTCAATACCAATGATTTTAGCCATTAGATCTGTTCCTCAAAAATTCTTGTGCAATGTTTTTGCTTGTTATCCGATATGAGAGCCGTTCAAAATTTTTCAAGTTATTTTTCTGAAAATTTTTCACAAACTCCCGTATTTATAGGGTTTATGCGCCTACCATCACCATAGCAGGGCGAAGTAAACGACCATTTAAGGTGTAACCTTTCTGTAAAACGGTGCCAATTTCGTTCGCTTTGGCATTTGGATCAATACCGACAGCTTGGTGTAAATCTGCATTGAAACCGCTTTGTGTATCTGCTTCAACCACACCAAATTTTTCAAGTGTTGTGAGTAAAGATTTCAAGGTAAGTTTTACGCCTTCAAGTACAGGGGTTTCTTCTTCACCTGCGGCTTGAATGGCACGTTCTAAATTGTCGACAGAGTCGAGTAATTCTTTGGCAAACTTTTCAAGCACAGTTTCCTTATGCTTTTCAGCTTCACGTTGAATACGCTCAACACTCTTTTGTGCTTCATAAACGGCATTTGCTGTACGGGCTTTTTCTAATTTCAAGCTTTCTTCAAGTTTGCCGATTTGCGCTTGTAAATCTTCAACGCTAAGCTCGTTTGCTTGCTCTACACCTTCAGCTTGAGTTTGTTCTGTCTGTTGCTCATTTTGAATGTCTTGAGCTTGCTCATTTTGCTCATTAGCCATTGATGATCTCCGTTGAAAAAAGTTCTTAAACATGTACAGTCCTTTGGTGTCAGTGTTCACTGGTTAAATCTGAACTGTCATGAGTGATGAAATTCATGATTAGTAAAAGAGGTCGGGGCAGGAAAGCAAAATTCAAGTTGCATACCTGATTAAATTTGCACTATTTCTATTTTTTCTCAGATAAATTGAAGTGTTGAATTACAAATGCGATGAATTCTTGCGTTTTTTTACTTAAATGGCGACGAGACGAATACACCACAGACAGTTGCATTTGTGGCAGGGCGTAGTCGGGCAGAATCTGATGTAGCCGATTTTGATTCAGCTCAGTTTGTACCAATGCGGTTGGTAACATGGCGATGCCTTGAGCCTGTTTGCACATCTCTAATAATGCATAGGCATCATTGCTTTTGATCACACTATGCAAGTTATAGTTTTGGGGGTGTTGATTCGGAGCGTTCAGCGTCCAAACTGAATGCATACTGTGATGGGTCAGGCAGGTATGTTGTAACAGCTGTTCAGGATGTTGAATCTCGGGCGCTTGAGCCAAATAATCGGGGTGTGCGCATAAAACAGAGTCAATCGGAAACAGCGGACGGGCAATTAAACCTTCAGCTATTTTAGGGCTAATCCGAAAGGCTAAATCGATTTGGGCATCAATTAAATCGAGTGTGTCTTCGGTAATCACAATATCAAATTGTACAAATGGAAATTGCTCACGAAAGCGTTGAATACATTCGGCTAAACCATTTTGTAGCAAAAACAACCCCGTGGTCAGTCGAATCATTCCTGTTTGTTGCTGATCTTGTGTCATATCCAACAGCAATTGCTGTTGTTGCAAAATATTTTCACAGTAATGCAGCGCCTGCTCGCCAGCAGCCGTAAGTGAGATTTTACGGGTATTGCGATGAAACAATCGGGTCGAAAAATGATTTTCCAGATGTTCAAGGTAGCGAGATACCATGGCGCGTGAAACATTGAGATGGTCTGCAGCTTTGGTCAGACTGCCTTGCTGGGCAATACAGACAAAGACTTGAATGGCTTTTAGGGTATCCATATTTATGTTTATTGTTGCGTATATTGTAACAGTTTATCTTAAGTTGAGCTGTTTATTTGTCATAAACTGAAATTTAAAGTATTCAAAATCAAATAAGAGATGAATACCATGCAAACCAAGTTTTATGCCCTTGCCTTAACTGCTTTAGCACTTAGCTCGACTGCCTATGCGCAAGACCTAAAAATTCACACCTATTTAGCTAAGCCTGAACATTTTGGCGTGACATCTACCCTTATTGAAGGGGATAAAGAAGTGATGTTGGTGAATGCTCAATTTTCTAAATCGGAAGCTTTACGTATCGCAGCAGAGATTTTAGACAGCGGTAAAACTTTAAAAACGATTTTTGTGAGTTATGGCGATCCTGACTTCTATTTTGGTTTGGATGTTTTTAAACAATATTTTCCAAACGTAAAAATCATTGCAACACCTGAAACCGTGCAACATATTCAGGCAACGCAAGCCCTGAAAGTGCAGTACTGGGGACCACAAATGGGCGTGAATGCACCCAGCAAAATTATTGTGCCAGAGGTATATACTCCCAAAACATTAACGCTCGAAGATGAAGTGATTGCAATTAAGGGGCAAAAGGAACTGACTTATTTATGGATTCCAAGTGCTAAAGCAGTGGTTGGTGGTATTCCTGTTTCATCAGGCATTCATCTTTGGATGGCAGATACACCAAGCTCGAAAGATCGTGCAGAAGTAGTTAAGACCTTAGAATCAATCAAAGCACTTCAACCTGAAGTTGTTATTCCTGCACATATGCAGGCAGGCGCTGCTGAAGGTTTAAATGCAGTGAACTTTTCCATAGATTATTTAAAACAGTATGAAAAAGCCGCGAAAAATAGCAAAAATTCTGCACAGTTAATTCAAAGCATGCAGCAACAATATCCAGATTTGGCAGAGTCCGGCAACCTAGCATTGGGCGCTAAAGTAGTGAAAAGTGAGATGAAATGGCCTTAAGCAGTTGAGAGTAAAAAACGATCAAGTTAAACGAAATTAAATATTTCACAAGCGCTACAGATTTTCTTAAGCTAGAGCTAAGTAATCGCTGCTGTAGTGTCTGGTAGGCATGTCGGAGTCTGTTTTTAAGCTTATTCAACCTTTGAATAAGCTTTTTTTTGTGAAATTGTTGAGAGTTATGACTTTTTATAGATTTAGTAGCATAGAAACGTTATGGGCAAGTTATTTTGTAAATACTTGGCAACAGCAGTAAGTTTTTTCATTTCAATATCTTTTAACAGAATCTGTTTTTTCAATTGTGTTTGGTTAGAACGATGTACTTTATACGATTAAAAATAATCACTTAATTGATTTTTTTATTCTCATAGAAAAAAGAAACGTCTCAATCAGCTTAATAAAACATTGCAGAATGCAACCAACAAATAAAAAACGCTCACCATATATGTGCGCAATTCATTGAAAAAAAATGAATGATGACTTGGCAAAACTAAAGATTGGTTTTTGTATTTTTTATTTGAAAAGGAACAATGTATGAAAAAAGTCGGTTTATTTTCTATTTCTATGTTAGCTATTTCAGTGCTTGCAGTGGGTTGTGCTTCAAAAGATCCTGTACAAGCGACTGAAACAGCTCAAATGTCGACTGGAGCAGAAGTGGGTGCACAAGGACAAGTTGGGATTGCTGCGCAAGCAGATGGATCTGCAAACATGAATGCTCCACAGGCTCAAATGAATGATATGCAGGGTCAACCACAATCGATTCAATAATAATGTTTATGTTGTTGAGTTGAAAAACAGCATATTTAGAGTAAAAGACAGTACTTGAATGAGGTGTACTGTCTGAATCAATAGATGCTCTTATTAATTAAGGATGTGTTAAAGAACCCAACTTTTCTATTGATGATTTTGACTTGAACTTGCAGAAACAATGTTAATGACAATATGCTTAAAGCAGATTAGCTTTGTTGCAAAAGCCATACTTTAAGGTTGAACATCTTTAGTAAAGTTTGACCGAAAAATAAAACAACAAGGAATGAGTCGTTTATGGGCATATCAATACAAAAAGTGATGGAACAAAATCAAGGGACAGCAGCGCGACTACTCGATAAGTTGCCTAACTTTGTACAGGAGAATATTGTCAAGGCTTTAGCCTATCCTTATCACTACCCCGAATTAGACTCTTTTCTTAAATGTCTGGTTGCTGTTCAATATAAACAAAATAAAACAGGCTTTATTTCTGCAGATGCACAGCACTCTCGTAAAGTCTTTGAATTGCAGAGCCAGCTTATTGCAGGAAAATCAACAGTCATTAAACAAGTCGAAGATTTACGCCTACCTTTGCAAAGTGGAACTATTTTTGCGCGTCACTATCATCCTGCACCCAATAAAAAACTTCCGATGTTAGTGTTCTATCATGGAGGAGGTTTTGTCGTTGGTAGTATCGATAGTTATGATGAAGTGTGTCGTCTATTGGCTGTACATGCGCATGTACAAGTGCTCAGTATTGATTATCCCTTAGCACCAGAAGCCTCACCGTATCAAATTGTACAAAGTTGTGAAGATGCCTTGGCATGGGTGTATCAAAATCGAAAACAACTCAAAATTTTAAAAAATCGTATAGCCGTTGCAGGCGACAGTGCAGGTGGCAATTTAAGTGCGGTGGTTGCGCAACGTAGTATAGGTAAAGCCTATGCACCGCAAGTCCAGTTTCTAATTTATCCAGCATTAGACTTTAAAAGTCGTCATCCTTCCTTTTTTGCTTATAAAGATGGTCTAGTCTTAACTGGAGACGATGTTGATACCGTGACCGCACATTATGCCACTCAGCATCAGGTTGCTTTGGATGATCCAATTATTTCCCCGACTTATGGTAGTTTAAGAAAATTAGCATCCGCCTTTGTTGTTACGGCAGGGCATGATGTACTGCACGATGAAGCCGAGATCTATGCCCATAAGCTACGACATCATGGTGTCTCCGTGGCTTATCATGATTATCCAAGTATGACTCATGGTTTCATTAACATGGTAGGCTTATCGCGGATTGCAAAGAAGAACTACATCGAAATGAGTAAGAAATTCAGAAAATTTTGGGATAAACACAGTTAAAGTAAGACATAAATAAAGTGTTTTAAATATTTGAATATCCATGCATAAATTTAAAACAATGATTTAGATCTTATAAATAAAAAGTTTAAAAGTATCTGAATTTAAAGAGTTGTGTTAAATATAACCAAATATAAAACAGCATTACAGGAACCCCCAACATGTTAAAACAGAGCCTCGCGTTATTGACTGCTGCTACATTCAGTGTGTGTACCTATGCAGCCAATACTCTGGTGGAAATGAAAACATCAATGGGAAATATTGAAATTGAGCTATTTAATGATAAGGCACCAGTTTCAGCCAAAAACTTTGAAGACTACGCAAAAGCAAATTTCTATAACGGCACTATTTTTCACCGTGTCATTCCTGGGTTTATGATTCAGGGCGGAGGAATGGATGCCAATATGGTCGAAAAGCCAACCAAGGCACCTATCAAAAACGAATCTTCAAATGGTTTAAAGAATACGCGTGGCACATTAGCGATGGCACGGACCAATAACCCAAACTCGGCTACCAGCCAATTCTTTATTAATGTCGTAGACAATGATTTTTTAAATAAAGGGTCTATGAATGCAGGTTATGCGGTCTTTGGTAAAGTGACGAAGGGAATGGATGTGGTCGATAAAATTGTAAAAGTACCGACTGCGAGCTATGGAATGCACCAAGATGTACCGAAACAACCTGTGAAAATTCTCAGTGTGAATATTAAGTAAGCAGGCACAGCTAAATCATTAAAAAAATAGCAGAAATATTTTTATTTGTATTTCTGCTTTATAATTAATGACTTATGTGGTTTTTGGTTTGTTGGTGAGCTAAAATGGTGCATAAAAATGCAACACTCAATAAAACAGCTAGTTAAAAGTGCTTGCACTGAAAATAAAACCGTATAGAATGCACCCCATACCGACGAGATAGACGGAAACGAACGAAGTGCGAAGCACTGAGTTGTTGAGTATATTGAGTCCAGCATCTAATACTGACGAGGTATTGGGTAGATCATTAAGAGATTATGAAGAACAACTTGTGTGGATTTTTACTGATTGATTGATCGAAATTATTTTCATTGATTGATGGTAGAAATTACTCGAAGTTTATTTGAGAAATTAATGTCAGAAAATTGATGAGCCAGATTTGGTGTTTAGAATAAAGCACTATTGATTTTAAACTGAAGAGTTTGATCATGGCTCAGATTGAACGCTGGCGGCAGGCTTAACACATGCAAGTCGAGCGGAGCGAGGGTGCTTGCACCTTAGCTTAGCGGCGGACGGGTGAGTAATGCTTAGGAATCTGCCTATTAGTGGGGGACAACATTCCGAAAGGAATGCTAATACCGCATACGCCCTACGGGGGAAAGCAGGGGATCTTCGGACCTTGCGCTAATAGATGAGCCTAAGTCGGATTAGCTAGTTGGTGGGGTAAAGGCCTACCAAGGCGACGATCTGTAGCGGGTCTGAGAGGATGATCCGCCACACTGGGACTGAGACACGGCCCAGACTCCTACGGGAGGCAGCAGTGGGGAATATTGGACAATGGGCGGAAGCCTGATCCAGCCATGCCGCGTGTGTGAAGAAGGCCTTTTGGTTGTAAAGCACTTTAAGCGAGGAGGAGGCTCTTAAGGTTAATACCCTTGATGAGTGGACGTTACTCGCAGAATAAGCACCGGCTAACTCTGTGCCAGCAGCCGCGGTAATACAGAGGGTGCGAGCGTTAATCGGATTTACTGGGCGTAAAGCGTGCGTAGGCGGCTGATTAAGTCGGATGTGAAATCCCTGAGCTTAACTTAGGAATTGCATTCGATACTGGTCAGCTAGAGTATGGGAGAGGATGGTAGAATTCCAGGTGTAGCGGTGAAATGCGTAGAGATCTGGAGGAATACCGATGGCGAAGGCAGCCATCTGGCCTAATACTGACGCTGAGGTACGAAAGCATGGGGAGCAAACAGGATTAGATACCCTGGTAGTCCATGCCGTAAACGATGTCTACTAGCCGTTGGGGCCTTTGAGGCTTTAGTGGCGCAGCTAACGCGATAAGTAGACCGCCTGGGGAGTACGGTCGCAAGACTAAAACTCAAATGAATTGACGGGGGCCCGCACAAGCGGTGGAGCATGTGGTTTAATTCGATGCAACGCGAAGAACCTTACCTGGTCTTGACATAGTAAGAACTTTCCAGAGATGGATTGGTGCCTTCGGGAACTTACATACAGGTGCTGCATGGCTGTCGTCAGCTCGTGTCGTGAGATGTTGGGTTAAGTCCCGCAACGAGCGCAACCCTTTTCCTTATTTGCCAGCACTTCGGGTGGGAACTTTAAGGATACTGCCAGTGACAAACTGGAGGAAGGCGGGGACGACGTCAAGTCATCATGGCCCTTACGACCAGGGCTACACACGTGCTACAATGGTCGGTACAAAGGGTTGCTACCTAGCGATAGGATGCTAATCTCAAAAAGCCGATCGTAGTCCGGATTGGAGTCTGCAACTCGACTCCATGAAGTCGGAATCGCTAGTAATCGCGGATCAGAATGCCGCGGTGAATACGTTCCCGGGCCTTGTACACACCGCCCGTCACACCATGGGAGTTTGTTGCACCAGAAGTAGCTAGCCTAACTGCAAAGAGGGCGGTTACCACGGTGTGGCCGATGACTGGGGTGAAGTCGTAACAAGGTAGCCGTAGGGGAACCTGCGGCTGGATCACCTCCTTAACGAAAGATTGACGATTGGTAAGAATCCACAACAAGTTGTTCTTCATGACGATGTATCTGAGGGTCTGTAGCTCAGTTGGTTAGAGCACACGCTTGATAAGCGTGGGGTCACAAGTTCAAGTCTTGTCAGACCCACCACTACTGACGAAGTACGGAAGATCAGAAACATTGACTTATTGATAAGCTGGGGACTTAGCTTAGTTGGTAGAGCGCCTGCTTTGCACGCAGGAGGTCAGGAGTTCGACTCTCCTAGTCTCCACCATCACATTGCATTGCAATGAGCTAAGAAACAAGCAAACGAAGTATTAGATTATAGAAATTAATAAGAAGTTAGCGTAATATGCGCGTCTTGTTAACTTCTGTGATTTATCACAGTTTACTGCAAGCTGACGAGGCTGTAGTTAATCATTAACAGATTAGAAAATTGAGTCTGAAATAAATTGTTCACTCAATGACGAAGAAAGAAGAAGTAATTCTTTGATCTAAGTTGATTGAGAACTAGCAAAAACACTGAATCAAGCGTTTTGGTATATGAATTTAGATTGAAGCTGTACAGTGCTTAAGTGCACAGACAACAAATCAGTAGCAATTAAGTTTGCAACGATAACACTCACTTGTATGTGTTAGCGACTGTTTGGGGTTGTATAGTCAAGTAATTAAGTGCATGTGGTGGATGCCTTGGCAGTCAGAGGCGATGAAAGACGTAATAGCCTGCGATAAGCTCCGGGGAGGCGGCAAATATCCTTTGATCCGGAGATTTCTGAATGGGGGAACCCACCTACTATAAGGTAGGTATTGCAACATGAATACATAGTGTTGCAAGGCGAACGAGGGGAAGTGAAACATCTCAGTACCCTTAGGAAAAGAAATCAATTGAGATTCCCTCAGTAGCGGCGAGCGAACGGGGAAAAGCCCATTAAGTCATGTAAGTTTTAGTGGAATGCTCTGGGAAGTGCAACCATAGTGGGTGATAGTCCTGTACACGAAAGGGCTTACATGATGATGTCGAGTAGGGCGAGGCACGTGAAACCTTGTCTGAATATGGGGGGACCATCCTCCAAGGCTAAATACTCCTGACTGACCGATAGTGAACCAGTACCGTGAGGGAAAGGCGAAAAGAACCCCTGTGAGGGGAGTGAAATAGATCCTGAAACCGCATGCATACAAGCAGTGGGAGCCGACTTGTTCGGTGACTGCGTACCTTTTGTATAATGGGTCAGCGACTTACATTCAGTAGCAAGGTTAACCGTATAGGGGAGCCGTAGAGAAATCGAGTCTTAATAGGGCGTTTAGTTGCTGGGTGTAGACCCGAAACCAGGCGATCTATCCATGAGCAGGTTGAAGGTTGGGTAACACTAACTGGAGGACCGAACCCACTGTCGTTGAAAAGCCAGGGGATGACTTGTGGATAGGGGTGAAAGGCTAATCAAGCCTGGTGATAGCTGGTTCTCCCCGAAAGCTATTTAGGTAGCGCCTCGGACGAATACCATAGGGGGTAGAGCACTGTTTCGGCTAGGGGGTCATCCCGACTTACCAAACCGATGCAAACTCCGAATACCTATGAGTACTATCCGGGAGACAGACTGCGGGTGCTAACGTCCGTAGTCAAGAGGAAAACAATCCAGACCGCCAGCTAAGGCCCCAAAATCATAGTTAAGTGGGAAACGATGTGGGAAGGCATAGACAGCTAGGAGGTTGGCTTAGAAGCAGCCACCCTTTAAAGAAAGCGTAATAGCTCACTAGTCGAGTCGGCCTGCGCGGAAGATGTAACGGGGCTAAAACTATGTGCCGAAGCTGCGGATTTGACATTAGTCAAGTGGTAGGGGAGCGTTCTGTAAGCCGATGAAGGTGTATTGAGAAGTATGCTGGAGGTATCAGAAGTGCGAATGCTGACGTGAGTAACGACAAAACGGGTGAAAAACCCGTTCGCTGAAAGACCAAGGGTTCCAGTCCAACGTTAATCGGGGCTGGGTGAGTCGACCCCTAAGGCGAGGCCGAGAGGCGTAGTCGATGGGAAATTGGTTAATATTCCAATACTTCTGTGTAATGCGATGAGAGGACGGAGAAGGTTAAGTCAGCCTGGCGTTGGTTGTCCAGGTGGAAGGTTGTAGGCATGTATCTTAGGCAAATCCGGGGTACTCTATGCTGAGAACTGATAGCAAGCTGTACTTGTACAGTGAAGTGGCTGATACCATGCTTCCAGGAAAAGTCTCTAAGCTTCAGTTACACAGGAATCGTACCCGAAACCGACACAGGTGGTCAGGTCGAGTAGACCAAAGCGCTTGAGAGAACTCTGCTGAAGGAACTAGGCAAAATGGTACCGTAACTTCGGGAGAAGGTACGCTGCTGACGGTGATGGGACTTGCTCCCTGAGCTATTGGCAGCCACAGAAACCAGGCCGCTGCAACTGTTTATTAAAAACATAGCACTCTGCAAACACGAAAGTGGACGTATAGGGTGTGATGCCTGCCCGGTGCTGGAAGGTTAATTGATGGGGTTAGCGTAAGCGAAGCTCTTGATCGAAGCCCCAGTAAACGGCGGCCGTAACTATAACGGTCCTAAGGTAGCGAAATTCCTTGTCGGGTAAGTTCCGACCTGCACGAATGGCATAATGATGGCGGCGCTGTCTCCAGCAGAGGCTCAGTGAAATCGAAATCGCTGTGAAGATGCAGTGTACCCGCGGCTAGACGGAAAGACCCCGTGAACCTTTACTGCAGCTTGACATTGAACTTTGACCTTACTTGTGTAGGATAGGTGGGAGGCTTTGAAGTTGGAACGCCAGTTCCAATGGAGCCGTCCTTGAAATACCACCCTGGTAATGTTGAGGTTCTAACTCTGTCCCGTTATCCGGGACGAGGACCATGTCTGGTGGGTAGTTTGACTGGGGCGGTCTCCTCCTAAAGAGTAACGGAGGAGTACGAAGGTGCGCTCAGCGTGGTCGGAAATCACGCGTAGAGTATAAAGGCAAAAGCGCGCTTAACTGCGAGACCCACAAGTCGAGCAGGTACGAAAGTAGGTCTTAGTGATCCGGTGGTTCTGTATGGAAGGGCCATCGCTCAACGGATAAAAGGTACTCTGGGGATAACAGGCTGATACCGCCCAAGAGTTCATATCGACGGCGGTGTTTGGCACCTCGATGTCGGCTCATCTCATCCTGGGGCTGAAGCAGGTCCCAAGGGTATGGCTGTTCGCCATTTAAAGAGGTACGCGAGCTGGGTTTAGAACGTCGTGAGACAGTTCGGTCCCTATCTACCGTGGGCGCTGGAAATTTGAGAGGATCTGCTCCTAGTACGAGAGGACCAGAGTGGACGAACCTCTGGTGTACCGGTTGTGACGCCAGTCGCATCGCCGGGTAGCTATGTTCGGAAGGGATAACCGCTGAAAGCATCTAAGCGGGAAGCCTACCTCAAGATAAGATTTCCCTAGGACTTTATGTCCTCTAAAGAGCCGTTGAAGACTACGACGTTGATAGGTTGGATGTGGAAGCATAGTGATATGTGAAGCTGACCAATACTAATTGCTCGTGAGGCTTGACTATACAACACCCAAGCAGTTGTATTTAAAGCTTATAATCGATTCATAAAAGATCAGTTAACCCTGATCTGAAACAAAAAACTTGATTTAGTGAAAGCTAGAACATAAAATTCGACTCAGTTAACTAATCCGTTAATAACTCATTTGGAAAAAACCTTGGCACATACAGAAATGTAAACTTAAGACCAAGCAAGTATCCATAAACAGTTGTGCTGGCGACAATAGCAAGAGTGAACCACCTGATCCCTTCCCGAACTCAGAAGTGAAACCTCTTAGCGCTGATGGTAGTGTGGGGTTACCCATGTGAGAGTAAGTCATCGCCAGCTCATTAATTCAAACACCCCCTTCTAATAAGAAGGGGGTGTTTTTTTATATGGAAAATAATGAATAGATGGATAAGATATAATTGGATAAATTACATAAGACGAATCTATAAGAATGAATTCAGTTAATATATTCGATTCACTGCCAAAAGATCTAAGCGTAGAAGTAAGTGAAGAGATTATTCATGCTTTAACCATAAGAATAGAGCGTATTGTTTCTAAAGGACATAGCTCTCCTGATAAAGGTTGGTATGATCAGGATGAGAATGAATGGGTCATGGTTGTTGAAGGGAAAGCAATACTAGAATTTGAGGGCGGTTCAAAACGTGAGTTGTCCACGGGCGATTACATCAATATTCCTGCACACGTTAAACACAAAGTGGTTCAGACGGATCCTAACCAAATCACCATCTGGCTTGCTATTTTTTATAAATCTTAAGAAATCACACAATAAATTGTTAATCAGATTCTTATCTGGTTGAAGTATATGATTGTCCTTGAATCTATATAGATGCTTCTAAAAATTTAAGCTTTAATAGAGGATTCGAAGGTTAAAATAAAAAGGTAAATCTAATGGAACTCAATTCTTTTACTCCTATTCCTGAAAATGATGATGAACTCCATCTCCCTGAACCTGTTTATTGGTCATCTTTAGGTGATTTTGAGCAAGTCGAACAGTTGTTATTAGATGGTGCTGATCCGAATCAGACAGATGAAGAGGGTTATAGTGCACTACAAGCTGCGGCGGAGAATGATCATTTAGATGTAGTTAAATTACTTGTGAGTAAGGGTGCAAGAATCGATTATCGCTCAGAATATACTGCACTTGAATTAGCTGAAATGGCTGAAAATAAAGATGTTATTGCGTATTTAAAAAGTTTGTAAATATAGCTTTGTGATAAAAGCCCATCTTAAGTTGGGCTTTTAAATACTTAAAATCAAAGTTTAAAGTGAATCTTTAAGTTTATCTTCATGCTGCTTCACTTGTTTTGCATATTTTTTCCCTTGGTGGCGCATTTTCCAACTCGATTCATAGCCTGTAGGTCCAACATTATAATAGGCAAGGGCTTTTTTCCAGCTCCCAGCAGATTCATTGTATTTGGCTAAAATATAGGTGCCACAATTGATATTATTGGCTTCTTCGAATAAATCACCAGGGCAAGTTTGTTGCCAATACATCGGCATAATTTGAGTTAATCCCACAGCACCAACGGGTGAAACTGCATAGTTACGATAACTCGACTCTTGTCGAATCATGGCAGCAATCAGTAAAGGATCGACCTGATGTAGTTCTGCACTTTGCACAATCATCGGTGCAACGCGGTTTGCTGTGGTTGAGTCAACGGCATATGCCTTTTGAATACCAGTAGATAGCTTTGCTGCACGTTTTTCTAAAGAGCCACCGCCTAAACCTGAACAGCCTGTGATCATGAAGATACTTAACGCAATAATGCCGAATTTCATTCCGGTTGATGGTTTCAATGTGGCTAAATGGTTTAGAGAGGGCACGTGCAACAAAATAAAATTCCTGATGTGATTAAAATATTTAAGATGTTAGGTAGTGCAATATAGGGAGTCAATACGAGTTATTTTAAGGAATAGAAGCATTCTGTAATGTTTACCCGATTTGGTTTATTTAGATTCTGAATTCTACTGTTGATATAAAAGAAAAGCCCAATCATCCTGACAGGGCTTTTCTGTATAAGGTTTGATGTAATCAACTCCTGTCAATTACAGCGCTTCCTGCAATCTTTGTTATTATTTAAAGAAACTTCCTGTTTCTCTATGTTTTTATAATAAAAGGAAATAAGGAATGTATATAGACGTAAAAATCGTTGTTCTCTGTAAGTAAAAACGTACACAAAGAATTTGAATATTGAGGTGCTTATGCAAAATAAAAAGTCTGTATGGTCAGTTCGAGCTGAGCAACCTGAAGATGTTGATCACATCGAAGACTTGACGATTAAGGCATTTGAATCGGCTATTTATAGCGATCATCATGAGCAATTTATCCTGCGTGCATTACGACAGTCAGGACAACTCAGTATTTCTCTAGTTGCCGAACTTGATGGGCAGATCATTGGACATGTTGCGATTTCTCCTGTGCGAATTTCATCAGGTAAAGAAGGTTGGTATGGTTTAGGCCCAGTTTCAGTTTTACCTGAATTTCAGAGGCAAGGCATTGGTCGAGATTTAATTGAAACTGCATTAGCCCAGTTAAAAAAGCAGCAGGCAAAAGGGTGTGTGGTGTTGGGAGAGCCTGATTATTATGCACGGTTTGGCTTTCGGCCCCTGAGTCTATTGGTATTGGAAGGGGTTCCTGCCGAGTATTTTCAGGCACTTACATTTGAAAATGAAATTCCACAAGGTAATGTTCAATATCATGCCAGTTTTAATGCCACGTCTTAACTGGATCGACGGAAAAATAAAAAAAAGCTGAATGTTTACATTCAGCTTTTTTTAGGGGCACTTCAGAAATTAGAAATGTGCATCTAAACCAATATAAGGACCTTTGAAGTCAAGTTTAATGTCATTACGGTTATAGTCATCTAAATCAACAGTGAAAATTCGGTAACCTGCTTTTACACCAACATCGACAAGCATGTTATCGATAAAGTTGTATTGAATTTCCGCCAAAGCATCGGTTAACTGCGCATCATCAAAGTTGCTATAGGTTAGCTCTGCTTTCGCACTTAAACCCGTAAATGGTAATTTACCACCGACTGTACCGTAAATAATCGGATAGGTTTCATCAATACTGGTACGTTGTCCTGCAAAATTGGTGATATCACCATTCAAAGTGGTCGCACCTGCACCAATATCCAGATCAACAACATTGTCTAAAATTTCGTAATAGAGAATGAAGTCAGCGTGATCAAGGTTAACTGCATAATTAGATTGCCCTGCAACACTTTTCTCTGTTTGAGTGTCTAAATTAACATAGCGTATTTTGGCATTTGGAATAATTGGAACTGGGTGTTCTAAAGCGACAGAAAATTGGACTGCACCTTCATTATCTAGTTTTTCCTTTGAAAAAGGGGCTGTATTGTTCATTTCGGCATGGCCATCATATGCCCAATAGCTGATATCGCCTTTAAGTGCGACTAAATCTGCTTGAGCTAAGCCACTCAAACCTACGCCTAATGCCAGTAATCCTGCTTGTGTTAATTTCATGCTTTTATCCTAAATTGCGTTGTGTGTTTGTGTTAAAAAATGCTTAAAACAAGAGCTATTTGGTTGTATTTCAGAGCATGATATAGCGATGCGAAAAAAGAAACAGTAGTCAAAGTGCTTTTTTACATAAAAGTGCAGATAATGATGAATCGGCTAGCAGCAGATTTCTGATTTAGGTATAAAAATGATTGTGAGTGACAAACATCTTTTTAGATTTTGAATTTTACTTTGGTTGAACTGAGCTAGAGTTTTGTGGGAGGTTTAACATAAAACTTAATTAAATCATAAATTTATTTTAAAATTTGGAGTTTAGTGTGTAATTATGATGCTAAACCACTGTACTCAACTAAAAAATTTTTAGATAGATAAAATGTAGGCACAAAATAATCAATAAATTAAGGGAATTTTCCAGTATTTTAAAAATCTTGCATTTTGGGCTTTGTTAATCTATTTTAAAAAATGTGATAAAAAAAGAGCTATATTTTGATCAATTGATTAAAAATAGAATACAAAAGGACGAACTTTCATCCAGAAATTACAGCAAAAAATAACAAAAGTGAGTATTGTTCAATGATTAAGAGGTGAAAACAATCCGAAAGACTTTAACCAAGATTTTGTGTGCATTTCATCTGTTTGCAATTTAGAACGAAACACCCAAAAGGTGGAAGCTAAATCAAACAACAAAAATATTTTTGAATGGTACTTTTTTGCTAGCCATATTAATCCGTATAACAAGCAGCAATAAAAGTTACCCCAAGATTTAGGTGTGTTTCATGGCAGATTCTCGTGAAAACTGGACGTCACGATCTGGTTTTATTATTGCAGCTGTTGGTTCGGCTGTTGGTTTAGGTAATATTTGGCGTTTCCCCTACGTTGCTTATGAAAACGGTGGCGGTGCGTTCCTTATTCCTTATTTACTTGCATTAATTACTGCAGGGTTACCACTGTTATTTTTAGACTATGCTGTCGGGCATCGTAGCAATAACTCTCCACCAAAAGCGTATCGCGCTTTATTTAAAGGAGGTGAAACGCTCGGTTGGTGGCAAGTTTGTGTGTGTATCATTATTGGCTTGTACTATGCCAGCGTACTCACTTGGGCAGGAAGTTACGTTTACTTCTCGATTGGTCAAGCCTGGGGCAATGATCCAGAAAGCTTCTTCTTCAATACTTATTTACAAACCACAAAGGCAACAGGCTTAGATTTACAGTTTGTTAGTCATTTGTTTTGGCCAATTGTAGGTATTTGGGCACTGACTCTGATCATCTTGTTTGGTGGTGTAAAGAAAGGGGTTGAACTGTCGAATAAAATCTTTATGCCTTTGTTATTCGTATTGTTCACTTTCTTGGTGATTCAAGCTTTACGTTTGCCAGGTGCAGCTCAAGGTTTAAATGCATTCTTTACCCCGAACTGGTCTGCAATGATGGACTATAAGGTATGGTTAGCAGCATACGGTCATACCTTCTTCTCACTTTCAGTGGGTTTCGGGATCATGGTGACTTATTCATCTTATCTAAAACCGAAAACCAACTTAACGGGTTCTGGATTGATTGTTGGTTTTGCCAATGCTTCAACAGAAATTTTAGCGGGTATTGGTATTTTTGCTGCATTGGGCTTTATGGCACATGCTGCGGGTACAGACGTTAAAGATGTCGTGAGTGGTGGTATTGGTCTTGCTTTCATTGCCTTCCCGAAAATTATTTCGAGCTTGGGTGCTGGTGCAGATTTATTTGGTTTTCTATTTTTCTCCTCGCTATTTGTAGCAGGTATTTCTTCTATGGTGAGTATTTTGGAAGTTCCAATTGCAGCCATGCAAGACAAATTAAAATGGAGCCGTCCAAAAGCTGTATCGATTATTGGTGGCGGTAGCGCGCTAGTTTCGATCTTTTTATTCTCTAGCGTAAATGCGATTAAGTTGGTAGATATCATTGACCACTTTATCAACAACATCGGGATTATCGGTGGTGCTTTAATATCAATTATCAGTATTGCATGGTTCAAGCGTTCTGCGCTGATTGAGCTCCGTGATCATGTGAACCGCATTTCAACCATTCAGTTGGGCAAGGGCTGGGACTTTACTTTAACAGTCATTACATCTTTCATCTTGTTAACGACTTTGACCATGACTATTTTTAATCTAGTTCAAAATGGTTATGATACTTATAGTATGAGCTTACAAGGCGTATTTGGATGGGGCAGTGTGATTTTCTGCGCTGTGGTTGCCGTTATCCTCAGTAAAATCAAAGATCGCTAGGAGAAGCAGAATGAATACTAAAGCTATCATAATGATGATTATCTCAATGGTATTTCTCTGGGGCGGGTTGGCATTGTCGATTCTCCATTTGATGAAAAACCCTGAAGAATTGGATGAAGTGCTGGACGAAGTGAAAGATCAGCACACGTTGTAAATAATTTGTTTCAGTAAATACCAAGTATATGCAAATGAAAGCCATTATCATTTAAGATAGTGGCTTTCTTATTTAGAGCATCACTTTATGGACACCTTATTACCGCATCAGGTGTGGGTTGCATTTGGCGTGACCTTGCTTGCAGGACTGGCGACAGTTCTGGGCGGTATTTTGGTTGTATTCTTTAAACAGCCGAGTTATCGCTTTCTCTCGTTTGGATTGGCATTTTCCGCAGGGGCGATGATTTATGTTTCTTTGACAGAAATTTTAAATAAATCCATTCATTCTTTTAGTCTGGCTTTTGATGATAAAACGGGCTATGCCTTTGGGACTTTATCATTATTGCTGGGTGTGATTTTAGTTTTAATTCTTGACCGTTGTATTCCCAACCCTCATGAAACCATTGAAAACCAAAGTGTGCAGGGCATTAATCAACAACAATTATTACGCACAGGATTGTTGACTTTATTCGCGATTACGGCACATAACTTGCCAGAGGGTTTAGCGACTTTTTTTGCGACTTTAGAAAGTCCAGCACTTGGGGCACCGCTTGCGGTAGCGATTGGTATTCATAATATTCCTGAAGGAATTGCGATTGCTTTGCCAGTCTATATGGCAACTCAGAAAAAAAGTGCAGCATTAATTGCCAGTTTGGTCTCGGGGCTTGCTGAACCTTTAGGTGCAATGCTTGGTTATTTTCTTTTGGCACCGTATTTAAGTTTTAGTGTATATGGCACCGTATTTGGCGTTATTGGTGGGGTGATGGTGTATTTGGCCTTAGATGAACTGCTCCCGACGGCCAAAAAATATGCGCAAGGGCATGAAACAGTCTATGGTTTAGTTACAGGCATGGCATGTTTGGCACTGAGTCTGGTGATGTTTAAGTATGTGAGTTAGCTGAGAGAGTGAAAAACAGAAACGAGCGTTTCTGTTTTCCTGAAAAGTTTTAGGCGGTTTTTTCGATTAAGCAATAATAAAAACCATCGCCATGCCCTATTTGTGGGAACAATTGGCGACCATGAATCTGCTCAATCCCCCAATCAGCATTAATTTTAATTTCTTTCGCATCAGTGTGTTTGGCAAAGAAATCGACCATTTGCTGTTCATTTTCTGCTTTTAAAATTGAACAGGTAATGTATAGCAATGTGCCGCCTACTTTGAGTTGCTGCCACATATTTTCAAGAATTTTCTTTTGTAGCTCAACTGTTTGGGCAATATCACTCGATTGACGCAGTAAACGAATATCTGGATGGCGGCGGATCACGCCAATGGCTGAACAAGGTGCGTCGAGGACGATACAATCTGCAAGTTCAGGTGATGTCCATTTCACAGCATCGGCTGTAATAATTTCTACAGACTCTTCGCTTAAAGCCAAACGTTCTAAGTTTTCAGCGACACGTTTTAGGCGTTTTTCATCTTGGTCGAGGGCGATCAGTTTTTTCGGCTGATATTTCTCTAAAATATGTGCTGTTTTGCCCCCAGGCGCTGCACAGGCATCAATCACAAATTTGCCATTTAAGTCGGGCAACAAGGTTGCACAGAGTTGTGCATGTTCATCCTGTACTGAAAAACCACCCGCTTCAAAACCAGGAAGGCTAGGCACATGAATACTCTCATCAAGCACAATCCCGACATTAGAAAGTTCACATGCATGTGCTTCAATGCCTTCATCTTCTAAGATTTCTAAATATTCGTCACGGCTGACCTGTAAGGTATTGACGCGCAAGGTTAGGGGGGCAACTTGTTTTAGTTCATAGCTGATTTCAGCCAGTTGCTCCCCCCAGTCTTTTTTCAAACGTTTGGATAACCAGCTTGGCAAATTCGATGCTTGTTCTAAAACATCGTAGAACTGTTCTGTTTCTCGGGTTGCACGACGCAAAATGGCGTTGACCACACCGCTTAAGCTTTCCATACCCAATTGTTTTGCTGCATCTACCGTTTCAGAAATAGCCGCATGCGCTGCAACGCGGGTACACAGCAATTGGTATAAACCTACGTATAAACAGGTTTCAACCACTTGATTTTCAAGTGGTTTAGACAGCAATGGTAACGTCACTTGTTTCAATGCGTGCCATTGGCGTAAACAACCAAGAACTAATTCATGGTACAAGGCACGGTCTTTGTCGGACACAATAGCCATGTGTTGTTGAAGCACCGATGCCAGTGATTGACCATTTTGGACAGCCAATAACGTTTTAACAACCTGAGCACGTAAGTTTAAAGTCTTACTTGAGGCGTGGGGAGATTGTTTCATTATAAAATTTGTCCAATATTCAGTTTTTGGGTTTGTAAAATTTGTACAGCATTCAGTGGCTTACCGCCTGGCCATTGTAAAGTTGTGAGTATGATGACGGTATGATTGGCACAGACAACATGTACACCGTGTTTATCAATCGCAATAATTTCACCCACTTGAGTCTTTTCTGTCGTTTCAGGTGATAAGACAGAATTCCAGACTCTTAAGTTATTTTGTTCATCGAGTGGAATAAATGCCACGGGCCAAGGGTTAAAAGCACGGATATTACGGTCAATGCTTATCGCATCTTGTGACCAATCAATTTGCGCTTCAGCTTTACTGAGTTTATGTGCATAGACCGTGAACGCTTCATCTTGTACCTCACGCTCAGCAAAATATTGCTGTAAGGTTTGTTCAGAGTGCAACACGGCAACAATTGCTTCTGCTCCTTGTAGCGCCAGTTTGTCATGCAATGAGGCTGAGGTATCGGTTGCTTCAATCGGACAGTAAGTCTTGTACATCATGTCGCCCGTATCTAGGCCTGCCGCCATTTTCATAATGGTCACACCCGTTTCAGCATCTCCTGTGGCAATTGCACGTTGAATTGGTGCAGCACCTCGCCAACGTGGTAACAATGAACCGTGAATATTCAGGCAGCCGTATTTAGGCGTATCGAGTACCACTTGGGGCAAGATGAGACCATAAGCGGCAACCACCATGACATCGGCATTTAAATCTTTTAATTGTTGTTGTGCAGCTAGGCCTTCCTCAGTGGAAGATTTGAAGTGTAAAGGTTGATATACGGGTAAATCATGTTCCAATGCCAACTGTTTGACTGCTGAAGCAGTCAGTTTTTGACCACGACCCGCTTTGCGGTCAGGTTGGGTGTATACCGCAACAATTTCATGTTCTGTTTTGAGTAACGCTGCCAAAGCACATGCAGCAAATTCAGGTGTACCGGCAAAGATGATTTTCACACATCAAATTCCATAGAAACTTTCGTCTATTATATGTCAAAAGCAACGCCAAGCCGAATCTACAATATGCGCGGTAACAATCACAGTATTGTTGAATATGCGATGCAAAAAATAGCAAGGGTATCGGTCTTTTAAAACTTTTGGTTATGCAAAATTAAAAAAATATTCATGAAAGTTTTGTATTTAATCTGCTGTGTTCGGTTTATAGTAGTTTCATTAAAGCTTTCTTTGAGATCATGTGTCGGAATATAGCCTGTGTTGTTTGAATGCAGGAAAGTTGAATGCTGGTTGTCTGTTAAACACTTCGCTGTAGTATGATGTTGCCTATATTTCGACTGATTCTAGATGATCCATCAGTCTTATTTAGCCAGAGTGAATCGCAGATTCATATCAAGCACAAACTTTGTTGGAAACGCAAATGCCTGATTATCGTTCAAAAACATCAACACATGGAAGAAATATGGCTGGCGCACGTGGTTTATGGCGTGCAACAGGTATGAAAGATGAAGATTTTGGCAAACCGATTATTGCGGTGGTCAACTCTTTTACTCAATTTGTGCCTGGTCATGTGCATCTTAAAGACTTAGGTCAACTTGTGGCACGTCAAATTGAAGCGTCAGGCGGTGTAGCAAAAGAATTTAATACCATTGCAGTCGATGATGGGATTGCGATGGGACACGATGGCATGTTGTATTCATTGCCTTCACGTGACTTAATTGCAGACTCTGTGGAATACATGGTCAATGCGCATTGTGCTGATGCCATGGTGTGTATTTCGAACTGTGACAAAATCACCCCAGGCATGTTGATGGCTTCTATGCGCCTGAACATTCCTGTGGTGTTTGTCTCTGGCGGGCCGATGGAAGCGGGTAAAGTCAAAATTCGTGGTAATGAACATGCGATTGACCTTGTCGATGCCATGATTGTCGCGGCAGATGACAGCTTCACTGATGAAGAAGTGGCTGAATATGAACGTTCAGCTTGTCCGACGTGTGGTTCATGTTCGGGTATGTTTACTGCAAACTCAATGAACTGTTTAACCGAAGCGTTGGGCCTATCGCTTCCAGGCAATGGTTCAACTTTGGCGACACATGCAAATCGTAAAAAATTATTCGAAAAAGCAGGTCAGTTGATTGTTGAACTGGCAAAACGCCATTATGAGCAAGAAGATTACAGCATTCTTCCACGTTCTATCGCGACCAAAGCAGCCTTTGAAAATGCCATGACCCTTGATATTTCAATGGGGGGGTCAACCAATACCGTTCTTCACTTATTGGCTGCTGCGAATGAAGCAGAAGTTGATTTTACTATGACTGACATCGACCGTTTATCACGTAAAGTGCCTGTTTTGTGTAAAGTTGCCCCTGCAAAACAAGATGTGCACATGGAAGATGTACACCGTGCAGGTGGTATCATGTCAATTTTGGGTGAATTAGACCGTGCAGGCTTGTTGGATACGTCTGTACCGACCGTGCATGAAAAAACCTTAAAAGATGCCTTGGATAAGTGGGACATCATCCGTACTGAAGATGAAGAAGTGTATCAATTCTTCCGTTCAGCACCGGGTGGTGTACCGACGCAAACTGCATTCTCACAAGACCGTTACTACTCTCGTTTAGATGGTGACCGTAACAACGGTGTTATTCGTAATGCTGAACATGCTTTCTCTCAAGATGGTGGTCTGGCGGTTCTTTACGGTAACATTGCCCTTGAAGGCTGTATTGTGAAAACAGCAGGTGTGGATGACTCCATCTTGAAATTCAACGGCACAGCACGTGTTTTTGAAAGTCAAGATGCTGCGGTAGAAGCGATTCTAGGTGGGAAAATTACCGCAGGTGATGTGGTGGTAATTCGTTACGAAGGCCCACGTGGTGGTCCGGGGATGCAAGAAATGTTGTATCCAACCAGTTATTTAAAATCGAAAGGTTTAGGTAAAGATTGTGCCTTACTTACCGATGGTCGTTTCTCAGGTGGATCATCTGGTCTTTCGATTGGTCACGTTTCGCCTGAAGCTGCTGAAGGTGGTGCGATTGGTTTGGTTGAAGATGGTGACCGTATCGAAATCGATATTCCAAACCGTACGATTCACTTGGCTGTGGACGAAGCAACGATGGCAGCACGCCGTCAAGCACAAGAAGCCAAAGGCTGGCAGCCTGCTGAGCCACGTCCGCGTAAAGTGTCTAAAGCCTTAAAAGCCTATGCGATGCATACCACCAGTGCCTCAAAAGGCGCAGTACGTGAAATTTAATTTGTAGTTTTTTACCGATTAGAAAGAGCACTCCATTTTGGGGTGCTTTTTTATTTAAAAGTTATTGGTTCAGCACAATGGGATCTTAAAGGTGTGGCTCAAATTGCGGTTTATAACCTTCGGTTCGACCTACTTTTGTTTCGGCAAAAGTAGGCAAAACCATTGGTCATCCGCAAAACCTGTTTATTTTCGGCATCTAAAAGAATATCTTGAAAAAACAGTCCATTTAATAGGCAACTACTTCGTCTTGCGCTGCAAATAAAAGCAATGCTTTTATTCTTGCTCAGGTTGCGGATGACGTTTCCGTGTATTCAACAACAGGATAGATTCAGGATAAAAATATTAAGACTATTAAGAGATTAGCGGTTATTGACTCGAAAGCCTCATTGTACTTTCATGTATCGCTTACTTTCTATAGACTAAAAATAGACAAAATTGCCAAGACCGTAGAGCAATACGAAGCCACCGCCAAGGAAAAATACAATGAGTAAAGAGAATATCCGCGAACATTCAGCCCCCGTTTATGAAGGCATTGAAAATGCGCCTGCACGTTCCATGATGCGTGCCACAGGCTTTAAAGATTCTGACTTTACTCGCCCTTTTGTGGGTATTGCTTCGACATGGGCCAATGTCACGCCGTGTAATATGCACATCGATGGTTTGGCACGTGAAGCCGAAAAAGGGGTCAATCAGGCAGGCGGAAAAGGCATTATTTTTAATACCATCACCATTTCAGATGGCATTTCTAACGGCACTGAAGGCATGAAGTATTCATTGTTGAGCCGTGAAATTATTGCAGACTCGATAGAAGCCGTGGTGGGTTGTCAGGCCTATGATGGGGTGATTGCGATCGGTGGTTGTGACAAAAACATGCCTGGCTGCATCATGGGGTTGGCGCGTTTAAACCGTCCGGGTTTGTTTGTTTATGGTGGGACAATCAAGCCGGGTGCAGGGCATACCGACATGATTTCTGTCTTTGAAGCTGTGGGTCAACACGCCAAAGGTGAAATCAGTGCGATTCAAGTCAAACAGATTGAAGAAGTCGCGCTACCGGGGCCGGGTTCCTGTGGCGGTATGTATACTGCAAACTCGATGGCCTCTGCGATTGAAGCTTTGGGTATGAGTTTACCTGGTTCATCAGCACAAGAAGCAGTTTCTGATGAGAAGCGGATCGACTGTCAAAAAGCAGGCGAAGCCGTAATGAATTTGCTGCGTTTAGATATTAAACCGCGCGATATCATGACCAAAGCCGCGTTTGAAAACTCAATTAAAGTGCTGATTGCCTTGGGCGGTTCGACCAATGGGGTGCTGCACTTACTGGCGATGGCACATACCGCTGGGGTTGAACTGAGTTTGGATGATTTTGTTCGTATCGGGCAAGATATTCCCGTAGTGGCAGATGTACGTCCTTCAGGTCAATATCTGATGTCAGAGCTGATTGCGATTGGAGGCATTCAACCACTGATGAAGCGGATGTTGGATGCTGGCATGCTCGATGGTTCATGTTTAACTGTGACAGGAAAGACCTTGGCGGAAAATTTAGCCGAGGTTGAAGACTACCCCGAAGGTCAACAGATTATCTTACCGTTTGATGCCCCGATTAAAAAAGACTCTCACTTGGTGGTGCTCAAGGGTAATTTGTCTCCAACAGGTGCTGTGGCTAAAATTACAGGCAAAGAAGGCTTGTATTTTGAAGGGCCAGCACGGGTCTTTGAAGGTGAAATTGGCGCCATGCGTGGCATTTTAGATGGTGAAGTTCAAGCAGGTGAGGTGGTGGTGATCCGTGGTGAAGGCCCTAAAGGCGGACCAGGTATGCCAGAAATGCTGAAACCGACTTCAGCAATTATTGGTAAAGGTCTGGGCAAATCTGTGGCGCTGATTACCGATGGTCGTTTTTCTGGAGGCAGTCATGGTTTTGTGATTGGGCATGTGACCCCTGAAGCCTATGAAGGTGGTCCAATTGGTCTTGTTCAGAATGGAGATCGTATCTCGATTAATGCCGAAACACGGGAAATGACTTGGCATGTTTCTGAACAAGAAATTGCTGCACGGCAAAACCGTTGGGTCAAGCCAAAACCGAATTATACCCACGGTGCGCTAGCGAAGTTTGCTAAACTGACCACCGGAGCCGAAAAGGGTGCAGTGACTGATTTAAATTTAGAACTGTAAGCTATCGGGAAGGATTGAACATTTTGTCTTGAATTATGTTACGTTTTGCTCAAGACTTATTGTATTTTAAGACATTCTGTTCACCATATTGGTCATTTTCTGCGGGTTGGAAACAACATCACTCGCTCTTTTTACATTAGAGGCAACTCATGTCACTGTTACGCCGTTGGTTTGATCCGATCCGATCGAGATGGTTTTATCAAAAACCAACTCGTCAAGAGGTATTGCCTACGGAGCATGGGCTCAATATTCATTTGCGTTTAGACGATGTTTATAGCTATTTGGCTGTGCAGCAGTTGCCACAATTAGAAGAAATTTTGAGTGATGAACTTAAACCTCTCAAAGTCATTATTTCCAGTCAAGCTCCCGAGCCACCGAATCAGATGTCGGCGCAAGAATGGCAACACTATTGTCTGAATGATGCGCAGATTTTATCGAAACAGCACCGATTCAGTTTCCACGAAACCCCTGAACAGCCGTCACAAGAAGCCTTGGCGCAGGCGGAAACTATTTTAAGAAATACTCCGCTACAAGGTCAGGATTTTCTCTATTTACTCGAAGATGTGTTTCATATGCTGTGGCAGAAGCAGTATGGCAAGTTGCGCACGTTATATGCCATGGCGAGTAAACATCATCAAGAACAGCACTTTCCAGAGCGGGTATTTAATGATGATGCCGTCCTTGCCAGTTATTTTGAATTTTCAGACCGTAAATATCATGCAGTAGATGATCTGCTGCGTCTAACCCGCCGTTTAAAGCAACAAAAATTACTGACAGGCAATCCGATTTTTCTCATCAATCATATTGAATGGCGCGAGCATTCAATTAGTGATGCAGAAGAACTAAATGAAATTCAAGCACTTGATCCAGAGTTAGATTTATATATTGCGTTAGAAGACCCAGTTTCATGGCTGTTATTGGCCTATATTAAAGAGGAATTGGCAGATTATTATAATATTCAGTTGACTGTGTACCCACTCAGTTATCATGGGCGAGACTGGTTTGACTGGAGCTTGGCAACCCGTTTATCTAAACGGACAGAAGTGGCATTTACCCCATTTTGTCGTCCGACTAAAGAAGCCACGTATGCGATGGCACAGTTGTATTATCGTGTGCCTGAAGAGCAGCGGATTGCAGCCATGCACCGTATTTTGCAAGCGGTATGGACCCAAGGCAAAGATTTGTCCTTTAAGGCGCACTATCAAGAGCTACAACGCGAGTTGGGCTTAGAGTTGCAGGAAGTAAAGCAAGAGGATATTCAAGCCAAGTTGAAAGAAAACGATGTCCTGTGTGAAATGAAGTCACAACCTGATTTTCCGGTACTCGAATTACGGATAGATGGGCAAAGTTATACCTTTAATAGCTTATATCGGGTCTGGATGATTGAAAGTATTTTCAGTAATGTGTTAGAAGAAAAATATAAAATTGAAAATGAAGCGGATTACTCCAGCTTAACACCAGAAGATAAAACTAATGCAGAAAGAGAAATGTGAGTCGCTCGAGCAAGTTCGAGATAAAATTGATCTGATTGATCAGCACCTGATTGAATTAATTACGACCCGACAGTTTTATGTCGATCAGGCGGTGCGTTTTAAGCGCACTGAACATGAAGTGCAATCGCCAGAGCGGGTTGAACAGGTGATTGCTAAAGTTCGTAAACAGGCGGCACAACAGGGCACTGATCCAGACTTAATTGAACAGATTTATCGGGAAATGATTCAGCATTTTATTCGCCGTGAGCTCAAAGAAATTCGCCCTTAAATCATTTTTTATTTAATTTTTCTTAAAATTTAAGCGTGCTAAATAGTGCGCTTAGGTTTATTTTGGGCTTAAAATTGAATAGTATATGTAATATTATAACATACCTATTCATTTGCTCATGTCTGCACTTTCTCAACGCCTACAGGCGATTGATGCGCTGCGAGGTCTAGTCATTTTAATTATGATGGTCGACCATGTGCGTGAAACCTTTTATTTACACCATCAAGTTCCCGATCCAATGCGTATTGAGGAAACGGAAGCCAGTTTGTTCTTTAGCCGAATTTTGGCACATTTGTGTGCTCCTGTTTTTGTGGTTTTGACGGGATTATCGGCGTATTTATATCAAGCGAAACACAACAGCTTGAGTATGACGCGAGAATTTTTGCTTAAACGTGGTTTATTTTTAGTGATACTCGAATTATTGGTGATCAATTTTGCATGGACAGGACAGTTCCCACCGCACGTGATTTATTTGCAAGTGATTTGGGCAATTGGTATCAGCATGATTGTTTTAGCACTGCTGATTGGGTTGCCACAGAGAATTTTGTGGTTGATTGCTGTATTGATTATTTTTGGGCATAACCTATTGGATCAGGTTTCTTTGCAACAAATGCCAATTTTACAGCCGATTTGGTTGATTTTACATGAGCGTGGTTGGATTGAATGGGGGGAATTCCTCAAACTTCGTACTTCTTATCCTGTACTGCCTTGGATTGGGGTAATTTTGCTGGGTTATTCTATTGGGGCAACTATTTTTCAAGCGCAGATGACGCCACAACGAAGAACGACATATTTATGGGTATTTGGCTGTGCCAGCATTGTTGGATTTGTAATCCTGAGAATGTTGAATGTATATGGTGATAGTGCATGGTTAGAGATGTCGACGCCACTGCAAACTTTAATGAGTTTTTTTAACCTGACCAAGTATCCGCCGTCCTTATTGTTTATTTTATGGAATGTTGGCTTGGGGCTGTTACTGCTTGTAGCATTGGAAAAAGTGCAACAGCAAGCATGGGTGCATCCCTTAATTATTTATGGTTCAGTACCGATGTTCTTTTATATTGTGCATTTATTTGTTTTAAAACTACTGTATGTGGTTGCCGTGGCGCTTTGGGGACAGAATTATGGCGACTATTTTGGGGTAAATCAGGTCTCCACCCTTTGGTGGATTGCGATTATCCTGTGCATCGTGCTTTATCCATTGATGTACTGGTTTTCTAAATTTAAGCATCAAAATAAGCAGATACCATTTTTAAAATATTTATAGTTGTCGGAATTAAATAAAAAAACCCTTCACAGATGAAGGGTTTTTTATATTGTAAAAGCAGGCTTTTACATGAATTTCACGCCTTGTTGACCCGCAGGAGTCACTTTGAAGATTTCCACTTCAAAGGTAATATTCTTACCTGCCAATGGATGGTTAAAATCTACTTCGGTAATGTCATCCCCGACAGTTTTAACGACGCCATATAGGCTTTGTTTAGCTTTATCTTCAAACTCGATCATGTGGCCTTCAATAGGGCGTTGCTCGAATTTTACCGTATCAAATGTCTGCACATTTTCAGGGTTCCATGGTCCAAACGCATCTTCTGGTGGAAGGCTGACGGTACGACGGTCACCTGCACGTAGACCAAACAAGGCTTTTTCAAAGCCTGGGAGTAAACTGCCATCGCCCATCACCAAGCTGACTGGTTCAGCGCGGCTACGGGTGTTGTCAATTTCTACACCATTTTCAATGGCAACGGAAAAATGAAGATCAACCTTCGAACCTTGTTCAATACGGGTTTCTTCATTCGGATTAATAATTTCATTCATGGTGTTGCGCATCCGCACGTTGAATTCTATGTTTTTCTAGGAAAAACGTATCTATAAGCAGCAAAATGGTGCCCAAAGTAATGGCACTGTCGGCAAGGTTAAATGCAGGGAAGTGACTATTATTGTAATAGACATGAATAAAATCGACCACGTAACCTAAGGTCACGCGATCAATTAAATTTCCTACAGCACCGCCTAAAATCAGCGCAATTGCCATGGGTAAAATCGTGACGTGCTTTGGCATACGCATTAACCAAAACACAAAAATCACTGAAACCAAAGCTGCAAGTGAGGTAAAGAAATAACGTTGCCAGCCGCCTGCATCGGACAAGAAACTAAAGGCTGCGCCATAGTTATGTAACAAAGTCCAATTTAAAAAAGGCAGTACAGGTACCGGATCTGCATAATTCAGGTGTGTAGACGCAATCCATTTCGTCCATTGATCTAACACAATCGCCAAAATGGATAACCCCACCCACAGCAAATTGTGTGGGTAGAATTGAAACAGGCCCGCTTTCTGTTGTGGATTAGGCATATTTTCTCTCTTCGCCTTGACCAGTAGGGAGGTTAATAATACAACGTGCACACAGACCTGGATGTTCGTGATGTGTATTCACATCAGGCAGCACATGCCAACAACGCGCACATTTTTCACCTTCCGCAGCTGAGACTTTCACACGTAAACCATCTAGATCGGCTTCTTGACCTTGAGTTGCATCAAAGGCATGAACTTGTACTTGAGACGTGATGAGGACGAAGCGAAGTTCATCGCCTAGGCGATCTAGTACCGCTTTCAAGCCTTCATTTGCCCATAATTCAACTTTGGCAGAGAGATTAGAACCTACCAGTTTTTCGTTTCGTGCAACTTCAATATGTTTGTTCACCGCAGATTTTACGGTAATCAAGGTTTGCCAATCTGCTTCAGACAACAAGTTTGCAGTCGATGATACAGGAATGTCGTACCATTCCGCAGTGAACACGTATTTCTCGGTTTGTTCTGGAATGAGTGGCCATGCTTCTTGCGCGGTAAAGCTCAAGATTGGTGACATCCAACGGACAAAAGCTTGCACCAAGTGATACAGTGCAGTTTGTGCCGAATGACGCGCTTGTGAGTCTGCTTTGGTGGTGTACTGACGGTCTTTGATGATGTCGAGGTAGAAACCACCCAAGTCGTTAATACAGAAGTTAGTCAAGGCATTGGTGACGATATGGAAGTTCATATCTTCATAGGCTTGCTGAATGGTTTTCTGTACATCCGCTGCACGTTGCAAGATGTATTGATCTAGTGCAATCAATTGATCGACAGGCAGGGCATCAGTTGATGGTTTGAAACCATTCAAGTTCGCCAATAAGAAACGCAGTGTGTTACGAATACGACGGTAACCGTCTGATGCACGGTTAAAGATTTCTTTACCTGCGGTCATTTCATAACGGTAATCGGCTGATGCAATCCAGAAACGTAAACCATCTGCACCCATATCTTTAATGATGTCTTGTGGGGTGATGATGTTGCCCAAAGACTTCGACATCTTACGACCTTTTTCATCCACCACGAAACCGTGGGTCAACAAGCCTTTGTACGGCGCACGTTGATTGATGGCAATAGAAGTCAATAATGAAGACTGGAACCAACCACGGTGCTGGTCTGAACCTTCAAGGTATAAATCAGCAGGATCAGTCAGTTCTTCGCGTTCACGTAGCACAGCATAGTGCGTTGTTCCTGAATCGAACCACACGTCTAAGGTGTCACGTACGCAGTTATATTGCTCTGCTTCCTCACCGATAAAGTCTTTGGCATCGCGGTTATACCATGCGTCAATGCCTTCTTGTTCGATCAGCAACGCGACTTCTTCGATTAATTCTGCTGTACGTGGGTGTAACTCGTTAGTGTCTTTATGTACAAAGAATGGGATTGGTACACCCCACGTACGCTGACGTGAGATACACCAGTCTGGACGACCTTCGATCATGGCTTGAATACGGTTTTTACCCCAATCCGGTACAAAGCTGATCTCGTTTTCAATGGCGTTCAATGCACCTTGGCGTAAACCTTTGGCATCCATGCTGATAAACCATTGTGGTGTCGCACGGAAGATAATTGGAGTTTTGTGGCGCCAGCAGTGTGGGTAGCTATGCTTGATTGGCTTGTGTGCCCACAGTTTGTCTGCTTCGCTTAACGCAGCAATGATTTGTGGGTTGGCTTTATAAATATGTTCGCCCGCAAAAATTGGAGAAGTTGGTAAGTAGACACCGTTTCCGCCAACTGGATTGTCAACTTTTAAGTTATAGAGTAAGCCAACTTTATAGTCGTCCACACCATGACCTGGGGCAGTATGCACCGCCCCCGTACCGCTGTCTGCGGTCACGTGTTCACCTAAAATTACAGGCACTTGGCGCTCTGCGATCAGTGGGTGTTGCAGGCGGACATGCTCAAGTTTATTGCCTGTGAACTCGGCCAAGACTTCAACGCTATTGAAACCATAACGCTCAGTGGCAGATTCAACTAAGTTTTTCGCCAAGATAAAGTTTTGCGGCTCTTTTTCTTCACCACGTGCTTTAACCAGTTGATATTCAAGTTCAGCATGTAAAGCAACGGCTTGGTTGGCAGGTAAAGTCCAAGGTGTCGTGGTCCAGATCACGATGTCTGTGCGGTCAGCAACTTCTACGCCTAGACGTGCAGAAAGGTCTGCCAAATCAACGACAGTAAAACCAACATCAATGGCATCTGATTTTTTGTCTTCATATTCAACTTCAGCTTCAGCCAATGCTGAACCACAGTCTAAACACCAGTTCACAGGTTTAAGACCAGGTTCGATGTGACCTGCTTTGGCAATTGCACCCACTGAACGTACGATGTCTGCTTCTTGTTTGAAGTTCATGGTCAAGTAAGGATTGTCCCAATCCCCAAATACACCCATACGTACAAAGTCTTTTTTCTGTAATTCAACTTGGGTGTAAGCATATTCGCGACACGCTTTACGGAAGGTTGAAGCATCGACTTTTACGCCGACCTTACCAACTTTTTCTTCCACTTTTAGTTCAATCGGTAGACCGTGACAGTCCCAACCTGGTACGTAAGGAGCATCAAAACCATCCATGACTCGGCTTTTAATAATAATGTCTTTTAAGACTTTATTGACCGCATGACCTAAATGGATTTGACCATTGGCATATGGAGGGCCGTCATGCAGGACATACTTTTTCTTGCCAATACGCGACGCACGAATCTGCTGATAAATGTTGTCGGCATACCACTCTTCTAACCATTTCGCTTCACGTACTGCAAGGTTTGCTTTCATTGCAAATTCAGTACCTGGGAGGTTGAGTGTGGCTTTATAATCCACTGCATTTTCAGGAGTTTGCTTATCGCTCATGCAAGATATCTTCCAATTTTATCAGGGTTTAGACTGACGCGTTTTACATAAAATTTTTCGGTGTTTAAAAGGGAAAAGTTGGGTTGTTATGGCGAAACTCAAGTAGTTTCTCCACATCATCATCAATTCCCGCTTTCAGTGCTTCCAGCGAAGGGTAGTTCTTTTCACCATGTAAGTAGTTTAAGAAAGTTACCCGCATTAACAAGCCATACAGATTAGCAGAAACATTAGGGAAATGTACTTCTAATCGCCATTCTGGATGCTCTTGTTTGATGGCCGGTCGGGTGCCGACATGCCCCGCACCAAACAAAGCCGTTTCCTGATAACCCAGAACTCCTTTTTGTTCAGGATTCTCTTGCACAACTTTGTCTTGTAAAGATGTAGTTTCACAAATCACATCGACGCCATATATGCCGTTTAAACAGGGTTTATGACGGTTGAGGCGCACATTAATCGTTGGAAAATCGAGGGTTCGTCCAATTTGGTCGCCATATTGCACACGACCTGTGATGCTATAAGGCCGTCCTAATAACTGTGCCGCGAGTGCTAAATTACCTTCTGCAAGGGTTTGACGAATACGGGTTGAACTGACACGTTCACCTTCAAGTGCAATGGTTTGTAAATTATGAACATCAAAACCGTAATTTTTCAGGAATTCACTATTGCCTTGACGGTTTTTGCCAAAGTGAAAGTCATCGCCCAAGATCAGGCTTTGTGCATTTAGTTGGTCTTTTAAAATACTGGCAAATGCTTCTGCGCTTAAGCTACGGAAGGTATTGTCGAACTTGGCAACGGCAATATAGTCCACTCCCAATTCAGTTAAATATTCCACTTTTTCACGGAGTGAGCTAATGCGTGGTGGTGCTTCATAACCTTGAAAAAATTCTAAAGGCTGTGGCTCAAAAATCATGACTAAAGATTTGAGTTGTTGTTGTGCAGCAACCTGTTTCAGTTGCTGAATCATCGCTTGATGTCCTAAATGGACGCCGTCAAAATTACCAATGGTCACAGCAGTTAGAGGTAATTGAAAGTCTGGCGCTAAAGCATTCAGGCGGAGCAGCTTCATGGGCTAATCAATAAATGAAAAATAATCAGGCTTATATATTGCCATATTCTTGAGCATTCGTCTTGTTGTTGTGTTTTTACCCAGAAAAATTTATTGATCTATTATTTTTATATCATAAAAACTGATTTTAAAAATGAATAATAATCAATTTTACTTATTTTTAGTGTGTTGTAATATCAATATAACTTCTTAATTTGGGTTGACGCCGTATGAACAAGCCCTTTCATCAGTTGCCACAATGGCATGATGTGATCCGTCAGTTCACACCGAACTGGTTTACCGTCTGTATGGGTACCGGCATTTTGTCGATTATATTGGCAGAATTTAGTGCTGTTCATCCTATGTTTTGGCAATTCGGTGCAGGATTGTGGTTGTTGAATGGGCTGATTTTTACTTTATTTAGCAGTTTATATGCTTTGCGTTGGTTGCTGTACCCGCAGGAAGCCAAACAGATTTTTGCCCATCCCAGTATGAGTTTATTTTTAGGGACCATTCCAATGGCATTGGCGACGCTGATTAATGGTGCCTTGAAATATGGGGTAGTGCTGTATGGTACAGCCATAATTGGTATTGCAGAGTGGGTGTGGTATCTCGACGTATTGATGGCTGTGATGGTGGCGTTTGTGGTGCCATTTTGTATGTTCAGTTGTCAGCGCCACCAATTACAACAGATGACTGCAGTCTGGTTACTTCCGATAGTTGCCTGTGAAGTGGCAGCAGCTTCGGGTGCAGTGTTGTTACAGCATTTGCCAGTAACTCCTCATGCGGTGGGTATTTTATTTGGCAGCTATATTTTGTGGGGCATTTCAGTTTTTCCTGCCATGCTGATTTTGGGCATTTTATTTTTACGATTGGCCTTGCACCAATTGCCAAGTCAGGAATTAGCCATGACAGGCTGGTTGGCGGTCGGGCCGATTGGCACAGGTGCATTGGCATTATTACTTTTGGGTGAGCAGGCTACACGCTTACTACATGCAACACATTTCATCGGACTGGGTGAGTTTCTCCATCAGGCAGGGTTTTTGAGCAGTTTGTTGCTACTTGGTTTTGGAGTGTGGTGGTTAGGAATAGCGATCATGATTACCCTGAAACACGCAGGTTCACATTTGGTTTTTAATTTAGGCTGGTGGGGCATGACTTTCCCATTGGGCGTATTCAGTTTGGCAACGTTACAGCTTGCCCAACAATTGCAGCTTCATTGGTTACTGAATATAGGCTATGGCTTGGCAATCTTGTTGATGCTGTTATGGGGATTGGTTATGAGCAAAACTGTGGCTGGGTTTTATGCAGGACGACTTTTCTTTTCACCGTGTTTAAACCTCTATCTGCAACAAAAATAAAGTTGCACAGCACGGGCTAAAAAACTCATTGAGAGATAGAGGATGACAGAATTTGCACACAGTGTGGTTTTGATTTTTAATAGCACCGTTCTGATTTTGAGTAGATGCGATGAAATCCTCTTTGGCGCTGATTATGGCTTTACCAAATGAATCGAAAGGTTTATTTGAACAAGCTCAGATTGATGTGCATTACAGTGGCATTGGCAAGGTCAATGCAGCATTTAAAGCTTTTGAGGTGATTCAGGCGACAGGCTGTAAAACTTTATTAAACCTTGGTAGTGCAGGCAGTTCTTACTTTGAGCGTCATGCTTTGGTCGAAGTCACCAGCTTCGTACAACGCGATATGGATGTTTCACCGCTCGGCTTTGAAGTCGGGGTGACGCCGATGGATCAGGATCATCCTGGGGCAATTGACTTAGAACCTTTTTTTTCCCATTTACCGAAAGGTGTATGTGGTACAGGGGATAGCTTTGAGACAGGTCAGCCAAAAGTCCCATGTAATTTAGTCGACATGGAAGGTTATGCGATGGCCAAAGTGTGTAAAAAACTGGGTGTGCGTTTAATTTCGATAAAATATATCACCGATGGTGCAGACGACAGTGCACATCTCGACTGGGAAGAAAATTTAATGCTTGGGGCGAAAAAGTTATTGTCTTTATATCAGTCTATTACGACTTAATTGGCTCGGCGACCATAGATGGCTATGGTCGTATGCCAAAATCAATATAGGGCTTAGTTGTGTTGCTCACGCGGTAGAATACCGTAGAGCATCATATGGACGGTATGTTGAATGACGCGTTGTTGCATACTGCGGTTGCGTAAGGTTTTACCGGTCACCATTTCCATTTGAGTCGCAAAGTCGGCATAGTTTTGTGTCACTGCCCAGATATTGAGAATGAGCAATTCAGGATCAATATCTGCTGAAATTTTCCCTTGTTCTTGCCACATGCTAATGACCTTAGCTTTGCGTTTGACCAGTTTTTTTAGTGGACCTTTTAAGATCTCTAAAATATGCGGTGCACCTTGGATAATTTCTAAGGCAAATAAACGTGATGCTTTCGGCTGAGTGCGCGACAGTTCAATTTTCTGCATTAAATAATTGGTAATTGCTTCCGTCGGTTCAAGCTCTGCTTCTAGTATTTGCAGTGGCGCTAACCATTTTTGTAAAACGGTCGTCAGCACTTCCACATACAGTGCTTCTTTATTTTCATAATAGTAAAAAATGTTCGACTTATGCATTTCTGCAAGTTGAGCAATTTCATCTAAACTAGCCCCGTTAAATCCATATAAGGAAAAAACATCAAGTGCGGCATTCAGCAATTGATGGCGCTTTTGAGTACTCTTTTTTTGTTCCATTCGTAGCTTTAAAAAATTCAGGGAAGGTCAAATTGTACGGCAAATCATCAGATTTGTGCATCAACAAATCAGGTAATTTGATGAAATCGCGTATTTTACGGATAAAAAAACACTGCTCGATTTCATATTCATTCCATTAAAAAAAACAAAAGGATAACTAAAGACCAAAATGCATCAATTTGGATCATTTTTTATTTTAAATGTGACAGTTTGATGACAGGTCGGCGCATGCCTTCGATCGCATCAACTTCGAGTTTTTACGCCAAGCTTGGGGTTAAGCTTGGCGCAAAAAAATCATTTAAGTGGCGAGAACGGCATTCAAGACTTGCTGTTCAAGTTCAGCGAAATGTAGATTTTTTTCACGTGGGCGGGGTAAGTTAACCTGAAATTGACGGGCAATATGGCCTTTGTCGAGTAGAATAATACGATCGGCCAGTTGTACGGCCTCACTAACGTCATGGGTCACTAAAACGGCAGTAAAACCCTGTTCTCGCCATAGCTTTTCAATTAGATTCTGCATTTCTAGCCGAGTTAAGGCATCGAGAGCACCAAGCGGTTCATCTAATAACAACACGCGAGGTTGATGAGAGAGTGCGCGTGCGAGTGCGGTGCGTTGGCGCTGTCCGCCTGAAAGTTGTGCAGGCCAGAGCGGCGCTTTTTCCTTTAAACCAACTTTTTCTAATAATGCAGTGGCTTGAGCATGTGCGTCTTTATGGAGACCAAGCTGTACATTCTGTTCAATACTACGCCAAGGTAGCAGACGTGGGTCCTGAAACATAACCCGAATGTCGTCACTGGTAATGCCTTCACGCAAATGGCGTGCCGATTTAAATTTAATTTCGCCGTAACTCGGTTGTTCTAAGTCCGCAATCAGTCTTAATAAGGTACTTTTGCCACAACCACTCCGTCCAACAATGGCAAGAAACTCTCCAGGTTGAATATGGAGATCTAAATCTTCAAGAACTTTGACATCACCATAAAACTTATAGAGTTGTTCAATCAGAATTTCTGCGCCAATTACGGCATTTGGTTGGATATCTGATTGTGGTGACGGTGGGTGCTGAATCTGTTCAGCAACATGCTGACCAATACTGAGATCTGTCATCTTCGGCTCCTTATTTTTGATAGCCTGGGTGCCAGCGCAATAAGTATTTTTCTAAACTGACTGCTAGCACATCTGCCAGTTTACCTAATAGGGCATAGAGTAAGATGCCGACCAGAACCACATCGGTCTGTAAAAATTCACGTGCATTCATCGTCATATAGCCAATGCCCGCTTGGGCAGAAATAGTTTCCGCGACAATGAGTAAGACCCAAACTAAGCCAAGAGCAAAGCGTAAGCCGACTAAAATGGAGGGCATCGCCCCAGGTAAAATAATATTTTTATACAGTTCCCATCGGCTGAGACCGTAGCTTTTTCCCATTTCAATTAGTTGGGGATCGACCGAACGAATGCCGTGGTAGGTGTTGATATAAATTGGGAAAAATACCCCAACCGCCACCAAAAACAGTTTTGCAGTTTCATCAATGCCAAACCAGAGAATCACCAATGGAATCAAGGCGAGGGCAGGGATATTGCGGATCATCTGCAAGGTGGTATCGAGTAGGGTTGAGGCTGTTTTGGATGAGCCGTTGAGTAAGCCCAACAACAACCCTAAGCCACCACCGATAGCCAGCCCTAATAAGGCACGTCCTGCACTGACTTTGACATGATGCCAAAGCTCACCACTAATGAGTAAATGCCAGAATGCACTGACCACTGCTGTAGGTGCAGGTAAAATGCGACTCTGTAGCAAACCTGTACTGGATGCAATTTGCCAGATCAGAATCAGTAAAAAAGGGAACAACCAAGGCAGCAAACGCTGCCCAAAGTTTGTTCCACGTGAAACTTTCTGTTTTGGGAAAGTTTCAGTCGCAGTTATTTTGGACATTAGGCAGGCTCCTTAATTGGACGTGAAACCGTGGTCTGATTCGGCACATAATTGTTGGCGACAATTTCTCCAAAAGGTCCAGTCAAATTGGGTTGCGTCAATTTTTTGCGCGTTTCAAGTGGCAAGAGTGGGAAAACCAATTCAGCAAAACGAATAGATTCTTCCAAGTGCGGATAGCCAGAAAAAATAAAGGTGCTGATGCCCAAATCTGCATATTCCTGAATTCGATCTGCCACAGTTTGTGGGTCACCTACCAAAGCTGTACCTGCTCCGCCACGTACCAGTCCAACCCCTGCCCATAAGTTTGGTGATACTTCAAGTTTGCTACGATCACCATTATGCAGTTCAGCCATACGACGCTGTCCCACAGAGTCCATTTGCTTAAACTTTTGTTGTGCCGCAGCAATGGTCGCATCATCGACATATTGAATCAGCTCATCGGCCGCTTTCCAGGCTTCTTCGTTGGTTTCACGCACAATGACGTGCAGACGAATACCGTAGTTAAGTTGACGTCCTTTTGCTGCGGCTTTCGCGCGGACATTTTCAATTTTTTCTTTGACTGCTGCGGGTGGTTCACCCCAAGTTAAATAGGTATCTACCTGTTCGGTTGCTAGTTCAACCGCCGCTTCTGAAGAACCACCAAACCATAAAGGTGGGTAGGGCTGTTGCACAGGTGGATAGAGTAGTTTGGCATCATCAACTTTTAAGTGTTCTCCATGAAAACTGAAAGATTCGCCTGTGTGTGAACGGGTCAGAATCTCACGCCAGATTTGGGTGTATTCGCTGGCAGTTTCATAACGCGAAGCATGGTCTTCATAAATGCCATCACCTTTAAGCTCTTGTTCGTCACCACCCGTCACCAGATTTAACAAGACACGACCATTGGATAAACGATCAAATGTGGCAGCCATACGCGCAGCTAATGCAGGTGTGGTCACGCCTGGGCGTAGTGCCACGAGAAACTTCAGATTCTTGGTTGCATCAATCAAACTGGCTGCGGTAATCCATGGATCTTCACATGACCGTCCCGTTGGGATCAGCACACCTTCATAGCCTAAATTGTCCACTGCAACTGCAATTTGCTTCATATAAGCATGATCGACTTGGCGTGCGCCTTTGCTGGTTCCTAAATAACGACTGTCACCATGGGTGGGAATAAACCAGAAAATTTTCATTATCAATATCCTTACAATTTCTACAGATTAGTGGGTTTTAGGTGCTGCCCAAACGGTGGTTTGAACTTGAATGTTTTTCGGAATCAATTGAACCTGTTGGAACAGATCTGCGATTTGTTGCTGCGCTTGTACCACTTCAGGGGTTAGGGTCTGAATTGGCGATGGTTTCAGGCGCTTATCAATTACACGTTGGGCAATTGAAGTCTGTAAACCTGTACTTTGGGTATAGACGGTTAAGGCTTGCGGCTGATTTTTTAATACCCATTGATCGGCCTGATTCAAGCCATGTAAAAACTGTGCAGTCGCTTGAGGATGTGCCGCGATGAATTTTGGGTTACCAATATAAAAGGAGTAGGTTTTTGGGAAAGCGGTCCCATCAATCAGCACTTTGGCATGTGCATCTTGCTCCGCCGCGCTGAGGTAGGGTTCCCAAATGGCCCAAGCATCAATCGACTGTTTGTCAAAGGCCGCGCGTGCATCGGCAGGTGGTAACCAAATCGGTTGAATGTCTTGCCAACTTAAGCCAGCTTTTTGCAAAACTTTGGCGAGTAACTCATGCGCACTTGAACCTTTCTGTACCGCAATGCGTTTGCCTTTTAGCTCTTGAATGGACTGTATACCGCTACTTTTGGGAATCAGTAATGCCTGAGAGTTGGCAGGTACTAGCTCATAACCGACATAACTTAAGTCTTTACCTGCTGCTTGAGCAAAAATGGGAGGAGTATTGCCTACGGCACCAAAATCAACAGCGCCTACAGCTAGAGCTTCTAACATTTGTGGACCCGCAGGGAACTCTTTCCATTCAATTTTGGCGTGAGGAAATTCCTGTTCAAACAACTTTTGCTGACGTGCTACCAACAAATTTAGGGAAGATTTTTGGTAGCCAATAGAAAGTGTATCTACCGATTCAGCTTTATTTTGGGTGGCAGCTTGGGTCTGACTCGATTCAGATTTTTGGCAAGCACTCAGCGCAAGGCTCAGTGCAGTAATGCCAACGAAAGTTATTGTTTTAAGGGCGTTCATTTTTGCTATTCCTCATTATTATGGTGTCGCTTTTAAGAGCGCAGTTTGAATGTCAATTTTGTTTGGAATCAGCTTTTGTTGATAAAAAGCGTCTGCGACAAATTGCTGTTGTTTTGCCACTTCTTCAGAAATAGGTTGAACTCCAAATCCCATGCGAGAAATCGAACGGTTTAAGACTTCGACGGGCAAACCAGTCGGTTGTTGTAACAACTGAGCAGCCTGTTGCTGATGCTGTGATACCCAAGTGGTGGTCTGATTTAATTCATTGACCACTGTTTTTAAAATGTCAGGATGTTGTTGTGCAAATTTGCGATCTGCTAAGTAAAACTGATGGTTGTTGACTAGATTTTTACCTGTAGCGAGTACACGTGCCCCAAGCTGTTGCTCGGCTGCGGCAAAGAACGGGTCCCAAATGACCCATGCATCGACTGCACCGCGTTCAAAAGCGGCACGAGCATCCGCAGGTGGTAGGTACACCACTTCAATATCAGAGAGTTTGAGCTGGTTGGCTTCAAGGACTTTTAACAATAAATAATGTACGTTGGAGCCTTTGTTTAGCACTACACGTTTACCTTTCAAATCTTGAATGGTTTTAAGGTTCGAGGTTTTTGGCACAATCAGTGCTTCAGCTTGTGGTGCGGGTGGTTGATTGGCGAGGTAAACTAAATTCGAGTTGGCAGCTTGGGCAAAAATAGGTGGTGCTTCACCTGCTTCACCCAACGCTACACTGCCCACATTTAGCCCTTCCAGTAATTGTGGACCTGCTGGAAACTCAACCCATTTCACCTGTACGCCTTGTGCTGCCAAAGCTTGCTCTAAAGTGCCACGTGCTTTCACAATCGGTAAGATGCCGTACTTTTGAAAACCAATATTTAACGTCGTGGTTTCCACTTTTTTGGGTGTACAGCCCGCCATGAGCATGCTGCCAGCCACAACAGTCAAAAGAATCCATGGACGTGTTGAAGTAAAATATGGCTTGCTCATGTTCGATGTGCTCCGCAATGAAGAAATGTTGATATAAGGTTGAGCAGATACGCTATAGCGCTTTCTTTTGCGAAAAAAATAAAAAAACAGGGATTGGTCATGAAAAAAAAAGATAAATAAAAAAATGCAAAACTTAGCGTTAAAGTTGATTTAGAGGAAAAATAGAATATCAATTTGTATTTATTTAATTTATTGAAAATATTAGATTTATTTTGTAATTAAGCTATCTGTATAAGTTTATGCTGGAGCGGAATATAGCTTTCAGCCTGAATTAGCACGTTGGACGATATACATTGCATAAATGCTGCTAAGGTGATGGCACATGAACAGGTGAATGCGCGGGGGCAAAGATCAATCTTAGATAGACTTTACCTCGCCTTTTGAGAGCTAGGTAAAGTCATTGTGATTCAAGTGAAATGTTCTTGAAAATGGGTAAAGCGACTTAAATCCGCTTTTTGAACACCAAAGAATTGCGCTGATAGTTATACAACGCCTGACGTGCATTGGGTAAATCATCGACATTGGCGGTTTCAAAGCCATGCTCTAAAAACCAGTGCGCTGTTCGTGTGGTCAGGACGAATAACTGTTGTATACCCATACTGCGGGCTTTGCCTTCCAAATAGTGCAGAATTTGGCTACCACGATTGGATTTTCGGTAGCTTGGGTGCACAGCTACGCAGGCAATTTCAGCACTACGTAATTCATGTTCTTGAGCAGGAATCGGATACAGGGCTGCACAGGCCAGAATCATGCCATCACGTTCAATCACTGCAAATTGTTCAATTTCCGTTTCCAGTCGTTCCCGTGAACGGTAAACCAGAATTCCTTCTTCTTCGAGTGGTCGCAGCAAATTGATCAGTCCACCGACATCTTGAATATTCGCCATGCGTACATCTTCATAATGTGCATCTGTGACCATCGTGCCTGAACCATCACGAGTAAATAACTCTTCAAGTAAAGCCCCATCATAGGTATAAGAAATCAGATGCACACGATGCACGCCTTTGAGTGAGGCATTTTGTGCACTGCGGAGTTGCTGTGCCAGTTCAGAATTAGTGTCTTGTGATTGTGAAATGTATTGATCTAGACCTTGAGGGGTAATTTCGCGTTGTAACTGGCCTTGGGCATTGAGCAGACCATGCTGTTTGCCAAGGAAAATCAATTTATCTGCTTTGAGGCTAATGGCAGTTTTGGTCGCCACTTCTTCGGCAGGTAAGTTAAAGACTTCGCCCGTTGTGGAATATCCCACTGGGCCGAGCATCACAATATTGTGTTGTTGCAGATGTTTTTGAATGGCATCGGTGTCGACACTGCGGACTTCTCCTGTCAGTTGAAAATCAATGCCATCGCGGATTCCATACGGTTTAGCAGTAATAAAATTACCTGAAACGACATCAATGCGCGCGCCATACATCGGCGAATTAGCCAAACCCATAGACAATAACGCTTCAATTTGTAGGCGAACCGAACCTACGGCATTCATCACACAGCCCAGAGATTCTCGGGTGGTGATGCGACGGTGTTGATGAAATGGTGTACTGAGCCCACTGCTTTTTAAATTCTGATTAATTTGTTGACGCGCGCCATGTACCAGAATCAGTCGAATACCCAATGAATTGAGCAAGGCAATATCGTGAATGATATGTTGGAAGTTTTCATGCTGAACGGCTTCACCATCAAACATAATGACAAAGGTTTTGTTACGGTGTGCGTTGATGTAGGGTGCAGAATGTCGAAACCAGTGCACATATTGTAAGGTTGTGCTTTGTGAAACATCGTTCGAATTCGCTTGCATGCCTATCTCAAAAAAGCCGATCAATAGTAGATTCTAATCAAAAAAATGACAGGCGAACAATCTTAGATAAAAAAACACCTTAACTTTGGTTAAGGTGTCGACGGAGGGGAAGGAATTTATATGGACTCTAAGTATTAGTTCAAAATACGAATAATGCGGTTGTTGCGTTCGTTCACCAGCACGTAATCGCCATTAATTTTGTACCATTGTTGATAACGGGCAGGTTTGTGTAAGCGTTTTGCATCACGATAATCCACGGCATAACGTGAAGAATCATAACCACGAGGTAGTGTTTGACCTACACGCCAATCGCGGCTTGGATTAATACGTTGATAGCGCTGATCTTGCCAACGACCATCTTCTTTGTGCCAATCATGATGTTGTTCTGCGTAGCGGCGCTCATCGTAACGATGTTCATAAGCTGGAGCAGCAATCGCAGATGCGGTCACCGCAGTATCCAAGGTAAAAATTACAGCAGAAACCAATTTATTCATGATGTACCTCAATGTCTGTTTATGTCTTTCGATGAGATTAAGGTAACGAACAACAGCAGAGAAACAATGAGAGCACTATTATGCAAATGTGAATTTAATGAAGAAAAAAAGAAGATTGTAAACAGCATCTAAGCGTTTAAGCACAAGCCTTTCAGCACAGTGAATCGAAGCGTTTTAAAAATACAGCTATAAAAAAACCAGTCTAACGTGATGTAAGACTGGCGAAAATAGAACCGTTAAGTTGAGTATTTAATCATTCACGATCCGTAAAATATCATTACTGCCCGAATCGATTAAAATATAGTCATTGTTGATTTTGTACCATTGTTGATTACGTGCGGGCTTAGGGAGACTATGGTCTTTATAATCAACTTTATAGCCGTTACCACGATAATGCTGTGGCATGACATAACCCGTTTGCCATTGATGCTGCTGTAAACGTTTTACCCCACGTTCTTCACGCATGCGGCGTTTATCTTGCATGCGTTCATCATCTTGATCAAAATCACGAAAGTCGCGCCCTTTACCTTGATTACTACGTGGATGGTCATCGCCACGATGATCAAAGTGGGGTGCAGCAGAACTCAGGCTGCTTGCCATCAATGCACTGAAAGAAATGGTCAATATCGCCATCGTCTTTTTCATGTTGACCCCTCGTTATAGATGTATTCATTTCACAGTTCTTAATGTACGAAAAAAATGCAGAGAAACTGTGAAGGAATTGGATTAATTCTTTAAAAAAATAGATAAATTAAGAATATTATCCATGAAATCATCTATTTTGGAAATCTTTCTGCGTGGTCAATTTTATCTGTGCTGTCGATATACGGGGCAACAACAGTGCAAATTTTCAGTGGCAGGCATCTTTATACTGAGTCAGTTAATGCTCTAGTTCCACTGTTCAGTCCAGTGTTGTAAATAGTCGACCGCCTGAATGACGCTCGGTGCTTGTTGTTCATCCTCCAAGGCGTGTATGAACGTTTCAGGTAGTTGCAGGGATTGGATTGAACGGATCAATTTAGCTTTGTGTTGTAAATCGGTCATGAAAATTATCTCCTAAATCAGTGGCTAAGCCGATACAGAGAGTTTAAGAGAGATGTTTTGATTTATAAAACCGAATATATTTATTAAATTGATAAAATAAAACGATTATTGAGCTGTAAAAAAATCCTTTGCCGAAAGCAAAGGATTTTTAGTTTAGACTTAAACGGTCAAGAGATTAATCTTGAGCATCAATGCTTTGTCCACTGAGGTGCAGACTATCATCGCCCATTAAATATAAGTACGCTGGCATAATCGATTCTGGCGTTGCCAAAGTTTTTGGGTCTTCATCTGGATAGGCTTTGGCGCGCATCGCTGTACGTGTTGCACCAGGGTTAATACAATTAAAGCGGACATTGGGATGCTGATTTTCTTTGGCAAACAATTGACTTACCGCTTCAATGGCGACTTTAGACACCGAATAAGCTCCCCATTTTTCTCGAACCTGACGTCCAACTCCAGAACTTGCAAACACGACAGAGGCATGCTCAGATCTTTGCAGCAGAGGTAATAGTTCTTGGGTCAAAATGAAGGGTGCACGCAGGTTAACAGCCATGACATCATCCCATACATCAATCGGATAATGTTCAAGCTCGGTACGTTCACCTAAAATGCCTGCATTGTGCAAAATGCCATCCAGACGACCAAACTGTTTTTCTAAAGTGTCGTACAACAATTCATAATCGCGCGGTGAAGCACTAGACAATTGCAGCGGCAAAATTGCAGGTTGTGGCGCACCCAAACTTTCAATTTCATCATAAATGACTTCTAGTTTGTTTAAGGTACGACCATGCAAGACTACAGTTGCTCCATGTAAGGCATAACTGAGTGCAGCCGCACGACCAATGCCATCACCAGCCCCAGTAATTAAAATGATGCGATCTTTAAGTAGATCAGGGCGAGGCTGATATTCAGAATATTTCATGGTCACCTCCTTCTTATTTTTACTTCATCAAGTTTATGTATTTATAGCACTGTTGAGCGTGAGTTTTTGTTGAATCACGTGTTGTAATTCGGTCACAGTATTCACAATACAATTCGCCTGCCATGCCGCGAGGTCATCTTTGTGCGCCAATGGTAAATAACCATACGCCGCCAAGATGGTATACATCTGAGCGTTGCGACCTGCATCGATATCACGCGGATGATCACCGACATAAATACATTGTTCTGCAGGCAGTTGCAATTGTTGTGCTGCGAGATACATCGGTTCAGGATCAGGCTTAGTTTTACTGACATCTTCAGGACAAACCAATACTGCACAACGTTCGGTCAGATTCAGCGCAGTCAGTAAAGACTCGCTGAGTCCGCGAGGCTTGTTGGTGACAATCCCCCAAGGAATATTCTGCTGTTCCAATTGTTCCAATAAGGGATACATGCCTGCGAACAGGTCGGTGTCTACTGCAATCTCAGCGCCGTACAAGTCTAGAAAGCGTTGACGGTGTGCCAGAAAAATAGGGTCATCGACTTCAAGTTCTGGATAGACCAGTTTGACCATCGCCCGAGCACCTTCAGACACTTGAGTACGAATCAGTTCGGCATCAACTAGTGCACGACCTTCTTCACGGCACATGTCTTGAATAATGCGAATAAAGTCCGCAGCGGTATCAATTAAGGTACCATCTAAATCGAACAGAACGGCTTTCATTCTGCACCTGCTTTTACAGTGTAGACCATGTAGTTCACATCGACATTCGGCGCCAACCAGTAGCGTTTCGTCAGCGGATTATAATGTAATCCTGTCATGTCTTTCAGGTTAAGTCCTGCTTGACGAATATCATGCGCCAATTCCGATGGCTTAATAAATTTATGATAATCATGTGTGCCTTTGGCCAACATTCTTAAAATATATTCTGCACCAATAATCGCGAATAAATAGGCCTTAGGATTACGGTTAATGGTCGAGAAAAAGACATGCCCACCAGGCTTTACTAGTGTTTGGCAGGCTTGAATAATGGAAGCAGGGTCTGGCACGTGTTCCAGCATTTCCATACAGGTCACCACGTCGTATTGACCTGCTTGTTCTTTGGCTAATTCTTCAACTGGAATTTGGCGATATTCGATATTTTGTACGCCTTCTTGTTCTGCATGAATTCGTGCGACATTGAGTGGTGCCACACCCATATCAATGCCCAGCACATTTGCACCACGGCGTGCCATGCTTTCTGCCAAGATGCCGCCGCCACAGCCAACATCAAGCACTTTTTTCCCCGCAAGACCATTGGCATGTTCATCAATCCAATTGAGGCGTAGCGGGTTAATTTGATGGAGTGGTCGGAATTCAGAATGCTGATCCCACCATATAGCAGCGAAGGCTTCAAATTTGGCAATTTCTTGCGGATCAACATTTAATTGCGACATTTGCGCCACCTCAATCAAGTTGTTTTGGTATAAAGATCAATATGGCTAGTGTAGCGTTAATTCTAAAAAAAGCGATAAAAGCAGTAAAAAAGTTCACAGAAGGAAAACGAAATCGACTAAATTGTTTTATAGTTTTCGCATAAGCTCATCATAATGATTTAGAGGACAACAAACGCAATGAAAAAATTCCTTTTGGGTAGCCTTGCAACGGTCGTATTTGCATTTTCTGGTAGTGTTATGGCAGCGAATTTTGTTGCAGGCAAGGACTACACCGTAGTCGCCAACCCAGGCAAAGTTGAAGTGCCAGGAAAAATCGAAGTGCGTGAATTCTTTTGGTATGGTTGCCCACATTGCTTTAAGTTAGAACCGCATATGCAGACTTGGCTAAAAAATATTCCAAAAGATGTGCGTTTTGTGCGTACTCCAGCTGCAATGAACCCAGTGTGGGAACAAGGTGCACGTGGTTACTATGTTTCTGAAGCCTTGGGTGTGCGTCAGAAGACTCATTTACCTTTGTTCCATGCGATCCATGTGAATGGTCAGCAAATTTTTGATCAGCAATCTCAGGCGAAATTCTTTACTAAATATGGTGTACCTGAAGCTAAATTTAACAGCATGTTTAACTCATTCATGATTACCTCTAAAGTCGCACAAGCCAATCAACTGGCAAAACAGTATCAGTTAACAGGTGTACCTGCGGTCGTGGTGAATGGTAAATATGTGGTACAAGGTGAAGATGCCAAAGTGACCCAAGTCGTGAGCTACTTGGTTGAGAAAGAGCGTAAAGCCAAATAATTTGTGAAGTGTTAAAAAAAACCTGCAATGATGCAGGTTTTTTTATGAGAGCTTTTCGAGGTTAAGGATAGGCAAAAGCCTTTATTTCTTATAAATGATTCCTCGAAAGAGCAGTTCAATTTGTTGAATGGTTTGAGCTTTAAAATGCTGACGTTGTTGTAGCTGCTGCTGATTGTCTGTTGCGACCATGAAATTAATCCAAGACATAGCCCAATTGAAAGATGAATTAATCAGTAAGTTGGACAATACCTGAAGGTCATTCAAGGCATAAGTTGGTTCGACTTCACTCAACTCATCAGTTAAATCTTCAATAAGATATTCAATTTCTCGGGCAATGGCATAACGCAATAAAGCATTGCCTCCCCAACGTTCTGCACTAATAAAAATCCACCATTCGGGATGCTGTTGTACCGCGGTAAAGAATTGATCCAAACGGGGCTCGATATTCCTAGGTTGTTGCAGTAAGGAGGCTAATTTGAGTTCATGCAAGACTCGTTTATGCTGTAGGGCAATCTGGTCAATTAATTCTAAACCAAGCTGATTTTTATCTAAGAAATGGCGGTAGAACGCGGTTGGCACTAAACCGACATGGCGAGTAATTTCGCGTAGGCTCATACTGCTAAAAGACATTCCTGATGAACTTAAACTTAAGACGGCATCTAATAGTGCTTGGCGGCTTTGTTGTTTACGTTCATCTCGTATCGACATAAGGACTCTCGAATGGCTTTGCTGGAGTTTAACAAATTTTTTGACCAGAAAAACAGCAGTAATTCGGTGCTAAAAGCGGTGTCATGTTATTGCCTTGAGTTTTTTCATGACAGGGTTGTGGATATACCATTTGATGAGATTGCATCTGCTATACTTGTGCGCAACGAATTTCTGGCAATATTAAAGGCGAATTATGCGTATCGACCAACGTACTCTAGATCAATTACGTGATGTAAAAATTACCCGCAATTACACACGTTATGCTGAAGGTTCTGTGCTGGTTGAATTTGGCCATACCAAAGTGCTATGTACCGCCAGTATTGATAATTCTGTACCGCGCTTTTTGAAAGGCAAAGGACAAGGTTGGGTAACCGCAGAATACGGAATGTTGCCACGTTCAACGCATACCCGTAGTGACCGTGAAGCGGCGCGTGGTAAACAATCTGGACGTACTCAAGAAATCCAGCGTTTGATTGGCCGTAGTTTACGTGCCATGGTGGACCTGAAAAAACTGGGTGAAAACACCATTACTATCGACTGCGATGTGATTCAAGCTGATGGTGGCACACGTACTGCTGCAATTACAGGTGCAGCAGTTGCATTAGTGGATGCCATGAATGTTTTGCTTGAACAAAAGAAAATTAAGCATGATCCATTAAAAGGTTTGGTCGCAGCTATTTCTGTCGGTATCTTCAAGGATGAGGTCTTATTGGACTTGTGTTATGAAGAAGATTCAAATTGTCAGACCGACTTGAATGTTGTCATGACGCAAGCAGGCGAGTTTATTGAAATTCAAGGTACTGCGGAAGATAAACCATTTACCCGTGCTCAAACCAATGCGATGTTAGAAATGGCTGAACAAGGTATTCAAGCCTTGATCCAGAAGCAGCAAGAAGCTTTGGGCTGGTAATACGTTTGATCATTCGAAAATAAAAAAAGCACCCAGATGGGTGCTTTTTTATTACAAAACCTAATCAAATCAAGCTCAATCCATAACATGCACTTAATTTTATACCCATGATCGCGATGTAAACTCCATGCCATTCATTTTATTGGAGCATGGATTTATGGCTCAATTTTTTATCCTATTTTGTGCAGTGGTGACCTTTGCACTCATGGCGTGTGATCCGCGTCCGACTGAATTAAAACAAACAGCTTCTGCTTGGGATCAAACGGTTCATCCCTCACAACAAGATCAGCAAACGTCAAAAGATTCAACAGCATCATAAAAACTTACGATGCCTTTTGAGTCAGTAGTTGATAACTATGATTCTTTCCATTCAACACATCCATATTTAAATCTTTGTATTGGTTTAACAACTGTGGATGCGGATATTTACATTCAGGTTTTAGCTCTACCCCAGTTTGATGAATGGCACTATAACAGGCGTTTACAGCTTGGATAAATTGGTAATAAGGGGGCAGAGGCAATTGAGCTGCTGTCAGCACCTTAGGAGCAAGAAAATGTGCTGCAATATTTTTTTGCTGGAAAATACTGCGATCAATTGGGTAGTTACTCCAGACAGCGAGAGGTGTGCTGAAAAACTTCACATCTTTCTTTTCTGCTTTTTCTTGCGCGGAAGCGAAGAAGTGGAAGTCATCATAGACCTGACCTAAATTCGGCAAATGATCGCCAAAGAAAATCACAATGGTTGGGCGTTCCTGTTGTTTTAAATCTTGCAGCAACTTTTCAACATGTTGATCCGCACGTTGTAAGCCAGTCAGATAGGTATTCAGTTGACGTTTGGAACTTTCACTCAATTCTGGCTGATTAATGTTGAAATGATCCTTACCATAGCGATCATCATTATAGTTAAAGTGATTTTCGACGGTAATGGCATAGATAAATTGCGGTTGCTCAGTGTGTTTCAGTTGGTTGCGAATCGATTGATAGAGTAAATCATCGTTTGCCCAACCTGCCTGATTGATATATTTGGCACGATCTTGTGCACTGGTCATGTTTTCCAACGAAGTAAAGCGATTGAAACCTAAGTTTTGATAAACCGTGTTGCGATTGTAAAAAAACTTACCACTATTGTGCATGGCAATGGTGTCATAACCCAAACTATTCAAATAAGTAGCTAAAGAATAAGTAGGGCGTTTCAGTTTGGACACATACATCAATTCATTATGATTTAAATAGATATTCAAACTGGTCAGGACTTCAAATTCCACATTGGCAGTACCGCCACCAAAACTTGGTGAAAGTAAACTCGAAGTTTGATAGCGATCGAGTGTTGGGGTGATGTTTTGGGGAATGCTTTTACCCAATTGACGTGCATCCCAATGTGCCTCACTCATGATCATGATGATATTGGGCTGTTGCTCAGGCCTAAGCACAGGCATGGTTGTGCTATAAGGGGTATATAGGGCTTTGATGGTCACTTCTGGAATATTTTCGGTATTAAACAATCGAGTATTTAGGCTATCCATCGACTTTGAAAAAAAGAAGGGAATAAAACCAATTTTTTGAATGGTGAGATGATCACCAATCCAATCGCCTTTGGTATTAGGAAAGGCTTGTCGGTATTTACATAGCCAGCCAAGTTGGTTTTGTTGACATAACTGGCTAAAGTTATTGCTGAAATTTGCGCTAATTAAAACGCCCAAACTACAAAGGGATAATAATGCGTTCGACAAAAACAACCGCTTTTTCTCAAGTTGTTCTTTACGGTAGAGAAAGACCATGAGGGCGATACATACAGCAACTCCTGAGAGTACTGAAAATTTAAGTAACCAAGGTGCTACAACAAAGGTTTCTTTAATCAATAAGAAATCGCTAGGCACCAAACTGGCCGATAAGTATTTTTCTTTTTGTGTATTGATAAAAATCATCAATAAAAAAATGAACTGACTAAAAAAAATGGTAATAAAGGTTTTTCTGAACAACAAGTAAATAAAGGAAATCAGGGCATAATTAATCAGCACCGATATGACGATTTTTGCGCCATTCAGCTGAAAATATTGCTCAGGATTATTCAGGATACGAGGAAGGGCAGGATAAAGGCAGAAAAAAGCCACAGACACGAGGGCCATCAGCAAAAATAGAATTTGCTGTTTCCAGATATTCATAACACATGTTGAGGGAGGAGAAAGGCAGTTCGGGATTATAGAACTTTCAAGATTATTTTCAATGCACTTTATATAGATTTAAAATTGGTGATCAGCCTGAACAGTGATCACCAAAATCGGATCAATCATTAGCCATTAAAACGCATCGATAAATCAATTGCTTTGACATCTTTGGTCAGTACACCCATTGAAATATAGTCAACGCCAGTCGTGGCAACTTGGCGTAAATTATCAATGGTGATGTTACCCGATGCTTCTAATTTGCAACGACCTGCGACATGTTGAACAGCATCAATCATTTGTTGCTGACTAAAATTATCCAGCATCACAATGTCCGCCTTGGCTTCAAGCGCTTGATTGAGTTCATCCCAAGTTTCAACTTCAACTTCAACAGGTTTGCCCGGTGCAATCTGATGGGCTTTGGCAATTGCTTCGGCAATACCACCTGCTGCCATAATATGATTTTCTTTAATTAAGAATGCATCAAATAAGCCTAAGCGATGATTTTGCCCACCGCCTACTGCAACGGCATATTTCTGCGCAATACGTAACCCTGGCAGGGTTTTGCGAGTATCGAGCAATTTGGTGTTTAAACCATCAAGCTGTTTGACATAATCAGCAGTTTTGGTCGCGACAGCCGATAAGGTTTGAACAAAGTTCAGCGCAGGACGCTCAACCGTAAGTAAGCTGCGTGCAGAACCTGCGAGTTTTAAAAACGCTTCATTGGCTGCAACTTGTTCGCCGTCTTGTTTTAACCAAGTCACCTGAACTGAAGCATCAAATGCCTGAATCAATGCATTTACCCATGGTTGACCAGCGAGAATCATGTCTTCACGACTAATGATGGTCGCAGTCGCTTGCTCATCTTCAGGGGTTAATAAGGCCGTAATATCCCCATCGCCAATGTCTTCTTGGAGTGCTTGTTGAATATTGATTTGAATTGATTGTTCAAGCAGCGTTGGAGAAATGCTCATAGTCTTTCCGTGTCTTTTTAACCCATGAAAATTGCGCGTTATCTTAACATTGTTCTTTATAGTTTATGCCGTAGATTTGAGATTTTATGATGAAAGTTTTAGCATGGTGGAGTTATAAATAAAGCTTCAATATAGTTAGGAATGGATTATGCAGCAGCTCTCCTCTTTTCAGGTTGTCGATGGTCAACTCATCGGTGCGAAGCAAATTCCATCGCCGAATTTTAATCAGCGACCAGCAGAGGCAAAAATTGAATTGGTGGTGATTCACAACATTAGCTTGCCACCGTCGCAGTTTGGGGGAGGCTATATCCAGCAATTTTTCCAGAACCAGTTGGATGCAACACTACACCCTTATTTTGAAACCATTCAAGAGCTGAAGGTTTCAGCGCATCTGCTGATTCTGCGTACAGGCGAGGTGCTGCAATTTGTGAATTTAGCACAACGGGCTTGGCATGCTGGACGTTCATCCTATTTGGGGCAACAGGAATGTAACGATTATTCTATCGGAATTGAACTTGAAGGCAGTGATGACTGTGCTTTTGAAAGTCTGCAATATCAGGTTTTGGCGCAAGTCGTGGTGAGTCTGCAACAGGCTTATCCAGCGATAAAACAGCATGTGGCTGGTCACTCTGATATTGCACCAGGGCGTAAAACGGACCCAGGTCCTTACTTTGATTGGGTGAAGTTCAGAAGCTTGGTACATCAGATTAAGAATGCAAAATAAAAAGACATTTCCGTTGAGTTTAATCATTTAACAACGAATTTTTTTCACAAGTTTCATTACAATAGCGACTAATTTTTTTATTGGGTGGATACGATGGCGCTTTGGCGGTCGACCTTTATTGTCAGTGCAATGACCATGTTGTCTCGCGTACTCGGATTGGTCCGCGATATCGTCTTGCTCAATGTCTTTGGTGCAGGGAAGGATTTCGATACATTTGTGGTTGCGTTCCGTATCCCCAATTTCTTTCGGCGCTTATTTGCAGAAGGGGCATTTTCACAAGCCTTTATTCCTGTACTAACTGAATATAAAACCAGTAAGGCACATGCAGAAGTCCAGATTCTGATTAGCCGTGTGTTTGGCGGCTTGCTGACGATCATGACCTTGCTGACCTTTATTGCGATGGTGGCTGCACCAGCAATTTTGTATATCTATGCACCTGGTTTCCATGCCGATCCAGAGAAGTTTGATCTTGCGGTCAGCATGTTCCGCCTGACGATTCCATATTTAATGTTCATGTCTCTGACCGCCTTTGCCAGTAGCATTTTGAACAGTTATGGTTCATTCGCTTCGCCAGCATTTTCGCCAGTCCTGCTTAATGTGGCAATGATTGCAGGAGCATGGTGGCTTACACCGTATATGGCTGAACCGATTATGGCCTTGGGGTGGTCAGTTGTCGTGGCGGGGGTATTACAGCTTGCGATTCAGATTCCAGAACTTTGGCGCAAAAATTTATTAATTCCACCGAAGGTTGATTTTAAGCACGAAGGTGTTGACCGCATCATGAAGCTGATGCTGCCAGCGTTGTTCGGTGTTTCAGTCACTCAGATTAATTTATTGCTGAATACCATTTGGGCATCCTTTATGCAGGATGGTTCGGTGTCATGGCTGTATAGTGCGGAACGTATGACAGAATTACCGTTGGGGCTGATTGGTGTGGCGATTGGGACGGTTATTTTACCGTCGTTGTCGGCACGACATGCGGAGCAAGATCAACATAAATTCCGTGGCATGATGGATTGGGCTGCCAAGGTTATTGTGTTGGTTGGGCTTCCTGCCAGTATTGCTTTGTTTATGCTTTCGACACCAATTATTCAAGCCTTGTTCCAGCGGGGTGAGTTCACTGTAGAAGATACACAAATGACAGCGCTGGCTTTACAGTGTATGAGTGCAGGTGTTATTGCTTTTATGCTGATTAAGGTTTTTGCACCCGGTTTTTATGCTCAGCAAGATACCAAAACCCCAGTACGCGTGGGTTTAATGGCGGTAGCAGCAAATGCCATTTTAAACGTGGTATTTATTGGTTTCTTTAAATTGATAGATTGGCATGCTGAACACATGGCGTTGGCAATGGCCTCATCTGGCTCAGCCTTAGTCAATGCGGGGATGTTGTACTTCTACTTGCATAAACGCCATATTTTCCGTTTTGGCCCACATTGGAAAAAGCTGTTTTTACAATATGCTGTGGCCAACATTGTCATGATTGCTGCCTTGGCATATGGTTTAACTTGGTATGATGGCACTATGTCACAATGGATGCGTGTTGCAGAAGTGATTGGCCTATGTGTAGTGGGCGTTATAGCTTACCTGATCGGATTAATTGTAATGGGTTTTCGTCCGCGCGATTTACGTCCATAAAGATCATTTTTGATCGAGACAGAAATCAAAGCATTCGCTGTTTTTAAAGGTTATCTATAGTCAAAAAAGGGACTGATATCAGTCCCTTTTTTTCAAGGCAGTACTTGTAATAATTCGACATCAAAAATTAAGGTACTGTTTGGCTCGATAATATCGCCTGAACCGATCTGACCATAAGCGAGATGAGCAGGAATAAAGAAGCGATATTTTGCCCCTTCCTTCATTAATTGTAAGCCTTCGGTCCAGCCTTGAATAACTTGATTGACTTGGAATTCGGCAGGATGTTGACGTGCAATCGAACTATCGAAAACAGTACCATCAATCAGGCGACCTTCATAATCGACTTTAACTTTTGAGCTGACTTTAGGTGTTTTTCCAGTACCGGCTTGAATCACTTGATATTGTAATCCTGACGCAGTGGTTTGTACGCCTGATTTTTTGGCATTTTCTGCAAGAAAGGCTGCGCCGATTCTATTATTTTCTTCAGCTTTCTTTCTTAATTCAATCAACTGTTGGGCTTCTGCCTGTTTTTTATATTGGGTTAAGACGCGCGCCATTTCTTCATCGGTCAATGAAGCTTCTTTGCCTTGAGCAGCTTCTCTGAGCCCTTGAATGAATGCTTCAAGATTTAAATCTTTCAACGATTCGGCATTGGTGCGACCCATTAAATAGCCAAAGCTATACCCAATTTGTTCTGTGCTTGGACTGCTGGTGGTAATAGGTTTCGCGAAAGTTGCTGCACTGAATAACAGTGTAGATGCCAAAAGTATGTGTATTTTCATTCAATCGTCCTAAAGTCTTTTTCGTGTCGGAATATTCAAAATTCCATGGAATATTGACGACAGTACTTTATATTTTTTCTGCGTTAAATTTGAATGGGGTGAGGATTAAAAATCATATGGAGTAGATCAAATCTATTCGATTTAATGCCCACGTTTTATGCAAAATTTAATCTCTAAAGTCAAAGAAGGAGAGCTCAGCTCTCCTTAATTTCTTACTTTACTTTAATTAATTCAACATCAAAAATTAGTGTGCTATTGGCTGGAATCGTGCCTGGCACACCTTGTTCGCCGTAGCCCAATTTAGCAGGAATAAATAAAGTGGCTTTACCACCTTCCTTCATCAATTGTAAGCCTTCAGTCCAACCAGGAATCACTTGATTAAGTGGGAACTCAATTGGCTCTCCACGTTGAATGGAGCTATCAAATACTTTGCCATCAACCAATTTACCAGTGTAGTGAACTGTCACGACAGAGTCAGCCGATGGCTGCTTGCCTGTACCTTCTTGAGTAATAATATATTGCAATCCAGAAGCGGTCGTTTTTACCCCTGGCTTTTTGGCATTCTCTGTCAGGAAGCTGTCACTTGCGCTCTGTGCATTTTTGGCTTGATCTGCTTGTTTCTTTTGCATTTCTTGTTGGAATTGCTGATAAGCTTGCTGCAATTCTTGTTCCGTGTATGCAGGTTGTGTACGAGCATGACCTTCACGTACGCCTGTTACAAAGCTGTTGATATCAAGTTCAGGAGGTGTTTGATGTGCGACTTCATAACCTAAAGCATAACTAATTTTTTCAACAGCAGAAGCATTTTTAGAGGCTTTTGATGTGATGGCTTCAGGGTGTTTGGTTGCATAATAAACTGGAACAAGTGCAGCACCGCCTAAAATTACAGCAACAGCGATGGGTAAGGCTTTACTCATAGGGTTTTCCAAAATTCATTGTAGTAATCAAAAATTTGCCGCTATTTTAGCAAACTTTTTAATGCTTAGATGGTATTTCAACCGATTCTATATTCGGATATTACTATATGCCTGTATAGGTCAAGAAGCTATAACAGGCTGATTACCTAAAACATTTTTTATACAAATAAAAAAAGGACCAACATGATGCTGATCCTTTTAAATAAAAAATGATTGTTAAGTATTAATCATCTTTCGCATTTTTATAGGCATAGGCATAGTTATAGCCATAACTTGTGCCAGCTGTACGTTGAATATCATTCAAGATAATACCTGTCACTTTAACGCTGGCCTGTTCAAAGCGGTTAACAACCAATTCAAGCTCTTTAATTTGTGTCTTACCATAACGCGCAATAACAAGATTAACACCAGCATATTGAGAAATGATAATACCATCGGTAACCGCCAAAATAGGTGGCGTATCGATAATGATATGGTCAAATTGAGTAGACAAGTTTTCCAATAAACTTTTAAAGCGTTCAGTGCTGAGCAACTCAGATGGATTTGCGGGACTCTTGCCTCGAGTAATCACCGATAAATTTTCAACTTCTGTTATTTTGAGAATTTTCTCTAACGGATGTTGACCATTGAGATATTCAGCGAGCCCTGCTTGGTTATCTTGATGGAAGTACTTATGTAAATAACCACGGCGTAAGTCTGCATCAATTAATAGTACACGTTTATTGCTTTGCGCCAAAATAACCGCGAGGTTGGTTGAGACAAATGATTTACCAAGTTCTGGTGCAGGACCTGAAATCATAATAATGTTATTACGCGCATTATTGAGGGCGAAATGAATTGCAGTACGCATACTACGTAAGCTTTCAATCGCAATATCATCACTATTTTTGACAGCAAGAATCGGGATACTTTTCTTCTTCTTGATAATATTAATACGACTTTCTTGCACAGGTGAGCGTGGCACAGTCGCATAGACAGGCAGATCCAGTTCAGTCTCAATTTGACCAGAATCTTTAATTCCTGTGCGCAGCATATTTCGTATTAATGCGACTAATACACCAATAAACCCGCCGACAAAAATCGATAGCAAGAGAACTAACAATTTTTTAGGTTTAATTGGCTCAATTGGCAAGACTGCGGTATCAACAATACGCACATTACCAATTTCACCAGCTTTGGCAATACGTAACTGTTGATAAGAGTTTAACAATGTAGTGTAGAGTTGCTGTTTAACTTCAACTTCACGATATAACTGTAAATAACGACGTTGTAGGTCGGGTAATTGTTTCAGCGTTGCATTCAGCTCTTTAATTTTACTGTTAATTGCAGCCAGTTGAGCACCGATTTGTTGCATTGCTGGGTGTTCAGCAGTGTATTTTTCTGAAAGTTCAGCCTGCTTCTGTTCCAGTTCAATTTTTTGAGTTTCAAGGCTAATGCTTTGAGTGAGATAAAGTTCAGATTCCTTCGTGACATCAACGGTGTTGTACTGTTCGCGGAATTTGTTGAACTCACGTTCAGCAACATCCAGTTGCTGTTTTAACTCGGGTAATTGTTCATCAAGGAACTTTAAAGTTTGTGCTGTTTCAGCAGAACGACGCTCAATGTTTTGTTTGCTATAAGCAAGCAAAATAGAATTCAGAACTTTGGTAATGTGCTCTTTATCAGCTCCCTGATAATTAAGCCCAAGTACGCCTGTAAGTTTGCCTTTTTCTGCCACAGAATAATTCTGCAGAACCGTATCCACAGCGGCTGGTAAAGACATTTTCTGAACATTGTAGCTTGAACTCAATGGATCACGACTAAAAATGCCAATATTCCAAGTTCCAATAGATGAACGACTTTGGTTGATCTGATTCAATGTCCCTTTAAAAACGACTTCATCCGTCTTTTGATCGGTCAGGGTAAATTGCTTATCCTCAAAACTCAAAAGTAGCGGTTTGTCGAGATATTCAGCAGGGACATCAAATTTTCGAACCTGAAATGACTGTTCATTATTGTAAAAAGTAACAGCCTGCGGTAAATACTCAGTCTGGAAGGTATCTTGATTCAACAAACGATGAAAGGCAGTGTCATCTGTTGATGAAATACTAAAATCTAAATGCAGTTGTTGAATGACTTGTCCTAAAACCAAACGCGATCTTAGAATTTCTATTTCAGCTTGAGCAGGGGACTTCTGATCGACCATTGACGATAAGTCACCCAATAAAGCTGCAGTACCAGCCCCTTTGCTATCTTCAACTTGTATCAGTGCATCAACCGCATAAATGTCTTGAGTTGTTCTTAAATAGAGTAATGCACACACTAAACTTAGGATGGTACATAATGCAATCAGTTTCCATTGATCAATTAACGAAAAGAACAGCTCTTTTAAATCAATTGTGTCTTCTGTATTGGTATTTTGGCTCATAATTGTGCTATCAATGGGTTAAATATGTTTCTTCCAGTCACTTATACAGTTTTGTATAAGCTGACAGGTATCATCAAAAACGGCTTGCTCGTGCTGGTAAGGATCGGGGACATTTTTTCCTTGCCAATGGCCAAGTCGAAAGGTTTTTCCTTTGGAAAACGGCCATGTTTGCTCAATATGTTTTTGCTGATTTTGACTCATGACTAAAATTAAGTCGGATTTTTTTATTAATTCTGCATTTAGTTTTTTGGCGACATGTGCCTGCATATCAATGCCATGTCTTTGCATACATAAGATGGCTTTATCATCGGCATTATGACCAATTAAACCAGAGATTCCAGCCGATTCAACATGAAGTTGAGGAAATTCCTGTTTTAAAAAATATTCAGCCATTGGACTACGACAAATATTTCCAATACAGACCACGAGAATATTTTGAATATGCATTATTGCCCCAAACGATCAATATTATATAAAGCATTAGAGAAAGGTAGAATTTGGGTCACAATACGTTGCCAACGCGCCAAGCCAGTTGAGTCAACATAAACAATATCATTGCGGCGCATTTTAAACTGATTAGCTAAACCAAAATCCCCTAAACTTAACAAATTCATATGATAAAGTTCGGTTTGCTGCGTTTGCGGATCACTACGCAACACATAAATACGACTTGCACTGGCAGTATTGGGGTTTAAACCAAGGCTTTCCCCTAAGACATCACTTAAGCTCATGCCCTGATCACGCATTAATAAGGATTGATTCTTTCCAGACTCACCCATGACGTAAATTTTCTGGTTTTCTTTTGAATTTACATAAAGTGTATCATTGGGTTGAATTAAAAGATTATGTAGTGAATAACCCGCTTTCTCTAAATCAATACTATTTAATTGATAAGTGCGACCTTGGCGAACCAACGTAATCGAAGTGTTATCACCAAATTGTGTGTTTATTCCACCCGCTAAACCAAGTGCGGTATAAACACTTACAGGTTGATCGCTCAGGAAGAATTGTCCACCTTTCATCACGTTGCCTTGGACAGAGTAACGCTGTCCTTGGTAAGACAGGACACGAGCAATCACGTCAGGGGTTTTTAAATAGCGCGACAGTTGACTACGTAATTCCTGATTGACTTGGGTAAGTGATTTCCCTGCTGCTTTGTAGCGTCCAATAATCGGAAATTGAATATAGCCTGCTTGATCAATTTGGAAGCCATTGGCTTGGATAGATTGCTCATTGCTTACAGTATTAACAGGTGGTGTGATTTCAGGATAAGCCCATAAATAGATAGATAAAATATCACCAGGGTTAAGTTTATAGTTCAGTTGAGAGTGGCGAAATAAGCTAGAAATATCTTGTATATCAGTATTTTGAGTTTGCTGTAAATGGCGTAAAGTATTTTGATTTAACTGGATAACATTCACAGAGCTTCCAAGCTCGGTTTGATAGATTCCTTGTTCAGGTAAATCATATGTTTGTAGGCCGGGCGCTAAAGCACAACCGACAGTGCTAAGTGTGAACCCTAAAAGGCCAATATATTGTAGAAATTTCACTCTGAACCCTATTATAAAAATATTTCAATCTTTGGATGAGATGAAGTGTATCTAATTTAAAATGCCTTAACTATAACAAATTGTATAACTTGTTTGTAAACATTTACGTTATTGGCATTGGTATTTCTGGTATATTAGGGTGGTCTCGAAAGGGCATATCATATGTATATATTAACAAGCACGACAAGGCAGACAGATGTTGCAGCTTTCTGATTTAAAAATAGCAATTATTGGTTTAGGTTACGTGGGTTTGCCGTTGGCGGTAGAGTTTGGGAAAAAATATCCAGTTATAGGCTTTGATATTAATCAACATCGTATTGATGAGTTGAGAAGCGGACAAGACCATACTTTAGAAGTTTCTACTGAGGAGCTTCAAAATTCGGAACAGTTAGACTTTAGTGCAGATTTGGATGATCTTAAAAAAAGTAACTTTTTTATCGTAACTGTTCCAACTCCAGTAGATCAGGTTAACCGTCCAGATTTGACTCCATTAAAAAAAGCAAGCGAGACAGTCGGATATGCCTTAAAAAAGGGAGATATTGTTGTTTATGAATCGACAGTTTTTCCTGGCGCTACAGAGGAAGTTTGCATACCAATTTTGGAAAAAGTTTCTGGTTTAAAATTTAACCAGGATTTTTTTGCAGGTTATAGTCCAGAACGAATTAATCCTGGCGATAAAGTTAATACTTTAACAAAAATTAAAAAAATAACGAGCGGTAGTACTGCAGAAGTAACCAATATCGTAGACGCAGTGTACGCAAGTATTATTACCGCTGGTACGCATAAGGCATCAAGCATTAAGGTTGCAGAAGCTGCAAAAGTCATTGAAAACACACAACGTGATTTAAATATTGCACTTGTTAATGAACTTTCGGTAATTTTTGACCGCATCGGCATCGACACTTTAGATGTTTTAGAAGCCGCAGGTAGCAAATGGAACTTTTTACCTTTCCGTCCAGGTTTAGTCGGTGGACACTGTATTGGTGTAGACCCTTATTACTTGACTCATAAAGCAGAAGAAGTTGGCTACCATCCACAAGTCATTCTTGCAGGTCGTCGTATTAATGACAATATGGCACGTTATGTTGCTCGTAATACGATTAAGCTAATGCTTCAAAATGGCATTGATGTGCCTCGTGCAAAAGTTGGTGTCCTCGGAGTAACTTTTAAAGAAAATTGTCCTGATATCCGGAATAGCAAAGTAGCGGATCTTATTAAAGAGTTAGAGCTCTGGGGAGCACAGGTAGTAGTGGCAGACCCATGGGCAGATGCAGATGAAGTTAGACATGAATATGGTATTGAGCTTGGACAAGTGGATGCCCAAAATCCTGTAGATAGTGTCATTGTTGCCGTAGGTCATAACGAGTTTCGTTCACTTTCTGCTAATGAATTACGCAGTTATGTAAAGTGTGAAAAGCCTGTGTTAGCTGATGTCAAGAGTCTTTTTGATCGTACAGAAATGTTAGATGCAGGCTTTACTGTATTCCGCCTCTAATTTTAGCTTATTATTAAATTGAAGTTTAAAACATGAAAAAATTTGCACTTATTGGTGCTGCTGGTTATATCGCACCACGTCATTTAAAAGCTATTAAAGAAACTGGTAATACCTTAGCCGTGGCTATGGATGTAAATGACTCTGTGGGTATCATGGATAGTCATTTTCCAGAAGCAGAATTTTTTACTGAGTTTGAGGAATTTGAGGCTTATGTAGAAGATCAAAAATTAAAAGGTGAAAAGCTAGATTACGTAGCGATCTGCTCACCAAACTATCTACACGCCCCACATATGAAATATGCTTTGAAAAATGGCATCGAAGTTATTTGTGAAAAACCATTGGTGCTAAATTCAGAAGACTTAAATATGTTATCTGAATATGAAAAACAGTATGGTGCCAAGGTAAACTCAATTTTACAATTACGTTTACATCCTTCAATCATTGCATTGCGTGATAAAGTTCAAGCTGCACCAGTCGACAAAGTATTTGATGTTGATCTTACCTATCTGACGTCTCGCGGTAAGTGGTATTTAAAATCATGGAAAGGATTGGATCAAAAGTCAGGTGGCGTAGCAACTAATATTGGTGTGCATTTCTACGACATGCTGCATTTTATTTTTGGCAAAATTGTTAAAAATGAAGTGCATTTTCGTGATGAAAAAACTGCCTCTGGTTATTTAGAATATGAACGTGCACGCGTACGTTGGTTCTTGTCAATTGATGCAAATAACCTTCCAGAAAATGCTGTGCAAGGTGAAAAGCTAACTTATCGTAGTATTACCATTGAAAATGAAGAGCTTGAGTTTTCAGGCGGCTTTACCGATTTACATACACAGAGTTACCAACGTGTATTAGAAGGTAAAGGTTATGGTGTTGAAGAAAATCGTGCAGCGATCGAAACAGTTGAAGTAATTCGTGTTTCTCCTGTTGTTGAAAACCCATTAAATCCGCATCCACTATTGGCAAAGGTGAAAAAAGCATGAGCTTTTATCAACATGAAACTGCCATAGTCGATGATGGCGCCCAAATTGGTGATAATTCGCGTGTTTGGCATTTTGTTCATGTCTGCGGCGGAGCCAAAATTGGTAAAGGTGTATCCTTAGGTCAAAATGTATTTGTTGGTAACCGTGTCGTGATTGGTGACCATTGTAAAGTCCAAAATAATGTATCGGTTTACGATAATGTATTTTTGGAAGAGGGTGTGTTTTGTGGGCCAAGCATGGTCTTTACAAATGTGTATAACCCACGTTCCCTTATTGAGCGTAAAGATCAATATCGTGACACTGTAGTTAAAAAAGGTGCCACGCTAGGCGCAAATTGTACCATCGTTTGTGGTGTCACGATTGGTGCTTATGCTTTTGTTGGGGCTGGTGCTGTAGTAAATAAAGATGTTCCTGCTTATGCCCTAATGGTGGGTGTACCTGCTAAACAAATTGGCTGGATGAGTGAGTTTGGTGAACAGCTTGATTTGCCTTTGCAGGGACAAGCTCAAGTAACCTGTTCTCATACTGGAGCAGTTTATCAACTCGATGGAACGACACTGACAAAGCAGGGTTAATATGATTGACTTTATTGATTTAAAAGCACAGCAAAATCGAATTAAAGATAAAATTGATGCGGGCATTCAAAACGTATTGGCACATGGTCAATATATTTTAGGCCCAGAAGTAACTGAGTTAGAAGAAAAACTTGCTGCCTATGTGGGTGCTAAACATTGTATTACTTGCGCCAATGGAACAGATGCCTTGCAAATTGCACAAATGGCATTTGGTATTGGGCTGGGTGATGAAGTGATTACTCCAGGCTTCACTTATATTGCTACTGCCGAAACAGTCGCACTCTTAGGTGCAAAACCTATATATGTTGATGTAAATCCGAAGACTTATAATTTAGATGTTGAAAAATTAGAAGCTGCAATTACACCTCGGACCAAGGCTATTATTCCTGTAAGTTTATATGGACAATGTGCAGACTTTGATGCAATCAATACAATTGCGGAAAAATATGGTATCCCTGTGATTGAAGATGCTGCGCAAAGTTTCGGTGCGACTTATAAAGGTCGTAAAAGCTGTAACCTAAGTACAGTTGCTTGTACTAGTTTCTTTCCAAGTAAACCATTAGGTTGCTATGGAGATGGCGGTGCTATTTTTACCAATGATGATGAGCTTGGTAAAGTAATCCGTCAGATTGCGCGACATGGTCAAGATAAGCGATACCACCATATTCGTGTTGGTGTGAATAGCCGTTTAGATACAATTCAGGCTGCAATTTTATTACCAAAATTGGAAATTTTGGATGATGAGATGCAAGCGCGTCAAAGAGTGGCAGAGCTTTATAATCAGTTATTTAATGATGTAGGTATTAATACTACACCATATATTGAACCATATAATACCAGTGCATGGGCACAGTATACGATTCAAGTAGAAAATCGCTCAGAAGTTCAAGAAGAATTAAAAGCTCAGGGTATTCCTACGGCTGTCCATTATCCAATTCCACTTAATAAGCAACCTGCTGTAGCTGATAAAGATGTTGTTCTATCTGTAGGTGATGCTATTGCTGAAAGAGTCATGAGTTTACCAATGCACCCTTATTTAACTATTGAAGCACAAGAAAAAATTGTTCAGGCTTTAGGTTGAATTGGTAGTGAAAGGCCTTGTTGAAAAAGTTAATGCAAAATTAAATGCACAGGGAGGCTTTTTAAAAGCTGTATCAGTCCTTGTTGGTGGTACAGCTTTTGCTCAGGGTTTAGCTGTTTTAGCCTTGCCTTTATTAACACGATTATATAACCCAACAGAGTTTTCTATATTTGCAGTTTATACTTCTATACTAGGTATTCTAACTGTTGCTAGCTGTTTACGTTTTGAAATTGCTATACCAATACCTACTGATGATAAAGAAGCTGTTGCCTTAACAGTATTGGCACTAATAAGCAATTTTTTTATATCAATTTTAGTGGGGCTTATAATCTGGTGGTTTCATGCGGATATTATTGGTTTATTAAACAAACCAGACTTTGAGCAATTAATTTGGTTAATACCTATAGGAGTTTTTTTTTCCGGAATATACACCGCTCTTCAGTATTGGGGAACTCGGAAAAAAAGCTTTACTCTAATAGCGAAAACACGTGTAGTACAATCCGCAAGTGGTGTTTCTACACAGCTTATTATGGGAACAATGGGGTATTCAGCTATAGGTTTAGTACTTGGTCAAATTATTAAGATCTCTGCCGGAATTCGAAAATTAGGTATAAATTTTTGGAATGAAACAGGTATTTTATTAAGGGGTTTAGATACTAAATATTTGTGCTTGGTTTTCAAAAAAAATGATCAGTTTCCAAAATATTCAACATTAGATTCATTAGCAAACTCTGCTGGAGTTCAACTTCCTATAATTATTATTGCCTCACTTGCATTAGGACCGGAGGCAGGTTATTTAATGATCGCAATGCAGGTCATGGCAATACCTCTACAATTAATAGGTGGAGCTGTTTCACAAGTTTATTTTGCTCATGCACCTGCGGCTGTTCAAGAGAAAAATATTACTCAGTACACTATAAATATACTTGAAAGTTTATTTAAATATGGTTTTGGATGTTTAATTTTTATAGGTATTGTTAGTCCTATCTTAGCTAAATATATATTTGGTCATGAATGGGAGAAGGTGGGTTTAATTATAAGCTGGATGATACCATGGTTCGGTTTTCAGTTAATATCTTCACCTATATCAATGATTATGTATATTATTGGTCGGCAAAAGCAAATGCTTTTATTAACCTTCATGGGCTTTATCTTGCGGATAGGTATATTATATGGTCAGTTTTATTTAGACTCGACATATTTGTTGGAAGCATATGCTGTCTCAGGAGGAGTGTTTTATGGTGTTTGTTATATAGTTTTTTCGAATGCAGCAGGTCTTGGAGTTAAAGATCATATTTTATTGGTAAAGAAGGTTGGTTTTTTATTATTGTTTGTAGCTTTGCTGGGAGTTTTAGTGAATATATTCTTAAGAATGGTGGGTCTATGAAAAATTTATCTAAAAAACTAATCTATTTTATATTACCTTGTGCTCGTCTATTTTTAATTTTATTTTTTGATAAAAAATATTTAGAAGGACGATATTTTTATAAAAATTTAAATGGCTATTTTTGGGCTTTAAAATCCATTTGGATGAAAAATATACTTAGATTGGGGCGGCCTATGCCCTTTCCCACAGCTTTAACATGTTTAATATCAAATCCTTCAAATATTCATTTCCATCCGGATGATCTGAATAATTTCCAATCGCCAGGAACATATTTTCAAAATTTTAATGGACATATTTATATCGGTCGAGGAACTTACATAGCCCCAAATGTTGGAATAATTACAGCTAATCATGAACTAACAGATCTAGATGCGCATACAGATGGGAGTGATGTAATTATTGGTGAAAAATGCTGGATCGGAATGAATAGTGTAATTCTACCAGGTGTTGAACTTGGTAACGGTACCGTGGTTGCAGCAGGTGCTGTTGTAACGAAAAGCTTTTCGCAAGGTAATATCATACTTGCTGGTGTGCCTGCTAGAGTAATAAAGGAAATTAAATAATGATGAAAATTATAATAACATTTGATAGAAAACATCAGTGTATCAAGGCTTTTGTGCTATGAAAAAGTTACTAATTGTTGGATTACCTTTTTTCCCGCATAAATATCATTATTTATTAGATTCATATAAGGATATAGACGTTAATGCTAAGGTACTGTTAAATGCCGATAGAAATAATAATGATTCCTCTATTAATCAAGAATTTTATTATGCAGGAACAAATAAATTTAAACGAATATGTACTTATTTAACTGTATTATATAAGTTTCGTCCGAAAAATATTGATTGTTATGATTATTCTATATTGTCAATCTTTTATATATTAGTTGCTAGATTGCTAGGTATTAACGTTAGATTTTGGCTTATTGGTGGGGAGCTTGTTGGTGACAAACAAGATACAAATAATAATTCTTTATTTTTAAGCCTTATTATTAAGGCGAAGATGTACTTGTCAAGGCTTTGCTTGTCATTCGCAAATACTATTTATGCAAAAGAACACCATCATATAAGAACAATAAAAGATATAAATCCTAAGTTATTAGATAAAGTTGAAAAAATATATAATTGCGTTCCAGTCTTAGAAATTAACCCTGCCCTAGTTAATAAAGAAAAGAAAATTTTTTTATACGCTAATGCTGTAATTGAGGGTAGACATGTTATGTCTTTAGTACAGGCTTTGGCTGATTTAAGAGATAATCATGTGGACTATTCAGCTGCTATATATGGGTTTAACTCCATTTCTAATAATGTTTATGCTCCACGAGGTACCCCATACTCTGAAAAAACATTGAAACTATATAATGAATTAAAATTAAATGATTTTGTTGATGTTTATGGCTTCGTTAAAAATATTAAAGATATAATGAAAGATTATAAATTTTTTATTTTGCCTGCAGATGTAATATTAGCTAATTATGCCTTGCTCGAAGCAATGTCTTTTGGTCTTGTGCCTATTATTTATCCAGGTGATGGTTATGAAGTTATAATAGAAGACGGTGTGAATGGTATTGTTGCTACGGATTTTGATTTAGCTAAAGCTATGATGCGTGCACTATCCCTTTCTCAAACTGAGTATGTAAAGATGTCTGATGCTGCTCATCGTAAGATTAAAAAAGACTTCTCACTTGATTTATGGAAAGAAAAACTTTCTAAACATCTATATTAGTTATTGAGCTTGATACATTATGAAGATCCTATCAGTATTTGGTACCCGTCCAGAAGCTATTAAAATGGCTCCGTTAGTTAAAGCATTAGCTGCAGATAATTATTTTGAATCTCGAGTTGCTGTAACTGCCCAGCACCGAGAAATGCTTGATCAAGTTTTAAAGCTGTTTGAAATTCAGCCTGATTATGATTTAAATTTAATGAGAGCTGGACAAGATTTATATGATGTTACAGCGGGTGCTTTGCTAGGGCTTCGTGATGTTCTTAAAGATTTTCGCCCAGATTTAATTTTAGTACATGGAGATACAACAACTACTTTATCAGCATCCTTAGCTGCTTTTTATCAGCAAATTCCAGTTGGACATGTAGAAGCTGGTTTACGTACAGGCAATATGTATTCACCATGGCCAGAAGAGGCAAATCGCGTATTAACGGGACGATTAGCTGCACTGCATTTTGCTCCTACAGAGCGAAATCAAAAAGCTTTATTACGTGAAGATATATCTTTAGAAAAAATTAAAATTACAGGAAATACTGTAATAGATGCTTTGCAATGGGTAGTAAAGAAAATAGAAAACTCTAGTGAAATGAAGATCTCTATTCGTTCAATTCTAGAACAGGCAGGTCTAAAAGACACAATTATAGATAAACGCTATGTTCTAATTACTGGTCATCGTCGAGAAAATTTTGGAGAAGGGTTCGAGAATATTTGTAAAGCTTTATCTTCACTTGCTAAGGTCAACCCTGAAACTCATTTTATTTATCCAGTTCATCTTAATCCGAATGTACAAGAACCTGTGAAACGATTATTAGGTGGTTTGAATAATGTTCATCTCATTGCTCCATTAAGTTATGAACCTTTTGTTTATCTGATGCAACATGCTTATTTAGTACTTACAGATAGTGGGGGAGTACAAGAAGAGGCACCAGGACTTGGTAAGCCAGTTTTAGTTATGCGTGATACAACTGAGCGTCCAGAAGCTGTTGATGCTGGTACAGTAAAATTGGTGGGAACACATTATCAGGCCATTACTTTGGCTGTGCAAGAATTATTAGATGATCCTAAAATTTATCAGCAAATGTCTCGTGCAAATAATCCATACGGAGATGGTTTTGCGAGTCAGAGAATAATTGATTTTATTAAGGAAAATTTTTAATGGTGCCTTATTTTACCTTATTATTTGCTATCATGTTTGGTACCCTATTTGATGGCAAAAAAATAGATAAAATTTTCTTCTTTATTTTAAGCTTATGGATGTTGATATTCTCTGCTTTTAGGATAGGAGGAACAGGTAGAGGTGACTATGACGCTTATTTACGGCTATATTCAGCAACAGATACTTTTGAAAAGGTAATAGATCCTGAGATACATGCAGAAATTGGTTTTCGGCTACTTTCTTTTTTAGGTCATTCTTTGGGTTTTGGTGAGCAATACATTATTATTGCTATGGCCACCTTAGCATTAATCCCAGTTACATATATAATTTATAAATACTCACCTTATAAAATCTTATCTTTATTAATTTGGATGCCATATTTTTTAGCAATGAATATGCAAACAAGCCGTACTTCTGTTGCAGCAGCTTTTGGTTTGCTTTTTATGATTCTTTACTATAAAAAAAGATGGCTTATAGCATTGTTAGCTTTAGGTATTGCCGCTTCATTCCACTCTTCAGCTTTAATATTGGTTTTAGTATTTTTAGCTAGAGTGAGCTTGAAAAAATTATTTTATGCCACAATTATTGCTTTTGCAATGTTAGTCTTTGTTTCTCCTTTTGAAATTTTGCTAAAAATATTCGAAATTTTACATTTAACTAGATTGTCAGATTTTCTATTAAGCTATCTTGCTTCAGATGATTATGGATACCCTATGGCTATATATGATCCTCGTATTATATTAGCTATGGGAGTGGTCTTTTTGATCTTTAAGTCTCAACAGCATATTCCTAAATATTTTAATATGTATTATTGCAAATTATATATAATTGGTGCCTTGCTGATGGTTATTTTTTCACATGTTGTAATTATGGCTTGGCGTGTTAGTTATTTATTTTTGCTTATAAGTGTAGTTACTATTCCATGGTTAGCTAAAGTATACAACCTTTTAATAGAAAAAAATCTGGGATCAAAAAGGGTAATGTCTTCGGTGTTTATTTTGCTCTATTTTTTATATACCGCATCTTTAATTTTAAAAGCTCAACCTTATGAATTTTTTTGGTAGAAAATAAAGATGAAAAAAATTTTATTAATAGATACAACTTGGCCAATTAATTCTAGAACTGAGAGATTTAAAAATTCCTTTAAGAAATACTTTAAAGTTATTGTAGTCGCTTGGAATCGTGGTTCAGTAGACTTCAAAGATAAATTAGAAGGAACTTATATTTTAGATACAAATATAGGTTATGGAAATCAATTAAAAAAATTATTAAAACTTCCTCTTTTTTTTATTCATATCTATTCCGTTTGTACGAAAGAAAAGCCTGATGTTTTTTTTGCAAGTCACTGGGATTCATTAATTTGTGCCGTGATGTTAAAGTTCATTTGGAATTGGAAAGTAAAGATAATCTATGACTGCTTAGATTTACCCACTTTGTCAAATAATGTAATTAGAAAAATAATTATTTATATTGAGAAAATATGTTTAAAGTTCGTAAACTTAACTATTTTTGCTTCACGACATTTTAAACCTCTCTATTCAAAAAAAATAAAGTCTTATGTCTTTGAAAATTATCCATCGACTGAATTGCTTAATAGTACATCAACTGAACCAGATTGGATAAAGCGTTATGATGATAAAATTCCAAAAGGTTCTAAAAATGTAGCATGGATTGGAGTAATTCGATATATTGATATTATTGAAAATATATTATTAGCAATACAAGGTACAGATATTTTTTTCTTTGTTTTTGGAGATGGTCCAGATCTAGATAAATTAGTAAAAGCAGTTAGTTTTTATAAGTTAGAAGATCAGGTCTTCTTTTTTGGAAGATATAAGCCTTCTGATCTTAAATATATTTACGAAAAGTCTGATTTGGTTTGGGCTGCTTATCCTACAAATGATTTCAATGCTGTTTATGCAATTTCTAATAAGTATTTTGAATGTTCTTTCTTTGAAAAAAGAATAGTTTTATCTAAGAAGACAAAAATGGCTGAGGATTTACAAGATAATTGTAGTGTTATTATTGTTGATGAATACTCACCAAGTGATGTTAAAGAGAAATTACAGTTTCATACCAAAGTTTCCTTTAATAAATATATTAAATATGAAAATGACATGACTTGGGAAGATCAAGAGGATAAGCTTATTGATTCTATAAAAAAGGTATTGTAATTTTTTAATTAAATGGGGTTTATTGGGTTTAAATTCCATTTAAGTTTGCTTCCTAGGTTTTATATGAGTGCTATACACCATTATTTATGTTTATCAGGATATTAATTAATGAAATTTTCTGTACTAATTTCTATTTATTTTAAAGAGAAGCCAGATCACTTTAATGCGTGTATGGAAAGTATTTGGAATAATCAAACAGTGAAACCTTCTGAAATTATCATGGTAGAAGATGGCCCATTAACTCCTGAGTTAGACCTAATAATTAAATATTGGGAAGAGAAGTTAAGAAATATTTTAAAAGTTACTAAACTTGCTGAAAATGTAGGTACAGGAAAAGCAAAAAACATTGGTCTAAAGCAATGTACTAATGAAATAGTGTGTGTTGTGGATACTGATGATATCAGTGTTCCGGATCGTTTTGAGAAGCAAATTAAAATTTTATCAAATGATTCAGAATTAGCAATTTTAGGAGGGCAGATTATAGAGTTTATTGATGATATCTCTTCACCTTCTGGTATGAGAAATGTTCCATTAACAAATTTAGAACTTCGTCAATATGCAAAAAAGCAAAGTCCATTTAACAATATGACAATTGCTTATAGAAAAACCAAGATTTTAGAGGTTGGTGGATATCAACATCATTTATGGATGGAAGACTACAATCTCTTTTTGCGTGTGATTGCTAGAGGGTATAAGGTCCAGAACCTACAAGATGTATTAGTCTATGCTCGTATCGATAACGGCATGCATGGACGACGTAAAGGTTTCCAATATATTAAAAGTGAAAAACAGTTACTAGATTTAAAAAAACAACTCAAAATTCAGTCTCCGTTTTATGCTACTATCTACTTCATTGTACGGTCTACGTTTAGACTTATGCCAGCGAATCTGCTAGGTAAAATTTATAATACGTTTTTACGTAAGAAAGTTGAAAAAACAGAGTAAGATAGCAATGAAAAGACTGGTTGATATCGTTATATCATTAATTGCACTAACATTATTGTCTCCAATTTTCCTCATTGTTTGTTATAAAGTACGAAAAAATTTGGGGTCGCCAATTTTCTTTTACCAAGAACGTCCTGGTAAAAATGGCAAACTTTTCAAAATGATCAAATTCCGCTCTATGAAGGATGCCTTTGATCAGCATGGTAATCCTTTACCTGATGAAAAACGTATTACACCATTTGGGCAAAAATTGCGTTCAACATCTTTAGATGAAATGCCACAGCTCATTAATGTATTAAAAGGTGACATGAGCGTTGTTGGTCCACGACCAATGTTAAAAGAGTTTGTGGAACTTTATTCACCAGAACAGGCACGTCGCCTAGAAGTTCGACCAGGCATGACAGGACTTGCGCAAGTCAGTGGCCGTAATGAACTTGATTATGAAGAACGCTTTAAGTGTGATGTATGGTATGTCGATCACCATAATACTTTAGTTGATTTTAAAATTATGTTTAGAACGGTTGCAGTGATGGCCAAGCGTGAAGGGATTAACGCCCCAGGTCATGTAGGTCCATCCTTATTTCAAGGCAACGCACCAAAAAAATCTGAAGATCAAGTAAAGTCTTAAATTTCATAGTGTTTTGAGTTCAATTCCATGATTAAAAAAGCAATCTTGCCTGTTGCTGGTTTAGGCACGCGTTTTTTACCTGCAAGTAAGTCTATTCCTAAAGAAATGGTCACAGTGGTTGACCGTCCAGCAATTGAATACGTTGTGCGTGAGGCGGTTCAGGCTGGAATTGAACAAATTATTTTAGTCACACACTCATCCAAAGCATCTATCGAAAACTATTTTGATCGAAATTTTGAACTTGAAACGACACTAGCACAGAAAAATAAAACTGATCTCTTAAAAGAAATTACTGAAATTTTACCTGCGCATGTGAGTGTTGTGAGTGTACGTCAGCCACAACCATTAGGTTTAGGTCATGCTGTGCTTTGTGCCAAAAGTATTATTGGTGACGAGGATTTTGCAGTTTTATTGCCAGACGTTTTGGTCAAAGAAAAATCGGATCAAAATGATCTTGCCTGCATGATTCAGCGTTATGAAGCTGCTCAAGCTGCACAAATTATGGTTGAAGCAGTTCCTGAGTACATGGTGGATCAATATGGTATTGTGGATGTAGCTAAATCTCCTGCAGAAGGTGAAAGTATTGCCATGCAGGGCATTGTAGAAAAACCTGTTGTAGGGGCGGCTCCTTCGAATTTATCAGTGGTGGGACGTTATATTCTGCCTGCAAAAATTATGCAGTTGTTGGAACAAACCCCCAAAGGGGCAGGCAATGAAATCCAGTTAACAGATGCCATTGCTATGTTGCAGACCACTGATGTTGTTGAAGCCTATCGCATGAAAGGTGAAACGTTTGACTGTGGCAGTAAACTTGGCTACTTAAAGGCTGTTTTACATTATGGTATTGCTCATCCAAAATTAGGACATGAGTTTAAGCAGTTGATTGCCGAATTGAATGTCGAATAAAAATAAGCTTTGTAGGTGAATCATGAAAGTTGCGATATTAGGTGCGACACTGAATGCTGGTGTCATGGCAGTATTGTTATCCGAATATGGCAATCAAGTGTATTGGTGCAGTCATAAAAATAATGAGCATTCCCATCAGAAAAGGGTTCAGTATTTAGACGAAGAAGTCAATTTTCGTCTCAATCGACAGCATAAACTTGGGCATCTGCTTTATTGTTCTGTCGTTGAACTCCCTTTAGATGTCGATGTTTATTTCTTTTGTTATAGCCCAACTGAGATTGGATTAGCGGTTCAGGCTCTTAAAGCATTGGCTATGAAACCGATTATTCATCCAAGATTGATGATTAATGCTGCAACTTTTGGATTAAATGGTACAAACAAGCTTAGCGAGATTTCGCCTCAAGATTACTGGGTCTACTTACCAGATGTGATTCAGGAAGGTAATGCCATCAATAGTGTACTTCATCTGAAGCAGATTATTGTGGGGGTGGAAGAAGAACAGGCTAAAACTTTGGTTGAAGAATTATTACGACCGATGTTTAGTACAACTAATCAATATTTGTTCATGCCGATTCTAGACGCAGAATTTACTAAACTGAGTATTTCAGGCATGTTGGCGACTCGGATAAGTTATATCAATGATTTGGCGATGGTGGCTGAAAAGTTGGGCATTGATATTGCCAATGTTAAACAGGGGATGGGGGCAGATACGCGAATAGGCTCGGCTTATTTAGCACCTGGAGCCGGTTTTGGTGGCGAAAATTTTTCTCACGATATTTTGACATTATCCAGTGAAGTTTCGAAAAGTGGTGCAAAAAGCCGTCTGTTGCAGCAAGTCTTGGAGATCAATGAGCAGCAAAAAGAAATTTTATTTCGTAAACTCTGGAATTATTACCATTCGGATTTAAAAAATAAAATTGTTGCAATTTGGGGAGCATCATTCAAAGAAAACACCTCGAGTATTCATAATTCCCCAATTCATGCCATGCTGAATGCACTCTGGGCGCAAGGTGCCAAGGTGAAACTGCATGATCCACAAGCGCTGAAAGAAATATATCAACAGTATGGTCATCGTGAAGATTTAATTTTGTGTACAGATGCTTATGATGCAGTTCAAGATGCGGATGCCTTATGTGTGATCACCGCATGGAAAGAATATTTTAGTCCTAATTATAAAAAACTACAGCAATTGATGCGTCATCCACTTATTCTAGATGGACGTAATATTTATGATCCTCTATATGTTAAAGCGCAGGGTTTTGCATATGAGGGAGTTGGTCGAATATGAGAGAAAATATCGAAAATTTTCCTAAGCAAGCATTTCCTTCTACTGAACAAAAACTACATCAGTTAGCGGAAGAAATGCAGTCGATTCATTTAAACCAGCTTTTTGCAGAACAAGTACAACGCTTTGAAAACTTCAGTCTGTATTGTGAAGATTTACTTTTCGATTTTAGTAAGCACCGTGTCAATTTGCCTGTGATAAAGGCATTGCTCTTATTAGCAGAAGCAAAACAATTAAAAGCTTGGATCAGTCGGTTATTCTCCGTTGAGGCTATTAATTACACAGAGCAACGTGCAGCCATGCATTGGGCTTTACGCTTGCCTCAAGATTCCGAAGTTTTCCCAGAATTATCTCAGCAAGTGCATGAACAATTAGATCGGATGTTTAATTTGGTCGAAAAAATTCATGCAGGGCAATATCGTGGCGTGACGGGTGAAGTCATTCAAGATGTGGTAAACATTGGGGTAGGTGGCTCAGATTTGGGACCTTTGATGGTTTCTCATGCCTTATCAGATTTTAAAGTCCAAACAGCGAAACCCTTAAATGTACATTTTGTTTCGACGATGGATGGCAGCCAGCTTTCAGAGCTCTTGCATCAGTTAAGACCTGAAACTACCTTGTTTATTATTTCCTCCAAATCATTTGGAACGATTGATACCTTGTCGAATGCTGAAACAGTTCGCCTATGGTTAGAGAAAACTTTAGGGCAACGTGATTGTGTTCTAAAAAGTCATTTTATTGGTGTATCGACTAAACCTGACAAAATGACGGCTTGGGGAATTCATCCAGATCACCAGTTTTTATTATGGGACTGGGTCGGGGGGCGTTATTCGCTTTGGTCTTGTATTGGGCTACCGATTGCTTTGCAAATTGGGGTTGAAGGCTTTAAAGCATTGTTGTCAGGTGCGCATTTGATCGATCAGCATTTTCAAAATGCACCATTTGAGCAAAATATTCCTGTGCTGATGGGGTTATTGGGGGTATGGAATACCAACTATCTGAACATGCAAACCCATGCCGTTCTTCCTTATGATGGTCGATTAAAATATTTTGCTGCGTATTTACAACAGCTTGAGATGGAATCTAACGGTAAGTCTTTACAACGTGATCATCAAAAAGTTGAATCTTCGACTTGCCCGATCGTGTGGGGGGAGGTAGGTCCAAACGCACAGCATGCGTTTTATCAGTTGTTACATCAAGGTACACATGCGGTCAGTTGTGATTTTATCGCACCCGTACAGCGCTATAATGCCAAGCAATTTACTTATGTTGAAAATGCAGAAGCCTTAATTGAGCAACATCATTTGGCACTTTCTAACTGTCTAGCTCAATCTAGATTATTGGCCTTTGGCAATCGAGCATTGTGCGAGAATGAGGTAGAAAATCTGCCTGAATATAAAAAATATGAGGGAAATCAGCCAAGCACGACAATATTGGTGAATGAGTTGAATCCAAAAACTTTAGGTATGCTCATTGCACTCTATGAACATAAAGTGTTTGTGCAATCGGTGATTTGGAATATTAATCCCTTTGATCAATGGGGCGTGGAAAAAGGCAAAGAGATTGCCAATCAATTATTGCCCGTACTGAATGGTCAGCAAACGGATATTGCACAGTTTGATGCTTCGACTCAGGGTTTACTGAAAGCTTTATTAGGCAATACGCATGACTAAAATTTTAGTCACAGGTAAAGTGGCTTAATTGATTCTCATATTTATTGAGGATCGTTTAATATTCTGCCTAAGTGAGAAAGAACGAGCATGATGCTCGTTCTTTCTATGAATGGATTTTGAAAATAAATTAAACTTTTTTCGAGCTCTTATAATGATAAGCATAGTTATAACCATAATGTGAATCTACAGTACGTTGAATATCGTTGATGATAATCCCCGTAATTTTGGTATTGGCCTGTTCAAACCGATGAATAACAAGATCTAACTCTTTCATTTGGGTCTTCGCATAACGTGCAATCACAAGATTCACACCTGCATATTGTGAAATGATAATACTATCTGTCACCGCCAAAATGGGTGGTGTATCGATAATAATATGATCGAATTGACCAGAGAGCTGTTCGAGTAGATTTTTAAAGCCATCCATGCTCAATAACTCTGAAGGGTTTGCTGGGCTTTCACCACATGTAATGAACGATAGATTTTCAACTTCTGTATGTTTGATAATCTTTTCAAGAGGCTGCTGACCCTTTAAAAAGTCTGCTAAACCTGCTTGATTATCTTGATTGAAATATTGGTGTAAATGCCCACGACGCAGGTTAGCATCAATCAACAATATACGCTTATTGGTTTGCGCTAGAATAACTGCGAGGTTAGTGGCAATAAAGGATTTACCTAGTTCTGGTGCTGGACTAGAAATCATAATTATATTGTTAGGTGCATGATTGAGCGCAAATTGAATAGCGGTACGCATGCTGCGTAAGCTTTCAATCGCAATATCATCACTATTTTTAATTGCAAGAATAGGAATATGTTTCTTCTTTTCAAGCAGTTTACTATGGCTTTCTTGTGCAGGTGAATGCGGAACAGTTGCATACACAGGCAGATTTAATACATTTTCAATTTGAGACGCATCTTTAATGCCTGTACGTAGCATATTGCGTAGAAAGGCTAAAAGTGTACCGAAGAAAGCACCTAAGAAAATAGATAAAAGTAAAATCTGTAATTTTTTAGGTGAAATTGGTTTAATTGGTTTGATTGCAGTATCGACAATACGAACATTGCCAATTTCACCTGCTTTGGAAATTCGCAGTTGTTGGTAAGAATTTAATAAGTTGGTATAGAGTTGTTGTTTAACTTCGACTTCACGGTACAACTGTAAATAGCGGCGTTGCAAGTCAGGTAATTGTTTAAGAGTTGTATTGAGTTCATTAATTTTATTGTTAATTGCTTCAAGTTGAGCATTAACTTGTTTCATTTCAGGGTGTGCAGCTGTGTACTTCTGTGCCAATTCAGCACGTGTTTGTTGCAGGGCGATTTTCTGAGTTTCAAGGTTAATACTTTGTGTAAGATAAAGCTCAGACTCTCTGGTAACATCAACCGTATTGTATTGCTCACGGAATTTGTTAAATTCACGTTCTGCAACATCAAGTTGTTGTTTTAGCTCAGGTAGTTGCTCATCTAAGAACTTCAGTGTCTGTGCGGTTTCTGCAGAACGACGTTCAATATTTTGTTGGCTATATGAGGCTAAAATAGCATTCAGTACTTTGATAATATGCTCTTTATCTGTGCCTTGATAGTTTAGCCCTAGAATACCAGTGAGCCTGCCTTTTTCTGCAACTGAGTAATTGGTGAGGATATTATCTATTGCGGCAGGTAAAGATTTTTTCTGAATGAGATAGGTATCATTGAGTTGATCTTGAGTGTGAATCGTAATATTCCATACGCCATCAGCAGTACGAATGCTATTCGGTTGATTGACCTTGGCTGTAAGCAAAATTTGCTCAGTTTTGGGATCTGTTAAACTGAATTGATGATCTGTGAAGCGGAGTTCAAGGCTTTGATCTTCGTAGTTTTCTGGGGCTTTAAATTGTGTTATTTCGAATGCTTTCTCGTTATCTTTAAACAAGACAGATTGAGTGCTGTACTGGGTTTTATAAATGTGTGGAGAGAGTAAACGACCGAAAAATGTGTTTTCTGTACCAGAGACTTGTAAGTCTAGATTGAGATGTTGAATTACATTCCCGAGTACTAAGTGAGATTTTAGAATCTCGATTTCAGCTTGAGCTGGTGAGTTTTGGTCTACCATGGAAGATAAATTACCGAGTAAGGCAGCGGTACCAGCCCCTTTACTGTCTTCCACCTGAATTAAAGCGCTCACAGCATAAGTGTTAGGTGTAGCTCTTAAATAAAGCAGTGCACACCCCAAGCTTAAGATGGTGCATAACGCAATCAGTTTCCATTGAGCGATGAGTGAAAAAAATAGTTCTTTTAAATCACTTGTTTCTACTTTATTGGTATTTTGGCTCATAATTTTATTATCTATGGGTTAAATTTATTGTTTCCAGTCATTTATACAGGTTTATATAAGTTGACAGGTGTCATCAAAAACGGCTCGACCATGCTGGTAAGGATTGGAAATATTCTTACCTTATCAGTAACTCAAACGAAATATTTTCCCTTTGAGAAACGGCTATGCTTGTCCAATATGCAATTGAAGAAATTTCTGCTTGGAAACGTATTTTGCCATTGGACAAGGACAAATATTTCCAATACAGCCCATAAGAATATTTTGAATATGTATTAGTTAGTTCCCAATCGATCAATATTATACAAAGCATTAGAGAACGGTAAAATTTGGGTAATGATACGTTGCCAACGGGCTAAGCCTGTAGCGTCAACATAAACAATATCATTGCTACGCATTCTAAATTGATTGGCTAAACCGAAATTACCGAGACTCATTAAATTCATATGATACAGTTCAGTTTGTTGATGCTTCGGGTCACTACGGAGTACATAAATTCGTTTAGCACTTGCAGTATTTGAATCAATGCCCAAGCTTTCTCCCAGAACATCACTTAAGGTCATGCCTTGATCACGCATGGGCAAAGCTTGATTCCTGCCAGACTCACCCATGACATAAATCTTCTGGTCCTCTTTAGAATTTACATAAAGTGTATCATTGGGTTGGATGAGCAAATTGTGTAAAGAATAACCGGACTTTTCGAGTTGAATACTATTCAACTTGTAAGTTCGACCTTGGCGTACCAATGTAATAGAGGTGTTATCGCCATATTGAGTATTAATTCCACCAGCCATACTAAGAGCGGTATAAACACTGACAGGTTGATCACTCAGAAAGAATTGGCCGCCTCTCATCACGTTGCCTTGGACTGAATAACGCTGGCCTTGATAAGATAAGACACGCGCAATCACATCAGGTGTTTTTAAATAATGAGAGAGTTGACTACGCAACTCTTGATTCACTTGAGGGAGTGATTTTCCTGCGGCTTTATAGCGGCCAATCATTGGAAATTGAATATAGCCGCTTTGATCAATTTGATAACCATTGGCTTGAATCGATTGTTCGCTGGAAACATTACTCGCTGCAGGGGTAATTTCAGGATAAGCCCACAAGTAAATGGATAGAATATCGCCTGGACTCAACTTGTATGAGAGTTGGGCATGACGAAATAAGCTAGAATAATCTTGCAGATCGCTATCTGAAGTTTGATTTAAGTCACGTAAAGTATTTTGGTTGAGTTGAATGACATGCACTGTACTACCAAGTTCAGTTTGATAGACACCTTGTTCAGGTAAATTATAAGTTTGAAGGCCTGGTGCTAGAGCACAACCGACAGTGCTGAGTGTGAACCCTAAGAGGCCAATATATTGTAGTAATTTCACTCTGTACCCCTATAAACTATTATAAATATATTTCAATCGGGGGTGATTGAGATTGTTTAATAAATATACTAATACATCAAATTATCCTGTGCAATTATAATTTTTGATAATAGTGCAAGCTTAACTACAGTCCAGTAGTAAAGATGTGGTGTCAACAAGACTTAGTAATTGTATATATGATACAAGCAGGATATGATGGAAAAAGATTGAAATTTTCTGATCGATAATAATTACAGTCTTGTACTTAGTGACAGCATTTTATTGATTGTATGATTTCTTTAATATAATTAAAAATGCATTAGATAAAGTTATATAAAGTTTGATCAAATATCGATTAATTATGAATTAAATGCTAGTAAGGTAATATAAGGAATTCACAGGCAAGCATATTAAAATAAAAAACTTATCGCAATCATAGGCCAGTTTATTTGGTTTTGCAAAAATTAGATGAAGCAATTTTTATATGTTTTAATATTTAAAAGTTGATTATAAATTATGTCTAAAAATAAAAAAATTTTAAATAATACATTGGCTTTATACATTAGGCTTTTGATTACAGTCGTACTGAACTTATATGCAACTAGAATATTATTAAAAAATCTTGGAATAGAGGATTTTGGACTATATGGAGCAATAGCAGGCGTTATTGCATTAATTTCATTTTTTCAGACTGCATTATCAAATGCAACAAATCGTTTCCTAAATATAGAGGTGGGAAAGGGTGATATACCCTATATTCAAAAAATATTTTCTACAGCTTTTTTCCTACATATTTTTATTGCATTGCTTTTTTGTATTTTAATTGAAATATTTGGTACTTTTATAATTAGTTCATTTGTAAAATTACCTGCTGAAAAAATAAATATTTCTATGCAAGTTTTTCATTTATCAATAATATCTCTATTTATTTTAGTTATTACTATTCCATTTGAATCTATATTAATGGCGAAAGAGAAATTTGGAATATATGCTTTGATTTCTATACTTGATGTAACTTTGAAATTACTATTGTCTTATATTTTAATATTTTTTACTCATGATAAACTTTTATATTATGCAACAGGTTTTATTTGTATAGTTTTTTTGACAAGATTAACTTATGTAATTTATAGTCAATTAAATATCGTTGAAGCAAGGATTAAATTTTATATAGATAATAATTTTCTTAAAAAAATAATAAATTTTATTGGTTGGGAGTTGTATTTAAATTTTTGCGTGGTTTTTAAAGTTGAGGGAATAATGCTCTTGATGAATAACTTTTTTGGTTTGATAGCAGTGGCAAGTATAAAGATAAGTTATCAAATTAATGCAGCGTTATATAGCTTATCTAGTAATCTATCGGTTGCAGTTAAACCTCAATTAATGCGTAGTTATGCTGATTATGATATTGATAGAATGAATATGTTAACATTTTATTCGGCAAAATATTCTTATTATTTTATGTTGATATTTTGTGCCCCCATTATATTTAATATTGATTATATTTTAAAGTTTTGGCTGGGATCTCCGCCTGCTTATACTGAAGTCATTACTATTTTTGTACTAACTTCTAGTTTAATTGAGGTACTTTTTTATCCAATTGTTATGTTAATTCATGCTACTGGTAATTTGAAAAAATTTAGCATTTTAACTGGTACTCTCATTCTATCATCAGTTCCATTGGTTTATTTTTTATTTAAATTTGGTGTTAACTATTATTACGCTTATATTATTTATGTCATTAATACTGCATTAGCTTCATTTTTAAACTTATGGATAGTAAAAAAACTGATCACTGATTTTGATCTATCTAAATTTTTAAGGAAGGTTTTAGTTAATATAATGATTACTACCGTTACAATTATTTTAGCCCTCAAGGTGATAGCTGAATTTGTTGTTTTAAGTGATTTTGTTGGATTTTTGACCGTTTTTGTGTTAGAAACTTTAGTAGTAATTTCGCTAATATATGGTTTGGGTATCGAAAAAACGCATAAGGATTTGATAAAAAATTATTTAAAATCAAAGATAAAGTGATATTTTGGTAGTAACTGATATTAAAATTGATAAGCTTGGATTAATTCTATAGTTTTCTTGAATCGTTGATGTTTTAGCTGGTTGATTGTCCTATAAAACATCATTTTTTAATACTGGATAATAAGGATTTCTAATAAAAACTAGCATTAAATAGCTCGAATAAATATTAAACTGTTGTTGAATTTGAACATAAAGAGACTGATTTTGCAGTTGCAATATAACAATAGCAAAATCCTGAATATATAAAACCCCTGTCAGGAATGCAAATCAGATTAATACCGAAAATTTTAAAATGTATGGGTAGGAATCTTTAGTGATTAGAGTTTTACATATAGTTGGTCAAATGGATCGTGCTGGTGCAGAAACTATGCTTATGAATCTATATCGTCATATTGATCGCACCCAAGTTCAATTTGACTTTATTAAATTTACGACTCAACAAGGTGATTATGATGATGAAATTCAAGAATTGGGTGGCAGAATTTTTCCAATTCTTGCCGAGAATCCAATTGAACGTATGTTTAAGCTAACAAGTTTTTTAAAGCAACATTCTGAATATCGAATTGTACATGCACATATGTTGCTAAGTAATGCTTTTCATCTGTTAGCAGCAAAAAGGGCTGGTATTCAGCATCGAATTTCACATTCGCATAATACAAGTAATGGTAAATTTGGAGTTCTAGCTTTTTTATATGAAAAATTTGCAATATATTTAAATAAAAGACTATCAACAAAAAAAATAGCTTGTGGTAAAGAAGCAGCGGAATATTTATTTGGGACAACAGAAAATGTTTGGTTATTAAATAATGCTATTGATTTAAAATTATATAGACAAATAGCAGAAAAAAATAAGAATTATTGGAAAAGCATTAAACATGATATTCAAGGGTTGAAAATTATTCAAGTTGGCCGGTTAAGTGAGGTAAAGAACCATAGATTGTCGTTAGAAATTGCTAGAAAATTAAAGGAGCAAGATATTGCTTTTACATTTTTGATTGTAGGTCAAGGTCCTTTAGAGAATTCTATTAGACAAATGATACAAGATTACACTTTAGATAAAAATGTGTATTTATTAGGTATTAGAGATGATATACCAAACTTAATGGCTGGTGCTGATGTCATGTTAATGCCATCATTACATGAAGGATTTCCAGTAGTGTTGGTGGAAAGTCAAGCAATTGGTTTAAAGTCTATAATATCCTCTAAGATATCAAAAGAAGTTGATCTGGGTGTAAACTTAATTGATTTTAAAGACTTAAATAACATTGAAGGATGGATTAAAGCGTTTGAATATATAAATCCAGTAAGTACTCAGTTTGGTAGTGATGTCGAAGTGCTTGCTAAGAAGGGTTTTGATATAAAACAAAAATCCGTCGAACTTTTAGCCCTGTATAATAATATGGATAGTATTTCTAATGATATTAATTGATAATACTGCTTTTTTAAATTTATACAATTTAATTTATTTATGTACAGCCTGTTTGGTCTTGGCTTCTGCTTTGTCTTATGAAATTAAGAAGGATGTTTTACTACAGAATAAATTAGGTCAATATTTAGTTTTTTTACCTTTAATTTTTTTAATATTCCTCGTGGGTCTGAGGGAATATGATGTAGGTGCTGATACAGTTAGTTATTTTGATATACTTTGGAATGAAACATCTGAGTTGAATTTTAGTGATGGTATTTTATTCGGTCTAGTTGCTTCGACTCTAAGATATTTCAATTTGGGTTATACTTATTTTCTTTTATTAATATCCTTCTTATTTTATACAGTTACTTACAAAGCATTAAAGAACTATACTGAAAAATTTGAATCAAATCTTCTTATTACTTTCTTTGCATGCATTTCATTTTTCTTTTATTTAAGTATGAGTATTAATGTGATCAGGCAAGGTGTATCATTAGCCTTTCTGTTATTAGCTTATTCTTTATGGGTTGGTAAGAAAAATAATATTATAATTTTATTGTGTATATTTTTATCATTAGCTTTTCATTTGACCTCAATTATACCAATTTTAATATTTTTTTGTTCTGTTATCATGAGTAAAATTAGAGCTTTTAATTTACTAATTCTTATCTATTTATTTTCTATAATTTTATCTTACTTTAATTATGGTTTTTTAAACTTTTCATCAGTGTTTTTAGATTTTTTAGGTGAAGATAGACATGCAGACTATTTTTCGGATGAAGTTTCTGATTACATCATAGGTTTTAGGCCGCAGTTTGTAATATTTAATACTTTTTTTCTACTTGTATCTCTGTATGTTAAAAATAAGTTAACTGATATCGATTTATCTTATCAATATAATATTCTTGTTTCTTATTATATTATTGCAAGTGTTATATTTTTTATGGCATTTCAACTGCCATTTTCTGATCGTTGGGGATTGTTTTCATGGTGTGTTATTCCATTACTAATTTCACCATTATTTTATTCACCTTTTGTTAAGGAAAAAATAAAAATTCATTATGTTTTAATTTTGATTCTAATTTACATTGGTTTTTATTTCTATGATAAATGAGTCTGAAAATACACCTACTATTAGTGTGGGTATTCCATTTTATAATGCTGAAAAGTTCTTGGCTTTTGCCATTCAGTCTGTACTTTGTCAATCATATACAAATTGGGAGTTAATTCTTGTAGATGATGGATCCACGGATAATTCCTTGAAGATTGCTAAAGAGTTTGCAGGTAGTGATCGAAGGATTAAAGTACTCTGTGATGGTGAAAATAAAAAACTACCCAATCGTCTAAATCAATTAATAAAGGAATCTGAAGGTAAATTTATAGCAAGGATGGATGCGGATGATATTATGCATCCCAGTCGCTTGGAAGTACAATTAAAATATCTTTTAGAAAATGATCAAGTTGATCTTGTTTCTACGGGTTTGGTCTCTATAGATGATCAGAATAGAGTCTGTGGATTCAGAAGTGTCAATTCACTTATTACTGAAATATCTAAACCTTTTAAGTTTCATATAGCTCATCCAACTGTAATGGCTAGAAAAGAATGGTATATAAGAAATTTATATAGTTTAGACTATCCTCGTGCTGAAGATTTTGAGCTGTGGTGTCGTGCATATGGTAAAAATGATTTAAAAATAGCAATTCTTCCTGATTTACTTCTTTTTTATCGTGAATTTGGAAATATCTCTATCGATAATCTTTTGAAAACATGTTCAGATGAACATAAAATAAGAAATTATTATCAAATGAATAATAAAATTTATAATTTTATCTATTTTAATTTGAAATATCTTTTTATTTATACAATTGGTTTTTTGGGCTTGGGACAGAATCTTTCGAAGAGAAGAAATCGGGTTTTATCTGATGATGATGCAAAGGAAATGCAAGAAGTATTAAATTTGGTTGTGAATAGAAAGTAGGAGCTTATATAAAGTTAATTTGGTAGATAAGCTACTTCCATAATCACAATCAGATGTAAATTAATAAAAGTAGTTTGATTGTAGCAAGATATTATTGAAGAGCTATTCATCAATATATTTTTTGATGGATAACCTGAGTCTAAAAATTATTGTGCTAGTCATTGATGAGTTTACAATCAGCCCCGAATCAGTCACTAGAATTTTAGTGCTTTGACTTACAAAGCTTACAGCACGTCGAACCTAACGCTAGGTAAGGGGTAAATCAGTTTAGTCTGGTATCGAAATTCAATGCTTTTTAATGCATATATTAGAAATTTTAATTTTTTACAAAGAGTTGCTAACTTTGCTCAAAGTTGTATGGGGTGTATGTTCATTTACCATTCTGAATAAATTTGAAAAATTTAGATAGACTTTATGACTAAGTCATATTTTGGATGTGGTTACTTGGTTGAACTTTAATTTTTAAAACTTTTTGCAACAAAATAGAGAATTATTTAAAAGACACAGATCAAAAAAAGGATTTTAATTAGAGATGTAAAAGAGGCAATTGGAACACATTATTAGAAAAATGTTCTATGTTTGTCACTTAAATACGGAAAGAATAATTTTTTAAAAAAACTAAAAAAGCTGAAAAATTATGAGTACGATAGTGTTTATTGGCACGATAGCATCTAGCATTTATGATTTTCGTGCAGATTTAATCCGTAGCCTCTTAAAGCAGGGGCATCAAATCTATGCTTTTACATCTCAATACAATGCAGAAGATATAAATAAAATAGAACAACTAGGTGCTATTCCAGTTACATATACTTTAAACCGTGGTGGATTAAATCCACTGGCAGATATTGTCGCAACTTATCAACTTTTTAAAAAAATAAAGCATATAAATCCTGATGTGGTCTTTTCATATTTTTCTAAGCCAGTCATTTTTGGGACTCTAGCTGCGAAACTAGCAAAAGTACCTTGTGTAATCGGTATGCTTGAGGGGCTAGGTTACACTTTTACAGAGCAGCCAGAGGGTCTAAGCCATAAAATTAAATTTATCCGATACATTCAAGTTTTTCTCTACAAAATCGCATTGCCAATGCTGGATCAACTTATTTTCTTAAACCCAGATGATCCTAAAGATTTATTGGAAACATATTCTATAAAAGTAAAAAAAGTAGTGATCCTAGGCGGAATAGGTTTAAATTTACAAGAATATCCATATCAACCCGTTGATGATATTTCACTTCCTATTAAATTTTTATTCATTGGTCGGTTGCTTAAAGAAAAAGGAATACATGAGTTTGTTCAAGCCGCTAAATTGGTGAAAAAACAATATCCTAAAACACAGTTTACGATTCTTGGACAAATAGATACTTTTAATATTGGAGCACTGCAACAATCAGAATTAGATGATTTGATTGCTTCCAATGTTGTGCATTATTTAGGCTGGGTGAATAATGTAAAAGACTGGATTACGAATAGTCATGTATTTGTGTTGCCCTCTTATCGTGAGGGTGTACCTCGCAGCACACAAGAAGCAATGGCAATAGGCCGTGCAATTATTACTACAGATGTCCCAGGTTGCCGAGAAACTGTAATCCAAAATCGAAATGGCTTCATTATTCCAAGGTGGGATTCCAAAGCTTTAGCTGAAAATATGATTTATTTCATTGAGAATCCTAAACAAATCAGATTTATGGGAGATGAAAGCCACAAAATCGCACTCGATAAATTTGATGTTGAACAAGTAAATCAACGATTACAAAATATTTTAGGAGTCTGAAAATGATAAAACGCTTCCTAGATATTGTGATTGCTTCTTTTGCGCTCACTTTACTATCGCCATTATATTTATATGTTGCATATAAGGTGAAAAAGAATTTAGGCGCTCCTGTCTTGTTCCGTCAGGTTCGTCCAGGGTTACATGGCAAACCTTTTGAAATGATTAAATTTAGAAGTATGCATGATGCTATTGATGTCCAAGGGAACCCTTTACCTGAAATTGAACGTTTAACTCCTTTTGGCAAAAAATTGCGATCTACAAGTTTGGATGAAATACCAGAATTATGGAACGTGATTAAAGGTGAAATGAGTATTGTAGGTCCACGTCCTTTATTGATGGAATATTTACCTCTTTATAGTAAAGAACAAGCCAAACGTCATCATGTGCGCCCCGGCATGACAGGTCATGCACAAGTGAATGGCCGTAATGCCATTAGTTGGGATGAAAAATTGAAGCTTGATATTTGGTATGTTGAAAATCAATCCATTTGGCTGGATTTCAAAATTATGCTGAAAACGATCAAAGTTGTTCTAATTAAAGAAAATGTAAATGATGAATCAGGTCACTCTATGCCTAAATTTACAGGGGATAAACAGGGTGATGAAAATGGATTCTAATGTGAACTGCTCTTTAGTCGATGTTGATGATGAATGGGACACTGCAGTAAAGAAATTTAATTTTGATATCTATCATTTAAGTGGATGGCTTAAATCTTCAGCAGTAATAGATGATGGTCAGGCTAAAGGCTTAATGATTAAGTTTGGTTATAATGAGTTACTTTTTCCTTTAATTATTAGGAGAATAGATAGTATATTTTGGGATGCTACCTCGCCATATGGTTATGGTGGTCCATTAGGAGATAGTGTATTAACAAATCAAGAGATTGATCAGTTATTACAAAATGCAATTAATTTTTTAAAGGAACAGAATTGTGTTTCTTGGTTTATTCGACTACATCCAATTTTAAATATTGGATGGAATAGTAAATTTGGCACTATCGTTGAGCATGGGCCAACATTATCTTCAGATTTGAGTAAAACAGAAGAAGAACATTGGTCTGAAACTCAACAGAGACATCAACGAGGCATTAAAAAGGCATTAAAACAGTCTATATATACAAAGATTGAAGAATTCAATGAAAATAATGCTTTAATCTTTTCTAAAATTTACCTTGAAACTATGAAGCATGTAAATGCATCAGACTTTTATTTATTTGATGATTTATATTTCATAGCGTTAGCAAAAAATCTAAAAGGCAGAATTTTATTAATTACTGCTTATGATAATGAAACACCGATTGCTGCTTCAATCTTTACGTATTGCCAAGAAAGTAAAATTATCCAATATCATTTAGGCGGTACTCTTGATGCTTATCGAAATTTACAGCCTGCTAAGCTGATTGCACATATTGCAAGAGCCTGGGGGCGTGAAAAGAGATACCGTATTTTGCATCTTGGCGGAGGTTTAGGGGCAAGTTTGGATTCATTATATGAGTATAAAAAAGGATTCAGTTCAAATGAGCACGTATTTAAAACGCATCGTATTGTCGTGAACTCTGATATTTATCTCAAATTGTTAAATAAAAATGGCAGGGTTGGACAGTTAACAGAATACTTTCCGCTTTATCGGAAACCAAATGGGAAATAATGTCATGATTAAATCTAAAAATGTGTCGCTTAGACCAATTGAGTTACACGATGATATTTTATTGCAAAAATTGATGAATGATCCTTTTGTGGCTGGAAGTGTAACAGGATGGTCATTTCCTGTATCTCTGTTTTCCCAAAATAATTGGATTCAGTCAAATACAAATAGTTCAAATTATCGCTTAATTATTGTAGATAATGAAACGAATGAAGCAATTGGTATCACGGGGTTATGGGAGATTGATTGGCATAATCAGTCAGCGAATATGCCAATAAAAATCTTGCCAGAAAAAAATAAAAAAGGCTTTGGGACAGAAGTCATTATGTTGACCATGGCGTGGGCATTTTACAATGTCGGACTCAGACGTTTATATGGTCCAGTTTTAGACTTCAATGGGCCAAGTATGGGTGCTTATGTTAAAAAATGTGGTTGGAAGATTGAAGGTCGACAACGTGAAGCGATTTTTCGTAAGGGAGAATGGCATGATGTATACGATATAGCAATTCTTAAGCATGAATTTGATGCTCTACCTAATGTAGCTGAGTTTATCCATGCGGTATGTCCTGTAGATACCACACCGAATATCAATTCCCAAGATTATATTTAGGGAAAAAAATGATGCTAAATACTACATTTGAACCATGGCCAAGCTTCACAGTAGAAGAAGCAGATGCTGTTAAAGATCTGCTACTTTCAAATAAAGTGAATTATTGGACTGGAAAAGAATGTCGCGAGTTTGAGAAAGAATTTGCGCAATTTTCTCAAACCAAATATGCCGTAGCATTAACAAATGGTACGGTAGCACTTGATGTTGCTTTAAAAGCTTTAAATATTGGTGTTGGTGATGATGTAATTGTTACATCTAGAACATTTCTTGCATCTGCCAGTTGTATTGTTACAGCAGGAGCTAATCCTATTTTTGCAGATGTTGAGCTAGATTCTCAGAATATTTCTCGAAAGACCATTGAGGCGGTATTAACTTCGAATACCAAAGCCATTATTTGTGTACATTTAGCGGGCTGGATGTGTGATATGGATCCAATCATGCAGTTGGCGGAAGAAAAAGGGTTATTTGTCATTGAAGATTGTGCTCAAGCACATGGGGCACAATATAAAGGAAAATCAGCGGGTTCGATTGGTCATATTGGGGCATGGTCTTTCTGTCAGGACAAAATTATGAGTACTGGTGGTGAAGGCGGGATGGTTACCACCAATGATGAGAACTTATGGGAAAAAATGTGGTCTTATAAAGACCATGGTAAAAATTATGACAGCATTTACCATAAACAACACCCACCTGGTTTCCATTGGGTACATGACTCTTTTGGAACCAATTGGCGCATGATGGAAATGCAGGCCGTGCTCGGGCGCATGCAACTGAAAAAAATGCCAATATGGACAAAAAAACGTACGCAGAATGCGCAGCGTATATTGGCTGTATTTCAAAATAGTCGTTATTTCTCCGTACATTATCCAAATCAAGATTATGTACATGCCAACTACAAGTGCTATGTACAGGTCAATATTGATCAATTACCTGCAGGTTGGTCCCGTGACCGTATTTTGAATGAAATAAATGCACAAGGTGTGCCATGTTTTATTGGCTCTTGTTCAGAAGTGTATTTAGAAAAAGCATTTGATGGTACTCCTTGGAGACCAAAAACACGCTTAGTGAACGCACAACAATTAGGTGAAACCAGTTTAATGTTTTTGGTACATCCGACCTTAACAGAAGATAATCTGACAAAAACTGTGAATGCTATTCAGCAGGTTATACAGATGATGAATGCAATAAAAAATTAAACCAATTAAGGTGATCCTCGACAAAATATTGGATACACAGTTCTTTTAAAAATCATGTAAATTTTAGAAATCTTGGATGACTCCCTTGTACAGCAGTGCTGCTCAAGTCCTGAATTTAAACAGTCAGCAATGGATTCAAATCATCGTTTACCTACAGCGCAAAATTTTAGGGATTGCCTATTTCCAGTTATTTAGTCACTACTATTTAGACAGTCAACATGGCCTCTATTTGAATTAAAGAAGGCTAGTCATACTCATGGGTAATATTGAATTAATTTAGTCATCTTATTCGTGGTTGGAAAACTAGCCCACACATAAACTGTCAATTGGTATGTGCTGTATTTCATTATGAGCTGTTCACGAGGAAACTCTATCAGTTGTTATGTTTATGACCTTGCAAAGCTGTGCTTCTCAGGCTTACGAGACTGTATTGTGATTTTAGAGTGCTATTACACAAGCAGCCGAATTAAAATAATATTTATGCGTAGAGACTGTTGGGATTACAGTAATTAAAAGTTTCATTCATGTATCAAAAGTTCATGTGGTACACGGCAGAGTATTGTCTACTTGCAAACGAACCAATGATATCTAGTTTGTATATATTGAGATTTACTACAATCGAATCAGACAACACTTTGAAAATAGTGAGTTAAGTCTGACCGCATTTCAACAAGAATATTTTAAGAATTTAGAGAGATTATCTGTTGAGAATACTCTCTAGGGTCAATGTTATTTTTACTAGGATCACCCATACATACGGACAATATGCTATCGAAATATTCCGATAGTTTGTCGAGTATAAATAGGGAGCTAACTTTACTGCCGATTTCTTCAAATAATTTAATTTCTCTTAATGAATTGTGGCTAAAAATTGCTCGTCCGTCCGCGTAGGACTTCTAGTTTAAATGAACCAGAATCTTTTGGTTTTGCGAGAGTAGCCCTTTCTACAATTGATTTTTTAGGATTTACGTCCAGATATTTTTTAATCTCTGCATTTAAGACCGTTTCAGTCCGCTCTTTAATCTGAGACTTCAGAATAAAAGTTTAACCAGTGAGTAGTCGTCCGGATTGTAATTATTTAAATTTGTTTAGAACTCAAAGTTGTAATTTGTCATGCTTTTTCATGAAGCGCTGATTAATTTAATAAAATAATTATATTTTTTGATAAATGTCTCAATTTAATTAAAAACAAATATTAATTTATCAATTTTACCAATTTTTGGGGATTTATTCGCATTTATGGTGATTCTATAGTTGTGCTATGTCATTCGTTTGCTTGATCCAGAAGGTTTACTTAGAGACTTAAAGTACGTCTAGTAAATGCTCAATATCTAAGTGAAGCAAATTTAATGTTCTTGGTACCTCTATGTTAAGAGAAAAGAGTTTTTAAAAAACCGTGAATGTAATTAAGAAGATTGTGTAGGCGATTGATGTAATAAAAAGTTCAACCAAATAAGGACAATAGGATGTCCTCATAAGGCTATCCCATTTAAACATGCATTTTTATTGACATAAAAATGGGTATAAAGATGCAATCCTGTAAAGGGGATCATCATGGTGAGAAATATAATTCATCAATTTGCTGCACAGCCAAGATTATATAAGCAAGTTTTTTTAAGTTTTTTGGATTTATTGGCTTTCCCTGTCATTTTATGGTTGTGCTATGTGATTCGTTTGTTTGATTTTCAAACTCCAATTATTTCAGATGCGACATATGGCATTATCTTGATCAGTTTTATTGCAGTCTTAAGTTTGATGATCACAGGAGTTTATCGTTTTATTGTCCATACTTTTGAAGAAATCCTGATATGGAAGTTAGCACTTGCTGTCGCGATGACGATGATCGCCTTATATGTACTGCGTTCAAGTACTGCAACATTCGTTCCGATGTCTGTCCCATTTATATTCGGATTTATGATGTTTACATGGGTTTGGTTGAGTAGGGTATATATTCGTTTTTTAGTTAGAGCTTCATATTGTGCTGAAATTGGCAGTAAAAGAGTTGCAATTTATGGTGCAGGTGCAGCTGGTCAGCAAATTGAGGCGGCACTTAAATGTTCAGGTCAGTATCTACCTGTATTCTTTATTGATGATGATCCATCCTTACAAGGAAGAATTATTGGCAGTATCCCTGTTTATCCAGTTGCTCAAGCATTACAACGGTTGAAGAAAGATAGAATCGACGAAATTTTATTGGCACTTCCTTCAGTGGAGCGTGGAAGAAAAGCAGAGATTATTCATGAGCTTGAGCCTTGTAATTTAAAAATTACGGCACTACCTGGTTTGACCCAGTTGGTTCATGGCGAAATTACCGTTTCTGATATTCAGGAAGTGGATATTATTGATTTGTTAGGGCGTGATCCTATTCCCCCGATTTCGCATTTATTGACCAAGAATATTGAAAATAAAGTTGTGATGGTGACAGGTGCAGGTGGGTCTATTGGATCTGAATTATGTCGTCAAATTGTTAAGAATAAGCCGAAAGCGCTAGTTCTTTATGAACTGAACGAATTCGCACTGTATAACATTGATCAAGAATTACACTCGAGCTGTGATGTGACCATCATTCCTGTTTTGGGTTCTGTGCGGAATCAAGCCAAATTAGAGTATGAGATTGAACAGTATGGTGTTCAAACAGTCTACCATGCAGCAGCATACAAGCATGTGCCTCTAGTTGAATGTAATCCGCTTGCTGGATTGAAAAATAATGCGATTGGTACGGCATGTAGTCTCAATGCAGCAGTAAAAAAAGGGGTAGAAACATTTGTATTAATTTCGACAGATAAAGCGGTTCGACCAACCAATGTGATGGGGGCTTCGAAGCGGATGGCAGAGTTATATTGTCAATCTGTCGCTGCAATACAGAAAAATACACATATCAGTATTGTTCGATTTGGTAATGTTTTAGGGTCTTCAGGTTCAGTAGTCCCTTTATTTAAACAGCAAATTGCCAAAGGGGGCCCCATTACTGTGACCCATCCAGAAGTTACTCGTTACTTTATGACGATTCCTGAAGCCTCGCAATTGGTGATTCAGGCGGGTGCACTGGGGCAAGGTGGAGATGTATTCTTATTGGATATGGGGGAACCTGTATGCATTCAGAATTTGGCACGACAAATGATTAAACTAAGTGGTTTCACTGTGCGAGAAACTGGGTCGTTGAGTGGTGATATTGAAATCATCTATAGTGGCTTACGTCCAGGAGAGAAACTGTATGAGGAACTGTTGATTGACCAAGAAAATACAGAGTATACAGAGCATGCGCGGATTCGTCGTTCCTTTGAAAAAGATTACCCCTTACAAGAAATACAAATAGTCTTTGATAGAATAAGTCAAATGGATGCAGCAAAACCAGATATAGATTGGTTGTTGACTCAACTTGAGCATTATGTCGATGGGTATAAACGGAGTAATCAAGTTATAATTAACTAAACTATAGAGATTTGCTTGATGAGTATAATTTCGATATTACAGGATTCATTTGATAGCTTAATTTAGGGCTTACTGAAAGTTTTGCAAGGAAAAAATATGGCTAAGATTTTAGTCACAGGTGGAGCTGGTTATATCGGCTCACATACCTGTGTTGAGTTATTAACCGCAGGTCATGACGTTGTGGTTTTAGATAATCTCTCAAATAGTTCGGTTGAATCCTTGACGCGTGTACAACAATTGTCTGGAAAATCTCTCGATTTTGTCGAGGGGGATATTCGAGATGGTGAAATACTAGATCAACTTTTTGCACAGCATACAATTGATGCGGTGATTCATTTCGCAGGTTTAAAAGCGGTAGGTGAAAGCCAGCAGATTCCTTTGACCTATTTTGATAATAACATTACGGGTAGTTTGAATTTGGTCAAAGCCATGGAGCGGGCTGGCGTCTTTAAGCTGGTGTTTAGTTCTTCTGCGACTGTTTATGATGAGGCAAATACTTCACCATTGAATGAAGAGATGCCGACGGGTATGCCATCGAACAATTATGGCTATACCAAGCTGATTGTTGAACAAATGCTACAAAAGCTCAGTATGGCAGATGAGCGTTGGTCGATTGCTTTGTTGCGTTACTTTAACCCTGTAGGCGCGCATAAAAGTGGTCGAATTGGTGAAGATCCCCAAGGAATTCCAAATAATTTGATGCCTTATGTAACGCAAGTCGCTGTGGGGCGTCGTGAAAAACTGGCTATTTTTGGTCAGGATTACGATACGGTAGATGGTACAGGCGTTCGTGATTATATCCATGTAGTGGATTTAGCTAATGCGCATTTATGTGCATTGAATAATCGTTTAGCGGCTACAGGCTGTCGTGCATGGAATATCGGTACGGGGCAGGGTGCCTCAGTTTTGCAAATTAAAAATACCTTTGAGCAAGTCAATGGGATCGCGATTGCATTTGAATTTGCACCACGACGTGCGGGTGATGTAGCAACATCTTTTGCGGACAATACTCGTGCAGTAACAGAATTGAACTGGCAGCCGCAATATGGTTTGGAAGATATGTTGGCCGACAGTTGGAATTGGCAAAAACAGAACCCGCAAGGGTATGCTTAAAATAGACTTTAAAAAAGGGAGCAAAGTGCTCCCTTTTTTAACTTTGAATCAATTGCGTTAATTCATTCACATAAGCTTGCATCGGTTGCGGATTTTGATCCAAACGGCTTTCAATATTCAAGCGAAGCAAAGGTTCTGTATTGGATGCACGTACGTTAAAACGCCAAGTGCCAAAATCTAAGCTCACCCCATCGGTACGATCAATCTCAGGATTTTGATCTGCAAAATGGTCAAACAGTTTTTGAATTGTAGCTTGCGTATCTGCAACCTTAAAGTTGATTTCACCACTACATGGAAACTTGGTAATCATATCTTCAACCAAGCTAGATAAAGATTGCTGTGTTTCAGATAAAACGCTAATCGCCAGTAACCATGGAATCATGCCACTATCGCAATAAGCAAAATCACGGAAATAGTGGTGTGCACTCATTTCTCCGCCATAGACTGCATTATGTTCACGCATGACATCTTTAATAAAGGCGTGACCAGATTTAGACTGTACAGTAATACCTTGATATTGATCGACAATATCTAAAGTGTTCCAGACCAACCGTGGGTCATGTACAATTTTTTCATTGCTCTGTTTTAACAAGAAGGCTTGAGCCAATAAGCCGACAATGTAATAACCCTCAATAAATTGCCCTTTTTCATCAAACAGGAAACAGCGGTCAAAATCGCCATCCCAAGCAATGCCCATATCCGCCTGATGTTCTAGTACTGCATGACGGGTACTATCACGATTTTCAACTAAAATCGGATTTGGAATACCATTCGGGAATGTGCCATCGGCTTCATGATGAATTTTGACAAACTCGACTGGAACTTGCAGTTGCTTGAACTTTTGCTCCAGTGCATCAATCACATGCCCCGCTGCACCATTGCCCGCATTGACCACCAGTTTGAGTGGACGAATTTTTTCGGGGCGAATGTAGGTGAGGAGGTGATCGATAAATTCAGGCAGAATATTGTAACTTTCAACTGTGCCTCTATGCTCAACAGTTGTAAATGCGCCTGATTCCGCCAGTGCTTGAATATCTTTTAAACCAGTGTCAGCACTGATTGGGCGTGCATTTTCACGCACCAGTTTCATGCCGTTATAATCCATTGGATTGTGACTGGCCGTGATTTCGATACCGCCTTGTACGTCAAGATGGAAGGCTCCGAAATACACTTCTTCAGTTCCTGTCATACCCAAATCAAGAACATTGACACCAGCATCGATGAGCCCTTGGATGGTGGCTTGTTTTAGGCCTTCGCTGCTCAGACGGATATCGCAACCAATCACCACGGTTTTAGGTTGGTAAATTTGTCCATAGGCACGACCAATTTTATAGGCAATCTCTTCATTCAATTCTGAGCCGAGTTTGCCACGAATATCATAAGCTTTAAAACAGGTAAGGCTGGTCATATTTTTAACTCATATTATTTGATAAAAAAGGCTCGAAATTCGAGCCTTTATTCTTATTCGACAGTAACACTCTTGGCCAAGTTTCGAGGCTGGTCTACATCGGTACCACGCAATACTGCGACATGATAAGACAGTAGCTGTACAGGGACGCTATACACGATTGGTGCTAAAGTCGCACTGATACTTGGTACACTCACTACGTGTTGGCGATCTTTATTGTGAATGCCACTATGTTCATCCGCAAAGACAAACAATTCACCCCCACGTGCTTGAACTTCTTCCATGTTCGATTTGAGTTTATCTAGCATGTCATCTTGTGGAGCAAGAATAACCACAGGCATGTCATTATCGACCAAAGCCAACGGCCCATGTTTGAGTTCGCCCGCAGCATAACCTTCAGCATGAATATAGGAAATTTCCTTCAGTTTCAATGCACCTTCCAAGGCGATCGGGAAATGTGTGCCACGACCAAGGAATAAGCAGTGTTGTTTTTCCACAAACAATTCTGAAAGTCGCAAAATAGCTGCGTTATTTTGCAAAGTATCTAAAATAACCTTAGGTAAGTGCCATAACTCTGCTGCAATGCTTTGAATTTGATGTTCTGAAATGGTTTGTTTGATTTGACCAATTTTTAAAATCAGTAACATCAATGCGGCCAATTGCGTGGTAAAGGCTTTGGTTGATGCTACGCCAATTTCAGGGCCTGCCAAGGTCAATAAGCTGTGGTTGGTTTCACGAATCATCGATGAAGTGGCCACATTACAAATTGCCATAGTCACAATATTGATATTCTTTGATACAGCACGCTTTTGGGTATCACGCAGTGCGGCTAAGGTATCCGCAGTTTCACCCGATTGTGAAATACATAAGTAAAGCGTGTTATTCACAATGACTGGAGTGCGATAGCGGAATTCGCTGGCAATTTCGACCTGACAAGGCACATCAATCAGTTGTTCAAACCAATATTTGGCAATCATGCCAGCGTGGTAGCTGGTCCCACAAGCTAGAATTTGTACTTGTTGGATGTTCGCAAAATCCGCTTCTGCATGCTTTAAGAAATCAGCACGTAAAGCATTACCATCTAAAGCTTGAGAAATGGTTTGTTGCAATGCTTCAGGCTGCTCATAAATTTCTTTCAGCATGTAATGCTTAAATTCACCTTTGGATGCATTGCTGACTGTTGCATCCAGTTCTTTCACTGGACGATTGACCAGTTGCCCATTTACAAATACTTCAATCTTGTCACGTGTTAAGCGAGCAATGTCACCTTCTTCAAGGTAAATAAAGCGGTTGGTAATCGGTAATAAAGCCAATTGATCCGAGCTAATGAAGTTTTCACCAATCCCCACACCAATCACAAGTGGTGAGCCTTCACGCACCGTAATCAGTTCATCAGGATAATCTGTGTGAATAATTCCCAGTGCATAGGCACCTTTAAGCTGTGGTACTACGCTTTGTACAGCTTCTAACAGGCTAGAGGTTGATTTTAAGGCGTCATGTACCAGATGCGCGACAACCTCGGTATCGGTTTGCGAGGTAAATACATAACCTAAGGCTTCAAGATCATCTTTCAGTTCTTGATAGTTCTCGATAATCCCGTTATGTACGACGGCAACATTACCCGAGACATGTGGATGGGCATTATTTTCGGTTGGTTTACCATGAGTTGCCCAACGAGTATGTGCAATCCCAAGTGAACCTGTGACCAGTGATTCATTCACGGCTTGTTCAAGGTTGGCAACTTTACCGACACGACGTTCACGTAAAATAGCATCTTGACTCACCAGTGCTAAGCCTGCCGAATCATAGCCACGATATTCCAGTCGTTTTAAACCTTCAATTAAAATATTGGTAATACTACGTTCTGCAACGCCACCGACAATACCGCACATAGGAATATCCTCTTATTTCTTCAATTTTTGTGGACGTTGATAGTTTTCTTTGACTATCTGCTTTGAACGTTCAAAGGCCAAGTTGTGATCTTCAACATCACGGGTAATCACTGAACCAGCGCCGACTGTAGCACCATGACCAATACGTACAGGGGCGACCAGTGAACTGTTCGAGCCAATAAAGGCAGCGTCACCAATAATGGTTTTGAATTTGTTGGCACCATCATAATTACAGGTAATGGTTCCTGCACCAATATTTGAATTTTCACCAATTTCGGCATCGCCTAAATAAGTAAAATGATTGGCTTTAGAACCCAGACCGATGCTTGAGTTTTTCACTTCAACAAAATTCCCAATATGGACTTCATTGGCGAGTTTTGCACCTGGACGTAAACGTGCAAAAGGTCCAATTTGGGTGTCTTCACCGACAATGGCTTGATCGAAAATGCTATACGGCTGCACTTTGGTGCCAGCAGCGATTTTGGTGTTTTTAATCACACAACCTGCGCCAATTTCAACCCCATCACCCAGTTCGCAATCACCTTCAATGATCACGTTAATATCAATCCGTACGTCTTGACCGACTTTAAGTTTGCCACGTAAATCAAAACGACTCGGGTCAATCAAATGCACGCCTTGTTGCATCAATTGTTTAGCTTGGAAGTTTTGAAATTGGCGTTCTAATGCTGCAAGTTGAATACGGTCATTCACACCTTCAACTTCAAAGCTCATCTCAGGTTCAACTGAAGCGACCTCAAGACCATCGGCCAGTGCCATCGCCACGATGTCAGTAAGGTAATATTCACCCTGAGCATTATTGTTGGTGAGCTGTGGTAGCCATTGATGTAACTTGGCATTACTCACGCAATAGATGCCTGTATTGATTTCACGAATCTGACGTTGCTGTTCGTTGGCATCTTTATGCTCAACGATCGCTTGAATTTTCCCATTTTCACGCACAATGCGACCATAGCCTGTGGCATCTTCAAGGGTTAAGGTCACGAGACCAATCCCTGTTCCACGTGAAGCATCAAGTAGTTTTTGTAATGTTGCGGGGGTAATACAGGGTACATCACCAGATAAAATCAGTGAGATGCCATCTTGAGGTAGTACAGGTAAAGTCATCTGAACAGCGTGACCAGTACCCAGTTGTTCTGCTTGTTCGACCCATTGTATTTGTTCATGGTTAAAGTGCTGTTGCACTTGTTCGCCACCATGTCCATAAATGGTGATGATGTGCTCAGCATGGAGTTGCTTTGCTGTGTCAATCACATGTCCAAGTAAGGGGCGTCCTGCTAAGGGTTGTAACACTTTGGGGAGCTGGGAACGCATTCGGGTTCCCTTACCTGCAGCAAGAATAATCACAGAAGTTGTCATAACACACCTTACAAGCTGGCGCTAAGCCAGAGAAATATTGAGGTATATAAAAATACAGAGCGCTGCCCAAAGCCCCGCAATAATGTCATCGAGCATAATGCCAAATCCGCCGTGGACTTGGCGGTCAATGACGCGAATGGGCCATGGCTTCCATACATCAAACAGGCGAAACAGCAAAAAACCAATCAATGCAGAGAAGACACTCATTTGTCCGAAATAAATCAACGGTAACAAGGTAATGGATTGGCCTGCAAACTCATCCCAGACAATGCGTCCATCGTCATGTACACCCATCACTTTGGCGGTTTGACCGCAAATATAGATGCCGATCAGCGACATGAAGATGATGGCGTATATGGAGTTGATAAAGCCTAAATTCAACCACAATGGAATAAAAAGCAGGGCAAAAGCTGAACCAAATGTGCCTGGTGCTTTGGGTAATAAACCAGAGCCAAAACCGACACCGCAAAATACAATACAGCGGTTCGACCAAGACATCTGGTTAAACTGAATTGGAGGTTTATGCAAAGTGTTGATACCCTTGAAATTGAAGCGGATGATCTTTGCCATCTTTTTCAAATGTAAGCCCAGTAGATGTTGTAATAGTTCCAATCACCGTAATTTTTACATCTAATTGTTGTTGCAAAAGTTGTTGGTAATTTTGCGGGCTTATTGTAAAACATAACTCGTAGTCATCACCACCTGCGAGTGCGTATTGCCATTGTTGTACTTGTGTTAAATGTTGCAGACTGACATCGATTGGGAGTTGTTCCAATTGTAGTCGAGCACCGACCTGTGATGCCTTAAGAATATGTCCAAGATCCTGTGCCAGTCCATCCGACACATCAATCATGGCAGAAGCTAAGCCTTTTAACTGCTGTCCAAGTTGGCAACGTGGTGTTGGGTAATCTAAACGGTGCTTTAAGGTGTGATTTGGATGTTGAAGGCCAAAGGCCGCATCACCGACCTGACCGCTGACACAAACGTAATCACCTGCTTGAGCACCTGAGCGTTTTACCGCTTGCCCCGTATCTACCCAGCCGAGGGCGGTGACGGAAATGGTGAGGTGAGGGCTTTGGGTCGTATCACCACCAATTAAACTCACGCCAAATTGATCGCAACAATCGTAGAGTCCCCGACTAAAGTCTTTCAGCCAGTCATGATCAATTTGGGGTAGGCTCAATGCCAATAAGATACTCTGCGGTTTGGCGCCCATTGCTGCAATATCGGAAAGATTCACGGCAACAGATTTCCAGCCAATGGCATGGGGAGGAGTATCGAGAGGAAAATGTCGTCCTGCAATCAAGGTGTCTGTGCAGATCACCAATTGTTGCTGCGGAGGCGGGGTAAGTACGGCTGAGTCATCTCCGACCCCTAAGTCGACTGAAGTATGCTTCTGTCGATTAAAATAGGTTTCAATGATAGAAAACTCAGCCATATTACTTACTACACGTCTTATTGTGCTTGTTGCTTTTCTGCTGCACGAAGGCTGTTAGCTAAACGGTCTAATACACCATTAATGTATTTATGACTGTCAGCACCACCAAAGTGTTTGGCAAGTTCAATCGCTTCATCTAAAACCACGCGATACGGGATTTCAAGATGTTCTTTCAATTCGTAAGCGCCTAAACGTAATGTTGCAAGTTCAACACCGTCTAGTGCTTCGATTTGGCGATCTAGCACAGGAATAAGAAGCGCATCCAAAGCTTCATGATTGGCAACCACTTGAGTCAGCAATTCATGATAATAGCTTAGGTCCACTTTATGCATGGCATTTTCAACACGCGTACGTGCTTCAATTTCATGCACTGGGTTGCGGCTCATTTGCCATTCATAAATGCCTTGTACAGCAAAACGACGTGCTTTACGTTTTGCAGCATAAGCGGCTTGAAGTGTTTGCGACATGCTTTAAATAGCCTTTAACAAGTTAACCATTTCAATTGCAGTAAGAGCAGCTTCGCTACCTTTATTACCTGCTTTTGTTCCAGAGCGTTCAATCGCTTGTTCAATGCTGTCCGTAGTCAATACACCGTTAATCACTGGTAAACCAGTGTCTAAGCCAACTACGCCTAAACCTTTGGCACATTCACCTGCAACAAAGTCAAAGTGAGGCGTACTACCACGAATCACAGCGCCAAGAGCGATGATGGCATCAAAGCGATCAGAAGCAGCCAGTTTTTTTGCAACCACTGGAAGTTCCCAAGCGCCTGGTGCATGAACAACAGTGATATTATCCTCTGATACACCATGACGTTTCAATGTATCAATTGCGCCTTCTAGCAAGTGTTCAACCACAAAGCTATTGAAACGACCAACTAAAATCGCGTAACGGCCTTCGCTCGCGAGATGTAATAAACCTTCAATTCGGCGAATCGCCATAGCAACCTCGATTATTTCGTTAATGTTTGTTGAGCGGTGACATATTCCACCACTTCAAGATTAAAACCTGATAATGCGTTGAAACGTAGCGGCGAACTAAGCAGCTTCATTTTTTCGACGCCTAAATCACGTAAAATTTGTGCGCCCACACCAATCGTTTGATATTGCTGAGACAGAGCTGCACTAGATTTGGTTTTCTTTGGTGCAGTTAGGCTGTCTAGGGCAGGGCCTAAATCTTGTAGATGACGTTGACCAATCCAGACCAGTACGCCACGATCACTTTGTGCAATTTCTTTTAAGGCACGGTCTAAGTTCCAAGCGGGTTCGCCGTCTTGCTTGTTCAATTTGAGCAAGTCACGTGTCGGATTAAAACCATGTACGCGAACCGTAGTGATGCCATCTTTTGGCTCACCTTTCACCAAAGCCAAATGAATATCTGGATTGCCAATTTCACGGTAACGGAACAGTTCAAATGTACCGTATTCAGTGTCGATGCTTTCTTGACCTAAACGCTCGACTGTTTGTTCATTGGTCATGCGGTAATGGATGAGGTCAGCAATGGTTCCCATTTTCAGGCCATGCTTTTCAGCGAAAATTTCTAAATCTGGGCGACGGGCCATGGTGCCGTCTTCTTTGATAATTTCACAAATTACAGAAGCAGGTTCTAGACCAGCAATACGGGCAAGGTCACAGCCTGCTTCAGTATGTCCCGCACGGTGTAGTACACCACCAGGTTGCGCCATCAATGGGAAGATATGTCCAGGCTGTACGATATCGCTAGGCTTGGCATGTGCTGCAACCGCCGTTTGAATGGTATGAGCACGTTCAGCAGCGGAAATACCTGTGGTAATCCCTTCGGCTGCTTCAATTGATAGGGTGAAGTTGGTGGCATGTTGCGCACCATTGGCATCGACCATTAATGGTAAATTCAATTGCTGACAACGCTCACGGCTTAAAGTTAAGCACACCAAACCACGCGCATGTGTAATCATGAAGTTGATGTCTTCTGGGCGGACATGTGTCGCCGCAATGACCAAGTCACCTTCATTTTCACGGTCTTCATCATCCATCAGGATGACCATTTTCCCTGCACGGATATCTGCTACGAGCTCTTCAACGGTATTGAGCGGCATCAATCTTCACCTTTCTATTCGTCTGCAAATGACCAAAGTCTTTGCATTTCTGATTGTGGCATAGTCTAACGCTTTTTTAGACAGTTTGCCTATGCTTTTACTTTTCTGTACGTCGATTGTTATACACAGCCATGCAAGACTTTAAAAGAGTTGCACTATTTAAAAATGAGCAATCGATTAAACTCATGGGGTCAAAATCGGCTCAAATTTCCTAGAAAACGGGGGCCGAACTGTACATTTTACTCAAATCAGGCTGTATTGATCAGGATGGTTTGATTTCTAAGAGTATGCGGGTTTCTCACTTAAAATCACGATAAGTGAATTGCTTATGCTTTATAAGTCGAAAGCAAAATACTGGTTTCAGTGTTATAAATACCCGAAATGGTTCGAATACGCTCTAAGGTTTTGTCAAAACTTTCCAAACTGTCCGATTTCAGCTCAACCAATAAATCCCATTTACCATTGGTGGTATGCAGTGTATGTACAGAAGGGTCGATTCTTAACTCTTTTACGACCGCACTGGTTTTGGTGCCTTCCACCATAATATTCATCCAAGCACGAATGGTGTTTTTCTCACTGCCGGGTTTTAAGCGAACGGTATAGCCCGTAATGATGCCACTCGATTCTAAATATTCGATTCGTTTCTGCACAGTATTCCGGGAAACGCGCACTTTTTGGGCAATGTCGGTAATTGACATACGGGCGTTGTCACGCAGCAAACCTAGAATTTGGCTGTCAGTATCATTCATTTTGATTTCCATAATTATCATTTTGATAAAATTTATTGCATTTTTATCAAATTTACAACTTTTTAGAGTCGTTTTGATTTTTCATACTATGCGTATTAGGTAACACTCCAGTTGGAACAACACCGAGCTGAGGCGGTGTCCAATAGATGGGGTGTTTCCTATTTTGAATGGATTAGCTCAATTAAATTCTCAGAGGATAAAATAATGTCTTTGTCGTATGAAATGGAAAATAGTGGCGCATGGCAAACCTACCTTGCTCAGATTAACCGTGTAGCACCTTATCTTGAAGAAGACTTAATCCCATTTATCAATACTTTAAAGCGTCCAAAGCGTGCGCTCATTGTTGATGTGCCTATTGTAATGGACGACGGTTCTATTCAGCATTTCGAAGGTTACCGTGTACAACACAATTTGTCGCGTGGACCAGGTAAGGGCGGTATTCGTTACCATCCAGATGTAGAACTGAATGAGGTCATGGCCCTCTCAGCATGGATGACCATTAAAACTGCGGTATTGAACTTACCATATGGTGGTGCAAAAGGCGGTATTCGAGTAGACCCGCGTAAATTGTCGCCACGTGAACTTGAACGCTTAACACGTCGTTTTACCACTGAAATTAGCCCAATCATTGGCCCACAAATCGATATTCCAGCGCCAGATGTGGGTACTAATGCAGACATTATGGGTTGGATGATGGATACCTATTCCACAATTAAGGGTCATACTGTCACAGGTGTAGTGACGGGTAAACCTGTACATTTAGGTGGTTCATTAGGTCGTGTCCGTGCAACAGGTCGTGGTGTATTCGTTACAGGTTTAGAAGTTGCCAAAAAAATTAACTTAGCACTTGAAGGCAGCCGTATTGCAGTTCAGGGCTTTGGTAACGTAGGTAGCGAAGCTGCATATTTATTCCATAAAGCCAACGCAAAAGTAGTATGTGTACAAGACCACACAGGCACAATTTTCAACGCAGATGGTTTTGACGTTAAGCAATTACAAGACTACGTTGCGATTCATAAAGGTGTTGCAGGCTTCCCTAATGCAACCGTAATTGAAGATGAAGCGTTCTGGACAGTAGAGATGGATATTTTAATCCCTGCTGCTTTAGAAGGTCAGATTACTGCTGAGCGTGCGCAAAAATTGACTGCGAAATTGGTCTTGGAAGGTGCGAACGGCCCAACTTATCCAGAAGCAGAAGATATTCTTTTACAACGTCAAATCATGATTGTTCCAGATGTGCTCTGTAATGCTGGCGGTGTAACCGTGAGTTACTTTGAGTGGGTTCAAGACATGGCAAGTTACTTCTGGACCGAAGAAGAAATTAATGAGCGCTTAGATAAGCTCATGATTAAAGCGGTTGAAGATGTTTGGCATACAGCAGATGACAAAGATTGTAGCTTGCGTACTGCAGCGTACATTTTGGCTTGTGAGCGTATTTTGAAAGCACGTAAAGAACGAGGAATTTTCCCAGGTTAAGGGGAAGTTTCGTGCCCTTCGGGGCACATTCAAGTAAGAAAAACATCAGATTTATTAAGGAAGAACAGACCATGAACCAGAACAGCCAACCGAATCGCCAAGATTTTAATCAGTATATGGTGCCTGTTTTTGCACCTGCTCAATTTATTCCTGTGCGTGGCGAAGGTTCTCGTTTGTGGGATCAGCAAGGTAAAGAATATATTGATTTTGCAGGTGGCATTGCGGTGAATGCGCTTGGACATGCACATCCAGTTGCAGTCAAAGCCTTAGTCGAACAAGGTCAAAAGTTATGGCATATCGGTAATGGTTATACCAATGAACCTGTACTTACTCTAGCAAAACAATTGGTTGAAAGTACCTTCGCCGATAAAGTGTTCTTCTGTAACTCTGGTGCAGAAGCCAACGAAGCGGCTTTGAAACTTGCACGCAAAGTGGGCCTACTTTCAGGCTCTGCGCGCAAGAACAAGATTATTGCATTTAAAAATGCCTTCCACGGTCGTACCTTATTTACCGTTTCGGCAGGTGGTCAACCGAAATATTCGCAAGATTTTGCTCCTTTACCAGAAGGTATTCAGCATCTGCCATTTAATGATTTGGACGCAGCCCGTGCAGCGATTGATGCCGACACGTGTGCCGTGATTGTTGAACCGATTCAAGGTGAAGGTGGGGTCATTACGGCTGATCCTGAATTTTTAAAAGGTTTACGTGAGCTGTGTGATCAACACGGTGCAGTATTAATTTTTGATGAAGTACAAACAGGTGTAGGTCGTACAGGGGCGCTATATGCCTATATGAACACTGAAGTGACGCCAGACATTTTAACCACAGCCAAAGCACTCGGTGGTGGTTTCCCAATTGGTGCCATGATTACGACAGATAAATACGCGAATATGTATGCAGTGGGAGATCACGGCACGACGTATGGCGGTAATCCATTGGCATCTGCTGTGGCAAATGCAGTGTTTGGCTTTATCAACACCCCTGAAGTATTGAATGGTGTACGTACTCGTGCGCAAATCTTTGCTGAAGGTTTGAAGCGTTTGAATGAACGTTTTGGTTTGTTTGAAGAAGTTCGCGGTCAAGGTTTATTGATTGGCTGTGTACTCAAAGCAGAATATGCAGGTAAAGCCAAAGATATCGTCACGCTTGCTGGTGAAGAAGGCCTCTTGGCCTTGGTTGCAGGTCCAAATGTCGTGCGTTTCACGCCATCTTTAATTATTCCAGAAGCGGATATTGAAGCAGGTTTACAACGTTTTGAGCGTGCGCTCGCACGTTTTGTTGGCGCGTGATAGGTCACCGCTGATGATGATTGTTAGACATGCAGAGCATCGAGATTTAGATGATATCTTCATTCTGGCGGGGAAGTCGGGCGTAGGTCTGACTTCTTTACCCCAAAATAAAGACATCTTATTGGCTCGAATTGCCCGCACACAAAAGACCTTACAAGGTCAGGCGGCGCCAAATGAGCAAGGTTATTTATTTGTTTTAGAAGATACCCAGTTGCAGCGCGTGGTTGGCGTGAGTGCGATTGAAGTTGCAGTGGGTTTGACGGAACCATTTTATAACTTTCATGTGGGCAAACAAGTTCATGCTTCACAAGCTCTGAATGTTTATAAGGCCTTAAACACCCTATTTTTAAGCAATGACCATACAGGATGTAGTGAGCTGTGTACGCTGTTTTTAGATCCTGAATACCGTAAAGATCAAAATGGTAAATTGCTCTCTAAAATCCGTTTTCTGTTTATCGCAGCATTTCAGCAGGCATTTCAAAATACCCTGATTGCAGAAATGCGTGGTTATTCTGATGAAAATGGTCGATCACCCTTTTGGGATGCCTTGGGTTATCACTTTTTCAATATGGATTTCTCCACGGCGGATTACTTGAGTGGTATTGGGCAAAAAGTCTTTATTGCGGAATTAATGCCACGCTTCCCTGTGTATACCGATTTATTGCCATTGGCCGCACAGCAAGTGATTGCGCAAGTTCATCCCCAGACTGTTCCAGCTTCTCGTGTTTTAGAGTCGGAAGGTCTGCGTTATCAAGGGTATGTCGATATTTTTGATGCAGGGCCAACCCTCGAAGCTGAAGTGAAAAACTTACGTGCAGTCAAGGAAAGCCAGACCTGTGCTGTGAAAATCGTGAGCAGTTTGCCAGAAGCGACAGGTCGTTATTTGGTGGCGAATGACCGTTATCACGATTATCGCGCAATTTTAATTCAACATGCTGCGGATGCAGACAACTTAAGTTTAACGGCTGAACAAGCCTATGCGCTTGGCGTACAAGCGGGGCAAAGTATTCGTATGTTGCCTTTAGACAAGATGGAGTAAAAATAATGTCACAAGGGAATTTATATATTAATGGGACATGGTCTCCAGCGCAGGGTGCAGCTTGGAACAAACTTGATCCAGTTTCTCAAGAAGTGATTTGGCAAGGTGCAGAAGCTAAGGCTGAACAAGTGGAACAAGCATGTCAGTCAGCACGTGCTGCCTTTGCTGCTTGGGCACGTCGTCCACTTGCAGAGCGTATTGAGGTGATTCATCGCTTTGCAAGCTTGCTAGAACAAAATAAACAACAGTTAGCGACAGTCATTAGCCGTGAAACCAGCAAGCCGATTTGGGAAACCTTAACCGAAGTTCAATCGATGATTGCTAAAGTGGCCATTTCGATTCGTGCTTACCATGAGCGTACAGGCGAAAGCGTAACGGAAATGGCTGATGGTGCAGCCTCTTTGCGTCACCGCCCACATGGGGTATTGGCTGTATTTGGCCCATATAATTTCCCAGGTCACTTGCCGAATGGTCACATTGTACCAGCACTGATTGCGGGGAACACCATTGTCTTCAAACCAAGTGAACTTACGCCGTGGACTGCGGAAGAAACCGTGAAGTTATGGCATGAAGCAGGCTTACCTGCGGGTGTCTTGAACTTGGTACAAGGTGGTCGCAGTACCGGTGAAGCCTTGGCGCAATCACATGAGATTGACGGCTTGCTGTTCACGGGCAGTGCCAATACGGGTTACCACTTGCATAAACAATTAGCAGGTGCGCCAGAAAAAATTCTCGCTCTAGAAATGGGGGGGAACAACGCATTAATTATCGATGAAATTACTGATATTGATGCAGTGGTGAATTTAACCATTCAATCTGCCTTTATTTCCGCAGGTCAGCGCTGTACCTGTGCGCGCCGTTTGATTATCAAAAATGGTGCTGTAGGTGATGCTTTCATTCAACGTTTGGTTGAAGTGAGCCGTAACTTGGTGGTGGGTCAGTGGGATGCACAGCCACAACCATTCATGGGTGGTGTGATTTCATTGCATGCTGCACAGCAAATTTTACAAGCGCAACAACGTTTGGTGGATTTGGGCGCAGAGGTGTTATTGCCTGTGACTCAAACTGATCCAAATAGTAGCTTGTTAAGCCCAGGTCTTTTAGAGGTCACAAACGTCAATAATGTGCCAGATGAAGAATATTTTGGTCCATTGAGCTGTATCTATCGTTATAACCATTTTGATGAAGCTTTAGCGCTTGCCAATGCAACACGCTTTGGCTTGTCAGTAGGTTTAGTTTCACCAGATCGTGAACTGTTCGAGCGTTTATTGATTGAAGCGCGTGCAGGCATTGTGAACTGGAATAAACCATTAACAGGCGCTTCAAGTGCAGCGCCATTTGGTGGTGTTGGTGCATCAGGGAATCATCGTGCCAGTGCCTTCTATGCGGCAGATTATTGCGCATGGCCAATGGCATCACTAGAAAGTCAGCAGGTAAGTCTACCTGAAAAATTATCGCCAGGCATTGTGCTGTAAGTCGACAGAAAAGGGAGTTTAGAAATGTCAGGCTATGAAATTAATTTTGATGGTTTAGTCGGTCCAACGCATCACTATGCTGGATTGTCTTTTGGAAACGAAGCTTCGACCAAAAACCGTAATAATCTATCGAATCCGAAGTTGGCTGCCAAGCAAGGTTTGTTAAAGATGAAAGCTTTGGCCGACATGGGCTTAAAGCAAGGTGTATTTGCACCGCAAGAACGCCCACATGTGCCAACTTTGCGCAAATTGGGTTTCTGTGGGGATGACCATAGCGTGATTGAACAAGCGATGCGTACTTCGCCTGCATTGTTATCCGCTTTGAGTTCTGCATCGTGCATGTGGACAGCCAATGCGGCAACGGTTTCACCGTCGGCAGACAGTGCAGATGGTCGTGTGCATTTTACAGCGGCAAACTTGAACAACAAATTCCACCGCTCGATTGAACATGAAACGACCTCGCGTGTTATGGCAGCCATGTTTAACGATGAGAGTCACTTTGCGCATCACGAAGCACTACCACCCGTGGCATTGTTCGGTGATGAAGGCGCGGCGAACCATAACCGTTTAGGCGGTGCTTATGATCAAGCCAGCGTACAAGTGTTCGTTTATGGTCAGCAGTTCCTCGGCGGTGGTATTGGTCCGAAACATTATCCTGCGCGTCAGTCACGTGAGGCGAGTGAAGCTGTTGCACGTTTACATCAATTGAAAGCTGAACAAACCGTTTTTGTGCAGCAGCATCCCGATGTGATTGACCAAGGGGTCTTCCACAACGATGTGATTGCAGTGAGTAACCAAAACGTCTTGTTTCATCATCAACATGCATTTTTGAACCAAACGGAAGCTTTGGCCGAAATTCGTGAAAAAATGGCGAGTTTGGGTCAAGAGTTTGTGTCCATTGAAGTACCTGATCAGCGTGTTTCAGTGAAAGATGCAGTGAATACCTATTTATTCAATAGTCAATTACTCACACGTGCCGATGGCGGTATGAGCATTGTAGTGCCTGAAGAATCGCGTCAAAACCAAGCGGTATGGAGCTACTTGAACGACATGATTCAAATGGGTACCCCAATTGATGACATCAAAGTTTTCGATTTACGTGAAAGTATGCGTAACGGTGGCGGTCCTGCATGTTTACGTTTGCGTGTTGCCGTGAATGAAGCAGAACTGAACGCGATTAATCCGAATCTATTTATGAATGATGCTTTGTTTGCACGTTTAAATACGTGGGTAGATCAGTACTACCGTGATCAGTTGGCACAGCAAGATTTGGCCGACCCACAATTATTGATTGAAAGCCGTACTGCGTTAGATGAGTTGACGCAAATTTTAGGCTTGGGTTCGGTATATCACTTCCAACGTTAAGTAATCGTGCAGGGAAAGCAAATGATAGATTTTCTAGGTGATGTTTTAGCACAACGTATCCCGACTGTATCGCAGGGCGAACAGCATGATTTTCATTGGGAATGGTTAGCTGAAGGGGTTTTATCTTTTACTCCAAAGCAGGCTTATGAAAAAGCCATCGTGCTTTCCGCGGGTGTACATGGCAATGAAACTGCGCCAATCGAGTTATTGGCGCAGCTCAGTCAGGATATTTTTGCATGTGCGTTACAGCTCAAGGTCAAATTAATATTGATTTTGGGCAACCCTGTCGCGATTCGTTCAGGTCAACGCTATGTTGAAAATGATATGAATCGGATGTTTTGTGGTGCACATCAGCAATTTTCTGAAACCTTTGAAGCAAAGCGAGTGGCTGAGCTAGAGCAGTTGGTGGCAGATTTCTTTCAATCTTGCCCTGCACAGGTCAAACGCTATCACTATGATTTGCACACAGCGATCCGTCCATCTTTGCTTCCGACTTTTGCTTTATTTCCTTATCAAACTCATGGCTATGATGCGGTCATGTTGGCGTGTTTAAATGCTGCGGAACTGGATGCCTTGGTATACCACAATGCAGCGGGTCGCACCTTCACGCACTATACCAGTTCAAGATTTCAGGCAGCGAGTTCAACCCTTGAGCTTGGACATGCCAAGCCTTTTGGTCAAAATGATTTGGCAGCATTTGCTGCAATTAATCAAGTTTTACGTGCGGTGGTGACAGAACAAGCTTTACCTGCACGCCAAAAGTCAGCAATTAAAAACTTTCGTGTCGTCGATTCGATTATCAAAACTGAAGATGACTTTCAGCTCAATCTTGCCGATTCTGCGCCCAATTTCTCAATGTTCCAATCAGATGCAGTGATTGCCCTGCAACAGGGCAAACCTTATGTGATTGCACCAGAACAGGTCTGGATTTTATTTCCAAATACTCAAGTGAAAAAAGGGTTAAGAGCAGGCTTGATATTAACTGAGCTTCGTGTGTGATTATTCGTCTCGATTTATTAAATATGATGATGGTGATTTATAGAATTTAAATCGTTAAATTGATTTTCAATGGAATTGAATATATGGATATTGTAAAAAATATTAATGCAATATTTACGTCCAGTGATTATGAGTTCGCTTGTAATCAGTGGATAAACTCGCGTCATGTTTTTATTAAGCTATTATTTTTTAATGTTAAATTAATAAAATTGGTATAGGTTTTGCAATCTGTGTTGTGATTATTTGGTCGCTATTTTTATTTTATAAATTCGGTTAAATAATAAAATTAATATTATTGAAAGATAATATTTAGCTTAATTTTGGATGGATATTAAATAAGGAAAAATTTTATATCTGTCCCGTATTTGCACCTCTTTGAGGTGTAAATTGGAGTAATAAACATGATGAATGGAAATAAGTTCAATAAGTCGAAAGAAACCCTAGAGGGTGATTTACTGGGTGGACATCATTACGATTCAGCTGGAGAAGAACAACTCGATCGTTCTCTCAGCAATCGCCATATTCAAATGATTGCGATTGGCGGAGCTATCGGAACAGGTCTATTTATGGGTTCGGGGCAAACCATTGCCAATTCTGGAACCTCAGTCATTTTGACTTATATGATCGTTGGCTTTGTCCTGTTTTTTGTCATGCGTGCCATGGGAGAGTTACTGCTTTCCAACACCAATTATAAGTCATTTGTAGATTTTGCTACGGATTATTTAGGTCCTTGGGCAGGCTACTTTTTGGGCTGGACCTACTGGCTCAGTTGGATCATTACTGCGATTGCCGATATTATCGCGATTGGCGGTTATATGCAGTTCTGGTATCCCGATTTACCCGTATGGTTGCCTGCTTTGGCCACGATCACTGTTTTGACGGTACTAAACTTACTTACGGTGAAAATGTTTGGTGAAACTGAGTTTTGGTTTGCCATGATCAAGATTGTGGCAATTGTTGCCTTTTTAATCTTGGGTGTGAGCTTGGTGGTTATGGGCTTCGTGTCGCCAAATGGAGTCAAGGCATCGTTCTCACATATCACCGATCCTGATGCATTTTTACCGCATGGTGTGACAGGTTTCTTGGCGGGTTTCCAAATGGCAGTGTTTGCTTTCTTGGGTATTGAGTTGGTCGGTACAACTGCTGCAGAAACCAAAAACCCAGAAAAATCATTACCTAAAGCCATTAATTCAATCCCTTGGCGAATTCTATTGTTTTATGTGGGTGCCTTGTTGGTCATCATTTCCGTAACCTCATGGCAGCACGTTGATCCAGGCAAAAGTCCATTTGTGGCCATGTTCCAATTGGTCGGGCTGACAGCCGCTGCTGCTGTGGTGAACTTTGTGGTAGTGACTTCGGCAATGTCTTCTGCAAACAGTGGTATCTTCGCCACCAGCCGTATGTTGTATGGCTTGGCGGTTGAGAAAGATGCGCCGCAGCGCTTTAAAACCTTATCTAAAGGTAAAGTGCCTGTACAAGCCCTGTTGTGTTCGATGATTTGTGTATTTATCGGTACGCTGATTCTATTTGTTACGCCAAATGTCATGTCTGCATTTAATATTGTGACAGCATTGACCTCAATTTTGACTGTATTTGCCTTTGGTATGATTCTGGCATCGTATTTGGCTTATCGTAAAAAGCGTCCTGATTTGCACGCGCAATCTATTTATAAAATGCCTGCGGGTATTTTTATGAGCTGGTTTGGGATCGCCTTTATGGTGTTTGTGGTTGCGATTCTATGTCTCGATCATGATACGCGTATTTCACTGTTTGTTTCACCACTTTGGTTTGTCGGCTTATGGATTGCTTACAAACGTCGTCAACGTCAAGATAGCAAGCGCACTTGGATTTTAGAGCATGGTCGTCGCATTGATCATGATGAACTATCAGAAAATAATTAATGAAGAGTGAGAGAGGGTATTTACCCTCTCTTTTTTATAACGACCAAGAGGGATTTGTCTTGAAAAAAGTAACATTATTGGCATGTATGTTGGGGGCAGGGCTGCTGAATATGAGCAGTGCGATGGCGGCACCGATGTTGACATCACAGATTTCAGCGACACAGGCTGCGGCCCCTCAAGCCAACGCTTGGGTTGAAATTAATGTGCAAGCCTTTGAGCAAAATATTCAAACCTTGCAGCAGCAATTGCAGGATAAGAGCCAAATTTGTGCTGTGATGAAAGCCGATGCTTATGGGCATGGAATTCAGTTGTTGATGCCGAGCATTATCAAGTTAAATGTACCTTGTGTGGGCATTACCAGTAATGCCGAAGCAGCGATGGTACGCCAATCGGGTTATCAAGGTCGTATCTTAAGATTGCGTGCAGCCACCGATCAAGAAATTCAAAATGCAGCTTCACTCAAGATGGAAGAATTATTCGGAAACTATGAGCAAGCGCAGCGTATTTCCACTTGGGCGAAACAGCAGGGCATTACAGTTGCCTATCATTTGGGTTTGAATGCAGGCGGTATGGATCGGAATGGTTTAGAGTTAAACAGTGAAACAGGCAAACAGCAAGCACTGCGTATGACCAAACTGCCAAATTTGAAGTTGGTCGGTATCATGACGCATTATGCAGTAGAAGATGAAAAATATGTGCGGGAACGTTTAGCAGTCTTTAACCAACAAACGAACTGGCTCATTAAAAAAGCCAAACTCAAACGTGAAGAGCTAACCTTGCACACAGCCAATTCATTTGCCACTTTAACAGTGCCAGAGTCACATTTAGATATGGTTCGTGCTGGTGGCGTGATTTATGGTGACAGCATTCCTGACCGTGTGGAATATAAAAAGTTGATGACGTTTAAAACCCAAGTGGCAACAGTGAATGTTTATTTAAAAGGTACAACTGTAGGCTATGATCGAACCTATACTTTACAACGTGATTCTTTATTGGCGAACTTGCCGATGGGCTATTCAGATGGCTATCGTCGTGCTTTTAGTAATAAAGCCTATGTACTGATTCGTGGACATAAAGTCCCTGTCGTTGGACGGACGTCGATGAATACCACCATGGTCGATGTCACTGATTTTCCTGATATTCGTGCCAGTGATGAAGTAGTGTTGTTTGGTCAGCAAGGCAATGAAAGCGTCAAGCAAAGTGATTTAGAAGAATACAATGGTGCGCTGCTTGCAGATGTCTACACCATGTGGGGCAATTCTAATCCTAAAATTGCTGTACGCTAAACTGACAATAATTCATTAAGATAAATGACTACTCCATGTCTGAACTTTCAGGCGTGGGGTAATTTTTATATGGCTGTGTAGAGGGGCAATTGATTGTCTATCCAGCTTCATATTGATCGTTAATGCTCAGTTGAGGCTTTAACTTCGGGATAGTTTTCACATCAAATTCATAAATGCCATTTAAGCTTTGAACTCGCATTCCTATAATTGGACATCCAATACCTTTAGTGATCAAGATGTCAGGCTGTTTTTAATGGTGATTGTTTTTTGTATGTATTATGGTTATACCCCAGAGCTTTGAGGTGATGCAAAAGTGATTTTAAAGGTCTCGAAATGGCTATTTAGATGTAAACGTTTGAATCGGTAATTTTCTAGAAGATTGCTGGTGAATCAGATCAATTCTGTAAAAATTTGGTGGGCTACTTGAATAAAAATGGATGGATTATTCAGATTTAAATTTTTAGCCATAAAAAAAGCCCTAATCATTTGACTAGGGCTTTTTTGAATCTGGAGCGGGAAACGAGACTCGAACTCGCGACCCCAACCTTGGCAAGGTTGTGCTCTACCAACTGAGCTATTCCCGCATATTGAGCAGTTTTTTCTAAAACTTACACTAAAAAATTTGGAGCGGGAAACGAGACTCGAACTCGCGACCCCAACCTTGGCAAGGTTGTGCTCTACCAACTGAGCTATTCCCGCATGCCGTGTATAATACAGTATGAAAAATGATGGTCAATATGTTTCTGAAAAAACTTGTATCAATTGCATAAAATACAAGCATTTTATGCCAGATTTTCTAAAAAATTACGATTGAAACCCTAAAAGTCACCTCTGAATACAAAACATAGAGGTAGAACAGCTATACTGTATATAATGGATAAGATAAAGGCAGATTCTCATGAGCTTAGAATTACAACTGCGTGATCGTTTACAGCAATTGGCACCGACTTATTTAGAAATTGTGAATGAATCTTCGGGGCATGGTGGGTATTTTCCTGGCAAAGAGTCCCATTTCAAAGTGGTGATTGTCAGCGAAGCCTTTGATGGCTTACGTTTAGTGCAACGTCATCAAAAAGTATATGCTGCTGTGGGGGATTTATTGGCACCGAGTCGCATTCATGCACTGGCAATTCATGCCTTTGTAGAATCAGAATGGCAGGGACAAGACACGTCAAGCCCTGAATGTGCACATGCACCTAAGCATTAAGGATATTGGCTTGTTATGGATGCTCAAATGTTGTTAATGCTGCATTGGTTGGCAGTTGTACTGGCAGGTTTGGCAATTGTGATTCGTGCGCGGAGTTTATTTTCGGGAACTGAAGGTAATTTGCCGAATCCATCTGCACGTAAATTCTTTGTGGCTTTTCAGCACAGTGCTATGACCTTGTTGATTTTGACAGGTGTTGCCTTGTTGGTGATGAAAGGTTTTGAGGTACAGTCTTGGTTTTATGCCAAAATCATTCTGTTTTTCGTGCTGTTATCTTCTTTAAGTAAAGCCTATAAGAAACAGGATCTGATCGTTTTGGCACAACGTCGTGCAGGCTTGTTTTTAGCTGTGGTGGCGTTTGTTGCTATTTTGGGCTTGGTGATGATTCAGCCAAATTTTGGTTGATTGTCAGACATTTTCGATAACGATAAAAAAATGATCGTTTACACTGCTGAACGATCACAGATAAGAATTGAGGGAGGGGGGAATATGCGGACACGTGTGGTGTTTAATCAGAAAGGTGGTGTAGGCAAGTCGAGTATTACAGTCAATTTGGCTGCGATTAGTGCTTATCAGGGCTTAAAAACACTGGTGATTGATTTGGATCCGCAAGCCAACTCCAGTCAGTATTTATTGGGAGATGATGCTACGTATTCAGTGGATAAGCCTGCATTGGAACCGAATATCGAAAACTACTTTGAAGAAGTGTTGGGAGCAACCCAAAGCAAAGCAGGTTTATTGGGCAATGCGATCGGCTCTTTACTAAAAAATCGTTCCAAAGGTTTGGAAAGTTATGTGCATCAAACCCCGTTTAAACTATTGGATGTGATTCCAGCCAGTCCGAGTTTAGGGGCTTTGGCCCATGCTTTAGAAGCCAAACATAAAATTTATAAATTACGGGATGCTTTGAAGTTACTCGAAGGCAAATATGACCGTGTTTATATTGATACTCCACCAGCCTTTAATTTTTTTACTTTGTCGGCATTAATTGCCGCAGATCGCGTGTTGATTCCGTTCGATTGTGATGTATTCTCAAAACGTGCCCTACAAAGCCTCATTGAAAATGTGATTGAAACCCAAGATGATCATAATGACCAACTGGAAATTGAAGGCATTGTGGTGAATCAATACCAAGCACAAGCCAAGTTACCGCGTGAAGTGGTGCAGGAACTAAAAGATGAAGGCTTGCCAGTATTGGAAAATATGTTGCCACCTTCAGTGCTGATGAAAGAATCCCATCATCAAAACCAGCCATTAATCTATTTAGCCAAAGATCATAAATTGACGCAGGCCTATCTTTCATTGTTCAATGAAATTGAGCAAAAATAAGATTGAGAAAACAGATGAAAAAAATTGCTTTATCTATCCTTGCTGCAAGTGGTTTATTGCTGACCGCGTGTGCAACCACGGTTAAACCGACTTATGTTTCGCCTACACAATATCAGTCATTGAACTGTCAACAATTACAGGCAGAGTATGACCGTATTCAACAATATTTAGACCAAGGTGTTTCAGTACCCAAAAGTACGGGAATGGGAGTCGATGTTGGACTAGGTGGTGGTTGGAGCCGTGGTGGAGGCTGGGGCTTTGGTCCAAGTGTTTCATTAAATATGGGACAGTCTTCAAACACCAAAAAGACCGAAATCTCTCGTTTGATGGGGCAGCAAGATGCTGTTGTTCAGGCGGCTCAGTTTAAAAATTGTCCAATTAAAGTGGTGCCAAGAACTGCAAAATAGCTATTTCACCCTTTGTCATTGCACCACTGAAATGATAAAGGGTGAAAGTTTTTCAAAATATTTCAATATAAAATATAATATAAATAAATACTTATCTTGGTTTATTGCGTTGTATACAACTTAACGGTTCTCAATTTAGACTGAGTTTGGCTTGTCCTTTGGGGGGAGTTTCAGATAAGGTGTGCAACACTTTAAGCTTGAGTAATAGGTTTTTATGATTGAGAGTTGGCTATTTGTATTTGCGATGATTGCGGTGTTCCTGATTCCAGGACCGACCAATGCATTACTGGCAAGCTCTGCACATCAACAAGGTATTCCTAAAACCAGTTTACTTATTCCAGCCGAATTATTGGGCTACATCTATGCAATTAGCTTGTGGTCGCTGTTTATCCATTTGACCCATCCTGTCTGGCCGCATTTGATTACCTTACTGCATGTGTTGAGTGCATTGTATGTGTTCTGGATTGCATTTCATTTATGGAAGTCGACACATTTGCAATCGCATCATCAAAAGCATCCTCATATTCGACCACATCAATTGTTTTTTTCCACGCTTAAAAATCCAAAAGCGCTACTTTTTGCCGCAGGAATTTTACCGTTAGAAATGTGGAATAGTAGTTTGAGTGTAGGCTTGGTTTTTTTGGTCTTTTCTTTAATTTTGATTCCATTTGCATTGTTCTGGATGGTCTTTGGCAAAGCGATTTTGGTGGGAAATTTAAAACAAATAAAAGCCGATCATTTATATAAAGGATCGGCCATGTTATTGATTATCTGTATGTTGCCAGTGGTAATTCGATTCTTTTAACGCTTATGCTTTTACTTTATTTTTTGCTAGTTTCTGACGAATAAAACCGATAATGCCTGGTAAGATACTGATAATAATAATCCCGAAGATTAAATGGGTGAAATTGTCTTTGACTACAGGCATATTGCCAAATAAATAGCCGAGTGTAATAAACGAGGCAATCCAGCAAAAAGCACCAATTAAATTATAGGTTAAAAAGAATTTATAATTCATTTTTCCTGCACCTGCGACAAAGGGTGCAAAGGTACGGGCAAAAGGTACAAAGCGGGCAAAAATAATGGTTTTACCACCATGTTTTTCAAAGAATTTTTGGGTATTAATCAAGTGCTGTTTATTAATAAAACGCGAATCAAGTTCAAATACCCGTGGTCCAATATATTTACCAATATGGTAATTCAGGGTGTCACCTAAAACTGCTGCAATAAACAGTAAAATGCCCAAGACCCAAGGATCCATTGCTCCTGTAGATGCTGCCAATGCCCCTGCAGCAAATAACAAGCTGTCGCCAGGTAAAAATGGCATGACCACTAAACCTGTTTCGACAAAAATAATTAGAAATAAAATAGCGTAAATCCATACCCCATAATTTGTAATAAATTCGAGTAAATGGTCATCTACGTGTAAAATAAAATCAATGAGTTCCATGGGGTAAAACATCGCGAAAATGTAGCCAAATCCTAGCAGTCCATATACGGAAAGTCAGTATAAAAACGTAATTAATTTTAGCTATCTATTGTTTCAAATATAAAACGATAAGTCTGAAAAATGCATATTTATTCTATTATCAACAAAAACTAAGCTGTGCCTATCCACAAAATTAAGAAAAGGTTCAATTATGTTTAATCCAAATGTTGTTGTGAAAAATATCGTGACTCAACCTGCGTTTGATAACGCTGTGAGTTTAATCGCCCGTGTGCTCCTCGCGTATATCTTTTTGGTTGCGGGCTGGGGCAAATTGACCGCCTATAGCGCTACCGTTGGTTATATGGAAGCAATGGGGGTGCCAGGTGCATTATTGCCTTTAACCATTTTGGTTGAATTTGGCGGTGGTTTGGCACTGTTATTTGGTTTCCAAGCGCGCTTTGCTGCACTCGGTCTAGGTATATTTAGCCTTATTACCGCGTTCATTTTCCACGGTGGTGCAGACGATGCCATTAACTTTATGAAAAACTTTGCTATGGCAGGTGGCTTATTTTTCTTGATGCTGCATGGCGCAGGCAAGTTCAGTCTAGATGCCCTTATTGAAAAATCAGAGGTTTAAATTATTTGCTGTAGGATTCAGCAATCCTATTGCAAGTCAGAAGCACCGATAAGTTCGGTGCTTTTTATTTAAATATTTGTTTTATATGTATATTTATTGGTTGTCCAAATAGTGTGCTTAATAACTGGAAAAATGGTAGAATATGGCGCTTATATTCGTTTGCCTATCATAGTTGTTTGTCATGACTACCAATTCTCAAATTACTGAAGATCGTATCCTTATTTTGGATTTCGGCTCTCAATATAGTCAGCTTATTGCACGTCGCGTACGCGAGGCGGGTGTATATTCTGAAATGTATGCCTACGATATGTCTGAAGAAGACATCCGTGCGTTTAATCCAAACGGTATTATTTTATCGGGTGGACCTGAAAGTGTGCATGAAGAAGGCAGTCCACGTGCACCGCAAGTGGTGTTTGAATTAGGTGTGCCTGTATTGGGAATCTGTTACGGTTTCCAAACCATGTCTGAACAACTCGGTGGTAAGGTTGAAGCGGGTACAGTACACGAATTTGGCTATGCTGAAGTTGATATTCAACAGCGCGATCACTTAATTGGTCAGCTTCAAGACCGTGAAAACCAATTACACGTGTGGATGAGCCACGGTGACAAAGTGAGCCGTCTTCCAGAAGGTTTTACAACAACTGCAAGTACACCAAGCTGCCCATTCGCTGCGGCATCTGATGAAAGCCGTCGTTTCTATGGCGTGCAGTTCCACCCAGAAGTTACGCATACTGCAAAAGGTGCAGAGTTATTATCTAACTTTGTTCACAAAATTTGTGGCTGTGGCGGTTTATGGACACCTGAACACATTATCGATCTTCGTGTAGAACAACTACGTGAACAGATTGGTGATGAAAAAGTTCTACTTGGTTTATCTGGCGGCGTAGATTCATCAGTTGTGGCTGCTTTATTACATAAAGCGATTGGTGATCAACTGACTTGCGTATTTGTAGACAACGGTTTACTTCGTTTAAACGAAGGTGATCAAGTGATGCAAATGTTCGCAGACAACATGGGTATCCGTGTGATCCGTGCCGATGCAGAAGAGCGTTTCTTAACAGCGTTGGCGGGTGAAGTTGATCCTGAGAAAAAACGTAAGATCATTGGTCGCGAGTTCATTGAAGTATTTGCAGAAGAAGCACGTAAACTTGATGGCGTGAAATTCTTGGCTCAAGGTACGATCTATCCAGACGTAATTGAATCTGCTGCAAGCAAGCAAGGTAAAGCACATGTGATTAAATCGCACCACAACGTGGGTGGTTTACCAGAAGATTTAGCATTTGACCTTGTTGAACCATTACGTGACTTGTTTAAAGATGAAGTACGTAAACTAGGTACAACTCTAGGTTTGCCGCATAGCATGATTTACCGTCATCCATTCCCAGGTCCAGGTTTGGGCGTGCGTATTTTGGGTGAAGTGAAAAAAGAATATGCGGACATTCTTCGTCTTGCAGACGACATTTTCATGCAAGAACTTCGTGACAGCGGCTGGTATGACAAAACCGCGCAAGCATTTGCGGTATTCCAACCTGTTAAATCAGTTGGTGTAGTCGGTGATGGTCGTCGTTATGCATGGGTCATTGCACTTCGTGCGGTTGAAACTGTGGACTTCATGACTGCTCGTTTCGCGCACTTACCGTATGAATTGGTTGACAAGATTTCTACGCGTATTATGAATGAAATTAAAGATGTTTCACGTGTTGTTTATGACGTGTCATCTAAGCCACCAGCAACAATTGAGTGGGAGTAATTCAGGGATTTCAAGAAGCGAAGCTTCTCGCCTGAATTACGCCAAGAGCTATGCTCGCGGCAAAATAGAATGATTTAAAAAAGGACGTGTAAGCGTCCTTTTTTATTGCTTGAGATACAGATCTATTTAAAAAAACTCACCTTTAGAACAAAATGTTTAGTGCATAAGAACAAAGAGTATTTGCTTTAAGATATATAAAGATATATCTTAATAAGTATAAATTCATCTATAAAGCGAATAAATATTATGAAACAGGGTTCCCATCATGACTATGAGTCGTACTCCCATTATCCCGAGCGCCCGCATGGTGGACGTCGTGGTCGTTTATTTGAAGCAGGTCGAATGAAATTATTGGTGCTATATCTGATTGCCCAAGCCCCCAAACATGGTTATGAACTGATTAAAGATATTAGTGAATTGGTAGGGGGAGGTTATAGTCCAAGTGCAGGCACCATCTATCCGACTTTAACATATTTAGAAGATATGGGTTTTGTTCAAGTGCAACTGACAGAAGGGGATCGTAAGCAGTTCTATATTACGGATGCGGGAAAAATACATTTAAAAGAACAGCATTCCGTGATTCAGCAGCTATTAGATAAGTTGGAAACCAAGCGAGATATACAAAATAAAGATGAGCTGATGGATATTCATCGTGCTATGGAAAACTTAAAAACTTCACTACGCCTAAAACTAAATGCTAAACCTCTTGATGCTGAAACCGTGCGTCAGATTGCTGCACAAATTGATGCTGCTGCCGTGGCAATTGGTCGACTTTAAGGATCTCGAGCCTAGTATGCAAAGTCAGGAATTATTAAAACAGGTACATTTAAAAGTCTCTTCAGCTCGCACTTCCATTTTGCAGCAATTATTGGATGCCACAGTGGCGTGTAGTGCAAACAGCTATATTTACAGCTACACCAGCAACAAAGCGGTTTGAGTTTGACCACTATCTATCGCGTACTGACAGAGCTAGAACAGGCAAAATTGATTGAGCGACGATACCATCAACGCGCCAAAGCCAGTTTTGTAATACGGTAACAACGAACGCAGTTTCAAATCTTATATCTGTAAAATGGGTAAGTCGAAGCATTTGAACATCAAGATTTATCCAACTATCTGAACCAGTTGACTGATGTTATGCAACAGCAACTGGTCAAGGTTGAACTCATCTTACATGTACAACCTAAAGCTGAGTTTTAAATTTATTCGTTAAAAGGACAATAAAATGAAACAACATCAATATCATATTACAGTGCAACATCTTTGTGATGCCAAGGGACAACCCTCAACCTATACTGAAAAATTGGCATTCAATGTAGGTAATCATGATGATATTTTGGCGATTGTCGAGCGTATGCAACAGGCGAAATTGTTTGATAAAGATGCCACTGCTGCATTTGCACTTGGATTAAAGTTGTTTGGTGAAACACTGTTGGAAAATCGTCAGCATCCTTTATTTGAACAGCTATTACCGCAGTTTGGGCAATTTATGAAACATCTTAAACACAAATTGGCACAACAGACCACAGTTCAAGAGTAAGAGAAGAATAATCTAGGATGGACTTAGACTTCATTCGGTAAAGAATCAAAACAGACTACTTGATTGCGCCCATTCTGTTTGGCGCGATAAAGGGCAACGTCGGCTTCTTTAATCAGTAGATGTAAATCGACGTCTTCAGGATCAAGCTGTGAAACACCGATTGAAATGGTGAAATTAAGTTGAATATTATTGCCAATATATACCGTAGAGGATTCAATTTTTTGTCTTAATCGGTTGGCAATCATCATAGCATCTTCTAGTGCAGTTTCGGGAAGAAGCGCAACAAACTCTTCGCCACCAAAACGTGCTAAGACATCTTCACGCCGCATTTCTTTGCGTGCGATTTCCGCAATATTCTGTAGAACTTGATCGCCAATATCATGACCATAGCTGTCATTAATGCGTTTAAAAAAGTCGACATCAAACATGAGCAAACAAATAGATTGATATTGTGGCCATTGATGGATTTTTTGATCAGCAATCAATTCAAATTGGCGACGGTTGTTTAATTGGGTGAGTTCATCAGTATGTGCCAGTTCACGCAACATGTGACGATCCCATTCTTCTAACATAGAGCGTAAGAAGGTGCGGCGCGCATTTAAAGTGTTATTCCAACTGATATATAAGCTAAAGATGAGAATTGGAATATAGACCAGTAAAAAGATAATTGTTTGTTGTAGCGTATTATTAAGATGTATGACTCCAGAAATAATAACAGCACTGATGAGTAATGCTGTTAATACTGAAGGTCGAAAGCGGACTTGAATAGATAAACAGCCCAGCAAGATAAAAATGACCGAAGCATATTGATAAAAATAAACACTTGAGTTTTCGGATTGATGGAGTAGCCAGAACCATACTGTGGCAGCGAAAGCACTCGATATTGGCAGTAATAAGTCTAAAGTTAGAATGTTTTTACAGTATTTAAACATCGCCCAATTCAGTAACATAAAGCTTGATACTGCACTTGTACGTGCAATGCCTGAAATATAGACAATATCTGGCAATAAAAACCAATCTGCAAAAAAATAACAAAGAAAGGACAGTTGTGCTAAAAAATTAATTTGTCTTAAATGATGTCGTTGATGCACATTTTGATAACTGTAATAACACTCTTCAAATTGTGGCGGAATGGGGGCATTACGATCTTGTAATGCATTGACGATTGCCGCACGATTTTCAGGTTCGCATAATTGGGAGGGTAAAATGTAAGTATTGTCAGGGCTATGCTGAATTTTATGGCGGTTTTCTAATTCGATGTTGTGCTTATGACCCAATTCAGTCTGTCCATATCCTCCTTTAATCATAGGCTACTGCTCCATTGTATTTACAATGCATTCTTATGAAATAATAAACATTAATCACAGTTTTGTATATAAAATGCACATTTTTCATTGGAATAGGTATGTAAAACTAAATTCTTTGTTCTTGTTCATATTTTTTCATTTTATTCGATAAATGCGATGCATTATATAGACAGCTGTATTTTATTGTATGGAAATTTTATCTTTCAGATAAAGATTTACATGTAAATTTTAAATTGAACTAGTCGTTTGTAGAGGTTATCGCTATGCTGATGTGATTGGATAAACATAGTTTTAGGATAACAATATGACGAATAGTAACTATATTGAACTTTCAGATTCAGATGATTGTGAAAAATATATTAACCAATTTATTCAAGAGTTTCCGCTACGTTCAGCAGAAATTGGTCAAGGAACTGTTATTAAACGTGCTTTGCCAAGTCGTCATAAACGCATGATTGGAGCATGGTGCTTCTTGGATCATGCAGGCCCAGTCAGTTTTCCTCAAGGGGATGGTTTGGATGTAGGACCTCATCCACATATTGGTCTGCAAACTTTCACATGGATGATTGAAGGCACCATGATGCATACGGATAGTTTAGGTTCGAAACAGCTAATTCGCCCGAAACAGGTGAATTTAATGACCGCGGGTTATGGAATTTCACATACCGAAGTTGCTCCTGCGACAGAAACCCATATGCACGCAGCGCAACTCTGGATTGCTTTGCCTGATGACAAGCAGAATATGGCACCGCGTTTCGATCATTACCCAGAATTACCCACTTTAGAACAAGACCAAGTTGAATTTACGGTGTTGGTGGGTGAGTTCTTAAATGTAGTTTCCCCTGTAAAAGTGCATACGGAGCTGTTGGGTGTCGATATGAAAGCCTTGGCGTCGACCACAACACGGTTGCGACTAAATCCAAAGTTTGAATATGGTTTTCTAGCATTAGAAGGCATCGCTGTTGTTAATGGTCATGAATTAAATGATGACAACATGTTGGCATTAGAACCAGGTGTAACAGAAATTACAGTGGAATTGCATGAGGGAGCGCGTATTTTGTTGCTTGGCGGGGGACCCTTTGAATCGGCAATTTTACTGTGGTGGAACTTTGTAGGGCGTACTCAAGAAGAGTTGCAGTTAGCACGTGAACAGTGGGTCAATCAAGATGAGCGCTTTGGAAGTATTCCTGATTATGATGGACCGCGTTTAGAAGCCCCTGTTTTCCCAGATAAAATGAAAGCATCAAAATAACAAAGGAACAATAAGATGAGTATTATTGCGCAAGCACAGGTTCGCACACGTGCGGAACATTGGTTAGGTGACATCTCAAGTGGGACACATCATTTTCTCACAGATAAACCTGCCTCATTTGGGGGGCAAGATTTGGGACCAGCACCCTATGATTTTCTTTGTTCAGGTTTGGTGTCGTGTACCATGATTACTTTGCGTATGTATGCACAGCATAAGCAAATTGATTTGGGTGATTTTAGCGTGGAAGCCGAGTTTCATGGTAATAAGGATGGGCAGGAATGGATTGAGCGTCGGTTATCCTTTCAACAGTCTTTATCAGAAGAATTACAACAGAAAGTCCTTGAGATTAGTGAAAAGACTCCTGTTACCAAAACTTTATTACGTAGTTTAGAAATACACACTCGCCTGATGTAATCAGGCTTTTTATATTCGGGAGAATTGCTGAGGTTAAGCAATTCTGATATTGGCAAATTGAGGCTAGGGCATGATTACCTTACATCATTTGGAGCAATCTCGCTCTTTTCGCATTTTGTGGGCTTTGGAGGAGTTAAATCTGAATTATCATATTCAGTTTTACCGTCGTTTGCCAACGTTTGCTGCACCTCCTGAACTGAAACTGGTACATCCTTTGGGTAAGGCCCCTGTTTTAACGGATGGGGAGGAGAGTATTGCTGAATCAGCTGTGATTTTAGAGTATTTACAAGAACAATATGATACACAGCAACAGTTCAAACCGCAGGATCATGCCAATAAACAACAATACCGTTATTGGATGCATTATGCAGAAGGCTCATTAATGCCGCTGTTGGTGATGCAATTGGTGATGACCAATGTACCGCAGCATGTTCCTTTTTTGATTAAGCCTGTCGCGAAAAAAATTACTGCGGGGGTGAAAGCAGGATTTATTCAACCCCGCTTAAAAGATCATGTGCAATTTTTAGAAAGCTATTTGGCTACTCATGATTATTTTGCGGGTACGTTCTCTTTCGCAGATATTCAGATGAGCTTTCCTTTGCAGGCATTAGTGTCGAGAACTCAGGGGAAATATCCTAATATTCAAGCCTTTATCCAGCGTATTGCTCAGCGTCCAGCCTATCTCCGCGCACAAGGCAAAGAGCAAGCCTTATAAGGGTCGAGGGCATAAAAAAGATGCTACATCAGCATCTTTTTTTATGTTACTTAGCGTTTGACGACAATGGAGTCGATACCGCTATGTTGTAAAGTTTGTTGTGCAATGACGGCTGCTTCTTGTGAGTCATAAGGCCCAGATACCACACGATACCAAGTTTTACCCCCTTCAACAGTTTTCACCACATCAGCGGATAAACCATTCAAGATAATTTCAGCACGGCGCGCATCAGCACTGTCAGGATCGGGGTAGCTACGAACTTGTAAAATATAGCTGGGTGTACGTTCTGCTGGTGTTGGATTGATTTGAGCTTCTGTAGCATCAGTTGCGGTGCTGCTTGCCGCTTGTTCTGCTTGAGGTGCTTCCACAATCACCACAGTGCCAGAATCTTTATTTTCAGGAATAGCCTGTTCGGGAATCGGGGTGACTTGTTGTTGTGGCAACAAATCATAAAAACGATAATCCTTGTTGGTTTCTTCCTGATAGTGTTCAGATGTCACCTGATTTTTAGGTTGAACAGGTGCCCACGGTTTCCATAGCATTAAAGCAACTGCAAAACTAAGTACGATAAGAATAACCACAAGCGTACCTAACCACGCTGGAATCAGTGGTTTTTTCGGCTTATTTGGTCGTTCTGAAACACCGCGTTGCGTTTTTCCAAACACGTGGAAACCTCTTTTCTTCTCATCAATACAAAGGACTGACTTATTATTTCTTTATTTTAATACACGGCCTCAATGGATTGAGAGAGGTGTGTCGTATCAAAATAAACAATCGCTTTGCAAAACTCAAGTTTCACAAAGCGAGAAATACATCAGTGTTTACATAGCCACTTTCAAGTGCGTAGCTTTCGGTCTTACAGTTCAGGCATGGCTCCTGATCCGACGATGTGCAAAGCGTTACTTTACCTGTTACATCGTCTCAGGTGCAGATACACCTAATAATTCTAAACCATTGCGTAATACTTGTTGTACGTTTACTGAAAGCAATAGACGTGCTTGTGTAAGTTCAGCATCATCATTCAGTACTTTGTGCTCATTATACCAACCATGGAATAAAGCAGCCAATTCTTTCAAGTAGTTACCGACCTGATGTGGTTCGTAAGCATTGGCAGCACGTGCAACCACTTCTGGGTAAGCAGCAAGTTTGGCAAGAATTTCTGTTTCTGCATCCAAGTCCAACTTATTGGCAAATTGGCGGGCAGTTTCAGCATTGAAATTGATACCTGTTGCAGCAGCTTTTTCACGCATACGGCAGATACGGGCATGGGCATATTGAATGTAGTACACCGCATTGTCTTTGCTTTGTGAAACTGCAAGATCCAAATCAAAATCAATGTGTTGTTCAGACTTACGCATCACATAATAAAAACGTGCAGCGTCATTGCCGACTTCTTTACGCAGGTCACGTAAAGTCACGAATTGACCTGAACGCGAAGACATTTGCACCATTTCACCACTACGCCACAAGCTCACGAACTGAACTAAAAGGACAGTCAGTTTCTTCGAGTCATAACCCATTGCATCAATAGCAGCTTTTACACGTGAAATATAACCGTGGTGGTCTGAACCCCAAATATCAAGCAGGTCGGTATAACCACGTTGTAATTTGTTTAGGTGGTAAGCAATGTCAGAGGCAAAATACGTGGTTTGACCGTTACGACGTTTGACCACACGGTCTTTTTCATCGCCAAATTCAGTCGATTTAAACCAGATATTGCCCTCTTTTTCGTAGAGGAAACCACGCTGATCAAGGGTTTGCAGTGCTTCATCAATCTTTTCAGTTAAAGAGGCTTCACTGAACCAGTGATTAAAAGTTACACCAAACTCACCTAGATCATCTTTGATGTCATCTAAGATCGCTTTCAATGCCGCTTGATGGAAAACACGATAGCCTTTGCCCGTCAATTGTTGTGAATTAAAAATTAAACCATCGATATGCTTTTCTTTGTCGCCAGAAAGGACAACTTTATTGCCTTCCGCATCGAGTTCTTCAGCATATTGCACATCTTCAGGTACATCTTTATAGACGTCTGCTACAGGGTGAACATAGGCATTGCCATCGCTATCAATAATGCTTTGTGCAATTTCCTTAACGTAGTCACCTTGATAGGCATTTTTTGGGAACACCAGTTCCTGACCTGTCAACTCTAGGTAACGTAAGTAAGTGGAGGTTGCCAAAATGTCCATTTGACGGCCTGCATCATTGACATAATACTCGCGGTCAACTTTTGCACCTGTAGCTTCAAGCAGGTTTGCAACCGTCATGCCATAAGCCGCACCACGACCATGGCCTACATGCAGGCTAGATGTTGGGTTGGCGGAAACAAACTCGACTTGGATGCGTTTTTCTGCATTCACTTGAGTGCGACCAAATTGTGAGTTTTGTGCTTGAATTTGATCAAGTACAGCAAAACGCTGATCGGCATTTAAAAAGAAGTTAATAAAGCCTGGACCTGCAATTTCTGCTTTGCTGATGTCAGCTACTTCAGGCAGTGCTGCGAGAATTTTTTCGGCCAAATCACGTGGCTTGATACCCGCAGCTTTTGCACCAATCATGGCGATATTTGATGCGAAATCCCCATGGCTTCGGTCTTTGGTACGCGTCAAAGTACTGTTGTTATTCCAGTCAGATGGGAGTACACCTTCCGCTTGAAGGGATTGCACTGCATGATCGAGCGCTGCTTGTATTGCCGTGTTCATAGAGTCGAAAATAAATGTCGCAGAAAAACAGCAAATATAGCAAATTTCGGACCATAAGGTGAGTCCTTTCTATAGAATGTTTTTTATTCGCCTTGAAATTTTTCATCAGGCTCTTATAAGCTGCATCACATCTTGCCAGAAAAACTATGGCATAGTGATTAAATACAAAATTTTGGAAGCAATAGATGACTACAGAACGTCCTAAAATTATTGGAAATATTCCGAAGCTGCCAGCCAAATTTGTCGGTTGGGTGATGCCCTTTTTTCTCTCTTGTTTAATGAGTGGCATTATTTCCTTTATTAATATGCTACGTAATTTGGGTTGGAGTGATACATTTTTATCACTTTGGTTTTCAGCATGGATGATGTCATGGGCAATTGCCTATCCCGTAGTGTTGGTGATGTTGCCATTGGTGCGTAAGTTGACTGGGCTATTGGTAGAGATGCCACCTAATCAACCACCCAAATAAGGATGAAAACTCACGAAGAAATTAGCCAAAAGTCTTAATATTTGTAAGGTATTGTTTTATATAATAATATTTTTATTTTCTTGAATTTTAGTATCATTTTAAAAAATACTAAGTGAATTAAATGGAATTGAGTGTAAAAAACTAAATTATAGAAAATAATGATAATTGATTTAGGTGTATTTAAGCTTTAACTTGCTAAAATAGCTATATATTATAAATATATCAGCAATATTAATGAAATCGGCATGTATTTTAAATATAAAAAAACAATAAATAATGCTCCATTTAATAGCGAAATTATCTTAATACCATTATCACGTATCTAAATATACGTTGCTGGGAAAATAGGTCTAAGCTATACACCGAATCAAAAGAAATTTGATGACGTAAAGTAATCCTGCTGAGAGGATTGCGCGCACTGAGACTGGTTATGACAACTGCACAATTGAAGACGAAACACCCTTTATATATCCCGTACGCTGGAAACACTCTGTTAGAACTCCCACTATTAAATAAAGGCTCTGCTTTTACAGAAGAAGAACGCACGCGCTTTAATTTACATGGCTTGGTTCCGCATGTGATTGAGTCGATTGAAGAGCAAAGCCAGCGCTCATACCAACAATACTGTGCTTTCAATGATGAAATTAATAAGCATATTTACCTGCGCAATATTCAAGACACCAATGAGACTTTGTTTTATCATCTGATTGAAAATCATCTAAGTGAGATGATGCCAATTATTTACACGCCGACTGTAGGTGAAGCGTGTCAGCGTTTTTCAGATATCTATCGCCGTCATCGTGGGATTTTTATTTCATACCCTGATCGTGCACATATCGATGATATTTTACACAATGTAAATAAAAAGAATGTCAAAGTGATTGTGATTACCGATGGTGAGCGTATTTTAGGTCTGGGGGACCAAGGGATTGGTGGTATGGGCATCCCGATTGGTAAGCTTTCCCTCTATACTGCATGTGGCGGAATTAGCCCAGCTTATACTTTGCCAATTACGCTTGACGTGGGTACCAACAATCAACAATTGCTGAATGATCCTATCTATATGGGTTGGAGTCAGCCACGAATCAGTGGTGAAGAGTACTATAGCTTTGTGGATGAAGTGATGGCAGCGATCAAACGTCGTTGGCCGAAAGCACTGATTCAGTTTGAGGATTTCGCGCAAAATAATGCGATGCCATTGTTAAACAAATACCGCGATGAGGTGTGCTGCTTTAATGATGATATTCAAGGCACTGCAGCGGTTTCAGTGGGCAGTTTGATTGCGGCATCGCGTGCGGCAGGCAAGCAACTCAAAGACCAAATTATTACCTTTTTGGGTGCAGGTTCAGCAGGTTGTGGTATTGCAGAGCAAATCGTTGCGCAAATGGTAGCAGAAGGTTTAACTGAAGCTGAGGCGCGTGGACGTGTGTTCATGGTGGATCGTTTTGGTTTGATCACTGAAAATCAGCCTAACTTGCTTGATTTCCAACGTAAATTGGCGCAAAAACCTGAAGTGATTGCGACTTGGGGTAATGCTGAAGAACATATTTCTTTATTGGATGTGGTTAAGCAGGCTAAACCGACGGTATTAATTGGTGTTTCGGGTCAACCAGGTCTATTTACTGAAGAAGTGATTAAGACCTTGGCGAGTAATTGTGAGTCGCCAATTGTATTGCCATTGTCGAATCCAACCTCACGTGTAGAAGCCGTGCCTGCCGATATTGTGCAGTGGACCGAAGGGCGTGCATTAATTGCCACAGGAAGTCCTTTTGCACCTGTGAATTATCAAGGTAAGATTTATAACATTTCACAATGCAATAATTCGTATATCTTCCCAGGGATTGGTTTAGGGGTGGTAGCTTCAGGCGCAACTCGTGTAACGGACAGTATGCTCATGGCATCAAGCAATGCCTTGGCAGATTGCTCCCCTAAACTCAGTAACGCTGATGCAGATTTACTGCCAGATATTAATGATATTCAAAATGTTTCTAAAATCATTGCATTTAAAGTGGCAAAAGCAGCCATGGATGCAGGCGTTGCACCGATGGTCAGCGATGAATTATTACATGAAGCGATTGAAGCGAATTTCTGGAAACCAGAATACCGCCAATATCGTCGGATTACCTTTTAAACTTATCAAAAGGTTTTAATAAAAAAGAGGCGTAAGTCTCTTTTTTTTATGGATAGGTGTTGAGCCTAAAACATTTCTCGAAAGTATGTTTAAACATGGAATAAAAATACTACAAAAAGAGCTAGACGTTGATTTGAGCGGTTCATTAGAATGTCGCGCTTAATATACGTATAACTTTTAATAACGAATTACAACTATGTTGAATCATATTCATCGTGTTTTAGACCAATTGGGTCTAACGACACTAAAAAGGGCTATTCACGTCCAATTTTCCAATGCGGAGTTGAATACGCAGGTCTTTCTACAGCGTGTTGAGGGGAAACATGCGCTCAATGTTGGCTTAGAACTCGAATTAATCTGTTTATCGACCAATGCTCATCTGGCCTTAAAGCAATTTATAGGTTGCCAAGTGGCAGTTGACCAAGTGACCGATATGGGGCAATTGGCACGGATCACAGGCATCATTACCCAAGCCAGCCAATTACAAAGCGATGGTGCTTTTACGGTTTATCGATTGGTGTTGCAAGATGCAACGGCACTTTGGCATAAGCGACGTAACAGTCGAGTATTTATGAATAAAAGCGTGCCTGAAATTAGTGAAATTCTATTTAAGGAATGGCAGGAAAAAAGCACGCTGTTTAATGCTAGCCTGAGTCTAGATCTTTCAGGTTTAACTCAAAATTATGATGTTCGTCCATTTGTGATGCAGGCGAACGAAACCGATTATGATTTTTTAACCCGTCTATGGCGTAGTGAGGGTATTAATTGGCTGGTCGATGAAACCAGTCTGATCGTTAGCCATGCTTTGCAAGCGATTGAGTCACAAAAGTTAAGATTGATAGATGATCAGTTGCAATTTACTGCTTTGAATCGGGGCATTATCCGTTTTCATCGCAGTCATGCTACCGAGCGTTTTGATAGTATGACCAGTTTGGTGGCGCATCGACAATTACAGTCGACAGCCAGTTCGGTTCAACGTTGGCAAGCGGATACTTTGCAACAGGATGATGGAAGTGGCTCATTGTTGAGCAGCCATCAGCAGAGTGAAAGTTATGCCAATGAAAGCCTCAGTTTGGAACAGGCATGGTCAATTACGCCTGCTTGGATTTCAGACCTGACAGGCGCCGATCAGACCACGGCATCGGGGACGCAACAATTAGAAAAACTCAATGCGAATTTGGGGCAGTATCAAGCTGCTTGCGCTAAATATTTTAAAGCGCAGACGAGCGTGCGTGATGCGCAAGTGGGGTATTGGTTTGAATTGCAAGGACATCCTGAAATTGACCAACACACAGGTGCCGATAAGCAGTTTTTGATTTACGAAAAGCAGTTTTATAACCAAAACAATTTGCCCGTTGAATTACACAATCAATTGCGTCATTTGCTCGAATCTAGTCATTTTTCTCGCAGATCATCTGAAGAGCGTCAAGCCAATGAGCTGACACTGGTCCGTCGACAAATAAGAGTTTTACCTGAATACAATCCTTTAACACATCGCCCCGTGGCCTACCCGCAGCATGCTCGTGTAGTTGGACCAGAAGGCGAGAAAATTTATGTGGACGAATGGGGGCGAATTAAAGTTCGTTTTCTCTTTACCCAATCTTCCGATCATCAGCATGACGAAGGTGCAGGCAGCAATCAAAATGACACCGATTCAGCATGGGTGGATGTTTTAACGCCTTGGGCAGGCGAAGGTTATGGCGTCCGTTTTCTACCACGTGTCGGTGAATTGGTGGTGATTGACTTCTTTGATGGCAGCGTTGATCGGCCTTTTGTCACTGGACGTATCCATGAAGCTGAACGTTATCCAACGCGTTTTGATGTAAAAGGACAATTACCTTCGACGAAGAAATTAAGTGGAATACGTTCTCAAGAAGTGGACGGAAGCGGTTTTAATCAGTTGCGTTTTGATGATACGACGGGTCAGATCAGTGCCCAGTTGCAAAGTAGCCATGCTGCAACCCAGCTGAATTTGGGTAATCTAAGTCATCCTAAAGAAACTGAGCAAAGCAGTGGTCGAGGCGAGGGCTTCGAACTCAGAACTGATGCTTGGGGAGCGGTGCGTGCTGGCAAAGGCATGCTGATTAGTACTTATGCGCAAGAGCAAGCGATTGCTGACCACTTAGAAGCAGCCCAAGCGCAGTCTTTGCTTTCACAGGGCTACGACAGTATGAATGTACTGAGCGAAATTGCAGTGAAACAGCAAACAGATGCCTTGAATGTGATTCATCGGTTGCCGAAGTTTATTCAATCACTCGAGTTAAAAACCACAGGGCAAGCGCTAGAAAGCACATTAAATCTGTTCAAAGAAAGTATGAATAAAGATCCAATTCATGCATTAAAGGATTGTGGCGGTTTTATTGCAGACATCGGGGCATTAGGGGGCGATACCAAAACCGTTGTAGAGGAGTTCAATGCATTCTTTAGTGATGCCAAGGATGCTGCTGAAAATTTAAAAGCATTTATTGAAAATGTTGAAGAACATGGTGCTGATCTGGTTAAAGGTAAATTGGCAAGTATCAAGGATCGAATTCAGCAAAACCCTTTTGAGAGTATTCAGGAAGTAGGAAAAGTTTTAGCCAATGTGGATATTCAAGATTTTGACTTGATGAGTGCATGTGGAACTTTTCGCAAAGGAAATAAATTGGAAGTTACACCATCCAAAGCATTAGATTCTTTGCAAGACTTTATGGAGGGGTATACCCAAGGTCTAGAAAGTAGTTCTGATGCAAAGCAGCAAGAACAAGGCAAGATTTTTAGACAGGCATTGATGTTATTAGCATCACCTAATGGGATTGCTTTAACAACACCTGAAAACATTATTCTGCAAGCTTCGCAGGATATTGCGGAGAGTGCCAGTGGTTCAATTAACCTAAGTGCTCAGAAAAATATTATTGGGCATGCACAGGACAAAATCAGTTTGTTTGCCGCACAAAAGGGCTTTAAAGCTTATGCCGCAAAAGGAAAGTTGGAGTTACAAGCACAAGATGATGCGATTGAGGCAATCGCCAAGAAGGTCATCAAACTCATTTCTACTGAAGATAAAATCGAACTTACAAGTCCAAAAGAAATTGTACTAACAGCGGGTGGGTCTCAATTCAAAATTAATGCAGATGGCGTATTTTCAACTACAGGCGGTAAGTTTGAGAGTAAAGCTGGGCAGCATTTGTTTACGAGTGGGGCAAAAGTTTCATATGAGGTGCCACAATTGCCTAATACTCCAACTTTTAGTAATCGTTTAGATGTTTACGATTTATTTTGGGCTAGTGACTTTAGTCAGCTCAGTTATAAGGCATTTATTCCAGATACGAATTCATTTATTACGGGAACAATTGATGAGCATGGTCGTACAGGGAAAATTAATACAGCAGATCCAGCGAAGGTTCAAGTCTTAGTTGGCTCGGATGATGAGTGGGGGTTACAAATTGAAAGTTTTGATGAAGATGATTTTTTAGTTAATCAAAATAATAGTGCAGAGAATCTTGAAATGCATAATAACGAAGATCAAAAGGCTTAAAAATGAAGAAAAAATCATTAGTAACTATACAGATTCTTGACTTATTTGCTAGTCCGATCGCGAAAGTACAATATCAGGTAAAAAATCAGAAAACTGGGCAAGTTATTGCAGCAGGTGCAACGAATTCATCGGGATGTATTGTCGAAATTAGCCGAGATAAAGGCACGGTATTGGATGTTTATGTCAAAAGTATGTTTAATAGTTTAATGGTGAGAGTACAAAGTTTTGCCCTGTCTAAAGATAGGATGTTGGTAAAGATTATTAGCCCAAAAGTACTTTTAGACTTAAAGACATTAACAAATCAGGGAAAGAGTGGGCAGTATAAGAGAAAAACTCATGTCGTAAAAAAAGGTGAAACGTTATTTGAAATTGCCCAAAAAAATCATACGACAGTTCGTGCATTGGCGCGTTTAAATAAGATAGATGATCCGAATAAAATTAGTATTGGCCAAATTATTAAGTTGGATGTAAATATTCCTGCAACGGGAAATCATACACATCAAGAAAAAAATAAGCAGGCAACACAGAAAAAGAATAAAACATCAAACAATAACGCCTCAACAAGTCCAGAGGTAAAGAAACCCTCTCAGGTCAGTTCACAGTCTAAAAAAGATACAGGAATTTTAGATGATGAAATTTTAAAGCAAGTAAATGAACTTTATGAAGAAGGTAAGAAAACGTTAAATGAAGCCACAAGTACTGTTTCCAAAATATTGACGGTTGATGACCGCAGTCAGGATGGTGGAACTCCGAAAGCAGATGCTCCAAATTTATGTAAAACCAATCCACAATGTATTTCAAGCGGTACTAGCGAGCTTATTCGAGAGGTGAATATTCGTTTAGCAGGTTTTGGTGGAGCTTTGCCTACAGATGAGTTTACCGAGCTAACCGCAAAATGTATTAAGCAATTTCAACGGGACTATATGGGGGTTCCTGAAACTGGAAAAATTTGTGGTTCTGTTTTAGTGGCTTTAGATCAAATGTATAAAGATTATCCAATAGCTGGTTTTATGAGTAATGCTAGTTGTGATTGTGGGAAATGCACAGGATTTGGTAATGGAAGAATGGGGGAAAAATCTGGTTTAGCTAAAGCGAATGAGTATTCAGGCTTACATAGATCATTAATCTGGATATTGAAAGCCTTAAATTTTTATTTAAAGAATGAGTTTCATAAGAATAAAATTGAAGTAGCTTATATTGCATCAGGTTATAGGTGTATAGAAAACAATAAAATAAAGAAAAGGACAACTGTAAACCATATGGGTTTGGCTCTTGATATTCATTTTAATAAAAAAGGAAAGAGAACAAGGGAATTGGCAGATATGGAATTTATTAGAAAAGAGATAATAGCTAAAAAAATGGGTGCAACAGAGCAGAGGAGTTTAAATAGGATTTATTTAGAGCCAAAAGTATTTAATAATGGAGATAAAGGAGCGGTAACTTGGGTACATTTTGATATAATGGGATTCTCGAAAGAATATTTTAATAATAATTTTTTTAAGAAAACAGTTTCTGATCTTAATGGGGATAAATTATTTAATATAGTAAACAAAGCGAATAAGGGTTCACTATTCTCTTGTGCTGGTGTTATTGCACAACCTGGCAATACAGCTTTACCCGAATTAGATGGGAAGTTAGTGTTATCCCAAAATGATATTATTGATATTATGAAAGTTGCAGAAACAGAAGTAATAAAATTTAAAACAGAGAAATTTTTCTATGAACAAGCTGCTGGAGTTGTTGATACTATATTAAATAGAACAAAATCAGGTGTTTGGGGTGATTCCGTGAGAAGTGTTGTTAACGCGCATAGACAATTCTCTAAAATTACTGGACCTAAAAGTTTAGAGCCTTATGGTTCTGTTCAGAATATGCCATTTACTCATGTTAGTGAAAGGATTAAAGAATTTGTTAATTCATACTTAATAGAGAGATCGAAAGGTAAGAGATCTATCATTGGAGAAAATCTGCATTATGCAAATAAATATTATTCTGATGAATATAATAGGAAAATGTGGGTAGATGAATTTCATGATCAAGCAGTTAAAAGTGGGTTGGTTTTTGGAAATGGTAAAGCTGTGCATGCGCACGGGACAGTTAAAGAGTTAAAGAGTAAAATGCCAAAACCATTTAAAGTGGTTTTGCCAGATGATTTTAAAGGAATTTAAGATGTTTTTTCTTGGAAAAAGATATGTGCTTATTTTATGTTTAGTAAGTCTGAATATTTTAATATCTTCATGTACAAATGCTTCAGAAAAGAAGTGTAAATCTGATAATGTGAGTCAAAATTTAAACTGTCTTTTTAAAGATAATGTTTTTTTGAAAAAACAATTAAATGATAAAGAAAAAGACTTTAAAAAATGGGAGAAAGAAACTTATAACAAATGTGAGGGAAGGTTAAATTATAGTTTGGGTGAGGGTGCTGCTTTAGCGCGAGAATCTTGCTATAATCAAGAATATAAGACTAGATTAAATGGCTTAAATCAAGATAAAAAAAGTACAGAAATATTGAGAAAAATAGAAAATGGTGATGGTTTTTATATAACACCACTACCTTATAATTCAAATGATCATATCAATTGTATTTTATCAGAGCAAAAAAATAGTTGTAATCGGGTTAATTTAATTGAAAGTACTAGTCTGATTAAAGTTTATAATTTTATTAATCCAAGCTATGGTGATTCAGTTGTTTTTTCAGAAACGACTAACGGTGTTTTATTAATTGCCTCTCCTTCTTCAGGTGAAGGTGAAAACCCAGAAATAAACCTTACGTCTGTGAATAAGTTTGGCTTAGTTAAGAGTATTACATTAGATGCTTCTAAAAATATTTTAATTAATCAAAAATATGAGATTTTATATAAAGAACATGGTAAAGATTATAAACTAAAATTAAACTCAGACGGGGAATTTGTTAAATGACCTAAATTGTGAATATTTACATCTACCTTCATTGATATTGAGATATTAATATAACTTTACTTTGAGCATTCATAGGATATTTTGCTATTCATAGTTGCATGGGGTTAAAAAGATCATTTATGCTGATTTTTAGTTAGATGGTACAGATCATAATAGTTTAGATTAGAAAATGTTAAACACTAGTGGCTGAATTTTAGGTTGATGTTAATCTATAAATATTAACTAATCTAGAGCTATCAAAAATGATAGTCTTGGTGTAGGTGAATAATCTATTGCTTCAATAGTGACAAGAGTGAATAGTTTAGGGTTTACTATTTATCAATCTAAGCTCACCTTTAGATTGATAATTTTTTACAATGATAAAAAGTATCTTGTGAAGCATCAAAAAGTAAAGCAAATATCTCAGCGTTGCTAGGCAATGTGAATCAATACATCAGTAGATATGTTGGCATATTAAAGCATGTTTAATAGGATCTAGCTGCTTGAAACCTAAGGTTTATTTCGCATAGAGTTTTGCCTAATCACTTGCAGCTGCTAAAACTGCATTGGGGTTATCTAGTGGGGAATTGTATGACAGTTATATGCAAGAGAATGTTTTTAGAGAATATTTATTATTAAATCGATGTTCAATTAAAGCACTTCATTTAAGCAAATAGGAAAATTTAAATGAAATTTTTAAAAATAGTAATGATATTTTCTATTGGTTTAGTAGTATCCAGTTGTAGTTTCCCTAAAGAGAATAATCAAAATTTTGATGTTGAAAACAAAAATATTACTAATGGTGCTATTACGCGAGAAAAAGTTGCAAAGTGTAAATTTGAGCAAGGATATGTTGATTTTTGCTCAGATAATTATTTAAAAATTTATAATAATGCATTAAGCCAAAAAGTAAACTTTGCTCAAAATAAAGTTGCTTTAGTATTTGATAAAGAAAGAGACACAGGAAAGGGCGTACCTAGGAAAGTTAAATACTTTGTTGTATTGGATCCTACAACAAGAAAAGTATATCCATTAGAGCAATATGTTGGTTATTTTGTCGATGATCAATTAGAAGAGATTGCGTCAGAACCGTCTGTTGTTAAATTTAGTCAAAATAATAATAAAGTTTGTTTTTCTGGAACAACATTTTCATATCAAGATAATAATATAAATGTTGAGAATGAATGTTATTTATTTAATTCAAATGATAAAAATTTTTTCAAAAAAATACAAAAAGATAAAAAATAATATATGAAAAAGGAACTTTCCCAATTTTATTTGAAAAAAATAAATTTATGTGTAATGAATTAAAGTGTAAGCAAAATGTTCTTAATAACGAGAAGTTAAAAGAAATATCAAACAATGATAAAAATAATGAACTTCGCTTTCTTGTAAGCGAAAGAGGATTTGATACAACTTATATTAATGCTTCTAGTGATGGTAGAGTTTTATATGTTATTAGATATAGTGAAGGTGATAGTGAACAAGAAACTATCTATTTGTCTTATTTTTTAAATGGCTTATTCAGAACCAAAGCACTAGGTGTAGTTAAGTCATTTAAAGTGGATGATAGCCAAAATGTATATTTTCATGGGAAAAAGATTGATTTGAATTAAACATCGATTTGATGTATACCCCCAAGCAAATAATTAAAGAGAGCGAGTTATTAGCTTGGGGAATTCATTATTTGAAGATTAGTAATCTAGACTTCCAAAACCTCTTCCAGTAACTCCTCGCTCGGAGCAAAGAAGTAAGCACCATCTACTGCGGTCACAAAATGCAATAGGCGGTCATGAATGCCATCACCAGTTGTGCCAAACATGTGCTCTAACATGTTATCAATGATGGCAAGGTTTTTGGTATAAGCAATAAAGAACAGGCCTTGCTCACCTTTACCATCGCCATAAGGTAAAGAATGACGCAAAATTTCCATCTCTTCACCTTTATCATCTTCAATCACAACACGTGCAATATGAGCATTTTCTGGTTTGACGTCATCATCCATTTCAATGCTTTCTAGTTTTGAGCGACCCATGACATTTTCTTGTGCGTCGACTTTTAGACGTTTCCATTTATCTAAATCATGTATATAGCGCTGTGCAAATACAAAAGAACCATCTGCAAAAATACCTGCATCTTCTGCTAAAAGTGCTGTTTCTGCACGATCATCAGGAAATTGTGGGTTTTCAGTGCCATCAATAAAGCCTGTTAAATCTCGCCCATCAAAATAGCGAAAACACACACGTTCATCCAAAACTTCAACTTTATCTTGAATCCCATCGAAGAAAGCTTGGCTTAAAGTAAAGCAGATGTCACTACGTTGTGAGGCAATGTGAATCAGCACATCCGCGGGTACAGCTGGCATTTCAAAGGCACCCTGAATTGGAGCAAGTTGTTTGAATCCCTCAGGAGATTGTGTATAGAGTTTTGTCCAAAGTTCAGGCCCAAAGGCAATCGCGGTCTTAATTCCTGCAGTTGGATGTTGAGTAATTAAACGATCTCGCGTGTCCAGTAAATCTTCGATCTTTTCTTTTAGTTCAGGCAACGTTAAATCTTTTAAACGTAATACGATAAAGCGGGCATGATCTGAAGGTAAGGGTAAAATTACGGATTGTGCGGTCATTTATAGCTCCTTTGATTTTTATTCAATGTGTGGCTGAGTTTTATTGTGCCTGATCCATGCATAGCTGAATAGCCTAAACTGTATTATTCTTGAGTGAGAATTTCTCAGCACATTGAATGTGTGAAAAGTCATATAATGACCTGTTTTTCTGAGGTGGTGTGACGATGTCTTTTCAAGTTTGGATGGCGTTTATGTTGGCATGCTGGGTGATTAGTGTTTCACCTGGAGCAGGGGCAATTGCCTCGATGTCGAGTGGTTTAAACTATGGATTTCGTCGTGGTTACTGGAATGCGATTGGTTTGCAACTGGCGCTGTTGGTGCAAATTGGGATTGTTGCCGCTGGGGTCGGGGTGCTTTTTGCCACTACACCTTGGGCTTTTCTGTTGGTGAAGTGGTTTGGTGTGGGCTACTTATTGTATTTGGCTTACTTGCAGTGGAAGGCACCTGTACAGTCCATTGAAATTGAGCAAGAACAACAAGCAACAAAGTCGATTCCCAAACTGGTGGGTTATGGTTTCTTGGTCAATATGAGCAACCCAAAGGCAATCGTATTTTTATTGGCAGTATTGCCCCAGTTCTTAGACTTGTCTAAGCCACAGTGGATTCAGTATGTAATGATGGCTGTGACCATGATCAGTATCGACTTGATTGTGATGGCAGGCTATACAGGTTTAGCGGCAAAGGTGTTGAAACTGTTGAAATCTCCAAAACAGCAAAAATACATGAATCGTACTTTTGCTGTGCTATTTAGTTGTGCTGCGGGACTTTTAAGTTTGGTGCATCAATAATAGAGAGCGATCAAGATTATGTATGAGAGATGATGGATTAAGCCATTTTTCTCACTTTTTGAACGGCAAAAATCAGCGCAAAAACCAACGCCATACATAGCACGATGCTGAGACCTGTTGGGGTATTGAGCGCAGCACTCGACCATAGACCTACACTGACGCCAAATTGAGCTGCAATAAAAGCCCAAATCACCATTTGTTTAGGTGAGTGTGCGAGTAGACGAGCAGTAAGTGCTGGAATCACCAAAAGCGCTCCCATTAACAGTGAACCCACGGCGCGCAATGCCAAAACGGTAAATACAGCAAGCAGTAACATAAATACTAAACGTTGCCATTTCGCATTCACGCCTTCACTAATAGCAATGTCGGGATCAATCGCAATTTGAATTTGGACTTTCCAGTATTTGAATAGTACTGCCAGTGCCAGTGCAATCACAATCGCAAACATGGGTAAATCAGACCAAGCAATCGTGAGCAAGTCACCAAATAAATAACTGAGTAATTCAGGTCTTAAACTTGGTAAATGTTGAATCAGCATTAAGCCTGCACACAGCAAAGTGGCTGAACAGAGGGCTAGCAAGGCATCATTGGGTAAACGCGGATCATGCAGTACCCATAAAATGGCGACCAGCATAAATGCCAATAAAGTGACACCGACCCAAAACGGTAGACTGAGGGCACCTGCAATCGCTACGCCCAACAAAGTCCCGTGTGCCATGGTGTCTGCGAAGAACGACATACGACGCCAAAGCATCAAACAGCCCAAAGGTGCAGTTAAGAACACCAATAATGTCCCCATGGTCCAAGCAGGTAATAGCAGATCTAACCATTCCAACATCTATTAGGCTTCCGGTTCAGGGTGAATATGAGGACGAGGATCATGTTGGCAGGCTGTGGCACTATCTCCATGAGCACAATGATCATGATGGTGTTGATAGAACACACGATTGGTGCCAAAAATGGCTTGGTATTCTGGATGCTGTTGAATATTTTCAGGTAAGCCGCTACAGCAAATATGCTTATTCAAGCAGACCACGCGCTGCGTACCTTGCATCACCCACTGTAAATCATGCGACACCATCAATACCGCACAACGATATTTTTCAGGCAGGCTACGAACGTAATCATACAGTTCAGCTTCAGACTGAATATCAAGCCCTTGCATTGGTTCATCAAGGACCAAAAGGTCAGGTTGGCGCAGTAAGGCCCGCGCTAATAACACACGTTGTCGTTCACCACCAGACAGTTGTTGTACTTTTGAATCTTGCAGTTTGGCAATGCCTGTGTCTTGAATAATTTCTTGTTTAATTGCAGCAGGGCAGGACTCTAAATCAAGTAAGTCTTTCACACGTAAGGGTAGGCTGTGCGATGGGTTAAATTTCTGTGGTACATAAGAAAATTTAAGTTTACGTGTAGACGATACTTGTCCAGCATTGGGTCTTAAAATGCCGAGTAGCACTTTAATTAGGGTTGATTTCCCCGCACCGTTAGGGCCAATTAAGGTGACAATTTCTTGTTCATGGATTGAAAAGTCAATCTGTTTCAGAATGTCACGGTCATCGATACGGACGCTAATTTGCTCTAAAGCAATGAGTACAGGAGTGCTTAATTCGCTTGGCTGCAATTCTGACATTTTCCAGAAATCTCAATAATGCTGTGTTGTGCAGTGAAATGATCAGAAGAGGCGAGTGCATCTAATTGTTGTAATAGACCTTCGGAAGATGCTTCTTTCACAATATGACATTCAGTACAAATTAAAAATGCCGCTTGATGACCTTCGCGGGGATGGCAGCAGGGGATATAGGCATTGATTGAAGTCAGCCGATGAATCAGTCCCTTTTCTAATAAGAAATCCAGTGTGCGATAAACGGTCGGTGGGGCTGCTGGGCGATCAGATTCGCTTTTGATCTTTGCGAGTAAATCATAAGCCCCCATTGGGCCTTGTGCAGTCAAAATCAGTTCCAACACTTCTTTACGAAGTGGGGTTAAGCGCGCGCCAGTGGCTGCACAGAGGCTTTCAGCTTCCGCAAGGCGTGTCGCGACATTATGATGATCATGTACGCCATGTAATGCATTGTGATGTTCATGCGAACATAAGCTCATAGCAACCTCAGTTCGGGCTTGAAATAGAAAAATTGACATTAAATTTTAACATGAACCGCTTTAAGTTACGATTAGACGTAGGTATTTTTATTAAATTGTTATATTATAACACTAGATAAAATTTAGTGCTGTTTGATCATGTCTCGTCTATTCGCTTTTTGTTTACTGTCCATTCTAAGTACTGTGGGGTGGACTCAAAGTCTTGTGGTTTCAACGCATCCGTTATATTTGATTGCACAAGAAGTCACAAAAGGGGTAGAGCGACCAGTTTTACTCTTGGAAAATCAAACTGGGCATGATGTATCTTTAACACCCGCACATCGCAAGGCAATACAAGACGCTGGATTGGTGATTTGGCTCGGTAAAGCTCATGAAGCTCCACTGGATAAATTACTGCATAATAATCCTAAAGCGGTTTCTATCTTGTCTTCAGGATTAGTTAAAACCTTACCGCAACGTAGTACACGTGGTGCACCTTTAGCCAACACAGTCGATACCCATGTGTGGTTAGACCCAAACAATGCAGTACGGATTGGCTTCTTTGTTGCAGCATTACGTTCACAGCAACAACCTCAATACCGTGATAAGTATTGGCATAATGCACAAGTCTTTGCCAAGCAGATGTTTGGTATAGCGCAAAAATTCCAAAATCAAGGTGCAGTGCAGCCGTATTGGGCCTATCACGATGCTTATCAGTACTTAGAACGCCCATTACACTTAAAACTTGCTGGATCAATGACTGATGATCCACATATTGCGCCAACACTGGCACAAATCAAATATTTGAATGATCATCGTGGGCAAAAGAAAATGTGCTTATTGGCAGAAGCTCATGCCAGCGCCAATCAGTATCAAAAACTGCAGCCTATTGTGTTTCAAGCGGTTGATGAAAGTTTAACAGCAGAAAATAACTTCATTTCAGCATGGTCAGATTTGGCGCAACAAGTCAAAAATTGTGTATTAACTGCGCGTCAATGAAGACAAAATAATCAATATTTAATCAGCTGCTAGACATTTATTGTATTGAAAAAAACTCGACTTAGGTCGGGAAATGATTGCATGTTCAGGGGTGTAACTCTATAATGCCTGCGATTAAAAACGATCATCAGCTAAACTTGTCAAGCATTTATGCTGTGAGTGGATAAATAATGAGCCGAACTAGTCGCATGATTGACCGACGATTAGCGAAAGCATTAGTCATCTTGCAAGCATTTATGATTCCTGTGTCAGCCTTGTTAGCGTGGGTTGTGAAAGATGCAACGGCAGCTTTAAGTGCCGCACTTGGTGCGGGTGTTTGCTGGCTGGCAAGTTGTTATTTTTCGTGGCAGTCGTTTCGAGCTGCAGGAGCGAGAGCATCCAAACAGGTACTTTCAAATATGTACCGAGGGATGATGGGCAAGTTTACGATTGTGATCGTCGGATTTATTTTAATTTTAAGCAATGTCCAACCGTTATCTCCGGGGGCGTTGTTTTGTGGTTTTATCCTCGTTCAAACCATGTCGTGGGTCGCTCCTTTTTGGGTGTCACGTCTACAAAAACGAGTTTAAGCGCAGCTAAATTGAAAAGTTTTTTTGGAGATAAGCGAGATATCACGCAGCATGCGATATTCGCTTACTCTATTTGTATTTGACATTGACCAGGTGTGATTTATGGCTGCTGAAGAACATGCCCTTACTTCGACCGAGTATATCAAGCATCACTTGACCAATATGACCTATGGCAAAATGCCAGACGGGACATGGAAATTGGCTGAGACTGGTGCTGAAGCTCAACAGATGGGGTTCACTGCTATTCACTTGGATTCAATGGGTTGGTCTATCACTCTTGGTGTGATTTTCTGTTTGTTATTCTGGTGTGTAGCGAAAGCTGCAAACTCTGGTGTTCCGACCAAGTTCCAGTCTGCAATTGAAATGATCATTGAGTTTGTGGACTCAAGTGTTCGCGACACTTTCCATGGCAAATCACGCTTAATTGCTCCACTTGCATTGACCATTTTCGTGTGGATTTTCCTCATGAACGCAATGGACTTAATTCCTGTTGACTGGATTCCTTATTTAGCTCAACAGATTGGTGCAAGTGTATTTGGTATGGATCCTCATCACGTTTACTTTAAGGTTGTACCTTCTACAGATCCAAACATTACCCTTGGTATGTCTTTATCTGTATTCGTTCTGATCTTGTTCTACAGTATCCGTGAAAAAGGGATTGGTGGTTTCGTTGGCGAATTGGCACTTAACCCATTTAATCCAAGTAACCCAGTTGCAAAAGCGTTACTGATTCCAGTGAACTTAATTCTTGAATTAGTAACCTTCCTTGCACGACCAGTTTCATTGGCTCTGCGACTTTTCGGTAACATGTATGCGGGTGAGTTGATCTTCATCTTGATCGCATTATTACCGTTCTGGATCCAGTGGGCGCTGTCTGTGCCTTGGGCGATCTTCCACATTCTTGTTATTACGTTACAAGCGTTCATTTTCATGATGCTGACTATCGTATACTTGAGCATGGCAAGCGAAAAACATTAATGGTATTGCCTAACTATCAAAGGATGGTTGGGCTTAAAATTTTTTTACTTTAATTTGGTATAAACCTAACCTCTGAGGAATTATCATGGAACTCACTTTAGGTCTAGTTGCAATTGCATCTGCTATCTTGATCGCTTTCGGTGCTTTAGGTACTGCGATTGGTTTTGGTCTTTTAGGCGGTCGCTTCCTTGAAGCTGTTGCTCGTCAACCAGAATTGGCTCCACAACTTCAAACTCGTATGTTCTTAATCGCGGGTCTTCTTGATGCTGTGCCTATGATCGGTGTTGGTATTGGCTTGTTCTTCATCTTCGCTAATCCATTTGTAGGTTAATCAGCTTAATTCCTAAATTAAACTATTGAGGAATAGCGAAATGAATATCAACCTCACATTGATTGGTCAAGCGATTGCATTTGCGATGTTTGTCGCATTTTGCATGAAATTCGTGTGGCCACCACTAATCAATGCGATTAGTGAGCGTCAGCGTAAAATTGCTGATGGCTTAAACGCTGCTGAAAAAGCGAAAGCTGATCTTGCGGATGCGCAAGCTCAAGTAAAAGCTGAATTAGATGCAGCAAAAGCACAAGCGGCTCAATTGATCGAACAAGCGAACCGTCGCGGTGCACAATTGGTAGAAGAAGCGCGTACTCAAGCTGCGGCTGAAGGTGAGCGTATTCGTCAACAAGCAAAAGAAGCTGTTGACACTGAAATCAATGCTGCTCGCGAAGAATTACGTCAACAAGTTGCTGCTCTTGCAGTTACTGGTGCAGAAAAAATCCTGAACCAGCAAGTTGATGCAGAAGCTCACAATGCCATGCTGACTCAGCTGGCTGCTAAACTTTAAGAGAGGCGGATTATGGCTGAACTCTTGACGTTGGCACGCCCGTACGCTAAAGCAGCATTTGCTTACGCTTCTGAGCAAAATGCAACTGACGCTTGGTCATCTGCATTGAACTTGCTCAGTGCTGCGGTGCAAGACGAAGCATTTTCAGCTTTCTTAACTCGCCCTGAGCTTACTCCTGCTGAGCAGGTAAGTCTTTTTGCAAAAGTATTAGGCGAAGACCAAACTGCGGCAGTGTCAAACTTTTTGACATTGCTTGCGGAAAATAGCCGTTTGGTTCTTCTTCCTGAAATTTCTGCAGAATACGAACAGCTCAAATCACAGAATAACAATACGGTGGATGTGGTGATTGAATCTGCATTCCCTATGACTTCTGTACAAGAACAATTACTTGCACATGCTTTAGAGAAAAAATTCGAAGCTGCGGTAAATGTAACTGTAGAAGTTAAACCAGAGCTTATTGCTGGTGTAGTTATTCGTGCAGGCGACCAAGTGATAGATGATTCTGCGCTTAACAAGCTTGAAAAAATGCGGACTCGTCTTCTTGCGTAATAAAGCTTGAAAAAAGCTGCGTATTAGAAGACTGAACTTAATAAAGATTGAGGTATAGCGCAATGCAACAACTGAATCCATCCGAGATCAGTGCGCTCATTAAACAGCGTATCGGCGATCTGGACACCAGCGCGACCGCTAAAAACGAAGGAACCATTGTTATGGTTTCCGACGGTATTGTGCGTATTCACGGCCTTGCTGATGCAATGTACGGTGAAATGATCGAATTCGACGGCGGCTTATACGGTATGGCACTGAACCTAGAACAGGATTCAGTGGGCGTCGTTGTTTTAGGTAACTACTTAAGCCTTCAAGAAGGCCAAAAAGCACGTTGCACAGGTCGTGTATTAGAAGTTCCGGTTGGTCCAGAACTTTTAGGCCGTGTCGTAGATGCTTTGGGTAACCCAATTGATGGTAAAGGCCCAATTGATGCAAAATTAACTGATGCTGTTGAAAAAGTAGCACCAGGCGTAATTTGGCGTCAATCAGTGGATGAACCTGTACAAACTGGTTATAAATCAGTAGATACAATGATTCCAGTAGGCCGTGGTCAGCGTGAGTTGATCATTGGTGACCGTCAAACTGGTAAAACAGCTATGGCGATCGATGCGATCATCGCTCAGAAAAACTCTGGCATTAAATGTGTATACGTAGCAATTGGTCAAAAGCAATCGACCATCGCGAACGTTGTACGCAAGCTAGAAGAAACTGGCGCTATGGCGTATACAACTGTTGTAGCAGCAGCTGCAGCCGATCCAGCAGCAATGTTGTACTTGGCTCCATATTCTGGCTGTACAATGGGTGAATACTTCCGTGACCGCGGTGAAGATGCACTGATCATTTATGATGATTTGTCTAAGCAAGCTGTTGCTTACCGTCAAATTTCATTGTTATTACGTCGTCCACCAGGTCGTGAAGCGTACCCAGGTGACGTATTCTATCTTCACTCACGTCTTCTTGAGCGTGCTTCGCGCGTTTCAGCTGACTATGTTGAGCAATTCACGAAAGGTGAAGTTAAAGGCCAAACTGGTTCATTAACTGCATTACCAATCATTGAAACTCAAGCGGGTGACGTATCTGCATTCGTACCAACGAACGTAATTTCGATCACTGACGGTCAGATCTTCCTTGAAACATCATTATTCAACGCAGGTATTCGTCCTGCTGTGAACGCGGGTATCTCTGTATCTCGTGTTGGTGGTTCAGCGCAAACTAAGATCATCAAAAAATTGTCTGGTGGTATCCGTACTGCTTTGGCGCAATACCGTGAATTGGCAGCGTTTGCTCAGTTCGCTTCTGACCTTGATGAAGCAACTCGTAAGCAACTTGAACATGGTCAACGTGTAACTGAGTTAATGAAGCAAAAGCAATATGCTCCTTACTCAATTGCCGACCAAGCTGTTTCAATTTATGCATCTAACGAAGGCTACATGGCTGACGTTGAAGTGAAGAAAATCGTAGACTTTGATGCTGCATTAATTTCTTACTTCCGTTCAGAACATGCTGCGTTAATGCAAAACATCGATGCTACTGGTGATTACAACAAGGACATCGAAGCTGCAATCAAAGCAGGTATTGAAAGCTTTAAAGCGACTCAAACTTACTAATTTCAACTTTAGTTGGATTTAGTTTTGGTTTGGTTCACGGATCAACCTTCGAGGGCTCGAAAGGGCCTTCGAATACTAGGTTAAGCGTATGGCAAATTTAAAAGAAATTCGCGCCAAAGTAGCTAGTATCAAAAGCACGCAGAAAATTACTCGCGCGATGCAGATGGTAGCAGCTTCTAAGATGCGTCGTGCGCAAGAGCGCATGGCTCAAGGCCGTCCGTATGCCGAAAATATGCACCGTGTAATTGCTCATTTGGTTCAAGCGAATCCTGAATACAAACACCGTTATATGGTTGAACGCCCAGTTAAGCGTGTTGGCTATATCATTGTGTCTTCAGATCGCGGCCTTGCTGGTGGTTTGAACATTAACTTGTTCAAAAAAGTGGTTAAACACGTCCAACAGCAACAAGAGCAGTCAATTGAAGTTCAATTTGCTTTAATTGGTCAAAAAGCGGTTTCGTTTTTTAAAAACTACGGCGGTAAAGTGCTCGGTGCTACGACAAATGTCGGTGATACACCAAGCCTTGAACAGTTATCTGGTTCTGTACAAGTGATGTTAGATGCGTTTGATAAAGGCGAGTTAGATCGTATTTATCTCGTATCAAACGGCTTTGTCAATGCCATGACTCAAAATCAAAAGATCGAACAACTTGTGCCTTTAGCGACTGCTGAAGAAAACAAGACCCTTAACCGTCAATACGGTTGGGACTATATCTATGAGCCAGAAGCTGAAGAGCTTTTAAATGGCTTATTGGTTCGTTATATCGAGTCTGTGGTATACCAAGGTGTGATCGAAAACATCGCGTGTGAGCAGTCAGCTCGTATGGTTGCAATGAAAGCTGCAACTGACAACGCAGGTGAATTGATCAAGAGCCTACAACTTATTTATAACAAGCTGCGTCAAGCCGCGATTACTCAGGAAATTTCTGAGATCGTTGGTGGTGCCGCTGCCGTTTAACATTATTTTGAATTGAGGAGACAGCAATGAGTAGCGGTCGTATCATTCAGATCATCGGCGCGGTTATCGACGTCGAGTTTGAACGTAACAGCGTTCCTAAGATCTATGACGCTCTCCACGTTGATGGCACTGAAACTACTTTAGAAGTTCAGCAACAACTTGGTGATGGCGTAGTTCGTACTATTGCAATGGGTTCTACTGAAGGCCTTAAGCGTGGTTTGAACGTAACGAATACTAACGCACCGATCTCTGTACCAGTAGGTACAGCGACTCTAGGTCGTATCATGGACGTTCTTGGTCGCCCAATCGACGAAGCTGGTCCTGTAGCGACTGAAGCGCGTTTACCAATTCACCGTCAAGCCCCTTCTTATGCTGAACAAGCAGCTTCTACTGACCTTTTAGAAACTGGTATTAAAGTCATTGACTTACTTTGCCCGTTTGCAAAAGGTGGTAAAGTTGGTCTGTTCGGTGGTGCCGGTGTTGGTAAAACTGTAAACATGATGGAGTTGATCAACAACATCGCGAAAGCTCACTCAGGTTTATCTGTGTTTGCTGGTGTTGGTGAGCGTACTCGTGAAGGTAATGACTTCTATCACGAGATGAAAGACTCAAACGTTCTTGACAAAGTAGCAATGGTTTACGGTCAGATGAACGAGCCACCGGGTAACCGTTTACGCGTAGCGTTGACTGGTTTGACCATGGCTGAGTACTTCCGTGACGAGAAAGACGAAAACGGTAAAGGCCGTGACGTATTATTGTTCGTCGACAACATCTATCGTTATACACTAGCAGGTACTGAAGTATCAGCACTTCTAGGTCGTATGCCATCTGCAGTAGGTTACCAACCGACACTTGCAGAAGAGATGGGTGTTCTTCAAGAACGTATTACATCGACTAAGTCTGGTTCTATTACGTCAATCCAAGCGGTATACGTACCTGCCGATGACTTAACAGATCCATCGCCTGCAACTACGTTTGCTCACTTAGATGCAACTGTTGTATTGAGCCGTGATATCGCATCTTCTGGTATTTACCCAGCGATCGATCCACTTGACTCAACTTCACGTCAGTTAGATCCACTAGTTGTGGGTGCTGAGCATTACGAGATCGCTCGTTCAGTTCAAAACGTTCTTCAACGTTATAAAGAATTGAAAGACATCATCGCAATTCTTGGTATGGATGAACTTGCAGAAGAAGATAAGTTGACTGTTTACCGTGCGCGTAAAATCCAACGTTTCTTCTCTCAACCGTTCCACGTAGCTGAAGTGTTTACTGGTGCTCCTGGTAAACTTGTACCGCTTAAAGAAACGATTCGTGGCTTTAAAGGTCTTTTAGCTGGTGAATACGATCACATTCCAGAACAAGCGTTCTACATGGTTGGTGGTATTGACGAAGTAATTGCTAAAGCTGAGAAACTTTAATTAGTTACCTAATTTAGGAGATTCTCATGGCGACTATGCAGTGTGATGTTGTAAGTGTTCAAGAGTCTTTGTACTCTGGCACGGTAACGATGCTAATTGCTAAAGGTGCTGGTGGTGAATTGGGTATTATGCCTGGTCATGCGCCATTAGTAACTTTACTTCAACCGGGTGCGATTCGTGTTCTGTTGGAAAACGGTACAGAAGAGTTAATCTATGTATCTGGTGGTGTTCTAGAAGTTCAACCGCATGTTGTTACGGTTCTTGCAGATACTGCAGTCCGTGCAGAAAACTTAGATGAAGCGGCAATTCTTGAAGCGCGTAAACACGCTGAACAATTGCTTGCCAATCAAAAGAGCGACTTGGACTCAGCTGCTGCTTTGGCTGCTCTTGCAGAAACTGCTGCTCAGTTAGAAACCATCCGCAAAATCAAAAACCGCGCTCAGTAAGAGACGGTTTAAGATTGAAAAAGCCACCGAAAGGTGGCTTTTTTTATTATAAATAACATTTTTATAAAAAAATTGTTATATTTTACCGCTTGATATATTTACTTTATATAACAGGGGTATCAAATGACAATTAAATTAGTTTTTCCATTACTTATTGCATCACTATTTGTTGGATGTGCATCAGTGCCTAAAGTAGATCAACAATTGTCTCAAAACACCAAGGAATTAACAGCACCTCAAGAAGGTAAGGCTGGCTTGTATGTTTATCGTTCTAATAATATTGTGGGTTCAGCATTAAAAAAAGATATTTGGGTTGATGGGGAATGCTTGGGAGAAACCGCAAGAGGTGTATTTTTTTATAAAGAAGTGGACGGAAATAAAAATCACACTATTTCAACTGAATCAGAATTTTCTCCAAATCATTTGAAAATTGAGGTACAAAGCGGCAAAAATTATTTTATTCAGCAATATATTAAGCCGGGTGTTTTTGTGGGTGGTGCAAATTTAAAATTAGTAGATGATATGCAGGGTAAAAAGGCAATTAATGAGTACAGCCTAGCTTCTGCTGGCAAATGTAGTAAAGCAACGATTCAAATTTTAAATTAATGTTTAATGGCAAGGGTATTTATGGAATTAAACCCATTAAAAAATGCCCTTGCTTTATTGTAAAGACTAAATTTTTTTATGACTAAACCTTTTTAGAATGCGGACATCTTCATGAAAGTAAAAATTATATCTAAAGTTGAATTTGGTTAAGACTTATATTCAGTTAAGCTTTTAGAAAAATTGAATAAAGATTATCAATGAACATCATAGAACACGAACCCCATTTTTGGGAACTTTATCAAGATGATCATCAATACTATTTGGGAATTGCGGTGGACATGAGTTCAGTAGTTTCTTGTTGGGATATTTTTCTAACTCCTGAACAGATTCACGCCTATCGACTGCAAGGTAGAGAAAGCATTGTGGTTTTAGCCAAAACTATAGTGGATGCTGTTTACCGTGGTGATTTTAGTTATTTACATCAACATCAGGTGTCTTCAGCACAAACACAGGCAATGCAGACAGCCTTTCAACAATGGCGAGCGGGTTAAAATTAGTTTTACATAAGCATTATTGATAGTGATATACATCCATTAAATGTAAGAATGCTCTACATTCATTGTTTCTAACGATGCAGGTTTTGTGCTAATTTGGCAGGTCGCTGCAATTTTGATCAAAAAACACACCAAATGCTTACCTTTCATTTCCAGTTTTTATGTTAATCCTGAATGAGATTGCTACATAAGAATTTTACTCAAACATGAGTATATGGAGAATGAAAATGGCAAATACAATGAAAGCCGCAGTCGTCACGGCATTTAACCAACCCTTACAAATCCAAGACATTGAGATTCCAAAAATAAGTGAGGGTAAAGTATTGGTCAAAATGATCGCCACGGGTGTTTGTCATACCGATTTACATGCCATGCACGGGGACTGGCCAATCAAGCCGAATCTCCCTTTTATTCCTGGTCATGAAGGTGTAGGTAAAGTAATCGAGATAGGGGCAGGGATTCATCATTTAAAAGTCGGTGATGTGGTGGGTATTCCATGGCTTTATTCGGCATGTGGACACTGTGATTATTGCTATGCAGGCTGGGAAACCCTATGTAAACAGCAGCAAAATTCAGGGTATTCCGTTAATGGCAGCTTTGCTGAATATTGTTTGGCTGATGGTAATTATGTTGGCGTCATCCCAGAGGGAGTTGATTTACTCGCCATAGCACCGATTTTATGTGCGGGTGTAACGGTCTATAAAGGGCTTAAAATGACGGAGGCAAAAGCAGGGGATTGGGTTGCAATTTCTGGTATTGGTGGCTTAGGTCATGTTGCAGTGCAATATGCTAAAACGATGGGTTTTAATGTGGTGGCGATTGATGTTGATGATACAAAGCTTGAACTGGCGAAACAGTTAGGAGCAGATGTTGCGGTGAACGCACTGCACGTGAATGTTAAAGATGCAGTATTGCAAGCGACGGGTGAAGGGTGTCACGGGGTTTTAGTGACTGCGGTATCACCAAAAGCATTTGAACAGGCAGTTTCAATTGTGCGTCGTGGCGGAACCATGGTACTCAATGGTTTACCACCTGGAAAGTTTGACCTCTCTATTTTTGATATGGTTCTAGATGGGATTACTGTTCGGGGGTCGATTGTCGGGACACGTCTAGACTTGAAAGAGGCCTTAGATATTGCGGCACGGGGTAAAGTAAAGGCACATATTCATGTAGAGCCTTTAGAACATATCAATGATATCTTTGAGCGGATGGAGCAGGGTAAGATTGATGGTCGAATCGTGATAGATTTTAGCCTTTAAATATAGGTTGAGGATTCATCTCATTAAAAATAACAGATGAATCCTCTCATGTTTTTATGATGATTTTTCACTAAAGTCGGGTTGTGACAGTAACATTTTTGCCAATTTAAGCATTTCTGTTTGTACCAACGTCATTTGTTGTTCAATTTTGTGCAAATCGACAGATTGAAGGTCAACTTTACCATTTAAATAAGGTAAATCGAGGACTTGTTGATTAGTAGACATGATGCTTTGTCGAATGGAGTCAACTTCCTGACTTTTTAAATCTAAGCTATTTAAAGCACGGTTGAAGTCAGTGAGTTGTTGATGTAAAGCATTGACTGATGTTTGGAGCGATTGCTGGTCTTTATCTGCTAAAGCTTGCTCTAAGTCAGTTTGAGTTTGCTTCAACTGTTGGACGTAATCACCTGCTTTTAATTGCATGTCGGCAACATCACGAACCACATAAATCATGTTGCCATTTTTTAATTCGGCCTCAGGATTATTATGAGAAGGGCTATGTTCTTCTACGTCAGTGGAATTAGCTGTTTGAGTATCCTGTTCTGTCGACTGATTACAGCCAAGTAAGCTGATTGCAGCAACAAAAATACCAAAAGGAAGTAAGGCACCTTGCAGAAGTTTTTTCATAATCTTGAATGGTCTCAATCTAGCATTGAATTGCTTTAACGGAATTATAAAATGGCAGCCTCATTTTCCAAAGTCAGGCTGCAAAGCAACAACAAAAAGGTTGGATATAAAAAAGAGTGCTGAAAGCACTCTTGTGATCTATGTGGAACCTTACATTCCTGGAACAATTTTAATAACGTTGTGATTTAACACATTGGTAAGGACATAATCACCATTCACTTTGATCCACTGTTCATTTTTGCCTGGCTTATTTAATTTTTTGTATTTGCTGTGGTCAACTTTGTAACTCTGACTACGGTATTGCGTTGGAACAGGATTGCCTGGTTTCCATGTCGCCGATGGGCGAGTCATTTGTTTATTCCCAGTTTTATTATTGCTTGCGGGTTTATGTTGATCTTGTGCATGATGGCTTGAAGAATCATGATGCATGCCTTGATGATTTGCATCATTGTGATTCTGAGTTGCGTGTTGTTTGTGATCTTGTGAATTCTGTGGAGCAGCAAAAGCGGGCGCAGCTACTAATGCAGTGGATAAAGAGAAAACAACAGCTTGTACTAAACGATTCATAATCTACCAACCTTAAACTTTCTATCTTGTTCTGATCTTGTTATTAAAGCAGTAAGTCTTTGAGTTAGTTTGAATTTAATGTTGTATAAATATTAAAATCATGAAGAAATTAAGAAGGCTTTTAAGGCATCAAGCAGCCAATCAATGACTGCTTGATACTCAGAATAGTTTATTATTTTTGTAGCTCAGTTTGAATTGCATCCAGAATACGCGGATCATCTGCGGTAATGTCAGGTGCAAAACGTGCCACCACTTGTCCTTGTTTGTTCACGAGAAATTTTTCAAAATTCCATAACACTTCAGGTGGTTCATTTGGGGTGAGACCATAATCGACTAAATCTTTCCACCACGGGCCTTCACCAATGCGTTCAGGAATAGCATGGATTAAGGTTTCATAGAGTGAATGTTTATCTTCACCTGCGACAGAAATTTTGGAAAATAAAGGGAAATCAATTTGGTAGTTGAGAGAGCAGAATTCTTGAATTTCACTATCGCTACCAGGCTCTTGTGCCAAAAAATTGTTGGCAGGAAAGCCTAAAATTTCTAAGCCCTGATCTTTTTGTTGCTGATAGAGTTTTTCTAAACCTTCATATTGCGGGGTTAAGCCACATTTTGATGCCACATTGACAATCAAAAGGACTTTGCCTTGATATTGGTTTAAGGTGATGTTCTCTCCCTGAATGGTTTTTACAGGAATGTCATATACAGACTGGTTCATACACAGATCCATTGATTTTTATCGGGTGTAGATGTTGTAACGAGAATTCACGTCAACTTCAAGTTGAATCCTGCAAGTGAGGTAAAAAGAGCGTGGGGTTGCTGGTTTATTCACGTAATTGAGCGGGTGTTTGTCCTGTATAACGCTTAAAGAATTCAATAAAACTAGAACTATGTTGATAACCCAAATCATAAGCCAGTTTTTTAACTGTCGATCCTGCATGCAGTTGATCAATCGCATACAGAATTTTTGCCCGATTGCGCCATTCTGCGAGACTGAGTTGTAGCTCCTGTTGGCTTAAGCGGAGTAAATGCCTTTCGGTAAACTGAAATTTATGGAGGATTTGTTGCAAACTTTTAGCAAAGCATTGTGGATTGGCCAGTTGCTGTAAGATTGGCTTTAAAACACGGTGTTGTGTTTGTGGTAGGTAGTGCTCATAAGCAGGTGCGGTACGCAGTTGATCGAGTAAAACCTGAAGTAAATGTTCGTATTCCACAGCGGTTGTTACGGGCTTTTGGCGTAGAATCTCTTTAATTAAATGGCGGAGAAAAGGACTGATTTCTACGGCTTTTGTCGTTGTGGGAAAGTAGTTACAAAGCACAGGATGGAGATGAATACAAATATAATGGGTAGGTTGTATCTCACGCGCAATGCAAGCATGAGCAGTATGGGCTGGAATCCAAAGTCCGTAATTTGGAGGCGATAAATGATGTATTCCTTCAATTTCATAATCCAAAATACCATTTAAACTAAAATTAAAATCGCCCCATATGCAACTATGCGCTGCAATTTCATCATTTTGTGCATAAAAATATTCATGCACTTCTATCAATTGAGATAAATCAGTGTCTGCATAACTTTTCATGCAAGATGCCCATTATGAAGGAGGAATGGATGTCGGACGGTTAAATCTGCCATATCAATGTCTGAAAAAACGTATGTCTATTATTTCAGACTTTTAGCACAATAGTCATCCAAGATATTGTAAATGAGTGGGGAAATGCAGCAAAACAAATGGGTGAAATTGGCAGTGATGCTGCCCTTAATTGCAGTGTTTATCTGGTCGCTGAATATCGCAGTGACGCGTTATGTCGCGGATTACATTTCTCCAGTGAGCATTAGTTTTTATCGTTGGTTAGTGGCTTTTATTGTCCTCACGCCACTAATGCTGCCTAAAGTGTGGCAACAGCGTCAGTTAGTTGCATTACATTGGAGGCAATTTGCAATACTCAGTGCCTTTGGCATGTTGCTCTATCAAGGGTTAGCGTATAGCGCTGCGCATTATACCACCGCGACCAACATGGGAATTATTAATGCCTTTATTCCAATTTTTACCATTTTTGTTTCCATCATTATTCTAAAAGAAGTGCCTAATCGTTTTGCTGTCATGGGGAGCTTGGTGTCATTACTGGGTTTACTCTATGTGATTGCTCAAGGACAACTTCAAGCCTTACTTCATTTAGGTGGGCACTGGGGTGATTTGCTGATGATAATTGCCGTGTTCTTTTATGCTTTTTACGGGGTGTTTTTAAAGAAATGGCAACTGAAAGTCCCACTCATGATTAGTCTATACGTTCAAATAGGATTTTCTCTGATTTACCATTTGCCGTTCGTACTTTGGTTAGGCATAGACCGTTTGGATATGCAGAATAGCGCGAGTGTTTTGTATGCGGGCCTATTTGCATCCCTGATTGCACCTTGGGTATGGATGCTTGCTGTACAGCGTTTAGGACCTAATCGGACCAGTATTTTTATGAATTTGATGCCCATTTTTACAGCAATATTGGCTTATTTTTGGTTGCATGAAGCGTGGACGATGCATCACACCATAGGGGGAATTATTATTATTACGGGGATTGTTATGGCACAAATAAAAGCACGGCAGGTACAATCTGAGACAATAGAGTCAACCAGTATGATTAATAAATAATCAAACAGTAAATTTTATTGATTTATTTTTTTTGGACTAAACTACCAGTTATAAGTGTAAATTTTCATACTGTCAAATGATTATTTATTTAAAAATATTTTAAAAATAGCAGCATAGTTTGACTTTTTGAGAAAATTTAACATTTTAATCATGCATTTAATCAAAAAAATGGCGGAGATAAGGGGTTTGTATTTTGATTTGAAATATTAGATAATGTTCACATCAAGAATGATTAGTTAAGTATTTCTTAATAATACTTTAAGTCTAACATTCCGCAAAATTTTCGAACCCTCTGGATGTGATTAACACACATCCTTTTTATGCTCAATCAACCTATTTGATTGAGCTTTTTTTTGTCCAAATTTTCTATAAAATTGATTGTTTTATTCGCTTATGCACGAATAATTTGACCCGTTTCAGCATCTAAAATACGACTAGGTTCTTGGCTTAAACCTAAATCACCATTTAGATAGGTTAAATGATGGTTAAAGTATTTATTGGCTTCTTGCAGCGAACGTGCAGGTTCAAGACCCGCGGGGTTTGCGCTAGTCGAGACAATAAAACCGTTAAAGGCATTGCAAAGCGCCACACATAAAGGATGTGTAGTCACACGAATGGCAACTTTGGGGTGATTACCTTTGATCCAGAGAGGGATGTCTTCACTCGCAGGCAGTAACCAAGTGGTAGCACGCTCGGTTGGGCTACGATTACTCCAAGAGGCGATCACGGTGTCACGCATCTCTTGAGTGAGTCTGGCCAGCAAGTGTTCGACTTGGGAAATATGCCCAGCCAATAAGATGACACCTTTTTCAATAGGGCGTTGTTTTAACTTCAAAATCTCATTAAATGCAGCTTCGTTATAAGGATCACAACCTAATCCCCATACTGCCTCTGTTGGGTATGCCAAGACCTGTCCGCGTTTTAAACTATCGGCAGCTTCGGCAACAGAGGTGGTAATCATTTTCTTGTCCTAATTTAAGCAAAGGCCTATTCTGAACCTTATTGGTTAGGACGACAACGCAAATACACTCCAGATTGTTGCATACATAAACCTAAAAGCTCTAATTCCATCAACTGGGCAGTCAATGTCGCGGTATCTTGCTTAAGATGAATGACCAAATGGTCTAGCGGAGATCCTGTCCAGTTCAGTTGATTATAAAGTGGTATTAAATGCTCGGGAATCTCGGGCTTTGCAAGGACTGAATGTGAGGTTGAGTCGTTTTGTGATTGCTGCTGTGTTTGCCATTGTGTCGGTAAAGCAAGGTCTTCTAAAATTTGTTCAGGATGGCTGACCAAAATTGCGCCTTCGCGAATCAGTTGATGGCAACCTTGATGGAATTCACTATAAATATGCCCAGGAATTGCGAAAATTAATTTTCCTTGTTCTGCTGCAAAGGTGGCTGTTGAGATTGAACCACTTTTTAAACCTGCTTCTGCCACAAGAGTTCCCAAAGAAAGGGCACTGACAATCCGATTTCGGCGTGGAAAATGTTGTCGTAGCGGCGGAGTATGGGGTAAAAACTCACTGATAATGGCACCTGAATGCTGCAAAATTTGCTGGCGAAGTTGCCGATGCTGTGCGGGATAAGTTTGATCGAGTCCTGTGCCCATGACTGCCAGTGTACGTTGATGAGATAAAGCGCCTTGATGTGCAGCCTCATCAATCCCTTGTGCTAAGCCACTGCTAATCACAAAACCCTTTTCACTGAGATAATACGAAAAATCATAGGCAATTTGGCGACCATGTGGACTGGGTTTACGACTGCCGACAATGGCAATTTGTGGCTGCATCAACAGCGAAAGTTGTCCTTGTCCAAATAGAATTGGGGGTTTATCACTATAAGGCAGCAATTGTTGTGGATATTCGGGATCGTGATAACTCAGTACGAAATCACTATGTCGCTCAATTTCTTGAATAAGGTGCTGAAACTTACTTTGTTCAGACTGGGTATAAAATTGTTGTGCACGTTGAATATGATTTTTATGTAAACCTAATTTTGACCAATCTTGCAAATTTTGGGGTTGTACTGCGTTATGGATGCTACCAAAGTGTTGTTCGAGTTTATAAAAACTGCTGAGCGAGTGCTGAACCAAATACCACAAGGTAATGGTGTCCATTTGCACTTGTGATAATGGTTTCAGCATAGCAACTCCGAATTAATCATCCATTAATGGTGGTTGAATATAAGCACCGATTTTGATAGGTAAGGAACTGTCAAGCACATAGCCATAGCTAAAGTGATCAAAAGTTCTGAACACCATTAAGTTACCAATTTTTTGTCCAGGCAATTGCACCATTTCTTTGGTTTTCGGGTCTCGAACCTGTTCACCTTTTTGGTTGATGCTAAATACATGGCCCACTTGCACGCCTTCAAAACTACCGCGATCTATTGTCACGACGCTGTGTTGGGCAGCCGTACCAATAGAACCCATCACGCGAACAATTTGCCCTCCAGCCGTTACATCTTCAGCCATGGTTGGATAGAACAGGGTAGGCAACATTGGGTCATAAACAGGGAGTACACGGTCACCACGACGTACTTCGGCATTAAAGCTATCTGTGAGTTCCAGTGTTGTAATGTCATTTTCACTTGCAACAGCTATGCCCGTCGCCACCTGATTCAGCTCAAGTCCAGCATTATACTTTTTGCCTTTTTCATTGCTGAGGGTGTACGGGTCACCTTCGCGATAAACTGCATATTGCTGGCCCACTTCTAAGCCATTGCCACGCGCATAGATGGTTTGCCCTTTGGCTGCCAATACGCGTTGATCAGCAGTACCTAGTACATAAGGTGTATTTTCTACTGACTCAGGAGCAACAATCGTTGAATGTTCTAACCATTGTTTAATATTGTCCAATGGAATTACAGGAATAGCATCATTTAAGGATTCGACGCGGACCTGAGGTTGTAGTTTGGTGCCGCCAGCATAACGACGGATAATACCATCACAGCCATCACCTTCATCTTTACCTATCAGGGGTTTGCCTTGATAGCTACAAAGTAAAAGTTTATCGCCAGGGAAAATCCAGTGTGGATTTTTCACGTGACGGTTACTTGCCCAAATTTCAGGCCAGCGCCAAGGTTTATCTAAAAATTTCCCCGAAATATCCCAGAGGGTGTCACCCTTTTTCACCACATAAACTTGTGGTGCACCTGCTTTTAATGAAGGTGGATTAACATTACGAGCTGGTGCAGCTTCAACTACTGCGATAGAACCAACACTGATCGCCAAACCGACAGTCAGTGCCAACAATTGCTGTTTAAACCCCAAGGCACTAAAAGATGGCATGCCCTTCAAAACCTTTTTCATTATCATAATTCCTAAAATTATGTACGTAATTTACGTTATAATAACGATATTACACACATTTTTTTGATCAAGCATTCCTTCATTTGGTTTTTTGATCAATGGCATAAGTGAGGATGTTTATGGCCTTATTACCTATTTTAAGTTTCCCCGATCCCCGTCTTCGTACCATTGCACAACCAGTCGAAGAAGTTACTGATGAAATTCGTCAGTTAGCTGCAGATATGTTTGAAACCATGTATGAAGCGCCAGGCATTGGTTTAGCCGCTACCCAAGTCGACCGCCATATTCAGTTGATTGTTATGGATCTATCTGAACATAAAGATCAGCCTATGGTGTTCATTAACCCCAAAATTACCCCATTGACTGAAGAAACCCAGCCCTATGAAGAAGGCTGTTTATCAGTGCCTCAAATATACGACAAAGTTGAGCGTCCGTCACGTGTAAAAATTGAGGCAATTAACCTTGAAGGTCAGTCCTTTACATTAGAAGCAGACGAACTTCTCGCTGTTTGTATTCAGCATGAAATGGATCACTTAAACGGCAAATTATTTGTCGATTATTTATCACCCCTCAAGCGTCAGCGTGCGCGTGAAAAAGTGGAAAAAGTGACACGTCAGCGTCAAAAAGAGAAAGTCGCAGTCAAGCGCGGATAATTTCTCATTAAAAATCATCTTTAAGTATGAACCCAATTCCGATTGGGTTTTGTTATACTGGCGCCGCACAAATTGCAGGATGATTATTTTTGCTTTTCCGTGGTGGTTTGCTGCTGGCATGTGTCGCAGTTTTTTTACAGATTGCTGTTTTTCTACAGCCTTTGTTGCCGAAGCAATATCAAGTTGCTCCGGTCTGTGAAACCATTACGCGTGCATTATTACTCCCTTCTCAAGCGACACACGCTGTTCAAACTTCAGTTGTACATGATCAGCATTCGCATATGCACATGCAGCATCAAGAGCAACCTGCACATGATCATCATGATGTCCATCATCAATGTCAGTACTGTACCGTATATGGCAATTTAGTCTTGCCGCCTGAACTTGATGTAAAGCCAATACTTGATCGTATTCAAGTGCGTTTAATCGCTTTTCAGAAAGCCTTTGCGCATGTTTGGTTTGTTCTACAACAACTCTTTCTGATTCCACAAGGACGGGCACCGCCACTCTTGGCATAAATCCGCTTTCTTTCGCTTGGGTCTTATGACTTAGGCACAGTGTTATTTATGTTTTTAGAGAGATTGATATGGCTCAGCCTAAATTCTTGTTACAGCCTTTATCGGCTGCGATTTGTGTCGCGTGTTATTCAGTCGCGGCTTATAGTACAGAAGTACAACCTGCTCAAATTTTGACTCCTATTGTCGTGACCGCCCAGCAAGGCAATGATGCCAATGGCTTAATTGTTCATGCAGATCCAAAACAACCGACACAGCCAATTCCAGCTGTAGATGGTGCTGCTTATTTACAAAGTATTGTTGGTTTTAATCAAATTAAAAATGGCGGGGCCAATGGCGATGTGACCTTCCGTGGTATGTTCGGTTCACGTATTAAAATATTAACCGATGGCACCGAAAACTTGGGTGCATGCCCTAGTCGTATGGATAATCCAACCTCTTATATTTCACCTGAAAGTTATGACAAGATTACCGTGATAAAGGGACCGCAAACGGTGCAATATGCACATACAGGTTCAGCAGCAACTGTCATTTTTGAACGTGAACCCGAGAAATTGACTAGCGAAAAACCTTATCGTGGGCAAGCCAGTGTCATGGTGGGTTCTTATGGACGTCTGGATCATAATATTGAAACAGCTGTGGGTGATGAAACTAAATATGTACGTTTAAATGCCAACCGTTCAGTTGCCGATAGTTATCAAGATGGTGCTGGACATACAGTTCCATCGGACTGGGAAAAATGGAATGCTGATCTGGCATTTGGTTGGACACCGAATGAAGATACGTGGGTGGAACTGAAGGGCGGTAAGAGTGATGGAGAGGCAGTCTATGCTGGGCGAAGTATGGATGGTTCCAAGTTTGCGCGAGAAAGCCTAGGTTTACATGTTGAAAAGAAAAATATCAATGAAGTGATTCAGAAGATCGAAGCACAAGTGGACTATAGCTATAACGATCATGTCATGGATAATTTTAGTCTTCGTAAATTCACTCCTGTTGATGGTATGTCAATGCCGATGGCATCGAATGTAGCTCGAAGAACATTAAACTCTCGCGTAGCAATAACAACAGAATGGGATAATTGGAGTCTAGTCTCTGGTGTTGATGCGCAGAATAATAAGCATAGCGCTCGTAAAGGGATGATGAATACTTATAAAGATAAACCAAGAGTGACCGACATGGATTTTGAATCTTATGGTGCTTTTGGTGAGTTAAGCTATCAATTGAGTGATCAGAATAAGTTGGTCACGGGAGCGCGTATTGATCAAACTCAAATTGATAATCTGAAGATGGATACGGAACGTAAAGAAACGCTACCGAGTGGATTTGTCCGCCTAGAAAGTCAACTTAAGGATCAGGTGAAAACCTATGTAGGTTTGGGCTATGTTGAGCGTGTACCAGATTACTGGGAATTATTCAGTACCCAATATTATCAAACAGGGACAACCTTCGATCATTTAAACAATGAAAAAACCACACAGTTTGATGCAGGCTATCAATATGAACAGGGTGCATTTAAATCATGGGCTTCGGTTTATGCAGGGCTGATTCAAGATTACATCTTGGTGGCATACACACCAACGGGTTCTATGGGAAAATTGGAAGCCAAAAGCCGTAATGTCGATGCGACCATTGCAGGGGCAGAAGCAGGCATTAGCTATCAATTGACGGATCAGATTCAAGCCGATGTCAGTGCCATGTATGCGTGGGGTGAAAACACCACAGACCATCGCGCATTACCGCAAATTGCGCCGCTAGAAGGGCGTTTCAATTTACGTTATGTTCAAGACAAATATAATCTTGGCGTATTGTGGCGTGTTGTTGCAGCACAAGATCGGACCAGTTATCGCGAAGGTAATATTATTGGCTATGATGTGGAAGACAGTAAAGGCTTTGGCACATTGTCCTTAAATGGAACCTATAACCTGCAAAAAGGCGTTGATCTTTCTGTGGGGATTGATAATGTCTTTGACAAGAACTATGCCGAACATTTGAATAAATTAGGAAGTTCAGGCTTTGGCTATGCTGCAACTGAACAATTTAATAATATCGGGCGAAATTATTGGGCACGTATTAGTATGAAGTTCTAATGAGAAGCCTAAAATAAACAACAACCACTCTTCTCTAAGAGTGGTTGTTTTGCTTTTGAAATAATAAGATGATTGGAAAATGATATAAAAATATACACTTAGAGGAAAAAATACACATAAATTGAATATTAAAGAAACAACTTGAACTAGAAAAATATATAAATTCAAATAAATAGAAAATATTTTAAAATTAAAACAATAACTTAAATTAAATATGGTGTGCTCAATTAGCGTGCTTTAGAGCACTGAATAAAAAATATTAATTTTTATTAAAGTAAATTAAATATAAAAAACAATAGCATAGGTTTTTTATAGTTTGAAAAATATGCACACGATAAAATTAATTTTGAAAATGGTATTGCAACGAGTTGAGAATGCTGTAGAATGCACATCCATCGGCGGTGATGCAGATAAAAACTTGTTGATTAACAAGGATTTAGCTTGGTAGTTAAATTTTTAGATTGATTGAATGAGTTTTAAAAATATCGAAATTACCTGTTGACTTTGATTTAGATTAGAGTAACATAGCCGACCTAGCTTGATGATGACGAATCATCGAGAAGATCATTAAGAGATTATGAAGAACAACTTGTGTGGATTTTTACTGATTGATTGATCGAAATTATTTTCATTGATTGATGGTAGAAATTACTCGAAGTTTATTTGAGAAATTAATGTCAGAAAATTGATGAGCCAGATTTGGTGTTTAGAATAAAGCACTATTGATTTTAAACTGAAGAGTTTGATCATGGCTCAGATTGAACGCTGGCGGCAGGCTTAACACATGCAAGTCGAGCGGAGCGAGGGTGCTTGCACCTTAGCTTAGCGGCGGACGGGTGAGTAATGCTTAGGAATCTGCCTATTAGTGGGGGACAACATTCCGAAAGGAATGCTAATACCGCATACGCCCTACGGGGGAAAGCAGGGGATCTTCGGACCTTGCGCTAATAGATGAGCCTAAGTCGGATTAGCTAGTTGGTGGGGTAAAGGCCTACCAAGGCGACGATCTGTAGCGGGTCTGAGAGGATGATCCGCCACACTGGGACTGAGACACGGCCCAGACTCCTACGGGAGGCAGCAGTGGGGAATATTGGACAATGGGCGGAAGCCTGATCCAGCCATGCCGCGTGTGTGAAGAAGGCCTTTTGGTTGTAAAGCACTTTAAGCGAGGAGGAGGCTCTTAAGGTTAATACCCTTGATGAGTGGACGTTACTCGCAGAATAAGCACCGGCTAACTCTGTGCCAGCAGCCGCGGTAATACAGAGGGTGCGAGCGTTAATCGGATTTACTGGGCGTAAAGCGTGCGTAGGCGGCTGATTAAGTCGGATGTGAAATCCCTGAGCTTAACTTAGGAATTGCATTCGATACTGGTCAGCTAGAGTATGGGAGAGGATGGTAGAATTCCAGGTGTAGCGGTGAAATGCGTAGAGATCTGGAGGAATACCGATGGCGAAGGCAGCCATCTGGCCTAATACTGACGCTGAGGTACGAAAGCATGGGGAGCAAACAGGATTAGATACCCTGGTAGTCCATGCCGTAAACGATGTCTACTAGCCGTTGGGGCCTTTGAGGCTTTAGTGGCGCAGCTAACGCGATAAGTAGACCGCCTGGGGAGTACGGTCGCAAGACTAAAACTCAAATGAATTGACGGGGGCCCGCACAAGCGGTGGAGCATGTGGTTTAATTCGATGCAACGCGAAGAACCTTACCTGGTCTTGACATAGTAAGAACTTTCCAGAGATGGATTGGTGCCTTCGGGAACTTACATACAGGTGCTGCATGGCTGTCGTCAGCTCGTGTCGTGAGATGTTGGGTTAAGTCCCGCAACGAGCGCAACCCTTTTCCTTATTTGCCAGCACTTCGGGTGGGAACTTTAAGGATACTGCCAGTGACAAACTGGAGGAAGGCGGGGACGACGTCAAGTCATCATGGCCCTTACGACCAGGGCTACACACGTGCTACAATGGTCGGTACAAAGGGTTGCTACCTAGCGATAGGATGCTAATCTCAAAAAGCCGATCGTAGTCCGGATTGGAGTCTGCAACTCGACTCCATGAAGTCGGAATCGCTAGTAATCGCGGATCAGAATGCCGCGGTGAATACGTTCCCGGGCCTTGTACACACCGCCCGTCACACCATGGGAGTTTGTTGCACCAGAAGTAGCTAGCCTAACTGCAAAGAGGGCGGTTACCACGGTGTGGCCGATGACTGGGGTGAAGTCGTAACAAGGTAGCCGTAGGGGAACCTGCGGCTGGATCACCTCCTTAACGAAAGATTGACGATTGGTAAGAATCCACAACAAGTTGTTCTTCATGACGATGTATCTGAGGGTCTGTAGCTCAGTTGGTTAGAGCACACGCTTGATAAGCGTGGGGTCACAAGTTCAAGTCTTGTCAGACCCACCACTACTGACGAAGTACGGAAGATCAGAAACATTGACTTATTGATAAGCTGGGGACTTAGCTTAGTTGGTAGAGCGCCTGCTTTGCACGCAGGAGGTCAGGAGTTCGACTCTCCTAGTCTCCACCATCACATTGCATTGCAATGAGCTAAGAAACAAGCAAACGAAGTATTAGATTATAGAAATTAATAAGAAGTTAGCGTAATATGCGCGTCTTGTTAACTTCTGTGATTTATCACAGTTTACTGCAAGCTGACGAGGCTGTAGTTAATCATTAACAGATTAGAAAATTGAGTCTGAAATAAATTGTTCACTCAATGACGAAGAAAGAAGAAGTAATTCTTTGATCTAAGTTGATTGAGAACTAGCAAAAACACTGAATCAAGCGTTTTGGTATATGAATTTAGATTGAAGCTGTACAGTGCTTAAGTGCACAGACAACAAATCAGTAGCAATTAAGTTTGCAACGATAACACTCACTTGTATGTGTTAGCGACTGTTTGGGGTTGTATAGTCAAGTAATTAAGTGCATGTGGTGGATGCCTTGGCAGTCAGAGGCGATGAAAGACGTAATAGCCTGCGATAAGCTCCGGGGAGGCGGCAAATATCCTTTGATCCGGAGATTTCTGAATGGGGGAACCCACCTACTATAAGGTAGGTATTGCAACATGAATACATAGTGTTGCAAGGCGAACGAGGGGAAGTGAAACATCTCAGTACCCTTAGGAAAAGAAATCAATTGAGATTCCCTCAGTAGCGGCGAGCGAACGGGGAAAAGCCCATTAAGTCATGTAAGTTTTAGTGGAATGCTCTGGGAAGTGCAACCATAGTGGGTGATAGTCCTGTACACGAAAGGGCTTACATGATGATGTCGAGTAGGGCGAGGCACGTGAAACCTTGTCTGAATATGGGGGGACCATCCTCCAAGGCTAAATACTCCTGACTGACCGATAGTGAACCAGTACCGTGAGGGAAAGGCGAAAAGAACCCCTGTGAGGGGAGTGAAATAGATCCTGAAACCGCATGCATACAAGCAGTGGGAGCCGACTTGTTCGGTGACTGCGTACCTTTTGTATAATGGGTCAGCGACTTACATTCAGTAGCAAGGTTAACCGTATAGGGGAGCCGTAGAGAAATCGAGTCTTAATAGGGCGTTTAGTTGCTGGGTGTAGACCCGAAACCAGGCGATCTATCCATGAGCAGGTTGAAGGTTGGGTAACACTAACTGGAGGACCGAACCCACTGTCGTTGAAAAGCCAGGGGATGACTTGTGGATAGGGGTGAAAGGCTAATCAAGCCTGGTGATAGCTGGTTCTCCCCGAAAGCTATTTAGGTAGCGCCTCGGACGAATACCATAGGGGGTAGAGCACTGTTTCGGCTAGGGGGTCATCCCGACTTACCAAACCGATGCAAACTCCGAATACCTATGAGTACTATCCGGGAGACAGACTGCGGGTGCTAACGTCCGTAGTCAAGAGGAAAACAATCCAGACCGCCAGCTAAGGCCCCAAAATCATAGTTAAGTGGGAAACGATGTGGGAAGGCATAGACAGCTAGGAGGTTGGCTTAGAAGCAGCCACCCTTTAAAGAAAGCGTAATAGCTCACTAGTCGAGTCGGCCTGCGCGGAAGATGTAACGGGGCTAAAACTATGTGCCGAAGCTGCGGATTTGACATTAGTCAAGTGGTAGGGGAGCGTTCTGTAAGCCGATGAAGGTGTATTGAGAAGTATGCTGGAGGTATCAGAAGTGCGAATGCTGACGTGAGTAACGACAAAACGGGTGAAAAACCCGTTCGCTGAAAGACCAAGGGTTCCAGTCCAACGTTAATCGGGGCTGGGTGAGTCGACCCCTAAGGCGAGGCCGAGAGGCGTAGTCGATGGGAAATTGGTTAATATTCCAATACTTCTGTGTAATGCGATGAGAGGACGGAGAAGGTTAAGTCAGCCTGGCGTTGGTTGTCCAGGTGGAAGGTTGTAGGCATGTATCTTAGGCAAATCCGGGGTACTCTATGCTGAGAACTGATAGCAAGCTGTACTTGTACAGTGAAGTGGCTGATACCATGCTTCCAGGAAAAGTCTCTAAGCTTCAGTTACACAGGAATCGTACCCGAAACCGACACAGGTGGTCAGGTCGAGTAGACCAAAGCGCTTGAGAGAACTCTGCTGAAGGAACTAGGCAAAATGGTACCGTAACTTCGGGAGAAGGTACGCTGCTGACGGTGATGGGACTTGCTCCCTGAGCTATTGGCAGCCACAGAAACCAGGCCGCTGCAACTGTTTATTAAAAACATAGCACTCTGCAAACACGAAAGTGGACGTATAGGGTGTGATGCCTGCCCGGTGCTGGAAGGTTAATTGATGGGGTTAGCGTAAGCGAAGCTCTTGATCGAAGCCCCAGTAAACGGCGGCCGTAACTATAACGGTCCTAAGGTAGCGAAATTCCTTGTCGGGTAAGTTCCGACCTGCACGAATGGCATAATGATGGCGGCGCTGTCTCCAGCAGAGGCTCAGTGAAATCGAAATCGCTGTGAAGATGCAGTGTACCCGCGGCTAGACGGAAAGACCCCGTGAACCTTTACTGCAGCTTGACATTGAACTTTGACCTTACTTGTGTAGGATAGGTGGGAGGCTTTGAAGTTGGAACGCCAGTTCCAATGGAGCCGTCCTTGAAATACCACCCTGGTAATGTTGAGGTTCTAACTCTGTCCCGTTATCCGGGACGAGGACCATGTCTGGTGGGTAGTTTGACTGGGGCGGTCTCCTCCTAAAGAGTAACGGAGGAGTACGAAGGTGCGCTCAGCGTGGTCGGAAATCACGCGTAGAGTATAAAGGCAAAAGCGCGCTTAACTGCGAGACCCACAAGTCGAGCAGGTACGAAAGTAGGTCTTAGTGATCCGGTGGTTCTGTATGGAAGGGCCATCGCTCAACGGATAAAAGGTACTCTGGGGATAACAGGCTGATACCGCCCAAGAGTTCATATCGACGGCGGTGTTTGGCACCTCGATGTCGGCTCATCTCATCCTGGGGCTGAAGCAGGTCCCAAGGGTATGGCTGTTCGCCATTTAAAGAGGTACGCGAGCTGGGTTTAGAACGTCGTGAGACAGTTCGGTCCCTATCTACCGTGGGCGCTGGAAATTTGAGAGGATCTGCTCCTAGTACGAGAGGACCAGAGTGGACGAACCTCTGGTGTACCGGTTGTGACGCCAGTCGCATCGCCGGGTAGCTATGTTCGGAAGGGATAACCGCTGAAAGCATCTAAGCGGGAAGCCTACCTCAAGATAAGATTTCCCTAGGACTTTATGTCCTCTAAAGAGCCGTTGAAGACTACGACGTTGATAGGTTGGATGTGGAAGCATAGTGATATGTGAAGCTGACCAATACTAATTGCTCGTGAGGCTTGACTATACAACACCCAAGCAGTTGTATTTAAAGCTTATAATCGATTCATAAAAGATCAGTTAACCCTGATCTGAAACAAAAAACTTGATTTAGTGAAAGCTAGAACATAAAATTCGACTCAGTTAACTAATCCGTTAATAACTCATTTGGAAAAAACCTTGGCACATACAGAAATGTAAACTTAAGACCAAGCAAGTATCCATAAACAGTTGTGCTGGCGACAATAGCAAGAGTGAACCACCTGATCCCTTCCCGAACTCAGAAGTGAAACCTCTTAGCGCTGATGGTAGTGTGGGGTTACCCATGTGAGAGTAAGTCATCGCCAGCTCATTAATTCAAACACCCCCTTCTAATAAGAAGGGGGTGTTTTTTTATATGCGAATATTATTTAAATTAAATGCTAAAGACTAAAAAATACCTGCCAAGCAGCAAATATAAATAACTTTGTACATCGTTTCCATCTTAAAAGACGTGATATCAATCAAATCACAAAGACTTTTTATAGCTATATTACCCTATTTGCTTTCGACGATTGAACTGACTGTATGAGGCCTTCATTTTGGTAGGGTCGACTAATGATTCAGTGGTCGCCAAAGCTTAATTTTTAATCTAGGGTTTAGTGTTTAGTTAAGAGTATATTTTGCTATACCATTTAATTTTACGAGCGCCATGTTTTTAAAATGCTGTTTAAAATGTAAACAAATCTAAAAGAATACGTTTAATTATGTTGTCATAGGGCATGCTTCAATGCTAATGATCGAAATAGATCACAAATATAAGTAAAACCTAGCCACAGTTCGATTTTGACTCAATCATTCTAGCGTTTTATAGTGATTATTATTGATTAAAAAGTAGGTGATTTAAGCAATTCTGAGATGAAATCGTTCGATTATAAGTGTGGTCATAACTTAGATTTTGAAGAAGACAAGCCGATCAACAAACAGAAGAGGACATAGTAGGATCAAAAAAATTAGAAAAATCGAAGTTTAATTGGTCATGTTGGATAAGATGAAGGAGGTAAAGTTCTATTTTAATTAAAAATTTCTCTGGTCATAATTTTAAAAATTTAACACATGAGTTCCTTATTATTGAATCACATTACTGTTTAAGAGGTTATGACAGAATGACCTCTTAAACATAAACTTAAGGAGTTGATTATGAGACGATATGTATTTTCTTCAAAGATTTTAGTATTTGAAATCAGTAGGGTGAGGGTCTTCCCATGGGAACAACATTAACACTGAATTCAAGATTACTCGCAATCATTGCACAGCGAAACCCAACCATTTATGACATAGTTATACCACGTTTTACTTGCCCATCTGCTGAAACTTGGATTATTGGCAAACATTCTCCAGTTGCAGTGAGTCCACAACAATTACCACCTTCAGAATTGGGTGCACTTGTTGCTTCTGAATTTATACAGATGGTTTGGTTTGCAAACCGTTTTGGATTAGATTCAAGTTCTATTTTGGATGATCTAGATGATTGGTGTCCGACCTATCCAAAATGGCCCAAAAGGATACCTTGGTTAACTCCTCAGATCGATATTTCAAGACAACCATTGCCTGAGCCTCCTACAAATTGGCTTTTAGATTTTCATCTGGGATTTGCTGCAAGGTTAGCCACAGCCCAACTAGAAGAGAGCATGATCGGTGAGATCGTGACTAAAGCATTCGAGCGATCCGCTGCGTTGATTGAGTCTGAAAAATACATATAAATACTTTGGCAATTTTTTGATGAGGTTCATTCAGCATGGATAGGCATTTAAAAGTCTAAGACTTGAAAGGACTGCCTAATTCTTTCATTCAAGAAATCCTGTTGGGGTACAGGGTCTCTTGAATGAGAGGCTTAATTGAGCATAGATGGTCATGATATTTTTTATTTTTGATATTTAATCAGTTTTTCTAATATTTGCTTTAATCCATCGATTTCAAACTGATTGGCTTCAAAGTTCTCTTCTTTATTACGTTTAAAGATGTCGCGAATTTCTAATATTGCATTCGCGTCTACCATATTCAAACTTGAGCTTACTTGACGGATCTGACTGATGCCGCGAGAGCCATTGGTCGTACCATAACCAATAAATGCAGCAGGTTTGCCTTGCCACTCTTTGCCTAGATAATCTAAGGCCTTTTTAAGGCCAGGGCTATAACCATGATTATATTCAGGGCTAATAAAAATAAAGGCATCTGCTAAGGCAATTTTATCTGCCCATTGTTGTTGTTTGGGTTGATCATAAATACCCGTCGCAGGAGGATGTGAACCTGAAAACAATGGTAAATCCCACTGTTTTAAATCAATCAGTTCGATATCGATGTCATGCAGGGAAAAATTAGAAATACAATTCATGATCCAGTGCGCAACTTTAATGGCCGTGCGGCCTTCTCGTATACTACCAACAATAAGATATATAAGCATGAGAGTTCCATTTTTTATTCTTGTATTTAAATTAACCATTTATGGCATGCATTCCCAGTCAAACTTTGTTAAGACCTTGTCAAGGTTTCACATACTTATATCTTAAAGATAATAAAAGCATGAATAATGAAGTAATTGCATACCTTTGTGGCATATCTATATATGCAATCGGTTTTGGACAATAAAGCAGCTTTACCGCATTGTGTAAGTCTATTTTGGGATGACTTCACAAGTTGGAGGTGAAGCGTGAGTACACAAACTTTAAATATAAATACTGTGGTAGATGAAGCCAAATTTACACCTTTCCATTGGAGTGTTTTAATTTGGTGTTTATTGATTATTATTTTTGATGGTTATGATTTGGTCATTTATGGCGTTGCTTTACCTTTGTTAATGCAAGAGTGGGGCCTGAGTGCGGTACAAGCTGGATTACTTGCCAGTACAGCATTGTTTGGAATGATGTTCGGTGCCATGAGTTTTGGAACCTTGTCTGATAAATTAGGCCGTAAAAAAACCATTATGATTTGTGTGGCCATCTTTAGTGGTTTTACTTTTTTAGGTGCCTTTGCTTCTTCACCCGTTGAATTTGGTATTTTAAGATTTCTGGCGGGACTGGGCATTGGAGGTGTGATGCCGAACGTGGTTGCCTTGATGACCGAATATGCACCAAAACGTATTCGTAGCACTTTGGTTGCCGTCATGTTTAGTGGTTATGCGATTGGTGGTATGGCTTCAGCTTTATTGGGGGCATGGCTGGTTGCAGATCACGGCTGGAAAATCATGTTCTTTATTGCAGGTATTCCGTTTGTAGCTTTACCGATTATCTGGAAGTTTTTACCTGAATCATTAATGTTTCTGACCAAAAAAGGCGAAACAGCGCAAGTGGCTGAGATTGTGAAAAAAATTAGCCCTGAGCAAAAATTAAATGCAGAGACACGATTTGTATTAAATGATGTTATTGCAGGTGATGAAGCACCTTTACGTGCCTTATTTCAGCAAGGACGAATGTTCAGTACCTTGATGTTCTGGGTTGCATTTTTCATGTGTTTACTGATGGTCTATGCGCTGGGTAGCTGGTTACCAAAATTGATGATACAAGCAGGTTATTCATTGGGTGCCAGTATGCTATTCCTGTTTGCTTTGAATATTGGTGGCATGGTCGGTGCAATTGGAGGCGGAGCTTTGGCAGATCGTTTTCACCTGAAACCAGTACTCAGCATCATGTTCACTGTAGGCGCTTTAGCCTTGATTTTACTCGGTTTTAATAGTCCGCAGGTAGTGTTATATACCTTGATTGCAGTGGCAGGTGCTGCAACTATTGGCTCACAAATTTTACTCTACACTTTTGTAGCACAGTTCTACCCAACCGCAGTACGCTCTACAGGCATGGGCTGGGCATCAGGAATTGGACGGATTGGCGCGATTGTGGGTCCAATTTTGACAGGAGCATTATTAACCTTGCAGTTGCCCCATCAGATGAATTTTTTGGTGATTGCGATTCCTGGCATTATTGCAGCCTTGGCGGTATTTATGGTGAATTTAAAAGTTTCGGTTGAGGGGACGCAACAAGAGCAATTACCTTCAAAGCGCATTAAAGATTCCGTACTCAGTTGATACAGTTTGAACTGATTGAAATGTATAAATCTAAAACCATCTGTTTGATGCTACAGCATTAAGCAGATGGTTTTTTGTATATAGATGGATATGAGATAGATAAATGTAATGCAGGTGCAGGGTTTTGATTTTAGAGTAAAGAGTAATTTTTAGATGCTTGTTTTTGTATATATTTTAATCAAGCAAGATGAATCTAATTCATGGTAAAATGATCGGCTTTCATCTTTGATCTATTTTGGATCTTCCATCTGCCAGCCGAGAATTGCTAGCCATGTCTACTGCTTATACCATGCAGACTGCGCCAACAGCGTTGTTTGATTACGACAAATATTGGGCGTCATGCTTTGAACCTGCGCCATTTTTGCCGATGTCGCGCGAGGAAATGGATCAACTCGGTTGGGATAGTTGCGACTTTATCTTGGTTTGTGGTGATGCTTATATCGATCATCCTTCATTCTGTTCGGGCATTATAGGTCGTACTTTAGAAGCGCAAGGTTTCCGTGTTGGTATTATCGCACAGCCCGATTGGACCAATGTTGAAGCCTTCCGCGTTTTGGGTAAGCCAAATATTGCTTGGGGTGTAACCGCGGGTAATATGGACTCTATGATTAACCGTTATACGGCAGATCGTAAGATTCGTTCAGATGATGCTTATTCACCAGACAATGTTCCGAATAAACGCCCAGACCGTGCGGCGACAGTCTATTGTCAACGTGTACGTGAAGCATTTCCAGATGTGCCAGTATTATTAGGTGGGATTGAAGCCTCTTTACGTCGTATCGCCCATTACGATTATTGGTCAGATAAAGTCCGTCGTTCAGTACTAATGGATTCAAAAGCGGATTTATTGATGTATGGTAATGGTGAGCGTTCGATCACTGAAGTGATGCATCGTTTAGCCAAAGGTGAAAAAATCCACGAAATTACTGATGTACGTGGTACGGCATTTATTATTAATAAGCATAATCGTGCATCGAAAGCCAAATTTGTTGAAATTGCATCTAATGATGTAGATACCGTGGGGCGTGTTGATCCCATCATCAATCCTTATGTGATGACCGAAGATTTAGACGGCTGTGAAATTGAAAAAGATAAGGGTAATTCTTTAACCCAATATCAAAATTTCCAAAAAGAATTGGTTGCCAACCCGATTGTTCGTGAAGGCGATCAATTGGATGCAGACACACAAATTGTACAGTTACAGCCATCGTCAAAAGCAATTAAACATAAATTACCGCCACGTGAGTTGGCAGTGATTCGTCTACCTGCATTTGAAGAAGTGGCGAATGATCCAGTTTTATATGCCCATGCCAACCGTATTTTGCATCTTGAAACCAACCCTGGAAATGCGCGTGCTTTGGTACAAAAACATGGTGAGCGTGATGTTTGGTTAAATCCACCACCGATTCCATTAACGACGGAAGAAATGGACTATGTGTTTGATTTGCCGTATGCACGTCTACCACATCCTGTGTATGGTGAAGCCCGTTTCCCTGCATTTGATATGATTAAATTCTCTGTGAACATCATGCGTGGCTGTTTTGGGGGCTGTACCTTCTGCTCGATTACAGAACATGAAGGGCGAATTATTCAAAACCGTTCGGAAGAGTCAATTCTGCGTGAAGTTGAGAAAATTCGTGATACGGCTCCGGGCTTTACAGGCATTATTTCAGACTTAGGTGGTCCAACGGCAAACATGTACCGTTTGCACTGTAAAGACCCTGAAATTGAAAAGAACTGTCGTAAACCCTCTTGTGTATATCCAGGCGTATGTCAAAACTTACATACGGATCATGCTCCATTAACGCAGTTATATCGTAAAGCACGCGCCATTAAAGGCATCAAAAAGATTCTGATTGGTTCAGGCTTGCGTTATGACTTAGCAGTGCTGAATCCTGAATACGTGAAAGAGTTAGTTACCCATCACGTGGGTGGTTACTTAAAGATTGCGCCTGAGCATACTGAAAAAGGTCCATTATCTAAGATGATGAAACCGGGAATCGGGACCTATGATCGTTTCAAGCAAATGTTTGATCGTTTTAGTAAGGAAGCAGGCAAAGAGCAGTATTTAATTCCATACTTTATCGCGGCGCATCCGGGAACCACGGATTACGACATGATGAACTTGGCAATTTGGTTGAAAAAGAATGGTTTCCGTGCCGATCAGGTACAGACCTTCTATCCATCGCCAATGGCAACAGCGACAACAATGTATTACACGGCTAAAAATCCTTTGGCCAAAGTGGCACGTTATACTGAAAATGTTGATATTGTAAAAGGGGAAAAGCGTCGTCGTCTGCATAAAGCCTTCTTGCGTTATCATGATCCAAATAACTGGCCATTGCTACGTGAGGCTTTAAAGGAGATGGGGCGCCAAGACTTAATTGGTAATTCTAAGCAACATTTAATTCCAACCTATCAACCGCAAGGAACCGAAGGTCAGTATCAGTCTGCGCGTAAGAAAAACTCGACTGTCGCGGGTGATTCTCAGAAACGCACAGGTTCGGCGGGCGTTCGTGGACAACAAACTCAAGGACAAAATCACCGTCCGAAAAAAGGTCAAGTGCTGACCCAACATACGGGTTTGCCACCGCGTGAAACGGGTGAGAAGCGACCTTTTAATGCCAATGCAGCAAAGAAAAGAAAAAATCCAAAAGCACGGGCCTAAAATGAACGAAAAGACGCTACGGCGTCTTTTTTTTATCCTTCTATTCGTCGGAATTGTTCTGCGCTAGACTTAAGATGAATTGCAACATGTAGGGAGATTGAGCTAAAGTAATTTTATTCAATCATTTTGTGTATAAAAAATATGCAATTTAATTGGCTCTCGTCAAGTGACGTGTGGTCATTTTTTATAATAATTTCGTCAAGATGAATGTAGTTTTTTAACTTGAACGTTTGAATAAAAATAGAGGCGCTATAATCGATTTTTCGGCATAAAAAATCGGTATAAAGCCGCAGGATTATAAAAATAGATTAAAGGAATAAATTTATGAGTATGTATTTACTGATAGGACTCCTATTGTTGTTCAGTTGCATGATTTTTAAAAGTTTTAATAATCAATCAAAACAACAGGATAGTGTGCTTAAGCGGCGTGCAGTTTTTAGTTTAAATCAGCAGTTGACCTTTGCTCGCTTAAAAGAAATTCTTCCAAGCTATACTATCTTGGCGCAGGTTTCTTATGATGCCTTAATGACGACAAAATATAGCCGTACTCGAAATAAGTATCGTAATTTATTGGCTGATTTTGTGGTGCTCGATGCATCCCATCAGATTGTAGCGATTATTGGTTTAGATGATCCGAATGTGTTAAAGCGTTTTCAGCAAACACAGTATAAAGATGCACTATTGGCGATGGCAGGCTATCGTGTGATTCGTTACGATGAAGTGCCGAGTTATCAGCAAATTCGACGAGACTTTTTAGGCGAGCTCCGTAAAGAGTGGCATGAACCTGATACACAAGAACTAGATACATCTTTGAAAAAGTATAATTTTTATCACAATCATGAAAAACGTAAGTTGAAACTATGGGGTTAAAATCAGCCTGAATGCTTGTTCAAGCTGATTTAAGTTCAGATTATTCTGGACGCACTGCGGTTACGGTCATTTCAACCAGTACATCAGGGGCGTACATTTTGGCTTCAACGCAGGTGCGAGGCAGTGCTTGCATATCTGCACACCATGCATCCCAAACTTCATTCATGCCTGCATAATCATTTTCTATATCTTTCAAAAAAATCATGACCGACAAAATATGACGTTTATCTGTGCCTGCATCGGCAAGAAAACGATCAATAATGTCTAAAGTCTGTTGGGTTTGTCCTTTAATATCGAGCGTGGTATCTGCTGCAAGCTGACCTGCAAGATGAACCAAGTTACCTGAAATGGCAATTTCAGAAAAACGCTTTTCGACATGTAAACGTTGAACCGTCATGTGATTTCCATGATGTAAAGAGAACGGTCAGTTTACGTGATCCGTGATGATCTGCAAATGGTGTTTTGTATGACCTGTACTGTAGGAGGTGAAGATAATTATTTTGGGTAAGCGTTGGAAATAGGGCTTAAAAATATGAATCAATGAGAGCTATAAAATGTTGATGCAGTTTTAAAATGAGGAAGCATTGTTTTTTGGATGAGAAGAACAAAACCCATGTAATATGTTCAGAATTGCCCTGTAATACTCGGATTGGATCGTCGCGTTCACCACAGGACAACATGCTAAAAGTAAAGGTGATTTTTAGCATTTCAGCGTTTACATGGATAATGTATCGCGTCAAATAGGTTAACCTAAAATTAAAAAAATTGTAGGGTTAATTGTTGTATTTTTATTCTTTTGCTTAAAAAAGATACAAGAATAGCTTACCAGAGACTCAGTTGGGGTAGATCATCCGCAGGGCTTAATTGGTAGACACCTACGCCAATCAGACGGAATTGGTATTCGGCAGGAATATACATTTCACTGAGTAACAATTCTAACACTTGCGTCAGCTCAGTATGATTATGAAGAGGAATTTTGAAACTTTTGCTGTGCTGAAGCACCTGAAAGTTTTTTAATTTGAGTTTGACGGTTACTCCGCGTGCCATAAGCTGCTTTTTATTTAAACTTTCCCAGACCTGTGTCGTGAGTTTTGCCCAATAGGGCTGACATTGTTGTAAAGTAAAATCATCATCAAATGTGGTTTCTTTGGAAATCTGCTGCCGTTCACGTTCAGCCTGTACAGGACGTTCATCAATGCCTTGAGCATATAAAAACAGTTGGTGACCATATTTGCCAAAGTGATGAATTAGTGTACTTTCCTCAATTTTTTGTAAATCCCCTAGAGTTTCCAATTGCAGTTGTTTTAATTTTTCTTGAGTGACTTTACCGACGCCTGGAATTTTTTTAAGGGGCAAATGCTGAATAAAATTTTGTACTTGGCTGGGTTTAATTACACAGAGACCATCGGGTTTATTCCAATCCGAAGCAACTTTTGCCAGAAATTTATTCGGTGCCACCCCAGCTGAAGCAGTTAAACCTGTGCTTTGGAAAATTTCGGCGCGAATACGCTGTGCCACTTCAGTTGCACTGGCCAAACCATATAAATTTTCGGTGACATCCAGATAGGCTTCATCTAAAGATAGTGGTTCGATCAGTGGTGTGTAGCGTTGAAAAATTTGGTGAATTTGTGCGGAAACTTCACGATACTGATTAAAGTTGGGTTCAATGACCACGACCTGAGGGCAAAGTTTTTTCGCTTGGGTCATCGACATGGCGGAACGTAGCCCAAATTTCCGTGCGGGATAAGAGGCTGCGGCAATGACTGCTCGCGGATGATGCGATGAAATCACTACAGGTAAGTGTTGCAGATCGGGACGACTACGTAATTCTACTGATGCAAAAAACGCATCCATATCAATATGTATGATTTTTCTCATATCGCCCAAAATTCACTAACCTCTACTTGCGAGTATGGCATGCTCCAACAAAGCTGTGTAGCTCGACATGCATCAGCGCGACAGAACATGACGGCTAATAGAGCTAATCCGTGAATGGAGTCATAAAAAAGTCTTTAAGGTGTGGTGGGGGTAAGCGGTTGAATCCCGTTCTTTTGTAAGAAAATACTCCAGTCATACACAGAACCATGAAAGACGTTCATATCGACGGGTTTGCTGATGCCCTGAATTGTGCCTTGATTGGTATGTTGCCAAAAGGTCCATTGGGGATTGCCTTTAAGTTCAGGTTGCCCTTGATATTCACGCACCCAAAGCGGTGTATTTTTGAATTCACCGGCCAAAACTATGTTATAGAAAGTTTTTGAAATATAAAAAATCGGTTGTTTGCCATAATGCTGTTGTAGCTGATCATGCATAATTTGAATTTCAGCCAATAACTGCTCTTTGGTATAGGCATTGATACAGTTACTGTCGTATTCCAAATCAATGACTGGCGGCAAGGCATCAGGTTTATTCGGTACGGTTTCAATAAAATTCTGCGCCTGAATTTTGCCGTCGCGGCAGAGACGATAAAAATGATAAGCCCCAACCAAAAAACCATGTTCACGGGCTTTTAGCCAATTATCTTGGAATTTTCGGTCTTTAAAATCGCCCCCTTCAGTTGCTTTCAAATAGATAAACTGGAATTTTTGATGTGGTACCTGTTCCCAGTTAATGTCCCCTTGATGATGTGAGACATCGAAGCCCTGCACTGGAAATTCCTGCGCAGCAGCGGGATTTTGATGGAAAATAAAAACATACAGCATCACTGCAAGACAAACGGTCCCGACACCAATGCAGGAAGCAATGAAGGAACTGGATTTTGTTATGCGTGTTGATTTGGTCATGCGTGTTTTAATCTCATCAAGTGGCGCTATGATAACGCGAGCATAAAATTGACTCCATGTGCATTTTGCAAAAGTACTATATGCTGCTGTTTTTGGGAATTTTCCAGAAAATTGCAGCAGTAATGATATTGATGGCACCTAGACAGATAAAGGTCATTTGAAAAGCCGTAGTGACTTGTGCAACACCATAATGTGCGGTAAAGAGGTTAATTAATGTACCTGCGAGTGCGACCCCAATACTCATAGAGAGCATCATGATCATGGACAGGAAACTATTCCCGCTACTGGCATTTTGCTGAGACAGATCTTTCAATGTAAAGGTATTCATAGCGACAAATTGGGTCGAGTTCAACATGCCACAAATGAAGAAGTGTAGTGTTCTTAGCCATAGCGGTGTATCCGCCGTGGTCAAGGCAAAACTGGCGAGGGCACTCCCGACGAGAATCGTATTGACGACCAGTACGGTACGATAGCCAAATCTTTGAATCACAGGGCGCACAATCGGCTTAGAAACCAATGAACCTAAGACCAAAGGAATCATCATCAATCCAGTGATGAAGGGTTCAAAATGGAAAGCCACTTGCAACATTAAAGGCAGCAAAAAGGGAAAGGCATTGCCACCCAGTCGCGCAAAAAAATTACCTAAAATACCAATCGCATAGATGTTGTTTTTAAATAATCGGCTACGAAACAGGGCATTTTGATGCGTGTGGGCATGATAGGCATAAATGGCTGAGCTGAATAATCCTAGGCCAATCAAAGCGAGTCCTTGCCAATGACTATGAGCTGTACTGGCAAAGCTTTCAATGCCTAAAGATAGCCCCACCATGGCGATGACTAACCACAGGAAGCCACTAAAATCGAAAGCTTGTACGCTGGGTTCAGTGGCGTTTGGTAAGGCTTTTAAGGTCACTAAAATACCTAAAATACCCATCGGTAAATTAATCAGAAAAATCCAGTGCCAAGTGGCAACTTCAACCAGCCATCCCCCCAGAGTTGGTCCAATTAAGGGTCCAATCAACCCCGCCAGACTCATTAAACTCATGGCAGATAAAAATTGATCTCGTGGAATCAGTTTTAGCATGGCTAAACGACCGACAGGCAACAGCAATGCTCCCCCGATACCTTGAATAATACGAAATACCAGCAATTGATTGAGGCTCTGCGATAGACCACAACCCAGTGAAGCCAGCGTAAAAATGATAATCGCCGCTAGATAGGTATTGCGTACGCCAAACCGATCGGCAAGCCAACCACTCAAAGGAATACATGCGGCGACAGCCAAGACATACGCCACCACCACACTGTGCATATTCAGGGGGTCTTCATGTAAGTGTTTAGCCATGGCAGGAATGGCGGTGTTGACAATCGTGGTATCTAAAGCCTGCATAAAAAAGCCAATCGACACCAAGAAAACCAAGAGTCGGTATTCAGGTTGTAAGGCGCGATGTGAAATGGCTTGGCTCATAGATTAGAAATGGAATGGATCAAGATACTGTTAAAAGTCATGATAGCAAAGCACAGAGAAACAGTGCTCAATAAATCACATAAATTAGCAATCAAACGAACGTACTTAGGGGGAAGCTATGGGTTTAGAGCATTTAGAAATTGCTCACCTATAGGTGAGTAAATAATCTAATTAAATTCAACAACAAAGCGCTTACTTATTCAGAGAAGTGTGCTGCCCGTCACACCAGTGTCATTAAAATGAAATAAAAATGTCATAATTTAAATGCCACCCCATAAGGGTAGATTTTTCTGATAAGGGCTTAGGTGTTATGACAATTGAAATTTTGATGATTGTGGGTTTCTGTTTAGCAGCATACTCAATTGTCGGAAATGATGTGCCACAAACTTTAGGAACCTTTATTTCCTCCAATGCGCACCGACCTTGGTGGGTCCTTTGGCTGTATACCAGCAGTATTCTGGTTGTGGTGTTGCTATATGGCTGGTTTGCTTCAGGGACAGGAGACGCCTCTTATGGACGTTTAGAAACCATTCCTTTCCCAGAGACAGGCATTACTTGGCTGTATATTGTTCCCCCAATTTTATTGATTATTTTGACCAAATATGGGATTCCAGTCAGTACCACCTTTTTAGTGCTCACGATTTTTTCTCCGAGCAGCTTAAGCGCTATGTTGACCAAATCGATGATGGGTTATGCCGTTGCGTTTGTGGTCGCGATTTTGGTTTATCGTTTTGTGATGAAAGGGATTAGCATCTATTTAAGTAAAACCCGTCATAAGGAACCTTCACATATTTGGATTGGCTTGCAATGGGTGTCGACGGCATTTTTGTGGAGCCAGTGGCTAATTCAAGATTTAGCCAATATCTTTGTTTATGTCCCGCGCCAAGTGCCATTTGAATTCTTAATTTTTGGCATTTTGGTGTTTGTGGTATTGCTCGGTTGGATTTTTTACCGTCGTGGTGGGGCAATTCAAAACATTATCGATACCAAAACTGGGGTCGCAGATATTCGCGCAGCCACGATTATCGACTTTATGTATGCCATCATTTTGCTGGTGTTTAAAGAGTGGAGCAATATTCCAATGAGTACCACATGGGTATTCTTGGGCTTGCTGGCAGGACGTGAGTTTGCGTTGTCCATGCATTTGGCGGAAGTCAATAAATATCGGACTTCACGTAATGTCAGTAAGGATGCTATGAAATTAATGTTTGGTTTGGCCATCAGTGTACTGTTGGCAACTGGATTACCTTGGTTGTATCAACATATTTCAGGTTGAAATTTCGGGTAAATATTCAATCAAGTCAGAAAAAAGCGAGCATGAAGGGCTCGCTTTTTTTATAAGTAAATTTGACTAAATCACGAAATGCACAGGTGCTTGCAGGTTCTTCAGTGCATTTAAAATTTGTTCGGCATGATTACATACGATCAGTTTGGCGCGATGTTGCGGCGGTAAAAAGCCCTCTTGTACAGCATGATCCAGTTGAGCAATTAAGGCATCATAAAAATTGTTGACGTTATACAGTATCATGGGTTTCTGATGCTGATTGAGTTGCCCCCACGTGGCTATTTCTAAAATTTCTTCAAATGTGCCTAAGCCACCAGGTAAGGCAACAAAGGCGCTGGCCCGCTCTGCCATCATGGCTTTACGTTCATGCATGGTTTTGACCACATGTAATTCTGTCAGTTGATTATGCGCAATTTCATAATCCAACATAAATTCAGGGATCACCCCTACGGTATCACCGCCATGTTCAATTACAGTATCAGCAACTTGACCCATTAATCCTATGCTCGCACCGCCATACACGAGACCGAAGCCTTGTTCTGCAATGGCGCTTGCCAGTGCAATCGCCTTTTCTTTATAAATGGGATGATTACCAGAACGTGAACCACAGTAGAGTGCAATGAGGGCTTGAGAAGTTTTCGTTGTTACTTTTTCATGTTCTACAGTCATTTTTAATACGCTATTCATCATTCTCTATTTTACCTTATCACTTTCTTGTTGGCTGCTCTAGCTTATGTAAGAAATATGACAAGGCGATGTTGCGTATTATTGTTGTGGCTGTTTTTATGTTGTTGCTTGGTGATGCAAAATATGCATTGTCTAAAAAAAGATGAATTTAGTACTGATCTTGCCTATACTGAGCTTCTGTTTTACAACAAATGAATCAACATGAGTCGTGACTGTTGTCGCACTAAACGAACACACATTTTTGCCATAATAAGAGAGAAGATGCAGAGCCAATTTGCACTTAAACCTCGCCCTATTGATCCTGAATTCCTGATGAAGGAGAGCATTCAATGATTTTTGAGTGGATGTCTGATCCTTCTGCATGGGTAGGCTTAGCGACCTTAGTGGTGCTTGAAATTGTATTGGGGATTGATAACCTCGTTTTTATTGCAATTTTGGCAGAAAAATTACCACCTGAACAACGCAATACCGCGCGTATTCTCGGGCTGATTTTAGCTTTAGGTATGCGTTTAATTTTATTGGCGTCGATTGCATGGGTGGTGACGCTCACCAATCCGTTATTCCATATTTTTGAACATCCGTTTTCTGGGCGAGACTTAATCTTGCTGCTGGGTGGGGTCTTCTTGCTGTTTAAAGGCACTATGGAATTACGTGAGCGGATTGAAGGAAAGCCTGTCTTAAAGGAAGAAAATCCTGTACATGCGACTTTCTGGATGGTGATTGTCCAAATTGTGATTTTAGATGCAGTGTTCTCCTTAGACAGCGTAATTACCGCTGTGGGCATGGTGAAACATCTATCGGTGATGATGATTGCGGTCATTATCGCTGTGGGCATTATGTTGTGGGCATCCAAGCCACTCATGGATTTTGTGAACAGACATCCGACCGTAGTGATTCTGTGTCTGTGTTTCTTGATGATGATTGGTTTCTCTTTGGTGGTCGAAGGTTTTGGCTATCATATTCCGAAGGGTTACTTATATGCCGCGATTGGTTTCTCGGTCATGATCGAGTTCCTGAACCAAACAGTGAAGAAAAATCAGGAAAAAATGGTTACCACCAACGATTTACGCTATCGCACAGCTTCAGCAGTACTGCGTATGTTGGGGGGAAAAAATGCCAGTGATGCGCCTGAACATCAAAATGAAGATGTCTTGGCAACCCGCGCTTTTGCTGATGAAGTTTTTGCTCAGGAAAATGGGGTGTATCACAGTGTTATGGTGCAAGGGGTATTAGGGCTTTCCGAACGTCCAGTCAAATCTGTCATGACTCCACGTCCTGAACTGGAATGGCTAGATTTAGATGAAGATGAAGCTGCGATCAAACAACAATTGTTGAGCATGACCCATTCTCGTTTGATTGTGGCACATGGTGAGCTAGATAATATCGCAGGTGTAGTTCTGACGCATAAAGTCATGAATGAATACATCGAAACTGGGGTATTAAATTTCGAGAAGCATTTACGTGACCCAGTGATCGTCCATGAAAATGCACAAGTGTTGATGGTGATGGAACAATTGCGTCAAGCGCCATTACAGTTGGCGATTGTGTTGAACGAATATGGTTCAATTGAAGGGATTGCCACGCCAATTGATGTTCTTGAAGCGATTGCAGGTGAATTCCCTGATGAAGATGAATTGGAAACCGCGGCAGAAAGCCTAGAAGATGGCAGTTTGATGTTGGAAGGTTCGACCGATATTCGTCATGTTTCTTTGTTATTGGGCAAAAACTTGGTGGATGACTCAGAACAGTATTCAACTTTATCGGGTTATTTATTGTTCCATTTAGGCCGCTTGCCTGAAAATGGTTCTAGTATTGAAGCTGATGGCTTTATTTTTGAAGTCGTGACGATGGATGGTCATAAAATTGAGAAAGTCCATGTGATTCCAAAACACATCGTGGAAAAAGATGATTAACGCTGTAGAAATCCGCGTTTAAACTTCAGTTAAAATAGCCCGCACTGTTCGGGCTATTTTATTGGGAAAATGTATGTCAGAAGAACAATGCCCTTGTGGCTTAGGATTATATGCCGAGTGTTGTCAGCCTTTGCATTTAGGACAACGCATTGCAGTCAGTGCGGAACAGTTGATGCGTTCTCGTTATAGTGCTTTTGCCAAACAGCAGATTGACTATATTGTGCAGACCACGGCATTGGGGCAACAGCAGGCTTTGGATGTTCCTGCCATTAAAGCGTGGAGTGAATCTAATCAATGGTTAGGTTTAGAAGTGGTACAAGCGCAGGAAAAACTGGACAAGAGCCATGCCCAAGTGGAATTTAAAGCGCATTATCATGATGGTCAGCAGGCCCAAACACATCATGAAGTTTCACATTTTGTGAAACAGGCCGGGCACTGGTATTTCCTTGATCCGACTACAGAGCAACTCATCACCATGAAACAGCTCTGTATTTGTGGGTCGGGTAAAAAATTTAAGCAATGTTGTGCACAATTTTTATAACGTTCAGTTTGGATTTGGCTTAGAATAGCCCGCATCTTAACCCTTCAATGGAAGCGCAGGGCGATGTTACTGACCATAATTTATATTATTGCGATTACGGCTGAGGCCATGACTGGGGCACTGTCTGCTGGTCGACGTAGTATGGATTGGTTTGGGGTAATTCTGATTGCCTGTGTGACCGCTTTAGGTGGTGGGTCGGTCCGTGATGTATTGCTCGGACATTATCCATTGACTTGGGTCAAGCATCCTGAATATTTGGTCCTGACTTGCTGTGCCGCGTTGTTTACCATTTTGATTGCCAAGTGGATGCGCCATTTGCACAATATTTTCTTGGTATTAGATGCGTTAGGCCTGATCGGCTTTACCATTATTGGTTGCCAAATTGCCTTGTCGATGGGACATGGTTTTGTGGTTTCCGCAGTAGCAGGCATTATGACAGGGGTATCTGGCGGGATTTTGCGTGACATTTTGTGTAATGATGTCCCATTAGTATTCCGTCGTGAGCTCTATGCCAGTATTTCTTTTGTCGCAGTGATTTGTTATTGGGTCTGTCTGGAAATTGGACTATCCCTAGAGTTGACGGTGATTTCAACCCTGATTTTTGGCTTTTCTTTACGTCTGATTGCGATTTATTTTGGTCTGGAAATGCCGAAATTTATTTATAAAGATGATGATGCCGATTCTGCCTCTTCAACTGATACGCATTAATCAACGATTGCAATTTCGCCAAAATTTAAAATGATAATGCCCAAAGCCAAATTTGGGCATATACTTAAAATATAAAATAAATTTCATTTCCCCATCGCTCAACAGAATTTATTAAAATAGACTGCGTGGTATTTTTTCTTCTGTAACAACATAAAATTGCATAGCAGTTCTTTTCAATGTTGTTATTTTCCTCATCTTAACTTGAGTCATCACTATGGATTTAGTTTCACGTGTACAACGTTTACCTGTTGGAAAGTTCCACTATACCTTGCTGTGGGTGATTGGCTTGGGCTGGATGTTTGATGCCATGGATACTGGGTTGATTTCCTTCATTTTGACCAAGATGGCAACCGAGTGGAGTATGAGTCCCGCAGAAAAAGGCTGGGTGGTGTCGATTGGTTTTGTCGGTATGGCGATAGGTGCGGTCTGTTCAGGAGCATTGGCTGACCGTTGGGGACGTCGTAATGTGTTTGCTGTGACGTTGGTCACTTATAGTATTGCCACAGCGTTGTGTGCCTTTGTCCCAAATCTGACATGGTTGTTGGTATTTCGCTTTATTGTCGGCTTAGGGCTGGGTGGACAACTCCCCGTTGCGGTGACTTTGGTCAGTGAATACATTCCTGCACAGGTACGTGGACGATTTATTGTATTGCTAGAAAGTTTTTGGGGACTGGGCTGGCTAGTGGCTGCTTTGGTGTCCTATTTTGTGATTCCGAGTTATGGCTGGCATGTTGCGTTCTTAATTGGCGGTTTGCCTGCGCTGTATGTGTTCATGATTTTAAAGAAAGTACCAGAATCTGTACCGTACTTAATTAATCGGGGACGGATTGAAGAAGCCCATGCCTTGGTGCAAAAACTGGAGCGTGAATGTGGGGTGGAAGTCATTCAGCAGATTGAAGTAAAACCAGTTGCCGCTAAGCAAAGTGTGTCTTTTTCACAACTGTGGTCAAATCCTTTTGCAAAACGTACTTTAATGCTGTGGCTGATCTGGTTTGGCATTGTCTATTCTTATTATGGCATTTTCACGTGGTTACCCAGCCTGTTAGTCAAACAAGGTTATAGCATTGTGCAGTCATTTGAATATGTACTGGTGATGATTTTGGCACAACTTCCAGGCTATATCGCGGCCGCTTGGCTGGTCGAGAAACTAGGACGTAAATGGACATTGGCAGGTTTTATTGGCTTATGTGCTGTTTCGGCTTACTTCTTTGGACAGGCAAATACCGTTACTTTGATTATGTTCTGGGGCTGTCTGATGTCGTTCTTTAATTTAGGCGCATGGGGCGTACTCTATACTTATACCCCAGAACAATATCCGACCAATATTCGTGCCTTTGGTTCGGGTTGGGCCTCTGCGATTGGGCGTATGGGCGGCATCGTGGCGCCGTTGGTAGTGACGCAAATGATGGTGCAGAGCAATGGCTTTCATCATGTATTTATGATGTTTACCGCAGTCTTGCTTGCTGTAGCATTGGTCATTTTGGTTTTAGGTGAAGAAACCAAAGGCAAAACATTAGAATCGATTGGTATGTAGAATTTGCAGAGAGTTTGGGCGGCAAAATTGTCGCCATTCTATATTTTGGCTTATTGGCTGAACTTGTGTTAAACCTATTGCTGTGAAAATAAAAAATTATAAGTTGATCATTTATTTAAAAGTGGATAATTTTACGACATCAGAGACCCATTAAGACACAAATTGTCGTGGTAGTAGATGGCACACCCTTGTGCAGTCACAGTCTGAGACTTAGCATAAGAACTTAGATAAAAAAACGATTTGATTAGGATGAAAGGTTGTTATGACGAACCTTGCGCATCACGCAACTGAAAACCGCTCCGTCGCAGAATTTACTGAACGCGCCTACCTCAATTATGCCATGTACGTGATTATGGACCGTGCTTTGCCTCACATCAGTGATGGTTTAAAGCCTGTTCAACGCCGTATTGTGTATGCCATGAGTGAGCTTGGACTCAAACCAAGTGGTAAACCGAAAAAATCTGCACGTACTGTGGGTGATGTATTGGGTAAATACCATCCACATGGTGATTCGGCATGTTATGAAGCCATGGTGTTGATGGCACAACCGTTTAGCTATCGTTATCCATTTATCGAAGGTCAGGGCAACTGGGGTTCACCTGATGATCCTAAGTCCTTTGCTGCCATGCGTTATACCGAAGCCAAATTGTCACAGTACAGTGAGGTATTGTTGGCAGAATTGGGACAGGGCACCTGTGACTGGCAAGATAACTTTGATGGTTCAATGAAAGAACCTGTCAATTTGCCTGCTCGTGTGCCGAATATTCTGTTAAATGGTACAACAGGTATTGCGGTCGGTATGGCCACTGACATTCCACCGCATAACTTGCGTGAAGTGGTCAAAGGTACAATCGCCCTGATTCGTAACCCAAATTTAAGTGATGAGAAAGTCGCAGAATATATTCCTGCTCCTGATTTACCGACCAAAGCTGAAATTATTACCCCTCCGAGTGAATTACTTAAAATTCAAACTACAGGTCGTGGTAGTTACCGTATGCGTTCGGTGTACAGCATTGAAAAAAATGAAATTGTGATTACCGACTTGCCTTACCAAGTGTCAGGATCAAAAGTGATCACACAAATTGCTGATCAGATGCAAGCGAAAAAATTGCCATTGGTGAGCGATGTTCGTGATGAGTCGGATCATCAAAATCCAACTCGATTGGTTATTGTCCTGCGCTCGAACCGAATTGATGCAGAAGCGGTGATGAGTCATTTATTTGCCACAACCGATTTAGAATCTAGCTATCGCGTCAATATGAATATGATTGGTGCAGATGGTCGTCCGCAAGTGAAATCGATTCGTCGTATTTTATTGGAATGGATTGAAATTCGGAAAGAAACAGTCACGCGTCGTCTGCAATATCATTTAAATAAAATTGAAAAACGCCTGCACATTTTGGCAGGTTTGCTCATCGCATATCTAGATATCGATACCGTGATTCGCATCATCCGAGAAGAAGAGCATCCGAAAGCGGAATTGATGTCACATTTTGGCATTGATGAGATTCAAGCCGAAGCCATTTTGGAATTGAAATTACGCCACTTGGCGAAATTAGAAGAAATGGAAATTCGCCGTGAACAAGAAGAGCTGGAAGCCAAAGCTGCCATTATTCGTGAACAATTGGCGAATCCAGAATCTTTAAAATCACTGATTATTAACGAACTAAAAGAAGATGCGAAACGTTTTGGTGATGATCGTCGTTCGCCAATTGTACAACGTGCTGAAGCAACAGCCATTAGCGAGCAAGATTTGATGCCTGCTGATCCTGTGACGGTGGTGTTGTCGGAAGCAGGTTGGATTCGCAGTGCGAAAGGGCATGATATTGATGCCGAGAACCTGAATTTCCGTGCGGGCGATCAGTACCGCAGTCACGCACAAGGCAAGTCTAATCAAAAAGTTTATATTTTAGATCAGACGGGGCGCAGTTATGCATTGGCAATTAATAGTTTGCCTTCTGCCCGCGGTCTAGGTGAACCTTTGAGTTCCAAGCTTGCGCCTGTCAGTGGGGTAGGTTTCCTTCAAGTACTAATAGAAGATGATGAAGCAGAAATTTTAGCGATGAGTACGAAGGGCTACGGCTTTAAGACCCAAGCCAAACAGCTTGATACCAATGCTAAAGCAGGTAAAGCCTTCTTGACTGTGCCTGAAGATGCCAAACCATTACCGTTATATCCTTTAAAGGACGCGACCCATTTGGCATTATTAAGTACGGCTGGACGGTTACTCATTATCGATTTGTCAGAATTACCAATCCTGAATAAAGGTAAAGGTAATAAATTGATACAACTTGAAGATAAAGATCAAATTATATCTATGACAACCTTAAATTTAGATGAAATAATTCAAGTGGTTGCAGGCCAGCAACAACTTAAAATAAAAGGCGATGATTTACAAAAATACATGGGCAAGCGTGCGACAAAAGGGCAACTGTTACCACGTGGATATCAAAAAGCAAATAGACTGTTGGTTCAGAGATAAAACTAGCATGTATTTGTCGAAATAAGTTATATATGTGGCTGTGTTCGTGAAAATGGATACGGGAATGTGCATCAACAAGCTAAATAAACACACACAAACCCGAAAAAAAAGCTGCATATTTTAAGGACTATAGATTGGAGAGATTGGGATTATGGAAAAGATTTGGTTCGCTGAATACCGCAAGACAGGAATTCCTGAAACTGTAGAATTACCGCCAGAGAACACCTCTTTGGTTGATGTATTTGAGCGTAATTTCCAAAAATTTGGTTCACGTGATGCTTTTATCTTTATGGATAAAGCGCTTACATTCAGTGAACTTGACGAAGCGAGTCGTAAATTTGCTGTTTATCTACAAAGTTTAGGTTTGGCGAAAGGTTCTCGTGTAGCAGTCATGATGCCAAACGTTCTCCAATATCCAGTGGTTGCTCTTGGTGTATTGCGTGCAGGTCTGGTGCTTGTGAACGTTAATCCGCTATACACTGCGCGTGAACTTGAACATCAATTAAATGATTCAGGTTCTGAAGTTTTAGTCATTATTGAAAACTTTGCTTCGGTTTATCAGAGCATTATTGGTAAAACGCCAGTAAAACATGTCGTGGTTGCCTCTGTCGGTGACATGTTGGGTACTTTAAAAGGGACTCTAGTGAATTTTGTGTTGCGTTCAGTACGTAAGCAAATTCCTGCGTGGAATATTCCAGGTCATATCCGTTTTAACGCGGCTATGTCAAAAGTAAGCCCAAGCAACTATAAACGTCCAAATCTAACCCTCAGTGATACGGCTGTTTTACAGTACACTGGTGGTACTACGGGTGTTTCTAAAGGTGCTGAGTTAACCCATCGTAACCTTGTGGCTAACTTATTACAGTGTGATGGTATTTTCCAAAGTAAATTTGGTGCTCAAGATGGTCAGCCAGATGACCGTATTTTCTGTGCTTTGCCGCTGTATCATATTTTCGCGTTTATGGTTTGTGCTATGTACGGTATGTATAAAGGTCAAGCCAATGTTTTAATTCCGAACCCGCGTGATTTACCTGCGGTGATGAAAGAATTACGCAAATATCAACCAACATTCTTCCCAGCAGTAAATACCTTATTTAATGCTTTGGTCAATAATGAAGAGTTTAAACAGCTCGACCACAGCAAACTTAAAATGGCTATGGGCGGTGGTATGGCCGTACTTCCATCGACTGCAGAAGCGTGGAAGAAAGTCACAGGTACGAACATTATTGAAGGTTATGGCTTATCTGAAACTTCACCTGTAGCAACAGCAAACCCACCTGCTTCGGATGAATTCAGTGGCACGATTGGTATTCCATTACCATTAACTGACATTGCAATTTTAGATGATGATGGCAATCCAGTTGCATTGGGCGAGCAAGGTGAAATCTGTATTCGTGGTCCTCAGGTGATGAAAGGTTACTGGAATCGTCCAGATGAAACTGCCAAAGTGATGGTGAATGGTTTCTTCCGTACAGGTGACATCGGTGTAATGGATGATCGCGGCTACACCAAAATTGTTGACCGTAAGAAAGATATGATTTTAGTGTCTGGCTTCAACGTTTATCCTTCTGAAATTGAAGAAGTGATTGCCAAGCATCCAAAAGTGCTTGAAGTTGCTGCAATTGGTGTACCTGATGAAAAATCAGGTGAAGTACCAAAATTGTTTGTTGTGAAAAAAGATGCCTCTTTAACCACTGAAGAAGTTCTTGAATTTGCAAAAGAGAACTTAACAGGCTATAAACGCCCACGTTATGTAGAGTTTATGGAAGAATTACCAAAATCAAATGTAGGTAAAATTTTACGTAAAGATTTACGTAAGACTGCATAGAATTTTGTATAAAAAAGCGCCTCAGGGCGCTTTTTTTTGCTATGGCTTATTTTTTCTTCATCAGCCAGCGGTCAAAATAAGGGCGGCCTACACCTGCAATACCAATAAAAATAAAGATGGTGCCGAACTGACGGCTAAAGCCAGAACGATTAAAAGTGCCGTAGCTCAAGAAATTATCCACCAAGCAGTAAATCAGGGTAATCAGCACCCAATGCCAGAGGGGCAGGCGACGAATGCCTACAGCCCAAAATGCAACCCAGAGCAAAATAAAGGTGCAGACAGTTGACCAGATATTCATGTTGGCACAAATGACTGTGAGTAAAAAAGCAACAATAGGGAACACAATAGCGAGTACACGATCCATCTGCCGTTGATGTTGGCGCTGTTTTTCCAGTTCATCGAACAGTTTGTGCTGCTCCGCATTAAATGACATAGATATTCCCGAATGGCTTGGTAATCAAAACACTATATTTAACAAAAAATATTCTAGAATTGCCATGCTATGATAAGGCTAATTCATACTCTCACGAGAACTCAATTGATGCACAGTATTAGCGGTATTGTCTATCTCATCTTAATTGCATGTTTATTACCTTATGTTTTTAGTCTTATTGCTAGACTTGCGAGTGGTTTTCAGGTCAAAGACAATCAATATCCGCGTGAGTTTTTGAACAATTCAACAGGTATTGCTGCACGTGCCAATGCCGCACAACAAAATAGTTTTGAAGGATTACCTTTATTTATTGCTGCTGTTTTAATGGCGGAATATATGGTTGTGTCACAATCTGTGATTATGACTTTTGGCATTGCTTATTTGGTGTTACGTGTGATCTATGGGGTCTGTTATTTGGCCAATTGGGCGACATTGCGTTCAATTGTCTGGTGTCTATCTTTATTGTGTCCAATTTCACTGCTGATTTTGGTGATCAAACTCAGCTAATGAACGTGCATATTCCCTATTTTTGCGGGGCAGATGTATAATCGCTCCGTGATTAAACCGAAGACTTTAATTTCGGTCTCAATATAATTTAAATCGTTAAAGAGTGATGCTATGAGTTACAGCAATATCCCTGCGGGTAAAGATGCACCAAATGACATTTATGTCATCATTGAAATTCCTGCAAATGCAGCGCCAATCAAATATGAGATTGATAAAGATTCTGATGCTTTATTTGTAGATCGTTTCATGGGTACAGCAATGTTCTACCCAGCGAACTACGGTTATGTACCAAATACTTTGTCTGAAGATGGTGACCCGCTTGACGTACTTGTTGTGACTCCACATCCAGTTGAGCCAGGTTCTGTGATTCGTTGCCGTCCTGTGGGTAAATTGAACATGGAAGATGACGGTGGTATCGATGCGAAACTTATCGCTGTTCCACACGAAAAATTAACGCCAATCTATAAAGATGTTCAGGAATATACTGATCTTCCTCCACTTTTAATTCAGCAAGTGGAGCATTTCTTTGCTCACTACAAAGATTTAGAGCCAGGCAAATGGGTGAAGTTAACAGGTTGGGAAGGTGCTGAAGTTGCTAAGCAAGAAGTGCTTAAAGCAATTGAAGCTGCAAAATAATTTCTCAATAAAATAGTGGTTTAGATGAATTTGTTTTTCTGAACCCATAAAAAAACCTGCACACTGTGCAGGTTTTTTTAAATCTCTGAAAATGACTTCAAATTAGAAGAATTTTACAGGGATATCTAACCAAATACGCCATTCGTTGGTGTCACCAATGTAGTTGCTTTGGTAGTTGTCGCTTGCGCGGTAGTATGAGTGACGTAAGCGTAAGCTTGAATCTTTAGCAAAACCAGATTGAACTGTATATTTGACTTGGTTAAAGAATTCACGTTCTTGTTCATTATCACTGATCATAGTGCCTTTATTGTCAGTTGCTTTAATGTCCCAACCATAAACAAATGCAGTAGTCCACGTTAAACCAGGTACACCATAATTCGCAAAATCTAGGCTATATTGAAGTTGAAGTGATTTTTCATCATTACCAATGAAGTCAGAAAGGTAAGAGTTTGGTAAGTAAACTGTTTGATGGCCATCACCAACACCTTTACCTAAGCCATAGTCATAACCAGTATTACCACTGTTTTGTTGGTACGCAACCATTACATTGTGTGGACCAGTGTTGTAGGTCGTAGAAAATGCAAAAATAGTGTTGTCAAAAGAATCGTTTGCTGAACCAATTTGAGAATACAAATATTTATTCGCGCCCTTATCCCATTCAGTGTGGTAACCACTGAAGTCATAAGTTAATGAGCTATTGTTTGCCAACGCTTGCTTGTAATTGGTATTGATATAATGACGCTCTAAACGGTCTTTAATGTCAGTACCATAGTAAGATGCATTTAATTGATCATTAAATTTATATTTTGCACCCCAAACCACTGCGCGATCTAATTCATTGCCATCAGTGGTTACTTGGTCTGAATATTGGTTTTTAGTGAATTTACCAGCAGTAAGCTCTAAACCTTTAATTTCACGGCTAGTCGCTAAAACACCTTCAAAATATTCAGGAACTAGACGCGCAGTATTACTTGCAAGTACTGGCAAGTCGAGTACTTGAGTACCATAACGAACTTCAGTATTAGAGATACGTGCTTTTACGATACCGCCACCACGAGCCCAGTGGTCATAAGCATCAACATGACCATTTGCATCTTTTGCACCATCATTGTGTAATGGAATCATCCCATTGCCAGCGTGGTTATTTTCGCCAAGTTTGAATGAACCATCACCAATTACACCTACACCAAAACCAACAAGGCCTTTGGTATAACCAGATTCAATTTTAACCATTGCAGTTTGAGCAGCTGAACTCGTATCTGCTGTACCATGTTTTTTGTCACGAGATAAATAACCAGTGCGGAACAACACTGATCCTTCAGCATCTTCTACAAATCCTTTTGCTTCACTTTGTTCGCTTGCATAAGCTGTAGTAATAAGGGCAGCCTGAATTAATACTGCTAATGTAAGTTTTTGCGCCTTTGGCATAAGAAACAACCTCAAAAAAAGATAGATTCAGAATTTCGTTTTTTGGCATAACTCGAAATTTTAATAAATTGTATAATTAATCTATAAAAAAGATAGATTTTTATTAATTTTATTTCATTCTTGTTACCGGCTACTTGACGAAATTGCTTTCTTGTAGTTTAGCCAGTGATAAACAATATTTATACTTAAACCTTTAATTCATAATAAAAATATATTTTATTAAATGGAAAATTTCCACTGCTTTTGTTTCGATCAAACACAGAAAAATCACATATTCTTTTGTTTATTTTTTCTTCAATATCGACTTGATTGATCGTTTTATATTCAAATAATGGCTTGCTTTTATGAATCAACTCAATTTCTAAATGAAAATGAGAAATGTTTCATTTAGGTGCAGGACAATTCCCGCTGAACGCCTATCATAAAATGTTGGAGTACATTGCGATTCGCATTAGATTTTAGATAAGGGTGTGGTCAGTTATAGTGCATGTATTTTGTACAATTTCTGCTGTGAAAATTAACTTGTGAACAAAAATAAAGCATTTTAATACTCAGTCAGCGCAGTTTGATTCAAATTTTACTAATCCAATGTGTTCTTCGTTATAAAAGCCAAACAGAAATGTACCTCATCACCCCAGTCTCTTTTTTTTGCTACAAATACCATGATGAATGTGAATTTAATGATATTGAGAACAATATAAATGTCATACGGGGCTTACACGACTTTATTGATTGGTAAGCTTAAAATAAATTTTATACTGTTTATTTAGCGAGTTATGCCTTTTCAACGGAACAATATAAGAACTATGAATGGTCTGAGTGATGTATCCAACGCTTTTTCGATAGGGGGTGATGCTGATCATTTGAGCTATCCCGATGAGGAATATTGATCAGCCTTATTGAGAAGTTTTGATAATAAATGAAAGAATAATTTTTGTAAGTACTTGTTATTTATTATTTTATATGAAATTTACGGTCTTTTTACGTTACAGATATGTTGAGTCGTTTTATGGTATGGCCGATCAAGTTCAGAACTTTTTAGACACAGCGTATGGTTTATAAAACGCTATCACTATGGAAATTGATAGTTCAGCCTGAAGTTTCTCAATATTTGACAGCGAACAGCAATGTACAAATATTTTTTAAAGTTGGCATAGCGCTTGCTAATACATTTCTGAGTTTATTAATTACAGCAAAACGTCGTAATTCGATGTGGGGGAACCTCAGAATGAAATTCACATTAAAAGTATTATCTATGGCGGTTGTTGCAGCGGCTTCAACATTTACCTTTGCGGATGATCAAGCAGCATCACCATTTGGTCTTTCTTTTAGCGGCAATGCAGCAGTAACAACAGACTACCGTTTCCGTGGACTGTCTCAAACTCAAAATGATCCAGCAGTACAAGCAGGTTTCACACTTGCACATGATTCAGGCGTGTATTTTGGGCTTTGGGGTTCAAATGTAAACTTTGGTTCAGGGACGCCAAGTTTAGAGTTAGATCCATCGCTTGGTTTTGCAACCACGTTGGATAGCTTTGCCAGCAAACCTTTATTGGATGTGGGTGTTGTGTATTACAACTATCCAAGTGCATCTGACTTAAGTTGGGTTGAATTTTATGGCAAATTGACTTTCGCAAGTGTGTTGGCTGAAGGGGACAGCATTCTGACCAATGTGAACTTTACCAATGATTATGCAGGTGCAGATACAAATAGCTGGAATGTGAATGCAGGTTATTCTGTTCCATTTGGTTCAACAGGTTTTGGCGGTGTAGCAAGTGTGGGCTATACTGTTGTGGATGATGAAGACAAATATTCGTTTGGTGGCGACGATAACTATGTAGACTGGAAAGTCGGTGTTAACTATGCATTTAAATCAATTTCTGGGGCAACGGCTGAATTAGCAGCAGTAGGTACAAATATAGATACAGATGCTATGGATGATGCAACAGCTCGTGGTGTAGAAACAGGCGCAGTGTTTACCTTAACCAAAACATTCTAAATTTAAGGGTGTTAAAAAAACCTCTAGTTCTTTGGACTAGAGGTTTTTTATTTGGAATTTAACCGTATTAAAGGCTTTGCTGCCGATACGATAGAGCTTCACTTAAATGTCCAGTTTGAATTTCAACAGAATTTGCTAGGTCAGCAATGGTTCTGGCAACTCTTAATACCCGATGATAGGCCCGTGCAGATAAATTTAAACGTTGTTGAGCCAATTCAAGCATTTTTTTGGTTTGTTCATTCAATCCTGCAAATTGTTCCAGTTGTTGTGGATTCAAAGCATGATTTAAACAATTTTGTCGTTGAATTTGTTGCTCGTAGGCTTGAGTCACACGATGACGCACTTGATCAGAGTTTTCAACAGGTGCATGTTCTTGTAATTCATGTACCGTAAGCGGTGGTACATCAATATGCAAATCTATCCGATCTAATAGGGGACCAGAAATTCGATTTTGATAACGTTTGATGGCCTCTGTGGAACATTGACAACGTTGATCCTGATTAAACGCATAGCCACATGGACAAGGATTCATGGCCGCGATTAACTGAAAATTGGCAGGATAAGTCATTTGACGGGATGCCCGAGAAATCACAATTTCTTTAGATTCTAAAGGCTGTCTAAGTACTTCCAAGACTTTACGATCAAATTCAGGAAGTTCATCTAAAAATAGAACGCCTAAATGGGCTAAAGTAATTTCGCCTGGTTTAGGATGTGAACCGCCACCCACCAATGCAATGGCTGAAGCAGTATGATGTGGCGCGCGAAAAGGGCGGTGTCCAAAATGATGCTGCGTATTGGCAACAGAATAAATACTGGCTACTTCTAAATTTTCACTAGAACTGAGCGGTGGAAGAATACTAGGTAGACGCGATGCCAATAAGGTTTTGCCTGTGCCAGGGGGGCCGCGAAACAGTAAGGAGTGACCACCTGCTGCTGCAATTTCTAAAGCACGCCGTGGACGAAGTTGTCCTTTCACATCAGCCAGATCAAATTTATAGCGATGTAAAGGCGAGTCGACAGGCTTTTGCACTGGAGATAACGGTTTGTGTTGGCTTAAGTGTTCACAAACTTCTTTGAGATTTTTTGCTGCATACACATCAAAATGGGGTAGTTGTGCTGCTTCAAATGCATTTTGTTCGGGCAAAACCAATTGGTGCTGAGCTTGCTGACATGCGATGGCAATACTTAAAGTCCCAGTGGTTGGACGTAATTGACCATCTAGTGCCAATTCTCCAATAAATTCAAGATGATCGATATTTTGTTCTGGGAGTTGCCCAGATGCAATTAAAATACCCAACGCTATCGGTAAATCTAGGCGTGAACCATCTTTGGGCAAATCTGCGGGTGCGAGATTAATCGTGAGTCGCTTACTTGGGAATTGAAAGCCACTATTAATAATGGCTGAACGAACCCGATCTTTACTTTCCCGAACAGCAGCTTCTGCTAATCCTACAATGGTAAGTGATGGTAATCCTTGACTTAAATGAACTTCGACTTCAATCAGTGGGGCGTGCAGACCCAATAGCCCTCGCGTATTTATTTTGGCAAAAGACATCTTATTGTTCCATTTTGGTGCATTATTTTTGATCGTTATTGGTTTTTTATTGCACTAATAATGTGCTTATTTTTTGTTCTGAATTTTTTGTTCAAGAGCTTCGACTTGGAGGAGTAATTCGGTTAAGCGTTGATTGGCATTGTTAAGCGCAGTTTTCTGACGTTCAATTTCGTCACGAGAAACCAAATCCATTTTCGTCACGGCCTCATTTAATAGGGCTCTTAAATTATGTTCCAAATCGGTTTTTGGTTGTTCTATTTGTTCTAGAATGGCTTGTAATAAAGTTTCAATCATTGTTGTATCCACATTGCTGAAGAAGAGCGGGAGCAGTGTAGCACTGCTTCGACAGAGACTATAGTGCTATCTCAATAATCCTGAACATGATCTGGCGAAAATAGCCGACTTTTGGCTAAAAATCTCGAATATTAAAGACCTAAGCTTCGATTAAAAGATAAAAATAAGGTATAAATAGAGTTGTGTATCAGGTTTTTATTTCCCTCAACCTTAGAAATCTTGGCACGAAAATTGAACATAAAACCTTACTGGTGAAAAAAGCCGAAGGAAAAACAAACATGAAGCTAGTAACTGCAATTGTAAAACCCTTTAAATTAGATGATGTGCGTGAAGCATTGTCAGAAATTGGTGTCCAAGGGATCACTGTGACAGAGGTCAAAGGTTTTGGCCGTCAAAAAGGTCATACTGAGCTGTATCGTGGTGCAGAGTATGTCGTTGATTTTCTTCCAAAAGTTAAAATTGAAATCGCGATTAGCGATGAAATGGTTGATGCAGTGATTGAATCGGTCACTCGTGTTGCGAGCACTGGAAAAATTGGTGACGGAAAAATCTTTGTAACTAACTTAGAGCAAGTAATCCGTATTCGTACAGGTGAAACAGGTCCAGATGCTGTTTAATTTGGCATAAAGTTTGCAGAGTATCGAGTAACTCGCAAAATTAGGTTGGGGGACACGAATGAAAAAAATGCTACTCGCGCTGAGTCTATCAGGCGCACTTTTAGGTGGTTCTGTTGCTTGGGCTGAAGACGTAACCGCATCTGCTCCATCAGAAGAAGTCACAACAACAGTTGAAACGACTGCAGCGGCATCGCCAGATGTACAAGCAGTTGCGACACCTGCTCCAGTTGAAGAAGCTGCAGCTCCTGCGGCTGAAGAACCAACCCTCGATACGGGTGATACAGCTTGGATTCTAGTTTCCACAGCATTGGTCTTGTTAATGACCATTCCTGGCTTGGCGCTTTTCTACGGCGGGATGGTTCGTAAGAAAAACGTATTAAGCACCATGGCACACAGTTTTGTTGCAGCAGCCGTAGTGAGCCTTGCTTGGGTAATTGTAGGTTATACACTTGCATTTACTGAAGGAAATGCCTTTATTGGTGGGTTTGACAAGATTATGTTGTCAGGGATTACCACAACCGCATTAACAGGCACAATTCCTGAAATTCTGTTTGTTATTTTCCAAATGACTTTTGCGATTATTACTGTTGCCATTATCAGTGGCTCAATTGCAGAACGAATGAAATTTGGAGCCTTTGTCGCATTTATCGCGATCTGGGTGGTTGTGGTGTATGCACCAATTACCCACTGGGTCTGGGGTGGTGGCTGGTTATTTAACGATGGCGCACTTGATTTTGCGGGTGGTACAGTCGTACATATTAACTCAGGTGTTGCGGGTCTAGTTGCAGCATATATGTTAGGTAAACGTATGGGGCTAGGTCGTGAATCTATGGCACCGCATAACCTGACATTAACAGTGATTGGTGCAAGCCTTGTTTGGGTTGGCTGGTTTGGTTTTAACGGTGGTTCAGCACTGGGTGCAAATGGTTCTGCTGGTTATGCGTTGGTTACTACACAAGTTGCAGCAGCAGCGGCGGCAATTGCATGGTTAATTACTGAAAAAGTGGTGCGTGGTAAAGCTTCTGTACTGGGTGGTGCATCTGGTGCGGTAGCAGGTCTGGTTGTGATTACTCCTGCGGCTGGTTTCGTGACCGTTGGTGGTGCCTTGGCGATGGGTCTGATTGGTGGTGTGGTTTGCTTCTGGGGGATTACAGGTCTGAAACGTGCCCTTAAAGCAGATGACTCATTAGATGCTTTCGGCTTACACGGTGTTGGCGGTATTGTGGGAGCGATTCTTACCGCAGTCTTTGCCAGTGAATTCATCATGGGAGATAAAGCACCTGCAAATATGATGAGCCAATTGTGGGTTCAAATTGAAGGTGTACTTGCGACTATTGCTTACTCAGCAGTGTTAACTTTCGTGATCCTCAAAGTAATTGATGTGGTGATTGGTATCCGTGTTGAAGCTGATGATGAACGTATGGGTCTGGACTTAAGTCAACATGGCGAACGCATTGAATAATTTTCTTACGATATAATCAATATATTGTGTAAAACAGCCCGAAAGGGCTGTTTTTTTTCCATATCTAGCGTAATGCTCTACAAAAACCAGAATTTTTGCTACACTCAGAATTCAAGAATGTTATGTTTAATTCAACCGCCATGCATTGTCCTTTTTGCAACGCCGCAGACAGTAAAGTTATTGACTCGCGCTTAGCCGCTGAAGGCTGTCAAATTAGACGTCGCCGTGAATGTATTAGTTGCGGTGAGCGTTTTACCACATTTGAAAGTTTTGAAGTAGTCATGCCACGTGTGATTAAATCAGACGGTAAAAATGAGCCTTTTGACGAAGCAAAGCTACGTCGTTCGTTAATGCATGCTTTACAAAAGCGTCCCGTCACACAAGAACAAATTGAAGCTGTGTTGAGCGATATTCAACTGCATATTCGTCGTTTAGGAGAACGTGATGTGAAGTCACGCACCATCGGTGAAATTGTCATGCAAGCTTTATTTGCTTTGGATCATGTCGCTTATGTGCGTTTTGCTTCGGTCTATCAGGACTTTCAGGATGTAGAAGCTTTTCGTCGTCAAATTGAACAGATGCAGCAACGTGAACATGAATGAGTATGCCCATGTCTGAGTTAAACCAAGACCAAATGTGGATGCAACGTGCTATCCGTTTGGCACAACAGGGGCAGTATTCCACTAAGCCAAATCCAAATGTGGGTTGTGTGATTGTCAAAGATGGACAGTTAGTGGGTGAGGGGTTTCATCCACGTGCGGGACAACCTCACGCAGAAGTATTTGCCATGCGGCAAGCAGGTGATTTAACACATGGTGCAACGGCTTATGTTACTTTAGAACCTTGTGCACATTATGGTCGGACTCCGCCTTGTGCCAAAGGCTTGGTTGAAGCGGGAATAGCCCAAGTTGTCGTTGCTTGTTCCGACCCTAATCCTTTAGTGGCAGGTAAAGGTATTCATATTCTTCAGGAAGCCGGTATTCAAGTCAGGACTGGGGTGTGTGAGGCTGAAGCTGCGACATTGAACCGTGGCTTTCTTAAGGCGATGGCAATAGGTTTGCCTTATGTGCGCTTGAAAGTTGCTTCCAGTTTAGATGGTCGAACTGCAATGGCATCAGGGGAATCGAAATGGATTACTGGCGCAGAGGCTCGATTGGATGTTCAGCATTGGCGTGCCATTTCAGGCGCAGTGATTACAGGCATTGATACGGTTTTAGCAGATGACTGTTTATTAAATGTGCGTCAACTGCCAGATGTTGAAGATATCAATACCGTGGTTCAGCCCAAACGCGTTATTTTAGATCGACAAGGCCGACTGCCTTTAGATGCCCAAATTTTACAACATCCCGATACGGTCATGGTCATGGGACCCTTCCGTCCTGAACTGGCGCAGTTGGGTGTGATACAGTTAGAAATTCAATCTTTAGAAAGTTTATTAAGAACCTTAAAAGATTTTCAAATTTACGATGTGTTGGTAGAAGCAGGTGCGACTTTATCCAGTGCTTTCCTACAGCAGGGTTTGGTGGATGAGCTGATCAGTTATGTTGCACCCACCTTATTAGGTCAATCCGCACGCGCGATGTTTAATGCAGAGTTTGAGCATTTGGCAGAGCAACTTCGATTTAAGCTCATCGATGTTTCCCAAGTTGGAAATGATGTGCGCTTAAGACTAACTCCCCTTCAAGAGTCTATATGAATCAAGAGTCTACGGTTTATCATAAACGACGTCACGCGGCACGGACCACAGACGAATACTTATTCCATCAATTGGTTCCTTACTTAGGAAACAAGCGTCGTTTATTACATCTGATTTTAGAGGCACTTGAACAGACGGGAACCTTGAATGCCAAAGGTCGTTCGCCTATTTTTGCTGACTTTTTTGCGGGTAGTGGTGTGGTCTCCCGTTTGGCCCGTCAAAATGGTTATCGTGTGATTGCCAATGACTGGGAACCTTATAGTCATGCCTTGAACCATGCAATTTTGGCCTGTGTGGATGCCCCTGCATTTAAAGAATTGGGTGGCTATCAAAAGGCAATTGACTATTTAAATCGCCTGCCAGAAGTCAAAGGTTGGGTGACGCATAACCTATGCCCCCGCAATGATGAAATTTATGATCCTGCCCGTGACCGATTGTTCTTTAAACGTCGTAATGGTATGCGGATTGATGCGATTCGTCAGCAAATTGCCACTTGGCAAGCGCAAGGCGCGATTGATGATGTGGAAATGAGTGCTTTGTTGGCGCCATTATTGTATTCAGCCAGTTTTGTCAGCAATACCAGTGGTGTCTTTAAAAGTTTTCATCATGGTTGGGGGGGTAAAACCCAAACAGCCTTGGAGCGTATTGAATCCTTGCTCTGGCTAACCCCAAGCCGTTTTTGTGAAATAGGCGATCCAAAACGCCCTGCCGCAGAAATGTGGTGTGTCGACGCACAGCATTTAGCCAATCAGATGAGTGGTTTTGAAGTGGATGTGGCGTATTTAGATCCACCTTATAATCAGCATGCTTATAGCAGTAACTATCATGTATTGAATGCCTTGACCTTATGGGATCAAGTGGACTTGCCAAGCCCTGATACCAAAGGTTTTAAGAGTGGAATTGACCGCGCATGGCGTAAAGAGCGCCCGAGTCCGTACAATTCTTCTAAGTATGCCAAGGAAGCCTACGAAAAGTTATTGTCGACCATCAATGCACGCTATATTCTGACCAGCTATTCGACTGATGGTAATATTGAAGCCGCTGATTTGCTTAAAGCCAATCTTGAGCGTGGACGTGTCACGTTGTTAACCCAAGATGTCCCACGTTATCGCGTGAGTAAGCAACGCCAGTCGGAACGTGCACGTGTATTGGAGTTTATTGTGATTACCGATACTCATGCGAAGCCAGGTCCGCCATTACGTCAGTTACTCGGTCAACTGTATCATTTCGCAGAATTGGGTGGCGTCGATACCTCAGGTGTGAGTACCCAATTGGCATTGTGGTAAGTCCAAATTCAAAAAAAGAGAAAGATTATGTTTACAGGAATTATTGAAAGCCTTGGTCGAGTCGAAAGCTTGCAAAGTGTGGGTGGTGATGTACGTTTACGTATTCAAACGGATTTGGACATGTCAGATGTTCACTTAGGTGACTCAATTGCAACCAATGGGATTTGCTTAACAGTGATTGAATGGGGCGACAATTGGTACGCCGCAGATGTGTCACGTGAAAGTTTAAATCGAACGACGTTGGGTCACTGGAAGGTCGGACAACCTGTCAATGTAGAAAAAGCCATGTTGCCGACCACACGGTTTGGTGGACATATTGTTAGTGGTCATGTTGATGCTGTCGGTGAGATTACCTTGGTCCGTGAGGATGCGCGTTCACTTTATTTTGAAGTGACGGCACCTGTAGAAATTGCCAAATATTTGGCCGAGAAAGGGTCGGTGACAGTAGATGGTATCAGTTTAACGATTAACCATTTGCGCGGTAATATTATTAGCCTGAACTTAATTCCACATACGGCAGAACGTACCAATATTGGCACGTGGAAAGCGGGTTCGAAAGTGAATTTGGAAGTCGATGTTTTAGCACGTTATATAGAACGTTTATTGCTAGGTGATAAAGCAGCAGAGACCCAAGCACAGTCCAAAATCAGCATGGATTTCTTGGCGGAAAATGGCTTTTTAAAATAAAAAGTATATATCGCATTTGAAAACAGCCTAAAATATAAGGCTGTTTTCTTTTTATTCGAGTGAAATAAAGCACGTGATACTTAAATTGATTAGCCTAGACTTATGTAATGCTTGATTTTTTTCTGAATCTAGAACAAATGCTGCCGCTTTTACTGTCGCAGTATGGCATATGGATTTATGCCATTTTGTTTCTGGTGATTTTTGCAGAAACAGGCTTTGTCTTTATGTTTTTTCTGCCTGGCGATAGTTTATTGATCGCCGTAGGTGCTTTGTGCTCATCCTCTGCGATTATTCAGCTCCATAGTATGGGAATATTACTCATAATTGCCGCGATATTAGGTTATGCCGTAAATTATTATACGGGTAAAAAATTAGGCTTTAAGTATCTACATCGTCATTCACGTTGGATGAAGCCTGAATATCTGAGTAAAACCAATCATTACTTTGTTAAACATGGCGGCAAAACCATTATTCTGGCGCGTTTTATCCCTTTTGTGCGCTCATTTGCCCCTTTTGCGGCGGGTGCAGGAGAGATGAAGTTTTCTAGTTTTATGTGGTACAACACCATTGGAAGTTTAATCTGGATTGGCGTTTTACTCAGTATTGGTTATGGCGCGGGCAATATCTTTTTTGCAACCCTTGAGTTTATCGAGTGACTTGCTCAAACAAGTCACTCAACTTTGCGAAGCGAATATTTAAAGATTCATGGTCAATAATTAATGTTTAATAATCGTCACCACGGGTTCAGCATGGTAGCTTGCGTTGAGTCCTTGTGGGGAAATGCTGAAATGGCCTTTTTCTGACTCGCGGGAAAGAAAGATCGAAAGTGATTGAAAATCGGTGCGGCTGATCAGTAGTTTTTGAGCAGACACAATCCATTGTTCGCCTGAATCGAGAGCAGCAATGCGGTGAGAAACGTGGTTCAGTAGGTCCATTTTTTCTTCCTAATTTATTGATATGTCAATTTTTGGCGTCAACACTTTAAAGTGTTTATTTTAAAGTGATGACTATATTGTGACATTTATGTGTCATTTTCATGACACCCATCAAATTGAAGTAGAAAAATTAAACGGTTGGTTTTACATCAGAAAAATTAGAATTATGTAATATGTATTCAATTTCTTCTTGCGCTGCGGAACGTAATTTATTACGGAATTTACTCACAGCTTGTTCAATGTGAGCTTCGGCCTCGAGTTCTAAGCGTAAGCGCACAGTTTCTAATTCAGACAAAATTTGTTGATCTGAAACATGCACCATGCCTGGGGCAAAGTTCAGATTTTGGTGACTATCATTGACATGATAGCGTTCGGTATAGCGTAGCGTTTCTTGTTCAATATGCTGGCGCAAGCTGTCTAAAGTATGTGTTTGTTCAGCATATTGACGTTTTTCATCCTCAAATAACTGTTGGGCATATTGTTCAGTTGCAGCCCGCTTATTGGCTAAGGATTGTTCTAAAGCCAATTGACGACGAATTCGTGCTTCTTCTATCAGACGTGCTTTTAAATCTGCATAAGCTTGTTCTATAACCTGCTGTGCTCGTGCTTGAGCTTTCTGATCTGCTGCAAGCCAGAGTTGAGTCTGTGTCTCGGGTTGTAATAAATCACAAATATGATTCAGATCATCCATAAATGTCTGACGTACAGCTTCAGGCGCTTCTAGCCAGCGCTGTTTAAAATCTGGACCGACATTTAATGCCACCATATTTCTCCCTAAGGTTGAACAGTTAAAGCTTGAAAGTTTGAGGTTCAATGCCTAAACGTCGATATTGTTTAAATTTTTCACGACCGAGCTGTTTAGCAGAATCATTATTTTCAATAATTTCTATAATTTGGCTAAATTCATGAAATTGATCAAGTGCCTGATTGTTAAAATTAAACACAATCCAATCATTTTCTGTGGGTAAGCGTGCCGAGATGCAGACATTTGCATGTTCTTGGTCAATACCATGTCCAATAAAGCTGGTTGCATCGAAACTCCATAAACGTTCATCCAATTGCTGCTGTAATGCAGCATCGGGGCAATAGAGCCAAATCCGTTTGGGTTGACGCAGAATTTTACGACACAAACGGCAAGTACTTTCGACTTGCCGTTCTGGACTTTTTTCAAACAGATAAAAGCTAACTTTAGCCATTCGTATTAACACGGTTGGCTAAGAATTGCATTAACAACGGTACTGGACGGCCTGTTGCACCTTTGCTGCTGCCCGAAAGCCATGCAGTGCCTGCAATATCTAAATGTGCCCAACGGTATTCACGGGTAAAGCGTTGCAAGAAGCATGCAGCGGTTACTGCACCTGCTTTTGGACCACCAATGTTACCAATGTCAGCAAAAGGTGAATCAAGCTGCTCTTGATAATCATCAATCACAGGCATACGCCATACACGGTCAAAGCTGGTCTGACCTGCGGCATTTAATTCAGCAGCGAGTTCATCATCTGGGGTAAACATGCCTGTTAAGACAGAACCTAAAGCCACCACACATGCACCTGTTAAGGTCGCAATATCAATCACCAATTCAGGGTTAAAACGTTTGATGTAGGTTAGGGTATCACAGAGCACCAAACGGCCTTCAGCATCGGTATTCAAAATTTCAACCGTTTGACCACTCATACTGGTGACAATATCCCCTGGGCGGGTTGCATGACCAGAAGGCATATTTTCTGCGGCGGCAATTGCACCTACCACATGAATTGGTAACTTAGCTTCACATAAAGCACGTAAGGTGCCAAGTACAGAGGCGGCACCACACATATCGAATTTCATTTCGTCCATGCCTAGACCTGGTTTCAGTGAAATGCCACCTGTGTCGAAAGTGATGCCTTTGCCAACCAAAACGATAGGTGCTTGATCTGGCTGACCTTTATATTCGAGAGTAATAATACGACCTGGGCGGTCTGAACCACGGCTGACCGCTAAAAAGGCAAACATGCCCAGATCTGCCATTTCCTGTTCATTAATGATGGTGACTTTGAGTTGTTCTGGGTATTGTTGTGCCAAAGCCAAAGCTTGATCGGCTAAATATTCAGGGAAACAGATATTGCCCGGACGGTTGCCTAAGTCACGTGCATAATCCTGACCCGATTGAATGGCTTGAATCAGGCTTAATTGTGAATTATTTAAAGGACTTTGCGCAGCAATGAGTCCGATTTCATTGAGTAAAAATTCGTTCTTTTTCGATTTAAACTCATCATAACCATAAGCCGCTTGGGTCAGGCTTAAGGCAAATAAATAATGCAAGGCTTCAGGCAAAGCATTCAGATCAACTTGAATCTGCTGATATTTTTTTTGTGAAGATTTGATAATAGTTTGTGCAATTTTTGCTAATTTTGCAGGTTGCAAATCTTCAACTTTGTCGAGTCCAATCAGAGTGGCATGGGCAAATTCAGGAATCTTTGCCAAGAGTGGTAAAGTTTCGTTGAATCCAGCTTTAAATTGCGTAGCTTGTGCAATTTGCTCTAAGTCATTGATTTGATATGTTGATGCGATCTGAGCAAGCTGAGTATTGTCGGCTAAAATGAATAAAGCCTGATTGTTAGCGGGAGCGGGTAGAGCGGTATTCAAGCTGAGTTTCATAGGGGGTCTTCACGCCTTTGAGGGTTTTAAGTCATTCAGCCATTGAAACATTTTTATGGTTCGAGTTTCAATGCAGAAGCAGGGGAATAGGTTTTATATTTTTAACATTCGGGTAAACTAACGGTAGTTTTTACTCTTTTTGAAATTGGAAGAATCAATTTGATTATTCGGCGTTATTTAGTCAAGCAAGTGGTGTCTAATTCATTGGTTGTGATTGGCTTGTTGACCTTAATCATGATGGGTGGCCGATTAATCAAGTATTTCGGCGTAGCTGCTCAAGGTCGTTTAGATGCAGGCATTTTATTCAGCATCATCGGTTATCGTTTGCCTGAGTTTTTAACGCTGATTTTTCCCTTGGGTTTCTTCATTGGTCTCATGCTGGTGTTTGGTCGTTTATATGTCGACCATGAAATGGCTGTGCTAAATGGCAGTGGCGTTAGTAGACATCAATTGGCACGTATGCTTATTCCCTTGACCTTGGTGTTTATGCTGTTACAGGGTGTGTTAATGCTGTGGATGTCGCCTTGGGGCTTACGTCAATTTGAACAGCTCACCACCAGTCAGGCAGTTCGTACAGGTTTTGATTTGGTGCGCCCGAAAGAATTCATTTCTTCAGGCCCTTATACTATCTACGCTGGCGATTTATCAGAAGATCGGCGAAATCTAAAAGATATTTTCTTTTATCAGCGTGCAGAAAAAGAAGGTAAGCCTGATGTCATGATTTTGGCCAAAGAGGCAACACGGGTTGAAGTCGCGAATGACACTGCCAATGTGGTCGATTTGGTACAAGGTCGTCGTTATGAAATTTATCCAGGTCAGCCAAAATATACCCAAGCCGAATTTCAAAGTTATCGCTTACGTTTAGAAAATGATAAAGAAGCTAAATTCGAAAGCTCAGAAGTTGAGGCCTTAACCACGGGTAAGTTATGGCAAAACCGTAATGATCCAATTGTGGCCAGCGAGTTGGGTTGGCGGATGTTCGTTCCACTGGTCATGATTGTAGCATTAGGATTAGCCGTAGCTTTATCTGAAGTGAGTCCACGTCAGGGACGTTATTTAAAACTATTTCCTGCACTGTTAATTTTTGCCAGTTTAATTGTCGCGATGATGGCGATTAAAACGCGTGTCAGCAAACAGGAAATTGGAATTTGGGCCTACCCATTGGTGCTTTTTGTCTATGCAATTGCAGCCGCGATTTTCTCGCGTAAGCAAAAACTAGCTCCAAAAATTAAGAAGCAGATTCAGCGAGTGAGGTCTTAAAATGTTTGCACGTCGTATTGTCGCGAAACATGTGACTAAGACCACAGCCTATGCCATGTTGGGGGCGACAGCGGTCTTGTCGGTATTACAGATTCTATTTACCTATTTAGGCGAATTGAGTGAACTGAACGATACCTATACTGCTTGGCAGGCGCTGATTTATGTCTTATGGGGCGCACCACGGTACTTATATGAGATTTTGCCGATTGCTGCTTTGATTGGAGCAGTATTAGGTTTGGGAACAATGGCATCCAACAGTGAATTGATTGTGATGCGTTCCATCGGGATTAGCCTGTGGCGTATTGTCGGCTGGGTGATTCGTTCAGCTTTAATTTTAGTGATTTTATCCTTCGTCTTAAGTGAGTGGGTGATTCCTTATACCAATGAACAGGCCAAGAGTGTGAAAAGTCACCGTAGCGTTGCGGCGTTAGGTGAGGTCAAAGGCTATTGGACTCGAGAAGGGCAGCGCTTTATTTATATTGATTATGCCAACTCACAAGGTCAATTGCGGAATATTCAAGTGGTTGATTTTGACCAAGAATATCGTTTGAATAGCATACTGAATGCTGAACAGGGACAATTTGTTCAGGATGGTCGTTGGAATTTGCAAGATACCGAACAAATGGCAATTCAGGATGCGGGCAATGCAATCAAACGTGATGCAGCGCAACAACCTTTGGCTTTGGCATTGCAACCGAAATATGTCCACATGGTGACCATTGATCCTGAAGATTTATCACCAAGCCAACTGGTGAGTTTTATGCGGTATATGCATGAATATAGCCAAGTCCCAAAAACCTATCAGTTGGCATTCTGGCAAAAAGTCGGTTCGCCATTTGCTTTAATTGCACTGGTTTTAATCGCCTGTTCTTTTATTTTCGGACCTTTGCGCCAACAATCCATGGGTTTCCGTTTGGTGATTGCCTTATTTATTGGCTTAGGATTCTTCTATTTACAAGATTTTCTGGGTTATGCCAGTTTGGTCTATAGTCCATCGCCCGCTTGGTTCGTCTTTGTCCCGATTGTCATTATGTTTGTGGTTGGTGGTTATTTATTGCGCCGTGCTCGCTAGGAATTTGTACAGATTGACGAAAACAATCTGTACAAGTGAGTTTAAGCCTGTTGCATACATGGAGTCTTGCACGAAAATTCGGTAAGATATAGCGACCAATTTATAGACAAGAGTGTAAATCATGACGGATGCAATTGCTGGCAAAGTCCCCCACGTATTGGTAATTATGGATGGTATTGGACACCGTGAAGCGGTTAAAGATAATGCCTTCCTTGCAGCACAACGACCAAACTTGACTGCTATGCAACAAAAACATCCGCATGGATTAATCTCTGGTTCTGGTGAAGACGTTGGCTTGCCAGATGGACAAATGGGTAACTCTGAAGTCGGTCATATGAATTTGGGTGCTGGTCGTGTGTTGTATCAGGACTTTACTCGAATTACCAAAGATATTCGTACAGGCGCTTTCTTTGAACAGCAAGTTTTGATTGATGCGGTTGAAAAAGCCAAAGCCGCTCAAGGTGCAGTCCATATTATGGGTTTGCTCTCAGAAGGTGGTGTACATTCACACGAAGACCATATTGTCGCGATGGCAGAGCTTGCACTGAAACGTGGTGCGAAGGTGTATTTACACGCCTTCTTAGATGGTCGTGACACACCACCAAAAAGTGCACAACCTTCATTAGAAAAACTCGATGCTTTATTTGCGCAATATCCAAATCAAGGACGTATTGCCACCCTGATTGGTCGTTACTATGCCATGGACCGTGACAATCGCTGGGATCGCGTGGAACAAGCTTATCGTTTATTGACAGAAGGTGAGGCAGTTCGTACAGCAGCAACGGCAGTTGAAGGCTTAGAGCAAGCATATGCAGCCGATGAATCTGATGAATTTGTCAAAGCAACCCGCATTGGTGATGTGGCTAAAGTTCAAGACGGTGACAGCATTGTCTTTATGAATTTCCGTGCTGACCGTGCGCGTGAAATTACTAAAGCTTTTGTAGAGCAAGATTTTGCTGGTTTCGAACGTAAAGTTGTGCCGAACTTGTCAATGTTCGTCATGTTGACACGTTATCAAGCAACTATTGATGCCCCTGTGGCTTATATGCCTGAGGCATTACATAATTCATTGGGTGAATACCTTTCGACTTTAGGTAAAACACAGTTGCGTATTGCGGAAACTGAGAAATACGCGCATGTGACGTTCTTCTTTAGTGGTGGCCGTGAAGATGAATATCCAGGTGAAAAACGTATCCTAATTCCATCACCGAATGTGGCGACCTATGATTTAAAACCAGAAATGAGCGCTTATGAAGTGACTGATGAGCTGGTCGCAGCGATTAATTCGGGTGAATATGATCTGTTGGTAGTGAATTATGCCAATGGTGACATGGTCGGACATACAGGTGTATTCCAAGCAGCAGTGAAAGCTGTAGAAGCGGTGGATACCTGTTTAGGCCGTGTCTACGATGCAGTGATGGCCAAAAAAGGGCATATGTTGATTACTGCCGACCACGGTAATGTAGAGCAAATGCAGGATTACGTGAGCGGTCAAGTGCATACTCAACATACAACGGAATTGGTGCCGTTTATTTATGTGGGGCCAACGCAAGCTACAATCGCAGAAGGTGGTGTATTGGCTGACGTAGCACCAACCTTGTTAAACTTGATGCACTTACCCGTTCCAGCAGAAATGCAAGGTCGCAACCTTATTACCCTACAAGCCTAATTCGGCTTTTTATAGGTGAATCAATGACACAACACTTGAAATTTGCTATTTCCTTAACAGCGGTATTCATGTGTTGTGGACCTGCAATTGGGGCAGTGAATGAGACTGACACTGCTCCAGATTTTGATGAAGTCGAACAAAGTTATCCCGAAGTCCCTGTTGAATCGATTCAGCAATTTGTCCAGATTTATGGCATTGTCAAAGACAATTACGTCGATAATAAAAATGATGAACAACTTTTCCAGCAAGCCATTCAAGGTTTGGTGAGTGGTTTAGATCGCTATTCTCGTTATTTATCCCCCGAAGATTATAAGCAGTTGGTGCAATACACCGATGGTGACTTGGCTTCGGTTGATTTTAATTTAAGTTATGACAATCAGCGACAGTGGACCATTCAAGGACTCAAGCCAGAAGCCGATGCCTATAAGCAAGGCTTACGTAATGGCGTTTCCGTTTTCAAAATTGATGATCAAGAATTAAGAAAGTTGAACCGTGAACAGGTCAATGCGTTGTTGTATGGTTCGATTGGCTCGACTTTGAGTGTGCAATTGGGGCAGACCACCAAGCCAATTAGCTTGGTTCGGACCAAGAAAATTGAAACAGACATTGAGGCACAACTGCTACATAACCAAGTGCTACTGCTTAAAGTTCGGGTATTCCAACAAGATACAGCCAATGAAATTAAGCGTTTAATTGAAGAAAATAACCCATCTCGTCTTAAGGCCGTGCTAATTGATTTGCGAAATAACCCTGGTGGTTTATTGTCTGCAGCAGTGGAAACGGCAGACCTATTTTTAAATCAGGGCATTATTGTCACCACCAAAAGCCGTTCTGAAGGCAATCAACAATTTCAAGCCTTACCGAGTTCAGAATTCCAGAATTTAAAAGTGGGTGTGTTAATTAATGCCCGCTCAGCATCAGCAGCGGAAGTATTTACGGCGGCGATGAAAGAGCATCGTCGCGCGTGGGTGATTGGGGAAAAAAGTTATGGGAAAGGTGTGGTACAGAAACTGTTCCCATTGTCGAATGGTGCTGCGCTACAAATGACGGTATCGCATTATTACACCCCATCGGGCAAAATGATTGAAGGGATTGGCATTCAGCCCGATCAGCTATATCCCTTGCAACATGATATGAAAGAAGAGACTTATCTAGAGCATGTTGCAGAGATTATCGCGAATCGCCGTTAATTATTCATCTGTATCCAGCCCAAACTTTTTCAGGCGATAACGCAAAGAGCGGAAGGACATCCCTAGTTTTTTGGCTGCTAAAGTACGATTCCAATGGGTAATATTCAATGCATTGAGCAGAATCTCTTTCTCAATATTTTCTAGATAAAGTTCCAAACCTTCATCAGGCAGTTTCCGTGGCGCGAGCGTTAATTCTGAAGGTGCTGTCAACATTTGATCGATTGATAATACTGGGGTGTTGACGCTACGGCGCAACGGGGCACTTTGTAAATGCTGTACATCAATATAGTCATCATCACTTAAAGTAATGGCCCGCTCGATAATATTACGCAGTTCACGAACATTGCCTGGATAGTACTGTGCCAGTAAGAAATCTTTCGCACGTGTGGTGAGTGCTTTGACTTCAATTTCCCATTCACGGCAGACTTTCTGAATAAAATGCTGCGCGAGAATTAAAATATCCTGACCACGCTCGCGTAAAGGGGGTAGAACCAGATCCATCACATGGATGCGGAAAAACAGGTCTTGTCGGAATTTACCCTGTTGCACCAGTGATTCTAAGTCTTGATGGCTGGCACTGATCACTCGAAAATCGACATCAATTTCAGTATCTGAGCCAATTGGACGAATGGCTTTTTCTTGAACTGCACGGAGTAATTTGACCTGCATATTCAGTGGTAGTTCGGCAATTTCATCTAGAAATAAACTTCCGCCATGTGCCGATTGAATCAAACCTTGTTTGTCTTGAGTTGCACCTGTAAAGCTGCCTTTTTTGTGTCCAAACAACTCGCTTTCGAGTAGGTCAGAAGGAATCGCACCACAGTTAATGGCAATAAAAGGGCCTTCGTTGCGATTACTGAGGCGATGTACCAAGTTCGCCACAACTTCTTTGCCTGTACCAGATTCACCTGTAATAAACACGGGAGCTTGTGAGCGAGCGATTTTTTTTAAAGTCACGCGGAGTTGTTCGATGGGTGCAGACTGACCAATCAACATGCGTTGTTCAAGTGCATCTTCACTAGAAGCTTGTGGCTGTACAGGATTATTCAGAGCCTTTTGCAAGAGCTGTTCAAGATGAGTTTGTTTAATCGGCTTACTGACAAAGTCAAAAGCCCCCGCTTTGAGTGCGGCAATTGCAATATCCATATTGCCGTAGGCTGTCAGCACTGCGACAGGTAACTGTGGATATCGTTGAGAAATTTCTTCAACCAATTCCAAACCATTGCCGTCAGGAAGATTTAAATCCGTAAAACAAACATCATAATGATGTTCAGACAACATTTTTTTGGCCTGTGCTATACGATAAGCCACATGCGTTTCGATCCCCATACGGCTGAGCATCATTTGCATCAGTGTACATAGGTCTTCTTCGTCATCTACAAATAAAACGAGTGGTTGTTGCGCCACTATAACACCCCAGTAAAAATTGAATTATTAAGTCAGCTGTCGGCATTGAATGCGAAAGCAAGCTCCCTGTTGTTGTTCTACATAGCTTAAGAGGGCTTGATTAGCCTCACAAAAGCTATGTGATAGATATAATCCTAAACCTGTTCCTGTAATCGCAGTACTAAAGAACGGTTGAAACAGGTGGGCTTGATCCTGAATCGCCACGCCTTCCCCAAAATCACACACATCAATGTGAATGTTTTTATCCTGCGTATAGCAGTGGAGTTCTATTGTACTGCGTTCAGGTGAATTATGTCGGATTGCATTGCGAATTAAATTAATTAATACCTGTCTAAATTGTGCCTCATCAAAATTTAAGCTGAGTTGAGGAGCAATGTGACATAAAATTTTGGTTTTAAGATCCGGCAGATCTTCCTGAATAAAAAGAGGAATAAAATGATCAAGCTGAATGGTAATGGGTTGAGTGGCTTGATTACGCACCATACTTAAGGTGTCTTGCACAATTTTGTCAATGCGTTTGGTCTGCTTACTAATCATTTGGCTCAGCGTTTGCTGCTGATCAACCGTACTATGTGGCAAGAGCTCATTGGCCTGAACAATAGCGGCTAATGGATTACGAATTTCATGTGCAATACTGGCTGAGAGTTGTCCCAGTGCAGCCAATTTTAATTGTTGTACCTGCTGATTCATCTTCTGCCCATCTTGAATTACCAAAAGTGTCAGTATCTGCTGTGGGACAATCAGTTTCTGAACTTCAATATGCAAATGGTAGCGGCTAAGCTGAGATTCAAACTGAAATTTCTCCCCGTTTTGTACCTGAGCAAAATCCAGTAACTCAAACAAATCAGGTTGTAATTTATACAGTGGATATTTATCAAAGGCATAAAATGGTGCAATGCCCAATAAAGCACAGGCGGCAGGGTTACTTAAAACAATATGGCAGTTTTCATCTAAGACCAGATAGCCTGTTTCAATTTGTTCCAAGATATAACGATTAATATTTTGTAGGCGTTTTAATTCCTGTGATTGGGAAAAGTTGACATGATCGAGCAGTTGAAAACGTCGAACTGCAATTTGCCCACAAGCATAAAAGACAAAAAATAAAACCGCCAAGATCACACTATTCCCCAGATTCTGGAATGAGTGTTGGGTTAGAAAGCTGATCAAGAATTGTTGATAGATAACAGCAATCACCGCAATGAGGGTAATAATTAACGCTTTCTGTGTAGTGAGGAGTAATGACGCTGCAAAAATGGTGGTTAAGAACAGAATACTGATACTTAAACTTGGACCATTGGTGGCGATGGTGAGTAGACTTAAAGCTACAACATCGATAATGAAAATGAATGCAAACTGTTGTGGAATATGTTGTTTAAAATGTTTGAGATTAAAAAATTGTACGCAGTTAATGAAAAAATAGCCCCAGAGTACATAAAAATACAGTTGAGGAAATTCGTAGTTGGTTGCTAATTCATTTTGGGTCAGAATAAAAATCAGGACCAGACAACTGGTGATTAATAAGCGGTAAGCGGCATACCATAGCCCAAAAAAGTATTGATTTAATTCGAAATATTGGGAATTTTGCATGCTGCAAACCGATTATGAGATTGAAAGTTATAGTTTTATTTTAAGGTTTGATGAGACCGTAACGAATCGCTAGATGTGTGAGTTTTACATCGCTATCGATATTTAGTTTTTCAAAAATACGGTAACGATAGGTATTGACTGTTTTTACACTCACGAAAAGTTTATCTGCAATTTCTTGCGCGCTAATACAGTTTACCACCATCATGGCGACTTGCATTTCACGCTCAGACAGAGCGTCAAACGGTGATTGTTGCGTGTCGGATAAATAAGAGCTTGCGAGTTGCTCTGCAATATCGGCGCTGAAGTATTTGCCACCTTGCATGACTTTATTAATGGCACGGACCATTTCACTGACAGGAGCACCTTTGGTGATATAGCCTTTAGCACCCGCTTTAAGGAGTAAAGAAGGGTAAGGTTCTTCGGCTAGACCACTCACGGCCAAAACTTTAGTCTCAGGCGCAGTCTGTAACAAGCGGCGAGTAGTTTCTACGCCACCAATGCCAGGCATATTAACATCGAGTAAGACAACGTTGGGGTGATGTTGGCGAACCAGATTAATAGCTTCTTCACCAGATTCCGCCTGACCAATCACTTGTACATCGGCATGATCTTCTAGCATACGGCAAATACCAGTACGGACTAATTCATGGTCATCCACCACTAAAACTGTAATCACCGATTTCTCCCTCTGGCTAAAAAAATTACATCATTTTTGTTACATAAAGCAAAATAAGCTTGCAATGAAACGACAAAATTAGCAATCCTATTCTTATTCCGAAATTAAAAGTTTTGCACAATAGCGCGAACAGAAAATTCCCGTTGCTGTGTAAATGTAAGGCATATTTGAGGTAATACGCAAATGTATCTTACCTCCCTGAGTTGAGTAAACGATTGTGAAAAATTCTAAGAAGTCATTCATGCATGTGTTGAGTATGTCTATTCTACTCAGCCTGAGTTCAACCAGCTTTGCTGAACTCGTCATTAATCCTTCCTCGGGGAGTGTTGGTCAGGCTTCAATGAACTGGTCTTCAGAGGAAGCGAGTCAATTATTAAATAGTGATGTTTCTTCACTTGCTGAGGAAGTGTCTCCGCAAGGATCAACCAAAGTCACCACGACGGTTCGCAGCTCAAATGGGGTACCAACCTATTCTGCGCCGAAAACGGTTCATATTATTGATACCTCTGCGGGTTATAGCAGTCAACCTTCTGTAAGTGCCCGTGCAGCGCTGGTCATGGATGCGCAAACAGGTGAGGTGCTTTATAGTAAAAATACCAATGCTGCATTACCAATTGCTTCAATTACTAAATTAATGACAGCAGTTGTTATTGCTGATGCACGTTTAGACATGTCTGAGGAAATTACCTTACAGTCGGTCGATTTTGCAGGAGCAGGTGGTAAAAATTCGAGTTCAACGCTACGTGCAGGGGATAGCATGAACCGTGCAGAAGCGTTGCTTTTTGCTTTAATGAAATCGGAAAATCCAGCGGCAGCAGCGTTAGCGCGAACGTATCCAGGAGGACGTAGTGCTTTCATTGCGGCAATGAATGCCAAAGCGCGTGCATTGGGCATGAATTCAACCCATTATGTTGAATCTACAGGACTTGATCCACACAATGTCGCATCAGCACGTGATTTGGGAATTTTGGTGAGTACTGCATCGCAATATGGTTTAATTCGTCAGTTTTCAACCACGGCAAGTTACGATTTTAACTTGGGATATCGTGTCTTAAAATCAAACAATACCAATGCTTTAGTGCGTAACGGTGGTTGGAATATCAACCTGTCCAAAACAGGTTATATCAATGAGGCAGGGCGTTGTGTCGTGATGCATACCACCTTGAATTCTCGTCCAGCAGTTGTGGTGATTTTAGGCGCGAGTTCATCTCAAAGTCGAACTGAAGATGCAACCCGTTTAATGACGTGGGCAAGTCAGTTACCAAAACGAATTTAATTTCTATCTTTAAAAAGACTCTTCTTAATGAAGAGTTTTTTTATGCCTATGAACTGCGACACAGCTTGTCTTAAAGATGAGTTTTTGACTATTTTTTGTATGTAGAATGCGTATGATAGCGAAATAACAAGATCATGACTGAGTCTGACTATGAATGCGATGCAACATGCTCGAATTTCAGCGAAACGTTGGGGTGGTGAGCCAGAAGATTATTATGAATTACATGCATTTATTGATAGTACCAAAAGTTTATGTAGTGATGCTCGACATCGAATTTTACATACTCTGTGGGGAATAAATTCAGTTGTGATCCCGATATTTGGTCATAGTGTTCAGAACAGTGCGGGCAAATCGATTGATATAAAAGACCTATGTGAACGTGATCATTTATTGGTAGATTATCAGCAGCGCTTTATTCCTACTTTAAGTGACTTTGTTCACGCCATTGATACAAGCCGATTACCTCAAAATTTAGAACGACATTTAGAACAATTACATCAAGTCTACGCCCAAAACCCAATTGCATCCCAATTAATGCTTTCACCTTTGGCACAAACAGGGAAGTTGCATTCTTTACTTTTTACCCATAACAGTTGGTTTATTTACGATATTTTACCGCGAATAGGCGTATTACCGAATTTACAGAATATTGTCTATAGTCCAGATGACATCTTCCACGCGATGCACTTTGAACTGTGGATGGATAATGGCATGGCAATTCCGCAAAGTGCGCAAGCATTACATCAAAGAAAACAACAAAGCTTCGTTTAAGCGTAGCTAAAAAATCAGGAGATGGCTATGACCACCTACGTTATTCGTGCAAAATACTTCGGCTATAACGATGAAGTTTTTTATGTTGCAGGCAATCGTATTAGCAATGTTTTTCAAGATCAGGCTGAAGCCGAAGCGGCTTATCAGAAGCTGGAGGTTGAGGGTGCACGAGATTTTGCGCTATACGAAGTAGAATCTTTATTTGATGCAGATGAAGCCACGTTAAAACAATTGGATGAATTTGTTTTTTCACGTTGTGGTGAGCACATTTACCAAGATGGAGAGATTTCTCGAGATGTGCTACCAAGCAGTTTGAGTGATGCTGATACGTTTAGTTTTGTACAAATGGCTGAAATGCAAAAATTTCAATTGGTCCATTTTGATCATGAAGTGAAGTTTTATGGTTTGTGGTCGACCAAGAAACAGCAATGGCTTGAAGAGCATGACGAATTTTTTGCAGGGCTCATTTATGCTGAAAGCCCAGAATTACTCAAGGACAAAATTGAATCTATCTTTAAGGATTACGATTATTCAGATATTGAATTAGAGGGTTCATTGGAGTCCTTATCGGATCAGCCTATTTTGTTAAAAGCACTGATTCAGGCGGAGTATGCTTTAAGCTATGATGAAGATAAACAAATTTTGAATATCGGACTTTGGCAAAATGAGGCTTTATACGCAGTGAATGCATTGCTCAAACAACCTTTATTTGAGATTAAGCAAATTGAGTTAGAAGAAATTCAGCGTTTGGAAAAAGAACTCGCAAAAATGCATAGTTATGATGAAGATTATGAATATGATGAAGAATAATCTTTGACATGAAATAAAAAAACCAGTTGCGAGCAACTGGTTTTTTTAGTGCAAGTGGAAACTTACATATTTGAAAGAATCGAATCTTTTACTTGGCTCATTGTTGCATCAATTGACAACATAACTGCATCAGCACATTGTTTGATTGCAGTGTCAGGATCTTTCAAGCCATTACCCGTTACTGTACATACAATGACTGAACCTTCAGCAATTTTACCCGCTTTAATATCACGAATTGCACCACCGATAGAAGCAGCAGAAGCAGGCTCTACAAATACGCCCTCATACATAGAAAGCAAACGTTGTGCTTCTAGAATTTCAGCATCTTGTAGCTCATCGAACCAGCCTTTAGAGTCACGTACTACAGCTTTCGCATGGTTCCAGCTTTGTGGGTTACCAATACGAATTGCGGTTGCAACCGTTTCAGGATGTTCAACTGGCGCACCACGCAAGAATGGAGCAGCCCCCGCAGCTTGATAACCCACCATGGTTGGTAGGCCTTCAGGTTTCGGACCTGTGAATTGATCTGTCGCAGCATCATAAACCACTTGTTCAAACTGATCAGCAGGTTGGTTTGCTACGGCTTCGGTATAACCCATCCAGTGCGCAGTAATGTTGCCCGCGTTACCTACAGGTAAGCAGTGATAGTCTGGCGCACGGCCTAAAGCTTCAACGATTTCGTAAGCAATAGTTTTTTGACCTTGTAAACGATACGGGTTGATTGAGTTAACAATCGTCACAGGTGCTTGATCCGCAACTTCTTTCACTAGGCGCATACCATCGTCAAAGTTTCCGCGAATTTGCATGGTGATTGCACCATACATCATTGCTTGCGCCATTTTACCCATGGCAATTTTGCCTTCAGGAATTAACACAAATGCTTTGATGCCAGCACGCGCTGCATAGGCAGCAGCCGCAGCAGAAGTATTACCTGTAGATGCACAGATAATTGCTTTTGAACCGTCTTCAACCGCTTTGGTCACAGCCATAGTCATGCCGCGGTCTTTGAATGAGCCTGTCGGGTTCAAGCCTTCGTACTTCACATAAATTTCAACATCTTTACCAATAATACGTGGAATATTCTCCAACTTAATGAGCGGGGTATTACCTTCGCCTAAAGAGATTCCACGAGTAGTAGCAGACACTGGTAAACGGTCACGATAACGGTCAACTAAACCAGTATAACGATTGGCATTCGACATGATGATGTTCCAATTATGGGTAGAGCTTGGCAAGGGGGAATCGCCCCCTTGACCCGATTAATTATCAAGCGATTCTAAACGAATTCGCACAATTTCGCCATGAATAGCTGGCAAGGCTTGGATTTGCTTCAATGCTTCATCCATCTTCGATTCAACCACTGGATCGGTCAGAATCACGATTGGAATCAGGTCTTTTAAGCGTGATTGTTGCATGATGGCATCAATGCTGATACCTGCACGGCTTAAAATCGTGGTGACGTCAGCGAGCACACCAGTTTGATCTTCGGCATTCAAACGAATGTAGTATCCTGTGGTCATTTCTTCACGGCTTAAGATTGGCATATCGGTTAATGCTTCAAATGCCAATTGAGGAATAGTCCCTGCACCATCTTCGGTATAGGAAATATCGCGAACGATATCTACTACATCGGCAACAACAGCAGACGCTGTTGGACCTGCACCTGCACCCGCACCGTAATACAAGGTTGGACCTACGGCATTGGCTTGAACCAGAACGGCATTTTTTACACCATTCACATTGGCAATCAGTTCTTCGGCTGGAATAAGGGTCGGATGAACGCGTAGTTCAATGCCTTTTTCTGCACGACGTGCAATCCCCAAATGTTTGATGCGGAAACCGAGTTCTTCAGCATATTTGACATCTTGTGCGGTGACTTTACTGATGCCTTCGGTATAGACCTTGTCAAACTGTAAAGGAATACCAAATGCACAAGAAGCCAAAATCGTCAGTTTATGTGCGGCATCAATTCCTTCAACGTCGAAGGTTGGATCAGCTTCTGCATAACCTAATTCTTGCGCTTCTTGTAATACATCTTCAAAGGCACGACCTTTGTCACGCATTTCAGTCAGGATGAAGTTGCCTGTACCGTTAATGATGCCTGCCAACCAATCAATTTTATTGGCAGCCAAACCTTCACGAATAACTTTAATAATGGGAATACCGCCTGCAACGGCAGCTTCATAGGCGATTTGTACGGCATTGTCTTCTGCCGCTTTAAATAATTCATTGCCATGTTCAGCCAATAAAGCCTTGTTGGCGGTTACGACTTGTTTGCCATGCTTGATGGCTTCCATGATGACTTCATAGGCAGGATGAATCCCGCCCATAACCTCTACAACAACATCGACATCGGGTTGACGTACGATGTCCATCAGGTCTGCACTTTGTTTTACAGAAGCTGGAAGATCAAGGTCTGGACGCGGACGACGAGTACCGACATGGGTAATTTCAATTCCTCGACCGGTGCGACGTTTAATTTCAGCAGCGTTTTCTTTTAGTAGTTTAAGGGCACCACCACCCACAGTTCCAAGACCGAGGATTGCCAGACGAACTGGTTTCACGTCACACTCCATTTATTTCTTCAATTTTACGCGAATCTAGATCATAGCTAAAAAAACGCTCAGACTCTAGGGTGGAGAGAAGATAATCTCCACCTATAACTAATAGTAAAATAACAAATAAAAATTAGTTATTTAAACGCTGCTCTAATTCTTCAGGACTGAGGTATCCGCCTAAATAAACACCTTCGGTATTATAGATCGCAGGTGTACCATTCACGCCCATATTCAAGCCCAGTTGATATTGATCGCGGACAGGGTTTTTACAGGTAGCAGCAGGTAATTGAGCACCTGCAATCGCTTGGTCAAATGCTGCACGACGATCTGCACTACACCATACGCTTTCCATGGCAGGCATAAACTGTTCGCCACGTGGCCAAGCAATGTAACGGACTTCGATACCCTTAGCGGTAATTTCAGGAATATGTTCGTGCAATTTGTGGCAATACGGGCAGCTTGCATCGGTAAACACATAAACTACATGTTTCGTTTTACCTTGCGCTGGATAAACCAAGAGATCTTCTGTTTTTAAGCTGGCTAAATGCTTTTTATTGGCTGCGGCTTGCAAGTTCTCACTGACATTATGTAGCTTTTTATCACCTAAGCGAATGACATCGCCTTGAATTAAGAATTTACCGTCACTGGTGGCATAGACTGAACTCATACCTTCCAAGTTCACCCAATATAGATTAGGGACTTCGGTGGGTTTGATATCAATAATTTTGGCCTGAATACCCGCAGTTTTAAAATGTTGCTCTAAAGTTTTAATCAGGCGTTGTTGTGCATTGCGTTCAGAGAGATTTGATGCTTCTCCAGTGGCAGGTGCACTCGCTGTGAGCGTATTTTGCTTTTTGTCATCATTATTTGAATTTGAACATGCCGTGAGAGCTAAACTGCCTGCCAAGGTACATGCAATAAATAATTTTGTGCGGGTAAATGACATATAAAACCCTTTCTTTTAGGTATAAAAACAGGAAGCTAGCATAACAAAAAAATCTTTGTAGCGTGGTATTTCTTGGTGTGGACTCTGTGAGCGTATTTAATTTATGGTCTAGGCTCGTGGATGGAACTCGGCATGTAGTTGCTGCATACGAACTTGTGCCACATGGGTATAAATTTGTGTGGTCGATAAATCACTATGTCCCAATAATACTTGTACCACACGTAAATCCGCACCATGGTTGAGTAAATGGGTGGCAAATGCATGACGCATGGTATGCGGTGAAAGTTCTGCTTGAATGCCAGCCTGTAGGGCATAGCGCTTAATGGCATACCAGAAATTTTGCCGACTCATAATCCCACCTTGTTGGGTGAGGAACACATAGTCAGTTGCCGATTTATACAGACTTGGTCGGGCTTGTGCCAGATAGCGTTCAATCCATTCAGAAGCCACTTGTCCTAAAGGCACCAAACGTTCTTTGTTGCCTTTACCGACAATCCGTAGATAACCTTGTTTTAAATTGATCAGTTCTAAACGTAAATTTAACAATTCTGATACACGTAAGCCACAGGCGTATAAGACTTCAAACATAGCACGGTCGCGTAAGCCCAATGCAGTACTGGTATCTGGTGCAAGAATTAGGGCTTCTACGTCTTGTTCTGAAAGATCTTTAGGTAAGGCACGTCCAATTTTCGGGGTGCGATGACTAGCAACAGGGTTGTCACTTCGTAGTTTTTGTTCTCTTAAAAATTTAAAAAAAGAACGTAGGGCTGAAAGGCAACGGGCGATAGAACGCGGGCTTTTTCCTTGTTGAGTGAGGCTCAGCAATACATCTGCAATGTCTTCACTTTGCCAATCAATCAAGGCTTTGTTGTGGCATTCGCTGCATTGAATCAGGTCGGAAAGATAGGCATTGCGTGTATGGGGGCTAACGGTTTGTGCAATTAAATAGTCACGGAAACCCTGAAGAAAGCTGAGTTTTTCTGGAATTTGGATAGGTGTAGGTATTCTAGGTTTTTTATTTAACATTCGTGCTTAGAATTCAGGAAACCGATTTAGATTGTTTATCTTAACTAATTTTACAACATTTTTCTGAGTGGACCTTGTGGTATAAAGTGAATGCGAATAGGAATCTAACCTTATTTGGTAATTATTCTCATTTGCGTGTATACTACAGTAAAATATTTTAGGGTTTAGTGCGGTGCTTTTATCTGATTTGAAAGTCAAGCAAACGGCCATCATCCGGAATGTTAAACGTCATGTGGATGGCGATGCAGTTCAGACTGACCTGATAGCAAGTCGTTTAGAGACTTTAGGTTTTGTGCCTGGTACTTCCGTTCAGGTGGTGACAAAAGGTATTTTTGGTGGCGATCCGATTTTAATTCAGGTTGGATTTACCCGTTTCGCACTAAGAAAAGTTGAAGCTGCAAAAATTGAAGTTGAAATGGAAGGAGCACCTGCATGAGTGATGCGTTGCGTATTGCCCTTGTCGGGAATCCTAACTGTGGTAAAACCTCATTATTTAACCATTTAACAGGAACTCGTCAAAAGGTCGCGAACTATGCGGGCGTGACGGTTGAACGTAAAATGGGTCAGTTCTCTTTACCTTCAGGGAAAGCCGTTCGAGTCTTGGACTTGCCTGGAACTTACAGCTTAGATGCAACTAGCCCCGACGAAGCCATCACCCGTGATGTAGTACAAGGTAAAATTGTAGAAGAAGGGCATCAGGATGCATTTTTATGTGTGGTAGATGCCACCAACTTAAAACTGCATTTAGGTCTAGTTCTAGAAATGATTGAATTGGGCCGTCCAATTCTACTAGTTCTAAACATGATGGATGAAGCACGCCGTCGTGGCATGCAGATCAATACCCAGAAATTGTCTGAACGTTTGGGGATTCCTGTTGCTGAAACCGTTGCGGTGCGTAATGCAGGCATCGAAAACTTATTGAATGCTTTAGATCAGGCCAAATATGCCGTACCTCATACAGAATTGAGTGGTCTAAAAGGTTCACATCACCAAAAAATCGCCACAATTTTGCATGACGTCGTTCAGTATGCGGACCAAGAAGATAAACGTTCTGATTTCCTTGATCGTATTTTTTTACATCCCGTACTTGGCTTAGTCACACTTGCGGTGATGATGTTTGTGGTTTTCCAAGCGGTTTTTGCTTGGGCCGCTCCGTTTATGGATGGGATTGAAAGTTTATTTGGCTGGCTGGGTGAAGTGATTGGCGCATCCATCTCGCAACCTTTATTGCATAGTTTGGTGGTTGACGGAATTATTGCGGGTGCGGGCGGTGTCGTAGTGTTTTTGCCTCAGATTATTATTCTGTTCTTCTTTATTTTGGTCTTGGAAGAATCGGGCTATCTACCGCGTGCTGCATTTTTACTGGATAAATTAATGTTTAAAGCAGGCTTGAGTGGACGTGCATTTATTCCATTGCTGTCTAGCTTTGCCTGTGCAGTTCCTGGAATTATGGCAACCCGTAGTATCAGTGACCCACGTGATCGTTTAACCACAATTTTTGTGGCCCCACTAATGACCTGTTCGGCACGTCTACCTGTATATGCTTTATTAATTGCGGCATTTATTCCTGCGCAAACCGTGTGGGGAATTTTTAATTTGCAAGGCTTGGTGCTATTTGCTTTGTATATGGCGGGTATTTTCAGTGCGTTGGTTGTTTCATTTGTATTGAAATTTTTCCAAAAAGATAAATCGCAACATGCGTTGCTGATGGAGCTGCCAAGTTACCGTTTTCCTGACCTAAAAAGTGTCGGTATTGGTTTGTTGGATCGTACCAAAATCTTTATGAAACGTGTTGGTGGCATTATTTTCGCGCTTTCTATTTTGCTGTGGTTCTTGTGTACTTTCCCTCAGCCGCCTGCGGGCGCGACTCTGCCGGATATCGATTATTCCTTCGCAGGAATGTTGGGGCATATCATGCAGCCTATCTTTGCACCCTTGGGTTTTAACTGGCAGATTTGTATTGCCTTGATTCCAGCTATGGCGGCACGTGAGGTTGTCGTTGCGGCTTTGGGCACAGTCTATGCTTTATCTGCGGTGGATGATGATGCTATGTCGCAAGGATTGGCGGCAATCATTGGTGGTAATAGTGACTTAGGGTGGTCTTTGGCAACAGGTTTGTCTTTATTGGTCTGGTTTGTTTATGCGCCACATTGTTTAGCGACTTTAGCAACTGTACGTCGTGAAACAGGTTCATGGAAAACCGTGAGCTTTATGACCGCGTATTTATTTGGTTTAGCGTATTTGATGTCATTCCTGACTTTTCAAATTGCGTCGCACTATTTAGGTTAATCTGCAAGGAGACTCTGAACATGGTTGAAATTCTGATTGTTGCAGCCTTGGTGCTGTGGAGTACACTGGTGGTGTTTAAGAAAGTGTTTCCGAAAACGTCCAATAAAACCTTTGGCGTATTGGCAGAATTTACGCAAAAGCAGGGTTGGAACACGCTATCTAAATGGCTGAAGCCTGCGTCTGTTGCAGGTTGTGGTGGCGGTTGTGGCTGTAGCCAAGAGGATGCACCTAGTGCCAATAAAAATGTTGAGATTCAAGCCGTGAAGTGGAAATAAGCAAATTTCCCCTAATCACAAAAAAGCCGTCAAATTTGACGGCTTTTTTACGCACTGACACAAAAAAACAGAGAGAAAGTCAAAACAGAAAAAGCATTCAAAACAGCAAAGTGCTAACATTTTGTCAGTTTTACCAATCAACCAAAACATGGGGCAAAAATGTTAATACAGCGTGGTGGATTAAAAGTCGTTGCAGGACTTGGAATTTCAGGTGTTGCAGCAGTAAATTTCTTACATGAGAAGGGCTACCGCGTTGCAGTAACAGATTCACGAGCAACTCCACCAGGGCATGATCAAATTCCTGCCGAGGTACAAACCAGTTTTGGTCAATTAGATCGAGAACTTTTATTACAAGCTGAAGAAATTATTGTCAGTCCAGGGTTGGATTTGAAATTACCCGAATTACAAGCTGCGATTGCACATCAAATTCCAGTTGTCAGCGAAATTCAGGTATTACGCCGTGCCACGGACAAACCGATTGTGGCAATTACAGGTTCAAATGCAAAAAGTACCGTGACCACGTTATTTGGTCTCATGGCTCAAGAAGCAGGTAAGAAAGTTGCTGTAGGCGGTAATTTAGGACGACCAGCGCTAGATTTAACCAAGGATGATCCAGAACTGTATATTCTTGAATTATCGAGCTTTCAGCTTGAAACGACTTCGAACTTGAATGCAGCGGTTGCAGTAGTTCTGAATATGAGTGAAGACCATTTAGACCGTCATGGAGATATGTGGGGCTATCATCAAGCCAAACACCGTATTTTCCAAGGTGTGAAAAAAGTGGTGTACAACCGTGATGATTCGTTAACTCGTCCTTTGGTACCCGATGTGACGCCATTGCAAAGTTTTGGCTTAAATGCACCAGATCTGAATCAATACGGCATTTTAAAAGATGATGATGGTACCATCTGGTTGGCACGTGGTCGTGAGCGTTTATTGAGAAGTTCGGACATGTACATTCAAGGTACGCACAATGTCGCAAATGCCTTAGCATGTTTGGCTTTAGGTGAGGCGATTGGCTTACCACTTGAGTCGATGTTGAATACTTTGAAGCATTTTAAAGGTTTAGAACATCGCTGTGAATTTGTGAAAGAGGTGAGCCAAGTCCGATATTATAATGATTCTAAAGGCACCAATATTGGCGCAACTTTGGCTGCAATTGATGGATTAGGAGCTGCGATTGAAGCTCAGCAAGGTAAAGTAGCGATTATCTTGGGTGGACAAGGAAAAGGACAAGATTTTACTGCTTTGAAAGATTCACTAGTCAAATACGCTAAACTTGCGGTGTTGATCGGTGAAGATGCGAACCTGATCGAACACGCGATTGCAGGAACTACGACCATCTTGCATGCTGCAACATTAAAAGAAGCAGTAGCATTGTGCCAAGTACATACCCAGCCACATGATGTGGTGCTATTGTCTCCAGCATGTGCAAGTTTTGATATGTTTAAAAGTTATGGTGATCGTGGTCATCAGTTTGTCGATTGTGTGAATGCTCTAACTTAAAAGAATGATAAGGAGAGAGTTGTATGGCAGGTTTAGCTCAGACAACGATCAATAAATTTCAACAATTTTATGACCGTGTCAGTCCGCGAATTCCAGCGGAATTTACGGCAAGAAATGTGCTGATTTTTTGTGTGATTGCTTTGCTGTGTTTAGGTTCTATCATGGTGGCTTCGGCTTCCATGCCTTATGCAGATCGAATGTTGGAGAATCCATTCCATTATGTTGTACGCCATGCTATTTCCATTGTAGTGGCTGGCATTGCCGCATTTTTGGCTTATCGGGTTTCGCTGAACGTATGGTTCAATAATACTTTTTCGTTGTGGCTCATCACCATTGCCTTGCTCGCTGCTGTCTTGGTGATCGGGACAGAGGTGAATGGTTCCACACGATGGATTCGTATAGCTGGCTTTACCTTGCAAGCCACGGAAGTTGCTAAGGTCATGATGGCCATCTTTACAGCCGATTATGTTGTGCGCCGCGCTGCGGAAGTCAGGAACAACGTTAAAGGTTTGGTACGGCTTGCTGCAATCATGATTTTAACGGTTGGTTTGATTATTGCTGAACCCGATTTAGGTGCAACAGTGGTGATTGTGCTGATGATGTTGGGTGTGTTCTTTTTAGCAGGCGCACCCGTAATTCAGTTTGGTATTGCGCTTGGTGCGATTCTAACTGCATTCTTTTTCCTGATTGTATTTGAGCCTTACCGTTTTGAGCGTCTGATGTCGTTCTCTAACCCTTGGAACGATCCTTTGGGGGCAGGTTATCAGTTGTCGAACGCATTGATGGCCTTTGGTCGTGGTGAGTGGGTCGGTGTAGGTCTGGGTCACAGTATCCAAAAAATGTCGTATTTACCTGAAGCACATACCGACTTTATGTTGGCAGTGTTAGGAGAGGAATTCGGCTTTTTAGGCATTACTGTGGTATTGCTTTTGTCTTTTGGGATGTTGGTGTGCTGTATTAAAATTGGTCATCGTGCGCTACGCAATCAATACTTGCGCGCAGGTTATTTGGCTTATGGCATCAGCATTATTTTCTTGCTGCAAATTCTGGTCAATGCGGGTATGAATATGGGGATGTTACCGACCAAAGGTTTAACTTTGCCTTTTATTAGTTATGGTGGTTCATCTTTAATTATGTGTGCAGTGATGATCAGCTTAATTCTGAAAATTGATGCAACCACGCAAGACATTAACCCAAGTAAGGAAGAATCAAGTTTCTAAGCCTATTGGGTATGTGGCTAATTAAGCACATATATTCTATTTGAAAACCTCTTGTCTAATCAGATGAGAGGTTTTTTATTTTCTCTAGCATTAGAGATAGTGTCCTTCCAATTCGATACAGTGAGGAATGAGATCGGTATTCCACTGCGCCACAGCCTGTTGCAGCATGATTTCAGGTCGGTCTATATCTACTTCGGGTTGATGCAGAGCGTGTAGCGCCTGTTGTAATAGTTCAGGTGCTTGCTTCGGGTCTAAGGCTTTTGCAAGGTTTTGTTTCGAAAGTTTTTGTCCCTGATCATTCATGGCGAGTGGTAAATGCATGTAACTCAGGGTGGGGTAGCCCAAAAGTTGCGCCAGCCAAATTTGACGTTCAGTATTATCCAGCAGGTCTGCACCACGTACTACATGGGTGATGCCTTGTAAATAATCATCTACAACAACAGCGAGTTGATAATTGATAATGCCGTCTCGACGTTTGAGTACGAAGTCCCCCAAATCCTGTTTTAAATTGCAACAGTGTAGCCCTTGCAAGCGATCTTGAAAGCAAATACGTTGATCTTGCACCTTAACGCGAATGGCTTGATGTTCAAACGCCAGACCTAAATCACGACAAGTTCCTGCATAGATATGATTAGAGCCCAGCATTTTACGGGTACAGGCACAGGCATAGACTTGACCTATAGCATGTAACTGCTCAATGACTGTTTCATAAAGGGCTAGACGATCTTTCTGGAAGATAATCTCAGCATCGGGATAAAGTTGAAAGGCTTCTAGACATTGTAGAATATGCTGTTCACTGCCAGGATAAATACGCGGAATATCGGTATCTTCTACACGAACCAGCCATTGCCCTTGTTGTGCTTTGGCATCGCAATAACTCGCAACGGCGGTGAGTAAGGAGCCAAAATGCAAAGGGCCGGTTGGCGATGGAGCAAACCGACCCACATAAGCCATCCTATTGTCCCCTTCCTTCTGTAAGGCAAGGGTTAGGGGAGGATTATTGAATAACATGCTTAACCGTTATTTTGTTTCTCTTTGATTTCCGCCAAGGTTTTGCAATCAATACATAGAGTCGCAGTTGGACGTGCTTCTAAACGGCGTAAACCAATTTCGATACCACAAGTTTCACAGAAACCGTAATCATCATTTTTGATGGCTTCAATCGATTGTTCAATTTTACGAATCAACTTACGTTCACGGTCACGTGTTCTTAATTCAATTGCAAATTCTTCTTCTTGCGTTGCACGGTCATTTACGTCAGGCAATGCAGTATTTTCGTCTTGCATGGTGTTGAGGGTACGATCCACTTCAGACATGAGCTCTGCTTTCCATGCCAGTAAAATCTGACGGAAGTGCTCAAGCTGTCCTTCAGACATGTATTCTTCATTCTTTTTTGGCTGATAAGGTTCAATACCAAATAAGCTCGCAGTAGAACCACCTTCTGTTGCCTTCGGCTTTGCTTTACGTACGCGCTTGGTAGATTTGTCATCTACAACATCTGTATGTTCATCCAAGACTTGGATTTGGTTATCATTCGCCATATAGGGCATTCCTCATCATATACGTACATCTATACGCAAAAAATATGGTGATATGCAAGTGTTTTTATCTACCGCCCATGCGGAGATTGTTCCACAGGGGTCGTCATCATATAGACTTTTTTCAGTTCTGGATAGTCTTTGATGTTTCGATTTAAGCTATCACCTTTTATTTAGCAGCCATAACATAATGGAAATAAAATGAAATGAAAAGTTAGTAGCCTGTAATTTCAATATTTATTTTTTTTTGTATGGGCTGTGTGCGATGCACTTGAGTTGTAAACTCACCATTGGCTTTTAATTGTACGACGCGATAGCCAGGTGCTTCATCATCCAGCGCAAAATCATCACTATGTGGTTTAAATTGTACGCAGGTTGATGGGGTGGATAGGAAATGTATGCCATGCCATTGATTTTCCGAGGCTTGATGCACATGGCCACACAATACCAATTTGACATTCGAGTGTTTAGCCAAAACGTCGGTCAGGTGCTCAGTGTTTTTCAGAATATGTTGATCGATCCAACGGGACTGCATTTCAAAAGGGTGGTGGTGGCAGGCAATTAAAATGGATTGCTCAGCATGTAGGTTGAGAATTTGATCCAGTTGTTTGAGTTGTTCGGTATTAATCCAGCCATCAATTTTGCCTTTGACGGCACTATTGAGCAGCACTAAACACCAATTTCCTATAGGAATGGCATGGACTTTATTTTGCTGGTCATGAAATGGAAAGAATTCCTCACTATCATGGTTGCCAGGCACTTGGTAGTATTGAAAACCTGTGGTTTGCATAAAAGCAAGGTAGCGCTGATAGGTTTCAGACACAGGAACCTGCGCCAAATCACCCGTATGAATCAGCGCGTGGGCATGTGGATATTCATGTTGAATTTGCGCCATCACCCGATGAAAACTTTGCTCAGGATTCATATGCACAAATTCTAAATCATCCTGATTCATTAAATGTGTATCTGAAATTTGTATAATGGTCCAGCTTTGTGGCTGTTCATGTGGTTGTTTTAAAGTCATGTCCTTCCCCTTAGACATTCCTTATAGTTTTAATGTGTTGTTCTAACCATTGCAATGCCATGATGACAGGCGCATTTCTGAGCCGACCATTGGTCAGTAGATTATGTATGTCGGCATAATCAAGAATATGCAATTGAATATTCTCGCCTTCATCAGCAACTCCGAATATTCCACCTTGTTCAGGGAGTACTGCTTCTGCACTATATAGATGAAAAAGCTCTGCACATGCTCCGGCAGAAGGATAAAAACTGAATAGATGCTGCAAATCTTGCAACTCACAACCTGACTCTTCTAGGCTTTCTCGGCGGATACAGCTTTCAGGTGACTCATCACCATCGAGTACGCCAGCAATGACTTCCAGTTGCCATGGCGAGTCTTGATCATCCATTGCGCCAATACGAAACTGTTCAATTAAAGCGAATTTTTGTTGATGGTCATTATAAATTAAAACCCCTGCCGCTTCGGGACGCTGAATTAATTCCCGATGAATAATAGAGGTATATTCGCTTTGCTGAAATAAACGATGTTTGAGGCTGACTTTTTCAACCTGAATAAAGCCACGAAATAAATATTCTCGAGAAAGAATGTCTACTTCGTCGCTGTTATACGTTGCTCGTTTAATAATATTCATAAAGCTCGGTCAGGATGAAAATGACTATTTCATCCTAACGGAGTTTTTTCTGAACACCAATATTTTTTTAGCTAATTACACTTTATGGTACAATTTTTGACCATGTTCGTGGTAGACATTTTTCATTGCTTGTAGACCTGATTCTACATCTGAATCGACTTCTTCTGATGCTGACGCATTTTTCTGATTTTGCGCATAATCTCGAACATTCTGAGTAATTTTCATGGAGCAGAATTTTGGTCCGCACATTGAGCAGAAATGGGCAGATTTATGTGCTTCTTTTGGCATGGTTTCGTCATGCATGCTACGTGCTGTGTCAGGGTCTAAGGCCAAGTTGAATTGATCTTCCCAGCGGAATTCAAAACGTGCTTTAGACAAAGCATTATCACGAGCTTGGGCACCAGGATGACCTTTGGCCAAATCCGCAGCATGTGCAGCAATTTTATACGTGATAATGCCATCTTTAACATCTTTCTTATTTGGTAAGCCTAGATGTTCTTTCGGTGTGACATAACACAGCATGGCGGTGCCGTACCAACCAATCATGGCCGCACCAATTGCAGATGTAATGTGGTCATAACCCGGAGCGATATCAGTTGTTAAAGGCCCAAGTGTATAGAAAGGGGCTTCTTTACAGACTTCTAGTTGTAGATCCATATTTTCCTTGATCATATGCATCGGCACATGTCCCGGACCTTCAATCATCACCTGTACATCATGTTCCCAAGCGCGGTGTGTCAGTTCACCTAAAGTTTTCAGTTCACTGAACTGTGCTTCGTCATTGGCATCTTGCACACAACCTGGACGTAAACCATCGCCTAAACTGAATGAAACATCATAGGCTTTCATGATTTCGCAGATTTCATCAAAATGCGTATACAAGAAATTTTCTTGATGATGGGCTAGACACCACTGCGCCATGATTGAACCACCGCGCGACACAATACCCGTTAAACGATTGGCAGTCATTGGTACATAGCGTAGCAATACACCTGCGTGAATCGTGAAGTAGTCAACGCCTTGTTCGGCTTGTTCAATTAATGTGTCTTTGAAGATTTCCCAAGTGAGGTCTTCTGCAACACCATCAACTTTTTCCAGTGCTTGATAAATTGGTACGGTACCGATTGGAACAGGTGAGTTACGAATAATCCATTCACGTGTTTCATGAATATTTTTACCCGTTGATAAGTCCATGATGGTGTCAGCACCCCAACGGGTTGCCCATGTCATTTTTGCCACTTCTTCATCAATGCTAGAACCTAGTGCCGAGTTCCCAATATTGGCATTAATTTTCACCAAGAAATTACGTCCAATAATCATGGGTTCAATTTCAGGATGGTTAATATTGGCAGGAATAATGGCACGGCCTGCAGCAATTTCTTGACGGACAAACTCAGGGGTAATTTCACGTAAATTTTGTGCCCCGAAATTTTGACCTGCATGTTGACGCATATCCACGCCTTCACGTTGGCGTTGGTTTTCACGAATCGCAATATATTCCATTTCTGGGGTAATAATGCCTTGCTTGGCATAATGCATTTGCGTGACATTTTTACCCGCTTTAGCGCGACGTGGGTTTTGAATATGTGCAAAACGAATGTCAGCCGTGCGAATGTCTTTCAGGCGTTCTTGCCCAAATTTTGAAGTCAGACCTGTAAGGACTTCTGTGTCGTCACGTTCTTCAATCCAAGTTTGGCGTACCCAAGGTAAACCTTTGTTCAGATCAATCGAAACATTCGGGTCAGTATAAACCCCAGAGGTGTCATAGACACGTAAAGGCAGATTTTGTTCGCCACCTAAACCTGTTGGGGTATCAGTGAGGCTAATTTCACGGAAGGGTACACGAATATCAGGGCGTGAGCCTTCAATATAGACTTTGTTTGAAGCAGGTAAAATTCGAGTTAAATCTTTTGCATCTTGCTCATGTTGAGCTGAAACTTCAGCAGGGGAAAGATTCGTTAATTGGTTCATAGCATGATCCTTATGAATGACATCAACGAATCAAGCACGACCAAAACTTGGCTGGTCTTCTGGTTTAAATTTTAGGAATCAATTCACCAGATAGACGGAGGGCGGCAGTTTTTAGGGAGCGCTTGATTCCTACGCAGGTGTTAACCTGATCAGGTTCAACGGTACTTGTGCTCATGTTTAGAACTACACAATCTCAGCGAGGGATTACTCGCGCTCCGTCAAGCTAGGACAAATGGTAGCATGCAATCAGGGAAATGCCCATGTATATTTCATGACATTCGTTAGCAAAGAAAAAGGACTTATTGTTATTGTGGGTTGTATGAAAAAGAATGAAAAATGGTGCAGATTATTTTGCTGATGGAAGACAAATCGCATCACTGAAACAGTCACGAGGCGAACGTGTATTCAGCTCAGGTAGACCTAAAAATTGATCTAATTGTTTTAAAGTCAGTAGATTACTTTGCCCAGATTGTTTTTGCTGTGGACTGAGTTGCACCGGAATTTGGGTGTTACGTTGTTGTTCTGATAATTCTAAGAATTGCAAAAAACGTCGTGCTTGCCACGTCAGATGGGAATGTTGCAATTTTGCCAGTTTTTCAATCTCAAAGAGACTGCTACTGTTAATGGCATTTTGATCGCTATAACTTTCTGAGACTGGAGAGTTATTCATACCTTTAAATAAGAAATGCGTATACATCTCTAAGAGATACTCTGCGTCATTTCGATAGCTACTGCGTGGATATTGCTGTAAATAATTTTCCCAGAATAAGGCACGTGCCACAATGACTTGCGGGTCAATGGTCAAGGCGCCATCCAGAAATGGGGCTTGCATGTTTTGCTGTGCCAATTCAGTAATAAAGACTTTTTCAGCTTCAGGCATGTAGGGTGCAAACACAATTGCGAGATACTGTGGGCTACGGCGGTAAGCGAGCATTCCTTCGCCTTGGTCGATCAGTTCAATATAGGCCTGTCCCTGATGCTTAATCAGATATTGGTCACGCAGGGAAAATTGTTCAAAATGACTTTGTTGAATGGTGGGATGCTGTGCCATATCAAATGCATATTGCTCAAAAGCCAATTGTTGTTGTGGGGTGCGTTCAACTTGTAAAAAATTATCGTACATGATGCCAGAAAGTTTTAGTAAATCTTTCTGTTCAGCCAGTTTTACGAGTGGAAGACAGACTTTGAGATCTTGATTAATTTCTTCGAGGGCAAAGGTTGTACGTTGGTTATTAATTTCCAACATATTCTTTTTCAGGTTTTTGCACATTTCAGTTAAATCAACTGTAGTTTCTTGTTGTTGCTGTTTGGGAGGTTGTTCCTGAGCAACTTGAGATTCTGGTTGCTGGCAAGCACTCAGCAACATGCCACACAACAAGAGAAAACAGGGTTTTAATGAAAGCATAAACTTGAATTTCACAGCCGTTAAGAATGTAAACCTAAAAGATAAGCAGGAGCAGGGAGCAAGGCTTTATTTTAAGCTGAAATCTTGCAGTAGGTTTGTACTATTGTGAGGGAGTTTGGTTACTAAACCAGAGCTGTTTTAGTAGGTGATTATGGTTAAAACCCGTGCAAAATTGCACTGATCACGTTAATTTAGCAGAGTTTGTAGGGGCTTATGACGTTACATACAATATGAAACGGTTTGAATCAGGGATAAGAATGAAGAAACTTTGGTTGCTCGGTTTGTCTTTAAGTTTTCACATGGCTGAAGCACATGCTTTGGATTTGGTACAAGCCTATGCAAGGGCGCAACAGACAGATCCAAATTGGCAAGCAAATAAGCTGAAATACGAAGCAGACCAGCTCAATTTAGGTATTGCCAAAGGGAACTTATTGCCAACGATCACGGTTTCAGCCAGTAGCACCCGAAAATCACAGCAGAATTCAGATACATCACAATCTTCCTTAGAGATTCCTTCGGCCACCACGACTCATCAGGTTGCCGTCACTGCCCGACAGCCCTTGTTTCGTTGGGATGCATGGGAAGGTTTTAAACAAGTGGAGACTTCAGTCAACTTAAGTGAAGTGACCTTAAAATTACAGCAACAGCAGCATATTTTAACGGTAGCAGAAAGTTATTTTGATGTGTTGCGTCAGCAAAGTTTAACGCAAGCTTATTTACAGGAAGAACAAGCCCTGTTGCAGCAATTGAATATGATGAATGCCAAGTTACGAGAAGGTTTGGTGGCTAAAAGTGATGTCAGTGAAGCACAAGCGCAGTATCAGAATGCACGAGCAAACCGCATTGCAACCCAAGTGCAATTGTTATTGGCACAAGAGCAATTACAGCAGTTAATTGGTCCTTATCGCGACAAACTTGCGGTCATTCGGGATGATTTTGTCTATCAAAAGCCTCAACCTGCCCAATTGACAGCATGGGAAGATTTGGCCCGCAACCATAATTTAGAAATACAACAAGCACGATTACAACAACGCTATGCCGAAGATCAAAAACGGGTGGAAAAAGCGGCGCTCTATCCGCAGCTCGAAGCTGTCGGGACCTATGGTTATAATCAGCAGCAGCCTTCAAGTGTGCTGTCAAATGATGGTCAATTTGACCAGATTGGCATTGAAATGAATTGGAATGCTTTTACAGGTGGACGAACACAGCGTTCTATTCAAAAAGCAGCGGTGAATGTGCGTAAATCTGAAGCACAACTCGATGCTACCATTCGTAAAGCGCAAACTGAGGTGAAGAAAGCGTTTTATCAGGTGGAAACTGATCAAGCCAAACTCGAAGCCCGTCAGGCTGCCATGCAATCTTCCCAAGTGGTGTCAGAGGCTTCTCAGGCACAATATCAGGAAGGTTTAAAAACCATGGTCGACGTGTTGCTGGCACAGCGCAATGCATTTTCAACCAAGCAAGATTATGTAAATGCCAAATATGACTATGTTTTGAATGTGTTGCGTTTAAAAGCAGCCGTTGGTCAATTGAATGAACAAGCGTTACAGCAAATGAATGTTTGGTTGGTCGAAAAATAAAGTGAAATACTGGTATTGATTCTCTGTTGTCATCAAATATTCATAATAGGTATGCTTTAATATTGAGCGAAAGCGTTTGTCTTTAACCGCTGTTGTGGAGTGTTGATTTTGAGTCCAAGTAACCCTGTTTTAAACCATCATATTTCTTCGCAATTTAATGAAGATTTACAGGCTGTAAATACCAAATTTATGACCATGGGTGGTTTGGTTGAACAACAAGTGGCGAATGCAATCCACGCTTTACTCGATACTGATGCCAACTTAGCCATTGATGTGCAATATCAGGACAATACTGTCAATCGTTATGAGCGTGAAATTGACGAAGCGCTCACGTTAATTTTAGCGCGTCGTCATCCTGCGGCGATTGATTTACGTATGGTGATTGCCATGAGTAAAGCCAACACTGATTTAGAACGTATTGGTGATGAAGCAGCTAAAATTGCTCGCATTGCACAAAGTCTTTGTGAAGAAGGTGGTTCCCCACGTGGTTACATGGAAACCCGTCATATCGGCAATCAAGTCCGTGTCATGATTCATGATGCTTTAGATGCTTTTGCACGTCTAGATGTGGATCAGGCGCTACGAGTTATGTTGGCAGATGCGGATATTGACCGTGAATACCAGTCGGCAACCCGTACTTTAATGACTTATATGATTGAAGATCCACGTCATATTTCTCGTGTCATTAACGTGATGTGGGTTTTACGTTCATTGGAGCGTATTGGTGATCATGCCCGCAATATTTCCGAACAAGTCATCTATATGGTAAAAGGTTTGGATGTTCGACATACCAGCGTGGCTGAAATTGAAGAAAAAGTTCAAGAGCGTTAAGAATTACTTCATATTAGAACAATTCAAATGATTTGATTAAATGTTGCTAAAGACTTATGTAGAACCTACATAAGTCTTTTTTATTGTATTGAGAGTGACCGAAGTTGTAGAGCAAGTTAAAAAAAATCCCAGATTTTGGGGGAAATCTGGGAATAAAATAAATAGGGGGATATTATTTTAGTATTCAGAGATGTCTCCATCTCCTTAATTGTCATTATAGTGAGGTGCTGCACATGACTCATGTAGGATATTGTGTGCAAATGTAGTCTTATTTATGGATATGTAGCTTTTTATATCTCAAGCCTTGAAATTGAATTCACTACCCCAATGCTTGCCTTAAGCCAGATTTAGTTGAATAAAATTCAAAAACATACATAAAAAAAGACCAGCCTGTTTGACTGGTCTTTTCATTTTTAGCATTCAAACAAACTTAAGCTTCTGGTTTCCAACCTTCGGCAGTTTCAATACTGCTGTCATTGCTAAAAAACTTCTCACGTTGCTCTTCTAAAAATTTTTTTGATTCAGGTTCAAACACATTTAAACGCTTTTCATTGATCAGTGTGGTTTGGTGTTTTAACCATTCTTGCCAAGCTTGCTTAGAAATGTTGTTGAAGAACTCTTCGCCTTTGGCACCAGGGAATGGAGCAAAGTCTAAGCCTTCCATCTCTTTTTGATATTTACGGCAGAATACTTGTCGAGACATGGTGAAACCCCTTAAGCGTAAAGTTTTTCTAAACGAACATAGGCACGTGCAATAGCCGCTTCGACTTGTGCAGGTGCAGTACCACCAATGTGGTTACGTGCATTTACAGATGCTTCTAAAGTGAGTGCTTTTTCAAAAACATCGGCTTGAATCAAGTCAGAGAACTGTTGAAGTTGCTCAAGTGTTAGTTCAGATAAATCTTTTCCTTCTTGAACCCCGAGTGCAACGGCTTTACCAACAATTTCGTGTGCATCACGGAATGCCACACCATTCTTCACAAGGTAATCTGCCAAGTCAGTCGCGGTTGAGAAACCACGAAGTGCTGCTTCGCGCATAATTTCAATGTTTGGAACCAACGCAGGAATCATGTCGGCAAATGCCATAAGCGAACCACGTACAGTATCAATCGCGTCAAATAAAGGTTCTTTATCTTCTTGATTGTCCTTGTTGTATGCCAAGGGTTGACCTTTCATGAGGGTTAGTAAACTCATTAAGTCACCATAAACACGACCTGTTTTACCACGAACCAATTCAGGCACATCTGGGTTTTTCTTCTGCGGCATAATGGACGAGCCTGTACAGAAGCGGTCAGGAATATTGACGAATTTAAACTGTGCAGATGTCCATAGAATGAGTTCTTCAGACATACGAGATAGGTGCATCATAATCAGTGATGCTGCGGCATTGAATTCAATGCCGAAATCACGATCCGATACGGCATCGAGTGAGTTTTCAGAAACAGCTTCAAAACCAAGAAGCTCAGCTGTATAAGCACGGTCGATTGGGTAAGTTGTCCCTGCAAGGGCAGCAGAACCCAACGGCATACGATTCACACGTTTACGACAGTCAATTAAACGTTCAGAGTCACGCACCAGCATTTCAAACCATGCCAATAAGTGGTGACCAAAGGTTACAGGTTGAGCTGTTTGTAGGTGAGTAAAGCCCGGCATAATTGTGCCAGTATTCTTTGCTGCTAACGATAAAATGCCTTTTTGCAGTTTCGCCAAGAGTTCTAAAATGGCATCAATTTCATCACGTACATAGAGACGAATGTCCGTTGCGACTTGGTCATTACGGCTACGACCCGTATGTAATTTTTTACCTGCAATGCCGATACGTTGAGTCAAACGCGACTCAATGTTCATATGCACATCTTCTAAGTCGATACGCCATTCGAAATTACCTGCTTCAATTTCAGCCTGAATGGTGCGGAGACCTTCGGTAATGGCATCACGTTCAGATTCGGTTAGTACGCCAACTTTTGCTAACATAGTTGCATGGGCAATTGAGCCTGCAATATCTTGTTTATAAAAGCGTTGGTCAAATTGTACAGATGCGGTAAATTCTGCAACAAAAGCGTCAGTCGCTTCAGTAAAACGACCGCCCCACATGCCAGAAGTCTGGGCTTGTGACGGATTAGAGGAATTAGAAGATGTGGTCATGTCGGCTCAGTAAAATAAAAAATCGGCAAATTAAACAGAGTATAGCAAATTCAAAAGCAGTTGCCGAAGCCCCAGCATCCTATTCTTATTTTTTTAGTAATGTGGGACGGTGGCAAAATTTAGTCGAGTTGTGTATTGCGGGCAATATTTTAGCCATTTTGTTGGCTTTGGCAGAAGCACATTCATGGCAAGCCCTGAGTGGAACACAAGTGCTGTTGTTTATGCTGTATATCAATTGGGTCTTGTTGTGTTTTACGGCAATTGTTGAGCGCCTACAGCCACGCCTAGAGCATTGGGGTTTGGTTTCGATGTTGCTGTTGGGCTTTGTGATCTTACAAAGCACCATTTTTTTTACCAGCTTGATTCTCAATATTTTTGTCTTTTTTGGGCAAAACTTTAGCTTTAAAGGTTTAGATCTTACGACTGCCTTGCAGGGTGTGGTATTGCATTTAAGTTATGGTGGTCTACTGGGGGCATTTTGTTTTCGATATCTCTATATCCGAGAACAATGGATGCGGCAGCAACACAGTGAACTGAATGCACGTATTCAGGCGATGCAAGCCCGAATTCATCCACATTTTTTATTCAATAGTTTAAATAGTGCCATCAGTTTAATTGTTGTTGATCCTGATAAAGCTGAACAAATGCTATTAGATTTATCGCGTTTATTTCGTGCCAGTTTCCAAGAGTTAAAGTTGGTGAAATTGCAAGATGAAATTGAATTGTGCCAACGTTATTTGGCGATTGAGCAGATTCGCCTAGGAAATCGGTTACAGGTTGAATGGAAATTTGTGCATCCTGAATTATTTTCACAGGCGCAAATTCCGTTGCTCACTTTGCAACCTTTACTAGAAAATAGTATTTTTCATGGGGTTGAGAAAAATTTATCAACCAGTATAGTGAGCGTATTGGTCGAAATTACACAACATCAAGTCAATATCGTCATTACAAACCCGTACACACAGGATAAAATAAATTTACGACAAGGACACGGTATTGCCATTGATAATGTAAAACAGCGTCTCATGGCGTATTATGGGCGCGCAGTCATCTTCCGAACTTTTGCTGGAGATGGGATGTATACCACTGTGGTGCAATACCCGTATAAATAAAACAGTGGCGGTTAACTTATAAAAATAATCCACGTTAACTGAACGAAGGAGGAATAATGGACATCCTGATTTGTGATGATGAGCCTCTTGCAGTAGAGCGTTTATCCAGATTGGTCACGCAAATGGGGCATCAGGTTATTGCAACGGCGGCTTATGGTCAGCAAGCAATTGAAATGGTGCAATTTTATCAACCCGATGTGGTGCTTTTAGATATACAAATGCCAGAAATGGATGGTTTAACCTGCGCGCAATATTTGCGTCAGTTGGAACCATCCCCAGCTATCGTATTTTGTACGGCTTACGACCAGCATGCCTTGGATGCGTTTAAATCGCATGCCGAGGGCTACTTGCTAAAACCGATTATGCAACAGGAATTGCAACAGGTTTTAGACCAACTGACCAAACTCACGCAAGCGCAAATGAGTAACTTAAAACAAAAAGAAGATATGGATAATCAAACACAACGTCATCAAATTGCTGCGAAGACCTATCGTGGGGTAGAACTGGTCCCTGTAGAAAATATTTATTATTTTTTAGCGGATCAAAAATATGTCACGGTACGTCATAAAAATGGCAGTGTACTCATTGATGAAACTTTAAAGGACTTAGAATTAGAATTTGGTGAGCGGTTTATTCGTATTCATCGCAATGCTTTGGTTTCAGTGGATTATCTTGAAGGGTTAGAGGTGATTAACTCTGGGCAATATCAAGTGCGTTGCCGTGAACTGGATGAACGTTTATCTGTGAGCCGACGACATTTACCCAATTTACGCGAGCGAATTCAGAAACTTTGAAGTCAAATGTATGATTTCATGTGGTGCGGTGTGAATTCTACTTGCATTTTAAAGTCAGCCAGTTAAGTTTAGAATAACTGACCTTATTCAATGTATTTAAAATTTATGAAAACTTTGAAGATCGCAACACGCCAAAGTCCCCTTGCTTTATGGCAGGCAGAATTTATTCGTTCCTGTCTGGAAGAACGCAATGCTGATTTAAAGGTGGAGTTGGTTACGTTTGTCACTCAAGGAGATAAAATTTTAGATACACCGTTGGCGAAAATTGGCGGTAAAGGTTTGTTTGTCAAAGAGCTGGAAGCTGCGTTGTTGGATGGTCGAGCTGATCTGGCTGTACATTCTATGAAGGATGTCCCTATGGCACTTCCAGAGGGTTTAAGCTTAGCGGTGATTTGTGAGCGTGAAGATCCATTTGATGCTTTTGTTTCAAACCACTATGCAAATTTTAACGATTTGCCACAGGGTGCTAAAGTGGGAACATCAAGCTTGCGTCGTAAATGCCAAATTCTGAAGCAACGCCCAGATCTTGAAATTATTGATTTACGCGGTAACGTCGGAACCCGCCTGTCAAAATTAGATGCAGGTTTATATGATGCCATTATTCTAGCGAGTGCAGGACTTAAGCGTTTAGGACTTTCAGAGCGTATTCGTCATACCTTACCAGCCAGTGTTAGTTTGCCAGCAGTTGGACAAGGGGCATTGGGGCTGGAATGCCGTGAAAATGATCAGCAGGTTTTAGATTTAATCCAACCTTTGTTGCATATGGAAACTTCGGCTTGTGTTCGTGCTGAACGTGCCTTTAATGCTTATTTGGAAGGTGGTTGTCAGGTGCCGATAGCAGGTTATGCCACTTTACATGCAGATGAGTTACACATTGAAGGACGTGTAGGCAGTGTCGATGGAGCAACTTTATTGGTCGCTGAATTGCGTGGACCAGTGGTGCAAGCAGAACAGCTAGGTGAAGCGTTGGCACAACAACTACTCGAATTAGGTGCAGGAGAGCTGCTCCAAGCCTTGCATTAATTCATGTTATTTATTAATACCCGCCCGAATACTCGTGCGAGCGAACTTAGTTTAAACATTCAACAAGCTGGTTTTCCAGTTTTGGATCTTCCATTGTTGGTGTTGGAGCCGTGTGCATGGTCATCTGAGTTGCAGGATTTGTATCAGCAGTTGCCGCGGGCGACCTGTATTGTGGTGGTCAGTCCTTCGGCTGTTGAATTTGGAATGCAGGGCTTAAAGCAAAGTGGTGTGTCGCTACAAGCCTTGAGCAAGGTGCAATGGGTTGCGGTAGGTGAAAAAACCGCACAAGCATTGGCTCAATATGGCATATCTAGCTATGTGCCTAAGGTTGAAACATCAGAGGGGATGTTGCAGATTCCCTTGTTGCAAGACCTGACCTCTTCCGCTTGTGTGGCTTTTTGGCGTGGTCAGGGTGGACGCCAATTTATGATGGAGACTTTGCAGCAGCAGGGGATCTCTGTTTTAAATTTTATTTTGTACCAACGACATTGCCCAGTACAGACGATTCAAAATTTTGATCAAGTTGTCGTACAGTTGCAACAACATCAGCACTATAGTGTGCTGATTAGCAGTGAAGCCAGTTGGCTAAACTGGTTGGAATTGATGCGAGCCCATAAGGGGTTGCTTACACGAGGACATTTTATGGTATTGGGTGAGCGGCTTTATCAATTGCTGTTAAATACACAGCGACAACAGCGTTTATCATTTCATCTCTATCAATTACCTGATTTAAATACAGCAACAATATTGCAATGCCTTCGAGCGATGCCGAGAAATGCATGAAAAAGTTTTTAATTGTTTTAATTTTGGTCTGTGTGGCATGGATTGCCAAATTAAGTTATGACATTTTTCAGTTCAATCAAAAGCAAGTTGCAATGCAGGATACGTTACAACGGCTTGAAGCCAATAGTGCCAATTTGAATGATCAAATTGTTGCTTTGCAGCGTCAAACCTCAACAGCATCTGAGCCAAGCACATCGAATGTGGCAGCTACGGGCACAAGTGTGCAGGCAACGACTACCCCAGTACAGATTAACCCTATGGTCTTGATCCGTCAGCAACTTGACTTAGTCGATTTTGCTTTGCAGCAACAGCAATACCATTTTGCTTTGGAAAAGTTAGCACAACTGAATATCAATATTGAGCAATATGCTTTGGCACCGAGTTTGAAACAAAGCTTGCATCAGGCGATGGGTAAAGATCAACAATTGATACAGCAAACTGTACAAGCGCGTACCGAGCAGCAGCAACAAATTCAACAACTATTACAACAAGTAGATGTGGTATTAACACAAGAAATTAAACAGGCTCAAAGGAAACCTGTCCGAGCAGAAGATCGTCCTTTCTGGCAGCGTTGGTTTGAGTTGCAGCCTGCTAAGCAACCTGCTACACAACTGATGCAGCGTGCAATCATTTTGAAAGAAGTACAGTTGCGTCTATTGGTTGCTCGAGAAGCATTGAATCATGGTCAGTATGTCGAATATCAAAAGGATTTGGCCGAGATTATGCAGATATTATCGACTTTGCCTGATGCACAAGCACAAAAACTGCGTAAGCAAGTGGAGAAGATTAAAGGATTTAGTATTATTCCGATGCCTGTTTTAAATACCCGTACATTGCTAGGGTCTTAATATGAAACAGATTCTTTTAGCCTATGCTTTTATATGCCTGCTTGTGATTGCTGTGATTAGTGTGTTGAGTTACGGTTTTGGTGCAGGCTATGTTTATGTGTATTGGCGTGAATGGCAGTTACAGAGTAATGTCTGGTTCATATTCGTTCTTTTGGCAGTGCTGGGCTTTATTTTTCAGTTAGTTTGGTTGTTACTGAAACGCTATTTTACGCGTGCACAACGAAAACAAATCGAAATCTACGACTTCAAGACCTTGCATCCTTATGAGCAGTTGGCTGTCATTTGGTTATTGGACGCGGGTCGGGAGCAACAACAATTTATTCAAAATGCATTTGCTCAGTCTGGGTTATTACGTGGTGTAATTGACTCAAGACTGTATTTGATGCAACAGGAATATCCACAAGCGTTATCTGTTTTAAATCATAGCCATGCTATGGCATTTGAATTGGCAGAAATTCAACGTATTCAGGTTTATCTGGCGCAGCAAGATGGTGAGCAAGCCCTGACGCATCTTGAGTTTTTAACTCAGCATGAATTATCACCTTGGCTAAAGGATGTACAAGTCGCCTATGAGCAACGTTTAACCGAACTGTGGGGTGAGTTTGCTGTGCAATTTCCTTGGTTATATTTGCGTTCTATGCAATATGGACATTTAGATGAAGCCACCAAGCAGGCATGGTTAGAGCAACTTTTGCAACAGTTTGATCATGCTAGTGCTGAAAATCTACAAGATTTGCAACAACGTTATCTAGATTTATCGACTGAAATTGAAACTCGCAGCTATCACATCAAAATGTTGTGGTTAAAACTATTGTCACGTTTACCTGATTTAAGTCAGCAACATGAAAATTTGGCCTTACATTTACTTGATCAACAGTTTAATGCGGAAGTATTTCATTTGTGGTTTCAGCAACAATTGTTGAAACAGGTTCCAAATTATAGTGATGTAGAGCAACATATTCAGGATTGGGAGGTGAAATATCCATCTTTACCTGTTTTGACTTTTGCTAAATGGCATGTCTACGAAGCGACTGATCGGTTAAATAAAGCAGATGCATTATTAACTTTATATCCAGATAATGTGCTCATGAGTTATTTAAGGGTTAAAGCAACGCTGAAAAATCGTGAAGATTTGATTCAGCAGTTAAATTTGATCTTTGAAAATAATGCGAATTTTATGAAAATCAAGATTTAAGGGAATATATGTCATTATTTAATGAATATCCAATTGTACATGAGCAAAATGTAGCATGGGGAGATATGGATGCTTTTGGACATGTAAATAATGTCATGTATTATCGATATATTGAAAGCGCACGTATTCAATATTTTGATGCGTTAAATATATTTGAGCAAAGTGTATTGACGGTTGTTGCATCAAATCAGTGCAAATATTTACGACCTGTATTTTATCCCGATCAATTAAAAGTAGCTGTTCGTGTTGATGAATTACGTAATAGTGCAATACGTATGAGTTACCTATTATTCAGTACTGCACAAAATGCGGTGGTTGCAATGGCAGAGGCGGTGATAGTTTGTGTTGATAAAGACAATATGCAAAAAACTGCAATCCCTGATGATATTCGTGAGAAGATTCTCAAAATGGAACGAGATGTTGGACATTTAATTTAATTTTTGATCATTATTTTAATTTTCGATTATTAAAACATATATTAACTGTTCGAATCTTGTAGCAATTTTAAATATAAGTGTTGAATAATCGAGTTAATAAAAATATGATAATCCTGTGTAAGAAATTAAATCGTATTTAATGGAGTTAATATGATGCCAGACATTAGTAATTTATCTGTAGAAGAGTTAAAGCGTTTACAAGTAGAAGCGGAAGCCTTAATCGTTTCTAAAAAAGATCAGGCAATTGAAGATGCATATACTCAGATTATGGATATTGCTGATAAAGTGGGTTTGAGTATTGAGCAAATCTTAGAGTTTGGCGCAACTAAACGTAAGAAAACGACTCGTAAATCTGTAGAACCACGTTATCGCAATAAATCAGATGCATCAGAAACTTGGACAGGCCGTGGTAAACAACCTCGCTGGCTAGTGGCTGAATTGGAAAAAGGTGCAAAACTTGAAGATTTTCTTATCTAATCTTCATTAGATTGTCATCCAATCTGATTAAATTATTTAAACCAAGCAAAACTGCTTGGTTTTTTTATAGTGATGAATTGGCGATGTGAAAAAAGTGTGCATAATGGGTGGCAAAGATAAAATATATATCCAAGGAAGAAAAATAGTGATGTTGGTTGTGTTGGGATGACGAAAAAGAATAAGCACCTTGCATGGTGGATTTTTGCGTTAAGTACATTTTTATTCTTTGTAGTGCTGCAAATTCCAGCAGCATGGCTTATTTCTAAATTTTATAAAAATAACCAAGTTTTACAGAATGTCAGTGGCAATATCTGGCAAGGGCAGGCGGACTGGCATCAAGGAGCTTTAAAAGGTTCATTGAATTGGAAGGTGCGTCCTTTGGATTTATTGTTGCTTCGTTTAGGTGCTGCGGTGGATATCCATAGTGGGCGGACCCAATTACAAGGTACTGTGGGCTATGGTTTGGGGCAGCGTTGGACTGTTAAAGCATTATCTGGGGAAATTGCCCCAGAAACATTAAAGCGGGTTGCTGATTGGCAATGGCCAAGTAATCCGATTCAAGTCCAAGATTTACAGTTTAAATATCAAAAAGAACAAGGTTTTCAACAAGCAGAAGGTACTGTGCAGTGGTTAGGTGGTGAACTGATATATCGCTTTGCACAACGTCAAGAGCAAATGAGTATTCCTTCCTTAAAAGGGAGTTTAAATGATCGAGATCAAGTATTGATGATTGATGTGCGGGATCAGCGCGACCAGAAAATGATTAATCTGCTTTTGGATAAAAACCTGATGCTTGATGTACAGATTACTCAGCGTATGTTGATGAATGTGCCTTCGTATCAAGGTAAAGCGGGTTTAGATACTTATGTCGTCAGCTCTCGTCAGCCCCTGTTACAAGGTGGTATGTAATGAGATTGGTCAAAGATAAGTTACAGCATTTGAACGGCGCTCAGTTCAACCGTTTTGCACCGTGGCTGTTGGTTGTGTTAGTGGCCTATTTAAGTTGGAAATTGGCCAGTATATTTTGGTTGTGGGTTGCTCCGCCAATGCCTATGCAATTAGAACGTGTAGAGTTAGGTTCACAGCAACCTCAAGTTCCCAATATATCGGCATTTTCTTTATTTCAGGAAAATAATGCTTCGGGTGGTGCGAACCTCGCCAATTTTGTTTTGCAAGGGGTAGTGGTGTCCTATCCGAGTCAATATTCCTCAGCAGTGATTAAAGTTAATGAAGTCACTGACCGTTATAAGGTTGGAGAAACATTGGCGGGTACAGTTTATCAATTGGCCGAGGTGTATTGGGATCATGTGGTGTTACGAGACTCTACAGGACAAAGCCAGCAAGTTGCATTTAATCGAATTGCCAATGGTCTAAATCAACCGATTGTTCCACCTGCGGATGCGGCTTCATTACCAACAGGGAATATATCGCAATCGACTCAAAATGCTTTGGGGCAGGCAGTACAACAAATGCATCAAAATCGTGACCAGTTTCTGGCCGATATGGGGGTTGGTGCGGCGACGGGTGAAGGGTATGAAGTCACCAGTAAAACACCTTCTGCTTTACGGAATACACTTGGATTACAACCTGGAGACCGAATTTTGTCCTTAAATGGTCAAGGTGTGGGGCAGGGACAAAATGATGCACAATTACTTGAACAAGCTAAACAAGCAGGCCAAGTCAAACTTGAAATAAAACGTGGTGATCAGGTGATGACCATACAACAAAATTTTTAAATGATGAGAAATCGCCCGTAGGGTTAGGAAACACAGAAGTATATGGCTTTATTTCATAATAATCGTCCAGTTTGGGCTTTGCTCGCAAGTGCACCTCTGATTGCTGCCGTGAGTAGCAGTACCTATGCGCAAACATGGAAAATCAATTTACGTGATGCGGACTTAACGGCGTTTATTAATGAAGTGGCCGATATTACAGGGAAAAATTTTGCAGTTGATCCGCGCGTACGTGGCAATGTGACGGTTATTTCCAATAAGCCGCTTAATAAAAGTGAAGTTTACGATTTATTTTTAGGCGTGCTCAATGTGAATGGGGTGGTGGCTATTCCTTCGGGCAATACTGTGAAAATTGTTCCAGACAGCAATGTAAAAAGTTCAGGCATTCCCTATGATGCTAAAAATCGTGCTACAGGTGATCAAATTGTTACGCGCGTGATTTGGCTGGAAAATACCAATGCCAATGATCTAATTCCTGCCTTACGCCCACTCATGCCGCAGTTTGCAAATTTGTCGGCAGTACCCGGGGCGAATGCGCTGATTGTGTCAGATCGTGCCAGTAATATTTATCAACTGGAAACCATCATTCGTAATTTAGATGGTACTGATCAGCACGATATTGAGGCGATTACGTTGCAATCTAGTCAAGCCGAAGAAATGATTGGCTTATTAGATTCTATGACGGCGACTGGGGCTGCCAAAGATTTAAAAGGTGCACGAGTACGTGTGATTGCGGATAATCGCACCAATCGCATTTTAATTAAAGGCGATACGGCAACACGTAAACGGTTGCGTCAATTGATTGAAATGTTGGATGTACCTGCGGCAGACCGTCTGGGTGGTTTGAAGGTCTTTCGTTTAAAGTATGCCAGTGCAAAAAACTTGGCCGAAATTTTACAAGGTCTGGTCACAGGGCAGACAGTTTCAGGGGCTGATGGTCGCGCGAACAATACATCCAATGCCAGCAATAATATGATGGGAAGTGCGAATACGACGACAAACAATGGTTCATCCTCAAGTATTTCGACACCAGCAATTAATTTAGGGGGTAGTTCTACTGGGAATAATCAGAACAACATCACCAGTTTTAATGCCAACGGGATCAGTATCATTGCCGATAGTTCACAAAATGCATTGGTGGTCAAAGCAGATCCACAGCTGATGCGAGAAATTGAGTCTGCGATTCAACAACTTGATGTTCGCCGCGAACAAGTGTTAATCGAGGCTGCAATTATTGAAGTTGAAGGTTCTGATGCAGATCAATTGGGTGTGCAATGGGCTTTGGGTGATATTAGCAGTGGTGTCGGTTTAATCAGTTTTGATAACGTAGGTTCAAGCCTAGCCAGCCTCGCTGCGGGTTATTTGAGTGGCGGGGCTTCAGGTCTGGGGCAGGCCTTGACGGGTGCGGGTAGCTCAGTGGTGTTGGGTGATTATAAAGAGGGCAGTGATGGTTCACGTCGACTTTATGGTGCATTGATTCAGGCACTTAAAGAAAATACCAAATCTAATTTGCTTTCAACACCTTCGATTGTCACGATGGACAATGAAGAAGCCTACATTGTGGTCGGTGAAAACGTTCCTTTTGTGACAGGATCGGTGAGTACCAACAATGGCACAGTAAATCCTTATACCACCATTGAACGCAAAGATGTCGGTGTGACGCTAAAGGTGATTCCACACATTGGTGAAAATGGTACGGTTCGCTTGGAGGTTGAGCAGGAAGTTTCTGGGGTTAAAAACAGTAAAGGTCAGGCGTCAGATCTGGTCACCAGTAAACGTGCCATTAAAACAGCTATTTTGGCAGAGCATGGACAAACTGTAGTTCTCGGTGGCTTAATTTCAGATAACTCGATTTATAGTCGTCAATCGGTTCCAGGTCTTGGTGCAATCCCAGGTCTAGGGCGCTTATTTAGATCGGATGCAAAGACGAATCAGAAGCGCAATTTATTGGTCTTTATTCATCCAACGATCGTGGGTGGTGGCGATGATGTTCGTCGTTTATCTCAACAGCGTTATAGTCAGTTATATAGTTTGCAATTGGCGCTCGATAAAGATGGCGGTTTTGCTAAATTGCCTGAGCAGGTGGATGATGTTTACATGCAGCGTTTACCTGTGCAACCGGGTGCGCCACGGACTAGCCCTTATCAAGCTGTACCTTCTGCGGCGCAGTCATCCAATGCTGCGGTTGTGACTACGCCTGTAGCGATTGAGCCACCAATCAGCAGTACACCATTTCCAAAATCGGAAGTGGAAAAAACCAAAAATACAGTAACCACCATTCGTGTGCGTCCAGCTTCGTAATGCTAAAGTAGCCAAATTGAAATCTATAAGTTGCATGGTATGATGAAGCAAAATCATAAAGAGATAATGTGATGACTTGGAAGATACAGGCAATTACAGGCGAATTTACGGGGCAAGAGATCAGTGTTGACCGTGATATGTTGGTTGGGCGCCATCAAGATGCAGATGTATTGTTGCAATCTGCAGAAGTGTCACGTAAACACGCAGCGCTGTTGTTAAAAGAGCAAGCGTTATGGGTGCAAGATTTAAATTCATCGAATGGCACTTTTGTGAACGACTTGAAAATTGTAGATGAAAGCCAACTGAAGGATGGCGATATTGTTCAGTTTGCAAGCTTTAAATTTACAGTCTTTGCTCCAGCTCCTTTGGCAAATACAGTTGAGGAAGATGTAGTTGATGTTCAACAGCCTGCTGAAGCCGTTGCTCCGTCTGAAACAGAAGCAGAGAAATCGGCAGCGCATCATATGAATGAACAGGGGATGCCAAGCCTGACTGAGCGTGATAGCAGTGTTCAGTTAAGTCGTGATGGGATGCCACAGAATGTATCTATTCCTAAGCCCGCACCAATTCCTGAAGGTGTAGATGTATCTAAAGCTACGCCAAACCCAGCCCCGATTCCAGTTGAGCAACCTGTTTCTCGTGTTGAAGAAGAACGAACTCAACAGAAGAATGCTTCACTGGGTTTAATCACCATTATAGTCTTGGTTATTTTGTCTATCCTTGCTTGGGTGATGTTTAAATAATCTGGGAGTTGCCTAGAATAAGGGCATGCTCTGGCATGCCTTTTTTATATCTGAATAATGCGAGTTGCTTATGAATATTGCACAATTAGATCGCCGTGAATTAATGCTGTTTGATTTGGATGGAACTTTAGTCGATTCAGCGACTGATTTATATCGTGCCATGAATATGAGTCTTAATGTCTTGCAACTCCCTTTGGTGACTGAACAGCAAGTACGTGTTTGGGTGGGCAAGGGAACATCTATCTTTTGTCATAGTACCTTGCAATATCTTACAGGTGAGGTTGACCCTGCGCAGCACAAACAACTGCTCGATACTTTTTTAGAAATTTACAATGCGGAACCTTGTATTGAAACCCGACCATTTCATGGCATTCTTGAGTTTCTAGAATGGGGTTTGCAGCACAACAAGAAAATGGTGTGTGTCACCAATAAGCCTGAACAGCCTGCTCGCTTAATTGTTGAAGCCTTGGATATGTCTAAATACTTTATTGATGTGATTGGCGGTGACCGTTTCGAAGAACGTAAACCACATCCGCGTCAGTTACTGCACTGTGTTGAGGAATATCAGATTGAAAAATCCCAGACCTTAATGTTTGGTGATTCGAGTAATGATGTGGAGGCAGCACGACGTGCGGGTATTGATTGTATTGTCGTTAGCTATGGTTATAATCATGGTGAAGACATACAGGATTGCCAACCACAGCAAGTGGTTGATGATTTAAGAGAATTAATCAAAACATAATTTGCAGATAAGGAATCATGACACATGAGTCGTTGTAAAGCTTTTCGATGGCGTCGCTCAGTCTGATGTAGCGAAAAATTGAATTGACCCCAATCGAAAATTTAGAGAGAACCTCATGACGACTCAAGTGCAATACGAGCAATTAAAAGCCCAAGGCTATAACCTGATTCCTGTTTATCGACAACGTCTGGCAGATACAGAAACGCCACTTTCAGTTTTTGCACGATTAAAAGACCATCAACAAGCCTATTTATTTGAATCGGTAGAAGGTGGAGAAAATTGGGCGCGCTATTCCATCATTGGTTTGGGGGAATCTACCGTATTTTCTTGTAATGCGGGCAAGCTCACCATTCAACATGTAGATGGCACGCATGAACAGAAAGATTGTGCCGATCCTTTTGAATATATTCGAACCTTCTTGGCGCAGTTTAAAGTTCCGACACAAGCAGATTTACCAGACTTGCCTAGCTTTACTGGCGGATTGGTGGGGTATTTTGGTTATGATGCTGTACGTTATATTGAACCACGTTTAAACAATGTGCCAGAAGCAGATCCAGTCGGTTTACCTGATATCTGGATGATGCTATCTAAAACAGTGATTGTATTTGACAATTTAAAAGATACTTTATTCTTGATTGTGCACGCCGATGTCAACGATGCAGAGGCGTATTTTAACGCACAGCTCCAGTTAGATGCTTTGGAGCAGTTACTTGCTACACCAGTGAGTTTACAAGCAAAAAAACACAGTGCACCGCATTTTGAGTCACTCACGGGCAAACAGAAATTCCTAGAGTCAATTGAAACGGTTAAAGAATATATCCGTGCAGGAGATGTGATGCAGGTGGTTCCTGGGCATCGTATGGTTTCTGATTTTGATGGAGAAGCGTTACAGGTTTATCGTGCCTTACGTCATTTAAATCCATCGCCGTATTTATTCTTGGTACAAGGTCAAACTTTGCAAGATCAAAAACCTTTTCATATTGTGGGATCATCTCCAGAAATCTTGTCGCGTTTAGAAAATGGCATTGCTACGGTGCGCCCTTTGGCGGGTACACGTCCTCGTGGCAAAACTAAAGAAGAAGATTTGGCCTTAGAAAAAGATTTACTTTCAGATGAAAAAGAAATTGCCGAACATTTAATGCTGATTGATTTAGGACGCAATGATGTGGGGCGCGTTTCTAAAATTGGCAAAGTGCAAGTGACTGATCAAATGGTGATCGAACGTTATTCGCATGTGATGCATATTGTCTCCAATGTGCAAGGCGAAGTTCGTGATGATGTAGATGCTTTGGATGTTTTTAAAGCAACTTTTCCAGCAGGTACTTTATCTGGAGCCCCAAAAATCCGCGCTATGGAAATTATTGATGAGGTAGAGCCTGTAAAACGTGGTGTTTTTGGTGGTGCTGTTGGTTATTTAGGCTGGCATGGCGAAATGGACATGTCGATTGCGATTCGAACCTGTGTTATTCGTGAAAATAAGGTCTTTGTTCAGGCTGGTGCGGGTCTCGTTGTGGACTCAAATCCTGAATCTGAGTGGAATGAAACCCAAATAAAAGCTCGCGCAGTGATTAAAGCGGTTGAATTATCATCAAATGGATTGATTTTATGAGTTTTTAGCGTTTTTTTTGAAAAAAACACTTGCATGGATTTCAAGTTTTGCTAAACTGCACACCGTTCCGATACGAAACGTATGAAACACTAAGAAAGAGCCGGCATAGCTCAGTTGGTAGAGCAACTGACTTGTAATCAGTAGGTCCACAGTTCGAATCCGTGTGCCGGCACCATCTTAAAGGTGTGTAGTTGTGAAGTAAAGAACAACACTGAAATAAGTGTGAAATGGTGAGGTTCCCGAGCGGTCAAAGGGGGCGGACTGTAACTCCGCTACGAAAGTTTCGAAGGTTCGAATCCTTCCCTCACCACCATTAACTTCGATTGAAGTGGTTAATTACCAACATTAAGCGGGAGTAGCTCAGTTGGTAGAGCGGTAGCCTTCCAAGCTACATGTCGCGAGTTCGACCCTCGTCTCCCGCTCCATCGAAGATGATTGCTCTTATAGCTCAGTGGTAGAGCACTCCCTTGGTAAGGGAGAGGTCTCGAGTTCAAATCTCGATAAGAGCTCCAGATACAGTTTAGTAGATGTTCTACAAAGATTTTAAAAAGCAGGCTTATTAGTCTGCTTTTCAAGTATTGGGTGTCTGCTTTTTTAGGCGATATGTCGATGCTGAGCTTTTCTCAGAATTGTGTTCGACGTAAACGAGGAATATAAACATGGCTAAGGCTAAGTTTGAACGTAATAAGCCACACGTAAACGTGGGCACAATCGGTCACGTTGACCATGGTAAAACTACTTTAACTGCTGCGATTGCAACTATTTGTGCAAAAACTTACGGCGGTGAAGCGAAAGATTACTCACAAATCGACTCTGCTCCTGAAGAAAAAGCACGTGGTATTACAATTAATACTTCACACGTAGAATACGATTCTCCAATCCGTCACTACGCTCACGTAGACTGCCCGGGCCACGCCGATTATGTTAAAAACATGATTACTGGTGCTGCTCAGATGGACGGCGCGATCCTTGTATGTGCTGCGACTGATGGTCCAATGCCACAGACTCGTGAACACATCCTTCTTTCACGTCAGGTTGGTGTACCTTACATCATCGTATTCTTAAACAAATGCGACCTTGTTGACGACGAAGAATTACTTGAATTAGTAGAAATGGAAGTTCGTGAACTTCTTTCTACTTATGACTTCCCAGGCGATGACACTCCAGTTATCCGTGGTTCTGCTCTTGCTGCGCTTAATGGCGACGCTGGTCAGTATGGTGAGTCTTCAGTTCTTGCTCTTGTTGAAGCGCTTGACACTTACATTCCAGAACCAGAACGTGCTATCGACAAAGCATTCTTGATGCCAATCGAAGACGTATTCTCTATCTCAGGCCGTGGTACAGTAGTAACAGGTCGTGTAGAAGCTGGTATCGTGAAAGTAGGCGAAGAAGTTGAAATCGTTGGTATCAAAGATACAGTTAAAACAACTGTAACTGGTGTTGAAATGTTCCGTAAACTTCTTGACGAAGGCCGTGCGGGCGAGAACTGTGGTATTCTTCTACGTGGTACTAAGCGTGAAGACGTACAACGTGGTCAAGTACTTGCTAAACCAGGTACAATCAAGCCGCACACTAAATTCGACGCAGAAGTATACGTACTTTCTAAAGAAGAAGGTGGTCGTCATACTCCATTCCTTAACGGTTACCGTCCACAATTCTATTTCCGTACGACTGATGTAACTGGCGCAATCCAATTACAAGAAGGCGTTGAAATGGTAATGCCAGGTGACAACGTTGAAATGTCAGTAGAATTAATCCACCCAATCGCAATGGACCCAGGTCTACGTTTTGCGATCCGTGAAGGTGGTCGTACAGTAGGTGCTGGTGTTGTTGCGAAAGTAACTGCATAATTAAGTACATGAATTTTAAGTCGAGAATTTCGGTTTTCGACTTAACTCTGCAGGCTAGTAGTTCAATTGGTAGAGCGTCGGTCTCCAAAACCGAATGTTGGGGGTTCGAGTCCCTCCTGGCCTGCCACTTTTTTCGTAAAAGAGCTTGATGCTGGCTAAACTAGTCATATAATAAATCGCGAATTCTACGACGAGTAAAAAAATGTCGAATGATAAATCGCGTGACGCATTAAGCGACGCGCCTATCCCTCAAAGAAATACCTCTGCTGAAGTTGTCGGTTCTGGCTCACCATTAGATGTTGTGCTATGGATTATTGCATTGATTTTAATCATTGGTGCAACCATGGTAAATCAGCACTTGCCAGCATATTGGGCACCAGCGAATGATATTTGGGTGCGTGTTGGTGTAATTTTGTCTTGTATCATTGTGGCTTTAGGTTTATTATACGCCACCCATCAAGGCAAAGGCTTTGTTCGTTTGCTAAAAGATGCGCGTATTGAATTGCGTCGTGTCACATGGCCAACCAAGCAAGAGACTGTGACCACCTCGTGGCAGGTTCTTGCTGTAGTCGTTGTAGCATCCATTTTATTGTGGTGTTTTGACTATATTTTAGGCTGGTTTATGAAGTTTATTATCGGGTAAGAGAGCTATGAAACGTTGGTACATTATTCATGCCTACTCAGGCTATGAAAAACAGGTGATGCGTTCACTTAATGATCGAATCCAGCGTAGCGCTGTAGCCGATAGCTTTGGTGAAGTCCTTGTTCCTACCGAAGAAGTGGTAGAAATGAAGGATGGTAAGAAACGTAAGTCTGAGCGTAAGTTCTTTCCTGGCTATGTGTTAGTTGAAATGGAAATGAATGATGAAACTTGGCACATTGTAAAAGAGTGTCCTAAAGTTTTAGGTTTTATCGGTGGTACAGCAGAAAAACCTGCACCGATTACGCAAAAAGAAGCAGATGCGATTCTTGCTCGTGTACGCAATACTGGTGAAGCACCTCGTCCGAAGACGATGTTTGAACCAGGCGAAGAATTACTCGTAATTGACGGTCCATTCACCGACTTTAAAGGCGTGGTGGAAGAAGTTCTATACGATAAGTCACGTTTAACGTTGACGATTAATGTATTTAATCGACCAACTCAAGTTGAATTGGAATTTCGCCAAGTCGAAAAAACAATTTAATCTGGATTGGTTAAAAACGCCCGATTTATTCAATCGGGCATTGTTGTTGTAGTGATTGTCACTGCATGAAATATTGGGGAGCTGTAAAAGGCGTTTGTACCCAGAGGTAATTTGAAATGGCTAAGAAGATTGACGGCTATATCAAGCTGCAAGTTCCAGCTGGTAAAGCGAATCCATCTCCACCGATTGGTCCAGCACTAGGTCAACGTGGTGTTAACATCATGGCATTCTGTAAAGAATTCAATGCTGCTACACAAAAAGTTGAACCAGGTCTTCCAATTCCTGTAGTGATCACTGTGTACAACGACAAGTCGTTCACATTTATCATGAAAACTCCACCTGCATCTATTCTTCTTAAGAAAGCTGCTGGTATTCAAAAGGGTTCATCTGTACCTAACAAAACTAAAGTTGGTAAGTTGACTCGTGCTCAATTAGAAGAAATTGCGACTACTAAAGAACCAGATTTAACTGGTGCTGATTTAGACGCACGTGTTCGTACCATTGCTGGTTCTGCACGTTCTATGGGCTTGGAAGTGGAGCTATAAGACATGGCAAAGTTAACTAAACGTCAAAAAGCCATCGCTGCTGCTATTGAAGCTAACAAAGTTTACACTTTGGAAGAAGCAGTTGCTGTTCTAGCTGGTCTTCCTGCTGCGAAATTCAAAGAATCTTTGGATGTTGCGGTAAACCTAGGTGTTGACCCTCGTAAATCTGACCAAGTTGTTCGTGGTGCGACTACACTTCCTGCAGGTACTGGTAAAACTGTACGTGTTGCTGTGTTTGCTCAAGGCGCGGCTGCTGAAGCTGCTAAAGCTGAAGGCGCTGACATCGTTGGTTTTGATGACTTAGCTGAAAGCATCCAACAAGGTAACCTTGACTTTGACGTAGTAATTGCTGCTCCAGATGCAATGCGCGTTGTAGGTAAGTTAGGTACAATCCTTGGTCCACGCGGTTTGATGCCAAACCCTAAAGTGGGTACTGTAACTCCAGACGTTGCTGGTGCAGTTAAAAATGCGAAAGCTGGTCAAGCACGCTACCGTGTTGACAAAGCGGGTATTATCCACGCTGCGATCGGTCAAGTAGACTTCTCTGCTGAAGCTGTTCGTCAAAACGTTGAAACTTTGATTGCAGACTTGAAAAAGTTAAAGCCTGCAACTTCTAAAGGTGTATACATCAAAAAGATCACTTTGAGCTCAACTATGGGTCCTGGTCTTACTATTGATGTAAACAACGTTTCTAACTAAGTTTTACTTAGACAGAATTTTAAAGCCCTGAGTAATATTTGAAGCACTGCTTTAAATATTACGTAAGAGAGACCGGTTTCGGATTACTTGCGAACTTAGGCAAACTTTGAATTGATAAATGTATATTTATCAGCGTCAAAGACCTCAGGCGAGGGGAGTTTTATGCTTCTCTCTTAATAACCCAGTCTGAGTAGACGCGGTGGTGTGATTTATTTCCTCCTCCGCGTGTAAGCTTGAAAGGGCTTACGAATTGGGGTGTACCTGTTAGGTGCATAAATCACCGTTAGGAGGTTTTACAATGGCTCTTCTTATCGAAGACAAAAAACAGATTGTTGCTGAAGTAAGCGAAGTTGCTGCTAAAGCGTTTTCTGTTGTTGTGGCTAACTATCAAGGTTCAAGCGTAGAGCAATTAACACAACTTCGTGTTGAAGCTCGTAAGTTGGGTGTTACTACACGTATCGTGCGTAATACTTTGGCTAAACGCGCTCTTCAAGATACTCAATTCGACATCTTGAACGACGACCTTGTTGGCCCAACTATTCTCGGTTTCTCAACTTCTGAAGACGACATGGGTGCAGCTGCACGCTTGTTCGAAGAATTTGCAAAAACTAATAAAGCATTTGAACTTAAAGCTGCTGCCTTTGATGGCAAAGTTTATCAAGGTGCTGAAGTTAGCGTTATCGCAAACCTTCCGAACCAAGAAAAAGCGCTTACTATGCTTGCATCTGTTCTTCAAGCTCCTATTTCGAAATTGGGTCGCCTTATTACAGCGCTCAAAGAGAAAAACGAGTCAGAAGCGGCTTAATCCTATTTCCACACCATTCAATATCCATTTGGAGTTATTCTCATGGCTTTAACTAACGAAGAAATCTTAAACGCAGTTGCTGAAAAAACAGTTCTTGAACTTGTTGAATTAATCTCTGCTTTCGAAGAAAAATTTAACGTATCTGCTGCTGCTGTAGCTGTAGCTGCTGCTCCTGGCGCTGCTGCTGCTGCTGAAGAACAAACTGAATTCAACGTAGAGTTGACTTCTTTCGGTGCTAACAAAGTTGCTGTAATTAAAGCAGTTCGTGAAGCTACTGGTCTTGGTCTTAAAGAAGCTAAAGATATGGTTGAAGGCGCTCCTGCTGTTCTTAAAGAAGGCGTGTCTAAAGAAGAAGGCGAAGAACTTAAGAAGAAACTTGAAGAAGCTGGTGCTACAGTTACTCTTAAGTAATCTTAAGAGGAGTCGATTTTTTATAATCGGCTCCACAAAATGGCTGATGGCTCTTGGGTCATCAGCCTTTTTGCGTTACAATAATCGGCTCGACTCCAATTTGACTGATTTAAAAATCATCAAATTTAAACAATAAAGACAAACTTTAAACGCTTACCAATATTTTTCTATTCAAAAAATATTGTTAAGCGTTTTAATACCACTAAAAATTGCAGCATTTGTAAACAGTGGTGGCCATATCGGCCTGCGTAATTCCTTCTAAACCCGTTCTGCAGGCGGGTTTAGTTTACTTTCCGAGGACTCCAGATGGCATACTCATATACCGAAAAGAAACGGATCCGTAAGAATTTTGGTAAATTGCCTAGTGTTATGGATGCTCCGTACTTGCTCGCGATTCAAGTCGACTCGTACAGAACGTTCTTGCAAGATGGCAAATCACCAAAAAACCGCGAAGATATCGGTCTCCAAGCCGCATTTCGTTCAGTTTTTCCTATAGAAAGTTATTCTGGCAATGCTGCTCTAGAATTTGTTGAGTATAGCCTTGGTAAGCCGGAGTTTGATGTTCGCGAATGTATTCTTCGTGGCTCAACTTATGCGGCACCAATGCGTGTAAAAATTCGTTTGATCATTAAAGATCGTGAAACGAAATCAATCAAAGACGTGCGTGAGCAAGAAGTGTACATGGGTGAAATGCCACTCATGACGGATAACGGGACATTCGTTATTAATGGTACTGAGCGTGTAATCGTATCTCAGTTACACCGTTCGCCAGGCGTGTTCTTTGATCATGATAAGGGTAAAACTCACTCAAGCGGTAAAGTGCTTTATTCGGCACGTATTATTCCTTACCGTGGTTCATGGTTAGACTTTGAATTTGATGCAAAAGATTTAGTTTATGTCCGTATTGACCGTCGTCGTAAATTGCTTGCGACTGTGGTTTTACGTGCATTGGATTACAGCAATGAACAAATTCTAGATTTGTTCTACGAGAAAGTACCTGTCTATTTAGACATGGGTAGCTACCAAATTGACCTTGTACCAGAACGCCTGCGTGGCGAAATGGCTCAATTCGACATTACCGATAATGACGGTAAAGTGATTGTTGAACAAGGTAAGCGTATTAACGCGCGTCATGTACGTCAAATGGAAGCTTCAGGCTTAACTAAGCTTTCTGTTCCAGACGAATATTTATATGAGCGTATTACTGCCCAGGATATCACTTTACGTGATGGCGAAGTGATTCCTGCGAATACCTTGCTAAGCCATGAAGTGATGGTGAAGCTGGCTGAAGGTGGCGTGAAGCAGTTTAATATTCTGTTTACGAATGACATCGATCGTGGTTCGTTCATTGCGGATTCTCTACGTGCAGATACAACAACAGGTCGTGAAGAAGCGCTTGTTGAAATCTACAAAGTAATGCGTCCAGGTGAGCCACCAACAAAAGAAGCAGCTGAAAACTTATTTAATAACTTATTCTTCTCTTCTGAGCGTTACGATTTATCGCCAGTGGGTCGTATGAAGTTTAACCGTCGTTTGGGTCGTCCTTACGAAGTCGGTACTGATCAGAAGTCACGTGAAGTTGAAGGTATTCTTTCGAACAGCGATATTACTGATGTATTAAAAACATTGGTTGAAATTCGTAATGGTAAAGGCGAAGTGGACGATATTGACCACTTGGGTAACCGTCGTGTTCGTTCTGTTGGTGAAATGACAGAAAACCAATTCCGTGTTGGTTTGGTTCGTGTTGAGCGTGCTGTAAAAGAGCGTTTAAGCCAAGCAGAAGCAGATAACTTGTCTCCGCAAGATTTAATCAATGCGAAACCAGTTGCAGCGGCAATCAAAGAATTCTTTGGTTCAAGCCAGTTATCTCAGTTCATGGATCAAAACAACCCATTGTCTGAGATTACACACAAACGTCGTGTATCTGCACTTGGTCCTGGTGGTTTAACACGTGAACGTGCGGGCTTTGAAGTACGTGACGTACATCAAACTCACTATGGTCGTGTATGTCCGATTGAAACGCCTGAAGGTCCAAACATTGGTTTGATCAACTCGCTATCTGTTTATGCAAAATGTAATAACTTCGGTTTCTTGGAAACTCCATACCGTAAAGTTGTTGATGGACGTGTAACGGATGAAGTTGAATACTTATCTGCGATTGAAGAAGTAGGCACTGTCATTGCACAAGCCGACTCTGCAGTCGATGCAGACAATCACTTGACGGAAGAGTTTGTTTCTGTACGTCACCAAGGTGATTTCGTGCGTATGCCACCTGAAAAAGTGACGCATATGGATGTATCTGCTCAACAGGTTGTATCTGTTGCAGCGTCATTGATTCCGTTCCTTGAACACGATGATGCGAACCGTGCATTAATGGGTTCGAACATGCAACGTCAGGCTGTTCCGACATTATTGGCGGATAAACCGCTTGTTGGTACAGGGATGGAAGCAAATGTAGCACGTGATTCTGGTGTGTGTGTCATTGCAAACCGTGGTGGTGCGATTGAATACGTAGATGCTTCTCGTATCGTGATTCGTGTAAACGAAGAAGAGATGGTAGCAGGTGAAGCGGGTGTAGATATCTACAATCTGATCAAATATACACGTTCTAACCAAAATACATGTATCAACCAAAACGTTGTAGTTCGCATGGGTGACAAAGTTGCTCGTGGTGATGTATTGGCTGATGGTCCATCGACTGATGGTGGTGAACTTGCGCTTGGTCAAAACATGCGCGTCGCGTTCATGACTTGGAACGGTTATAACTACGAAGACTCGATCTTACTTTCTGAGCGTGTTCTTCAAGAAGACCGTTTAACTTCGATCCATATCCAAGAGTTATCGTGTGTTGCACGTGATACTAAATTGGGTGCTGAAGAAATTACTGCGGATATCCCGAACGTGGGTGAAGCTGCACTTTCTAAGCTTGATGAATCAGGTATCGTGTATATCGGTGCTGAAGTTGCTGCGGGCGACATCCTTGTTGGTAAAGTAACGCCTAAAGGTGAAACGCAATTAACACCAGAAGAAAAACTGCTTCGTGCAATTTTTGGTGAAAAAGCAGCTGACGTTAAAGATTCTTCTTTACGTGTTCCATCTGGTACCAAAGGTACAGTAATTGACGTTCAAGTGTTTACACGTGATGGTCTTGAAAAAGACGAACGTGCGCAAGCAATTGAAAAAGCGCAATTAGATGCTTACCGTAAAGACTTGAAAGAAGAATATAAAATCTTCGAAGAAGCAGCACGTGAACGTATTGTTCGCTTGTTGAGCGGTCAAGAATCGAATGGCGGTGGCGGCACGAAGCGTGGTGACAAACTTTCAGAAGATATGTTGTCTGGCTTAGAGTTGGTTGATTTACTTGAAATCCAGCCAAGTGATGAAGCGATTGCTGAACGTTTAACCCAAATTCAAGTGTTCTTGAAAGAGAAGAGCTTTGAAATTGACGAGAAATTTGCTGAGAAAAAACGCAAACTTTCTACAGGTGATGAACTAACAACTGGCGTATTGAAAGTTGTGAAGGTTTACCTTGCAGTTAAACGTCGTATCCAGCCTGGTGATAAGATGGCGGGTCGTCACGGTAACAAAGGTGTTGTGTCTAACATCCTACCAGTCGAAGACATGCCGCATGATGCCAATGGTGTTCCAGTCGATATCGTATTGAACCCGTTGGGTGTACCGTCACGTATGAACGTGGGGCAGATTCTTGAAACTCACTTGGGTATGGCTGCGAAAGGTTTGGGTGAGCAAATTGATAAGATGCTCAAACAACAGCGTGAAATTGCTGAACTACGTGTTTTCCTAGACAAAATCTACAACAAAGTGGGCGGTCAGCAAGAAGATTTAGACAGCTTAACAGATGATGAAATCTTGGTGTTGGCAGGTAACTTACGTGCAGGTGTACCTTTAGCAACTCCTGTATTTGATGGTGCTGAAGAAAGCCAAATCAAAGAGTTACTAGAGCTGGCTGAAATTCCACGTTCGGGTCAAACCGTATTGTATGATGGACGTACAGGTGAACGTTTCGACCGTCCTGTAACTGTAGGCTATATGTACATGCTTAAGTTGAACCACTTGGTTGACGACAAGATGCATGCCCGTTCTACAGGTTCTTACTCATTAGTAACGCAACAACCATTGGGTGGTAAAGCTCAGTTCGGTGGTCAGCGTTTCGGTGAGATGGAGGTCTGGGCACTTGAAGCCTATGGCGCAGCTTATACACTTCAAGAAATGCTCACTGTGAAGTCGGATGACGTTGAAGGTCGTACTCGTATCTATAAGAATATTGTAGATGGTAACCATTATATGGACCCAGGTATGCCTGAATCGTTCAACGTATTGACCAAAGAGATCCGTTCTTTAGGTATCAACATTGAACTGAAAAATGGTGACTAAGTAATCCCCCTAACCCCCTTTGTAAAAGGGGGGAAGCTCCCTCTTTTTTAAAGAGGGACTAGGGGAGATTCCCAAATTTCAGTTAAGAAACAATATTTGTGACCCAGTCGAGAAGTGAAAATCTCCTCGACACACGGAGAAAAAAATTGAAAGACTTGCTCGATATCATGCGCAAAAAGACGGACTCAGACGGTCATGCTCCAGTTGAGTTTGATCGCATCCGTATTGGTCTTGCGTCACCAGAAATGATTAAGTCATGGTCTCACGGTGAAGTTAAAAAGCCTGAGACAATTAACTATCGTACGTTCAAGCCAGAACGTGATGGTTTATTCTGTGCCAAAATTTTTGGTCCAGTCAAAGATTACGAATGCTTGTGTGGCAAATACAAGCGTATGAAATACAAAGGCGTCATTTGTGAAAAATGTGGCGTTGAAGTAACAACTGCGAAAGTTCGTCGTGAGCGTATGGGTCACATCGAATTGGCTTCTCCAGTTGCACACATCTGGTTTTTGAAATCATTACCAAGCCGTATCGGTTTGCTTCTTGATATGACGCTACGTGATATCGAACGCGTATTGTATTTCGAATCTTATGTAGTAACTGACCCAGGTATGACTCCATTTGAGAAATACCAACTTCTTAACGATGAAGAATACTTCAATGCGTTAGAAGAACACGGTGATGAATTCACTGCGAAAATGGGTGCGGAAGCGGTTCAAGACTTGCTGAAAGATATCGATCTTGAAGCTGAGATTTCTCGTCTTCGTGAAGAGATTCCACAAACAACTTCTGAAACGAAGTTGAAAAAAGCGTCTAAGCGCTTGAAGTTGATGGAAGCATTCAAAGAGTCGAACAACAAGCCAGAATGGATGGTGATGAATGTACTTCCAGTACTTCCACCAGATCTTCGTCCGTTGGTTCCACTGGAAGGTGGTCGTTTCGCGACTTCTGACTTGAACGATCTTTATCGTCGTGTAATCAACCGTAACAACCGTTTGAAGCGTCTTCTTGATCTTGCTGCGCCAGATATTATCGTACGTAACGAAAAACGTATGTTACAAGAGTCTGTAGATGCGTTGCTTGATAATGGTCGTCGTGGTCGTGCAATTACTGGTTCGAACAAACGTCCATTAAAATCTTTGGCAGACATGATCAAAGGTAAACAAGGTCGTTTCCGTCAAAACTTACTTGGTAAGCGTGTTGACTACTCGGGTCGTTCGGTAATTACGGTAGGTCCTAACTTACGTTTACATCAATGTGGTCTTCCGAAGAAAATGGCACTTGAATTATTCAAGCCGTTTATTTTCGCGAAATTACAAGCATCTGGTCAGGCAACAACCATTAAAGCTGCGAAGAAAATGGTTGAGCGTGAAACTCCAGAAGTTTGGGACGTTCTTGCATCGGTAATTCGTCAACATCCAGTGATGTTGAACCGTGCGCCAACACTTCACCGTTTGGGTCTTCAAGCATTTGAACCGATCCTGATTGAAGGTAAGGCAATCCGTTTACACCCGCTCGTCTGTGCTGCGTTTAACGCCGACTTCGACGGTGACCAAATGGCGGTTCACGTACCATTAACACTTGAAGCTCAATTAGAAGCTCGTGCGTTAATGATGTCGACCAACAACATCTTGTCACCTGCAAATGGTGAACCAATCATCGTTCCTTCTCAGGACGTTGTATTGGGCTTGTATTACATCACACGTGATGCAATCAATGCCAAAGGTGAAGGCATGGTGTTTGCGGATACGCATGAAGTTAACCGTGCATTGGCGACAGGTCAGGTTGCATTACACGCTCGCGTTAAAGCTCGTGTACACCAAACTGTGATTGATGAAAATGGTAACCGTGAACAGCAAACCATCGTTGTAGATACTACACCGGGTCGTTGCTTACTTTGGGAAGTTGTTCCTGAAGGTATGGATTTCCAACAAATTAACGTTGAGATGACCAAGAAAAACATCTCGAAGTTAATCAACTCTTGCTACCGTAAATTGGGTCTAAAAGATACAGTTATCTTTGCTGACCAATTGATGTACCTTGGTTTCCGTCAAGCGACACGTTCAGGCGTATCGGTAGGTATGGAAGACATGGTTATTCCGCCGACTAAGCAAGTGATTATTGACAAAGCAGAAACTGAAGTTCGTGAAATTGAACAACAGTTCGAACAAGGCTTTGTAACTGCGGGCGAGCGTTATAACAAAGTTGTCGATATCTGGGCACGTACCAATGACCAAGTTGCGAAAGCGATGATGGACAACTTGTCTTACACCACTGTGAAAAACAAACAGGGTGAAGATGAGAAGCAAAAATCATTCAACAGTATCTACATGATGTCTGACTCTGGTGCCCGTGGTAGTGCGGCACAGATTCGTCAGCTTGCAGGTATGCGTGGTTTGATGGCAAAGCCAGATGGCTCGATCATTGAAACGCCAATTAAGGCGAACTTCCGTGAAGGCTTAACGGTACTTCAGTACTTTATTTCGACGCACGGTGCACGTAAAGGTTTGGCCGATACTGCATTGAAAACAGCGAACTCTGGTTACTTAACACGTCGTCTGGTAGACGTAGCACAAGACTTGGTGATCACTGAGCCTGATTGTGGCACTTTAGGTGGCTTAGTCATGACTCCGTTCATTCAGGGCGGTGATGTCATCGAGAACTTAGGTACTCGAGTATTGGGTCGTGTAGTTGCAGAAGATGTGAAGAAAGCGGGTTCTGACGAAGTTATTCTTCCACGTAACACTTTAATTGATGAAAAACTTGCAAACTTCCTTGAAGAAGCAGGTGTCGATGAAGTTAAAGTTCGTTCAGTTGTAAACTGTGAATCTACATTTGGCGTGTGTGCGAAATGTTATGGCCGTGACTTGGCACGTGGTCACTTGGTGAACCCAGGTGAATCTGTGGGTGTAATGGCTGCTCAATCGATTGGTGAGCCAGGTACACAGTTAACGATGCGTACCTTCCACGTGGGTGGTGCTGCGAGCCGAACTTCTGCTGCAAACAGTGTACAAGTACGCAACAAAGGTACTGTACGTTTCCACAACGTGAAAACTGTACAACATGCCAAAGGTCACTTAGTTTCTGTTTCACGTTCAGGTGAAATCGGTATTGCAGATGACTTAGGTCGTGAGCGTGAACGTTATAAACTGCCATACGGTGCGTCAATCTTATTGAAAGATGGCGAAGCTGTTGAAGCAGGCGGTATCGTAGCGACTTGGGATCCGCATACACATCCACTCGTTACCGAAGTTGCAGGTAAAATCCGTTTCAGCCAAATCGCTGACGGTGTGACGGCAACTTCTAAAACTGATGATGCAACAGGTATGACAACTGTTGAAATCTTACCTGTAACAGCACGTCCTGCTTCTGGTAAAGATTTACGTCCTGCGGTGGTATTAGATACAGCTGATGGCGGCGAACAGTTCTACTTCTTGCCACAAAACACAATTCTTTCTGTCCGTGATGGCGAAACAATTGGTGTGGGTGATGTTATTGGTCGTGTACCACAAGAATCTTCACGTACTCGTGATATTACCGGTGGTCTTCCACGCGTTGCGGACTTGTTCGAAGCTCGTAAACCGAAAGAACATGCAATCTTGGCAGAAGTGTCAGGTATCGTAAGCTTCGGTAAAGAGACCAAAGGTAAGAACCGTTTAGTCATTACTCCAGATGATGGTTCTGAAATTTACGAAGAATTGATTCCTAAGTGGCGTCAAATCAACGTGTTTGAAGGTGAGCATGTGAACCGTGGCGAAACCATTTCTGATGGTCCACAAAACCCACATGACATTTTACGCTTGAAAGGTGAAGTTGCATTAACTAACTACATCGTGAACGAAGTTCAAGACGTTTACCGTCTGCAAGGTGTAAAAATCAACGACAAACACATTGAAGTCATTGTGCGTCAGATGTTACGTAAAGTAGACATCACTGATGGTGGCGATACCAGCTTCATCAAAGGCGAACAAGTGGATTACATTCGCGTTGTAGGTGAAAACCAAGCTGTGCTTGCACAAAACAAGTTCCCAGCGAAGTTTGAACGTCAGTTGATGGGTATTACCAAAGCGTCACTTTCTACTGACTCGTTCATCTCCGCTGCATCGTTCCAGGAAACAACACGTGTGTTAACTGAAGCGGCTGTAACAGGTAAAGAAGATGATTTACGTGGCTTGAAAGAGAACGTAGTAGTAGGTCGTTTGATTCCTGCAGGTACAGGTTTGGCTTACCATTTAGAACGTCGTCGTCAAGAAGCAGAAGCTGCAGAGCTTGAGCTTCATAATGACTTCTCTGATGTAGACCAAGCGCTTAGCCAAGCATTTAGTGATGAGTTTAATGGTCTTTAATTAGTCCTTAAATCATGATGAAAAGCCACCTTCGGGTGGCTTTTTTACATTCTGAAGCAGAACGACTAAAAAAAATCACATAATTAAATGGATAAAGTTCTATGCTTAAACGTAAATCCATAATTAAATATAAGGTATTAAGAATATGAATTTTAACAATAAATTAATTTTAAGTGTATTGGGGATGCTGGCAGCAGGTTCTGTATTCGCAGCGCCCATGCCCAATGCTATCGTGATTGAAGATAAAGCAGTGGTACCTATTGTAAAAACTCAAGTGATTCGAACTATGCCGGGTAGAGAGCCTGTTCGCACCGTGAATGCCACCATTTTTGAAGTGACAAACAAAGGTAAGGATGTCGTTGCACGTGATGTCGTGATTGTGGATGACAAAGCCCAATTTTCTGATGAAAAAATGAAAGCACCTATGGTGCAAAAGGGTAGTGTAATTGTGCCGACTTCAAAAATTGAAGTAGATTCAAAAGTGACCAGAGATGGTGAGGTCGTTGCTGAAGGAAAGCAATTAGACGCTTCTGGAGTTGAGTTTAAGAAAGGGCAGGATCCTGTACAGAAAAATTTGAAGATTAATCAAATTCAAAATCATGAACATAGTAAAAGTGCAACCCATGCTGTCATTCAAAATGATGGTAAAACAACTAAAGATGTGGTGGTGATTAAAGATGAGTGAGATGTAGTTAGTTAATGTAGTCTTTCAGGTTACAAAATTCTCGTAATTTTATTGGGATTTTTACATAAAACTTCATCTTCGCTCCTTAATACTTTTATAGAGTTGCTACTGGGACAATGGGAAATGGAGATACACTCATGAAAAAGTTAATGAATTTAGCCATTATTGCGACAGTTTCTGCACTCGTTTTCACTGGATGTAGCAATATGTCTGCATCAGAGCAGCGTGTGGGCGCAGCAGCCTTGGGTGGTGCAGTCGGTGGTAGCGTTGGTAGCCGTGTAGGTGGCAGTACGGGTGCTGCTCTTGGTGCAGGTGCAGGTGCCGCGGTAGGAAGTAAATCTCAAAGTGGTTCGACCAAGAATGCAACGTATAGTGGTGTAGGTGCAGGTGTAGGTGCTGTTATTGGTAAGTCGGTATTTGGTGGCGATGCAGGTGCTGCAATTGGTGGGGCAATTGGTGGTGGTGCTGGGGCTGCAATAGAAAACAATAATCGTTAAATCTCTGTTGCATTACATTTGAGATTTTAAGGATTGAAAAAAGGCGCTAAATATAGCGTCTTTTTTATTTTAAATCAGGTTTCGCTTTTTTACGTCGAATGTAGACCGTTTTTTCTACTTCAGCAATGCGCACCCCAGCCTCATCATAAATACTTAACTGATAAATACGATTTACTGGAGAATAGTCCTCTGCCAAGGTTTTAATTTGTTTAATTTCTGCGGCATCAATTCGAATATCTGCATAGACAGTACCTCGCCCAGGAGATAAAAACTGAATCTTGGCAGCTTTGTCCCAGACGATGTATTTTGAGCCAAGGTGATGCATCAGCAACAACATGTAGAATGGATCGATCATCGAATAGAGACTGCCGCCAAAATGTACCCCAACAATATTTTGGTTCTTGCGTGTCAGGGGCATTTTGACCCGAATATGGTAGTTGGGAAAGTCAATCTTTTCGACCTGAATGCCTGCACCGCGGTATGGGGCATAACGATTCAGAATAAATTTGGTGATGGTAGGAACGCTTTGTAATCTTTCGAGAATACTCATGATGCAAAATATTTTTATAAGAGCTTGATCTCATCTTAACCTGACACCCAGAAAATGCAAATCAAGCAGCGGTAGTTCGTCTGATTGTAGAAAAAATACGATAAAACAAAAAGGAAACATAATATGCAAGTCCAAACTCAATGGGTGACCACCACCGATCAGCAGCGCCTTTATGTCAAAGCGTGGGGAGAGGTGCAGAATCCTGCCTTAGTCTTGGTACATGGTTATCCAGATAATCAGGAAGTCTGGGAACCTGTAATTCGTTTATTAGCCAACCAGTTTTATATCATTACCTATGATGTCCGTGGAGCAGGTCAATCTTCTGTACCGAAATCCATTCAAGCTTACGCATTGTCACAACTTTCAGCAGATTTGCAGGCGGTGGTCGATGCGGTACTTCCAGAACGTGAATTTCATCTGGCTGCGCATGATTGGGGATCTATACAATCTTGGGAGTCGGTTACGGATCAGCACTTTGGGCAGCGGATTTTGTCCTATACCACCATTTCTGGTCCGTGTTTAGATCACGCTGCATTTTGGATGCGTGAGCAATTTAAGACACAACCACAACAGTTTTTGAAACAGCTTGGTAAGTCATGGTACATCATGGCATTTCATCTACCACTCGTGGCGCCTACGGTTTGGCGTTTCTTTAAGCCTCAGTATTGGGGACGCGTGCTACAAAAGTTGGAACAGGCGCAAGATTTACCTTTAAATACGCATATTGCTAAAGATGGTCAGTATGGTGTGGGGCTGTATCGGGCGAACTTTCTGCCTAGACTGACTCAGCCACGACAACGTTTTGCCCAATGTGCAGTACAAGCCATTGTGTTGAAGAAAGATAATTTTGTCAGTCCTGCATTGATTGATGAAATACCAAAATGGAGTCCTGATTTTCAGCGGGTCGATTTAGAAGCAAACCATTGGGCAATATTAAGTCAGCCTGAGGCCATTGCGCAGTTAATCGCGAATTTTGCTCGCACATAGAACAGGCTAGAGAACTCGTTGGTTGTGACAAGAAGACAGACAACGAGTTCGATGTTTGTAGTTCCTTTCAATCGAGAATTGAGTCCTGAGAAACCCGATCAAATTACAGTTTCAATGTATCGAATCTGCTAAGATAGCGCTTTTTTTTATCATCTTCAGTTTTTCATGAATGCAGTAGTAATTGCGATTGCCGTGATGTTTCTTTTGTCACTGGCACGAGTTTCTGTTGTTCTGACTTTGGTCATTTCAGCAATTATTGGTGGCTTGGTTGCAGGGCTCAGTTTGTCCGATACCGTAAGTGCATTTAATGCAGGTTTAGGGGATGGGGCTGAAGTTGCCTTAGCCTATGCGGTGTTGGGAGCTTTTGCATTAGCACTGTCTAAGTCCGGTTTACCAGACCTATTGGCACATAAACTGATTGGTTTATTAGGAGCCGAAGTTTCACATCAGCGAGCACGTAAGGTGAAATATTTGCTGTTGAGTATTTTACTGGTCGCGGCAATTTGTTCACAAAACCTAATTCCAGTTCATATCGCATTTATTCCTGTTTTGGTTCCACCTTTATTAAAAGTCATGAATCACTTAAATTTGGACCGCCGTGCTGCGGCTTGTGTCCTAACTTTAGGTTTGGTGGGAACATATATTTTCTTGCCTGTGGGTTTTGGTGCAATTTTCTTAGAACAAATTTTGATGGGTAATATCAACAAGATTGGTGCTGCATATCATTTACATGTTGATCGTTGGATGATGCCAGTCGGTATGGCTATTCCAGTGGTAGGGATGGTGCTTGGGACATTAGTAGCCGTCTTTGTCAGCTACCGCAAGCCACGTCATTATGTTGATCGTGAAGTGGTACGTGTCACCACGATTGATTTGGATAAACCAATTCGTGCAGGTGAAGTGAATTTCGAGCAAGATGCCGAAGAGCTGAAACGTGAAGCGGAGAATGTACCTGTAATTGCGAAAAAGACTATCTTTATGGCACTTTTAGCGATTATTTTGACCCTCATTGCACAATTATATTCGGGTTCGATGATCTTGGGTGGTTTGGTTGGTTTCTCCGTGTTATCCGCAGCAGGTATTTTCAAATGGCAAGAAGCAGATGATGTTTTTGTACAAGGCATGCGCATGATGGCTTTAGTTGGATTCATTATGATTTCGGCGGCAGGTTTTGCTTCGGTGATGACACATACAGGTGATATTAATCAGTTAGTGAATGGTGTAGTGCATCTGATCGGTGACAACCGCGCATTGGCAGCATTCTTGATGTTGTTTATTGGTCTATTTGTAACGATTGGAATTGGTTCATCTTTTTCAAGTGTGCCTGTTTTGGCCGTTATTTATGTTCCGCTTTGTGTACAGTTCGGCTTTTCTCCTTTGGCGACAGTGGCTTTAATTGGTACGGCTGCTGCACTTGGTGACGCAGGTTCACCTGCATCAGATTCAACTTTGGGTCCAACTGCTGGTTTGGGTGTAGATGGACAGCACGATCATATATGGGATACGGTTGTACCAACATTTATTCATTTTAATATTCCCTTATTGGTCTTTGGTTGGATTGCGGCCATGGTCCTTTAATATAATTTTGAGTGTTTTAATATATTTTATATTTCAATTTTATAATATAAAATATATTTAAAATATACTTTATATTAAACCTGAGTAATATACTCTGAATATAATAATAAATATCTGATTAATATGGTTGGTTTTAAATACCAACCGTATTGGTCAAATTAAAATAAATAACTATATTAATCATGTATTTAAAAATAAATTAAATTTATATTAATTAATGGGTATTGCATATTAATAATGGTCTTGTTTAATATTAATTAAGTGTTAAGTTTCTTATTATAAAAGGTTGTTTAATATGTTGAAACAAGCTGCTCTTATTGCATTATTAGGGGTTTCTGCATCTGCGATGGCAGGTGGCTGGCAGGTCAAAGTCGGTGGATCTACAATTGCTCCAACTCAAGACACAACAGTTGCTGGTGTTGGTGTTGTAAAAGCAGAAAGTGAATTGGCATTTACCCCTTCTGTAGAGTATTTCTTTGGTGATTCTCCTATTTCTGCTGAATTATTATTAGCTGCTCCAGTCAACCATGATGTGTCAATCAATGGTGAGAATGCAGTTAAAATTAAGCATTTGCCACCAACATTAACTGTTAAATATAATTTTAAAAATTCAACCCGTTTTACACCATACATTGGGGTAGGTGGAACAGCATTTATTGCTTGGGATGAGGAAACTAAAGGTGCTCTTTCTGGTGCATCGGTTAAAGTTAAAGAAGATTATGGTTTTGCGGGTCAAGTTGGTTTTAATTTCCAACCGGCAGATGCGAAAAACTGGGGTGTATTTGTAGATGCACGTTATGCACAACTTAGCCCAGAAGTGCGTGTAGAGAATACACCAATTAAATTTGATCTAGATATTGACCCAATGGTTTATACCATCGGCTATAGCTATAAATTCTAAGTAATAAAAATAACAATAATAATAACAGCGCTAAAACCTCATCCTTGGATGGGGTTTTTTTATGTTCTTTGTTTGAGTATCTGCAACAATCTTTCACTATGCAGACGCAAAAGATTACACTTTATCCTACTGATTTTGTTTAAATTGAACAAAAAATAGAGTGTTTAAACATGAGAATTTTAAAAATAACTTTATTAATAGTGTCTTCATTCACTGCAATGGGAAGCTATGCTGCCAGTTTTGATTGTGCGCGTGCAGTAACTGTCACTGAACATAAGATCTGTAACCAGCTTGGCTTGAATGATGCCGATGTGAAAATGGCAACAAGTTATAATATTTTAAAACGGTTGGTGCCTATGGGAACGCGTTCAGTGATTCAGGATGAGCAAGTGAAATGGCTGCGTTTACGTGATCAATGTCGGGATAATCTACGTTGTTTAAACGATGTATATGTCATGCGGCAGCAACGAATAGATTTATATTTACAGCAAATTTATCAACGTGGACCGTATTAAAAAACATAAATGATTAAAAAAAGAACAATTGCTATTGAAAAATCATCGAGTCACTCCAATTCATTAAGCATCTGATAAAAACACTGTGTGAATGAATTCGAGGAAGGTTGTATGAGCGAACACAATACACAAAAACATAGCTTTCAGGCTGAAGTGGCACAATTACTCCATTTGGTGACTCACTCACTTTATTCAAACCCAGAGATCTTTTTGCGTGAGTTAATTTCGAATGCTTCTGATGCCTGCGATAAACTGCGTTTTGAAGGTATTAATCATCCTGAATTTTATGAGAATGACCCGAATTTACATGTACGGATTATTTTAGATAAAGAACAAAAAACACTGACTATTTCTGATAATGGTATTGGTCTGACGCAACAAGAAGCAATTGATAACCTTGGAACGATTGCCAAGTCGGGTACCAAGGACTTTATGTCGAAATTGACAGGTGATCAAAAAGCCGATGCACAGTTGATTGGTCAGTTTGGTGTAGGTTTTTATTCGGGCTTTATTGTCGCGGATAAGATTACAGTAGAATCACGTCATGCAGGTGTGCCTGAGCAGGAAGCGGTACGCTGGATTAGTGGTGGTACAGGGGACTTTGAAGTTGAGCAAATTGAAAAAGTAACCCGTGGTACAGACATTATTCTGCACTTACGTGAAGATGCTTTAGATTATTTAGAAAGCTATAAAGTTAAGCAAATTGTCAATAAATATTCTGACCATATTAGCTTGCCAATTGAAATGCAAAAAGAGGTTTGGCAGGAAGAAGAAGTAGCCGAAGGTGAAACACCGAAAGGCGGTCAGATGGTCAAAACGGATGAATGGGAAGCAATTAACTCTGCCAGTGCTTTATGGACACGCAGTAAAAATGAAGTCACTGAAGAGCAATACATCGAGTTTTATAAGAACTTGAGTCATGATTTTGACGCTCCATTGGCATGGGCACATAACCGTGTCGAAGGTAGTACCGAATATACGCAATTACTGTACATCCCAAGCAAGGCACCGCACGATATTTTCACGCGTGAGGCTAAAGCAGGGATCAAGCTGTATGTGAAGCGCGTGTTTATTATGGATGATGCGGATAATTTAATTCCGAACTATCTACGCTTTGTGCAAGGTGTAGTGGATAGTGCAGATTTACCGCTGAATGTTAGCCGTGAACTGTTACAAGAAAGCCGTGATGTCCGTACCATTCGTGAAGGTAATGCACGCCGTATTTTGACCGTGTTGGATAGTTTGGCGAAATCGGAAGATGAAAAAGACCAAGAGAAATTCAAAACTTTCTATGCTGAATTTGGTTCGGTCTTGAAAGAAGGCTTAGGTGAAGACTTTGGTAATCGTGAGCGTATCTTAAAGTTATTACGTTTTGCGACTTCTACTCATGAGGAGATCAGTACCTCTTTAGCAGACTACAAAGCACGCATGAAAGAAGGGCAAAAAGCCATTTACTATGTGACTGCGGAAAGTTTGAATGCTGCGAAGAACTCACCACAATTAGAGTTGTTCAAGAAAAAAGGTATTGAAGTGTTATTAATGGCTGACCGAGTAGATGAGTGGGCAATGAATTTTGTTCAGGACTTCGATGGTACGCCAATGCAAAACGTGTCTAAAGGTGCAGTGGATTTAGGCGACTTGCAAGATGCGGAAGAGAAGAAAGCCCTTGAAGCTGCTGCCGAACAATTTAAACCTGTCGTGGATAAATTGTCGGATGCCTTAAAAGCAAAAACCAAAGAAGTTCGCGTGACTACGCGTTTAGTAGATTCACCAGCGTGCTTGGTAACCAGTGAAGGTGAACTTTCACCACAACTCATCCGTATGTTGAAACAAGCAGGTCAGGCAGTGCCTGAGAGCAAGCCAATTCTGGAAATCAACCCTGAGCATCCATTGGTGAAAAAGTTGGATGGTAGTACCCATTTTGAAGATCTTGCTAATGTGATCTTTGATCAGGCGGTGATTGCAGAAGGAGGTTTACCTGAAAATCCAGCTGAATATGTGAAGCGTATTAATCAGTTGCTACTTAAATAAAACCTGAACTGATGTAAAAAAGGCAACCCGTAACAGGTTGCCTTTTTTATTGAGCATTTTTGTGGATAACACAAAAGTTATCCACAAAAAACTTAGAATAAGGCTTCTAAGCGTAATAAAGTACTTAGATAGTGACTGCGGTCTGCACGATGATCATTGTAATAATTGATATCAGTTTGCACATAGAACCATTCACGCCATAAAGGCTGCCGCCATGAAATAAATGGTCCCCAACTATTCAGACGTAAATCTGAATTGTCCAAATAACCACCTGTGTAGAGCCCATAGTTAAACTGGTTGCCCTGAAAGAATTGATGTTGGCGGAAAGCATAGTTGTCCCAATTTAAATCATCTTTTTGTGCATCGGCATAGGTTAAGCTGAATTGGTCACTTAAGAAAGCTTCATTAGGACGTGCATGAGTCAACTCTAAGTTGGTCCGCAAGTAATTTTCACTGTCGACCCCGTAACGGTAAATTTGTTCCGCGTGAAAGAAAAAGTCATTTTCTAGCGCCCAATCTTTTTTCGCTTTTAAACGTAGATAGATATCATCGCCTGAACGAACCCCGATATCAAAGTCGGTTTCAAATGGTAAGCGTTTGGAAATATCTGACCACCGCAAAGCCAATGAACTGTTGGCATCTCGGTTTTGACGCCGATCATAGGCTTTGTCATTGTCTGGGCTTGGCGGGTTCTCATTGGTGATGGCGACGTTGTTGGCCAATTCGTTATCCAGTGAGTCATCACCAAAGACCAGACTGAGTTTTCTTTCTAAATTGGGCAAACTGATCTTACCGCGGATACGCGGCTTAATATCGTATTCATCATGTTTATTCCAACGGTTATCAATCAGGACCCTTAAGGTTGCAGAAGCTGGGGTTTCAGTATTTCGATCCCCAAACCAGCTATCAATATCCTGTGAAGTGTCATCCGCCCAATTGCGAATTTGCTTTTGCTTACGGTCAATCCAAGTCTGGTTTTCAGTGACCACCGTTGAGGGCACAATTTGCTCATCGGATTGTTCAGGCAGAACCGTTGGGGCTGAATCAATCCAGCGTGGAATAGTATAGAACAAGCTATCTTCTGGAGTAGGAGCTTGCTCGACGGTATAAGGGGGCGAAGCTGGAGTAGCTTCTTGGGGGTCACTCGTATTTGCCCAGCTTGAGGTGTGGACCATCCCCAAGGCAACCATCAACGCAAGTGGCTGGGTAAAAGTTTTTCTCATTGTAGGCATTATCATGATCTTTTATTCTAAATTTACATCTCAAGTTTGGTAAATTTTAGGGATGAAAATCAAGCTTTTGCTACAAAATAAAATAAATTAACTGCCAATGTATATTTGAATGGCATCATACAATTTTGATGCTGAAATGGGTTGTGGGAGAGTTTGAATAATCTTTTGAATCAACTGCCACGATACCCCTTGATGGCGGTCTAAGAGAATATAAGGATAAGCTGTTTCTTCGCGTGATAACTGTAGTCGAGACTGACCATGAATGACACGAATTTTCTGCCGTTCTTTGAGTAAGATAATTGGGGTTCTGTAGTTGACTGAAGTTTCTTCAAATGCAATTAATTTATGCTTTTGAATGCAGTTTGCAGGAATAAATGGTTGATAACTTTCAGTGTTCCAGACTAATTCGGCTTGTTCACTATACAGTTCGAAAAATTGCTGTGCGTTTTTACATTGCTTAAGTAATTGCTCATTTGGTAGTAATTTGAGTGCCACGAGTTCGTAAGCATAATGTTGGCTGACAATATTACCAAGCCGTATGGCATGTAACTGATCTTCTGTACCTAAAATCACGATATATTTGACAAAGCGTCCTTGAGCATTAATTTGTTCAGCTAAATACACAGGCTGATTGTTATATTGTTGTAGTTGACTTGCTGAAACAATGATTTCCAATAAAGGCATTAACTCGGAAACATTGTCCAACGTTAAGTGGCAAAGCTCTAATTCTTGTGCTTGTGGAAATTGTAATGCGGCTAAACGACATTTCCACTCGCCCAGTTCAACAATTTGTGGAAGTAAAGAATTGGGTTCAAGTGCTGCAGTTGCTGTTTTGAGAAGTAATCCACTTGTTGTTTGGGGTTCAGCGGAAGCTAACGAGGGTTTTGTATCCTCTTGTTTAGGGCTTAGCGAAAGACTTTCCATTGAAAGAGCTGCTGCATCCCAATCTGTATTTTGCGTTGATGTGCCTTGTGGTATCAGCGATTCAAAAGAAAATGGACGATTTATGCTATGAGATTCTGGAATCGATTGACTTGAATTCTGCAAAGGAACCACACTGTTTCGGCTCATTTTAAAAGTTTTGCCTGTTTCTAAGGTTTCTTGGTTTAGTTCGGTATCGGTTTTTAATGCTGCATAAATTTCTTGTTGTTCTAACATCCATGCATAATTTTTTTCCAGTCCATCCCAGTCACTCAACAGTGCGGTACGATTCGGGGCTGGAATATACCAGATTTGAAAGCCTAAATTAGCACGATGTAGAATTGCCCAACCCATTTCAGGGTGTTGCTCAAGCGCCTGCTCCAAGGCTAAATCTTGCTTAAATACGCCTCGAAAAGTTTGTACATATAATGAATGTTGAGCAAATTCCTGCGCGGCAAGTTCAGGTTGCATATGCGATTTAAAATTTAAAATTTGTTTTTTAAAAATCGGTTCATCACAATGAATAAAAATTTCTTTCAGACGGCATTTGGATTTGGCAATTTCATAAAATGACAAAGACCGTTGGTCTAAGCTATGAATAAGACCTTGTAATTCCTTGGCTAAATGGGCTTTTTCTAAAACATTCATAGGCTGTCTTTAAAGATGCTGTTGTGCCTTTTCCAAATAACTGGCCAAAACAATATTGGCGGCTATTTCTAATAATTTATATTCAGTTGAAGTGTGTTGCGGATAGCGTTCAGCCATCACAATCAATTCATCCAGATTGATGGTTTGAGGTGCAACTTTTCCTTGAATGAGCGCTTGAATATCTTGCATCTGCATGAAATTTAACTCTTGATTCAATGATCTAGATGATTCAATTATATGGATTTATAAGAAAAAAACATGAAATTTTTTGTCATATTTGACGCATTTTTATATGAATATGACATTTATTTAAAGTTTTTTGATTAAAAATATTCGTAACAATCTATTTTTAATGCAACTTAACGACAACCGTTATTGAAAATAACAGATTGCTACCACGTTTTGATTGTTGGTTTTTGTGTTACAGCAATTACACCACCATAAAAAACAGCCCGATTGAGGGCTGTTTTTATTCTGCAAGAATTATGCTTTAAGCTGCATCTTTTGCAGAAGCTGATGCATCTTGAGCAATATGTTCAGTTGGGGTCGCAGTTGAAGTTTGGGCTTTCACCTCTTTTTTCACTGGGAAATTTGGTACATAAACGACTTGTGCAGAAACTTGAGCAGAAATAGCAAATGCAGCAATAGCCAAAATAGATTTCATGATTGACATAAAAATCACCTTGATAACAGAGAGAATATCCAAATTGGATAGGGAGAAAAAATAAGCAAATTAATAATATCAAAAAATGATCAAAATGGGGTGGATTTCAGCCCCAAAAAGAATGAACGCTCAGTCAAATTATTGTTTTAAATCAATATAATAGAGTTATTGCTCTAAGATTGCCTTAACAATTAAGACAATCTTATAGGGATGAAAAAACAATGAAAAATAAAACATTTAGAGCTGCTTAGACTGATGCTTTTGATACATTTTTGCACTCATAATTCCGATGACTGCACCTGAAAAAGGACTAAGTTTAGGAAGAAAACGCCCTGCAATTGCACCCATCACAGCACCTGCAAAAGCAGGTGAAACACGAGATTTCTTTTTGGTTTGGGTTGATCTAGCACGGGAAAAATCTTGCGTGGTTGGCGCGTCAGTAGTTTGATCGAGAATAGCTTGATATTTCATATGGACCTCATGTCAAAGTTAGCTGAGTAACTGTACTGTTCTAGCCTATCGCAAGGTTGTGTAACGATTGTCAGGTTCCTGTGTAGCCTAGGCTGACTTTATACAAGTGAATTGTTGTGATTGTTGGTTAAAATGTGGTCGCTGTATGAATTCGGTGATATCGCTTTGCAGGGTAATGTCTAAATTGTGTTGACAGAAAAAAACCTCCAAAGTTAGTACTCAGGAGGTTTAAAAATGATAGCAATTAAATTGTGAGGGACTTATTTCGGTTGTTCTGATACTGGATCACATTGTCCATTGACATCACATTGATTTGCGTCAGACGCTGGATCTGTATCATTTGCTGTTTCCATCGCTTTTTCTAAAACTTGTAAGAAAACTTCGCGTGGTTGTGCACCAGCTAAAGCAACGCGCTGATCAAACACAAAGAAAGGTACGCCCATAACTTTGAGTTGATCGCGTGCGACTTCCTGATCAAATTTAACAAAGTCGGCGTATTCATCTGAATTCAACACATCATCGACTTCGACAGGATTAAGTCCAATACGTGCAGCAACATCTTCAATGGTTTCACGCTCACCAATTGGCAAACCTTGGGTCATATAGCTGTAGAAAAAGGCTTCTTTCGCTTCAGAACCCAAGCCTTTACTTTGTGCCAAATGGATAATACGGTGTGCATTAAAGGTATTGCCAGAATTGGCATTTTCCCAATTAAACTCAATACCTTCTGCTGCGGCCATCGTTGCAATATTACGTTGCATGTCTTCAACTTCTGCAAGTGTACGACTATATTTTTGTGCTAAACGTTCAGAGTTTGAAATCTCTTGGCGTAGCGGTGCTTCAGGGTCAAGCTCAAAGCTGTGCCAATGCACTTCTAGTTCTACACCTGCATGCTCTGCCGCAGCTTCTAAACGTTTTTTTCCGATATAGCAAAATGGACAAACGACATCGGACCAGATATCAACACGCATGTGATTTCTCAAAAAGTAAAAATAGCAATAGAGCGAAAGATGGGGATGATTTATAGAATTTAAAGCGAATACGATGAAAAAAGCCTGTTGTTGGATGCTGTTGACATCGTGCTAATTCATCCATATTTGACCGCTTATCTGACAAATAAACTGGATGTGGCTGAAAAAATATACAATAAAGTCTGAACTATATAATACATAATCTTGTTGATATCTCTACTTTGGGGATGGTTTTATGAATTTGATGAAATATTTTCTAGCACTTTCTTTTATTGGGGTTTTACTGTCAACTTATGTTCAAGCCAACGGTGAAATCGTGAGTTTGCCGACATTTAAAGTCATGGCTGAGTCAGAACTTCGTGCAGAATCAGGAATCATTCCTTATCAGCAGGATGAAAATATTCGTAAGGCCTTACAGCATCGGATGATGCAATTACAGGATGATACCCAGTCTTTTGTTGTAGACCCCACTCTTGTTCATAATTTAGATATCTTGGCGCCTGCTGCAACCCCAGATTTAGATTCATTGCCTCCATTATTACGTGAGCATATATTAAATATTGCCGCAGGTTTACAGTCATCTGACCCAACTGAAGGCTTGTATATCATGTTGCAACCTTTTGGTATTGATCGGAATGCAAAAAATGTCCAGATTGTCCGTGAGCAAATTTCTATTGGACAAGTCGATTATAATTTTATGCAGGGTAATCAACCAAATACACAATTGCCACGCGCACCAAATACAAAATAAAACGTTCAGTGTTTTGAATATAACCCATTGTTAATTTAGCTAAATTTACAGTAGCGCATATTTTAAAAAATGTAAAAAATTGCTGAAATATTCAGCATGTTCTGATGTTTGCTATGATAGAAACAAAGAGGACTCGGAGCGGACTATGCCACGTATCTTTCTGATTTTAGGATTAGCGACCACTGTCGTGTTTGGTGGATTATTTTATCAATATTACGAGCAACAAAAAGAAGCAACTCAACTCGAACAATATCAAAAGGTACTCTACGAAAAAACTGATTTAATTTATGCCCAAGCCAAAGATTGGGATAACCCTATAAATGTCGATGTGACCGATGCACGCTTACAGGGTGATTATAAAGTGATGGCCAGTTTTGTTTTGAGCCAGATGATTCAAAGTGCCGAAGCACGTAATGCTTATTTACGTGAGTTAAAAGCGATTCATTGGGATGAATTTTTAAATATTGACCGTTTAAGCAAAGATAAAAAACAGGACTACAAAGAAACGGATTTAATGTTGCAGCAAGCACATGCCTTGGCAACGGAATATCAGGTCAAGATTGAACAAGCACAACAAAATGCCCTAGAGCAAGCGAAACAACTCCCGATTCAATCACGTTATCGCCATCAATTGGCAGAAAATTTGCGGGAAAGTGAAAAGCAAAATGAGGCTCTGACATTATTTGAAATAGAGAAACAGGTGCTTGAAAAAGCGGATCAAATTTTTTTGGTGTTAAAGAATAACCGTTGGCAGAGTAAAAATAATACCTTCATGTTTTATGATGATGCGGCCCTAAAACAATTTAATACGCTGTATCAGGACGTATTAAAACTGAATGCACAGATGCAACAGATTCAGCAGAAAAATCAACAAGCGCTTGAACAAAAGCATGAGTAAACGCTGGATCAGTGTCATATAACTTTAAAATGACTGCGTTAAGTTAGAACTGTTGAACACCTTTACGCATCAGATTTAAAGCAGGTACAGCAATGAAAACCATTCAGGTCTTTGATGATATTCAACAGGTATATGTAGAATTTTTACAAAATAAAGCCTATCCCAAACTGGAGAGTTTGAGTAATTGGGGTAAAAACCGTTTCTTCTTTAGTCAATATTTCCGTTTAATTGAAGACTGGCACCATACTGAACAAATTGTGATTGAGTTTAATCAGCAGTATTACAGTTTGGATACAGGCAATGCCCCTGATTTTATGGATCAAGAAAAATACATGGCATGGTTGATGGCAGAGCTACTGGCTTAACAGGTGACACGAGTTCTAGAAGTCCATCCATTCAGTTTGGACTTCTAGTTATTCATAATATTAATCAAAGATTTTTTCGGCTGCTTGGAATGGTAGGCTGACCACATCAATCGCTACAGCAAAAGGCAGTAACACCAGTTTTTCAAAAGGATTGAGTCCCGATTTTGATTTGTAACTTTCCTCTTGATAGGTATAAATGCTGACCTGATACGGCTTACTCAGTGCTTTTAACGATGCCAAATTATTTGCAGCAGGGTAGACCACACCAGCCAAAGCAATGTCGAAACAGAAGCGTTGAGCTTTCATGCGTTCATCACTATAAGTTGAACACTCTTTTGCACCATTTTCGATAAAGAATTCGAGGTCTTTTTTGCTGATGTCTTCTTTAAGTTTGACATAAGACAGTGGCAGTGTACCTGTGAAATGGCCATCATTTTTCTCTGAATAGAAACTGAGTTCTTTGGTCATTTGAATATTTTTCGGGTCTAGTTTGGTGATCAGCGTGACAAACTGTGCTCCACCTTGGGTCAAGATATAGCTATTTTTTTGTCCCGCAATCACTAGACTATTGGCTGGCAGGGTGTTGAGCGTTTGAGCGGGTTTACCGAATGCCACCACTTGGTCTTCGACTAAAGTGACTTTGTTAGAGCGAGTATAAGTTTTATTGTCTTTGGTCATCAGGGTTTTGGTGGCGCAACCTGTGAAAAGTGTCGCTATGATGCCTGCACTGATGATGGTTTTTACTGGTGATGAAAACATCAAGTTCTCCTGCTCATTTTATTGTTAAGCTTTAATAAAGTAATATTTACAAAATCTTGAGAGAACCATAATAAAAAATCCCCGCCAAAGCGAGGATTTTTATTCATCAAATTAGTGGATTAAACACGTTCGATAATTGTCGCGATACCTTGACCCAAACCGATACACATGGTCGCAAGACCAATTTGCGTATCTTGCTGTTCCATCACGTTTAACAATGTTGTTGTAATACGCGCACCAGAACAACCCAATGGGTGACCTAACGCAATCGCACCACCATTTAAGTTAATGATGTCTTGCTTGTCATACACACCTAAGCCTTTCATGACTGATAAGCCTTGAGCCGCAAATGCTTCGTTTAACTCGATCGTTTGGATATCCGCCATCGTTAAACCAGCACGTTTAAGTGCTTTTTGCGTTGCAGGAACAGGACCGTAACCCATAATCGCAGCATCACAACCTGCAACTGCCATAGAGCGAATTACAGCACGTGGCTTAAGACCTAAAGCAAGGGCACGTTCAGCAGACATCAATAACATTGCAGATGCACCGTCAGACAACGCTGAAGATGTAGCAGCAGTTACTGAACCGCCTTTCGGATCGAATACAGGACGTAGTGCTTTGAACGACTCAAGGTTTGCATCTGGGCGAATTACTTCGTCGATGTCACAAAGGATTTTAAAGCCATTTGCATCGTGACCTTCAACACCAACGATTTCGTTTTTGAAACGACCTTCTTGAGTTGCAGCCCAAGCACGGCGATGAGATTCAACACCAAACGCGTCTTGCTCTTCACGGCTAATGCCGTTCATGCGACCTAACATTTCAGCAGTTAAGCCCATCATGTTAGATGCTTTAGCATAGTGTTTAGATGCTTCTGGGTTTAGGTCGATGCCGTGCATCATGCCTACGTGCCCCATGTGCTCTACACCACCAATAATGAAGATATCACCTTGGTTAGTAGCAATCTGTGCAGCAGCCGTGTGAAGTGCTTGCATAGATGAACCACAAAGACGGTTAACCGTTTGACCTGCTACAGTTTTTGGAAGGTCAGCCAATAAGCCGATGTTACGACCAATGTTCATCCCTTGTTCTAGAGTCTGGTTTACACAGCCCCAGATCAGGTCTTCAACTTCATTGGTGTCAAACTGGTTACGAGCAACGAGTGCACGAACCAATTCAGCCGATAAGCTGTCGGCACGTACATTGCGGAACATACCGTTTTTGGTTTTACCCATTGCTGAACGTACGCCATCAACGATGACAACGTCACGTGGATTTAAAGTAGCCATTCACGTTGCTCCTTAACCGTAGAATTTTTTGTTGTTAGCAGCCATGTCACGCAACATTTGTGGCGCTTCATAAGCCTTACCTAAGTGTGCATATTTGTCGCAAAGTGCAACGTATTCAGCAACACCTGTTTGGTCGATGTAACGGCATGGACCACCACGGAATGGAGGGAAACCTACACCCATAATCATCGCCATATCTGCTTCAGACGCAGTCGCTACGATGTTGTCTTCTAGGCAACGAACAGTTTCGTTACAGAATGCAAGCATCATACGGTCAATGATTTCTTGAGCATCAAATTCATGTTTTTCCGCAGTCGCAACAGAAGCAACCAACTCGTATGCAGTTGGATCAACCACTTTGGCTTTTTTGCCTTTCTTGTCGAGTTCGTATTTATAGAAACCAACATCGTTCTTTTGACCAAGACGTTTGTTTTCGTACATGGTTAAAGTCGCGCCTTTGAAATCTGGCTTCATACGGTCAGGGAAACCTTCAGCCATGACTTCTGCACCATGAACGCCCGTGTCGATACCGACCACGTCGATAAGGTAAGCAGGACCCATAGGCCAGCCGAATTTTTCCATCACTTTGTCGACTTGTTGGAAATCAGCACCATCTTTAAGAAGAAGGTCGAATGCACCGAAGTAAGGGAACAATACACGGTTTACAAGGAAACCTGGACAGTCATTCACCACGATTGGTGTTTTACCCATTTTCTGAGCAAGTACGACAGTCGTTGCAATCGCTTCAGCAGAAGTCTTCTCACCACGAATCACTTCGACCAATGGCATCATGTGTACAGGGTTAAAGAAGTGCATCCCGACAAAGTTTTCAGGACGTTGTAGGTTTTCAGCCAAACGTGTGATTGAAATCGTAGAAGTATTTGATGCAATGATCGTATTTTCACGAACATTTTTCTCGGTTTCAGCCAGTACGATACCCTTCACTTTAGGGTTTTCAGTTACCGCTTCAATCACGATATCGACTTCTTTAAACTCGTCATAGCTTAAAGTAGGACGGATGCGCGCAAGAGTTTCACCCATTTGAGCAGGTTTCATCTTCTTACGTTCAACTTGTTTGGTCAGTAAGCCATTGGCTTCTTTCATACCCAAAGCAAGTTGCGGATTACCAATATCCTTCATGATGATTGGTGTGCCTTTGCTTGCCGCTTGATAAGCAATACCACCACCCATGATACCCGCGCCCAATACAGCCGCTTGGTTTACAGGATGTGCACCTTTTTCATATTTCTTCGAAGTTTTCTTTACCACTTGGTCATTGATGAATAAACCGATCAATGCACCTGCTTGTGGTGTAATCGCTGCTTTAGCAAAGCCCGCTGCTTCTGCTTTTAATGCATCATTACGTGGAAGGCCTGCACCTGCTTGTAATGAATCTAACATTAATTTTGGCGCTGGGTATTGTGCTGGGTTTGCTTTTGCAAGAACCGCACCTTTCGCCGTGTTGAACGCCATCATTTGTTCAAGTTGGTTGAGTTTTACTGGGTCAAGTTTTTCTTGACGTTTTGCTTTCCAATCTAGGCGGCCAGCAATGGCTTGTTTTACTAAGTCAATTGCCGCTTCTTGAAGTTTGTCCGCAGCCACAACCGCATCTACGGCACCGTCTTTCAATGCAGCAGCAGGTTTTTTCGGCGCAGCCATCGCCATCCATTCAACCGCATTGTCGATACCAATCACGCGGCTTAAACGAACTGTACCACCGAAACCAGGGAAGATCCCGAGTTTGATTTCTGGTAAACCGACTTGAGCTTGTTCAGACATGACACGGTAGTCACACACCAAACACATTTCAAAACCACCGCCCAATGCCATACCATTGATTGCAGCAACTTTAGGAATGTCTAAATCTTCAAAGCTGTTGAAGATGTCATGAACAGGCAGTGCCCAGTCGATAATCGCTTGTTCACCTTGCGCGAAGTTTTCACCAAATTCTGTGATGTCTGCACCAACGATGAATGTAGATTTACCCGAAGTAACGACCAAGCCTTTTACTGAGCTGTCTGCTTTTACAGCAGCAATGGCAGCTTTAAAATCTTCAATCGTTGCACGGTTAAATTTGTTGACCGACTCATCTTGTAAGTCAAAGCGGAATTCTGCAATTCCGTCCGAAAGCATTTGGACGGTAATGGCATTGCCAGCGTGGATCATGCCTGATCTCCTTTATTTTGGAGGACTTCTAAGTTGATGTTTTGAAGCGTGTTCGCTTGTTCTGCGCACGAAAATGCTTCGCTAATCTTACGATAACTATATCCAAAAAGAACATAACAAGTTGTATCAAGCAGTGACGCAATGGTCATCAATTTTAATTTCATTTACAGCAAAAATTATTGAAGTGAAACCTGTACTGAAAATTGTTCAATAAGATCCATCTGTTTTTTATAAAAAAAATGTACTGCTTATGCTTTTGTTGTACTTGATGGAGAATGAAAAATCACCATTCATCACTATGCAATTTGTGTCAAAAAAGTCAATTGAATTTTGGAAGTTTCCACTAATAATAAAGAAGACAACTTTATTTTATATGACTTGATTATCTGTTAAGAAAAGTTAAAATTTGTGCGGGTTTTATTTTAACAACCATTCAAAAAAGAAAATATCATGACTTTAAAAAATAAACATTTGTTGCTGTTACCTTTAATCTCATTGTTGCTCAGTGCTTGTGGAGGGGGTGGCGATGGCGCTAGTAACTTCAAACCTGCACCAGAAGATACTGCTAATGGCACAAAATATTATCGCATCCAGTATTATTTTGATGATAAAGGTGATGCGTTCACTGCTTCCCATTTTGAATTGCAAAATAGAAAAATTGTCACCGCTGACAGTCGTCAGCCATTGAATCAATATATTGTGACTCAACAAGCAGTGTATGAGCCATCTCAGCGCTATCAAGCTGACATTGATGTGCATTCAATGTCACACTGGACTTTAAATCTAATTGCCGATTTGAAAACAGACTGGAAATTCGAAAAGGTCGCGTTAAGTGGAAAAAACATCTTTGATACAGTCATGCCAGGCTATCGTGACTTACGTTTTGACACGCAAAGTCCATATGCCAATGCACGAATCTTTTTAGCTTCACATGGTGCAGAAAAATTCCCACAAGGCAGTACCTGTTACCGTTTGATCTCCACGAAGAATAATCAACCCTATTTTAGCTTTCAAACTAATCGTGCAGAAACACAAACCTTTGCTCAGGTTCAAGCACAAAACCAGTTGACCGCCAATTTGGCACAAAAACAGTGGCCTAAGCTGGGAATAGAACATGTTACGGGACAATGGGCAACTCGCTTAGATTGGAGCGTTGTTATTAGCAGTGTGACGGGACAGGAAATTTCAGGTTTAAGCAAAGTGCAATTCAATGATCAGGTTTATGCTGCCAATTTGAATAGTGCCAGTGAATGGATAGCAAAGAATCAAATTCAGTTTGAACAAGACAGCATTGCCTATGGTGTTTATCAAGATAATCCTGAACAACTCAGAAACTCTAAACTCACGATTGCCAATTTGGAACGAGGCTGTTTCATCTATAACCAAGTTGCAGCAGACAAATTAGCGACTTTAAGCTTTATTCGATAATGGCTTTGGCAGATTGCTTAGAGGGCAATCATCGGATACAGGCATGAATTTTTGAATTAAATTTGATAGAATTTCGCCAAAATTAATGTCTAGCCCCATGGTCACGTTGTAGGACGTGACCCTCAGAAGCAATGAAAAGAGTGCTGTATGATTAAGTGGATTATCTTGGCGATTTTTGTGATTTCTGCGTTATATATCCAAAATCGCGGTAAAGTGCGTCATTCTTTTTACCGTCAATTTTTTGACCATTCGACCTTATTGGCGCCCATCAACTTTTTAATGTACCTCTTTTCCAAGGTGCCTAATCAACCGTATATTGACACGCAATATTTTCATGATTTGAAAGTCTTGGATGAAAATTGGGAAATGATTCGAGATGAAGCACAAGCATTATATGCACGTGGTGGCATTAAAGCCTCAAGCAGTTATGATGACCTTGGTTTTAACTCTTTTTTCAAAACAGGTTGGAAGCGTTTTTATCTAAAATGGTATGACTCAGCGCATCCGTCCGCTGCCGAGCTATGCCCCAAAACCACCGAGTTATTAAAGACTTTACCCAGCATTAAAGCCGCAATGTTTACCGAGTTGGCACCTGACAGCCGTTTGGTAAGACACCGTGACCCTTATGCAGGTTCACTGCGTTATCATTTGGGTTTAATCACCCCGAATGATGACCGCTGTTTTATTGATGTTGATGGGCAACGTTATTCATGGCGTGATGGTGAAAGCGTCGTGTTCGATGAAACGTATATTCATTATGCCGAGAATAAAACGGAACAAAACCGCATTATTTTCTTTGCTGATGTTGAACGTCCTTTAAAGACGCGTTTGATGCAAAAGTTTAATCATTGGTTTGGTAAAAATGTCATGACAGCTGCCAGTTCACCCAATGAAACAGGTGATCAAACGGGTGGTTTGAATAAGGTTTTTGGAACAGTTTATCAAGGGCGGTTAAAGGCCAAAGCCTTAAAGAAAACCAATCGCAAATTGTACTATTTCTTAAAATGGTTCCTGATGTTAGGTATTTTTTTCCTGATCTTTTTACGTCCTTACATATTCTAAGCCTTGCTAAACCAGAACGTCCTGCGGGACGTTTTTTTAGGTCTGAAAGTCGTGGGCACTTGCTCTTACAGTTTGCTGTTTTTTGTGTAAGATAAGAGCAAATGGGGGAGAATATGCAAAAATTTCGTTCAAAAAAAGATTGGTGGATTCTCGGTTTCATTATTGCCATGACGGGCTTATTGCTTCAATTGTTATTGACCATGTATGCCAAAGGAAACATGGTGCAATATCCAGTGCATACTTTCATTTATGTGCTGACCATAGTGGTGTTGTGGTGGCCTGTATGGAGCACACAATATCGGATTGACGCAGAGCAATTGGTCATTACCAGTATGTTTTTGACTTGGAAAATTCCCTTGTCTGCTATCCAGAAAATTAGTCCTAGCAGTAATTCAGTTTCTTCACCTGCACTTTCTTTGGATCGTTTGCGAATTGATTATCAAAAACAGGGCAAAGCCAAATTCATTCTCATTTCACCTAAAGATAAGCAGGCTTTTACGCTAGCTTTACAACAGGCACAGCAGTCGATCAGTTAAATCGGTCGCTGGTTGAATTGCATAAAAGCCCGCTCTCATCAGTTAGACAGCGGGCTTTTTAGCATTTAAAAACCTTCAAGCACCAATTTACCTTGAGTCTTTTCTGATTCAATCGCATGGTGGGCTTGACGGATATTCTCCGCATTGATACTGCCCACGACCTGATTGAGGGTGGTTTTAATTTTCCCTGTTTCAATCAGTTGTGCGACCTGTTGCAGAAGATGGGATTGTGCTGTCATGTCAGGCGTTTGGAACATCGAGCGGGTAAACATAAACTCCCAATGTACTGAAATTGATTTACGTTTAAATAGATTAATATCTAACTGTTCAGGATCATCAATTAGACCAAACCGACCTTGTGGCGTAATCAGTTCGGCAATCTGGCTAAGATAATTGCCTGTGTGCGTGGTGGAAAATACGTAACGTGGAGCCGTTATATTTTGTGCCTGTAGTTGCTCAACCAAGGATTGACGATGGTCAAGTACAATGTCCGCACCCAACTGTTTCACCCATGCCTGTGTTTCTGCGCGAGATGCCGTGGCAATCACTTGCAATTGGGTTTTGGCTTTGAGCAGTTGAATGGCCATGGAGCCGACACCTCCTGCACCGCCAATAATCAAAATGGATTCATGAGGGTGATCATGCTGTTGCACTTGTAGACGGTCGAACAACATTTCCCAAGCAGTAATCGCTGTGAGCGGTAATGCCGCTGCTTCAGCAAAAGATAGATTTTGCGGTTTCAAACTGATAATTCGTTCGTCGACCACATGAAATTCGGCATTGGTGCCTGCTTTGGTTAAGTCGCCTGCATACCAGACCTGATCGCCCACTTTAAAGTGTTCTACTTCTGGACCAACGTCAACCACTTCACCTGCGGCATCCCAACCCAAAATCTTATATTGTCCCTGTTCGGGTGAAACGCGGGTGCGGATTTTACAATCGACAGGATTCACCGAAACAGCTTTGACTGCCACCAAGACTTCGCGGTTTTTTGGGGTTGGGGTTGGAAGTTCAATATCTTGTAATTGTTCGGCAGCACCAGCTTGTAAATATCCAACAGCTTTCATATTTTTAATCTCAAATTGGGTTTATGATTAAAATCTTAGCGTAGTTTTAAATTAAGTATATACGGTTAAATTCTGCATATAGTGTAGAAAAGGATACTATTAAAATGAGTAAAGCAAAGCACTCTCGCTTTAATTGCAGTCCAGGCTGTGCGGTTGAGGCTGCAATCGGCATTTTAGATGGCAAGTGGAAAAGTATCATTCTATGGCATTTGTTGACCGAGCATACCTTACGTTTTGGTGAAATTCGTAAACGGATTCCCAATGTCACCCAACGCATGTTGACCAATCAACTGCGTGAGCTGGAAGAGGACGGAATTATTCATCGCGAGGTTTATCCGCAAGTTCCACCAAAGGTGGAATATAGTTTGACGCCTTTGGGTATGAGCTTACGTGAAATTTTATTGGCGCTAAAAGCTTGGGGAGATGAGCACATGGATCTGTATGGACAAGTGATGCTACAACCTCAAGCTGTAGAGCCAACTTGAGATTTGTAACTTTAAGCCCACTGTATTGCTCTAAAATCATCAGAATAAAATTGTCGATCAAACGATTTGATTGACTGGCTTGAAAAAGCCCCTTTACACATCCACATCATTGAATAACTTTCCAAGGTTTAAACGCACTGTGAACGAAAACGCCCGCGAACATATCGAAAAGATTCTGGCCAATATGACCACCTTGCCCGGTGTTTATCGGATGTTGGGTAAAGAGGGGGAGTTACTGTATGTGGGCAAAGCCAAAAATCTGAAAAATCGGGTGTCGAGTTATTTTGTGAAAACCATTGAGCATCCTAAAACTCAGGCGCTGGTGGCACGGATTTATGATATTGAAACTTTGGTGGTTCGTTCTGAAACCGAAGCACTTCTGCTTGAGCAAAACCTGATTAAACTGCATCGTCCGCCGTACAATATTATGCTGCGCGATGATAAATCCTATGTCTATATCTTCATTTCGGCAGACAAACCTTATCCGCGCATTGCCAGTGGACGCGGGAAAGGGAAACATCAAATCGGCAAGTTTTTTGGACCTTATCCCAGTGCATATAATGCACGTGATACGCTGTTGGTGCTTCAGAAACTGTTCAATGTTCGGCAGTGTGAAAATAGCTATTTTTCGCAGCGTAAGCGTCCATGTTTGCAATATCAGATTAAGCGCTGTTCTGCCCCTTGTGTCGGCTTGATTAGTCCCGAGGATTATCAGGAAGATGTCAATAATTCTATCCGCTTTTTAAAGGGCGATACCAAAGAATTGAATCAGGAATTGATTCAGAAAATGGAAGCTGCGGCTGAAGCTTTAGAGTTTGAGAAAGCCGTATTTTATCGTGATCGTATGGCCTTATTATGTGATGTGCAGGCGCAGCAAGCCATTTATAAAATTAAGGGCGAAGCCGATATTTTGGCAATTGCCTATCAGGCGGGCGTGACCTGCGTGCAAATTATGCATGTCCGTAATGGCAAAATGCTAGGCGGAAAAGCTTATTTCCCCGATATGTTAGGCGATGATCTGGGTGAAATGCTGTCAGACTTTATGGCCAACTTCTATTTTCAGGTGGCGGATGAAGTGCCGAATGAATTGATTGTGAATGTCGAAATTCCCAATCGAAAAGAATTGGAACAGGCTTTACAGCAGCATTTTGAACAAAAAATCCAGATTAAACATAATGTACGTGAAACGCGTGCAGAATGGTTAGAGTTGGCACAGATGAATGTGCAACACGCCATTAAAGGAAAATTGGCCAATCATTTAGAACTCAATGAGCGTTTTCATCAACTCGAGCAGGTGGTCGGGCGTCCTGTTGATCGGATTGAATGTTTTGATATTTCACATACCATGGGTGAAGCTACGGTTGCTTCTTGCGTCGTGTTTGATGCAGGAGGCGCCCGAAAACGCGATTATCGTCAGTTTTCGATTCAGGATATTACCGAAGGCGATGATTATGCAGCGATGCGCCAAGCGCTAACTCGCCGTTATAAAAAAGCCATGCTGCCTGATTTATTACTCATTGATGGCGGGAAAGGGCAACTTCACATGGCGATGGATGTCATGCAAGAGCTTGGATTAGATGCTTTTATGGTGGGGGTATCGAAAGGTGAGGGGCGTAAACCTGGGCTAGAAACCTTGCATTTTATCGATGGCACTAAAATCCAATTGCCTGAAGATCACAAGGCTTTACATTTGATTCAGCAAGTACGTGATGAAGCACACCGTTTCGCTATTACCAAGCATCGTGCCAAACGTGATAAAAAACGAGGCTCTTCGATTTTAGAAGTGATTCCAGGGCTAGGACCAAAACGCCGTCGTGATTTACTCACGCATTTTGGGGGGATTCAAGGGGTACTGAAAGCTTCGGAAAATGAGCTCATGCTTGTGCCTGGTTTGGGTGAAGTCATGGCGCGCACCATTTATAAAATTCTACATGAATAACGATCCGTAAATAGCCAAAATGCTCAGTGACGCGTGAGTCATATGACATTCACAAATGCAGATACATGGTGAACAATATTTTTCAAAGGATAAAATAAGAGACAGGCATGACACTGTTAGCTGTGTATCAAGCACTTGAGCAGAATGAATGGATTGAAATACCGACAGGCTGGTTACAGGGGCGAACTATTTACGGTGGTATGGTTGCAGGTCTGATGATGCAAAAGGCGTTGCTCAGTATTGCCGATCGTTCCAAGCGATTATTGAGTACCAGTGTCACTTTTGTTGGACCAGTTCAACAGGGCTTGGCACGACTGACCGCCGAGATTTTACGTCAGGGTAAGTCTGTGACCACTATTGAGGTACGTTTATGGCAAGATGATGCTGTACAAAGTATTTTAATTGCCAGCTTTGGTGCTGCTCGATCTTCTGAAATTCAAGTGCGCCAAGAACGCACCGCACCAAATTATATCGCTCCTCAACAATTACAAAGCATGCAATTCAATACTCAATTTCCGCAATGTTATCAGCAGTTTGATGTGCGTTGGGCTGAAGGTGAAACACCATGTACTGGCAGCGTACAAAGTGACTTTGGTGGCTGGTGTCGGTTTCATCCCGAAAAGCATAGCGATCGGCCTTTTGAGGTTGCCGATTTAATGACGCTTTTTGATATTTGGCCACCGGGGGGTTTACCGCTATTTAAGACATTTGCACCCGCCAGCTCTTTAACCTGGCATGTGACTTATGTAAATCCATTACAGCAAAATTTGCATGATTGGTTTAAATATAAAGTATTTACGGACTACGCTGCGGAAGGCTATGCCACAGAATATGCACATTTATGGGATGCAGAAAATCGCTTAATTGCGATTTCCAGACAGACAGTTACCGTGTTTGCCTAGTGACACTCTATCTCAATTCGTATAAAGTGGCGCTAAATACGATGAGTTAGATGTGGTCGTTTGAACCATAGCATCATCGCTCACAAAGGGGAAAAGTTGGCGGTGTCTATGACAGCAGGTCGAATCCTGAACATTCCAAATATCTTGACCTTGGCGCGTATCGCCTTGATTCCTGTATTTTTATTAATTGCCTATTGGCCACCAGCCATTGGCGTTGCAGGACATGATGGGGGCTTTACGCGGCATCTTATTTTGACTGCTATTTTTGTCCTTGCCGCAGTGACAGATTGGTTTGATGGCTATTTAGCGCGAACTTTAAATCAGACATCTGCCTTTGGTCGTTTCCTTGATCCTGTTGCAGATAAGTTGATGGTCGCAGCAGCATTAATTGTTTTGGTGCAATGGCAACCGTCCATTTCAATGGCTTTTGCAGCTATTGTTATTATTTCGCGTGAGATTACGGTTTCTGCATTAAGAGAGTGGATGGCGGAGCTTGGAGCACGAACCAATGTAGCTGTTTCTACCGTGGGGAAATACAAAACAGCCTTTCAAATGATTGCAATTTCAGTGTTTTTACTCAATTGGCAACCTTTAGAAACTTTGGCTTATTTACTTTTGTACACGGCAGTCGTACTGACTTTATGGTCGATGTTCATTTATTTAAAAGCGGCATGGCCGTATTTAAAGCAGCCTTAATTGGTCCTAAAAAAACTCCAGATATGGAGTTTTTTTATGTCTTTAAATTGAAAATTGTAAGCCAAAAGGCTCTATAGATTAAAAAGCCCAAGACATTGCTTGAGCTTTTTAACTTTGAGGAGAATAGCGCATGCAATACGTCATGGAAACATAAAGCTGCTGAAGAACTATAATCATATTATGAGAATATGTTGATTTTATCAACCAGAAAAGCTAAATAGCTTTGTTCAATTCTTGTATACGTGACACCACTTACAATTCAGCGGGTACCGTCGATAAAGCAATAAATTGTTGTTCAATCAAGGCGGCATTGCTATGTAAGACTTCAATGAGTTTATCTAGGTTCACAAATTCAAAACGGTTTCTGGAGCCGAGTACGGTCAACGCCAAAGGAGGTTCTTTACTGGAAAACTTGATGGGAACAGACAATCCTGATACGTTTGGATCGACTTCACCATTTGAGAAATAATAGCCCTGTTTCTTTATTTTCTTCATTTTATTTAAGAAATCTTGATCATTCTGAGCAAAACCAACTTCCGCCAATTGGGCCGAAAAACGTCGGTAATAATCTAAAATACCTTGCTTGGGTAAATGCGAAATAATCGTTTTTGGAGAGGATCCCACATAGACTGGGCGAGGGCAGCCTCGACCATAGGATAATAATGTTACCCCTTTGGTGACTTCATGATGTAAGTCGATACAAGAATCATGATTTAAATGTGTTAAGAGGCAGCAAAATTCTGTTCGTTCAGCAATTTCTTTCATGAACGGAATACTGATTTGAATCAATGGATTAGATTTGTGTGAGATATAATCTAAAACGGCAATTTTTGAGCCAAGCGTATAGTCACCAGATGTACCACTTAGGCGCTGTAACAGTTCAGCAGAAACCAATTCTTTTAAATAGCGATAGCTGGTTGGTTTAGAAAGGCCAAGTTCTTCACTAATGATATCGACATTAATGATTGGGCGAGACACTGAAAACAGGTCTAAAACGGTGAGAATTTTACCAAAACTAGAAAGTGTCATAAGAAGCCACAACGTCAAAAAGAAAAAGACATTTAAAATGATGTTATAACAAATTGTTGTTGGTCATGCAGAGCTTTTGTAATAAAACAATAGCAGATTCTAAATTAAGAAACCGTCGATAATTTGATTAAATTTAACACCAATAATTTTATAAATATAAATCAAATTATCACAATAAGATATTTTGTTTGACTTTTATCGTAATTATTATGAAAATAACGCGATTGAACTTCTCATTGTAAATTTTGTTGTGCGAAATTTACGCTTGAATTGCAGCTGTGACGTTTTCCTAACGTCAAAACCTGCCCTCTTATTGCATGAATATCTTCTGTTACCGTAATTCTGCGGATAGGACAGCGTTTGCATATTAATATTGTCGACATTGGTGTGGCTTTGAAAAAGATGATCCTGTTCATTTCGTCTAAAGGATGGGGCGATGTTGTTAATTAAGCCGATTTTGGCCTTTCGTCCAAGTCGTATGGATATGGTTTTTGCCGTTAAAACCTTTATTGCGATGCTATTGGCCCTTTTTATTGCATTCTCACTCGACCTGACCTATCCCATGTGGGCGGCAGGCACAGTGATTATTGTGGCGCATCCGTATGCAGGTATGGTGTCGTCTAAGGCGGTTTACCGTATTTTGGGTACGCTAATCGGTGGGATTATTGCGATTGTATTGACTCCCCAATTTATTGATCTTCCTATCTTTTTTACACTGGTTTTAGCAGGGTGGGTGGGGCTGTGTCTGTATATCTCCTTATTGGATCGTACGCCACGTAGTTATGTCTTTATGTTGGCAGGTTATACCACGGTCATGGTAGTGTGCAGTTCAATTAATAGTATTAGTACCCATAGCGTGTTCGATATGGCTTTGGGGCGAATTTTAGAAATCTCGGTTGCTGTATTATGCAGTGCAGTGGTGTCGAGCACTCTATTTCCTGTACATTTAGGGGCTTTGGTACAAAAGCGGGTCCAAAAAACTTTGGATGATACCCGTCAAGTCTTTCACAGCATTTTAACCGATCCAGAACACAGCCATCGCTATACTCAATTGTTGGCAGCCATTACCCGTGATACCTCCGATATTCATGGTTTGGCGGTACATTTAAGTTATGAACGTGGCGCCCTACAAGGGATGACTAAGTCACTGCAAGAATTATTGCACCAAGTCAGCATGACGGTGGCTAATCTGGTGGCCATGTCTGAACGGGTTGCTCAGCTAGATCAAATAGATACCCGTTATCGGCAAGTTTTACCAGTGCTACATGAGCATGTATTACAGTTTTTACGCGCACAGCAACATGTGCAAGTTGATCAACTCAAACAACTACCAGAGAGCTTTGAGCAAGATTTTACTGCGTTATCAGAATTGGCGACGGCTGAGCAACAGATTATTTTGCATGCTTTGAAAATGGACATTCGCCATTTTGTAGAAAATGTAGTGACCATTAAATGTTTATGGGATTTGATTCAGCAAGGTGATAAGCGCATTCCAGGGCAGATTGTCACTTTAACTACCTCGTACCCAAGTTTGCATCGAGACCATGGTATGGCAGTTCGTAGTGCTGTCGCCGCCGTGATTGCGACGACGATTGCATTTTTGCTCTGGATTTATAGTGGTTGGCACGCGGGCTATATGATGGCGCAGTTGACCGCAGTTACGGTATGTATTTTGTCAGGCTTAGACAACCCTGTACCTGCGTTGCGCTTGTTTATTCGTGGTTCAGTCTATGCGGCAATCATTACCATGTTCTATGCTTTTGTGATTATGCCTGAAGTACATGAATTCTGGCAGTTGGCATTTGTATTGGCGCCGTTATCGTTGTACTTGCTGAGTATGTTGCCGAATCCGCCTTTAATGGGTTTGGCATTGCCAATGTTGATTAACTTCATCATGAGTTTAAATTTGCAAAATCGTTATAGCACCGATGCCGTCTTGCTCATTGATACCGCTTTAGCAGGGGTGATGGGTCCAATTATCTCGATTTTTGCTATTTATTTTATTCGAGCCATGTCGCCAGAAACCAGTGCTAGTCGAATTTTGTCGTTGCATTACCGAGCTATGCGTGAAGCTTTGTTTATTCCTTACGGGGTTCAATTTCGAGTCCATTTACGCAGTATGCTTGATCGTATTGGGGTGTTGAATACCAAATTGGTTCAATCTGAGCAGCTTAAGCAGGCTATGAATTTAGCATTGATTGAAACCAGTGCAGTCATCAATCTGAGTCGGTTGGCTGAATTTATCCAGAACCCGAACGTCAGTGTGAGCTTACAGCAGGCTTTTATTGCCTTACAACACAGTTTAGAACAAGCCTTTTTGGTGCAAGAAAAGCAACAGATTTTACCTGAAGGCTTAAAGCAGCAGGTTTTTGCTGAGTTGCAGCATGTAGAGCAGTGCTTAGCAGCTGAACCGAATGCGGATTTTTGTATGCGGGTAAAAATGAATATCAATAATATCCGCAGCAGTATTTTCCATGAGCCACCCTCAGCGGAAATGATACATGCGACAGAGACAGGAGCTTGAAATGGGCGAGTTAAATGCGTATGGAATTTATATTCCTGTTTTCTTGATTCAAGCAATTGTTGCATTTTTAGTCTTTAAAATGGTTTCAATCTTGACCAATCCATGGGTGGATAAAGGTTGGGTTGCATTACCGGGTATCTTCAATATCTGCCTCTATATCATTTTATTAATGGGCGTACATGAAGTGTTTTTACTGTTTTGGGGTATTTAGGCCATACAGATGAATGAATTAGAGAAGAGGAAACAGAAATGAATACCTTAGATACACGTAAAGTCATACGTCCTATTATCACTACTGTGATGTTATTGGCCGCAATCTACGTAGTGGTACATTTATGGAATTATTATAATTCAGCGCCTTGGACACGTGATGGTCGTGTTCGAGGGGATGTCATGCAAGTATCTTCGGACGTTTCTGGCTTAGTCACTCAGGTTTTGGTTCAAGATAACCAAACTGTTAAAAAAGGACAGGTACTGTTTAAAATCGATATCGCACGTCAGGCACTGGATGTAGAGCAGGCAAAATCAGATTTAGCAAAAGCCCATGCAGGTTTGGCAGAAGCAGAAGCTGCATTGGCCCAAGCGAAAGCCAACGTGATTAAGTCTCAAGCCAATGCCAATTTGGCAGATAAAAATGCCAGTCGTTTTGGCAATTTAATGGAGGGGGCAATTTCTAAACAAGAACAGGATCAAATGTTTGCAGCGCGTGATCAATCACATGCCGAACATGAACAAATGTTGGCAGCTATTGAACAGGCCAAAGCCAATATTGTGCAACAAAAAGCGTTAATTGAAGTGGCAAACAGTAATTTAAATTTAGCACAACTCAATTTGACTCGTTCCGCGGTAGTTGCTCCCGCGGATGGAAGTTTATCTAACTTTAGTTTACAGGTGGGTAATTATGTCAAAACTGGCGATGCTGTTGCTGCCTTAGTCAATCGTCAGCAATTGTATGTGGTGGGCTATTTTGAAGAAACCAAATTGAACCATATTCAAATTGGAGATCCTGCAACAGTTCAGTTGATGGGTGATGATCAGAAAATTAAAGGTCATGTGCAGGGGATTGCTTCGGGGATTGAAGATCGTGAACGTTCGAGTAGCTCTACTTTGTTGGCAAATGTCAATCCAACCTTTACTTGGGTGCGTTTGGCCCAGCGCGTACCTGTGAAAATTGTGTTAGATGAAATGCCGAAAAACCAATTGGCATTTGTTGCGGGACGAACAGCCACTATTCATATCCAGACCAAGCAGTAATAAATATGGAAAAGGATTATAAAGTTCCTTTTCCAGATCAAGCTTTAAGGCTGTACACCTTCGGGGTGACGATACCAACTTTCAATCAGTAGTGCGGCGGCAAGACTATCGGCAGAAAGTTTTTTTCCACGCCCTTGTGCTTGATAATGATCGAGTTCATCACGTGCTTCGCGGGTGGTTAGGCGCTCATCGACCATCAAGGTTTCGATATTAGTTTGATGGCGCAAACGACGAGCAAATTTGCGTGCACGGGTTGAAAGCTCCGATTCGCTATCATCCATATTCAAGGGTAAACCGACTAAAAATAAGTTCGGTTGATGCTGTTTGACCACTTTAAGTAAATTGTCCCAGTTGGGAATGCCATCTTTCATGGGGAACAAAGGCAATGGGTTGGCACTGGAAATGATAGATTGTCCTACAGCCATGCCCATCTTTTGTGTGCCAAAGTCAAATGCCATGATTAACTGCGACGGGGATAAATCAGGCATGACCAATCTCTGAAGATAACCAATTACGGTCGACGCCCATTTTTTTGTACGCTGCGTCCCAACGATCGCCATAAGGTAAATTGAAGATTAGGTCCATATCGGCATCGCAAATCAGCCAATCGCCACGAGTAATTTCATCTTCCAGTTGATGTTTAGCCCAACTGGCATAACCTAGAGCAATTTGATAACGTCCTACACCTTCGTTATGGGCAATCGCATCTAAAATATCTTTAGATGTGGTAATGCAGATATTTTCCCCGACGGCAATCGATGAATGCCAAGTCGGCTGTCCTGTATGTAATACAAAGCCTGCTTCTGGGCGTAACGGGCCACCTTGTAACACATCATGCGGATGTACATTATCTGCATCAATTTCTAGATCATTAAGTAATTCTTTTACAGAAATGCCAGAAGGTCGATTGATAATAATGCCTTGCGCACCTTCGTCATCATGTCGAGCCAAATAAATGACGGTATGAGCAAAAAACTCATCTTTCATTTCTGGCGGGGCAATCAGGCAACGATGCGTGAGATATTGTTTGGTCACCTAAGCATTTCTCCTTAAAAAAGTCATTTATGTGAAGACAACAGTCCATATGCTTTCAACTTACAAGACTTTGTGCTATTCACCAATCTTTTTTTACAGCTTCGACATTAAATTTATACGGGTTGAAATTTTAATTGTCTGAGTTGTTTTGCGTGCTGGAGCGTAGTTTCACTAATTTCTACACCACCTGTCATACGTGCCAATTCCAAAATTCGCTGCTGTTCTTCAAGTGAAATAATGGTGCTGCTTGCAGGGTCGGTTTGCTGTTTTTTCACCAGTAAATGCTGATCTGACTGTGCCGCCACTTGTGCCTGATGAGTAATACAGAGAATTTGCACATGTTGTGCTAAATCAGCCAGTAGACGACCCACAATTTCGGCAGTACCACCACTGATGCCTACATCAATTTCGTCAAAAACCAAAACTTCGGCTTCGGTTTTCTCTGCATTCATGACTTGCATCACGAGGGCAATACGAGACAACTCACCACCTGAAGCCACACGTGCCAAAGGCTGTGCAGGAATGCCTTTATTGGCCGTAAATAAAAGCTGGATAAAGCTTAGTCCATCGGCAGAAGCTTGTTCTAGCGGTTCAAACTTGAACTCAAAATGGGCTTCTGGCAGCGCCAGTTGTTTGACTTGCTCGGTCAATTGTTTGGCCAATGGCGTTGCGGCTGCACGTCGTATTTCATCCAAGTGTTGTGCTTTATTTAAAAAGTCCTGATGCGCCAGTTCGACTTGTTCGGCTAAAGTTTCAGGGTCTTCTAGGGCATGCAACTGTGCTAACTCTACTTGCCAGCCTTGGTATTCCTGATTTAAAGCTTCTGGTTGGGTGCGATATTTACGGGCAAAACGATGAAAAACTTCAAGTTGAGCATTTAATTCTTCCATGCGTTCAGGGTCATAGCTCTGACGGTCAATAAACTGACGTAAATTTGCCGTTGCATCTTCCAATTCGCTTTGCGCATTCAGAATCGAGTTATGTATTTCTGCCAATTGTTCGCTGCGTCCTGCATGAGACTCTAAGCGACGAATGAGCACAGACAATTCCTGATTAATGTTTTGCTCAGCTTCATCTAAAGTATTTAAGGTATAACTACAATCTTGCATGATGTGTTCATGATGACTGAGACGATCGAACTCCTGTTCAATCTCTTTATATTGCAGTTGTACTACTTCTTCTAATTCTTCAAGTTGTAACTCAAGCGTTTCAATACGTTGCTTGCGGCTAGCTTGTGCATCGAGTGCAGCCTGATGCTGACGAATGGTTTGCTGCCAATTTGAATAGGCTTCTTTGACCTGTTGTGCAGGTTGCGCAAAATTACTGTAACGATCAAGCCAGTGCTTCGGATAAGGTGGTTCTAAAAGTTGTTGCTGACTATGCTGGCTATAGAGTTGAACCAAAAGTCGCCCTAATTCTTTAAGTTCGGACAAGCTACTTGGGCGGCCATTAATCCAAGCTTTGCTGCGACCCGTTGCAAAAATGACACGTCTTAAATGAATTTCGCCTGAATCATCATCTAACTCATGTTGCTGTAACCAAGAGGCTTCAGGGCTATGCGGTTCATAGCTAAATACGGCAGTAATATCTGCCTTATCTGCACCATAGCGGACGTAATTGGTGTCTGTACGCTCGCCTAAGCTCGCCGAGAGCGCATCCAGTAATAAAGATTTTCCTGCGCCAGTTTCACCTGTAAGAACATTAAAACCTTGATCAATATCAATGGCTAAGTGATCAGCTAAGGCAAAATTGATGAGAGTTAAATGTGTCAGCATAAACGCGTCCAAGCTGCGAAAAGTTTGGTTTCTGTAAGATAGTCAAGTTTTTTAATTATCACAAGTTACAGACGATGCTGAAACTGTATTGGATTCTATATTAGCGTAATTTTTTCAATTGCATAGTAAAGATTTAAGACTAAAGCAATTTGAGTCTAAGACATCAATCAGATACACTTTTTCAGTTAAAATGGGGCTGTAAAAGTGTGACGCTAGGTTTTCTAGGAAAAATGCTGTTTACAGATAAACACCGATTGATTAGTTGCTATTGCCTATTTAAACTACATCAATCATTAAGATATTTATGCGCATCATCTGGAGAATACGCATGTCAGCTCAGTTTGATCATGTATCAGTTATCAAAAAATCGAACGTTTACTTTGGTGGGTTATGCATTAGCCATACCGTTCAATTTGAAGATGGAACCAAAAAAACCCTAGGCGTTATTCTTCCAACTGAACAAGCCTTAACGTTTGAAACACATGTGCCTGAGCGTATGGAAATTATTTCTGGTGAGTGCCGTGTAAAAATTGCGGATAGCGAAGAAAGTGAATTGTTCCGTGCAGGACAATCTTTTTATGTGCCAGGCAATAGCCGTTTTAAAATCGAAACAGATGAAGTCTTGGATTATGTTTGCCATTTAGAAGGCTAAGTCTAGGACGGATAAGCAAAGCTATTTTAACCAAAATCAGTTAAACTATAGCTTAAGTCAAAATCCTGTAAAGGCAACTTTGCAGGATTTTCTATTTGTATTTTCTCCCTGTCTTTCTGCTTACTTGAGGTTGTTCATGGCAAAACCTGAATATTATTATGGGGTTCATTCAGTAGAGTCGCTCTTAGAATTGGAGCCTGAACGTGTTCTAACTTTGTTCACCTTAAAAGGTCGTGATGATCAACGTTTAAAACGTGTACTTGAGTTGGCCGAGCCTTTTGGGATTAGCGTACAACAAACTGGTCGTGATCGATTGGAAAAAATGGCGGGTTTACCATTCCATCAAGGGGTTGTGGCTGCCGTACGTCCGCATCCAACTTTAAATGAAAAAGATCTCGAAGCCTTACTTAAACAATCACCAAATTGTTTGTTACTCGGTTTAGACCAAGTGACGGATCCACATAATCTAGGTGCATGTATCCGTACTGCAGCAGCAATGGGGGTTGAAGCCGTGATTGTGCCACGTGATCGTTCAGCAAGCTTAACCCCGACCGCACGTAAAGTGGCAGCGGGTGGTGCGGAGAAGGTGAAGTTTATCCAAGTGACCAATTTGGCACGAACTTTAGCGCAAATTAAAGATGAGTTTAATGTGCGTGTGGTGGGGACTATGCTTGATGAGAAAGCACTTCCATTACAACAGTTCGATTTTACTGGAACCGCGGTATGTGTGGTGATGGGTGCTGAAGATACAGGTCTACGCCCAATTACCCAGTCGCAATGTGATCAAACCGTGTATATTCCGATGGCGGGTAACCTGCAAAGTTTAAATGTGAGTGTCGCTACAGGCATGGCACTGTATGAAGCTTGTCGCCAACGCCAAAGTGTTTGATTCGCCGTTATTTTCTAAAATATTGTTTAAATCATGATTTCACACCGCTCCCAAGGTTATTTATTTGTTGCTATAACAATGTGCATTTGGGGCGGTTTTACTTTAACCTCCCGTTTAAGTGCGCAATGGCATATCAGTGCGTGGGATATCACTGCACTACGTTTTGCACTGGCGTTTTGTATTTTAATGCCGATTTTAATTTATAAGAAAGACACGGCATTTTTGTGGCATAAGCAACCTATTATTTTAGCGCTCATTGGTGGTGTGGCATATTGCTTAACGTCATATAGCGCATTTCATTATGTCCCAGCGGCACATGCCGCGATTTTCTTGAATGGCTGTTTACCACTATGCACGGCGATTGCAGCCTATGTACTGTTTAAACATCCTTTTGATCGCCATACATGGTTGAGTTTAGCTATTATGCTGACCGCAATTGGCTCAATGTCTTATCTGATGTATCAGGAAACAGGGGTTGCTTTTGGTTTTGGTGACTTATTGTTTCTGTTGAGTGCGATGTGGTGGGGGATTTTTACGGTTCTATTGAGGCAATGGAAACTTTCCGCTTGGCATTCTATGGCGAGTGTCGCGATTTGGTCTGCCATCATTTATTTACCGATTTATTTGTTATTTTTACCGAAACATCTGGATCAGCCTGAGCCTATACATTTGGTATTGCAAACATTATTTCATGGCATTTTTGTGGTGATTGTTGCAACGCTGACTTATGTGGAGGCAATTAAACGCTTAGGTGCGTTTAAAGCAGGCAGTATCGTGACTTTAGCACCATTTATTGCAGCGATTTTGGCAGTGCCTTTGTTACATGAACCGTTAAGTTTGGCAATTATCTGTGGTTTGTTAGGTATGGGATTTGGAGCTTTGCAGCCGTGGCGCTGGTTGCGTAAAGACACCTTACAAGCGCAACTCGATCAACAAAAGAAGTCATCTTAAAGCGACTTCTTTTGCTCTGCCATACTTAAATATTTTTGATGTAAAGGTTCAAGATGTGTATAAAGATGGCTGAGATGACCATCATTGAGCACAATATCATGCGCTAGCTGTTGCTTTTGCTTTCGAGGCATTTGTGCTTGAATAATCTGTCGAATCTGCTGAATACTTTGGCGATCTCTTTGGCTAGCACGTTCAATTTGTAAGTCTTCAGATGCATCAATCAACAAGACACGATCACTCAACTCATGTTGATTGGTCTCTAGCAGTAACGGAGAGACCAGAATCACATAAGGACTTGTGGCATCTTGCAGTTGCTGAATAATTGATTGTCGAATAGCAGGGTGGGTGATGCCTTCTAAAACTTTACGTGCATCGGCATGTTGAAAGATGTGTTCACGTAAGGCTTTACGATTGAGTGCGCCTGTTTTATCGAGTACCCAGTCACCAAAAGCAGCTTGAATGGCATGTAAGGCAGGCTGATCGGGTTCGACCACTTCACGCGCGACAATATCAGCATCGACCACTTGAATGCCTTGTGTTTCAAACCAATGGCTGGCAGCAGATTTCCCGCTACCAATTCCACCCGTAAGACCAAGAATGAATGGCGCTTGCATGCTCATTGTCCTAGATAAACTTTCATAATCTGTTCACCCCATAAAAAGGCAACCCAACCTGCAATGGCAATATAGGGGCCAAAAGCAAAAGGTTGATTCTCTTTACGGATTTTGAGAAGAATGATTCCAATGATTGCTCCAACCAAAGAAGACAGTAGTATGATCAATGGCAGCATCAAAGGACCCATCCACGCCCCTAAAGCAGCCAGTAATTTAAAGTCACCATAGCCCATGCCTTCTTTACCTGTAATAATTTTAAACAGGTAATACACAATCCAAAGACAAAGAAAACCAATGATATAGCCCCAGATGGCAACGCTTGGTGAGGTATAAATAGAATAGCTGTTAATTCCCAGTCCTAATGCTGCCAATGGCAAGGTATAACGATCAGGTAAAAGTTGGGTATCGAAATCAATAAATGTTAGTGCGATTAATGTATAGGTGAAAATTAATCCAAACAACATTTGTAAGGTGGGACCATAGACCGCGACGACTGTTAAAGCACAGATTGCAGTCAGCAATTCAACCAAAGGGTAGCGGATACTGATCGGGTTACTACAGGTTCCGCATTTACCACGCAATACTAACCAGCTAATGATAGGGATATTCTCATACCAACGAATAGGTTTCTTACATTTCGGGCAGGTTGAAGCGGGCTGGCTGAGACTGAGTTTTTTTTCATCCAAAATGGCTTGTTCAGGATGAAGGAGTAATTGACAGTCTTGACGCCACTCTTGTTCCATCATTTTGGGAGTACGATAGATGACAACGTTTAAAAAACTACCAATGCATAAACTAAAAATCCCAACTGCTATATAAAGTGCAGTTGGGTTTTGAATAAAATAATTAAGTAAATCTTGCATTAAACCACAGAACCCATTTGGAAGATTGGAAGGTACATAGCAACAACTAGCCCGCCTACAAGTACTCCAAGAATCGCCATGATTAAGGGTTCCATCATTGAAGTTAAGCCATCGACGGCATTATCGACTTCATTTTCATAGTGTGTGGCAACTTTATCTAACATAGCATCCAGTGCACCAGATTCTTCCCCAATGGCAACCATTTGTACTGCCATTGCAGGGAATTTATCAGTGACCCGCATAGCAAACTGCAATTGTTGACCAGTTGCAACATCATCTCGAATTTTAAGTACCGCTTGCTCATAGACTACGTTGTTGGTTGCCCCAGCAGTTGATTCTAAAGCATCAATCAGTGGAACACCGGCAGCAAAGGTGGTGGCTAAAGTGCGGCTGTAGCGCGCGATAATGGCTTTGTAAACCAGATCACCAAAAATAGGGGCTTTTAATGCTGCTTTATCCAAAAAGTCGCGGAATTTTTTACTCCGTTTTTTCGCTTCAAGAAATACAGCAATCAATACACCAATCGCAATAATCAGAATGAACCAGTATTTTTGCATCCACTCTGACATATTGACGACCATTTTGGTGAAAGCTGGAAGATCAGCGCCAAATGAGCTAAATAAATCTTGGAATACAGGAACAACCTTCACCATCAAAATGATGGTGACAATAACCGCCACCACAATCACTGTGGCAGGATATTTCATGGCTTTTTTGATTTTCTGCTTCAGAAGTTCACTTTTTTCCTTATAAATCGCGACGCGATCTAGCATGGTTTCAAGTGCACCAGATTGTTCACCAGATTCAACCAGCGAGCAAAATAAATTGTCAAAGTACTGTGGGTATTTTTTTAGCGCGCCAGCAAAGGTATTACCACCTTCGACTTCACCCTTAATTCCTAGGACGACTTCACGCATTGCTGGATTTTCTAAACCCTCAGCCACAATTTCAAAGCTTTGCACCAAGGGTACGCCAGCTTTCATCATGGTGGCCAATTGGCGTGTGAAAATGGTGATATCCAGTGTGCTGACTTTCTTTTTTAGCAAACCTTCAAGAATATTCTTGCGTTTTTCTCGAATGGTTTTAATCGCAACTCCTTGCTTACGTAAGGTGACTTTAGCTAAAGCCATATTCCGTGCAGGGAGTTCCCCTTTAATTTTTGCCCCTTTGCGGTCAACTCCTTCATAACTGAAGGTTGGCATCATCTGTGCTTTTTTGACAGCCATGCATTTATCCTTATTTTAAATACGTACTTTATTCGCTGGTCACGCGATTGACTTCTTGTAGTGAAGTTACCCCTTGCATGACCTTCTTTAAACCTGAAAGACGTAGATTATTAAACCCCAATTTTGCCGATGCTTCTGCAATTTGAATTGCATTGCCATCTTCCATAATAATCTTGGATATTTCAGGTGTAACTTTCATTACTTCATAAATCCCCACACGCCCTTTATAGCCGTCTCGACATTCTGAACAACCAACAGGCTGAAAAATTTTAAAGTCTGGTTGTTGTATCTCTTGCTCAGTGAAGCCCATTTCTAACAAGCTATTTTTTGGTATTTCAGCAGGTACTTTACATTGTGAACAGAGTCGACGAGCTAGTCGTTGCGCAATGACTAAGTTTACAGAGGTTGCAATGTTAAAGGAAGGGACGCCCATATTTCTTAAACGAGTCAATGTTTCTGGTGCGCTGTTGGTATGTAGGGTAGACATCACCATATGACCTGTTTGCGCGGCTTTAATCGCAATTTCAGCCGTTTCTAAATCTCGAATCTCACCGACCATAACAATGTCTGGATCTTGACGTAAGAAAGACTTTAATGCAGCAGAGAACGTCAAGCCAACTTTATTGTTAACGTTAACCTGATTAATCCCTTCTAAGTTAATTTCGACAGGATCTTCTGCGGTTGAAATATTGGTATCTTCTTTGTTCAGGATATTTAAGCCTGTATAGAGAGAAACCGTTTTACCAGAACCAGTCGGGCCTGTGATAAGTAGCATCCCTTGTGGCTTTTCCAGTGCTTCCATAAATAAGGCTTTTTGTTCAGGTTCATAACCTAGTGCATCAATCCCTAGCATTGCACTCGAAGGGTCTAAAATACGCAGTACAATTTTTTCCCCAAATAGGGTTGGTAGTGAGTTGACACGAAAATCAATCGCTTTGGATTTTGAAATTTTTAGCTTAATACGACCATCTTGTGGCACACGTTTTTCAGCGATGTCCATTTGTGACATGACTTTTAAGCGTGAAGCTAGACGGTTGGCTAACTGTAGAGGAGGAGTTGCAATCTGGCGTAAAACCCCATCGACACGATAGCGCACACGATAGACTTTTTCATAGGGTTCAAAATGTAAGTCGGATGCGCCCATACGAATCGCATCAATCAATAATTTATTGATATATTTGACAATTGGAGCTTCATCTTCTTGAGGTTGCTCATCATTGTCTTCTTGATCCGTAGGCTCTTCATGGACGTGCAATTCAAAGTCATCATCAAACTCGAAAGTGCTTTCTTCTGCATAATTTTGTTCAATAATTTTTTCTAATTTGTCATGTTCAACAATAATCGCTTCAATACTGAGTTTGCTGTTGAAGCGCATAGCATCCATGGCATCTATATGCGTTGGATTGCTGGTGGCTACAAAGAGTTGATGTCCACGTCGGAAAATCGGCAACACGCGGAATTTAGTAATCAATTTGTCTTCAACGACATCTCTTAAAATATGGGCAGAGTCATAAGTCGAAAGATCAAATAAGGGTTCACCAAATTCTTCTGAAATTTTTTCGGCAATGACAATCGGTTTGAGTTTTAGGTTTTCAATTAGATAAGGGACAATATCTTGGTTTGTTTTTCTTGCGCTGTTAACTGCAGCCTGCATGTTTTCAGTAGAAACAATCCCATCTTCGACCAAGCGGCGAATAAAACCTGTAAATCGTGGAGAACCTTGTAGTGCTGTCATTCGCTTAATGCCTACTTCAATTAAATTGTTTATAATTGGTATCGTAAAATTATACTTTTGTTGTATAAAAATACCATATCTGAAAGTGTCGTGTTTCGCCAACTATTCATGAAAAGCATGAACTAGTCTAATGAAACTGATTTTTTTTGCCATTTTAATGACTGAAAAAAATATAAAAAAGTGAAGTTAATACTAAACTGTCAAGAAAATTATCTTCTCAATCTGGAATTCCGTGTAGAATGTCGCCGTTTAAATCAATTGTTTTGTGAATGGGTTAAGTATGTCGGATTCGACGATCACGCCTTGGGTTGTAGGTAATTGGAAAATGAATCCAATGCAGGTGAATGCCAAACAACTTATAAATGAATTTAAAGAATTATTGAACAAGAATGAAATTTCTCAAGCGCAATGCCATTTAGCGGTTGCACCGATTTCAATCGCACTCCATTTAGTAAAAGACGAATTAAAACAAGCGAATCGTACTGTTCATGTGGTTGCACAAGATGTCTCTCGTATGGCAGGGACTGGTGCATATACGGGTGAGGTGAGTGCGGCTTTATTAAAAGATAGCGCGATTGAACATGTGTTGATTGGTCACTCTGAGCGACGTGAATTTTTTGGTGATCAGCCACACATCATTCGTGAAAAAGTAAAACATGCTTTGGCAGAAGGTCTAACGATCATTTATTGTGTCGGTGAAAGCCTTGAGCAGCGCGAGAATGGTCAAGCTGATCAAGTGGTATTACAACAGATTTGTGATATTGCAAGTTGTGTAACGGCAGAGCAGTGGCAGCAGATCGTGATTGCTTATGAACCAATTTGGGCGATTGGAACAGGTAAAACTGCATCACCAGAAGATGCACAAAGCATGCATGCTAAAATTCGTGAAGGTTTAAAACAGCTCACAACACTGGGTAGCACAATGCCAATTTTATATGGCGGTAGTGTTAAGCCAGAAAATGCAGTAGAGTTAGCGGCCTGTCCAGATATTAATGGCGCCTTAGTGGGTGGAGCATCTTTAAATGCTGCATCTTTTTATCAAATTGCTCAGGCCTTTGCGCATACAAAATAACGAGGAGTTCATCATGCATACTTTTGTGCTAGTGGTGCATATTATTCTTGCCGTATTAATGATTGGCTTGATTCTTGTACAGCATGGTAAGGGCGCAGATGCAGGTGCCTCTTTTGGTGGCGGTGGCGCTGCAACCGTTTTTGGTGCATCAGGTTCAGGTAACTTCTTAACCCGCTTAACCGCAATTTTGACAGCCTTATTCTTTATTACTAGTTTAACGCTAGCAGTATTTGCAAAACAGCAAACAACAGAAGCATATAGCTTAAAATCTGTACAGACAACGGCGCCAGCAACAACTAATTCGGGTGAAACTTCGCCAGCTGCACCTAAAACGAGCGAATAATTAGAATTAATCCTTTCTTTTTTGTGGCGATGCTACTAGAATGCGTCACAGCTGCGGTGGTGGTGGAATTGGTAGACACGCTACCTTGAGGTGGTAGTGCTTTCGGGCGTGGGGGTTCAAGTCCCCCCTTCCGCACCAACTTATGAATCCAGAAAATTAAGTTGGTGTATGCAGCAAATCTGTTGATGCGGGATGGAGCAGTCTGGTAGCTCGTCGGGCTCATAACCCGAAGGTCGTTGGTTCAAATCCAGCTCCCGCTACCAATCAACCTTGTTTTAGAAGCAAACTAAAATAAGTAATTTAAATTGTTAAATTAAGAAATTTTGCCTTTTGTTGCGGGATGGAGCAGTCTGGTAGCTCGTCGGGCTCATAACCCGAAGGTCGTTGGTTCAAATCCAGCTCCCGCTACCAATTTGATTTAGGTGCAACTAAATCAGTGCGAGTACGAAGTATTTAGATTGAAAAATATTTCATATTTGTATATAATTTTTGCACGTTGATGCGGGATGGAGCAGTCTGGTAGCTCGTCGGGCTCATAACCCGAAGGTCGTTGGTTCAAATCCAGCTCCCGCTACCAAGTTTCTAAAAGAGGCTCACAACAAAGTGGGCCTTTTTGCACAGTGGACATTGGTTTTCTGTGTAATAATTGGGGCGATTACGCCCTTTTTTATTGGCTATCGTGTAGTGTCGACATCAATTGGTCAAATAGTCATGCTTCACTATAGTAGGTCTGTTTCATCGGTCAACACGACTATTGAATCGCACAAAATGACGAGAGTAAATGAAGTTATCAAATAAAACCCAAGCACTCCAAGACTTAATTGCTCCTGCAGTGCAAGCTTGTAATGTAGATTTGTGGGGGATTGAATTTATCCCTCAAGGCAAACGTTCATTATTACGTATCTATATTGACAAAGCTGTTGATGAAAATGTAGAACCAACGATCAATGAAGACGGCGAGCCTGAGCTGGGCCGTGGTGTTGGCGTACAAGACTGTGTGCGTGTCACTCAACAAGTGGGTGCTATGCTTGATGTTCATGATCCAATTTCTGGTGAGTATGCACTTGAAGTGTCTTCTCCGGGTTGGGATCGTCCATTTTTCCAATTGGAGCAGATGCCGGCATATATTGGTCAACAAGTTGCTTTACGCCTGATCAGTGCTGTTGAAAATCGTCGCAAATTTCAAGCTAAATTGGTTGCAGTAGATCTGGAAAATGAAGTGATTCAGGTTGAAGTAGAAAAGCAACAAGTGCTTGAAATTGATAGCAACAATATCGACAAAGCAAATCTGGTTTATCAAGATTAATTTAATTTATAAGAATCTGAACGAATAGGTGGCTTATGGCACGTGAAATTCTTACCGTCGTTGAAACGGTTAGTAATGAAAAAGGTGTACCTCGTGAAGCGATTTTCGAAGCCTTAGAACAAGCGCTTGTTGCTGCGACGAAAAAGAAATTTTACGAAGGAACCAACTCTGAAGAAGCGCGTCTCCGTGTAGAGATTGATCGTAAAACTGGTGACTATCGTACTTTCCGCCAATGGGAAGTGGTTGCAGATGAAGATCATGAAATGCCTGCATGTCAAGATGCTATTTCTGATGTAGATCCAGCGAAATGGTCGATTGGTGACATTCGTGAGTTAGAAGTGGAATCTATTGATTTCGGTCGTATTGCAGCGCAAATTGCTAAGCAAGTGATCGTACAGAAGATTCGTGAAGCTGAACGTGCTTTAGTTGCTGATGCATATGAATCTAAAGTTGGTGAGCTTATTTACGGTGAAGTGAAAAAGCAAACCAAAGATGGTTTCATTATTGACCTTGGTGATAATGCTGAAGCGTATCTTGCGCGTGAAGAAATGATCGCGAAAGAAATTTTACGTCCAAAACAACGCATGAATGCGATTTTGTTTAACGTAAATCGTGAAGGTCGTGGCGCACAATTATTATTGTCACGTTCACGCCCTGAAATGCTCATGGCTCTGATGAAAAAAGAAATCCCTGAAATTTCTGAAGAAATCATTGAGATTAAAGCTGCTGCGCGTCAACCAGGTGTGCGTGCTAAAATTGCAGTGAAAACCAATGACCACCGTATTGATCCTGTAGGTGCTTGTATTGGTATGCGTGGTACGCGTATTCAAGCAGTTCAACAGGAATTGAATGGTGAGCGTATTGATGTAGTGGTATGGTCTGATGATCCTGCACAATACATTGCCAGCGCTTTAGAGCCTGCTGATGTATCTGGTATCGTGATTGATGAAGAAGAGCGTACTGCGGACATTATTTTCGCAACTAGCGATCAACTTGCACGTGCGATTGGTTCTCAAGGCCAAAACGTGCGTTTAGCTTCTGAATTGACTGGCTATAAATTAAACATGATGCTTGAAGAAGAGTATCATGCTCGTCAGCAAAATGAAGCGCAACAATATCTAGACTTATTTGTATCACGTTTAGACATTGAAGAAGATTTAGCAATGGCGTTGGTGGAGATGGGTTTTACTTCTCTAGAAGAAATTGCTTATGTCCCAGCTGAAACATTTGATGAAATTGAGTTGGATGCTGAAACTGTTGAGTTGTTGCAAAGTCGTGCCAAAGAAGTGGCATTGGCAGATGCATTACAACAACAAGAAAATATCCAAGATCCAAGTGCTGAACTTCTTGCAATGGAAGGAATGACACAGGAAATCGCGTATGCATTGGCTGCACGCGGAGTAGTGACTGTTGATGACTTGGCAGACCAAGCGACTGACGATATCTCGGATATTGAAGGTTTAGGGGCTGAGCAAGCGGGTCAATTGATTATGAAAGCGCGTGAATCATGGTTTAACTAGGAGGTAATATATGACGGACAAGTCGATTCAAGAGTTAGCACTCAGCGTAGGACGTCCTGTAGACAAGCTCCTAGAGCAGGTTCGCGATGCAGGTTTACCGCAACGTAAAGCTGACGACATAATTTCTACTGAACAACAAGATACCCTCGTTAACCATTTGAAGAAAGTTCATGGTCAAGACGTAGGGCAAGCAGGACAAATCACGTTGAAACGTAAAACTACAGGTACTGCTAAAGTGGCAAGTACCTCAGGTAAGGCAAAAACCATTAATGTAGAAGTTCGTAAGAAGCATACATTTACTAAGCCTGATCCTGAACAAATCAAAGCAGAAGCTTTAGCGAAAGCACAAGCTGAACAACAGACTCGTGCGGCTGTTGAACCTAAAGCAACAGCTGAAAGTCCAGTGGCAAATAAAGCAGCTGCAAACTTAGAAGCAATGCGTGCAGCAGCAAAGCAAGAAACCACTAAGCAAGAAACAGCAAAAGCGGCTGTTGTGGTGAAGCGTAAATCGACTAATAAGCCAGTAGTTAAAGCACAAGTTAAAGTGATTGAAACTCCTGAGCAGAAGAGAGCGCGTGAAGCACAAGCTGCACAATTAAAAGCGACTGAAGAAGCAGCACGTCGTAAAGCAGCTGAAGAAGCGCAGCAACGTACTCTTGAACAAATGCGTAAAATGGCGTCGAAATATTCTTCTGAAGATTCGACCACCACGATTCGCGTGATTGATGATTCTCCGTTAGCGGCTGGTCTAGTTGGTCAGGCTTATGAAGATTCATTTGCGAAAGAAGACCGTGATATCAAACGTGGAACCAATACGCCTGGTGCACGTGCACCGAAGAAAGGTGGTCGTCGTGGTGAAGAGCAATCTTTCCGTGACAACACACATAAACGCGGTTTGAAAACCAGTACAGCAAATAAACATGGTTTTGAAAAACCTGTTAAAAAGCAAGTTTATGATGTTGAAATTGGTTCAACGATTGTAGTTGCTGACTTAGCCGCAAAAATGGCGGTTAAGGTGCGTGAAGTGATTAAATCGCTCATGAAAATGGGTGAATTGGTTACGCAAAACCAAGCGATTGATCAAGAAATTGCAGCACTTGTAGTTGAAGAAATGGGGCATAACCCGGTTCTGGTATCAGATACACAAGCTGAAGATAACTTGCTTGAAGCAGCTGAAGAGGCACGTGGTGCTCAAACAACACGTCCACCAGTTGTTACAATTATGGGTCACGTTGACCATGGTAAAACATCATTGCTTGACCGCATTCGTCGCTCGAAAGTGGCGGCAGGTGAAGCTGGTGGTATTACTCAGCATATCGGTGCTTACCATGTGACAACGGACAAAGGTATTATTACTTTCTTAGACACTCCTGGACATGCTGCATTTACTGCAATGCGTTCACGTGGTGCGAAAGCGACTGATATCGTAGTCTTGGTTGTGGCGGCAGATGATGGTGTAATGCCACAAACTGCTGAAGCAATTGACCATGCGCGTGCAGCAGGTACACCTATTATTGTTGCAATCAACAAGATGGATAAAGAATCAGCTGATCCAGATCGCGTATTGAATGAATTAACTACCAAAGAAATCGTGCCTGAGCAATGGGGCGGTGACGTTCCAGTAGCAATGGTGTCAGCACATTCTGGTCAAGGTATTGATGAGCTTCTGGACTTGATTTCAATTCAAGCTGAAATGTTAGAGTTGAAAGCATCTGAAGAAGGTGCAGCACAAGGTGTAGTAATTGAAGCGCGTGTAGACAAAGGCCGTGGTGCAGTAACCTCTATCTTGGTACAAAATGGTACCTTGAAAGTGGGTGATCTTGTACTTGCTGGTTCATCTTATGGTCGCGTTCGTGCGATGGCTGATGAAAACGGTCAACGTATCAAATCGGCAGGTCCTTCGATTCCAGTTGAAATCTTGGGTCTTCCTGAAGCGCCAATGGCGGGTGATGAAGTTCTTGTTGTGAATGACGAGAAGAAAGCACGCGAAGTGGCCGATGCCCGTATGGATCGTGAACGTCAAAAACGTCTTGAGCGTCAAAGTGCAATGCGTTTAGAAAACATTATGGCATCAATGGGCAAGAAAGATGTGCCGATTGTGAATGTAGTGTTGAAAACTGACGTACGTGGTACTTTGGAAGCATTACATGTTGCGCTTGCTGAACTTGCAACAGATGAAGTGAAAGTTCGTATTATTGGTTCAGGCGTAGGTGCAATCACTGAGTCTGACGTAACATTGGCTGAATCTTCTGAAGCTGTATTGCTCGGCTTTAACGTCCGTGCAGACAACACCGCGCGTCAAAAAGCGGATGCAGATGGTATCGACATTCGTTACTACAGCGTGATCTATCAATTGATTGATGATGTGAAAGATGCCATGAGTGGTAAGCTTGCACCAGAACATCGTGAAACGATTCTGGGTGTGGCTGAAGTACGTGAAGTCTTCCATTCAAGCAAATTTGGTGCAGCAGCAGGCTGTATGGTTCTTGAAGGCATGTTACACCGTAATAAACCGATTCGCGTATTACGTGATGACGTGGTGGTATTCCAAGGTGAGCTTGAATCTCTTCGTCGCTATAAAGATGTGGTTGAAGAAGTTCGTGCTGGTATGGAATGTGGTCTTGCAGTGAAAGGTTATAAAGACATCAAAGTCCAAGATAAGATCGAAGTCTATGATGTTCAACTGATTAAACGGAGTCTTTAATGGCGGGTAGTCAGCGTCTGAAGCGAATGGCAGATACAGTTCAACGTGAGTTGTCTGAGTTAATCCGCCAAGAGCTGAAAGATCCACGCTTAGGTGGTCTTGTGACCATCTCGGCAGTGAAGGTCAGCCCAGATTTAGGCTATGCAGAAGTCTATGTCACCGTGATGGGACGTGAGCTTGGCGATGAGCAAAGTGCAGTGGCAAATAAAGAAACTTTGGATGTGCTGAATAAGGCATCAGGTTTCTTACGTCATGAACTCAGTCGTCGTATTAAGACACGTATTACGCCACGTTTACGTTTCCATTATGACAAGACCAATGCGTATGGTAACTATATGTTTGGTCTGATTGCAGAAGCAGTGAAGGATTTACCTGCTGCTGAAGCAAAACAAGATGACGAATAAGCTCAAGATTAAAATTGAGTGATATAAAAAGCCACCTTCGGGTGGCTTTTTTAATGCTTATGAGTTATTGGCGGCGACGCTGGCGTTGCCATGGTAATGGCCGATTTAATGCTTCGGGTACATCACCACTCCTCGAGCGTAAGCGCAGATGAAGTGCAGCTTGTGCCATGAGATTGGCTGATACAGGGGCTGTGATGAAGGCTAAGAGTGTGAGCAGAACCTCAGCAAAACCAATACGTCCCTGAAAAGCTGAAAAGATCATGGCAGCAATTAAAAAGCTTCCTAAACCTAAGGTGCTCGATTTGGTAGGTGCATGCAGACGCATAAATAAGTCGGGTAGACGTACCATGCCAATGCCTCCAACCAACATGAAGAATGCACCAATCAGCAAGAAAATAGAAACCAGTATTTCCATGAGTAATTGCATGTGATGGACTCCTTAATCGATGACATGACCAGAGGTGAAGTAGCGTGCCAAAGCGACAGTGGATACAAATCCAAGCATTGCCACCAGTAGTGCTCCTTCAAACAGTGACGTGGTGCTCCAATAGATGCCCAGTACCACAATGAGACAGGTCGCATTTAAGAACAAGGTATCTAAAGCCAACAACCGATCGACAATAGACGGTCCAACAATCAGGCGACCCAAGCACATCATCATTGAAAGTGTGATAGCAACCATACAGATACCTAAAGCATAAGGTAAAACGGTCATGTGGCATCTCCTGAGTTGACGTGGAAGATCTCCATTAGTGGTTTTTCATAACGGTTTTTGATGTCTTGAATATCAATTTCTGTATCGTCACTACTTAAGGCATGAACCAAAATATCACCACGATCCTGATCAATCCCAGCAGAAACTGTACCAGGAGTGGTGGTAATGATCATCGCCAGTAAGCTATTGACTTCATCGTGTTGTGTGTCTAAAGGTACGCGATACCATTTCGGGTGTAATTGATCCATTGGACCTAAAACTAACTTAGCAATCCGAATATTGGAGATCACAATATCCCAAAGCACAACAAAAAATAGCTTAATTGCTGCCTTCCAATGAATATTAGGTGTCTGCTGAATAAAGGGTTGTACTAAGAGTGGAATAATCAAGGCAAGTAAACTTGCCATGACCAATGTTGCTGCATCTAAACTATGTGCCAGCATAATCCAAGTGATCGCAACCAAAACCGAAACAAAAGGATGAGGTAGCCATCGATTAAGGAAAGATTTTTTTTGCATCATTATGGCCCCACTGGTTTAAGTTGAGCATCATCAGGAATCAACATTTCATGTGTCTGTTGTTCTTGAATTTGACGTAACTTGTACGGTGAAATGTGCTCGCCAGACAAAGTATCTTCACTGATGGTATATGGAATAAGATGTGCATTAGGATCGAGTTCTTCACCACCGTATTTGGTTTCGGGTAAGTTTTCAGGATCAAAAGGCTGCACACTAATGACTTGATTCAGCTCATCCTTCTTCAATATAGTCGCTTCATACAAGGCATTATTTTGAATTTGTAATGCAGTATTCTGAGTATATTGCTGTATAGGTCCTGCCGCGACCATATAACAAATCAGACTAGCCAATAAGACATAGATGGCTATGTCGTTGCGTGGAGGAGCTTTTTCTGGAGTTGCTTGGTAAGCTGTATATTCTGCATCAATATGTGCAATTTCTTCAGGTTTGCTGGCACGCCAGAACAGAATAAAACCCACACGAGTAAATGCGAGAATACTGAGCAAACTTACAACCAGAATCACTGTAATCACAATACCTTGATAAGGTTCATTTACAGTGGCTTGAAGAATAAATACCTTGCCAAGAAAGCCACTGAAAGGGGGTAATCCCGCCATCATTAATGCAATAAGGAAATAGCAAATCGAAAGCACATGATGTTGTTTCATCTGTGGTGCGATTTTTAAATGATCCTTGTAGACACCACGTTGCGAGGTAATCCAGCCACAAAGCAGATAAAAAGCGGCTGCAATCAGCGTGCTATGTACCAGATAATACAGCGTTGCTGACCATGCTTGGGTATTAAACAAGGCAATAGCAGTGAGTAAGGTTCCAATGGAAGATAACACCATAAAACCGACAAAACGGCGTAAACGTTCCGCACCAATGGCACCAATCACACCATAGAGTGAGGTGATTAAACCGATAGGCAATAACCAGTTTTGTAGAATGGATTGACTTAAAGCATCATCAAATATGGTACCGTTAACCCGTAAAATGGCATAAATGCCGACTTTGGTCATGATGGTGAAAATGGCGGCAACAGGGGTGGTGGCTACGGCATAGGTTTTGGGTAACCAGAAGCCGACAGGTAACATTGCGGCTTTAATTCCAAATACCACAAATAATAATAGTCCACCTGCTACAGCTAATTTGTGCTCATCAGGTTGTAAGCTCGGTAGTAAGCGTGCGACATCTGCCATATTCAAACTGCCGACGCTACCATAAATCATGCCCAGACCAATCAGGAACAATGCAGAGGCCAAGAGGTTGATGGTGACGTAATGAATACCGAGCTGAAAGCGTGCTTTGCCTTGTCCATGCAAGAGCAACACATAAGATGCCATCAATAGAATTTCGAAGAACACAAACAGGTTAAACAAGTCGCCTGTGAGGAATGCTCCGCATAATCCCATTAATAAGAAATGGAACATGGTATGAAAATAACGACCACGGGTATCCCACTCACGGCTTGCAAACCACAAAACAGGCACTGCAAGTGCATAGGTTAAGACTAGCATTAAGGCAGAGAGTTGGTCTAAAACCAAAACGATCCCGAAAGGTGCCGTCCATTCACTCAGGTTATAGCTGCTGATTTGTCCATGACTGGCCACCATTAAATAGCAAATTGCAGTAGCGAGCCCTAAGAGTGCAGAAATCAGACTGATGCCACGACGCCAAGGTTGACGCCAGTCGTAGGCAAGTGAACCTGAACCTGGATTGCCCAGTAAAACCAGAATAAAGCCAGTAAATGCAGGAATGATGATGCTGAAAATTGGTGTATGCTCGGCCCAAAATTGGATGAAGTTATGCATTAAGGCTCATCCTCGCGTGGGTCAACAAGACTAATTTCTTCTTTTGAGTCAACGTGGTCGGTCCCTGATTCATAGCGGCTGCGTAAAGCCAGTTGTACAATAAAGGCTGTGGTGGCGAAACCAATCACAATGGCTGTAAGGACGAGCGCTTGTGGCAATGGGTCCGTGGACTTGGACGCTTCAGTCAATACTGCAGGCGAGTTGATTTGGACCCGCCCCATCGCAAACAGAAACACGTTTACCGCATAACCAATCATGGCTAAGCCAAGTACCACTGGAAAGGTACGCGCGCGCAGAATCAGATAGATGCCTGTTGAAACTAACAGTCCAATCGCAGAGGCAATAAGAAATTCTAGACTAATCATATTATTTCCCCTTTGGTAATGGACCAGACATGCTTGAGTGGCGCGAGTCACCCAGAACAGAAATCATGAGCATGGTTGCACCGACCACTGTGACATAGACCCCAACATCAAATGCAGCCGCAGAAGCCAAGTGCATTTCACCTAAAATTGGGGGTGAAACGTAGATGTGTGCACTGGTCAGAAACGGGCGTCCCCAGAACCATGCTGCAATAGCTGTTAGTCCTGCAATGCTTAGACCTGCACCAATCCAGATTTCGTATAGGCGTCCAGATTTGGCGCGAAGCAATTGTTCGGCTTGGTCTTGGCCTAATGCAATATATTGAATGATCAATGCCAAAGAGGTAATTAAGCCTGCAATAAAACCACCACCAGGTTCATTGTGTCCACGTAGGAAAATATACAAGCTGATGACCAAAGCCAGCGGTAAAATCCAAGAGGATGCGATACGGAGCATTAAAGGGGAGGGGTTAAAGCGATAAGTTAAACCTTGTGTGATGGTTGTACCATGTGTACGCATACCATCCATTAAACAGAGTGTGCCGATACCTGCAATACCCAATACCGTGATCTCACCGAAGGTATCGAAACCACGGAAATCGACTAGAATCACGTTAACAACGTTTGAACCACCGCCCAGAGGTATCGACTGTTGTAAGAAGAACCAAGAAATTGAATTATGGTCACGCGTCAGAATCAGCCAAGTGATCCAACCAATGCCAAGTCCACCGACAATAGAAAGAATGGCATCGCGCCAACGACGTGCTTGACTGGATTCATAAGGTGTAAGCTGAGGTAAGAGTGATAAGCTCATGAGCAGCAACACCGTGGTCACAACATCCACAGTAATTTGCGTTAGGGCCAAATCTGGTGCTGACAAAGTGACAAACACCATGGTCACAACTAAACCAATGGCACCACTAATCAGGACAGCTTTAATGCGTTCATGATGGAACCAGAGCATCATCCAGCAGGCAGAGAATAACAATAGCCATAGCACAATTGCGAGCATAGGAGCATGAGTCAGTTCACGTGTACCTGTGGTCAGCCCTTGACCCATCAGAGGAACAGCGACCAAGACAATACTAAACGCTACGATCCAGAGCAGGTAAGTTTGCAAGGAGCCTGTTTCTGTTTTACGTTTAATTTTTCGTGATTTAAGAAGCAAGTGTTTGAGTAGAGACTCAAAGATAAGTTTACCTTGAAAAGGTCCCAAGGCTGGGTCTAGGTCAATACTACGAATTTTACGGTTCTTTGCTAGAACGAAGTAAAAGCTTAAACCGCCAACTAGAGCAATTAAACTCATCACTAAAGGTAAATTAAAACCATGCCAGATGGCCAAATGTGTTCCCGAGAAGTCATGTAACTGCGTACTGGCGCGCGCCGTACTATTGACAATTTGCTCAACAGTGAGCGCAGGGAAAATGCCCACCACAATACATAGAATTGCCAAGAGAATTGCAGGCGCACGCATGCCAATAGGCGGTTCATGTCCATCTTTATTAGGAACTTGCTCACCAAGTGAACCATCAAAAAACACGCCATGCACTAAACGTACAGAATAAGCAACTGCAAAAATACCTGCCAAAGTCGCAATAGCTGCGGACAGCACCAGTACTGGGCCATTTAAGTTTGCCAATAACTCGGTAAAGAACATTTCTTTAGACAAGAAACCATTGGTCAGTGGAACACCTGCCATAGCCGCTGCGGTGACTATAGTCAGGGTGGCTGAGAACGGTAATAATTGCCATACGCCACTTAATTTACGTAAGTCACGCGTTCCTGTTTCGTGATCAACAATACCTGCAATCATAAACAGCGCCGCCTTAAAGGTGGCATGGTTGATGATGTGGAAAATGGCAGCAGCGACAGCCAATGGTGAACCAATCCCCAATAGGCAGACGATTAAACCCAGATGACTGATGGTCGAGTAGGCCAGAAGCCCTTTCAGATCTTCTTTGAAAATGGCAAAGAATGCCGCCATGCATAGGGTGAATAAGCCAACAAAAGTCACAATATTGTGATAAAGCGCAGCACCTGCAAAGATTGGGAGTAAGCGTGCCAGCAAGAAAATTCCCGCCTTCACCATGGTGGCCGAATGCAGATAAGCGGACACAGGTGTTGGTGCAGCCATGGCATTCGGGAGCCAGAAGTGGAAGGGGAACTGCGCACTTTTGGTAAAGGCACCGAGTAGAATCAGCAATAAGGTTGGGGTAAATAAGGCATGATTTTGAATATGTTCTGACATGGTCAGAATCTGGTCAATTTGATAGGTGCCTGTAATTTGCCCCAGTAAAATAAAGCCCCCCAGCATGGCCAAGCCACCCATTCCTGTAATGGTGAGTGCCATACGCGAGCCACGTTGTGCAACATCATAGTTGCTCCAGTAGCCGACCAAGAGGAAAGAAGAAATACTGGTCAGTTCCCAAAAAATTAACAGCAGAATTAAATTATTGGAAAGAGAGATACCCAACATTGCTGCCATAAACAACATGAGCAATAGATAGAGTTTGCTCAATGAGTTTTTTGGGCTGAGGTAATAATAGGCATAAATAAAAATGAGCGTGCCGATACCTGTGATCAGCAAAGAGAAAAGTAGACCTAAGGCGTCCAGACGGAAACTGAGATCAATGCCCAGTTGTGGTAACCAAGACCAACTTTGAGTAATGACTTCGCCATGAAAGACCTGCTTTGCTTGAGTCAGTAACAGAATTAAACTACTTAGACTGACTCCGATAGCCCCGAAAGCCGTTACCCCGCGCGAAAAATTTTTCAGCCACGAGACAAGGGTTGTGCCCAGTACTAACGGTAACAAGATAATAATTGGTAGCACACTTGTATCCATTGTCGTGATAGGTCGAAACCTATGGGTGAATCTTATCTTTCAAGGATTACAGGACAGCAAAGAGATATCCAAAAAATTCAATCTTGAAAGCCGTAAAGAAAATAAAAAAAGCGAAAAGCAAGCTGTGTTGCGCAACTTGAAAACTATAGCAAAACAAAATTTTACTATAAAAAAGCTGAATAAATCTGATCTTATTACATGAATAAAACAACATCAAACCTTTTCGTGCACACCGATTGAATTATCTGTTTTGAGGTCAAAATTGAACTTAAAGTAATTCTTTTCTTGCAAAAAAACTAGGACGACGGGTTCTGAAAAGAAGAATCGTGCTCTTGTTGCCACAGTTGCTGAAACTCAGCTTGTGCTTCTGGTGAGAGTTGTTGAATTTGTGCATACAATTGCTGAACCGCAGAAGTGGAGGGGGTATCAGATAACTGCTCGAGTTCAGTCGTGTCAGATAATGAAATTTGACTGAGTTCTGCATAAATTTGATCAAATTGTTGTTGTAGTGGTTGCAGTGCGATGTCTTGCACTCCCTGCGCAGAAAGTTGCAGGCATTGATAGGTGGCCGCATTTTCAAGGAGTTCTGTTCGGTTACCCGTTGCGATAATTTGTAACTGTGGAAAGGCTTGATGTAGCTGTTGCAAAATCTGGCTGCAATGTTGTTGATCTAGCTGCTCATCAATCGCATCGATGAGTAAGATCCCATCACCTTCTAAGCACGGATAGAGACTGAAAGGATTGAGCAAGCACATGCGTCGAACAATATCACCAATCAACGCTATCCAATTTTTTTGACTGCTGGAAAGCTGTTGAAATTGCATCGTTTTGCCTTGATAGCTCACCATTAATTGCAGTTTTGGTTGATATTGCACAAAAATATCATTCAGTTCAGGCAAGACGATGCGCAGACTATCTTTTAGGGCTTTTAAGCATGGCGCATGGAGTTGTGCATGGGCTTGAAATAAGGTGTTCGGAATATTTTCAGGTTGTAAGTGCTGACCTAAATGTAATTGATCACGCATTAACTGTTGAAACAGTTGAGCGGTCTGAGCATTTTCCAGATCACTAATTTCACGAAACCATTCAAAGAAACGACTAAAGGTTGTAAAAGGAATGGCAGCTACGTCATAGGCATATGCAGCTTGAAATACAATCGGATTGTTCTTGCTCAGTAAATTGATTTCATTGACAAAACGTTCAGCGGGGTAATAAGCAATCAGCGGTAAGCCTTGCATTGGGTCTTGTTGTAGGGCCCGATGGTAAAGTTGAACCAGTTGTTCAAGCTGATCGGTTTCAGCTTTACTCAGCCCAATGCCTTGCTGATTGAGGGTTTTATAGAGTTGCCAACTGCAATGATTCAACACTTCAGGTTGCGCTGTTTCAGACTCTGCGAGGGTGCCAATATCGGTAGGAATTTCGACACAAATCTGAACTTTGGACTGTAGGCGGCTATGCAGAATATCTTGATCTAACATGACCACACCCGCACTACGCAGGTCTTTATAACGGGCAGCAAACCAAGTTAAGGCTTGATAGGCATGCTTGAGAATGCTGGTTTTGCCTGTAGCTTGATCGCCTAAAATTAGGGTGATGGGTTGATCATGATAATGAAATTGAAGCTGTAAATTGGCAAACAGATTGGTGTGTTTGAGCTGTAACGATTCGATTTTCATATAAGCCCCGCATTCGTGCAATGGCTAGCCTGCCGCTTGGCGTAATGAGACAGGCATCCTATTTTTCAGTTGTTGCATCAAGTCGTAAATATGATGAATATTTAGACTTACTTTAGCACGAGTACAGGCGACGTACAGCAATCTTAACTCTTCGTCACTAATTTTATGATCTTGTTCCGTCAGCTTAAACTGATAGTCATCTTCGATGTGTACACGGTCCCATTCTAGTCCTTTGGCTTTGTGCGCCGTGGAAATAATATAATCGGCTTGTTCAATCGGAGTAATTTTGGCTAAAGCACGTTTAAGCGGATCAGTACCATGATCATCTACCAATTTCACCAAAGGTTTAATGTCGCTGCCTTCATTGGTTTCGCAATATTCATGTACATCATGCCAAGAATTAAACCACGCCAGTTCAGGCACATCAGTGACACGTTTGCCCTGTTTCAACATGCTGGCGGCATCGACAAAACGATTCAGTTTGACATGGTCGGCTTGTAGACTCACTTTATCGCCATGTACTAACCCTGAAAGCAACAGTTCCATGGCACGAGCATTGGTTCGACATAAAATTGCATCCCGCATTTTGGTGTGTGGTTTATTCACCACTTTGGAATTCAACAGTGGATTGCCTAGCAGAGGCACTTTTTCATTAAGCGCGCCCAAGATTGCATTGGCATTGTGCGCAATGCTTTCACCAAAGCGAAATGAAGTAGTGAGGCGAGATTCGGGTAAAGGAAGTTGCTGCATGGCATTGATGGCACCACGCCAAGCATAAATTTGCTGATGAGCATCACCGACATAAATTACTTGAGTATTTTTCTGACGCAATAAGATGCCCAACATTAAGGGGTCGGCGTCTTGTGCTTCATCAAATAGAACGTAATCGGCAGGAATATTCGGTTCAGATAGTGCCCAAAGTTTCAGATAAATATCATGCCCAATTCCTGCCTGATGATTGGGATCAATCGATTCTAGCCAACGACGTTCTACCGCAGGATAAAGATGCTTTTGTAAGGTATCGATATCGTCGGGATGCAACCAATTGGGTGCTTGCAGATGTCGCAGTGCAGGGTATTGCGAACTGGTTGAGCAAAAATAGCTCACCGCATTGGCGACCAAACTGGCAAGTCGACTCGGCATCAGCACATATTTTTCATAGCGTCCGCCCATCATACGTCTTAAGGTAATCGGTTCTAGCCGATATTCTTTGGCAATGAAGCTGGGGCTGAGTCGGGGTAATCGCAGTTTATCGGTGATTCCACGTGGAACACTACGGAATGCCAGTGAGTGAAAGGTGCGGCAATCCACATTGGAGTGAAACTTTTGCTGCGCTTCACTGGCGATGGCTTTGTTAAAGGCCAGATACATGCCACGTCGTTGTGGCATAGCATCACTGATCATTTGTAAGGTGGTGGTTTTACCTGTGCCAGCATAGGCAATCACTTTAAAGGATTGTCCTAGACGCGCATTATCAATGGCAGTCGCCTGCTCATAGGTTGCGCTCGGTTTTGGATGTTGATTTGACACAGGCAAACAGAGCTTTAGTGGCTACGGTTGGCTTTTTCGACCAAACCTGAGAGTCCTTGGCGTCGTGCCAATTCATTCAAAACCAGTTGTGGATCTAAGTCAAAATGACCCAACATCACAATGGTATGGAACCATAAATCTGCCACTTCATAAATCAAATCATTTTTATTGTCTTCATTGGCGATCAATTGAAATTCTTTTGCGGCAAGAATTGTTTCAATACTTTCTTCACCAATTTTTTCTAAAATTTTGTTCAAACCTTTGTGGTATAGCTTTGCCACATAAGAAGAGTCAGGATCTGCACCTTTACGTTCAGTCATCATTTGACCGAGGTAAGACAGCACTTCGACTTGCTCCGATTGTGCAGTAGATGCACTCATGGCAATAGTATGTGGATTGCTGGATTTTTCAGCCGCGTAAATCTGGCTCGGATCTTTCAGTTGTGCATCGACAATTTCCCAGCCTTGCGGGGTGAGTTTACGATAGAAACATGATTCACGACCCGTATGGCAGGCAATACCGCCGTGTTGTTCAATTTGTAGAACAATGACATCTGCATCGCAATCCAGACGAATTTCATGCACGGTTTGAAAGTGTCCAGACTCTTCCCCTTTGTGCCACAACTTGTTACGTGAACGGGAAAAATAAACTGCCTGATTTTTTTCAGCAGTGAGTGCCAAGGCTTCGCGGTTCATCCACGCCACCATAAGCACGCGTCCTGTTTGATGATGCTGTGCAATGGCAGGGACTAAACCTTGTTCGTTAAATTTTACTTCATCGAGCCAGCGCACGTTGTTCATAGGGACTTCACCAAAATCAGTTAATTGAAAAGAATATTCAAGTTGATGCGAAAAACATCAGGCTATAGTGTAGGGGATCGGGCTGGATTTGTGTTAATTATCTTTCATCAATTTACCCAGTCAGGATGTTGCAACATGAACTCGGCACCGTTCATTCATGTTGCAGATCTGAGGTTTAAAGCGCTTGCATGACCTCGGCAAATCGTTGCTTTTCGACCAGTTCCAAGAACTCATCGCCCAAACGTTGGCTTTCAGCCACACATTGTTTCCAGAGTTGGATGCGACGTTGTGGCTCCATGCCTTTGAGAGTGAAATCTTTACGATCAGGTAAACGTCCCAAAGGTAAGCTGGCCAGATATTCCTGCGAAGGTGAAATCAGCAGAGTGCGTGCTTGATTCGTCGGATTGGCTTTGCGCGATTTAAACATCTTGTCGAACCAACCCGGAGTAATGCTGTCGCTAAAATGTGGGTAGAGCACAATCCCTTGGCTTTCAAAGGGTAAATCGATGTGATAGTCAATCAAGCCCCCATCGCGATAAGCCCCTTGCGGGGCATCACTGATATTTTTGACCGCAGGCGTAACACCAGGAATTGAACCTGATGCCATGAGCCAGTCGGCAACATTGTCTGAATTGAAGTTCAGATAATGGGTTTTAAAACTATCGTCTTTAATTTTAAATTGTGGGAAATTTTTCGGTTGGCAGATGACCCGTTGCATAAAAAGGTTTAAATGCTGACGTGCAATGGCATTGCTGCCCACAATACCTAGCAAAGCGCCATACAGAGCCAATCGTTGATCACTTTGGAAGAGGTGTTCAGCTTTTGCGGCAATAATGGTGAGGTGATAATCGGGATGATCAACCAATTTTTGCGTTTGCTGATTCAGAATACCAGATAGCATGTCGCGTGAAATTTTTTCGATCTCGGCAATTTTCATCTTTTTATGAAAAGGAAGATGAATATACAGCTCCGCCAGTTTTTCAGGGCCGAGCTTTTCACCTTGCGCCAAAATTCCTGCAAAACGCCATGCACCAACTGAAGAACCGACTAAAAATCGGCGCTGTTTGGCTTGCGGCAGAAAACTGCCAAAGATGGCTTGATCAAGCCCAGTCAAACCAATGCCTTTGGGACCACCTGCTGCACCGGGTAAAATATCGACCTGTTTGGCATGGAAGCCTTCTTGTTGGATCAGTTGCCGAGCAAGATGACCAGCACGAATATTCAAGGCGGGAGAGCGCTTTTCAAGAATTTGAATCATGGTGCAATTATAAATATACAAATGTGCACTTAGTTTAAAAGTTCTGCCTACGGGCTCAATGGCGGGGAAAAACTTTAGGTGACTTGATAGTCACTTTAGAAGTGTGAGTTAAAAATACACAAAACTGTGGATAACTCTTGGGCTATCCACAGTATGTTTTATCGACAAAATTATTTAAACAGACGCCAAATTGACAATAGGCTGGCACAGGCAATTAAGATAATCGAGATGTACCATGGGGCAATAATGGCAATTGACAGGAAAATTGCCATTAAACTACCGAAAATCCAACTGCGTTTTTGTTGATGTTCCATCTGTAGACGCAGGCTTTGCAGTTCATTTAGCTGTTTCGCATTCCAAGCTGACTGATTTTTTAAGCCATTTAAGCTATCGACCAACAGAGTTGGAAAATCTTGTGCACCTAACAGTAAATCAGGGATTTTCTGCCCGAGTTCTTTGAGATTTTTCTGTGGGTTCATTTGGGCTTTGATCCAATCGGTGAGGATTGGTTTTGCCAAGCTCCAAATGTCTAATTCTGGATACAGGTCAGTACCTAAGCCTTCCACGTGGACCAATGTTTTCAGCAGTAACATCAATTGCGGTGGAATTTCCAAATGGAAACGACGAGCAATATCCATAACCTGAATCAGAATACCGGCAAAGTCCAATTCATGCATTGGTTTCGAGACCATAGGCCCGACCGTTCGGCGCATTTCACGCGCCAAGGCATCTTGGTCGGTACCCGGTGGAATCCAGCCTGCTTGATGCACAATTTGAATTAGTTGCATGAAGTCACTGTTCATGACCGCCAGTAACATGCGCGCAACAGTCATTTGGTCGTGTTTAGACAGCTCGCCCATAATCGCACAGTCCAGTGCAATAAAGCGTGGATTGCTTGGGTTGATGGTCTCGACAAACACGTTGCCTGGATGCATATCCGCATGGAAAAAGTTGTCGCGGAACACTTGGGTAAAGAAGATGGTCAACCCTTTCTCTGACAAATCTTTACGATCCATACCCAGACGGTCAAAAGTCGCCGTGTCAGAAATTGGCACGCCTGTAATGCGTTCGGCCACCATCACTTCTTTGCTGTCCATATAGACTTCAGGCACATACATCATGCTTGAACCCGTGAAGTAATGACGCATGCGACGGGTATTATCTGCTTCTAGAGTTAAATCCAGTTCATTCAGAATAATTTGACGATAATCCTGAATAATTTCAGATAAATGTAGTGCGCGTGCAGCTTCTAGGCGTTTTTCTAAAGTCGCACCGAGCCATTCCAGAATTTCAAAATCTTGTAGAATTTGACTACGGATATCGGGGCGGGTGACTTTGACCACCACTTCACGCCCATCATGCAGGGCAGCGGTATGGACTTGCGCAATCGAAGCAGCAGCAAGCGGTTGTTCATCAAAACGGCTGAACAAAGTGGCAACATCGGCTTTCAGCGATTGCTGAATGCGCGTTTTCGCGACATCGGTGCTGAACGGTTTCACTCGATCTTGTAATAACACCAGTTGCGCCAAGACTTCAGGTGGAATCAAGTCACGACGCGTCGAGAGTAACTGTCCCAGCTTAATCGCCAGTGGGCCCATGTCTTCAAGGGCTTGCTTGAGTTTAAGCGGATTTTTACGTTCTTTACTCGACCATGCCGCAGGGTGCATGCGAATGAAGGCGAGAGCATGACGTGCTTTCTCAGGTAATTCTTCCGCAGGAAACAACGTGTCGAGTCTATAGTGCGCAGCAATGCGCCAAAGTTCGAGTAAACGTGAAACGTGCGGAATCATAAAGTGTATTACCTAAATTTAAATAGAGTCTGGAAGTACGTCAATTTGACGTTGCAGTTGCTGGATTTTGGCTTCTGCACGATCAAGGTTTTGATTCAAAAGACGGGTGTTTTGTTGCAGGTCATCCATTTGCCAGCGTGCAGCAAACAAGCCTGAATCTTCTTTGAGTGCATCTTCGGCAAAGAATAAATGGCTGCGTAAAGAGCGCTTGAGATGCTTGGGTGCAAGTTGAATTTTACCCAGTTCATGTGCCAAAGCAGGGCCAATCCAAGGACTGAGATGCGCTGCTAAATCAGGTTCAGCCTGCTGCATAATTCTTTGAATATCTTGTAGTAAATGGTAGTCACCTTGTACAGGAATGGTGCCTACATCATCTGCCAAAAATAACTTCAGCAGTTCCACTACACTTTTAACCTGCAAGGTTGCTGTTGCTGCTGTCGTAGTTTGTTGCGGATCAAACGGGCGTTGTTCAAAAATGGACGGACGCTCCGCCTGACCTGTGACAGTCGGTTCAAGGCGAACTTTGTCTTGATCAAAGAATACATCGACCGAGAGTTGCGGAGAATCGAGTACCACACGCAACATTTTACCTTGCAGTTGATTGAGCTGAATGCGCGCGATGGCATCCAGATCAATCACATGGTGAATCAAGCGTTCAACTGCACCAAGTGCCAGAATTGACCACATAGCTTAACCTTCACCAGTCCGTTTAGAGTTTAAAACCACGGTGTACAGCCACGATACCGCCTGTCAGGTTATGGTAATCACAGTTCTGGAAGCCAGCCTGTTCCATCATACCTTTCAGGGTACGTTGGTCAGGATGCATACGGATCGATTCAGCTAAATATTTATAGCTTTCTGAGTCATTGGCAATAATTTTGCCCATGATTGGCAATGCAGTGAAAGAATACAAATCGTAGAGTTTTGAGAATGGCTCAAACACAGGTTTAGAGAATTCTAACACCAATAGGCGACCACCTGGCTTAAGTACACGGTACATGGCCGCCAGTGCAGCATCTTTATCAGTTACGTTTCGTAAACCAAAGCTGATGGTGAGCAGGTCAAAACTGTTATCGGCAAAAGGTTCAAGTGTTTCTGCATTTGCCAAAACAAAATCGACATTGGTACAGCCAGCATCAATCAGACGATCACGACCGACGTTTAACATCGATTCATTAATATCTGAAAGTACGACATGCCCAGTAGGACCAACTTCACGGCTAAAGACTTTAGCCAAGTCACCTGTACCACCTGCAATGTCTAATACGCGTTGACCACGACGTACACCCGACATGTTAATGGCAAAGCGTTTCCATAGACGATGAATACCAAAGGACATCAGGTCATTCATGATGTCGTATTTGCTCGCCACTGAATGGAATACTTCCGCAACTTTTTGTGCTTTATCTTCACTGTTAACGGTTTGGTAACCGAAGTGTGTAGTCGCACCAACATTGCCTGTATTGGCACCGCGAGGCAGGTTGTATTTTGGTACTGTGCCGTTCACAGGCGTATCGGTTAATTGTTGTTGTAATGACTGTTGTTGCCCTTGAGGAATACCCTCAGGAAGTGGGCTGTTTAGGAATGGGCTGACTTTGTCTGTTTGTTGAGCCGACTCAGGGGTAGGGGTAGGCGTTTGATTTTCATTAGACATTCAAGTCACTCCTAACATAAAAATAGGGTTAATGTTGCAGTGCAAGCATGATGACAGATTCTCAGCCGATGTACAGTAACCATCATGCAATTGTTATGAATAATATACAGAAAAAAATACGCGTGCTGTATCTACGCGCAAGATTTTATCTTGCTGTAGATGACCTTTTATTGGAAAGGATGCAGATCGCCGGCATGGACTTTGGCAATGATTTGACGTTCGATGGCAGTAAAGTCTTTGACAAACTGTTCAGCCGATTTTAAAGGTTTCATTGCTAAAAAACCATCCTGCATAAATTCATACATCACGTCAAAATGGTGTTTGTAAGCGACGCCTTTACACATTTTAAATGCCGTATAGACCATAAATGAACGCATATATTTGTCGAGACTGGCACCCAACTGATCAAGCAGTTCCAGTTGATGTAAACGTGATTGGCCTTGATCCAGTTTTAAATAACTCAGGCGCATCATTTCGTCTGTGAGGGGGGTATTCGGAGCATAGTCTTCGAGTAATTGCAGTGCAACGCGTTCATCTAACTGTACAGCGAGAATCGCTAACTCAACGCCTGCGGTGCCAGTTTTAATGGCATTTTCAGGAATGAGTTTCTCAGCTTTATGCACATATTTCATCAGGCGCGCAATTTGTTTGGCCAAAGCATCAAAATCGGGACCACCGTATAAACGGTTCAAAAAGTATTGTGCCATCAATTGATTATTTTTCACGGAAAAGTGCTGGTGATGCGTGCGCTGCATCCGCTGTTTTTGCCACATTTGTACATCTTGCAGACGTTGAAATAGCTCAGCATTATGATGGTATTGCAATTGATAATACTGTTCTAGTAGGTCATCTAGGACTGCAAGTTTAGACATGAGCGATCTCGATTTGAAACTTGTGCAAATCTTAGAACTTGTTGCAAGTTCCCGCTATGACAAAATGATCGAATTCGGCATAAAAAGCTGTCAATTTGTCATGAAATTATACAAAGATCTGCGAAAATGAGCTTTCAGCTTGTTTTATACTGAAGTAAAACAACGGCTTTAAAAAGATTAACTTTATTTTATTTAACTGATGGCGAGACAAAAATGGCGAAACAACAACTAGAACCAGCCTTGGTCGATGAAAGTCAATTGTCACTCGATTTAATTGATGCGCAATACGCCTTAAAAGACACCCAAGGTCAACCGAATGCCAAAAGTGTTTTGGTCTTGGTCAGTGGTATTGAATTGGCAGGTAAAGGTGAGTCGGTTAAACAGTTGCGTGAGTGGATGGATCCACGTTATTTGCGCGTCAAGGCTGATGCCCCTGTGATGTTTAATAATGTCCAAACCTTTTGGCAACCTTATGCGCGTTTTATTCCCGCAGAAGGGCAAATTGTGGTGATGTTTGGGAACTGGTATGGAGATCTGCTCAGTACTGCTCTACATGTTTCTCAGCCTTTAGATGAAACCTTATATGATGAATATTTGGACAATATGCGGGCTTATGAACAAGACCTGAAAAATAACCATGTCGATGTCATTAAAATCTGGTTTGATTTGTCGTGGAAATCGCTGCAAAAGCGGCTGGATGAGATGGATGCCAGTGAAATGCATTGGCATAAATTGCATGGTCTAAATTGGCGCAATAAAAAGCAATATGAACGATTGCAGAAATTGCGTCAGCGTTTTACCGAAGACTGGATCATTATTGATTGTGAAGATGAACAATTGCGTGATCAGCAGTTTGCACAACATGTATTAAGAGCCTTGCAGCATTGTCCTGAGCATGTGAAATCGGCACAGCATAAATGGAAACAAGCTGATATTCCCGCCGTATTGCAGCAGCCACCTGCGGAAAAAATTGATAAGAATGAATATAAGCTGGAACTGGATAAGCTCACCCGTAGAGTAGCAGATGCGTTACGTTTTGGAGAGCGCAATGTGATTATTGCCTTAGAAGGGATGGATGCAGCAGGTAAAGGTGGCGCGATTAAACGGATTGTAAAAAGTTTAGACCCACGTGAATATGAAATTTATAGCATTGCTGCGCCTGAAAAATATGAATTGCGGCATCCATATTTGTGGCGTTTCTGGAACAAAATACAACCCAATGAACGAATTAGCATTTTTGATCGGACGTGGTATGGGCGAGTTTTGGTAGAGCGGGTTGAAGGTTTTGCCAGTGATGTAGAGTGGCAACGGGCTTATGAAGAAATCAATCGCTTTGAAAAAGATTTGACGGATAGTCATACCGTAGTGGTAAAAATCTGGCTATCGATTAGTAAAGACGAGCAATATGCACGCTTTAAGGAACGTGAAGAAACGCCACACAAGCGCTTTAAAATCACGCCTGATGATTGGCGTAATCGTGAAAAATGGGATGAGTATTTACATGCTGCTGCAGATATGTTTGAACGAACCCATACCGACTATGCACCGTGGTACATCATTGCCAATGATGATAAATACGGCGCACGATTGGAAATTTTACGCAGTATTTTGAAGCAACTCAAAGCAGATTAGCCTGTGTTGAGTTGCTAGGTCGTTCAGGGGTATTAAGTTTTAAGCAGTGGCTTGCAGGTTTTGTTTTTGCTGGATGGATTTGGCGAGTTTGTAGCAATCCTCCACATGAGCCTCGGCCACTTTTTTCATGATGAAATAGCCAAGGCTTGCCGCCACCAATTGACCGCCTAAGGGAATGTATTTACTGACTTGTTTGGTAATCATTTTGGAGGCGAAATTGTGTATTGAGTTTTTCACAGCAGTTCGTGCCACGACTAAACCTGAAAACTCAAAGCCACGTTTACGCAATTCTTGCCAGTGAATCTGTTTGGTTTCCAAGTCAAACACGCTGATTTGCTCGGGTGCAAGCCCAAAGCGGGCATTAATTTCAGGAATCAGTTGTGACAAAATGCCGACATCAACCACCACATCCAAAAAAGGCACAGGGATGACGGCTACACCCGCAGAAACATAGGCACGCTTTTGAACCAATTCGAGACATTCTGCGCGGATTTGTTCTAGATTTAATGAGGCATCAATTGAATCGGGAATATTGTCTATTTTCATTGTCTAGTTTAAACCTTGTATCCATTTTTATATTGAAGCATCTTTAAGCATCGATTTTCAAAGTCATTTTTAAATCGATATTGTGCTATACCGTGACATAGACAGTACACCAAGTATAGTCAATAATCTTTATGCTTTTGTAGATTGTTTTCATTTATCGTTGGAGAAAAACCATTCATGGCCATTCATGTGATTCAGAGTCAACGGATTGATGTTTTGCTACAGGCCATGTTGAAAACGGTGAAATCACAAAGTCGCAATGCTTTGCAGGTGTTAAAACCCCAACATTTTATTGTGCCATCACCTGCGGTTGAAGCGTGGCTGACGCAGCAACTGGCAGAACAAAAAGGCATTAGTGCCAATACCCAGTTTCATCATCGCATTCGTGGTTTTCAATGGTCTGCCTATCAATGGGTATTGGATCAAGACAAAGAGCAGGTGCGTAAAGCCAATATTCCACGCATTATTATTAAATGGCGGGTCTATCAAGCCTTATTGGCTTATATTCAGCCAGAACAATCTACCTTGGATACAGCACATCCGTTAACGCCGATTGTGCAACGCATTTATGCCAGTGCTGATCAACTTGAACAGGGCATCGAAAAACAACAGAAAAAGCAGCGCATGCTGTATTGGGTGGCAGAACAGGTTTCTAAATTATTCAGCCATTACATGGAATATCGTGGACATTGTCAGAAAAACTGCCCCACCTACCAATGCACTTGTCCAACCAATTGGTTGCAACGTTGGGGAAGTAATCAGGCATTACCAATTGAGCAGATGTTCTTCCAGACCAATACTGAAATTTCGGCTTTTACCCTGAATCAGGCACATGAATTGGAAGCATGGCAGCGTTGGTTGTGGCAGGTGGTGTTTCATCAGGATTTTATGGAAATGCAGCAGATTGATGCGGCATTTTGGGAGATGCTGGGCAGTGCAGAAGCACCCAATGCGGCAGCATTAAAAAAACTGCCACAGCCTTTGGTGGTGTTTACCTTGCTGGATTTACCACCAAGTCAGTTACAGTTTTTACAGCGCTTAGGGCAATATGTTGATATTTATTTGCTGCACTATAACCCGTCTCAGGAGTATTGGGCAGACAGTGTCGATCCGAACTGGAAAGCACGCTATGACTTGCGAGTGAAAGAGCGTTTTATTGCCAAAAATCCGCAAGCCACAGATGAGCAAATTGAACAATTCTTTCAGGATTTCACTCTACATTTTAATGCCGAAATTCGTGAATCACGTCATCCCTTATTAACCCGTTTTGGCAAGCAAGCACGAGATCACTTTTCATTATTATCTGGGCTTTCTTCAGGGGAAGATGGGGTTTGGGCAGATGTGTTTGTGGATGAATATCAGCCGACCTTATTGGGTAAAGTCCAGTCGGATATTCTGTATTTGGTGGAGCCTGAACAACATCAATTTGCGCTGAATGCACAAGATGATTCCATTCAAATACATGTCTGCCACTCCAGTTTGCGTCAACTGGAAGTACTGAAAGAGCAATTGATTGCATGGTTGGCGCAAGGCAGCAAAGAGCAGCCGCGCCGTCCGAGTGATATTTTGGTGCTCAGTCCCAATTTAAAAGACATTGAGCCACATATTCGTAGCGTTTTCGCCCCGCCTGTTCGTGAACGGGAAGATGAGCGCACCATCTCGGGACGAATTAGCCAAGACAGTATTTATCTGCCCGTGAAAATTGCAGGCGTGACGCAACTGGATGCTGCCAATGCGTGGCGTGCGGTGTTGGGCCGGATCCAACTGGCACAAGGGCGTTTTCGTCTTGATGATTTTGCCGACTGGCTGAGTTTGGCGGCCACGCAACAATGTTATGGCTTAGACATGAATATGGTCGAACGCATGCTGGAACTGCTTGAACAAGCAGGCTTTAAGCGCGGCTTAGATGCGCAACATTTGGCATTGAGTCTATCTGAAGGTGATCAAGACTATCGCTTTAGCTTTAAATTTGCCTTAGACCGTTTAGCAATGGGTATCGCCATTCCTGAACATACCTTGTTTGATCAGATACTCAGTTTCGCTGAAGTCATGCCGAGTGATTTTGAACTGATTGCTAAACTCATTCAGATTTATCAAGATTTGGATGCACGCCGAGACTGGCTACTGGCACATGAACAGCAGCCTAAACAAGTCGAGCAATGGCTGAAAATCTTGATGCAGGAAGTGGCAGAATTTGAGCAAGCAGGCGTAGAGGTCTTGGCTACAGTTGCACAAATTATTAAAAAGCAAGAACGGATGCTGACGCTATCTAACTTCTATGAAGGGCAGGATCAATATGGCTTGGATCAGTTAAGTTTGCCTTTGGCATATTTACTAGATGAAATTCAAACCACCTTGGATGCACAGCTGGATCAGGCGGAACCGACAGGACAGATTACTTTTAGCCAGTTGGGGCAGATTCGTCCGATTCCGTATCGCCTGATTGTGATATTAAATTTGGACAGTGGCAAGTTCCCAAGTCGTAATCAGCATTTGCCTTTTGATTTGATGGATATCCTGAAACCGCAATTGGGTGATCGCTCTCGTTTAGAAGACGACCAAGGGGCGTTCTTGGATGCATTACTGTTGGCACAGCAGAATCTATGGCTATTTTATAATGGTTTTGATGTCAATGATGGTGAAGTGCGTGAGCCATCTACCGCTTTGCAAGAATTGATTCAGCATTTGGCTTTTATTACTCAGAAATCAGAGCGTATGGAAGAAGTCAGTCAGCAGTTACATGGTTTAGATGTGCCTGCACAATTACATGGACTGTATCAGATTCATCCCTTACAGCCTTTTGATGTTTCTGGCTTTACCCAGCCAAAACCGACACGCTTTCAAGATCATTGGTATCGGGTGGCACAGCAGATTGCAGCCCCAACTGGGCAACGTCAAGCATGGCAAGATACGGTTTATATGGTTGCATCCAATGATTTTATCAGTCTTCAAAGTCGACAATGGATTCAGGATGTTTGTTTCCCCGCACGTTTATATCTAAAAACGCTTGGCGTGGAAAACTTAAAACCTGAAAATTTACCTGATGAAGTTGAACCCTTGGTTTTAGATGGCTTAGGGCGTTATGCAGTGCGGCATTTCTTACAGCAGCAAGGGCAAACGAACCAGCCTGAATTGTTACTGGATCAATTGCCTGTAGGCAAAATGCAGCAAGCCGCATGGCAAATTAGTGTAATTGAACAGCAACAATTACAAGCACGCTTGCAACGTTATGCCGCAGAGGTCACGCCTGTGACACAGCAGCTCTGGAATATGAATGCAAATATCCAGTTCCAAATCACTGTTCCCTCTCAATCGACTCAGCAATGGGTAAGCTTAGAGGCATCCAGTGCGCGTGCCAAACGACGAGTGCAACTCTGGTTGGAATATTTGTTCTGGCTAACACATGAAAATCGGGGCGATGCAGGACAGGACTTGGCGCGGTTAGTGGTGTTTAGTGATCAAACAGTGCTGTGTAGTGGGGTATCTTCCAATCAGGCACGAGAGTATTTGACGGCGTGGTTTGAACTATGGCAACACGGGCAGATGCAGCCTGTCGTTTTACCCGCCGCTTTATTATTCAAAGTGGCAGAGAAAGGTAAACAACTGGAATGGCAACCTGACGAGCAGGGTCAACCGCAGATCAAAGACTGGGACGCTCTCGTCAAGGACTGGCAGGATGATGGACGTTTTGCAGGTTTTTCTGTGTTGGACAATGAAGCCAGTCAGCAGCATCGCGATTGGCAGTTTATCCTGCAACAACAAGATAGTACGGCTTTATTGGCTCAAGCCTGCCAACAGTATGCCTATGTGTTGTATGCACCGATTTTTCAATATCAACAGTTGATTCAGGAATAATGCAGATGACGAATTTAACTCCCCCTGCTGCAATTTCTTATCAGCCGATTGTCGATATGCAGTTTAAAGGGCTGCATTGGATTGAAGCATCCGCAGGCACAGGCAAAACTTACACGTTGTCGAGCTTAATGGTACGGATCTTTTTGAGTAATTATCTACCGAATCAGGTCATTGCGACCACCTTTACTCGCGCCGCAGCGGCGGAGCTGAAAGGGCGGATTCGTAGTCGTTTGGTCGATACTTTACGTTATTTTGAGACTTGCCAAATCTTAACCCAATCTGAGCTACAACAGAAGATTTCATTAGAATCAGACCCCTTATATCAAAAGGTGTTGCAAGATTTTGCACCACGTGTGGATTATGCTTGTGAACGGCTCAAATTGGTGATTGATCAACTGGATGAGCTTTTTGTCGGGACGCTGGATAGCTTTAGTCAAAAGTTGTTGCGTGAATTTGCCTTTGAAAGTGGCAAAATTGAACGCGCAGAAATTACCGATGATGCCAAACAATATACTCAGCAATTGATTCATGATGTACTGCGCGAATGGATTCAGCAGCAACCACAAAATATTTTGGACTATCTGCTACTGAATAAAAAATTAAAGTCGCAGCAGGCTTATGTGGCAGTAGTAGAAAACAGTTTGAATTTTGCTTCTGCGCATTTTCAGGCGGTGGCTGCTCCCGAAGTGGATGTAGAGGGCTTTAGCCAGCAAGTTGAACTTTTATTAGGGCTGGATTGGAGCCGTATCACTGAATTGGCAGATTATTATGCTGCCGATGGTGCACATTTTAAATTGCTGGCCAAGAAATGGCGCGACGACAACAAATTACAGCAACTCTTGACGGTTAAGTTGCCTGAACTGTTGGAGGTGTTAAAGCAGCAAGGCCCTTATGCCTTATTTGCACCTTTATACGCGGAAACGCTGAAACATCTGAGTGATGCTACTCACAAAGTTTTGAATAAATGCCCAGATGAAGTCTTGCAGGGATTTCAACAGCATGTGCTGATTGGTGAGTTGACGGCATTTATGCAAAGTCTGGACAAGCTCAGCTTTGATTTAGAAACACTGGATAGCTATTTGCAGTTTTATTTGGCTTCGGAAGTGAAAAAACGTTTGCCACAAGTCTTGCAGCAAAAGAGTGAAACTACCTTTGCGCAACAAATTCGTACCTTAGCCGATGCCTTGCAAGATGCGCAAGGCGCACGTTTTGCTCGTTTTGTTCAAGCCCGTTATCCCTTAATTTTGGTGGATGAATTTCAAGACACTAATCAGGATCAGGACAATATGTTGGCCCGCATTTGGCGCGATGCAGGCCATTATGCCAGAGGCTGCATGATTATGGTGGGTGATCCGAAACAAGCGATTTATGGTTTCCGTGGCGGTGACATGCTGACCTATAACAAAGCCCGTCTCGATGTGCTCAGCAAGCAAGGGCGATTATATAGCCTCAAATATAATCATCGTTCTGTGGCTGAACTGGTCACGGTGGTCGATGCTTTATTTCAGCGACAAATCCAATTTGGAGAAGAAGTTGAATATACCGCTGTTGAGGCAGGTCCACGATCACATCCAGTTTTAGCCGATGCACAAGGCAACAACCATCAGCCTTTACGCTGGCTAATGCTGCAAGACAAGAAAGATGAATTTATCCAAGTGGCATGGAAAATCCGTGACTTGCTCAATCAAGGTATTCAGCAACAGTTGTATTTGGCAGAGGCCACAGGCAACCGTGGCATTGATGAAAATGACATTGCGATTTTATCCAAAAACCATGATGGCTTAGATAAGGTGCAATATGAATTAGAACGTTTAGGGATTCGTGTTAATCGTCCTTCCAAGCGGAGTGTATTTGATAGTCCAATTGCACAGGACGTGGCAGCCATTTTGACCGCAATCATGCATCCTTACGATGAGGCCAAGGTCAAGCGAGCATTGCTGACACGCTTATTGAATTTTCAGCTCAGCCAGTTAATGCAACTGGAGCAACGTCCTGAGGGATTAAGCCAGTTTATTGAAGATTTTGATTACATTCGGGAAATGTGGTTTAACACGGGCTTTTTAAGCGCGTGGCAATATGCTTTAAACTTATTTAAGGCATGGTCAAATCTGGTGGCAAGCCAAAGCCGTGACAACGAACGCTGTGTGGTGAACTTACGTCATTTAACTGAATTGCTGAGTCAGCATAGTGAGCACTTTCAGGGGCCGCAGGCGTTATATCATTGGTATCTCAGACAAATACAAACGCCGAGTGAGCGTGAATGGGAACTGGAACGTAAGCTGTCGAATGAAGCTGGCGTACAGTTGATGACCATTCATCAATCCAAAGGTTTAGAGTTTAAAATCGTATTCTTGTTGGGGGCAGATAAAGATTTTCGGGAAATGAACAAAACCCTGAATTTCTCCACGCAACAGTTGCCTGATCCTGTTACAGGGCAGCTCGAGACGCAGCGCGTGATTGCGGTGAATGATAAGCACCTTTTGGATGAAGTTGCCGTTCAACAGCACAATGCACGGGCAGAAGCAGAACAGCATCGGCTGTGGTATGTAGCACTAACCCGCGCCAGTCATCGGGTTTATGCCATATTGCAAGATCAGGCAGGAAAATCGACCACGGGTTTGGCATTTTGGCGTGGACATGCTGAACAAGTTTTTCAGCATCCACATAGCGCAGATGAAGTGGTATTAACTGAATGTCCTGTTGCTTTGAAGCGTATACAAGATCAGCAGCAACCAGCGTTGTATGCGGTTGAGTTTCCAACGCAACGTTTTTATCCGCGTGCAAAAACCAGTTTTAGTGCCTTGGCACAGCATTTGAGTCGTCAGCAGGCACTAGATGCACTTGCGGTACAGCGTGAACAACTGCAAAGTGCGGCGGATGAAATTAATCTAGAGGTGTTAGAACAGCCTGAAGAGCTTGCACAACCGATCAGTTGGATTCAGCGCCAATTTCCAATGGGAACATTGGCGGGTAATTTTCTACATGAAATTTTTGAACATATTGATTTTCAACAGCAACAGGACTGGAAAATCGAAGTGCGCCGTCGCTTTAAAAATGATTATCCAAGTTTGTGGCAGGCATTGTGCGACAAATATCAGCAAGATTTTCAGCAGATGGATGAAGAACAACTGTTGGCATGGATGACCGAATGGCTAGCACAGGTGCTCTCCACACCGTTACATCAACAGTTTTGTTTAAATCAGTTGAGTGCAGAATCTCATCTGGCAGAATTTCCATTCTATTTGGCCTTGTCCAATCATGTCTTGGCGATTAAACGTATCCAGGACTTATATGTCGAATATGGTATTTTCATGCCTGAACTGAATGCTGCCCATTCTGCACGCTATTTAACAGGCTCTATCGACTTGGTTTATTTTGATGGACAGCGTTACCAGATTGCTGATTATAAGAGTAACTTCTTGGGTGCGGATATCGCAGATTACACCCCATTAAAATTACAGGAAAGCATGTCACAGGCCAGTTACTGGTTGCAGGCGGGGCTGTATTTGGTGGCGTTACATCGTTATTTACAAGTGCAGTTGGAAGATTACGACATTCAAAAACATTTGGGCGGTGCAAGTTATCTGTATTTGCGTGGTATGCATGGCGATGCACAATATGGAGTCAACTATTGGTGCCCTGATGCAGAATTTATACTGCGTCTGGATGCATTATTGGGCTATTTTGCTGAAGAGCATGTTCATAAAAGTGCATCATCATCTTCAGCTGTTATGTAAAACAATAAATTAGACTGTGGATAACTTTGAGGGTAACTGTGTGGAAAACAAGCAGGAACAGCAATTGAATGCTGAATGGATCAAGTCGTGGAGTCAATATCTTCAGCAGCCTCCTTTTTGTGCAACGCCAAACCCACAAACAGATGCAGTTATACAGTCCGTATTGGAAGCAATGTTACAGGGCAACAGTTGTGTACTGTTAGAACCTAATGCAGTAGGTAATTTAGGACATTTGGCCATCAGTGAAAATGAGGTGGCAAATCGTGTTGCGCCTTTTATTTATGACCCGCAGTATTTATATCTATATCGTTATTGGAAACAGGAAAATACTTTGGCACAGCACGTGGCGAGGTTAAAACAACAAATCGTTCCCGTCGTTGATCATCAGGGCTACTCCAGTTTGCTGAGTGATCCACATCAGCAGCAAGCATTAAGCATGGTGTGCCAGCAAGCCTTGAATATTATTACAGGTGGACCAGGGACAGGTAAAACTTATACTTTGGCACGTATTATTGCAGTATTAAACCAGTCTTTACCAAATTTACGCATTGCGATGGCAGCGCCAACAGGTAAGGCCGCGCAACGTATGAAAGAAGCCCTACAAAATGCATTAAATGATGAAATATTGCAGCCTCTGGTTACCCCCGCTTTAAAACAATTAAACCCCGTCACACTGCATCGCTTGTTGGGTTTAGGGCATTCCGCACGACCACGCTATGATGCCGAACAGCCATTACCCTATGATGTGATTGTGGTGGATGAAGCCTCGATGTTGGACTTAAATCTGGCGAGTATGTTGTTTGCTGCTGTACCCAATCAGGCTCGACTGATTTTATTGGGAGATGCCAATCAATTGGCTTCGGTAGATGTAGGGGCGGTATTGGCCGATTTACAGCAAGTGAATGCTTTGCAAGAGAATCGGGTACATTTGAAGACCAGTCGACGCTTTGATGGAGAAGCTTTAATTGGACAAATGGCTGCATTTATTCAGCAGCCACCAACAAGCATTTCACCTCAAGCATTACTAGAACAATTTCACCAACAGGTGGTTGCACCGACTGAAATTAAAGCTGTACCACTTTTAGCCAAGATGCCGAATGTATTGCAACTGGAATACTTTGCTCAAGCACATCCAACATCAGAGCAATATTATGATCAATTGATGCTGGGCTATCAGCATTATATTGAGATATTAAAAACACATTTGAGTTCGGAAGAGCCAGAGACTTCTATTCAGCATGTTATCCAGATTTTTGATGATTACCGTATTCTCACAGCCATTCGACATGGTGCGTTTGGTCTGAAACAGCTTAATCAACAAATTGAGCAACGTTTCTTGAGCAAACTCAGTCGCTATACCACAAAACAAGGTGACTGGTATGTCGGGCGTCCTGTAATGATGACTTACAATGACTATCAATTAGGGTTGTCTAATGGAGATATTGGCATTTGCTTTAAAAGGCAACGCCAAGGACAGTCTCAGCTTGAAGTGTATTTCCCAAGTTTAGAAAAATGGGTTCTGGCAACCCGTTTGCCTAAAAATATAGAAACGGCATTTGCACTGACCATTCATAAATCACAAGGTTCAGAGTTCACGCATACGGCTGTAGTTTTGGATGCGCAAGCACAAAACTTACTGAGTCAGGAATTGCTTTATACCGCAATTACCCGTGCTAAAACGGTGGTGAGTGTATTGGCAGATCCTCAGGCATTGGCACAAGCTTTGTCTAAAAAGACGACTCGGATGAGTGGGGTTTTAGAAAAAATAAAAGGTATCTTGGATTATTAATTTGTACTACATAATAAGCAGCTTTGTACGAAAAAGCTTACATTGATTCAAGATATTTGCGCATAGAGCTTTCTCATGGTTTCTGAGAAGATGAGTTCACATAAAGAGCACAACACGGAACGTTGAGCCATAATCGCAAAAGGATAATAACAAAGTCGGAATATGACAGCGAACTTACAGTGAAGTAGGTGAAAGAGGAAACTTACAGCCGCTAAGCCTTGTAGTTTTGGGAGAGACTACAGGGCTTTTTTATTGCCTAGAGTTTTGTCCTCAACCCCACATTTTTCTCTAGTACTTCATTGTTAATGATGTACACCAGTGTGCGTAAAAACGTACAGCAGGTTGGGAAAAATACCTCTAGTCTTTAAATTTTGTTGTGGCAAAATATTACACATAAGGACATGAAGTGGAAACAAGGACTGTTTGTCACAATAAGCGCATTATGCGCAATAACTAAAACAATTATAACAATAAATATAAGAACTACAGCGCAATGAAAAAAGCCTAAGCTCTGCTTGGGCTTTTTTCTTTCGAGTTGACTATTTTTTATGATTTGCAAAAAGTATCAAAATAATGAGTGTTAAAAATATGATGAAACTTCTATTAAACTGTATTTAACGAGAAGCAATGCGCATTATTTTGTGTATCTAAGCGTCATACGATACTTATTCTCTGTGGTACGGCTAAGAGTTCATTGGCATTTTATGATTTGCATAGATTTTAGCTGATGAAATGAATATTGAGCTGTGTATTTTGGCTTAAAAAATATCTTGCTGAGATTACACATTTTCCTTTGCTGATAAATGGCTATTTAATAGTCGAATTTCATTAAAAATGTGATTTAATATTCATTTTTTAACCTTTAATCTGTTAGATAATGATTTTTCATAATCAGAGAGAAGATTTAAAGACTGACATTTGGTTCTTTTTTGTTTAGTAAATTTTAATAGTGCGCATATTTTGCAATCATGACCATTTTCCCTTAAAATATCCGACTTGCTGTAGTGATGCACGGCAGTCAGTTGAGCAATCAATTGATTCGTATCAAATGTAACTTATTAAGCATCTCGGAGAAATCGAATGGCTTTAACAAACGCAGATCGCGCAGAAATCATCGCTAAATTTGCTCGTGCTGAAAACGACACTGGTTCACCAGAAGTTCAAGTAGCACTTTTAACTGCTCAAATCAATGACTTACAAGGTCACTTCAAAGAGCATAAACACGACCATCATAGCCGTCGCGGTCTTATCCGTATGGTTAACCAACGTCGTAAGTTACTTGACTACCTAAATGGTAAAGATCATGGCCGTTATGTTGCTTTGATCGGTGCTTTAGGTTTACGTCGTTAATTCGATTGAAACTTTTATTTTCGGATTATTGCATGTCAAATGCTGTATTACTGAAAACTAAAGTATATCTAGCTATGTCTAGATAATGGGGAAGGGGCGAATGTTTCGCTCCTTCTTTGTGTTTGAAAATAGTGTGTCTAGTGAGGTCGGCTTCTAAGCTTTGTCATTTGCGCAAGCTTTTGGTTGCGAATGCCAAACCTTAGGGGTCTCCACTAGAATAGCTGTTCACAAGAACTAGGAAAAAAATACATGTCTATGTTTAATATTATTCGTAAAGAATTCCAATACGGTCAGTACAATGTAGTACTTGAAACAGGTCGTGTTGCACGTCAAGCAAACACGGTTGTGATCACGATGGGTGGCGTAACTGTACTGGTTGCAGTTGTGGCTCAACCAACGGCTAAAGCGGGTCAAGACTTTTTCCCTTTAACTGTTAACTACCAAGAAAAACAATATGCTGCGGGTCGTATTCCAGGTGGTTATGGCAAGCGTGAAGGTCGAGCTTCTGAAGCTGAAACTTTAATTTCACGCTTAATTGACCGTCCAATTCGTCCATTGTTCCCAGAAGGTTACTACAACGAAATCCAAGTGACGGCAACAGTTGTGTCTTCTGACAAATCAATGGAAGCTGACATCGCTGCAATGCTAGGTACTTCTGCCGCGCTTGCAATTGCAGGTACACCGTTCCGTGGTCCAATTGGTGCTGCGCGTGTTGGTTTAATCAACGGTGAATATGTTCTTAACCCGAACTTTGAACAAATGGCGCAATCTGACCTTGACCTTGTGGTTGCTGGTACAGAATCTGCAGTGCTGATGGTTGAATCAGAAGCGAAAGAACTTTCTGAAGATCAAATGTTAGGTGCAGTGCTTTTCGGTCATGACGAAATGCAAATTGCTGTACAAGCAATTAAAGAATTTGCTGCTGCTGCGGGTGCAACAGAGTCTACTTGGACTGCACCAGCGAAAAATGAAGACCTTCGTACTAAATTGAAAGAAGCATTTGAAGCGAAAATTTCTGAAGCGTATACCATTGCGGTTAAGCAAGACCGTTATGCAGCATTAGACGCGATTCAAGCAGAAGCAGTAGCACAGTTCGTTCCTGAAAATGACGAAGCTGGTATTGCTGATGACTTGAACGAATTGTTCGAAGATTTGAAATATCGTACTGTACGTGACAACATCCTTTCTGGTAAGCCACGTATCGATGGTCGTGACACGAAAACTGTTCGTGCATTAGACGTACAAGTGGGTGTGTTAGATCGTGCGCATGGTTCTGCATTATTCACACGTGGTGAAACTCAAGCATTAGTGACAACGACACTGGGTAACACTCGTGATGCGTTAATGGTTGATACTTTAGCGGGTACTAAAACTGACAACTTCATGTTGCACTATAACTTCCCTGCATACTCTGTAGGTGAAACTGGTCGTGAATCTGGTCCTAAACGTCGTGAGATTGGTCATGGTCGTTTAGCACGTCGTGGTGTGCAAGCTGTTCTTCCAGCGGCTGATCGCTTCCCGTATGTGATTCGTATCGTATCTGACATTACTGAATCGAACGGTTCTTCTTCAATGGCTTCTGTTTGTGGTGCTTCATTATCACTTATGGATGCAGGTGTTCCATTGAAAGCACCAGTTGCAGGTATCGCAATGGGTCTTGTGAAAGAAGGTGAGCGTTTCGCAGTTCTTTCTGACATCTTGGGTGACGAAGACCACCTTGGCGACATGGACTTTAAAGTAGCAGGTTCTGCCAACGGTATTACTGCACTTCAAATGGACATCAAGATCGAAGGGATTACTGAAGAGATTATGGAAGTTGCGTTAAACCAAGCATATGCAGGTCGTATGCATATCTTGAACGCGATGAACCAAGTGATTTCACGTGCACGCCCTGAAATTTCAATGCATGCACCAACATTCCAAGTCATCAACATCAACCCAGACAAGATTCGTGATGTCATTGGTAAAGGTGGTGCAACCATCCGTGCGATTACTGAAGAAACTAAAGCAGCAATTGATATCGAAGATAACGGTACAGTTCGTGTATTTGGTGAAACTAAAGCGGCTGCACAAGCTGCAATTGCGAAAATCCAAGCACTGACTGCTGAAGTTGAACCAGGTACGATTTACACAGGTAAAGTCATTCGTATTGTTGAATTCGGTGCATTCGTAAATATCCTTCCAGGTACTGACGGTTTGCTTCACATTTCACAAATTTCAAATGAGCGTATTGCCAACGTTGCAGACGTATTATCTGAAGGTCAAGAAGTGAAAGTACAAGTTGCAGATGTCGACAACCGTGGTCGTATCAAGTTAACAATGAAAGATGTTGAACAAGCTTAATGCTTTAATCATCTTTTAATAAAAAGCCTGCTCTGCTGAGTGGGCTTTTTTTATGCCTCAGTATTTTATTGAATAACTGCATAAAGCGATAAAGTTTGTGGTGAAATTGCGATAAAAATGAATATCCTAAGCAGAATGCATTACACTCAACTTCACGAAATAAACAACAAGATTGACGGAATAGAGTGACTGGATAGATGCAAAGCTACTATTTTTATCAACATCCGACGGATGCTTATATTTACGTACAACAGCAGGCGTTGGACCATGTTGAGCCTGAATTCATCTGGATTGATAGTACCCGTGAAGATCTGGTCAATCATGCCGAACATTGGCAGCAGCAAATGTTTGAAATGACAGGGGTGAGCTTAAATGAATTTCATGTCAAAGATATTTTGAATTTGGAGCATCCATGTGCTTTTGATGCAATGGAAGATTACGACTTGCTCATTTTCCGTAAATTGATAACTCCAGATGACAAGATCCAGACAGGGGAGCAAGCATTAGAGCAACATGAGCGCTTCTTTGGACTCTCCACGACACCTATTAGTTTTGTTCTGACATCACAAGTCTTGATTACGGTGCGGGAGCAAGGAAATCAAATTATCGAGCAGTATATTGAACGGATAGATTCAATTGCAGCACGTACTATGGATGAGCAAAACAAGCCTCGTAAACTGTCACATAGCCCTTTAGATTTAGCATTGCGTTTATTGAATGCCATGGTCGATGGTTACTTGGATTTGCGAGTGCCTCTCACCCGACGTGTGGAATATTGGCAACAAGAGTTATTACAAGGACACCGCCGTTTTGCCAAATGGAATCAGTTACTACAGGAAAACATGGCATTTCAGCAAATTGAAAATCTGTGCGAAGAACAAATCGAGGTCTTACAAGAATTACGTGATGAAATCGTAGAAAACTATTCCCATTTAAAACCGAAAAAGCGCTCTGAAAAACGCGATATAGTGTTGGTGCGTACTGATGATTTGGTCAGTCATGTCGAGCGTATTCAAAAACATACGACGCGTTTACGGAGTGCCGTACAGGCAGCAATCGAATTACATTTTTCAGCGATTGCGAACCAAACCAATGAAAACATGCGAATTTTGGCGATTATTACCGCAATTTTTGCACCGTTAACCTTATTGACAGGGATATATGGAATGAACTTTGAGTTTATTCCAGGGCTGAAATCTCCAATTGGGTTCTGGTTAATGTTGATGGTGATGTTGATCACGACGGTCTGGTTGATTCTGTATTTCTATCGTCGCCACTTGGTGGGACGTGGTGAAAAAAGCGTGATTGATATGCTGGCGCAACAACACCAAGATCAGCATGTGGGTTTACTCTGGTTCCTAGATTACGAACCGATTAAGCAAGGGGTCAAAGTCACCTTGAAAGAAGTGGAAAAACTGACAAAATTAAAATAATCACGATCAAATACAAGAAGATGTCATGAAACTGACATCTTCATTTTCTATGCTCTATATAGGCAAAATAGCATGATCTGATTTTATGCTAATGCACGTATAAATAGATGAATAAAGCGCAGTACATGTTCCGAACTCACTTAGATTTGTGAATTGGTATGATCTTGTAGTAGGCGATAAATTTCATCCTTGAGACGAAGTTTTTTACGCTTTAAAGCTTCAATGTCATCATTGATACGAGAGACAGGATTAAGTTCGCGTCGACAGATTTCCTGATCTAGTTCGGCATGTTCTTCGAAAATTTTCGCAAAGTGCGGATTATCCTGACGTAGTTGAGGAATAACTTCGCGGTGTTCAGGGAACATGAGTTTCACTTTCTTGTTACATTCTTTTGTTTTCATGATAACCGTATTTCTCTCAAGTGAATGATAAAAGAACACTAACCCGCTCAATGATGAATTAAGTTCAAGGAACGGGCTGTATATCGGATTTATGAGTCTTGTATATGCGCATGCCGAACTTGGCGACGAAGTTGTTGTACTTCATCAATCAGATCCAACATCATGGCAACTGCTGAAAAACTGGCATCAAAATCACGTTGTAAACGATAGGCTTTACGAGCACGTGTGACATCTTCACCAAAGAATTGATGAATTCGTTCTTCTGGGCGTGTCGGTAAAATATCGTATTCCAACAGTTGTAAAACCCATTCTGGGCTTTGACCACAGGCTTCGGCAAAGTGTTTTAAATCGAAACTACGATGTTCATCGACGATCTCTGCGGTGCTATAACCGTCGCAAATAATTTCTCGATAATGAATGGTTGTCATAGCGTTCTCCTTAAAGTTGTCGAGGCTTAAACTGCTTAAAGGCTTCAGCAAAAGCTCGGTAAGCTTGTTCTTGCTCAGCGTTTTGTGCAGGTGGATTCACAATGTTTAGAATTAAGAATAAATGTCCTGCTGTTTTATTGGGAATTCCTTGATTTTTTAATCGTAATTGTTGTCCTGTTTTTGCATTCTTGGGTAGGTTTACCTGAACTTTCGTACCTGCTGGTGTGAGTAACTCAATTTGTTGTCCCAAGGCTGCTTCCCATGGCGTCACGGGAATGGTGTAATAAATATCGGCACCTTCAACGCGATACTGCGCAGTATCCTTATAATAAATTTCGATATACAGGTCGCCATTTTCGCCACCGCGTACACCGACTTGTCCCTGCCCAGTCAAACGAATTTGCTGTCCTTCTTTCATTCCTTTTGGAATTTTGACCTGTAAGGTCTTGCGCTGAACTTCTGGCTCTCCATACGCATTGATGGTTGGAATTTGCAGGGTAATCTGCTGTGAAGTGCCGTGGAAGGCAACATCTAAGTCGACTTCAAGCTTGGCGTGTTGATCTTCACCCCGAAAAGATTGCTGTCTCTGTTTATATTGATAATTCCCTCCTCCAAAACCTGTACCAAAGCGACCAAACAGGTCTTCAAAGCCTGAAAAATCGGATGAACTGCCTTGACTAAAGCCTTGTCGATAAAATTGAGCATCATCAAATCCAGACGCGCCTGCTTGTCCCCCAAACCCTGAAAAACCTTCAGGATGGTCTAAGATGAAGTCATATTCTTTTTTCTTCTCTTCATTGCTAAGTGTGTCGTACGCGACATTGACTTCTTGCATACGAGCTTCAGCATCACTTTCTTTACTGATATCGGGATGGTACTTTCGTGCCAGCTTTCGATAGGCTTTTTTTATTTGGTCAGGAGGAGCATCGCGTGGAACTCCCAGAATTTCATAATAGTTTTTAGACATACGTATTTAATAAAATTGATGGTATTTTAATCAATATTATGATGTCTTTGGGAAAGAGGGAAGTAGTGTAGAACTGTTCGTATTTGTTTCAAATTATAACAATAAGAAAAAGCCCACGGAGGGCTTTTTCCTAGTACGGTAGGGTTTTAATTTACTGGACTTTAATCCATGTCATCAGGCGGACATTCGAGGAGCCTGTCTCTTGAGCACGAACTTGCAGATATCTGGCTTCCTGAACTAAATGTGCTTCCGAAACATAGTGCTGTCCTGAAAGTGGATCAAGAAATTTACCTTCAATATATTCGTTGTGTTTTTCAGGATTTTTCTTTAACCCTGATAAAATAGTTAAGCCGATCATCGGTTGATTTTTTAAATGGCCTGTACATTTTTGGCAAGTGGTCAGTTTCTCTTTGCCAGACAATGAGCGTATTTCGATCACTTGTGCGCTGTAGACATTGTGCTGGTTTTTACTGATGATGACATCTGCCAGTGAGTGACCTGTACGATCATCCACGGTTTTCCATTTGCCAATCAGGGGGTCAGTGTTTGCTAAGCTGTAAGTACTGCACAGCAAAGTTGTAATGAAAACCGTACGGGAAAGAAAACGAATTCCCATGAAAAATTACCTCAGTGTATATCAGTTAAGTTTGAATGAATCACATATTAAAATGATGGATTTCTTATCATGAAGAGACGTAGTTCAACAAAAAAATTGTTATCTTCGTCACGCAATTTTAGCGTATCTTTTTATACGTTGAATATATCATATTGCTCCAAATGCACTGAAATCGGCGCTTTGGCATAGCAAGTGGACATGGAATGTTCTTAGAGCTTATCTATATTAAGGCGTAGAAAACTGCCTGTTGCATATCAATGGGCTGCATAACAACAGGCAGAGGCAAAGTTAACGAATGTTTAACTTAAATGTTCGCCGAATAAACCCAGAGCTTCTTCGGCTGTGAACTGATATTGGGTATTACAGAATTGGCAATCCATGGTAATTGGATTTTGATGTTCTAATGTTTCACGCACTGCTTCTACGCCAATTTGTTGTAAGGCATTAGCACAGCGATCTTTAGAACAGGTACAGCCAAATTTGAGTTGTTCAATTTCAGGTAGTCGCACATCTTCTTCATTGTATAGACGATACAGAATTTCATTGGCTGCTAATTCAGTGAGTTCATCAGCTTTTAAAGTTTCTGTGAGCATGGTCAGACGTGGCCATAAATCTTCATCAATCCGTTGCTGTTCTTCTTCACTAATGCGTGGTAGCAACTGAATGAGTAAACCACCTGAGCGTTGTGCTGTACTGGCCAAAACAATGCGGGTAGGAATTTGTGCAGAAAGATCATAATACTGCATCAAGCAGCCCGCTAGGGTCGTTTGATCAAGCGGTACAATCCCTTGATAACGCTCACCAAATTCAGGTTCAATGTTAATAAACAGAATAGGATTAGTCAGTGATTTTAGTACGGTGCTGCTGTCAGTTGCTGCTTGGAAACGAGGATCTTCTTCGTAGTCGGCTAAGGCACGAACTTCACCTAAATGGTTGCATTCCGCCATGGCCCATTTAAATGTTCCAGAGGCTTGAATTTGTAAGCTGATACGCCCTTTAATTTTTAGTGTACTGGCAAGCAAGGCCGTGGCACTGAGCATTTCACCCAGTAAAATTTGTACTGCTTGTGCGTAGTCACGTTGGGCAAGAATCGTTTGTAAGGTTGCTTCCAGATGAACGACTTCACCACGAACAGGGCAATCTTCAATATAAAAGCGTTGACGTATATCAGACATAATTTTCTCCAAAACCCTGCTTTAATGGTGGCAATATTGTAAAACACAAGTCAATTTGCTTCATCTCGTGTCACATCTATTCGGGTAGAATCTAAACCACGTTGTAAATTCACGCCTGTTTCGACTGCACGAATTTCTGTATCACGTTCAAACAAATGTTCCAGTTCAGCAAGGGCGTTTCGGTGCGACTCATATACCTTTTGTTCATCGGTATAGACGCGTTGTTGCTGTGCCAAGAGCTGTTCATCATAATCGCGAAATAACTCAATACTTTTTTGGGCATCAGTATCACTAATACCTAAGTCACGTAAGGCTTTATATGCCATCCCAAGTGATGATAAATAGGTTTCTCGCCAAATATGCTGCACACCCAAGTCACGTAATAAGTGTACATGATGTCGGTCTCGTGCTCTGACTAATAACTGTAACTCGGGGTAATTCAGGCGGATATGCCGTGCCACATTCATCGAGTCTTCAATGTCATCAATGGCAAGAATAAATACCTTGGCCTGTTCAATACCTGCGGCTCTTAAAATATCAGGGTGGGTGGCATCGCCATAATACAAATGACCCCCATAGTTACGTACAAAATCGACTTTTTCTAAATTACTGTCGATAGCGGTAAATTTTTGATGTTGTAAATGCGCGACACGGGCAATGATTTGTCCAAACCGACCAAAGCCGGCAATAATCATGGCGGAGTGTTGTTCAGGAATATCATCATATTCAGGGACGGTAACAGGCGTCAGACGCGGCACCACACCTTGACGAATCACCCAATACAAAATCGGAGTCAACATCATGGAGATAATCACGATGAGGGTGATGGGGGCAATGCTGGCAGCAGAAATGAGTTGTTCATCTTGCGCTACGCTGAACACCACAAAGGCAAACTCTCCACCCTGTGCCAAACAACTGGCAAGCAGCAAGCTGTTGGGCCAAGAGACCTGATAATAGCGAGCAATCGCCGTGAGTGTCGTAAACTTAACCAGTAAGAGGAGTACTGCGCCCGCCAGAATAAATACAGGTTGTTGCCATAAAATATGAATAGGGGTCAGCATGCCCACTGTCATAAAAAATAGACCCAGTAACAGTCCTTTAAACGGTGCAATACTGGCTTCCAGTTCATGTCGGAACTCGGAATCTGCCAGTAACACACCCGTCAAGAATGCACCTAGTGTGGTGCTAATATTGAGTAGATCCATCAACATCACCACGGCTAAAACAATAAATAAGCCCACTGCGGTGATCAGTTCATGCGCACCTGTTTTTGCTACAAAGCGAAAAAAAGGACGAATCAGATAGCGACTGAATAAAAACAGCCCCGTAAATGCTGCGATAATCGCAGCAAAATAGGCGATGCCATAATGCGTTGATTCCACACCTGCTAGAAGAGGAATCACGGCAATCAGAGGAATCGCTGCGATGTCTTGAAACAGTAAAATCGAGAAAGATTGCTGCCCATAACTGGTATTGAGTTGCTGCTTTTCTGTGAGCAGTTGTAATACGAAGGCGGTGGATGACAGCGCCAGTGCACTACCAATCACCAAACTGGCAGCAATGCCTTGTTGCAACACGAAAAACAGAATAGTGCCAATCACCACCGCAGTGATACCCACTTGCGCACTGCCCATCACAAAAATGGATTGACGCATCGTCCAAAGCCGTTGTGGTCGTAGCTCCAACCCAATTAAAAACATCAAAAGAATGACGCCAAATTCAGCAAGTTGTTGAATCGCTTCGGGATCATTGGCAATGTTCAGCACATGAGGTCCCAAAAGAATCCCTGTGATTAAATAACCCAAGACTGTAGCAATGCCGAATCGTTTCAGTAGTGGCACCACCATCAGCGCTGCACCTAAAAAAAGCGTGATTTGCAACAATAACGACATGCATCTGTCCTGAAATTAAAAAGTTGTGATGAATTGCTGAAGTACTGGTTTAGACTCAACTCAATTCCTGTGGGTCTATATCCAGACTGAGTTTCATGCTGGCAGGTTTGTGCTGCAACATGTTTTGCCACCATGCCCTCAAATAATAGTGCAAACGTGCTCGATCTTGGGAAAATAACACCATATGTGCTTGATAACGACCTGCTTTACGTTCCATCGGGGCGGGAATTGGTCCCCAGATATCGATGTTGAGTTCGGAAATCTGACGAAGTTGTTGTGCATGTTCAGTCAGATATTGCTGATTTTGTTCCTGACTTTTCGACTCACAGCGAATCAGCGCCGCATAACGATAGGGTGGGAACAATGCTTGTTGTCGTTCTTTCAACGTTTGACGGGCAAATTGTCGATAATCGCCATCCACTAAGGTGTGTAATAAAGGGTGTTCTGGGCGCAGGGTCTGTAAATAGACATCGCCTTTTTTCTCGCCACGTCCTGCACGTCCCGCCACTTGAACAATGAGTTGGGCAGTTCGTTCTGGTGCACGAAAATCGACACTAAGTAAGCCTGAATCAATATCTAAAATTGCCACCAAAGATACATAGGGAAAATGATGCCCTTTGGCGAGCATTTGTGTACCAAGTAAAATAATCGGTTCACTTTTTTGAATGCGATCATAAATTTTTTGCCAGCTACCGACACGACTGGTGGAGTCTCGATCGACCCGAATGACCTCAAATTCTGGAAAGAGTTCCTTTAAACTTTCTTCAACTTTGGCAGTCCCCATACCAATCGGTTTAAGTTCAGTATGATGACATTGCGGGCAATGATCTGGCATGCGATGAATGGTGCCGCAATGATGACAATGCAAATGCTGATAAGGTTGAGTATGCAAGGTGAAATTGGCGTCACAATGCGGACATTTCGCTTGCCAAGCACAACTTTCACAAATCAGCACGGGGGCATAGCCTCGTCGATTGAGAAAAATCAGTACCTGTTCTTTGCGCGCCAGACGCTTGTGCATTTCATCCAGTAAAAACTGACTAAAACCATGCTGTTTGCGCCCAACTTTTAAATCCAAGATGTGTAACTTAGGCAACAGTGCCGTGCCTGCACGTTCATTTAATTCTAGTCGGGTCAGTTTACCTTGGTCGGCCAGTGCATAGCTTTCCATACTTGGTGTTGCGGAACCCAAAATAATGGGACAGTTTTCCAAATGTGCGCGATAGAGCGCGACATCACGCGCATGATAACGAAAACCTTCTTGCTGCTTAAAAGAGAGATCATGCTCTTCATCTAAAATGATTAAGCCTAGATTATGCAATGGGGTATAAATGGCAGAACGTGTACCTAAAATAATCGAGGCTTTGCCCGTTTGCGCACTTTGCCATGCTTGCAAGCGTTTGGCATCGGTCAGTCCTGAGTGCAGCAGGGCAATATGACAGTGGAAACGCGATTGAAATCGGCTAATCGTTTGGGGGGTCAAACCAATTTCAGGTACCAACACCAACACTTGTTTGCCTTGCTTCAGGACTTCGTACATGATTTGCAAGTAAACTTCAGTTTTACCGCTACCTGTTAAACCATCCAGTAAATAGGCATGATAAGACGAGAGTGATTTCAGTACCTGCTGAATGGCATGCTTTTGATCGGGGTTGGCGGTCAGAGGCATTTGCGCCAAACTCAGGGCTTGTGGACTAAAATCTTTTTGTTCTAAATAAGCCTCACAGATGCCTTTCTTTTCCAAAGCTTTTAAAGTGGCGGTTTCAATGCCCGCTAAATTCAGAATATTTTCAGATGTACCTGTAGGATGTAGCTTTAAAATTTTATAAGCATGTTGTTGTTTCTCTGAGCGCTTAATTTTTTCATCTGCATTTTGATCTAGCAATCGCCACATATGTGCCAACAGATCATAGGGTTTACCTTGACGTAATAAGGTGGGCAAAGCACTGTGTACCACTTCACCAATCGGAAATTGATAATATTGTGCTGCCCATGTCAACAAAGTTAAAACTTTACTGTCTAGAATGGCATCGTCATCTAGCAAAGCTTGAATGGGTTTTAGCTTAAATTTGGGATTCTCAGGAGTATCAGGTGTGAGTTTTTGCATAATCACCCCAATTAAATTTCGAGACCCAAAGGGCACAGCAACACGCGCTCCGACTTTCGCCTGCGCATAATCCTCTGCGGAAATCTGATAGTCGAAGCAATCGTAAACATGGGCTGGAACGGCGACGCGAATCCGATAAGGCACGAAAGGGGGCGATACTGTGTTTGGCATAAAAGGGTCAAAGGTTCCAGCTGAATGTTCGTCGTGTGAAGTCTTGAGTTATGTTAGAGTGTGCAAATAAAATTTATATTGAAGAATATGAATGATTTTAGGGGTCAGACGCAACAGCGCTGAATGAAATTTCGGAAAATTAGAGCATTACAATGCCTGCATATCAATTTACCGCCATTGATGCTTTAGGGAAGCAGCAAAAAGGCGTGCTAGAAGGTGATTCGGCACGACAAATACGTCAGCAACTACGTGAGAAATCACTCATCCCGATTAGTGTCGATCCTGTAGAACACAAAACCAAACAGCAGGGATCACGCTGGTTTCAAAAAAAGATCACCGCCTATGATTTAGCGCTGTTTACCCGTCAATTGTCGGTGTTGGTCGCTGCGGCGATTCCTCTAGAGGAAGCTTTACGAGCGGTTGCCAAACAAAGTGAAAAAGCCCATGTGCAACAATTAATTGTGTCAGTTCGTTCCAAGGTTCTGGAAGGGCACTCTCTTGCCAATGCCTTGCAGCAATCTGGGCGTTTCCCCGAACTTTACCGCGCAACAATTGCGGCAGGTGAGCGTTCTGGACATCTGGATTTGATTTTGGAGCAATTGGCAGATTACACCGAGAATCGCTTTGCCATGCAAAAGAAAATTCAAGGTGCCATGATCTACCCAATTATTTTAATGTTGATGTCTTTTGCGATTGTGATGGGGCTGATGACCTACGTGGTTCCCGATATTGTCAAAACCTTCGATCAAAATAAAGATGCTTTGCCTTGGATTACAGTTGCGTTGATGAAAGCCAGTGCCTTTATTCGCGTGGCTTGGCCTTTTTTAATCATTGCAACGGTAGTGGCAATCATATTTCTGTTACGGTTTTTAAAGAGTACCGCAGGACATTATGCTTTTGATCGTTTAACACTCAAATTGCCATTATTTGGTAAGTTATCGCGTGGTATTAATTCTGCACGTCTTGCGAGTACTTTATCTATTTTGACCAAGTCAGGTGTACCGCTGGTAGATGCATTGCGTATTGGTGCTGCGGTCAGCAGTAACTGGGTGATTCGTGATTCGGTGGATTTGGCGGCTGAAAAAGTCACGGAAGGAGGCAACTTGGCCACTCAACTGGAGCGCAGTGGTTATTTTCCCCCGATGATGGTACAAATGATCAAAAGTGGTGAAGCCTCAGGTGAGTTAGATCGCATGTTGGAGCGCGCATCTACAATGCAAGATCGAGAAGTCACAACCCTAATTTCGACTTTATTGGCGTTACTTGAGCCGTTAATGTTAGTGCTCATGGCCAGTATCGTCTTGGTGATTGTGATTGCAGTGATGCTGCCGATCGTTAATATGAACAATATGATTTAAAGAATATAAAGATTGAAAAGTGAGTGGTTGAATGCAAGTGAATAAATATCAAACCAAACAATCCGGTTTTACTTTAATTGAAGTGATGGTAGTGATTGTGATTTTAGGGGTATTGGCTGCGCTGATTGTACCGAATGTCATGGGACGTGGTGAGAAAGCCAAAGTGGACACTACGGTGATTACCTTAAAAGGGGTTGCGGGTGCACTGGATCAATATAAATTAGACAACGGTAAATACCCATCAATGCAAGATGGCGGTTTAGATGCATTAGTGAACCAACCCGCATCGGTAAAGAACTGGATGCAAGGGGGCTATGTTAAAGGCGGCTATCCAAAAGACAGTTGGGAAAATGATATTCAGTATATTATTCCTGGTGCTGAAGGTCGCGCTTTTGATTTATATTCATTTGGTGCTGATGGTAAAGAAGGTGGTGCAGGGACGGATGCCGATATTTATTATCAACCTTAATCAATATCACCTGAATTAATCGATGAAAATTATCACTTTATTTTATTGAATGACTCAATTATAAATAAAGTGATAATCTTTCTTATTCATTTGTTTTAATATAAATATTTGAATTTTAATAATTAAATATAATAAATGGTTTTTGAGAGTTATAATAAGAATTATTCTTAACCGTAATGTTTACAAAAAATGTCAAGTATGTTGATAAATAAACTTTTTATTTAAAAAAAACCTAGCATAATGATTTTAAGAACAAAAATGTGATGGGGAATAGAATGAAAGCATTCGTTTTATCAGATGAAATCACCCAATTTCATTGGGCGATGCTGAAATCTGTTCTATTGATTTTAACAGTATTGCCGATGATGAATGGGGCAGTGACTTTATGGCAAGGTACCGAAGGCAGTAGCCAGATTATGATTGGCTTTTTTGCCTTGAGTGTTATGAGTGCTTGGTTAGTGGTATGTTTTATGACTGCACTAAAAGCAACTGTCTGGCAGGTGCAAAGTCTCCATTCTGTCGTTGAGCAGAAAATCTTTCAGGCCTATCGTTATGTGCCGATGCTGTTTTTATCTAGCTTGATCGCTTATTTCGCGACTCAGTTTGCTTCAATCTTTTAATTAATTCTAGATTCCTGCGGTTTGATTCAACATCAGAATAAAAAAGGGAGATTTCAAAATCTCCCTTTTTTATTAGCGTCTGCTTTTAAATGAAACATCAACTTTTCGTGGGCGGAAGAACCAACCCATAATTAAAAGTAGTGCTGAAAATCCGAGGATTGGCCAGTCGCTTAGACGATTGTAGAGGGTCTGACCTTGCATTGCAGGTAAGTCCCCGCGTAGTACTGTGCGTTGATCAATTGGCGCTTGGCGCACAATATGTCCTTGATGATCAATAAAGGCAGTTACACCAGTATTGGTGGCACGTATAAACCAACGACCATTTTCTTTGGCACGCATTTGTACCATTTGTAAATGTTGCCAAGGGCCTGCTGTACCTGTAAACCACGCATCATTGGAAACGGTCACAAGGAAGTCACTGTTACTGGCATTCCGTCGTGTCAGATTCGGATAAGCCACTTCATAGCAAATTGCTGCCGCTAAATTATGCTGTTTGATATGTAGGGGTTGCTGATTGGATGCACCACGTGAAAAACCACTCATCGCAGGGTCATTTTGTAAGGCAGGCAATACCCAACTCAGCATACCCGATAAGGGAATATATTCGCCAAACGGCACCAGACGTTGTTTTTTATACAGCCCTTCGGATTGGCTGCCCAAAGCCATGATGCTGTTATAGAACATCGGGCTACCTTGTTGTTGAGATGCTTTTAAATCCCAATAAGGAATTCCTGTGACCCATCCCGTCCCCGTTTTTTGCGCTTGGACTTTCATGGCATCTAAAAATGGCTGAATATCGGTTTGGAACATTGGAATAGATGATTCTGGCCAAACGATTAAATCACGTCCCCATTCACTCCGACTGAGTCCTGCATAAATCATTAAGGTTTGGGTTTGATATTCGGTGAGCCATTTCAAGTCTTGCGGAATATTACCCTGAATCAGAGAAACCGAAAGCGGTTTCTCATTCTTGGGTTGAACAAACTGAAGTTGTGCAGCCCCCCAAGCCCCGAGCAGTAAAATCAGGGAAGGAAACAACCAGAATAGACGTTTGTTGAGGATTTCCACCATCGCGCAGGCCAAGAGGATGACGACGAAAGACACCCCGAATACACCAAATAGTGGAGCATAGCCGTCGAGGAAACGTTCGGTAAATGCGTAGCCGACAAACAGCCATGGAAAGCCAGTAAAGACCCATGTTTTCGCCCATTCAAAAAACACCCAAAGCGGGGCAAAGGTGAGAGGTGTTTCTGGGAAAAAACGACGGTAAATCCAAGTTTGTAGTGCAGTAAACAGCCCCATTACGAGAGCCATAATAGCAATCATGAGTACACTGAGCACGGCACTGGTATCGCCGTAGACGTGAATAGAAGTATAAAGCCAAAAAGCGCCGACAAACCACAGTCCGAAGCCGTACCCCCAGCCAATAAAGAATGCTTGTTTGGCTGAACGCTGGCGTAAGCAGGCGTAGAGTAAGGCAGGGGAAAGTAGAGCAATCCACCAATAATAGTAAGGTGCCAAGGAAAAACTCAACATGGCACCCGAGCAAAGGGAAATAATAAAAGGTAAAATCATGGGTAGCTGTTTTTGTTGTTGTGAAGACTTCAACAGCGCATGAAAGTATGTTCTCATTTAAGGACAGCTCGAATCAGATGAATAGTACGTGCATCTGCTTCTACAATGGTAAATTCCCAATCTCCAATTTCAATCACTTGACCTTGTAAATCGCTCACTAAACCAATTTCTTGAAGCAACAAACCGCCCATAGTTTCTACTTCATCATCAGGAAAATCAGCATCTAAAAGATTGTTAAAGTGTTCAATTGGTGTAAGTGCTTGCACCAACCAAGTATTGGCAGTTTTCGGGTCATCATCAGGCACAATATAGGACGCTTCTTCATCCACTTTGTCGTGTTCATCCTCAATTTCACCGACAATCTCTTCCAGAATATCTTCGAGGGTAACTAGACCAGATGTCGTGCCATATTCGTCAATCACCACAGCAATATGGGTCTGGGTGTTTTTCAACATACGTAATACTTGGTCAGAGCGAGCACTTTCTGGCACAAACAAAGGCTGACGCATGAGCATGCGAATATCGACTTTGCTGGCTTTTTCGGTCAAGAAAGGCAATAAATCTTTCGCCAATAAAATACCGACTACGTTATCGGGTTGATCTGATGAAAAAACAGGAAAGCGCGAGTGTGCTGATTCAATCAAGACATGCAAAATATCGAGTAATTCATCATCTTCTTGCAGGCTAATCATGGCTGTGCGCGGTGTCATGACTTCGCGGATTTTTGTCGCTGGAAGATCGAATACGCCTTCAAGCATCGCAACCGTATCTGGCTCTAAAAAACGACGTGAATCTTGTACGAGTTTGAGCAATTCGTCGCGAGTTTCTGGTGCAATTCCTAACCATTTTCTTAAGCCACGCATACCCCACGACGGGCTTGATTCATCGTGCATGATCTTTCCTAAAGATGCTAAATATCAAAAAATTATTTTCATCATACCTTAGAAAATGCAGATGTCTATGCAAAAAGTACAGCAAAATATGAATGTTATCGTCATCTTTTACTGAATTAAATAGACCTAAACTTTAAACGTCACACGTTTGCTTGCTCAACAGATAAGCAGGGTAAGTGCTGCTGTGTCATTTCGAGTTTATGTTAGAATAACGCTGAAAATGTATGAAGAGTTCCTTGATGTCTGAATCCTCTGTAACCCCGACCCTGCAATTAAATACCCGTGGATTACGTTGCCCTGAACCAGTAATGATGTTGCATCAAGCTATCCGTAAATCTAAATCTGGAGATGTGGTTGAGGTCTTCGCAACAGACAATTCAACTTCGTGGGATATTCCTAAATTTTGTATGCATTTAGGCCATGAGTTGTTGTTGCAAGAAGAACGCTTAGATGAAAATGGTAATAAAGAATTTCATTACTTGGTGAAAAAGGGCTAAAGCAAATGTCTTAAGCTTTAGTACATGGGTTTGAGTCGAATAACAACTAAAACAATTAATACAGCTCATTTTAGGACATAAAGATGAAAAGTATTCCTCTATGCTTAGGGTTTGCTATTTTTGCCTTATTTGGTTCAACTGCATGGGCAAAACCCTGTGAAATTCCAGTACAAACCATGAATGTTGCGGGTTTAAAGGTCGGGCAGAGTATCCGAGAGTTTCAAAAGCTTCACCCTACAGCAAAATCTGTGGTTTTAGGGGGGAATAATTACCAGTTAGAGTTTACGGATGGGACTGATGCTCAGATTAAAAAAACAGGCGTGAGTTCAGTTCAACATATTCGTTATGATCCAGATACTAAAGTCATCACTTCATTCAGTTTAAGTTTTCTGGATGGTTCTATGGCAAATTATGAGACGGATTTGGATCTTTTTAAAAGCAGAATTCTTAAAAAATTTAAAGTGGCCCAGAAAGGTTGGGTGCAAGAGAAGAATAAATACACCTATCAATGTGATGATTATCGAATAGAGATTCATCAGGACTACGGTGCCGAGCATACAGCGATTGGGCCAACAGTCATGGTGTTTGGGCAAAAATCGACGATGTTTTAATAAAAAACTCCCCTCAAATGGAAGGGAGTTTTGATGAAGAAATTATTTTGATTGAACAGCAGTGTCGAGACGAGCTCGACACTTTTTACTGATCTTACATATTAGGGTAGTTTGGACCACCGCCACCTTCTGGTGTTACCCATGTAATGTTCTGTGATGGATCTTTAATGTCACAGGTCTTACAGTGAACACAGTTCGCTGCGTTAATCTGGAAGCGTTTTGAACCATCATCATTTTCCATGATTTCATAAACACCCGCAGGGCAGTAGCGCTGTGCAGGTTCATCCCATTTTGGTAAGTTCACGTTCACTGGAATTGAAGCATCAGTGAGTTTCAAATGTGCAGGTTGGTTTTCTTCATGCACGGTGTTCGAAACAAAAACAGAAGACAAACGGTCAAAGGTCAATTTACCATCTGGTTTTGGATAGTTTGGTTTAAATGTTGCTGCATCTACTGTTTTTAATGCACTAAAGTCAGGCACAAGGTCATGTAGTGTAAACGGCACTTTAAACACGTTCTGGTCGATGAAATTGAATGCACCACCCATCCATTGACCGAATTTGTGCATCGCAGGGCCAAAGTTGCGGGCGTTATATAACTCTTCTTTTAACCAACTGTTATTGAATTTTTCAGTATAAGCCGTGAGTTCTTTCGCGAAGAGGTCTTCACCTTCGGTTACACGGGCAATCGCCAGATCACCACCTTTTTCAACACCCGCTTGAATCGCTTCAAATACAGCTTCACCACAGAGCATGCCAGATTTCATGGCCGTGTGAGAGCCTTTGATTTTCGCGAAGTTCAGGAAACCTGCATCATCACCAATTAAAGAACCACCAGGGAAAGTGAATTTAGGCAGTGAGTTGAAACCACCTTTTACCACGGCACGCGCACCATAAGAAATACGCTTGCCGCCTTCTAGGTACTGTTTCACCAGCGGGTGAGTTTTCCAGCGTTGCATTTCTGCAAATGGGTACATGTGTGGGTTTTCGTAAGATAAGTCCACGATCATACCCAAAGTCACTTGGTTGTTTTCAGCGTGATATAACCACCAACCGCCAGAAGAACCTGTTTCGCTTAAAGGCCAACCAGCACCGTGCATCACCAAACCTGGTTTGTGTTTTGCCGGATCGATTTCCCAAAGTTCTTTAATTCCGATACCGTAGTGCTGTGGGTCTGCATCTTTGTCCAAATTAAATTTGGCAATCAGACGCTTACCTAAATGACCACGACAGCCTTCTGCAAAAATGGTGTATTTGGCATGCAATTCATAACCTGGGGTGAAGTTATGCGTAGGTTCGCCATCTTTACCAATCCCCATGTCACCTGTTTGAATCCCTTTTACAGTACCATCTTCATGGTAAAGTACTTCGGCTGCAGCAAAGCCTGGGAAAATCGAAACTTCAAGCTCTTCCGCTTTTTGACCTAACCAACGTACCACGTTACCTAACGAAATCACGTAGTTGCCATCATTGTGCATGGTTTTAGGTACCATCCAATGAGGTGCTTCCTGTGCTTTTTCAGGCGACATCAAGAAATAGGTTTTATCTTCCGTTACAGGAACATTTAAAGGCGCACCTTCTTCTTTCCAGTTTGGGAATAATTCGTTAATCGCACGTGGTTCTAGTACAGCACCAGAAAGAATATGTGCACCGACTTCGGAGCCCTTTTCTACCACACAAACGGATAAATCAGATAAATTGTTTTCAATCGCAAGTTGACGAATTTTGATCGCAGCAGAAAGACCTGCAGGGCCTGCGCCTACGATAACGACGTCAAACTCCATCGATTCACGTTCGATGTGTTCCATGTAGGACTCCTCATATTACTTAAAGGTGGCAACTGTATGACTCTTTACAGTGCTGCCATGAGTGTTCTTAAATAGTCGGCACAAATGGATTATCATGCCTTTTATATTGTGGGCTAGTATAGTTTTAAACCGTGGTCTAGCCAATTGGCTGAATCATAATATTTTTACGTCATGTAGGCATTAATTCATGGTAAATCAAACTAATTCCAACAATGCGACGAATAATACAGCGAAAAATGATGATAAAAACATAATGAGTATTGCACAATACTTAAAAAGTGCACAGAGCGGTCACAAAAGGTCAATTCCCCCTATGGCGCAATGGCAGCCAAAGCATTGTGGCAAAATGGATTTGAAGGTTTTGGCTAACGGAGAATGGTGGCACGAAGGTCAATTGATTAAGCGCCAGTCTTTATTAGACCTGTTTTCAAGTGTGCTTTGGAAAGAAGAAGGGCGGTTTTATTTAAGGACACCTGTAGAGCAAATTGAAATCGAGGTTGAAGATGAACCTTTGTTCGTCAATCAAGTTGACTCTACGGTCATTGCAGACAAAAAATATATTCAATTCACCACAACCAATGCTGATCTAATTATTGTGGATGCTGAACATCCAATTTTCATGCGTGAATTTGCTGGAGAGTTACGTCCTTATGTGCATGTGCGCTTTGGAATAAATGCCTTAATTCAGCGTTCCGCTTTTTTTCATCTCATTGAAATGGGCGAGTTGGTTGAAAATAAGCAAGGCGATACCATTTTAAGCCTACAAAGTGGTGATTTTCACTTGCAATTGGGCACCTGAGGTTTAAGCTTTATTCATTCTGATCTTTCATCGTCAATAGTGTGTTATGACAGCCATTCATCCGATTTACCCCTTAGTTGATCCCATGCCTAAAGCGCAATCGGATGCACCCATTGGAATTTTTGATTCAGGTATTGGCGGGTTATCAGTGGCGCAGGAAATTGCACATTATTTGCCGAATGAACGCATCGTTTATTTTGCAGATACAGCGAATGTGCCTTATGGTCCACGTGAGGATCAGGAAATTCGTGAACTGACGGCACGTGCCATAGAGTGGTTATACCGACAAGGCTGTAAAGTCGCTGTGGTTGCATGTAATACAGCCTCAGCTTTTAGTCTGGATTATTTACGTGAACATTACGGAGAAAATTTCCCGATTATTGGCTTAGTGCCTGCGTTAAAGCCAGCCGTACTGCAAAGTCAAAGCAAAACGGTTGCAGTATTAGCAACACCTGCGACATTTCGTGGAAAGTTGATTAATGAAGTGATACAGCGTTTTGCTATTCCTTCTCAGGTAAAAGTATTGGCAGTGACGTGTTTGGAACTGGTACCTTTTGTCGAAAGTGGTCAGCAAATGAGTACAGCCTGCCTAGGTACCTTAAAACGCATTTTACAACCCGTAGTCGATCAGGGTGCGGACTATTTGGTACTAGGATGTACGCATTATCCGTTCTTAAAACCTGCAATTGAATCAATTTTTGGGCAAAAAATGACATTAATTGACTCTGGATATGCCGTTGCTCGTCAAACTTCCCGTATTTTGTTAAAAAATGAGTTATTATTTGAACAGAGACGGAAGGATGGTTTACCACGGATAGCATGTTATGTCAGTGGAAATAATGCCAAGCATTTAGAATCGATTGTGCAACATCTCATTCCACCTGATTTGAGTTGGAGTATTGCGAATATTGTCATGAAATAAATGCAGAACAATAATCCGTCTTAAAACTTGAGTATCAATATTAAAAATTGGGGTTGTCATACTGTAAGACTTTGATTGCGGTATGCAAAAGAAAAGGTGAGGATAACCAATGATCGATAAGCGTTATCAGATATTTATTTCGACCTCTGGAGCAGATATGCAGCCAGAGCGCATGATTTTGTCTCAAACCTTAGTGGGCATGGGATTTTTTTCGTGGGGACTGGAACAAAGAACACCATTAAGCACCGCTTTTGCACGCCGCCAAATTGATGATTGTGACTATGTGATTATACTTTTGGGTAGCCAATATGGCGAACAGTCGGTTTCTGGTGTGGGTTATATGCATCTGGAATATATTTATGCTGTGACCAAGCAAAAACCCATTATCGTATTTATGCATGAAGATCCTGCCTCACGTGATCCTGCCTTACATGACCAGAAACCAGAGCTGAAAGAAAAATTTAGCGAGTTTCGGAAACTGTTACAGCAAGAAGTTGATCAGGTTTTTACCTACCGAACCTTGCGTGATTTAGAAATGGCTGTGCGTTTAAATATGACGCAAATGTTGGAGCGTTATCCAACTACAGGTTGGGTGCGACCTCAAAATGCACAAAAGTTACATGATGAAATTGACCGTTTGAAGGCTAAAATTAATCAGCTAGAACAAGATTTAGGCACACGTGAAATCGACCCATTTTTAACCTTACCGAAAGTGGCAATGAATGAAGCCTTTGGTTTTGAATATCGTGTACATGCTTATCAGGATGGTAATTTTAAAGAACTGAAGATTCAGAAGACTTTAACTTGGTCGCAGCTCTTGGCGGTATTGGGCAGTACTTTTTTAAATCCAACACCCGAAGAATATTTTTCTAAACGCATGAATGAATATTTAAATGAAATTGGATTGGCCGATGCGCGCATCGAAATGCCTCGGGCACATGCGGTTGCTCGTGCACAAATCAATATTCGCGCCTTACACAATATTAAAATGCAGATGCGTCAAAATGAATGGATTAGTCCTGCTGGGCGGGATGACCGTCAACGCATGTTATGGAAATTAACCCAGAAAGGGCATAATTTACTCGAAAGTCATTTGCTTTCGGATAATCGTGTTTCTCTATAGAGCGAATTGTATTTATTCATATTTCATTTCATTAAAAACTTGTTAAAGTGAGTGGGTTAAATTGGAAATAAAGGTCAACTTATGCCTGCGGAAAAAGCAAAAATCACCGTTATTTTAGCCAATTTAGGCACACCTGATGCACCCACAGCACCTGCGGTCAGAAAATTTTTAAAACAGTTTCTTTCCGATCAACGTGTCATTGAAATTCCAAAGCCGTTATGGCAAATCATTTTACGTTTATTTATTTTACCGTTTCGTCCGAAACGTGTCGCACATGCTTATGCCAGTGTATGGTCAGTAGATTCTCCCATGCGTGAAATTTTATTGGCGCAGGTGGAGCAAGTTCGAGCAGCTTTAACAAAAGCGTATCCAGAGTTTGAGTTAAACGTGGTTCCTGCCATGACCTATGGTCAACCTGGAATGAGTACAGTCCTTGAGCAAATGACTCAAAATCCGCAAGATCATATTCTTTTACTGCCACTTTTTCCGCAGTATTCGGCGACTTCGACAGCCCCTTTATATGATCTATTGGCACAGTGGATGCAAAAGCAGCGTAATTTGCCTGGACTTTCGATTGTCCGTGATTATTATCAGCATCCTTTGTATATTCAGTCTTTGGCCCAGAGTGTAAAAGAGTATTGGGCGGAACATGGTCGCGCGGAAAAGCTTTTGATGTCATTTCATGGCATTCCACAGCCTTATGCTGATAAGGGAGATCCTTATGCAGACCGTTGTCGTAAAACAGCTCAATTGTTGGCTCAAGCTCTGGATTTAAATGATGAAGAATGGGCCATTAGCTTCCAGTCACGTTTTGGTAAGCAGGAATGGGTCAAGCCTTATACGGACCAATTATTGCAAGATTGGGCAGTACAAGGGATTAAGTCGGTTCAAATCATGAGTCCTGCATTTTCTGCTGATTGTTTAGAAACTTTAGAAGAACTTGCTATTCAGAATGCCGAATTATTTTTATCATCGGGCGGTGAGCAATATGTGTATATTCCTGCCTTGAATGCACGTGAAGACCATCTGCAATTGCTCTTGTGCTTATTGCAAGCTAATCTGGATGGTTTGAAACAAACATTAGCATCTGCCTAAGAGAGACCAGCGACTATGCTTCAAGTGAAAATTGTACCTGTAACTGCATTTCAGCAGAACTGTTCTATTGTTTGGGATTCTGAAAGTAAAGAAGCAGTACTGATTGATGCAGGGGGTGAGCCTGAGAAATTACAGGCTGAAGTTGAAGCATTGGGGTTAACGGTAAAAGCACTGTGGTTAACGCATGGGCATTTAGACCATGCAGGTGCAGTAGGTACTTTAAGTCGCATTTGGAATATCCCCGTCATTGGCCCACATAAGGAAGATCAATTTTGGCTGGATATGCTGCAAGAGGTATCCGAGCGTTATGGCTTTCCAATCCCAGAAAAAGTTCAAGTGACGCAGTGGCTTGAAGGTGGTGAAACATTACACTTAGGTGAACAAAGCTTTGAAGTCCGTTTTGCACCTGGTCATACACCAGGGCATGTCATGTTCTATAACGCAGACTATGGTTTGTTATGGACTGGAGATGTGCTGTTCAAAGGTTCAATTGGGCGTACCGATTTTCCTCGCGGGAATCATCAACAATTGATCGACTCAATTCAGCGTGAATGTTTTAGCTTACCTGATGAAACGCAATTTATTTCTGGACATGGACCACTCAGCACAATCGGTTTCGAAAAACAGCACAATCCTTTTGTGGCCAGTAAAGTGGGTTAGTTCTGTGTCAGAGGACGAGTCGCAAAGTAAACAGAAAACAAGCGTAAAATGAAATGTTGTTGAATAGCATATTGATTCAATTTTTTTGATGAAAAATGGGAGCTTTGAGCTCCCATTTTTTATGCGTTAATCAAATTGATGAGTATTAGTTTCTAAAGGGATCTGCCTTGTGTTGTTTTTTTTCAAGCCCAAGTAAAAGTGTAGCCACCGCCAATAGAATACCTACACCCATGATCATCATGTCGTGAGTGAATAGACTCAGAGTAACAGCGCATAAGGTTAAAACAATCAGCAGATAGAAAGAGAACTTTAGAACTAATTCTTTCATAGGAGATTCCATGTATTGGCATAAAGGTACGCATTTAACAATTTGTTACTTGATGCGTAAAATTTTATGCATTATATGGAGGTTTTTATTAAAATCTACATAAATGTTGAAAAAATGATAACTGGTTTAGGTTTTTATGGTGAAGTGCTATGGAGATATAGTATTTGTCGAAAACATTTGTAGGTTTATTTCTTCAGTAAAGTCAATTTTTTCTGTTCCTACTGAGTCCTTAAAATAAAGGTCGATCAAAAAATTGAAAAACAACGGTCTAACATTTATGAGATGTAGGCAGTGACTTATGTTTAGTTTTGAATCGTCCGACCTTTACAAATGTGGATTATTTTCGGAATGGGTTTGCCAAAAATTGCTTACTTTCTAAACCTAATAATACCGCTGCAATTGCTAATAAAACTCCAATTCCTGCGAACATCAGATCCTGAGCATAAACGGCCAAAATAAAACTACAGAAAGTGAGGGCAATAGAAAGGTAGAAGAATATTTTTAAGATTAATTCTTTCATGGGAAATTCTCAAAATAGAACACAGCACAATAAAATCAAAGAATAGAATGATTCTCATTAGATATATTATGGTGCCCAAAAGTCATCTGTGCAAATAATAATCATGTATAAAATAATTAATGATTTGTATGTCGATATGATGAATTGTAAAAGTAAAGCGCTATTCTTCTGAATTTTCTGCTTGAGGCGCATCTTGCGTAGGAAGTTTGTATTCATCATTTGCCCAAGCACCTAAATCGATCAATTTACAACGCTCAGAGCAAAATGGTCGATATGGATTGCCTTCCCAAGTTGAAGGTTTGCCACAACGTGGGCAAGCAAAGGTCTTCGGCATAAGAGGCTCCTGATAGCGGGGAAGATATTTGGTCAAAGCTTGGTGCAGTGTTAGACTTGCGCAGATTTTATTTAGTTTGATCTGATTATGCCGATTCGTCAATTTCAAGCACAGCACATGCATGCTCCTCGTGATTTTATTATGATCGATTCAGCCCCGATTTGTGTGGAAATTGGTGCGGGTAAAGGCAAGCATGCTTTGTTGTTTACTCGTGAGCATCCAGAAAGCAAGTTAATTGCCATAGAACGAACCCGCGAGAAGTTTGTGGCGATGCAAAAACAGCATCAATTAGAAGGGCAAACAAATTTACAAACTGTGCATGCTGATGCTTTGCCGTGGATTGTCCATGCTTTGGCACCTCAACAAGTTCAGCAATTTTTCATTTTATATCCGAATCCAGAGCCACATAATCCTGCGCAGCGCTGGTTGAACATGCCATTCTTCGAGTTTTTATTGTCTAGATTGCAAGTCGGTGGTCAGATTACGCTAGCCAGTAATATTCCAGAATACATCGCCGAAGCAGAACAACAACTACAAGAGATTTGGAAGCTACCTTATGTAAAAGAGGTAATTGCTTCTGATTCAGCACGTACTCATTTTGAGATTAAATATTTGGAGCGTGGAGAATTATGTCAGCAATTACTGATTCAAAAACCTGAGAATTACACCACGCGCTTTGATGATTTTCAGGCATTGGCAGGGGTAAATATACCTAAATCGGATTCTGCACAAAGCGATGCATAAGCCATGAAAAAAAGAATTGCGATTATCGGTGCAGGTCCTGCGGGTTTAATGGCAGCTGAGGTGTTAAGCCAGTGGGATTATGATGTACATGTATATGAACAGAAACCGTCTGCTGCGCGCAAGTTTTTAATGGCAGGGAAGACGGGGCTGAATATTTCACATGCTGAACCGTTTGAGCAATTTATTCAGCGTTATGATCGGGCCGATTGGCTTTCCGATTGGATCCGCCGTTGGGATGCGACATGGATTCAAAACTGGATGCAGGGCTTGGGTATTGAGTCTTATGTGGGATCGTCAGGGCGTATTTTCCCCGTCGAGATGAAAGCCGCACCATTACTCCGCGCGTGGCTCAAACGTTTAACCGAGCAGGGCATACAATTTCATTATCGACATGCATGCTTAGGGATTCAGTCCAATACTGTAAAAATTCAAGATTTAGTTCAGCAACGCGAATTTAGTGAAGACTTTGATGCCATTGTACTGGCGTGTGGTGCAGTTTCTTGGCCACAATTGGGCAGTGATGGTCAGTGGCAACAATGGTTAGCAGCAGACCTATTAAATCCATTTCAAGCCAGTAACGCTGGGGTTGAACGGGAATGGTCTACCTTTATGCAAGCAGTATTTGGACAACCGCTAAAGCGAGTTGTGGCTTGGGTTGATGTAAAGGAAAAGAGTCAGGGCGATATTGTGATCACCCATTATGGCTTGGAAAGTGGTTTGATTTATAAACTGGGGCGAGCTTTAAGACAACAGTCAGAAATGCAGCTAATGCTCGATTTGTTGCCTGAGCTGAGCCATGCGCAATTGGTACAAAAATTACAACCGAGCAAGAAACAGTCTTTGAGTAATTTATGGCGTAAAGCCGGTCTAGATGCAGCAAAAGCCAGTTTGGTTCGTGAGTTGATACCGAAAGCTGACTGGAATAACCCTGAAAAATTGGCACAGCAAATTAAACAATTGCGAATTGAATTAAAAGGTTTTCGCCCAATCGAAGAAGCGATTAGCTGTGCGGGTGGCGTGAAACGAGAGGTCTTAACGGCTCATTTGCAGTTGCAGCAACACCCACAGATTTTTTGTTGTGGTGAGATGCTAGATTGGGATGCACCCACAGGGGGCTATCTTTTAACCGCATGTTTTGCGACGGGGCGTGCTGCGGGTGAAGGGGTGCATGAATATTTGGTTTCTCACTAAAAAGCGGTGTAAAGCCAAAGTTAGACATGTTAGTTTAAAACTCTTTCATTCAGAGGGCTGAACTGATGTCACAACAATACTATGCGGGAAGCTGTTTATGTGGTGCACTTCGTTATGAAGTGCACGGTGAAATTGGTGATGTTGTGCAGTGTCACTGCCAGCGTTGTCGTAAAGCCAATGGCACAGCCTTTGCTACCAATGCCCCGATTAAGAAAACAGATTTTCATATCGTGCAAGGTGAACAATTCCTGAAAGCTTACCAGTCCACTGAGACCACGCAGCGTTGCTTTTGTAGTGAATGCGGTTCGCCGATTATGAGTATTAAAACGGATACACCAGAATATTATCGGTTACGCCTTGGCACTTTAGATACCACGTTAACGCAAAAACCGACGATGCATATTTTTGTTGACTCCAAAGCAGAGTGGGACAGCATTCAGGATGGGTTGCCACAATACAGTGAACGTCCTTAAGTTCATTTGTAGGGCTATAAAAAACCAGATGGCAATAAGATTGCATCTGGTTTTTGAGTTTAAAGCCTTCACTTTCTGGGTGATGAGTCTGTATTAAGACTTACTTTTCTCAGCAGGTTCATATTGTGCTTCCCAATGATCCAGTTGTTCTTGTGCATGTAAGAATTCACCTAACCCTTTAATATTGTCGGGTGTTGAGTTAGGAATATCTTGCGAAGCTTTACTGTTTTGATTTAATAATAACTTGGCTTGGTTTTCCCAATATTGCGCCATTAATCCTTGAATATAGCGACCTTGTTCGGTTTTTAAATCTAGTGCTTTCAACATGGTTAGAGCTGATTGGATATTGTCTTGTTTGCGACTACGGGCAAATTCATCGGTCAGACTGCCGTTGTCCCTCATCTTAATCAGTTCATCTTCCATTTCATCACTCATCTCGCTAAAACGATGGTCATAGTCGACCAAAAGCGTAATGTCGTGTTGATCATTTGCAGTTTTTGGAAATTCTTTGACTGGTGAAGACTCCAGTTCCTGCATCATCCGATCTTGAGAGGGATCAGGGGCGTCAGCTTCGTTGTTTTTACTACAGCCAGTGAACAGCAGAGAGCTGCAGAGTAGCGGTAGTAAATAGGCTTTAAAGTTATGCATCGTGGTTATCCTAAAGAATATTTATGTTGTTTTCTTAAAATTATACGCGTAGGTCACATAAGGGAAAGCAATTTCATCATGTGCTGCTTTGCCTGTGTAATCGGCAACAATCTGCTCAAACTGCAGTTTTAACAGTTGTTGTTGCTTTGCTGGCATTGCGGCAATAAAACTAGTGGAGAGCAAGCGCTTGGACACCACTTCATCGACACGCCCGATATGCACATGTGGGAAGGTTTTGATCTGATCCAGTTCGAATAAAAATTGCTGTTCAAAGGCTTGTTGCCATTGTCCGCTATGAAATCGTGGGGTATCACCTTCGAGGGGTTCGAGCACATCTGCCAATGCTTTGACCCAATCCACCTGAATATCACGTTGATTCCAGACCAAACCCAGTTGTCCATGAGGTTTTAAGATTTGATGGATTTCGTTCAGGCTTTCAATATTGGCAAACCAGTGGAAAGATTGGGCACAAATCACGGCATCAATACTTTCCGAGGCTAGCGATAACCGATCACTACTGGCTTGTAGGGTAGAAATTTGTGGATAGGCTTGCTGTAATTGTGTCAGCATTTCTACAATCGGCTCAACGGCAATGATATGAGATGTTACCTGTTGCAGATAAGGAAGAAATTTTCCTGTGCCCGAGCCTAAATCGACCACTGTCGATTGCTCATCTAAATTTAATTGTTGTTGTAACCACGTCACGATCTGCTGTGGATAATTTGGACGAACCTGTTGATAAAGTTCAGCGGCAGAACTGAAGCCTTGTTGTGCGGCAGGATGAAGTGATTGTGTCATATTTTGCGCTTTTTTATCTGCTGAGCATCTATAAAATAACATAGTCCTTGTTACGTGAAATAAGCAAGCTTCGACAGGACATGTTTTTCTTATACATACATCGGTTCAAGCTTACGTTAAAATGCTGCCACGGCGATGTAATGCTGTAGTTTTAAATTGTTGTTGATTGTGATTGAGATGACATCGACACATTCTCCTACATAGACAGCGTGATAGGCTGCTGATCTATGAATTTTATTGATACAAAAAATTAGGGCCGATTTGTTTCGGTGTGGACATGGATAAACACATTATTTTTGAAGACGAACAAATTCGCGCTATTTTTTTAAAAGGTTCGTCTGACGAGTTAGTTTTTTCTTTTGGTGACTTAATTACTCGCGCTAAAGGACTTGCAATCAACGCAGAAAAATCATTAGCCAAATTTGAGTTTAATGTCATTGGCATTATGCCCAAAGAAAAATCATGGTTTCCTGCGGAGTCCATGCACAACTTGTTCAAAGCCATTGAAGACTTGATTGCACCCTTTCAAAAACGCATTGGTTACGGCGGTTCAATGGGTGGTTATGCCGCGATTAAATACTCAAAGTTATTAGGTTTAAGTCGTGTGGTATCTTTGGTTCCGCAGTTTTCAATTGACCCAGAAGTGGTGGAAGACAGCCGCTATAACATGTTTTACCATGCTGAACTCAATGCGAATATGCAGGTACAAACACAGGATATTGCGGTGAACTGTGAATACATCGTGGTCTATGACCCTTATTGTGCTGAAGACCGCGCGCATTTTGTTAAATTGGAACAGGTCATCCCAGATATTAAAGTGTTGAACTTGCCCTTTACAGGACATGATGCGATTGCTGTATTGGCAAGCTCGGAGCTGCTTAAAGATTTTTTAACCCGCGAATTTGACAGTGTTTATTTCTATCAAAAAATTCGCCAAGTAAAAAAAGGCAGTAAGTTCTATTACCGTAAAGTGATTGAAACACTGCTCCCGCACCATCGTCGTTCGTTGGGGAAAATTCTCAGAAATAATGACATGCAGCTCGACAGCCAGTTCTTTGATGCCAAATTGAAACAAAGCATTATTCGTCAGTTACTCAGTAATCGTCAGGTCAGTGAACAAGATCTGTTGAAATTGGGTATTCAGGTGAATTTGCCACAGGAAAGTAACAGTCAGTTGTTGGACAGTTTTGGGCATGGTTTAGTATTTAACGTGATTACCCAGAAAATTGAAAGTTATGCGCAAAATGCGATTAACCTAAACCATAAGTTCCTGATTCCGATTTTTGCCAAAGGTACAGGCATGGTACAGATTAGCCTCAACGATGAACGCTATATGATTGCCATGAATGACCGCCATGTGATGAAACTGTTCAAAGAACAGGATGAATTATCTGCGGGAATGCACCCGTTGGTGTTAAAAAAATATAGCGACTATTATTTGCTCAGCTATAAGCAATTTAACCTCAGCAGTGATGAATATGGTGGCAATGACTTTATCGAAGATACGCCTGAAACTGCCAAGTTCATGACTCAACCAGAAGAATCTGAGGAAGCCGAATAAGCTTAAGAATTAAGTGAATCTTATTCGATTTGGATAGCTTGATTTTTAACTAAATTGGTTTAAGATCGAAAGAGTGGATAAAAAATATCCACTCTTTTAAATGTCTCACTTAAGGTCAGGTTGTATGAATAGGATATTTATACCTGCTGTACTTTTGTCTATCTTACTGATCTTCAGTTTTATTTATCTTATCAATCAAGGTCTTGATTTGGCAGTCATCATTTTTGCTAGTGGTGTACTGGTGGTGCTAATGTTGGCCAGTTATGTCTATCAGCAAATTCGGCTTTCTGTCCGTGAGTGTATAAAAGAATCCACAAAATAGTGGATTTTTCTTTTTCTATACATGTATTGAACCAAAACCCGCTTTGGCTTTTAATGAACTGCATACAGATGATGAGAAAAATCAGCAGGAGCACCGAATGAAAGCGGTATTTTTAGATGTAGAGTCTTTAGATCAACATGATCTGGATTTGAGCCCCTTAACTACTGCTTTTGATACACTCAACTTATATCCAGCCACGAGCAGTGATCAGGTACTGCAACGCGTGCAAGATGTTGATGTCATTATCACCAATAAAGTACAGATTTCTGCGCAAGTGATGCAGCAATGTCCGCAGTTAAAGCTGATTTTAATCTCCGCCACAGGCACGAATAATGTCGACTTGGTGCAAGCTAAAGCACAGGGCATCGTGGTGTGTAATTGTCAGGGCTATGGTACTTCAGCGGTAGCACAGCATACCTTGGCGCTGATGTTGGCCTTGGCCACCTCATTATTAAAATACGACCATGCGGTGAAACAGGGTGCATGGAATAACGCCAAACAGTTCTGCTTGTTGGATTTCCCCATTGTGGAGTTGGCGGGTAAAACATTGGGTATCATCGGCTATGGTGAGTTGGGGCAGGCCGTGGCCAAACTGGCACAAGCCTTTGACATGCGTGTCTTGATTGCAACGTTGCCAGACCGTTCACAGCCTGAAGGTCGTTTGCCCTTGGCAGAATTATTGCCACAGGTTGATTTTCTCACGTTACATTGTCCACTAACAGATTCTACCTGTAACTTAATCAGTACGGATGAGTTTGAACTGATGAAAGCCAGTTCCTTTCTGATTAACTGCGCACGTGGTGGGATTGTTGATGAAGCTGCTTTGGCACAGGCTTTGCGTGAAGGGTGTATTGCAGGTGCTGCGACCGATGTATTAACAGTAGAGCCACCGAAAGATGGTAATGTATTGCTGGCAGCAGATATTCCAAATTTAATTATCACGCCACATAGTGCGTGGGGCAGTGTCGATGCACGACAGCGTATAGTGCAGCAGATGGTAGAAAATGTGACTGCCTTTCAGCAAGGACAGCCGATTCGCCAAGTCGCCTAACTAAAGACGAAAAAAGCGCAGTCTTTAGGCTGTGCTTTTATGGTTTTAAAAATAGTGTGATTTAGTTGAGCTGTTCATTCTGAGCGGGAGTAGTGCTAGATTGGCTCAATGGGTGCGATTCAATAGGTGCAGGTGGACTATTAGGATCACCTAAAACACTGGCTTTGGCTTGCTTCCATTTTCTATTGACCGTAGCTGCGGCTTTCTGAGAATTTTCTTTGGCAATTTCTGTTTGTTCTTCGCTATAGATTTTGGTTTCATGCCAAGTTTCAGCCACTTTCGGTTTGACTTTGGCAATGCCTTTTTGCGTGCCACGATCTACTGCATTGGCAGCATCTTGAGCAGTGTCTAAGGTTTTTTGTCCTAAAACTTCAAAAATGTTCGGGTTATCTCGGTAGCCTTTTTTCTTGCTGCTTTCTGCGGCATGGGCAGATAGAGCCATAGCCATGAACATCGTACTGGAAATTAAAACTGCTTTCATCAACTGCATGCACATCGTCCTCTATTGCTGTTCACTATTTTGTAGAAAGCACGCTGTAGGCTGACATGCTTTCTATAGTGTCACTCTCGATGGGATACTTCATCTTCTGCTGTATCCCATCGGACGTCAAGAATTTTCATTGAATGCCCAAGTACTGCTTGGTTTAAAAATGTGTCTACACCAATCGATTGGTAGCATTATTGTGCTGTGTTTACTGCTGTTTGTGATGAAACCCCAAGCTGAGTTTTGGCAACAGGGGTATGTACACCCACCTGTGCGTTCACATCTGCCTGTGCAGTTGTATGGAGTGCAGTTTTGGTTTTGTTCCAAGTTTGTTGAGTCGTTGCTTTGCCTTGACGCATTTTTTGCCCCAAATAGGCTTGGGTTCTCTCGGCTTTTTCCGCACTGGAGTCTTTAGCTTTAGTTGCAGTTTGATTTACATTTTGCGTTTGTTCTGCACTGAACTGTTTAGTGTTATTCCATACTGCTTTACTGGTAGATTTAGTTTTTTGAGCACCATTTTCAATGCCTTGACCGACACGTTCAGATGCTGTGCTGAGTCCCTTTCCAACTTGAGTGGAAGTATGTTGAATGCCATGCCCAACATTTTCTGTCGCTGTGCTTAAACCATTGCCGACTTTTTGGGCGGAAGTCGTTACACCTTTATGAATATTGTGTAATACACCATGAGCATTGCTTTGTGCTTCAGCAGAGGCATTGACCTGTCCATTGACTGCAACATTTGCAAAGACTGAAGCAGAAGCAAAAAATGCGGTGGTTATTAATGCTGTTTTTATCATATTCATGTTGGATCTTCCTCTATCATTGCCCCGTTATTGGGAGGGATGTGAGGCATCATAAACAGATTCAATAGGCATTTTGGCGTTTGAGATGAAACTTACACAGTTCAATACAGCAGCTTAACACTCGCTACAACATTGTAGAGATACACGCCTACTATAGGATATTGATGTATCTGAATACTGCCATTTGTGGATATCGGCAAAGTTGTGTAAGTGCGGGGAAGTTGTGGAAAATGAATTTATGGTTTTGAATTTTAAGGATTATTAAAAAGCTTTGCGTCATATGGACGCAAAGCCGCTATGTTGCTTAATTACATTGTGCAACGGCATCTTTAGCGAAGTTTTTACGTAATTTAATAAAGTTTTGTTGTACTTGGGCATTGTTCAGGTCGAAATTGCTGGCTTGACTGGTGCCATCTTTCGCGAAGGTTGCTGTACCACCTGTAATGAGGGTATTGCCTCTAAAAGACCATTGCTCGACGACTTTGTTGCCGTCTAAGTTCCCTGTAAATTCGATGATGCATTTGTCTACAAATTTGGTCAGTTTGGCTTTATTGTCTGTTGTATCTGGATATACATCTAAGTTTTGAACTTCTTGCAGTACGCCTGTTTCCAGTTGTGGAATTTTAGGAGATGAAGTACATGCTGTAAGTGCTGCGCAAGTGAAGCCCGTAAGTAAAAGTGTTTTTAATTTCATATTAACGTTCTTTCTTGTTGAGTGTTGTTAGCTTGAGTATAGGGAATTGAGTTTAAAAATCCTACCCATTTTAATCATATCTTCATTTTATTGTTTATATTGATTCTGTGAAAATAATTGAATATTTTTAGGTGGGATCAGTAGAGAAGAATTAATACTTTTTGATATGTGGTTATTTTTTAAAAATTATATTAAGAGGGTTGAAAAGCCTTTAAAATAAACTAAATATCTAGGTTTTTTAATAAGAAGATGAATTTTATAGCATCTTCTTATTTTTCATAATATTGTGAGTATTATTGTTCTACTATAAACAATAGACCTTCAAAGGCTTTCCCTTTATTATCTTTTAAAACACCGATACATAAATCATTTGGAGCATCTAAGAAACTTAAATTTTGCCCATCTTTATTGTTCTGACAAGTTTTTTGCTTTATCTCACTAAAAGCATTTAAGTTTAATTGATGTTGGGCATCTAGAAGAAAAGCTTTAGCTAAAACATTAAAAGCTTGATCTGCTTTTTGGTTAAAAAGAGCATTATTATTGGTATCCCATTCACTTAATGGCACATTTGTTTTGCCCATATAACTATAAAAGCGTTTTGCTGAGGATTGATTATCTGCCGAATTTTTAAATTCAGTTTTTAAGCCAAAATTGACTGAAACCAGCGGTTTTTCTTTGAATGAAATACGCGCATACGGTACAACTTTAATTTCCGATGTTTGGTTAATTTGAAGAATTTTTAAAGATGGATCAACGGCATTCTCTTTTTGAGCTTGATTGATTTTAGTATTAGTTAGTTCATCAAACTTGATAGCCTGTTTTAAGCTGCTTTTAGAGATAGCAGAGGCATTTGCACTTTTTTCTATCGTTGTTTGCAATACCTACACCTATTAAACCAAATGCTCCGGCAGCAGGATTAGAAGTTGCTTTACTCGCATCTCCAACAGTAATTTGGCTGTCACTAATAAAATAATCTCCAGCTCCTGATTCGGTCATCGCTGAAATCTGGTCGGATGATACGGAAATAGTTGTGTTTTGACCATTCGCAGGATATTTGATGGATTTTGTAGTGGTGCAGCCTGTGATGATGAGCGTGGTTGTGACCAAAGAAAATATAAACTGAGATTTCATGTAAATTAACTATATTGAAGTTTAAATTGTAAAGTTTATAACTCACTATTTTTAGAGAGTTATATGCGGTCGAATAGTAGAAGTAAGATGATTTAATTGCAATATTATAGTGAATTACTCTTATTGATTTCTCTGAGAGCAAACAAATAAAAAAACCCGCTTTAAAAAAGCGGGTTTTTTTTGTTTTAATTATTCAACTTAGTGCTGCAACACTGAAATATCTGCAACACTTGTAAACAAGCCACGTAACTGCGCCAGTAAACGTAAACGGTTTGCTTTCAGTTCAGCATCATCCGCCATCACCATTACACCATCAAAGAAGGCATCAATTGGCGCGCGAAGGGCAGCGAGTTTAGAAAGCGCTTCTGTGTAGTCTTTCGCAGCCAATAATGGCTCAACCACTGGGGTAATCGCTTGAAGCTCTGCGAATAATGCTTTTTCAGCATCTTCTACTAACTTCGCTTCAACTACCGCATCTTCAGGAGTCGCTTCTTTTGCAAGAATGTTGGCAACACGTTTGTTTGCCGCAGCCAAAGCAGTAGCTTCAGGCAAATTACGGAAGTGGTTGACCGCATTTACACGCTTGTCAAAATCAAGTGGAGATTTTGGTGACAAGGCTTGAACCGCTTGAATCACATCAACCGCAACACCTTGGTCTTCGTATTTCGCACGGTAACGACCTTCTAAGAACGCAACTGCATCTGCCAAAGTCTTGTCGTGATCTTTCAATACATCGCCATAAGCCGCTAGAGCCAACTTGATGAGTGCTTCAATTGAAACATCAAGGTTGTTTTCAGTCACTAAACGCAAAATACCAATGGCAGAACGACGTAATGCAAACGGGTCTTTAGAACCTGTTGGCGCTTGACCAATACCAAAAATACCAGTAAGCGTGTCTAAACGGTCTGCAAGGGCAATGGTCGTTCCTGTTTTAGTTTTTGGTAAAACATCACCAGCGAATTTCGGAAGATACTGCTCACCTAAAGCTTCAGCCACTTCGTCATTTTCGCCTTCAAGACGTGCGTAGTAAGTACCTGCAATACCTTGAAGTTCTGGGAATTCACCCACAAGCTCAGAGGTTAAGTCACATTTTGCCAGAAGTGCTGCTTTTTCAGCATCAGCAACGGTTGCACCTGTAATTGGCGCAAGGGCTACCGCCAATTTGGCAATACGTTCAGATTTGTTCCAAAGCGTACCCAATTGTGCTTGGAATACCATATTCGCCAGTTTTTCTTTACGAGATGCAAGCGGTTGCTTTTGGTCTTGTAAGAAGAAGAACTCAGCATCCGACAAACGTGGACGAACCACTTTCTCATTACCTTCAATAATTTGCGTTGGGTCTTTAGACTCAATATTGGAAACAGTAATGAAGTAAGGCTGTAACTTATTGTCGCTATTTACCAAGCAGAAGTATTTTTGGTTGTCCTGCATAGTCGTGATCAATGCTTCTTGAGGCACAGCAAGGAAACGCTCTTCAAAACTTGCACGAAGCGCAACTGGCCATTCCACCAATGCGGTCACTTCGTCACGAAGATCCGCAGGCACAATCGCAATCGCATTGACTTCATCCGCCAAAGCTTTCACTTGCTGGTCGATGATCGCTTGGCGTTCTTCAAAATCCGCCACAACTTTCGCTGCACGAAGTGCATCTAAGTAAGCATCTGTATTGGCTAAAGTAATTGCTTCAGGCGCATGGAAACGGTGACCATAAGTCACGTTGCCTGCTTTGTGATCCTGAATCGTCGCTTCAACAACATTATTGTCTTTAAGCAACACAACCCATTTTACAGGACGTACAAATTCAGTACGGCTTGCCGCTGAACGCATACGTTTTGCAATTGGAAGGTTATCCAAAGCCGTCTGTAAAATTTGTGGCAAGAGTGCTTCAAGGCTTTGACCTTTCACATCTTTCAAGAAGCAGACTTTTTCAACTTTACCTGCTTGGAATGTCGAAACTTGATCTGCTGTAATGCCTTGACCACGCATAAAGCCTTCTAAAGCTTTGGTTGGTTTGCCTTCTGCATCGTAAGCTGCTTGAACCGCAGGACCATCAAAACGCTTTTGTGTATCCGCTTGTGCAGCATCTACATTGACAATTTTAAGGGCTAAACGACGTGGTGCTGCATAGGCTTCAATCGCGTCAAATGCCAAGCCCGCATCTTTTAAGCCTTTTTCAGTTTCAGCTTTTAAAGCATCACGTAAAGTTTTCAAGCTTTTTGGTGGAAGTTCTTCACAGCCAAGTTCAAATAAAACAGTATGTTTAGACATTATTTGTTCTCCGCTGCTTTTTCAGCTTGAGCAGCTTCTGCTTCAACCTGAGCTTTTAATTGCGCTAAAACTTCATCACGTAAGTGAGGCTCTGCCATTGGGAAGCCCAATTCCGCACGCGCTTGTACATAGCTTTGTGCAATTGCACGTGCCAAAGTACGCACACGTAAAATGTAACGTTGACGTTCAGTTACCGAAATCGCACCACGTGCATCAAGCAAGTTAAAAGTATGTGATGCTTTAACCACTTGCTCATAAGCAGGAAGAGATAATTTCGCTTCGATTAAACGGTTCGCTTCACCTTCATAAAAATCAAACAGTTCAAATAGTTTTTCAACTGGAGCGTATTCAAAGTTATAAGTCGATTGCTCAACTTCATTTTGATGGAATACGTCGCCGTAAGTTACAGTACCAAATTGGCCTTTGGTCCAAACAAGGTCATAAACCGAGTCAACACCTTGAAGGTACATCGCAAGACGTTCTAAACCGTAAGTGATTTCACCTGTTACTGGATAACACTCAACGCCACCAACTTGTTGGAAGTAAGTGAACTGAGTCACTTCCATACCGTTGAGCCAAACTTCCCAACCTAAGCCCCAAGCACCGAGTGTTGGAGATTCCCAGTTGTCTTCTACAAAACGGATGTCATGAACCAGTGGGTCAATACCAATCGCTTTTAATGAGTCAAGATAAAGCTGTTGGATGTTATCTGGGTTAGGCTTCAACACCACTTGGAATTGGTAATAGTGCTGTAAACGGTTCGGGTTTTCGCCATAACGACCATCTTTTGGACGACGTGAAGGTTGTACATAAGCCGCGTTCCATGTTTCTGGCCCTAATGCACGAAGGAATGTAGCAGTGTGGAAAGTCCCTGCTCCCATTTCCATATCGTAAGGTTGTAAAACCACACAACCTTGTTCAGCCCAGTAGTTTTGTAAGGCAAGAATTAAGCCTTGAAATGTATCAATATGCGATATGGCGCGACTCATGGTGCATCCATTAAAAATTAGAGAAAAATTGCCCCTAAGTATAAGGATTTTGCAGGGGAGTGGCAAAGGGTTCAGCTTGAATCATCAATTTAAAATTTATACATGTATTTGCAGCAGCTTGAACACTATTGGATGAACTGAACTGCTGAATTTAGATGCTTTAAATCTGAGTTTTAAGCTTGATGATCAATTGTGTGGATTGGGGGATCGTTAAGCATTTTGTTATAGTGACGGCAATTTATGACAACAAAAGTTGCAAGTTATGCTGAAATTTATTTTAACCACCAGTGCATTGGTTTTTGGTGCTATTGGATTGGCGTGTGCTCAACAGCCGACAACTGAGTCGGATCCGTATAGTGAATGTGTTGAGCAAACCATTCAAGAACAACAACTGGCAGGGATTAACAACAGCGTGGTACAAATTTGTGCGGATCAGGCCAAACAAGGTTATGAAAAGCAAATTGTAGCATTACTCGATCAAATTCGGGTGCAAAGTGCAGAATGGAAGCAGCCCGAACGTTACCAAGCTATTTTAAAGTCACAGCGTTTGTGGAAGGCGTATGTTGATCAAGAATGTGATAATGCAGGGCAGTATATTGGTTCACCCATGTATTCATATTGCCCAATGCAGCATTATGCTGAGCGGGTTGTACAGTTACAGCAATATATTTAACAGGTTATTCAACAGAATTACTCATAAAAGTAAGATATAAAATAAATGCATCTTATTGGTAAGACCACGTATAATTTTGCACCAGTTAAGTGCGAAAAAGTAGAAGGGCGGCTGTGTTTCATATGCAACTTGAATGGTTAAATACCTTAAAACCAAATTTTAAAGTGTTGCCGCTAAAGGAAAGAATACTCTGTGGTTTAGGTGCATTGTTGGGCTTGGCACTTTCCTCGCTCATTAGTTGGTGGGTATTGGGTGATATTAATGTATGGTACATTGCCCCAATGGGCGCCTCTTCTGTATTGCTGTTTGCTGTACCCGCCAGTCCTCTGGCGCAGCCATGGAACATGATTATTGGTAATACTTTGGCAGGTTTTATCGGTGTCACTTGTGCATTATATATGCCGAATTTAACTGAAGCATTCAGTGTTGCGGTGGCGTTTTCGATCTTTTTGATGATGACCACTGATTCTTTACATCCACCCAGCGGTGCAGTCGCTATTACTGCGGTATTGGGTGGTAAAAGCGTACATGAACTAGGTTATGCTTTTATTGCCTATCCTGTGTTGTTGAATTCATTATTGCTACTGATCATCGCTATTATTTTTAACCGAATGTTGGGGCGCCAATATCCGCAAACGGCACAGCTAAACTCACGTTCCATCGATCCAACACCGACTCAAAAAGTCACCATTCAGCCGCAAGATATTCATAATGTGTTGGAGCATCAGCCACAGTTGCTCGACATTAGTGAATATGATTTACAAAAGATTATTCTCAAGGCGCAGGAAATTGCCAACGCACGTGCAGTGAACGAACTAACCTGCCAAGACCTGATGTCTAAAGATGTACTGATGCTGAATGAGCAAGATGATATTCATCTGGCCTTAGATAAATTTAAACAGATTAATTTAATGAGCTTGCCTGTGGTCAATAACGCACGGCAGTTGGTGGGAACTCTAGCACTGTATGAAGTCGTGGAATGGTTTAAACGTGCTGCCGACCCGAAAGCCAGTTGGGAGCATCAGGTGAAACAGATTATGAATCGACAAGTGGTGACGGTACAGCCGAGCCAGCCGATTCAAGATTTGGTGCCGTATTTTGTTGAGCGTTCGTTTAACTACATTCCTGTGGTTGAGCAGCAACAGTTGGTGGGAATGATCAGTCGTGCAGATATGATTGCGGCATTAAACCAGCAATTAATTCAATTGAAAAATCAAAAATAAGTGAGCTAAATAAAAAAAGCTACGACTCTTTGGGGAAAAAGCCGTAGCGACCAAAATGGTAGGTCAAAAGATGTTGTTTTAAAATCTATAATGGCGTCTTGTTGTTATTCACAGTACGTATAGGGCGGTGGTAATTTGATGCATCTGAATCCATCGCTTCTACCCGTTTTGGAATGACGAGCCATAAAATCAAATAAACTAAAATGCCTGGAAATGCGGCACTCATGACTGAAACCAAAAAGAAGATAATTCTTAATAAGTTTGCATTCCAACCAAAACGTTCAGCAATACCGCCCATAACACCTGCAATTATATTTTGGCGATTCGAACGATATAAACCAACATTGGCCATTCAGGTCTCCTTGAAAATAGAATGAGAGATATTTTGTAATCTCATAATTAAGAAATGGTGATGCAATTCAATTTTTAAAGCAAAGCCAGCACGAAAATAGTTAAGTTATGTAAATACATATAGGCGTTCAGCCGAGCTCTACATAAAATGTGATCAAATTTACAGATACCTTTGTTTTTGATAAGTAAATACAGGTACTTGCAATGCTATTGCTGAATTTAAGGATAAATGACGCAATAACATTTTTTACCCTTTGGGTGCTCGGTTAAATAAATGTGGGTTGTGTATTAACGTGATGAAATGGAAAAGTGTACGACTTCATCAGAAGTTCGGAGAGACGTTATTGGGGTGTTTATGCATCAGTCTAATTTTGACAGCATGTAGTCGTTCAACTCCTTCAGATGCTGATCAAACAGCATCTGCTTCTGAAGCACAGCCTACATCTACTGTCCATTCACAACAGTCGGGCAAGAAACTCACAGAATTGGCGGGGCAGGCAAGTATGCCTAACGAGTCGGTATCAAAAGTGCAACAAGATTTAGTCGATGAACAAGCTCCCTATGTCGGGCGTTATCATGTGAAGATTTCCTGTAAAGATGATTTTGTACAATGTTCCGAAGGTTCAGCAGAATATATTCTGACTTTGGCTGCCGATGGTTCTGCCTATCGGAGTATTGTTTATACGGGTAAGCTGTTTAGTGAAAAAATGGCTGAAGACAGCAATATTCGAACCTATCGACGTGATACGTGGTCAGTGAACCCAGAAGATTCCGAATTGGTGGTGCATTTAGAAGAGGGGGCAGAATTTTATTATCGGGTAGATAAACAGCATAATCTTATTTTAGATTTGGATCGAACTTTAGATCTGGACAATCAAATTAATCAGCATTTATTTGCAACGGGCTATCCGATGCCAACACAAGCCTATCGTTTAATTAAAGATAAGTAATTTTTTATATGAAACTTAAAACCAATCTAAATAGCGGTACAAGTAGAATAGCGTTTAGGGAAATATTTTAGATATTTTGCAGTAAATGGTGGGTCGTCCGCGACTCGAACGCGGGACCAACGGATTAAAAGTCCGCTGCTCTACCAACTGAGCTAACGACCCATTTAGAATGCTTTCACATTATGACAGCTTTTAGATAAAGCTTAAAGATGGTGGGTCGTCCGCGACTCGAACGCGGGACCAACGGATTAAAAGTCCGCTGCTCTACCAACTGAGCTAACGACCCATTTAGAATGCTTTCACATTATGACAGCTTTTAGATAAAGCTTAAAGATGGTGGGTCGTCCGCGACTCGAACGCGGGACCAACGGATTAAAAGTCCGCTGCTCTACCAACTGAGCTAACGACCCATCAGGAATCAAAATAAGTGGTGGGTCGTCCGCGACTCGAACGCGGGACCAACGGATTAAAAGTCCGCTGCTCTACCAACTGAGCTAACGACCCATCTCGTTTTGATGGAGCGTATTGTAGCAAGATATCGAACGAGCGCAAGAGAAAAATCGCAAAGTTGTTGATGTTTGATTATAAATACAACAACTTTGCCTGATTTTATGCAAAAAATTGCCAAAATTTCAATTTAGAAGCGATATTGATACTGCTGAATATTGCTGTAAATTTCAGTACTCATATGGCAATAGGCACTGCTATTTGGCAATAAGACCAATATTTGCTCATCGGTTTTTTCTGGATTGAAGGCTTGTTCTTTTAGCTTGTTCTTCTGATATTTAAAGGTCCCTGTGGTTTCTACTTGTTTCTGGACTCTTAAAAATACAGGAATCGCATAGGCAGGTAGACTCTTTTTGAAGCAACTGAGCATGGCTTGCAGGTCTTGTTCATTCAGTTGGGCTTGCTCTGCTAAGGTGATGGCTGCCATGCCTGCACGTCCATTGGTGTGTGGAATTTCCACGCCATACACCACAGCTTCGACAATCTTTGGATATTCACACAACATATTCTCAACTTCGGTGGTGGAAACATTTTCCCCTTTCCAGCGGAAGGTGTCGCCAAGACGATCTACAAACTGTGCATGACGGAAACCAATATCACGGACTAAATCACCCGTATTAAAGTAGGCATCCCCGTTCTTAAACACATTGGACATAATCACAGATTTGTTTTTTTCAGGGTCGGTATAACCATCAAAAGGGGAGCGACGTGTAATTTTACCGATCAACAAGCCGACTTCGCCTTTACTTACTTTTTGGCACCAACCATGTGCGTCTCGAATAGGTTCATTTTTCTCTTTGTCGAATTGAACAATGGCATACGGTGTTGGGGAGAATCCGACAGTATTGTCGAAATTAAATACATTGCTAAAGCCAACGTTACCTTCACTAGATGCATAGAGTTCAAGTACTTCTTCTACACCAAAACGTTGTTTAAATTTGTCCCAGATATTCGGGCGCATGCCATTGCCAATCATTTTTTTGACACGATGGGCATGGTCTAACTCCGATGCCGGTGCATCCATTAAGTAACGGCATAGCTCTCCTACATAGCCAATCGCAGATGCGTTAAATTTTTGCACATCTTTCCAAAACGCAGAGGTCGAATATTTGCGTCGTAATGCCAAAGTCGCACTACTTGCAATCACGCCACACCAGCACACCACAATGCCTGTCGCGTGGTAGAGCGGTAAGGTAACGTACATAACATCGTCACTGTTTAAATCCAGCACGTGTCCATAAGTGCCATAGGCAAGTGTCCAGCGACTATGGGTGAAAATTACCGCTTTCGGTAAGCCAGTGGTGCCCGAAGTATAGATGTAAAATAAGCCATCTTTGCCTTTCACGCTATGTGTAGTTGGCGTGTTAAAGGTCGGAAAGGTGATGATTTCATCGGCTAAATTGAGATAATGTGCGGGAGCTGTACCTGCATGTTGACGTGTTTCTTGGTCGGTAAACCAATGAAAACGCTGCTCAGCCAAGTTAAGCTCTTGACGAATTTCATCTACGGCAGCGCGGCATTCTTCACCGACAATCAGTGCAATTGGGTTGACCAAATTAATACTATGGGCCAAGACTTTGCCAACTTGTGAAGTATTCACTAAAGCAGCAGTTACCCCAATTTTTGCCAAGGCTAAGACACTGGCAACTAGTTCTGGGCGGTTTTCAACCATCACAGCAATGACGTCACCTTTTTGTGCGCCAATCGACAGATAATAATGTCCGATTTGGTTTGCCCAATCATTGAGTTGCTGGTAGGTGTATTTCTGTTCTTCAAATAATAATGCATAACCATGTGGATTACGCTTTACTGCTTTTTCAAACGCAATACCTAAGCCCGCGGGTGAGTTCGGGGTACGTAAATATGCTTGTTTCAACCCTGTAACCAGATGCGGAAGTTTTCCAATAAATTGTGGGATTTTAGCAGCGACGTCTGTAATTCCAATAAGATCGCTCTGTGTGGTTTGGCTCATAAGAATCCTATTTATTTTTCGTGTCCAATACGATGTCTTTGTCTACAGGTTGAACGAAGTAATTTGTACAGTTGTCCTTTTAATCGTTTCTTTCTAGTGCAATCAACCTAATCTGTTCAAAATAACAAAAAAAACCTAGCCATCGAAATGACTAGGTTTTAATTATTTTACAACAATTGGGTAAATACTTACTCTGCTGTAGGTGTGGTTTTTTTCGGTGGGCGACCACGTGGACGACGCGGACGAGCTTTTTCTTTCTCTTCCTTTTCAGCCGCAGTTTCTTCTGTCGCTGTATCTTCGATAACATCTACAGCCAACTCAGTCTGTACAGGTTCTGCTTTCGCTTTGGCTTTCGCAGGCGCCTTTGTTTCAACCGTTACATCTTCTGCTACTACTGGTTCAGCAACAGCTTCGGTTACAGTAACTTCAGTAGCTACTTCGACAGGTTCAACCACCTCAGCAACGTTTTCAACTACTGCCACAGCAGTTGGTTTAGCTGCAACTGGTGCTTCTTCCGCTTGTGCTTGCTTTGCTTGTGCTAGAGCTTGCTCAGCGGCTTGTTTTGCTAAACGACGACGTTCACGCGGGTCATTGGCAACACGCTTTTCTGACTCAGGCTTTGGTGGTGTTAAGTCCAGCACTGGCGCAGGTTCAGCTTCAGGGGTAGCTTTCGCAACTTCGACATCACGCGTGACAGGTTTTTTCTCAACTTCAATGTTTACAGTGCTGGTATTGAGGCTCGCTGCATATTCAGCAGTGAACTTTTCTAATGCACGGTTGAAGGTTGGAATCAAACCAAATTGCTCAATCAGTACGGCACAGTCTTCACCATATACTTGTCGAATTAAGCTACCTACCGTGTATTGTGATAAAGTCGGCACTTGTGATGGATTAAGCTTAGGCGCTTGCACTTGTTTAGCTTGAGCATCACGTTGTTGACGACGACGCATACGCGGGTCATTGCTCGCACGTTTGCCATCAGAGCGAGGTTTTTGCTCCTCTGTTTTAACTTCAGCAGTTGGTGCTTGAGTTTGAACTTCAACTTTTGCTTCAGGTTCAACCGCTACAGGAGTTGCCTTAACCACTTCCGATGTTTCAGTGGTGGTAGGTTTTGCTGCTTCAACGGCCTTTGCGGTTGAGGTCGTGTTGATGGCAATGATTTCACTTTGAGCTTGATCAACATTCACCACAAGTGCTGTCGGCAGGATGTCTTGACGCGGAGCATCAATCACTTCTACCTTGACCTGTTGCTCATCGACCACGACTGGAGCAGGTGCAGCTACCGCAGCTTGCTGTTCATTGAATACGCTTTGGTCGCGATGGCGATTGGGGCGATTTGGACGCTGTTGGTTGTTACGGTCACGACGTGGTACAGCTTGCTCAGCATGAATTTCGTTCTGTTGATCTTGCTGTTGAGGGTGACGTTGTTGCTGACGTTGGCGCTTTTGCTCACGCTGTTCTTGGCGTTGCTCTTGGCGCGTCATTTGCACAACTTCTTCAACCACTTGGTTTTGTTCTTGTGGTTGCTCACGTTGTTCACGTTGCTTGTTGTTGTTACGCTTTTTGTTGTGACGTTGCGATTTTTCTTCTTTCTCAGAATTTTTTTCTACAAAGTCACGTTGCTCCACTTTTTGTGGAGCAGGTGTCGCTGATAAGTACACGTTGTTGCTGGCTACAGGCGTAGGCGCAACAGCAACAGGTGTAGTCACTTGACCAAACTGGCCGCGACTGACAGCACCACCATTCACCATTTGCTCAATTGCAGCTGCTGCATTATTTGCTGTACGTGCTTGATCTACAGTTGCAGCTTGCTTTTGAACAAACAAGTTTTCTAACCATGCACATGGGCTGCTTGATGCAGTTGGTGCAGCAGCAGGGGTTTGCTGTTGTTGTTGAGCCACTTGCTGTGGCTTTTTCTTGCCATGTTTGTCAGCAACTGGTGCAACACTTGGTTGTTGATCGGCATCTTCTAAGTGCCAATCTGAAGCTTCATAACCCAATTCTTTTTCGCTAGAACGAGTTGCTTCAGTACGTTCATAGCTGGTTGGCGCGAAGCCTTCAGGGTTATAAGAAATCTCGTAATGAGGCGTTTCTAAGTGTGGGTGTGGCAATACCGTTACACGCACATTTGACGTTTGTTCTAAGTAAACTAAGCTATGACGCTTTTCATTCAATAAGAATGCTGCAATTTCTACAGGCACTTCAACTTGAACTTCACCATGACGTTCACGTAGAGCTATTTCTTCCACTTTACGCATAATTGAAAGTGAAAGTGAGCGCAAGTCACGCACCATACCAGTACCGTGGCAACGTGGGCAAACATAACCAGTGGCTTCTTCTAAAGATGGACGTAAGCGTTGACGGCTCATTTCCATTAAACCGAAGCGAGACAATTGACCAAACTGAATACGCGCGCGGTCGCTTTGGGTGGCTTCACGTAATTTCGCTTCAACCATACGTTGGTTACGGTCTTTGGTCATGTCGATGAAGTCGATCACTACCAAACCGCCAATATCACGCAAGCGAAGTTGACGTGCAATTTCTTCTGCGGCTTCAAGGTTGGTATTGAGTGCGGTTTCTTCTACATCGTGTCCACGAGTCGATTTTGCCGAGTTAATATCGATAGAAACCAAAGCTTCTGTTTGGTCAATCACGATTGAGCCACCAGAAGGCAATTTCACTTCACGCTCGTAAGCCGTTTGAATTTGGCTTTCGATACCAAAATGAGCAAATAAAGGCTCATTCAAAGTATAGGTTTTTAACTTGTCGATTTGACGAGGCATCACCGCTTTTACGAAGTTATAAGCTTCGTTATAGGCTTGCTCAGAGTCAATTAAGATTTCAGCCACATCATCACGTAAGTAATCACGGATGGCACGTGTCACGACACCTGCTTCTTGGTGCACCAACATTGGTGATGGACCAGAACTCGCTGTATTTTGAATTTGTGCCCAAAGGTCGAGAAGGTGCTGTAGATCGAGTTGTAATTCTTCTTGAGAACGACCAATACCCGCAGTACGTACAATCACACTCATGCCACGAGGCACATTGAGTGATGCCAGCATTTCTTTCAATTCTTCACGAACCGAACCCGAAATTTGACGGCTGATGCCACCACCTTTTGGATTGTTAGGCATGAGGACTAAATAGCGACCTGCCAAAGAAATGAAAGTAGAAAGTGCAGCACCTTTGTTGCCACGTTCTTCTTTTTCAACTTGAACTAAAAGTTCAGTGCCTTCAGTAATCAGTTCACGGATATTCGAAGTCTGACGAGGGTCAGCTTTATAGTATGAATTTGCGATTTCACGCATCGACAAGAAACCTTGACGCCCCGCACCGTATTCAACAAATACGGCTTCTAGAGAAGGTTCAACGCGAGTCACGTGACCTTTATAGATATTCGATTTTTTTTGTTCACGGGTACGATTTTCTAAATCAAAATCGTAAAGACGCTGACCTGTAACCAGTGCAACGCGGATTTCCTCGGCATGTGTTGCATTAATCAACATACGTTTCATGGGTGTAACACCTTATAGTGATACACAGCAAAAAATCGCTATACACGTAGCGAACATCAAACATCACGGATCAAACTCAGATCTCAAATAAACCAATTGTGGTCTGAGGGTTTTCACTGGCCTTTTTAAAGATGGGCTCCAGTTTTGATTCACGTATTGATGATGGCAATACGGCTTCAATCTTTAAACGATTAAAGTCACCTGCACACTTCACTGGCGGACAAGCGGTGCATTGGATGTGAGTAACTTTCACTGTCACATTGCTCGAAGAGCATCCCTACATAAGAGTGTCTTGATACGGAATTATCGTCGTATCTTTACAAATTGTGCAGATCCAATGCATCAGACGCTGTAGCCTGAATGTGGTTTCAGGGTGCGACTAATCTGATGTGTATCAGTTTACGTTTAAAAACCAACTTGAGGTTGGCGACATATTTTTTCAGGCAAACTGATTTATGTACCTGAGGTACAATTAAACGCAACAGTTTGCAGTTTTGCCGATATAATAAGCCTTCGGCGTCGGCATAATTCTTTTGGGACCTTTCCGAGTTTATAATCAAAATTTCAGCCATATTTCAATATGAATATAATTGAAATGTGTTGATGATGATTCACTTACGGTGGTTTCCGTGCGCTGACTATAGCAAACCTTGCATCATCTGCCTATGGGCTAAGCTTACGTTTCTAGTGAAAAGTATAGCCTAAATGATCAGTTTTTAATCAATTTTAGTATTTTTTTAGGTCACAGTATCTGTATGAATTCTACGCAAGAATGGCAAAGTGTCACTTGGTTTGAAGTGGATGAGCATCAAGCGGGTCAACGCATCGATAATTTTTTATTTAGCCGACTCAAAGGTGTACCGAAAAGTCGCATTTATCGTTTGATTCGTGAAGGGCAGGTGCGCGTGAACAAAAAGCGCATTAAAGCCGAAACTAAATTGGCGATTGGTGACCAGATCCGTGTTGCACCGATTCGTTATGAACAAAAAGATGAAACGGCTGCGCCTGTATCGGACAAAGTAGCACAAAGTTTACTGAGTCGTGTGGTGTATGAAGATGAAGGTTTGATGGTGGTGAATAAGCCTTCGGGCATCGCGGTACATGGCGGCAGTGGCGTGGCTTATGGTCTGATTGAAGGCTTACGGGCTGCGACGGGTAAAAAATATTTGGAACTGATTCACCGTATTGACCGTGATACATCTGGCTTGGTGATGATTTCTAAAAAACGTAGTGTGTTAAAAACTTTGCAAGATATGCTGCGTGAACACAAAATTAAAAAGACTTATGCTGCTGTGGTCAAAGGTGTTGTGAGCCTTGATAAACAGTTGATTGATGCGCCTTTACATCGTTATGAACTCTCGAACGGTGAACGTCGTGTGCGTGTCTCTAAAGAAGGGAAAGATTCGAAAACTCAGTGGAATGTCGCTGAGCGTTTTATGCATGCGACTTTGGTGTATGCTTCACCACTTTCGGGTCGTACCCATCAAATTCGTGTGCATGGTTTAAGTATTGGTCATCCCTTGGTTGGTGATGATAAATATGGTCATGAAACTGAGTACAATGGCCCTAAACCGCGTCGATTATGTTTACACGCTATGCGTTTGGATATTCCTGGTTATCCACCAATTGAAGCGCCTTTACCTGAGGATATGCAGAGTATTGTGGCGCAGTTAAGAGCACAGAAAAAGGACTAAACCTTTTCCCTCTCCTTTGGAGAGGGTTAGAGAGAGGTAATAAAATAGGACCTCTTTTGTCGTGATTAACTGGAAATGATGCTGTATTGGTCATTTTTACTTTTCAAAGATGAAAAGTAACAAAAATCTTTTGTTGAGCTGATGGAACGTCCTGAACGCGCTTTAAGCACTGCTTTAAAGCGAAGTGCAAGTCAGCTCAACGGCGACATCCTTGTCGCCATCATGTAGCAAATGCATCGTGTAAATTTTCTTCATAAAAGCAAATATTGGAACCCCAGCATGCAAAAACCTGTAGAACTGATTATCTTTGATTGGGATGGCACATTATTTGATTCAGTGGGGCAAATTGTAGATAGTCTTTTGTTTGCAGCGCAGCAATTTGAACAACCCCTAACTCCTGAAGCGGCAAAAAGTATTATTGGTTTGGGTTTGCCTGAAGTCGCTCAAGTTTTATTTCCGGCAGTGCCTGAATTGCATACTGATCTTTTGAAATGTTATGGCGATCATTATGTTGCGCATTCGAAGGATGATGCTTGGTTTGCGGGTATTGCTGAAATGTTGTACGGACTCAAAAATCAGGGTGCACGACTTGCGGTGGCGACAGGTAAAAGCCGTAGAGGTTTGGATCGTGTGCTGGCTCAAACCAATAGTCATGATTTGTTTGAGATTACGCGTGCAGCAAGTGAAACTAAGTCTAAACCTGATCCGTTGATGTTGCAGGAAATCTTACAGTTCACAGGCTTACGCCCAGAACAGGCAATTATGGTCGGGGATACTTCTTATGATTTGGAAATGGCACAAAATATTGCCATGCCAAGAGTCGGCGTCGCCTATGGTGTACATACTAAAAATATTTTGCAGCAGTTTAATCCGTTGACCATTGCCGATGATGTCGCAAGTTTAGATCAGTTTTTAAATCTGCAAGTCAATGCTTCTGATGTCGCTTAAGCAAAGTTGATTATTTTTCAAGGCGTGTAAGGATATACGCCTAAAATTACTTTTGAATAACAAGAAAATCCGCTATGAGTCGTTCTATTCGATTACTTCATTTATTACAGCATCTTCGTGAACAGCGTTATCCTGTTACTGCGCAACGTTTGGCTGAACATTTACAAATCAGTGTGCGAAGTGTTTATCGAGATATTGAAAGTTTACGTGATCAAGGGGTCAATATTGAGGGAAGTGTTGGTGTAGGATTTCAATTAAAAGAAAACTTTCTTCTTCCACCCATGAGTTTGGATGAATCAGAAATTGAAGCCATGTATTTGGCATTACAATGGGCTAAATCTATTCCTGATCAAGCATTACAACAGGCTTCACATTCGGTATTAAGCAAATTAAGAGCTGTATTACCGCAAAGAAAACAAGAATTTTTAAATGATACCTATCTAAAATCCATTCATTCGTGGATTGAAGTTGATCAAAGCATTGTTGAACAAGTTCGTATTGCCATTCGTTTACAAACTAAAATCCAGATTGATTATATTGATGAACAAAAACAGATTTCACACAGGCAATTATGGCCGTTTGCATTGGGATATTTTAACGACAAAATGTTGTTGGCTGCGTGGTGTGAATTACGGGAAGATTTTAGAAATTTCCGTTTAGATCGAATACAAACGCTCATATTAACTGAACAAGTCTACCCTCAATTTAAACGTCATTTATTTCAGCAATGGTGTCAAAAGGAATTTTCAAATTCATAAAAATGCCTCAACACTACTGACAAAAACTGACACAGCATCGTTCTATTCTAAAAAAACAATAAACACAGAGGATAGAACAATGGCTTTAACTTTATATACAAATCAGCAATCTCGGGGCGTTGTGGTGGATTGGCTGATTCTTGATTTGGGGATTGAGGTTGAACGTATAGAAGTCGCTTATGGCGAGGAAATGAAATCAGCCGAATTTTTACAACTCAACCCTTTTGGTAAAGTGCCAGTTTTGGTTGATGGTGATGTGGTGATTTATGAGTTGGATGCCATTTGTGCATATTTGGCAGATAAATTCTTTGAAAAAGGTTTAGCGCCTGCACTCGATGATCCGAAAAGAGGTTTATATTATCGCTGGTTATTCTTTGGTGCAGGCCCGTTTGCAGCCGCTTCGGACAATGAGCATTTAAAAGTTCAGGTTGCACCAGAGCAAAAAATGTTTATGGGCTATGGTGATTATCAGGATACCTATCAAGCCTTGGTTCAAGGTTTGGAACAGGCAAGCCCGTATTTATGCGGTTCACAGTTTACGGCAGCCGATATTAGTTTAGGGGCAATCATCATGTGGCAATTAAAAATGAATTTATTAAAACCACATCCTGCAATTGACCGCTATGTATCGGCCATACAGCAACGTGAAAGTTTAAAGAAAAATCCTGCTTTGTTTGCAGCATAAGGTCATTTGACTCAAAAAAGCCTCTGATGAAAGAGGCTTTTTTTAGTTGTAGATTTATCCCCAGAGACTGCTCACGTATTATTTTTTAGTCGTAGGTGAAAAAAATTAATCCACTATATAAAGCCCAATTCTGAATGATTTGCACATTTTTCTCTTTGATTTTTCTACACTGTTTATTTTGATGGATAAAACAAAAAAGATTTATAAGTTCTAACTATTGTAAAAAATAAAATAAGTATTGGCGTAAAGCCGTCATTTTTCCGATGCTTGAACTGTTTATACACATACGCGTTTTATAGATGATCAGACAGCGTTTGTCTGTCGCAATTGCTCTAATCGATCTGAGTTTTAAATCTGACTCAATCATTTTTCATCTAAAACAGTATCCGTCCATTTTTGCAGTTTAAGGAAATCTAGATGTCGAATTCTGCTGTTTTTGAATCTGTTGCGCAGGCTTTACGTAACGCTGAGCTTACACAGACTGCGATAGCACCCATTCGCCCACAACTGGGTGCTGAACAAGCAGACGTCGATAGTGCCTATGCGGTTCAGGAAGTAAATACTCAACGTGCCTTAAAAGAAGGGCGTCGCTTAGTCGGGCGTAAAATTGGCCTGACGTCTAAAGTAGTACAAGCGCAACTTGGGGTCGACCAACCTGACTTTGGCATGTTATTCGCAGACATGGCTTATGGGGATGGCGAAGTCATTCCAGCAGGAGTATTGATTCAGCCGAAAGTAGAAGCTGAAATTGCGTTGGTGATTAACAAAGACTTAACCCAAAAAAAACACAGTTATGCAGACATTATCAGTGCAACTGAGTATGCCTTGCCTGCGATAGAAGTCGTGGATAGCCGTATTGAAAACTGGAAAATTTCATTGATTGATACTGTGGCGGACAATGCGTCTTCTGCGGCGTTTGTGTTGGGTTCACGTCCAGTCAAATTAGATCAACTTGACTTGGTCAATTGCAAAATGACCATGACTTGTGGGGATGAAGTGGTTTCGCAAGGCATCGGTAAAGCCTGCTTAGCGAACCCTTTAAATGCCGCAGTTTGGCTTGCCGATGAAATGGTGCGCCGTGGTCGTCCATTGCTTGCTGGCGACATCATCTTAACGGGTGCTTTAGGCCCAATGGTGATTGTACAACCGGGTGATGAATTTAAAGTTGAAATTGAAGGATTTGGTTCAGTAGTCGCTGCGTTTGCTGCGGAATAAATTGGATTTTTGAGAGAGTAGATGCATGAAAAAGATTAAATGTGCATTAATCGGTCCGGGAAATATCGGAACAGATTTATTGTATAAGTTGCAGCGTAGCGAATTCCTTGAGCCTGTATGGATGGTCGGGATTGATCCAAGTTCAGAAGGTCTGACCCGTGCTGCGAGTATGGGGCTAAAAACCACAGCAGAAGGTGTGGATGGACTACTGCCACATGTGCTTGCGGATGAAATTCAAATTGCCTTTGATGCGACCTCAGCTTATGTTCATGCGGAAAATAGCCGTAAGTTGAACGAATTAGGTGTGCAGATGATTGATCTGACGCCTGCTGCGATTGGTCCATTCTGCGTGCCGCCTGTCAACCTTCAAGAACTCTTGGATGCTGGTGAGTTGCCGAATGTGAATATGGTGACCTGTGGAGGTCAAGCGACCATTCCAATGGTTGCAGCGATTTCCCGTGTACAACCTGTGAGTTATGGTGAAATTATTGCAACCGTTTCAACCAAGTCGGTTGGCCCTGGTACACGTAAAAACATTGATGAATTTACGCGTACTACTGCGGGTGCAATTGAAAAAGTGGGTGGTGCAAAACAAGGTAAAGCCATCATCATTATTAACCCAGCCGAGCCACCATTGATGATGCGTGATACGGTGCATTGCTTGGTTGAAGGTGAGCCAGATCAAGCAGCAATTACAGCATCTGTGCAAGCCATGATTACCGAAGTACAAAAATATGTACCTGGCTACAAATTAGTGAATGGTCCAGTATTTGATGGTAACCGCGTATCAATGTTCCTTGAAGTGGAAGGTTTAGGCGACTTTTTGCCGAAGTACGCAGGGAATTTGGATATTATGACTGCGGCAGCTGCGCGCACTGCGGAAATGTTTGCGGAACGTTTATTGGCTACGGCTGAAGTATAAGGAGCAACCCATGTCTAAGATTATTGTGCATGATATGACTTTGCGTGATGGGATGCATCCTCAGCGTCATCAAACTACTGTTGAGCAAATGATTGCCATTTCAACCGCTTTGGACGATGCAGGTGTGCCACTGATCGAAGTGACGCATGGTGACGGTTTAGGTGGTTCATCGGTGAACTACGGTTTTGCAGCAGCAACGGATGAAGAGTATTTGTCTGCTGTTGTTCCGCGTATGAAAAATGCCAAAGTTTCAGCATTGCTGTTACCTGGTATTGGTACAGTCGATCATTTGAAAATGGCCCATGAAATTGGGGTGTCGACCATTCGTGTGGCAACTCACTGTACCGAAGCGGATTGTTCAGAACAGCATATCACTGCTGCGCGTCAGCTTGGAATGGACACTGTAGGTTTCTTGATGTTGGCACACATGGCATCACCTGAACGTCTTTTAGAAGAAGCGAAAAAGATGGTGTCTTATGGCGCGAACTGTATTTATGTGACTGACTCTGCGGGTTATATGCTGCCGCAAGATGTGACGGACCGTGTTGGTTTGCTGCGTCAAGAACTGGACAGCAGTATTGAACTGGGTTTCCACGGGCATCATAACTTGGGTATGGGCGTGGCAAATACAGTAGCTGCAGTTGATGCAGGTGCAATTCGTGTCGACTTGGCATCTGCGGGCTTGGGTGCTGGCGCGGGCAATACACCATTAGAATTGTTCATTGCAGTCGCCAACCGTATGGGCTTAGAGACAGGTGTGGATCTGTTTAAAGTACAGGATGTGGCAGAGGATTTGGTGATTCCAATGATGCTGAACCCAATTCGTGCTGACCGTGATGCAGCCACTTTAGGTTATGCAGGTGTCTATTCATCGTTCCTATTATTCGCAAAACGTGCAGAAGCCAAATATGGTGTGTCAGCACGTGAGATTTTATTGGAATTAGGTCGTCGTGGTACGGTCGGTGGTCAGGAAGACATGATTGAAGATTTGGCTTTGACTATGTCGAAAGCGAAGGCTGCTTTGGTTTAATTTATTAATTAAAGTGAAGAATCGAAAGCATTTAATGTCTATAAGTTAAGGAGTTTCTCGTAAACTCCTTAACTTTTTTCTTTTCATAATTTTATTGAGTCCCTCAAGAATCATATATTGGGAGCTCGTATGTTACTTTGGATAAGCCCAAAGTAACCAAAAGCATTTGTCATTCGCAAAACTCGTCATATAGTTGTTATTAAATAATGACTCGCAGAAACTTTACTTGCAAAATACAGTTTGCCTCAAACAATTGCGAATGCCATTTTCGCGTATCAAATAAAAATGAGGATTCCAAAGGAAAGCTAATTTTATTTTTAACGAATTCACAATGAACCAAGTCATGATTGTTAAATAAGCTAGTATGAAAAATACATTTCTTCCTTGATCTAATTGCATATTCATCAGGTTTTTAGGCTGTTCCTTACACGCTTTTAAATATAGAAAAAATCTGTGATATGAGCGCTTTTTCTTATAATTCTGCAACTAACTTAGAAAATATGATCTTAAAATTTAAACAAAAAAACACTTAAGAATTGCCGTAATTCAGAGAATAAATCAGATTTGGCGAATAAAAACGTTATAGATTCAATCTTTCATCACATCTTGCGAAATCTGCTAAAGAGTGAGTTATTGTAATTTTATCTTAATCAAAAAAATGCGAGGTCTATTCAGTGGGTTAAGTCGGGTTGAAGCGTATTTTCTTAAGACTGTGGTCGGATTTTTTCTCTTCGATGAGTTCCGCATGATGGTGTCATAGTTTAATGTGATCATTGGAATGAATATCATGCGTCGTCAAACTTTATGGACAGCCATCTGTGTTGCAATTGCAGCATTAGGTACAACTGCAACGAATGCAGAATTTATCGACGATAGCCAAGTCCAGTTAAAATTCAGAAATTTCTACTTAGACCGCCAGTATGAAACTGTGCCACAAAACAACTGGGGCAGTTGGTCACAGGCCATCACCTTAGATGCCAAATCAGGATATGCCGAATTAGGTGGCTTGCAATTGGGCGCCGATCTTTTGGTACAACATGCATTTCGTCTAAATGGCCGTGACAAAAATGCGGATTGGGTACTTCCGCATAATGGACAGGAACAAGCCAGCAATTTTGGCAAAGTGGGTGCGACTTTAAAAGCCAAAGTGTCACAAACAGAATTGAAAGTGGGTGAGTTATTGCCTGTTTCTCCAGTTTTAGTATTTGATCCATCGCGTCAGTTATTGACCACGTATAGCGGTGCATGGTTGGAGTCTAAAGAGCTGAAAGGTACCAAACTGAGTTTGGCCTATATTGATGGGATTAATGCACGTTATGACAATCAGTTTCAGGACTTAAGTTTATTTCCGAATAATAACCCAAATACTGCTAAAGCCGCGGACGGGATGTATATCGCAGGGATTGATCATCAGTTTAATCCTGCGATTGGAGCAAGCTATTGGTATGCCGATGTCAAAGACATTTATCAGCAGCATTATGCAGGTATCAATTACAACACCACGCTGGGTTCGAAGACTAAGCTGACCAGCCATGTTCGTTATTTTGATAATTCTGAGTCAGGCGATAAATTGTATGGTGAGATTGATAACCAAGCCTTGTCGATTGGGGCAAAATTCAATCATGGTGCACATACGTTTGGTCTGGGCTATCAACAAATGTTTGGGGAAAATAATTTCCCAACATTGGCAGGTTGGGTACCACAGCCTTATTTGGTAAATTGGTCTGTTGCAACCTTTACCAATGCCAAAGAGAAATCTTGGAATATCTCCTATGGGTATGACTTTACCGAATTGGGGCTAAAAGGCTTAAATGCCAATGCCATTTACTTTGCAGGCTTTGATGCCAAAGCGGGCGGAAAAACGAATCAGGACGAACAAGAGCTGAACTTGATTGTGAATTACACGGTACCTGAAGGCAAATTCAAAGGTTTGGGCGTTCAGGCAATGTATATCGATACCGATTATGACTGGAAAAGCGACCTGAAAGAGTACCGTATCGCGACCACCTATAGCTATAAATTCTAAGTTTAAAACTGCCATCGAGCGATTTGGTCACACATCGCTCTTATTATTTCAGTGTAGCGTAAACTGTTTACTGTGAGCTGACGATTCGTTTTTAATTAAAAATATTGTTTTAAAACATAATGTTAAATAATCGTTTTTTTATAGTATGTGATCGAAAACAAGTATCAGTACAAGGCTTTTGAACAGGTAAGATGGAGCAGTAAAACCTGTCGAAATGAATGAATTGACCTGTCCTGAACACAGAACATCAGACAGGTCTTAGGCTGTACGAGGAGTATGTATGAGCACGGTCCAAATCCCGAATTACACCACTGACCCATTTTTTGGCTTGGAAGATAAATGGATTGAAACGGCTGAAGGTGAGTTAACCCATTACCATGAAGTGGGTCAAGGAACGCCGATTTTATTTTTACACGGCTCTGGAACGGGTGTTTCAGCAGCAGCAAACTGGTGGTTGAATTTACCGCAAATTGGTGAACAAGCCCGTTGTATCGCCATCGATTCGATTGGCTATGGTCAAACAGTGGTGGCGGATGGTACAGCGTATGGCATTCGCGCATGGGTTGATCATGCGGTGCGTACCCTCGATGCGTTGGGCATTGAAAAAACGTGGCTAGTCGGAAATTCATTGGGCGGTTGGTTAGCCTTCCAAATGGTGTTGGATTATCCTGAACGTGTGTTGGGCATTGTATCGATGGGTACAGGCGGTGCGAAGCAAACTGCTGCACTCAAAGCACATGCCAACCCAGTGTTGACCGAAGAAGGCATTAAAAACACCTTGTCGATGTTTGTGGTGGATAAGAGCCTGATTACCGATGAATTGGTCAAAGTCCGTTATGAAGCTGCGAAAAATGATTATGCTTCAGATCGTTTAATGGATGTCGTGGGTGCACGTGACCGAGACCGTTTTGAATTCCCGCTCGATTTTGAAAAAATGAAAGACATCCAAGTGCCTGTATTGTTGATTCATGGCGTTCAGGATGTGGTAATTCCCGTTTCACGCACATGGGATATCTTAAATACTGTTCCATTTGCCGATGCACACATTTTTAGTCAGTGTGGACACTGGTCGCAAGTGGAAAAAGCCGAAGAATTTAATACGGTGATTAAAGATTATTTGACCGCGCGTGGCGTGAAATAATCTGATCGAAAAGAAAAGGGATGCTTGAGTCATCCCTTTTTTATGTCAGAAATTTCATCGTAGTCAAACAAATTTATAGTGTGATAAAACCTGCGGCAACATTAATGCTGATGGCTAAAATGGAAGTGTTAAAACCATAAGCCAGAATAATATGCACAATATTTAAAATCCGCATGGAGCGGGAAGTAATCGAAACATCCGCAGTTTGCGCAGAGGTACCAATCACATAACTAAAGTATAAGAAGTCGGGATAGGTCGGATATTGGGTCTTAGGAAAATCGAGTCCCGCATCTTGAGCATCATCTACAGCAAGGTAATAGTCATGTGCATAATGAATCGCGAAAATGGTATGCATAAAAAACCATGCGCTGATAATGGTCAGCAGTGAGAGTAATAGATGCCCAAATGTCAGTGCAGTATTATGCGGTAGATGCGTAAGTTCAATGACGATTGCGATCAGACACATTCCTAGCGTCAAAATCACCAGCAATAAAATAATCCATTTACTGGCATCCTGTTGTTGAGCATGTTGCAGAATATGCTGATGATCTATAGACCAAAGAGTGGTCATGGTTTTAATGAGATAACTGGAAACGGCAATATTCCAACTGATGAGTAAACTGGTTGACCATGTCCAGTTGGTAAACAGCGTGAGTAAGCCGAACAATAGTGCGGTCAGCAAAAAAGTAATAAAAAAGTAAGGGCGAAATTGCATCCCAGTTTTTAAGCGATGTAAGGTGGGCATAGGCATGATTTTCTCCTTTTTAGTTTTACTTTTTTGTGCAACTCAGGCATTCATATTTATTTGAATATAAGTTTAAGTTTAGACTTAAGTTGTAGGTAAAACCTGACAAAAAATTGGCTTGTGATTAGTATTCTTTTGCTTGAAAAGCAGGCAAAGTAAAAACGTGGAATACGATGCGCATTACTTAACACAAAAGGGCGAAAATTCGCTGGCGATATAGGGTATTTTGCCATGAAAAAGGCACACTATTATTTATTCAGGAAATAATGGTGCGCCAAATTGAGCAATTCATCTGGACCGTATGTGGATTTATTCGCGATTAATATCTAAATAAAAAACTCGGGTCAGCAATTCTAAAAATTTATTTACTGCCAGTGAAGAGTTGTTTTTACGATAGCTCACATACAAATCTAAATAGGGTAGCTCAACCTCAAGTGGACGAATTACCGTGTTGCTCATGGTCAGTGGGGCAATGTAACCGGGTAAAATGGTACAACCAAGCCCCATGCCAATAGAGTTGATATTAAACAAAATGTTGTCAGCTTTTTGCACGATGTTAAATTCGATATTCTGTGCCTTGGCAAACTCTAAAATGGTATGGTGCAAGGTCTGTGATTGCTCGACTGCAGGAATAATAAAATCAATACCATTTAAAGCCTTAACAGGGATGCGTTCGTACTTTGCTAGAGGATGATCTTTCGGAAGCAGAAAGATGAGCGGCTCACGCAGTACAAACTGACTTTCGATTTCATCACTATGAAAATTATGTCGAGTAAAGGTAATGTCCAGTTCACCTTTCTTGAGCAAGCGCATTTGCTCGGTATTGTTCATACTGAGCAATTCAATTTTTAAGTCTGGGTTTTGTACCCGCAAATTCGGCAGGACATAAGGGAAAATTTTCATTTCTGCGACGGGGACAAAACCAATGCGTAGCATTTGCTGCTTGGCTTGTGACACCTGACGTGCCATAGCAATTGCTTTGTCTGCTTGTGCTAAGGTTAGGCGAGCCTGTTCTAGAAAAATCGCCCCTTCTTCTGTGAGTTCCACTTTTCGCTTGGTTCGATACAGTAACTGTACCCCAACATCTTCTTCGAGGTCTTTGATTTGCTGACTTAAAGAGGGTTGGGCAGTATACAGTTTGAGTGCGGCCTTACTGAAGTTCAGTTCTTCAGCAACGGTAATGAAATAGCGAAGGTGTCTAAGTTCCATATAAATAACCCACAGAGTAATCCAAAAAATGTCTTACCACGACTACGGCAAAGTATAATCTATAAACAACTATGCCGTGAAGATGATTCAAGTATTTAGAAAATAAATGGTCTTGAACCGAGTGCGGAGATTTTAATATAAGAAATAGCTTTTCCAATAATTGCTAAAACGTATTAATTGAAACAAAAAAAATATTTCCCTAAAACCGTCTAAAAAATCATGATGCCTCAAAAGTTGAGTCTATTTACGTTGTGCCGTGTATTGGTCGCAGGAGAGCTTTTCATGAGTGGAAAAATTGATGTGCGTGAAATCGACGCTTTGGTCGATGCACAAAATGGACGTATCTCGCCATCCATCTATACAGACCCAGATTTATACGAATTAGAACTGGAACGCGTGTTTGGGCGTACATGGTTATTTCTATGTCATGAAAGCCAAATTCCAAAGGCAGGCGACTTTTTCAATACTTATATGGGTGAAGACCCGATTATTGTCGTACGTCAAAAAGATGGCTCAATCAAAGCACTTTTAAACCAGTGCCGTCACCGTTCTATGCGTGTCAGCTTTGCTGATTGTGGCAACACCCGTGCCTTTACCTGCCCATATCATGGCTGGTCTTATGGAGTTGATGGTTCACTCAAGGATATTCCCTTAGAAGATCGTGCTTTTCCACAGGGCGCATGTAAAGAAAAATGGGGTTTGATTGAAGTTAACCGTGTCGAAAGCTACAAAGGTTTAATTTTCGGTTGTTGGGATGAATCTACGCCTGACCTCGTTGAATACATGGGTGACATTGCTTGGTATTTAGATGGTGTACTTGACCGTCGTCCTGGCGGAACGGAAATTATTGGTGGGGTACACAAATGGGAAATCGAGTGTAACTGGAAATTTGCTGCGGAACAGTTTGCATCGGACCAGTACCATGCATTGTTTTCACATGCTTCTGCCATTCAAGTTTTGGGTGCAAAACCCGACGATGACTCATCTAAAAAACTCGGTGCAGCACAAACCGCACGTCCAGTTTGGGAAACCGCTAAAGATGCCATTCAATACGGTTCACGTGGTCATGGTTCAGGCTTCTTCTTTACAGAAAAGCCCGATGCAAACGTCTGGGTGGATGGTGAAGTAGCGAACTACTTCCGTGAAACCTTTGAGGAAGTTAAAGAGCGTTTGGGTGAAGTACGTGCACTACGTCTTGCGGGGCATAACACCATGTTCCCGACCATGTCATGGTTAAATGGAACGGCAACGCTTCGAGTATGGCATCCGCGTGGTCCAAATAAAACTGAAGTCTGGGCGTTCTGTATCGCCGACGCCGAAGCTTCTCAAGAAGTGAAAGAAGCCTTTGAACGTTCCGCAACGCGTGCTTTTGGACCTGCAGGTTTCCTTGAGCAAGATGACTCGGAAAACTGGATTGAAATCCAAAAAGTACTCCGTGGTTATAAAGCGCGTAACAATCCGTTGATCATGGAAATGGGCTTGGGTAATGAAAAAGTCCGTGAAGATGGCATTCCAGGCATCACCAACTACATTTTCTCTGAAACAGCAGCACGAGCAATGTACCGTCGTTGGGCAGATTTGTTGATTCATGAAACATGGGAAGAAGTCGAAAAAGCCGCGGAAGACTATGAAAAGGAGTTGATGAAATGAGTCAGATCAGTTTAGAACTTCAACATCAGATCAGTCAGTTCCTTTATCGTGAAGCAAAATTGCTCGACGACTGGAAATTCCGTGAGTGGTTGGATGTCTTGGCAGATGATATTGCCTATACCCTACGCACCACACCGAATGCGCAAACTCGTGACCGTCGTCGTTCGGTTGAACCACCGACGACGTGGGTATTTAACGATACTAAAGACTTGTTAGAACGTCGTGTCGCGCGTTTGGAAACAGGGATGGCATGGGCAGAAGAACCTCCATCACGCACTACGCATATGGTTTCTAACATCATGGTAGAAGCGACTGAAGTCGAAGGTGAGTATGACGTTTACGTGACGTATTTACTCTACCGTACCCAGAAAGAAAAAGATGTCACCATCTACTGCGGTAAGCGTCATGACAAGATTCGCAAAGTGGATACTGAGCAGGGTTTCCAGATTTTTAACCGTAAAATCACTTTAGACCAAGTGACTTACAACTCCCATAACCTGAGTGTGTTCTTCTAATGAATAAGATTTTTGTTTGCCAAATCGATGAATTAGATGAAGGCGAAGCATTGAAAGTGGACTGCGGTGTGAACGGTATCGAAGCACTGGCTGTATTCAACAATGGTGGTGAGTTCTTTGCCATGAATGACCGTTGTTCACATGGCAATGCATCCATGTCAGAAGGCTATTTGGAAGAGGACGGCACGGTGGAATGCCCATTACATTCTGCGCGTTTCTGTCTAAAAACAGGTCAGGCTTTATGCCTACCTGCGACCGATTCTATTCAGACCTTTCCTGTGATTGTGGAAGATGGGCAATTGTTTGTTGAAATGACAGGGGGATAAGCATGGGCTGGCTACAAGGTGAAGTTGCCCTGATTACGGGAGGCGGTTCTGGTCTGGGTTGGGCTTTGGTTGAGCGCTTTTTAGCAGAAGGTGCACAAGTGGCTGTTCTACAGCGTTCACAAGCCAAAGTTGAGGCATTACAGGCACATTTTGGTGATCGCATTCTTGCCATTGCGGGTGATGTGGCTTGCTATGAAGACAATGTCCGTGCCGTGAATGCCACGCTTGAGCGTTTTGGCAAACTGGACTGTTTTGTCGGTAATGCAGGTATTTGGGATCATTATGCCGATATCGTCAATACTTCGGGTGAGCAGTTAGACAAAGCCTTTGATGAAATTATGGGCATTAACACCAAGTCGCTCATCTTGGGGGCAAAGGCTGCACTGGATGCATTGATAGCTTCTGAAGGTTCTATCATATTTACTTTGTCTAATTCAGCCTTGTACTCAGCAGGCGGAGGTCCCGTATATACAGCCTCTAAGCATGCAGGGGTAGGTGTGATGAAAGAATTGGCCTATGAACTTGCGCCTAAAGTACGAGTGAATGCGGTGGCGCCGTCAGGTATGAATGTCAATATCAAAGGGGCGGCATCTTTAGGTCAAGAAAATTTGGGGCTACTCGATGCACGTGACCCTGAAAAGATTGCTCGTGGTATGCCACTGAATTTCTTGCCTGAACCTGAAGAGATGACGGGTTCATACGTTTTATTGGCATCGCGTCAAAACAACCGTCCACTGACTGGTGTTCTGATCAATGCTGAATGTGGTTTAGGCATTCGTGGTTTACGCCAACCTCGTGCAGGGTTCTTTGATGAGTGATTTGGGTGTGCTGCTTTGTTTTTGATTAGCCCAGATTTAAATTAAATGAAGCACAGCCTCAAATAAATGCGAAAGTTTAGATGGTTTTTCGGAGGCATTTCCTTACTTTTGACGGATCAAAAGTAACAAAAATCCATTGTTGGGTGAGAGGTTCATCCCTGAAACCTCCACCCAACGGCGACGTCCATGTCGCCAACCGTGATAGTGAATAGCATCGTGAATTCTATATTTCATTTGAAACCACTCACAATGATTTAAGCCATTTGCTAAAGACTTTACTGGGCAGCTGTCTTTTTAGTAGATATTTTTATTTTGGAGTCACACATGGCCGTTAAACTCATTTGTGCATCGCACAGTCCCTTAATGGAATTTGCTTCACCGCAAGAACAGCGTAAAGAACAGATTGTACGTGATACTTTTGCCCAACTTTCAGCAGAAGTCAAAGCGTATGACCCAACCCTCATCATTACCTTTGGTCCAGACCATTTTAATGGTTTTTTCTATGATTTGATGCCAAGTTTCTGTGTGGGTATTCGTGCAACTGCGGCAGGTGATTGGGACTACGGCAAAGACAACGACAAAATTAATGTCCCTGAAGACACTGCGATTGTTTTAGTGCGTCGTGTACTTGATGAAGGTGTCGATGTTGCCTATTCCTACCGAATGCAAGCCGACCATGGCGTGACGCAACCACTACATTTCCTGTGTGATGGTCAGCTAGATCGTTATCCAACCATTCCGATTTTTATTAATGGCGCAGCGGCACCGATGCCCACCACCAAGCGTACTGTTGCTTTGGGACGTGCCGTTGGACAGTTTATTCAGTCATTAAATCTTGAAAATGAACGGGTGTTAATTTTAGGAACAGGTGGGCTTTCACATGATCCTCCGACACCACAAATGGGCGCTGTACCGCCAGAAGTGGAAGAGTTTTTGATTTGTGGACGTAACCCATCTGTAGAGTCGCGGAATAACCGTCAAGCCAAAATTATTGCTGTTGGGCAGAAATTGGCTGCGGGCGATCAATCTGTTGCTGTGCCACTCAATCCAGAATGGGATCGTGCATTGCTTGAAACATTTGCCAAAGCAGACTTCGCCACAATTGAAGCGATGACTGAAGCAGACATTCGCCGTGATGGTGGGCGTGGTGGTCAGGAAGTCCGTTCTTGGATGGCGGCATTTGCTGCATTACATGAACTCGGTGAATACGAGATGACCACGCATTGTTATGAAGACATCAGCGAGTGGATTGCGGGCTTTGGTATTGTATCGGCAGAGTTAAAAGGGTGAATCAAATGAGCAATATTGAAACGGTTGTCATCGTCGGTGCCGGACAGGCGGGTGCGAGTGCGATTTTAGAACTTCGCGGTAACAAGTATGAGGGCAACATTATCCTGATTGGGGATGAAGTTCATTTGCCTTATGAGCGTCCACCTTTATCCAAAGATGTGATTTTAAAGCCTGAAGAAACCAAGGTTGAGATTTTGTCTGAAGAGAAATTGGCGACCTTGGGTGTAGCTCATATTCGTGGCAATGGCGTAGTCAAAATTAACCCAGAGGCAAAAACCGTTGAATTGCAAAAGGGTGATGTTGTTGCTTATGACAAACTGTTGCTTGCCACAGGGGGCGCAGCGCGCCGCTTGCCGAATTTCGATGCTTTAGGTAAACACGTTTATACCTTACGTAATCTGGAAGACTCTCAAGCACTAGTGCCTGTGCTACAAGCTGGACAGCGAATTGTCTTGATTGGTGGAGGGGTAATTGGATTAGAACTGGCTTCCTCTGCGCGTTTTAAAGATTGCCAAGTGACCGTGATTGAAATGGAACCAATGGTAATGGGGCGTTCATCCCCGCAGATTTTGAGTGAGTTTTTATTGGCACAGCAACGTCTTGCGGGTGTCGATGTGCGTTTGAATAGCGCCATTAATCACTGTCATTTAGATGGTGAAACTGTGGTAATTACCCTTGCAACAGGGGAAGAGTTACGTGCAGATGCCGTGATTTATGGCATTGGCATTGTCCCGAATGCACAGCTCGCGCTAGATGCTGGCTTAGCAGTGGAGGGCGCGATTCAGGTCAATCAAAACTGCCAAACTTCACATTCCGATATTTATGCCGCAGGTGATGTCGCGACTCAATTACGTGATGATGGGCATTACCGTCGTGTGGAAACATGGGAAAATGCCAATTTACAGGCTGGAATTTTTGCACGTCACGTGATGGGTGTGGAGCATCCAAAACCAAATCCTGCATGGTTCTGGACGGATCAGCTCGATATTAACTATCAGTTTGTGGGTGATATGCAGGCAGTAGAATGGCATGTTCGCGGTGAAATGGATGCCACTTTAGGTTCAGCTTGTTCTTGTGTGCTGTTTGGTGTAACCAATGGCATCATTGTGGGGGGGATTACAGTAAATGCAGCCAAAGAGATGCGTCACTTGAAAAAGTTGATTGCTAAAAATGCAGCATTTGACGCAGAAAAGTATTTAGATCAGGGTTTAGATTTACGCAAAATTGCTTAAATTTCTGGGTTTACAACCTCGGCAGACTGGGCTGAATTCCAGTCTGCCGCTTTTTTTTCATCAAATTTTGGTATGACCACGCGCGTTACTATCTCACCCGACGCCATCGAAGACTAAGGCGTATATTTTACAGTTTGGCTTGAATTACCAAACAGAGTATCTACAATAAGAAACACGCCAATCTCGACATTCATGTTATTGCAGTGAATGTGATATTTCTTATAGATAATGACAGTACATGAAGCAGAACTTAGAACAACCACATTTTCAGATTAAAACCCAAGAGTGTTGGTCACATACTTGGCGTAAACCCGCTTTTCAGTATCTTGAATCTGCCCACTTTAACGGCACGCGTTTTTCGAATCCTTTGCATGCACCAGAGGGGCGTAGTCATTTTGATTTGTTCAAGTGGTTGTTAAAACGAAAGTCATCGACTTGGGACAAAGAAACCCCATTAGATGCTGCTTCTACCACCCCACGTGTATTGCCACAAAGTCGTCCCAATGCAGCACTGAATGATTGGCAAGTCTGGTTTGTGGGACATGCCACCGTGTTATTACAGATTGGCCCTTATAATTTTCTCACGGATCCTGTTTGGGCTGAATTTGTCAGTCCGAAACAGGGCCGTGGGCCGAAGCGGTTTTGTCCCGCAGGGATTGCGCTAGAAGAATTACCGCCTATTCATGCTGTTTTACTCAGCCATAATCATTATGATCATATGGATTTGGCAAGCCTGAACTGGTTGCATGACAAGTTCGCCATGCCGATTTACACAGGCTTGGGTAATGGCTGGTATTTACCGAAAAGTATGCATGTGATTGAACTGGACTGGTGGCAATCTGCACAGTTTCATGAACTGGAATTGATTTATACTCCCGCACAACATGGATCTGGTCGTGGAATACGTGATCAGAACATGGCGCTTTGGGGTGGTTTTGCAGTTAAACAGGGACGTGAATATAGTTTCTTTGCGGGCGATACAGGCTATTCACCCCATTTTAAGGAAATTCATACCCGTTTGGGGCCTCCACGCATTGCCTTATTGCCGATAGGTGCTTATGAGCCACGTGAGTTGATGCGTTATATGCATATGAACCCTGAAGATGCTTTTCAGGCACATAAAGATTTGCATGCCAGATGTTCATTGGCCATTCATTACCGTAGTTATCAATTGACCGATGAAGCACGTGAGCAGCCTGAACATGATTTACATGTAGCGATGCGTGGTTCGTCAAAATTAATGAATCCGTTTTATTGCATTCGGGAAGGTAAGCGTTTAATTGTTTAAAGCATCACCCGTGTTTTAAAGTGTTTATTCTTGATCTTTTATGAGGCGAATGGCGGTTAAGGACAAAGCCAGCATTGCAATATTCATCACAAAGGGATTAAAGGCTTGGGTGAAATAGTGTGGGTCGACAATCAAAATTAAAAGGCTTAATCCGAGCATACCGACAATATTGAGATAATGGAGCGCTAAGGTTTTATAACCCGTTAAAAATAATGCTCCGAAGATGATTTCGATTGCGCCAGAACATTGCATCAGGCTAATTGCAGCTTGATCATTAAATCCCTGTAACATCCAAATACGGCGTTCATCATCGGCTTGAAATAGAATTTTGGGAATCAGACCTTGATAAATCCACAGTATTGCTAGGCTCATATGAATGGTTTGAAGCGTCTTTTTATTGAGTCGTTGACTATTCACGGATGACCTGTTCTAGAAAATGATGTTTATTTTCTTGGGATGGAATGAGGCAATGATCAGTTTTACCAAAAAGGGTATAGCGATTGAGTGCAACCCGACGATACAAAAAATCCCGAAATGGTCGTGGAATAAGATAACCCGTTTTCATCAGAGAGAAAGGCAGACCGAGTCGAGCCAGTACTTTTAATAAGGCGGTAGATTCTGTAAATAATTGCCCATCGATAATCACAATCATAGTGGTGTAATGTGTGGTCGACATCCCATAATATTCAAGAATTTTTTCTCCCAAAAGGGACTGGGCTGAAGCGAGTTTGAATTGAGCCTGCGGATCATGTTGGATGAGAAAACGTGCCCAACCATTACAGATAACACAAATGGCATCAAATAAGATGATGTCATATTGTTGAATGATGTGATCGAGATCATTCTGCATTTTTTATATTCTAAAGTTCTCATCTGTTCAAAATAACAGAAATTACTGGCTATATGTAGCCTATATTTTATTCAAAATCATGCTGTTTGAAATGCTAAATGGTACGAGTGTTACGAAGCCCACAGACATCAAATGTGTGTCTATAGCCATTTAAAAATCTTTTTTTCTTCAATGCTTATATAGAAGAATTCGATTGTTTTGATTAGTAAATACCGCTTTAGCTTGTCTAGAAAAAAGGCTATGTTGATAGTCGAACACTACTTTTACACGGTTCAATAATAAACATTGAAAGACTTGAGTTTGGAGACATAACATGGACAATAATTCGCAAGCCTCGTCAGGTAAGTGCCCATTTTCACATGGTGCCAATACCTCCGCTGCCAGCTCAAATACCGATTGGTGGCCAAATTCACTTAATTTAGACATCCTTTCACAACACGATACCAAAACCAATCCGCTCGATCCTGACTTTAATTATGCTGAAGCCTTCAAATCTCTCGATTTAGAAGCCGTTAAACAAGATATTCGCGACCTGATAAACAGTAGCCAAGATTGGTGGCCATCAGATTATGGCAGCTACATCGGGATGTTTGTACGTACGGCATGGCATTTGGCGGGTTCGTACCGTAAGCAAGATGGCCGTGGTGGTGCCAACACGGGTAATCAGCGTTTTGCCCCACTGAATAGCTGGCCAGATAACGTTAATACGGATAAAGGCCGCCGTTTACTTTGGCCAATTAAGAAAAAATATGGCAACAAACTGTCTTGGGGCGATTTAATTGTTCTTGCAGGGACAGTAGCGTATGACGTTGCGGGATTAAAGACCTTTGGTTTCGGTGGTGGTCGTGTTGATATCTGGCATCCTGAAAAAGACATTTACTGGGGAGAAGAGCATGAATGGTTGGCACCAACCGCGAATCGCTATGGCAGTGACCAAGACCGTAAATCATTAGAAAATCCTTTGGCTGCGGTACAAATGGGCTTGATCTATGTAAACCCTGAAGGGGTGGATGGTGTGCAAGATCCATTGCGTACCGCACAAGACATGCGCGTGACCTTTGACCGTATGGGAATGGACGACGAAGAAACCGTTGCGCTCACAGTCGGTGGTCATACTGTTGGTAAAGCACATGGTAATGGTAAAGCTGAATTACTCGGTAAAGATGTGGAAGGGGCTGATGTTGAATTCCAAGGCTTAGGTTGGCATAACCCAGAAGGCACAGGTAACGGCCCTAATACCATGGTGAGCGGTTTAGAAGGAGCATGGACCACGCATCCAACCAAATGGGATAATGAATTCCTTTATCTACTATTCACTTATGAGTGGCAAAAAACCACCAGCCCTGCTGGGGCAAAACAATGGGAACCCGTCAACATTAAGGAAGAAGACAAGCCTGTTGATGCGCATAACCCGAATGTACGCCGTAACCCAATGATGACCGATGCGGATATGGCTCTCAAAATGGACCCTGAATACCGCAAAATTGCAGAAGGTTTTTATAAAGACCCTGCACGTTTGGCAGAAGTCTTTGCCCGTGCTTGGTACAAGTTGACCCATCGTGACATGGGGCCAAAATCTCGCTACTTGGGTGCAGATGTGCCCGAAGAAGATTTAATTTGGCAAGACCCAATCCCGACTGTAGATTACACGTTGTCTGAAGCAGAAATTGATGAGCTGAAAGTAAAATTGCTGAATAGTGGTTTATCTAGTAGTGATCTCATTACCACCGCTTGGGATAGCGCAAGAACTTATCGTGGTTCAGACTTCCGTGGTGGTGCCAATGGTGCTCGTATCCGTTTATCTCCTCAAAAAGACTGGATAGGCAACGAGCCTGAGCGTTTGCAACGAGTGCTCGCAAAGCTCGAAGAAATTCAGGCAGTGTTAGCGAAGAAAGTGAGTATTGCTGATCTGATTGTATTGGGAGGTACGGCTGCGGTAGAAAAAGCAGCGCAAGCCGCAGGTGTGAATGTGAAAGTGCCATTTACGCCTGGGCGTGGTGATGCTTTACAGGAACAAACCGACGAATATTCTTTTGCCGATTTGGAACCAACCCATGACGGTTACCGTAACTGGCAAAAACAAGATTATGCGGTGCAGCCTGAAGAAATGCTGTTAGATCGTACCCAATTAATGGGTTTAACCGCACCTGAAATGACTGTATTAATTGGTGGTATGCGTGTGCTCGATACCAACTACGGCGGTGCAAAAGAAGGCGTGTTTACTGACCGTGTCGGCGTACTCAGCAATGATTTCTTTGTCAATTTAACTGACATGAACAATACGTGGAAACCGGTGGGTAAAAACCGTTATGAAATTCGAGACCGTGCGACTGGTGCAGTGAAATGGACGGCAACTCGTGTGGATTTGGTGTTTGGTTCAAACTCGATTTTACGTTCTTACGCTGAGGTGTATGCGCAGGATGATAACAAAGAGAAATTTGTACATGACTTTATTGCTGCTTGGAATAAAGTGATGAATGCTGACCGTTTTGATGTGAAGTAAGCTTCGCATAATAAAAAACCGCTCGAAAGAGCGGTTTTTTATGGAATGATGCTTTTTCATTTAAACTTAAATGAGTTGTACAAATAATGCTTTTTACACCTTAAGATATTTGAATATCTACGTTGTGAATTACCTTTCTTAGACGGTGTATTATGTTAATTTTAGATTTTATTTAATATATGGTATGAAATGATTGAAGATATTAGATATTTAATAGTTTTTGCAAAAATTGCTGAAATAGGCTCTATTAGCAAAGGAGCTAAAGCGATAGGCTTATCTAGTGCAACCGCTAGTCAACACCTTACAAAATTAGAAAAAAATTTGGGGTGTGCTTTATTCTATAGAAATACTAGAAAAATAACTCTCACTCATGATGGAGAAAAGCTTTTAGAAACCGCTAAATCCATATTAGAAACTTATGAGCAAGGTATTAACGATTTAAGAAAAAGCTCAATCATCGGAAATAAAAAATTAAACATCTCAATTCCTGCTATTTTTATTTATGGGGAATTTATGAATCATATTACTGATTTTATAAAGGATTTTCCTGATTTAATTTTAAATATTACTTGTGATGATGAAAAAAATGACATTGTTTTTGAAAATATAGATGTAGCTTTTAGAATAGGAGAGCCTTTGGATAGCTCTCTAAAAGCTAAGTATTTATTTGATTTACCAAGAAGTATTGTTGCAACTAAAAACTTTCTTAAGACCTACGGTGAACCGAAAATACCATATGACTTAGAAGCAATGAAATGGATTGGTCTAAGTATGCGCCCACATTCAAGAATATTGAAAAACAACGAGAATGGTGAAGAAATAAAAATTTCATATAATCCAAATATTTGTGTAAATAATGTAGAAGCATCTTATCAGCTAGCAAAACTTGATGCTGGTTTGGCTGCTCCTCCTGATTATTTAATTCAAAATGACATTGTTAAGGGGGATATTGTAAAAGTTTTACCTCAATGGGAACTACAACCTTTAAACGTATATGCAATTTGGCCAGCCAATTTACCCATCAATAGTATTGCCTATTCATTAATTAATAAAATTTATAGCTCATTTAACAGTGAAAATATTAAATATCATATATATAGAAATGAAGATTAAAGAAAAGCCCATCAATCTGTTGAACAATAAAATACGCTTACTATTACTCAATGCAATAGATAGTTTTTCACCTAAAGCTCCCCATATAGCTAAAGATAAATAACAAATTAGAAAGTAAATACAGATAAATACTATAAGCGGAGTGTTGGTATTCTGTGCTGAAAATAAAGCAGTACCTGAAGCACATGCAATCCATGCTTTAGGATTTAACCACTGCAATAAGAATCCATCGATGAAATTGGGTATAGAGCTATTATGATTGACTTCAATTTCTGGTTTAGAGGATAGTATTTTATAGCCTATATAAATAATAAAAAAAGCGCCTAAAAACTCTAATAATCTAAAGATGATAGGATAAGTATTTATAATTTTATAAAATCCGAATCCTACGGATATTAAAAGCAATACGAACCCAATAGTTGCTCCTGATATAAAAGGAAAAGTTTTAATAAAACCATGATTTAAACTTGTTGACAGTATTGTTATATTCACAGGACCAGGCGAAATAGACATACTTAGAGAGAACACGAACATGCTTAAAATTATTGCTAATGACATTTTTACGATCAATTTATAAATATCTATGTAGCTCAAGGTTACTATCATAAAACATATAGAATTAGCCTGTTTTTATCAAAAACAGTTTTAGAAATTTCGGCTATTTAATATCATAGATATGATGTAAAGTTAAATTTATTTTTTATTTAAATATTAAATACTTAGTTGTTTATTTATTGCTAAAGAGTACACGAAAAACCAATTTTTAAACAAGTCGGATTTTTTGAAAGTAGTTCAGTTTTATTTTGCCAATCGAAGATGGTTACTTCGCGTATAAAATTTTTTTATTAAAAATTAAGTTTCTACAAACTTTGGCGAATATCCTTTTCGAGTTGATCCCACTCCATAAACTCTGGCTCGACCAACAAGCTCTGCGACACAAAACCATAACACACCCGTTGCACATTTAAACTGATGACCTTGAGTTGAGCTTCATCCTTAATATAAGGCTGAAGGATGCTGTACCACATCTGCACCATCATGGCATAACTTTTACGGTAACTTTCAATGTTCGAAACCTGCCGTTCGAGCAAAAAAGCCTGTGCCCAAAGAAACTGCCGAGCCTGAATCTGTTCAAGCTGAAAGTGGATAATCTGCTGTAAATAGTCTGTAAAACTTAATTTTGTGGATAACTCCATCAGACTTTGTGCATAACTTTTTAGCTGTTCTGCATTACCTTTCACATGTTGATGAATGGTCAATGCAATCAAATCTTCTTTCTTGGAAAAGTACTCATAAAAGGTGCCTAAACCAACGCCAGCCATATCCGTAATTTCACGAATGGTGATTTCATGCGCATGACGCTCATGTAAAAGCCGAACAAAGCTTTCTTGTAGGGCTTCTTGCGTGAGCTTGGCCCTGGATTGGCGTGGTCTACGGCGCACTTGGACTTCAGGATTTTTCATGGCACAAAGCTGAACATATCAAGATGAATTTTTCTCTATACTGAAATGAAAAGCGAACTAGAACAAGAGCAAAGTTGAAATGATCAATACATGGACGACCCATCAAATCAGTAACCAATTTGATGAAAAACAGGACTATAATCTATTTAGCACCGATCAAGTTCTACAAGAAATATTGACTCGGTATGGCAGTCAGGATCAAGCCGCTTTGGCAGAGTTGGGACAAGTCGCTGGCTCGGCAGAATATTATCAATATGCCGATCAAGCTAATCAGCATCCCCCCATTTTACATGCCTTTGACGCACGTGGACGTCGGAAAGACTTTATTGAGTTTCATCCCGCGTGGCATCGGTGGATGGCATTAAATCGCAACTATGCACTACATGCTCATCCATTTTTAGTCCAGCAACCTAAAGCGGCATGGGTGGATTGGGCGGCGCGTTTTTATATGAGTGGACAAGTCGAATGTGGCAGTTTGTGTCCCACCGCGATGACGCTCGGCAGTATTCCATTGCTGCAACGTGAGCCTGAACTGTGGGAAAAAATCGGTACTAAGTTATTATCAACCGAATACGATGAGCGTGATGTGCCAATTAGTCAGAAAAAATCAATTTGGTTGGGTATGGGCATGACCGAAAAGCAGGGTGGTTCAGATGTACGAGCCAATCAAACCCTAGCAAAACCTGTTGCTACTGCGGGACGAGGACATGCTTATTTGCTGACTGGTCATAAATGGTTTTTCTCTGCCCCCATGTGTGATGCACATTTGGTGGTGGCACAAACTGAACAAGATGGTTTGGCATGTTTCTTTGTACCGCGTTGGCTAGAAGATGGCAGTAAAAATGCCATACAGGTACAGCGTTTAAAAGACAAAGTTGGAAACCGTAGTAATTCTAGTTCTGAGGTTGAGTTTAAAGAGGCGTGGGGAATTATGATTGGTGAGGTGGGACGTGGTATTCCCACCATTATTGAAATGGCAAATTACACCCGACTCACTTGTTCGGTAGGCAGTAGTGCTATGTTGCGGCAAGCTTTGGTGCAATGTCTTGCTTATACCCGACAGCGTAAGGCTTTTGGAAAACATTTGTCTGATCAACCGTTGATGCAAGCCGTTTTAGTCGATGTAGCTTTGGAAACCGAAGCCGCAGTGCAACTCAGTTTCCATTTGGCACATTGTTATGATCAAGATGATGCTTTATCGGTGGCATGGAAAAGAATAATGACACCTGCTACCAAGTTCTGGATTTGCAAACGTGCGGTGGAACTCTCTGGTGAAATGATGGAAGTTTTTGGTGGTAATGGTTACGTCGATGCAGGAATTATGGCGCGAATTTTTAAAGAAGCGCCTGTAAATACCATTTGGGAAGGTTCAGGCAATGTCATGTGTTTAGATGTATTGCGGGCGATTCAACGTGAGCCAGAATCCATGCAGCTGTTGTTGCAGTCTTTCGCGGATGCAAGCCATCAGCAGCCATTATTAAAAACAGAACTACGACAATTGCTACAGTTATTCCAGCAAACGCCTGAGCAACTGCAATTTATGGCTCGTAGTTTGGTTAGTCGATTGGTCATCTTGGCGCAAGCTTGTTTATTGCAACAATATGCTCCAGCGTTTATTGCAGATGCATTTATTCAATCTCGTTATCAGGCATTTCATGGTCGTGTTGTGGGCATGCTTGAAATACAATCGAGCGATGTTGATAAAATTTTGGAGCGCGTGTTGGCGATTTAAAGAGTTGTTATTAGCCTTAATTAGTGCAAGAAGTTTATTTTTTAATCAAATGTGTAAGCTATAACGTACAAGTAATGAAGGATTTTGCGTATAGGCAATTTTTTTGAAATCACCTATCATGCATTTCATTCAGGAACAGGATGTTCCAGAACATTCAAGGATTGAAATGTTCTAAAGCAAGGATCGTTTTGGTGCAACAGGAAGTTATACCGAGCAACGAATATGGAAAAAGCCCGACAGGATGTTGGGCTTTTTTTATTTGCTATATCACCATCTTTTTAAGCAACTAAGCCCTTTAAATCCAAAGTAAATTAAATTCATGTGGAGCTAAAACTTCACAATCAAGGTACTCATCACCTCTTCATTGAAGTATTGAATTAATGCTTCGGGTAAATGGGTAAAGCCATCAATCAGATGCACCTGATACGTAATTTTCCCTTGCGTTAAATATTCTGCCATCACTCGATTTGATTCATTCATAAATTCTAAATAAGGGCTTAGCATTGTGCCATGTATGCTTAAATAGCGATGCTGAATTTCCTTGCAAGATAGTGCAGGGTGAGAAGTTTGATGATGTGTCGATTGCTTATCTAATACGATGACACGTCCGAAAGGATTCATCTGCGGATAAACCAGCTTTTGCAGCGGTTCATCTTTATTATCAAAAAAGATATCTATACCGTCTGGGGTTGCACTGCTTAATTGCGTTGCGGAATGTGAGTTATTCACATGAATGGCTGCATCAAACCCCAATTGATTCACCAAGTGCTGGCATTTCTTATTGGAGTCTGAACAGCCAATAACTCTCAGCCCTTTGGCTTTTGCGAGTTGACCGAGTAATGCGCCTAATGTGCTTGCTGCATTGGCAATCAAGAGCGTTTCTCCTGCTTTCGGTTGAGCAAGCTTGATTAACCCAATATAGGCCGTAAGCCCAGTAAAATAGAAGAGAGCAAGGATGGCTTCAGCAGGTAGGCTAGAATCGACAATATACATTTCAGAATGGCCCAAAACATATTCATGCCAGCCTGTAATTCCCACCACCTGAGCTCCTACAGGAAATTGAGGATTTAAGGACTCAATGACCTCACCTACGCCATAAGATTGAAGACTTTCGCTATATTGCGTAGAGGTAAATGAATTGTAATGTCTTTGGTGTAACCAATAAGGCATGACAGGGTCTAAGCAGATATGCGTCTGCCTAACCAAAAACTCACCCACAGTTAAATTTGGTAAAGACAAGGGAACCATATCAAATATATCCATACTCAATTTTCCTTGTGGATATTTAAACAAGCTAAATGCTTGATTCCTTTTTTTATTATTATCCTTTTACAGTTGCTTTCTTCGGATTGATATTGCACGGATTAAGCCAAAGCATTGGATAAAAAAGATTGTTAATCTATTGTTCTTGTTGATACCTGCTTAAAGGATTAAATAGCTTTAACGCTCATTCTTTTTATTGATTGGATGAGGCCTTTATCCTGTCTGTTTTTTCCTTAGAACGTTGGGTGATTAAGGTGGTATCCAAGCTGAATGACCCAACGACAGGGTCGATGAATAGATTGACGAATTTTCAGTATTTTTAAAGCCGAAAAGTTTGTCAGAGGGTGTAGATAAATTCATGTGCTAGATTGATTTTAAAATGTACAGCGATAGTATTTCAATCTGAATTTGATCCATTTTCTGTATTATTGTTCTTTCAATTGAGCACGTAAGTGGTTGAGTTCCTCACGCAACTGACTCACTTGGTCGGGTGCACATTGAATAGCTGCCAGAATCTGTTCAGGAATAGGCATGACGGCTTGTTTTAAAGCACGTCCTTCAGTTGTTAGATAAATCAGGACACGTCGTTCATCTTCAACCGAGCGTTTACGTTCAATAAAACCCAAACTTTCTAGCCGTTTTAATAAAGGGGTAAGGGTAGAAGATTCTAAAAAAATCCGCTGTCCAATTTCTGAAACAGTCAGTTGATCTTGCTCCCATAAAATCAGCATCACCAAATATTGTGGGTAGGTGATGCCATGAGGTTGTAATAATTTTCGATAGTACTGATTCAGCGCAAGATGAGTTGAATATAAAGCAAAACAAAGTTGATTATCGAGCTTTAATAACTCCTCTTGATTTGACATTTGGCGATACCAATCTATGAAATGATTTCTATTATAACTTTAAGCCAGCATGGCCGACATAGTTATCTGCACATTCAGATGCTTAGACGAAATTTTAATGAGATTACTTCTATTGAGGTTATGGGTGTGGAACGCTAGGAAAGACGTCTATTCTCACCTAAATCTGCTTGTAAAATAGTCAGAAAAGCGTATGATCATTTTCCTGCTATAAATGCAGAAAAATTGAAAAGTCTGTATTCAAAAGGTGAAAAAATGGCCAAACAGAAACGACAAGCAGAACTTGTCATACATAACTTTGTGGCAAAACACATGCATGAAGTCAACAAAAGCCAAGTTTTTGTAGATCGAAAGAAAAATGCAAAACGAGGTTATAGCAAACATAAGCAAGGGCGATATTCTGAAGATTATCGCTCTTTTTTATTGCCACTCTTTACGGCAGGATTGGTGTATTAGGCACCTACAATACGGGTACTCGATTTCACCATATCGGCTAAACCGTGAGTTTTGAAATAATATTCCATCCAGCTTTTCACCATGAGTGGATTACTCATTTTTAAAACACGATCGAGTTGTTCTTGAGCATCAGACATCGGAACATGACAAATCGCTTTGCGTACACGTAAGATGTTACTTGAACTCATCGATAGCGTATTAAAGCCCATTGCCATAAGCAGGACGGCAGACAGTGGATCCCCCGCCATTTCACCACAAATACTGATAGGCTTATCGTATCTATGGCACTCTTGGACCAAACGCGTCAAAGCTCTTAAAATCGAAGGGTGAAAGTGCGAGTAAACATTGGCAACGCGAGGATTATTACGGTCAACCGCCAATAAATATTGGGTTAAGTCATTCGAACCCACCGAAAAGAAATCCACTAATTCCGCAAACTCTTCAATTTGCAAAAGCACACTTGGGACTTCGACCATAATACCGATTTTCGGTTTATTGATTTTAACCTGTTCTTCTTCTTGCACCGCTTGCCAGTCACGATCGAGTAAGTATAGGGCTTCCTCGACTTCACTGACACTGGTCACCATCGGCAATAAAATATGCAGATTATTTAGCCCAATGCTGGCTTTAAGCATGGCACGAATTTGTGAAGAAAAAATTTCGGGATGATCTAAGGTAAAACGGATACCTCGCCAGCCCAAAGCAGAGTTTTCTTCTTCAATCGAGAAGTAAGGTAAATCTTTATCCGCACCAATATCGAGGGTACGCATCACCACAGGTTTGTTGGCAAAGTGGCTGAGCTGCTGACGGTAGATGGCACGTTGTTCCTCTTCCCCAGGGAAGCGGTCACGGAGCATAAACGGAATTTCAGAGCGATATAAACCTACGCCTTTGGCACCACGTTGTACACCACGCACTACATCAATCATCAGACCTGTATTCACATAAAGAGGTACAGCAACACCATCAGGCGTCATCGCATCTTTGGTCTCATATTGTTTGAGATCTTTGGCAATTTGCTCTTCTTCTTTTTGAATTTCTTTATAGCGGGTACGTAAACGACGTGGCGGATTAATAAATACACGACCCTGATGTGCATCGACTATCATTTCAGCATCATCAAGGGTATTAATTGGTAGTTCAGTCACCCCAACTACGGTTGGAATTCCCAGTGCACGTGCCACAATAACCATGTGCGAATTCATCGCCCCTTCACTGGTCACGATGGCTGCAATTTTGTCGACAGGCAATTCAACCAAAGCAGCGGTCGAGATTTCCTCACCAATTAAGATGCTTTCATCTGTCAGTTCACGGTGGCTAGAATCGGCTTCTTGTAAAAATGCCAAAATACGTCGGCCTAAATCTTTCAGATCCGCCACACGTTCACGTAAATAGTCATCTTCCATTTGTGCAAATAGCGCAATATGGTTTTCAATGACAATACGGACGGCACCTTGTGCCCAATTACCATCACGAATTTCCGATTTAATTTCAGCAGGAAGGGCATTTTCGTCCAACATGCGCAAGAATACGCTAAACAATGCACGTTCTTCTGCCATTAAGGCATCTTGCATTTTATCGTCTAGCGATTGAATTTCTTCTCGAACAGATTTGAGTGCGCTATCTAGTAAAGCCAATTCTTCGCTGATGTCATCTGCTTCACGGTCAGGTACTGCCGATAAATCGGCAGGAGGATATAAAATGACAGCACGACCTAAGGCAATTCCGCCTGAGCCAGACACCCCTTGGAAGGTTTTATAAGCAGGCAGGTTGCTTGGTTTACGGAAGACATCAATATTGCCAACAGCATGTGCGTGTGCGATTACGCCTGAAAGCTGCGCGCAGAGTGTGACAAGAAAGGATTCAGCGGCTTCACTAAAATCTTGTTTATCTTTATTTTGGACCACCAAGACACCCATCACCTTGCGGCGGTACATGACAGGTACACCAAGGAAAGAATTATAGATTTCTTCCCCAGTTTCTGGTAGGTACATAAAGCGTTCATGCTTGGGTGCATCATCTAAGTTGACGATTTCTTCACGTTGTCCTACCAGACCCACCAAACCTTCACCTGTATGTAAGGAGACATGTCCAACAGATTCTGGGTTTAGACCTTTAGAGGCCATGAGTAGGTAACGTTGGTTACGTTCATCTAAAAGGTAGATCGAGCAGACATCTACATGCATCGCTTCAGCGACCTGATTGACCATAATGTCGAGTGATTCATGCATACTGGTGGACGCATTGATTTCTTGAACAATACGTCTAAGGGTATCCAGTTGCATGTTCGACATAGAGTCTGCTCCCAAAAAAAGTGTAAATTAGTTTTATTTATAGCAATAGTGTCTTAAAAAATCTGCATATTTATACAATTTTTTTAAGGTTTTTTAATGGGTAATTGATTGCACAATTCCACCATAGCTTTACGATAAACATCTCGCTTGAAATTCACCACCTGTCCTAAAGGATACCAATAGCTAACCCATTGCCATTGGTCGAACTCAGGTGGATCGGACAAATTCAATTGAATATGCTGTACCGAAGCGGTTAACTTGAGTAAAAACCACTTTTGTTTTTGACCTATACACACGGGGTCTGAATCCGCACGTATATACCGATGTGGCAAACGATAGCGCAACCACCCTTTAGTTTGCGCTATGATTTCGACGTGTTCGGGCAGTAAGCCAACTTCTTCTCTCAGCTCACGATAAAGTGCCTGTTCAGGGGTTTCTCCATATTGGATACCTCCTTGTGGAAATTGCCAAGCATTGTGTCCAATGCGTTTTGCCCATAAAACCTGTCCAAAGTCGTTTGCCAAAATGATCCCGACATTGGGTCGGAAACCTTCAGAGTCGATCATTTGGCTACCTAAATTTTGTGTAATATTGTGGCTTCGCGTTCGGGGAGTGTTATTTCTTTATCCAACTCGAACTAAAACAAAGCTAAAATGTTAAAATTGCTATGATCTTAACGAATTTCTATCGACTAGCGGAGATAGATTTACAATTTTTTTCTTAAATTTCAGTTTTTACGAGTATTTTCATGAAATTGGCGCTATTTGATCTCGATCACACCTTACTGAATACCGATTCAGATCATTCTTGGGGAGAGTTTTTAGTCAATGAAGGACTGGTCGATCCCATCCGCCATCGTCAAATGAACGACAAATTTTATGAAGACTATAAGGCCGGGCAATTAGACCCGATTGCCTATAATGAATTTGTATTTGAATTTTTGACCCAGCATGACAACCCGTATTTGACCGAATTACATGAATTGTTCATGCAGAAAGTGATTCGTCCTCAAATGCGCCCTGAGGGTTTCACTGCTATTGAAAAGCATCGTGAAGCAGGCCATGCCTTGGTCGGAATTACTGCCACTTCAGATTTTATTACTGCACCGATTTTTCGTGAATTTGGTATTACTGAAATTATTGCCACCAATGCAGAAGTGGTTGATGGGAAGTACACAGGTAAAGTGATTAATATTCCTTGCTACCAAAAAGGCAAATTGGCGCGTCTAGATTTATGGTTGGCAGGTCGTGAGGTGAGTGAGTCTTGGGCTTATTCAGACTCCATCAATGACCGTTTTTTATTGGAATATGCAGACCACGCCATTGCCGTCAATCCAGATGATCGCTTAGAAGTCTTGGCGAAAGAACAGGGTTGGGATATTCAAGACTGGTCGATTGTCTAAATCATTATCATCAGATATTGATGCTAAACAGCAGCGGTTGACTGAAATCTGCCTCTGCTTTTTTTGTATTCATGTTAAAGATATTTAACAGTTTTAAGCTGTTTAAGTTGTTATGCTGGTCTAGAAAATAAGAAAATTAAAGGACATGAGTATGAATCAAGTTCGACCAAGAATGACACATTTATTTGAACAACTCGGTTTAGATGCGAGTGAAGACGCAATAGCGTTATTTATAGTGACCCATCAACTAAACGCACAGACACATATTGTACAGGCAGATTATTGGAGCGAAGCGCAACGTCAATTTTTAGAAGAAAAAATTCAGTCTGATGGCGAATGGGCGATTGTCGTGGATCAGTTGAATGAATCCTTGCATGAAGAGTCGGTGATAAAAAATAAGATATAATTAAGTTGTGGCGATGAAAGGTTTTTGCGCCACACAATAAATGAATAAATTAAGAAGAAACATATGTCTTTAGATCAACAATTTGTTTTACCCTCGGCATCCTTAGATAATTCGAATTCAATCTATCAACTTGAGCAAGATCGAACCATGTTTGTTGGTGCGAAATATCAATCTTATTATCAAAAACAATTTGAAAAAATCACCCCAAAGAAACAGTATGCAGGTTTTAATATTGCGGCCTTTTTCTTAGGGGTGATTTGGTTATTTTACCGAAAAATGTATAGCTATGGCTTTATGGCAATCGCTTTGATTCTTGTGATTGGGGTGATCGAAACACTCTTGGGAATTGAAGGTTCTGGTTCAACGATTGGCTTAAGTGTGGCATTCGGTATGTTTGGAAATACTTTGTATAAGTATTATGTGGATAAACAGATTGCCAAGATACGACAGTCGGGTAATGCTGACATCAGCACCGAATTAGAAAACCGTGGTGGAACCAATTTGATTGCTGGTTTAATTCTGTTTTTGATTGTACTGGGGCTGATTGCGCTTCAAATCTTTGCATCTTAATACAGGGTTAAGATAAAAAAAGCCATCCTTAAAGATGGCTTTTTATCATTTTAGAATTTTATTTCATCATTTCAATCAGTTCTAACACTGCTTTTGACTGTGTCCGCCCAGGGTGCCAAACCATACCCAATTGACGATTCATTTCAAAACGAATGTCGAGTTGCTGTAAATCTTGATTGAGTAAAGTTTGTGGTAAGACAGACCACCCCAGACCAATTGAAACCAACATTCGAATAGATTCTAGTGGGTTATTGCTCATGGTAATTTTAGGCTTTAACCCCTGTTTTTCAAATTCAGCCAAGGTTATTTGGCTAGTATAAGTTTGGGCAGAGGGCAAAAGACTAGGATAGGCAATCAAATCTTCCAATTTCAGATTTTTCTTTTGAGCCAAAGGATGAAAGGGGGCAGCAACAAACACCAGAGGATCATTCCAAATGGTGACATAATTGAGTCGATCATCACCTTGTGGAGGCAGTGTCAGAAAAGCCAGTTCTAAATCACCTGCAAGGACTTGTTCATGTGCTTGTTCAGAATCGACAAAATGTACATCCAAGGTGACTTGTGGAAATTGTTGTACATAATTGCGTAAATGATGAGGGAGATGATGCAGACCAATATGGTGACTGGTGCCAATCTTGAGTTTACCTTGTACCTGTCGTTGTTCATGGCTCAGGGTATGGTGAATATCGCCGAGTTCATTTAGCCAGTTTTTAACTTTCGGTAATAAAGAATGTGCGGCATGGGTCGCTTGAACGCCACGTCCTGCCGATTCAAATAATTTCACCCCAAAATAATCTTCTAAACTATGAATACGTTTGGTGACCGCAGGTTGGGTAATGAACAGTTGGTCTGCTGCCAAAGAAATTGAACCTGTTTCCATGACTTTTACAAATGCTTCAAAGGCAGCCAGATTCATAGAAATAATCCATAAAGTTTTTTTATATGTAATCTATTATTTAGAAACTTTTAGAATTTATCAAATAAAAAAAGCACCCGTAGTCCGAGTGCAAAGAGGGAAGCATGCTCAAGTTCATATAAATTAGACTGAATTTTTTGGAACTAGTGTGCTTTGATCGTCACTTTTATCCCAGACTTTTTCGTGGAAGAAAAAGGCAAATGCTTGAACCGTTGGTTCGAGTAAACTTAAAGTGATGGCCATGATCAGGCTACCAGTCACAAAGTATCCGACCAACATCGCGACACTTATATGCATAATGTAGTAACTAAGGGTTTTCTTTAAAGTGCGTTGATTGTGTTGAATAAAATGATAAAGATGTGCCATGAGATAGTCCTTGAGCTGCGCTGTATATGCAAAGAATAATGATTTTCATTAAATCTGTAAAAACGAATATTTTTTTTAAATTAATCGAATAATTAGATGGTGAGTCGGTATTTAAATTATTCCAAAAAGTTTTTAAATTTATAAAAATGATAAATTAGATTTATATTATTTCAGCGTTATAATCACCTAAAGTAAAGCAATTACCCAGTTCTATGGAGCGCGTCGACATGGCAGGCAAAACCTTATATGACAAATTGTGGGATGACCACTTAGTAAAACAACGTGATGATGGTTCGTGCTTACTTTATATCGACCGTCATTTATTGCATGAAGTGACTTCACCGCAAGCCTTTGAAGGTTTACAACTTGCTGGGCGTCAACCTTGGCGTTTAAGTGCGAATGTCGCGACTCCTGATCATAATGTACCGACCTCAAAGAAAGAGCGTGAGCAAGGTATTGCAGGGATTGAAGATGACACTTCACGTATTCAAGTGCAAACTTTGGATGACAACTGTGAAGCCTTCAATATTGTTGAATTTAAAATTAATGATATCCGTCAAGGGATTGCACATGTCGTTGGACCCGAACAAGGTTTAACTTTGCCGGGCATGACCGTGGTATGTGGAGATTCACATACGGCAACACATGGTGCTTTTGGCTGTTTGGCGCATGGGATTGGCACTTCAGAAGTTGAACATGTATTGGCAACCCAATGCTTGGTTCAAAAGAAAATGAAGAACATGTTGGTTCGCGTGGATGGTACTTTAGGCCAAGGTGTTACACCAAAAGATGTGGTGTTAGCGATCATTGGTAAAATTGGCACAGCGGGTGGTACAGGTCATGCGATTGAATTTGGTGGTCAGGTATTCCGTGACATGTCGATTGAAGGCCGTATGACCGTGTGTAACATGGCGATTGAGGCGGGTGCACGTGTGGGTATGGTTGCTGTTGATGACAAAACCATTGCCTATGTGAAAGACCGTCCTTATGCACCAAAAGCGGAACAGTGGGATGCTGCGGTTGAGTATTGGAATACTTTACATTCTGATCCCGATGCTGAATTTGATACCGTCGTAGTATTGCAAGGCGAAGAGATTGAGCCACAAGTGTCTTGGGGAACTTCTCCAGAAATGGTGATTCCAGTATCACAAGCGGTACCAACTTTGGCACAAGCGAAAGATGACGTGCAGCGCAATGACTGGACACGTGCTTATAACTACATGGGCTTAGAAGCGGGTCAAGCATTGTCTGATATTCAATTGGATCGTGTATTTATTGGTTCATGCACCAATTCACGAATTGAAGACATTCGTGCAGCGGCAGAAGTGGTAAAAGGTCGTAAAGTTGCTGCTAGCATTAAACAAGCGATGGTGGTTCCGGGTTCTGGTTTAGTCAAAAAACAAGCTGAAGAAGAAGGTTTAGATCAGGTTTTTCTTGAGGCAGGTTTTGAATGGCGTGAACCAGGTTGCTCAATGTGTTTGGCGATGAATGCAGATAAATTACAGCCAGGTGAACATTGTGCTTCGACTTCAAACCGAAACTTTGAAGGTCGTCAGGGCAATGGTGGGCGCACGCATTTGGTGAGTCCAGCAATGGCAGCCGCTGCGGCAATTGCAGGTCATTTTGTTGATGTTCGTACATTCTAATTGGACTAAGGGGAGCAAAACATGAAAGCTTATACCGTTGAACAAGGTATTGTTGCACCATTAGACCGTGCCAATGTCGATACAGATTTAATTATTCCAAAGCAGTTTTTAAAATCAATTAAACGCACAGGTTTTGGTGATAATTTATTTGATGAATTACGCTATTTAGATGAAGGTTATCCAGGGCAAGACAATTCAAAACGTCCGAAAAACCCAGATTTCATCTTAAATCAACCACGTTATCAAGGCGCTTCTGTACTCATTTCACGTGCCAATTTTGGTTGTGGTTCTAGCCGTGAGCATGCACCTTGGGCATTGGAAGAATATGGTTTCCGTACCGTGATCGCACCAAGTTATGCTGACATTTTCTTTAATAACAGCTTTAAAAATGGCATGTTACCTGTGATTCTCTCTGAAGAGATTGTGGATCAGTTATTTAAAGAATGTTTTGCGACCGAAGGCTACCAGCTCACGATTGATTTAGATGCACAAGAAGTTCGTACACCTTCAGGTGAAGCGTTCAAATTTGAAGTTGATCCTTTCCGTAAGCATTGCTTATTGAATGGTTTGGATGACATTGGTTTAACTTTACAAGCACAAGAGGACATCCGTGCTTATGAAGCGAAAACTAAACAATCACGACCTTGGGTTTTTCAAGAAATTCAAGGCTAAAGGTTGCATATTTAGTCATGACAACACCGCCCAACTCTTGCTAACATCAGGGGCATCATCAACATGATAAATGCTTTATTACGCAAGGTTGGGCTAGCAAAATGACGAAAGTTTTCGGTCAATGTGTCGTTGCGGGATTGTTGTGCAGCGCACTGAGTGCATGTCAGTGGGTAGATAGTGCACGTATTAAGCAAGTGGAATATACCGAAAGCCCATCATCAAATGCTTTGATTTATTGTTCTGGAACACACAATTGTGAATTCGAGCGTTTAGGCAATATTTTTATTGTCGATGAGCGAACCCATCGGGTCAATCCTGAGGCAATTAATAAAGGTCTAGTGCGTTTGCAGGCAAAAACCTTGAATAAGCCGAATGCTTTGTATTTATCTGCACCTGCGAAACAACAAGAGTTGGTGATTCGATTTTATCCGATTTCACCCGATCGGGCAGAAACTTTACATGTGATTCATGCCTTTAAAGCCAAACAAACTTATACCTTTAAAATGTATCGCGATCGGACTCGGCAACATGTCAGTTTATTAAATGCTTCTGCTCCAGATCCGCTATGTGTCGATTTGCAGCAAGAACAAAAAACAATTCGTCGCTTTTGCAGACCCTATGACCCGCAAACAGGGTTAGGTGAGTTTGTAGAGCAAAAAATTTAATCTCTAAACAGTCCTAGTACTGATGAAATAATGGAAGTTCTCATGTCTAAACAAATTTTGATTTTGGCGGGTGATGGTATCGGTCCTGAAATTGTCAAGGCCGCGGAGCATGTACTCGATCGAGTCAATGAAAAATTTAATTTAGGTCTCACATGGGAACATGGCCTATTGGGTGGTGCAGCAATTGATGCGCATGGTGAACCATACCCAGCGGTAACTGCGGAACAAGCAAAAAAAGCCGATGCAATTTTGTTAGGTGCTGTGGGCGGTCCAAAATGGGATACAATTGAGCGCTCAATACGTCCAGAACGCGGTTTATTAAAAATCCGTAGTGAATTGAATTTATTTGCAAATTTACGTCCTGCGATTCTTTACCCACAATTGGCAGATGCATCGAGCTTAAAACCTGAAATTGTGGCAGGTTTAGATATCTTAATCGTGCGTGAATTAACGGGTGGTATCTATTTTGGTCAGCCACGTGGTATTCGTGAACTCGAAAATGGTGAGAAGCAAGGCTTTAACACTGATGTATATTCAGAGTCAGAAATTAAGCGTATTGCTAAAGTTGCTTTTGAATTGGCAGGTTTACGCGGTGGTAAAGTTTGTTCAGTGGATAAAGCCAACGTACTTGAAGTGACTGAACTTTGGAAGCAAACCGTTACTGCATTAAAAGAAGAGCAATACCCTGAGATTAATTTGTCACACATGTATGTCGACAATGCAGCCATGCAGTTGGTACGTGCGCCTAAGCAGTTTGATGTGATTGTAACGGGCAACTTGTTCGGTGATATCCTTTCTGATGAAGCCGCAATGTTAACTGGTTCAATCGGTATGTTGCCATCTGCTTCCTTAGATGAAAATGGTAAGGGTATGTATGAGCCATGTCATGGTTCGGCACCAGATATCGCTGGTCAGAACGTCGCGAACCCATTGGCAACTATTTTGTCGGTTGCCATGATGTTGCGCTATACCTTCCGTGAAGAAGTGGCTGCACAAGCCATTGAAGACGCAGTAGGGCAAGTTTTGGATCAGGGTTTACGTACTGCTGACATTATGTCAGACGGGATGAATAAGGTAGGTACAGTTGAAATGGGACAAGCGGTAGTTGCTGCACTCGCATAATCTCCCTATCATGTAAAAAAACGCAGCCATCGCTGCGTTTTTTATGGGGTAATCGGAATTCATCTAACACGTACCTTGGCTAACTTGTACAGAAGTTGCTCTGTTCTCTTTCAGTTGAAAGCGGATTATGCAGGAAAGCTCGGTGGAATATTGCTGTGAACTGTTACTAGGAACGTAAATTGGCGCTTGCCCTGAGTTATTCGGAGCTTGAGGGATTGGAAGAGGAATGCTCATTTTGCGAGGAATACGATAGATCAGGACATTTTGATCGTGTTTGATTAGTTGAGCTGGGGTGTAACCTAAAGCGCTCAGATCAAGTGTTTGTTGAATGCTTTGACTAGATTGCCCGATGTAGTGCTGTAAATACTGTTCAAGTTGTACGTTTGAGGGTAGGGATGTTGTGCAGGCTGCTAGAAAGAAGCAGAGACTCATTAGAGTGTGTCGCATCAGCTTCATAGGTCTATCCTATGCGGTTGATCATCTTTTTATTATAAGCATACATGGTTGATGAAATTGCAGAACTCGATAAATGGCATCTTACCTGCATTTAGACAACAAAAAAGCCACATCATGTGTGGCTTCATTTGCATTCACTAATTAGCGTGCACGGTACGTGATACGACCTTTAGTGAGGTCATAAGGGGTCATTTCTACCTTCACACTGTCGCCAGTCAAAATGCGGATATAGTGTTTACGCATTTTACCAGAAATGTGGGCAATTACTTCGTGACCGTTTTCTAAACGTACACGGAACATCGTATTAGGAAGCGTTTCGGTGACAACGCCTTCGAACTCAATGAGTTCCTCTTTATTGGCCATAGCCTACCTGATGATCAAATTGGAAAGGGGCAAATTATAGTCAATTTTTTATAAAAAATCAAGAATCAAACCCCTGCGAGTGAGTTAGCTGGCAGTAAATTAAGCGAACTGGTGGTTTCAAAAAATTCCTGAAAAATTTGACTATAGATGTTGTCAGTTTGGTCAATCGCAGTTAATCTAAATTTATTGTTTTAGGTATAAATGAATCACATACAAGGAAGGTCATTGCGTGGGTCAGCTAACGGATGCATCGGTTGTACTACGATTGGGCTATCAGGCGATTCGTCGTTCAGGATTACCAACCGAAGAAATTTTAACAAAAGCAGGGGTGGCCTTAAATCAAGTTCAGGCCAATGATCGTACCCCATTAAATGCACAGTTTGCTTTTTGGACAGCAGCCGAAGATGTCAGTAAGGACCCTGATATCGGTTTGCATTTGGGTGAGCATTTGCCTTTATATCGTGGGCAGGTGATTGAGCATTTATTTATTAGCAGTGAAAATTTTGGTGAAGGACTTAAGCGTGCTCTGGCTTATCAGCGTTTAATTAGCGATGCTTTTCATGCCCGTTTGATTGTTGAAGATGATCGTTGTTATTTGACCAATGGTGAACAACCGTGGGCAGAAAATTTAATTAATCGTCATTTCTCTGAATGTGCCATGTCAGGGATCCTGCGCTTCTTTAAGTTTATTACAGAAGGGCGTTTTCAGCCGTTGTATATCGACTTTAACTTTTCTCAAGGTGCGCCAGATGACGAATATTTCCGTGTCTTTGAGTGCCCTGTGAGCTTGGGTCAAAAAGAAACGCGGCTGTATTTTGATCCAGCGATTTTGGATTATCCGTTGTGGCAAGCTGAGCCTGAGTTATTGCAATTGCATGAGCAACTAGCAATTGAAAAACTACAAGAGCTAGCACGTTATGACTTGGTAGGCGAAGTGCGCCGTGCGATTGGTTCAACGTTAGAAAGCGGTGAAACGACTTTAGAAACGGTTGCAGCACATTTAAATATTACGCCACGTCGTTTACGCACTCAACTGAGCGAAGCGAATACCAGTTTTCAGCAGATTCTTTCTGATTATCGATGCCGCTTGGCCAAGAAACTGTTGGCAAATACCAGTGAGAGTGTAGAACGGATTGTCTATTTAACAGGTTTTTCAGAGCCGAGCACGTTTTATCGTGCATTTAAGCGTTGGACCAATGAAACGCCTGTTGAATATCGCAAGCGTAAGCAGCGTTAATCTAAAAGTTAAAAAACCTCCCATGTGGAGGTTTTTTATTATGCGTGCCACATTAGTCTGGCATGTTTAACCAATGCGGACCTAAAGGTACTTTGGGTAAATCGAACTGCGCTGGATAGTCGGCATGAATAAAATATAAACCATCGGGTGGGGCTGTTACGCCTGCCGCTTTACGATCTTGTGCCGCAAAAATTTGGTCAATATGGTCAATGTCATACATACCTTGTCCAATTTCCAGCAAACAGCCCATAATGTTACGCACCATATGGTGTAAGAAGCCATCTGCTTGAATATCAAGCACCAAATAAGCACCATGTCGAATTAAGCGACAATGACTCACATGGCGTACAGGTTGATTGGACTGACAAGCCGCAGCACGAAAACTCTCAAAATTATGCGTACCTTCAAACTTTTTTGCAGCCGCAATCATTTTGTCTACATCTAGTGTGTAGTGAGCATGAGTCACTTGTTTATGCAGTAAAGCCGGGCGTTGTGGATGGTTATAGACCACATAGCGATAACGACGCGCTTGAGCCTTGAAACGGGCATGAAACTCATGATCCATCTCCTTAATCCACTGGATGGCAATATCTTTAGGCAGTTGACTATTGGCACCCATGAGCCAGCCGCGTAAAGGTCTAGTGGCATGCGTATCGAAATGCGCCACCATATTAGTTGCATGTACACCTGCATCGGTACGGCCTGCACCATGCAGCAAAATCGGTTCGGCTGCGATCTTACTCAAGACAGTTTCAAGCGTTTCTTGCACACTAATTACACCCGCTTGTTGGGTTTGCCAACCTCGATAACGTGCGCCTGAAAATTCGATGCCAATGGCAAAGCGTTGCATAGATCTATTTACCTTTGATTAAACCGAGTCATGCCAGTGGCTAAAGCATTGATCTATGGAGTCATGCTTCAGATACATCAACAGTGCTTTGGCATATAAATCAGCATGGCTGATACAATCACTCACCATCACGCCTGCTTCCTGAATCCAACTGCTAATCGCATAGCGTTGGTCGGTTTTGCCAAAGCTGACCTGAGTGGTAAGCAACACCATACATCCTTGCTGGCGAAGCTGTTGAAAGAGTTCTATGCATGCGGCATTGACTGCCAGATTGCCCGTACCAAACCCTTGCAAAATAAGAAACTGAGGAGGATGCTGCGCGATAGTTTGTAGATTCAGTAATTGCTGATCTAGAGCAATTGGCTGCATCATTAAATTTAGACAATTGAACTGATCTGCTTTGATTAGATCTTCTGCTTTTACTAAGTACGCCGAGCAGGGTTGAGGCAGTTCCTGTTGGCTATTTAAACCAGCAAAGGCATCTAATTCCGTGGTGTGTTGCTTTAATACACTGCGTCCATGTAACAGTTGTTGATGGAAGGCAAGATACACGCCAACAGGTTGGGTGTGAACTGCATGCAGTGCGAAATTCAGGTTATCGATAGCATCAGTAAATTCACGTGTGTCACTGCCCTCAACATTGAGTAAAGGGTATTGACTACCTGTGAGTACGACATGTGCAGATTGACCTAAAAATCTGGAGAGAATCGCACTGGCATAGCTGAGAGTGTCCGTACCATGAATAATGACAAAATGCTGAAATTGTTGTAATTGCAGTTGTTGTATAAATTGAACCAATTGCAACCAATCAGCAGGTGTACAGGCACTACTGTCTTTAATGACAGGTGCAACCATGCATTCAATAGACAGATCTAGTGGTAAAACCTTCTCTAGCTGTGGCAGAAACGCTGCTGCAGGCATTGGACTAAGGGGTTCACCTACACAGCCAAAGGTACCACCCATATAAATCAAAGCAATTTTTTTCATCATAAAAAAAGCAGTCAAGTATGACTGCTTTATAGTAGAGGGAAATGCTTTAAGATGCTATTTGATTCAGTAACTGTTCCGCGCGATATTGTTGTTCCGTCGAAAATTTATCCGAATTTGCAGCCAAGAGTTGGCGGGCAGCCTCATAAGAACCAAATTGGATATATCGCTCGGCTAAATCGAGATCTAGCGTGGTTTCACTGATTTGGCCGAGTTCAGGGAAAGACTGAACCAGTGGGTCTTGTAGATGAACATCTGCTTGTAAAGCAGGAGTCGTAAATTCAGTTGTTTCTGTAATGTCTTGAGGAATTGAATGTGCTGTTGCAAGATCAGTCTTTGGTGATTCTAAATCAAAGGAAATTGCTGGCGCTTCAGATTGAACCTCGATCTGTGATGTTGATTTATCGGCATTCGATTGTTCAAGATCAAAAGAAAATTTGAATTCTGGTTGATCTTCAGATTTCTCTGCTATTGGTGCCGTAACAGTTTCAACAACTGCTTCGGTTACTGGGGCTGGATCGAGATTAAAAGAAAACTCTAAATCTTTAAGCTCAGTAACGGGTAGTTCATTTTTATCTTGAACTTGAGCAGGTTCTTCAACTTGGGGTTTCAGCTCAACTAAATCATCAAATTTCAGAGAAGGAGCATCTGATTCTGGCGTCGCTTCTACGGTAGGTTCAATGATTTCATTGCTTACATTGAAAGACTTAAACTCTAACGGCTTTTCTTCAACAGGAGTGATGCTAGGTGTTTCCGCCTGCAACAAATCAAAAGAATTTGATGTTGTGACTTTATTTTCAATGAGTGCATCAAAATCTGATGCGTTTTGTGTCGCAGTGCTTGGTTCAGCATAGTTTGAAAGCGTTTGTGGCTGAAAGTCGATTGTATCTACCGATGAAAGATGCTCTTTTTCGTATTCAGCTTTTTTCTGTTCTGCTTGTGCTAGCGTTTCTTCAAGTTCAAGTGAACGAAGATGGTTGAAGAGTTGGCTAATCGCAAATTCATCTTTTTGTTCAAGATGAATATCCAATAACAATAAATAAAGTTCGTGTTGCGAATTATCTTTATTCAGTGCCTGATTAATTTGAGCTTCTGCTGCAAAGAAATTACGATCACGAATTTGCCCTTGAATTTGGCTACGTAATTCTTCACTGAGTGGAGTTTCCTGTTTCTTTTCAATAACAGGGTCTTCTACCACTTGAACTTTTTGAGGGGCTTTCCGTTTATTTACAGGAGTCTTGGCTTTATTGCGAGCCGTTGCCGTCTTTTTTGGTGCCGTATCGGCTTCTTTACTAGCTTCGCGTTTTTTTAAAACAATTGCCACGACTAACAAAAGTATAAACGGAATCACATAAATCAGCATGTTTTACCCCTTATGAATCAAATGTATGTTTAATTCATTGATTCTAATATCAAAATTATATAACAATTTAGCTGTTTGGCTTTTTCTGTGCTTGTTGTGCTTTCAACTGTTGTTGCAATTGTGCAAGACGAGCATTTAATAATTGAAGTCTTTTGTCCTTTTGACGTAGAGCCAATTCCAGCTGAGTTACGTTTCTCTGTAATTTAACGGTTTTTTCCCGAGATGTCATAACTTTTAATGACAATTCATTTGATATTTGCTCATTCTCAGCTTTCTGCTTCGCCGTTCCATTGGTTGTATCTGGATGCTTTTCCGCCACCAAACTCATTTCTGCTTGATTCAGACGATATTTTGCCTTTCCAGATTGTTTTGTCATTGTGTTGGGCGGAGCCACAATTTTTTGTTGGGATTTATTGCTGGTATTGGTTTGTAAATTTAAGGTGACTCCACGACGTAATCGATTGATATCACCTTGAATAAAGGCGTGTGAGTTTTGAGTTTTAATTTGCTGCATCACTTCGCCAATTGGCCGATTTTGCTCAGAAGCAACTCGTTGTGCAATTGCCCAAAGTGATTCATTATTTTGTACGATATGTTGATTTGGTTGAGCTCTTTTCACCTCAGCTATTGTTGCCGCGGGAGTAGGTTTGATGGCTTGTGATTTAGGCTCATCTGGTAACTTTGGTGTTGAGGGAGTTGCTGCTTTAGCCGTTGTAACAGCACTTTTATCTTCTTTTACACGGTTCTGATACTGCTGAACTTGAGGGTCAGATGACTGTTTTTCTGTTGCATTTACGGCATTTTTTACAATGGTTTTAGCTGGAGCCGTCGATTCAGTTTTAGTTTGCTCAATTCCCTTGGCTTTTTGTACTGGTGCACTTGCTGTATTGACACTAGAAACGACAATAGGGGCTTCATTTGACTCCGTTACCGCTGCCAATTTTGGCGGTTGTATCGTTTTAAGTTTAAGCGAATCAGCCGAATCGGACACTGGATTTAGTTGAGCTGCTTCAGTTGGCTTAAATTGAGTGCTGGTAGGCAAGTTGAGTGCAATATCCTTTTCACTCACGATCATGATCGGGCTGAGCACTTTTTCGTTGGCTTTGGCACTAAACATTGGTTTTGGCGCAGCTGTACGCTGAATGGGCGTGCGAATATGACGTAAATGTACTGCACTGCCTTCTTGAATACGTACCACGATATTCAGCTCAGATTCGGTCAATGGACGCGATGAAGTAATTGTAATAACGCCTTCACCTGAACTGTTTTGTCGAGAAAAGAAATTAAGATGCCCTGGAGGTTGATGAACAACACCTAAGGTATTGATATCTTCTGGTGTAGCTAGACTGACTTGAACAGGCTCATCGGTTTTTGCATGATGAAACGGAATTTCTGCGTACAGCAACTCCCCAGGCGCAGACTGGATTTGCAATGGATCAATACTAATTGCATGAAGGTTTTGCGATGCAATAATGGCAAGAATAGCAATTTTTAATTTGTTATATACAGTCATCTTAGTTTTGACTCTGGTCATATATTGCAACGAGAGAATTATACATTACCGAGATGTTGAGGAATTGTAAATGGATAACATTCGAGTTACATAAAAAGCCGATCATAATTGATCGGCTTTTGTTTGAAAATCTAAAAATGCTTATGCATTTTTAAAATCAATCAGAATACGGAGCATGCGACGTAGTGGCTCTGCAGCACCCCAAAGCAATTGATCACCCACAGTGAATGCACCGAGGTACTCTTTACCCATATTCAGTTTACGTAAACGGCCTACAGGAACGCTAAGTGTGCCTGTTACTGCAACAGGAGTCAGATCAGTCATTGATGCTTCACGCGTATTTGGAACGACTTTCGCCCATTGGTTCGCGCTACGTAATATATCTTCAATCTCATCCAGCGGTACGTCTTTTTTCAATTTCAACGTAAGTGCCTGTGAGTGACAACGCATTGCACCAATACGGACGCAGTGACCATCAATCGGAACAATCTGCTGATTGCCTAAGATTTTGTTGGTTTCAACTTGGCCTTTCCATTCTTCTTTCGATTGACCGCTTTCAAGCTGTTTATCGATATACGGAATGAGAGAACCCGCTAACGGTACGCCAAAGTTTGCAGATGGGAAACCTTCACCACGTTGTAATTCAGCAATTTTAGAGTCGATGTCTAAAATTGGAGAGCGTGGGTCATCTAATAAATCTTTGGTATTGTTATACAAGTAGCCCATACCTGTGATGAGTTCACGCATATTTTGCGCGCCAGCACCAGAAGCAGCTTGATAAGTCATCGAGGTTGCCCATTCCACAAGGTTATTTTGGAATAAGCCGCCTAAGCCCATGAGCATGAGCGAAACAGTACAGTTACCGCCAACAAATGTTTTAGTGCCATTCACTAAACCATCTTTAATCACGTTCATGTTGACAGGATCAAGCACGATGATGGCTTCATCTTCCATACGCAAGGTCGATGCAGCATCAATCCAATAGCCTTTCCAGCCTTCAGCTTTTAATTTTGGAAAGACTTCAGAGGTATAGTCACCACCTTGACAGGTAATAATGACATCCATTTGCTTCAGACTATTAATGTCTGATGCATCCATAAGTGCTGGGGCAGTCTTACCACCAAATGCAGGGGCTTCACCACCTGCATTACTGGTAGAAAAATAGAATGGCTCAAAGTGAGCAAAGTCATTCTCTTCAACCATACGTTGCATAAGGACGGAACCAACCATCCCGCGCCAACCGACCAGACCTACTTTCATGTCATTTTGCCTCGGTGCGTTAAAAATTTAAAAGGGGTTTGAGTGTATCAAAAGCGACCACAACTGCAAGCACTACATAAGTAAAACATCACTATAATTGAACGAAATAACTTGTTTATGATACATACAAAATTGATAAAGTTTGTCCAGACTTAGTTTACCAAACGGAAAAGATTGAGAAAAATAACATGATTTGGGTGGAAATCTTGGCAATCACGGTGGTGATGCTGACGTTTTGGTCATTGATTCCGCGTGATGAATGGTGGATTCGCGGAGCAGATTTTCCACGACTGCAAATTTTGCTACTGGGGCTTTTAGCCTTTATTTTACTGATTTTTTGGCCTAATCCTTGGGATTTACAGCGTGAGCTGATTTTGGTTGCGTTAATCGCAGCTTTGGCATATCAGTTAAAAATGGTATTGCCTTATACTTTTGTGTGGAAAAAACAGGTTCAGACTGTTTCTCACGAGCAATTGCAGCCAGAACGACAAATTTCATTATTGGTTTCGAATGTACTCACACCCAATACTCAACATCATTTACTCATTGAACAAATTAGCAAATTTAAGCCCGATCTGATTTTGACTTTGGAAACAGATCAGCATTGGCAACGGGCGCTACAGGTGCTTGAAGAGAGTTACCCTTATTGTGTCCCGATTCCGTTGGATAATTTGTATGGGATGCATTTGTATAGTCGCTTGAAACTCATCGATACAGAGGTTAAATTTATTTTAAGTGATGAAATTCCTTCAATTCATACCACGGTACTGTTGCCTTCTGGACAGCCAGTACAGTTGTATTGTCTACATCCGAAACCGCCTAGTCCGACAGAAGCCAAAGATTCAACGTTAAGAGATGCTGAATTGTTGATTGTGGGTGATCAAATTAAAGAGCTCGATCAAAGCTGTATTGTCATGGGTGATTTGAACGATGTGGCTTGGTCACGAACGACACGTCTATTTCAACGAATCAGTGGCTTACTCGATCCGCGAGTTGGGCGGCATTATGTGAATACTTTTCATGCCGATTATCCTTTTTTACGCTGGTCACTCGATCATGTATTTCACAGTACAGACTTTGCACTTATTGAAATGCAGCGTTTACCGCATATAGGTTCAGATCACTTTCCAATCTATGTCAAATTACAAACGGGGCGTGTATTTGAGCAACAGCAAGAGGAATTGGAGCAAACGGATGCAGATGAACAAGAAGCGCAGGCTGCAATACAAGAAGGAATTGAAAAAGCGGAGCGTGAAGAAAAAATAGTGACAGATGAAATTGCACAGGATTATAAAAATGAGAAATAGTAGGCAAACTAAATAAAAAATTGTGTACGAAATTGCTTACAAAGGTTTCGGTCTCTGACGAATGGTAGAACTTTCAGAATTCTTTTATTCTTACTCCATCAGCACAAGGAACAGGGAACGGAACATCCCGCTAAGGAAGACGACGCTGAAGGAAAATCATCACGGAAATGATGGCTGGTTAGGATGACCAAACACTAAAACAAAAATTATGATTGAAAGCACAACCTCATATACCCGAGTTTTGCAGGAAGCAGAACTCGGGTTATGTGTTTTAAGATACTCGAAATTTATTTAAAAATTATGACGAACTTACTATACGTTGATAGAGTGCTAAAGTCTGATCACACATGTCTTGTAAGCTAAATTGCGTGACAGGAGCCACATGTTGAGGCTGTTCAATATGATGTTGGACGACACGAATAAGTTCAGCTTGGTCATCTACAGGAATAAGACCTTGCGGATAAACCGAAGATAAAATTTCAGCAACTCCACCTCTTTTCCAGCCAATCACGGGTGTCCCTACTGACAAAGCTTCTAAAGCCGTACGTCCAAAGGTTTCTGCCTGATTAGACAAAGACAAGACTACATCGCTGTAAGCAAGCCATTCACGAATATCGGAGCGATGACCGACAAAGGTAATCTGATGTTCTAAGCCCCGACTTTGTATATTGCGTTGCAATTCATCTAAATAAGCTGCTTTTTTAGGGTCAGCTCCGCCAACCACAATTGCATGGAGATAGGGAAACTGAGTATGTAATTGTTGTATCAATTCAATTAATGTTTCATGTCCTTTCAGCCGCGTAATACGACCAGGTAAACATAAGAGAAACTTATGCTCGAGCTGAGGAAAGTCTTTTAAAGTTTGTTGAATCCACTGTACTGATGGTTGATACCCATGCGGGAATGCTTTGGAGTCGATACCACGGTAAATACGCACAATATCTTGTGGGGGACAATTTTTATAATGTTCTGTGATGTATTGCACCACACTGTCCGAAACCGCAATGACTTTCTCTGCTTGCGTCATAATTGCACTATAACGATTAATCGAATAGAAACCGTGTACAGTGCTAATCAGATGCGGGCGTTGTGAAGCAGGAATGCCTTTTAAAGCAAAATGCGTCAACCATGCAGGAACGCGTGAGCGGACATGCACAATATCAGGGCGGTGCTGTTGAATAAGTTGGCGTAATGGACGAATCTGCCACAGACTTGATAGTGATTTTTTGTGAATCGGCAGGGTTAAATGGGTAGAACCCTCCGCTTCAAGCTGTGCCACCATTCGCCCACCATTGGAAACGACTAATGATTCATGCCCTTGCTGAATGAGCGCTTTAGCAATTTCGAGTGTGCCACGTTCAACACCACCACTATTCAGTTCAGGAAGAAGCTGCATCACTTTCATTGAGTTTTTATCCTTATGTGTTCTGTTGTGCCGTTCGAGTCACGTATAAAATAAAATTTAGAGCAGGAAATAACATTTCTAGCCAAGATCAACCATCAATAAATTTTTTCATAGCCTTCTGGGCGGGTTTTAAAACGACGGTGAAACCACATGTATTGGGTCGGTGCAATTCGAAGCTGACGTTCAATAATTTGATTAACGCGTGTTGCATCGTCCACTTCATCTTCACTTGGCAAGTTGTCCACCATAGGTTCAATTAATAGATGATATTTGGGATTGGCCACATCACCATGACGGTAGAAATATAGGGGCACAGCAACGGCTTTAGAGATTTTTAATAAACGTCGATGTGCTGTAACAGTTGCGGCGGGCACCCCAAAAAAGGGAGCCATCACCCCTTGTTTTAAACCAAAATCTTGGTCTGGACTATACCAAATGGCATGTCCATTTTTTAAGTTGCGAATCAGACCGCGCATATCATCATGGTCAATTTGATTGGCATAAATCGTGGCACGACAACGATAAATCAGCATGTCTAACAAAGGGTTATTTTGTGGACGATACACCACATCGGGTTCAAAATATTGTGCACATAAATAACCACCTGCATCTAATAAGGTGGAATGAGTGCCGAGCAGTAAGACGCCCTTACCCGCTGCTTGTGCGGTTTGGATATGCTCTAAACCTTCAATAGTGACTCGATTTTTAAACCATTGTGGGCAGTACCAAGCATTTAGTGTTTCAAAAACCCCAAGCATTTGATCAACAAAGACCTGACGAGCATTGTCTTGGACTTGTTCTGGACTCCATTCTGGAAAACAGACTTCTAAATTGCGCAGCGTAGTTTTACGGCGGGATTTCAGTTTAGTAAATGCTAGATTTCCAAGAAAAGTGGCTAAGCGATATTGAATTGCCCACGGCAAAATTGCCAGTATCATTAAGAAAACGATGCCAAGCCAAATCCCCCAATATTTAGGATGGAGGAATGACCATTGAAATTCACCAGGTGTATAGGTCTGTGCTTGGCTCATAACGATATAATTAGTTTGAAAAAGTTAAGACTGTGCAAAGTGTAGCATGAACTGATTTGGTCAAGGTTATCCACGCTAAAAATCAGGATCAACCTTGTCCGTCACCATCTGCTGGTTTGGGTATGGCAGTCTAACGACGACTTTCCAGAAGAATGCGTACTGCAAGCCCAGCGAGAACTGTGCCCATGAGCCAACGCTGAACATTTGCCCAAAGTGGTTTTCGCTGTAGAAAAAGTGCAATGCTGCCAGCAGAAAAAACAATAACGGCATTTACTGAAACACTGACAAAAATTTGGATCGTACCGAGTTGAATAGACTGCGCTAAAATACTGCCTTGCTGTGGGTGAATAAACTGTGGCAATAAAGACAAATACATAATCGCAATTTTAGGATTCAGCAAACTGGTGAAAAAGCCCATTAAAAATAATTTTAACGGTGAATCGAAAGATAAATCTTTGAGACTAAAAACAGGAGCTGCATTAGGGCGTAAAGCTTTCCATGCCAACCAGAGTAAATAGACAGCCCCTACAATACGAATCGTGTCATAAGCATATGGAGCTGCCACAATGAGCGCTGTGATCCCAAAAGAAGCACAGAGCATGTATAAGACAAAGCCTAGTGCTACGCCGCCTAAAGAAATGAAACCTGCTGTTTTTCCTTGAGAAATTGAACGTGAAATGAGGTAAATCATATTCGGGCCAGGGGTGAGGACCATTGCTAGGCTCACCAAAGCAAATGCGAAAATTTGTGACAAATCCAACATGATCAAAGGCTCAGTTATTCTTATGTTGATAGGTATAGCATATTGCTGTTGATAAATCTGATTTGAGCAGCGAAAGGTTTGCTTTAACAGCTTCAATTTTCATGAAGACCGTAAAAGATTATAAATTTAATATTTTCTACCTTTAGATTTTCTATTTTTACTGAATGAGGTGAATCCAATTGGGGGACCTGTACTTTTTGCTGAGCTATTCTCTTGAAATTAGGCTTAGTCTTAATGGGTTGTGCGATGGAAAAAAAGGAATCTACTTTATCCCCAATGATTAAAGCTTATGGATGTGAAGCAACTTAAAACGGTGGTGTTAGACTAGGGATATATTTCTGATTGATGGCATTTATAGATGAGAAGCCATGCGATTGATACTGCAAAAGCAGGTCTAATTTTTCTGGTGGTGTTGGGGCACTTTCTAGAGCGGATGATTGGTTGGTCACAAGCAACTAGCCAGTTATTGCTTGAAACCATTTATGCCATACATATGCCTGCTTTTATTTTTATTTCAGGTATGTTGTATAAAGATAAAAATTGGTCGAAAAACATCCTCTTTTTTATTGCACTCTATGTCCCTTTCCAACTGTTGTATTTGGCATCGGATGCTTTGATGTCTGGACAATGGCACATTAGCCTGTTTGAACGACCCTATTGGCTGATGTGGTATCTGGTGGGGATGATGGTTTGGATGCTATTTATGCATGTGTTTCATGCCAACCATTTTGCGCTTGTATTTGCGGTACTGATTGCTTTAGGGATTGGTTTTTCGCCGTGGAATAACTATGCCTACTCAATTGGACGAATCTGTGTCTTTTTGCCTTTTTTCGTTTTAGGTTGCCGATATGGTCAGTCCATCATGCAAAAGTTACAACAGCAAAGTCATGCGCTGTTGTGGGCAAGTCTGAGCCTCGCTTTCATGATGTGTATCTTGTATTGGACCCATTTAAGTCAATTCTGGTGGTATGGCAGTTTAAGTTATACCCAACTCAAAGTTGAGCTATGGCAGGGAAGTGTAATTCGTCTAATGTGCTTTATGTTATCCAGTTGGGGGGTGCTGATGCTGTTGGCATTATTTCAGGGTTTGGGAACACGTTTCATACGCTTGGGGCAAAACACTTTGCCTGTGTATTTGTTACATGGTTTTGTGGTGATTTGGCTGGCACGAATGATTCAGCTCAATTTGCCTGTGGCAGTGGAAATATTGATTTGTGTGGTGTTGTCAATTTTGACCTGTTGGTTACTACAACAACGGATTTTTGATCAGACGATCCGCCAATTATCACAGTGGTTGCTGAGACCCACACATAAATTGTGGCAGAAATAACCGAGTCATCGACTGTTGCTTGATTCAATTTTAAGTGTTGTTGGTACAAACAGAGAATATAAAAAAAGCCCGATTGGCTGAATGAATCAGCCAATCGGACAGTTGAAAGTTAAATTAGTTCCCTTTGCTGAGGTTTTCTAATTCATCCCAACGTTCCAATTTTTCCAGTAACTGTTCTTCAATTTCGGCCAGACGCTGTGACGCTTGAGTTGCGGCATTAGCATCTGAAACAAACCAAGAACCGTCTGCTAACTTGTCTGAAAGTTGGGTTTGTTCCATTTCGAGTTTTTCAATCTCAGCGGGGAGTTGTTCTAACTCTCGCTGGTCTTTATAGCTCAACTTCACCTTTTTTGGTGCAGACGTTGCCGCCGCGGCAGCCGCTTCAGCTTTGGCTTGTGCCTTTTTCACATCACTTTTTTGATCAACCACTTTTTGATCAGGACGCTGTTCCAAGTAATCTTGATAGCCGCCAATGTATTCATCAATGTTACCTTTGCCGTCAAACACCCAAGTTGAAGTCACAACGTTATCCATAAAGGCACGGTCATGTGAGATCAACAGTAAAGTGCCTTTATATTCAGACAACATTTCTTCTAACAGTTCTAAAGTCACCATATCCAAATCATTGGTTGGCTCATCCATCACGATTAAATTGGATGGTTTGAGTAACAATTTGGCTAACAGAATGCGGTTTCTTTCACCACCTGAAAGTGCTTTAACTGGCGTACGGGCACGTTCAGGTGAGAATAAAAAGTCTTGTAAATAACTGTAGATATGACGACGGTTACCATTCACATCGACAAAATCAGAACCTTCCGACACGTTGGCCATGACGGTTTTTTCAAGGTCAAGTGCATTACGTAATTGGTCAAAATAGGCAATCTCCAGCTGGGTTCCTGTTTTAACAGAACCCCCATGTTCAATTTCACCTAAAATGGCTTTGATCAAGGTGGTTTTTCCGACCCCGTTATCACCGACTAAACCGATACGATCCCCACGCATGACCAGTGCCGAGAAATCCTTGATTAGCGGTTTGGCATCGTAAGAAACACTGAGGTGTTCAATATCAAAGACCAGTTTTCCAGAACGATTGGCATCTTGGGTGGCCATGCTGACCTTGCCTTGCTGGAAGCGACGCGCTTTAGATTCTTCACGCAGCGCTTTTAAGGCACGAACACGACCTTCATTACGCGTACGACGCGCCTTAATGCCTTGGCGAATCCATGCTTCTTCTTCTGCTAAGCGTTTATCAAATAAAGCATTTTGCTTTTCTTCGGCTTCCATTTGCTGTGCTTTAAGATCGAGGTAGCGTGAGTAGTTACCTTCGTAGCTGCGTAATGTGCCACGATCTAGTTCGACAATACGGGTGGCAATACTGTCTACAAATGAGCGGTCATGCGAAATAAACAATAAAGTTAAATTGTTTTGATCGAGTAAGAATTTTTCTAACCATTCAATGCTTTCAACATCTAGATGGTTGGTCGGTTCGTCTAGAAGCAAGACATCGGGTTGAGTAAGTAAGGCACGTGCTAATAGGACACGACGCTTACGTCCACCCGATAAATCAGCCAAATCTGCATTTGGGTCAAGTCCCATTTTGCTTAGAATAGAATTAACTTTATTTTCTAAAGCCCAACCATCAAGTTGATCTAACTTGTGTTGCAAATTGCCCATGTGATCACAAGCGTTCATATCACCTAAGATGCAGGCATCACTCGCTTCATGGTATGCTTTAAGCACAGTCGCAGCTTCACCTGCACCCTCTGCTACGATGTCTGCAACTTTGCCAGAGTCCATAGGAACGTCTTGTGCCAACATGGACACGGTCAAACCATTCTGAATGGAGACTTCGCCAGAATCGGGGAGTAAACTGCCTTCAATCAGTTTAAGTAGCGTCGACTTACCTTCACCATTACGGCCAATCAAACACACTCGTTCGCCACGTTCTAGGTTAAAATTCGCGCCGTCGAGTAGGGCAGGTCCACCAAATGCAAGTTGGACATCCCTTAACGTAATATAGGCCATAATGTTTCCTGAAATCTCAAATGAGGACTTTAAATGACTAAACAACAAAATCTAGATAATCACGCGTCATTTTCCGCACCCATTGAAGATTTGCAAGTCCGAATTGCATTTTTAGATGATTTAGTTGAACAGTTAAATGAACAAGTGATTCGCCAAAATGCCGAAATCGCTGATTTAAAAAAACAAATGCAGCTTCTTTATCAACGGGTAGAATCTGCTGATTTATCTGAAGGGATCGAAGCTTTTGACCCTTTAAGCAATAGACCACCGCACTATTGATCTAGTTGGGACGCTTGATTGGCATGGTTTATTCTTGTATCTCCAACAAGAGAGAGATGGGCTAGGCTTGACCTTTTGCCCGCTTCCCGTTCTAATGCACGCTCTTTGCTTATCTCTCATGATTTTGTATTTATGTCTGCTAAAGCGGTTTTGTTCGATCTAGAAAATAATATGCCAACGGCAAAAATGCTACGCGATTTGGTGCAGCATTATCCGACGTTGTATTTGTTTAATTGCAAAGGGCAGTTTGCGTATACGCTGGAAGATCTGACTGAATTTGCGATGTGGGTCAATACAGGGCAAGTGGTGATTTTAGACACGGCTCAAGCTAAAGAGAAAGAGTTTGAATATGCGGTAGTCGTTGGGCAGTTAATGGCTTTACTCGAACCCGACACCCATGTAGAAGTCATTTCGGCAGCAAAAACCAGTGCTATTTTAATTGAATTAATGCGCGGGTCGGCACTGACTTGTAGCTTGACTCTAATTCAAGATGCAGCTGAAATTAGCAAACCCAAATATAAAATTCCAAGCTTAGATGTCATTCAACGTAAACCGTACTTAAAAATGGTGAAGCAGTATTGTGATGCTTTGGCAAACATGTCAGGCAAACCCAATACAGTGGATGCATTAAAAAATTCTGTCATGAACATTCTTCAGCTAGTGCCAGAGAAAGCGCAGCACGTGGTCGGTATGTTGATTAACCTGAAAATCGTCAAACGTTATGATGAGCAGATTAACTTTCGTAAGAAAGTATTAAAGCAGTGGGCGCAGCTACATCTTGAACAAGACCAAGCAGAGTTGGTGCCCTCAACCAACCTAGCGCAAGCAGTAGAGCAGTTACAGATTTCGGCCGAATTACCCTCTGCGGAACCAGATTTGCAAAAGGCACAAGATGCTTTGTTTAAAGATTTTGGAAAAATTGACCCTGTACAGCTTGAAGTGGCGAAAAAGCTACGCGAATTGAAAAATGATAAGCCGAAAGACATCTACGCCTTACGTGATTTATTAGAGCAAATGTTTCCCAAAGCGGATGTACGTTTGTTACTCAAAGAGTTGATTGAGAAAGGTTATATTTATTGGAACGGACATGAAGTCTTATATAGTCATGAAATGTTCCTAAATTAATTTCATCGTTCCAACTTGCGTTTTATATTGTGCTTATGCAACTCTAATAAAAGACAAAAAAGGTTTTGCTATGGAAAATACAGGAATTTGGGTTGCTGTTGTCATTATTGTATTTGTGCTCGGGTCAATTTTAGGACTCCGTGTTAGCCCTAGAGAAAAAGCATTGGGCATAATGCGCGAAAAAGCACGAAAAATGGGGTTACACCCACGCTTAGTGGCAGCACCAGATTGGACTAAAATTCCGTTGGCATCTTCAAATCGTGCCAGTATGGTCGCATATTATAGTGTCCTGATTCCAGATGCACGTTTGCCGCTGATGCGTGCCCGTGTTGAAGATCAACAGCTCAAGTTAGTGCATGGTGATGAAAAATTTAATAATTTTCCAATTGCATTAAAAGGCATTTATGCTATTGATATGCAGGCAAACTGTGTAGGACTCTATTGGGATGAAGAAGCTGATTTAAAAGCAACCCAATTAGAAGATATCAAAGCATACTTACATGCTTTGGCTGAAGTTTAATTTTAAGATTTACTGAAATAGGAAAAACGGTTAACTATGGCGAATGCTCCTCGATCCACATCCAAAAGCACAACAGCAAAAGCTTCTGATGCTGGGAATAAACGTGCCTTAGTGATTGTGGAGTCGCCTGCAAAAGCGAAAACAATCAACAAATATTTAGGTTCAAATTACATTGTAAAATCCTCTGTAGGTCATGTACGTGACTTGCCGACGGGTGGTTCAGGTAAAACTGCGGATAAAAAAACCACAGCAACTCGCACCAAATTGACCGAAGCACAAAAAGCGGAGAAAGCACAACAAGCTTTGGTTAACCGTATGGGGGTTGATCCTGAACATGACTGGAAGGCACATTATGAAGTGCTACCAGGCAAAGAAAATGTGGTCGCTGAATTAAAAAAACTGGCATCGCAAGTCGATGAAGTTTATCTCGCAACGGACTTGGACCGTGAAGGAGAAGCGATTGCTTGGCATTTAAAAGAAGTGATTGGCGGTGATGATTCGCGTTATCAGCGTGTGGTATTTAACGAGATTACCAAAAATGCCATTCAAGAAGCCTTTAAGCATCCAGCACGTTTAGACACCAATAAAGTCAATGCACAACAGGCGCGTCGTTTCCTTGACCGTGTGGTTGGCTTTATGATTTCTCCTTTATTGTGGGAGAAAATTGCCCGTGGTTTATCTGCAGGACGCGTTCAGTCTGTAGCCGTCAAACTGGTGGTAGAACGTGAGCGTGAAATTCGTGCCTTTGTTCCTGAAGAATATTGGCAGGTGTTTGCAGACACCAAATCTTCAAGCGATGAAATTCGTTTAGAAGCGGTGAAGCAAGCAGGTAAGACGCTCAAATTACGCAATAAAGCAGAAACTGATGCTTTATTGAAAATTTTGAAAGATGCCGATTATAAAGTTTCAGCACGTGAAGATAAACCGACCAAGGTCAATCCAAGTGCGCCCTATATCACCTCGACTTTACAGCAAGCAGCCAGCACGCGTTTAGGTTTTTCAGTCAAGAAAACCATGATGTTGGCGCAGCGTTTGTATGAAGCAGGTTTTATTACCTATATGCGTACGGACTCTACTTTTTTAAGTGACGATGCGGTGAATATGGTGCGTCACCATATTGAAACTGAGTTTGGCGGAAAATACCTTCCTGCGAAACCAAATCGTTATGGCAATAAAGCGGGTGCACAAGAAGCTCATGAAGCGATTCGTCCATCCAATGTCGGTTTAAAAGGCGATAGTTTGGCGGGTGTAGAGCGTGATGCACAGCGTTTGTATGATCTGATCTGGCGTCAGTTTGTGGCATGTCAGATGACACCTGCCGAATATTTATCTTCTACAATTTTGGTCGATGCCAATGGTGTTGAACTGAAAGCCAAAGGTCGTACCTTGGTATTTGATGGCTTTACCAAAGTTCGTGGTCAAAACAAATCCGATGATGATGTGCTCTTGCCTGCGGTGAAAGTGGGTGAGGTATTAAATCTGGAAAAACTCGACCCTTCACAGCACTTTACTAAGCCACCTGCGCGTTTTACTGAAGCGTCATTGGTGAAAGAGCTTGAGAAAAAAGGTATTGGGCGACCATCAACTTATGCTGCAATTATTTCGACTATTCAAGACCGTGGTTATGTGAAACTGGAAAATCGTCGCCTATTTGCTGAAAAAATGGGTGAGATTGTCACTGACCGTTTGGATGAAAGTTTCAATAACCTGATGAACTATGACTTTACTGCGGACTTAGAAGGTCAACTGGATAAAGTTGCGGAAGGTGAACGGAACTGGAAAGAATTACTGGATAGTTTCTATGGAGACTTTAAGAAACGTTTAACTACAGCTCAGGGTGACAGCGGTATGCGCCGCAATCAACCTGTAGAGGTGGATGCGGTACATTGTCCAGAATGTTCTCGACCAATGCAGATTCGTACAGGCACGACAGGTGTCTTCTTGGGCTGTTCAGGCTATAACTTGCCACCGAAAGAACGCTGTAAAGGTACACTGAACTTAACGCCTGTGGAATCTTTGGCTGCACTTTCTGATGATGATTCTGCAGAAACAGCAGATTTGATGTCGAAAAAACGCTGCCCGATTTGTGGCACTGCAATGGACAGTTATGTCATCGATGGCGGGCGTAAACTGCATATTTGCGGTAATAACCCTGATTGTGCTGGTTTTGAGCTAGAAGAAGGTGAGTTCAAAATCAAAGGTTATGATGGTCCAACCATTCCATGTGACAAATGTGATGGCGAAATGCAACTCAAGACAGGTCGTTTTGGACCGTACTTTGCTTGCATGAGTTGTGACAATACCCGAAAGGTATTGAAAAGCGGTCAGCCTGCGCCACCGCGTGTCGATCCAATCAAAATGGAACACTTGCGTTCCGCCAAGCACGATGATTTCTTTGTATTACGTGATGGGGCAGCAGGTCTATTTTTAGCAGCGAGCAAATTCCCGAAAATCCGTGAAACGCGTGCGCCAAAAGTGTCCGAGTTACGTTCTGTTGCTGATCAACTTGATCCAAAATACCAATTTATTTTGCAAGCGCCCGATGTTGACCCAGAAGGCAATCCAACCTTGGTAAAATTTAGCCGTAAGAACCAAGCACAATATATTGGTTCGGAAACGCTTGAAGGAAAACAGACCAAATGGTCTTTGGTTTTCCAAGATGGAAAGTGGGTTGAAGCTTAACCACATCAATGCTTGAATAGAAATGCTCACTTCGGTGGGCATTTTTTATGTCACAATGATTTATATAAGAAAGTAATATTATTTTTTTGGGGGAGTTGTGGACATTCAAACGAAAAAGTTTGCCGTATTAATTGATGCAGATAATTCATCTATTGGTGCCATTTCATCTGTTCTGGAGGAAGTAGCTAAATACGGGATTGCAAGCGTAAAGCGAGTCTATGGTGATTGGAGTAATGAAACTCTGAAGAAATGGAGAGATGTTTTATTACCTCATGCAATTACTCCCGTTCAGCAATTTGCTTATACAAAAGGTAAAGATGCGACGGATATGATTTTAATTATTGATGCAATGGACTTACTGTATGCAGGTGCATTAGATGGTTTTTGCATTGTGTCTAGTGACAGTGACTTTACACCTTTAGCATCGCGTATTCGTGAAAATGGTTTAAGCGTTTATGGCTTTGGTAAAAAATCTACACCAGAAGCCTTTAGAAAGGCTTGTGATAAATTTATTTTTATTGAAAATTTGATTTCGGAAAATGAACTTAAAAATTCAGAAGATGAAGAAGTAACGAACGCACAGGTCAGAAAAATATTCGATTCTAGTAAAACATCTGATTCAAAACTTGCGAATCAATTGAAAGATAATATCGTGATAGATGTTATGGATCGTGGCACTTTGAACCTGATTTATAAAGCAGTAAAAGACAATGCCGATGAGAATGGGTGGGCAAATTTAGGTATGGTTGGGCTATATATTAGTGCGGTGAAACCAGATTTTGATTCTCGCAATTATGGTAGAGCAAAACTCTCAGGTTTAATTAAAACATTAAATCTTTTTGAAACAAAAGTAGAAATGAGTCAAATGTATTTAAGAAAAATGAAGAAGCAGAGTGCTTAAAAGAAATGTGGAAAAAAATTAGAATCTTGTGCTTATTGCTGATTTTGCTAATTGTGGCGGTAAACGCTTGGCGTGATCAAAATCAGAACTGGGATAAACCGATTATTGTATTGCTGCATCCTATTAATGCCGATGATCAAGCTAGTACACAACAGTATATTCAACAATTATCTTTAAGTGATCTTGCGGCTGTGCAGCCTTATCTCCAGCAAATGTCAGCACATTATCGTGGTCAACCTATACACGTTTATTTAAATTTAGGACGTGAATTAACCCAAAAACCACCAAAGGTACCAGAGCAGGCAAACATGCTCGATATCATATTGTGGAGTCTCAAATTCCGCTTTTATGATTGGCAACAGCATGAACGCAGTGATGGTACTTCTGCAGTTACGCTGTATTTAAATTATTACGATCCCGAACGTACACGTGAATTAAAACACTCTACTGCTTTGGAAAAAGGCCGTATTGGTGCAGTGAATTTGTATGCCAGTAAAAAACAAAATGAGCAGAATCAAATTGTTTTGGTACATGAGTTATTACATGCCTTTGGTGCAACCGATAAATATGACGTTGCGACAGGACAACCGCTCTATCCTCAAGGCTATGCTTATCCGAAACAACAGCCTTTATTTCCACAAGCCAAAGCAGAGTTAATGGCGGGGCACATTCCTGTTTCTGCCGATAAAAGTAAAATGCCAGACCATTTACAAGATACGTTACTCAACGAAATTACAGCACTGGAAATTGGTTGGATTAAATAAAGCTGTGTATAAGTGTTTTTTTATCCACAGAAGGGAAGACTAATGTGGATAAAAAAGATGCAGATTGATAACAGACAGTTACGGAAAAAAAGACCACAATAATTGCATTCCATTGTAAGTACTTGAGAAAAATTATGAAAACAGTTGGAAATGATCTTGTTCGTCATCAATTACATGAAAATCGGAAATGGTACTTGGTTTTAGGGGTGCTCCTGACTTTATTTGGTCTAGTCTTATTAGCATCTTTACCATTTGCCACCTTATCTGCAGTTTATTTGTTTGGTCTTTTGATGATGATTGGTGGGGTACTCCACTTTATTGCAGCTTTTAAAATCTTTGAAGGTGGTTATCGCTGGCTTTGGGCTGCTTTTGCCATTTTCTATCTGATTGCGGGTTATTATGCTTTTACCACACCAGTAAAAACTGCAATTGTATTGACCAGTTTCTTGGCTATTTTTTTGGTGATCGCAGGGATTGTACGAAGTATTAATGCTTTTATCTTCAGGCCTTTGGCAGGTTGGGGCTGGACACTGTTTTCAGGAGTTCTTACCTTTATGACAGGGGTGATTATCTTAATGTCACCAACAGCGCCGTTTTGGGTGTTGGGTATGTTTTTGGCGATAGATATTCTATTCCAAGGCATTAACTATTTAACTTTGGCCTCTTATATTAAGCATGAGGTGCCAAAAAGTTCAGCTGATGTGTAATTATTACAGCTGATTAAGTGGATCAAGAGTGCTATATGCACTCTTTTTTATTGCGTATGATTGAGTATAGTCCATCTTAAAAAGCACAATTGCGATGCCTAAAACCTTTGTACTTGCTCCAGACTCTTTTAAAGAAAGTATGACTGCACAACAGGCTTGCCAAGCCATGCAACGTGGCTTACAACATATTTTTCCAGATGCTCAATATCTCCATGTCCCGATGGCAGATGGCGGTGAGGGAACAGTGGATGCTTTGATTGCGGCTGCGCACGGTGAGATGGTGAGCTGTAGTGTGTCAGGGCCTTTCATAGAACAGAAAGTCGAGACATATTTTGGCTTGATTGATGAAGGGCAAACGGCTGTGATTGAAATGGCGAAAGCCAATGGCATTCATTTACTGGAGCCTTCGGAGCGAAACCCTGCTTTAACATCGACCTTTGGAACGGGGGAAATGATTCAACTGGCTCTTGATCATGGAGTTAAAAAAATCATTATTGGACTCGGTGGCAGTGTTACCAATGATGCAGGCATGGGTATGGCTCAAGCACTTGGTGTCCGATTTTTAGATGTTACTGGCAAAGAGGTGGTTCAGGGTGGCGGGCAATTACATCAGATTAGCCAGATTGATTTATCAAATTTAGATACTCGATTGGCACACGTTGAGATGCTGATTGCCAGTGATGTGAATAATCCACTCTATGGTGAATACGGTGCGGCTTACGTATTTGCTCCACAAAAAGGGGCAAATCCAACCATGGTGGAGCAATTGGATCAGAACCTAAAATATTTTGCTGGTTTGGTTAAATCGCAACTCCAAGTGGATTATGCTCATATTGCTGGCGCGGGTGCCGCAGGTGGTTTGGGTTTTGGCTTAATGGTATTTGCAGGAGCAACCCTTCGTTCTGGCGTGGAAATTGTGATTGAAGAGACACAATTGGCTGAAAAAATCAAACAGGCCGATTTTGTCTTTACTGGAGAGGGTGGGATAGATTTCCAGACTAAATTTGGTAAAACACCGTATGGTGTCGCACAAGTTGCCAAAAGGCTGAATACGCCTGTGATTGCTTGTGCAGGTTATGTGGGTGAGGGCATAGAGGAGCTCTATGCAGAAGGTTTTACTGCAATTTTCGGCATTGTAGATCGGGCATGTGATTTGCAAACCGCTTTAGAAAATGCTGAGAAGAATTTGGAACGAACCTGTCAGAATGTTGCTAGGATCTTAACCCTAAGGCCGTAATATTCACAATAAATTTAAATACTTTTTGTGTAGGGAATACCTTACTTTTCAAGGATGAAAAGTAACAAAAATCCTTTGTTGGATTGAGGATATATCCTTATACCTCAATCCAACGAACGGCATCCATGCCGTTTTGTCTCGTATCAAATTTTTTTTTGAAATTAAAAATTGGCGTATCAGTCGGGACAAATTTTATAAATTAAATCCAGATATTTTTGTTGATTTAATGCTTATTCCATTGTCATGGTTATTATTGATCTGTAATGATTTATTTTGATCGGCTCATTTTTTATAGATCAAACGATGTCGTGATCATCAGGCTAAAATTCATAATTCATCTATAGCTCTGTTAAACTACCCATCTCCCCAGCACGATGAGACATTATGAGTTTAGCCAGCCTAATTGATGAATTAAACCCGCAACAAAAACAAGCTGCCACGACTGCGTCGCAACACAGTCTGGTGCTCGCAGGGGCTGGCTGTGGTAAAACCAAAACCATTGTGGCGCGTGCGGCTTATCTCATTGAGCAAGGGGTTCCTGCCAATCAAATTCAAATTTTAACTTTTACCCGTCGTTCAGCCAGTGAAATTGTGGCGCGGGTCGAGTTGGCTTTGGGGGAGCAAGCTCAAGGACTACGTGCATCGACTTTTCATACTTTTTGTATGTACCTGCTGCGCCGTGTACCGAAAGCCTTTGGCTTAGAGCAATTCTCGATTATTGATCGGGATGATCAACTGATGATGTTCCGCCTGATTCGCGGTAAAGATGACAAGAAGAATCCAAATCAACTTCCAAAGCCACAAGAGCTATGTGATTTGTATTCTTTTGCGCGTAATACTCGCCAAAAATTGAGCGATGCTTTAGAAAAGCAACATCCTGAATATTTGGCATTTAAAGATCAAATCGCCAAGATCATGCAAGAGTATGAGACACGCAAGCGTGCACGTAGCTTTCTGGACTATGATGATATTTTGGCGATTGTGGCCTCAGCACTCGATCAATCTGAAGGCTTGGTTGATTATGTCGCATCGATTTGTAAGCACATGTTGGTGGATGAGATGCAAGACACCAATCCCTTACAGTGGGCATTGCTTGAACCCTTGAAAGATCAAGTGAGTCTGTTCTGTGTTGGCGATGATGCGCAGTCCATTTATGGTTTCCGCGGTGCCGATTTTGAAAATATTCATCATTTTAAAGAGCGTGTGCCGAATGCCCAAGTGTTTAAACTTGAGCAAAACTATCGTTCCACGCAAGAAATTTTAGACCTCTCCAATTGGTTGCTCGATCAATCTGAAATTCAATATGACAAGCGTCTTGATGCCTATCGAGGTGAGGGAATTAAGCCGCGCATGCATATTTTCCCGAATGAGTTTGATGAAGCCAAATGGATCGCAATTGATATTAAAGAGCGTCATTATTTGCAGGGGCATAACTGGTCGGATCATATGGTCTTGGTCCGTTCTAGCTTTGCTGCGCGGCATATTGAAGCGGCATGTATTGCAGCCAATGTCCCGTATCGCTTTATTGGGGGGATGAAACTGCTTGAAACAGCACATGTAAAAGATTTACTCAGTTTATTGCGTGTGATTGCCAATCCTTTGGATGATATTGCATGGATGCGCTTTCTTACCCTATGGAATGGGGTGGGTGATGTGGGGGCAAGTCGTCTGGCACAACAGTTGTTACTTCAACCTGAATTCGAACTGATTTTTAATCAATTAGAACAATTTGGACGTATTCCTGTTGAAACCTTATTGATGATGAAACAGATGATGGTGCTGAAGCAGGAAGTACAAGCGTGTGTTAGTTTGGGTATTCAAGCAATTGAAGCACAATTGGCCGAGAACTATAAAAAAGACTGGAACCGTCGCCAAGGTGACTTTGAGTTGGTTAAACAATTGGCATCCAAACATGGACAATTAAGCGAATTTCTTGAGGAATATGTACTTGACCCTGTTTCCATTTCTGAAATTGAACGTCAGTCGGATACAGATGTAGTCACATTAATTACCATTCACTCTGCCAAAGGTACGGAGCAGAAAGTGTGTTACGTTGCAAATGTGACGGCTGGTCAGTACCCACATGCGCGTGCTCAGGGGGACTTTGACGCGGTCGAGGAAGAACGTCGGGTGCTCTATGTTGCGCTGACTCGTGCACAGAATGAACTTATTCTTACCAAGCAAAATCTGAATCTGTGGGCGCGAGATGTGGTGGATGAGCAAGGGCGTAAAGTTGAAAGTTACTTCTTAAATGATCTCACCCGAAATTTATGTACCTTGGAAACGCATCATAAACCCCGCCAGCAAACGGTAAAAAGCGCCTTAATTGAACGACAGTCGATTAATTTAGATTTTGGGATTAATCTCGATTAAACTAAGCAAATTACATTGTGGTATTTGATGTGCAATGTTCAGAAAGTAGCGTAGGCGATTGCTTTTTGATGATTTTGCCTATTTTTGAAGGTTGTTAAATGAAAATTTTAGTTCGTAATTTAGAACGTACGGTCACAGAAGCTGAGTTACTGAAACTGTTTCAACAATATGGCACAGTAGAAACCTGCCAATTGGTTTTAGATGCTGAAACAGGTAAATCTAAAGGCTTTGCTTTTGTGGAGATGCCACATGGTCGTGAAGCGGTGAAAGCTATTAAAGGTTTAAATACTTTGCGTTTACATGGGACAGGAATTCGTGTAAAGCAGGCTGAAGATAAGCCACAGGCTTAAAGGAGAGGAGCAGAGTATGCTCCTTTTTTTATGGGAAAATCATGAGAAGAATTTATCCTGCTATATCGATTGTTGCGCCATCGGGAAGCTATATTGCTGAAGGCATAAAAACCTTGGAAATTCGTTCATGGCGCCCCAATGAGCTTCCTCTGAAGGATTTGGTTATTGTTGAAAATGCACATTATCTGAATCGGGATGGAGATGAGGAATTAGGTCGAGCGGTTGCATGGGTGGATATTTCATCTGTTCATGCTTGGCAGAAAAGTGAGATTGAACAGGCTAAAGTAAACTATTGGGAAGATGGCTATTGGGCTTGGGTCATTGAAAATGTTAGGCCTATTCATCCTCCTGTGGATATACCAGCTCGAAGAAAAATTTATTGGGTAGAATTGGATGCGGTGTAATTTTTTATTGTGCATTGAATTCAATTAAGTTTAATCTTAGGCCTGTAACACATGCCAAGAAATTAGGAAAATTGTATGTCTCGTGTAGCTCGCTTTCATGCCGACCGAACCAACCAGAAATTATATTTTGCACGTTTGTCGTGTCAGCAAGCAGAGCAAATCGATCATATTCAACAAGCCCAAGCTTACCGTGAAGCTGCGGTTTTTCATTTGCATGGGGCAGTGCTTGCGTTCTTGCAGGAGTTGGTGCGTTATTACCGTTTAAATGACTTACAGCCGACGTTAAAGTCAATTGAAGAACAAATGGCTGCCAAGGGGCAGGTTTCTCCTGAGGTGGTGGTTATGCAGCAGCTCTCTAAAGATGGCTTTATTGCAGAGCTGAAACGCGCCTATCGCATGTGCCAGTACGCACCAGAACCCAGTGCACCAGAACCAGAAGATGAAACATCGTCTAATTTGATTATTAAGGTTACCCAGACCCCTCAGGCATGGTTGCCAGATACCAAAATTCTACGTGAGTGGCATCGTGATTTAACCCAATTGATTGATGGCTTTCGTAATGAAATGGTCGAATTTTAAGGAAAAAATAGCGTGCGCTTGAAGTTTAGATTTTTGACCCGATATTAATTAGTCTAAGCAATGCAAAGTGCAACAGGTCTTTGCCACCATGTTGAACATGGAGGAACATATGTCTATAGAGCAATTGAAAGAGTTATTTGGGAATCAGGAAGCGGTTCTAGAGTTGGTTCAACTTGAAGGTGGTGAGTTGGCGTTGCGAAATGCAGGCTCAGAAAAAGAACCTTTGGTCAAAATTCAGTTTAACGATGAAGTTAAAGCGTTATTGGGTGACCAAACAGCCGTGATTGCACAGCACATGATTCAGGCAGCTTTATTTGGCTTGCTTGAAAAACAAGTGAATGAATGGCAAGCCGAGGTTGTGGACGAAAAACCACAGTTTATGAGCTAATCCATATTGGCTAAAAAGCGCACATGAGGTGCGCTTTTTTTATGTTTAGAATGAAGTGGTAGCTTAATGGCTGGGTGCTTGATGATGAGCAATTTCAATTTGATTAAGAATATGATTGCTCATATTTTTCGCCATTTCTTCTTTGGCAAAATAGACGTCGCCGATGTTTTCCTTGCGAATCACTTCGGCTTCTTGTTTGCTTTCTGCACAAATTAAGACCTGAATTTGTGGATTTAGGGTTTTGGCAATATCAACAATTTTATGGATATCAATAATATCCATAGGAGATAACACCAATAATCGCGCATGTTGAATATGGGCTTGAATCAGTACGCCAGGTTCGGTCGCCACACCAGAGACAGCAGCGATGCCTTTTTCACGTAGGTTTTCTACGATTTCGCGGTTTTCTTCCGCAATCACTACTTTAATGTCTTCTGCCATCAGGGTTTTGGTGATGCGACGTCCGACTTCGCCATGTCCGACAATCACGACTTGATCACGCAGATAATCTTGTGAAACTTCATCAGGTAACATCGCCAGAGGATCACCACTACGTTCTAGCAAACGTGCCAGTGAAGAGCGCTCGCGAATCCAGTTTTGAAGGGGTTCGATTGCAGAGAAAATAAAAGAGTTTAAGGTAATGGAGATGAGTGCCCCTGCCAGAATCAAATTCTGTCCTTCGAGGGAAAGGAGTTTTAAGGACAGTCCCAAAGTGGCAAGAATAAAGGAGAATTCTCCAATTTGCGCCAAACTCGCACCCACGGTTAGGGCGGTATTGATCGGATAGCGGAAAAACAGCACCAGTGCCATCGCTGCAATGGTTTTACCAATCATGATAATTGCAACGACCGCCAAGACATGTTCAGGCTGTTCCCATAAAATACGCGGATCAAACAGCATACCAACCGAAACGAAAAATAGAATCGAGAAGATTTCACGTAAAGGTAGAGTTTCCTCTTCGGCACGGTGGCTAAAGTCGGATTCTTTAACGACCATACCTGCAAAGAATGCACCAAGTGCCATAGAAACGCCAAAGACTTTATAGGCACCAAATGCAATCGAAACAGCCGCAGCAACCACGGTGAGGGTAAACAACTCACGTGAGCCTAAACGGGCAACAAACTGCATAATCAACGGGACAAGACGTTTACCCACAATCAGCATAAAGGCGATGAAGCCTGCAACTTTTAATAACGTCAGTCCTAAGGTAAGCCAAATGTTATCGTTGCCACCATGAGTAGTCATGGATTCACCACCCAGCAATACTGCTGTTGCAGGCAGTAACACTAACACTAAGACCATGACCAGATCTTCAACCAAGAGCCAGCCTACTGCAATTTTACCATTGACCGAATTGAGTAGACCTCGATCACCTAAGGCTTTGAGTAATACGACTGTACTGGCACAAGATAAACTCAGACCAAACACCAGTGCGGAACCAAAGCTCCATCCCCAAAGCATGGAAACCCCAATGCCTAACAGTGTTGCGACTGCAATTTGTAAAATGGCACCAGGCAGTGCGATGCGTCGGACTTGTAGGAGATCATTTAGTGAAAAGTGCATGCCGACCCCAAACATCAGGAACATGACACCCAGTTCGGCAAGTTGGTTGGCAAGTTGAATGTCCGCAACAATTCCTGGGGTGTTCGGACTAATAATAATACCTGCAATTAAATACCCAATCAGCGGAGGGAGGCGTAAACGAGCCGCAAGGTAACCAAAAACAAGTGCAAGTCCAAATCCAAAAGCCAGTAATATGATGAGGTCTACATTATGTGGCACTAAAAACTCCTTAAACAGAAAGTTAAGGGTGAAAAGAAATAAGCACAAAGAATGCCAAAAATTTATTTAAGTTTATCAAGATGCATAAAAAAAATGCAAAAAAAAACGACCTAAGATTAGGTCGTTTTCTTTTAAGAAACCAAAATTATTTGATTTTAGCTTCTTTAAAAATTACGTGTTGACGGATTTTTGGATCAAATTTTTTGATTTCCATTTTTTCCGGCATAGTACGTTTGTTTTTAGTAGTGGTATAGAAATAACCTGTACCAGCTGTAGAAACTAAGCGAATCTTATCACGCATTGTCCTGACTCCTTACTTAGATCTTTTGACCTTGAGCACGAAGGTCAGCAACAACCTTTTCAATGCCCAATTTGTCGATAATACGCATACCTTTAGTGGTTAAACGAAGACGTACGAAACGTTTTTCGCTTTCTAACCAGAAACGGTGGTGATGCAGGTTCGGCTCGAACCGGCGCTTAGTTTTGTTGTTGGCGTGTGAGACGTTGTTACCAACGACTGGACGCTTGCCGGTAACTTGGCAAACCTTAGACATGGTGTAACTCCATTGATTTAGCCAACAGCAAATCTGTATGGCCAGTCAAAAATAAACGGATTGAATTCATTCAAGGGGCGTTTTATATCAAAAATGCGCTTAAAAGACAAGCGATTTTTGATAAAACGGGACATGACCCAATGCGATAGATCATGCCTTGATCACTTAGCGAAGAAGAGTTTTCAAAATCAATTTGTGAATCGGCTTATTAAACGGTGGGAGAATGTATTTAAAGCTGTACAGCTTTGGATTCGACATCATAGACCGTTCATGCGACAAACTGAAGAAACCTTCTGGACCATGATACTTACCCATTCCTGATGCACCAACGCCACCAAATGGTAAATCGTCTTGTGCAACATGGGTTAATACCGTGTTTTGTCCAAAATGCCCTGAATGGGTACGCTGTGCGACATAATCCGCACGCGCCTGATCAAAGTCGAAGTAGTATAAAGCAAGTGGGCGAGGACGGCTATTAATAAAGTCGATTACATCATCAATTTGATCATATTCCATGATCGGTAATAGGGGACCAAAGATCTCATTCTGCATAATCTGCATGTCTGGCGTCACGCCTGCGACAATGGTTGGTGCAATTTTACGTACTTCGTGTAAATCTTCATGCAATGGGTTAATCGCAATAATTCGTGCGCCATGCGCTTGAGCATCTTCTAAATAACCTTGAATACGTCGGTATTGCTTATCATTAATAATAGAAGTGTAATCCTGATTATCTTTGAAATGTGGATACATCTCTAAAACACAAGCTTGAAACTTTTCAATAAACTCTTGGGTTTTGCCTTTGGGTAGAAACATAAAGTCAGGTGCAACACAAGTTTGACCTGCATTCCACAGTTTGCCGACAGCAACGCGCTGAGCGACATCTTCTAAGTCAATAGACGGGTGTACCAATACAGGGGATTTACCGCCCAGTTCCAGAATCACGGGAACTAAATTTTCTGAAGCGGCTGCCATCACAGTTTTGCCAACATTGGTGGAGCCTGTAAATACAATTTTATCAAAAGCCAGATGACTAAAGGCATCTGAAATGGCACCACCGCCATTTATAACAGCCACCAACTCTTGTGGGAAAATTTCAGATAAAGCCAGCTCAAGTACACGTCCAAAGTTAGAGGATGAGCTTGAGACTTTAATCATGGCATGGTTGCCCGCAGCTAAAGCACAAATGAGAGGACCAACCGAGAGCAATAAAGGATAGTTCCAAGGCGCAATAATACCAATGATACCTAAAGGTTGATATTGCACCCAAGCTTTAGCAGGTTGATGGATGATTCCGACGTGTCGCTTGGAGGGCTTCATCCATTTTGCTAAATGCTTGCTATAATACTTAATCTGTTCAAGGCAGGTGAGTAATTCACCGATTTTGGTTTCGGCAATAGAACGGTTACCATAATCGAGGTCGATTGCTTCTGCGAATTGATCTTGGTACTTAACCAAGATACGCTTAAGCCGTGCTAAACGATCAATACGTTCCTTTGCTGTTGGTAAAGGATAACGTTGGTAAGCATGCTTTTGTTGTTCAAGTACGTCGTGTAAGTATTGAAGATCAAAAGCATGTGGTGTCATTGCTGTTGTTTTTGTTTGACTGTTCATGACGCACTACCAGTTACATTAAAGCGGATAATTAATTTTTTAGAGCAAATGCTCTAAATAGTCAAGTCACTTACTGTGTTAGTTTTCTAACCCATTGAATATATGGTTACTTTAGGATGTCTCACTCCAAAACGGTGAAAACCAAAGAACGCATTTTGCAATTGAGTTTGCAGTTGTTTAATGAACGTGGTGAACGCTCGGTCACAACCAATCATATTGCTGCTGAATTGGGCATGAGTCCAGGCAATTTGTATTACCACTTTCGCAATAAAAATGAAATTATTAAAGAGTTGATGGAGCAGTACCAGAAAGAAACGCTGGAAATGCTCGCGCTACCCGATGACCGTGCTTTGGATGTGAATGACAAAATTAGTTATTTTCAAGTCTTAAGTAACCAGTTGTGGGCTTATCGCTTTTTGCACCGTGATGTTTATCACTTGGTTGAAAATAATGAAGATTTCCGAAAAATGTATCCACGTTTTGCAGGACAAGTCATGCAACAAGGTCAGAAAATTTATCAAGCCTTTGTAGATGCAGGTTTAATGCAAATGACGTCTTCAGAAATTGAAGCCTTGGTCATCAACTTGTGGATTGTACTGACCAACTGGACCAACTTCTTATATATGTCTGGGCACATCAGTGATTCTAACCATCTGGAAGAAAAGTGGGTGTGGCAAGCTTTACGTCAAATGGTGTTCCTTGAAGGGGCCTATTTACGTGGTGAAAGCCGTGAAACCTATGAGCGATTACTGGAAAGTTTTGGCCCTTCTGAGCTATTTGCCAGTCTCTCACATGTGAAAAACAATTGAAGCTGAAACCAGCTATTTAGTCAGCGTGTAAAACGCGCTAGAATACTCGGCTTATTTAAATTAGGTGTAACAAGAACCAACATGAACATGACAACTGCCAACACAGCACGCTTACTGATTACTTGTGAAGATAAGCCAGGGATCGTGCAGGCTGTATCGAGCTTTTTGTATCATCAGGGAGCAAATATTACCGCACTTGATCAGTACGCAACGGAAGCTTCGGGCGGGCGTTATTTCATGCGTGTTGAGTTTGAATTAGACCATTTGCAAACACGTAAAGAAAGTTTGATCCAGACTTTTGCGGTAAATGTTGCAGAACGTTACGCTATGCAATGGCGCTTGACCTTGGTTAGCGATGTGAAAAAAGTAGGTATTTTGGTCTCTAAAGTCGACCATGCTTTGCTTGAACTGTTATGGCGTCATGCGCGTGGTGGTTTACCATGTGAAATCACGAAAGTAGTTTCCAATCATCCTGATTTACGCGAAGCTGTTGAAAACTTCGGCATTCCGTTTGAAGTGGTTCCAGTGACCAAAGAAAACAAACGTGAAGCCTACGCAAAAATTGATGAATTGATGCAAGGCAATGATTTGCTTGTTTTAGCGCGTTATATGCAAATTCTGGATGAAGAGTTTGTGAAGCACTGGGAAATGAAAATCATCAATATTCACCATTCTTTCCTACCTGCTTTTGTCGGGGCAAATCCATACAAACAAGCACATGAGAAAGGTGTGAAACTGATTGGTGCTACGGCTCACTATGTCACTGCTGATTTAGACCAAGGTCCAATTATTGAGCAGGATGTGGAGCGTGTAAACCATGACTTTACTGTTGAGCAATTGCGTGAATTGGGTCAAGACGTTGAACGTAATGTTTTGGCGCGTGCAGTAAAATGGCATTTAGAAGACCGTATTATTGTCGATGGCAATAAAACAGTTGTTTTCCAATAACTATTTTTAGCCTATGCGAAAAAGGACCAGTTTTTTAACGGTCCTTTTTTTATTTTGATTCAAAAAACTCATTAAAACAGTGAAATTAATAGTTGCAAATGAAAACACTTCTCATTTATTATTGCGATACTTTAATTGTACTAACCGATGAGCTTGATTGTTAAATCCACGATTAAACTGTCGTGAGCAGTCGCTTCTTTTAGGTCATAGATTCTAATGAGTCAACTTTCTACCCCCTCTATGCAAGCTCCTAATCCGATGAAAAAGAAAATCATCTCAGCCTTAATTGCAGTTGCCATTGGGCATGTTGGGGTATTGTGGGCGGTCAGCCAAATGAAAGCGCCTGAACTTCCTAAAGTGGAAAAAGAGCCATTAAAAGTACGATTTGTCAAAATTCAAGAACAACCGAAACCTTTACCGCCAAAGCCAAAAGCTGAACCGAAAAAAGAACAGCCGAAGCCAAAGGAAGTAAAAGAGGTCAAAGTGGTGGAAAAACCTCAGCCACAACCTCCAAAGAAGGTGGAAAAAGTTCAACAAGTTAAAAAAGCAGAAACCGTTAAACCTGTTACACAGCCTACAGTACAGCCGCAGAGACCAGCAGTGGTGACTACTCCAGCGGTTGAAACCAGAGTGGTGAGTAGACCTGCACCTGTAGCTCAACCAGTGGTGGAAAGACCTGCGCCAACACCAACAACCAGAAATGTTTCAATTGGTGGTTCAGGGGTGCAATGGAGTCGTTCGCCAAAGCCAAGTTACAGCAACAGTGACTTAAAGGGTGAGACACGTAGCATCATCATCCTCATTGAGGCCGATGAAAAGGGTAAAATTACTAATGCGCGTGTGACCAAGTCGACAGGTGTTTCCGCTTTAGATGAAAAGATTTTACGCTCTGTGCGTAATGCAAAATTCAAACCGTACAAGGAAAATGGTGTTGCTTACCCTATTCGAGCAGAGCAACCATTTGAATTGACATTGAATCCTAACGGCTAACTATTTCAGGAGTTCGAGTATGAACTTTTCAGTTTATTGGCAACATGCGGATGCGGTGAGTAAAACCCTGTATTTCGTATTATTGGCAATGTCTATCGCAACATGGACGATTTTTATTTTACGTCTGATGGGCACACGCCAACTTAAACAACAAGCACATGCTCAACTTGCAGCAGCACTCACTAAGCTGAAAGCAAAATTGGCACCTTTAAGTTTTGAACAGCGTAAAGCGGTTGCAGAACAAGCGTTATTGCGTCAAATTTCGGTTGAAAAAGCCAATGCTGAAAAAGGCGTATCTGTTTTAGGTACAATTGCCTCAATTGCACCGTTCGTGGGTTTGTTTGGTACAGTTTGGGGTATTTTCCATGCTCTGGTTGCTGTAGGTAAAAGCGGTCAAGCCGGTTTAGCTCAAGTGGCAACCCCTGTAGGTGAAGCACTGATCATGACAGGTTTAGGTTTGGCTGTTGCGATTCCTGCAGTATTGGCGTACAACATTTGTGTACGTGCTAATCGTACTTTGTCTAATGAACTGCAAGATCAAGCACACAGCTTATTGATCGACACCATGTTGCAACAAGAAACAACAACGCAAAAAGTTGAAGTAAAAGCAGCACAACAAGGTTTAGTTGGAGGTCAAGCTTAATGGCTTTTCAATTGGGGGAAGACAACGATTCGGGCATGAATGAGATGAATCTCATTCCGCTCATCGATATTATGTTGGTATTGATGATCATCTTCTTGGTGACTGCGACCGTTGCCAACCCATCAATTCCATTAACCTTGCCAAAAACCACTGCGGATATTGTTGATCCACCACCTGAAGCAATTACAGTCAGTATTAATGCCAATGGTGAAGTGGCGTGGAATGACCAAATTATTAGTTTAGATGAGTTACAGACTCGTTTTAATGATGCAGGTCAAGCCGCACAGAAGCCAACGGTACAATTACGCGCAGATAAAGAATCACGCTATGATACTGTTGCACAAGTGATGTCACGTGCGAGTGAAGCCGGACTCAGTGATATTGCTTTTGTCAGTGAAAATTAAGCATTGATGATGCGAGAAAAGCGACCATATTGGTCGCTTTTTTTTATTGCTGACTTATTCAGTTTTTAGCAGTGATTGGAACTTGCTGTGTAATTTCAGCAGTTTTGGCGGTATAGCGAAATTACAGTAACCTTGGGTTGGGTTCCGAGCAAAGTAATTTTGGTGATACTCTTCGGCAGGGTAAAACTGTGGTGCAGGGGTCACTTCGGTGACAATATTGATGCCTTGGGCTTTTAATTCCTGAATGATTCGTTCAGCCGCTTGTTGTTGCTCTGGGTTGAAGTAATAAATCACTGAGCGATATTGTGTACCAATATCATTGCCTTGACGGTTTAGTGTTGTTGGGTCATGCGTTGCAAAAAATACTTCAAGCAATTGTGAGTATTGAATTTGGCTTTCATCAAAATCAATCAGGATGACCTCTGCATGTCCTGTATTGCCTCGGCAGATGTCTTCATAGCTTGGATTTTCTGTTGTGCCACCAGCATACCCACTGACCACCTGAGTCACCCCTTTTAATTGAAGAAATACCGCTTCAACACACCAAAAGCAGCCACCACCCAATAATGCTTGTTGCATGACAATTTCCTTAATTCAATCTTGCTCGCCACTATAAGAGAACATTGTGGCACCAAGATGTAATGTTTGTTATATAAATGAAAAAAGGTCTGTAATACAGACCCTTATCTTAAAATTTTAACGAGGTTGTTTTGCACTCTTAAATTCAACCAATAGGTTGCCATTGCGATCCAGTAATTTCAGGGTGTTGTTATACACCTGATAGTTGGTCACATTCGCTAGTGCAGTGTTAAATTGATTCGGCAGGGTATTATCAATACATGCCATTTTAGTAGATGCCATTTGTGAAAGTACCAAGGTATTGCCCGTGGCTTGATAGGTGCCCATCAAACGGTTACAACCATCGGCACCAGAAACACGTTTTGTTGCTTCATCAAACTGGAGTGCGGGAATATTACGTGCGCTTGGATTGGTTTTGAGCATTTGCGAACCAATTTGAGTTGCAATCCACGTACGGTTTTGTAGTGTTTGTAAGTTATTGACCTCGGCAGCAGAAGAGCTTGGTGTGGACTGGCAGCCAGCGAATAGTAATGCTGAGCCGAGTAGGGCAACACTTAAGGTCTTTTTTAACATGTTGTAATTCCAATTTTTTTAACTTTATTTTTTATTTTATAAACAAAGCAGATTTAAATTTCTAGTTGATTATCGTATTTCTTCTTGTACTTTTACCTTGTGAAGACAGAACGCAGCACCTAATGGGTTGGTAGTCTTTGACGAATGGTTCTGGAATAGTCTTGGATTGACGCTAAAGATTGAACCTTGGGATTGACGTGTGCCTGACGATACCATTCACGCATACTGTAATGGTGTGAAATTGCATTCAAGTCGTAGAGGTAGTTAGGCAAATAGCCCGAAGCCAATAGGCGGTAATCTACAGGCAGTGGTTTTTGTGTGACGGCCTGAATCATGTCAAATACTAGCGTGGTGCAGTTACTGCTCAGCGTATTATACCATTTGGGTTGTTGTGCCAGTTCACTGGCTTTATTCAGATACTCGAGAAATAAAGCTTGGCTTTGTGCTTTTGACATCTTGATCGGGAAAAAATAGACCTGTTCATGCCGAATATTACTACGGGTATAGATGATGTCAGTTTCATTGGCAGCAACTAAATTCAGTTCATACTTACGGAAAAAGCCGCCAATTGCGGAAAATTCTTCACCTTTTTCCTTGCGAATTTCGATGGAAAAAGTGAGCGGGGCGGTATCGGCAAAATCAAAACTGACCAAAGTATGGGCAATCTGTGGGCCTGTCCAGTACGAGGTAATAATGTTTACCCCAGTAATTTGATTTAAATCTAAAACTCGCGTTTGCCATGCAGCGCTATAACTGCCATCGGCATGCCAGTGAAAGTCTCGAACATTGTGCAAAGTGACTTGATGCCCGTTAATTTGATAACTCAGCAAACGAGAAACTTCGGGATTCCAATCACGGTCTTGTCGAGCTTCTAAGCCAAAGTACCATGCTAATGCCAATACAAAGCCAAAAAGATACAGCAGAATATCTTTATTGCGACTGATGAGGTGCTGACTAAAATAAATGCCTAAGATACTGAGTGAAAAACAGGCCCACGCTAAAATGAGGGTATAAGTCACAACAGCATGAATAGGTTGTTGAATCCAGAGCGCAAGGCATAGCCAAATTGAAGATAACAGTACAAACAGGCTGAAAATACAGTGGATCAACCATTGCAGTGTTTTGAACAACAATGTACCTGATCCTTTTTGCTGCATACTCAGCCACTCATTTTTGAATAGTTATTTGGTATAGGTTGCAAACTCAAACACGATCCCAGTATTTTCATCTCGATGTTTTTCCGAGCTTACTTTTTTAAATTCAGTCGGAATTTCAGGATAATACGCATCACCTTGTACATCAAGTTCAACGTGGGTCAATTCCAGACGGTCTGCAATATTCATGGTTTGTTTAAAAATTTCACCACCGCCAATAATAAAGATGCTTTCAGGCTTTTCTGAAGCTTGTACATCTGCTATCACGTGTGTGAGTGCTTCCTCAATGCTATAGGCTACCTTTGTGCCTTCAAAAGACCAGTTTGGATCACGGGTAATGACCCAATTAACACGTTTAGGCAAGGTGCGTCCCATAGACTCTAAGGTTTTACGCCCCATGACCACCACGCCACCTTGAGTGATGGCTTTAAAGTGTTTAAGGTCGGCAGGAATATGCCAAGGTAAATCATTGGCTTTGCCGATACAGCGTTGCTGATCCATCGCCACGACATGCACAACTTCTAAATTCTGGAATGTCATTAATCACTAGCCTGTGGAAATATTTGGAAAAAAGATGCTCTCTGTGCAGAAAGCATCTGTCCTGAAGCTTAAACGGCAACAGGGGCTTTAATTGCAGGATGCGATTCGTAGCCGACAATTTCAATATCTTCGAATTTAAAATCGAAAATATCTTGAATTTCAGGATTGAGTTTTAATTGACACAGACCGAGCGGTTCACGGCTCAGTTGTAGTTTGGCTTGCTCAAAATGGTTGGCATAGAGGTGGGTATCGCCACCTGTCCAAACAAAATCACCCACACCTAAACCACACACTTGCGCCACCATATGCGTCAGCAAGGCATAGCTGGCAATGTTAAAAGGCACGCCTAAAAACACATCGGCACTACGTTGATATAACTGACAAGACAATTTGCCATCTTGGACAAAGAACTGGAACAAGGTATGACATGGCGGCAGCGCAACTTGTCCTGCTTCTTGTGGATTCCAACCAGACACAATTAAGCGACGTGAATTTGGATTGGTTTTAATTTCATTGATCAACCATGAAATTTGGTCAAAACCATCTTGCTCATACAATCCATTTTCAAGTTTGGTTGCACCAAAGTTTCGCCATTGATGGCCATAGACAGGACCGAGTTCACCTTCAGGGCGACCAAAACGAGCCGTTTGTTCTGCGGTTGACCATTCATCCCAAATGCTGACTTTGTTGTCTTGTAAATATTTTACATTGGTGTCGCCTTTAAGGAACCACAACAGTTCAATCACAATCGAGCGGAAATGAACTTTTTTGGTGGTCAGTAAAGGAAAGCCTTGATTTAGGTCAAAACGCATTTGATGACCAAATACCGAGCGCGTACCTGTACCAGTACGGTCGCCTTTATCACCACCGTGATCGAGGATGTGTTGTAGCAGGTCTAAATACGTCTTCATAAAACTCTCAAATAAGCCATTTGGGCAAGCAAATCTGTCACGGATTAGCTTAATCTTCCCAATATAAATTCTAAAATATGCGGATGATTATACTGAATTGTGTACTAGAACGCACCCAAGATTGGTGTGGTCATTCAGGATGACCAATCCGATAAAAAGTTATGTGAAAAGTATTGAATCAAGCAGATTACAAGCGGTTTCGAGCGAGAAGTAAATTAGAGTGTTGATTATTTTTTGTTCAAAAAGATTGACTAAAGCCGCCATGCAATTTCTAAAAAAAGAGTAAGTTAACGGTTGCTCAGTTACATGTTTATATTTTTTTACATTTTACGTGTGAAAAATTAAGTTTCACGGGCTACTATCAGCACTCAGTTTTTTGTGTTTGATGTAAGAAGTTTGAGGTTTTAAGGATGATTTATGATGTTAATACGGGTATGAGTGATGTTCATGCTCCTGCCGAAACACAAATCATTATTCGTTCCAATGCGCAACAAAGACCAGATAACAAACGCTCAAACACAGAACGCAGCCGTAATTATACGTCAAGCAATGCTCAGCGTGTTGATATTGATAAATTCACGCAGAAATTAAGCAGTATCACGCGCCGTACCAGCACCCAGAAATGTGCCAAGAGCATTCGTCTGGCATTACAGTCTGCGGGTGCAAATGTACAGGGTCATCCTGTTGCTGCTGCGGATTGGGGCAATACACTCGAGCGATTAGGCTACCGTCGTATTAGCCCATCGTTTGACCAACCGAAAAAAGGCGATATCTATATTATTGACCGCACCAAAGGTCATACTTATGGGCATATTGCAGGTTATTCAGGTTCAGGTTGGGTCTCTGACTTTAAACAAACGGGTTACGCCGTTTATAAAAATGCCAATGTGCAATATAGTTATTACCGCTTAGATCACTAAATAACAGCGTGATAAGCATAAAAAAAGACCATTTATTATATCGAGATAAACGGTCTTTTTTTATGGGGATAATATGAGGTTCCATCACTATTCATCATGCTAATCATAACGTTTGGCACGGTTGATATAGATTGAAACCAAGAATAAGCCTAGTGCATGAAAGCCTAAGCATTGTAACCACAGCACCCATTTATGCGGTTCTGGTAATAGATAAATCAAGCTTAAAAGTGCAAACAATTGGAATATATAAATTCCATTACGAAGCGTGATTCGATAAGGATGTGAAGTTGCTAATTTGAGATATTGTGTAAACAGGATATGCATCAGCATTCCCGACAACAGACTTAATCCTACCCATAGTGGTGCAAGTTGCGCAATGCGAGAACAGAAATAAATACTGATGCATACCCCAATACTACAAATGAGTCTGATTTCACGGGAGCAGCGTTCTGAGTACCAAAATTCGAGCATTTTGGCGTTAATCCTGTTGATGTTGGTTGAGCAAGGATAGGGGCGAAAATAGACAGATGGATAACACCATAAAGCCTATACCCTGTGCACCAGGAATGAGAATGTCTCCAGTTTTTAAATGCATAAAGATCAGTGCTAAAAGCAATGCCAATGGAATCCATGTGAATAAACGATACAGTAGCCCGGCAGGATTGCTACTAGCAAAATGGGTTTTGCAATAGCGGCAGATCAGAAACACAATTCCTGTTCCCATGAACATTAAAATGGCATCGAGTGTTAAAGGTTGCATCCAATACAGCCCAGCGGTTACCAAGCCAATCAGTACAAACAGTGTCAGTTTTTTGAACACTGCAATTTTAGGATCAAACCAGAATTCGAGCATAAATTTTAAGAGGGGGTAGCAAGAGAATTGAAACTTTAGCACAAGCTAGAGCACGATGCACGGATCGTACTCTAGGGCAAAGACATACAGAATTAATTATTTTTAAGGGGTCCCCAGTCGTAGACTTTCTTCTGATAGGCATACCACATCATCCAGAAGCCAATCAGAATCATTGGGATGGTTAGGAATTGTCCTTTACTCATCCATGCAATAAATAATTGACCATTGTCAGGTTCGCGGAAGAACTCGACCACAAAGCGCGCAATGCCATAACCAATCAGGAACAGTGCAGATACCGCCATACGAGGACGAGGTTTAGAGCTGAACCACCACAGGACAATAAACAGAATCAGTCCTTCACATAGCGCTTGGTAAAGCTGAGAGGGGTGGCGAACTAGTTGTAGCGGGTCAGTCGGAAAAATCATTCCTAAAGCAAAGTTAGGGTCAGAGACAGGGCGACCATAAAGTTCACCGCCAATGAAGTTACCAATACGACCAAACATTAAGCCTGTCGGGACACATGGTGCAATAAAGTCTAAGGTTTGGAACCACGTCATTTGGTACTTTTTACACCAAAGTAACATGGCAATCATCACTCCAAGAAAACCACCGTGGAAACTCATTCCACCCGTCCAGACTTGGAATAACCATAAAGGATTGGCAAGAAATTGTTCAAAGCCATAAAAGAACACATAACCGACACGACCACCAATCACGACCCCAAGCGCGCCATAAAAAATCAGATCGGAGACCATGTCTGAAGTCCAGCCCGTTCTGAGTTTGGCACGATATGTGGCGAGCCCCCATGCAAAAAGGAAAGCCAATAAATACATCAGTCCATACCAATGGACTTGTAAGGGGCCCAATGAGATCGCAATCGGGTCAATATTTGGATAGGTGAGCATTCCTGTTCCTAGTCATTATGTTTTGTAGAGATTTTAGCGGAATACAATGAAAAATGTTGTACATTCAATGTGTAAAGATATAGAGCGAAAGTTATGTGTATTGTGGCACTCGCATGGCATATTTTAGAGCAAACGCCGTTATGCCTAATTTCAAACCGAGATGAGTTCTATCATCGTCCTACACAAGCCTTGTTTCAATGGTCAGATAGTCCCGTCATCGCAGGCAAAGATCTGCAATCGGGTGGGACTTGGATGGGCGTAACTGCAACAGGTCGTTGGGCGGTTGTGACCAATTTTCGAGACGGACGAGATCAGCAAAGCTATCCAACTTCACGTGGGCATTTGGTACAAGAATTTTTAGAATCAGATTTGGCACCAATTCGCTTTGCAAAACAGCTAGAACTGCAACAACGCAAATATGCAGGTTTTAATTTGTTTTTGGGAGATCGGGAGCAAGCGATTTATATGAGTAATCGTGGTGAAGCACCGCAAGTGCTCGCCAAAGGCGTCTATGTGGTGTCGAATGGCTTGATGACAGAGCATTGGGAAAAAACTCGGCATTTGCGTAAGCGCTTTACCCAAGAATTATTGCCGATGTTGCAGCGTAGAGAAAGTTCAGAAGCGGAACTGCAATATGCGGTATGGGATATTCTCGAAGATGAGCGCAAAATTATTCCTGAACTTTTACCAGATACGGGCATTAGCCCTGAGATGGAGGCACTCTTGTCTTCCACCTTTATTCAGAGTCCTGCCTATGGTACGCGTTGCTCTAATTTCTTAAGAATGAGTAGTGACAGTTGGAACTGGTTGGAAAAGTCACAACAGGGTGAGTTGCAAGGGCAGATTGTGCAAGTACAAATGCCTTTATATGTAAGCAATCAAACATAAAAAATGCCGACATTAAGTCGGCATTTTTTTATTATTCTGGATTATGCACCTGCGATGACGCCACCGTCTTTACGGGTAATGACAACCGTTGCAGAACGTGGACGCGCTGTGCTGTTCTTTGGATCCGTCTGTGTGGCTGGCCAATGGCTAGTTGCTGCATCATAGCTAGCTGAATCTTCACCAGGGTGCTGTACATTAATGAAGATGGCTTTGTAATCAGGTGTCATGGCAATCCCTGTAATTTCGCACTCTTTAGGTCCGACTAAGAAACGACGTAAGGTTTTATCCGTGACTTGAGCACCCGCAATGGTGGCTTGACCATTGATAGCTGTGGTTGCTGCACCATCTCCAATTTGTCCAGGTAATGCTGCTAACATCATGCAGTTCGTTACGTCTGTATAGGCACCATCATCGGTTTGAATCCACAGTACACCACGTGGGTCAAACCACATACCATCAGGTGAAGATAAATCATTATTATCTGTCAAGCCTGACAAGTTAATATTGGCTGCCATAGCGGCTTCAGAGCCAAATAGGTAGATGTCCCACGTAAAGGCTGTTGCTGTGGTTTTATTATCGGTTTCTTTAAAACGGATAATGTGACCATTGACGTTTCCTTTACCACCTTCAGGATCAGCGTAGTTACGCGGGTTGGCAGCGTCTGTTGGGTAGTCAAGTCCACGCTTAGAGTTGTTGGTCAGCGTAACATAAACTTCACCATTGACAGGGTTCACTGTTGCCCACTCAGGACGGTCCATTTTGGTTGCACCCACAGCATCGGCTGCAAGTCGCGCAAAAGTCACGACATCGGCTTGTGAGCTAAATGGATACACGCTATTGGATGCATCTAAACCATTCTTACCATAGCTGAGTTCTAACCATTGCCCCGAGCCATCGCTATTGAATTTAGCGACATATAAGGTCCCGTTATTCATGTATTTGTCACCAGCGGTATAACCACCGTTAACATCCTTGCTATCCCAGTTGGCAGCGGAAACAAACTTATAGATGTATTCACCACGTGAGTCATCGCCCATATAGAAGGCTAAAGGTTCACCTTGTACAGCACGACAAGCACTATCTTCATGGGCAAAACGACCTAAAGATGTACGTTTTACAGGGTTTTGACCACGGTCAAAAGGATCAATTTCGACCATCCAACCAAAAGTGTTCGGTCCATTACGATAGTCTGCTGTCGCCTGATCAGCCACAACACTGGCATTCCAACGGTCATATAAGTCTTGCGATTCAAGTTGTCCGAGCGCAGTTTCCCAACCATAACGGGAGCTTGAACCTGCTTTTAGACCATAACGTTTCAGTGCGACAATTTCGGCTGCACTACGGTTGGCATCATCCGTTGCACTACGCGCAAAATAACCAATGAAGTTTTCTTCCGTGGTGAGGTAAGTACCCCAAGGAGTATAGCCATTACCACAGTTGTTGTGCGTACCACGAGTTTGCTTGCCCGCAGGAGAGAACTTGGTTTTGACCAAATCTGAACTTGCTGCAGCACCCGCAAAATCCATCACCGTTGATGCTGTAATACGACGGTTAAAAAGCGAATTTTTCACAATCTCTACTTTTTGCGTAGCGTTGTCTTTTTTAATATGTACAACCGATACGCCATGCGCATTGGTTTCACGAATGACCTCTTCTTCTGGGCGACGACCATTGACTTTAGTGGCGCCTGTAGGATGTAGGAAAGTTTGGTTGATATATTCGTGGTTCATCACCAGCAAACCTTCCGTCGACACCGTGTCATCAAATTTGCTGCTACTGTTTAAACCAAAATAGTGCATACCATCATGACAATCTCCAGAACGGAACTGGAAGCTTGGGCCTGAAGGAATATTGTTATCATCCCAATCGGCATAGCTTGGATTGATCGAGTCACCTAGTGCATACAGTACAGTGGCTTGATAGCCTTCTGGTACAGTCACAATATCATCTAAGTTTTTATTCACTACAGAGAAGGTGAGTTCTGTTGGTTTTTTATTAGAATCTACAGGTTTGCTTGGCGGTGTTGCATTATCGTTATCATCATCACTACACGCAGTTAATGATGATGCTAATGCAAGTGCTACAGCACCACTTGCAGTTTTACCAATAAGACTGCGGCGTGTCATACGCTGTTCTAAAATGTCACTGAAGTGAACATTATCAGAGGTGTTGTTATCTAGTTCCTGATCTTCATGATATGGCGTCAGCTCGGTCATGTTTTTTCCTAATTCGTCAATAAGTTATAAAGTCGTCATTAACTTAGGAAATTAATGTGACAAGACTTTTACCAAATAGTGAAAATCTGGTGAAAAAATGAAGTCATTTTGATGAAAAAAAAGCAGACCGAGGTCTGCTGAGTTAAACCGATTGTTTTTATGCAATACTTCGTTTCTTTTCAATCAGTTTGCCAAAAAACAAACCCAGTTCGAACAGGATCCACATGGGAACTGCCAGCATAATCATGGATAAAGCATCGGGTGGAGTGATGAACATGGAAATAAAAAAGCATCCGACCACAATAAAACGCCGTTTTTCCACCAACTGCTGTGTCGATACCAAGCCAATCAAAATCAGCAATAAAGTAATTACTGGAATTTCAAAGGTTAGACCAAAGACCAGAAACAGTTTTAAGCAAAAGGTGAGATAGCTGTTGATGTCGGTCATGGGTGCAACCGTTTCAGGCGTTACACTCATAAAGAAATGCAAGATTGAGGGCAAAGCCACATAGTAGGCAAAGGCAATTCCTGCATAGAATAAACCAATGCTACCGACCAGTAAGGGCAGTGCGAGCGTTTTTTCTTTTTCATACAGTGCAGGTTTAATAAAGGCCCAGATTTGATAAAAAATAAATGGCATGGCCAACATCAGCGCCACAAAAAAGTTCAGCTTAAAAGGGGCCATAAAAGTCGCAGTGACATCTGTCGCAATCATTGATGATGAAATAGGCAACTGCGCACGCAATGGCTCGGACATGAGTTGATAGGTATGATTGGCAAACGGCAGTAGGCAAAAAAATAGCACAAGCAATAAACCAACAACTTTGAACAAATGCTGTCTTAATGCAACTAGATGTTTGGTGATTGGCATTTCTTCTAGTGGTGCTTGTTCTTGCTGTAATGAACTTGGCAAGTGACTGGATTCTATAGGTATATTCATACCGCCACCTTTAATTCGGGTAATTGTTCAAGACAATCCACTACAGTAGCCCCCATTTTATTCGTACAAGGCATTACTGAAGGTAATGGATGTCGATATAGCATTGAATATTTTTGCTGTGTGAGTGGAATATAAGTCAAAAATAAATTTTTATTTTCAGTAACGCTGTTTTGCTGTTGTTGTTCGATCGCGCTATGACTTTGTTGTTGTAATTCTTGCATCTGAGCCTGCATTTTAAGCTCAAGTTCTTGAATCCGTTTCATCTCATTTTGCATTTGTTCACGTAACTCAGACATGCGTAATTCGCGATCTATGTCATTTTGAACATTGCTGATCATACGTTTGAACTTGCCGTACCATTTACCTGCAAAACGTGCCGCTTCAGGCAGTTTATCTGGTCCTAGCACCAATAATGCAATGATGCCGAAGGTCAACAGTTCAGTCATTCCAATATTGAGCATTGGGTAAATACCTGTGGCTTATGATCGTGTTGACGTTTTAACTTCCGCGGTACTTTGGTGTTCTAAAGTACGTGGTTCATTGAGTGATGAGGTTGTCTCATCTTCTTTAACCGACTTTTTAAAGTCTTTAATGGCACCGCCGACATCTTTACCTAAGTTTTTTAGTTTAGACGTACCAAATAATAAGATCACGACAATTGCAAAAATTAGCACATGCCAAATCGATAAACCTGCCATCTTGTTTTCCTCTTTTCTATTTATGCCATATCTCAACAGTTCAACATGACAGCGGTGTGACGATAGGATTGCAATTTCAAGACAGTCGATTTTCTGGAAAAAAAACCGATGAGTGTTATGATGATTAGGTGAAATTTCAAGGAATATCGATGTGGCTTTGTTGTTGCCGCTATTGGCATTTTTAACAGGTTTACTTCTTGCCACAACGCCAGTTGCTACGCAATTAAAAACAATACTATCTAGTTTATTGGCCCGGTGTTTTATTCCTATTGTGATTATTTACAACATGGTGTTTTATCAGGTAGGTAGCCTTAGCTTGATGCTATTTAGCTTTTGCGTCGCTGTTCTATTGTTTTATTTTTTCCTCTATTTTTCAAAGAATAAGTTGAATGCCTTGTGTTTTAGTTATGTCAATATGGCATGGTTAGGCTTTCCTTTTGCGATTGCGCTATTCGGCACAGAAATCAGCCCTGCCATGGTGGCGTTGTATGTCGGTGGCTCTATTTTTGGTAACCTTTGGGCAGTCACTGCTGTGAGTAAGACGCCTCAGCCACTTAGTATGATTCTGAAAAAAGTCATGTATTCACCGCCAATCGTTGCTTTAAGTTTGGCTGCATTGTTTTGGTTGTTGGGTATACAGCACTGGCTACAACAGTATGGTATTGATTGGATATATGCTGCTACAAAGTTGGGCATGACCTTTTCGGGTATGTGTGTGTTGGGCATGTGGCTCAGGCACACCAAAGTTCATAGAGCAGATTTATGGCAAAGTACGCAAACCGCAGGCTTGAAATTACTTTGTGGTTTAGTGTTATGTGGGTTAGCGTATCGCTTTTTGCCTATACCACATATTGAACAATCGATTGGGGTCATGTTCTTATTGTTTTGTTTACCACCTGCGGCAAATATAGTGGCTTTAGAAACGCATTATCAGGGGACAGGAACTTCGGCAAAATATATCGCTTCGGGGACAATTGTCAGTTGTGTTGTGGTCAGTTTGTATGGCGTATTATTGCATTTGTTTATATAAAAAGGCTTTTGCTCTCTCCCTAAAGAGAGAGCAAAAAGTCTCAGTTACTTTTCTAAACTGTGTTTAAAAAGTTGCATGGCTTGACCACGATGACTGATTTTATTTTTTTCTTCTTTGCTCATTTCAGCACTAGAAATGCCCAGCTCAGGTAACCAGAATAGTGGGTCATAGCCAAAACCATTTTCACCACGTGCTGCTTCTAATACTTCACCTTTCCAAATGCCTTGGAAAATTTGTGGGAGTGGATCTTCGGCATGTTGTACCAAAGCTAATACGCATACAAACATGCCTTCAATGGTTTCACCATCTTTACGCAATGGTTTTAATTTCTCTAACAGCTTTTGGTTGTTGGCGGCATCATCGCCGTGTTCACCTGCAAAACGGGCAGAGTAAATGCCTGGTGCACCACCTAAAACTGGGACACAAATACCCGAGTCATCGGCAATTGCAGGTTTACCTGAAATACGGCTAGCATGACGGGCTTTAATAATGGCATTTTCAATAAAACTGAGCCCGTCTTCCACGGCATCTTCAATATTGAGTTGACCTTGCGGTACAACGTTGACTGGAAGTAGGAGTTCGGCAAAAAGTTTCTCAAATTCAGCAATTTTACCTTTGTTATTACTGGCAAGTACTAATGTGCCTTGAGATAACCATGCATTTGCAGACATTGTATTGGTGCTCATGAATTGAAAATAATGGTCTATATTTTAACTGAATTAGATTGTATAAAAGCAGCATAATCTATGAAGATTAAAAGCAACAACTGACTTTAAATAAGAACAAGAGATAAATGAATATGATTCGTCCAGCCACCCATACAGATTTAGGACAAATTGAAAAATTAATTCAACCTTATATTGCTGACTTTGCCATAAGCCGTGAAGGTGAAGAAAAATTTTCTTCAGCCTCTATTTTAAAATTATTAAACACCGAACAGGTTCATTATTATGTATATGAACAGAATGAAGCAATTCTAGGTATTATTGCTTATAAAGAACCTGCCCATCTCGTACATTTTTTCGTGGATATTGCTGTACAACAGCAGGGGATTGGTCGAAAGCTGTGGAATTATGTTGTTGCTGAACTACAGGAAAATATCACCGTGATCAGCGTAAATTCAAGTTGTTATGCGCAGCCTATTTATCAAAAATTTGGCTTTAAAGCTGTATCGGAAGTGATTGAAGCACATGGTTTAAGGTTTGTGATGATGCAAAAAAATACAACTGCCGAAAATAAAAAAGCACCCGAAGGTGCTGTCTAGCGTCAGTGCAATATTATTGCGCTTGAATCCATTTGTCTGCACGATCACGTGCCAAACGAATCTGGTCTTGGGTCAGGTTCGCTGCCAAAGCCGTCTTTTTACCTTCTGACATGGTAATGACTTTATTGTCGAGCATGCCATCACGCGTTGAAAGTTCATACCATTGGTAAGCACCAATATAGTTTTTCTTTTGCTCTTCCATCATGGCAAGATTGAAGCTGGCACGGTTGTCACCATGGCTGGCTGCCTTTTCAAAGTATTGGCGAGCCAAAGTTTCACTTTTGGCAACCCCAACGCCATCGGCATACATACGACCTACATTTAACTGTGCAGGGGATAAGCCCTGATCAGCAGCAGCTTTAAACCAAGCAAATGCCTGACGGTCATCTTGCTTTATGTCTTTACCCGTTTGGTATTTGGTACCTAAGTAAAACTGTGCAGCAGGTTGACCTGCTTTTGCAGCTTTAATTAAGTTATCAATATCCATGGTTGAATATTGGGCAGCTTGACTAGAAATGGAAGTAGATGGCGAAACGTACTCAGCATGAGACTGAATGCTAAAAAGTCCAAAAACTAGTGTGCTTAATAATAATTTTTTCATAGCGCGCTCACTCGATAAATTGCGACTTCACCAAACAGATTTGGGATATGTTTACTCAGTAAACTACCTTGCTGATCCCCATTCACGGCGAGTCGATTAATTATTCGGATGTTGTTTTCTGCACAAAGTGCTTCAAAATCTCGAAAAGTACATAAGTGGATGTTTGGAGTATTATACCACATATAAGGTAATGCTTCTGAAACTGGCATCATTCCTTTCAAAGCCAAGAAAGAACGGGTCTTCCAATGTGCAAAGTTTGGAAAAGTAATAATCGCCTGTTTCCCCACACGCACCATATCACGTAATAATACGTCAGGCGCATCTACAGCTTGCAAAGCTTGTGCCATCACCACATAGTCAAAAGACTGGTCGGCAAAGCGACTTAAACCTAAATTTAAGTCCTGCTGAATAATATTTAACCCTCGGCTGATCGCAATTGCAATCTTTTCCTGATCAATTTCTAAGCCATATGCACGAATATTGTGCTGTTTACTCATATGAGCCAGCAATTCACCATCACCACAGCCCAAATCGAGGACTTTAGAGTCGGGTTTAATCCATGCTTCAGCGAGTTGATGATCGATACGCATTACACAACCTCCTTAGCGGTAGATTTAAGCTGTTCTTCACCACCTAAAAATGCACGTAATGATTTTACATAAAGCGGAATCGGGAATAAGAATGAATCATGACCTTGTTCAGCATCAATATCCAGATAACTCACAGGCTTGTGATTACTAATCAGTGCATCCACAATTTCTTGTGAGCGTTCAGGAGTAAAGCGCCAGTCCGTGGTAAATGACACCACCAGAAACTTACATTTGGTCTGAGACATCGCTTGAGTCAGTGAATGTTCATATTCACGTGACGGATCGAAATAATCCAGTGCCTTGGTCATAATTAAATAGGTATTGGCATCAAAGTTTCGGCTGAACTGTTCACCTTGATAACGCAAATAACTTTCGACTTGGAACTCAACATCAAAGCCATACATAAATTTGCCTGACTTTAAGTCACGACCAAACTTTTGTTTCATGGCTTCTTCTGACAGATAGGTAATATGGCCGACCATACGTGCCAAAATTAAGCCGCGTTTTGGATAGCTGTCATGTTCTAAGTAGCGACCTTGATGGAAGTCGGGGTCAGACAAAATCGACTGACGTGCCACTTCGTTAAAGGCAATATTCTGTGCAGAGAGTTTTGGTGCGCTGGCGATGATCACACATTTCTGTAAACGCTCAGGATAATCCACCGACCACTGTAAAGCCTGCATGCCTCCCAAAGAACCACCGATCACTGCATACCAAGTTTGAATGCCTAAGCGATCAGAGAGCATGGCTTGGGTTTTAACCCAGTCACGCACGGTCACTAAAGGAAAATCTGGCCCATAAGGACGATTGTCATTTTCAGGATTTGGTGAGGTTGGACCTGTCGAGCCGCTACAGCCCCCAATGTTATTTAAGGCAACGACAAAAAACTTAGAGGTATCAATTGCTTTTCCAGGGCCAATACATGCATCCCACCAACCTGCTTTTTTATCATCTTCATGATGATAACCAGCAGCATGATGATGTCCCGATAAAGCATGGCAAATGAGAATGGCATTCGAGTGATCTGCGTTGAGCGTGCCGTAAGTTTCAACCATCATTTCGAAACGTGGTAAAACACGACCACATTCTAGTTCTAACGGCTCTTCGAATTGGAACTTTTGTGGGGTTACGAGACCCACTGAGTCAGCTGGAAAAGACACAGAAATACTTCGCCTTTAATTTTTTAGAACAATAAACAAAAGGATACCACTTGAGGGTATCCTTCTAAAGTCATTTTAGTGCTAATTATTATTGCTAATACTTATACCGCAGCAGCAATCACTTGGTCAGTGCTAAGTACACCTTGATCAATTAAACGGTTGGTACACGCAAGGATCGCTTCAATTGACGAGGTGACGGTATTGTCATGAACACCCGCACCAAATGAACCTTTACCCGTACCTTTTACTTGAAGTTCAATTAAGGTTAAGGCTTTGGCATGTGCACCTGAACTAATACTACGTTCTTCATAGTTCAATACGTCAATTGGTAATTGAAGCGCATTCAAGAATGCAGAAATCGGTCCATTACCTTCGCCACGTAAATGTTGAATTTCACCATCAAGTTCTATGTCTAATTCAATGACTTGGTTGCCATTTTCATCAGACAAACGGTAATTTTTTGCTGAATAATGCGCATTTTTGGTTTCTACATACGTATCTTTGAACAAGCTCCAGATTTGCTGTGCTGAAACTTCGACACCTTCTTCATCCGCGACTTGCTGAACCACTTGTGAGAATTCGATTTGTAAACGACGCGGTAATACTACGTTGTAGTTTGATTCTAACAAGTAGGCAATCCCGCCTTTACCAGATTGGCTGTTGACACGAATCACCGCATCATAGTCACGACCCAAGTCTTTCGGATCGATTGGTAAGTATGGCATGTCCCAGATTTCTTCGTTTTTCTGGTATTCAAAGCCTTTCTTGATCGCATCCTGATGTGAGCCTGAGAATGCCGTGAAGACCAAGTCACCTGCATAAGGATGACGAGGATGTACAGGTAAACCTGTGCATTCTTCAACTGTCGCAATCACTTCATTAATGTTCGAGAAGTCTAAGTTTGGTGCAACACCTTGGGTGTACATGTTCAAGGCGATTGCAGCAACGTCCACATTACCTGTACGCTCACCATTACCAAACACACAACCTTCTACACGGTCAGCACCTGCCATAATGGCCAATTCAGAAGCCGCGATACCACAGCCACGGTCATTATGGCAGTGCACAGAAATGATCACGCCATCACGACGTTGAATATTACGATGCATCCATTCGATTTGGTCTGCATAAACATTTGGAGTTGATACTTCAACAGTTGCAGGCAAGTTTAAAATCACTTTATGGTCTGGACGTGCATCCCAGATTTCAGTCACAGCATCACAGACATCTTTAGCGACTTCTAATTCAGTTGCAGAGAAACATTCTGGGCTGTATTGGAATACCCATTCAGTTTCTGGTTGTTGCGCTGCATATTCTTTAACTTTTGTCGCTGCGTTAATCGCTAATTGTTTTGCCCCTGCAATATCCACATTTAATACTTTTTGGCGGAATGTTGGCGAGTTTGAATTGTAGATATGTACAATTGCACGTTTTGCACCTTGTAAAGATTCAAAAGTACGTTGAATCAAGTGATCACGTGCTTGAACTAAAACTTCAATGTAAACGTCATCTGGAATATGACCTTCTTCAATCAATTTACGGGTGAAGTCAAAGTCAATTTGAGACGCAGAAGGGAAGCCAATTTCAATATGCTTAAAGCCAATTTTGACCAACATTTGGAACATCTTAAACTTCTGTTCCATGTCCATTGGTTCAAAAATTGCTTGGTTACCGTCACGAAGGTCGGTACTCATCCAAATCGGCGCTTGGGTAATTTCGTTGTTTGGCCATTGACGGTCAGGCAAGTCTACACGCTGGTACATGCGACGGTATTTTTTACTTGGATCAGCCAACATCATGAGGAACTCCTTGTGTAGTGCCCGTTGCTCAGTATTATTAAAATGCAACGCACTACTTATATATGGTATCTATTTCAACAAAATTAAAGGGATATTCAGGGGGTTTTGCTCAAAAAAGCAAAAATTTTTATACGCGCGCGTGGCGCAGCATCAGGAGATTCATTTGAGGTTGAGCGTGAGTCGGAAAAGCAAAAATATCATTCGTTTTCATCATGTAACCATCAAGATCAATAGGGTAATTTTACTTGTGCAAGCATTCGCAGAGTACTTGATTGAGTCTAGGCGAAAATTGCATGCAGTGCAAAAAGTTCATAATTTATTCTAATAGGATTGTAAGGGAAATGTTTTTCTAATTTTGCAGTATTATTTGAATATTAGAAAAAATTTCCCAAGATAGATTTATTTTTTGAAAAATATAATAACAAAGTGAGCTAACTAATTATAATTCTGACCACATTCGTATCAAGTTGTGATAAATGTTGGTCAGTTTCATGACTTCAGGATAAGCATCATCATGATCCTTACGTAATTGACGAATACTTTCATCAAGATTGAAGAGTAGATGGCGTTTCTGGTCATCACGAATCAAACTTTGTACCCAGAAAAATGAAGCAAAACGTGTACCGCGAGTAATGCTACTGACTTCATGCAAACTGGTTGCTGGGTAGAGTACGACATCGCCAGCAGGTAATTTCACTTCATGATAACCATAGGTGTCTTCAATCACCAAATCACCACCATCGTATTCTTCGGGTTCACTTAAAAATAATGTACAAGATAAATCTGTACGCATTTGTTGTGAAGTTCCACGAATCAGGCGAATTGAGTTATCAACATGAAAACCAAAACTTTCATGTTCATCATAACGATTAAACAGTGGGGGAATAATTTGATGTGGCAATGCAGCGGCTTGAAAAACTGGATTTTTCCAAATGGCTTGAATCACCAACTCACTTAGGTGATGGGTGAGGGGATCATTTTCCGAAAGTTGTTGATTTTGTTTGACTGAGGCAGAAAGGGTACCTGCTGTTACTTTCCCACCTACCCAATTTGCTGTTGCCATTAATTGGCGAAATTCAGCGACTTGTTCTTTGGATAAAACATTTGGAATGTGATGAATCACAGCCTATATCCTTCTAAATAAATGGTTATAAAAATAGCCTCTGAGCAGAGGCTATTTTATCTTAATTTAAGTTAATTCCATAATTAATTTATGGGATTAAATCTTAGTATTTAAAGTTAATGGCTAATACGGCATTGCGGCCATTGCCTTCAAATGCGTAGTGAGCTGCGTGTGCGCTCGTGAAATAATGTTTATCAGAAATATTATTCACGTTAAGCTGAACATTTACATTGCGGTTCACATCATATTTTGCCATGGCATTGTAGATGGTATAGGTCGGTAAGTATTTTGGTGCAGTTGTGTTTACATAAACTTGATCACGATATTCAGCACCCGCGCCCAAAGTTAATTTCGGCATAACACGATAAGTTGACCATAAAGTTGCGCTGTTTTTTGCAACGAATGGCAGTGGCTTACCTTCTTGTGCAATTGAATTGTATGCCGCTTTGGTAATTTCACTGTCTAAATAGCTATAACCTGTTGAAACTTCCCATTTGTTGGTGATTTTACCGTTTAAGCTAACTTCGAAACCATCAACACGGCTTTCACCTGCATTAGCAGAAGTAGTTGAATCAATTTGAATGCGAGTATTTTGCTTTTCAGTACGGAAAATTGCAGCAGTTAAGTTTGCACGATTATTAAATAAGTCCCATTTGGTACCAATTTCAAAAGTACGAGCTTCTTCTGGCTTGAGGGCATTGATGATATCCGTTGTACCTAAAGCGTTGTCACTGCTATCGCCTTCTGCAAGAACACCTACAGGGTTTGCAGAGGTTGCAAAACTGGTATAAATGCTACCATTTTCAGTTGGTTTATAAACTAAACCAGCTTGATAAGTGAAAAAGTCTGAATCACTTTCATATTTTGTCCCTTTAGGAATAGAGACTTCAGAAGTATAGGCACCATCTTTAGTTTTATAGACATCTTGATTATATTTTTTCTCGGTTTCAAATTTATCCCAACGGATGCCTAGGTTAAGCAACCATTGTGGGTTAAATTCAATACTGTCTAAAGCATACACAGACATTGTTTGACTACGCGTTGTAGACTGACCTTTAATACTGCCAATTGTATCGGTAAACAAACCATTACTTGGGTTGTTTAAGCCAGTACACCAACCATTCAGTGCAGCAGCGCTTGCATCACATGAATTGATATTAGATGTTAAGATTGTAGACGTAGTTTGACCAGCTGCATTGGTAAATGTGTGCATGCCTTGATCCGTTTCTTGTAGGCTCCATTCGGTTCCGACGTTAAACGAGTGATTTAATGCACCAGTATTGAATTTACCGCGTAATGACAATTGGTCACTATACGCATCGGTCTCTAAAATACGACTTAACGCACGTCGTGCAACAGTACCACGGTAAATGTTTCCTTTAGAGTCATCGGCATTGGTATAGATATAATCAGATTTAGATTTGTTATATGTAGCAATGTTTGCCAAGGTCAGATTTTCATTGAAATCGTGTTCAAGCTTAAACGTACCAATTTGGTTTTCACGTTTGTCAAAGTCACGTGCTTTCCAGCCATAGTAAGTTCCAGCTTTGACGCTTACAGGTTTACCATCGCCAGGATTAACAGTTACACCAGGAGGAGGTGTTGTTGGCTTTGCATTATTGAATGGAATACCCGCATCTGGTTCATCATTGCTACGCAAATAGTAATAACCAACAGAACCACGTGTGTCAGAGCCTAGACCAAAGGCGAGGCTAGTTGCGATACCAGCACGTGCAAATTCGGCTCCATCACTTTGTCCAGCTTTTTCATTTTCGTGCCCCATTACAATGACACGGCCAGCCATACCGTTACCGAAGTCTTTGTTGGCATCTAATTGAATGTGTTTATAGTTGTCGGTTCCGCCTTGAACGCTGCCTTGATAAGTATCGCCTTCATGAGCAACTTTAGGAATCAGGTTAATGCTTCCGCCAACGCTACCACCACCACCAAGGGCAGATGAAGAACCCTTAATAACTTCAACTTGTTCGATGGCAAACATATCGCGGCTTTGTGAAGTGGTATTACGAACACCATCCACATAAATAGAAGATTGACCGCTATAACCACGGATATAAGGCATATCTGTAAATGGTGTACCACCTTCACCTGCACCTAAAGTGATTCCTGGTTCATAACGCAATGCTTCTAATAGCGTATTAGAGTTGGTATCTTTTAAAAGTTTTTGCGAAAGAACAGAAACGGATTTAGGTGTATCTTTTAGAGGCGCGACAAATTTAGCATTTGCAGATTGATCAACTTTTAAAGACTCTTCTTGAGTTGCTTCCGTGTGAATGGTTGGCAACTGAGCTGTTTCTTCTTGAGCAATAGCCGTAGTCGCAACAACTGATAATGATGAGGCAATTGCTGCCGACACTAATTTTTTCCGCGTTTTAATAAATGACATTTCTGAACTCACAAAGAGTAGTAAAAATTCTTATGCGAATAATAATAATTCTTATTTATTTTACCAATTGTAAATGATTGGAATTGCCGATTAATGACTTTAAAGAAAATGTAAAAAATAATGATATTGTGTAACGATTTGTATATAAGTGCATGATTTTATATAAATATAGAAAAACCCTGCTAAGGCAGGGTTTTTTATTGGGATTTTGAATTTTAGAAATCGTAAGAAATAGATAACCAGTAGTTACGCCCAGAGATATACGTTCCAGACATAGCAGATCCTATCGAAAGGTATTTATATGCTTGTTGTACATCACCATTTAGGTCGTAATAGTCCATGTATTCGGTAAAGTCTTTATCTAGCAAATTATTTACAGCCGCATTAATACGTATCTGATCATTGAGCTGATAACTACCACCCAAGTTAAATAGGTTATAGCCAGAGAACTCATTATCGGTTTGCTTTTGAATATTCAATGCATCACCTGTTTGGCTTTCTAAGTAGCGGGGACGACCAGACTGATATTCATGTTGTAACCATAGATCAAATGCATCATTGATGTGCCATGTCGATGTGAGGTTGAATAAATGTTTAGCCGTTGACTCAAGTGCATAACCTTTGTTTTCGCCTTTGATAATCTCAGATTCGGTAAAGGTATAGGCAGCTTTAATATCCCATTCGGGAATGATTTGATATTTTAATGAGGTTTCGAGGCCATAGATTTCTGCCTCATCTGCATTAAAGCTCTTGGAATAAGATGTTACACCGTTGCCCAATCCAGAACAGTCACTGATACTGCAATTAAATTCTTTAGATATAGTTTTATCTTTAACAACATTAAAGAATGCAGTGGTATTAAAATCGAATCTATCCGAAGGCTGATAATTTAAGCCTACTTCATAATTAACCGAGGTTTCAGGCTTTAAATCAGGATTACCTAGAACTGGGGTGGTTCCTTGCCCACTAAAATTAATTATTCCATTGTGTAAAGCTTTAGCCGAAGGGGCTTTATAACCCGTACTCACACCACCTTTAAGGGTTAAGGCATCTGTTGTGTTCCAGACCAGATAAGCGCGTGGACTAAAATGCCCACCAAAACCTGAGTGGTCTTCATAGCGTCCACCAAAGGTAAAATGCAGACTATCCATCAGGTTCCACTCATCTTCTGCATAGAATGAGTAGGAATCCTTCTCAAACTCAGCTCCTAGACTTGCTATATCATCCACACTTTCAGCTTTTTTATACTCTGTACCCAAGGTCAATTTGTGATTTCTGAGAGTTGTAATGATATGGCTATCCACAACTAAATCTGTATTCTCTAGTGTACGATCGCGCCCCGCATAAGCATTACTAGGGAAAGTATTGGTCGGAATGGTACGCCCAATTGTTTCCGTTTTGGTTTGGCTAATATAAGTGTTCCATGTCCCGAAGTCATAATTACCATCATGACCAAGTGAATATTGTTCGCGGTTAAATTTTAGCTCATCTTTATAGCCACGTGCGCGCGCAGAAGTATCTTGGGTGCCTAGGCGGTTATCTGCATTGCTATAAGTTTGATTTGAATGGAAGGCATCGAGCCAAAGCGAATTTTGGTCATTCAAACTTAGATTTAATTTACCGCCAACATCATAGTTATCCGCTTCACTTGGACGAGGATCGCGTGAAGTCGAGCCAGCAACGATACGTTCAGAACTTTGGCGATCTAAATAGCTGCCACGAAGTTGTAGTCCAAGACGATTTTCAATAAGTGGGCCGTTGAGAAGAAAACTGGTTTTCCATGAGTCAGCTTCAGCTTTATGTTCCATTAAATTGCCACTTACTGTGACATTACCATGCCATTCATTGCTGATTTTTTTGGTAATAATATTAATAACACCACCCATCGCCTCGGAACCATAACGAGTCGCCATAGGGCCTCGAATCACTTCGATGCGTTCAATCGCGGAAAGAGGTGGAAGGAAGCTATTTGATGTTTCTCCAAAGCCGTTTGGCGTAACGTCAGAAGATGTAGTTTGGCGGCGTCCATCAATCAAGACGAGGCTGTAATCATTCCCCAAACCACGCATTTTAATGTTTAAGCCTGCGGTTTTACCTACGCCCGAGCGAATATCAATTCCCGGTACATCAGCCAATAGGTCTGCAATACTTGTGGCATTTTTCTTTTCAATATCTTCTTTGGTGACCACGCTGATGCTGGCAGGTGCATTTTTAATATCTTGTTCAAACCCCGCTGCGGAAACCACAATAGTTGAAAGTTGATGCATCGAAGAGGAGGTTTCTGAACTGCTTTCCGCAAAAGCAGAACTGGTGGATAAACCCAGTAGTGCAAGACTGAGTGGGCGAAGGTTGAACTTACTCATAAATAGAATTCCATAGTTGGACGAGATAAATAACTGAAAATAAATATAAATGTGATATTTTTGCATATAATAATGATAAGACTTATCATTTGCAATAAAAGCCGTTTAAAAAGAGAAAAATGATCGGAAATTTAGAAAGAAAAACAAAAGAAATCAGATAAAATCTTGTGGTTTAACCATCCAGTTTTGTATATCTTTAAATGTTGTCATATAATGTGGCACTTTTTTATAAACTGTTATTACTAAATTTCGAGGAAGCCATGCAAGTAACTTCTGAAGCGGTTTCGGGCGTTGCCCGTCGTTTAAATGTATCTGTACCGACGAGCCGTGTGAACGAGCAATTTGAAGCACGTTTAAAACGCACTGCTAAAACTGTAAAGATTAACGGCTTCCGTCCAGGTAAAGTGCCATTAAATGTAGTTCGCCGTGAATATGGCGCGGGTATTTACCAAGAAGTGGTAAATGACGTTATCCGTGACACAGTATTCGAAGCAATTCAACAAGAAAAAATCAATGCTGTTGGCATGCCAAACATTGATAAAGTAGAAAACAAAGACGACGTCCTTGTATACGAAGCGACTGTTGAAGTTTATCCAGAAGTTGAAGTGAAATTTGACGGTCTAGAAGTTGAACGTAAAGCATCTTCAGTAGAAGACAAAGACGTTGATCAAATGATCGAAAACCTTCAAAAGCAACGTGCTTCTTGGACTGAAACTAAAGGCATGGCGAAAAAAGACATGCAAGTAACTTTCGACTTTGAAGGTACTGTAGATGGCGAGAAGTTTGAAGGCGGTGCTGCTGAAGACTTTAAACTAGTTTTAGGTTCTGGTCGTATGATCCCTGGCTTCGAAGACGGTATCGTTGGTATGAAGAAAGGCGAAGAGAAAGTAATTGACGTTACTTTCCCTGAAGATTACCAAGCAGCGAACCTTGCAGGTAAAGCAGCACAATTCAAAATCACTGTGAAGCTTGTTGAAAAGCAAAAACTTCCAGAAGTTGACGCTGAATTCCTTCAAATCTTTGGTTTAACTGAAGAAGAAGGCGTTGAAAAGTTAAAAGCTGACGTGCGTAAAAACATGGAACGCGAAGTAAAAAATGGTCTTCGTAACCAAGTTAAAGGTGCGACTTTTGATGCATTAGTTGCTGCTAACGAAGTTGAACTTCCTGCTGCAATGGTTGCTCAAGAAATCGACCGTCAACGTCAACAAATGATCCAACAATTCACTCAACAGTTTGGTGCTCAAGGTGCTAAAGCATTTGACAGCAGCATGCTTCCAGATGAATTGTTCAAAGAACAAGCTGAAAAATCTGTAAAACTTGGCGTATTGGTAAGCAAAGTATTGGCTGATGCTAAACTTGAAGTTGACCAAGCTCGCGTTGAAGCTTACATCGAAGACATGGCTTCTTCTTACGAAGATCCAGCTGAAGTTATCGAATACTTCAAAAATGACAAGCAACAACGTTCACAAATTGAAGCTGTTGTATTAGAAGATCAAGTCGTTGATCACATTTTAGCAGCTGCAAAAGTAACTGATAAAACTGTTAGCTATGAAGAATTGTTGAAAGAGCAACAAGCTCGTCAACAAGGCTAATTTAGCTTGAGTTAAAAAAGGCGCTTTGAGCGCCTTTTTTTATCTCATCAAGATATTAGCTTGTCCTATATTCACAAAGCTTATGCAAAAAATATCTGTTATTTAATGGGGAATATTTTGCAATTTCGGTCATTATCCCTCATATTGTGGATATGGGTTAAGTCACAAAAAATCTAGGAATAAATAAACGTATGTATGTTCCAACTATTGAAAACGCGTTAGTCCCAGTTGTAGTTGAGCAATCGTCTCGTGGTGAACGTTCATTTGATATTTTTTCACGCCTTTTGCGTGAACGCGTTATTTTTTTAACGGGTGAAGTGGAAGACAACATGGCTAATTTAATTGTGGCCCAGATGTTGTTTTTGGAAGCAGAGAACCCAGATAAAGATATTCACCTATATATTAACTCACCAGGCGGTTCGGTGACAGCAGGTATGGCAATTTACGATACCATGCAGTTTATCAAGCCAGATGTTGTGACTTACTGTATGGGTCAAGCTGCATCAATGGGTGCATTCTTATTAAATGCAGGTGCGAAAGGGAAACGTTACTGTTTAGAAAATGCGCGTGTTATGATTCACCAACCACTCGGTGGTTTCCGTGGACAAGCATCGGATATTGAAATCCATGCACGTGAGATTCTTTTCATTAAAGAGCGTTTAAACCGTTTGATGGCAGAGCATAGTGGTCAAGACTATGAAACTGTGGCAAGAGATACAGACCGCGATAACTTTATGACTGCACAGGCAGCAAAAGAATACGGTCTTGTGGATGAAGTGCTTAGCAAACGTCCATAAGTTTTAAGATTTTAGTATTGGAGTAAATATGTCCGAACATCCTCAAGGACAAAAGCATTGTTCATTTTGCGGTAAAACGCAGTCTGAAGTCGGGAAACTGATTGCAGGTGAGGACGCATACATTTGTAATGAATGTGTGGACGTATGCTTAGACTTAGTGCAGACCAGTCAACAGGTTGAATCTGGAGACTGGGCTGCGAAGCCTTTGCCGAAACCTCAAGAAATTCGTGCAGCATTAGACCAGTATGTGATTGGTCAAGATGTTGCAAAGAAAACCCTGTCAGTTGCAGTTTATAACCACTATAAACGTCTTAAGGCGACTCATGGTGGTCATAAGCACGACGACGCAGTTGAGATTGCGAAAAGTAATATCTTGTTGGTTGGACCAACAGGTTCGGGTAAAACTTTGCTTGCTCAAACCTTGGCGCGTTTACTCGATGTTCCATTTGCGATGGCAGATGCAACAACACTGACCGAAGCAGGTTATGTTGGTGAAGATGTTGAAAACATCGTGCAAAAGTTATTGCAAAAAGCCGATTACGATGTAGAAAAAGCTCAAAAGGGCATTATCTATATTGATGAGATTGATAAAATCACGCGTAAATCTGAGAATCCGTCAATCACGCGTGATGTGTCGGGTGAAGGTGTACAACAAGCTTTGTTGAAAATGATTGAAGGTACGGTTGCTTCGATTCCACCGCAAGGTGGGCGTAAACATCCGCAGCAAGAATTCATTCAAATTGATACGTCTAACATCTTATTTATCTGTGGCGGTGCATTCTCTGGCTTAGAGAAAATTGTGCAACAGCGTCAAGAGAAAGGCGGTATTGGTTTTACCGCAGATGTGAAGAAAAAAGATGAAAGTAAACAGCTTTCAGATTTGTTCCGTCAAGTGGAAGCAACAGATTTAGTCAAGTTCGGTTTAATCCCTGAATTCATTGGTCGTTTACCTGTTATTGCAACATTGGATGAGCTAGATGAAGAAGCATTAATGCAAATTCTGACAGAACCAAAGAATGCATTAACGCGTCAGTATCAGCATTTGTTCGATATGGAACATGTAGATCTTGTGTTTGAAGATTCGGCATTACGTGCGGTTGCGAAAAAAGCGCTTGAGCGTAATACGGGTGCACGTGGTCTGCGTTCAATTTTGGAAAATGCCTTACTTGAAGTGATGTATGATTTACCAAGCCGTACAGATGTGGGTACTGTTGTGGTGAATGAAGCCGTGATTAACGGTACTGCTAAACCTGAATTACTGCCTGAACGTCAACCGAAAATAGCGACTGAAGATGCAAACAAAGTTGATTTAAAAGTGCTTAACTCAAAATCTGCTTAATTTGTTATTCGTCTGAAACGTGCGGAAATTTATGATTTCCGCACGTTTTTTATTTGCAAGCCAAAAACTGAATGTTAATCTTGGGCAAAGGCGAGGATGCCTAAAAAATGGAATATATCCAAGATCCACCCTAATAAATAAAAGAAATACGCGGTGAGGGAAAATCATGCGTTCGTTTTATCTTATCTTATGCAGCAGTTTATTTTTATTCGGATGCCACAAGCAAGCAGTTTTAGAACACCCTGAATTAAGCTCGACACTCCATCCCGTGGATACCAGTCAGGCTCCTGGAATTGTCGAGCAGTACCGATTTGGGATGACTTCGGTGGGTGGTTGGGTTAATCAAAAATTAGGTCAACGTTACCATCCTGTGCAGGCGCAGCATAATCAGGCTGCTGTGGTTTATCTCTATCGTCCCGACAGTCGTTGGAATCGTCAGGAAATTGTGGCTTCCAGTCTTTTTATCAATAAATATCGAATTCCGAGTTTGCTGAATAATCATTATTACTGGTTGGAACTTCCTGCGGGAACTTATCGTTTATCGAGTAGCCGACCTTTGGGTATTCAGCATTTTCAAAAACCTAAATATTTAGATTTCACCGTTGAAGCGGGTAAGAGTTATTACGTGAAATATGATGAAGAAAATCTGAGTACACGTAAGGAAGTCTCGGGTCCCTTAATTTTGATGCCTAACTCGATTGGGCAAAATGAAATCGCATTTACCCAACTGAAATCTGCAAGTTATAACTTTGTTGCGCAAGACCAACAAACAGGCGAGTTGCGTCATAAAGCACAAAAAATTAAAGCAGCAAAATATGATACTCAATCTGATGTACAACTTACACAACCCTTTAAAATTTGGGATATTCGTACATGGTAATCAGCTTATTTGTTCTTTTTCAACTGTTTGAATAATGGCTCAAGTGTTTTTGCAACTTGCTGATTGATTTCGTTTTGCGTTGCAGGATCTTGCATCATTTGAGCCGACATCTCGATACTGTTGCGCATGATTTCACTCATCATTTTGCTACTTTTCTTATTAATTGATTGTCCAATCGGGGTTTCTAGGAACTGAATATTGGCAAGTACTTCTTCTTCAGTAAAGGTCTGCATATAAACATCTTTTAGCATTTGCATAAATTTTGGATCAGAAATCAATTTATTGCTAAAAGATGCAGTGATATCCGCAATTTGCTGGGCGGCTTTTTGTTGTTCTGTATTCAGCGCGGTTGTTTTGAACATATTTTTGAGCATTTCTTCTGCTTGTTGTTCATAAACAGGACGCATTTCTTGTTGGGATTGAGCCAAAGTCCCTTTAATGTCACCAAGTAGTAGGGCTTTTTCGACAGATGCTTCAGTTGCAGGTTTTGCGAAAGTGCTGAAACTGAGCGTGCAAAGTGTAAGTGTCGTCAGGATGTGGCTTAATTTTTTCATGATATTTAGAATGAACGATAGTTTTAGAAAGAGAAATTTTGGGCAAAAAAATACCCTTAACAAGACCTTAGCATGTTAAGGGTATTGAAAAAAGCAAAACTTAGGGTTTAGCCTGCTGCAGCATCCACTACAGGAATTTTACCAATTTTCGCTTGCCAGATTTTCGGTGCAGTTGCATGTACCGATGTACCATTCACATCAACAGCAACCGATACAGGCATATCTTTCACAACAAATTTGTAGATTGCTTCCATACCTAAGTCAGCAAAGGCAACCACTTCGGCTTCACGAATTGCTTTAGAAACAAGGTAAGCCGCACCACCTACAGCCATAAGGTAAGTTGCTTTGTTATCTTTGATGGCTTCAACTGCCGCTGGACCACGGTCAGCTTTACCAATCATACCGAACATACCAGTCGCTTCTAAAACTTGGCGAGTGAACTTGTCCATACGCGTTGCTGTTGTTGGACCAGCAGGACCAACCACTTCATCGCCTACAGGATCGACAGGGCCAACGTAGTAAATGAATTTACCTTTAAGGTCAACTGGAAGCTCTTCACCATTGTTCAACATGTCAACCATACGTTTGTGCGCAGCGTCACGACCTGTATAGATTGTACCGTTAAGCAATAATGTGTCGCCTGGTTGCCATGCGTTCATTTCTTCTTGAGTAATCGTATCTAGGTCAACACGTTTAGAACTTGAAGAATCCCAAGTCACAGAAGGGTAGTCTTCAAGTTTCGGTGCTTGAATGTGTGCAACACCTGAACCATCTAATTGGAAGTGCGCATGACGAGTGGCTGCACAGTTTGGAATCATGCCGACTGGTTTGCCTGCAGCGTGGCAAGGGTAGTCTTTGATTTTAATATCAAGAACGGTAGTTAAACCGCCAAGACCTTGAGCACCAATACCAAGCGCATTCACTTTTTCGAAGATTTCGATACGAAGCTCTTCAAGTTTGTTCTGTGGACCACGACGAAGTAATTCGTCCATGTTGAGTTCTTCCATGAGTGATTCTTTTGCAAGCATCATGGCTTTTTCAGCAGTACCACCAATACCAATACCGAGCATACCTGGAGGACACCAGCCTGCACCCATAGTCGGAACAGTTTTAAGTACCCAGTCTACAATTGAGTCAGATGGGTTAAGCATTGCAAGCTTAGATTTGTTTTCAGAACCGCCACCTTTGGCTGCAACAGTAATGTCCACTTTGTTGCCTGGAACAAGTTTGTGATAAATCACAGCAGGGGTGTTGTCTTTGGTGTTTTTACGACCAAAAGCAGGATCAGCTAAAACAGATGCACGAAGGACGTTTGAGTTCTCTAAGTAACCTTGGCGTACACCTTCATTGATTGCATCATCGAGGCTCATGGTTAAATCAAATTTAACATCCATGCCCACTTCAACAAATACGTTAACAATACCAGTATCTTGGCAGATTGGACGATGACCTTCTGCACACATACGAGAGTTAATCAAGATTTGTGCAATGGCGTCTTTCGCAGCTTTGTTTTCTTCACGGTCGTACGCACGGCTCATCGCTTGGATGAAGTCTTGTGGGTGATAGTACGAAATGAATTGAAGCGCGTCCTTGACCGAAGTGATCAAGTCATCTTGCTTGATAATAGTTGTCATATCAAATATCTCTTGAGCGGGCTGTTAGCTAGCGGGCTAAATTATAAGGTATAACGTTACGGTTGTGGGTGTTTTGCTGAATTTTTGGGCTAAAGTTTAATGGATAAAATCGGTTATCAAGAACACCATCTTTCACATGAGATATCTCAATCAACGGCTTTATTCATTTAAAAAGTAGCATGATGGATGGGTGATTTAAATTTAACCTATTGAATTGATTGTTTTTAGTGTGTTGATGATTTGAGTGAATTCAAAAATGACAGGATTGTCATAAATTTGTCATAAAAACTTCACATAATAAGTGCATTCCAAATAGAGCATTTTGTTATGATATCTGCAATTCTAATGGTTGTTGGTTTTAGTTGTTTTATTGCGGCAACTTGGTTTTACGGTCAAAAAGAAGATCAGGCTTAAGCTTTATCTTCTTTTTTTGTTTTAAGCTATCTTCAAATCTTCAAATCTTCAAATCTTCAAATCTTCAAATCTTCAAATCTTCAAATCTTCAAATCTTCAAATCTTCAAATCTTCAAATCTTCAAATCTTCAAATCTTCAAATCTTCAAATCTTCAAATCTTCAAATCTTCAAATGTCTCTTTTAAAGACTAGGTTTTTCCCATTTTCAGCATTTGCGAAGGCGAATAGCCAAAGTGGTTTTTAAAACGATGACTAAAATGGCTGCTGGAACTAAATCCATATTGCGTAGAAACTTCTGTGATCGTGGCAGTGGTGGTTTGTAATGTCTGATGTGCCAATTCCAGTCGTCGTAGCATCACATATTGATGCGGTGGCATATGCATAGACTGTTTAAACATATGAGCAAAGTGATACTCACTGAGCTGGGTTTGTTCTGCTAAATCGGACAGGGTTAAACTTAAATGTAGATGCTGATCAATCCATTGTAAAAGTTGTTTAAGGATATAAGGTGATAGGCCCCCTTTGACTTCAGGAGCTTGCCACTCAGTATGACTATAATTTTTAATTAAATGGTTAAGCAGCAGCGTGGTAGCTGTACTCATCTGCAAATGATTTTCACGGTTTTGCCAAGCACTATTGAGTAAAAAGTGTCGATAAATCATCGTAATTTGTGGATCGGCGACAAAACTTTGTGGATTTAATTGTATTTGGCTCGGTTCACGGTCCCAGACTTGTTCTGCTACACGTTTTAAATGTTGTTCAGTGTAGTATAAATGCACGAAGGTCAGTGGATCACGTAGATCCCATGTTGAGTCAAAATCCTGTGGTAACAGACACATATGGTCGGGTCCACCACCATTCTGCCAACCGCGCGCGGTCTTTTGATAACTGTGATATCCACCCTGAATGTACATACTTAAAGTGTGGTGATTGCTACAGACCTGTACACAGTCTTGGTTGTTTTGCCACATGGCGAGCTGCATGCCTGAACCCAATTCTACTGAGTCGAGAAGTTGGGCTTTGTGTTGCTGTAATTGATCTAGAATCTGATATTTCATCTTCTACACGCAGTGCCAAATTGAGTAACTAGTGTAGGACTTCTATTCGGTCTTGTCATCCGTAGGCAAAATTCGGTAAAAAAATCACAAGTTGATGATAGTGACCGCAAGAAGCTGCAAGTATTGAGTGTCTTTGTTTCGAGATAATGTGCTTAAGATCATTAGCTTGGGTTGAAATTGAATGAATGCGCTGTTATATGCTTTGGTTGTGGTAATTTGGGGCACAACATGGATTGCCATTAGCCTGCAACAACAAAGCGGTATATCTGCCAATGTGGCGGTGTTCTGGCGTTTTTTTATTTCAGCAATTGTCTTGTTTGCTTTTATTGCCTTTTGGCGTAAATTGCAAAAACTGACAGTGAAAGATCATCTATTTTGCATGTTACAGGCCTGCTGTATTTTTGGTTTTAACTTTGTTTGTTTTTATTATGCAGTGCAATATGTGAGTAGTGGTTTAGAAGCAGTGATTTTCTCCATGGCAGTCATTTTTAATACCTTGAATGCCAAACTGTTCTTTGCACAGCAAATTCCGTCTCGATTCTATCCTGCGGCTTTACTTGGAGTGCTCGGGATTGTTGCTTTGTTTTGGCAGGATGTGATTGGCACTACATTAAACAGTCAAACCTTACTTGGGATATCACTGTGTATGATCGGAACTTATGGCTTCTCGCTGGGTAATATGATTAGTACACGCCATCAGAAAAATGGATTGGATATTTTTACGACCAATGCCTACGGCATGTTCTATGGTGCTTTTCTAATGGCATTCATTTCATGTGTACAACAGGATGACTTTTTTCCAACGATGCCTTTAAGTGCAATTTCGTCTTTAATTTATTTAGCAATTTTTGGTTCAGTGATTGGTTTTACTGCCTATTTCTATTTGGTGGGGCGTATTGGTTCGGGCAAAGCAGCCTATAGTACTTTGTTATTTCCGTTGGTGGCTCTGGTGATTTCAACAGTGTGGGAAGGCTATCAATGGCATTGGAATGCAGTGATTGGTGTGGTGCTCATTTTATGTGGTAACGCAATTTTCTTTGTTAAAATACCACAGTCAAAGGATGTACAACTTTCTAAACAAAGCTGAGTTGTGGTTAGACCACTAAGCAGATCATTCATGTCTTTAACATAAAATAAGAAACGTGATGCCAAACAATCATTTATCAGAAAATATTATTGAGCTTTATCGGAAATACGCCCGCGAATGGGTGGCATTACGTGGAGAGTGGCTATTTGAAAATGTGTGGTTAGATCGCATGTTGGCTTTGCTGCCAGATCCAGCCAATGTTTTGGATTTAGGTTGCGGGTCGGGGAAACCGATCGCTAGTTATTTAATTGAACAGGGTTGTGCAATTACTGGGGTAGATAGTTCCGAGCTAATGTTACAAATGGCACGAGCAAACTTTCCTGAACAAGCTTGGCTTCAGGTGGATATGCGGCAGTTCAATCTAGAACAAAAATTTGATGCAATCTTGGCGTGGGACAGCTTTTTCCATTTGACACCAGATGATCAACGACAAATGTTTATGCAATTTGCACGACACGCCAAACTAGGAACCGTGCTGATGTTTAGCAGCGGTCCTGCATATGGAGAAGCTATCGGAGAGCTATTTGGTGAACCTTTATATCATGCCAGTTTAGCTCCAGAAGAATACCGTCATCTATTGGCTCAATATGGCTTTGAAGTACTGAATATGGTGGCAGAAGATCCTGAATGCACGGGGCATACGGTTTGGTTGGCAAGAAAAGTTTGAACCACTGTAGATATTCTGGAGTAAATGGGCAATGGGATTTATTGATCAAAGCAAAAAAAACCACTCTCGAAAGAGTGGTCTGGAAAATCGAAAAATTGTTTAAGAAGCTTTGCTGGCTTTGGCTTCAACTTGCTGTTCTGCTTGAATCGCAGTCAGTGCAATTGTGAACACAATATCATCCACCAACGCACCACGGGACAAGTCATTCACAGGTTTGTTCAAACCTTGCAACATTGGGCCGACGCTTACAACATTGGCAGAACGTTGTACTGCTTTATAAGTGGTGTTGCCTGTATTTAAATCTGGGAAAATAAATACATTGGCGCGACCCGCAACTTTAGATTCTGGTGCTTTCGAGCGACCAACACTTTCAACAGATGCAGCATCGTATTGTAAAGGACCATCAATCAGTAAGTCAGGACGGCGTTGTTTTGCAATGGCAGTTGCTTGAGCAACTTTCTCGACATCTGCACCTGCACCCGAAGTTCCAGTAGAGTAGGAAATCATGGCAATACGCGGGTCAATACCAAAAGCTTTTGCCGAGTCTGCGGATTGAATGGCAATTTCCGCCAGTTGCTCTGCATCTGGATCTGGATTAATTGCGCAGTCACCGTATACGTAGACTTCATCAGGTAACAGCATAAAGAACACTGAAGAAACTAAAGAGTATTCAGGTGCAGTTTTGATCAACTGGAATGCAGGGCGAACTGTATTGGCTGTGGTATGTACTGCACCAGAAACCAAACCATCGACTTGATCGAGTGCTAACATCATCGTGCCTAAAACCACGGTGTCTTGTAGTTGTTCACGGGCTTGTAATTCGTTGATTTTGCCTTTACGTGCCTCGACCATAGGTGCGACATAGTTTTCACGAATCAGGTCTGGATCAATAATTTCTAGGTCAAATGGCAATTCGATATTACGTGCTTTCGCGACCTCAACCACAGCTTCTGGTTTAGCCAAAAGAATACAATGGGCAATGCCACGTGATTGGCAAATTGCAGCGGCTTGAATCGTACGTGGTTCATCACCTTCAGGTAACACAATACGCTTTTTGGCATGAATAGATTTTTGTACCAGTTCATGGCGGAAAGCAGAAGGAGACAGACGTGGATTATAAGCACCCTTCAGGAGCTGAGCTAGCCATTCTTCATTAATATGACTTGAGACAAAGCGGGTGACTTGCTCTGCACGCTCAGTGTCATCCACTGGAATTTCATTGCTTAAGTTCATTAAGCTTTGCGCTGTTTCAAACGTACTGAGTGGAGTATGTAAGATTGGTAAGCCTTGTTTAATTGCAGCTTGGCAGAAATCTAGAATTTGGCCATTAGGCGCATGGTGTTCAGTTAATAGTAGACCTGCAAGCGGCGTTCCATTGCTGCTGGCCAAGCTACTTGCCAGCAAAACATCAATACGGTCTGAAGCACTAATAATTAATTCGCCTGCAACAAACTTATCCAGTTCGTGTTCAATATTGGCTGCAATCAGGCTGCTGTGTAGAACACGGCGTTGTAAGGCTTCACCTTGGCTAATCCATTCAGCTTGTAAATTGGCTGCCAAATCAGACATGCGCGGTACACTCAGTGTGTTGCTGAATGGTACCAGACCAATCACAGGTAACTGCGCTGTACCAATATGGGCATGAGTTTTTTGAATATCTGCCACAAATTTGTTGGTATCACTTACTAAGCGTAGGCTTGGATCGAAGGTTAATGGAATTTGCGCAGAACCTTCAGGCAAGCCTTTGGTGCGCATAAATAGCACCCCAGCAGTACGGTCACTTGATGCGCCACCAAAATGACGTAGTTGAGCTTCAACTTTTTCCGCTGATGCAGAGGCTTTATGAATGTCTGCATTACTTACGATGATGACTTTTGCATCTAAGGCTTTTGCTAAAGCAGAGTTCAGTTCAGAGGCAAAAGCATCACGTGCATTTGGTAATAACCCTTCAACAATAATGATGTCATGCTTTTTTGCAATTTGACGATGTAGACGAACGGCTTCTTCGAGTAATTCATCACTTTCGCCACAGTTCAATTGCTGAGTGACGGTTGCATAAGGAATAGGTTCAACTGTTTCACTTTTGGTAAGATGCTGAAAAAGTGCACTGGTGCGATCAGCTTCAATTTTAGTTTCTTGAGAAAAAGGTTTAAGAAAGCCCGCTTTAACACCTTGGCATTCTAAAGCATAGCTTAAACCTAAACATGCCGATGTGAGGCCAACGCCTTCACCAGTTGGGACTAAAAGAATGGTTTTCATAGTCGTTATGTATTCATTAAAAAAAGGAAAGGCAGTCAAGGCGCGATTGCTTAAGCAATCGCGGCAGTTGATTCAGGCTTTTTTGCAGTTGTCTGATTAACCTCATTGTCGACAACACTTGCTGTTTCTTTCGCGATACGACCTTCTTCATCGGTTGGAATCACCCAAATTTGTGGGCCAGTCCCTGCATCAATGCGGCCTTCAGTACCACGTTTGAGGTTGTTATTTTGTTCTTTGTTCAAGTTAAAACCGAAGTGCGGTAAGTAAGCCATGGTTTTTTCACGAATATACGCAGAATTTTCACCAATGCCACCAGTGAAGAATAAACCATCTAAACGAGGTAAGCCACAGCTAAGTCCAGCTAAAGATTTTGCAAGGCGATAGCAGAACACTTCAATAGCCAAAGTCGCATCTTCATTGCCTTGTTCAGAGGCTTCAATCAAGGTGCGCATATCGTTAGACAAATTGTCAGATAAACCGAGTAAGCCACTTTCTTTGTTTAGCATCTTGTCAATTTTATAGACATCCCAACCAAGGTTAGCTGCCAAGAAGCTGTGTAAACTTGGGTCTACATCACCACTACGGGTACCCATCACAATACCTTCGAGTGGCGTTAAACCCATAGAGGTGTCAACACTTTGACCATTCCAGATGGCACAAGTCGAGCTACCGTTACCTAAGTGAGCTGTCAACCAGCCGCCTTGTTTTAAGCTACCTGCCAATTCTGAACCACGTTCAGACACATAAGCATGGCTGGTGCCATGGAAGCCATAGCGACGAACATTGTGTTCAGTGTATAAGAATTTAGGCACTGCATAGCGGTAAGCATGTGCAGGCATAGTTTGGTGGAATGCAGTATCAAATACTGCAACTTGTGGCAATTCAGGGAATAAACGCATCGTTGCATCTATGCCAACAAGATGTGCAGGGTTGTGAAGCGGTGCAAGCGGCGTCGCTTCACGAATACGTTCAATAATTTCTGGGGTGAGTAATTCAGCTTTGGTCAATGTACCACCATGTACAACGCGATGACCAATGGCTTGAGGGTTATAGTGAGAAAGACGCTCTAAAATTGTTTCTAATGCTTTTTCGTGATCAGCATGGGGAATAGACAGTTCTAGTGGTGCGCCACCAACAGTGACACCTTTAATGCGGGCTTCAGCAGAGCCTAAGTTTTCTGCCAAACCAAAAATACGATCTTCACGGCGCTCTGAAACAAGAGCATATTTAATTGAAGATGAACCGCAGTTAATTACTAATACTGATGTAGACACGTTTATATACCCGAATTTTAATTGAAATAAGTCGTCCCTAAAGTGATCTTTATGCAGTACTTATCAATGCAATCCAGATCAGTAATAATGTTTTATCATGTGTTGATTTTCTGTCCTAGATAGACTTTAGGAGATTAGACTTAAGCACTATCGACCAGTGAAATAATAATAAATAAAATTTATAGGTTGATAGTTTTCATTTATTAATGAAATAGTGCTCAGACCTAAATTTTCCTCGCTGTACATCTTTAACACTAGCATGAGAAATGAATTTTGAGCAGGAGCTAAGTGTTGTTTTTATGCTTAGTTTTGATACTTGATTTCTGACCAGCGTACAATGACATAGGCAATTAATGCCACCATAAAAAAGACCAACATCATCCAAGCCAGACCTTGTAAGGTTTCGATGATCGTACGGTAAATTTCCAGTACCCAGCGTTCTTGAGTCAGTTCAATCACAATTTTTTTATCATTTTCGGTATAAGTCAGCGGCGTGATGTATTTTTCCATATCGTAAATACGAATGCCTGAAGATGTTCCGACCACCATACCGGCAAATTTGGTGTATTTTGCCCAAGCTTCATGGATTGGATCGTGAATAATGCGCGCCAGAATAGCATTAATCGAATTGGAAAAAATTTTCATTACCGTAAAAGAAACCAGTAATGCCAGTAAAAAGGTACAAATGATCAAATAGTAAAACATGCGATTTCCCTTTTATCTTTTTCAATTTTTTTATCATGTTACAAGATTTAGGGTGGGGATAGTGTAGTCGCTGTGTTCAGCTTCATGGCTGAAACTGAACACTTAAAGATACTTTAGTTAGACAGGAATTATTGGCGAATTTGTCCATCACCTAACACAATCCATTTTTGCGAAGTCAAACCTTCCAGACCGACTGGGCCACGCGCATGAATCTTGTCGGTGGAAATGCCGATTTCAGCGCCTAGACCATATTCAAAGCCATCAGCAAAACGAGTAGAAGCATTCACCATGACTGAGCTAGAGTCAACGCGAGCAAGGAATTGACGCGCCAAGCTGAAGTTTTCGGTAATGATGGCATCGGTATGATGCGAACCATATTTGTTGATATGGTCGATGGCCTCATCCATTCCTGAGACCACTTTGACAGCCAAAATGGGACCTAAATATTCGGTATACCAGTCTTCTTCACTTGCAGGTTTAACCCCTGAGCCTAAAATACGCTGGGTTTCAGCGCAACCACGCAGTTCAACATTTTTCTCTGCATACAGCTCTGCAATGCGCGGTAAAAACTCTTCGGCAACGTTCTCATCAACCAAGAGGGTTTCCATGGCATTACACACGCCATAGCGATGAGTTTTTGCATTGAGTGCAATCGGTAGCGCCTTGAGTAAATCTGCTTGTGCTTCAACAAAAACATGGCAGTTGCCATCTAAATGTTTAATTACAGGAATACGGGCTTCATTGGTAATACGTTCGATTAACCCTTTGCCTCCACGTGGAACAATCACATCCACATATTCCGACATGGTGATCAAATGACCTACTGCTGCACGATCTGTTGTATTAATCACTTGAACTGAAGTTTCAGGCAAACCTGATGCTTTAAGTCCGTGCTGAATAGCAGCTGCAATGGCCTTATTCGATTCTAATGCTTCAGAACCACCACGTAAAATAATGGCATTACCTGACTTCAAGGCGAGTGAAGCGGCCTCCAAGGTCACGTTTGGGCGCGACTCATAAATCATGCCGACCACACCCAGCGGTACGCGCATTTTGCCAATTTGAATGCCAGTAGGGCGGTAGGCTAAATCTGTGATTTCACCAATCGGATCGACCAGACTGATGACATCTTTCAGACCTTGTAGCATAGCCTTAAAGCGTGTGGGGGTAAGTTCTAAGCGATCAAGTAATGCATTGTCTAATTGATTGTTACGGCCTTTATCCATGTCTATTTGGTTGGCCGCTAAAATCGCAGACTCATTGTTCTGTAATGCTGTGTAAATTGCTGACAAAGCATTGTTTTTAGTTTGGGTAGAAGCGCTGGCTAACACGCGTGAAGCTTGGCGTGCTTGTTGTCCTACCGTTTGCATGTATTGTTCAATCGACTCTTGCATGGCGGTTTGATCACTTAGAAATTTCAGTTCCGATAGTAACAGCCTGTGTACTGACAATGAAGTATCTCAGTGAAAATAGATAAAACTTTAGCGTACAGGATGCATTCTATCGCTTTTAGGGCAAAAAAAGACAAGCGGTCATGGAATGAGTTGCAGCCAAAATCATCCTTTGTATATGATGACAAGCGATAATGACATTGACGTCTTACACAAAAATAGAATGAGTTTGTGCTTAAAAATAGGCACATACGTTGCATTAAGTAGTGTCTTGCAAAATAAAAATAAGACAAGGATGGAGGCAAGGAATATGAATTCCATTATCCAATTGGACGCGGAATTACAGTCATCAATAAACCGTCACGGTTTTTTTGATTTATATAATAAGCACAGCTTTAAACAGCCAGCTCGAACCACTTGGATAGATGGATGGAAAATCGAGTATATGGCGATTGCTGAACCTGAAACACTTCACCGTACCCCGATTGTGATTATTGGTGGCGCATTCCAAAATTTTAACTCTTATAAATATTGTGTAGAGCAACTGTTTGCCGCAGGACCTGTCATTTTAATCGATTTACCTTCTATGGGCGCAAATCAGCAAATTACTAATGTTGACACAGGGCTTTCGGCAGGGACATTAGAGTTAAGTGATCTCGCAGTCATGTTGGGACAGTGGTTGGATATTGTCGGGCTGAAGCGAGTTTCGGTCATGGGGATGTCTTTAGGTTCAGTATTGGCATCGGGTTTGGCAGATTTACGTCCAGAATTGATTGATCGCATGATTTTGATGGGGGTGATGCAAAAAACACGTAAAAGCTGGCGCATGTTACTCGAAGAATCCTTATTTTTAATGCAAGAACAGCGTATGGAGGAATTCGGTCAGGCAGTCATTTTGTATTTGGTGAATCATGCCAAATTAGATGTGACGCGAATGTCACCAACGGCAAAACGGTTGTTCTTTCGGCAGATGGCAGAATTTACTGCGACCGAGCAAGAACGCTATGAAATTAACTGTAATCGCTTGCTGCGTTTAACTGATGTGCCTATTCCAAGTTGTAAGGTTTTGGTTGCATGTGGTCAATATGACAGTTTCACCTTGCCTTATGAAAATGCCAATTTTGCCTTGCAATGTCCTGATATGGAATTTGCCATGATTGCCAACGCGGATCATGTGCCACAATTACAACGCCGTAAAGAAACCATGCATTTATTCGCAACTTATTTGCGTGGCGAATCTATTCAGCAGTTAGATGGTATTCTGAATATGACTCGAGCGCAGTTATTAACCATGGAACGTCGAGGCGAAGCAAGAATTCAGGTGAGTCAACCATTTACTCATTTAACTCATCGTCATTCAGATTTACAGTTATCAACTGAAATTGAAGATATGAATTTCTTTGGTTTAAAACTCAATTTTACCCAAGGTGACAGTCAAATCGCTGCGCAATATCCACGTGATTTAGCTTTACATCTGCACGATGAAGAGGGTTCTTTTACGATTGAATGTTTAATCTTTGAGATAGGTGAAACACATGTTCGCGCTTTATTTAAGCATGGCAGTTTTGACGTGGCAGAACGTCTACTGCGCTATATTCAACGCCAGCAAGCCTTGATGATGTCGGCAAGTGCTTAAAATCTTGTGACCCTAAATTTGCAATCAAGGATCAATGAAAGGGGGAGCTATAAACAGCTCCCCCTTTTGTTTTAATGTTTTAAATCGGGATGTAAGGTACGGGGTTTACTTGTGGCGTGTAGCATCCAGACCAGATCGCCAAGATGTTCTTCCGATGTGGTTTCATCTGTTTGCACTTGGAAATAGAGTTTGGGTTGAATGACAGATGATGTTTGAAAACCCGCATCTTGCAAAAAAATCTGAAGCTCATTTGGTTGAGTAAAGTGAAAACTAAAGGCACTACGAGACATCATTTTTAACAGTTTGCTGCTGCTCCAAATGATATGTGCTAATTTATTTTTGACGGGTTCAGGATAAATATCGCTGAGATAGTGGATTTCGGGAAAATGCTTCCCGTTGTTGCTGATGGCTTGGAATAATTGTGCCAATGAGGTTTTATCAAAATAGTTAATCAGCCCTTCACTAATGACTACCAGTGGAAAGCGCGTGTCAAATTTTTGAAAAACCTGGGAAAATTCATCGCTAAAAATATCAGCACTTAGTACCTGAGGGCTATTGGATTCAAGTTGTTGCAGTGCTTGAGTTTTGACGTGTGCCATTTCGGGTAAGTCTAATTCTCGATAGACCAAATTAGGAAACTTGCGACGGAAACTCCAACCGCGCGGTGAAAGCCCACATGCAATTTCTAAGACTTGTAGTTGCGGGTGCTGGGCAATCAATTGATAAAGATGTTCATCAATCATGCGGTGGCGTTGCTTTAAGGTGCTGCGCATACTCCCCCCTACATAGCGTTCTGCCCAAGACTCTAATGGATGCACCAGTTTTGCTAAAAATTTACCTTTGGCAGTGGCAAAAACTGCATTTGAAATCCCCATTTGATACCAAATATAACCTGTGTAATGGGCTGTAAAAGAGATATGGCGATGTTGTGAAAGTCCTTCTGACATGTCTTCCTGACCTACTTTTTTGTTTTGATTTTAGTACAGCAATCGTTGCTGAAAGTGCTTACATCATAATGAAAAAGGAGCACTTTGTGGTGCTCCTTCCGTCGAATAGTTAGTTAGCATTTCTAAAGGCGGTAATGTTGTCTCTGACACGTTGCCATTCAGCACCCAGCGCTAAAGTTTCACCAATTTGAATATTCGGGATTTTCCCGCGCATACGTTCTAAACGTTGCTGATTTGGTAGAGGCAGTTCAGTCATGCCTGCCAAAGCAATACATTGTGCAGCACGATCATTACATACCAGCCCCATATCACAGCCTGCTTTCAGTGCAGCTTGAATGCGAGCATCGGCACCGCCCGCAACACAGGCCGCTTGCATGCTTAAGTCGTCAGAGAACAGTACGCCATCAAACTTTAACTCTTGGCGAAGAATGTTTTGAATCCAGAACTCAGAGAAGCCTGCTGGGTTCGGATCGACCTGATCATAAATTACATGAGCAGGCATAAGGGCATCGAGTTGCGGCATCAGTTGAATAAAACTTTGCATGTCTTTAGCAAAGATTTCGGCATAGGGACGTGAGTCAATTGCCGCCGCGACATGTGAGTCTGCCTTCACTGAGCCATGCCCAGGAAAGTGTTTGCCTGTTGATGCCATGCCTGCACGTTTCATCCCTTTCAGAAAAGCACTGGCAAGTGGCACAATGTCTTGCATGTTCTTGGCAAAACCACGGTCACCAATCACATCGCTAATGTCGTTTAAGTCGAGTACAGGTGCAAAGCTAAAATCAATCCCAACAGCCAAAACCTCAGTTGCCATGAGCCAGCCGCATTGTTCAGCAAGGTCTAATGCCTGCTCAGCATTAGTCTGGTATAACTCACCAAAGCGGCCCATTGCAGGAAGTAGGGTAAAGCCTTGTTTTAAACGTTGTACACGACCGCCTTCCTGATCGACCGCAATTAAAATTTCAGGACGAATTTGACGCATATGATCGGTCAGTGCACGGACTTGTTGTGGGGACTGAATATTTCGTGCAAATAAAATAACGCCACCGACTTGCGGAGCTTGCAATAGTTCAATATCTTCTTGGGTAAGTTCTGTGCCAGCGATGTCTAGCATCAATGCGCCAATCATATCGGTGTCCGTGTTTGAATTATTTAAATAAAGAGGCTGAAGGGATCAGCTTCCGCGAAACAATACCCGAATTTTGCAATGATTTGCTACATTTTGTCAGCATAGATTATGATAAAACTACACGACATAAACATATTTAGTTGTTTAAGATGTTGAATCTGCACCATTCATGTTGAATAACGAAGCAGTAATTTTGGTCAAAAACCAAGGAAGTACAAATTATTTATGAAACTTCAAACAATAGCTTGTGCAGTTGCCATTGCGACTGGTGGTTTGTTTTTCACACACGCAATCAATCAAGCAATTGCAGCCAACGATACCGCTGTAGTCTCAAAATCTGTCGTGCCAACAAAAGAACAAGCGCTGGTTTCACGACAATTGGCAACCTTAGTTGACCGTCAACATTATTTAAATATGCGTTTGGATGCAGATACTTCGAACCGCATTCTCGATTTTTATCTGGACAGCTTAGATCCAGACCATACGATTTTCCTGAACTCAGAAGTCGAGCAGTACAAAAAGCAATATGGTGCGACCTTTGGTGCGGCATTAAAAGCGGGGGATTTAACGGGTCCCTATGCGATTCATGCCCAATATCGTGAGCGTTTGGCACAGTTTTATGAGTTTATGTTGGCAGAGCTGAAAAAACCGCAAAACTTGAATCAGCCAAATGTCTACATCGATGTTGATCGTGAAAAAGCGGCTTATTTTAAAAATACTCAAGAGCAGCGTACTTATTGGCACAAAATGCTGGTGTCACAACTCATCAATTTGACCATCAGCAAACAAGAAGAACTGGCTAAGCAAAAAGTGTTAAAAGATAATCCTGAACTTGCCAATGGGCAGGATTTAACCAGCCCAGAAGATTTAACACCTGTTCAGACGTTGACCAAACGCTATACCCGTCAATTGGAACGAATTAGCCGTACCAAAAGTGATGATGTTCTAGATAAAACCTTAAATGCAATGATGCTGACCTATGATCCGCACAGCAACTATTTCCCACCTGTCGATGCGATGGAATTGAACCGTCAAACGACTTTGCAGTTGGAAGGGATTGGGGTATCTATTCGTCCAGAACGTGGTAATGAAGACTATACCAAGATTGAAACTATTGTAGATGGTGGGCCTGCAAGCAAAACAGGACAAGTGAAGTCGGGTGACCGCATTATTGGTGTGGCACAAGATGGCGAAAAAATGATAGATGTTGTGGGTTGGCCAAGCAATGAAATTGTGGGATTGATTCGTGGTAAACGTGGAACCAAAGTAACTGTACGCTTGTTGGCAACAGGTGCTTCAATGAGCCAAGCACGCAATGTGACGATTGTACGTGATGTGATTCAGGAAGAAGATGCAGGGGTGCGTTCACGCGTGGTCGAAGTGAAACGTGATGGCAAAGTGCACCGTATGGGTGTCATTGAAATTCCGTCTTTCTATTTGAATTATCGCGCACGTCGTGCAGGCAACGAATATCGTTCAGTGTCTGAAGATACCAATAATGCCCTGAAAGACCTACAAACGAAAAATGTAGAAGGTATCATTATTGATTTGCGTAATAACCCAGGTGGTTCTTTAGAAGAAGTAGCACGTATGTTAGGGCAGGTGATTAAGTCGGGTCCAGTGGTACAAATTCGTGATGGCAATGGCAATGTAAGCGTGTTTGAAGATGATGATGGTGGCGCGCAAACCTATGCTGGTCCACTGGCAGTATTAGTTAATTTGGCTTCTGCTTCGGCGAGTGAAATTTACTCTGCTGCGATTCAAGATTATGAACGTGGCATTGTGATTGGTAGCACCACCACAGGTAAGGGAACTGCGCAAGTTCAACTGGACAGTTTGGCTTATGGGCAGGCGACCTTGACTCAACGTAAGTTCTACCGTGTTACAGGTGGGAGCACACAAAACAAAGGTGTCATTCCAGATGTAACGTTGGTGGATATTTATAACGAAGAGTTTGGTGAGCGTAAAGCGAAGAATGCCTTGAAATGGGATACAATTCCAACAGCACCATTCAAGCGTGAAGGTTCGGTTAAACCTTATGTACAACAACTTGATCAAGCTTCTGAACAACGCGTGAGTGTCGAGCCACAGTTCAAATATTTGGAACAGCGTAAAGCGATTGCGAAAAAGTCGGATGAGCAAAAACGTATCGTGTTGGACATTGAACAACGTAAGGCTGAGTTGATTGCACTAGAGCAAGAAACTTTACATGCAGAAAATCAGCGTCGTCAGGCAACAGGTCAAAAGCCATATGCAAATTGGGAGAGCTATCAAGCATCTCTAGATGCATTAGCGGAGTCTCGTGCTAAAATGAAAGCAACACAACGTCCTGCATTGCCTGAAGAGGAAGCATTTGTGACCGAAGCTGCGAATGTATTACTTGACTATGCGAAAATCCAGAAAGTGAAGTCCTAATTCTTTAGCAGCACAGATCAGATTTAAAGCCAGTCCAATTGGGCTGGCTTTATTGTATTTTAAGTATAAAAAAGGCATAAAAAATAAATGGATAACGGTTAATTGTGGCACGCTTTTTTTTAAAATAATACAGAATAAACACTTGACCAAAACGACAGAGTATTAGATTCTAAACAAGATTATAAAATTTGAAAAAACTTTACGTTTTTTATCGCTTGAGAGCTCGACTTTGAATGTATTGATAAAAAAAAGATGACCTAAACGGAAGCTTTATATGGTTCATATACATTATGATTTAAGCCTAGTTATAGGTTCTATTTTATTTGCTTTGTTGGCATGTTTAATGGTCGTGTCACTCGAACAATTGTTATTTCATGGGCCGCAGCAGAAGCTTCACAAGGTAATTTTGGTGACCAGTGGGTTGGTGCTTGGGGTTGCCATTTGGTGTATGCATTTTATTGCTATTTTCGCTTGCCATTTTCCAGAATCATTTAGCATAGATTTTTGGCTAACTCTAACTTCATATTTAATCGCATTTACTGCATCCACATTTGCTATTTGGTTAATTACACGTCCAACTTTGTCATTTGCACGTCTCATTATGGGGGCGGTGTTGATGGGATTAGGAATCTCTGGTATGCACTATACAGGGATGCTTGCACTTGAATTACCGTCTTATCATATTCAATACGACGTCATGTTGGTGGTGTTCTCGATTATTTTTGCAATTTGTGGTTCGGGTTTAACATTCTGGTTAACCTTTAAATATAAAGCGGCAATTAAATATAAATTCTGGTTAAAACTGGGTATTGCATTATTGCTGTCAACCACAATTGTGGGTATGCATTTTAGTGGTATGGCAGCAACCAAGTTTGTGAAACATCCGACCGATCTAATCAACTTAAATCAATCAGGTTATAGTCTCATTTTATTTACCGTATTATTGGTGACTTCCCTGATTTTTATTGCTGCATTTTTTGTGGCGATGCTAGAGCAACGCTTAGAAGAGCGCAACTTACAATTATATATTGCAAATCAAGAGTTGGCGAAACAAGCGGTTAGAGATAATCTGACTAAGCTGCCGAATCGGTTGTATTTAGCTGAATATGCACATTTTCTATTTACCAATCACCGTTACAATGACCAAAAAATTGCTTTTCTTTTTATTGATTTAGATCGTTTTAAAGGGGTGAATGATGTCTTTGGTCATCACGTTGGCGACCAATTGTTGGTACAGCTTTCAAGCCGTATTCACGCCCAATTGAATGAACACCAAAAATTACTCCGTATTGGTGGTGATGAGTTCTTGATGGTGATTGAAGATGCAAGTTTGGAACAAGCCGAGCGTATGGCAAATATTGCACTTGAACAAATTCAAAATAGCTTTTTGATTGCAGGGAAGGAAATTAATATCTCGGCAAGTGTCGGTATCGCGATGTTCCCGGAACATGGCAATAATCTTCAAGATTTATTAATCAATGCCGATGCGGCAATGCTTTCCTCGAAATATCAGGGACGCAACACCTATTCAGTATTTAACTACACAGTAGATCAGCAAGAAACTAAAAGTTTAACCAAATTAATCAATGATTTATATAAGGCTGTAGAAGAGCAGCAATTTATCTTATTTTACCAACCTAAATTTACTACACGTGATCATCAAATTTGTGGCGTGGAAGCATTAATTCGTTGGCAGCATCCTAGTTTGGGGTTATTAACCCCGAATATGTTTATTCGTGGCGCGGAAAAGACGGGACTCATTATTGAATTGGGCTATTGGGTGCTTGAGCAAGCTTGCCGTCAGATTCAAATTTGGGAAAAAAATAATGCCCCATTTTTCCCTGTTGCTGTAAACCTATCTGCCGTGCAATTTGAGCACAAGCATTTATTCACCAACCTTGAGCAGTTATTTGAAAAATATCAAATTGATCCAAGCCATTTGATGATTGAAATTACAGAAACGACGGCTATGCATCACATTGAGTCTAGTATTTTGAGTTTCGAGCGTTTGCGCCAAATGGGCATTAAGTTGGCAATTGATGATTTTGGTACAGGACATTCAAGTTTTCTGTATTTAAAAAATCTTCCTGTAGATGAGCTGAAAATTGATCGTGAGTTTATTTACGATTTAGAAGTTGATTCTAAAGAAGAAATGATTTTAGAAAGTATTATTCAACTTGCGATTAAACTCGGTTTGGTGGTGACCGCTGAAGGGGTGGAATGTGCCTCACAAGCTGAAATTCTATCGCGTTTAGGTTGCCAACAGCTACAAGGCTATTTACTTGCTATGCCAATGGAAGTTGAGCAACTCGAACGTTTTTAACTATTAAACTAAAGTACGTTGATGTATTGGTCGGATTTTTGATTGTACAAGATGGTTCCTTGGGCAGGATTAAATTTTAAAGTACCTTTAGTCACATACAGATACGGTTGCGTCCATCAGCTTTGGCTTGATAGAGGTTTTCATCGGCCAGTTTCATTACCGCTTTAATATGTATGGAAGAGTCGGGCCAATGTGCAAGACCAATCGAAACAGTGATAGGACCAATGCCTTCAATTAAAGTTGATTCTAATTTGAGTCTTAGGCGTTCTGCTAATTTATAACCAATATTTAAATCAGTACTAGGTGTTAGAACAATAAATTCCTCGCCACCAAAACGACAGCACACATCATTATCACGGAAGTTGGCCTGAATCAGTTCAGCCACTTTTTGTAAAACCACATCACCCTTGTCATGCCCATAGGTATCATTGACTTGTTTGAAATGATCAATATCAATGGCAATCACACAAAACTGGGTTTTGGCATTAATCAATTCTTGGGTAAATACATCCATACCTCGACGGTTATAAAAGCCTGTCAGTGGGTCAGTGTTGACGTGGTAATTTAGCTCATTAATCCTCTTTTTAAAGTTTTGAGCACTTAGTAGTAAAGAGAGGCGGAATTTTAAAACTTCAAAATACCAAGGTTCAATGCTATTGATTCTTTGATCGATATCTGGAGTATTCAATACACTGGCCATTTTTGCCAGTTGTTCTAGTGGGTTGGAAATAAGATAAGCAATACGCCAGACGATAAAGAAAATAACCAGATAAAAGATCGACATACCGAATAAAGTTTTATAAACAATACTGGTGGCTTGTTCTAATAATACTGCTGTGGGCTGCTGAGAAATGATGATCCATTTGGTGGAAGGTACATAGGCAAAACCCGCGAGATTTTCTCGCCCTTGACTATTTATCAATTCAATTTTTCCATACTTGGTTGCTTGAATTTGAGCAAGCCCTGAGTTGTGCGTGACTGTTTCACCAATACGTTTAGCATCAGGATGAAAAATAATGCGATTGTATTGATCAAGCACATACATATAACTGTTTTGATAATTATATTTGATACTGAGTAACTCTCGGATTAAATTATTTTTCTTTAAATACAACGCTCCGCCAATAAAACCGAGATATTGGTGGTTTTGGTCAAAAATCGGTTGGGAGATAAAGACAATTAAATTATGTCGAATGGAATAGTAAGGATGTGTGATAACAGGAGCTTTTTTTTCTAATGACAGTTGAATGCCATAGGTTTTATTGACTTGCTGTTTATTAAATGCCAATTGTTCAGGGGCATAGCTGACAAAACGTCCTTCTTTATTAATCACCACGACACTATCAAAAAAATCTGATTGATAACGTAGACGATTGACTTCATTTTGTAGAGCGGCAGGGTCATCAAAAGAATGCCCCAAAATTTCTGCACTATATGCCAGTTGCTTAACTAGACTTTTAAATTGTAAATCCGTTCCTTGCGCAATTTTTGAAGCATAATCAAAATTAACAGATAATGAATTTTCAATCAGTTGTTGACGCTGAATGTAATAGCTGACTGCCAATGAAATCACGAATAGGCTAAATACACTAAACATCGCAAGAAAAAGAATTAACTTTCTCAAATCTAGATTGAGTTTTGAAAGTAGCCTTTGCAGAGAGGTCATCACAATATGGGTCAGGTGCTGTTGAAAATGTCGTATATGCTAAATGCTGTCGAGTGACGATATTGGATTGAAAGTCAGTCTGAATAAAACTTGTTTTACATAGGACAATGTATAGAGAAACGAGATAAAAATCTAGTTTTGATGAAATTTATCTATGCGTTTAATACGCGTATGACTGGTCAATTCAGAGATTAAGTATTATATTGTTTTTGTAAATATATTTTAATTTTTTGTATCATAATTAAAAAATCGGTTCTTAATTAAAGGTTTAGCCCAATCTGTACAATCTACCTTCGCAATGTTTGATTTTTCCGAGGCAATTATGAACATACAACTCTTAGAAATTGGCTCAGAAACCGAGCAGTTAAGTGCTTGTAGACTTTCATTGCTGTTGGGGATTACCTCATCACAGAATCAGATTGCGACTTATCTCAGATTGGCGAGGCAATTGTTGGCAGTAGATTATGCTGTTTTACAATTTAATAATGAGCCTTATGCGTGGGTGTCAATGCAGTCAGGTTTAAAAGCTTATACCAGCCCTTCATTGTTTCCAAATTTGGTTAGACATGCGTATATCGATGAGCGACATCCTGATTATTCAAAATTTTTAACAGTGATTTCGACTTTAGGCTTAGTATCACAACCCCGTTTAGTTATTTTGAATTTACAAAACAGCCAAGGTGATTCGGTTGGCCATGTGGCTTTGTTTGGCCCTCAAACTCAAGTATTTTCGCAAGATCAAATCCAGATGGTGCAAGAGTTATTCGCTAGTTTAATGAAGCACATTGAACTTAAAATCGATTATGCAGAACTAAAAGAAATGTATGAGCAGCAGTCTGCATTAAATTTTAGTAAAACCAAGTTTTTTCAAATTATTGCGCATGATTTACGTGCTCCATTTCATGGCTTGCTCGGATTTTCAGAAGTGTTAGCCCAAGAGCGTGGCAGTTTGGATGAAGATAGTATTCAGAATATTGCCGACTATTTACATGACACGACGCAATCTACGTATAGCTTATTGGAAAGTTTGCTTAATTGGGCGATGGCAGAAGGTGGTCGTTTTGTCTTCCATCCGATTAATTTCCAGTTAAAACAAGCTTCAAAAATTGTTTTTAATGTGTTGAACGGCTTAGCCATTAAAAAGAAGATTCAATTGATTGATGCTATACCCGAAGAAATTAAAGTTTTTGCTGATATTAATATGGTCACTTCGGTGATTCAGAATTTAGTTTCCAATGCGTTAAAGTTTACTCATATGGATGGTTCTGGTGTAGTCAAGATTTCTGCTGAAGTCACAAGCAAAGGGGTCGAGATTGCGATTCAAGACACAGGTTTGGGTATGACTTCGCAACAAATTGAACAGCTATTTCAACCACGGTTAACGGTCAGTTTTAAAGGCACTGATGGCGAAAAGGGCATGGGGCTTGGTTTAGTGCTGTGTAAACGTTTTGTAGAAATTAATCAGGGCGAAATCCAAGTCCAATCCAAAGAGGGGGAAGGTACTTTATTTAAAGTGACTTTGCCGCAAGCGGAATCTTATTTAGCCCTGAGTCAAAACCAAAAGAAACAAGAAATCTCGTCTTAATCACATATCTTTTCCAGATGATTCATATTGTTCTAAAAAAATTGTTCAAAATGACATGCATTCGGTAGTATCCCAGCATTTGATTGAGTACACTCGAAATGAAGTCGAATTCAGACTTATGCCCAATATCGGCTCAGCATATTTCGAAATATGCTGAGTATTCGGTCAGAACTTCACTGATTCAAAGTGTCCTTCATGCTTGAATCTGGGTGAAAACTGGAATGATTATCTGTAGATGAAAATTAAGATGTCATGAATTTCGATCGTCGAAAAATAAATTGAATGAAGCATGTGCTAAAGCAGGAGAAAAACGCTTGATGAACGCTGAACAATTGCAGAAAACGTTGTGTGCGAGCCAATATGCAGAACAGGTTTTGGCAATTCATAAGAGCTTATTAGAACAAGATTATGGCGTTGATCAGTTTCAGACTTCACTCACCACCTCGCAAATTTTTTTACACGTTCACCAAGAATTAGACAATGTAGAAGATGAAACCACATGGCTACGCTTAAGTCGAATTCTGCGGGCACGTTTGATGTTTCGCTGGATTTGGCAAGATGCGAACCAATTGACCGATGTTGTGACCTTAACACGCGAGCTATCCGATTTTGCGGATGCGATGGTTTGTGCAGCGAAAGATTTTGCACGTAAACCTCTGGTTGCCAAGCATGGCGAGCCAATAGGCTATAGCGGTAAAGTCCAAGACTTGATCGTGATTGCCATGGGAAAACATGGTGCACAAGAGTTAAACCTATCGAGTGACATCGATCTGATTTTTGCCTTCGATGAGCAAGGCGAAACCAATGGGCGTAAATGTATTGAGGTCCAGCAGTTTTGTATTCTTTGGGGGCAAAAGCTGATTTATTTACTGGATCACATGACTGCCGATGGTTTTGTATTCCGTGTGGATATGCGTCTGCGTCCATGGGGAGATGGATCTGCGCTCGCAATTAGCCATGTGGCTTTGGAAAAATATTTGAGCCAGCACGGACGCGAATGGGAGCGTTATGCTTGGATTAAAGCGCGTATTGTGACGGGTGGCAAGGAAGGTGATGAGTTGCTTGTCATGACGCGTCCATTTGTGTTTCGACGCTACGTTGATTACACCGCATTTGAAGCCATGCGCGAAATGAAAGCCATGATCGAACGAGAAGTGGCGCGTCGTAATATTGAAGATGACATTAAACTGGGTGCAGGCGGGATTCGTGAAGTCGAATTTATCGTACAGGTATTCCAATTAATTTATGGCGGTTCAAAACTCGAGTTGCAAGATCGTCAATGTCTGGTGAGTCTGCATCATTTGGGTGAAGTCGGATTACTTGATCCACAAGTTGTAGTTGAACTGGAAGATGCCTATTTATTTTTACGTCGAGTTGAACATGCTATTCAAGCGTTAAATGATCAACAAACACAATCTTTACCTCATGAGCCTGAGTTACGCCAACGTATGGTAGAGACTTTGGGTTATGCTGACTGGCAAGCATTTTTGGATGTACTCAATCAAAAGCGTGCCAAAGTCATTTATCAGTTTGAGCATTTGATTAAAGAAAAAGAACCTGACCCATTGGTCGAGAGTTTTGGTCAGTTAGAACAACGTTTACAAGCCGTATTGGATGACGATGCTAAAAATTTGGTGCATGAATTTTGGTATGGTAATGCTTTGAAAAAGTTGCCTGCAAAAGCGGTTCAGCGTTTGAAAATGTTCTGGCCACATTTGATTGAAGCGATTTTAGAGTCGGATAAACCACAAACTGCCTTATTGCGTTTAATGCCTTTGGTCGAATCGGTAATGCGCCGTACTGTGTATCTGGTGATGTTGATTGAGAGCAAGGGTGCGCTACAGCGTTTAGTCAAAATGGCGACTGTTAGTCCCTGGATTTGTGAAGAATTGACGCATTATCCCGTATTGCTAGATGAATTTTTATCGATGGATTTTGAATTGCCTCGCCGTCAGGATTTACAAGATTCATTACGTCAGCAATTGCTGCGTATTGAACTCGATGAAGTCGAAGACCTGATGCGGGTGTTACGTCTCTTTAAAAAATCTAATGTTTTGGCGGTAGCAGCCAGCGATGTTCTAGCTGAAAGTCCACTCATGAAAGTCTCTGATGCCTTAACCGATATTGCGGAAGTATCGGTGAATGCAACCTTGAACATGGCATATCAAATGGTTGCGAAAAGACATGGCTTTCCACTCGATATTGAGGGGCAGCGCTGTGCCATTGACCACATGGCTTTTGCCGTTGTGGGCTATGGTAAGGTGGGCGGCATTGAGTTGGGCTATGGTTCGGATTTAGATTTGGTGTTTATTCATTATATGGATGAACAAGCAGATACAGATGGCCCGAAATCCATTAGTGGCTTTGAATTTGCCATGCGGGTGGCCCAAAAGTTTATCTCATTGATGACGACACAAACCCTCGATGGTCGAGTCTATGAAATTGATACACGTTTACGCCCTTCGGGTGAGGCTGGTGTTTTGGTTACCAGTCTAAAAGCCTTTGAGCAGTATCAACTTAAAAATGCTTGGTTATGGGAGCATCAGGCATTGGTTCGTGCACGTTCGATTGCGGGCGAAGAAACGCTGCGGGAAAAGTTCGAGCAACTGCGTTGCCGAATCTTAACCTTGCCTAGAGAAGAGGCCAATGTGCGTGAAGAAGTACTCAAAATGCGTCAGAAAATGAAAGACCATTTAGGTTCTTCTAAAGAACAGCAAAAAGATGGAATTTTTCATTTAAAACAGGATGCAGGTGGTATCGTTGATATTGAATTTATGGCACAGTATGCTGTGTTAGCCTGGAGTGGGTCGAATCCCGATCTCGCCCACTACTCCGACAATGTACGAATCCTTGAAGACGCTGCAAAAGCAGGTTGCTTATCCAGTAACGATGCAACAGCATTGATTCAAGCTTATCTCAGTGAACGAGCCGAGAGCCACCGTTTAGCGCTTGCGAATCAATCCATGCAAGTCAATGCTGCGGATTGGCACAATACCCGCGTGATCGTTTGCAAGTTATGGCAAAGATTAATAGATCCAACTGCTACGGCTATGTTGGATAAAAATGACAGTATATAAAAATTTGGAGTGTGTGCCATGAATTTGGCTGATCGTGATGGTTTTATTTGGCAAGATGGACAATTGGTTGATTGGCGTGAAGCGAAAGTTCACGTTTTAACGCATACTTTGCACTACAGTATGGGAGTCTTTGAAGGTGTGCGTGCTTACGAGACACCAAAAGGTACAGCGATTTTCCGTTTACAAGACCACACTAAGCGTTTGCTTAATTCTGCAAAAATTTATCAAATGAAAGTTCCATTTGATCAAGCGACGCTAGAACAAGCTCAAATTGATGTGGTTCGTGAAAATAAATTAGCATCTTGCTATTTACGTCCGTTAATCTGGATTGGTTCTGAAAAACTTGGTATTGCAGCGACGAACAACACGATTCATGCAGCAGTTGCAGCATGGGGTTGGGGTGCATATTTGGGTGAAGAAGCTATGGCGAAAGGGATTCGCGTAAAAACTTCTTCTTTCACGCATCACCATCCAAACGTGACGATGTGTAAAGCAAAAGCTTCGGGTAACTATACTTTATCGATTCTTGCTCACCAAGAAGTTGCACATTCTGGTTACGATGAAGCAATGTTAATGGATCCTCAAGGTTATGTTTGCCAAGGTTCTGGCGAAAATGTATTCCTTGTGAAAGATGGCGTGTTACATACCCCAGATATCGCTGGTGGTGCGCTTGATGGTATTACTCGTCAAACCGTGATGACCATTGCCAAAGACTTGGGTTACCAAGTTGTAGAACGTCGTATTACTCGTGATGAATTCTATATTGCGGATGAAGCATTCTTCACAGGCACTGCTGCTGAAGTTACTCCAATTCGCGAATATGATGACCGTCAAATTGGTTGTGGTGCACGTGGTCCAATTACAACTGAAATTCAAAAAACCTACTTTGATGCAGTTCAAGGTCGTAACGACAAATATGCACATTGGTTGACTTACGTAAACTAAGTTGATCGGTTAAGATCAAAAGGCGAGACTTCGGTTTCGCCTTTTTTATTGAAATTTTATCATGGTTTAAGTTTATGCATATTGTCTATGTTAGTGATGGAAAGGCGGGACACCGTTCACAAGCACTCGGCTTGTTTAAAGCTATACAAAGACAATCTTCAGAAACGGTCAGCTTTGAAGAAATTTCGATCGATGACTTGGCCATATTCCCTTTGTTGGCAGGACTCTTTCGTAGATCTATTCCACAGCTCCAAACCACACCTGATTTTATTTTTGGTGTGGGCAGTCATACCCAATTACGTGTGTTTTTGCTTGGAAAAATTTATCCTCAAGCCAAAACTGTGATTTTAATGAAACCGAATTATCCATTCGCTTGGTTTAATTACAGTGTGATTCCAGAACATGATGGCATTCCAGCATCTGATCGGGTGATTGTGACCCAAGGGGCACTGAATCCGATTGTGAATGAACAGCGCCATCAATCAGGGCGGATTTTAATTGCATTGGGTGGTTCATCTAAACGTCATCAATGGAATGAGGATAAAGTCTTTGCATCGATAGAACACATTGTGAAGCAACATTCCGAGAATGAAATTATTATTACAACTTCGCGTCGAACGCCTGAGCAGTTTGTTGAACGCTTGAATACATATCCTTTTTTACCTCATGTGCACTTTTTCCCTGTAGAACAGACGCCACAAGGTTGGATTTTTGAAGAAATGCAACAGGCAGAAGCTGTCTGGGTCACGGAAGACAGTGTCTCGATGATTTATGAGGCACTGACAGCAGGTTGTAGAGTTGGCGTGATTGCCATAGATCGGATGAAGCAGGATCGTATTACAACATCGGTAGATGGATTATTAAGGAAAGGAATTATCTCGGAATCGCTCTTGTTAGCTCAGTTGCCTGAACCAAATGCTTTTAAAGAAGCAGAGCGTGTGGCAACATATCTTTTAGCTCAATAAGCAGAAGTTGCCTGTGATTTACTTATTTCTTGTTCTGTTCGTGATGGTGGTACTGTTTAGTTACAAGTTTGCGTGGTGGAAACCTGCAGTAGATTGGAAACGACCACGTGTGTTGATGTATCACATGGTACGAGAGCATATAGATGGGGCAAAATTTAATAAGCTAAGAGTTACACCTGAACAATTTGAGCAGCAAGTGGCATGGATGAGTGCACAAGGTTTTCATTTTGTTACGATGCAAGAATTACAACAGAATTGGGGGCAACACCCTGAAAAAACCGTAGCGATTACTTTTGATGATGGTTATTTGGATAACCTAGAAAATGCGTATCCGATTTTGGAGAACTATCAAGCCAAAGCCACCATTTATGTAGTGGTTGATCGTCATGATCGGGACTGGTCGACGTATAAAAAAGCACATCATAACAGTGGCGAATTGGCACGTGAGCTAAAGCTTAATGATGAACAAGTGAAGTTCTTGGCGAATAGTGGTTTGGTGGAAATTGGCTCGCATACCATGACCCATGCCAATTTAGATAAATTAAATGATGCTGAATGTCTAGCAGAATTAACCAAGTCTAAACAGCAGCTTGAACAATTAATTCAACAACCAGTGACCAGTTTTGCCTATCCTTTTGGGATTTATTCTGCACGTGATGTGGCGTTGGCCAAACAGGCTGGTTATCACAATGCGGTGACAACCGTTGAAGGAATTGATGGCGAGCAACCTGATTTTATGCAATTGCAACGTATTAAAATTAGTGGGAAAGATTCACTTTTTGCGGTGAAGCTAAGACTTAAATTAGGCAAGCGTGAGGGCTAAACATGAACATTACGCTTGTGATGGCCAGTGATGAAGAAGGTGGTTTAGAAAAGCATGTGTTAGAACTTGCTGAAGGGCTTGCAGAGTTTCACCAAGTTTCTTTAATTGCACATCAAAAATATCAAAGCCAATTGTCTAAGAAGGTCAATTTTGTTGTCTTTGATATGAGTGGTAGCCGCTATAATCCATGGACAAAATATCAACTAAAAAAAGTCATTCTGGCAACTCAGCCTGATATTTTACATGCGCATGCTTCTAAAACTGCGAAGCTGTTACAAGGTATGCTCAAACAGTTTAGTTTTCCAAGCGTGGTGACTGTTCACGGCAAAAAGAAAAGTAATCAGGCATATTTTGCATTTGATCACATGATTGCCGTGAGTCGTTCGGTTGCAGAGACTTTAAACCAACCGAATAAAACTACAGTTATTTATAACGGAACTAAAATTACTGTATCGCCAACACCTTTTCAGAAAAACCGAAAGTTTATTGCGATTGGGCGTTTGAATTCGGTGAAAGGTTTTGATCTGTTATTAGAGGCTTGGAAATATATTCCACATTCACTTTCAATTGTTGGAGAAGGTGAGGAACGGAGCAAGCTTGAACAACTGATTCAGCAGTATCAATTGTCTAATCGGGTTTCTTTGCTAGGCTATCGTTCAGACATTCATACGTTGATCAATGAACATGAAGCATTAATTGTTTCTTCATTGCGTGAGGGTGGTCCTTATACTTTGGCAGAAAGCCTATTATTGAATCGACCTGTATTGGGTACTGATGTTGGAATGATGGCAGAATTTGTTCCAGCGGAATTCTTATGTGAGGCAGGGAGCAGTAATGCTTTAAATACCTTGCTTCAGCATTATTTACAAGTCGAAGCCCCTTTTATGGATTTCGCATCAGCGTATGCAATGGCGCAAGAACAGCTTACTTTTCAGAAAATGATTGAACATACCTTACAAATTTATCAATCTTTGCTTGTGTCATAAATGGGATTTAATATGAGCCAACAGCCGATTATTCTTGCACTTACCGATGGCAAAGCAGGTCATGAAACCCAGACACAGGGAATTGTACAGCTTTTAAATCAACAGCAAACTTATCAAGTAGAATGGCTCAAACTTGAATTGCCTAGTAAATGGCAGTATCGAATATTGAAATTGTTGATGAAATTCAGCCCGAATACAGCATGGTTGACTGCATTTTTGTCCCGTGAGCAACTGGTCAACATCAAGCAGAAAAAAGTTGCTTATATTGTATCCGCTGGTGGAAATACACTTTTGGCCAATGCATTGCTTAAACTGGAACTATCTAAAACACAAGCTGTAAAAAATATTGTCGCTAGTTCTTTGCGTGGCATTAAGTCTCATTATTTTGATGTTGTGTTTACCATACAAGCTGAACAAGAAAATTTAGCACATTATTTATACTATCCGATTGCCCCAAATAAAATGTGTGCTTTGTCTTCGACTCAAATGCAGGCAAGAACAAAATTAGGTATTTCATCATCTGCTCAAGTCATAACAGTGTTGATTGGTGCTGATACCAAGACTGTTAGTATTGGTTCTGTAGAGGAATGGGGGGCTGTTCTTCAAAAAGTCCGTAGTGAATATCCTGAGGCATGTTTCTTGTTGACGACTTCCCGAAGAACATCAGTTGAGTTTGAACAAAGTTTGGCAGAGTTGTGTTATGCGCATGATATTTTGCAGGCCACTGATCAGATCACTTGGGTTGCACAAGGTCAACAATGTGATATTAAAGATTATATTTTGGCGGCAGATTGGGTTTTATCGAGTGCAGATTCAACTTCGATGATGGCTGAAGTTGTTATGTCAGGTCAGCCATTAATCGTGTTTTCTGATGCGACTAAAATGCATGATGCTGCGATTCAGCAACAATTACAATTTCTGGAACAGCAAAAATGGATCACTTGTTATGATCTATCGAATTCCTTTCAGTTTAAACAAGCGCTACAGTTCCTTGAACCTAAAAATCATTCCAAGGCGATGGCGAGTGAACTGGAAAAAAGATTGAACTAACTTTTGGGGAAACTGGTTTTCTTTTGTAATATGACTACGATATTGCTGCATATTTGCAAATGAATCAGTAAATTTAAGTTTAAATCAATGATAAAATTTCCCACTAAGAATGTGGAGTCAAAAAATTCATTATGAAATTCTTAGTTACTGGCGGTGCTGGTTTTATTGGGTCGGCAGTTGTTCGTCATATTATTCAAAATACTGAACATGAAGTATTAAATGTAGATAAATTAACTTATGCGGGAAATTTAGAATCTTTAATTTCTGTTGCTGATCATCCACGCTACCATTTTTCTCAAACTGATATTTGTGACCGAGCTGCATTAGACCAACTCTTTTCAGATTTTCAGCCTGATGTTGTAATGCATTTAGCAGCAGAATCGCATGTAGACCGTTCTATTTCTGGTCCTTTTGCTTTTATTGAAACCAATATTATTGGAACCTACCAGTTATTAGAGGCAAGTCGTTCTTATTGGGGTAGCCTAGCGGAAAAAGGTAAAGCGACATTTCGATTCCATCACATTTCGACAGATGAAGTTTATGGGGATTTGGAAGGTACGACAGACTTATTTACGGAAACAACGTCATACTCACCGAGTTCACCTTATTCTGCCAGTAAGGCAAGTTCTGACCATTTAGTGCGCGCATGGAATCGTACTTATGGACTGCCTGTAGTGGTGACGAATTGCTCGAATAATTATGGGCCATATCATTTCCCTGAAAAATTAATTCCATTAATGATTTTGAATGCACTACAAGGTAAAGCATTACCAGTTTATGGTAACGGTCAGCAAATTCGTGACTGGCTTTTTGTGGAAGACCATGCGCGTGCATTGTATGTTGTTGCGACGCAGGGAGTCGTCGGAGAGACTTATAATATTGGCGGACATAATGAAAAAGCCAACCTTGATGTTGTCCACGCCATTTGTCAATTGTTAGAAGAATTGGCACCGAATAAACCTGAAGGTATTCAGTCTTATCAGGACTTGATCACCTATGTAAAAGATCGCCCTGGTCATGATGTGCGTTATGCAATTGATGCTTCAAAAATAAAAGTTGAACTGGGCTGGGTGCCTGAAGAATCTTTTGAAACAGGCCTCAGAAAAACAGTTGAATGGTACTTAAGCAATACTGAATGGGTAAATCACGTGCAAAGTGGTGAATACCAATCATGGTTAAGCACACAGTATCAAGGCTAGTTATGAAAATATTATTACTCGGGAAAAATGGGCAAGTAGGTTGGGAACTGCAACGTGCACTTGCTCCATTGGCAGAGGTGACTGCATTAGACCGTCATGGATTGAATGGTTATTCTGGTGATATGTCGCAGCCGCAAGCGATTCGCGAGGCAATCATAGCAATTAAACCTGACGTGGTTGTTAATGCATCTGCTTATACAGCGGTGGATTTAGCAGAGTCGGAACCAGAATTGGCAGATTTAATTAATCATCGAACTGTTCAGGTGATTGCAGAGCTTTGTCAGGCCGAGCAGATTTTATTTGTGCATTATTCAACAGATTATGTTTTTTCAGGAGAAGGCAGCCAACCTTTTGATGAAGCAGATTCTGTTGCTCCATTGAATGTTTATGGCAAAACAAAAGCCTTGGGAGAGCAAGCGATTCTTGAAAGTGGTTGTGCCTACCTGATTTTTAGAACCTCTTGGGTTTACGCAACAAAAGGCAAGAATTTTTTGAAAACGATGCTCAATTTGGCTCAGCAAAGAGAAGAACTCTCAATTATTGATGATCAAATTGGTGCGCCGACTTCAGCCGAGTTAATTGCAGACATTACGGCACAAATTATTCCTAAAGTCTGGGTTGATAGGCAAAAGTCAGGAATTTATCACTTGGTTGCAAGCGGTGAAACGACTTGGTTTGGTTATGCCAATTTTATTTTTCAGCAAGCACATATTTGGGGAGAAGTGTTGAAGGTGGAAAAAGTGAATCCGATTCCGACATCGGCCTATCCAACACCTGCAATCCGTCCTCATAATTCACGAATGCATAATGCAAAATTACAAAACACGTTTGGGCTTGTCCTACCTCAATGGCAAGAAGGCGTGAAACGAACTTTAGCGGAGCTACTAAGTCAATGAGCTTAAAACGTAAAGGTATTATTTTAGCGGGTGGGTCTGGTACCCGTTTACATCCAATTACCAAAGGTGTGTCAAAGCAACTTTTACCGATTTATGATAAACCCATGGTTTATTATCCGCTTTCAGTGTTAATGCTAGCAGGTATCCGTGAAATTTTATTAATTTCTACACCTGAAGATTTGCCGCAATATCAGAAATTATTAGGTGATGGTGCGCAATTTGGTATTGAGCTGAGTTATAAAGTCCAGCCATCTCCAGATGGCCTTGCTCAGGCATTTCTGATTGGTGAAGAATTTATTGGCAAAGATAATGTTTGCTTAATCTTGGGCGACAATATTTATTATGGTCAAAGTTTCGGTAAGCAATTAGAAGCTGCAAGCTCAAGAGAACAGGGCGCAACAGTTTTTGGTTATCATGTCACAGACCCAGAAAGATTTGGCGTGGTTGAGTTTGACCCAACGGGTAAAGTGCTAAGTATTGAAGAAAAACCGCTTAAGCCAAAATCTCCTTACGCAGTAACAGGACTTTATTTCTATGATAACCGTGTTATTGAGTTTGCTAAGCAAGTAAAACCTTCTGCCCGTGGTGAGCTTGAAATTACAGATATTAATAATGCTTATCTTAAAGATGGTTCACTGAATGTAGAGTTGTTGGGACGCGGTTTTGCATGGTTAGATACGGGGACGCATGAGTCGCTGCTTGAAGCGGGTCACTTTATTTATACCATCGAAAAGCGTCAGTCTTTGAAGGTTGCTTGTTTAGAAGAAATTGGTTTCCATCAAGGTTGGATCAGTTCTGAACAACTTTTAGAGAGTGCGACAGCATTACAAAAAACCGAATATGGTCAGTATCTGAAAAAGATTTGGGAAGAAGCAAATGCAGGTTGAAACCACGAAAATTGAAGGCTTATTGATTCTTCAGCCCAATGTTTTTGGAGATGATCGTGGTTGGTTTATGGAAAGCTTTAATCAACAACACTTTGCACAAGCCTTAGAACAATTGCAGCAAGCTGTACCGACTTTTGTGCAAGACAATCATTCGCTTTCACAAAAAGGGGTATTACGCGGTTTACACTATCAAAATGCACCCTATGGACAAGGGAAATTAGTCCGTGTAGTGCAAGGGCGAGCTTGGGATGTTGCAGTGGATATTCGTCCAGATTCAGCAACCTATGGACAATGGGTTGGAGTGGAGCTGAGTGCAGAAAATAAAACCATGTTTTGGATTCCTGAAGGCTTTGCACATGGTTTTTTAGCGTTGGAAGATAATACGCAGTTTTTGTACAAAACCACAAACTACTACAATAAAGAAAGTGAAGGCGCGATTATTTGGAATGATCCGACACTTGCAATTGAGTGGCCTTTATATGAAATTGAAAACGTGTTGGTGAGTGATAAAGATAATCAAGCCAACTTATTTAAATAAAGAAGAGGAGCAATAGCTCCTTTTCTTTATTTTGGCTTATTCAATATAGTTTTATAAGGTGCGACTAAGGCAACTGAAAGAATAAACTGCATACACAACTTTAGAATAAAAAAAGGTGCAACATAAAAAGGAAGGGTGCGTAAAGCAATCATGCTGGTTGGAATAATCCGATCATAATAGCGACGTCGAATAGCTAAAGAGGCATTTTTGCGTAGTTCTTTAGATAAGGCCTTTTTATTCTTTAAATAGATTTTATTTGCTCGTGGTTGTTGCTTTCTATGGTGATCAAAAAAAGCATTCATGCTTTCCCGAAATAGAATGACTTGCCGACGTACCTCAAAGTGATCTTTCTTTTTCTTAGCTTGGGCAATAACACTGGTATCGTGATAACGGAAATAATTTAAACATTCTGCCGTATAGAAAATATCACCTTGAGAGATGATTTTAGTCCAGATTTCCCAGTCGCCAATAAATCTTAAGCTTGGGTTGGCACCGCCAACATCAAGATAAGTTTGCTTTTTAAATAATACACCACTGGCATTCGGAACAGTATTTTGTGTATTTAGGAAATGATCAATATATTCAAGCCCAGACATTTCAAAATCATCTGCGAATAAGATTGGATCAACAGCATCCGTAAAGTCTTTCCAAGATCCAGTGACTTTACCTTGTGCATTCATTCGATGCGACTGACTATATGCTAGAACCAAATTGGGATTTTGAATGAAATGTGAAACGAGTTTTTCTAAAAAAGTCGCTTCGGCTACATCATCTGATTCTGCAATCCAAATTAACTCACCTTTGGCAAGGCTCATGCCTTTATTCCATTGGTGAAAGGTAGAACCAGAGTTTTTTTTATTAATAATACAGTGTGATACCTTTGTATGGTTCTTATATTTATTCAGGATTTCTGCACTATTATCAGGTGATAAATCATCTAAAAGAATAACTTCAAACGCTGTATAAGTTTGTTTGAGAATACTTTCGATTCTTTCTTCTAAATATTGTGCATGATTATAACTAGGGACAATAACGCTCACTAACACGGAGAGAAAAACCTTTTAATTTAATTTGGAAATAAATTGCTAGGATAATAATTCAATAATTGTAGCTAACCTATTTTTATAGGTATGGCTTTGTTGAACTTTATTCATCGCATCTAAAGGATTAATAACAGAATTATTCAGTTTATTTTGTAGTTCGGAAGGTTCTGTAAAACAAATGATTTCATTTTGGACATCGAATACAAATTCAAGATCCTTTACATACTCACTGACCAGAATACATCCGCAAGCAGGGGCTTCAAAACAGCGCATATTCATCCCTTGCCGGATGTTGGTTTTATTGATGACATTCAATACATAACGATGCTGTCGATATAAATCGGCAACTTCTAATAAACTAATATTCTGCGGGTGAATTGTACTATCTGCTTTATTTAGCTTATCCCAACCTTTACCATAAATCGTCATAGGTAAGGGAATTTGTTCCAAGAGATGTTGACGATCTGGAGACCACGCACCTACAAATAATAATCGGTCATTTTTTTCAGTTGTTGAATGAAAGAAAATATCTGGATTATAAGCCAAGGGTAAATACGTGGTTTGAGTGAGTCCAAGTTTCGCAGCATCATCTAGGAAACTTGAGTCCGTGAAGCAATATAGATCAATAATATCTTTAGATCGGAGTAATCGATGATCGAAGAAATCACCAATCCAATGTGCGATTTTGCCTGAATATTCAGAAAAAACCTTTAATAAAAAATCATTAAAATAAAATAAATCTGCAATTAGAATCAGGTCTGGCTGAAATTGATGAATCTTTTTTTTCAATAAATTCGCAGTATAACGGTCTTTATTTGGCAGAACTTTCTTTAAAAATCGTTCCGTACTATTGTTGTGATTAAGTGCAAATCCTTGGATTTGAAAAGGGGAGTCTGGCTTTTGAATGGCTAACAGGTTTTCATACCATTGTAGAATTCCGCCACGTTTTCCAATAACAAGGATTTTATACTCAGACATCATTCGCGATCCGGATTGCCTTTAAGCACCATGTAAATCAAACCGACAAAAATCGCAAAGGCGCCACCTAAACTACTCACGCAGAAATATAAAATACGGTCAGAGGTGTCTAGGTTAAATAAACCATTGGCAAGAATATAGCGCATGAATAACCACTGGACGACTGCAAAAACAATTACCACAAGACCACGACGGCGGACTTCAGGACGCATAGCCATAAGCTTGCTCATCTATTAATATTAAAACTGCGGGCTATTATGCCACTGCTCAGAATTGATCTCAAATGAATAAAAACAATCAGCTCAATGCGATACAAATTCATATAAATTTGAGCTTTTATTTTTATAATCCAAACAAATTCTTAAAGAATGTCAGATCGTGGGTTGTTTGCAGTAAACATTACCATTGCCATAACAATTCCTGAAGCGTTTATATGACCAGATATACTGTTCGGGCGCGAGCTGAATCATCTCTTGCATTGCCAGATTTAAGCTATCCACAGATTGTTGTAAATCTTTTGAAAGAATTGTTTGAGGCAATTCAGTGCAATATACATCAAAACTGGATAATTCAGGATTACGGATACAGCTTAAGCCAATGACGTTGCATTGCGTCTTGGCCGCCATTTTCGAAACCAATGTTGCCGATAGTGTATTTTGCTGGAAAAAATGTGAATAAATTCCGCCAGAAGCCTTGGGTAAATGATCTGGTAAAATGACAGTCAAACCACCTTGCTTTAGATGTTTAAAAATTTGACGTATTCCTGTTTCATCTGTTGGTACCAAGGTAGCGTTAAATTTCTGTCGGGCATTTAAAATATACTGATTCACACCTTTTATTTTGTCAGGTTTGTACATGATCATGGGTTGCGTATAAATATTTAACCAAGCATTTAACAGTTCCCAACAACCAAAGTGAGGAACGACCACAATCACGCCCTTTTGATTGACTAAAGCCTTTTCTAAGAGCTCTGCACCATGAATATTCTTGAGTAAGTTGAAGTTGTATTGCGGTGACATTCCCCAGCATTTTACAAATTCGATATAGGTCATGCATTGGCTTTGAATGCTGAGACGAAGACGCTTTTGTAAGGCTTGTTCATTTAATTCAGGATATGCCAATCGGAGATTAATCGCTGTAATTCGTTTGATGGAGGAGTTTGTCTGAAAGAGTAGATAGGCAACCCAAAGTGCGATTCTTTGTAAAAATGACAAAGGTAAAATTGCGATAAATTTAAGCAGGAAATAAATAGCCATATTTTGACTCAAGAATCTTTTTATCAGAAAGGATGAGAGAAAATTTTGCAAAGAGACTTAAAAATCTAAGATAGATAGAATCAAAAAAAGATGAGCATCTTAAGAACAAAATGAATTTTTGAATAGAATAATTAAGGCAAGAACTGTTGCAACAGAATATAGGCTATCGTTGCTTACTCTAAGCGGGATGAAAGAAAAGTTCAAAAGAAAATTTAAAGAATAGTTAGTAAAGATGTAATTTTCAAAAATGTGATTGATTGGAATATTTGAGCATAAAAAACCCTGCACGAGTGCAGGGTTCTGGGTGAAGTTAAAGATTATGCTTCTTTCGCTTCAGCTTTTTGTTTTTCACGTAAACGAATACCTAAGTCACGCAATTGGTTTGCTTCAACTGGTGCAGGTGCTTGCGTCAATGGACATTCAGCAGTCTTCGTTTTCGGGAATGCAATCACATCACGAATAGAAGATGCGCCTGTCATTAACATGATCAAACGGTCAAGACCAAATGCTAAACCACCGTGTGGAGGCGCGCCATAACGCAATGCATTCAATAAGAAACTGAATTTCTCTTCTGCTTCTTCTTCGCCAATACCTAATGCTTCAAAAATTGCTTTTTGCATTTCTAAAGTATAAATACGGAGTGAACCACCACCGATTTCAGTACCATTGAGTACCATGTCGTAAGCAACAGAAAGTGCAGCACCAGGATTGTTCTTCACTTCTTCAACACTAGATTTTGGTAGTGTGAATGGGTGATGCACAGAGGTCCATTTGCCATCATCAGTTTCTTCAAACATTGGGAAGTCAACCACCCAAAGTGGCGCCCACTCGCAAGTTGCAAGTTTCATGTCATGACCAATTTTCACACGAAGTGCGCCCATTGCATCATTTACCACTTTTGCTTTGTCTGCACCAAAGAACACGATGTCGCCATTTTCAGCACCAACACGTTTTAACAAATCAAGCACGATTGGCTCGATGAATTTAACGATTGGTGATTGAAGACCTTCGATGCCTTTTTCAAGTTCGTTGACTTTGATGTAAGCCAAACCTTTCGCACCGTAGATGCCAACGAATTTCGTGTATTCATCAATTGCACTACGTGGAAGAGAACCTGCACCTGGAACGCGTAAAGCTACAATACGACCTTTAGGATCTTTAGCAGGACCTGCGAATACTTTGAACTCAACGTCTTGCATTAAGTCTGCAACATCAACTAATTTCAATGGAATACGCATATCTGGTTTGTCAGATGCATAGTCACGCATTGCGTCTGCATAGGTCATACGTTCAAATTTATCGAATTTTACATTCAATAATTCGTTGAACATTTTAACCGTTAAGCCTTCCATTAAATCCATGATGTCATCGTCACTCATGAACGATGTTTCAACGTCGATTTGGGTAAATTCAGGCTGACGATCTGCACGTAAATCTTCGTCACGGAAACATTTCGCGATTTGGTAGTAACGATCAATACCACCTACCATCAACAACTGTTTGAACAATTGTGGGGATTGTGGAAGTGCATAGAAGCTACCATTTGAAACACGGCTTGGGACTAAATAGTCACGTGCACCTTCTGGGGTCGCACGGGTCAAGATTGGTGTTTCAACGTCAAGGAAACCATGATCTTCGAAGTAATTACGAATTAAGTTAGTCACTTTAGAACGGAAACGTAAACGCTCTAACATTTCTGGACGACGGATGTCCAAGAAACGATATTTCAAACGAATTTCTTCTGAAATATTGGTATTTTCGTCATTTAATGGGAATGGCGGGGTTTCAGATTGAGCAAGAACTTCAATTTCTTTACCTAAAACTTCGATTTGACCGCTCACCATATTGGCATTTTCTGTGCCTTCATAACGGCGACGTACACGACCTGTAATTTTTAATACGAATTCTGAACGTGCTTTGTCCGCAGTTGCGAATGCTTCAGGGGTATCTGGATCAATAACGACTTGAACTAAACCATCACGGTCACGCATGTCGAGGAAGATAACACCACCGTGGTCACGGCGACGATGTACCCAACCGCAAAGGGTTACTGTTTCATCAATTTGGGCTTCGGTTAAAGAACCGCAGTAATGAGTTCGCATCATAGCGTATAAAATCCAACTATATGGGTTAAGGAAGCGTATACGTAAACAGCGTACCGCTCGTAAAGGAAGGATTATGCCTCGTTGAGGATTTTGTCACAAGGACTAGATCCAAATTCCTCTGTATTTCATGGCTTTTCGGCGCAAAATATAGGGACAAATTGTTATTCAAAATACTGTTTTTGATCGAAGAACATAAAAACAAGACAGCCTGTGCTGAAGATGACTAAAGCGGCTTGACTAAATTCATTGATGCTTCGTCCTGTAAAATAGTACAGATTGGAGACCCAGATATCATAGGAAAAATAACGAGCGTAATCCCAAACAGAATAAATGCCGCTCAGCAATGTTAAGCCAAGTAAACTCCATGCATAGCGTTTAATCTTGCTTGATACAGGTGAGGGTTGTCGGAACTGTTGAAAATAATGAATACACATCCAAACAAGAATGGGCAATGCCACGATGGATGTGCCAATTTGAAGCACACGATGCACAGGAAAACTCTGTCCGAAGAGGGAAATACTTTGACTCAGGAAATCCCGAAAGGCAAAGGTTCTGAAGTCGACATGAGTCAGTCCATCCCAAACGAGATGGGTACTTACCCCAACCAAAATGCTAATGACAACCCCTATAACAAAACCCATGCTTGTTTTGAATTGTGTGAGCCGTAATGGATCTTGTAATCCCATAAAACGATATAGCACAGGTCGATAAATGAAATACCACAACAGACAAAAAATCAGTCCAATTGCCAAATTTGGATAAATTAAAGCATTCCAGAGATGGGTTTTTCCGCCATCTTGTTGGGTAAAAAGCCGAATTAGATCAGGTGTCATACAGCCAATGGCTAGGGCAGCAGTGGGTAAATACCCTTTGCTGAGTTTGGCAAGCGGTGGTGCGAGAACAGCATGAGACAGAGTAAAGGGCATGAAATCTGGTTAATCCCATAATTCGAAATAAGGCGATAAAATGGATATTGCGCTAAAAACAGGATAAAGAACTTAGCAGGTAGATTCTGTTTTTTATTGCAAAAAAACAGTAATGTTATATTATAACAATTAATGACTTTCACCAGACCAAACCTGACTCATGTTATTTCATAAGAATTTACTTTCCGTTGCGATTCTTGCGGTAATCGCGCCTTCCGCATTTGCACAAGATGATGAATCTACGCAAAAATTAGACACCATTCAAGTCACAGCACATCCTTTGGTACAGACCGCTGTAGATTATTCGGCTGCCGATAACGTCATTAAAAGTGATCAGTTGGTACAAGGTGGTACCACCATCGGTGAAGCACTGAGTGATCAGGTCGGGGTCTATTCCAATCAGTTTGGTCCAGGTGCTAGTCGCCCCGTGATTCGAGGGCAAGATGCAGCACGTGTGAAAGTCTTGGCGAATGCCTCTGAAACTATGGATGTATCTACTTTATCGCCAGATCATGCAGTTACCGTAGATCCTACTTTGGCCAAGCAAATTGAAATTGTACGTGGTCCGTCAACCTTATTGTACGGGGCTGGAAATGTAGGTGGTTTAGTCAATATCACGGACAATAAGATTCCCACCCAGATGCCAGAGAACGGCTATGAAGGAAGACTTGGTGTGCGTTACAACACGGGCAACGATGAAAAGTTAGCTACAGCAGGGGTAACAGTTGGTTTGGGTGATCAAGTTGCATTACGTGTTGAAGGCCTGAAACGCGATGCAAATAATTATATTGCCCCAGATTATGTTCATGAAGGTGAAAAAGAACGTCGCGTAGATAACACTTTTGCGGAGTCTCAAAATGTGACTTTAGGACTGTCATGGATTTATGATCGTGGTTTTACGGGAGTTTCTTATACCAATCGTCAAGATCAATATGGATTGCCAGGTCATAATCATGAATATGAAAGCTGTGAAGCACATTTAGCAGGACAACCACATTTACACTGTGGTGAGCATGATCATGACCATGAAGAAGATACACATGAGGCACATGACCATAGTCATGCGGGACCTTGGGTAGATCTAAAATCCGAGCGTTATGATTTTAGAAGTGAGTTGGCAGACCCATTTGCAGGCTTCCAAAAACTACGTGTACAAGCGAGTTATACCGATTATCAACATGATGAAATTGAAGAAGGTCAAGCTGCCACAACCTTTAAAAGCGAAGGTTATGACACGCGTTTAGAATTGCTGCATAACCCGATTGGGGCATGGGAAGGGGTAATTGGCACTCAGTTTGGTCGCCAAAAACTCGATATTACTGGAGAAGAAGCGTTATTTGCAGGGCCAAGTACCACAGATAAATGGAGCTTATTTGCTTTAGAGCATCGTCAATGGAACGATGTGCATTTTGAACTGGCAGCACGTTTGGATCAGCAAAGTATCGATATTGATTCACCACAAAAAGATTATGACGATCACGCATTTTCTTATTCTGGTGCAGCGAACTGGGCATTTGCACCGAATTATAAATTGTCTTTGGTGGCCTCCCATCAAGAACGTTTACCGATGGCGCAGGAGCTGTATTCACAAGGTAAGCATCTGGCAACCAATACCTATGAGTTGGGCAATGAAAATTTAGCCGTTGAGAAATCGAATAACCTTGAATTGGGTTTCCATTACGATACTGATCGACTGAACTATCATGTTCATGTGTTCCATAACTGGTTTGATGATTATATTTATGCGCAAACGCTGGATCGTTATGAAGATTTTCGTTTAATTCAGTATACGCAAGATAAAGCACGTTTTTATGGTGCTGAAGGGGAAATCTCCTATCAACTTTCGCCAATCTATACTGCCACGTTATTTGGTGACTATGTACGTGGAAAAATTGATGTTGAAGGGGATGCACCACGTGTTCCTGGTGGCCGTGTAGGAACACGTTTTGACGCCGATTTTGGTGATGGTTTCTCAGGAACTGCGGAATATTACCGTGCCTTCAAGCAAGACAAAATTGCAGTCTATGAAACAGAAACTGATGGCTACAATATGGTAAATCTGGGTTTAGCTTATGCCGCCCGCCTTTCGGATAAAACAGATTATCGTGTTTATGCCAAAGCCAATAACTTGTTAGATGAAACTGTATATAACCATGCGTCATTCTTATCGACACTTCCACAAATGGGGCGCAACTTCACTGTTGGGTTGGAGTTTGGTTTCTAAGAAGCCATCAGCTTTTTGAATGGATTCAAGGTGATGTCACACAAAGTCACTTGAAAAATGTGTTAAGAAAACCTAGCCTGAACCTATTGGGTTAGGTTTTTTCTTATGCGTATTTTCCGAAAAATTCATCATAAATTAAATTGGACACCGCGGCGTTATGTTGCGGTCATTGTTAGTTTCTTGGCACTGGGTTATTTGGCTTCAGGGATTTATCACACACTAAAGCCGCTACCTGAAGGTCTAAATTACACAGGAAAATTACGGCATGCCCAAGTGAAGTTTTTAGCGGATCAAACGTATTTAACCCGTGATGGTAAACAGCAGCAACAGCATGTCATTTTTAAAGAAATGCTAAAAATGATTGATGAAGCCCAAACCACCATTGTTTTGGATATGTTTTTATTCAATAAAGAGGTGGGTGAGTCAAAACTGCAACAGCAAGCTCTAACCCAACAATTAACCGATGCCTTAATTTCAAAACGTCGTCAGTTTCCGCAGATTGAAATTAAATTGATTACCGATCCCATTAATTCAGTTTATGGTGGCGTAGCACCTGAACATTATCGTCAACTGCGTCAGGCAGGGATTGATGTGATTGAAACTGATTTGCGTCCACTACGGGCATCAAATCCTACTTGGTCAGGTTTCTGGTATTTGTGCTGTCAAAATGCAGGCAATAATCCTGAAAAAGGTTGGTTGCCAAATCCATTTGGTAAAGAACGCATTACCTTACGCAGTTATTTTAATTTATTTAATTTTAAAGCCAATCATCGTAAAACTTTGGTGGTGGATACTGCACAGGGATGGAAGGCTTTGGTTACTTCGATGAACCCACATGATGGCAGTTCACGACACTCTAATATCGGTTTAGTGGTGACAGGCAATACCGCGATCGATATTTTAAAGACTGAGCAAGCGGTAGGTCGAATGTCTGGTGGTGACATGCCTGTGATTATTCTGGGTGAGTTTGAAGCCGCCAAAACAGAACCCCAAGTGCAAGTCTTGACGGAACAAGCAATTTTAGATGTGACGTTAAACTTAATTACGACTGCAAAAAAACAAGATCAGATTGATTTGGCAATGTTCTATTTATCTGAACGACAAATTATTCAAGCCCTCATTGCAGCACAAGAACGTGGTGTGCAACTGCGGGTTTTACTTGACCCGAATAAAGATGCTTTTGGACGTCAAAAAAATGGCATTCCAAACCGTCAGGTAGCGTCTGAGTTACATGCGGCAGGCATACCCGTGCGCTGGTGTAATACCCAAGGTGAACAATGCCACAGTAAAATGATTGTGAAGCGTAGTGGCAATAGCAGTGAAATGATTTTAGGTTCAGCCAATTTTACCGCGCGAAATATTAAAAATTATAATTTAGAGACAGATTTACGTGTACTGGGTTCGACTCAGACTCAAGTGTTCCAAGATGCGAATCAGTACTTTAATACGGCATGGTCAAACCTCGAAGGGAAACAAATGAGTGTGGACTATACCCAGTATGCGGATGACTCAAAGTTGAAATATGCGTTGTATCGTTTTATGGAATGGAGTGGTTTATCAACGTTTTAATTTTTAATCCCAGCTCACCTCCCTTGAATCAATAAAGGGAGGCGATTCCTGATTTAGATCAAGAATTGAGAGGAGGTGTTATTTATACCTGAGGATTTGGTGGAATGATTTGATCCAGCTCTTTGTCGGTCATATTGTCTAATTCATGTAGATCAGTTTTGATTTTCCATTGTGTTTCATCTTCGACAGGCTGTGGTAAACGCGCTTCAAGCCAGTCGCAAACCACATCGGGCGGAAAATCTGGGTGATTACATTGAATGACCCAAGATAGAAATTTTTTAGCTTCACCATTCATATAAGGCGGAGGTGAAACTGGAAGAAATTGCGTTGGTAAACGCTCATGGGTCGAAATGTAATTGAGTACATGCCCCAGTTCTTGTACGGTTTGCCATGCTAGCGGGTGGTCGATATTAATTTGGAATTTAAACCACCACGCATGTTGACCATCCGTTCCATAAGAATCGATAAACTCTTGTTGCACACTTGGAACTTTAGAGAAAAATTGATGCAGTCGTTCAAAGCTTAATTCCGCCACAATGTTCAGCCTAATCCATGAAAAGGCTTATATTAGCATAAAGTGTGAAAAGCAAAATCGAGAATAGGTGAATGTAATAGCGCTACAAATCTTTGCGCAGCCTTCTATTTGTATGCATGTTTGGGGAAAGAATTAGGTTAAAATATCAACAAAGAACATTGGAAATAGCAGATGAAAGTAAAGTTCTATTTTGCATGTGGGATGATCATCTTGATGCTGAGTTCTAGCTATGCTTCAGCAGATGCCAATGGCTGGTCAAATTATCAGGGCACCAGTACAAAACGCCCGAATTATCGACCTTATCCACCGCAACCCCCATATCCGGATCGACCTTACCCGAATCGACCCTATCCGCCGCATGATCATCGTCCGCCAAATTGGGACCGACCACAAGCCAATGTCAGTATTAATTTACAGGCACCTACTTATACTCAATACAATCATCAAAGTACCAGTTATGTTTTTGGTGATGCCAATTCGCGCATTGAAAGTTCAAATTATCGGATTATCAATGATTGGCAACGTTTAGGGTTACCTGAACCGCCACAAAATATGTACTGGATCTTTGAAAATGGTCGCTATGTATTAGTCCCAAGATAAAAAGCTTCCCAACTTCCGATTTGAATGCAGACACAGAGGTCATGCTACGAAAGTAGGGAAGCTAGATTTAAAAGATTTAATTAAGCCAATTCATCATCTTCTGGACGTGGAGTTTTACCTAGCGGTAAGGGTTTATCATGATGTTTATCGCGTATGACGGAAGGAAACGTCCACGACGCATAACGCACAATTAAAATGGCTAGCGCAAGAATCAAAATTGAACCTGTAATAATTACCAAGTCCATATCGGCTTTATGATCATGTTGAATATCTGAAATCAAAAGACGGGTGAGGGCGGTAATTGCCACATAAATCAGAAAGCGGACAGGCATATGATTGGTTTTAAAATAAATCCCAACCATGGCACCCAATTCCAAATAGATAAATAACAACAGAATATCGTCAATGGTGGCGTATTGTTTAACGGTAAGAATTTCAATGACGGTATGCACGGCTGACCATGCCACCATACAGCCAATAATAAATAAGGCAATATAATGAAAGCTTTCAACCGCTAAATTACCTAATCGGTCGAGGAGGGTTTCAATTTTAACCACTTTAGGATCTCGTTCAGACATCTTTACCTCCTATTATTTGAAATAACAACTTATTCAATCATAAGCAAATTTCATGCACATGAACATTAGGGCATAAAAAAACGCCTGACAGAGCAGGCGTTTTTTATACTTAACGATTATGCTTGGCTAGTGAAGTAATCTTCGCTGAAGTTCATGATTAAATCAGAACCTGCTTTTACTTTAGCAATACGCATGTCTAATTCTGGAAGAATACGTTGTGCGAAGTATTGAGCAAGCGCCAATTTGTTTTGGAAGAACTCGCCATCTTTATCTTTTGCTGCATTGGCAATACGAGCAAACATGTAAGCGAAGCTTAATAAACCAACCGCGTGTAAGTAGTCAACCGCTGCTGCATTTGGGAATTCTACATTTTCTGCTGCTTGCGCAAGTACGAATTGAGTCAAATCAGCTACTTCTGTCGCGGCATCTAAAGTGGCATCTTTAATGAAGTTTAAGTCTGCATCTAAACCGTTGGCGAAATCACGAATTTCTTCGATGTATTCTGCAACGTAGGCGCCGTTACACTTAATAGTTTTACGACCAATCAAGTCTTGAGATTGAACGCCGTTTGTTCCTTCGTAAATCTGTGCAATACGTAAGTCACGTACACATTGCTCCATACCCCATTCACGGATATAACCATGACCACCGAAGCACATTTGAGCATCAAGCGTTGCTTGGAATGCAGTATCGGTTAAGTAAGCTTTTGCAATTGGTGTCAAAAGCGCAACGCGATCATTGGCTTTTTTCACAGCTTCAGCATCGGTAGAGAATTTGGTGATGTCTAACTGTTGACCCACATACACTGCAAATGCACGCGATGCTTCATTGTTCGCACGTACGTTTAACAACATACGACGTACATCACCATGCACTAAAATGCTGTCTGCTGGTTTGTTTGGAGATTTCACACCAGAAGCACTACGACCTTGTAAACGATCTGTCGCATATTGTGCCGCATTTTGGTAGGCAAATTCAGAAGCACCAAGACCTTGAATACCCATTGATAAACGTTCGTAGTTCATCATGACGAACATCGCCGCAAGCCCTTCGTTTTCTTTACCCACGAGGTAGCCTTTTGCACCGTCAAAGTTCATCACGCAAGTTGCTGAAGCTTTGATTCCCATTTTATGTTCGATTGAACCAGGTCCTGCGGCGTTACGCTCACCTACTGAACCATCTTCGTTCACAAGAAATTTTGGTACGATGAATAATGAAATACCACGTGAACCCGCAGGTGCATCTGGAGTTTTCGCCAACACCAAGTGAATGATGTTTTCAGCTAAGTCGTGGTCACCGCCCGTAATGAAGATTTTAGTCCCTGTGATGTTATAAGTACCATCTTGGTTACGTTCGGCTTTAGTTTTGATAATGCCTAAATCTGTACCTGAGTGTGGTTCAGTTAAGCACATAGTACCTGACCATTCACCTGAGTAGATTTTAGGTAAATAGGTTTCTTTTTGCTCTTGAGATGCATAGCTGTTTAACGCCATACCTGCACCGACTGAAAGTAATGGGTAAAGCATGAAAGACGGGTTGGTTGCGAACAGCATTTCATCAGAAAGTACAGTCAGCATTTTTGGCATGCCTTGGCCGCCCCATTCTTCTTCTGCACCTAAACCAATCCAACCACCTTGAGCATATTGTTGGAAGGCATCTTTGAAGCCAGCAGGTGTCGTCACTGCGCCATTGTTATAAGTTGCACCTTCTTCATCACCTGTACGGTTCAGTGGAAGCGTTACATTTTGCGCAAATTTCGCCATCTCTTCTAAAATAGCTTCTGCAGTCGCTGCATCTAAATGCGCTAGATTTTCGTTCGACTGCCAGAATTGTTCTGCGTTAAAAACATCATTTAAGATGAATTTCATATCTGCAAGCGGTGCATTATAAATTGGCATAGTTAGTTCACCTTTGTTGTATACATCATGTGCCGAGTGTGGAATAACACGCGATCACACGTATTATTGATAGAATTAAATTTAGCATTGATTACATAAAAAAAGGACCGTCAAAACCGACCAGTCCTTTTTTTTCAAATTAACATTGCAAGCAACATTAAAGTGTGATTAGAACGCGAAGTGTTCCGCATCTAATGACATTAATGGCTCTACACCACCAGCAATCACGTCAACGTGTGAACGAACACGTGGCAAGATTTTCTTGAAGTAGAAGCGAGCAGTGGTCACTTTAGCGTTGTAGAAATCTACATCAGTTGTACCAGCAGCAAGGGTTTGCTGTGCAACCAACGCCATTTGAGCCCATAGGTAAGCAAGCGTTACATAACCAGAGAAGTACAGGTAATCAACCGCGGCAGCACCAACTTCTTCTGGGTTTTGCATTGCACGCATACCAATTTGCATGGTGAGGTCGCCCCATTCTTTGTTGAGTGCAGCAAGTGGCTCAACAAATTCTTTCATTGCTGCATTGTCTTTGTTCGCTTCGCAGAATTTGTGAATAATCTTGGTGAAGTCTTTCAACATTGCACCTTGAGTACCCAAAACTTTACGACCTAACAAGTCCAAAGCTTGAATTTCTGTCGTACCTTCGTATAGGCATGAAATACGGGTATCACGAACAATTTGTTCCATACCATGTTCAGAAATAAAGCCGTGACCACCAAACACTTGTACGCCGTGTTTTGCAGATTCAGAACCTGTTTCAGTTAAGAAAGCTTTTGCAATCGGAGTAAGTAACGACAAAATGTTGTCAGAGTATTTACGCTCTTCTTCAGTTGCACCTTGCTCTACGATGTCGGCATGGAAAGACAATAAGTAAACCAATGCACGACCTGCTTCAGCAAAAGATTTTTGCGTTAACAGCATGTTACGTACAGCTGGGTGAACAATAATTGGATCAGCTTCTTTTTCAGGTGCTTTAGGACCAGAAAGTGAACGCATTGCTAAACGATCTTTCGCGTAGGCAAGCGCACCTTGGAAAGAACCTTCAGATGCAGCAAGACCTTGAACCGCTGTACCGATACGTGCTGTGTTCATGAAGGTAAACATACAGTTTAGACCACGGTTTTCAGGTCCAATCAAGTAACCTTTTGCGTTGTCAAAGTTGATGACACAAGTTGCGTTACCATGAATACCCATTTTGTGTTCAATTGAACCACAACGAACAGCATTACGTTCACCCAATGTACCATCAGCATTCAAGTTGAATTTTGGTACGATGAATAAAGAAATCCCTTTGGTGCCTTTTGGTGCACCTGGAAGGCGTGCAAGCACGATGTGAATAATGTTCTCTGCCATGTCATGTTCACCAGCAGAGATAAATATTTTCTCGCCAGTAATTGCATAGCTACCATCAGCATTCGGTTCAGCTTTAGTGCGGATAATACCAAGGTCAGAACCTGCATGAGATTCTGTTAAGCACATGGTTCCTGTCCAAACACCTGATACAAGGTTTGGTAAGTAAGTATCTTTTTGTTCTGGTGAACCGTGGTGTTCTAAAGTACGTACTGCACCGTGAGAAAGGCCAGGATACATACCCCAAGCCCAGTTTGCAGTACCGACCATCTCAGAGATTACGTTAGCCAAAGAAACAGGTAAGCCTTGACCACCGTATTGTTCTTCAGCAGAAAGAGAAGGGAAGCCTAACTCGATATATTTTTGGTACGCTTCTTTAAAACCAGTAGGTGTCGTAACTACACCATCATTCCAAGTACAACCTTCACGGTCGCCGCTTTGGTTGATTGGAGACAATTCATTTTCACAGAAATCAGCCGCAGCTTCTAAATATTGGTCAACCAATTCACGGCTTACGGTTTCTTGGAAAGCAGGAAGTTTTGCATAATGTTGTTCAGCATTTAGTAATTCATGCAAAACGAACTGCATATCACGTAAGGGCGCTTTGTATTGTGGCATGTCGGTTTTCCTCAATACTGGTTTTAACCAGCGTTATAATCCTAATAAACATGGTGACGTGCCTTCAATGACACGTTTTTAAGTACAAGTTAATCGTGCAACATCTTGTTATAAGGTACAAGCACTTGCCCCCCATTTCTTAGTGACTGTAAAGTCAAAAAAAGGTGGCTTGAATTTTCTAAGTACATTGAGTGTAAACGTTTTTATGTTTTTTTTAATGATACAAATAGTCAAAAAACGTAAAAAGTTATGTCCTCCATTTAGGCATAAAAAAAGACGCTTGCGGCGTCTTTTTTGTTGTAAATCTGCTTATGCAGCTGGAGGAGGTGCAATATTTGCTGTTGGTGCTGCATTCGGTTGTGGTTGATTTGGGAAGAAGCGTACTGAACATTTGCCTGAAAGCGTTTGTTCACCCGCTTTAATCTGAACGACTTTGCCATCGGCTTGACCATTACATGCAGTTTCAACCGCTTGTTGGAAGGCTTGTTTTTCTCTCAAGCGTTGATCGAACTGTTGCACCATTTGTTGACGCTGAGCATCTGTCAGTTTTTCACCACGTTGTGGACGCATCATGCCTTCATCACCTTGCATGGGAGGTTGCCCCATATGCATACCATGTCCACGTTTATGGTCGGGCTGGAATACCATATGACATTGACCATCAATGGTTTGTGTGCCCGCTTTAATCTGAACAGTTTGCCCAGCAGCTTTGCCATCACAGGCTTGTCGCATTTGCTTAAACATTGCTTTGTGTTCAGCACGCATTTGATCATGTTCAGCACGCTGTTCGGGCATCAAACGATCTGCATAACGACCATCCATATGATGATGGGAGTGTTCTTGAGGCTCTGGTGTTGATTGGCAAGCTGTTAAGGCCCCGACACTTAAAATACCGCAGGTTGCTAATACAATTTTTTTCGTCAAGTTCATTACAAGTTACCCCAGCACGCTATTTTTCATTTGTGCTTAAAGATTAAATAATAAAGATGAAGAAACAATGGAGGGTTTTTTGAAAAGAGGTTGGTTACAATAGTCCCAACAAAATAACAACTGAGCACCGCTGTTGAATACTCGACGTGTCCCGATTGCGTTACGCCTATTCTTAACTGTATTACTGACCACCTTAGTGATTATCACGCTAAGTCTGGGAGTATTGCATTGGACCATGCAAAAAAACTTTACTAAGTATGTAGCAGATGTCGAAATGCAAAAGCTCGATCATCTGATTTCCAACTTGGCGGGAGTCTATGCAGTTTATCATGATTGGGGTAATGCCATTCAGGCCCAGATTTTACAAATTGAAGGTCAGGCCGACCCTGATGATTATGACCGACTGTCGCATTGGTGGTTACGTCGACAATATGATATTGCCTTACAGCAGCGTTATTTTGAAGAACATACTTTTGTAAATTTACCACCAACACTGGCACGGGCAGATCAGGGGAAACCTTTGCTCGACCAAGAAGAGTTACGTTGGTTAGAGTTAAATTTACCTTCTGAATACCAACCCTTTGAAGGTTTAAAATTTCCTTTAAAATCGAATGAAAATGCATTCCGACCACCTGATCGTAAAGATGGACAGGCGCAGAATAAGTTAAAAGATAGCAACCAGAAAAAGCAATTTATTTCGATGCCAGACCGTTTAGGGTTGAGTTCGCGATTATCTTTGTATGATGCCAAACGACAATTTGTCGTGGGTGAACCATCTTCAGATCAGATTTCTTATCGCCCGATTATCGTCGATGATAAAGTGGTTGGCTATTTAGGTTTAAAACCCGTCCTAGATCAAGATGATGCTTTAAGTATCAACTTCTTTAGTAATCAAAAGCGCTATTTATTTTTGGTTTATGGCTTGACCATTTTAGCCAGTCTAATTGCTGCATTATTGCTGGCAACCTATTTTAAGAAACCGATTCAACGCTTGTTGAACGGTACACGTGAATTGACTCAGGGCAACTACCAACATCAAGTCAAAATTAACCGTAATGATGAATTGGGTGATTTATCCAATGAATTGAATCAATTGGCAGAAATTCTGGATCAACATGAAACTTCGCGTCGTCAATGGGTAGCCGATACTTCGCATGAATTAAAAACACCATTGGCTGTGTTACAAGCACAAATTGAAGCCATGCAAGATGGTATCCGTAAGGCAACTCCTGAGCATTTGGATGCCATGATGCGTCAAGTGAGTAGTTTGAAAAAACTGACTCAAGATTTAGCAGATTTAGCTCAAGCCGATGCTCAGCAATTGAAATGTTATTTTACGGCCGTAAATCCGTGGGACATGATTGTTCAAGAGGTAGAGAACTTCAAACCGAAGTTTGAACAAGCCAATCTAAAAGTCAGCGTGCAAGGTGATGCTCCTGTCTTACAATTAGATACAGACCGATTCAAACAAATTGTGGTCAACTTACTCAGTAATAGTATTCGTTATACCGAGTCGGGCGGACAGATTCAGATTCACACCGAGCAAAGTGCAACAGAGTGGAGTCTGTATGTGGATGATAGCCCGTATGGATTGACGGATGAACAATTGCAGCACTTGGGTGAACGATTCTATCGTGTGGATGATTCGAGAACCCGAAGTACCGGTGGAACAGGGCTAGGTTTGGCACTTTCATGTAAGATTGCTCAGGCACTCGGTGGATGCTTGCGTTTTGAGCATTCACCATTAGGTGGTTTGCGTTGCAAACTCACTTTTCCCAAACAAATGAAATCATAAAGGAAATATTCATGAAGCATATTATGCTGGTTGAAGATGAAGTTGAACTGGCTCAATTGGTCCGTGATTATCTAGAAGCAGCAGGTTTTGAGGTTAGTCTGTTTCATGATGGGCAGGAAGCCTATGACAGTTTTATGCAACGCAAACCAAGCTTGATGATTTTAGACTTGATGGTCCCTCGAATGGATGGTCTGACCATTTGTCGTAAGGTTAGAGAGCAATCTGACTTGCCAATTATTATGGTGACGGCACGAACAGAAGAGATTGATCGTGTGTTGGGGCTGAATATGGGTGCCGATGATTACATTTGTAAACCATTTAGTCCGAAAGAGTTGGTGGCACGTGTGCAGGCAGTTTTACGCCGCTTAGACCGTAAAGCTGAGCCTGAAGAAAATGGCTTGTTTCGCGTTGATAAAGCTCAACAACGCATCTGGTATCAACAAAAGACTCTCAACTTAACGCCAACCGAATTCCGCTTACTAGAATTGTTCCTTGAACATGTGGGACAAGTTTATTCGCGTGTACAATTATTAGATCATATTAATCCAGATAGCTTTGATGTGGCAGACCGTGTAATTGATAGTCATATTAAAAACTTACGTCGAAAAATTTCGGATGCAGCCGAAACAGGCAACCGTCATGAATGGATTCAAGCGGTGTATGGTGTCGGTTATCGTTTTGAGTATCCAGAAGATTAACTTATAATTTTCTGAGCGATAGAAGAAGCGGATAAGCCTTGGGTTATCCGCTTTTTTTATGGGATGAAGGCAAGGTAGCAATCAAAATCAGCCGTGCTTTTAAATCGTCATGTGGCGAAATGAGACAGAGCAATCGGAGATTTTAAAGTACAAGACTGGTTGATCGCTTGTGCAAGCGATACAATTCATTTTTTGTCAGATGAGCATGTGTTTTGAGCAGCGAGACGCCTAAACTTCAGCGCCGTTTAAAGAACCGCCATATCCAATTGATCGCTATGGGTGGTGCAATTGGTACGGGATTGTTCTTAGGTTCAGCACATATTATTGAGTCTGCTGGCCCATCTATTATTTTGGGTTATATGATTGGCGGTTTGATTGCATTCTTAATTATGCGTCAGCTCGGTGAAATGATTGTGCATGAACCTGTGACGGGGTCATTCAGCTACTTTGCTTTTAAATATTGGGGACGGTTTTCAGGCTTTTTAACGGGCTGGAACTACTGGGTGCTGTATATCTTGGTGGTAATGACTGAGTTGACCGCGATTGGTAAGTATGTGAATTATTGGTGGCCACATATTCCTGCTTGGGTCTCAGTGTTGGTATTTTTTGTGGTGATCACATTGGCCAATCTCGCCAATGTCAAACTGTACGCAGAGTCTGAGTTTTGGCTGTCGATGATTAAAGTTGTGGCGATTATCGCAATGATCATCTTTGGGGCTTACCTCTTGCTGACGGCTGATGTGGGTTCCACTGCTTCCATCACTAATTTATGGGTACATGGCGGGTTTTTCCCACATGGCTTTGAAGGCTTGTTTTATATGCTGGCCTTTATGATGTTTGCTTTTGGTGGCATTGAGCTGATCAGTATGGCGGCTGCGGAAACCGAAGATCCTGAAAAGAATATTCCAAAAGCAGTCAATCAAACGGTGATTCGGGTTTTTCTGTTCTATATTTGCTCGTTGGCGATTCTTTTGTCTTTGGTGCCTTGGAATCAATTGGATTTGGGCGGGTTAGATAAAAGTCCATTCGTACTTATTTTTAAGCAAATGGGCATTGAGTGGGCAGCCCATTTACTGAATTTTATTATTTTGACTGCATCAGTTTCTGTTTGTAATAGTGGTATGTATGCCAATAGTCGCATGCTGTTAGGTCTAGCAGAACAGGGCAATGCCCCACAAATTTTTAAGCAGGTTAACCAGCAAGGGACACCGATTGCGGCTGTATTATTTTCAGCATTACTGATTTTTGGTTGTGTGCTGTTAAATTACTTCTTGCCTGAAAAAGCACTGAGTTATCTGATTTATATTGTGGTCAGTGCTGCGGTGTTGAATTGGATGATGATCAGTTTGATTCATCTTAAATTTAGACAGAGTATGAAAAAACAGGGTATTCAGACCAAGTTCCCAGCGTTGTTTGCACCGTTTAGTAATTATTTTGTTTTAGTATTTATGTTGATGATTTTGTATATCATGTGGAATCAAGGTTTTATGCTTTCCGTGTTGATGCTTCCTGTCTGGATCTTCATGCTCTTTGTTTTATTTAAAACATTAAAGCCGACGAAAAGTTAAAGCGCAGGTGATGATGTGGAAAAGGACTCAATATGAGTCCTTTTTTATTGGGCTTTTACTTAGATAAGTCTGGATTTAAATCTGTGAAGCTTTCCGCTGGCGATGTGCCTATGTCACCTAGGGGAGGATTGTGAAATAGAATCCAAACTTTTCAACAATGGAATCAAATAAGCAACTGATCAGGAGACTGACCAAGATTTTACTGACTCTCAATGGGCCTTTGTCTGAGGTTTGCCATGAACTGTTGATTAACTTGGGTGGAGAGTGAGCGACTCTCACACTGAATCTTTTCGGATTGATATGTATAGGTAATTAAATAGACAAAATTGAGAAAGGAAAGATTGTATTTCTAACAAATTGAAGCAGTGAGCTATCAAGTTGCTGTTAAAGTACTCAAAAATTAACTTTAATGTCGTACGGCTTGGCTGCAACCATCCTGAAAACTATCCACAATTTCTGCGGATAATTTTGGGGGTAAGTCTGATTAAGCTAGTTTTTCTATGTACGTTTTGGCTTACACTATCTCAAGCGGATTGCGTCTAGGTCAGCCCTAAAATTTTTTATAAGATGCGGTTATGGAGAACAGGATGTTCCAAAACATAAAACAAAAATGATAAGTTCAACACTAGGATGTGAGGTACGACAGGAGTTATACCTAACAAATCAATACGAAAAAGCCCGACAGGATGTCGGGCTTTTTTATGATCTTTCAATTGCTCACTTCGCTTTTAGTTTCGAATTTTTTGTTCCAAGTGGGCAATACTGGAAAATGTTGAAAAGCTGTACAGCAGCGACCAGATTTATCCAAACTTATGATCAGTTTGATGACGTGATAAGGCTCAGCTTTAAAAAAGCAAAAGAAATAATTAAAATCTTCTTCATTCAATATTTAACTGATGGCTTTAAGTGCAGCGATCCGCTGTCTTTGTTGTTTATTCAGCTTGGATACCACGAGTTCATAAGAACTTTGCACCAGATCAATGACTAAATCAGGCTCTAGGTTTTCATCCTCATAGATTGAAATCCAATGTTTTTTATTCATATGCCAACCAGCATGAATATACGGGTAAATATCACGTAGCATCGCGCCGTGGTCAGGCGTAACTTTTACGTTACTTAAAGTTGCACCACTTAAAGATGAATTGAGCAAAAACATTTTATCCATGACTTTATACACATCACAGCCCTCGCCAAAGGGTTGACTACAGGTGACTTCTGGTAGGGCAAGTGCAGCTTTTGCAGCAATAAGGTGTAAGGACATGGTGATTATCACTCTAGTGGGTGAAGTCCTGTGGATAATGTTTAATTTATCCACAGTTTAAGCCAAACTTTTAAGATGAACAACTCACCATCACTTCAGGCACATCGTTCGGTAATGGAGCCAAATCTTCAGTTTTCTCTAGTGCCACATTTCGTTCAAACGGTTGGCTGAGTAGGTTAAATAAACGTTCGACTTCTGAAAAATCATTGCGCTCAGCCAGTTCAATCGCTTTTTGTGCCATGTGATTGCGTAGGATATAAACTGGATTGGCTTGTTGCATTGTTGCATCGAGTTCTGCTGTGTCTTGATTGGCACGAATCTGTTTGTACTGCTGAAGGAAACTTTCAAACTGACGGCGGTCAAGACAATCATCCAAAAGCAGTTGGTAGTCTTGATTTTGTAGACGAATAAAGCTTTGGGTGTAATCCAGTTGTTCAGATTGCAAAATTCTTAAAAAAAGCATGCCACAATCAAAGCTATCTTTATGAAAATCAGGTAAGCCCATTTTTTGACATAAACCTAAGCGATAATGTTCCAAAAAGGTCGGTTCATAATGGCTCAAGCAAGCTGTTAGATCTTCTTTCCATTGTTCTTTGTCATAGTTTTCTGGTCGTAGCGGGATTAAATTATTTAGCCACATCCATAAGTTCCAATGTCCAATACTGGGTTGTTGCTGATAGGTATAGCGGCCTTGGTAATCGGAGTGATTGTTAATCCAATTGGGACGGAAACGTTCCATAAAACCGTAAGGACCAAAATCTAAGGTTGAACCTGTGATATTCAAATTATCGGTATTCATAACGCCATGTGCAAAACCAACCAATTGCCATTTGGCAATCATGACGGCAGTTCGTTGTATCACTTGGGTGGCGAAAGCCAAGATTGGTTGTTCGGCGAGCAGGCATTCAGGATAGTGCCATTCAATACATTTTTGCGTAAAGTCAGCCAATAAGTCCGATTGATATTGATTAATCCACTCAAAATGTCCGAAACGAATATGGCAGTCAGAGGTTCTGAGCAGCATCGCACCCAGCTCTAATTTTTCACGTTGTACACCTTGAGTAGACGAAGTAAAACCGACCGCATTACTAGAAGGAATACCCAGCGCATTGAGGGCATGACCTGCCAGATATTCACGAATGACTGAGCGTAAAACCGCACGGCCATCTCCCATCCGCGAATAAGGTGTTTGCCCTGCACCTTTTAAGTGTAAATCAATGGTTTGTTGTTTTTGATCAAGGATTTGGGCAATCAGTAAACCGCGACCATCACCGAGTTGACCCGCCCATTGTCCAAATTGATGCCCTGCATAAACCATCGCAAGTGGGGGAAATTGAGCAAAGGTTTTTTGTCCGCTACAAATTTCAACCCAATTTGCTTGTTCTTCGGCAGTCCATTGCAGTTCTTCTGCCAAGGCTTGGTTGAAATGACCTGCTTTTGCTCCGACCAAAGGTAAGGGCATTTGTTGATGGTACAGTTTTGGATTTAGGGTTAAATAGCGGGAATTAAAAAGCATAAGATTGGATCAGACGGATGAACTCTACCCACTATAACAAAACCATCACTCAAAAATGAATAAAGCTTCCATTGAGGAAGCTTTATTCAGAATTCAGAGGCTTTCAGTATTATTCAGAAACCGTATTTTTCTTGATATTACGCATTAAAACTTTAAGCGTTTGACGATGATGACCTAAGCGTTGCTCGACCAATTGGAAATCCATTTTTAATTTATGGTCCATTTGGTTGATTTTCTCTGCCACAGATGCTTTCTTGGCTTGAATTTCCTGTTCTTTCAGTTTCGCCCAGTCGTTCAGTGTATGGGTAAATGCTTCGTATTCTTGAGCAATACGAGTTTTTACATTCGCCATATCTTCATTGACATTGTGACCGTAAACCGCCAAATCCTGTTCAGCATATTTAAACTTCATCGCAAGTTCGGCTTTCTTAATATTAAAGCTTGGAATACGACGCAAGTTTTTTGCTAGCCCGAGTTTTGAACACGACCAGATTAACCATTTGGTCGGATCATACTGCCACCATTTCACACCATTACGATAGTCATATTGGAAAATGTGGTGATAGTTATGATAACCCTCGCCCCAAGTGGCAATCGCAAGCAAGAAGTTATCACGCGCAGTATTTTCGTCTGTATATGGGCGCTTACCCCACATATGGCAAAGTGAATTAATGAAGAAAGTCACATGATGGCTCAGGATTAAACGGACTAATCCACCCAAAAGTAACACGCCCCACATATCGCCTACAGCCCAACCGATAGGTAATAAAATACCTGTATGTACTAAAATGACTAAAGGTACATAGTATTTATGTTGGAACATTACCAATTTGTCATTTAGCAGATCAGGTGCATTTTTAAAATTAGGCTCTGCTGCTGGATAGTCATGTAACATCCACCCCATATGGGCAAACCAAAAGCCTTTATTGATTGAGTACGGATCTTTTTCTACATCATCTACATGGCGGTGATGGGTACGGTGACCAGAAGACCAAAATAAAATACTGTTCTGAACGGCAAAAGTACCCATAATCATGAGAATGATTTTTAAAGGTAGTGTCGCCTCATAAGCACGATGTGCCCATAAGCGATGATAGCCCGCAGTAATACCCAAACTACTCATACCTAATAACACAATCATGCTGACCCACGCACTTGTGCTAAAATCATGATTAATGGCATAGAGTGGAACAGCGATAACTGCAACAATAGGTAAAAAAACCAGTGCAAAAATTGCAATCCAGTTAATTGGGGCTTGAGGTAGGGGAGGATTCATCTCCAACAGCACTCCTAGAAACCTGATACAGGTTAAAATTGAGGACTTAAATCACTACAAGTTGTAAGGATTAAGATTCTGGCATATTAGCATGAGCAACAATCGTACTCTAGCATTATTGTACAGTTGTATTGTACTAAACAGTAACAGAATAAGACCATGCTAAGATTGAATTTATCGTAACCAGTCGGCTATTTTTATTGGTTGCTTAATTTATTTCTATTGTACTTTAGGTCAACTGCTGTACTCATCTTAACTTGAGCTGAATTCTGCCGACTAACGAACCAATTTTCACTCCACATGAAGCTGTTGCTGCATTAATTTAGGGAAATCAGTAATCAGGCCATCAATACCACATGTTTGCAAATGTTTGGCACGCTGCACATCATTGACCGTCCAAACACTGACTTTTAATCCCGCAGCGTGGGTAGCTTGAATTAATGCATCGCTTGCCAATTGATTCATCCAGCCAATACGGCTACAGCCTAATGCCAGTGCTTGTTCAATGGCACGTTCTTGGATGTCCTCTTCAATCAGAAGTCCTCTTTTAAATCGCGACTTAGACTGTTGTAAAGCTTGATGAATTTTCAAATCAAAACTGGTGATGACTGCATTATGCTCAAATCCTGTCAAAGCTTGTTCTAAACTTTGAATCAGTTTCTCTGCAGCTGCAAAATCATTCACGGCTTTTACTTCCACTTCTAGATGAGAAAATTCACGTAGAACGTTAAGGCTTTGTTCTAAAGTAGGCGTCACCTGAGGTTGCCAGTCCATCCAGATTGCAGCCTGATTGTAGTGAGCTAAGTCATTCACTGTACAGGTGTAAAGATTTTGATCAATTGAGGTCGTGCGTAAAAAGTTATCATCATGCATGACCACCAATGTGTCATCTTTGAGTTGGCGCACATCAAATTCGACGGCACGAATGCCTAAGTCATTTAAATATTGAAATCCACCTAAGGTGTTTTCAGGTGCTTCACCCCGTGCGCCACGATGTCCGATAATTTGCATGTCTACATCCGCTTAGTGATTACTCTACTTTGATTATTACGGAGTTATGTGAAATTTCACAGTCCATGGGCTTATATTTGACTTATTTTTTAGAAATTTAAACGCTAAAGAATGGTTTGAATAATCATAAAAATAAAGTTTGATTAAGAGAATTTGAACAGTGCAAAAGTTATGATTGAGACTGAAGATTGATGACCTAGCCTCAATCAAGTTGTTTTTTAAATCGTGTCGTTAATATTTTTTTGCCAAAGAACTTCACTTCCTCCTTCTGCGCGTTGCAAGGTACGTGAAGCGACAAACAACCAGTCAGAAAGTCGGTTTAATAATTGTAATGAACTAGATTGAATATTTTGGTCACGATGCTGTACTGCCATCAGGCTGCGCTCAGCACGACGGCAAACGGCACGGGCTTGATGGGCAAAGCTACAAGCCAATGTACCTGACGGTAGAATAAAATCTTTGAGCATGGGTAAAGATTCATTCATGTGATCAATGTCTTGTTCGAGGTATTCTATCGAGATTGGCTGCACCAAGTGATAGTTGGGAATACAGACCTCACCACCCAAGTCGAACAACCAGTGTTGAATTAGACTTAAGCTTTTATCCCATGCTGTTTGTTCTGCAATATTACTTTGGCTGATTTGTGCACGTAGAATGCCAATACATGCATTCAGCTCATCGACATCACCGAGTGCAATAATGCGTAAATCATCTTTGGCTACACGAGAACCATCGCCAAGTCCTGTGGTTCCTGTGTCACCTGTACGGGTATAAATTTTACTTAAACGGTGGCCCATAATATTTCCTAGGTTTAAATGAAAAAAAGGATAATGCCGGTCAAAACATTATCCATAAACTGCGCTGTTTTTAAATTTTTTTGAGTCTTTAAGTTAAATTAATAACGGAAAGTGACTCCTGCGGAAGCTAGGCGACCACCATTCACATAATAGTATCCGCTACCATAAGATGTCGTTTTGTATTCAACATCACCAATATTCTGAATATTCGTGAATAATTTAACGTTAGGATTTACATTCCAGAATGCATTTACATCAACAGTGGCATATCCTGAAATAGTGCTATTTTTAGGTCTAGATTTAGCTGAAAGTGATGCACTAATGCCATACACTTCATTTTGTAGTCCTGATGTCAAAGTTAGACTTTGGCGTGAACGACGAGGCAGGTCTTGATCAGTTTTCTTGTCTTTTGGTTGTACATAAGCATATGAAAGATTTGTAAATAACTCATCTTTTGCCCAATCAAGGTTAAATTCGCCACCAGTGAAAGTTGCTTCCTTTACATTGAAATTTTTACCATTCTGCCAAGTAATTAAGTTATCAACCTCATTTCGGTATGCAGATAATCCCATTGTTAAGTGATTTGTAAGTTGTTGGTCGAGCCCAATTTCATAGGAAACACTTTCTTCTGGTTTTAATTCAGGGTTTCCACCCCAGCTTAATGCATATAAGTCATTATTCGTTGGAGCACGGAAAGCAGTACCAATATTGGTGTAAATACTAGTAGCTGGTAAAATTTGATAACGTGCAGCAGCTTGCCCTACGGTATGAGTACCAAATGTCTCATGATCTTCTACACGGACACCTAATTGGGTGTGTAGTTTTTCAGATTGGTATTGGTGTTGAACAAAATAGCCTGTGCTATCAACTTCTTTGTCATAGTCCACGCCATAATAACCACTACCTGAAAGAACGTCAGACTCGACATTTTTCGTTGCAACCCCGGCCAAGATATTCTGAGTAGGGCTAAATTGCCATTTACTATAAAGTTCAGCTTCTTTTGTTGTATTGTAGATTGCATCATGAGAATCATTTTGCTCAAGATCATCTTTGAATTGAGATAAGCGAGCATGAAGTGCAAAGTTATCGCTTAGGTTTACACGACCTTTAACATTAATGATTTCATTTTTAAAATCTTGAGAGACATTTTTTAGACCAATCAAATTCCAATTCGCATCATTGATACCATCAACATAGGTAGAAGTACCCTGATTCTCTGAGTAATCAACTGATGCAGCATATTGTTCTTTCTCTATGCCGAATTTTGCACTAAAGCCTTTTTGATCATAGGCTCCTGCATTGACTTGAGCATCCTTGAAGTCTGTAACTTGTGTCCCGTCAGATTCTAAGCGTTGACCCCGAATTTGCGCATAAATTCCATTCTCAGCCAAATCTGCGCCAATGACAGACTTATAGGTACTGTGCTCACCGATTTCACCAGTTACAAAAGCCCCAGTTTTTTCTGGTGTTTTAGAAACTAACTGGACTACGCCACCAATTGCATCTGTACCATATAGAACGGATGCAGGACCTTTAAGTACTTCGATTTGCTTAATATCAGTTGTATCAATAAATGCTAGTGAAGCAGAACCAGCAGAACCTGTGTTAAGGCGAACACCATCACGTAATACAAGAGTATGAGTTGAATTTGTTCCACGAGTAAAAATTGATGCTGCTTGACCATAACCACCGTATTGCATCATATCGATAGAAGCATCACTCATGAGCAAATGTGGTAATTCTGCAATAGGAGATTGTTCAACAATTTGTGGTTCAATGATTGAAATACGTGCAGGAACGTCTTTAATTTTTTCTTCAGAACGGGTTGCAGTTACCACCAAAGTGTCTAAAGATGCATTCACAACATTCGTGTTGTCTTGTGCAGATGCAGACGTAGAGAAACCCATCGCAATAGCGATTGCGCCCACTAAAGCAGTAGGCTGAAATAAATTTGGCATGCTGGCTCCATACATTCACCCCCCGTGAATGATTGAGTTAAACGGCGCGATAAGCAGGTCTCCGGACTTAAATATAAATATTGCGAACAATATTGGTATACCCATCTTCCCACACGAGTGCAGTGATGTAAGTGCAAGCACTTATAAAGATATACGTTTCGTTTTACCGTTGCGGGGGCAGTGTTGGATTTACACCAACTTCCCTAAAGCATAATGCTCAGACTTATTGCATTTGGGCGCAGTATACGGTTTGTATGCGAATTAAACAATCGATGTAAAGATTTTTCAGGATGAACTTTACGCAAGGCGAAAAAATTGCATTACAATGATTCGCCCAGATATTTATAGATCAGCTATAAATAGGGCTGAGCTAGAGTCATAAATATGCGAACCCGTGCCAAAATTTGTGGAATTACCCGTAGTCAAGATATTGATGCTGTGGTCAATGCAGGGGCAGATGCAATTGGTTTTGTATTTTTCCCGCCTAGTCCACGTCATGTGAGTGCAGATCAAGCTAAAGAACTCGTTCAACATGTGCCTGCTTATGTTCAAACAGTTGGCTTGTTTGTAAATGCAACTGCGGATGAGATTGCAGATGTGCTAAAACAAGTTGCACTGGATATCATTCAGTTTCATGGTGATGAAACACCCGTAGACTGTCAGATGATTGCGACACAAGTCGGGCGTCGTTGGTATAAAGCCATTCAGGTGAAACCTGAACTGGATGTGGTCGCAGAAGTGAAACGCTACCAACAGGCAGGGGCAAGCGCAGTGCTTTTAGATGCGTGGCATCCAGAATTAAAAGGGGGAACAGGACACAGTTTTGACTGGTCACAATTCCCTAAGCTTGATATTCCTTTAATTTTAGCTGGTGGTTTAACTCCCGCTAATGTTGAAGACGCTATAAAGACGACTGGGGCTTATGCTGTAGATGTCAGCGGAGGCGTAGAATCTGCTAAAGGTATAAAAAGCCAACAACTTATAGAAAACTTCATGCAAGGAGTCCATCGTGGATCAGCAAAGTAATGTGATTGACTATACCCAATACCCAGATGAACGTGGGCATTTTGGTATCCATGGCGGACGTTTTGTGTCAGAAACTCTAATGGCAGCATTAGAGGATTTAGAAAAGCTCTATTTCCGTATGAAAAATGATGAGCAGTTTCTGGCAGAATTCGACCGTGACCTCGCCTACTATGTAGGTCGTCCTAGTCCTTTATATTATGCTGAGCGATGGTCAAAAGAGTTGGGCGGTGCGCAAATTTACTTAAAACGTGAAGACCTGAATCATACAGGCTCGCATAAAGTGAATAACACGATTGGTCAGGCTTTACTGGCTAAACTTTCGGGTAAAAAGCGAATTATTGCGGAAACAGGTGCAGGTCAGCATGGTGTTGCAACAGCGACGATTGCCGCCCGTTTAGGTCTTGAGTGTGTAGTATTCATGGGTGCAGAAGACGTGAAACGTCAAGCCATGAATGTGTACCGTATGCGTTTACTCGGTGCAACCGTTGTGCCTGTGGAAAGTGGCTCTAAAACATTAAAAGATGCCATGAACGAGGCGATGCGTGATTGGGTCACCAATGTGGATTCAACTTATTATGTGATTGGTACAGTGGCAGGGCCACATCCATATCCACAGCTAGTTCGTGATTTCCAATCGATTATTGGTCGCGAAGCACGCCGTCAAATTCAAGAACAAGCAGGGCGCTTACCTGATGCCTTAGTTGCTTGTGTTGGTGGTGGTTCAAATGCTATGGGCTTGTTTTATCCATTCTTAAATGATGCTGAAGTTAAAATGTATGGTGTTGAAGCCGCAGGTTACGGTATTGAAACAGGGAAACACTCTGCACCGTTAAATGCTGGTCATGTTGGTGTTTTACATGGTAACCGTACTTACTTGATGTCGGATGAACAAGGTCAGATTATTGAAACGCATTCGATTTCAGCAGGTTTGGATTATCCAGGTGTAGGTCCTGAACACAGCTTCTTAAAAGACATGCATCGTGTTGAATATGTGCCAATCAATGACCAAGAAGCTCTACAAGGTTTCCGTGATTTGACGAAAATTGAAGGAATTATTCCTGCGCTTGAAAGTGCACATGCCATGGCTTATGTCACTAAACTTGCACCAACGATGTCTAAGGATCAAATTATTATTGCGACGGTTTCTGGTCGTGGTGATAAGGACTTAATGACCGTGGCACGTATTGATGGTGTGGAAATGGTTGAGATGTAAGTACTTCTTTGGAGCCTCCCTATTTGGGAGAGCTTTGAAGGCCATATTTAAAGAATCGTGTGGGGTGAAAGCTCAGCACGATTTTTTTTGAAATTGAAGTTTATCCAAAACATGAATAAGAGAAGGCGACATGGATGTTGCCTATTGAGTCGCCTTACAGGGATGTAATGTCTGCTCGACAAGATGGTTTTGTTACTTTTGCTGAAACAAAAGTAAGATATTTCCTGCCAATGAAAACTTTGGTCAAATCTATCTTATTTGTATTGGTCGTAACGTTATTTAAATTTTGACGGAGTCTTACTGCTTACACCTCAAATGTAAGGAGTTCATAATGTTACTTTGGATAAGCCCAAAGTAACCAAAGGCATCGTCATTCGCAAAACTCGTCTTATACTTTCATGTGATTAATGGAGTCGCAAAAACATCTCTCTAGAAGTGTGGTTTACCTCGAACAATTGCGAATGATGCTTCCGTGAAGCGCCTGTTAGCTATAAAAAATATCTCAAAAAAAGGAAAGAAAATGCCTAGTCTATTTATGGTTATGCTTGGTGGTCGTCATGTACGTGCCAATACCGAAGTCCATGATGTTGTATTTGCTGTGGGTGACAGCCTAGAAGACACGTATACACAATTAAAAAATGCATGGTTTGGTGAACAAAAAGGCTTACATATTGATGCTTGGGCAAGGGTGAATGGTGTCGAAAGTGCAGGAAAAAAATACCAGATTCAGTTTAGTGATGCTCAACCTCAAGTCGCAGATCAAAAGCTATCGCTAATTAATTTAGGCGGCTATGACGCACGTGAGTTTGGTGAGTTACACCGTTATGTGTTAGTCGTTGCTCCGCATGCCGCGGAGGCAAAGCAAAGAGGGAAGCAATATTTCGATGAAAAATGGCAAAAGCAACATACAGATCGTGTTTTAGAAGTAGATGACTGTATTGCCATTGATTGTATACATGGTCGTTATGTACGTCTGGTTGAAGCTGACTTTGATGCAAACACGAGGGAAAATACTTATCTTATCTTATCTTATCTTATCTTATCTTATCTTATCTTATCTTATCTTATCTTATCTTATCTTATGTTAAATGTTTAATTTTAAACATTTTAAGTGCGTTGTGCTGATATAGTATTTTTTATGCTAACATTGGGTGAGTAAGAAATGATCGATACTTGCTGCATAAAAAGAACGCAGAAAATTCTTAATGTGACATGCTGTATAGGTCAAAGCAGATCTAGCGATATGTGAAATGGAATTGGATAAATGGATTTAATTCAGTCGAATGGGCAGCCACATTATGGTCGCTTTAATGCATTACCTCAAAATATTGACGTTCAAAAATACCAATATAAAACTCCTTATGGAGAGGTGTTAGAGGGTTGGCGTAAACGTTTAAAATATAAAAAATTTAAATTCTGCTCAATTCAACATGAGTATTACACCATTGGAATAGCCATTGCCGATATTGCATGGGCAGGGCATGGTTTTTTTTACGTTTATAACCATCTTACGCAGGATGTTATGGAATGGAATGCCATTAATTTCTTGGCCCGTAACACACTTTTAGATGAGCAACCTTTATATAACCAAAGTTTTTTTCATAAATCACCGTTTCAAATTGAAATGCAACATGCCAATGGGGTGCGTTATATTCGCGTGACTAAATATGGCGAAATTAAACTGAATGCCCGTATTTTCTGTGCTGGAACACAACCCTTGAGCATGTGTAGTCCAACAGGAATTAATGGCTGGACCTATACCCAAAAACTCACCACACTGGGTTGTGAAGGCTATTTTGTGAATAAGCAAAATGAAGTGGTGCAATTTCATGACAAAACTTTTGCTTCTTTAGATGATACGTGCGGATTTCTTCGACCTGAAACAGCCTGGTTTTGGTTATCTTGTAATTTCTGGGATACCAATAATCAACGAATTGGACTGAATTTAGCCTCAGGGGTCAATGAAAGTTTTGGTAATGAGAATTGCTTGTGGGTAAATGGTCAGTTGTTTCAATTGACGGATATTTTATTTGAGCATCTTGAAGAAGGGCATTGGAATATCCGTTCTTTGGATCAACGCCTCAACCTAATTGTTACGACCAGTTGGCGTCGTTATGAAAATTTGAACTTAAGATTGGTCGGTAGCCAGTTTAGTCAGTGGCAGGCACGTATCAGTGGTAGCATTATATTGGACAATCAAGAAATTGTACTGGTCGATGAGTATGGCCTTCTAGAACAACATTATGCGAAATGGTAGGGGGCTCTTCAAGCCGCCTCTACATTAGGACTGTTGATTTAGGAGGCAGCTTGATCGAACGTATCTTATTTTTTACTTTGTGCTGCTTGCCAAAAGGCTTCGCCTGCTTGAATAGGGTCGTTGGTTGCAGCAAGGGTATCGACCCACACATTGTATTGACGAATAATCGGTTGTTGGGTTGGGTGAAATCCTTTTTTAAACCAATCAAAATATTGTTTGCGAATACTGGTTAAGGTGCCTTTACGACCAAAGAACCACGGCAATCCTTTCATAATCATAATGAAGCGTTGCCAGCGACTAAAGCCATCATGTCTTAACATGACATTAGCACGATAGAGCGTAAAGCCAATCATCATAAGCGTGGTGAGAATGAGTGCCCATCGACGCATTGACTCTGATACTTCGCCCACTTGTTGCATCACATCAAATGCGACATCCCGATGCTCCATTTCTTCAATTGCATGCCAAGCCAAGAGCGCACGTACATAAGGATGAGCATTGGCTAAAGTTTCTTTTTTACCATAAAAGGTTTCTGCCATTAAGGCCGTCAAATGCTCTGCCGCTGCTGTCATTGCAATATTGTATTGAGGGGAGCGCTCTTCAAGTTCGAACTTGAATACTCGGTTAATTCGTTGAATAAATTGATCTACAGGCATACCTTGTGCACGCATGACTTGGTTCATTTTTTCATGCGCGATACCGTGTTGGGCTTCTTGGCGAATGAAAGCACCGACACGTTGTTCTAACTCGGGATCCGTGATTTTATCGCGAAACAAGCGTACCGATTGAATAAAGTAACGCTCGCCATCTGGAAAAGTGAGGCTTAACGCGTCAAATACACGGGTTAAAAATGGGTCATTGTTCATCCAGAAGCGGGGTACCTGATCTAATTTAAAATCGAATTCGGTACGAACAACAGGATGAACTTGATTTCGGACTATTGTATTCATCGTTTTTTACTAATAGAACCTTCGATAAGAGCAGTATGTCGATGTTTATCGGAGAAGTTTTGACAGTACTTGCCATTTTTTATACATTTTATGCCATATCGAAAATAAAAAAATGTCAAACTGACAGGTAGAGCCATGTATACATTACAAATTCCGAATGGCTTTTTTCATCTATGGCACAGCTATCTTAAATCACGTCATATTGATGGTTTTGCATTTCCTTTCTCAACGGTGCAAAAACAACAGTTGCATTACATTTTATCACAACCAATTGATGCGCAATCATCGTATGCTTTATTTATTGATTTAATACAACAAACAGAAAAGCAACTCAACTGCCCTCATCTTATTTTCGATATTGTGCAGCATATACAACCTGAACATTTTGGTGTATTGGGCTACATCGCATCGAAAAGTACCAGTGTCGCAGAAGCTTTACAGTTTATCTTGCGTTTTAACCGTTTAGTGATTGATGGGCAGGAAACGCTGCCTATGCATATGTCACAAGTAGATCAGAGCATTCATATCCATTGGGGATTTTCTCACAGCGAGCATGTACTGATTAATGAAATGACTGTTGCTGCAATGGTGCAATTGGCTCGACAGATTTTTTCTTTTGATCAATTCGCATTGAAAAATTTATATTTTGCGCATGCGCCACGTTGTGCGGTTTATCATTATCAGCGTTTTTATGGCTGTGATGTATTTTTTCATCAAGTGCGTTATGCCTTAGAGTTGAATCGTGAAAGTTTATTACTGAAGTCTCAGCAACCCGACCCATCGCTTAATCATTTGCTACTTAAACATGCCGAAGAGGTGATTGCAGCAAAATCTGCGCATATCACGCTCATGACCCATTTACATACACTTGTGGCAGAGTATTTAGTATTTCATCAAGATGTGCCAAAGCTGGAATGGGTAGCGCAAGAGCTGCATTTATCGGTACGCACTTTACAGCGGCAGCTCAGTGAATTTGACAGTTCATTTAAAAAAATTATTGAAACGGAACGAATGAAACGTTGCGATATTTTGCTACAGCAAAAAATGAGTTTGAGCGAAGTGGCTTTAGCACTGGGGTATTCAGACCAGTCAGCTTTGGCACGTGCTTATAAGACGGCAACAGGACAGACGCTTTTAGTTCGTCGACAACAACTCAAGCTGCGTGAATGAGATAAAAAAGCGGTTCATTGAACCGCTGGAATTGAGCAAGTTTGATTAGATCGTCTTTTGATTCAATTTCGGGTAGCGTAGTACGATGGCTAAAATGGCAAAAATCGCCAAGACCCAACAATAGTAAATATGACCAATCAGCTCGACAGGGGAGAGTTTGGCGATGGAACATGCCAAAAGCAGTTGAGCACCATAGGGGATCAAACCTTGTATCACGCAAGAGAAAATGTCCATGAGGGCAGCGACACGTTTCGGATCTAACCCATACTCTTGCGCTACTTCACGGGCCATATCACCCGATAAAATAATTGCGACCGTATTATTGGCAACAAACAAGTTCGAGAAGATGACCAAAAAACTGACACCCAGCTCGCTAGCACGTTGTTGTCCAACTTTTAACAGACGAGTCAGGCTATAAATTCGCTGAATCAGCCATTCTAAGCCACCTTCACGTTGCATGATGCTTGATAGGCCACCCAATAGCATTGAGAGCAATGCCACTTCAAACATGCCCACAAAGCCATCATAAATTGAGGTATTCAATTTTAGTAAAGTAAAGCCGCTCTGTTGTATTAAACCAATTACACCAGAAATCATAATGCCAATGGTTAGAACCGCTAAAACGTGTAAGCGACTAAAAGCCAAGAAAAAAACGGCAACATAAGGAAGAATTAACCATAAATCATAGTCTTGATATTGAATGGCTTGAGAATCCTTACTCATCAAAATAAATACTAGAATGGTAATGATAGACGCTGGCCCTGCAATCCAAATATTGACCCGGAACTTATCACGGAGTTGCACTTTTTGACTGCTGGTTGCTGCAATCGTGGTGTCTGAAATCATAGATAGATTGTCACCAAACATCGCACCACTCACCACAGCACCAATCGCCATCACGGTTTCAATATTAGTCACTTGGGCAAAGCCAAAAGCAATTGGTGCACAGGCCGCAATGGTGCCCATAGAAGTCCCCATAGCCGTTGCAATAAAGGCAGAGATGACAAACAGCATGGGGAGAACAAAAGCAGGAGGAATGAGTGATAGCCCAAGTTGGACGGTCGCATCTACACTGCCAATTGCACTGCTGGTGCTCGCGAAGGCCCCAGCCAGCATAAACACCATAAACATTAAGATTAAATTAGGGTGGCTTGCTCCTTTTAGGAAGGTTTCAATGGCTTGGTTCAGGTGACCCTTAAAAATTAGTACTGCAAGGATAACCGCAGGTAGAGCAGCCACAGGCGCTTTAATTTGATAAAAGGCAAATTCGGTGCCAATCAGGGAGTGATAAATTCCGCTACCTAAAAAGATAGCCAAAAAAACAATAAGGGGGAGTAGTGCAAGCGCTCGGGCTTGCACTTTGCCCTGTGGGTCGGAGGTCATAAATGTTAGGAAACAGCGAATAAGTGCGCACAGTATAATGGAGCTTTAATCATTTCTTAAAATTAAAATGTAAAACTCGAGTAGGGCAGTTTGTAGACTTTGCTCAAGAAAATTGCCATTTTCTTGAGTTGGTTCGATCTGTATAAAAGCGAAAATTAGGCATCTTTGATCATTGAGAAAACTCGCCAAATATTAGTAAATGTAGCTTTCGGGTTGTTCTGAATCATGTGATGTCGTATGAAATTCAAGGGAAGTGCATGAACTCTATTCAAGGTGCAAAAAATAGCGTTACAATGCATCGTCTTGTATTTCTACAAAACCAACTCCTCAGTTTTAAATAATTCAAGGAAAGTACAACCCTATGTCACGTTTAGCCACTCGTTTTGGACAACTTAAATCTCAACAGCGTAAAGCGCTAGTTTCCTATGTGATGGCTGGAGATCCTCATCCACAAGTAACAGTACCTCTGTTACATCAAATGGTTGAGGCGGGCGTAGATGTTATTGAACTTGGGCTCCCATTTTCAGACCCTATGGCAGATGGTCCAGTCATTGCTTTAGCCGCTGAGCGTGCTTTGGCTGGTGGAACCAATACCTTAGATGCGCTGAATATGGTGAAAGAGTTCCGTCAAAAAGATCAAGAAACACCTGTTGTTTTAATGGGATATTTAAATCCTGTTGAAGTCATTGGTTATGAAAAATTTGTAGCCTATGCCAATGAATGTGGTGTGGATGGCATCTTACTGGTCGATTTACCGCCAGAAGAAGCTAAAGCTCTGGATGATGTCCTGAAAAAGTACGAAATGGATCAAATTTTCTTACTTGCACCAACTTCTACAGATGAACGTATTCGTCATGTAGTAAAGCAAGCCAGCGGATTTATCTATTATGTATCTTTGAAAGGAGTAACAGGTGCAGCAACTTTAGATGTCTCTGAAGCTGCAGCACGTATCCAAAAAATTAAAGCAGAGACGGATATCCCTGTGGGTGTCGGTTTTGGTATTAGCGATGCTGCTTCTGCGAAAGCAATGGGTGGTGTAGCCGATGCTGTGATTGTCGGCAGTGCATTTGTAAAACAATTTGCGAGCTTGACACCAGAACAAGCCGTTGTTGAAACGGTTAATAAAGTCAAGGAGCTTCGAGCAGCGCTCGATGAGTTAGTATGAATCAAGAAGTGAAATCAGGGAAAATTCTTAGCCCATCGACACCGTGGACTGAACGTGGCGTTCCAGGTATTGAAGTTCCCGATGAGCAACAAGCACTCAAAGCAACATTTACCGAACCAACGGTTGAATGTCCTGAATGTCATGCATTGGTGACACGCACCGCAATGACATTTAATGCTTATGTTTGCCCACAGTGTGACGAACATTTACGCATGAAAGCGCGTGATCGTTTAACATGGTTCTTTGACCAAGTTAAAACGGAACTAGGTCAAGAATTTGTTGCGAAAGATCCACTTAAATTTGTCGATAGCAAGCCTTACCCAGAACGTATGGTTGAAGCGCAAAAGAAAACAGGTGAATCTGAAGCTTTAATCGTGATGCAAGGTACATTGAAAGATGTCGCAATGACCGCATGTGCTTTTGAATTCGACTTTATGGGCGGTTCAATGGGTACAGTCGTTGGTGATCGTTTTGTACAAGCAGCTGAACGCGCAATTGCACTTAAACAACCATTCATCTGTTTTGCAGCATCTGGTGGTGCACGTATGCAAGAAGGTATGTTGTCTTTAATGCAAATGGCACGTACTTCAGCAGCGATTCAACGTGTAAAAGAGGCAGGTTTACCATATATCGTGGTATTAACCCATCCTGTATATGGTGGTGTAACCGCTTCATTGGCAATGTTAGGTGATGTGCATATTGCAGAGCCAAAAGCGATGATTGGTTTTGCGGGTAAACGTGTAATTGAGCAAACAGTACGTGAGAAATTGGAAGAACCGTTCCAACGTGCTGAATACCTGCTTGATCATGGTGTAGTCGATCAAATCGTTCATCGTCATGCATTACGTGATACTGTATATCGTATTGTGACCAAATTGATGAATTTACCTTGAACAACACTGCACCACTTGCACAAGATAATTTAGACACATGGCTCTCGTATTGGGGCCATGTTCACGTTACGGGGATTGATTTAGGTTTAGAACGCGTCGTTCCCGTCGCTGAAATGTTGGGTGTAACGCAACCAGAAGCGAAAGTGATTACGGTTGCTGGCACCAACGGTAAAGGTTCAACCACAGCGACCTTGGCTGCTATTTTAAATGCCCAAGGCTACAAGGTTGGACTTTATCAGTCACCGCATATTTATCGTTTTAATGAACGGGTTAAACTGGCAGGTCAAGAAGTCGATGACCAAAGTCTGATTGATGCTTTTGTTCAGGTCGATCAGGCACGTCGTGCATGCAATTTGAGTTTATCTTTCTTTGAAGCGACCACTTTGGCCGCTTTCTTGATTTTTAAACAGCAAGCCTGTGATGTCTGGGTGCTTGAGGTAGGGCTAGGTGGCCGTCTGGATGTGGTCAATGTGATTGATCCAGATGTTGCAGTCATTACCAATATTGGTTTAGACCATACAGATTGGTTAGGCGATACCATCGAAAAAATTGCCTATGAAAAGGCTGGCATTATTCGATCTAATATTCCTGTTATTTTTGGTGGATTGCAAAGTTTACCAGAAGCGATTGCCAAAAAAGCACAAGAGTGTCATGCACCGCTATTTGCTGCTGAACGCGATTATTTTTATCGACTGAGTGAAGATGGCCAACATTGGTTATTTGCATCTTCTGGAACCACCTTAAAATTACCACTTGGTCGTTTGGCATTAGAAAATATTTCTACCGCTGTTGCCGCTGTTTTGTTGAGTGGGTTGGAGATTCGACAGGAAGCAATTGCGCAGGGTATTCAACAGGCACAACTGTCAGGGCGTTTTGAGATTCGTCAAATTGCAGATAAAACCGTGATTTTTGATGCGGGACATAATCCACATGGCGTTGATTTTTTGTTAAAGCAATTGCGAAATTTCCTAAAATACAATAAACAATACACAGAAGTGGTTGCTGTTTTTTCAATGTTGGCTGATAAAGATATTAAATCTGTAGTTGAGTCATTAAAAAATAGTATTTTAATGTGGAAAATTGCCCCATTAACGGTACCGCGAGCTGCGGAAATTGCCCAACTTGATGATGCATTACAACAGCAGACAGTACAGCATTTCACTAATGTTCAATTAGCTTTCCAATCAGCCCTCGATGAATCTAAAAATAATCAGCTGATTTTAGTATGTGGTTCATTTCATACTTTGGAAGCAGTCTGGGAGTATTTGGAAGAATGTCAATGAATAACAAACAACGCTGGATGGGTGGTGTTGTTTTATTAGGTGGTGGTGTTTTATTGGCAGCCTTGCTTCTGAAAGGTAAAGAAGAAATACATCAAAATAATATCAAACACCCTGAATTGGTCGAGCAAGTTCAGCAAAAAAATGCAAAATCAGACAGTGGGATGGTGCAATTGCAAGGTCTTACTGTTGATGTTGAAACGGAAAAACGATTGCTTGAAGAGCAACGTCGTGCTCGTGAAAAGGCAGTTGCAGAGCAAGAAGCCCGCGCAGCCGAATTTTTAGCCATGCAACAGCAAGCTGAAGCGGATGCTGCACGTAAAGCAGCCGAAGAATATGCAGCATTAAATGCAGCCCGAACGGGTGCACAACAAAGTTCAGATAATATTCCACCTGAATTGGTTGAAGATGAAAAAGCTAAGCAAAAGCGCTTGGCGGAGGAAAAACTTACTGCGCAAAAGAAGCTAGATCAGCAGAAGGCGCAACAACAGTCTGAAGCTGATAAAAAATTGAGTGCAGAAAACCTTAAGGCAGAGGCACTGCGTAAGGCTGATCAGGAACGTAAAGCACGTGAAAAAGCTGCTGAAGAAAAAAAATTACGTGAAGTTGAAGCTCAACGTAAATTAGAGGCACAACGTAAGGCAGATCAAGAGCGTCAAGCAACAGCCAAAGCCGCTGAAGAAAAGAAACTACGTGAAGCGGAAGCGAAACATAAAGAAGACGCGAAAAAGAAAGCTGAAGCCGACAAGGCACGAGATTTACTCGAGAATGGTGATAAGCAGTGGATGGTTCAGGTGGCTCTTGCTGCCAATGCTGCCAATGCAGATAGCGTCATTTCCAAGTTAAAGGCAAAAGGCTATAAAGTGGTACAAAGTCCAACATCGAAAGGTATTCGAATTATGGTTGGACCTGCCAAAAGTCGTGATGTCGCAGATGTGACCCGTAAAAAGATTACTACCGATGCGAGCTTGAATATGAAGTCCGCATGGGTCATTGATTGGGTACCCTTAGACCGTCGTTAGTTCATTGCAGTCATGCTTTAAGATGGATTCGAGAGTTGCTCTTGAATCCATTTTACATTTTCGGGGGTAAATAAATTTTCGATGTTTTGCCAAATAGGGTGGAAACCATAGCCCCCATATTTCATTTCTTGTAAAGCGTCATCAATACTCCATTGTTCAAAAACAATTCGATACATGGCAATGCTGGCACCTGTACGATCTGAGCCGTGGTAACAATGAATAAGTACTTTTTGTTGTTGTGCTTTGGCCAATTGAATTTGGCGCATCACAGCCAATAAATCTTCCCGATCAATAGCCCAAGTATGAATGGGAATATGTACTAACTCAAAGTTTTGCGCATCTAAGTTTTGTGGGTCTTGATGGCGCGATCTTAAATTGATTACAACACCAATATTATGAGCTTTGAGTGCGGATGCCATCTCTGTATTGGGTTGTTCACTACGAAAGACATCGGTACTGATTTGATAAAAATTATCAGCTTGATTGATTAAGGTTCCCCATTGCGTTGGTCGAGCTTCAGGCGGTAGTGCTGGCGTAGTCATACAGCCAGAAAGATTTAGCGTACTGAAACAGAGGCAGCTATAGAGAATACTGATTTGAATTTTCATTGGTATCGGGCTAATTCTACAGGGTCATGCGCACAGATGAGTTGAACTTCTGGATGTTTTTGTGACAGAGTTTGCAGGCGTTTTAAATTTTCTACACGTGCTAGATTATCTTCGGCAAAGAATTGTTCGACCTGATTTAAGGTTCTAAGTTTGTGCTGACCATCCAGTTGTAAATGTGAGTAGTAGGCATCTCCACAGAAAAGCAACCATTGATCTTGGTCGCGAACAGCAATACCACTGTGTCCTGCGGTATGCCCCAAGAGTGGAATCATCAACAGGTCATTTTCAAATAAATCAAAATTACGAATCTGTTTGAGGTTGAACCAGTCATCGTTAGCAATCGGTTCAATAAAGTTCCAGTAACGATGTTGTTGAAACTGTTTTACTTTATAACGCGCTTTGCGTTTGTAATGGTTCAAATTTTGTGTAGCATTATATTCGGAAGACAGCACATGCACCGTCGCTTGAGGGAAATCTGAAATACCCCCAGCATGGTCAAAGTCTAAGTGCGAAACAAAAATATGCTGAACATCTTTGGGGTTAAAGCCAAGTTTTTGTATCTGTGCGATGGCGGTCAGTTCTAAATTGTTTTCAATTTTTCCAAACCGCGCAATCATCTTGCCAAGACGTGCTTTGGTATGAAGAAGATCCTGCATACCTAAACCTGTATCAATCAAGACCAATCCACGGTCCGTTTCTAACAATAAACAATGACAGATCACATGAGCATGGAATCCTTTTTGCCCAAATAAGGGGCCGCAAACAGGGCACATGGTGCCACAATGTAAATGATGAATGTTATGAATCACAGTCTTTATTCTTAAAATGATTTGCTGTATTTATAACTGACTGTTATCAAAATACCAAGTGGAACTTAGCAGTGGTCGAGGAATTTATAAAAATAACCTGTCCGTAGACAGGCTAAAATGCTTGCTGAAAATACCTTCGTTTTATTCTAGGTTGGGTTGTGGCGTTAAGCGTAAATAAGGTTTTACTGCGGTATAACCTTTTGGGAAGCGTTGTTTCAATTCAGCTTCATCTTGTAAAGAAGGTACAATTACCACATCATCGCCATGCGTCCAGTTAGCAGGGGTTGCAACTTTATGATGATCAGTCAGTTGTAAGGAGTCAATCACGCGCAAAATTTCATGGAAGTTACGTCCTGTTGACGCAGGATAAGTAATAATTAACCGCACTTTTTTATTTGGGTCAATAATCACTAAAGAACGTACTGTTAATGTTTCACTGGCATTCGGATGAATAAAGTCATAAAGGGTGGAGACCTTGCGATCTTTATCGGCAATGATTGGGAAGTTCACAGTTGTATTTTGGGTTTCATTAATATCCTGAATCCAGCCATGATGTGATTCGACATCATCGACAGACAGTGCAATTGCTTTGACTCCGCGCTGCGCAAATTCATCTTTTAGCTTCGCAGTGTAGCCCAGTTCGGTCGTACATACAGGCGTATAGTCTGCGGGATGAGAAAACAGAATGCCCCAACTATCACCTAAATAATCATAAAAATTAATCAGACCTTCACTCGAATCTTGTTCAAAATTGGGTGCGATATCGCCTAAACGTAGTGACATTTTTATTTACCTCAATTGTTTTGTGTATTTGATTTAAGTAAGACTATCGCGCAATTCTTTTACTATGAAAAATAGCTTTTTTGCATTTGTTTATGCAAGAAATGAATAAGCAAGATGGATATCGCTGTGAAAATATCTATTGATTCAAGATGAACGCTCTATATCGTCTGATCGAAATTTGCTACATTATTTCGCCTTAGGTCAGGGGCTAGAACCAGTGATCAGAATTTTTTTATTGGTTTTGTGCAAAACCCTTGTACTTCAAATTTCTAGCACCATAATAACGTCTGAGAAAAAATTTATTCATTGACAAGCAAGATTTAGAGAGTCTATTCATGTTGGCAAGTCTGATCGGAGGAATCTTCGGTACTAAAAATGAGCGCGAACTCAAACGCATGCGTAAAATCGTAGACAAGATTAATGCGCTCGAGCCGACGATATCTGCCTTAAACGACGCAGACTTATCTGCAAAAACCGAAGAATTTAAACAACGTTATAACAAAGGTGAAAGCCTCGATAAATTATTGCCAGAAGCGTTTGCAGTTTGTCGTGAAGCAGCAAAGCGTGTCATGGGTATGCGTCATTACGATGTGCAGTTGATTGGTGGTATTACCTTGCATGAAGGTAAAATTGCTGAGATGCGTACGGGTGAGGGTAAAACGCTCATGGGTACACTGGCGTGTTATTTGAATGCGATCAGTGGTCAGGGCGTGCATGTCATCACAGTGAATGACTACTTGGCTCAGCGTGATGCCGAGTTAAACCGTCCCCTCTTTGAATTCTTGGGTTTAAGCATTGGTATTATTTATTCCATGCAAAATCCAATGGAAAAAGCAGATGCCTACCGTGCAGATATCACTTACGGTACTAACAATGAATTTGGTTTTGACTACTTGCGCGACAATATGGTGTTTGCGCTTGCTGAGAAAAAACAACGTGGTTTGATTTATGCCATTATTGACGAAGTGGACTCAATTCTCATTGATGAAGCACGTACGCCGTTAATTATCTCGGGTCAAAGCGATGACTCTTCTCAGCTTTATTCAGCGATCAATACCATTCCACCAAAACTGCATGCGCAAAAAGAAGAAAAAGTTGCAGATGGCGGTCATTTCTGGATTGATGAAAAACAACGTTCGGTAGAAATGACCGAAATTGGTTTTGAAACTGTTGAAAATGAATTGATTGAGATGGGATTGCTGGCTGAAGGTGAGAGCTTATATTCAGCATCTAACCTCAACTTAGTGCATCACGTGACGGCTGCGATTCGTGCGCATTTCTTGTATCAACGTAACGTACATTACATTATCCACGAAGGTGAAGTCATCATTGTGGACGAGAACACTGGTCGTACTATGCCAGGTCGTCGTTGGTCTGAAGGTCTACATCAAGCAGTAGAAGCCAAAGAAGGCTTGGAAATTCAGCCAGAAAACCAAACTTTGGCAACCACGACTTTCCAGAACTATTTCCGCTTATACAAAAAATTGTCAGGCATGACGGGTACCGCAGATACTGAAGCGGCGGAAATGAAAGAAATTTATGGTTTGGATGTGGTGATTATTCCAACACACCGACCAATGATTCGTCAGGATCAAAACGATTTAATCTATTTGAATCGTAATGGCAAATACAATGCAATCATCCAAGAAATTCAGCGTGTACATGAAGCAGGTGTAGCTCCAATTTTGATTGGTACTGCGACCATTGAAGCTTCTGAAATCTTATCGGAAAAGCTTAAAGAAGCAGGTATTCAGCATGAAGTACTGAATGCTAAGCAGCATGAGCGTGAAGCTGATATTATTGCTCAAGCAGGTTCACCACGCGCCGTAACTATTGCTACCAACATGGCAGGTCGTGGTACCGATATTATCTTGGGTGGTAACTGGAAAGCTAAACTGGCCAAAATTGAAAATCATACACCTGAAGATGAAGCTCGCTTAAAAGAAGAGTGGGAACAAAACCACGAAATGGTCTTGGCTTCAGGTGGTTTGCATATTATTGGTTCTGAACGCCATGAATCACGCCGTATTGATAACCAGTTGCGTGGTCGTGCGGGACGTCAAGGTGACCCAGGCGTGTCACGCTTCTATTTGTCACTCGAAGATGACTTGATGCGTATCTTTGCGGGTGACCGTGTGGTTGCCATGATGCGTGCCATGGGCTTGCAAGAAGACGAAGCGATTGAACACAAAATGGTGTCGCGCTCGATTGAAAATGCACAGCGTAAAGTAGAAGCACGTAACTTCGATATTCGTAAGAATCTATTGAAATACGATGATGTGAATAACGAACAACGTAAGATTATTTATTCACAACGTGATGAAGTTCTCGCAGAAAATACGCTGCAAGAGTATGTCGAAGAAATGCATCATGAAGTGATGAAAGCAGTGATTGCCAATTACATTCCACCAGAGTCGATTCACGATCAGTGGGATATTGAAGGTCTTGAGCGCGCATTACGTGAAGAGTTTGCGGTCGATTTACCGATTAATCACTGGTTGGAAAATGAGCGTCGCTTAGATGAAGAGGCGCTGGTTGATCGTATTACCGACGAGATTGTCGCGCGCTATCGTTCGCGTCGCGAACAAATGGGGCCTGAATCGGCAGCGATGCTTGAGCGCCATTTTGTCTTGAGTTCATTGGATCGCCATTGGAAAGACCATTTGGCAGCCATGGATTACTTGCGCCAAGGGATTCATTTACGTGGTTATGCGCAAAAAAATCCTGAGCAAGAATATAAGAAAGAAGCATTCAACTTATTCGTCAATATGTTGGCTGTGATTAAGACAGATGTTGTGACCGATTTGTCTCGTGTACATGTGCCGACTCCAGAAGAGCTAGCAGCAATGGAAGCGCAAAAACAAGCGCAAGCCGAAGCAATGCAATTAAACCTTTCACACGATGAAGTAGACGGCTTAACAGGTGAAGTGACTTCGCAGATTAGTTCTGAACAACATTTAGGTTTCAACCCTACAGATCAAGATGTCGTTGCTCCAGCTAGTCGTAACTCTCCTTGTCCATGTGGTTCAGGTCTAAAATATAAACAATGTCATGGTAAAATTTAATTTTATCAATTGACTAAAGTAAACCCTTGTATCGTTTCTATCTTTTGAAGCACTACAAGGGTTTTTTGTTCTTATGTGAACTGTAGTTAAATATTTTCAAGATGTGAATAAGGTTTGCAGTGTTCATTATTAAGTGTTATTAAGTTGCTGATTGGAACCTGAAAAGCGAAAGATAATGAAAAAATTATTACGCCCCTTAGTTGTTGCTGTTTTGGCAATCCCGACTTTGGCTATGGCGAATACGCCTGAAACAACAACAGTTGCCAAAGTAGAAGCTGCTCAAGGTGCAACAACCGCAGCAGCTACGGTACAAGATACTAATGTTACGGTGATGAGTCCGCGTACTGGGATTAAATATACTTTCCCAAATGCGCAGCAACGTCCAATTATCTTAAAAACAGCAGCAGTGAGTGCTGCAACCACAACAACGGCAAGTCGTATTGTTGCGACTAACCCAGCACTTTCTGCGGAAAGCCAAGAGCAAGCGAAACAAACGCTTGTAGGAAGTCCAACGCAGTTGGCGGCAAACTAAGTCGATATATCAAAAGGCAGCTTACGAGCTGCTTTTTTTGTATAGGTATTGGTTCGAGTCGATTAATTATGCGAAATACCCTTTTAAATTGAGGTGAATATAAGTTTTAGCTGTGTAAAAGGAATACGCAGGAAATTGCCTGAAACACCTCGATTTTTAGTTGCATTTCTACTAAGCTGTGACACTTACTTGAACAACAAAGTGGACATTTAAAAATGGCAGTGGGTGACGTTACTATGCCACAGATGCATGTGGTCAAAGGGGTAAAAATCGGTTCGGCTGAAGCATATATTCGCTATCAGAACCGACGTGATCTGGTCATTTTTGAATTTGCCGAAGGTTCAAATGTTGCGGGTGTTTTCACACAGAATGCATTCTGTGCAGCACCAGTACATGTATCAAAAGCTCATTTAGCTGTGGGAAATCCACGTTATTTAATTATTAATACAGGCAATGCCAATGCTGGAACAGGAACTTTGGGAATGCAAAATGCCCAAGAAACTTGTATGCAATTGGCAAAATTGGCAGGTGTTAATCCAGAACAGGTTCTCCCTTTTTCTACAGGTGTGATTGGTGAACAGTTACCATTACCACGTCTAGTTGCAGGTTTACAGCCAGCATTGGATAGTTTGCAGGAAGATGCATGGACAGATGCCGCATTTGGCATTATGACCACGGATACAACACCTAAAGGTGCATCTGAGCAGTTTGAGCTAGATGGTGTATTGTACACCATGACAGGTATTTCCAAAGGTGCGGGCATGATTCGTCCAAATATGGCGACCATGTTGGGCTATGTTGCGACTGATGCTCCGATTTCCCGTGCTTTAGTGCAACAATTGTTACAAATTGCGGTGAATCAATCTTTTAACCGTATTACCATCGATGGCGATACTTCTACCAACGACTCTTGTATTTTTGTTGCCACGGGTCAAGCAGGTGGTACTGAAATTACATCAACAGAAGATGCTCGTTATACAACTGTGCTTGAAGTTCTTGTTCGTGTCATGAAACGCCTAGCGCAATTGATCGTACGTGATGGTGAGGGTGCAACCAAGTTCATGACAGTCGCAGTTGAAGGTGGTGCAGATACACAAGAATGTTGTGATATTGCGTACAGTATTGCGCATTCTCCATTGGTTAAAACAGCATTCTTTGCGTCCGACCCAAACTGGGGCCGTATTTTAGCGGCCATTGGTTATGCTGGGGTAAAAAATTTAGAGGTTGAAAAAATTCAGGTTTGGTTAGATGATGTACAAATCTGTAAGGATGGTGGCGCCGCAGCGGATTATACGGAAGCAGAAGGCGCACGCGTAATGGCACAAACAGAGATTACCATTCGGGTGGACTTGGGTCGCGGTCAAGCGAAGGATACGGTCTATACCTGTGATTTATCTTATGACTATGTCAAAATTAATGCGGATTACCGTTCTTAATGGCATTTGAGTGAAGAAAAGCCTCCGTTGTGAGGCTTTTTTACCAATTAAAGTTTTGAATGACTGGTCAATTCAGCACAGTGCCAAATTGACCGTGTTATGGATGCACCGCTTGTGAACAAGCAGTTGGGATAGAGAAGACGTTTTTATGAATGATGCGACCAATTTAATTGCCAATGACGCAAAATCGATTGTGCAGGCGCATTTAGACCGTTTAGGCGAGCCAAAAGACAATCATTTGACTGAGCAAGCCAAACAGGAAAAATTTGAACAAATCAAAGCGGAATTGAAAAAACGTGATGCTGTTCTTGTCGCGCATTATTACTGCGACCCTGAAGTTCAGGAATTGGCAGAGTTGACGGGCGGTTGTGTATCAGACTCTTTGGAAATGGCACGCTTTGGTCGCGATCACGCAGCCTCGACGTTGGTAGTAGCAGGTGTGAAATTTATGGGAGAAACTGCAAAAATTCTCTCCCCAGAAAAAACTGTGTTGATGCCGACCTTAGAAGCAACCTGTTCACTCGATTTAGGTTGCCCTGTAGATGAATTTACAGCGTTCTGTGATCATCATCCTGATCATACTGTCGTGGTTTATGCCAATACCTCTGCTGCTGTAAAAGCACGCGCAGATTGGGTGGTGACTTCTAGTTGTGCCGTCGAGATTATTGAGCATTTGGATAGCTTGGGTGAGAAGATCATTTGGGCGCCAGATCAGCACTTGGGACGTTATATTCAAAAGAAAACGGGTGCAGATATGCTGCTTTGGGATGGCGCATGTATCGTACATGAAGAATTCCGTGCCCGCGGCATTGCCAACATGAAAGCACTCTATCCAGATGCTGCAGTTTTGGTTCATCCTGAATCGCCAGAATCTGTGGTTGATATTGCCGATGCCGTTGGTAGTACTTCGCAACTGATTAAAGCTGCACAGACCTTACCGCATGAACGTTTAATCGTGGCGACAGACCGAGGCATCTTCTACAAGATGCAACAAGCGGTACCTAATAAAATTTTAGTTGAAGCACCGACGGCAGGTGAGGGAGCGACATGTCGTTCTTGTGCACATTGTCCTTGGATGGCGATGAATGAATTGGATGGAATTTTGCAGGTATTGCAGCAAGGTGATCAGGAAATTCATGTCGATCCAGCCTTAGCAGAACGTGCCAAATTACCTCTAGATCGCATGCTTAACTTCAGTGCGAGTTTAAAACGGTAAAAATTGTTTAAAAAATATCAGAAATGCTTGATATTTATACGTTTGACGCATTTTTTTAACTTTTTTTAAATATAGGTGTTGACGTTCTTGGGCGTCGCGCCTAGAATGCACACCGTACCGCACGATGTGCGATACGGTAAAAGCTGAGATGAATCGGAGCATAGCACAGCCTGGTAGTGCACCTGGTTTGGGACCAGGGGGTCGTAGGTTCGAATCCTACTGCTCCGACCAATTCTTCAAGGCAAAGTATCATATGATATTAGTATCATCGGTCATGCGCCTGTAGCTCAGTTGGATAGAGCATCCGCCTTCTAAGCGGATGGTCACAGGTTCGAATCCTGTCAGGCGCGCCATTCGGTGGCTTGATATTGTAGAACTATATAGTGGTGGATGTAGCTCAGTTGGTAGAGCCCTGGATTGTGATTCCAGTTGTCGCGGGTTCGAATCCCGTCATTCACCCCAATTTCGGAGCATAGCACAGCCTGGTAGTGCACCTGGTTTGGGACCAGGGGGTCGTAGGTTCGAATCCTACTGCTCCGACCATTTTAATAAATGGTCGAGATAAAGATGCCGTGTTAAGCGGTTTTTTTATGTCTAAAATTTAATAAAACCCTATTATATCTTTCTAAATCTTCATAATCACAATTGGCAATTAAACTCTCCTTCTTTTTGTCTTTGGTTTTTTAAATCAAAAAAAGTTGTCTAGGCAAGCTGCTAGACAACCTGAAATATGTTGAGCGGTATCGGTTGTTCTATGGTTTTGAATGTAGTTTGGTCGTTTAAGCCTTAAGGGATAATAATAATATTCACACGACGGTTGATCGCTCGATTTTCATCAGAGCTATTTTCTACAAGGGGTTGTGAAGAACCTCGTCCAATGGTGTGAAGATTATTAGGTTGAAAGCCTGTTTGAAGAAAAATTGTAGATACACTGGTCGCACGTTTTTCTGACAAAATTTGATTATAAGTACTGTCACCAATATCATCGGTATGACCAACAATCTTAATTTTATTGAGCTTGTATTTTTGCAACTGTGTTGAAAGGCGCGTAAGTTCGTCAGTTTGCTCAGCTTTAATTTCATAGCTGTCAAAACCAAATAATAAGCGCTCGGGTAAGCGTAAACTCCAGCCTTCATCAGTTAATACGAAGCCCTCTTTTTTGAGCATACGAGCTTGCTTATAGTTTAAATGTCCCCAACTGGCACACGCGCTCAAAACGCTACTGAGCAATAGAATGAGTGCGAGTTTAATAGGATGTGAAAGGGTTATCATTGTAAAGTTCCTAACGTAGAGAGAAGTACCAGCCTTGTTGCAATGTTTTTGCTTTATACATTGCGCTATCGGCGGCAGTGATGAGATCCTCAGGACTATGTGCTTGCTCGGTTGAAGCAATCCCGATAGAGAAGCTGAAATAAATCTGATGTTGATCAAAATGAAGCGGTTGTTCGCAGCATTTCAATAAATTTTCACTAATTTTAGTGAGGTGTTCGGTCTTGGTGACGTTGCGAATGAGGATGGCAAACTCATCTCCACCCAGACGTGCAATAAAATCATCTTGTCTTAAGCTGTTTTGCAATCTTTTAGCCATTTCCTGTAATACTGCATCACCCGCTAAATGGCCATATTGGTCGTTGATTTCTTTAAAGTTGTTATTATCAATAAAAAATAATGCAGAGGTGGTCTTGGGAGATTGTTCAAAGCTGGCCAGAAGTGTTTGATAAAAATAATGACGGTTAGGCAATTGTGTAAGCTGATCATGTAATGCTTGATGAGCCAATACATCATTTTCCGCACGTAGTTTTTGGGTTGATGCTTGAATCTTATCTAACAATTCATTAAATACCTCATTCAGTTGTTGTAGTTCTTTGATATTGGAATGTGGCAAGCGCAGTTGATAGGCTTTAAATTCACTAATTTCGCGTGCAGTAGAAACCAGCGGGTGAATAGAACGCATTAAATATTGGTATGTAGAACGGACAGACCAAAGAAGTGCAAATAAAATTAAAATAATAGCCAGACATAAACCAATTAAAATTTTAAAGAAAAAATCTAACAGACTTTGTGAACTACCATAGACGACAATCGAACCGTAATACTGCTGATTATGTCGAATAGCGATTTGAATCGGTTGCTGAAAAAACAAATGATCTAAAATACTTTGAGTATTCTGGAAGGATTTAGCAACTTGTCGACTGTTTGCAATCTCATGCTTTGAAGGATCAAGGACTAGAATGGAACGAATAGAATATTGCGTGGTGTAATTATTTAAGATTTGTTGAATCGTTATGCGGTCATTAAATACCATAGCAGGCTGTATGCGCTCACTCAATGCCTCAGCAAGAATATTTAAGCTCTGTTTTGCGTAAGTATTCATGGTGTAGGTTGAAATGACAATAAAAATAATCGTGCAAATTGAAAAAGTTAAAGCAAACATTGCGAGCTGCGAACGTTTGAATAAGGATTGTAATGAGGTTATGCGAGAATGTTTAGCCATTTTTATTGCTCCGTCGCTTTCGCAAGCAATAACACGCGTGGATCAACACGTACTTTGGATTGACTCAAACTATCTAAGTTCACTTTAAATGAGGTGCTGTTATTACGTGTATAAAGACAGAAGGCACTTCCAATTTCACAGGCTTGGTTGGTCGAGCTAAAAGAGAGGGGGGGATCCTGTCTTTGACTGTGAATAATTTTTTGCTCTTCCTGAGGGGAAAAAGTAGATAAAAAAATGGCATTACACGAAGATTTATCTAATTCATTTAAACGAATCGATGAAATTTTGTAATGATAACCTTGCAAGCGTAAGGCTTGATTAAATTGCACTGCATAGTTTGGATTATCAATCACACACAAAGCTGGAGTGGGGGTATTCCATTTCGCATAACTTAAGATAGATAACGTGATAATAAACATATTATGTGTAGAAACGGCATATACAGGCTTTGACATCAATACAGTGATGAAAATAAATACATAAACCTTTATTTTAGTGTTAACCATTTCAAGTAATTTGTTTAATAAGTGAAATAAGTTAATGATTGTAGCTAAAAGTAGCCAATAAAAATAGTTCTCATATTTTGGGAGAGTAATGCTGGAAATAGCATTTTATGATTAAAAAAAGAACGCTTGATAATTTAATTTTGAAAATGGTATTGCAACGAGTTGAGAATGCTGTAGAATGCACATCCATCGGCGGTGATGCAGATAAAAACTTGTTGATTAACAAGGATTTAGCTTGGTAGTTAAATTTTTAGATTGATTGAATGAGTTTTAAAAATATCGAAATTACCTGTTGACTTTGATTTAGATTAGAGTAACATAGCCGACCTAGCTTGATGATGACGAATCATCGAGAAGATCATTAAGAGATTATGAAGAACAACTTGTGTGGATTTTTACTGATTGATTGATCGAAATTATTTTCATTGATTGATGGTAGAAATTACTCGAAGTTTATTTGAGAAATTAATGTCAGAAAATTGATGAGCCAGATTTGGTGTTTAGAATAAAGCACTATTGATTTTAAACTGAAGAGTTTGATCATGGCTCAGATTGAACGCTGGCGGCAGGCTTAACACATGCAAGTCGAGCGGAGCGAGGGTGCTTGCACCTTAGCTTAGCGGCGGACGGGTGAGTAATGCTTAGGAATCTGCCTATTAGTGGGGGACAACATTCCGAAAGGAATGCTAATACCGCATACGCCCTACGGGGGAAAGCAGGGGATCTTCGGACCTTGCGCTAATAGATGAGCCTAAGTCGGATTAGCTAGTTGGTGGGGTAAAGGCCTACCAAGGCGACGATCTGTAGCGGGTCTGAGAGGATGATCCGCCACACTGGGACTGAGACACGGCCCAGACTCCTACGGGAGGCAGCAGTGGGGAATATTGGACAATGGGCGGAAGCCTGATCCAGCCATGCCGCGTGTGTGAAGAAGGCCTTTTGGTTGTAAAGCACTTTAAGCGAGGAGGAGGCTCTTAAGGTTAATACCCTTGATGAGTGGACGTTACTCGCAGAATAAGCACCGGCTAACTCTGTGCCAGCAGCCGCGGTAATACAGAGGGTGCGAGCGTTAATCGGATTTACTGGGCGTAAAGCGTGCGTAGGCGGCTGATTAAGTCGGATGTGAAATCCCTGAGCTTAACTTAGGAATTGCATTCGATACTGGTCAGCTAGAGTATGGGAGAGGATGGTAGAATTCCAGGTGTAGCGGTGAAATGCGTAGAGATCTGGAGGAATACCGATGGCGAAGGCAGCCATCTGGCCTAATACTGACGCTGAGGTACGAAAGCATGGGGAGCAAACAGGATTAGATACCCTGGTAGTCCATGCCGTAAACGATGTCTACTAGCCGTTGGGGCCTTTGAGGCTTTAGTGGCGCAGCTAACGCGATAAGTAGACCGCCTGGGGAGTACGGTCGCAAGACTAAAACTCAAATGAATTGACGGGGGCCCGCACAAGCGGTGGAGCATGTGGTTTAATTCGATGCAACGCGAAGAACCTTACCTGGTCTTGACATAGTAAGAACTTTCCAGAGATGGATTGGTGCCTTCGGGAACTTACATACAGGTGCTGCATGGCTGTCGTCAGCTCGTGTCGTGAGATGTTGGGTTAAGTCCCGCAACGAGCGCAACCCTTTTCCTTATTTGCCAGCACTTCGGGTGGGAACTTTAAGGATACTGCCAGTGACAAACTGGAGGAAGGCGGGGACGACGTCAAGTCATCATGGCCCTTACGACCAGGGCTACACACGTGCTACAATGGTCGGTACAAAGGGTTGCTACCTAGCGATAGGATGCTAATCTCAAAAAGCCGATCGTAGTCCGGATTGGAGTCTGCAACTCGACTCCATGAAGTCGGAATCGCTAGTAATCGCGGATCAGAATGCCGCGGTGAATACGTTCCCGGGCCTTGTACACACCGCCCGTCACACCATGGGAGTTTGTTGCACCAGAAGTAGCTAGCCTAACTGCAAAGAGGGCGGTTACCACGGTGTGGCCGATGACTGGGGTGAAGTCGTAACAAGGTAGCCGTAGGGGAACCTGCGGCTGGATCACCTCCTTAACGAAAGATTGACGATTGGTAAGAATCCACAACAAGTTGTTCTTCATGACGATGTATCTGAGGGTCTGTAGCTCAGTTGGTTAGAGCACACGCTTGATAAGCGTGGGGTCACAAGTTCAAGTCTTGTCAGACCCACCACTACTGACGAAGTACGGAAGATCAGAAACATTGACTTATTGATAAGCTGGGGACTTAGCTTAGTTGGTAGAGCGCCTGCTTTGCACGCAGGAGGTCAGGAGTTCGACTCTCCTAGTCTCCACCATCACATTGCATTGCAATGAGCTAAGAAACAAGCAAACGAAGTATTAGATTATAGAAATTAATAAGAAGTTAGCGTAATATGCGCGTCTTGTTAACTTCTGTGATTTATCACAGTTTACTGCAAGCTGACGAGGCTGTAGTTAATCATTAACAGATTAGAAAATTGAGTCTGAAATAAATTGTTCACTCAATGACGAAGAAAGAAGAAGTAATTCTTTGATCTAAGTTGATTGAGAACTAGCAAAAACACTGAATCAAGCGTTTTGGTATATGAATTTAGATTGAAGCTGTACAGTGCTTAAGTGCACAGACAACAAATCAGTAGCAATTAAGTTTGCAACGATAACACTCACTTGTATGTGTTAGCGACTGTTTGGGGTTGTATAGTCAAGTAATTAAGTGCATGTGGTGGATGCCTTGGCAGTCAGAGGCGATGAAAGACGTAATAGCCTGCGATAAGCTCCGGGGAGGCGGCAAATATCCTTTGATCCGGAGATTTCTGAATGGGGGAACCCACCTACTATAAGGTAGGTATTGCAACATGAATACATAGTGTTGCAAGGCGAACGAGGGGAAGTGAAACATCTCAGTACCCTTAGGAAAAGAAATCAATTGAGATTCCCTCAGTAGCGGCGAGCGAACGGGGAAAAGCCCATTAAGTCATGTAAGTTTTAGTGGAATGCTCTGGGAAGTGCAACCATAGTGGGTGATAGTCCTGTACACGAAAGGGCTTACATGATGATGTCGAGTAGGGCGAGGCACGTGAAACCTTGTCTGAATATGGGGGGACCATCCTCCAAGGCTAAATACTCCTGACTGACCGATAGTGAACCAGTACCGTGAGGGAAAGGCGAAAAGAACCCCTGTGAGGGGAGTGAAATAGATCCTGAAACCGCATGCATACAAGCAGTGGGAGCCGACTTGTTCGGTGACTGCGTACCTTTTGTATAATGGGTCAGCGACTTACATTCAGTAGCAAGGTTAACCGTATAGGGGAGCCGTAGAGAAATCGAGTCTTAATAGGGCGTTTAGTTGCTGGGTGTAGACCCGAAACCAGGCGATCTATCCATGAGCAGGTTGAAGGTTGGGTAACACTAACTGGAGGACCGAACCCACTGTCGTTGAAAAGCCAGGGGATGACTTGTGGATAGGGGTGAAAGGCTAATCAAGCCTGGTGATAGCTGGTTCTCCCCGAAAGCTATTTAGGTAGCGCCTCGGACGAATACCATAGGGGGTAGAGCACTGTTTCGGCTAGGGGGTCATCCCGACTTACCAAACCGATGCAAACTCCGAATACCTATGAGTACTATCCGGGAGACAGACTGCGGGTGCTAACGTCCGTAGTCAAGAGGAAAACAATCCAGACCGCCAGCTAAGGCCCCAAAATCATAGTTAAGTGGGAAACGATGTGGGAAGGCATAGACAGCTAGGAGGTTGGCTTAGAAGCAGCCACCCTTTAAAGAAAGCGTAATAGCTCACTAGTCGAGTCGGCCTGCGCGGAAGATGTAACGGGGCTAAAACTATGTGCCGAAGCTGCGGATTTGACATTAGTCAAGTGGTAGGGGAGCGTTCTGTAAGCCGATGAAGGTGTATTGAGAAGTATGCTGGAGGTATCAGAAGTGCGAATGCTGACGTGAGTAACGACAAAACGGGTGAAAAACCCGTTCGCTGAAAGACCAAGGGTTCCAGTCCAACGTTAATCGGGGCTGGGTGAGTCGACCCCTAAGGCGAGGCCGAGAGGCGTAGTCGATGGGAAATTGGTTAATATTCCAATACTTCTGTGTAATGCGATGAGAGGACGGAGAAGGTTAAGTCAGCCTGGCGTTGGTTGTCCAGGTGGAAGGTTGTAGGCATGTATCTTAGGCAAATCCGGGGTACTCTATGCTGAGAACTGATAGCAAGCTGTACTTGTACAGTGAAGTGGCTGATACCATGCTTCCAGGAAAAGTCTCTAAGCTTCAGTTACACAGGAATCGTACCCGAAACCGACACAGGTGGTCAGGTCGAGTAGACCAAAGCGCTTGAGAGAACTCTGCTGAAGGAACTAGGCAAAATGGTACCGTAACTTCGGGAGAAGGTACGCTGCTGACGGTGATGGGACTTGCTCCCTGAGCTATTGGCAGCCACAGAAACCAGGCCGCTGCAACTGTTTATTAAAAACATAGCACTCTGCAAACACGAAAGTGGACGTATAGGGTGTGATGCCTGCCCGGTGCTGGAAGGTTAATTGATGGGGTTAGCGTAAGCGAAGCTCTTGATCGAAGCCCCAGTAAACGGCGGCCGTAACTATAACGGTCCTAAGGTAGCGAAATTCCTTGTCGGGTAAGTTCCGACCTGCACGAATGGCATAATGATGGCGGCGCTGTCTCCAGCAGAGGCTCAGTGAAATCGAAATCGCTGTGAAGATGCAGTGTACCCGCGGCTAGACGGAAAGACCCCGTGAACCTTTACTGCAGCTTGACATTGAACTTTGACCTTACTTGTGTAGGATAGGTGGGAGGCTTTGAAGTTGGAACGCCAGTTCCAATGGAGCCGTCCTTGAAATACCACCCTGGTAATGTTGAGGTTCTAACTCTGTCCCGTTATCCGGGACGAGGACCATGTCTGGTGGGTAGTTTGACTGGGGCGGTCTCCTCCTAAAGAGTAACGGAGGAGTACGAAGGTGCGCTCAGCGTGGTCGGAAATCACGCGTAGAGTATAAAGGCAAAAGCGCGCTTAACTGCGAGACCCACAAGTCGAGCAGGTACGAAAGTAGGTCTTAGTGATCCGGTGGTTCTGTATGGAAGGGCCATCGCTCAACGGATAAAAGGTACTCTGGGGATAACAGGCTGATACCGCCCAAGAGTTCATATCGACGGCGGTGTTTGGCACCTCGATGTCGGCTCATCTCATCCTGGGGCTGAAGCAGGTCCCAAGGGTATGGCTGTTCGCCATTTAAAGAGGTACGCGAGCTGGGTTTAGAACGTCGTGAGACAGTTCGGTCCCTATCTACCGTGGGCGCTGGAAATTTGAGAGGATCTGCTCCTAGTACGAGAGGACCAGAGTGGACGAACCTCTGGTGTACCGGTTGTGACGCCAGTCGCATCGCCGGGTAGCTATGTTCGGAAGGGATAACCGCTGAAAGCATCTAAGCGGGAAGCCTACCTCAAGATAAGATTTCCCTAGGACTTTATGTCCTCTAAAGAGCCGTTGAAGACTACGACGTTGATAGGTTGGATGTGGAAGCATAGTGATATGTGAAGCTGACCAATACTAATTGCTCGTGAGGCTTGACTATACAACACCCAAGCAGTTGTATTTAAAGCTTATAATCGATTCATAAAAGATCAGTTAACCCTGATCTGAAACAAAAAACTTGATTTAGTGAAAGCTAGAACATAAAATTCGACTCAGTTAACTAATCCGTTAATAACTCATTTGGAAAAAACCTTGGCACATACAGAAATGTAAACTTAAGACCAAGCAAGTATCCATAAACAGTTGTGCTGGCGACAATAGCAAGAGTGAACCACCTGATCCCTTCCCGAACTCAGAAGTGAAACCTCTTAGCGCTGATGGTAGTGTGGGGTTACCCATGTGAGAGTAAGTCATCGCCAGCTCATTAATTCAAACACCCCCTTCTAATAAGAAGGGGGTGTTTTTTTATATGGAAAATAATGAATGATAACTAGTTTAAAAAGTACATTCAAAATAGCTCAAGATTAGTATAGATAACCTTAAAGTCGCTGTTTCTAACTCTAAGGCTATTTCTTAATTAAGGATTAAAAGTCTGAAATACGATTACTGGCGGTTTTTAATGTATAAAGGAGCTGTCCTAATAGTACGTCTTTTTCAGTCAAAGTCACAATAATCATTGGATGCTTGGTTGACGGAATAGAAGTAAGAATAGCTTTGCCATTCTCCGCATCTAAAGTAATGGATTGGCAGCCTTCCAAATGAATTTCATTCATAAATGCTGCAACCATAGCAAGTATAGAGCTGCTCACGGCTGCTAGTTTAGTGCTATTGTAACTATCTTTTTTATGGACATGTGCGAGTTCAAAGCCATCAGTACTACAAAGCATCACATAATTGACGCCCCGAACATTCATCATTAAGTCGTAAATTTCATCTTTGGCAAATTGAATCAACTCTTTAGGTGCTGTACGGCTTTGTTCTAGAGTAAACATATCAAACCTCTATTCAAATTAATTGGCGATATTGGAGTTAATTTCAATGGATGTGATTAACGCCTCTAATAATAACAGTACATCGTCTTTCTTACGTGCATCAATAAAATATAGTGGCGAAAACAAGTCATTTTCTAATAGCCAGTCTTTATAAATCCCTGTGGATTTTGAGTTTTCGGTGATGAGATCGGTGTGGGTAATACCAATTGCAATGTTGTCAGTGAAGTGTTGGAAAGTTTCTAGGTAGCTTTCGAGTTCTTGAATAGAATTATCAGAATGATGGTCGATCAAAATCACTGCACCGATTGCCCCTTTGGTTATCGCGGACCAGATAAAGTCAAAACGACTCTGACCTGGTGTCCCATAGAGTCCTATGGTAACGTTATCTTCTAGGGTGATTTCCCCGTAATCAATACCCACCGTAGTTTCCATTTTACTATGTCGTTGAGCATCTGTATTAAAAGCCTCAGTCTGTAACACTGGAATTTCTGATAATGATTTAATCGCTTCAGTTTTGCCAGCTCCCATACCACCTGCAAAAACAATTTTGAACCGTTGTAAGATCATAATATTGTCCTATATCCCCAATTTTTTTCTTAATTTTCCAAAGAAACCTTTAATAAATCCTGTATCTTCGGATACTGGTGGGGCTTCTGGCGGATTAAAATGTTTATCCCAAATGTTGATTCTGGAAAGATTATTTATTGCAATATTGGCAGCTATGAATCTCTGCACTGTTTCTAAGGGAATATTCAATTGATTTGCAATTTTTGAAACTTTCCCTCCTTGAATAAAACAGCTAGAGAGCTGGAATACCACTTTCCGATCTAGATTTTGAGAAGGTTTTGGCCACATATGAATCTTGAAATGACCATCTTCAGGTGCAATTTCTTTTAAAAATAAAGGGGAATCCCAAAAAAATTGCCACAACCAGTCATTTAAAAGATAAGTTTGTTTTCTTGAAACTTTCATAAAGTTACTGGTGCTGGCAATGTCATAGCCAAAACCTGAATCTGTAAAAGCTTGTTCTCTTTCAGTATTGAGCCAAGCAATATTTTTCTGGACATCGATAATTGCAATTGTGCCTAAAGTATCAAAAAGATGGAGTTTTGAGTTACGTTCTTTGTCGAGCATCTTACTGAAATATTCAAGTTTATAAGGAGTTTTCTTAGGATTAACTTCAAAAATATGATCGTGTGGGTTATCGAGTGTTGTTTTGAGTAGATGTTGTAAAATCCAGTCAGAAAAATTCTGTGGATTAACAATGGGTAGAGATAAGGTATTTTCCTGAAGGATATTCTCATTGTTATTATTCTTGGTAATTTTTAACCAAGGAAAATTACGGCTTTGAATTATTTTTTGAATACCGTCAGTTTCATAAAAATTTTCATGTATAAATAAGCAATCGATAGTAGGGTCTGCAGCTGTACTCCATTTAATTTTATATTCTTGTGGAATGAGATTACGTAGCTGGGTTTTTAGTTCTTCTGAATGATGAATACTTAAACCAGTTATCGCAATATTAAGATATTGCTCTGTCATACTATCTCTACACATCTAATAAGTTGAAACGGTAATCCCCCTTTTTGGACAATTAAAAAAGGGGGGATGATGAATCATGAGAAATCTAAACCTTTCTCATAACTTTTAAGTTCATGACGTGCCATTGCAAGGTTTGCTTTGGAACGCTCTAACACAAGGTATAAAAAGAGTTTTTCATTACCTTCTAATGGACGAATCAGGTGATATTGTTTACCGAGGGTGATCAATATATCTTCAATTGAGTCATTCAAATTTAGTGCATTTGCAACACGACGTTTTGAACGTACAACTTCGGTATTTCCTGCTGCTGCTAACTCAAGATCAATGTCACCACCGCCTTGTGTTGCTAAAGCCAAACCGCTTTCCCCATCGACTAAGGCAGCGGCATGGAAACCATCAATTTCTGATAATACTTCTAATGATACTCTAGCCATATTGATTCTCTTATGTTTTTTTGGATTTTTGGGACTGATTTAACTTGGTATCAAATCCATTTGATTATATGAATGGCACTAAAATATTATCAACAGAAATTATTTTTCCCAAAAAGGGCATGTGACAATTTTGGTAAATATCCGATTATTACGCTCGGCTTAAATGTGATTTATTTCTCAGAATCCAAGTGGGAATATGAATAACCATATATATTTGATTGTCATAATATGACTACAATAGAAGTGTAACAATGTGTAAATTTTACCAAGCAATTAAATATACAAACGGAAGCTAATTAGATAAATTGATGAATAATTCAGTCTAAATTATTATTTTTATAAAAAAGAGAGTGCCGTGATGATGTGACCACACTCTCTTGTCATATCTTATGCAAACATTTGAGTTGCAGCAGAATAAAGTATCCATAAAATGGCTAAAGCGACAACGGGTTCTAAAATTTTAGCCCAAGTAGGAACTACAGTTTTTTCAACTTCAGCCACTTGTTCATGATGCTCTGCAATATTGCTCTGATGAACCATTTGATTAAACTCCTTCATAGTATCCTCTAATGATAGCTCTTCTTCGGGTATCGGTTTAGATCCTTTGAGTTCTATTAGCTCACTTGTTGACCAAATCCAGTCGGCTGCTTGCCCAGATAAATGTTCGACTTGTCCTGTAATTAGTTCACGTAAGCCTTTAATGCCATAATGACCAGTATCATCTAATTGTTTTAATTCGGCTAACTGTAAAGACAAAACTTCAGTAATCGTATGTTCAAATTCAGCTTTCTCTAAAGTGGAGTGATTCTGATCCGAAGTGGTGAGATGTCGTGCAACATCGATAATATACAGTTGTTCTTGCGATTGAATTTCTTGATAGAGTTTATTTTCGTCTTTACGCCATAAGGTAATTAGTTTGGCAAGACTGAGCGTATTGATTTCTGCTAGATGTGCTTTACGCTCACTAGGCTGATATTGATTCAGAAGCTCTGGCTTTTGAATGTGAATTTGCTCTGCAAAATATTGTACTAAGTCAAAAGCCATATTACTTCCTCTTGTTTTAATCTAATAACCTCAAGCTTGGCTTTTTCTTGGGTTGTTCTTGGTTTTGTTCAGGTTCTGATTTTAAATCATCTTGCTGAATTTTAACATTTTCATATTCATTTGGATCAAAAAATAAGCCTTGCCCATTTTCACGCGCATAGATACCTAATACTGCATATAGTGGCACATAAATATCACGAGATACACCACCAAAACGTGCAGAGAAAGTAATAGCATCGTTACTCATATGTAGTTGGTGTACTGCATGCGGTACGATGTTGAGGACGATTTGCCCATCTTGAATGAATTGTTCAGGGACCATAGTATTTGGTTGTGTAGCATCGACCAATAAGTATGGTGTTAGATTGTTATCACAAATCCATTCATAAATAGCGCGAGCCAAATACGGACGGGTAGGAGATAAGTTAGTTTCCTGTTCAGACATTATGGTTTACTCGGTGGAGAAGATAAAAACTTGCCATAACGATTTTTTTCCTGCAATGTCAAAGATTTGATGAATGCAGGGCGTTGGAAAATGCGTTGGCAGTATAAAAGAATTGGGCGACACAATTTGTGCGGTAACTCTATTCCCATAGAATCTAAGCGTAAGAAAATGGGTGCTAACATACAATCTAAAATTGTAAAGTTATCCGACATAAAATATGGATAATGTTGGAACAATGGTGTTAGAGAAATCAGCGTATCTCTCAATCGCTTCTGTGCTTTAGCACTATCATTTTTATTGAGGCTGTCCGGATGACGAAGCATAATATCCGCTAACTTCAACCAATCTTGCTCAAAACGCCAAATATATTGACGCTGTTCAGCACGTGGAGCTGGTGCATCAGCGTACAACTTATTTTGACGATAACGGTCATCTAAATATTCGGAAATGATGTTGGTATTAAATAATTTAAGATCATTTTCAATTAACATTGGAAGTTGGTGATAAGGATTTAGACTTGCGAGGTCTTCATCATCGTAATCTAACAAGATGAGATTAAATTTAATTTGTTTTTCGGCAAGCACATAACGAATCCAATGCGAGCGAAAATCATCAGCATGACTGTAAAGTGTAATCCCCTGAATGGGAGTCGCAGGATTTTCTAAAGACATAAGTCCAAAAAATTTTGATTGATCATATAGAATACTAAAATTAGCGTTAGAAAGCACGTCAAGCTGAATAATATGCTGCTAAAGGATAGATTTATTTTCTAATCAACTTGAAGATAGAAAAACACATGAAATACTCTCATCTCACAATTGTGTTTGGGGCATTTAGTAGGGAATGTAGATTCGATTTCTATTTTTAAAAAAGATGCTAACTGAATTCACTAATGAGATAGTCGATTATACAAGGAAAGATGACTACTCTGACTGGTCATTTTGAGTTTGTGGTGTTAGTGGATTAAACCATACTATGTCATCAAAAGATGTGTAGTGACTATTTAAAATGATGGACTGATATAAATGCTGGATTAAAAGGTAAGGGAAGGTGTAATGCCCTCATTCATAAAAATCATCAATTTACTGAAATCATGAAGTTGATAGGTAGCGATGTAGTGAGGGGATTATTCTAAATAGTTGTAACTTTGCTTAAAATAAAAAACCTCGGAAAATCCGAGGTTTTTTGGTCCGATTCGGTAAACGAATTAACGTTTAGAGAATTGAGGACGTTTACGAGCTTTACGTAAACCAAGTTTCTTACGTTCAACTTCACGAGCATCACGAGTAACGAAACCAGCTTGACGAAGAGCAGGTTTTAAAGTTTCGTCAGAAGCGATCAATGCACGAGTAATACCGTGACGGATAGCGCCAGCTTGACCACCGATACCACCACCAGCAACAGTGATGTAAAGGTCATACTTTTCAGTAACTTCAAGAAGTTCTAAAGGTTGACGAACAACCATACGAGCAGTTTCACGACCGAAGTATTGCTCAAGAGTACGGTTGTTAATTACGAGTTTGCCTGTACCAGCTGACAAGAAAACACGTGCAGTTGCGGTCTTACGGCGACCTGTACCATAATTAGTAGCCATGTGCTGTATCCCTTAGATGTCCAAAACTTGTGGCTGTTGAGCAGCATGTGGATGCTCTGTACCTGCATACACTTTCATTTTCTTGATCATTGCGTAACCAAGAGGACCTTTTGGTAACATACCTTTAACAGCTTTTTCTAAAACTGCTTCAGGTTTGTGAGCGATTAACTTTTCAAAGTTAGTCTCACGGATACCACCAGGGAAGCCAGTGTGGCGATAGTATTTTTTATCAAGTGCTTTTTTACCAGTCACTTGAATTTCTTCAGCATTGATTACAACGATATAGTCGCCAGTGTCAACGTGAGGAGTATAAGAAGTCTTGTGTTTACCACGTAGACGACGAGCGATTTCAGTCGCAAGGCGACCTAAAGTTTTGCCAGAAGCATCAACAACGTACCAGTCGTGTTGAACTTCAGCAGGCTTAGCGCTGAGAGTTTTCATTAAACCACTACCTATTATAGTTGGTTTGGACTATGGAATCTGTCCAAACAAAAGGAGACGCGATTCTAAACGAATACGTTAAGAATCACAAATGAAAATATAAAATTTCAAGAGCCGTATTCTAAGGCATTTCCCTATATAAAGGAAGAGATCAAAGTTTATTCTTTTATAAAAAAATAAATAAGCGGATGGAGTGTCTGTAGAGATTCGGATATTTAGAAGAACAAAAAAATAGTGAAATAGTTTTCCATTATTTATTAATGGGTTTTATAGTTCAAACGAATCCTGTAACAAGGTTTTCAGCCAATTACTAAACGGATGATTAGAATTGGAATAGACAAGTTTCAGCGATAGGCTTTGTTATTCCTCTATCTCGAAATAGACGTTGTATAATGAGTGACGTGCATTTTCTTTGAGTTCAGTATGCTTCCTTTGTATATCACTAGTGGTGAACCTGCTGGAATTGGTCCAGATATTTGCTTGAGCCTCGCAGGGCGTATAGATGAGCGTCCGCTTGTGGTCCTTGGTGATCTCAATTTATTGCGTGCACGTGCAGAATGCTTAGGTCTTGCTATTGAGCTGATTGAGTATTCTGGTCAAGAAAATTCATCGCGTCTCGGTCAGCTTTATGTGGAGCATGTCGCTTTAAGCCAACCTGTAGTTTTGGGTGAGCTCAATCCTCAAAATTCAGCTTATGTTTTAGAGCAACTTCGTCGCTCAGCAGAGTATGCAATGTCTGGGAAAAGCGTCGGGGTAGCGACTGCACCTGTTCAAAAATCGGTGATTAATGAGGCAGGAATTCATTTCAGTGGACATACCGAATATTACCAAGAGTTTGCTGGCGTTGATCGTGTGGTGATGATGCTTGCAACCAAAACTTTGCGTGTCGCGCTTGCCACAACCCATTTACCCTTAAGAGCTGTCCCTGATGCGATTACCAAAGAACGATTATATCAAGTCATTGATATCTTAATTCACGATTTAAAAAGCAAATTCAAAAAAGAGCATCCCCACATTTTAGTGTGCGGCTTAAATCCGCATGCAGGGGAGAACGGTTATTTAGGTATGGAAGAAATTGAGGTGATTAATCCTGTGCTGGAAAGCTATCGTGCTCAAGGCATCAATATGAGCCTGAGTTTGCCTGCTGACACTTTATTTACCCCTGAAAATTTAAAAGATGCCGATGCCGTTTTGGCGATGTATCACGATCAGGGCTTACCTGTGTTAAAATCGCAGGGGTTTGGTGAAGCCATTAATATTACTTTGGGCTTACCCTTTATTCGTACCTCAGTCGATCATGGCACAGCTCTCTCCCTCGCAGGCACAGGTCTTGCGAAAAGCTCAAGCTTACAGGTCGCTGTTGATTTAGCATTAGAATTAGCTCGTCACTAATGTTTAGTGATTAACTCACGTTGGAAAAATTTATGTATCAAATTAATGCCTTAAACCCGAAAGATGAAGGGCACCATACGCGTAAGCGTTTTGGGCAAAACTTCTTACATGACCAACGTGTGATTGCCAAGATTGTACGTTCAGTTGCACCCCGCTCTGGTGATAACATTGTAGAAATTGGGCCCGGTTTGGCAGCATTAACCTCTCCGTTGATTGGCGAGTGTGACGCACTCACGGTTGTTGAGTTAGACCGAGATTTGGCGGCAGGTTTACCGGGGCGTGTGCCACATCCTGAACGTTTAACCATTATTGAAACTGATGCATTGAAATACGATTTCACCAACTTATTTCAAGAGGGTCGTCCTTTACGTGTTGTAGGTAATTTGCCGTATAACATTTCGACTCCACTTTTGTTCCACCTCTTAGAATTTGGTGACAAAGTCAAAGACATGCATTTTATGCTACAAAAAGAAGTAGTTGACCGTATCACGGCTGCTCCAAATAGCAAAGAGTATGGCCGTTTGTCGGTGATGATTCAGTACTTCTGCAAACCAACCTTCTTGTTTGAAGTACCACCAGGTTCATTTAACCCGCCACCTAAAGTAACCTCTGCGGTATTTCGTTTAGAACCATATGCAGTAAAGCCGATTATTGCTAAAGATGAAAAGGCACTGGCACGTTTGGTATCGCATGTTTTTACTCAGCGTCGTAAAACTTTACGTAATAGCTTAAAAGGCATGTTACGTGAGGATGGTTTTGAGCAAGCAAGTGTTGATCCAATGGCACGTCCTGAAACATTAAGCTTGGCTCAATTCGTGGCTCTAGCAGATCAAATGGTGTAATTATCATGCCACGTTACAATTATGTCATTGGAGATGTGCAAGGCTGTTTTGAAGCCTTAAAGGCCTTATTGAAGTCAATTCAGTTTGACCCCGATCAAGACTTTATCTGGTTTGCAGGTGATTTGGTTGCGCGTGGAGAAAACTCAATTGGGGCATTACGATTTATTAAAAAACTGGTGGAACGCGGTTCTGCTGCGACAGTGTTGGGTAATCATGACTTGACTCTTTTGGCATGTGCACGCGGCTTAAAGTCAGTAAAAGATAAAGACCGTACCCGAGATGTAATTGATGCCATTGATAGTGATGATTTGATTGATTGGTTACGTAAGCAACCGCTTTGCTTGTTTCCGAATGAACAGACCATTTTGACTCATGCGGGTATTCCATGTATTTGGACAGCTGAACAAACGGCTACTTTGGCGCAAGAGGTCGAAGCAGTCATTGGTCATGAAGACTTTGCTGTGATGGATGCCTTTTTACAAGAGATGTACGGTACGCAACCTGATGTATGGTCGGATGAGTTAAATGGAAATGCACGATTACGTTGTATTACCAATTATCTTACGCGAATGCGTTTGACCAATGCAGAAGGTCGTTTGGAATTTAGTTTTAAAGATGCACTGGACGATCCAATGCCTGAAGAATTTCAGCCGTGGTTTGAATTTGATTCAAAAGCAGCAGAAACCCATCAAGTCATTTTTGGTCATTGGGCAGCCTTACAAGGTCGAACCATTAACCCGCATATCCAAAATGTAGATGGCGGGTGTGTCTGGGGTAATCAATTATTGGCGTATCGTCTGGAAGACCAAGAGCTTTTTGCAGTCGATAATCCAGTGATGAATTGAAAAAAAAAGCCACGATTTCGTGGCTTTTTTTGACTTTGTTGGATGATTCCCAAAGTCTGAATGCGCCCCAAAATAGATGAAGCCATATAGACACATAATGATAAGCGTATACTTGAAGGATTGAGTTTCATCTTGGCATCATAAATTTGACTATTGAATGGATCAATTATAGGACCCTAATTGTAGCTAGATGAGCCTTGAACATTTTTGAGTCCCTTCAGAATAGTCGTTCTTAATATTAGTGAAATGGCATAAGGGGCTGGGGAATTTACATCGCTAAGTGCTGGAGAATAGCCAAGTCATTTAATGAAATGTACCTCAGTACCAGAAGTATTGTCAGATTGTTTAGGCATTTCGATGACGGCTTGGGAATTTCCAGACTGATCAGCATATATTGCTATATTTTTGTATTATGTTTATTAAAAATAGTATCTTATAAAGTATTAAAGCCCAAAGTGATTAAAACGACATTTCTTCTACTTTATATCCATTAGAAATAATTGACGTTGTTTCTCTTCATTAAAATATGGTGGGTAAGTTGGATGTGCACAATAGGGAAACAACGGTTCAAGTGAGAACTTATAGTTTATTTATTGGATATATGATTGATTTTATTTGCTTAGAGTGCGTTGGAAATCATGTTGGATTGAGCTGAAACTGCCCAATCCATTTTTTAATAAGCGCTTATTCAATTCTTAACCAAGTTTGATTGCGTCCTAAAGCTGAAACGCCCAAATAGGCACGCAAAGACAGGCGTTTGCCTGTTGCACTTAGTTTCATTTTCGCATCGTAAAACTTACCAGACAGAGGATCAATCACGCGTCCTTTTTCGTAATTGTTTGTCCCCTCGACTTGTTTAAGTCCCTTTAATATCTCCATCCCCAAGATTGGCTGATTGGTATATGGTGCTGGACAATTGTTGCAGCGCTCACGTGGAGTATAACCTGGACGGGGGGTAATTTTGGTGATCTTTCCTGTAAAGGTATTATTGGATTCCTTCCGAATTTCAATCACTGCCTTGGGTGAACCTGTTTTATCGTCAATTTGCTGCCAAGTGCCTGAGATATCTTGTGCTAGAGCAGCAGTACTCGCGATGACTAAACCTGTGAAGATGCTTAAAGAGATGATTTTTTTCATGTATTCCCTATTAATGTAAAAACCTTATACATTGTTATATCGCTGGGATATGGACGCTCACTTTATCGTGTATCTCGATGAAAATGTTAAGATTTGGTAAACTATGGAGTCAATATGCTTGAAATTTTAAGATAATTGGTTTAGATGTAAAAAAACCGCCTATTTGGCGGTTTGATTTTGTGTGCTTTCTTATTCTTGGCGAATCCAAGTTTGGCTACGACCTAATGCAGAAACACCGACATATCCACGTAAGGTTAAACGTTTACCGTTAGCACTCATTTTGGCTTTGGTACTGTAAATTTTCCCTGAAAGTGGGTCAATAATTTTACCACCAGAATAATTTAAACCTTCTTCATGCTTTAAACCTTTGAGTACATCCATCCCCAAAATTGGCTTGTTGGTATAAGGTGCAGGACAGTCTATACAGGTGTCTTTAGGTGTATAGCCTGGGCGTGGTGTTACCTTTACAACTTTGGCTGTATAGGTACCATTTGATTCCTGACGAATTTCTAAAACGGCTTTAGAAGAGCCAGTTTTGTCATCAATGTTCTTCCATGTTCCTGAAATATCTTCTGCAAAAGCCATGCTACTAAAAGCAGATAGAACAAGTGCGCTGATTAATTTAGCTTTTCCCATCATAAATTCCTTTTTGCTGACTTAATCGACTAAACAAAATCTATCTTAGGGCTGTTTTCTGTACAAAACAACCTTTGGAATGTTTTGTTGATCACATATTTTGCAGGTAAAGTATAAAAGTTGGCAGCCAAATTGCTGTAAAAACGGCATTTACGGCCATGCCAAATGCGGCATAGCGTCCTGCAATACTACCTCGTTGCCAAGCCTGAGCTGTGCCAATCGCATGTGCAGCAAGCCCTAGCGCTAGCCCTGACGCACGTTCATCATTAATATGGCGTAAGATGAGTGGAGAAAATGCTGCGCCAATCACACCCGATAAAATGACAATTAGAATCACTAGCGTGACTGGTGCGTGCAATAAAGTTGCAATATTGATGGCAATCGGGGTGGTTACTGCACGGGTAGCAAACGCCATGATGGTTGAATCAGCCATATGTAACAAATAGGCCAAGCCCATGGGAAGTGCAACTGCGCTGATACTTGCAAAAACCAAAATACTGATAATGGCTTTAGGAGGTAAATCATCATAACGCATGGCAGCTAAAGGAATGGCAAGTGCGACAGTGACATAGCCGAGTAAGTGACTGAAGATGGTATTGGTTTGTTGCATATAGGATTCGTAAGGAATGCCCAATAAAAACAGTAAACCAATAACAAAAAACATGCCGATGACAATCACGGGAATTTGTGGAATTTTTTTATTGATTGGTTTGGCACATAGATAGGCAATAAGTGTAATGAGAAAACCAGAGAGAATTGAGAACATGTGCTTTTCCTATAGCCAGTGCTTTGCCATTTTGGCGTAAACCCAGAGTGGAATAAGCGTACTCACCACCAGAACCACGACAAATAGCGGAATTTCACTGCCCATATGAACCAACATGAGTAAAGAACCTGCACTAATCGGTAAAAAGGCAAAGGCGCTTTCTTTCATGATTTTATTATTGGTATCGACCAGTCGGGCAGGGACTTTGCGGAACTTACGCCAGAGCAAAAGCAGTACTAATAAGCTAATTAATCCAATCAAATTACCCAATTCAGGATGATTGAACTGCGTCATGATCCAGACCGCACATTCACGGAACCCAATAATTAAAAAAAGTGTACCCATCCATGCTGGCCAATCAATACTTTTTACCCAATCCATGATTTGTCATTACACTAAAAAATTTTACTTATCACGTTTTAACCGATTTAGGGTTTGATTTCAAACTCCTCTAGCGTTCTCTGGAACATGCTTGCTTTTTCTCCCAGAATTTGATCGAGTGGTAAATGTGCTTGACGAATCAGTTGTTCCAATTTTGCAGGTGCAATTTTTACATTTAGATGTAGATTACCCTCATCATCATAATGTTCGGATTGAATCACATTGAGGGTATAGAGTTGGGTACGCAGTTTTCCATAAGCGGGTTTCAGTGTCAGATCGAAGTTTTGAATTTGTCCCATCAAACATTCATGTACCGCTTGTTGTAACAACTCGATGCCTTGTCCTGTATGGGCTGAGACATAAACACGTTCAGGGCAGTTAGGCTGGCTGTACACAATTTTTGCATCTTCAGCGCTTTGGTCAATTTTGTTGTAGACCCGAAGTACAGGAACATCGGCTCCAATCTCTTTGAGTACTTTTTCAACTGCTTCAATTTGTTCCAACATTTCTGGGCTGCTTGAATCAATCACATGAAGTAACAAGGTGGCTTCTAGTGTTTCTTCTAAAGTGGCTTTAAATGATTCGACTAAAGAATGAGAAAGATTCCGTACAAAACCAACGGTATCCGCCAACACTACAGTACCAATGCCTTCCCATGAAAGTCGACGTAATGTTGGATCTAAGGTCGCAAACAGTTGGTCAGCCGCATAAACATCGCTATTGGCTAAAACATTGAAGAGGGTGGATTTTCCTGCATTGGTATAGCCAACTAAAGATACGGTTGGAACAGCCGCTTTTTGGCGTGCAACACGACCTTGCAGACGAGTTTGTCGAACTTTATCGAGTTTGGCTTTGAGTTGCCCCATGCGAATTTTTAAAAGACGACGATCTGTTTCGAGTAGGGTTTCACCAGGGCCACGTAAACCGATCCCGCCTTTTTGACTGTCTAGGGTTCCGCGGCTGCGAATTAAACGGGAGGAGAGGTGTTGTAATTGAGCCAATTCAACTTGTAGCTTACCTTCAAAGGTACGCGCGCGCTGAGCGAAAATATCCAGAATTAATTCGTTCCGATCGACTACTCGGCATTTGAGGATGTATTCGAGATTACGGGCTTGTGCAGGCGTTAATGCATGGTCAAAAATGACTAAGTCGGCTTCATATTCTGCAACAAGTTCAGCAATTTCTTCGGCTTTGCCTGAGCCAATGAAAAGTTTGGCATCGGGTTTAACCCGCTGTGCGTGTATATGTGTCAAGATTTCAGCACCAGCCGATTGAGCCAGCAAATTGAATTCTTCGGCATCAAGATTTTCCAGCATTTGCACGGAAACGCTGACCAGAATAATGCGTTCACCACCTTGATGACGTTTTAAATTTGCCACTCAGCCATTTCTCCACTTTAAAATTCTATTCTAGTGGAAAAAGGGCCGAGATGCTTGAGATTCGTTGCTTTATAACGTGGCAGCAAATAATTTTGCAAACAGAATGATGACAGCAAAATACAGAATACTAAAGCCGATGACCACTTGTAATGTATGTAACCAGTGATGAGATGACTTGGATTTTTGAGGTGGTGTATGAGTTCGCATATGTTACACCTATTCATTTTAATGCTTATAAAACCATCATAATGAAGTTGCCATTCGAATTAAAATTGGATTTTGTAATGTTCACATTCGGTTTTTATAATCAATGCATGTGGGGGATGAACCGTATAGAATGAAGCAAAGTTCATCAAATACTCACAAGGTTTTGCTGGTTAGTCAAAATATATGAAAGAAAATTCAGCTGCTCAAACGTCTTCATTGAATCCAATTTCCAAGCTGTTCTTGTATGGTCGAAAGCTCAGTGCAGGCTTAGGTGTGGTTTCGGAAGGATTTTATCTGGTTGCTCGTCATGGTTTATATAAAGACCCGAACAATGCCAATAATACCCGCTACGTTCAGTATTTTTGCCGTCAATTATGTAAGGTGTTCAATCTTGAAGTTGAAGTGCATGGTGCGATTCCGCGTGAACCTGCTTTGTGGGTCAGTAATCATATTTCTTGGCTCGATATTGCCGTATTAGGTTCTGGGGCGCGCGTATTCTTTTTGGCTAAGGCTGAAATTGAAAAATGGCCTGTATTTGGAAAACTGGCTAAAGCGGGTGGAACTTTGTTTATTAAACGAGGTTCGGGAGATTCAATCAAAATTCGTGAACAGATTGCCCACTTTCTTAAACAAGATATTCCTGTGTTGTTTTTTCCTGAAGCAACCACGTCTGATGGTACACGGATTAAAAAAGTACATGGCCGAATTTTGGGGGCAGCGATTGAAGCGCAGCGACCTGTTCAGGTCTGCGTAATTTGTTATGTGAATCAGCAAGGGGAGTTAGATATGGTGGCGCCGTTTATTGGCGAAACCAGCTTTGTTGATCATATTAAAAATGTGTTGGAAATGCCGAAAGTGACTGCACATTTGTTAACTTTACCAATGATTGATACTGAAGGACATACGGTTGAAAGTTTAACCGCAACCGTACAACGTGAAATGAACATGGGTCTAGCGCAGTTACATCAACGAGTGTTACATTCGGTACCCGCAACATCCAACCGTGCTTTGATTTAAGCACAGTTGGAAACAAGGGTCTTACATAAAGCCTTCTACAGGTAACCAAGAAATAAACTTAACTCCTACTTTGTGCCACCACTTCATTTTAGGTTCTGTCGTGTAAGTTTTAACATTTCCATTAGGGTGGGTCAGTTGCCAATTAATTTTATTATTGGCATCTAAAACCAGTTTATAGGCGTATTTCGACAGATTTTGGTCCATGGTTTCATGTACTGCTTTGGCCAAAGGCGGACTATTTAAAATCACCCCAATCTCGGTATTGAGATATGCTGAACGTGGATCAAAATTAAAAGAACCAATAAACACTTGGCTTTCATCAATCGCTAACATTTTCGCATGTAAGCTAGAGTGGCTGAGCCCTCTTAAACTAATTTTGGCTTTTTGTGAAAGCTCTTCAGTATTGCGATACCAGTTTTCTTGTTCAGGGGCCGCCAGAAACTCATACATTTGTACGCCGTTTTCTAAAAGGTCTTGGCGATATTTTCCGTAAAAGGCATGTACCAAAGCCACGTCATTGGCAATGAAGGAATTGGTCAATACTCGAACCTGAACCCCTTTTTGCGAAATTTTTTCGAGAACATCTGCCCCTTTTTTTTCAGGAACAAAATAAGCGGAAACAATGTCTAAACTTGAGTTTGGCGTTTCTAAATACGAAATGAGTTGGTGATTCAAGTAATCTTCTGGTGTCGCTTTATCGCGTGTTTTGTTGGGAGAATCTTTCACGACTTTGGCTTTGACCCAGTCAAACTTAATACTATGATCCAGCCATTGCTCAAAAGCTTGTGAGCGATTGGCTAAATCGAGGTAATTTTGTACCGCAGTATCGGCATAGTGTTCGGTGACTTGTTGTTTTAAACCTTCATAGCGTAAGGTGTATTTTTGTGGGTCAACAATTTGATTGACCGGATAGGCATAAGCATCATTCCAGTATTCATCAAAAGATAATGCAATTTCATCCGTAGCTGTGCCGACCAACATGACATCTACATCAGAAAACTGATAATGATCACTGACATTATAATATTGATTACTCATGTTCCGTCCGCCAATCAGCGCAATCTGATTGTCGGCAATAAAGCTCTTATTGTGCATGCGTCGATTGACACGTTTTAAATCCAGCAAGATATCCATTGCACGGAAGTTGCGGAAACCATAAGGATTGTACAGTTTAACATCGATATTGCGGTGCTGTGCCAGTGCTAAATAAATGCCTTCCATTTTGCCCGCATTATTGTCATCTATGAGCATGCGAACTTTGACGCCACGATCAGCCGCCTGAATAATCGCATGCAAAGCGATGGCACCAATTTTATCGTTGTCCCAAATATAATATTGTAAATCTAAAGTTTTTTCGGCACGTTCAATGAGGTGAATCCGTGCAGCCAAAGCCTCCAAGGGATCATTCAGGACATGAAAACCAGTTAAATTTGGATTTTGTTCACGCAGTGGATTAATAATTTGGGCTAATGATGTATGAGAAGTGTCAATATCAAATGAATTGACTACAGGTTGTGGCGTATATTGGGGGAGAGTCGAGCAAGCAGGCAAACCGAATAATAAACTGCTACAAAGTAAAATTACTGCCTTGGATGAGGTCTTCTTTTTAACGACAGACATTTGACGCTGCACGACGTGATTGTTCGGGTCTATTATACTCATCACACTATTATGATCGCTAGATTTGGTTTGAGTATAATTGTCAGCTATGAAAAGATAAATAAAAATAGAGAATTAGTAATTGGTATAGTGAGTAATGATATTGACAACAGACTCAATGATTTACGTTTTTTATGGAAGTTTCGTGTTGATTGCATTTTGGGCAATTGCACAGGCATGGCATAGCCAGTCGCATACAGAGACGATCCATCCATTTAAAGCATTTGTGCATTTACTTGCGTTTTATTTGTCTTATTTACTCTGGCCTTTGGCTGTATTTAGTCTTTATGCTGGCTGGAGTGGCTATTATTCGTTACATGAAGCAGGGTTTGTATTCTTGCTGAGTATCGTTTTACTTTATGCACGCTTTGTAGAGCCACATTGTGTTCAAGTCAAAACAACACGATATCAATTGGATGCTGGAAGCCGAATTCAAAAGCCTGTGAAAATAGCCTTGGTGGCTGATTTACATATCGGTTTGTTTTCAGGACATGAACGACAACTAAAAATAATCGTGGAGAAAATCAATCAGCAGCAGCCAGATTTGGTGGTGGTGGCAGGGGATTGGACATATGAACCAGAAGATACTTTGGCTGATGAATTGGCACCCTTAAAAAAAATTCAAGCTCCTGTTTATTCTGTATATGGAAATCATGATGAGCAATATCCTGGTCCGCCGATACAGGCTTTATTGAGCCATGCACTCAGTGTGAATGATGTCATTGATATTGAAGGGCAGATTGTTGAATTTGATGAATTTCGTTTAATTGGGGTGGGCGATTTGTGGGCAGGAAAAGCCGATATGCGTTATCTGCCAGATTTACCCCAAGACAAACCGTGGGTCATTCTCTCTCACAACCCAGATACAGTTGATATGGTACCCAAACTTCCGAATCGTCCTTTGATGTTGTCGGGGCATACCCATGGTGGACAAGTGGAATTACCATGGTTAACTGATTATGTGATGAAAAAAGTCTCTATTCTCGGACATAAACGAGGACTGTATAACCATGAACATGCTGATGTGTTTGTGACAGTCGGTACTGGAATGGTCGGTGTTCCATTTCGATTTCGCGTTCCACCCACCATTGATATTATTGAATTGGTTTAATTTAAGATTTTAGAAGTCATCTCTGTATTCGCATAAAAAAGCCCTCAAACTTTGTAAGGATTGAGGGCTTTTCATCATTTTAAGATTTTATCGGGTGTAATTGTGATTAAACTTGATTATTTACATCATCATTTTTAGTTTCACGAATAGCAAGGAATGCCAGCAATGAAAGAATAGAAGCCGCCGTGAGGTAGTAACCCACAGCATATAATCCATAAGTTGTTGCGAGTTTAGTGGCAATCAGTGGCGCAAAAGAAGCACCGAAAATACCCGCTAAGTTAAAGGTTAAAGCAGAGCCTGTATAGCGCACAGAAGTCGGGAAAATCTCAGACAACACAGTCCCAATTGGGCCATAAGTTAAGCCCATAATGGCTAAACCTATACACAAGAATAAGAACACGACAAAGGTATTGCCAGATTCGAGCATGCTTGAGAAAACTAAACCAAATAAGGCTGAAAGTACGCAGACTGCAATCGAAGTGGTTTTACGTCCAAATTTTTCTGCCAAAACCGCAGAAAGTGGAATAAAAGCAGCAAAACAAAGTGTTGCAATCAATTGTAATTCTAAGAATTCAGCACGTGAATAGCCAAGTTTTGTGGTTCCCCAGTTAAGTGCGAACACTGTAGTGAGATAAAACACAACGAAGGTACAAATCGCTGCAATCGTACCTAGAACCAACATTGGCAAATGTTTGGTCATGACTTCTTTAAAAGGCACGTTGACTTCTTTTTGCTTATCCAACACCTTTTGGAAAGCTGGCGTTTCGTGCAATTTAAGACGAATCCATAGACCTACAATTACCAAAATAGCACTGGCAATAAATGGAATACGCCAGCCCCATTGCATAAAGTCTTGTTCAGACATTAATGCACCGAGGGTCAAGAATGAACCTGTTGCCAAGATAAAACCGATTGGTGCACCCAACTGTGGGAACATGCCATACCATGCACGCTTGCCCTCAGGGGCATTTTCTGTTGCCAATAACACCGCACCTGACCATTCACCGCCTAAACCAAGACCTTGTCCTAAACGGCAAAGGGCTAAGAGCAATGGAGCGACAATACCAATTTGGGCATAGGTGGGTAATAAGCCGATACAGACCGTGGAAATCCCCATGGTGAGTAGGGCTGCAACCAAGGTGGCTTTCCGTCCAATACGGTCACCTAAATGACCAAACAGGGCTGCACCAATTGGACGTGCAATAAAGGCAATGGCAAAGGTCGCCAGTGACTGAATGGTGGCGGTCATCGGATCTGTATTTGCAGGGAAGAACAGATGTGGAAAAATAATGACCGCAGCAGTCGCGTAAATATAAAAATCGAAGAACTCGATAGTAGTACCCACTAGACTAGCGGTAAGTACACGAAATTTTGAATTAGTTGCTACTTCTACTGTAGCTGTAGTTGATGACGCCATGGATAACCTTACACTTACTAAAATTAAAAGAACTTAGTTTTAAAAGCGTAATCTTTTTAAAAAAGGCGTAATTTCTTAAAAAAACAACGGAAAATCGAACTCACATCTACTCTTTTAGGGTCACTAAAACGCGAGAGAAGCCGATTAAATCACGTACAGATAGATCGCGAGGAAGTGTGATCCAGCGCCTATCAGTACAAATACATGCCAGATCGCATGGGTATATCTTACCCGTTTTAAGGCATAAAACAATGCTCCGACTGTATAAGCCAGTCCCCCAAAAACCAGCCAAAAGAGCGCGTCTGAAGATAAATAACGTTGCATATCATTGACTAATAACACTGCAAGCCAACCCATAACCAAGTAGGCAATGAGCGAAACTTTCTGGAAACGATGAATGAAGATTAACTTGAAAAGTGTTCCAAGCAATGCAATCACCCAAAGTGCAATCAGTAAGTTGTGGGCCTTTTCGGTTGGAATTGCAATAGACAGAAAAGGGGTATAAGTCCCAGCAATCAAATAATAAATGGCGGTGTGATCGAGTTTTTTTAGCCAAAAACGTTTTTCGTAGGTCTGCGCCATGTGATACAGCGTGGAACCCGTAAACAGCAGAATCATACTGAAACCATAGACCCAAAGACCAATCCATTGTCCCGTACTTAAAGATGCCCCTTTAATTACCAACAGTATAGTGCCGATACAGGCAAGGATTGCGCCGAGCGCATGGCTCCACACATTAAACTGCTCTTCGGTTGGATGATAATCTTGCGTATGGGGAGCGGTCATAGCGGCTGCTTTTTATTAAAAATACAAATGTATAGTAATTCAATTTTGCTTTTCGTGTAAGACGCTTTAAAATTTAGTCGCAAATTTGATTAGGTTTATTGTATGTCTGACTCGACTTCTCCTTCTGCTCAGGAACAACAGTTTCTCGATGCTGTGCAGCAAGCACTTGAAACACAAAGTTTTGAGCGTTTAATCTTGAGCCAATACAAGGGGGAAATGCAACAGTTAGAAAAAATGACTTTCCGCCTGATTGAACTACAACAGCAACCTGTCTTGAATGTTTTATACCGGCATAAAACCCAAGATGTCACCAAAAACTACCCAATCTCAGATGCCATGCAAATCATTGCGGAGCATTTGACCTGTTGTAAGCAGGGCAATTTATTTGCATCGACTCAAGATATACAACTCAAGCGCAACAAGAAAAAAGATTTACTAACCATTACTCAGAAAACAGCAACGGCAAAAAATGAAGCCCGGGCAACCCAAGCACATGATCGAAGCAAACATCGTTTTGTGGAGCAAGAAAGTGTATTTTTGCAGCATTTAGGCATTACCGATGCTCAAAGCCAGATTATTCCAAGCATGGCGCGTAAATGGAAACAGATTAATAAATTCGTGGAAATTTTTTCAGGGGCTTTGATGCAACTTCCCAATCAAGATCAAGCGTTGCATGTGGTTGATTTTGGTTCGGGGAAAGGTTATTTGACCTTTGCCTTATATGATTATTTGGCGAAGCAACAGCAGGTTCCATTTGTAACAGGCGTTGAGTTGAATGAAAAGATGGTGCAGTTCTGTCAACATGTGGCAGAGGCTTCAGGCTTTAACCAACTGGATTTTTTCCAAGGTGACGTCCGAACTTATCAGCCTGAGCGTTTAGATGTGATGATTGCACTGCATGCTTGTGATGTGGCAACCGATTTTGCCATTCATACAGGGATTCGCTTAAATGCACAGATGATTATGTGCGCGCCGTGCTGCCATAAGGAATTACGTCCTCAACTGAAAAGTCCAGAAGTACTGAAGCCGATGTTGCACTTTGGAATTCACGCGGGGCAACAGGCAGAAATGCTGACAGATACTATTCGTGCATTGCTGTTAAAAGCCTATGGTTATGAAACTAAAGTCTTTGAATTTGTTGCTTTAGAACATACCAGCAAAAATAAAATGATCTTAGCCACCAAACGTGCCGATTTTGTTGCACCTGACGCTACAGTATTGGCGCAAATTGAAGCTTTAAAAAATATGTACGGTATTCAAAAGCATTCTTTGGAATTATTGCTCAATAACCAATGGGATCAACGTGATCTTGGGGCTAAGTGCTAAGCAGCGAGATTTAAAAGGAATTCGACATGATATTACAGACGCGTACAGGCACATGGGCTGAATTGCAGTCAGATGCAAAACCAATTCGTGAGCAAGTATTTATTCAGGAACAGCAGATTGCTGCGGTAGATGAGTGGGATGCACAGGATGAAATTTCACAGCATTTTGTAGTGTGTGACGGGGAACAGGTGATTGCGACAGCGCGCTTATTGCCAAATCATAGTATTGGGCGAGTTGCCGTATTGGCATCGCACCGTGGACAAGGGATTGGCAAGCTTTTGATGCAAGAGATTATCCAGCAAGCGCGGATCCAACAACGTCCTTTACTGCAACTTTCTTCTCAAGTGCATGCAATGTCTTTTTACCAAGCTTTAGGCTTTCAAGTCTGTGGAGAAGCGTATATGGATTGTGGCATTCCACATATTGATATGCAGATGTCTTTGCTTGCACAGGGCTAAAAATCCTAAATTTCAGGCATAAAAAAGCCATCTTCTGAGAGATGGCTTTTTATTGCTCAATGTCCGTGATGAGCTGTAGATGCTGAGGACTCCGTCATGGCAGCATGTTCTTCAGCCGTCATATTGTGTTCTTCGGCACTCATGTCCATCTGGTGTTCTACTGGTGCACTGCTGGCTTGGGCCGCACGAGCTTCGCGTTGCTTACCTGGCATATAGTCAGGTTCATGCTGCATCGCTAAATAAAAAACAACCAGAAAAATAATACTTAAAATTGTGGCAATAATCAGGGCCTTCCAACCCCATGGGGATTTTTCAGGAGAAGTATTGTCTGACATAACAAATAACCCAATGGATAAAAAGAAACTTTTAAAATTATGTAACTTTATAACATAAAATAGAGTGGATACAGACCAAATTTTATAAAAAGCTTAATTGTTCTTATTTTAGCTTATGAGATGTAGCTGATTTGGAAGAGGGTTCCCAAACCAGCGTTTATCGATAGAAGAATTATTGAATAAGTTCGTTGCGTTGAGCTTTATCTCTTAAACTTTGTGGTGGATTAAAACGTTCACCATATTTGGCAGCTAATTCTTCTGCGCGTTTTTGTGCTTTATCAGTACCATATTGATTTAGGAATTGAATTGCTCCTCCAGTCCAAGGTGCATAACCAATGCCAAAGATAGAACCGACATTGGCATCAATTACAGACTCCAATACGCCTTCTTCATAACAACGTAAAGTATCTAAGGCCTGTACAAACAGAATGCGATCAATCATATCTTGTTCAGAAATATCATGATCTTTTTGCCAACGGTTCAAGCCTTCCCAGAGATGCTTTTTACCATTTTCCGGATAGTCATAGAAACCTGCACCAGCAGCTTTACCTTTACGGTTTAACTCATGAATCATGGTGTGAACCACTTCATCTACAGAAGTTTTAGGTAAATCTTTTCCTTCAGCTTGCAGGGCTTTACGTGCTTCACTGGCAACATGCTCGGTTAAGGTTAAAGACACTTCATCTTGAATAGCGAGTGGGCCAACTGGCATACCAGCTTTCAGTGCTGCCATTTCAATACGTGCTGGGTGAACGCCCTCTGCAAGCAAGCGCATACCTTCTTGAATGAACGTACCAAACACACGACTGGTAAAGAAACCACGGCTATCATTGACAACAATCGGTGTTTTTCCAATTTGTTGTACAAAGTCGTAGGCTTTAGCAAGAGTCTCTGCGGAGGTGTTTTTACCTTTAATAATCTCAACCAACTGCATTTTGTCGACAGGGCTAAAGAAATGCAGACCGATAAAAGCTTTATCATTCTTACTTGCCTGAGCTAAACCTGTAATTGGCAGGGTTGAGGTGTTTGATGCCATCACACCGTTAGGCGCTAGATATTGCTCGGCTTCTTGAGTAACTTTCGCTTTGAGCTCTTGGTTTTCAAATACCGCTTCAATAATTAAATCACAACCTTGAAGATCTTCAGCTGACGCTGTAGCCGTAATGAGCGATAAAACCTGATCACGTTTTTCTGACGTCATGCGGCCTTGTGAAACACGCTTGTCTAGCAATTTCTGAGAATATGCTTTGCCTTTCTCAGCATTTTCAACAGATACGTCTTTAAGGATAACAGGAATGCCTTTAATGGCTGTTGAATAAGCAATGCCCGCACCCATCATGCCTGCACCCAACACACCCACTTTCGTGGCTTGCCATTTTGCAACGTCGGCAGGACGGCTAGCACCAGACTTAATTGCATTTAAACCATGCCAGAAAGTACCGATCATATTTTTAGAAATTTGACCTGTTGTAAGCTGAGTAAAGTAGCGAGACTCAATACGCAGTGCAGTATCGACATCAACTTGAGCGCCTTCAACTGCGGCAGCCATAATTGCTTCAGGGGCAGGGTAACAACCTTTGGTTTTGTCTTTTAACATGGCTGGTGCAATTGCAAGAACTTGTGCAACTGCCGGCGTTTTGGGATCGCCACCCGGAATTTTATAACCCTTCACATCAAATGGCTGCTGAGATTTTGGATTGGCCTTGATCCAAGCAATTACTTTATCTAAAAGTTCTTGTTCATTTTCGGCAGTGTCATGAATTAAGCCTAAAGATTTTGCTTTATCAACACCGAACTGTTTGCCCTCCATTAAAAATGGGAACGCATTTTGAAGCCCAAGTAGGCGTACCATACGCACAATACCGCCGCCACCCGGTAACAAACCTAAAGTAACTTCTGGTAGACCAAATTTGCTCTTCGGGTCATTGATTGCAATACGGTGATGGCAACTTAATGCGATTTCCCAACCACCGCCAAGTGCAGTGCCATTTAATGCTGCAACGACTGGAATGCCTAACGTTTCAATTGTGCGTAAATGACCTTTTAGCTTTTCAACCATATTGAAAAAGTCAGTTGCATGTTCAGGCTGAACTTGAATCAGTTCATCTAAATCACCGCCTGCAAAGAACGTTTTCTTAGCCGAGCGGAAAATAACCCCTGAAAGTTCTGTTTCTGCTTTAAGTTTCTGAGTCGCTTCATTGAGCGAGTCACGAAACTCGGCATTCATGGTGTTCGCAGATTGTCCAGTTGAATCAAGCGTTAAAATGACAATATTGTCGGCATTTTTTTCGTATTGAATTGCACTCATCTTTATATATCCCTAAATTTTTATACACGTTCAATAATGGTGGCAATACCCATCCCACCGCCAACACAGAGGGTCGCTAAACCGCGCTTTTTATCTTGTCGTTCAAGCTCATCAAGTAGTGTGCCTAAAATCATGGCACCTGTTGCACCTAATGGATGACCTAAAGCAATCGCACCACCATTTACGTTGACTTTTTCAGTAGGGACATTGAGCTCATTAATAAAACGCATAACAACTGCCGCAAATGCTTCATTGACTTCAAATAGGTCAATATCATCAATCGTAAGCCCAGCTTTTTCTAAAGCTTTACGTGCAGCAGGCGCAGGGCCAGTCAGCATAATGGTTGGGTCAGTACCAACTAATGCACTCGCCAAAACTTTAGCGCGTGGTTTTAAATTTTGTTCTTTTACCGCTTTTTCAGAAGCTAATAAAACTATAGCTGCTCCATCGACAATGCCTGATGAGTTACCTGCATGGTGAACATGATTTATTTTTTGTGCTTCTGGATATTTTTGTAAAGCAACTGCATCAAAGCCCATTTGACCCATCATTTCAAAACTTGGGTTGAGCTTCGTTAGACCTTCGAGTGTGGTATTGCCTTTAATAAATTCATCTTTCTCTAAAATCACCACACCTGCGTGATCTTTGACTGGTACGACTGATTGGTCGAAATAACCATTTGATTGAGCCGTCGCCGCTTTTTGCTGTGATTTTACAGCGAAATTATCAACATCTTCACGGCTATAGCCATCTAAGGTTGCAATGAGGTCGGCCCCAATACCTTGTGGAACAAATGATGACTTAAGGTTTGTTTCTGGGTCTAAAGCCCACGGCCCGCCATCAGAACCCATTGGAATGCGTGACATTGATTCAACGCCACCAGCAACCACTAAATCTTCCCAACCAGAGCGGACTTTCATTGCTGCCATATTGACTGCTTCTAAGCCTGATGCACAAAAGCGATTGATTTGCACCCCAGCAACATCATCGTTCCAACCTGCTGCAATCGCTGCTGTTTTAGCAATGTCTCCGCCTTGATCGCCAATTGGTGTTACGCAGCCTAAAACAATATCATCGACTTTAGAGGTATCGAGTTGATGGCGCTGCTGTAATTCATTTAATAAAGTGGTGAGTAAGGTAATGGGTTTTACTTCATAAAGAGAGCCATCTTTTTTTCCTTTTCCGCGTGGGGTGCGAATGGCATCAATAATATAAGCCTCGCTCATAGCAGTTCCTTTTTTATTGCTTAAAATTTATTTGTGTTTTGAGTGTACTGGTTTTAAGAGCGAGTGCAATGACAAGACTGGCATAGGCAGCATGATCATTTTGGTCAATTGAAGTGTGAAACCATTCTGTAGTTTGAGTATTGGTTTGAAAAGGGCGAGGGTATTCTTGTGATGATGCTTTTTAAGCCATAAAAAAGCCCAGACTGTAGAATCTGGGCATCAACTGAAAAATCAGTTAGTGGTTATAAATAACCATGTAATTGACGGTATAAACCTGGGGTTACGCCTGTCCATTTCTTAAATGCACGATGGAATGTGCTGGTTTCACTGAAACCAACCTGCTGTGCGACATCTTCCAATGTCAGGTTTGGATTGAGTAACAAGTGAATCGCAGCATCACGACGTAAAGCATCTTTCACGCCTTGGTAGCTTTTACCTTCCGCAGCCAAACGACGGCGTAAAGTTTGCGGTGAAAGATATAACATTGATGCTACATCATTCAGCGTTGGCATTTCTTCACCAATTTGACTCTTCAACACTTCACGAATACGAGAGGTGAGAGAATTGGTGTTTTTGAATTTAACCAATAGCTGTGCAGGTGCTGCTTTTAAGAATTCTTCTAAGGTTTCTTCATTTTGACGAATTGGTAAATCTAAATAATCCGCCGCAAAGGTGATTTCAGTGCGTGGCATGTCAAACTGCATCACGGGAGCGAAAAACAGGGCATCATATTCATCTGCATGGGCAGGGCGCGGGTAGCCAAAATGCACGCGCTCTAAAGGAAGGCGACGTTCAATGAGCCAAGATGCCAAGCCATGCCAAATCATCAACATACTTTCGGTAATGAAATGATTTGGATCCATCTCAGTTGGAATGAGTGGGACTAAGCGTGCTTCATGCTTATCACGTTCGAGCGAAACACACCATTCATCACCAAACAATTTATAAAACTGAGTTGATAGTTCGAGCGCATCACCTAAGGTTTTCGCATGGATGATCAGTTGGCACATAATGGCAAACGTACCCAAACGACGAGGTTGGGTATCGAAACCAATATGTTCATCCTGAGTCACCATCCATAACATTTTCACAAAACGTGTGTATTGTTCTGGAGAAATTCGAGCTTTAGGCTGACGTAACAGTTCGGCTTCTATTCCGACGTGCGAAAGTAAAGTTTCGACATCCATGCCGAGGCGTTTTACGCCAGTCAAAGCCGCATTCACAAAATGGATACTAATCGTATCGCGGCTCATGTTAAATCCTTCAGTCTCTTTTGTATTCACTTGCGTATGACCTAAATGACGCTAAAAAAGTTTTTATAGGCAATTTACAATAGGGAAATTTGCCTTTCTACATGGTAAATTGCCGAAATGATCAAGGTAAATGGCTGAACATGACATTGTTTTGTTGATTTTATATTTCTAAGATACATGAAAATACAAGAGTTCAAGAGTAAAAATAACATGCAACATGCTTTACAGGGATTGAAAGTACTGGATTTTTCAACATTGTTACCTGGTCCATTTGCCACTTTATATTTAGCAGATATGGGTGCGGAAGTGACTCATGTGGAATCTCCAACACGACCCGACTTGATTCGTCTTTTTCCACCTTATGCACATGGACAGGCGACCGCACATCTTTATTTGAATCGAAATAAACAATCCGTGGCTCTGGATTTAAAAGATCCACAGAACATTGCAACGATTAAGGAAAAGATTGGCCAATACGATATTGTCGTAGAGCAATTTCGCCCGGGTGTCATGCAACGACTGGGATTGGACTATGCCACTTTAGCAGAAATTAATCCGCGGCTGATTTATTGTTCCATTACTGGCTATGGCCAAACAGGGAGTTATAAAGATAAGGCGGGGCATGACATTAACTATTTAGCTTTATCGGGAATTGCGGGGCACAGTGGTCGTGCACAGAGTGGACCACCGCCGTTAGGTATTCAAGTTGCGGATATTGCAGGTGGTTCGTTACATGCTGTGATCGGCATTTTAACGGCTGTGATTGAGCGTCATCAGAGTGGAAAAGGACAATATATTGATATTTCCATGACCGATTGTGCGGTAGCGTTAAATAGTATGGCTGCCGCCGCCGCATTGGCAGGAAATATCACACAAGAGCCAGAATCTGGAATACTGAATGGCGCTAGCTTTTATGATTACTATGAAACGCAAGATGGGCGTTATCTGTCAATTGGCAGTTTAGAGCCACAATTTATGTCGGGTTTGGCTCAGTTGTTAGCGTTGCCACTTTTATTAGAGAAAGGAGCTTCGCTCCTTTCGGAAGATCGTGCTGAGGTTAAGCACGCTCTACAGGAAAAAATTAAAACTCGCTCATTGTTAGAGTGGCAGCAACTGTTTTCGACTCAAGATGTCTGTGTAGAACCTGTTTTAACGTTAGATGAAGCTTTGTATTCAGATTTGGCGCAACAACGGCATTGGGTAGCCCATGTTCCACTGCATGAAAATTCTACAGAGACTCAAGCGCAGTTGGCATGTCCAATCAAATTTTCTCGTTCAGCGATGCGTTATGACTTTATGGGGCAGGCATTGGGTGCAGGCACTTGGTAGCCTGTACTTTTTTAAATTAAGCCATTTTAATAACTTAACAAAAAACGACAAAAAGATTATATTTTAACCACAAAATACAGGCGTAACCTAAATATGCATTACATAATTATAAAAGGTTGCAGGTATGCAAAAACTCCGAATCTCAAGGAAATGGTTCACATTGTGTTTAATGGGCTTGATCATCAATTCTGGAACTCATGCGCAATCAGCCTTTGCCGTAGACAGCCCTTGGATGTTTGGGGATTGGAACGGAACCCGAACTGAATTACAAACTCAAGGATATAGTTTTAACTTGGGCTATACAGGGGAAATGGCCACTTTACTGGATGCGAAAAAGCATTCGAGCCACGGGACTGAATATGCCGATCAGTTCGTGTTAGGCAGTCATTTTGATTTAGACAAAATACTGGGGTGGCAAGACACCGAAGCGCAAATCATTATTACAGAACGCAACGGGCATTCTTTGTCACAAACGTCGGATGCCTTGAATGGGCATTTAAGTTCAACCCAAGAAGTTTGGGGGCGTGGGCAAACATGGCGTTTAACCAATTTTTGGATTAAGAAAAAATTTCTCAATCAACAGTTAGATCTTAAAGTTGGGCGTTTTGGCGAAGGGGAAGATTTTAATAGTTTTGATTGTGATTTTCAGAACTTAGCCTTATGCGGTTCTCAAGTTGGCAATTGGGTGGGGGATCAATGGTTTAATTGGCCCGTCAGTCAGTGGGCAGCCAGACTGAAATATCAATTTTCCCCTGAGCTCTTTAGCCAAATTGGGGTATATGAGTATAACCCTGAGAATTTAAAGCGTAGTCAGGGGTTTAATTTAAGCACTTCGGGTTCTGATGGTGTCATTGTCCCCATAGAGATGGTTTGGCAACCCAAAATTGGTACACAAGGCAAAACTGGTGAATATCGGCTGGGTTATTACTATAGCAGTGCAGATGTTGCCGAGATTCAGAATCCTAACGCCACATCTCATAAGCAAGGCATGTGGATTGTCGCAAAACAACAATTGCTGCAACATGCTCAAGATCCGCAGCGCGGACTTACAGGGTTTATAAACCTGACTGTACATGATGATAAAACCAATAATGTCGACAATATGCAAAATATTGGTTTGATCTATACAGGTGTGTTGGATATGCGCCCGCAAGATGAAATTGCCTTGGGATTTGCTCGAATCCATCTAAATGGCGACTTAAATACGGGGCAAGAGGAAGAATATAACACCGAACTGTATTATGGGTTACATGCCACCAATTGGTTAACAATTCGCCCAAATCTTTAATATATTCGACATGTGGGTGCGGATAAAAATGGCGAAAATGTTTGGGTTGGTGGGATTAAGTTTCAAACAGCATTTTAACGGTGTTAGAAAAACCATCTTTCCTAGATCAATGATTTAAATAGGAATAAGAATAGCGAAACAAACGACAAAATAATCTAGCTGTATGGCTGAGTTAACGATAAATAATAAAGTGAATGAGGTGAATAGAATGAGTAACCCATCAAATACGATGCGAACCTTTACCATTATTGTGATGCTTGCGATTGCTGCCTATCTATTGATTGGGGGTGTATGGCTCATTTTACTTGGTGGTTCAATCTATTATGTGATTGCTGGTCTGCTAATTTTGGCATCAGCATTTTTACTTAAAAGGGGGCAAGGTTCCTCTTTATGGTTGTACAGTTTCTTAATGCTAGCAACCATACTCTGGAGTTTATGGGAGGTTGGAACTGATTTTTGGGCTCTCGCACCTCGTTTGGATGTTTTGGGAGTATTAGGTTTATGGTTACTCATTCCTGCAGTCACGCGCAATATGAGTCAAGTCCAAGGCAGTAAAATAGCCCTTTCGGGTACGTTGTTGATCGCTATTGCAATCATGGTCTATGCCATTTTTAATGATCCCCAAGAAATTAATGGCGTCATTCAACAACCACAACCTGCATCGGCTCAAGCCATTGATGGGGTGGCAGAACAAGACTGGCCCGCTTATGGACGTACTCAGGGCGGGGTGCGTTATTCACCTTTAACGCAGATTAATGATCAAAATGTGAAAAATCTGAAAGTGGCTTGGACATTCCGCACAGGTGATGTCAAAACAGATAAAGATTCGGGGGAAACTACCAATCAGGTGACACCAATTAAAGTGGGTAATAACTTATATATGTGTACCACCCACCAATGGTTAATTGCCTTAGACCCAGCAACGGGCAAGGAAAAATGGCGTTTTGACCCAAAATTGAAAGCTGACCATACCTTTCAGCATCTCACCTGTCGTGGGGTAATGTATTACGATGCCAACAATACAGCCGAGTTTGCGACCAGCTTGCAAAATCGAAAATCGGTTTCTGCCGAGTGTCCACGTAAGGTGATTATTCCAGTCAATGATGGGCGTTTGGTGGCTGTGAATGCTGATACAGGTAAAGTGTGTTCTGATTTTGGTGAGCAAGGCGAAGTAAATTTACAAAAATTTATGCCTTATGCCTATCCAGGGGGCTATAACCCGACATCACCTGGGGTTATTTCGGGTACAACGGTGGTTATTGCGGGTTCAGTCACAGATAACTACTCTTCCAAAGAGCCTTCTGGCGTCATACGTGGCTATGATGTGAATACAGGTGAATTACTTTGGGTCTTTGATACAGGGGCAAAAAATCCGAATGCCATGCCGAATGAAAGTACCACTTTCGTGCATAACTCGCCAAATGCATGGGCACCTTTGGCGTATGACTCCAAATTGGATATCGTATATGTGCCAACAGGGGTGGGAACCCCCGATATTTGGGGTGGAGATCGTACTGAGTTAAAAGAGCGTTATGCCAATTCGATGTTGGCCATTAATGCCAGTACTGGCAAGTTGGTTTGGCATTTTCAAACGACCCATCATGATTTGTGGGATATGGATGTGCCAGCGCAACCTTCTTTGGCAGATATTCAAGATAGCACTGGAAAAACTGTTCCAGCGATTTATGTGTTAACCAAAACAGGGAATGTCTTTGTACTAGACCGACGCACAGGCAAAGCGATCGTGCCTATTAACGAGCGTGCAGTCCCTCAAACAGTGAAACGCGGGCCACAGACCCAAGGCGAACACTATTCTGCAACCCAACCATTTTCTGATTTAAATTTGGCACCTCAAGATAAGTTAAAAGATAAAGACATGTGGGGTGCGACCATGTTTGATCAGTTAGTTTGTCGGGTCTATTTCCACCGTTTGAATTATGACGGTATTTACACCCCACCTTCAGAAAATGGCACTTTGGTGTTTCCTGGGAATTTAGGCGTATTTGAATGGGGTGGCATGTCGGTGAATGCAGATCGTCAAGTTGCTGTGATGAATCCAATCGGATTGCCTTTTGTCAGCCGTTTAATTCCCGCAGATCCGAATCGTAAAGAAACTGCCAAAGGCGCAGGGACTGAACAAGGGGTGCAACCAATGTATGGTGTGCCTTATGGTGTAGAAATCAGTGCGTTCTTATCTCCGCTAGGTTTACCGTGTAAGCAACCAGCTTGGGGCTATGTGGCGGGTGTAGATTTAAAAACCCATCAAGTGGTTTGGAAAAAGCGGATTGGGACTATCCGTGACAGTTTGCCGAAATTGTTCCAACTGCCACCGTTAAAAATAGGAGTACCGGGTTTGGGGGGACCAATTTCAACCGCAGGTAATGTGATGTTTGTCGCTGGCACGCAGGATAATTATCTTCGTGCATTTAACGTCAGCAATGGTGAGCAGTTATGGGAAGGGCGTTTACCTGCAGGTGGTCAGGCAACACCGATGACCTATGAAAGCAATGGTAAACAATATGTGGTGATCATGGCAGGTGGACATGGTTCCTTTGGCACCAAGATGGGGGATTATTTGGTCGCCTATGCTTTGCAATAATTGACTACATCCTCCATAAAAAAGCCTGATTCGTCAGGCTTTTTGCTGTCTGAATTGGAACATGACTGTCCTATTTAGAGCGTTAGCAATAAATAAGATATAGATAGAAGAACAAAGTCCAAAACAGCTAAAAAAGTGCTTAAGCCTTATAGATTCGATCTTTTAGAAAAACAAAAAAGGCTTATCAATAAAACCGCTATTAAATATGTAAAAAACGCGTTTTGTTGATAGTTTAAATGTCGTTATGCTGTGAGCCGTTATAATGAAACTACTAGCTGTACGCCATGTATTTATATACTGATTTTGATCAGCAACTGATCAATGAACGTGTTGCACAGTTCCGTGACCAAACGGAACGTTATTTAGCGGGTAAACTCACTGAAGATGAATACCGTCCGCTACGTCTCCAAAATGGTTTATACGTACAACGCTATGCGCCGATGTTACGTATTGCCGTTCCTTATGGTTTGATGAGCTCTACGCAGTTACGCAAGGTTGCGGAATTGGCGAAAGAATATGACCGTGGTTATGCACACGTGTCAACACGTCAAAACATTCAGTTTAACTGGCCTGCACTTGAAAATGTGCCTGACATGCTTGCCGAATTGGCAACTGTGCAGATGCATGCAATTCAAACTTCAGGTAACTGTATTCGTAACACCACAACTGACCAATACGCAGGTGTAGTTGCGGGTGAAGTTGCAGACCCACGTCCAACGTGTGAATTGATTCGTCAATGGTCAACCTTCCACCCTGAATTTGCCTTCTTACCACGTAAGTTCAAAATTGCAGTGTCTGCTTTAGCAGAAGTGGATCGTGCTGCGACTTCATTCCACGATATCGGTGTATATATCGTGAAAAATGAGGCAGGCGAGATCGGTTATAAAATCAAAGTGGGTGGCGGTCTAGGTCGTACACCAATCATTGGTTCAATCATCAAAGAATGGTTGCCTCGTGAAGATTTGATTGCTTATCTTGAAGCGGTACTGCGTGTCTATAATCTACATGGTCGCCGTGACAACAAATACAAAGCCCGTATCAAAATTTTAGTCAAAGCATTAACGCCAGAAGTGTTTGCAGAAAAAGTGGAAGCAGAATTTGCTCACACAGTCCAAACATTAAAAGTAGATGCTGAAACTTTAGCGAAACTTGATGAAGAGTTTACTCCATTTGCATATCAGCAATTGGCAGATGAAGACTTTACAGCATTATTTGCTGAACATCCTAAGTTCAAACAATGGTTTAACATTAATACCAATGCTCATAAAGTGTCGGGCTATCGTATTGTCACCATTTCGCTAAAACGTGCGGGTATTGCACCAGGTGATGTGACCACTGAAGAAATGAATTTGATTGCAGACCTTGCAGACAAATATACGTTCGGTGAATTACGTACCACGCATGAACAAAATATTTCGTTGGTCGATGTACCGCAAAAAGATTTGTTTGAATTGTGGCAAACCCTTGAACAACACGACTTGGCGCGTGCGCATATCGGCTTTATTACCGATATTATTTGCTGCCCAGGCGGAGACTTCTGTTCATTGGCAAATGCGAAATCAATTCCAATTTCTGAAGCAATTTCACGTCGTTTTGATGACCTAGATACCGTTTACAATCTGGGTCATATCGACTTGAACATTTCAGGTTGTATGAATGCTTGTGGTCATCACCATGTGGGTAATATTGGTATTTTAGGTGTCGATAAAAAAGGCGCTGAATTCTATCAAATTACCTTAGGCGGTAATGCAGACCATGATGCTTCAATTGGTGACATCTTAGGACCATCATTTGCAGCAGAAGTTGTACCTGACATTATTGAAGAAATTTTGAATACTTATCTTGATTTACGTCAAGAAGGTGAAGAGTTCATCGAAACTTACCGCCGTGTTGGCATTCAACCATTTAAGGAGCGTGCTTATGCTTAATACCGCACTTCAAGTGCTCTCTAAAGATGGCACAGTCGCAGATAATAGTTACCAATTGATTGGTGAAGATGCTGTATTACCACAAGGTGATGTAGTGTTGACTGTTGATCAGTTGGATCAACTTGCCAATATTACGGGTAAAAAAGCATTATTGATTACAGTGGATGCTTCTCCTGAAGTGAATGAATTTCCTTTAGATCAGTTAGATGCAATCTTTATTGATTTTGCGGGTTTCAACGATGGTCGCGGTTATTCATTTGCTGCACTGTTGCGTCGTCAAGGTTTTCAAGGCGAATTACGTGCGACAGGTGATGTGTTTAAGGATGTCCTAAACTATATGAAGCGTTCTGGTTTCGATACTTTTGTGATTAAAGAAGGTAAAGATATTCAAGAAGCTGCGGCAGGTTTAGCTGACTTCACCCATTCATACCAAGCTTCTACAGCAGTTGCTCAAGCAAGTTATCAAACTGGAGCTTAATTTTTTTAAGCAAATATAAAAAGCTGGACTTAGGTCCAGCTTTTTATATTTGGATTGTTGATTATATTTAAAATAATGGCGTATCAATAAACTTATAAAAGAAAGCTGCACCGAGGGATGGTGCAAGCAGGAGTGGAAATAGGAAGCCATAGACAGCACCTGCAATATGAGCTCGGTGGTCAATCAACGGAGAATGCCCTGAATGAATTGCATGCATGCTGTAGCACAGATAAATTGTTCCGAAGATAATGGCAGGAATTGGGATAAAATAGATATAAATCATTCCCCAAGGATCAAATAGAATTGCACTGAAAAGTACCGCATTAACTGCACCTGATGCACCCAAACTACGGTAAGAATTTAAACTTCGATTGTGAAGATAGCTTGGGATGGCTGCCACAATAACCGCACTACAATAGAACAAGACAAAACCCAGACCATTTAAATAGTCACGAAAAAACCATTCAATACTTCTCCCAAAGAAATAAAGTGTGAACATATTAAAGAAAAGATGCACACCATCATTATGGATAAAGCCATGGGTTAGGAATCGATCATATTGACCGTGCTTAATTGCTGAAATATTAAAAATCAAACGATTCATGATATTCCGATGCTGCCAAGCTGCAATAGAAGTCAAAATCGTGATGAAAATAATAAGAATAGTATGTGTAAGACCCGTCATTATCTTGTTATAAAGTTTGTTGAAAAATATGCGATGCACTATAACCTAAATGATTACTTATCAATAGGCTATATTGCATTCTAGTAAAATAATTAAAGAAAATTACTCATCTACTAACTGACAATTGACCATCCATTTCACGCCAAACTGATCGGTAAATGCCGCATAGAGTGCACCCCAAAAGGTCTTTTCCAAGGGCATTTCAATTTGCCCATTTTGTGAGAGCGCTTCATACAAACGTTGTGCTTCAGCTTGTTCGTGCTTCTCCAAATTAATTGAAATATAGTGATTGGTGCCTTTGATAAAAGGACTATTCGCTGCACAAAACTGTTCCGTGGTATCGGAGGCCATCAGAATTGTAAATTCATTAATTGGTAAGGAAACATGCAGAATATAATTTTTTTCTGCATCGCTGAGCTGAGATTTTCCATCAGAGGGCATTTCACCATAACGTTTTAGCATGGCAAACTCACCACCGAACACAGATTTATAAAAATTAAAAGCAGCTTCGGCTTCACCTTGGAAATTGAGATAATGGTTGAATTGCATTATTGTAGGTTCCATTTTTTATTTTGAGTGTCTTAATTTAACAGTCTTGCTCAAAAAGAATAAGGAAAAAATGTAAGCATAAAAAATCCCCCGTTAAGGAGGATTTTTTACTTAAGCATAGCGAATAGTAGAGTATTGAAACTTATAAAAGTTCAATCGCGACAGCCGTTGCTTCACCGCCACCGATACATAAAGCTGCAATCCCTTTCTTACCGCCAGTACGTTTTAAGGCGTGGATGAGCGTTAAAATAATCCGCGAGCCAGTTGAGCCTACTGGATGTCCAAGAGCACAAGCACCACCATTAATATTCACTTTTGCAGGATCAAGTTTAAAGTCGTCCATTGGACACATGGTCACCATTGCAAATGCTTCATTGATTTCCCAAAGGTCAACGTCTTGTGCATCCCAACCAGTTTTCTTTAACACTTTCTCGATAGCACCAACAGGGGCGATTGTGAACTCAGAAGGGTGTTGAGAGTTTGATGCATAAGCAACAATTTTCGCTAATGGTGTTAAGCCCTTGTTTGCTGCATTGTCGGCTGAAGTTAAAACCAGTGCTGATGCGCCATCAGAGATTGAACTTGCATTTGCAGCAGTAATCGTACCGTCTTTTGCAAATGCTGGACGCAATGTAGGAATTTTGTCGATATTGGCATTAAATGGTTGCTCATCTTTATCGATCACAACATCACCTTTACGCGTTGAAACTGTGACAGGAACAATTTCATCAGCAAAGTAACCTTCGTTGACCGCAGTTTGTGCACGTTGTAATGAACGAATAGCAAATTCATCCATTTGCTCACGGGTATAGCCACGGCTATTGGCCATATCTTGTGCAAATGAACCCATTAAACGACCAGTTTCAGCATCTTCTAATCCATCAAGAAACATGTGATCTTTAACTTCGCCATGACCCATGCGGTAACCTGCACGTGCTTTGGTCAAAATATAAGGTGCATTGGTCATCGATTCCATGCCACCTGCAACCACGATTTCAGCAGAACCCGCTTTAATCATATCGGCAGCTTGCATGACCGCTTTCATGCCAGAACCACATAATTTATTGATCGTAACGGCACTTGTTGAATCTGGTAAACCCGCTTGACGCATCGCTTGGCGTGCAGGACCTTGTTTCAAACCAGCAGGTAAAACACAGCCCATAATGACTTCTTCTACATCGGTCGGTTGTAAGCCAGCACGAGCAATTGCTTCCTTGATGGTTGTTGCACCAAGCTCTGGCGCTGTTAGACCAGATAAACTTCCTTGAAAACTGCCCATTGCAGTACGTGCGCCATTTACAATTACGATATCAGTCATTGATATATCTCCGAACGAGTATAATTGGTTATTGTTCAATCCTATGCAGTATATTGAAAACAGCAAATTAGATGTTGTTTTTGCAGTTGACTCATCGGTTTTCAACAATTGCTGAGGTCAATGCTACGTGAATTGCCCATTTTATTCAGGATAATTTTCATATGTTTTACCGTTGATGAGCAGTAATAGAAACTACCATTTGAGCCAATCGGGAGACCGTGTTCAGCCATAAAATTCAGACTAGGAAAGTGCAAGGTGCCACGCCAGTTTAATGTGCCGTAGGATAAGTCAGTACGTTCTTGTGAAACTAAAATCTCATTTAAATCTAATTGTCTATTTTGATTCGAATCGAGGAATAAGATAAAGCCTTGTTCCCACATCTCTTCTTTACAGCTCTGCATATTTTCTGATGAGCACATAACAACATTGGTGTGATGTATAGCAGCATGCTGTTTTGCGAGTTGTATATTAGCTATAAGTTGCCTAAAAATTGTTCTGCGTTCTTGATTTGCTTTCATTTCGTGGTAATAAGGTAGGGCAAGCGTAACAAGTATTGACAAAACTAATATTGTAATAGCAAGTTCTGTTAATGTATAAGCCATATGTTTATTGATGTGCATATAAAATAACCTAAGTGTCTGTATTTTTTAAGTTAATAATGAATATTAATGTCTTGTTTTTTATTCATTTTATAATGAAAAATGTGTTTCTCAGCGAATAAGAAAATGCTATAGTGAAGCGCAAGTAGCAACAAAGCTATTCTTAAAAAGAAAGAGATCATAAATTTACTGAACTACAACTGAAATTGTAAGTAATTTTGTCAATAATTTACTTGATTAAAATTATCAAACACTTGGACAAACGAATTAAGTGTTTGTATTATTCAAGGTGAGTAGCTTAAAAATAAAACTGGGGTATTTAAAAAAGCCTATCTCAGGATAGCTAAAATTTTAGGCTTAGCTTGAACAACAATTGTTTATCTCTGGAGGATAAATCCATGAAAATGAGTCGTATTGCTTTAGCGATGCTCGTAGCTGCACCTTTGGCTGCTGCTAATGCAGGTGTAACTATTACTCCATTAATGCTTGGTTATACTTGGCAGGATTCTGAGCACAATAATGACAAACTAACTAGCCATGCAGAATTACAAGACGATATGTTCGTTGGTGCTGCATTGGGTGTTGAATTAACTCCATGGTTAGGCTTTGAAGCTGAATATAACCAAGTTAAGGGTGACCTTGACGGTACTGGCGTACAGGGTGCTGAATACAAACAACGCACTGTAGCTGGTAACTTCTATGCTACTTCTGATTTGTTCACTAAAAACTATGACAGCAAAATCAAGCCATACGTACTTTTAGGTGCTGGTCAGACTAAAACTGATTTTGATGGCATTTACGAAGACAAAGAAGACACAATTGGTAATGCTGGTCTAGGTGCTTTCTGGCGCTTAAACGATGCATTGTCTCTTCGTACTGAAGCTCGTGGTACTTATGACTTTGATGAAAAGTTCTGGAACTACACAGCTTTAGCTGGTCTTAACGTTGTTCTTGGTGGTCACTTGAAACCTGCTGCACCAGTAGTAGAAGTTGAGCCAGTAGCTCCAGTTGAACCAGTTCCTGAGCAATTGACTGAAGACCTTAACATGGAACTTCGTGTGTTCTTTGATACGAACAAATCAAACATCAAAGATCAATACAAGCCAGAAATTGCTAAAGTTGCTGAGAAGTTAGTTGAATATCCAAATGCTACTGCTCGCATCGAAGGCCATACAGATAACACTGGTCCACGTGCATTGAACGAACGTTTATCTTTAGCTCGTGCTAACTCTGTTAAATCTGCTCTTGTAAATGAATACAATGTAGATGCATCTCGTTTGTCTACTCAAGGTTTCGCTTGGGATCAACCGATTGCTGACAACAAAACTAAAGAAGGTCGTGCTATGAACCGTCGTGTATTCGCGACAATCACTGGTAGCCGTACTGTTACAGTACAACCTGGTCAAGCTCAATAATTAATTATTGATTTTGATTTGAAAAAGCAGCCGTAAGGCTGCTTTTTCTTTGCTGTTAAAATATGAAAAAAGGTGAGATATTTAGTTTATATAAAAAACGAGCCTATTGGCCCGTTTCCTTAAATCTAGTTTTTACGTCTATTTACTGACCATCAAAAGTAATATGCGAGCTTGCATTCAATAAACGATCAGCACCTTCCTCAGAGAGTTTGATTTGTAGGCGTAAATCATTTGGTGAATCGGCATGTTTCAGCGCATCTTTATAAGTGATCTGCTTGGCTTTATATAAATCGTAAAGTGCTTGGTCAAAGGTTTGCATACCGAGTTCACGCGAACGCTTCATTAAATCTTTAATTTCGTGAATATCGCCTTTCCGGATTAAGTCGGAAATTAATGGTGAATTAATCAAAATCTCAATTGCAGCACGGCGTGAATTACCATCAATCGTTGGAATAAGTTGCTGAGCGACCATGGCTTTCAAATTTAAGGACAAGTCCATGAATAATTGTCCATGACGGTCTGCTTCAAAGAAGTGAATGATACGATCAATCGCTTGGTTGGCATTGTTAGCATGTAGCGTTGCAAAAACCAAATGGCCTGTTTCTGCGAAAGCAATTGCGTAATCCATGGTCTCGCGTGAACGAATCTCACCAATCAGAATAACATCGGGTGCTTGACGTAAGGTATTTTTCAACGCAATTTCAAAGGAGTCGGTATCGATGCCTACTTCACGTTGAGTGATAATACAGCCTGCATGTTCGTGAATAAATTCGATCGGATCTTCAATGGTAATGATATGACCTTTAGAATTTTGATTACGATATCCAATAATTGAGGCCAAGGAAGTAGATTTACCAGTACCTGTTGCACCCACAAAAATAATGATGCCACGTTTGGTCATGGCTAAGTCTTTCAACACTGGAGGAAGCTTGAGTTCATCCATGGTTGGAATTTTAGTTTCAATGCGACGTAGAACCATGCCAGGTTGGTCACGTTGTTGAAATGCACTGACACGGAAACGTGCTGTTTTTTCACGATTCATAATCGCAAAGTTACATTCACGTGTATCTGCAAATTCTTTACGTTGTTTATCACTCATAATTGAATTTAAGAGTTGACCAACAATTTCACCTGTTAACTTGGTTTTCGCAACAGGAACAATTTGACCATTAATTTTCATAGATGGTTCAACTTCAGCTGTGACAAAAAGGTCAGATGCTTTTTGTTGAATCATGAGATTGAGTAAGTCGTTAAAGTCCATAACCTTATCCTAATTCCGTTTTGATATTCTTATAAGAATGATTCTGGTTGTTTAGCAACAGTACGTGCTGTTTGTGGACTAATGATGCCTTTAGATACGAGCGTTTTAAGGCTTTGGTCTAAGGTAGACATACCATAGTTAGCACCAGTTTGGATGGCAGAGTACATTTGTGCAACTTTGTTCTCACGAATTAAGTTACGAATTGCTGGGATACCAATCATGATTTCATGCGCAGCGACACGACCACCGCCATTTTTCTTTAAGAGTGTTTGTGAAATAACGGCCTGTAAAGATTCAGACAGCATGGCACGAACCATATCTTTTTCTTCAGCAGGGAATACGTCAATCACACGGTCAATGGTTTTTGCCGCAGAGGTCGTATGTAGTGTACCGAAAACCAAGTGACCCGTTTCCGCCGCAGTTAAGGCAAGGCGAATAGTTTCAAGGTCACGCATCTCACCAACCAAAATAATGTCAGGGTCTTCACGCAGTGCAGAACGTAATGCTTCATTAAAACCATGCGTGTCACGATGTACTTCACGTTGGTTAATTAGACATTTTTTCGATTGGTGTACAAATTCGATTGGATCTTCGACCGTTAAAATATGGTCATAACGTCGATCGTTAATATAATCTAGCATCGCGGCTAAGGTGGTGGATTTACCAGAACCAGTTGGTCCTGTAACTAATACGATGCCACGTGGGTAGTCACAAATTTCTTTAAAAATATTGCCTAGACCAAGGTCATCCATGGTGAGAACTTTGGATGGAATGGTACGGAATACGGCACCAGCACCGCGGTTTTGATTAAATGCGTTTACACGGAAACGGGCAACGCCAGGTACTTCAAAAGAGAAGTCAGTTTCCAATTGTTCTTCATAATCACGACGTTGCTTATCATTCATAATGTCGTACACTAACTTGTGCACTTCTTTATGTTCTAAAGCTGGTAAGTTAATACGACGTACTTCGCCATCAACGCGAATCATTGGTGGCATACCCGCAGATAAGTGTAAGTCAGACGCCCCGTTTTTTGCAGAAAAAGCCAATAATTCTGTAATGTCCATGAATTCCCCGAGATCATATAAGTCTTAATTATTTTGATAGAATAATAAGGCTTTCCTGCCACTTAACCAACAGTTAGAGTTGCTTGAACGTAAAAAAAGATGAATGAAATGAGAATATCGTCAATGAATAGTTTGAAAGAGTCGCGAAATCAGGTTTTAGAGCAAATTGAGGCTGCGTGTCAACGTGCAGGACGTGAGTCTAAAACTGTGCAATTGCTTGCGGTATCAAAAACTCATCCAAGTGAAGCATTGCGTGAGATGTATGCTACAGGGCAGCATAAATTTGGTGAAAACTACTTACAAGAAGCACTTGAAAAGATTGAAGCTTTGGCGGATCTAGAAATTGAGTGGCATTTTATTGGACATGTGCAACGGAATAAGACCAAACTTTTGGCTGAAAAATTTTCTTGGGTACATGGGGTTGATCGCTTAATTATTGCAGAGCGCCTATCGACCCAACGTTTAGATTCACAGCGCCCCTTGAATATTTGCTTACAAGTCAATATTGATGGACAGGACAGTAAAGATGGTTGTCAGCCAGAAGAAGCCGCTGAGTTAGTTCAACGAATTAGCCAGCTTCCACATTTAAGACTACGTGGCATTATGGTGATTCCTGCACCAAATAATGTAGCTGCGTTATTGGATGCTCAAAAGTTGTTTAAGGTAGTTAAAGCATTACATGCACATCCTGAAGATTGGGATACTTTAAGCATGGGGATGTCAGGGGATTTAGAGGAAGCGATTGCAGCAGGTTCTACGATGGTACGGATTGGAACAGCATTGTTTGGTGCGAGAGATTACTCAAAATAAAGTAAAAAATATCTGCTTTGTAGGTTTTGGCTGACAGTATTTGATCCTTTTGTCTTCTAGGTGACTGCTTGGATTATTTATATCATGGACTCATCAGGAACAGGATGTTTCATTAGAATAATAATAACAGTGTAGAACGGATGCAAAGGGTATGACAGGAGTTGTACCACAGCAAGATCAAAAAAAGCCCCGACAGGATGTCGGGGCTTTTTTAGTCTGTACGATTCCATTTCATATAATGGGATGGTCAGAGTGAAACGTTAAGAAATTCATCAATTTTCTTTGTTGATATGCGGGTTGGAGCGTTCTTTGTATTTTAGTTTGAGTTAATTGAATGTCGAATATTCAAAGAATAAAAAAACAGCCCGAAGGCTGTTTTTTTAATATAAAAATTATTCTCGGTCTGGATTCATTGGGTTCACATCCATTTCTTTGTAGGAGATCAACTTGGTTTTGTATTTCCATTTATAACCAAGCCAAATTACCAAGAATAAGAAAATACCGATATAGGTTGATAAAACAGATAACCACTCACCCGCCAGTACCGCTTGGTAATTCTGACCTAGGACAACAATTGAACATAGGATAAAGGCAAACCATGGTGCAAAAGGGAAGAATTTTGCACGATAAGCTAAATCTTCAATTTTATGTCCTTGTGCGATATACCCTTTACGGAAACGATAGTGTGAAACAGCAATGCCCAGCCAAACGATAAAACCACACATCCCTGACATGTTGAGTAACCAGTTGAATACTTGTTCTTCACCAATAAAAGTGGTTAAGAAGCACAGTGCAGCAATTACTGTTGTTGCATAAAGTGCATTCATTGGTACGCCACGCGGATCAAGTTTACCAAACAGCTTGGGTGCGCTGCCGTTCTGTGCCATGTTAAACAGCATACGGGTTGAGGTATACATGCCTGAGTTCCCTGCTGAAAGAATTGCAGTCAAAATCACGGCATTCATTGCACTCGCAGCAAAGGCAAAACCTGCTTTTTCGTAGAGTAAGGTGAAAGGGGATAACGCAATATTTTCAGACGAAGCCGCCTGTAAAAGCAAAGGATCATCGTATGAAATTAGGGTGCCGATGATGAAAATACACACGATATAAAATAACAAGATACGCCAGAAAATTTGTTTAATGGCAATAGGAATAGTCTTTTGAGGGTCTTTGGATTCTCCTGCAGCAACTCCGACCATTTCCGTTCCCTGAAAAGAGAATCCCGCAATCATGGCGACCCCAATGAGTGCAGATAGGCCACCAACAAAAGGTGCTTCACCCTTGGTCCAGTTTGCAAATGTTGAGACGCCTGAAGTCATCATGATTTTTACAATTGTGAAGATACCAATAATGATGAACACAATAATCGCAAGGACTTTAACCAATGAGAAGAAGAACTCGCTTTCACCAAAGCCTTTCACTGTAAGTGCATTAATCCCAAACACAACGGCTAGGAATAGCGCACTCCAGTAAAATCCAGGAATATCTGGAAACCAGAATTTCATGATGAATTGGACGGCAACCAATTCAAATGCAACCGTAATTGCCCAGTTGTACCAATAGTTCCAACCAAGGGCAAAACCAAAACCACCTTCAACATATTTAGTGCCATAGGTAAAAAAAGCACCTGAAGTTGGGTTATGAGTTGCGAGTTCGCCTAGGCTGGTCATAAGAAAGTAAATCATCACGCCAATTAAGCAATAGGCGAGCAATGCACCGCCAGGACCTGCATTTGCAATGGTCGCACCTGAGGCAAGGAATAAACCTGTACCAATAGAACCACCAATGGCGATCATATTCAGATGACGAGCTCCAAGCTTACGCTTGAGTTGAGCTGGTTGAGTCGTTTCGCTCATCGTTGTTCCTTAAGATTTCTTTTGCGTGCTTGCAAACAGCACTTTAAAGCCTTGTTGATCGGCTTTGGTTGTACATTGACCAAAACTTTGCTCAATAAGTAATGGATAATTTAAAAAGCGATTGGCAACAATCCACAATTCACCATCTGATTTCAGATGACGGCGAGATGTTTTGCATAAATTTTCGCTGGCATTGTAATCTGTATGAATGCCTTGATGGAATGGGGGATTACTGACGATTGCGTGTAAAAACAGAGGGGCATCTTCAATGCCTCGTACTGCTTTAATCTCAAGTTGTTCTGGTAAAAGATTATTTTTTTCAAAAGTCATTTTTGTGGATGCAAGTGCAAAGGCATCGACGTCTAAAGCAAAAATGCGATTTTTCGGATTTAACTTGGCTAAATAAGCACTGATAACGCCCGCACCACAACCAAAATCTGCAATTTTGCCCGACGTTACTTCTGATAGATATGGGAGTAAAACGGCTGTACCGACATCTAAACGGTTCTGGCTGAATACGCCTGGTAACGCGCTAATCTGTAACTCACCTTTCGGTGTTTGCACAGTGTAGTGTTGTGCCCAGTCAGCTAAAGGTTTTGCGGTTACAGTCTTTTCAGTGACCAGTTGCCACATTTGGCAATGTCGGGCGCTGTCTAATTTTAGGCTTTTACCAAAAGGTTGTAGCTGTTTCGCGGCACGTTCCACTCCGCCTTTTTTTTCACCCACTAAAAAGATAGAAGAGCCTACCGCCATACGACTGACCAGTTGGTGTAGCACATAGTTAAGTAGTTCTTTTGATTTTGGAACAAAAACAATCGCTTGTTCAAAGCTGACCTCTGGCAAATCTGTGCCAAAATGTACAGGGCTTTGTTGAGCCTCAAAATATTGTAATTCGTTAAAATTCCACGTCCAAAAATGCGGTTTAACAGTTCCTGTGAGTTCTGAATTTAATTCATCACAAGGCGCATTGACCAACAGAATTGAACCAGAAAGAAACGCTTGCTGGCGAAGAACAACTTCACTTCGTGGATCCATCTTATTTACTCCATAGTAAAAACGATGCCCAGACAATGCTGGGCAAGGTGCATACAGAAATGAAAACTTATTTCTTCGTTTCAGGAAGCACAATATTTAAAATCAGTGCGGCAATACCACCTGTCGCAACACCCGAACTAAAAATGTTACGGAATAATTCTGGCAGATGTTCCAGAATTTGAGGCACTTGTGCAACACCTAAACCCAATGCGAGAGAAATCGCAATAATCAGCAGGGCACGGCGGTCAAGATGCACGCCTGACAGAATGTTAATTCCTGATGCGGCAACAGCACCAAACATGACCATGACAGCACCACCTAATACCGCTTGCGGAACAGCTTGAATCACACCTGCAACCGCAGGAAGTAAACCCAAAATGACCAACAGCGCTGCAATCCAGATACCCACGTAACGACTAGCCACCCCAGTGAGTTGAATCACACCATTATTTTGTGCAAACACCGAGCTAGGGAATGTGTTGAAAATCCCAGCGAGGAATGAGTTTGCACCATTCACCAATACGCCACCTTTGATACGTTCCATCCATGTTGCACCATCGACAGGTTGGTTGGAAAGTTTAGAGGTCGCGGTAATGTCACCAATAGCTTCTAAAGAGGTGACCAGATAAATAAACGCCATTGGAATAAATAGACTCCAAGAGAAGTCAATTCCAAAATGCATTGGCGTTGGCACTTGAATTAAAGGAGCATCTTTCAAACCTGAAAAATCAAGATGTCCCATAAAGCCTGCAAGGACATATCCCACAACCAATGCAATCAAGATCGCCGAACTTTTCACCCATGTAATACGAATACGGTTCAATAAGATAATTAAACCCAATACTGTACACGACATAATTAAATTGTCAGCGTTGGCAAAAGTATTGTTCGACATGGCTTGATAGCCACCCCCCATGCTAATTAAGCCTTCCTTAATTAAGGTCAAACCAATTAACAGCACCACAATGCCTGTGACCAACGGGGTAATTAACATTTTTACCCAAGGTAAAATGCGTGACACACCCATCTCAATGAATGAACCTGCAATCACCACGCCAAAAATGGCTGCCATAACAGACTCTACAGGGGTGCCTGCTGCCACCATGGCAGAGCCAATCCCGATGATTGGACCAATAAAGTTAAAACTTGTACCCTGAACAATCAGTAAACCTGCCCCAAAAGGACCGACTTTTTTACATTGTAAGAAGGTCGCAATCCCAGAAATGACCAAAGACATGGATAAAATCATGTTGGTATCTTCTTTGGATACACCTAAAGCCAAGCAAATGAGTAAGCCTGGTGTAACAATCGGAACAATAATGGCAAGTAAGTGCTGAAATGCAGCGAGGAAGGCAATGATCGGCTTTGGACGGTCATTTAAACCATAGACCAAATCAAGCTGGTCTTGCGAATGGGGAGATTGATTCTGATGAGACATAAGCCAAAAGCTGTGGGCCAAGATGGCGCTATTCTAATCGAGTTACACGGCTTTACAAAACAAAATGCCGACCGCTTGTGAAAAAAAAATGAGCTTGTCAATAAACTGTCACTACTAAAATCTATTATTTTTCTGTATAATTTGCCCTCAAGTTTTAGGCTTATCGAATTCTATGTCAGATATCAAGAATCTCCGCAATATCGCAATTATTGCCCACGTCGACCACGGTAAAACCACACTTGTCGATAAATTACTTCAACAATCAGGTGCCCTCGGTGATCGCGCAGGTGAGATTGAGCGTGTCATGGACTCGAATGCACTAGAAAGTGAACGTGGTATTACCATTTTGGCAAAAAACACTGCCATCACTTGGTTAGACAAGCGTACTGATACAACTTACCGCATCAACATCGTCGACACCCCAGGACACGCAGACTTCGGTGGTGAAGTTGAACGTGTAATGTCGATGGTTGACTGTGTATTGTTATTGGTTGACTCTCAAGAAGGTCCAATGCCACAAACTCGCTTTGTAACTCAAAAAGCGTTTGCTCGTGGTTTGAAACCAATCGTAATTATCAACAAAGTTGACAAACCAAGCGCACGTTGTGACTGGGTAATCGACCAAGTATTTGACTTGTTCGACAACTTGGGTGCAACAGACGAACAGTTAGACTTCCCGATCGTTTATGCTTCAGGCTTACGTGGTGTTGCTGGTCCTTCTCCAGAAGAATTGGCTGAAGACATGACTCCGTTGTTTGAAACTGTAGTTGACATTGTTGAACCACCAGCAGTAGATGTTGATGGTCCATTCCAAATGCAGATTTCATCACTTGACTATAACAGCTTCGTAGGTGTTATCGGTGTTGGTCGTATTCAACGTGGTTCTGTAAAATTGAATACACCTGTGACTGTAATTGACAAAGAAGGCAATACACGTAACGGTCGTATCTTAAAAATTATGGGTTACCATGGTTTAGAGCGTGTAGATGTTGAATCAGCATCTGCGGGCGACATCGTATGTATTACAGGTATTGATGCATTGAACATTTCTGACACAATTTGTGATCCGAAAAATGTAGAAGCATTACCTGCATTGTCTGTAGATGAACCTACAGTATCGATGACCTTCCAAGTAAACAACTCACCGTTTGCTGGTAAAGAAGGTAAATTCGTAACTTCACGTAATATCCGTGAACGTTTAGACCGCGAATTAATTCATAACGTAGCACTTCGTGTTGAAGACACTGACAGTCCAGACCGTTTCAAAGTATCTGGCCGTGGTGAACTTCACCTTTCAGTTTTAATTGAAAACATGCGTCGTGAAGGCTTCGAAATGGGCGTATCTCGTCCACAAGTAATCATCAAAGAAATTGATGGTGAAAGACAAGAGCCTTACGAAAACGTAACGTTTGACGTTGAAGAGCAGCATCAAGGTGCTGTAATGGAACAAATGGGTCACCGTAAAGGCGAAATGACCAATATGGAAGTTGACGGTAAAGGCCGTATCCGTATTGAAGCAACTGTACCTTCACGTGGTCTAATCGGTTTCCGTTCTGAATTCTTGACCATGACTTCTGGTACAGGGATCATGACTTCAAGCTTCTCGCATTATGGCCCTGTTAAACAAGGTACTGTTGCGAAACGTCAAAACGGTGTATTGATCTCTATGGTTCAAGGTACTTGCTTGGGCTATGCATTGTTCAGTTTACAAGACCGTGGTCGTTTATTCGCTAAACCACAGTTAGAAGTTTACGAAGGTATGATCGTAGGGATTAACTCTCGTTCAGACGACATGGTAGTTAACCCAACTAAGGCGAAACAGTTAACTAACGTACGTGCTTCTGGTACTGATGATGCGTTGACTTTAACCCCTGCAATTGAATATACGCTTGAACAAGCGCTTGAATTCATTGAAGATGATGAATTAGTTGAAGTAACACCTAAGTCAATTCGTATCCGTAAGCGTTACTTGACTGAAAACGAACGTAAGCGTAACCGTGATAAATAATTGATTTTCATGTAATGCTTCTTAAAAACCGCTAATTCCGATTAGCGGTTTTTTTGTATAAGTTATTCTACAAGGCGTTGTAGATAATTTACAAAACCAAGTAAATTAGATAGAAATATATAGATTTCAATAATGTATACTGCATCACATAAATTAAAGTCAAAAAAGAACTGGAGATTCCAATGAGTATTATTCAAGAATTCCGCGAATTTGCGGTGAAAGGTAACATGATTGATTTGGCTGTCGGTGTAATCATCGGTGGGGCATTTGGCAAGATTGTTGATTCATTAGTAAAAGACATCATCATGCCCTTGATTACTGTAATCACAGGTGGCGGTGTAGATTTCACGCAAAAATTCTTTGTGTTGGGTGATAATCCGAATAACCTACAGTCCTTAGATGAATTAACTAAAGCAGGCGTGAATGTTTTAACTTATGGTAACTTCCTCACTATTTTAATTAACTTCATCATTTTGGCGTGGGTAGTATTTTTAATGGTGAAAATGATTAACCGTATGCGTCGTAAACAAGAAGAAGTTGCACTAGAACCAGCGGCAACTCCAGAAGATATCCAATTGTTACGTGAAATCCGTGATGAGTTAAAAAATAAATCTTAATTGATTTAGACTTCCTAGACGGCACTTTAAAGTGCCGTTTTTTATGTCATGGTTTGCGTATGAAAGGGCTAGTTTTTGTCCATTTTTCCGATTAAGATGCGCGCTGATTTTTTATATTGAAAGATGAAGATCCGATGAATCGCTTATTTGTCTATGGAACCTTACGTCCAAATCAGGAAAATTCGCATATTTTAGAAGGCATTGGTGGCACATGGCAGAAAGGCTATGTAAATGGCGTAGTACACATTTTGGATTGGGGACCTGATAAAGGTTTACCTGCTATTGTACTGGACCAAGCGGCTCCCAAAGTGGAAGGTTATTTTTTTAGTACTGAAAAATTGACTGAGCATTGGTCTTCTTTAGATGAATTTGAAGGGATGCAATATCAACGGGTCACGGTTCAAGTTGAATTAGAGTCGGGCGAACGAACAGATGCTTGGATATATGAGATGAAAGCGGCTTAAACCGCTATCAAAAGGGCAGTGCCTAAAATCATATAGGCGCTGCTTTATGGGGTTATTTTAGAATGCCATACGGAATTTGATTTCAACCAAATGAAAGCCAAATTGGCTTTTCACTGGACCATGCAAAACATGTTCAGCCGCAGTAAAGACCAGTTTGTCTATTACGGGTACCAATTGCCCTTTTTTCACTTCACCGAGCTCGCCGCCACGCTTAGCTGAATTACAGGTCGAGTATTGTTTGGCAATTTTGGCAAAATCGGCACCATCTAAAATCTTCTTTTTTAACTGCTCAGCTAACTCTTTATCTTTGACCAGGATATGTCGAACAATAGCTGTTTTCACTTGATTTTACCTCGCTTAATTGCTGTTGTTTTAGATACCTGTTTCAAGGGTTGGCATTGAGGGCAAAAGACACTAGCACGTTGTCCCAATTTTAAATTTTCCAATGTTGTTTCACAGTTCACACACATTTCACCCGCACGCCCATAAGCGAGTAAGGTTTGTTGAAAGTATCCATTTTCCCCCATCGCATTACTATAATCTCTTAGCGTTGATCCACCCAGTTGAATGGCGTGCTGTAAGATTCTTTTGGTTTCCTCTACCAACTTTTCAATCTGACTCATCGATAAACTTGAGGCCATTTGTGCAGGATGTATACCTAAATTGAATAAGCTTTCAGTTGCATAAATATTGCCTACACCAACCACCACATGATTATCCATCAGTGCAATTTTTATGCCGACCTGTTTATTTTTCAGTTTTTGGCTTAAATATGCTGCATTAAATGCTTCGCTGAGAGGTTCAGGCCCTAAAGGTGCGAGCAGTTTTGCTTCAGTTTCTGCATCCCACCAAAGAATACAACCAAAGCGGCGCGGGTCATGATAGCGTAATTGAATGTCATCAAATTGAAGAATTAAATGATCGTGTTTGCGTTTTTCTTCATGAGCTTCGCATAGGCGAAAACTGCCAGACATACCTAAATGCCAAAGCATACGATCTTGTTCAAATTCTGCCAAAATATACTTAGAGCGACGCGTGAGTTTGAGTAGTTTCTGTCCTTGTAAGCGGTGCAAATCATCAGGTATTGGCCAGCGTAAACGTGGCTCAAAGACTGTGACAGATTGAACACTTTGTCCAATCAACGGGAGCAAGCTGGTTTTGGTGGTTTCTACTTCAGGTAATTCAGGCATAGGCTTCAAAATGATAGTTCTTAGACAACAAGGCTAATATCGGGCTGAATAGAAGGGAATGCAAGTCTTTTCAAAATCAGATCGCTTTCTTGTGGGGCTGGACGTCAAACAATAGATAAAAAGAGTATTTGCAGCCACGTCATAATCTGTATAACGTGATAAGTCACGGAAATTAGAATGATGAGGCCTTGTATGTCCCGCTTATTTCAGTCGATCCAATATGGTTCACTCTCTGTAAAAAATCGCATTGTGATTGCACCAATGTGTCAATATTCAGCCAATGATCAAGGTGTACTGAGTTATTGGCATGAGCAACAATGGGGCAACTATGCCTTATCTGGTGCGGGCTTATGTATTATTGAAGCAACAGCAGTGCAGCCTGAAGGGCGAATCAGTTTTGCAGATTTAGGCTTGTGGAATGATGCTCAGCGCGATCAAATGCAGCAGCTATTGAAAAAAGTGCGTTCAATCTCTCCCATGCCTTTCGCGATTCAATTGGCACATGCGGGTCGTAAGGCATCTACGGATAAGCCTTGGCTGGGTAGAGGACAAATTACACCAGAAGAAAAACATGGTTGGCAAACCGTTTCTGCCAGTGAGTTAGCATTTAATCCTAAAGATATTCCACCCCATGCCTTATCAGTTGCTGAACTTAAACAAGTGCAACAAGATTTTGCCCAAGCTGCAATTCGTGCCGTGGATGCAGGATTTGATTTAATCGAGTTACATGCTGCGCATGGTTATCTGTTGCATCAATTTATGTCACCACTGGCGAACCAACGTCAGGATGAATATGGGGGTGAATTTGAGAACCGTATTCGTATGACTTTGGAAACATTCCAAGCCGTGTTCGCTGCTGTTCCTGAAGGTTATCCAATTGGTGTGCGTCTTTCGGCTCAAGACTGGTTTGATGGGGGCTGGACGGTTGAAGAGTCGGTTGAATTGTCTAAACGTCTACAGCAATTGGGTGCTGCATATATTCATGTTTCCAGTGGTGGTTTACACGTGGAGCAGGCAATTCAGATAGGGGCAAATTATCAAGTGCCGTTTGCACATGCGGTAAAACAAGCGGTCGATATTCCTGTGATCGCCGTAGGGCTTATTACCGAGGCCCAACAAGCAGAACAGGTGTTGCAACATGAGCAAGCCGATGCTATCGGCTTAGCACGTGCGATGTTGTACGACCCGCGTTGGCCTTGGCATGCCGCAGCAGAATTGGGAGAAACTCTGGAAATTGCACCGCAATATCTGCGTTGTCAGCCACATGGTGTGAAGCAATTATTTAAGCCATTTTCCGAGTAAATTGCACTTTGATGGGATATTGAAGAAAACACGGTTAGTGATCAGACCATGATCATTACGTGAGTAAGCACAACGAGGAGCTATTTTGAAAAAGCATTGCCATGGAGCGCACTTGTGGTTTTAAGTATTATTTTACCGATTATCTTGTTGGTATTGCTTGGGTTCATCTGTGTGAAAGGTGGTTTAATTCTGTCTGAACAGATTAAAGCGCTGAGTGCTTTCGTCATTAAGATCGCATTGCCTGCATTTTTATTGTATGCCTTAGCCAGTCGTAACCTATCTGAAATCTGGCATCCTAGCTATTTTATCGCTTATGGCGGTGGTTCATTACTGCTCTTCGTTTGTGCTTTTGTTTTATATGGGCATTATTTCCAACATCGCTTAACTGCTTCGGCAGTCATGGCGATGGGAGCATCGATGTCGAATACTGGTTTTATCGGTACCGCAATTTTGACCATGTTGATTGGTCAACATGCTGCAATCTATATTTCTCTGACTTTGATTATTGAAAATCTACTGATTGTCGCTTTGGTATTAATGATTGCTGAGGTGGGATTACAGCAGCAGGGGAGTTTTAAACAGGTTGCGATACCCACTTTAATTAATCTGCTGAAAAACCCAGTCATTTTAGCCATTATTTTGGGCATGGGCTGTGTGCTATTGAATCTAAAATTACCCGCTGCTATCGATCAGATTTTAGCGATGCTAGGGAAGACGGCATCACCACTGGCGCTATTTGTGATTGGTGGGAGTTTGGTGGGGATAGGTCTAAAAGCCATTGATATACAGAGCCTTGTTTTGGTTTTTTTTAAAATCATCCTCATGCCATTGACCATTTTTCTCCTATTTTCTATACTGCCGAATGTCAGTCAGGAAATGTTGTATGCAGGAACTTTATTGGCTGCATTACCGATGCCCATCGCATTTGGCATATTTGGACAGACTTATGGACTAAATGAAAAAGCACTTACGCCTTTAATGCTCAGTACAATTTTAGGGTTTGGAGTTGTGAGTAGTTTGATTGCATTTTGGTGGGGATAAGTTTCAATCTTTCGACCAAAAAGAATGCCCATCTTTTTAGATGGGCATTTTCTATATCAGCAAGTGATCGGGATAAATTAGCTTTTTTTCGCGGCTTTAGTTGAAGATGCAGTTGATGCTTTCGCCTGTTCAGCCATCATTTTCTCAACCACAGCTAATGATTCTTGAGCTTGTGGTACATTTTCTTTCGCAAGCGCCGTGAAGATTTTTTTCGCTTCAGGCAAGTTTTGCGGCACGATATTACCATTGGTAAACATGTTGCCTACCGCCATCAATGCAGGAATATAGCCTTTTTGCGCCAAGGTTTGAATACTGGCTAGACCTTGCTTGATTGGAGCTTCATCTTTGTTCTTGAAACCAGTGCTAATGTCATACAAGGCTTTCGCATGAATGGCTTGGAAATTTCCTTTTTTAACTAAAGGATCAAGCTTTTGTAATGCCAGTTTGTCTGAGGCAGGATTGTTTTCTGCAAAAAGTAAAACGGCTAGGTCGACTGTTGCATCGCTAAAACCCTTAGCAGAGGCTTTTTCAAAATATTGTTTGGCTTTTGATGTATCTTGTTTTAAACCCAAAGAACCTGCTAAATAATTTTTACCCAATACATAGTCTGCAACGGGATAACCTTTACTGGCCGATTGTTCATAAAGCCGAATAGCTTTCTTTTCATCTTTGGTTGTCCCTTGTCCAACTTGGGTTAAATAGCCTAAATTGTAGAGGGCTTGAGGATTGCCTGCTTTGCCGAGTTTTTCTAATGCTTGATAGGCACCTGTCATATTGTTGGCTTTGACCATGGCTTCAACTTCAGCAAAAGCTGGATCGACTGTCGCAGGTTTGCTTTCGGCAAATGCGAATTGTGTGGACATCGCGATTAAGCTAGCAAGAATTATTTTTTTCATCTTTCAAAAACCTTATGGGGCATTCACACAATTCCATCTGTGTGTGGGGTAGAGAAACAAATACATAATAAGTTGAATTGATCGAATGTAAATATAGCAATTGTGTTTTGCTGAAAATTATTGTTATCGATTTAGGGATATTTATCCATGCTTTAATTTGCTTAATTCAAGCTTGTAGAAATCATTACTCCATATATCTGATATGGAGCTTTACATCAGGAAGGAAAATTCATCAAACTTAAAAGAAATCTTATAGTTTACGCCAAATGATATCTTCATCATTTAAATCTACAGTAAAACTAAATTTGGCGTCATCACTCACCAATAAAGAGTTCGGTGTTTTTAATAAGACTTTAAGAATCGTACCTTCTTCAAAGACTTTTGCCGTGTGGTTTTCTTTTTCTAGGGTAATCGGTTTAATGAGTTCGATTACAAATGATTCCATATTATTCTCCTCATGAATTTAGTTAATTTTATGGCACCAGAGTAGCATTATTCCTTTTCGACATAGATTGCTCTGCATCTGAAATACAAAATATTCGATGGAATAACAATAAGAAAATGTTATTGATCTTGATAAAAATCAAAAGTCTACTCCATGCCTGTCTGATTTTTCTGTAAAAACCAGCATAAAAGCAATATAGGGTGGCTTATCCACTGAGAATAGAATAATTATGTAAAAGAATCTGGGAGCATAGTCAGAATTCTTATACTTCAGTGCGAATGTAATAAACGTGAAAAATTATAAGATAGATTTAATAGATAAGCACAGTAAATGAGAATTGTTTTCGTAAACAAGTGCTTATCATCTAAAAAGGTACAAATATCTGTAAAAGTTCGTACCATAAATTACAAAATTAGGATTAGTATTCCAAGGATATTCATTCAAACAACTCAAGGATTTTCGGGTTCAATGTTTAAATCATTTTTTCCAAATCCCAAATGGTTTTTTATTTCGGTGTTGATCTGGTCTGTGCTTAATATGACTTTATGGTACACGGGTGGAAATACATGGGGAAGTGCCATTGGATGGCCACAGGGATATACAAATGCAGAGTTACCTGTAGGCGTGAGTCGTTTTTGGTCACCTTCATTTTTATGGTTTTATGTCTGGTTCTTTATCTCAACTGCATTCTTTGCTTTGTTCTGGAAGTTTTTTTCCGACAATAAGTGGCAACGTTGGTCGATTTGGGGCTCTGCTTTCATTTTGTTTAACATCTGGTTTGGCGTACAGGTCAGTGTTGCAATCAACGCTTGGTATGGCCCATTTTGGGACTTAATCCAAAATATGTTGGGCAAAGGTGGCAATATTAAAGACCTATATATGGGCACCTTAACCTTTCTCTACATTGCGATGGTTGCAGTAACGTTTGCTGTGATTAATGCTTTCTTTACCAGTCACTATGTATTCCGTTGGCGTACAGCAATGAACGAATACTATACGGAACGTTGGGAAAAACTGCGCCAAGTTGAAGGTGCTTCGCAGCGTGTGCAGGAAGACACCATGCGTTTTGCCACCATTATGGAAGATTTGGGGGTAGAGCTGATTAAAGCCATTATGATTTTGGTCGCTTTCTTGCCTATTTTATTTGATCTGTCCAAACATGTGCCTGTATTACCGATAGTGGGAGAAGTGCAACATTCATTGGTCTGGGCATCTATTATTTGGGCGATTTTTGGTACCGTATTATTGATGGTAGTGGGGAATAAGCTGCCAGGTTTGGAATTTAATAATCAGAAAGTGGAAGCTGCATATCGTAAAGAATTGGTCTATGGAGAAGATCATGCAGATCGTGCGCAGCCTGCAACCTTAGCCGAACTTTTTAGTCGTGTGCGCAAAAACTATTTCCGTCTGTATTTTCATTATGCCTATTTCAACTTGGTGGCAACGTGGTACCGACAACTTGATATTTTATATAGCTTAGTGGTGCTATTCCCATCTATTGCAGCGGGGAAAATGACCTTAGGTTTGGTCAATCAGATTGGGAATGTTTTTGATAAAGTTCGTGAATCTTTCCAATATTTAATTATGTCTTGGAAAACCATTATTGAACTGTTGTCCATTTACAAACGTTTGAAAGCCTTTGAATCGATTTTAGATGAATAATCGAACTGTTTATCGAATGAAAAACCTGCATTTTTGCAGGTTTTTTTCACTTGGAAAGTAATGCCATTTTGTTCAAATATCTGAAAAGCGTTAAACTAAAAATAATGATGACAATAAATAACAGTGCCTTCCTGATGAAACTTATCTCTTATTATATTTCCACTACCTGTCTCGCCGCATTCAGTACAGCCATTTTGGCGCAAGATATTAAAGGGATGTCCTTTTCTCATGAAGATTGGGAACTTTATTGTAGCAATACAGGTACATGCCGTGCGGCAGGTTACCAAAATGATGATGTTAGTCAATCAGAACCCGCATCACTACTTTTGACGCGTCACGCAGGTGCGAAGCAAACGCTAACCGCAGAATTTGCTTTAGCCAGTTTTGAAGAAGACACATTGCCTGTGTCTAAGGTTCGGAATATTCATTTTTTTGTGAATAATCAGGACTTAGGCGTGGTGAATGAGGATGGCAATGAGCTTCCTTTGATGGGAACGCTGTCTAGTCAGCAAGTGAATGCCTTATTAGAAGTTGCGGGACAAAATGCCAAAATTGAATTTAAAAATCAGGATGTGCATTGGCAAATTTCTGATAGGGGCATGACTGCAACGTTGCTCAAAATGGATGATTTCCAAAAGCGGGTCAATACTGTGAGTGCTTTGGTTAAAAAGGGACGCAACAGTGAAGCTGGAGTTTTAGCAGCTGTTCCAAAATTCGTGGTGAAACAGGTGAAAACAGCGAATCAACCGTATCGGACTTTAGCACCAACTCAACCCCACTATCAGGCATTGTACAAAACCTTAATATCATCGCAGCCTAAAACAGAAGAAGTTGCTGAAGGGTTTTGTGAGGGGGTATATACGGGAGATGGACAAGAGCCACAACCGATTCAATTGTATAAACTGAGCGGACAAAAAGTATTGGCCACAACGTTGTGCTGGCGTGCTGCCTATAATGAAGGTTATGGCATGTGGGTATTAGATGCTTCACTCAAAGGTCCTGCAACTTTTATTACTGAAACTGCGTCAGATTTTTCGGAGGGTCATATTTATAGTGGGCAAAAAGGGCGAGGCATTGGTGACTGTTGGGCCATTGCAGAATGGGTGTGGAATGGGCAACAGTTTGTGCAAACGGTGGACCGTTGGACAGGAATGTGTAAAGGTTTAGCTGCGGGAGGCGTGTGGGAATTAGATAAAATTGAGGCAGTGGTCAAGTAGTTGGTCGATCATCATGTATTGAAGTTTGGGTAGGTAAGTTTATTTTTATCTAACTGATATAAAAAATATTTTTTATAAATCCATTTCCGTAGAGTCTACTTAAGAAAATTGTGTTAATTGATACAATCAAAAAGTTAAAAGTATAAATTATTTAACATTAAATATAGTTTGCTTGATCTGGTTTTCAATAAAAACAAAAAATGAATAGTAAAATCAGTAACCTATGGTTTGTTATTTTATGTAATTTACGATATTTTTAAATAATAAAATAATTTATTGAGAACGACGACGTGAATTTAAAACAATTTATTTTCATTGGGGCGATGGGAATGACTTTACAGGGATGTAACCACATCAGTAATTTCAGTACCGATTCCATCAATAAATATGCTACTCCACAAGCTTTAATTGACCAGAAAAAATTGAATGCTGCGAATGGTGGTGCGAAAGAATATGTTTATGATTGGGGACAACAACAAAAAAGCACAGAACCTCAGGCACTCTATCCACGTAAGTATTTAGGGAGTTATTGTCATGCTAAAGGTGGAAAATTTGGTTTGCTGTATAAAAGTAATTTGCATTTAGTCAAAGATCAGGCCCAAAAAAAGCGGTTGATGGCAAATGGTAATGTGAAACAGGGCATAGGTGCTTATGAGTGCGTATTGCCAGATGAACGTTGGATTGTTTCGATTGAACCGACAGCAGAAGGAAAGTTGGAAAGCAATCTTTCTGCGCGCGCTGTGAGCTTGCAAACCCGTATGTTGAGTGCAGATGAAGCTCATCAATGGTATAAAAATATAGGGCTTAATTCGACTGAGAAGAAAACAACAAAAAATGCCACAACGACAAAAAATAGTAAAACCGAAATAGCCAAAGAGCCTGACAATAAAAAAGATACTGAGAAAAAGAAAGAAAGCAAACCTACTGTGGAAGCTTCACAAACTGTAACTGCTCCAGCGGTTGAAACACCCCAACAGCAGCAGCTCAAAGCTTATGTCACTGCTCGTCGAGATTTAAGCAAAGGTACGAATAAGCTAAACGCATGTAACAGTGCACAACGTGCCTATAACTATGGAAAATTGGCAGGAACAAATGCTAGTGTATATATCGATTCAGGTATGTTGGTTGCCCGTTGTTTGACCAGTGTGCCTGCTTATAGCAGCCGTTTTTCTAACCCGAAAGGGCAAGCCAATAAAATTTTGCAAAATCTTGCGAGTAATTATAACCATGCAGGTGCAAAACGTATGTTGAAACAAGGGCAATAGGCGGTTGAAGGTTAAGCTAAAGTAGATTATTAGACTGAAGTATCATCACTGAATACAGTAAAGAAATAGTTGTTAGAATGCATAAAAAATGCTGAACAGTTAGGAAAATTCAATTTATTTTGAGGTGGCTTAATAATCGTAATTTTCCCCCTTTCTGTTAGGGAGATTGGCCATCCAACACCTTAAAAATGCATACCTTATTATAAAATCAAGAGGGCTATTTTTATTGGTGCTGGAATAAGTTCACGACTATACATCATCAGTTATTTTGGACGAAATAGCTACTTTCGCATTGTGTTCTATAGTCCGCCTAGAACACAACACTACTCGCTTGATAATTTTTTAAATCTGAATGCTTGCCCCTAAAACTTTTACAAACTGTGCCAACCAAGCAGGGTGTGCAGGCCAAGCAGGTGCTGTGACCAAATGTCCATCCGTTACTGCTTCCGTGACTGCAATATCAGCATACTTTCCGCCCGCCAGTTTTACTTCTGCTGCACACGCAGGGTAGGCAGAACAGGTACGACCTTGCAGCACATTGGCAGCGGCCAGAATCTGTGCACCGTGACATACCGCAGCAATCGGTTTCTTTGCTGTATCAAATTCTTGCACAATTTCAATTACACGGGCATTCATGCGTAAATATTCGGGTGCGCGTCCTCCTGGAACGACTAAGCCAATATAGTCTGCGGTATTCACGACATCAAAATCATGGTTGATGGCAAAGTTGTGTCCACGCTTTTCGCTGTAGGTTTGTTCCCCTTCAAAGTCATGAATCGCTGTGGCAATACTGTCGCCCGATTTTTTGTCTGGGCAGACTGCATGTACGGTATAACCCAGTCCTGTTAAAAACTGAAAAGGCACCATAGTTTCGTAATCTTCAGCATAGTCACCGACCAGCATGAGAATTTGTTTGGACATGATTTTTCTCTCTGTGTTGTTATGGTTGGAATCATTCTGCTTCACCATAGCACAGCCTGATGAGCAGTTTAAACCATGCTGTGTTGTCTTTAGTCGTAGTGCATGAAGAGTAAGAGACATAGGAAATAAAAGCGATTGAATGATAAAGATCATCAGTGGTTTTAGACTAGATCTGCATTAAAATGCTGGGCTGTCGTATAGCAATAACAAAGGAAAATAAAGATGAAGGTAAAACATTGGGTTTCAAAAGGTTTGTTGTGGGGTGCTATCAGTTTTTCTTCAATGACCATGGCCGCGGATATGGAAACTTATCGGGGAATGGGTACTATGAAACAAGATTTTCCGACATTTAAAGCGTTAAAGGTAGGTGGTTTTATTGCCAAGAAACCCGAAGTTTCCCGTTATGACTATAACGATGTGTTTAGTATCAAAAAACCACTCAAGTTTATGGGGCAAAGTGTGGTCGCGGTATCAGATGAATATATGTCTGAATATGTGGGATGTTGTGTCAGTGAAGGTTGGGGTGCTGTATTGAGCAAGACTGCGGACTTAGCCGCGCTGCAACAATTTGCTAAAAAGAATCAATGTACTTTAGTAGCTAGAGCAAAGGATGAGACTGATTATTATAGCCACAGTCTGAAAAGACGTCCGCAAGCTGAATATTATGAACTGTCTTGTCGGGAACGAGATTTAGCGCAATATTAAATCATGTTTGATCAGGTTGTAGATGTCACTCGGTGAGTTGGATTAATTCAATATCCCATCAGAAAAATGATGAAACCCGCACAATGCGGGTGGATTTGTTTTTTGCCAATTTTTATAAAAAACTAGCACCAGCAACGGCTCCAAACAACATCACCCAAAGCGGATGCACTTTCTTAAACAGACTCATCACTGTGGCAATGGCAAGGATGGTAATCAGCAAACTATTTTGTGCCGAAGCATCGGCAATAATCCACGCACTGACCAGTACCAAGCCCACCGTAATTGGTTTTAAGGCTTTTTCAAAGCGTTCGCGTAGAGGATGGTCTTTAAACTGATTCCAGAATTTGAGTGCGAATACCGTAATCACGGATGAAGGGCCAAACTTGGCGAATGAGGTGACTAAAAGTCCAGCAGGGCCTGCTACATGCCAACCGACCAAGGGCACAATCATCATATTTGGCCCAGGTGCTGCCTGTGCCATTGCAAACATGGTGCTAAATTCGGTGGCACTTAACCAATGATGTACCTCGACCACCTGATGTTGCATTTCGGGCAAAATTGCAGGACCACCACCAAAGGCCAGCAAAGACAATTGAGTAAAAACGATGGCTAAAGCAATCAGAATCATACGTTTTTTGCTCCTTTATTCAGGCTTAATACGCTCATGTTGATCGCAACCAAAATCAGTAAAGTTAGCAGCAATGGAATTTTGATCACCAACATAAATATAAAGGTCAAGGCAATGGTTAACCAAGTTAAGTAGCGTCGCATAATCGGGCGGAGCATTTTCAGCCCCATCGCAAATAGCAAGCCTGCGGCAGCGGCAGCCAGACCTTCAATCATATGTCTGACCATGGGAATAGACTGAAACTGGGCATACAGTTCATACAGCATAATTACAATGAAAGTCGGTGCCGAGATCAAACCCACCACAGCACTCACCGCACCTTTTACCCCTTGAAATTGATAGCCAATAGCGACTGACATATTGATGATGTTGCCGCCGGGCAGTAGTTGGCATACTCCGAGTAAATGTGTGAATTCCTCAATCGTCAGCCATTTGCGATCATCTACAATCATCCGATGCGCCAGAGGCATTACGCCACCAAATCCCATCAGACCAAGCTTCATAAATCCCATAAATAACTCCTGAGAATTGGGATGAATCTCTTGTTCCAATGGAATTATTTCTGTTTTCATTGCCGACCTCGCTATCTGGAATATCAAAAGTATGCGCTTGTTGCGTTATAATGAAAAATGCTATTTATGGTGTTATTTATACCTAAAAAGTATGTCTTAAAATAGAGAGATCAGATGGATATTCATAAGCTCAAAGCCTTTGTGGCTGTGGTGGAAGAAAGCAATATTTCACGTGCAGCAGTGCGTTTAAATATGCAGCAACCACCGTTGACCCGTATTATTAAAGGTCTGGAAGATGAATTAAATGCACAGTTGCTTAAACGGTTGCCACGAGGTGTCGAGACAACTGAAGCGGGCAAAGTGCTGTATCAAGAAGCCTTAACTATATTGGCACATGCACAGGCGATTCCACAGCGGGTGAAGAACATTACCCAAGGATTGGAAGGGCAGTTGAATATTGGTTTTACCAATTCAGTCGGCTTGCATCCTTTTTTACCAGCCTTGTTGCGTAATTTCCGTGAAGCCTTTCCTGCGGTATCGATTCATTTGGAAGAAGATGGTAGTAATTCACTGATTGACTCAATCAGCAATGATAAAAATGACATCGTATTTTTACGCAAACCTGCACCAATTGGTTTAGGGCTAAACAGCTTACATGTGTTGGATGAACCGTTGATTGTGGCGATGCCCAATAATCATCCTTTGGCGGAACAGCCCGATGCAATTCACTTACTCGATTTAGAAGCTCATGATTTCGTGCTGTATCGCCGTTTAGCGGGGCAGGATTTATTCGACAATATTATGGCCAGTTGTTATCAGGCGGGTTTTAGTCCGAAAATAGTGCAAGAAGCCCCGCGGTTAACTTCCAGTTTAAACTTGATTGCGGCGGGTATTGGCTTATCGATTGTGCCCGAAGCGATTCGAGATTTTTGGAATAAACAGATTGTCTATAAACCGTTAAAGGCAGATTTACCGTGTATTGCCCCAATTTATGCGGTGTATAAGCACAACCCAGAAAATGTACGTTTGCAGCATGTGTTGCAATTATTAGGCAAATAGCCTTACCAGATACAGAGTCATAACAACTAACGCGAAAGTCCTATGCTACAAAGAAGCCAATCAGTTATTGGAATTCTATGTATGTCTATTCAGCTTGAAAAAACTCAGGGGAAATGGTCGGGTCTTGGTCGTGCGGTGTTGTTGGCAGCCACAGTTTTGGGTGCAACGCAGATGAGTATGGCGAGTACCACAGTGGATCAACTGAGTGACTGTTTGGTGAAATCGACTACAGCGACCGATAAAACTGCAGTGTTGCAGTGGACGTTTGTAGCGTTATCGACCCATCCTGAGTTAAAGCAGTTTAGTCAGGTCACGGAAGATCAGAAAACTGCACTGGATAAAAACGTGGCGCAGGTGTTACAGCGTATTTTGGTTGAGCAATGTTCGGCACAGACTAAAGCCGTGATTCAGGCAGATGGTATTCAAGCCGTAGGTGAAAGTTTTCAGCAGTTGGGACAGATTACAGGCGAGGAAATTATTAAAAACCCAGAGGTAAAGCAGCAATTGAATGGTTTGTTGCGTTATGTGGATTTGAACAAGATGGTGACGACCTTTTTGACGCCTGAGATTTGGAATAAGTTGGGTGTGGTGCGTTAAGAAAGTACATAAAATCCCTCATTGATGAGGGATTTTTTATTTATTGCGCCTTAATTTATCGTAATGAACATGCTTTCCCTTCAATTTCATAACGATTAACTTTGTATTCTTGACCATCCCAGCGGAAAACGGCGAAGCAAAAACCAGAACCATTATTCATAATATCAGGCCAACCATCTTTACCTTTTGTTTCTAGGAAGGTTGGAGTACCTCTATTTTCGAAGATTAGTTTCCATGCTCCATTTTTTTGAAGGGAGATGATGTGGTAACCCACCATTTCTCGACCATAACATATTGAGTTGGCATCTGAAATGATGGCGTCTTTTAGCCCATCACCATTTAAGTCTTTATATGTGGTGATTTCACCTATATCGCAGTTGCCTTCCCAACCATACTTTGTTTTTTTGAAGCCTGCTGCTTTAAAGATTTGGCTGGCTTCTTTGGTAGGAATATTGGGTTTGGTTTCTGCGAAGGTGGTTGTGCTTAAAAGTGTAAGCGTAGCCAACGTAATAATAGATAGTTTCATTATTGTCCTAAAGTTTTTAAGTTCGTTATGGATGAAGTAATAAAATTTTTTGGAGATTTTAGCTGATTTTGGGGAATTAGTTAGGTGGTATTAGCATTCCTTAATGAAATGGTAGTTTGTATTTTTAAAGGCCTCTTTCTAACCTTCTCTTAAAGGAAAGTGGATATTCAATAAAATCTGAGAAAGCATTAGACTTGAAATGAAAGTTTCTTCTCCCTTTGTTTTTAGAGTTTTATGATTTTTATAGGTTATAATTCGATCTAAAAGGTAATCAATAAAAAGAGGCAAAATTCATATGGGGATTGCTGAACTTGAGGTTAATGCACGTTTAGTTTTACTTGTATACGAAGCACTATTAAGATCTTTTTGGAGAAAACAGACCTTAAAGAATTTTTTAAGAAATACAGGTATAAGTGAACATATAATTTCAAGTTGGGGAGAGGGTGAGTCAAAACGTGAATTTTTAGATAGGCTTTTTAATGCCTTATCAAAAAATCAAAAAGGTAAATCTGTTGTACGTCAATGGGCTCATGAATTGGCGGAGCAAAGAACTTTTCCTGATCTTCGAGGGTGGGAAGATTCAGATTTAAAAATACAGCAAGCACATAAGTCTGTTGTAGAGCTGAAATCTTATATAAATCAGAAATTAGACGATCTTAAATCAGAGCAAGAAAAGCAAAAGACAAAAGACAGCATTAAAGAAATCCAAAATGAAATTAGAAAATCACTTGTTGATAGGGAAAGTTTACAACAGCAACTTTATAGCCTATTGCCATTGGTGGGTACTCAACAAGGTGGTTATGATTTTGAAAAATGGTTTTATGAAGCCTTGGATTATTCTGATATTCAATCTAGGAGACCATATAAGGTAGATGGTCGTCAGATAGACGGTTCATTAACGATAGATGGGACTACTTATTTAGTTGAATTAAAGTTTACGAAAAATCAAACTGGGTCAGAAGCAATTGATAGTTTTAAAGCTAAAATTGATAAAATGGCTGACAACACAATGGGTATCTTTGTTTCGATGTCTGGTTATTCCTCTCAAGCTATTAAGGAAGCATCAGGCAGAAGAACAACACTCTTGCTTCTAGAGTCGAGTCACTTATTCACTTTTTTACAAGGTATAGAATCATTGAAAGATATTATAAGAAGAAGTAGGCGTCATGTTTCACAAACTGCTGAAGCCCTATTAAACACAACTTATATCGAATAAAGAAAACCCGCTCTAAAGCGGGTTTTTTTATTCTAAAATTAATCAGATCAACCAATCAATTTTTTCATTAATTCATTTACTTGCGCAGGGTTAGCTTTGCCTTTTGCAGCTTTCATCACTTGACCCACAAGACCGTTAAAGGCTTTCTCTTTACCAGACTTGTACTCTTCAACCATTTTTTCATTAGCTGCAAGCACGTCTTTAATAATCGCTTCAATCGCACCTGTATCAGTTTCTTGCTTCAAGCCTTTTTCAGCAATAATGGCATCGGCAGTTTTGCCTTCTTCCCACATAAAACCAAACACTTGCTTCGCAATCTTACCGTTAATGGTATTGTCCACAATACGTGCGATCATGCCGCCCAATTGTTCAGCCGAAACAGGAGAATCCGCCAACTCTAAGCCTGCTTTGTTTAAAGCACCCGAGAATTCGCCCATCACCCAGTTTGCAGACACTTTACCTTGAGCAGCACCGCCAGCCGCTTGAACCACGGCTTCATAAAACTCAGACATTTCACGCGTTAGCGTTAACACGTGTGCATCGTACTCAGTCACACCAAAGTCAGCTACAAAGCGCTCACGACGTGCCGCAGGTAACTCAGGCAATGCCGCGCGTGCAGCTTCAATTTGCGCATCTGGAATAATTACAGGCAACAAGTCTGGGTCTGGGAAGTAGCGGTAATCGTTCGCTTCTTCTTTCGAACGCATTGAACGCGTTTCCATCTTCACAGGGTCAAACAGACGAGTTTCTTGATCTACCGTGCCATCCCATTCCAAAATTTCCATTTGGCGTTCAATTTCAACATTGATCGCTTGCTCAATGAAACGGAATGAGTTGAGGTTTTTCAATTCACAACGTGTGCCAAAAGGCTGACCCGGACGACGTAAAGACACGTTACAGTCGGCACGGAACGAACCTTCTGCCATGTTACCGTCGGAAATGCCGAGCCAGCGCACCAGTGTATGAATGGCTTTAATGTAGGCAACGGCTTCTTCTACCGAACGCATGTCCGGCTCAGACACGATTTCAAGTAAAGGTGTACCTGCACGGTTCAAGTCGATGCCCGACATGCCTTCAAACTGGTCGTGAATTGATTTACCTGCATCTTCTTCAAGGTGGGCACGGGTAATACCAATACGTTTGGTCGAACCATCTTCAAGTTGAATGTCGATATGACCCAAGCCCACAATTGGATTGTCCATCTGGCTAATTTGGTAGCCTTTAGGTGAGTCAGGGTAGAAGTAGTTTTTACGTGCAAAAACCGATGCTTGGTCGATGTAGGCATCAATACCCAAACCAAAACGAATTGCTAAATCTACCACTTGCTTGTTTAAAACAGGCAGTACACCCGGCATCGCCAAGTCAACAAGGCTGGCTTGCGTATTTGGGTCTTGACCAAATTCAGTCGAAGAACCTGAGAAAATTTTAGACTTGGTTGCAAGCTGAGTGTGAATCTCAATCCCGATAACGACTTCCCAACCGTCAATCAATTTCAACTTTTGAGCTTCAGCCATTATGCATTCTCCTCAGCAATTGCCGCGCGTTTGGTGTGCCAATCCGTCACTTGTTGATACTGATGCACGACAGACAATAATTGTGATTCTGACCAGTAGTTACCAATCAACTGCAAGCCAACAGGGAGTTGTGCTTGATCAAAGCCAACAGGGGCATTGATTGCAGGAAGACCAGCCAAGTTCACCGCAAGCGTGTAAATGTCACCCAAATACATTTCTGTTGGGCTGAGGTTAGCACCAATTTTATATGCAGTTGTTGGTGCAGAAGGAGCAGCAATCACATCAACTTGTTCAAAAGCTTTTAAGAAGTCTTGCTGAATTAAACGACGGACTTTTTGTGCTTTCACATAATAAGCATCGTAGTAACCCGCAGATAACGCATACGTGCCAATCAGGATGCGACGTTGAACTTCGGCACCAAAACCTTCCGAACGCGAGCGTTTGTATAGGTCTAAAATGTCAGTCGGGTTTTCACAGCGGTAGCCGTAACGTACGCCATCAAAACGAGAAAGATTCGATGATGCTTCCGCAGGGGCAATCAAATAATAGGTCGGTACATAGGCTTCCGTCATGTTGAGATCAATCTCAACCAAAACTGCGCCCATGTCTTCCAGTTTTTTCAACGATTCTTCAACACGTGCTTTTACTTCGGCATCTAAACCTGCCACGTTGAAGTATTGTTTTGGAATACCAATGCGTAAGCCTTTGACTGCTGTGCCGTTCAAGTTGGCAACGTAGTCATCGACGTCTTTTTCAACAGAAGTTGAGTCTTTCGCATCGTGACCAGCCATGACATTCATGAGGTAAGCACAGTCTTCAGCCGAACGTGCCATTGGCCCGCCTTGGTCCATTGATGATGCATAAGCAATCATGCCGAAACGCGAAACACGGCCATAGGTCGGTTTTAAACCCGTTAAACCACAGAAAGATGCAGGTTGGCGAATTGAACCGCCTGTATCTGTACCTGTTGAAAACGGTGCAAGATCAGCTGCCACAACTGCCGCAGAACCACCCGAAGAGCCACCTGGCACGTGCTCTAAATTCCATGGATTTTTCGTTGCGCCATAAAAAGGGTTTTCAGAAGTTGAACCCATGGCAAACTCGTCCATGTTCACTTTACCTAAAGTCACTAAACCTGCGGCTTTGCCTTTGGCAACCACAGTTGCGTCATAAGGTGAGATAAAGTTATCCAACATTTTTGAGCCCGCAGAGGTTTTAATGCCCTGAGTACAAAAAATGTCTTTATGTGCAATCGGAACACCTGTGAGCGTACTTGCTGTGCCGGCTTTAATCGCAGCATCCGCAGCGTCTGCTTGAGCCAATGCTTGTTCAGCAGTCACAGTGATATAAGAATTTACCTGCGTATCAATTTTTTCAATACGTTTTAAATAATGTGCAGTCAGTTCGCGAGAGGAGAATTGAGCTTGTGCCAAACCCTCAGCAAGTTCACGAATCGATAAGCGGTGTAAATCGGTCATGAGAAATAATTCTTTACGTTTAATTTAAAAAAAATGGTTCAACTGAGTGAAAATTATTCAATCACACGTGGTACAAGGTACAAGCCAGCTTCGGTTGCAGGTGCAACAGCTTGATATTCTTCACGATGATTCTGTTCAGTCACCACGTCTTCACGTAACGGCTGTGGATTGTCGAAAGGGCTTTTCAATGGTTCAACACCTTCGGTGTCGATGCCTTTTAAGGTTTCCATCATGCCTAAAATTTTGTTTAGACTTTGAGCATATTCAGCAGATTGCGCATCATCTAGCGACAAACGAGCAAGATTGGCGATTGCTGAAACGGTTTGAGCATTTAAATCTGCTGAATGCTGAGCATCCGATGTAGACATAACATCACCTAATCAGTATTAAAAAATTTCAAAATATCGTGCGTTATAATAAGCGATTGACTTGTTCAAAGCATCACATTTAGTTAAAGTTGCGACCTTGCGTCCACATAAAGTTAAACTGAGAACGACCCCGTGATTCTAAAACGACTAATTGGCTTGTTTTCGCCAGACCTCGCCATTGATTTAGGTACAGCAAATACACTTATTTATGCACCAGGACGAGGCATTATATTAAATGAACCGACAGTTGTGGCTATTCGTCACAGTGGTTCACAAAAAATTGTTGCCGCTGTTGGTCTTGATGCGAAGCAAATGCTTGGTCGTACGCCTGCGAACATCTCTGCAATTCGCCCAATGAAAGACGGTGTAATTGCTGATTTTGAAGTGACTGAAACCATGCTGAACCAGTTTATTGGTAAAGTGCATGAAAAGCGTTTATTCCCACCTGCACCACGTGTTGTGGTGTGTGTTCCATGTAAATCAACTTTGGTTGAACGTCGTGCAATTCGTGAGGCTGTATTCAATGCAGGTGCACGTGATGTCCGTTTAATTGAAGAACCGATGGCTGCTGCAATTGGTGCAGGTTTACCTGTAGAACAAGCTTGCGGTTCAATGGTGGTTGATGTGGGTGGTGGTACAACTGAAATTGCGATTATTTCATTGCAAGGTTGTGTCTATGCTGACTCTTTACGTGTAGGTGGTGATGTGTTTGATGAACAAATCATTAACTATGTACGTAAAGCACATGGCTGCGTGATTGGTGAAACCACTGCAGAAAACATCAAGAAAGAAGTGGGCATGGCTTTACCAGATGAAAATGGTAAAACTTTGGAAATTGAAGTTCGTGGTCGTAACTTGGCAGAAGGTGTGCCGCGTGCCATTACAGTTACTTCAGACGAAATTACCCAAGCGATTTCAGATCCTTTACAAAGCATTGTTTCAGCAGTCAAATCTGCGTTGGAACAAACGCCACCTGAATTATCTTCAGATATTGCAGAGCGCGGCATTGTATTGACGGGTGGTGGTGCATTGCTACGTAACCTTGACAAATTATTGGCTCAGGAAACTGGTTTACCAGTCGTAGTCGCAGAAGACCCTTTAACTTGTGTCACTCGTGGTGGTGGTAAAGTTTTAGAATTCTTTGATAATCCAAATCACGACATGTTATTCGTTGGTTAATTAAGGATTTGGCTGTGCAAACAAATTTGTTTTCTAGGCAGCCCCCATCATTTCGCTCCTTTATCATTGCGGTTGTAACATGTTTGGTGGTGCTATTTTTTAACTGGCGCTTACCACATGTGATACAGCCAGCAAGAGATGTCTTGTATGCGGCATATAATCCCATTTATGCCTTAGCGAGCTATCCTGTATTGTCTAGCGAATGGTTGACACAGCAGACCAAGTCTGAGGCACAATTGCGTCGTGAAAACACGGCCATGCAGGCGGAGTTGTTACAAGCCCAAGTACGTTTGCAAAAACTATCAGAGCTTTCTGCTGAAAATACACGTTTACGTGGTTTGCTTGATACACCTTTAATTATTGATGGTCGTATGGAAATTGCTGAAGTCATTGGGACGGATGCGGATCCATTACGTCATATTATTGTGATTAACCGAGGTTCAACCAACAATTTGAAAGTTGGACAGACGGTATTAGACGATAAAGGCATCATGGGACAAATCATCAATGTGTATCCACACAGTAGTCGAGTCATGTTGCTTTCTGACAAAGATCATTCTTTATCGGTACGTTTAGAGTACACGGGGATGCGTGCTATCGTTTCGGGTACAGGTGATTTAGGACATCTGAAAATGGAATACGTTCCAACCAGTGCCAATATTAAGGTGGGTGAAAAAGTGTATAGCTCAGGTTTGGGGGCGCATTTTCCAGCAGGATATTTGGTCGGTACAGTGTCTAAAGTGAGTCGACATACAACGGGTGAGTTTGCACAAATTGATGTGGTTCCTGCGGCACAGTTAGCCAGTGGTCATCATGTTGTGGTGCTGTTTTCCGACTCATTAGCGATGGAGCAACCACATGCCAATCGCTAAGTTACGTCAAGAAAAACGTCAAGATCCATTATTCCCAATCATTTTTTCAGTAATCATTGCCTCTGTGCTAATGGTTTATCCATTGGCCTATGCTGTTTCTGGCTGGCGTCCATTGTTTATGATGATGGTGATGCTGTTTTGGGTGCTATGTCAGCCTACGTGGTGTGGTGTCTGGTTTGCCTTTGGTACAGGTATTTTTGTCGATTTACTCATGGATGCCCCACTAGGATTAAATGCATTATGTTTTGTAGTGATCAGTTTTGTTGCGCGGTTTTTGATTCGTGAACGCCGTGTACTGACTTTTGCCAATCTGTGGGTCATTGCAGCACTGGCCATTTTAGCTTACCTGTTTATGATGTGGGTGGCACAAATTATGGGGGGCATTCAGTTCTCTTTTGCCCGACATTGGCAACCATTACTCACCAGTGTTCTGGTGTGGCCATTGGTTTATTTTGTGCTGAAAAAATGGCGCGTTTAGTCCTTGCCTCTAGTTCTCCGAGACGTCGTGAGCTGCTTCAGCAGCTCGGCCTAGACTTTTCAATTTATAGCCCTGAGATTGATGAAAATGTGCTTGAGGGTGAAATTGCAGCAGATTATGTTCAACGTTTAGCGTGTGAAAAAGCAGCAGCAGTACAACAACATTTTCCAGATGCCGTTATTATTGCCGCAGACACCAGTTTAAGTGTCGATGGTGAAATTTTAGGGAAACCCGAATCTAAAGCACATGCCTTTGAAATGTGGGCAAAAATATCGGGCAGAAAACATGATGTATTTTCTGGGGTATGTGTACGCACATCAGCACAAATTTCAAGTATAGTGGTGCGTACCCAAGTCGAATTTCAAGTGCTGAGCCTAAAAGACATGGAAGCGTATTGGGCAACAGGGGAACCCGAAGGGAAAGCGGGAGCTTATGCCATACAAGGGCTGGCTTCGCGTTATATTCCCCGTATTGAAGGCAGTTATACCAATGTAGTTGGTTTGCCGTTACATGAGACAGTCGAGTTATTCAAAGCCATTAAGGTTTTAAATTAATGGTGAAACAAAAATTTTTATAATGTTTTGAGTCTTATTATGTCTGACGAGTTACTGATTAATGTCACACCGATGGAGTGTCGTGTGGCGTTAATTCAAAATGGTACAGTCAACGAGTTATATGTTGAACGTACTGTAAAACGGGGTTTGGTAGGAAATATTTATAAAGGCAAAGTCGTTCGCGTTTTGCCAGGGATGCAGGCCGCTTTTGTCGATATTGGTCTGTCCCGCACTGCTTTTTTACACATCAATGATATGGTTTGGCCACGTAATCAGCCGATTCCCAATGTTTTTGAATTATTACAGCCTGGGCAAATTCTGACAGTTCAGGTCATGAAAGATATGTTGGGAACCAAAGGTGCGCGTTTAAGTACGGATCTTTCTATTCCTTCGCGTTATTTGGTACTCATGCCTTTTGGCAATCATATTGGTGTATCCCAAAGAATTGAATCAGAAGAAGAACGCGAGCGTTTACGTTCTATTATTGAGAAAATTCAGGCCCAACACGAATTACCAGGTTCAGTCATTGTACGTACTGCTGCCGAAGGGATTGATGAAGCTTCAATTGCGCAGGATATGGCGTATTTAGCAAAGCTGTGGGAATACATCCAACGTAAACAAAAAATTATTGCGGTACCTTCTCTTATTTTTGAAGAATTACCCTTACCACAACGTATTATTCGTGATTTAGCGAATGAAAATACTGTAAAAATTTCCGTTGACTCACGTGAAATTCATGCCAAATTGCAGGAGTTTGTGGCTGAGTTTGTGCCAAATATGCAGAATCGTCTGATCCATTATCCTGGTGAACGTCCGATTTTTGACTTATATAATGTTGAAGAAGACATTCAGAAAGCATTGCAAACTCGTGTTGCCTTAAAGTCGGGTGGTTATTTAATGATTGACCAAACCGAGGCTATGACCACAATTGATGTCAATACCGGCTCTTATGTGGGCGGCAGAACACTAGAAGATACTGTGTTTAAAACCAATATGGAGGCAACGCAGGTCATCGCACGCCAGTTACGCTTACGTAACTTGGGCGGTATTATCATTATTGACTTTATTGACATGCAGGAGGCTCAACATCGTGAAGAAGTGATGAATCAGTTCGAGCGTATGTTGGAGCGAGACCATGCCAAGACTAAAATTACTCAGGTTTCGGAGTTAGGTCTGGTCGAAATGACGCGTAAGCGTACTCGAGAGTCGCTAGAACACTTGTTATGTGAATCTTGTCCGACTTGTCAGGGACGTGGTTATGTTAAAACAGCAGAGACGGTATGTTACGAAATCTTTCGAGAAATCTTACGATATACCCGAGCTTTTGAATCTCAGAGTGGCTTTACTGTTGTCGCACATCCTTCTGTAATTGATCGTTTGTTAACCGCAGAAGCACCAGCTGTGGCGGATTTAGAGCATTTTATTAATCGTGTGATTAAATTTCAGGTGGAAAATTTATATACGCAAGAGCAATACGATATCATTCTAAGCTGAAATTGTAACAGGATGTCGTTAAACACTTGTTACAACTGAAATTTTACTTTCGAGCTAGTTTTTTCAATACTACTCATACCAAGTAGCCAAACTAAATTTTCATTTTTGGGGAATTTGGTCTTAGCAAGAAGAGGTGTGAAATGGGCATGAGTGAAAAAATTATCAAACAAGGTATCAAGCACGTACTAGATAATAAAAACGTACATACGGGTTATATCGTAGACGAACAAGGCAAAGAAACTCAAATTACAACGGCCATGGTTCGTTCGGTCTGTCATCAGCTACTGAAACAGTGTCGCAGTATTAAAGCTTAAGGGGCTCTTGTGAAGCCCCTTAATTTATTCTACTTAATTTTTGTCATTAGTTTCTGCGGTTAACTCACCGCCTTCAACTTTGGGCTTTTAACCCCAACAATACTTTCAAATCGTTGAATTTCTTCTTCCAAGTGCGTTAATAAGTTTTGCATCTTCGGTAATGCGACACGACACGCCGTGAGTCCAACCTCAAGCTTATCTAAATAGCTGGTCATGGTAATATTGAGTGCTTGACCATCTAGAACAATTGATGCTGGATAAAGTGCATCGAGTTTCGCGCCATTCCAATATAAAGGTTCACGTGGACCAGGCACATTAGAAATAACCAAATTGAATGCCTGACGTTTCGGCATTAAACCAGAGGCAATATTCAAGCCTGCTGCACCATAAACAAATGCACTGTAGTTCATGATCTGGTTAGAGTTCATGCGTTTAAAACGTTCTTTTGCATTCAGAACACTACGACGAATAATCTGCAAACGTTCTAAAGGATCTTCTTTATGCGTACCTAAATTCGCCAAAATCATGGTAATTCGATTTGATACTTCTGAATCATCATCACGAATGGAAGCAGGAACCATGGCAACCAAAGGTTTCTTTGGTAGAGCATTTTGACTCAGTAAATATTCACGTAATGCACCAGAGCAAATCGCCAACACCACATCATTAATCGTGACGTTTAAAGCTGATGCAATATGACGTAGACGATCAAACTCAAAAGATTGGGCAGCAAAGCGACGTGATGAGCTAACACGTTGATTTAAAATGCTGCTTGGCGCTTGGAAGCTAGAGACATAGTCTGGATTACGCCCCATATCTTTCATGACTGTTTGGGAAAGTTCACGCATCACGATAGGCGTTGCTTCTACTTGTTGTTTCAACCCCGTAATGATTTTTTTCATACGGCTGACTTTTGCTTCTTTTAAACGTTTGGCACGAGGACCTTCGACACACCATGGTGGCACAATGCTTTTAGCGTGTGGGTCATGCGAAAGTGATTTTTCGACCAGACGCATGCCCGCAATACCATCCACCATAGCATGATGAATTTTAAAATACATGGCAAAACGATTGCCTTCGATCCCTTCAATAATGTAACACGTCCATAAAGGCTTGGCTCGATCAATCAGTGCACTATGCTCTTGAGAGATATAAGTCAGTAATTCTCGAATACGTCCGGGATGAGGTAAGGCAATATGACGAAAATGATGATCAAGATCGAATTCTTCATCTTCATCCCATAATAGGCCATTCAATTTATTGTTAAATGGTGGAACAGGAATGGATTTCGAGCTGCGAATATCTGCAACCAAATCTTGTAGAAAAGTTTCAGGTGCATGTTCAGGAATTTGAAAAAGAAATAATCCCCCAACGTGCATAGGTTGCTGCCGTTTTTCTAATGTTAAAAAGATAAAATCAATAGGGTGTAATGGGCGCATAGTGTCGATTGCCTCACTGCAATTTCTATGGTGACTCCTTTCTGAGTCACATTGTTAGAATTATAAAACTTGATTTGAGTATAGCGCCTTTTACCTAGAAAAGTTACGGCTTTATGTGTCCATCAATCTGAAAAAAAGCCACTGAATAGTTCAGTGGCTTTGGCTTGACAAAATTATTTTGCTAAATTGCCAGCATGTAATCCGCATTCTTTGTGTGTGGCTTCTTCCCACCACCAACGGCCTTCACGCTCATGCTGATTAGGTAATACAGGTCGCGTACACGGTTCACAGCCAATTGAAATAAAACCACGCTCATGTAGCGGATTATATGGAACTTCCATCATACGGATATAGCTCCATACTTCTGCACTAGACCAGTTCGCTAAAGGATTGTATTTAATTAACTGTTTGCCAGGGCCAGAAAAACCAACATCAGATTGAATGACTGGAATTTCAGTGCGTGTCCCTGGGCTTTGGTCTTTACGCTGACCTGTAATCCAACCATCCAAAGTCGCCAGTTTTTTGCGTAAAGGTTGTACCTTACGAATACCACAGCATTCTTTATGGTCATCTTGATAAAAACTGAATAACCCTTTTTCATTGACGAGCGCTTGAACTGCTTCAGATTCTGGGAAACAGATTTCGATCTTAATATTGTAATGTTTCCGCACCGTTTCAATAAATTGATAGGTTTCTGGGTGCAAACGGCCCGTGTCTAAACTAAAAACACGGAATGGTTTACCCAGATTGGCTGCCATATCAATCAGTACAACATCTTCAGCGCCAGAAAAAGAAATGGCAATTTCACCTTCTTGATTCAGTGCGAGTTCTAAAATTTCACTTGGAGATTTATCTGCATATTCAGATGCAAGCGCATCAATATGATCGATAGTAGGGATAGTAGTCATTAGAGTTCCTGGCTATAGGCTTGGAGACTTCAAAACCTATATTAAAAGATTTTGAAAATATTCTAATTGAATTGAATATTTCTACTTAGCATTAAAAAATAAATGCTTATGAAAAAAATAGATTTAAAAAACAGCAATTACTGAATCATAAGTTGATGCTATTATAGTCCAAATTTTTTTCATAGACAGTTGGGAGCATTCATGGAAGTTGTATGTCTTGATTTAGAGGGTGTGTTAGTTCCAGAAATTTGGATTAACTTTGCGAAAAAAACTGGAATTAAAGCGCTAGAAGCGACAACACGTGATATTCCTGATTACGATGTGTTAATGACACAACGTTTAGATCTTTTAAAGCAACATAATTTAGGCTTGGATGATATTCAAGAAGTCATTGCGGAAATGGGACCATTTCCAGGTGCAAAAGAATTTGTAGAATGGGTGAGTACGCATTTCCAGCTTATTATTCTTTCAGACACTTTCTATGAGTTTGCACATCCGTTGATGAAACAATTGGGTTGGCCAACTATTTTCTGTCATAAATTAGAAACAGACGAGCAGGGGATGATTTCTGATTATAAATTACGTCAACCTGACCAGAAGCGTCAGGCAGTTAAAGCACTTCATGGTTTGAACTTCCGTGTGATTGCGGCAGGTGATTCATATAATGACACCACAATGCTAGGCGAAGCAGATCATGGTTTCTTGTTTGATGCGCCAGAAAATGTGATTGCTGAGTTTCCACAATTCCCAGCAATCAACGGTTATGATGCGTTAAAAGAAGCCATTCGTAAGGCATCTGTACGTAATATTCCTGCTTAATTCTATAAAATTAAACAAAAAAAGACGGACTTAAAGTCCGTCTTTTTTTATTGCAAAGATTAGAATTTGTAGCCAAATTTCAATCCGTAAGCAATTGCTTCATTATCAGAGAAATCACCAACAACATTACCGCCAGTTTGTGCTTTGGCATCACCTAACCAGAAGTACTTAACACCAGCTTGAACAAAATAATTTTCTGCTGGGCTATATTGACCACCCAAGCCTGCGCTCCAATAGCCTTCAACTGGGCCTAAAGTTGTTACAGGGTTGCCTGCACCTGAATCCCAACCTGCTGAAACTGAGCCAGACCATTTTTTGTTGAATTTATGACCTAGACCGATAGTTGCTGAAATTTGATCATCAGAATAATCAATCAGATTTTGCGCTTTTCCTTTTGCGATCTTAGATGCAGTTGCTAAAGCTACTGGACTTACTGCAAATTGATCCCAATGCACCCAACGTACATTTGCAAAAGCTAAAGTATCTTTTGCAATGCCAGTTTGAAAGTCTAAATTCACAGACTGTGGTGTGACGACTTCAGTTTGGCTGGTGACAGAACGTAAGTCCACACCACTTGGTAAAGTTGGTAAGTAATTTGGCGGAATATAGATATTTGATGTTTCAGTAGTATTTAATTCATGTTTAATTTCAGATCGGTAGGTTACCGCTGCTTTTAGTGCAATCTCTGGAATTTGATACGCTGCACCCGCTAACCAACCATAAGCATCATCTTCTTTTAGATTGATGTCATAACCAGAAAGTAAAGAGTAAGCTGCACCACGTAAAGAGACATCACCTTTTACCGTTTGATAAACAGGACCTGCATAAAAATTCCAGTTTTCAGTTGGTTGGTAGCCCACAATAAGAGAGAGGTTGTTGGTACGAACTTTCACGCTAGTACCTTCTACACCATCACCAAAAGTGCCTGCTTCAGCAGAATATTGAGAGTCAGCCCCATAAGGTTGATCGTAAATCAAACCAAAAGAAAAATGTTCGGTTGCCTGAACTTTAAGTGCAGCCGATGGGAAATAATAGTCATCCGCCATGTCTGTTACAGCAGCCCCACTATTACTTTTACCACTTACATTCGGATCTAAAATACTGATTGAAGCTTCAGCATAATTTCCTGATTGCAAAAAAGGCAGGATAGATTGACCAGAACGATCAAGGCCTGCTGCAAATGTAGAAGTAGTAGGAATAAGACAAAGTAAAATTGCTTTTTTAAGAGCTGTAAGCTTCATGGATATTTTCCCTGATATCTCTTTGTAACTAAAAGTTAAGGGAAGGTAACACAAATTAAAAAAGAGTAAATGCACTATGCCGTTTATTAATTGAACTAACTCATACACAAAAAGTGCTTGAATAGAGTAAAAATACTAATGGTACGTCTGTATATTAATGATTTATAAATAAAAAAATAGAGTAATTAGTTTAATTGTAGAGTCATTTAAGTGAAAAATTAAATGTTTAATTTAAAAACACTTGGCTAATTTTAGTTGATATTCTGATTTAAGGAATGATACTTTTTGCCAAAAAAAAGACCATCCAAAAGGATGGTCTTTTGAGGCATGTATGAATTAGAAGCGGTAGCCGATTTTTAAACCATATGCAAGTGCATCATTGTCAGAAAAGTCTGCTACATAATTTGATGTACCAAATTGTGCGCCAGTTTGTGCTTTAGCATCACCTAACCAGAAGTATTTCACACCGCCAGCAATAAATGTTGCAGGAGTAGGGCTGTATTGAACACCTAGGCCAAGGTTCCAATAACCTTCTGTTGGGCCTAGTGTTGTTACAGGATTACCAGCACCAGAATCCCAACCTACAGATACATTACCTGCCCATTGTTCATTCAGTTTACGACCTACACCGACATTCGCAGACCATTGATCATCACTGTAAGCCACTAAGTCAAATCCATTTGGATAGCCTGGAGTTTTTCCTGCTGCCACACCAAATGCATAAGGGCGGATTGCGAAGTCTTTCCAATTTACCCAACGCACATTCGCAAAAGCTACAGTATTTGCCATAACTCCAGTTTGGAAATCAAGGTTAACAGATTGCGGTGTAGTAACATCTGTATCACCTGTAGCACTTACGCCCGCTAATGCAGGATTGTTCATAATAGCTGAAAGAGTTCCTGTACCAACAGAAGATTCTTCTATTCCGACACTATGTTCAACTTCAGAACGGTAGGTAACAGATGCTTTCAAGGCAATTTCAGGAATTTGGTAGGCAAAACCAGCTAACCATCCTGTCGCACTGTCTTCACTAATATCAGCATTATATCCTCCGAATCCTGCAGCTCCGCCATATGCTAAACCACGAAGTTTTACATGCCCTTTAATTGTTTGGTAAACACCACCACCATAAATATTAAAGTTTTCATTCGGTTGGAAGCCCACGATCATAGCAATGTTTTGGGTTTTAACTTCAACATTAGTTGACTCTTTGCCATTATGAAATAAGCCCACACCTCCTAAGGCAGCAGAGCCAGTATCTGATAGAGAATAAGTTGCATCAGCTCCAAATGGTTGGTCGTAAATTAAACCAAAAGAAAAATGATCAGTTACTTGTAATTTTAGTGCGGCATTTGGGAAATAATAATCATCTCCCATGTCTCCTAGACTTGTATTTTGTAATCCAACAACATTGGCTGATACTGCTGGGCTTGGTGTGTATCCAGAACGAACCTTTCCTGAAACGTTTGGATCAAGTGCAGAAAGGCCTGCTTCAAAATAGTTGCCTGGTTGTAAGAAGGCAGAAATTGATTGTCCTGAACGGTCAAGTGCTGCAGCAAATGCTCCAGCGGTTGGTAATGCTGCGAGAATCATTGCGGTAGTTAGAGCTTTTAATTTCATTCTTTCATCTTCCCTTGAGGTACACGATTTTTATGCATGTTGAATCATGCTTTTGTTAATTCTGGAATTTTTGGTAAGTCCGACCAAAATCATATTGTTACTCCATGTGACAAAAATAACACAATTAAAATAAGAGTAAATGCTCTAGTAGAACTGATTAGTTCAAAAAAACGGCTAAATAGAGTAAAAATTCTATATTTTTTAAATGGTTTTATTTTAAATGGCTGAAATATATAAATTTAATTTAGGGATTGTTTGATTTTTGAATAAATGTAATCGAATAAAAAATAACCAAAAATAGGGATTGTGTAATCATATTGGTTGGAATTACTTGAGAACGGCTCAGAACTTAAAATATTTATAAATATTTATTTTTTATATTATTTTTATGAGTTTTAAAAAGATCGTATATGTGATTCATATACGATCTAGAAATATATTTAAACGTAATTATTGAACTGGTCTTGCAACATCACCATTCAATTTTTCAGGCAGGTCTAAAATTTGTGCGTCTAACTCAGTAATTGCAGTTGGTTTTGCAACGACTAGTGCTTTATAGCCCTCAGGTGTCGAGATGCTATTGACTACTTCCACATCTTTGTTAAGTTGACTCGCAGGGGTTGGTGCTTCACCGTGTCCTTGAATCAAATGTAACCAATGTTTTGGTTTTGCTTTAAACCACAGGCGCGCCACAATTTCTTGACCAAGGTAGCATCCTTTATCGTAGTGAACACCTTCACGTTGATGTAAGCGTAATTCTTGGGGTTGGAATATATGTTCAGAAGCTTGGCAAATCCAAGCTTGTCCAGTTTGAATCGCTTGTAATTGCCAAGTTTGAATATCCGTTTCTGAGGTTGAAAACTCCGTATGAATATCTACAACTGTTGGAAATACGATGCCGACAGGTTCGAGTTTCATTTTCGAGAACGCGCCAAATTTTCGAATATGTTTGGCAAACTCTTCACTTTGATCGAGTGTAGTCACAATTTCGAAACTTTCATTATTTATTTTTTTCAGCCATAAGCCAAAATGAATTCGACCTTTAAGATCACAAATTGCGGTATAGCGAGTTTGGTTTTCAATTAGACGTTCTACGTGAACGGTGACTTGACCTTGTAGAAATTTTTGCGCGTCTACGCCATTAAGGGTGAAAGCCGTAAATGCAAGAGTACTCATGAAATGCTCACTTCGACAATTTATAGAAGAATTAATTCATTTGATTTTCCACTATTTTGCTTGAAATTGCACATCTGCTTTAAAGGAAAAAATCAAAAGCAAGAAATTGAAAATTTCTTGCTATTTTGTGAATAAGGGGGAGCAATGATTGGATAATCGCGCAGAGTTGCTAGTTTTAAAGATAATGTGAGAGTTGATCTGACTTATTAGACCCTTAAATAAGTCAGATCAAATTTAGTTTTTACCAGTCGACTTTGCCAACTAAAATGTCTTTATACATTTTAAAGTCACAAATTAGGCTAAAAAATGGCTGTTTAAATGTCGCTGGTTTATTGTGTTCAAAAAAGAAGTGACCGACCCAAGCAAAACCATAGCCAACCACAGGTAATGCCCATAGTAATTTGGGATTTTTTTTCATGGCTGCGGTTGCAGTAATGCCAATTACGCAAGTTGTACCTACAAAATGTAAACGTCGGCAAATCGGCTCTGCATGTTGTGAAAGATAAAATGGATAGAACTCTTTAAGCGTTTTAATACGACCATCACTTCCAACAATTTGAATCTCTTGTTTATCCGTTAGTGCAGGGACAGTATTTTTAATCAGTTCCTGAGTATTGTTTTTAATCATTTCTTGGGTATTCTGTAACATGTAACTACTCCTTTAGTGTTTACTGGAGTCATTTTCAACAAAAAACGACATCGGGTCTTGAACGATTATGCTATTTCAGCAGAAGGAATCTGGCTCAGTAGCGAAACCAGAAAAAAGCTGGTTATATGCGTGGGATGGCGTTGTTCTATATGTCACACAAGAACACTTAAATAAATCACATGCGCATTTCCCTGCATTATTGCAAATTGGTTTAGGGGCGCAATTTGCAGTGACCTTAGATCATCAGCCTCGCAGTTATCATGACATTGTTTGTATGGCGCCGAATGTCAGTCATAGCACAGATTCTGAAAACCAACCTTTTCTTGCAGTTTTAATTGATCCAGATCATGAACTTTACGGCTATGTACATGCGCTATTACAGGGGAGGTCGATGTGCTCATTGCCTGCAAGTTGTTTGCAGCCACTTAGGTGCGAGTTGGTAAAATTGATAGCTGGGACTTTAAATATTGCACAAGTAAAGCAATTATTGTTGCGTATTTTAAAAGTTTTATCTGCCCAAGAGCCTGTTCATTTACCGTGGGATGTCCGTATTTTAAAAGCTTGTGAATATATCAAGCAGCAAGTTCCACATAACATACCAACGGTCGCAAATGTTGCGACTCAGGTTGGTTTGTCTGAGTCACGTTTGATGCATTTATTTAGTGCTCAATTGGGTGGTTCCATGCGGCAATACATATTATGGTTAAAAGTGCGCTATGCCCTTCAATTATGGATTGAAGGGCATAGTTTAATTGATGTTGCTTTCGAAGCAGGCTTTTCTGATCAGGCGCATTACACGCGAACCTTACGTCGTATGGTCGATTTTGCCCCATCCATCCTGAAAGCCAATACAGTTTTTATTAGTGATACTTTCGCATTGCCCCAGAGGTAACATACATCAGTTGAGTAAATGGAAACTAAAGCTCGAAAAGTGAATTTGAAGCGAGTAAATTAACCACCGAGTTAAAGATGAAGTTAAAGCTATGGCAATTGCTTGGGTATTATTCACAATTATGGCTGCATTTATGCAGGCGTGGCGTAATGCTTTTCAAAAGCAACTCAGTAGCACAGTTGATGTGTATGGAACTACCTTAGCGCGTTTTCTCTTTTCTCCAATCTTTGCCTTAAGTTACCTTGCAATTTTATATCACCAACAACCTACCACAGCGGTTGTGAGTTTTTCGACACATTTTTGGCTATATATTGTGATTGCAGGTGTGAGTCAGATCTATGCAACTGCATTAATGGTGAAATTATTTCAACAAAAAAATTATGCGATTGGGATTGGTTTGGCAAAAAGCGAAGCCATTTTGGCAGCTTTAATTGGCGTGATGTTTTTACAAGAACACTTAACGGTTTGGGGATGGTTTGGTGTATTGATTGGAGCAATCGCCGTATTCTTTCTGAGTAAAGGGAGTAATCAGACCAAACTCTCTTTCAAAACTTTAGTGATTGGATTAGGTAGTGGATTGTGTTTTGCGATTACCTCTTTATTGGTTCGTGAAGCCAGTTTAGAACTTGCAATGCTGCCATTTTTGCACCGTGCGGCGTGGGTGTTATGTATTTTAATTAGCTTTCAATGTGTAATTTTATTGTTGTACCTTGGTTTATTTAGCAGAAAAACCTTGTACCACATGGGGCAGCGCGTCGGACTGACTTTTAAAGTTAGTTTATGTAGTTTCTTGGCATCTTTAGGTTGGTTTAGTGCCATGAGTATGCAGACCGTGGCTTTAGTGAAAACCTTAGGGCAAATTGAAATTCTATTTAGCTTATTGATTTCTGCATATTTCTTTAAAGAAAAATTAGCTCGTTCCGATCATTTGGGACTTTTTTTAGTCATTTTGGCAGCCATTATGGTGATTTGGGCATAATTTTAGATTTATTGGAGTTGGTTTGGTAAAAAAACGCAAAATATACATAAAAGTGAAATTAAAAGTTGATTGAAATTTATTAAATGGAAATTAATTCTCTATATTTCTATTATTGTGGAAAATATATTTAAAAAAAATAAAAAAAACTAGATTTTAGGAAAACAATCCCAGTTGAATCTGCCTACACTATATCTCAAGGGTGTGATGGGGATCGGAAAGAGTAGATTGCTACCAGTTGCGTACAACGTGAGTGTAGTACTTACCCAAAAGGTCTCGATTCGGCTTAGGACGCTATAAACCAAAAGTTTATAGGCACAAGGTTATGATTTACAAAGTCATGGTTGTTGAAGTAAACCACTGATGTTTTCCCTTGACACCCTAAAAATTTTTTAGAATAAAATCGAATAACAATATAATTTTAATAATATTTTAACCTCTTATTTATATTCCCTTTACTTGTTTACATCATTTACAAATTAAGACGATGTTTTTTATCTCGTTCAGTAACATGATAAGAGCAGGTTCTGAAAAATAATGTCATAAAAAGAAGAGCAGAGATGAGCTATCACAACTTAGATCAGCCATTGGATGATCAGCAACTTTTTACCCGTTTACAACAACGTTTCGAGCAGCATGTTTTAAGGCATCCCCATCTCAAATGGAGTGAAGTGTTATCCAAACTTCAAGCACAACCTAAAAAAATTCAAAGTTTGCACTGGATGGAGCAAACAGGGGGTGAGCCTGATCTTATTCAATTTGAACAAAGCAGTGATGAATATTATTTTGTCGATTGTGCGGAAGAAAGTCCCAAAGGTCGCCGTAGTTTATGTTATGACGCAGAAGCCTTGGCTGCTCGAAAACAGAATCCGCCACAAGACAGTGCGCTGCGTTTGGCTGAGGTGAAGGGCACATTACTCCTGACAGAACAGCAATATTATGAATTACAAAAATTGGGAAATTTTGACCAAAAAACATCAAGTTGGGTGAGTACACCTGAGGCTATTCGGTCTTTAGGCGGAGCATTGTTTTGTGACCGCCGCTATGGTCAGGTGTTTACTTATCATAACGGGGCTGAATCTTATTATGCTGCGAGAGGTTTTCGTGTTGGGCTAAAGCTTTAGCTTATTACATTGTGATTGAAGCTGAGTATAGGAGTGATAAACATGGATATGGAATTATTACGGCAAGTGTTGGGTTGGTCTTTAATCCTCAATTATCTTATTTTATTGATTTGGTTCTGGGTTTTTATCAATGCCCGAACATGGATGAAAAGTTTACATGGTCGTTGGTTTAATCTGAATGATCAGATTTTTGATGCAATTCATTATGCTGCGATGGCAGTCTATAAAATTCTAATTATGGTGTTTAATTTGGTTCCGTTTATTATTTTATCTTTTGTAAATTAAATGGAGCATTCTTGTTATTACAGGAGTTGTAGTTGCTTCATTTGCATAGAAAATTGTTATGATGGAGTCAAAATAGAAAACGAATTAAGAACAATGACAGATAGACAAAATCAAACGTGTGCAGTGTGTAAAAAGTCATTTCCTTATAAAGCATTGGTCTCTGGGCATATTATTCGTGATGTGATTAGCGATGAGATCAAAAAAGATTATCCTGACTGGTCGTCAGACAGTTTTATTTGTCGACCTGATTTGACCCATTATCGCATTCAATACGTACATTCGTTGTTGAAATCTGAAAAAGGCGAGCTGACCGATTTAGAGCGTGAAGTGATTAGCAGCATGCAACGGCATGAACTCATCACCAAAAACATTGAAACTGAATTTGACCAAAACTGGACATTGGGTGAGAAATTAGCAGATAAAATTGCCAGTTTTGGTGGGAGTTGGACGTTCCTGATTTGTTTTGGCATGTTTTTAGTGCTTTGGATTGTTTTAAATACAGTGGTGTTATGGGTACATCCAGTTGACCCGTATCCTTTTATTTTACTAAATTTGGTTTTGTCATGTTTGGCGGCCATACAGGCCCCGATTATTATGATGAGCCAAAATAGACAGGAAGCCAAAGACCGGTTACGTTCGCAGCATGATTACCAGATTAATCTCAAAGCGGAATTAGAAATTCGACACCTGCATGAAAAAATGGATCATTTGCTGTTGCATCAATGGGAAAGGCTGACACAAATTCAAGAAATTCAGTTAGATTTGCTGACAGAAATGAATAAGCATCGCTAAATATTTGTCGATTTTTTAATGGAGAAAGTATCACTTTTGGATAAATGAAATGACAAAAAGCAGAAAAATTGACAGCATCCTGTTGGCTTGATATTTTGCCCGCTTTATTCGTACACCAGTCCAATCATGCCTTTAAATGACCACTTTGTTTATACACCACCACAAGAGCCTTTGCATATTGTGTATGAAGATGCAGACTTGGTGATTATTAATAAACCTGCGGGTTTGCTATCGGTGCCTGGACGTTTACCTGAACATCATGATAGTGCTTATTATCGCGTTTTAGCACAATTTCCTGGTGCGAAAATTACCCATCGTTTGGATATGGCGACCTCGGGAATTTTGATGTTTGCCAAGCATCGTGATGCCGAAGTCGCGGTCAGCAAAATGTTTCAAGCACGAACGGTGACCAAACATTATCAAGCATTGGTACAGGGTCATATTCAGCAATCGGGAAGTGTAGACGTTCCTTTAATTACGGATTGGGAAAATCGTCCACGTCAGATTGTGCATTTTGAATTGGGTAAAGCTGCCAAAACCTTATTTGAGCTGATGTATTATGATTCAACACAGGATATTAGCCGTGTATTGTTGACCCCGATTACAGGGCGCTCACATCAATTACGTGTGCATATGCAATATATTGGACATCCAATTACAGGGGATAAACTCTATCATCCTGAACCTTTTCAAAGTCCTTTAAAGCGCATGGCATTACATGCCAGTCACTTGAAGTTTGTACAGCCATTCAGTGGCGAGCCTGTCGATATTCAGAGTTTACCTACTTTTTAAAAATGTCTTTTTGGGGGGCTTAAACTGTCATAAAATCATGCTAAATTATGTTTAATTAATAAACAAAAAGCAGGGATATAACCATGAGCCGCAACTATGAATTATTTCCAGATGACGATAACGGTAATGTACTGTGGCAAATGTATGAAGATGGCAATGATCTAACAGATCTACATGAGATTGAATTCTCTATAGTTTTTACCACCCAAGATCAGGCAGAAAAATGCGCTTTGCATTTATTGCATGAAGAACAAAAGATTTCGCTGTTTCAAGAAGAAGTCAAAAATGATGGCAGTGATTTATGGGTGTTGAATGTTCATGTGAATATGATTCCTGAATATCAGGATGTTCAAGATTTAGAAGAGTGGTTTGTTAAAATTGCCGAAATGTTCCAAGGTGAATACGATGGTTGGGGCTGTCTTAGCTATCTCTATGATTATGATGACGAGTAGTAAAATGCCAGAGTAGGTGGTTGCTGTATAATTTATACTCAAGTTATACATAAGCCGCCTCTGCCTGCCGTACACTATTTAAAACTAAAGAATAAAAATATAGGTGTCTCATGTCGAATACGGTTCAATTACATCGTGTGTTTAATGCACCACCAGAGCGTGTGTATCGGGCATTTACCACAGCAGATGCCTTAGTCAAATGGATGGCACCCCACGGTTTTACGGCACATGTAGATTTGCTTGAGGTTAAACCTGAGGGCAGATATCGCATGTATTTCACTAACTTTTCTACAGGTACACGTATTGGTTTTGGTGGAACATATCATGAAGTAGTTCCGAATCAGCTGTTACGCTATGTTGATCAATTCGAAGATCCAAACATGCCTGATTTAATTGAAGTCAAAGTTCAATTTAAAGCAGTCTCTGTCGGTACTGAAATTCAAATCACCCAATCAGGCATACCTGATGTAATTCCTGTAGAAGCATGTTATTTGGGCTGGCAAGAGTCTTTACAATTGCTGGCACTCCTGATTACACCTGAAATACCTGATGGATAAATGGTAAGGATATTATGCAAACATTTAATAATTTTAAGGAAAGAGAACAGAAAGCTCGGAATGCGATTTGGCAAAGCTATCTGCAAGATGTTGGGTTAGATAATCAAGTACGCTTGTATGTGGAGCATCATCTGCAAGAAATCTCTCCGCAGTATTGGCAGCATCATACTGGGCTCACACGCCCTGAAGCGAAGCAGGTGATTGAGTTATTATCGACACAGCGCTTTTTAGACTTTCATTCGGTTGAAGAAAATGATGATTCGATTGACTTTAGTCTGCCAGAGAATGTGACTGACTATGTGCTATGTGTGTCATTTGATGAAGATGGAAATGTCGAAGATATTAGTATGGAAAGTTAAATGAGTTGTTTGTTTTCTCATCGTTAAGGAAATTAATGCAGATTCAAATAAAGCGTGCCTATAGCCCTGTAACTATAGATGATGGATTAAGAATTTTAGTGGATCGTCTATGGCCAAGAGGTATTAAAAAACAAGATGCCAAGATTGATTTATGGCCAAAAGAGATTACGCCGTCCACTGTTTTAAGGCAGTCTTATCATCAAGATTTAATTGGTTGGGAGGAGTTTCGAGCAAAATATTTGCTTGAATTGAGGCAACATCCTGAAACACTCGCAGAATTACGACGTTTAGTCCAACACCATAATATTAGCTTGATTACTGCGGCAAAGAATGCAACCCAAAATCATGCTCTGGTCTTGAAGCACTATTTAGAATTCCCTGAAGATGAAAACACTTAAAATAAAATATATTTTAATATAATATAATTTATCTATGTGAATTATTGTTGGAAATAAGACATGTCAACAGAAACTCATTGGAACCGGGTTTATACAGATAAAGCCGTGACGCAAGTCAGTTGGTTTCAGTTACATGCAAGTCAATCGATACAACTGATTCAATCTTTGAAATTGGAACCTGATGCAGCAATAATTGATATTGGCGCTGGCGCATCGATACTTGCGGATGAATTACTCGATTTAGGCTATCGTCATTTAACGGTACTAGATATATCGAATATGGCATTGCGGCAGAGCCAACAGCGTTTAGGTGATCGCGCTCACTTGATTGATTGGAAGGTAGCCGACCTTTTAAGCGTGGAATTTGAACCAGAAAGCTATCAAGTTTGGCATGATCGTGCGGTATTTCATTTTTTGACCCAACCTCAAGCGCAAAAGCGTTATATACAGCAAGTGAAAACAGCTGTACAACCCTTAGGGTACGTGATTATGGCTACTTTTGCTGAAGATGGTCCTTTAAAATGCAGTGGATTAGAGGTTCAACGTTATAGCGTTGCACAATTACAGCAACAATTTGCTGAACCCGATTTCCGCTTAGTTACGAGTGTACAAAATATGCATATCACACCAAATGGACAAGTTCAGAAATTTAATTACGTTATGTTTCAAAAGCAATAATTTGCAGAAATACCCATATGAAATTTAGGGTTATTCGCAATTTTACAGTACACTAAGTTTTATTTTTTATTTTTTGAGTTTTTTATGTCTTTACCAAACTGCCCAAAATGCCAATCAGAATATACCTATCAAGATGGCGACTTATTGATTTGCCCAGAATGCTCGCACGAATGGAAAGAAGGTGAGTTGAACCAAGCAGAAGAGGTTGCTCAAATTAAGGACGCTAACGGTAACTTATTGGTTGATGGCGATACTGTAACTGTAATTAAAGATTTAAAAATTAAAGGCTCATCTTCGGTGGTTAAAGTTGGAACCAAGGTCAAGAACATTCGTTTATTGCCTGAAGCCAGCGATGGACATGATATTGATTGCAAAGTTGATGGGATTGGAGCAATCAAACTGAAATCGGAATATGTGAAAAAAGTTTAATTGAAGTGTTTTATCTCACTATGCATAGATTGAGGATGATCTCATCCTTTTTCTTGCATCAGTGAGGTATGAAAACATGGTATAACCCAGTTTTCACTGTTTGGGTTGCACTCAGATGCCGCATATTCATTTGGAATATTCTGACAATTTAAAAGACTTTCATTCCCAGCCGATTTTATTAGGTCTAAACCAAGCACTGTTTGCGACAGGCCATGTACAAGTTGCTACAGACATTAAAAGCCGAGCAATTTGTCAAAGTGATTATTTGATTGGTTTAGGTGAGTCGAATCAGGCCTATGTACATGTCAGAGTTTCTTTGCTTTCAGGGCGAGATATAGCTGCAAAAACAGAAATTTCCAATCAATTACTTTTAGCATTACAGCAGTTGCTACCTAAGCAAACGCATTTGACGGTACAACTATGTGTGGAAGTTCTTGAAATGGAAAGCGCTTTTTACGGTAAAACGGTGGTTGTACCTACATCAGCGACGTGATGCCATCTTGTATTTTTATATGGTTACTTAAGCAAAAATTGATGACCATAACCTAAAAATTGCATGGTTTTAGGGCGGCAGGAATCACAATGGTTCCTGCTGAGTGAATGTTTGATTAAAAATGCTCTTTTTTGTTGTCTAAAAGTCATTTATATTTCTTAGAACTTAAATAGTTTTAAGCAACAATAAGTAAAGTGAAAACAACAAGAGGAATAAAAATATGTCTGGATGGTTTGAGCTGAGTCAAGCAAAAGATGGGCAATATCGCTTTGTGCTTAAAGCGGGTAATGGGGAAGTAATTTTAACGAGTGAGCTTTACAAAGCAAAAGCCTCGGCGCATGTGGGAATAGAATCTGTTCATAAAAATAGTGCGGATGACAGCCGTTATGATCGTTTAACCGCCAGTAATGGTAAGCCGTATTTTAATTTAAAAGCTGCCAATCATCAGGTGATTGGTACCAGTCAATTTTACTCTTCAGAACAATCACGCGATAAGGGAATTGAGTCAGTCAAAAATAATGGCTCATCTATCACCATTAAAGATTTAACGGTGTAATGCCAAATTTATTTTGATTAAGCATGTCCATCGGCATGCTTTTTTATTGGATTGAATTTGCTAAAAGCGATGAGGAAATAAGGGGTTGGAAATCCGTTAAAATTACCGCTTTATTCTCTGAATTATTTTCGCTATAGTTTTTATAGTGTGATGAAAATCACATGTTTAAAGTTTATGAAGGCTGTAGGGAGTGCACCTTCTAAGACTGTGTATAAAAGACAAAATGGCTTTGAATGTCTTTAATTTGTCTGCAGATACGTTTAAGTCGCGATGCAGTCAAAATCAGAGCTTATGTTGATGATAAGTGAATACACTGTAAAGGAATGACACGATGAGCATAGAAATTTCGGGTGATGAGCAAAGTGCCCATGCCATCTTATTAATGCTGAAACAATGGGATGAAGCTGTAGCAAGCATGGATATACAAGCTTTAGCTGATCTTTGTGTCGAAGATGTAAGTTTAATTGATGTAAGTACCCATTTAACGGGTATAGATGCGTATAAACAATTGTGGAGGCGTTATCTTCCAGTGAAAGCTGGAAACATTCGTGTATATCGTGAAGGCATTAAACTTATTGCCCAGCCAGAACTCGCCGTATTGCACTGTTTTTCAAAGGTCGATCAAATTGATGCAATTCCCAATTTAGAAGTATTTTGGTGTCGCACCACCATCTGTTTTCAGAAAGTAGAGCAACTTTGGAAAGTGGCACATCAGCATATTTCTATGCCAATACAACTTGAAACAGGACTACCTATTTTACTGAGCGAAGTGAGTTAATCCTTTTATCTTGAAACAGCCATGAGATACGAAAAGTATCTCATGGCCTTTATTTGAAACTTAAGTCAAAGTTGCTTCTAATTTTTCTATAATTTCATGCAATTGTTTAATACGTTTTACTTCATCCCAAAGTAATTTCGCTTCAGGATAATGCTTAGACATCATGCCTAGCCATTGTTTATAACGTCCAAGCATACCTATTTCAGTTTTGGCTGGACCGTTAATAAAGCGAATTTGCAAAGCCAATAAATCATTCCAACTCAATAAAGCGGTATCTGAGTTTTGGCGGATGCATTGAGTTAAATCGGGGGTCGTTACAGCACCACGCCCTATCATTAGGTCTTCACAACCTGACTCTAAACGACATTGCTTAGCATCAGCATTGGTCCAGATTTCACCATTGGCAATCACATTAATTTTCAATGCTTCACGAATCGGTTGTAACTGATCCCAAAATGCGGGCGGGGTATAGCCATCTGCTTTGGTACGGGCATGTACCGTTACCCAAGCTGCACCCGCATCTTCAATTGCGTGAGCATTTTCCAGCATAAAGTTGCGATCCATATAGCCCAAGCGCATTTTGGCTGATACAGGAATATGCGGAGGCACTGCATCACGCACAGCTTTGACTAACTCGTGCACGACTTCAGGTTCATCTAACAATACCGAACCGCCACGATGACGATTGACAGTTTTTGCGGGGCATCCAAAGTTCATATCGATAGCGGGAGCACCAAGTGCAACAGCACGAATGGCATTGGCTGCCAGCATTTCAGGATCATTGCCTAAAAACTGCACGTGTACGGGTGTGCCAGAAGCTGTTTTCCCATCGTTCAGTAATTCAGGGCAAAACTGATGAAAAATATGATCAGGCAACACAGAGTTGGTGACACGAATAAACTCGGTTACACACCAGTCGAAGCTGCCGACGGATGTTAAGACATCACGCATAATCGGGTCAGTTAAGCCTTCCATGGGTGCAAGGATGAGTTTCACGGTTTGAGTCACCAGTTAAATTTGAAGAACGGTGTTATACGTTTTTTTGTGCAAATTGTCTAGGCGAGGGGCTTTGAAATGTTGTCGCTAGTGATGGCGGATAATGAAGGTTTTGTCACAGTGATTTTATGTTAAGAGCCAAAGCTTATAAGCATGAGCTTAAAGTTTTCCTTGATGTTGGACTATACTCCAATCTTAGAATTATTGTCTGCTTGAGTAACAAAGACATTATTTTATGGAAACAGTTTTCACTATCATTGCATTATTTTTGTTTTTTCTATTTATCTTTAGACATAAAAGAATTGAAACAAAGATCATTATAAACCAACCAATAGACCACGTTTGGCAACTCTTCACATGTACTTCATCTTACTCAGAGTGGAATACTTTATTTGGTCTCGATCAATTTCCCACATATATCGGTCAACAAATTATTGTTGATTTATATGATGAAAGCAAAAATGTGAAATTTCAAATGCAGCCAGAGGTAAAAAAACTTGATCAATATCATCTAGAATGGGAGGGTAAACTCTATATCAATGGTTTGTTTAATGGTCGGCATCAGTTTGTTTTTACTAAAATTGATGCAAATACAACTCAATTCATTCAGACAGAAGATTTTAATGGGTTACTTGTGCCTATTTTAAATTATTTTATTATTCAATCTACGCAATTAAATTTTGAGAGAATGAATGAGTCTTTCAAACAATATCTTGAAGATCATCCATTCAACAAAAACACTTTTAAAATATCCTAGATAAAGGAATCGTGGTGGTTGAGTGAATATTCGTCAATTTTCTTTAAAGTATGGTCTTTCATTAGACACTTTACGTTTTTATGAAAGGCGTAAAATATTAATTCCTGACCGACTATCAAATGGATATAGGAGTTATGGTGATCTACATGAGCAAAAAGTTAAGTTAATTATTTGTTTAAAAACCATTGGCTTTAGTTTGGAAGAGATTAAACAGTTAATCGAGCTTGAGACAAAACCTCCTTCTGAAACCTGTAATGATATTTCTAATCAACTGATTGACAACAAAATAGAGATTATTGATCAACAAATCGCGTTGTTGGAATATGGAAAAAATACGCTTCATGATGTGAAAAAATATATTGAAGATAATTCTTTCGTTAAAAATAGGGACATAATTTCAGATATGATTGAAAACTTATATAACATTACAGAAAGCACGTATTAATAAAAAAGCCCGACATCCTGTCGGGCTTTTTGGTATTGGTTCGCTTGGTATAACTCCTGTCGTACCTTGCAGTCCTTGTGCGATCTTTCTTATTTTTGTTCTTTGGAACTTCCTGTTCTCTATTTCCCCATGATAAGAAATCCACCTGAAGTCGTACAACCGCAAAGAGCGGGAATTGTTGTAAGCATATACGTACAAGTCAGGATAAAATTTGTCTTCTTTTTATCCTCTGAAATTGGAGATATTTTTTGTGTTGAACCTGCTGGAAAAGCTTTAATTGGGTTGAGAAGTAATTAGATTTATTGGACAGAAGTATCAAAATTGCGCATAAAAAAACCGACCTATTTCTAAGTCGGTTGAACGAGATCGTTCCAGAGGGTATGTAAAGAATAAGATACTGATCTTAAGGTAATCTTAAAAATCTATTTTGTATAAGCACGATTATGTTAAAGAGGAATAAGAAATCAGTGCTTTGCAAAAGAGTAAAAAAAGAATTTTCTGATAGGACGTTAATAGTTTTATTACCCTTTTAAGGTAGGAGTATTTTTTATAACTCTTTTTCATTAAAGAACGTTCTTAAGCTTTATGCAGTGGCGCCCAAAATTTAGAGCTAAGCAGAAAGTGATTGATGAAAGAAGTCTGATTAGTTTTTCTAAACTAATCTTTAGAATTAGAAACAGTTCTTAATTCCACATCATTAATACTAACCACTTGATTATTTTCATTAACAAGTTTCAATCTAAGAGCCACATCTTGATCTTTTTGGAAAATTTTAACGACAGGCTCTTCTTCTGATAAAAAATGACCACCAGATTCTAACATCGCCAGTAATACCACATTCAAACTTCTTCCCTTTGATGTGAGTAAGTATTCTTGACGTTCTCTTGTTCCCATTTCTTTGTATAAAGACAACTTTAATATATTTAATTCAACAAGATGCTTTAATCGATTGGATAGAATTTGCTTGGATATACCTGTATTTTTCATGAAATCATTGAATTTAGTCACCCCATAAAAGGCTTCTCTTAATAAGAGAATGGTCCATCTGTCATTTAGAATTTCAGCAATTTTAACAATTCCACAGGCTTCGGAAGAAAACTTGTGACTCAAAGATATTTGATTTGACATTCAGGAGAACTCCGCCTAATCTGGGTCTTTAATATAGACCTAGACTTAATTGAGATAATAATATGCCATTCATTCATGTACAAACAATAGAAGGTTTACTTGATAAAGACAGTAAAGCTGAGCTTTTTAAGCGTTTAACAGATTTATTTGTGGAAATTGAAGGTAAGGGAAGAGCAGCTTTTAGAGAGCATATTTGGATTCGGATTGATGAACATCCACCTGAACAATGGCAACTAGGTCATTTAAAACCTACAAAAGAAATGATTCAGGTTCTTAATGAAATGGATAAATAAAAATTAAGTACTTGCCCAAAACTTAGAACAATTCCAACTGACAAGTTGTGATGATTTTAATTATCACAACTTTTAGTAATTAACCTGAATCGCGGACAAGAAATTAACTTGAAAAAAAGTGGCTTAAAACTATTAGGAAGTTACCACACTACCTACGCCTTCAGCCATCATGTTCGATTTTACATATTTCTTTTGTATGATTGATGATTTTTTCAGAAATTTGAAGCAATTTATTGGACGTTTTTAAAAGACAGTAACAAGCGTTTGAGGATGCGGTCTTCTCAATTGAAACTCTCAGAAATCGTGTTCATCGCTATTTGGTATAAGTGTTCTTATTTCAATAATTTCAAAACCTTCTTCTTTTCATTAAAGCAATATCAAAGCCAACTCTTTAGATATTTACCGTGTTACCAACGAACGGTTCATCTCATCGGAGCACATCAATTGGCACTGCATGCTTTACATTTCACCTTGATGAAAGATTGTCAGTACAGCCTTATCGAATGCACATACAGCAGATATTAAAATGGTTGAACAGTTCGTCAAAGGAATGACTGCCAAACTATATGCTGATCGTGGCTATATTAGTCAAGAATTAAAAAGCAGATTAAAAAGTCAAAGTATTGATTTGATTACTTCTCATCGAAAGAATATGCAGTCTGTTCAACTCTGTGCATCAGATGAATATCACTTAAAACAGCATAATAAAATAGAAACGTTATTCAGCTTATTGAAAGGTCAATACAATTTAGTGACGAGTAAAGCACGTAGTATTCATAGATTTCTAAGTGGGATTTACGCATCGTTATGCACATATCAATTAACTCAACGAAATAAGCCAAAAACTCAAATTATGGCGTCATTGGCTTAAACAGGATTCAGGTTATTTAGAAAATAATTAATACATATGTAATATTTAGTATATGAGATTATATTTTCCATCTTTTTTAAAGAAATTTAACTTAATGGTTTTTAATCAAAAATATTTTTTTCAAGAAAGCTTCATTACCATAGTTATGGGTTTTGGTATGAATTTACATGCAAGTGAAGCCAGTCAAAATGAGCAAAATATTGAAAAAGTTGTTACCCAATCATTTAAGCCACTTATGGATGAGTACGGTGTAGCTGGTATGGCTATAGGCGTAATTTACAACGGTAAAAGTTATGAAAAATATTATGGTGTCCGATCTAAAGATACAAATGAAATCGTAAATAGTCAGACACTTTTTGAGTTAGGTTCTTTAAGTAAAACTTTTACTGCTATTTCAGGAACATATGCCAATAATCAAGGTAAAATATCGTTCAACGATCATCCTAGTAAATACGTCCCTGCTTTAAAAAATTCAGAAATTGATAAGGTAAATTTATTAGAGTTATTAACTTATACAAGTGGCAATTTGCCATTACAATTTCCCGATAATGTCAAAACTGATAAGCAAATATTAGAGTATTTCAAAAATTGGAAAGCTAAGAATCCTTCTGGTACTTATCGTGAATACTCAAACCCAAGTATAGGTCTATTTGGGTACTTAACTGCAAAATCGATGAATGTCCCTTTCTCTTCATTATTAGAGGAAATTATTTTTCCTCAACTTAATTTGAAACATACATACGTCAATGTTCCAGAAGCACAAAAAACGAACTATGCTTTTGGTTATGATGAAAATAACAAGCCAATTCAGGTTAATCCAGGCCCATTTTCGGATGAGGCATATGGCGTTAAATCAACACTCCCAGATATGCTTAAGTTTGTAAATTCGAATCTTAATGTAGATACAAATAGCCCTGTTATAAAAAAAGCTATACTAGATACACACAAAGGATATTTTAAAGTTGCTGATAGCGGTATGACACAAGCACTTGGATGGGAAATGTTTTCTTATCCCACTACTTCTGAAATTCTACAGGCTAGTAATTCAAAACAAATCTTATTGGGCTCAAATCCTGTTGTAAAAGAATTATCGCAACCAAAATCTAAAGTTTTTCATAAAACAGGTTCGACCAATGGCTTTGGGGCGTATGTTTTATTTATTCCAGAAGAAGGATTTGGATTGGTTATGTTAATGAATAAAAAGATACCAAATGTAGATCGTATTAAGGCTGCATATAATGTTTTTGAGACATTGAAAGATAATTAACTTTCTTTAAAATCAACATAATACACCTTATACGAAATGCACTATCTAAGTCATTTATAATCAATAGGTTGTTGATTAGAGAAAGCCCAGTTTATATAAACTGGGCTTTCTCTTGAGTTTTCTCGTTTAATGCTTGTTATTTAAACAATGTTCTATATCTTTAATCAGTCAAACTGAATAAATACCTTTATCTTCCTAAAATCATTTCAAGTACAAACTTAGAACCAATAAAACCAACAGCTAAAAGGAAGAAACCGATCAGGGTAAAGCGAATGGCTTTTTGCCCACGCCAACCAAACTTGTAGTGACCAATCAACAGTGAACCATAGACAAACCATGAAATAATACTGAATGCAGTTTTATGCGCTAAATGCTGAGCAAAGAAATCTTCAATGGTGAAGAAACCAAATACTAATGCTGTGGTCAGTAAAATAAAGCCTGTTTGAATTAAATCAAACAATAACGATTCCATCGCTTGAAAAGATGGAAGCAAATTAACCCAAATACGCTTCTTTTGTTTGTTTTTTAGCTCACGGTTTTGAAACCATAAAATTACCGCTTGAATGGTTGCCATCAGCAAAACGGCATAAGCCGATAAAGACAGAATAATGTGAATATCTAGACTAACCGAATGCTGTTCAATAAATTGATTAGGCTTACTAAAGGCGAAACCTAAAATCAGCCCCGTCGCAGCGACAGGAATACCAATTAAATTTAATGCCAGAATGGGGCGATAAGTACTAAAAATTAAACTCAGCAGGAGCATTAAACCTGAGGTAAAAGACATGAGCACAAAAACATCATAATTGACCCCAAGCGGCGTAATCATATCGTGGTAAAGCACTCCTGCATGCAGCAGTAGACCCAAGCCCAAAATTACGCCAATAAACCAATGGTTTGGTTCACGTTTCGACATTAAATGCAGGAATAAATACCAAAAAGAGGTGGTATAGGCAATTAAAGCCAAAATGGTATAAACCAAGGGGAGACTAATCATGTCAAACCTTTTTCAGGATGATGAATATTCATTTATATAAATTCGACTCGAACTACAGTATCCTATAGCATCTTATGCATAAATTTTCTATTTTAAGAAAGATTTTTTTGCTACTGGCTATTTTAAGCGGATTTTGCAATGTTTGATACCTTAACAGAACGACTCACGCAGAGTTTAAGAAATGTTACTGGCTCAGGGCAGCTAACCGAAGATAATATTAAAGATACGTTACGTGAAGTACGTATGGCACTTCTTGAAGCCGATGTTGCGTTACCTGTAACTCGTGAATTCATCGCGAAAGTTAAGGAAGAAGCATTAGGCCAGGAAGTGATGACACAGTTATCCCCTGGGCAAGCCTTCGTTAAAATTGTTTATAACGAATTAACCAAGATGATGGGCGAGGCCAATGAAAGCCTTGACCTCGCGGCAAAACCTCCAGTGGTTGTGCTTCTTGCAGGTTTGCAAGGTGCGGGTAAAACCACCACTGCGGCAAAATTAGCGCGTTTCTTACAAGAACGCCAAAAGAAAAAAGTGGCAATGGTCTCTGCCGATGTCTACCGTCCTGCGGCAATTAAGCAGTTACAAACGGTTGCGGGTGAAGTTGGTGCGATTTTCTTTGAATCGAATGCCAATGAAAAGCCGATTGATATTGCCAATCGTGCTATCGAACAAGCCAAAATCCAGTTTGCGGATGTCTTGATTGTCGATACTGCGGGTCGTTTACATGTCGATGATGACATGATGGACGAAATCAAAGAGCTACACGCTGCGATTAAGCCAACTGAAACCTTATTCGTGGTTGATGCCATGACTGGTCAGGATGCGGCAAATACAGCCAAAGCGTTTAACGATGCGTTACCTTTAACGGGTGTGATCCTGACCAAGACCGATGGTGATGCACGTGGTGGTGCAGCACTTTCTGTTCGTGCCATTACAGGTAAGCCAATCAAATTCTTGGGTATGGGCGAAAAGCTTGATGCCTTAGAGCCATTCCATCCAGAACGTGTTGCACAACGTATTTTGGGTATGGGTGATGTCCTTTCTTTAGTCGAAGAAGTTGAACGCAAAATCGACAAAGAAAAAGCCGAAAAAATGGCGAAAAAATTGCAAAAAGGTGGCAGCTTCAACTTTGAAGACATGCTGATGCAATTTGAGCAAATGAACAAAATGGGCGGCATGATGGGCTTCTTGGACAAGTTGCCTGGCATGAGCAATTCAGGGATTCAAGATGCAATTGCACAAGCAAACCCTGAAAAGCAAGTGAAGAAAATGGAAGCGATTATTCAATCGATGACCATTAAAGAACGCCGTAACCCAGATTTGATGAACCCAAGCCGTAAAAAACGTATCGCAGCAGGTTGTGGTATGGATGTGGTTGAGGTGAACAAGCTCATCAAACAACATGCGCAAATGGCGAAAATGATGAAGAAGTTTGCTAACCCATCGGGTATGGCAAAAATGATGCGTTCATTGGGTGGCTTGCAAAAGCAATTCGGTGGCGGTGGTGGTATGGGACCACTCTTTGGTAACAATGATCAAAAGAAATAATTGAAGAATCTTCAATAAAAAATAGGTGCTTGATGCACCTATTTTTTTATGTCTTAGATTTTTAAGGAACTACAAAACATCAATATAAAATCATAAAAGTTGTGATTAGTATTTGATCGAAAATGAATAAAAAGAAATGTAGTTATGTCGATTCAGCCCAAAACTGTTTTTATTGTGCACGGTGAAAATTCTTCGCCCGAAGATCATTGGTTTTCTTGGTTGGCACAACAGGTCAAAGCTGTGCACGGTGTAGCGAAATTGGTTTTTTTACCTGATGCTGATATCCCTGAGTTCGATCTTTGGCAACAAGCATTGGATATGCAGATGTCAAACTTGAATGAGCACAGTATTGTGATAGCACATAGTTTGGGTTGCTTAGCTGTCGCCCATTATTTGAGTCAGCATTTAAACCATCAAAAAATTGAGGCGCTTATTTGTGTGGCAGGGTTTAAATCTGTGCCGCCACATAAGCCTGAGCTTAATTCATTTATCCAGCAAACAACCTTGCAGAGTCGTGTGTTACACCGTCAAATTGCACATCGAATCGTATTGTTTTCCAATAATGATCCTGTGGTTCCACCTCCGCTTGCGCTGCAATTTGGACATTTCATGAATGCGCAATTGTTGGAAGTGAAACAGGCAGGGCACTTTACCCAGCAGGATGGTTTTAGTGAATTTGTACTCTTGCAGCAGATTCTTCAGCCTTTGATGCTTTCAGTTTGATGATGAATATAATGTTGTAAACCTTTTAAAAGTAAATCTGCTTCAACAATTGGCTGATATTGCGGTAAATGTTGGGCAAACAATTCAGCATCACCACCTGTGAGTACCAACTGTCGAGGTGAATGTTGCATGACGCGTTCAATGGTACTGAGCAAACCCAATAAAATGCCATGATGCACCGCATCAATAGTATTTCTCCCTGGGCTGAGTTCTTCAAAGGCCGCATCTGGAATTTTAATGCCTTTGGTATTTTGAATCAGGGAATCACGTTGCAAATACAAATTCGGCAGAATATAGCCGCCTAGGTGTTGTAATCCATTCGCTAAATCAATGGTTAGGGCCGTACCACAACTAATCACACAATAATTTTGATTCGCATCATTGGCAACCGCTAAGACTTGTAACCAACGGTCAATTCCTAACTGTGTAGGATCATCGTAGCCACATTTTAAGCCTGCATATTCGGTATGCACTTTGGCAAAGATTACAGGTACTCTTAAACGTTTCAGAATGCTCTGAATACGCTGATTATTATCTGGGTCTAGAACCGAGGAAACCCCGACGTGTTGAATGTTCAAGCCTTGAAAATGTTGAATTAACCCGAGAAGTAAATCGGCAGGGGATTGTAGATGTAATTCAGCAGCATGTTCCACAACTTGGTCATGTTGCGTAATCCAATATTTGAGTCGGGTATTACCAATATCAAGCCATAAACTTTTCATTACATCATCCTATTCGGTTACTGTACTGAGTCGTAAACGACCTTGGTAAAAGCTTTGAATACCTGCTTCGGTTTCAAGTAGTACCGCACCATCATCTTGAATACCGATAAAGGTTCCAGCGCAGTTCCCTGTACTATGTTCAAACTCAACGGCTTGTTGCTGAAAAGCGGCATAACGATTAAAGCGAGCAGCCAGATTATAGCTCTGGTGATCAAACCATTCTCCAGCACGGTGAATCGCCATATAAAGTTCAGCAATCAAATCAATGCGTGAAGTGCCTTGTAGTCCTAGCTCTGTGAGTGAAGTAACTTGTTGATCAATACTCACATCCGTAACAGGTGCAAGGTTGAGTCCAACACCGACAATGACTTGGTTTGGCGTAATCGGCTCAATCAGAATGCCGCCCCATTTGCCTTGTACGCTGTACAAATCATTTGGCCATTTAATTTGTAAATTCAATTGCTCTAGGCTAGGCATATGTAGAATATTCAAGGCAACTTCTAACGCCAAACGCCCATCTATTGCTGTTCGAGTATTTAGCAATGTGCTTAAATACACGTTTCCTTCGGGTGACACCCATTGGCGTTGTCGCTGACCTCGGCCTTGAGTTTGTTGGGCGCTACACACCAATGCACTTTGTATACCTTTTTGTGCAATTTCACGCACATCATCATTGGTTGATGCGGTGGTCGGTTTGAGCATCAGGACTTCAGGAAGTTGTTGAGCCGCTTGAAGTCGTTGTTGTAGTTGGCGAGTTTCTACATCCATTTGAATCTGAGTATAGTGAAAAATATTTATGGAGTTAATCATATATTTACTGATTGGTGCAATCGCAGGATTTACCGCAGGATTATTTGGTGTTGGTGGCGGTTTAATTATTGTGCCGATCCTTTATATTGTATTTACCCAACTTCATTATGATCCATCGGTCATTATGCATATGGCATTGGGAACTTCCTTGGCGACTATTATTGTGACCTCATTTAGCTCGGTGTCCGCACATCATAAGAAAGGTGCAGTGTTGTGGTCGGTGTTCCGTCACTTGGCACCTGGCTTAATTTTAGGGTCATTTTTAGGTGCAGGGATTGCAGATTTACTGCCAAGTCAGGGCTTGCAACTGATCATTGGCTTTTTTGCACTTTGGGTGGCTTATCGCATGTTCAAAGGGGCAAAAGCTCAAGTGGATACCTCGAAGCAGCTTCCTTCGACAGCAAAGCAGATGCTGGCAGGTAGTGGTATTGGAATTGCCTCAGCGATTTTTGGGATTGGAGGTGGCAGCCTAACGGTACCTTATTTAAACCGTCATGGAGTGGTCATGCAAAAGGCGGTTGCCACATCGGCAGCTTGTGGTTTACCGATTGCTGTGGCTGGTGCTTTAGGCTTTATGTGGTTTGGTGCCAAAGCACAGGTCGATGTACCGAATACCATTGGTTATATTCATGTTTATGCATTTTTAGGCATCAGTTTGATGAGTTTTGTCACAGCTAAACTTGGTGCGAAAGTTGCTCATCAATTGTCACCTGCAATGTTAAAGCGATGCTTCGCAGGCTTGCTCACCACCGTAGGTCTTTATTTTATTTACCAAGGATTTTCAAAATTATTCTAAAGATTTATGATGACTTTTGCTGTTTAAATTGGCTTTTTAGACATAATATTGTCTGACAATGACATGGCGTGGAAGGGATGAAATCAGTTAAAACTGTTCCATGAGTCATGTGATGTATTGTCGATTGCATCTTATAAAAACAAGATAGGAAAAGTATGCAACAAGAAGAAATAGAGAGCCTCTCAGAGCAAATTGCCAAGCATATTAGTGAGCAGATCATTAGTGGCGAACTGGTCGAAGGTGAGCGAATACAGGAATTAAGAATCGCCAAAGAGCTGGATGTCAGTCGGGGTTCTGTGCGTGAAGCTTTGCTGCTGTTAGAGCGCACGCATTTAATTCAGATTTTTCCGCGACGGGGGGCGATTGTTTCTGAAATGTCGGCACAACAGGTGCGGGCATTATTTGACAGTTGTGCCATGCTGTCTGGACAAATTGTGCAACGCATTGCGGAAACTTGGCGTCAGCATGAAGCAGAGCAATTTCAAAAGCTGATGGAGCAAATTCAAGAAGAATGCCGTCATGGGCATACTGAAAAGTTTTATGATTTAATTTTTCAGTATTTGGTACGACAGCAAGAGATGGTAGCAAATCCTTACTTGATGAATTTCTATCAGGAGTTGTTGCCTTCGGTACGTCGCAGCTATTTCTTAACCTTAAATACTTCGCGTAGAGAGTTACAAGAGTCGTTTGAGTTGTTTAAACTGGTGAGTGATGCAATTTTAATCCGAAAATCACAACAAGCCACTTTATTTATGGACGATTTTTGTCGACACTTGCGTAACTTGGTGTTGGAATCTCTAACACGGATGAAACAAATCGAATTAGCATGGGCGCGTCGTTCACGACGTTAACAGGACATTATGCGTTTAAGCAGTTTAAAACTTTCAGGCTTCAAATCTTTTGCCGACAGCACGACATTACAATTCAAAGCCAACCGTAGTGCGGTGGTGGGACCGAATGGCTGCGGTAAATCCAATGTGATTGACGCCATTCGTTGGGTCATGGGCGAATCCAATGCACGCCAACTGCGTGGTGGTAGTATGCAGGATGTCATTTTTACAGGGACAGCCAAGCGCAAGCCTGTAGGGATGGCCAGTGTCGAACTTCGCTTTGAAAATACTTATGGTAAATTAGGCGGTGCTTATAACGCTTATAATGAATTAGCGGTTCGCCGTCAGGTCAATCGAGATGGCAAGTCTGAATATTTCTTAAATGGCACCAAATGCCGCCGTCGGGATATTACCGATATTTTCTTGGGGACAGGCCTAGGTCCACGGTCTTATGCCATTATTGAACAAGGCATGATTAACCGTTTGGTCGATGCTAAGCCCGAAGAAATGCGCGTATTTATTGAAGAAGCGGCAGGGGTATCTCGTTATCAAGCACGTCGACGTGAAACGTTATTACATTTAGACCATACCAGCCAAAATTTATCTCGTTTAGAAGATATTGCCCAAGAGCTTAAATCGCAATTAAAAACCTTGAAGCGCCAGTCTGAAACGGCAATTCAATATAAAGAATTAGAAAAAACCATTCGTAGCATTAAAGTCGAAGTATTGTCTTTCCAATGCGAACAAAGCAGCCGTTTGCAGCAAGAATATACGGTACAAATGAATGAATTGGGTGATCAATTTAAATTAGTTCGCTCGGATTTAACTACGTTGGAGCATGATTTAAGTTCGACCAGTGAGTTATTTCAGCGTTTGATTCAACAATCGACGCCATTGCAAAATGAGTGGCAACAAGCTGAGAAAAAGCTGGCTGAACTAAAAGTAACTCTAGAGCAAAAACAATCGCTCTTTCAGCAAAATACCTCAACGTTGGCGCAACTCGAACAGCAGAAGGCACAAACCAAAGAGCGTTTGCAACTGATTGAACTACAGCTTGAAACCTTATTACAACAACAGGAAGTTCAGACTGAACAGTTGCAGCAACAAGACATTTTGAGTCAACAGCAAAGCCAACGTTATCAAGATTTAAAAGCGCAACAGCAGCAAGTGCAGCAACAGTTTGAACAAATCAAAGCTCAGGTGGAAAAGCAGCAACAGCAGAAAATGCAAATGTTGGCGCAGTCTGAGCAATTGAGTAAAAATATCGTCCGTATTGAGCAGCAACAGCAAACCTTACAACTCCAAGCCACTCAGATCCAAACTCAAGCACAATCAGAAGATATTCAACAACAGGAACAAGACAAACAATTGCTCCAGATACAGATTGAACAATCTGAGCACATGATTCAGCAGCAGCGTCAGCAGCTGGAACAGGTGCAGGAACAATCTGCGCAGCAAAAAACTCAAGTGTTGCAATTGAAATCTGAAATACAAGTATTACAGTCTGAACAGAAAAATTTGACCCAACTTTTGGTCAAGCAAAGTCCTGAGTCTCATAATGCCAATGTGCAATTGATGCAAACCTTGAAGCTGACGGAACAAGGTAAACCGCATGCGCAGTTGATCGAGAAATTTTTGGCCAAGTGGCTTTCGGCGGAAGTGTTGGATGCAGAGGCAGAATTTCAAGACAGTATTGCGCGCCAACTCAAAATGAGCGTTGGTGCTGGTAAACTGGCCTTGGCTCAGTTGCCATGTTTGGCAGACTGGATTGCCTCTACACAGCATTCATTGTGGAATCAGGTTGCTATTGCGACGACACTAAGTGAAGCTTTGTCTTATCAATCTCAGCTTCAGCACGGTCAGTCGATTTTAACTTTGGATGGTTATCATGTTGCGGCAGATTGGGTGATTGGTCTGCTTTATGATGAAAGCAGTCAAGCAGGTCAGGGGGCACTGAGCCATCGGATTCGTTTAGAAAGTATTGAAATTGAACTGAGTCATTTACAAACACAGTATGAACTGGCAGATCAGCAATTACCTAACTTGCAGCAACAGATTGAGCAACATCAGGCGCAGCTTAAACAACAGCAAGTATTACTCAAACAGCAGCAACAAACACTACAACAATTCGATGTGAGCATTGCCAAGTTACAGAGCAGTGCACAGGCTTTTGCCATTCAGCAACAACAATTGCGTGACCAGTTGCAACAGTTGGATGAACAACTTGAAGAAGATGCAATGCAAAAGGATGATCTTGAAATTGATTTGCATGCATTGACCTTAAAACTGGAACAGGTTTTACCCCGCTATAAAACCACGCAATTCCAACTCGATGAATTGACTGAACAATTAGAATTGGCACAGCAACAAAGTTTACAGTCGCAGCAAGAGTTGGAAGTATTGCGCCGTCAAAACACGCAAACCCAACAACAAATTGAACTGTTGGAAAAAGATAGCTCTTTCCTGAAAACACAAAATCTGCAAATTGGTCAGCAGATGGAACAGGCGAAAAAGTTTGTTGATCCAGTTCAATTAGAGCTTCCGAGTTTGGAATCGCAATTTGCCGAGCAATTTCAACAAACAGAAAAATTACAAAAAACGTGGAATGCGTGGCAAATTGAACTGAACAGCGTGCAACAGAAGCAGCAGCAAGTCACCGAACAACGCCATCAACAGCAGCAACAAGATGAGCGTTTACGCACGCAACTGGAAGAAAAGCGGTTGTCATGGCAAGCAGCCAAATCTGACTTTCAGCATTATTCTGAGCAGTTAAAAGCGATGGGGAGTGACTTAATTACAGGTCTTGAAATTGATTTACCTGCGCATCAAGCAAAACTAGAAAAAGCTCAACAGCAATTTGCCAAATTAGGGGCAGTCAATCTGGCGGCTTCGGAAGAATATGAAGAAGTTTCCAAGCGTTTTGATGAACTCAGCCATCAAATTGAAGACCTAGAAAACACAGTTGCACAATTGCAAGCTGCAATGAAAAGTATTGATCAAGAAACACGTAAATTGTTTATGACCACGTTTGATCAGGTCAATGCTGAGTTGCAGGAATTATTCCCGAAAGTCTTTGAAGGTGGTGAAGCAAGCTTAAGTTTGGAAGATGACTGGCAGTCTGGGGTCAAACTCATGGCACGCCCACCAGGTAAACGAAACAGCTCACTGGCATTGCTGTCGGGTGGTGAAAAAGCGCTTACCGCATTGGCATTGGTGTTTGCTATCTTCCGTTTAAATCCAGCGCCATTTTGTGTACTGGATGAAGTTGATGCGCCTTTGGATGATGCAAATGTTGGTCGTTTCTGTAATTTGGTAAAAGAGCTTTCTGAACAAGTGCAATTCATTTACATTACACATAATAAGCTAGCAATGACGATGGCAACTGACTTATTGGGAGTAACGATGCCAGAGCCCGGAACATCAAAACTTGTTAGTGTAAATTTGGAACAGGCAAAAGAATACGGTTTAGTCGCGGAGTCATAATATGGAAGTCACAACAATAGTCGGTATTGTTATTGCCGTTATCATTATTTTAGTTGGTTTACGCATGCTGTTTAAAAAACCTGCAAGTGCAACACCTTCACTTGATAGTGAATTGCAGGTGAATTCAGATAGTCAGCTTCCAATTATTCCGCGTCATGTACGCGACCAATTGCAGACCTCGACGGAAGCAACTGAACGCGTTGAGCCAACGCTGAATGATGCTGAAGTGGTTGCAGAGATCACTGAAAAGCATGACCCTAAAGTTACCGCGGAAAAACAACAAGCTACAGAGATAGCAGTCAATACAAATACCGAAACGACAATAGAAGCAGCACAAACAGAGACTGTGGTTGATGCAACGGCGGCAGCGAAAATAGAAGAAAATGCAGATGAAGGTTTACATTTAAATGCACATCATATTGAAAAAGCAGAAATTGTTGAATTTAATGAAGAAAGTAGCATTTTAGATGAGCACTTACACGAACAACAACGTGTCGATGAAGAAAGTGTTTTACAAACGGCAGAAGAATTTATTGTTTTCAATATTTATCCAGAACGTCGTGTATTGACCGGAGACAAGACTTTAAAAGTGTTGCTTAAATATGGTCTTCGTTATGGTGAAATGGCATGTTTCCATCGTTATGATGAAGAACATGAAAAGCTTTCATTTTCTGTTTTACAGATTACCGAAGAAGGGCCTGCTGGCTTTGACTTAGAAACTCTAGCCAATGAGCAAGTCAAAGGTTTAGCCTTTTTCTTGGCTTTACCACACAACGATGTTCAGAATGCATTTGACACCATGGTCAGTATTTCTAACCTGATTGCACGTGAAATTGATGGCACAATTTACGACCAGAACCAACAGGAAATGACGGCTCAATCGCGTGAATTCTGGCGTCATCAAGCAATTGACTATCGTTCAGGTCAACAGGCAACGGTATAATATCAAATTGAAAATGAGAGTCTGACTTTTATAATAGGCAGACAAGATTGTTGAAGGGCGGAGAAACCGCCCTTTTTTATGGTGAAACTATGACTCAGCAAAACACTGTTGTCGCACAAATGCGTCAACTGATTCAGATTCTGGCACAGCACAATCATGCCTACTATGTGATGGATCAGCCCACCATTGCCGACAGTGAGTATGATCAGTTATTTCACCAACTGAAGGCATTAGAACAACAATATCCAGAATGGGTTCAGGCTGATACCCCGACCAATAAAGTCGGTGCTAAGCCATTGGCAAAATTTGAATCGGTGACCCATGCTGTGCCGATGCTGTCCTTAGGCAACGTGTTTAATCAAGAAGAGCTGTTTGCTTTCGCACGACGCATTGAAGAACGTTTACCGAATCAGAAGATTGAATACGATGTCGAATTGAAGTTCGATGGTTTGGCAATTTCATTGTGGTATGAAAATGGGGTACTCGTTCGTGGCGTAACTCGTGGAGATGGTGAAACGGGTGAAGATATTACCCAGAATGTTAAAACCATCCGTAACTTACCGAAAGTTTTAACGCATGCCTCTGGGGTGGTTCCAACTTTACTGGAAGTCCGTGGCGAAGTACTCATGCCAAAGTCTGGTTTTGAAAGGTTAAATGCCGAAAATGAAGCCAAGGGTGAAAAGACTTTTGCTAACCCACGTAATGCCGCTGCGGGCAGTTTAAGACAGCTTGACCCAGCGATTGCCGCTGCACGCCCACTGGCATTTTATGCCTATGGTATTGCACAGTGTGAACCGAATCATGGCTTAGCCACCATGTCTGCAAGTCTGGACTGGTTAACAGAGTTTGGCTTTGCTGTCGGTGAGCGTCATTTCATTTGCGACAGCATCCAAGCTGTACAGCAAGCCTATGAAAAAATTAATCAGGAACGTCCAGATTTAAGTGTTGAAATTGACGGAATGGTGGTTAAGGTCAATGATTTAAAACAACAACAGCAATTGGGCTTTTTAAGTCGAGAACCCCGTTGGGCAACGGCTTATAAATTTCCTGCAGTGGCTGCGCTTACAACGGTTGAAAATATTGACTGGCAGGTGGGACGAACAGGGACTTTAACCCCAGTTGCACGTTTGAACCCAGTTGCTGTAGGAGGGGTCACGGTATCGAATGTGACCTTGCATAATATTGGGGAAATTCATCGTCTAGATGTGCGTATTGGCGATACGGTCAGTGTGTACCGTAGTGGTGATGTGATTCCGAAGGTGGAAAAAGTCTGGCCCGAATTCCGTCCAAATGATACTCAGGAAGTGCATTTACCAGAACAATGTCCTGTTTGTGAATCACCTGTAGTGATGCCTGAAGGTGAAGCTTTAGCACGTTGTTCGGGTGGCTTATATTGCGCTGCACAGCGTATTGAGGCAATTCGTCACTTTGTATCACGTAAAGCCATGGATATTGAGGGCTTGGGTGATCGATGGGTAGAGTCATTGTTACATCTAGATTTACTTCAAGATGTCGCAGACATTTACCACTTACATGAACATCGTGAAAAAATGCTCACTATTGAAAAAATGGGCGAAAAGTCGGTTCAAAATCTCTTTGATGCGATTGAAAGCAGCAAAAAGACCACGCTAGCCGCTTTTATTTATGCGCTTGGAATACGCGGAGTGGGGGAAACCACAGCACGAATGTTAGCCAATACTTTTCAAACTCTTGATGCACTGCGGGTAGCAGATATTGAGGCTTTAAAGAAAACGCCCGATGTTGGTGATATTACGGCAGAGTGGATTGTCGATTTCTTCCAAGCACCGCATAACCTTGAAGTTTTGGATCGATTGTTGGCAGCAGGTATTCACTGGGATGCACCTGTCGCTCCAACACGCCAACCTTTTAATGGTGAAAGCTGGGTGATTACGGGTACGCTCAGCCAAATGGGACGTGATGAAGCAACGCAAATGTTACAAGCATTGGGTGCGCGTGTTAGTGGCAGTGTTTCAAGCAAAACCAAATGCTTGGTCGCAGGCGAAAAAGCTGGCTCAAAACTAGAAAAAGCTGAAAAGCTCGGTATTCATGTGATGAATGAAAGTGAGTTTATTCAACTGATGCAAGATTATGGTCAGTTACAGGCTTAGATTTTTGGATTTGGATCAAAAATATACTGTTCAGATATATAGTGTTCAGTTAAAGCACGACTAAAACGACTTTTAATGATGAGGGGGCCACAGCGGAGTCTTACCGAATTAGCATCAAATGCTTGAAGTTCGTATGTTACTTTGGATTAGTCCAAAGTAACCAAAGGCTTTAGTCATAAGCAAAACTCGTTCATTGCCATCAATGAATAAAATTGTCGCAGAAACATTTTTTTTCTAATGTAGTGTTGTCTCGAACAGTTGCTGATGACATTTCGTGTCTCATATGCCCTCATCAATTTAGAAAAAGCATAATGCTCGTCAGCTATGAAATTGACGAGCATTATGCTTTTTATTTATTTTCAAGGAATATATTGTTTGATCACACCATCGTTGAGCAATTGTTGAAAATGCTCAACCAGGCTTTCTTTGACATCGCGATACTGTAAACCTAATTCTTTTTGGCTCTTGCTCGCATCAAAATAAATCGGGTAACCCATATTCAGTTCAACAAATTCACGGCTAAAACCAATGAGCGGACCAATCACTTTAAAGGCTGCTTTTGGCAGTTCGTTGCGTGGAAATGGAAATTTCCAACCAAAATGTGCTTTAAGTAATTGACCAATTTCAAGCAAACTCAAAGTATCGCCACTGACGATGTAACGACCAGCTGCTTTGGGGTTAAATGCAGCCTGTAGGTGTGCTTCAGCGACATCCTGAACATCGACCACACCATTCCACATAGGTGGAACACCCGCGAGAGTTAAGCCATTGGTAAATTGTTGTAAGACCTCAATTGATCCTGACTGCGTATTTGGGGTTAATGAACGACCAAAGACCAACGCTGGATTAATGCAAACCAATTGCCAACGGTTTTGTGCATCGGCCATTTCCCAAGCTTTACGCTCAGCCATCACTTTGGAATATGGATAAGGCTGATGGGTCTCTGAGCTGCTGGTATTCCAGTGACTTTCATCAAAAGTATTATGATCAGTTTTTAAAATATCCACGGCATCGCCATATGTCGATGCAATACTCGAAGTGAGGATGACACGTTTGACTGACTCAGTTTCATTGACGGTGTTCAAAACATTTTCTGTACCTAAAACAGCAGGTTCAATGATGTCTTTCACCGCATCTTTATAGTTAGTAACGACGAAAGGTGACGCCATATGAAACACAATTTCACAGCCTTGCATGGCTTCTTTAAATGAATTTGGTTCGAGCAAATTGGCTTTAAAGAGTTTGAGTGTTCCTGCGCTGCTTTCTGCAATTTTAGATAAATGCGCGAAGCTTTGCGTTTTGTTCAGGTCACGGACAGTGGCATGTACGGTATAGCCTTGGGTTAATAATTTTTGAATTACCCAACTGGCAATATAACCCGAGGCACCTGTGACCAGTACAGGTGCTTGTGTTGCTAAGTTTGTCATAGATCAACCGTTGTTGTTTTAAGTATTGGCATAGTGTAAGCCTGAATGTGATGAAAGTCTTTGCTTATGGGAAACAGGTTTCTAACTTATGCGTCATTTACGGAGATGTTGATGCACGTTATAAAACAAAATTGGTCGAGGTAAATACGACTTGATTAGCCCATATAGACAACGTGATCAATCAAAACTATTGGGAGGTGTATTTAACGCTTACTATCTAATAGTGGAGACTCGCTGTTCTAAATTGAGAGTAACTTTTTATTTTTAATAATAAAAAAATCATGGTGTGATAATTTTCACTTCGTGATGTTTTAAAGACGTGGTGAAATAAGGACCATTTTAAATAGTTACAAATTTTAAAATAAGCAAAATTTTGAATGAAATAGCCTTTGCCCTAAGATGCAAAATACTGCAAAGGCTTATTTTATATGCGGAAAATGGCTTAAATTGAACTGCAAATGCGTATGTTTCTCATTTTAATTTTATAAAAATCATAAGCTTACAAAATTTAACTTTTGCAATCCTTTTCAAATGTCGCCATAATATTTTAAAAAGGTATGGGGTATAACGAGATGCGCGGTAATCCAGAAGTAGTAGACTATTTAAATATGTTGATCGGTGGGGAACTTGCAGCTCGCGATCAGTATCTCATTCATTCACGTATGTACGAAGATTGGGGCTTAAGTAAAATCTTTGAGCGTATTGATCATGAAATGCAAGAAGAAGCCTCACATGCAGATGCCTTAATTCGTCGTGTACTGTTTCTAGAAGGTACACCGAATATGAACCGTGATGATATTCATGTGGGACAAGATGTGGTGACCTGTTTAAAGGCAGACTTGGCACTGGAATATCATGTACGTGAGAAATTGGCGCAAGGCGTGAAACTGGCGGAAGAAAAAGGTGATTATGTCACACGTGATATGTTGCGCCAGCAAATGTCAGATACTGAAGAAGACCATACGTATTGGTTAGAAAAGCAAATTCGTTTAATTGAATTGATTGGCTTACAAAACTATATTCAGTCGCAAATGTAAGATTCAAATAAAAAAACCCAGTAAACACTGGGTTTTTTTCTGGTTTAAATTTCTTTTGATATCAAATTACAGCTTATTCTCGATGTTCAATCGTTGGATCAAGTTGCCATGATTGTGCCAATGTTTGAATGATTCGATCTTTCTGTTTTTTTGAAAAAAGAGATAAAGAGATTCTTTCTAAAGGGTTTGGATCTACTTTACTAATTAATTGTTTAAAATAAATATCTGTTTTGTATAGCCAAAAATCTTGGAAATTTTGTTTTAATAATTTACGTTGCCATTCATATTGTCTGAATTTTTTAGGATCAATCGTGAGAAAAGGTGGTTGTTGCAATGTAGAAAGTTGAACTGTACGCTGGCGCAAAAACAGATGTGAAATGATACGTTGGTTGGTAATAATAATAGAGTCAAAAAATCTGAAAAAACTCAACAAGCATAATATAGCCAACATTATAAAATGTTTAGACTGCAACGGAAGTGCAAAAGAAACATATATTGCTATGATCATACATAGGAGAAATAGGTAAATAGAATTTATAGGCTTTGTTTTATATAAAATTTTTTCATTGTTTTGTAATTGCATTAGTGATTACCATTTTATTTTGTGAATATCTGCCAGAACCTGTTTGGCATGTGTTTGTGTGTTCACACTGCTGTAGTGATAGACAATAGTACCCTTAGGATCAATCAAGAAAGTTTCACGCTTGGCAATTTGAGCTACACCAAAATTACGGACTATGCCGAACTGACCTGCCAGTTGTTGTTTTTGATCGGCTAAAATTGGAAAAGGGAGTCCCAATTTACTGGAAAACTTTTGATGGGATTTAACATCGTCAAGGCTGACGCCCAAGACTACAGCATTTGCTTTTAAAAATTGAGGATACAGTGCTTTAAACTGGTTGGCTTCTTGAGTGCAGCCAGGAGAGTCATCTTTGGGATAAAAATACAAGACCATCCACTGACCGCGATATTGTTTGGATTCATGCCATTTGCCATTTTGATCTTGTAATTTAAAACTAGGTGCTGCCTGTCCAACCCATTGTTTTTGGCTTGCAGTGGAAGAAGAAAAAATCGAAGTTTCGGCATGAGTTAAATGATAAGTCCCGAAACTACAGGTTATCCCCATTAAGCCGACACGGAGTAATTGATTCAAAGTCATTTTCTTCTAATTTTTGATGCTAAGGAAACTTTATCTTAGCAAACTATTGCTATCACCCGTACAACAAAATTCCAGAACGACTATGTGTGGTGATTGGTGATTTGATTAAAACCTGAACCATATGTGAGATGACTTTATAAGGCGGAACTGTGTGACTTTGCAGTTTGATAATGATAGGAAATGCAGCTCAGTCGCAAAATAAAAGCAGTTATACTGCTGTGCAAAGTTTTATTTTTAGAGCAAAACGTTGAACGCAAGTATTTTACTGATTACGGGTTGGGGTGGTGGTACACAACTGTTAGAGCCTTTACAACACAAGCTACAACAACAGGGATATGTCGTTGAGCTAATTAATATTTTTAATGCTTTCGATGCTGAAATCTTGCAACACCATGTGGAACTGGCGCGTCGTTTTGATGTGATTATCGGCTGGTCATTGGGTGGACAGCTTGCCACACTGCTAGTACAGCAGCTTGAACAACAGTTTTCAGAACAAAAAATCTTGATCAGCTTGGCGTCCAATCCGTGTTTTGTTGCACAACCAAACTGGTCAACCGCAATGCCGCAAGAAACATTTAAGCAATTCAAACAGTCCTTCCAACAGGATGCTGTAGCAACCTTAAAGCGTTTTGGATTTTTGGTGTGCCAAGGAGCAGATTCTGCCAAGAAAGATTTTATCCAAATGCAAAAACTGATTAAGCCACAACCAATTTCACTATTAGAACAAGGTTTAGTGTTATTAGAGCAGTTGAATTTAGCCAAAACTTTAGCGCATTATACAGGGCAGCAATTGCATGTGTTTGCCGAGAAAGATGCTCTGGTTCCTCGCGAAATTATTCAAAATATGCAGCAATTACTTACAGAAAATGTAGAAGTTGTAAGTATTGAACATGCTTCGCATGGTTTTCCTTGCTTCCAAGTTGAGCAAACTATGCAAATTATTGAAGATTTTCTGAAGCAACCTCTTCAGGCTGTCTAGGAATGACCATTCTCGCAATGTTTTTTAGAAACTTGCAGGTTTAAGATAGCCCACATTGCAAAAAATACGACACCACAGGAGTTTATGGATGACTGATTTATTTGACCTTGAACATATCTGGCATCCTTATACCTCTATGACCAATCCGCTGCCAACTTTCAAAGTAAAGAAAGCTTATGGGGCAGTCATTGAACTAGATGATGGACGCCAACTGATTGATGGTATGTCGTCATGGTGGTGTGCGATTCATGGTTATAACCACCCAGATTTGAATCAGGCGGTGACCGATCAGTTGCAAAATATGTCGCATATTATGTTTGGTGGTTTAACCCATGATCCTGCGATTGAACTGGGCAAACTGTTATTAGACATTACACCACCCAGTTTAGACAAAATTTTCTATGCTGATTCTGGTTCAGTTGCAGTCGAAGTCGCGCTAAAAATGGCAGTGCAATATTGGACTTCGCAAGGCAATATTGAAAAGACCAATTTTGTGACGCCACGCTCGGGCTATCACGGGGATACGTGGAATGCGATGTCGGTATGTGATCCTGTAACGGGCATGCATCAGATTTTTGGCAGCAGTTTACCCAATCGTATTTTTGTTCCTGCACCGCAAGTCGGTTTTGATCAGACTTGGGACCCAGCGGATATTGCTGAACTCGCACAAACCTTGGAACAGCATCACCGCAGCATTGCAGGTCTGATTATTGAGCCGATTGTGCAGGGTGCAGGGGGAATGCGTTTCTACCATCCAGAGTATTTGCGCCAAGCTAAACTGCTCTGTGAAAAATATAACATCCTGCTCATTTTTGATGAAATCGCAACTGGTTTTGGGCGTACAGGCAAACTCTTTGCTTGGGAGCATGCACAAGTTGAACCCGATATCATGTGTATCGGCAAAGGCTTAACAGGTGGTTATATGACGCTGTCTGCAACCTTAACCTCGAAGCATGTGGCTGAAACCATCTCTAAAGGTGAAGCGGGCGTATTTATGCACGGTCCAACCTTTATGGCCAATCCATTGGCTTGTGCAGTGGCATTACGCAGCACACAGCTCTTGGTGTCTCAAGACTGGCAAAGTACCATTCAGCGTATTGGCAACCAATTGCAGCAACATCTCGCCCCATTAGCACAACTCAATTATGTGCAAGATGTGCGTGTATTGGGTGCGATTGGTGTGGTTGAGCTGAACTTTAATGTCGATATGAAAACGCTACAACAAGAATTTGTAAAACGTGGCATCTGGATCCGTCCATTTGGTAAGTTGGTCTATGTCATGCCGCCGTATGTCATTTCTGAAACGCAGTTGAATACTTTATTGACTGAACTGGTAGATGTGGTTCGCCATATGCAAGAGGAAGCCGGATGAATTTGTTAGACCATTACGCTGCACAGTTGGATGAGCTAAAACAGCAGGGCAATTTACGTCAATTTACTTCAAACTCCCAACAGGGGAAGTGGATTGAAATTCAGCAACGCCGTATGTTGAATTTAGCTTCAAATGACTATTTGGGCTTGGCTTCTAATCTGAGCTTACGCGAACAGTTTTTTGATGAAACCCCGAATGCGCATCGTCTGATGAGCTCATCTTCTTCGCGTTTATTGACAGGGAATTTTCCTGAATATGAGCAGCTCGAAGCCAGTTTAAGTCAGGCTTTTGCTGGACGTGCCGCGCTGTTATTTAACAGTGGTTACCACATGAACATTGGGATTTTACCTGCGGTCAGTGATGCCAAGACGCTTATTCTTGCAGATAAGTTAGTGCATGCCAGTATGATTGACGGGATTCGTCTTTCCTCTGCCAAATATGTGCGTTATCGCCACAACGACTTACAGCATCTGTCGCAGTTGCTACAGAAATATCATGCAGATGACGCTTTCGATCGGATTATTGTGGTGACTGAATCCATTTTCAGTATGGATGGTGATGAAACTGATTTGGCTGAATTGGTACGGATTAAATCCCAATTTGCCAAAGTCATGCTGTATGTAGATGAAGCACATGCCATTGGCGTACGTGGTGAACAAGGTTTAGGCTGCGCTGAACAATATCAAGTGATTGAGCAGATTGACTTCTTAGTAGGGACATTTGGTAAGGCGATGGCATCAGTTGGTGGTTACTTGATTTGCCATCCGATTATCCGTGAATTCCTGATTAATCGTATGCGTTCTTTGATTTTCAGTACCGCACAGCCTCCAATTTGTATGGCATGGACCAACTTTATCTTCAAAAAACAGCTTACGATGACTGCCAGTCGTCAGCATTTACAACAATTAAGCGCTTATTTACAACAAGCCGTACAAGCAAAAGGGTATGCTTGTCCGTCGACCAGCCATATTGTGCCTGTCATTATTGGTGAGTCACAAAAAACGGTCGATACTGCGGCACAGTTACAGCAGGCAGGTTTCTATATTATGCCTGTGCGTCCACCAACAGTACCTGTGCAAAGTTCGCGTTTACGTATCTGTTTAAATACCCAATTTCAGCAAGATGAACTGGATCAGTTTATCGCTTTGTTATGAGTTTTAGCGTTGAATCCATCTCAAATAGATAAGTCTCGTGTGGCGCTGCGTTTTGCACAAGCGGGACAAAGCTATACCGAACATGCCATCGCACAAAAGCAAATTTGCCAGTATCTGATGCAATTGATGCTGGATCATCTGCCGACCCAACATCAAGCACGTGTCTTGGAGATCGGTTGTGGTTCTGGCAATTTAAGTCATCTGTTATTGCAAAATTTGCAAATTGATCGCCTGATTTTAAATGATCTGTATGCCGAAGTTCAGCAGCATTTCTCGCAGCAGCAACAGCTTGAATGGCGAATTGGGGACATTGAGCAGCTTGAGTTTCCAACACAATTAAACTTAGTGACTTCCAGTTCTGCATTGCAGTGGATGACAGATTTACAGGCAGTTTTTACTAAAGTTGCGTATGCTTTAGTGCAACAAGGTTTTTTCTGTTTTTCTATTTTTGGGCAGCAGAACTTAAAAGAAATTAAAGCTTTGACCGGGCAGGGGCTTGAATATCATACCTTGTCTGAGTTGCAACAGGTATTAACGCAAACAGGTTTTGATGTGTTACATCTGAGTGAACAGATCAAGACCTTGCATTTTTCACATCCCAAGCAAGTGTTACAGCATTTGAAAGCCACAGGTGTCACGGCAACCAGTGCTTCACATCGTTGGACTAAAAAAACGTTACAACAGTTTTATCAAGATTATCAGCAGTTTTCGGAGATCGATCAGCAAGGGCAAACACAGTATGTACTCAGCTATCACCCGATTTATTGTATTGCACGGAGAATAACATGAGCGCAGACATCTATTTTATCAGTGGGATTGATACTGGCATTGGCAAGACCTATACCACAGGATATCTGGCAAAGTTATGGAATGCGCAAGGTCAGCAGGTTATCACGCAAAAATTGATTCAAACGGGTAATGTCGATGTCTCTGAAGATATTCAGCAGCACCGTGAAATTATGGGGATAGGTTGGTTGCCAGAAGATGAAAGTAAACTGACCATGCCTGAAATTTTTAGCTATCCGGCATCACCACATTTAGCCACCAAACTCGATGGTCGTGAGATTGATTTTGCTAAAATTGAAGCAGCGACACAGCAATTGGCAGAAAAATTTGAAGTAGTATTGTTGGAAGGTGCAGGTGGTTTAATGGTGCCGCTCACCACAGAGTTACTGACAATTGACTATTTGGAACAGAAAAAGTTTCCAGTGATTTTGGTTAGCTCTGGGCGTTTGGGCAGTATTAACCATACTTTGCTCAGCTTGGAAGCCTTAAAAGCACGAGGTTTGTCTTTATATGCTTTGGCGTATAACTTAAATGATGAATCGCAAGATCCATTAATTTCCAAAGATACTTCTGAATATCTTAAAGCTTATTTAGCCAAGCATTTCCCAGAAGCGCAATGGATTGATATTCCTGTGCTTTAAATGTAAAAAAGGAGTTATTTTTAAATAACTCCTTTTTTATTATTGGCTTAAAATTTAATTAATGCTTGGATAGTTATTTTTAATCTGTTGAGCAATAAACTCAAAACTGGATTTATTAAATAGCGTATAACTTCCTTTGGAATCGTAGTTGACTAATTCGCCATTAAAAATCATGCCATATTCTGGAGAAAGTATGTCGCCTTTGACATCCCATTCTCCATCATAGATTTTTCCATCTTTACTAATTGCAGGATCAGCACCAGCTTCATATAGAGGATTACCACTACTATCTACACTATATGCCACATCGAGATTAGAAACTTTACCAATCTTATAGGTATAATCTGATTGACCATAATGTTTTTGAATCCAGTCATTTAAACTAGTTGCATCTGTTACTGTAGATTCGGAAAAGTAAAATTGATAATCATCATAAACAATAGATTTAGGGACATAGACATAAGAACCAGAAGGGAATGTTGCAGTACTTGAAAGCAGGGCGGCTAAAGCATCTTTATTTCCTTTTAGAATCATGCCAATTTGATTGTGTAAGTAAATATAATCCTGAGTTTTAGGATATCCTGTGAGTATATTGGTCGGGAAAATATCTGCAATTGTTTTACCTGACAGATCAATCTTTTCAAAATTAAAATTTTGCTTTCCTGCATTTAGACTGCATTCATCATTAAATAATGCTGTTGAAACTTGTAGCCCTTGAGATGAAGAAAGGTAATAGTAAGGCCATCCACTAGATTGTTTTTGAAGTGTTTTTTGAGTATAAAGCCCCTGACTATTTAATATGTAACCTTCGTAAATTTCTTCATTTTCTGCGGTACTTTTATCTAATTCTTCTGCACTAACATTATAAATGGGTGCATAGTTCACATAGAGCATTTGCCCATTTCTTTGAATCACATCTGCATATAGTTGAGTTACATAATTTGGAGTATTGACACTACTTTTATATTCATAATCCAAATTGTATAAAGGCTCATCAAAAATAGTAGTTCCAGTAATTTGGGAATTTAAAAGAATTCCTCGATTACATGTTAACGTGGTCGATCCTCCAGAACTTGAATTTGAAGTGGATGGGGGTGTCGAGGAAGTGGAATCACCAGATCCCCCTCCACATCCGCTTAAAACTGTAATAGATATAGAGAGTGCTAAAGTTGTAAATTTCTTCATTTGTGTGACTCTAGGTTTTAAATTATTGAATTATTAAGTTTTAAAGTTAGAAATGGATTATATACAGAAAGGTCTGTATGGTGAATAATTTTTATTCTTATATATGATGACTTATAAAATGCCTCATGAGATTAATCAGAGTATTTGAATGCCGAGTGTTTTCATACTGGATTTTTATAGCTGATTGATAATTGGAGAAGTCGATTTTACAAACAAAAAAATCCGCATTTTATAGAAAATGAAATGCGGATTTTTTTTCGACAAGATTAAAGCGAAGCGTTACTCTCAATTCCAATTTTGGTGATATTTAGACGTTGTGCCATCGCCATGACCATTGCGACTTGTTTATATTCAGTCATACGGTCAGGCTGTAATTTAATTTGGTCTTGTTCGGACTTTTTTGACACCGTCATAAATAAGTTTTCTAAAGCTTGTTGATTCTCTACAGGTTGACCATTCCAAAAGATTTTTCCTTGTGTATCTAATTTGAGATTGATGATTTCAGGTGGTTTTTCATTGCTTTGTGGTGGCGGAGCACCATTCGGCAAATTAATATTGATGGCATTATTTGGAATTGGAATAGTGATAATAAACATAATAATCAACACCAACATGACATCAATTAATGGTGTCATGTTGACATCGAGTAGTACATCATCGTCATCCTTTGAGCCAACATTCATACCCATAACTTGCTCCTTCAGACCCAATTACGGTGAAACTGGGGGAGTGGTGACAAAAGCAATTTTACCAATCCCAGCTTGTTTGGTTGCATTAATCACTTGATCAATCGCATCAAAGTGAGTCTGTTGATCACCACGAATATGCACTTCGGGCTGTGGACGTTTTTGTGCCTCAGCTTGTAGGCGTGTCATTAGTGTGGCTTTGTCTCCGATATATTTTTCATTCCAGAACACATCGCCATTTTTATTGACTGCAAGTTGAATATTTTCAGGTTTATTGGCATACGGTGTATTTTTCTCTTCAGGTAATTTTACGGGTACTGTATGAATGGCAACAGGCACCGTAATAAGGAAAATAATCAGCAGAACCAACATGATATCAACCAGTGGAGTTGTATTAATGGTTCCGATTACATCGTCTTCACTGTCATCTGAACTGACCATCATGCCCATGGTGGATGTCCTCTTTTATTTATTCACGACTTTTTTATGATTTGGATTAGTGCTGATTTCTCCACTGAGTAAGACCGTGTGTAAATCAGAGCCAAAAGTACGGACATTTTCCATCACCGCTTTATTGCGACGGGTTAACCAGTTGTAGCCGAGCACCGCGGGCACTGCGACGGCCAGACCAATCGCGGTCATAATCAGAGCCTCACCAACAGGGCCCGCAACTTTATCAATCGATGCTTGACCCGACATACCAATAGCGGTGAGTGCGTGATAAATTCCCCAAACCGTCCCAAACAGACCCACAAATGGTGCTGTTGAGCCAACTGTTGCCAGAAAAGCCAGCCCACCACTTAAATGACTTTGAATTTTGTCGATGGCGCGTTGAATGGAAATGGTTACCCATGTATTAAAGTCGATACGTTCTAGTAAAGTTCCTTCGTGGTTTTTGGTCGAGTGAATGCCTTTTTCCGCAATGAAACGGAAAACACTGTCTTTGTCTAAGCTATCTGTTGCACTTTCGAGTGTGCTGGCGTCCCAGAATTCAGCATCGGCTTTACGACCCTGTCCTTTGATTTTTGATTGTTGCAGTAGTTTGGTAATCATGATGTACCACGTGCCAATCGACATCATGACTAAAATAAATAGCGTGGTTTTGGCGACCATGTCACCTTCTTTCCACATGGCTTCCAAGCCATAAGGGTTGTATGCAGGGGCTTCTGATTTGGCAGGTGGTTGCGGTGCAGTGGCGGTGTTACTCGAAGTTACTGCTGTCGTCGTTGCTGGGGCAGTATCTTCAGCAAATGCAGAATGAATCGGAAGAAGGGTACTTGCTGCAAGTAAGCCAGCAGTGGCCATTTTTTTTACAGGATTAATCATTTTATTCATCTATATGCTCCAATTTTTGTTTAATTCATTAGTCCAGTGCAAATTCATAAGGAATTTCAAACCAAGTTTCTTGCGGTTCACCATTTTTTAATGCGGGATTAAAGGTGCATAAGCTATAAGCTTTTGAGGCTGCTTTATCTAAGCTCTTCACACCGCTGGATTTTTTCACTTTGACTTGTTTGGCTTTTCCATCCGTACCGACCAGTACCGAAATGGTCACTGCACCAAATTCACCATTCATTTGTGCTTCACGCGGCATTTCTGGTTGTTTACAGCCTCCTTCACCTTGCGATGCTCCGCGAGTTACACCCGCAGGTTTAGGTGCAGGGGCAGGTATCGCTGCTGCCGTAACAGGTGTAGGGGCGGGCACTGGACTTGGTGAAGGCACTGCGGTAGGTGTCGGTGTGACAGCTTTTACAGGCTGAGTTGGGCTAACTTGCGCTGTTTTTTGTACAGGTTCGACTTTTTCAACGGGCTTTTCGGGTACAGGGTTTTTTACGACTTCTTTAACCATTTTTGGGGGTTCAGGCGGAATCTCTTTGGGTTTGGGCTTTTCAGGTTCAGGTGGTTTATCTTGAATAATCATCAATTCCACGGTTGGTTCTTCGGGCTTATGTATGGTTTTGGACAAACCCGCCATAAGGGCATAGAAAATAATAAGATGCAGAAAAATGACTGCCCCAATACCAATCAGGCGTTTGGCTGAATTGTTCTCTAATGCTGTGAAACTTGTGCCCATGGTTACTCCTGAAATTTGAGACAAACAATAAATCGTTCACGCATCACTGCTTATGAAAGATGGACCGGTTGACGGTATTTGCTGTTTGGCTAAACGAAGGATTAAAAGTTTTGTCCATACTGTATGGCTGGAGGTTCTCAAGACAGTATGGACAGAACACCAATTAGAATTTGTACGTCCCTCGCAGGTAGTAAGCGCGTCCAGTTGGGTCGCTATAGCGTGGGTCATAACCGTATTGGAAGTTATCCATCACATTCGATGCAGCTGGTTCGGCATCAAATAGGTTTTTAATGCCTGCTGTTAGCTCTAGATTTTTAAAGCCTTTATAGGTCCCTGAAACGTTATAGAGGGTGTAGTCACTGACTTTGTGATGGTCATAAGCATCATCGCCTATGGCATTTTGGTCTTTGTAGCCACGGTAGAATTCTTGCTCAAACATCATCTTCCAGTTTTCATAACTCCAGTTAATATTGGCAACGTGTTTCCAACGAAGAATTGCAGGGTCATCATAAGTTCCGACTTTGCCTTCCCAAGCACCGCCAGCTTCTTCTTGTTTGTCATATTTGATGATATAGGTGCCATCGATGCCGAAACCAAAACGACCTGTTGCGGTCATTGGCGTTAAATAGTTCAGGGTCAGGTCAATCCCTTCGGTTTTAATGCCGCCCATATTAACCAGTGTGGTATTGACGTATTTAATCCGACCTTCATTATCACGCACAAAACGGTCTGCATATTTGGTTGGATTTGCAAAAATCATGGCATCACTAATGGTGTCGATCAGACCATCAATTTCAATATTGTAGTAATCGGCTGTGAGCACTAAATTCTTGATAGGTTCGAGCACAAAACCCGCAGTATATGAGGTGGATTCTTCTGGTTGTAAATCGGGTGAACCTCCTTGCATACGCTTGAACTGCACATTACATTCAGTTTTATATTGAGCAGGAGTTGCATCTTTACCGCCCGAGCAGAGTACTGGATCATCATATTTTGCACCAGTGTAGGTTTCGCTCTGTGGGGCATTGATGTCATATAAGCTTGGTGCACGGAAACCTGTACTGTAGGAGGTACGGAACATCAGTTGTTTGAGTGGTTCCCAACGGAAAGCAATTTTGGGGTTAAAGGTATCGCCAAAGTCACTATAATCATCGTAACGCGCTGCCAGTTGGGCCTCTAAAGTTTTGGTGATTGGAATATGTAACTCACCAAAGAAGGCCGTAATATCACGGTCACCTTGGCTGAGGGGTTTATTTGGGTCGATACCACTGCCTGGAACTTGACTCACAATGTCTGAATTAACCTTAGCTTCCCATTCTTGTTTACTGAAACTGCCACCGAGTGCTAGACCAATATCACCAGCGGGTAAGGTATAAATTGGGCGACTCACGGTTAGATCGACTGTAGTGGAATCTAATGAAGCAACATTCGATTCACCTGTGACCGAAAAAGAATTCCATAAACTTGAGTCTGGACTGGCACCAAAAGGATTGATCAAGCCATCATCTAAAGCGGCTTGTAATTTACTGCGGTTTAAATAACCACTGACAAAACTGTCAGTCGCTTCACTTTTGGCATAGGTCACGCCACCGTTAATGTCCCATCCATAGGCTTCACCCTCAATGCCAACGAAAGCACGGTGCGACTCATTGACAGATTGAGAAACACGGTTGCCTGCTTGGGAGCGTAAATACAGTTGTAATGGCACACCGCTCAAACCATCCACAGATGGTGTAATGCCTTCACCAGGATAATAAGGACTGGTTTTAGGCAGGGTCACGGAACGGCTATAGACATCGGGTGCGATGGAAGTGGTGACTTCATTGTGAGAATAGATATATTCACCAATTGCATTGAAGGTGTCACTAAGTTTGAAAGTACCACGACCCATTGCCGAAATGGTTTCTGTTTCAGGTGCAATACCAATCAGTGCTTGGGTGTTGAGATAACACAGCCCACCATCTGCGACAACATTTGGAATGTTATTACAGTTACTATTGCCATAAGGATTACCTAATGTTCCTGTGGTCGGGTCATAAAAGTTGGCGGGGAAACCATTGGCTGAACTGGCATCAATGCCGAGTTCAGGTATTAATCCACCGCGTTTACTGACTTTACGATCTTTGGCCATAATGTCATTAGAACGACGGTAATCGACCACACCAAAGACGTTAAAACCTTGTTCATCTAAATCGCCGTAGCCACCAAAAATTTGGACGTCTTGTTTATCTCCGCCTGACTGCTCAGGTTGAAGAAAACCACCACTGATGCTGAATCCCTCGTAGCTTTTTTTGGTAATTAAGTTAATGACCCCTGCAATGGCATCGGCACCATACACGGCAGAAGCACCATCACGCAGAATTTCAATCCGTTCAATCATTGCCAATGGAATAATGTTTAGGTTGGTGGTGGAGGTACTAAATGCACTATAGGCCAGACGACGACCATTCAGTAGAACGAGGGTTTTGTCAGTCCCTAAGGCACGAAGGTTGGCCGATGCGCCTTCGGTATTACTTGCACCTACGTTCTGTGAGGTCGAAAAGCCCGCTTGGTTGGCACTGACCTTGGTCAATGCTTCTTCGACGGTAGTAATCCCCTGATTGGTTAAGTCTTCGCCTTTAATAATTGTAATTGGGGAGGTGCTTTGCGCGGCCACCCCTTTAATGGAAGATCCCGTTACTGTGACTTTGGCAACTTTTACGGGTTGTTCTTGTATTTCTGTGTTTTCTGTATCTTCAGCATGAGCTAAAGACAAACACATCATACTTAAACTGAGCGTACTTAATTTAAGAATTGCTTTGCTAACCGACGGCTTGACCGCCACCTTAGCATTTTTGTTCTTTATCATCGTAAAAGTAATCCTTTTTTTGTATTTAGCGAGATTGCTGGCTAGGTTTAAGCAATTCAGATGCCAATTTGTTTTTTAAAAGTTGACTAAAATTTAAATATTTGAAATTTAAATATTTTATAAAAATAAAAAGTGATTTTACTCACAACTTTTATTAGCTATATAAGTAGGCTAAGCAAAAAATAGCGTGTGGGTGAAAATGCGTCAATTTGGAACTAAAAGTCAGCGTGGATTTTCTTATTTTTTAATATTTGTATGAAAAATAAACTAAATATCGCATTTTTGTTTAAATGATAATTTATTTTTATGAAACTTATAAAAATTAAAACTGTTATAAAACAATATATTAAATATATTTATTGTTATAAAAAAATCAAAGGTGAGCTATTATGAATCATATATGTGTTTTTTTTGTGCATTATGTAAGTGTTCTTTATTAGTCTGGTTGTTGTATTTTTTGGTCAATGAGATGTAAAAAATAATTAGATAAAAATACGATAAATATCTAATAAAAAATAACTTTAAATAATGTGATTTTTTAAACACTGGCAAGTTTTTTAGGATGGCACGAAATTCGCTTTAGCCTCAAATCATTGTGGATTCATGATTTAAGCAGAGGACGGATGACATAGAATTTGCTTAAATAGAATATGGATAACAATAAACACATCAGTTTAAAAATAATGCATGACGCAGTGCTTAAGCGAGCAGCACAGGAAAGGTAAAATTGGAAGCCAAAAAATTAAGAATAGCCATTTTAACCCTGTTGATTTCATCGGGCTGTATGGTGCAAGCCAAGGCTGCTGCACAGCCCAACAAGATTTTACACGTGGCGATAGAAGCACCTGATGATGGTTTTGATATGGTCAAAACCTACAATTTTTACAGTGGAAAAATAGCTGAGGTTATTTTTGAACCTTTGCTGAAATACGATTATTTAGCTCGCCCTGTACAGTTGGTGCCGAATACGGTGCAGGGGTTGCCGCGCATCGAGCAAAATGGCAAGGTTTATATCTTTAAGATTAAGCCAGGAATTTATTTTTCTCCCGATCCTGCGTTTAAGGGGCAGCGTCGTGAACTCAAAGCACAAGATTATATTTACAGCATTCAACGTATTTTAGACCCGAAAAATCGTTCGACTACTTATTCATTCATTGATGGAAAAATTGTAGGCGGCAATCAAGCCAATGCACTGGCCAAGAAAACGGGAAAGTTTAATTACGATGCTCCAATTGCAGGTTTAAAAGCCCTTGATCCCTATACTTTACAAATTACTTTGACCCGTCCTGATTATAATTTTCAATACATTTTGGCATATGTCACCTTTGGTGCCACAGCACGTGAAGTCGTTGAATATTATGGTGATCGTATTGCACAGCATCCTGTTGGGACTGGGCCATATCAACTGAGTAAGTATGTGCCGCGGAGTAAAATTGAATTGACCGCTAACCCGTATTACCGTGGTTTTGTCTGGAATTTTAAATCGACAGGTAGTGCTTGGGATAATCGATTGGTACAAGAAATGTCAGGTAAACAGATGCCGCAAATTGGTAAAGTTGAGGTCAGCATTATTGAAGAAGAGCAGTCGCGTTGGTTGGCATTTAAAACAGGACAGCTCGACTTTGATAAATTGACTTCAAATGCTGTGCCACAAGCGCTGGATGGTCAGAAACTCAAACCTGAATTGGTCAAACAAGGGATTCAGCACTACCCCAATAAAGATCCCGAAATTACCTACACCATGTTCAACATGAAAGACCCGATTGTAGGGGGATTCAATCTCGATAAAATTGCTTTACGTCGTGCAATCACTTTGTCATTTAATCAAGACGAAGCGATTAAACAACTCTATAAGGGACAGGCGGTTCGGTCTGAAATGCTGGTTCCAGACGGTGTGCAGGGCTTCAATCCGAATTATCGCAGTAGCCTCGCCTATAATCCTATCTTGGCCAATAAACTGCTGGATCGTTTTGGCTATAAAAAAGGTGCAGATGGTTATCGGACTTTACCCAATGGCAAAGCACTCACTTTAAAGTTTATGACGGAAAATAGTTCCAGTTCCGTGGTGCAATCTGAACTGTGGAAAAAGAATCTGGATGCAATAGGTATTCGCGTTGATTTTCAGGTCAGTAATTTTGCCGACAACTTAAAAGCCGCAACCCAATGCAAATATATGCTGTGGGGAGGAGCGTGGATTGCTGATTATCCCGAAGGGGAAAATTTTGCTCAGTTGCTGTATGGGCCGAATTCAGCACAGGGCAATTTAAGTTGTTATCAATCCAAAAGTTATGATGCGCTGTATCAGCAAATGTTAGCTTTACCACCACAGCAACGCTTACCGTATTACGAAAAATTAAGCCGTCAAATCGAAGCGGATAATCCATGGATTATTCATAGTAGCCGTATTCGCAACTGGCTGTTGCATCCACAGGTTCAGGGTTTCAAAGCCCATCCAATGATGAATACCAACTGGCAATATTTAGATATACAGCCTGTAAAAAATAAATAAGCTTGGACAAAGAATGAAACAGTTGAATAAAAAAAATCGGTATTGGCTTAAAGGGGTATTGGTCGGTGGCCTTTTAATCTCAAGTTCTATGAGTTTATTGGCACAAAGCCCTGCCGACCCGCACAAAGTTTTACGTTATGTATTCCCTGTCGCTGAAACAGGGTTTGACCCCGCAGGTGTGCATGATTTGTACTCGGCACATGTCAACGGTTCAATTTTTGAAACTTTGTTTACCTACGATTATTTGGCATCGCCTGCAAAGTTGATTCCACGTACCGCTGCTGCTTTACCAGAAGTCAGCGCCGATGGTTTGACCTATACCATTCGTATCCAAAAGGGCATTTATTTTGCCGCAGATCCAGTCTTTAAAGGCAAAAAGCGTGAACTAACTTCGGCAGATTATGTGTATACCTTTAAACGCTTGCTTGATCCGAACTTGCGTTCTCCGAACAGTTGGTTACTGGATGGACGTATTTTGGGGATGGATGCAGTATTAAAACAGGCGGCTAAAACAGGCAAGTTTAATTACGATCAACCCGTTGCAGGTTTGCAAACGCCTGACCGATATACTTTGGTGATCCGTTTAACCAGTCCTGATCAAAATTTTCCGATGTTACTGGCACATCAACCTGCGGGTGCTGTGGCACGAGAAGTGATTGAGAAGTATCGAGATAAAGCAGGTTTTGTCATGGGGCACCCTGTCGGGACGGGGCCGTATCTGCTAACTCGTTGGACGCCTGGCTCCCGCATTATTTTGAAAGCTAATCCTGATTTTCGTAGTTTTGTCTGGAATTTTAAGGCTTCTACAGCAGAAGATCAGAAAATTGTCAAAGCCATGCAAGGCAAAAAAATGCCACAAATTGGCGTGATTGATATTCAGGTGATGGAAGAAGGGCAATCACGTTGGTTATCTTTTATTAAAGATGAAATTGATTTGTTTGCTTTGGATGGAGAATTAACCGTTCAAGCTTTGCAAAATGGCAAACTCAAACCTGAGCTGGCAAAAAAAGGCGTACACCTGTCGCGGATTACAGATCCTTCGATTGATTACCATTATTGGAATATGCAAAACCCGGTCGTGGGCGGTATGAGTAAAGACAAAATCGCTTTACGTCGCGCCATGGCGATGGCCTTTTCGGCAGATAACTACATCAATACTTTACAAAAAGGCGATGCACAACGCCTACAAGCTCCCATTCCGAATGGTGTGGTGGGCTATGATCCGAACTATAAAAGCAGTATTCCTTATTCTGTTAAAGCCGCCAATCTACTGTTAGACCGCTATCACTATAAAGTCGGTGCAGATGGTTGGCGTACTTTGCCGAATGGTCAACCTTTGCAAATTGATATGACGATCTCAGGTAATAGTGCGCGAAGTCAACAACAGGCAGAATTTTGGAAGAAAACGCTGGATAGTATCAAAATTAAAATGAGCACCCAGTCTTTGCCTTTTGCAGAAGCACTCAAGTTAGAAAAGCAATGCAAGACCATGTTTAAAAGTTCGGCTTGGATTGCCGATTATCCAGATGCCGACAACTTTATGCAGTTGTTCTATGGCAAAAATATCAACGTGACCAACAATGCTTGCGTAAAAATTCCTGAATATGACCGTTTGTATGAACAAACTCAAACAATGCCGCCTGGTCCAGAACGAGATGCATTGTATCGGAAAATGTCACGGTTGCTCGAAGTGTATATGCCCGTACAAATTATTGGTGCGCGTTATCGTAATGTCTTGGCACAGCCCCGCGTGATTGGTTTTAAAAAGCATCCGATTTTGCCTGCGGAATGGATGTACATCGATATTGACATGAAGAAATAGAAATTAAATAAAACTGGAGTAATGATGAATCACCCGATCTTTAAATTGACCGCACTCAGTGTTTTGACCCTCGCTGTACAGCAGTTCACTTTTGCAGACTCTTCCACGCGTCAGACCTTGCCGCAATTTCAAGCCCAAGATATTCCTGCCCTGTGTGATGCCAAAATTAAAGACATTCAAAAGCAGTTGAAAAACTTTGAAGCTAAGCCGATGTCAGCACAGAACAATGCCGCACCTATACTGGCAGAATGGGATCGTATTTTTGCTTCGTTTGAAGATTTTTATGGGCCTATTGGCTTATACAGCAATGTTTCTCCAGATGCAGCTTTGCGTAAAGCGGCTGAAGATTGTGAAATCAAGATTAGTCAGTTCCAGACCGATATTTATCAAAATCCGAAACTGTATCAACAAATTAAAAACACCCAAGCTAAGGATGCGATTGATAGCAAGTTTCGGGAAGATTTACTCAATGATTTTGAAAAAACAGGGATTCAGTTAAGTGCCGAAAAGCAAACACGTTTAAAAGTTATTTTGGCAGAATTAGCAAAGATTGAGCAGGAATATGCGCGTAATGTGCGTGATAATCCGCAAAAGCTAGAATTTACACCTGCCGAATTAAAAGGATTGCCACAAAGCTATATCGATACCTTAAAGAAAAATGACCAAGGCAATTATTTACTCGGTTTTGAATATCCAGAATATCGTCCTTTCATGGAATTAGCAGACAATGATGCTGCTCGTAAGCGTTATCAAATTGCCTATACTCGCCGTGGTGGTGAGCGTAATTTGATCTTGCTGAAACAAGCCATGGACTTGCGTTATGAACTGGCACAATTGTTTGGTAAATCCAGTTATGCCGAGTGGGCACTACATAAACGCATGGCGGAAACACCTGAAACCGTGAATAAATTCTTGTCAGAGGTACATGCGACGGTTGCACCTTTAGAACAAAAAGAAGTGAATACACTGCGCGAGTTTCAAGCGAAAACCTTAAATATCCCCTTAGCGCAAGCCAAAATAGAGCGTTGGAGTGAGGCATATTGGAGTGAAAAGCTGCGTAAAGCTAAGTATCAGATCGACCAAGAAAAAATGCGGGAATATTTCCCAACTCAAGCAGCACAGGACTGGTTATTCGCTATTTCATCCAATCTGTATGGTATTGAATTTAAACCTGTCAAAGTCGATGTCTGGCAAAACGAAGTTGAATATTACGATGTGACCGATCAGAAAACAGGACAGCTTTTGGGTGGGCTATATGTCGATAAATTCCCGCGTGAAGGCAAATACGGACATGCTGCGGTATGGGGGGTATATGGGGGTAGCAGCTTAACGGGGCGTAAACCGATTTCGGCATTGGTGACTAACTTTAACCGCAAAGGCTTAAATAGTGATGAACTGGAAACCTTTGTACATGAGTTTGGACATGCACTGCATGGCATTTTGTCGAATACACGCTATTCAGCCCAATCAGGCACATCGGTCGAACGAGACTTTGTTGAAGCCCCTTCGCAAATGTATGAGGAATGGGCAAGACGTAAAGAAACATTATCGAAAGTGGCAGATTATTGCCAACCTGCATGTCCACGAGTTGACGATAAGTTGATTGCCAAACTGAATGCAGTACACAGTTATGGTCGTGGTTTGCATTATGCCCGTCAAACTTTGTATGCCCAATATGATATGGCACTACATGGCAATAATGCTTTGAAGGTACAGCCCTTAGATGTCTGGAAGAAAATGGAAGGCTCAACTGCACTGGGCTATGTACCCAACACGGAATTTCCTGGGCAGTTTGGGCACATCATGGGCGGCTATCAAGTGGGTTATTACGGCTATATGTGGTCTGAAGTGTTGGCTTTAGACATGCTTTCTGCTTTTGGAAAGAATTTGAATAATCCTGAAGTTGGCCAGCGTTATCGCCAAACCATTTTATCTCAAGGCGGCCAGAAACCCGCAGAAGACTTGGTGAAAGATTTCTTGGGTCGAAAACCTGACAACAAAGCCTTTTTCGATGAAATTACAGGCCAACGGGTTAAATAGGGGGCATCAAGATGCTGGCATATATCATACGTCGCCTATGGCAAATGATTCCGACCATGCTCGGAGTGGTACTGCTGATTTTCTTTCTGTTTAACTGGGTGGGGGGAGATCCTGCTTATATTCTGGCAGGCAAAATGTCTAATCCAGAACAGATTGAAAATATTCGCCAACAGTTGGGCGTCGATCAACCCTACTATGTACAGTTGTGGATTTTCATCAAACAGATTTTGACCTTCGATTATGGTCTGAGCTGGAGTACGGGGGAGTCTGTTTCACAAGTTATCACCACGCGTTTAGGTCCGTCACTGACCTTACTCATTCCGCTCACGATTTTACAAACTGTGATCTCGATTATTTTGGCATTGGCGGTTTCTGCGGTGCGCGGCACGCTAACGGATCGTATGGTCATGATGATGTGTACGATTGGCATGTCGATCAGTATTTTGGTGTATATCATTGTTTTTCAGTATGTATTTGCTTATCAACTCAGTTGGTTCCCCGTGCAAGGTTGGAGTGATCGTTTTAGTGAAAACCTATTTAAATACGCCTTGCTGCCGATTTTAATCATGCTGGTGGTCAGTATTGCACCGACCTTAAGACTTTATCGCAGCTTTGTCCTTGATGAAGTGAATCAGGACTATGTGCGCACCGCACGTGCCAAAGGAGTGGGAGAACGTCGCATCCTTGGTGTGCATGTCCTGCGGAATGCCTCTATCCCGATTATTACCGATGTCATGGCGACCTTACCTGCATTGTTGATTGGGGCATTTTTGATTGAGCGCTTTTTCGGTATTCCAGGCATTGGGCGGGAAGTGATTATTGCAGTCGAACGTAGTGATTTTCCTGTGATTAAAGCCATCACGGTTTATGTGGCAGCAGCCACCATGATTTTTAACTTGATTGCCGATCTGGTGTATAAGCTGGTCGATCCTCGCGTACAGTTGAAGTAGGTGAACTATGCTAAGTGTGATATTTAAAAGAAAAACACTAGATACCGAAGAAACCGCTTCTTCTGGGCTTTGGCAACTGGCCATGCGCCGTTTAAAGGCGGATCGAATTGCCATGATCTCGTTGTTTGTGGTGCTGTGTTATTTCGTGATGTTACTGCTGTCCATGACAGGAATGATTGCCTCCAACTGGAATAAAGAAGTCGCTGTTAGCTATGCGCCACCCACCTTTATGGGCGCAGATGCTGTCCGTGATACAACCGAAAAAGTCGCTACTCAATCACAGGCTTTGCCTGAAAATCCTGTTGATCCTTTAAAAGATGTGATTCGTGAACTCAATACTGAAATTGCCAAAGAGCAAAGTACTGGTGGCGCGATAGATTATTACGGCGTGGTTGATCCCTTAGCAGAGGACATGAAAGCGATCGATCAGCAATTGGATGGGCATTTGCTTGATCAACAGGCTGAATTAAAACAAACTCTTCCTTTTGGCGCCGACAAATGGGGACAAGATGTCCTGCAAAAAACCATTAAAGGGGCAGAAACATCCATTATTGTCGGGGTTGTGGCTGCCTTATTGGCGGTGCTGATTGGGACGGTACTTGGTGCAATTTCAGGTTACTTTGGTGGCTGGGTCGATGATGTCTTGAACTGGTTTTATAACATCTTCACTTCTATTCCTTATCTGTTACTGATTTTAGCCATTGCAGCGGTACTACAGCAAAAAGGGATTGTCTCGATAGTATTGATTCTGGGTTTAACAGGTTGGACGGGGGTTTATCGTTTAATTCGTGCTGAGTATATGAAACATACCTCGCGTGAATATGTACTGGCTGCCAAAGCCATTGGGGTCAGTCATTTTAGACGTATGTTTGTCCATATTTTCCCGAATGTTAGTCATATTGCTTTGGTGCAAATCTCGATTCTTGTGGTGGCATTTATTAAGTCCGAAGTCATTCTCAGCTTCTTGGGTTTTGGGGTGCCTGTGGGCGTTGTGTCATGGGGCAGTATGCTGAATGAGGCCCAAAGTGAATTGATTTTAGGTAAATGGTGGCAATTGGCGGCAGCTTCCATCGCGATGGCCGTTTTGGTCACCGCATTTTCCATGTTTACCGATGCATTACGTGATGCACTGGACCCAAAACTAAAATAAGAGGTGTATGAACATGACTGAATCAAAACAAAATTCAATCTTATTATTAAAAGTTGAAAATCTTCGGGTCAGTTTTAAGGGAGAAAATAAACAGTATACCGAAACGGTGAAGGGAATATCATTTGAAATTCCAGCGCATACCACAGTTGCCTTAGTGGGTGAGTCGGGCAGTGGTAAATCGGTAACATCACTCGCGACTATGGGTTTACTGCCCCCAGAGCAAAGCCGTATTTCGGCAGAAAGTAAAATTGTGTTTGAAGGCGTGAATTTACTGACTTTGTCACGTGCAGAGATGCGAAAAATTTGTGGCAAAGACATCGCCATGATTTTTCAGGAACCGATGTCTTCGCTGAATCCTGTATTTACTGTGGGCGATCAAATTGCAGAAGTACTCAAACTACATTTGGCAATGGGACGTAAGCAAGCTAGAGCACGTACTTTAGAGTTACTTAAAGAAGTGGGTATTCCTTCTCCTGAAACCAAAATTGATGCTTATCCCAGTCAGCTTTCGGGTGGGCAGCAACAACGTGTGATGATTGCGATGGCAATTGCCTGTGAACCGAAGTTGTTGATTGCGGATGAACCCACCACAGCACTCGATGTGACCATTCAAAAGCAAATTTTAGATTTATTACAAGACTTACAGCAACGCCGTAATATGTCGATGCTGTTTATTACCCATGACTTGGCATTGGTGGGTGAAATTGCCGATCAAGTGATTGTAATGCGACATGGGGAAATTCGTGAGCAAGGCGCAGTAAAATCAGTCTTGGAGCAGCCACAAGATATTTATACTCGTGCTTTACTACAATGTCGTCCGCAACTGTCACAACGCCCGTTCCGCTTGCCGATGATCAGTGACTTTATGCAGCAACAAGGTCAGGATTGGATAGAAAAAGTAGTGGCTGAACAGCCTCGTGCACAGCGACAACGGGGCTTAAAGGGCAATGAAGAAATCATTCTGGATGTTCGAGACTTAAAAAAATCGTTTTATAGTCGTAAAGGGGTGTTTGGTCGAGAAGAGTATCAAGCTGTGAAAAGTGTTTCGTTTCAATTGGCGAAAGGCAAAACATTAGGCTTGGTGGGGGAGTCAGGTTCGGGTAAAACCACCATTGGGCTATTACTTATGCGGTTGCAACAAGCAACAGGGGGAACGGCTCGAATTTATGGTCAAGATATCTTGGCAATGTCAGACAAGCAGTTTGCCCAGTTTCAACGTAAAATCCAGATCATTTTCCAAAATCCTTATGCATCGCTCAACCCGCGCTTTACGGTAGGACAAATTCTACTGGAGCCGATGCAGGTGCATGGCATTGGCACCAATGATGCTGAGCGCAAAAAAATCGCCTTGGATCTGCTGGAGCGAGTCAGTTTGCCCGCCTCAGCCTACCATCGTTATCCACATGAGTTTTCGGGTGGACAGCGACAACGCATAGCGATTGCACGCTGCCTAACCTTAAAGCCTGAAATTTTGATCTGTGATGAATCAGTGTCGGCATTGGATGTTTCCGTACAAGCACAGGTCTTGAATTTGCTGCAAGATTTACAGGATGAATTTGGCTTGAGTTATATTTTTATCTCACATGATTTGTCAGTGGTGAAATATATTTCTGATCAAATCATGGTCATGAATCATGGGGATATCGTCGAAATTGCCAATTCCGATGATTTGTATCAGTCGCCACGACATGAATATACTCAACGCTTGCTCAGTGCCATACCCAAGGGTGTGTAATCAATCGTTGAGTTTGGATAACTAAAACGCGCTTATTAAACTGCATCCACATCACATATAAAAAGAGCCACTTGAAAGTGGCTCAAATTTCAACTTGAATGATTAAAACTTTTTAAAGCCTTTGTTTACGCCAAATGGCTTACGTGGAGCTGGTTCATCACGAGTATCACGTTGGCCATATGAACCTTTGTTGCCAAAGTTTTCTGGGCGGCTATCACGTTGTGCATAACCAGAGTTTTGGCGTGGTTCACGTTGAGCATAACCTGTTTGTGCATTGTCCTGACGGCGGTGCGTATGACCATTTGGGTTTTCACGACGTTCACGGTTGAATGCTGGCTTTGCTTGTTGACCTTCATCTTCATTGTCACGACGTTGCTGACGTAAGAAACCGCCACGACGTGCTGCCATCGGTTTTTCTTGCATACGTTCAGTACGGCGTTTTGCCATACCGAATAGACCTGTGCCTTGGCGTGGCTTAAGTTCAACTGATTTAGTTAAATTGTCGATGTCAGCTCTATCGAGTTCCATCCAACGGCCTGTACGTAATTCACGTGGTAAAATGACAGTGCCATAACGAGTACGTAATAGACGACTCACTTTCAAACCTTGAGATTCAAAAATACGACGAACTTCACGGTTACGTCCTTCTTTCACCACCACTTGATACCAACGGTTAATCCCATCACCACCAATTTCAGAGAATGATTCAAATTTTGCAGGGCCATCGTCTAACACCACGCCACGCAGCATGTTGTTACGGATTTGTGGAGTAACTTCGCCCATAACACGTACAGCATATTCACGCTCAATTTCATTCGATGGGTGCATTAAGCGGTTTGCAAGTTCACCATCATTTGTGAACAACAACAAGCCTGTAGAGTTAATATCTAGACGACCTACCATAACCCAACGATCATTGGTAATGCTAGGCAAGTTATCAAATACGGTTGGGCGTTGTTCAGGGTCATTACGTGAACAAATTTCACCTTCTGGCTTGTAGTAAATCAGAACACGACGACGAATTTCATCTTCAATTTGGAACTGCACTTTACGACCATCGATGCGAAGCTCATCGCCTGGCTCAATACGTTCGCCCACTTGAGCAACACGACCGTTGACACTCACACGACCAGCAGCAATGACCTCTTCCATATAACGGCGAGAGCCGAGACCAACTCGTGCGAGTACCTTTTGCAATTTTTCACTCATGACAGCATAACCTTAGAAATTATCATCAACAGTTCACCTATTTATGACTTCGGTGCTTGCGCATCGAGAGCCATAAAAGCTTCCTTGGCATCCTGTAGGGGAGGCAATTGACCAATCGATGTTAGGCCAAATGCATTTAAAAACTGTGGCGTTGTAACCAACAACGCGGGTCTTCCTGGGAGTTCCCTAAAACCAGATTCTTTAATCCAGTTCCAGTCAAATAGGGTTCTTAATATTTGACTATTATTAGAAACTCCACGAATTTGTTCAATGTCCGCACGAGTCACGGGTTGGTGGTAAGCCACCACCGCCAAGATTTCGAGCAGAGAAGGCGATAAGCGGGTTGGACGCTCAGGCCAAGTTTGACTAATAATCTGACGATACTTGGCGCGTACTTGAAAACGGAAACCTTGTGCAGTTTCTACCAGCTCAATAGAGCGACCATGTTGTAAGACCATTAATTGTTGTATCAATTGACGAAGTTCAGACTTGGAGTATTGATCTTGAAAGGCTTCTTTTAGACGTGCCAAAGAAACTGGTGCATCACTCGCAAAAATAATAGCTTCCAGTTGCATCAACACTTCATGTTGAATTTCAGATTGAGAAAATAGATCAGCTTCACTCATACGTGTGCTCCTTGGACACTAAGTGGCGCCTCTATGCCTGAACCCACAATTTGAATACGTTGTTGACGGGTCAGTTCCAGTACAGCCATAAACGTCACAACCACGCCCATACGCCCCTGACTAGGTTTGAGTAGTTCAATAAAATCGAGAACTTCACCTGCTTGCAGCTTTTCTTCAATAAATGCAATTCGCTCTTCAAGCAATACGGGTTCTTGCTCAATTTTGTGGGTTACTGGTTCTGGGCGGTTAAACACGCAAAACAAAGCATCATGCAAAAGATTGACGGAAAAGCCTTCATGACGGACTGCGACATCGCCCAGACTCACATTCGTCTCGAATGTATCACGCTCAAGCACACTCATTTGCCCCAAGCGTTCAGCTGCTTGTTTGACACGAAGATAAGTTTCTAAGCGATCAATCAACGCTTGTTTGGGGTCTTTTTCAACAGCAATACTGGTGGGTTTCGGCAGCAACAAGCGAGATTTTAAATCTGCCAATAAAGCGGCCATCACCATATAGTCAGCAGTCAGCTCAATATTTAATGACTTCATGGCATCCATATAAGAAAGATATTGGGCTGCAATGGGTGCAATGTCTAACTGTAATAAGTCGAAGCCATTTTTTTGAATCAGGTAAATTAAAAAGTCGAGTGGTCCTTCGAAATGCTCCAAGAGAATTTCAAATGCGGCAGGAGGAATATATAAATCCTCAGGGATGGAGTCTTGCCATTCATCCAGAACACGGATGTGCGGCGTTTCTTCCATAGCATTATGGACGGATTGATTCATTACAGTTATTGGCCACGCGAATTTTCAAAGGCATGATTATGTGCTTTTTGAATCAGTACTTAGGGGAGAAAGTAGAGGTGATTAAAAAATACATAATTTTAATAGGCCTTAGTGTAATGCATATTCGGTGATGAATACATTACTTGACCAATCAAATAACAAAAAAAGCGGTAAATAAATACTGAGTATTTATTTTTGTGATGAACGTCAAGGCTATCTTTTATTCGCATTGATGAGAGCAAGCTTATGAAAGAACAATAAAATAAGATAATTAGGCTTAAAACAGAATCACTCGATCAAGGGGAGAGCCTTGAGTTGAGACTCGCCACCTGATGGTTCAACTTATTCAAAAGCGCTGACATCGCCTACGCCTTTACGAATGACAACAGGACTGTCTCCAGATAAATCCACAATACTGGTGGTGCTTAAGGTACCTAAGCCGCTATCAATAAATACATCAATGCGTTTTTCCAGTTGCATCTCAATTTCATAGGGATCATCGAGCGGGTCAGCACTCCCAGGTAAGATTAAGGTACTTGTGAGTAGAGGTTCACCTAATTCTTTCAGTAGCATTTGACAAATTGGGTTGCTTGGAATGCGCAGACCAATCGTTTTCTTTTTGGGGTGCATCAAGCGTTTAGGTACTTCGCTGGTGGCTGGTAAAATGAAAGTGGTCACGGCAGGGGTATTATTTTTGAGTAAACGATACATGGCATTATCGACTTTGGCATAGGTAGCAATGTCGGATAAATCTGAACAAATAATCGCGTACTGATGCTTTGGCCCTAAGCCACGAATCTGTGAAATTCGTTCCATTGCATTCTTATTTCCGATCTGGCATCCAATCGCATAAGCAGCATCCGTTGGATAAACCACCACATCACCCGCGCGAATACGTTCCACTGCCTGACTGATTAAGCGCGGTTGTGGATTATCAGGATGTATTCTTAAGTGCAACATATTTTTCTCCTGATTTTTTAGATATTATCTGCTGAAATTACAACATGTTGTCATGTAACTTTGATGAATTTCTGTAATTAGTCCAGCATTTCGCGTTGAAACTCGTCACTTTGTAATGTTTTGCCACTTCTTGTACACGCACAGATACAGTCAATAAAGTATTTTGCATCTCGTGGTAGCGCCACTTCTCCAGAACAATAACGTTGTACTTGTGCATATACATTATCTTTAAAAGTTGAACCATCACCCCCTTCACCAGTCAGGTTATCGAGAGAGACACGGAATTTTCGACCAAAAGCTTTGGCAAACATCCATTCAATTGCTTGTGGTTTAATTTCTACTTGTTCAAATAAAGCTTGCTGTTCTTGTGTACGACCATCGGGAGCATACCAATAGCCTAAATCTGGGAGTAAGCGACGTTGTTCACCAGCAATCGTCCAATGGCTAATTTCATGTAAAGCACTATTAAAGAAACCATGGGCAAATTGAATACGTGCGGGCTGTTGCTCTGTCGCTGGAAAATATTCAGGTTCATCTTCGCCACGAATCAAATTCACATTAAGATGGGAAAACCAATAATTAAAGTGTAAGATGAGCCAGTCAACTTGTTCAGTTTCTGACTGTAAATTCGCCCATTCCAAACGTTGCACTTGGTCTGGTGAAATGTCAAAATGAACAGTTGAAAGTGTGCTAACAAGTGATTTTTTATTCACTTCTGTTTGCGGCTGCAACAGATGCATGACTGTGTTACCCAAAATGGTCTGTCTAAATAAGTACAAAATTGTATCTTAATCTTTGACAGAGTACTGATGAATTTGTAGAATTGCCGCCTTAATTATGTCAGCAAATACCTTTCCGGCACAGATTGAGCCGTTTAAATGGGCTGAACAAGGCTTTACATGGTCAGGTACCCTGCCATTGTCTCGCTTTGCTCGTATCGCTCGTGAAGCTGTTGGATCAATTGATGATCAATTGATTAACATAGACTGTAAGCTATCAATGGATGCGTATCATCGCATTGTATGGTTAGATGGTCACGTTGAAACGACTGTTCCAATGGAATGTCAGCGTTGTTTAGACGCGGTTAGTATTGAACTCGTTTCAGATTTTCATCTAGCTCTAGTGGATGATGAGTCACTGATAGAGCGCTTGGATGAGGATGCTGATTTCATCGTCTTAGGTGAAAGTGAAGCAACGACGAAAGGTAGCTATGATGCGCCTGCGACGGCTGATTTACTGTCTCTGATAGAAGATGAATTGTTATTGTTGATGCCTTTGTCTCCTAAGCATGATGCTTGTGAACATAAGCACCAACCTGCCATTGAAGAGCTTGTTGAAGAAAAACGGGATAACCCGTTTGATGTTTTGGCAAGTTTGAAGGGTAAACTTAACTAATTTTTGTGTTATACTCTTCCGTATAAGACAACTGAATTTGTTCTGATCCATATTTTTTCGATTTGTAAGGAGCCATCATGGCCGTTCAGCAAAACCGTAAAAGTCGCTCTCGCCGTGACATGCGCCGTTCACATGACGCTTTAACTGAGAATGCATTAACTGTAGACCAAGCTACTGGTGAGACTCACCGTCGTCACCACGTATCTAAAGATGGTATCTACCGTGGTCGTCAATTATTCGCTAAAGCATCTGCTGAATAATTGATGAAGCATTAAGTGATGAGCTTAATGAAAAAATTGGGAGCGTAAGCTCCCTTTTTTTTGCCTTCGATTTTTGTTGTATTTCGCAATTACCAAAAACAAAATTAAGTGTTAAATTTCCGCTCCATGAATGAGCAGTGACTACATAAAGGATTTTTTATATGTCTGCTAGACCACTCGAACAAGCAGCTCAAGCAACAAAAACTGCATTTGTGTTTCCAGGTCAAGGTTCGCAAAAAGCTGGCATGCTGGCTGAACTTGCTGAACAGTTTAGTGGTATTCGTGACACGTTCGCGGAAGCTTCTGAAGCCCTTGGTTTTGATTTATGGCATATTGCCCAAAGCGGTGAAGGTTTAGACCAAACTGAATTTACACAACCTGTATTGCTTACAGCCAGTATCGCTTTATGGCGTGTGTGGTTGGAGTTGGGTGGTGTTGCGCCTAAATACCTCGCAGGTCATTCATTGGGTGAATACAGTGCTTTGGTTGCTGCTGGTGCAATGTCATTAGGCGATGCTGTTAAGTTGGTAAACTTGCGTGGCAAGCTTATGCAAAATGCAGTGCCTCAAGGCAAAGGTGCCATGGCGGCGATTTTGGGTCTAGAAGATGCCAAAGTTCTTGAGTTGTGTGCTGAAGTCACAGCACAAGGTCAGGGTTCGGTAGAAGCTGCAAACTATAATGCACAAGGCCAAGTGGTTATTGCGGGTGAAAAAGCTGCTGTAGAAGCGGTAATGGCAATTGCAAAAGAACAATCAGGCAAAGCGATTGCACTTCCTGTGTCTGTACCATCACATTGTTCGTTGATGAAACCAGCTGCCGAGCAATTCGCACTTGCTTTGGAACAAACTGCCATTGAGCTACCTAGCATTCCTGTAATACAAAATGTCAACGCGGAAATCGCGACAGATGTGGCGCAATTACGTCAGGCATTGACTGCACAATTGTACCAATCTGTGCAATGGACCAAGACGATGCAGTCTGTGCAAGATCAGGGTATTCAATTTATTGTTGAGTGTGGTCCTGGTAATGTGCTTGCCAATCTTGCGAAACGTTTGCCAAATATAGAAAAAGCATTCCCAATCGACACGAAAGGTCGTATGGAGGATGCACTGAATGCCATTTTAGTGGCAGAAGGAAAAATTGCATGACACAAGAACGCAAAGTCGCTTTAGTGACAGGCGCAAGTCGAGGGATTGGCGCTGCCATCGCTCAACAATTAATTCAAGACGGTTATTTTGTAGTGGGTACTGCGACTTCTGAGTCGGGTGCGGAAAAATTATCAGCAGCATTTGGCGAAAATGGTGCAGGTAAAGTGCTTGACGTGCGTGATGGCACTGCAATTGATGCTTTGGTTACAGATATCGAACAAAATTATGGTCCAGTTCTTGCACTTGTAAATAATGCAGGGATTACTCGTGATAATTTATTGTTGCGTATGTCTGAAGATGACTGGGATGATATTCTGAACATTCATTTAAAAGCTGTTTACCGTTTATCAAAACGTGTTCTTAAAGGCATGACCAAAGCGCGTTTTGGACGAATTATTAATATCAGTTCTGTGGTTGCGCATTTCGCAAACCCAGGCCAGGCAAACTATTCAGCTGCTAAAGCAGGGATTGAGGCGTTCAGCCGTAGCCTTGCAAAAGAAATGGGTAGCCGCCAAATTACTGTGAATTCAGTTGCACCAGGTTTCATTGCAACAGAAATGACAGAACAGTTAAGCGAAGAAATTCGTAAAAAAATGAGCGAACAAGTGGCACTTCAGCGCTTAGGTGAACCACAAGATATCGCGAATGCTGTAAGTTTCTTGGCTTCTGAGAAGGCAAGTTATATTACAGGTACGGTTTTACACGTAAATGGTGGTTTATACATGAGCTAATTAGCTGATGGATAAACTTTCAAAAAATTAGAGTTTCAATTAAACTAACGGCATTTAAAAACGCCACAAGCAATGAGGAGAATTCCTGTGAGCGATATCGAACAACGCGTTAAACAAGCGGTTGCAGAACAATTGGGTCTTAAAGTAGAAGAGATCAAAAACGAAGCATCTTTCATGGATGACTTGGGTGCTGACTCTCTAGACCTAGTTGAACTTGTAATGTCTTTCGAAAATGATTTCGACATCACTATTCCTGATGAAGATTCTAACGAAATCACTACAGTTCAATCTGCAATTGACTATGTTTCTAAGAAACTTGGTTAATTGTTGATGTTCAGCGCTGCTGAAAAAAAAGCCACCTTTTAGGTGGCTTTTTTAATGCCTTTATATTACTGAGTTTTTTGTATGGCTATAAGAATTTTTAGTCGTGTGAAAATACCCAGAAATAGGGATAGTGTTTTTCAAAACTCAATTTTAATCTAGGAGTGAAAATAATAAATAGACTTAAAATTAGAAAAGGAATCTGCTTCATTATTAAAGTTGAGTATGATGCTTGGTTTATTTGTAACAAATAATGTGTGCTACAAAGTGTGGTTTCATACATTCGTAAGTTGTGTTTTAAAAATAAGCAAAATTGATGGTAAATAAATAAAAGTATAATTAATATACATATGTATAAAGTGATTAATAAATATTAATTTTGGTTAACTAATACACATTATTTATGCTGATTAACTTCATTTTATTAATTAAATTAATTTCAAAATTTTATTTAATCAGAAATACAGCTGTCTATTTTTTTTATTATTAATATTTGCTTAATAATTTTAATAATTTTTTTATTTTTAAATATGTAGTTAAATTGTTGAATTTAATTGCTAAAATTGTCTGTGAGATTCAAGTCACAGTGTTCTGTATTTATAAGGAATATCTAAAGTAAAAATATGAGAATGCGAAATAAACAAGTACGAAAAATGGCTTGGCATAAAAGAATTGCTTTATTGGTCACCTTATTATGTAGTACTTCGGTTTATGCAGTTCAATTAAAAACGTTGTTAAAAACAGCTTTGGAGCAAGACCCAATGATGTTGGAGGCACAAGCAAATGAAGACGCCGCATTAAGCAAGGTAAAAGAGTCTAAATCATTACATTATCCAACTTTGGCTTTAACTGCTAACCAAATTTTGGGTCAATCTCATAAGAGTCAATATGATTATGTGAGTGAGGATTTTACACCAGGGGTTAAGGGTAGTTTGAACCTATATTCATTTGGTGCAATTACTGCTCAGGTAGATCGCGATGAAAAGAAATCTGAGTATTTTGAGAAGAAAATTGATGAGACTGCAGAAGAGCTAGGCTACAACATTGGTTCTGAATATTTAAAAGCACTTAATGTCCATGAAGCACTTGCTGTACAGATGCGAAGTTTGGAACGTCATAATAAATTTACGCAAGATATCAGTGTCATTGTGCAATATGATGCGGGACGCCGCTCTGAACTCACACAAGCACGTGCTCGTCAAATGCAGGTAGAACACACGATTAGTAGTTTGCAGCGTGAATTGGGTTTTGCACTGAGTCATCTAAAAAAATATTCATCTGAAGTGATTGATCAAGACACGCTGAGTGATCCATTTGTTGGTCTGGCACCGTCTGAGTTTATATCGCGTTATCAATTGAGTGAGGTTAGACAGCATCCATCTTATTTGGCTCAGGAGGCCCAGCTTGAGAGTATTCGTTCTGAGGTGAAGTACCGTAAAGCAAAACGCTATCCGAGTGTTAACTTGGAAGGGAATGTGACCACTGAAGATCGTCAAGTGTATTTGAATATGTCGTGGGATTTGTTGAATCGGGGAGCGAAATATTCTGTCGAACAAAGTGGGCAATCTGCTGTAGCAGCAAAAGCACGACTTGATCAAATTCAACGGGATATTGAAGAGCGGGCACGTACTGCAGAAATTGATATGTTTCAGAGTCGGCAAAAAATGAATATTTCGCAGGAGCAAATTCTCGCCTCACGTAAGGTGGTCAGTGACAACGAAAAGCAATTTAAAATTGCACGTAAAAGCCTGATAGATGTGCTCAATGCCTATAACGAATTGGCTGGGGTCGAAATGGCTTATGTGACTGCACAGAATGATTATCGTATGGCAGCGTTGGCTTATTTGCGTGCTCAAGCCAACATTAGCAATTGGGCAAGGCAGTAATAATAAAGAATGCAGATCCAAAGCGGATGTGGATCATGCGTAATTGACCTAAAGGTCAAGTTATTAGAATAGGATGACATAAAGAGAATGAAATCCATAATAGAGCATATTGCTTTGGTAACCCGACTGTTGGGAAGCCCTTTACCTGTAGCTACCTTGATGGCACAGGTGACGCATGACCAAAATTTAAATGTCAACTATCCTTCTTTGATTGAAGTATTAAAAAGCCATGGTTTTGAAAATACGTTAAGTAAAAAAGCACTACATGAAATTCCTGCATTGGCTGTGCCTGTAGTTATAGTTTTGCAGCAAAATGAAGCCGCTGTTATTACTCAAATTCATGGCTGCGGGACAGATCGGGTTTATGAGTTGCAACAAATAGATGGTTTAAAGCAAAGAATTGATCATTCGCAGCTATCAGCATTGTACTTGGGATACAGTTGGTTTATTAAACCAAAACTGGCCAGCGACTTACGTTCTGAGTTACCGGAATATCACTTGCCTAAAGCATGGTTTTGGAAAGTCATTTGGCGTTTTCGAGCTTACTATTCGCAAGTGATTTTAGCGACATTTGTTATTAACTTTTTGGCATTGGTCAGTTCTCTGTATGTCATGAATGTTTATGACCGAGTTATTCCGAACAAATCTTATGAAACCCTTTGGGTGCTCAGTATTGGCGTAATCTTGGCGATTAGCTTTGAGTTTGCCGCAAAAATGATCCGTGGGCATTTGACAGATATAGCTGGTAAAAAAGCTGATTTAATTATCAGTTCGGCCATTTTTCGTCGTGTGATGAGTTTGGATTTGGCGGAGCGTCCTGTTTCATCGGGTTCTTATGCCAATAACCTGCGTGAATTTGAATCTGTCAGAGAGTTCATGACCAGTGCAAGTTTGTTGGTATTAGTCGATTTACCTTTCCTTCTGCTCTTTATTACCGTGATTTGGATGATTGGTGGAACGTTGGCAATCGTTCCTTTAATTTTAATTCCAATCGTGATGTTGGTTGGTCTGCTTTCACAAAGACCTTTAGCACGATATATCAATGAATCAATGAAAGAGTCGTCACAACGTCAAGGTTTGGCGGTAGAGGCAATTGAAGGGATTGAAACATTAAAAGCCAATAACGCAACCAGTTGGGCACAGCAAAAGTGGGATTATTACACGGCTAAGACTGCTGCTTCGAGTACTAAAACTCGAGATTTAAGTAATTTTGTGGTTAATTTTTCTGTTGCCATTCAGCAATTAAACACAGTGATATTGGTGATTGTCGGAACTTATTTAATTCATAGTCCAGACCCAAATCATAAAATTACGATGGGGGCTTTAATGGCTTCAGTGATTTTGTCGGGGCGTGCCTTGGCACCCTTGGCGCAAATCTCAAGCTTAGCCATTCGTTTTCAGCAAGCTAAAATTGGTTTACAAGGCCTGCAAAGCATTATTGAACGTAAAATTGAACGTCATCCAGATCGGCAATATATCAGCTTAGATCAAGTGAATGGCGAACTTAAATTTCAAAACGTGAGTTTTAAATATCAACAGGATATTCCTCCAGCACTTAAAGCATTGAATTTAAATATTGCACCTGGAGAAAAGGTCGGAATACTAGGGAAAATTGGCAGTGGTAAAACTACCACGTTAAAACTCGCCAGCGGTATGTTTGAACCGTTAGAAGGGAATGTTACGTTAGATGGTGTGGATTTACGTCAGTTAGATCCAAATTATTTACGCAATCAGGTCGCATTTTTAGGGCAAGCCCCGCGTCTGTTCCTAGGGACATTACGTGAAAACTTGGATTTGTCACGACAAGATGGTTTTTCTACAGATCAAGAGTTGTTATTGGCATTGAAACGATTTGGTCTGGACAGTTTAATTCAAAATCATCCGCGTGGTTTGGATATGCCTTTAGGTGAGGATGGTTTAGGACTTTCGGGTGGTCAGAAACAAATTATAGCCTTGGCTCGATTAACATTACGTTCCCCACGTGTAGTGTTATTAGATGAGCCAACCAATGGTTTAGATCAGTTAACTGAACGACAAACACTGACAGCATTGCATCAGTGGTGTAAAGACAAAACTTTGTTGGTGGTGACGCATCGGACTCAAGTTCTGAGTATTGTGAGTCGTGTTGTGGTGATTGACCAAGGTCAGGTGGTCATGGATGGCCCGCGAGATGAAGTTCTGAAGAAACTCGCTTTAAATGAGCAGGCGAAATCAGCAACAACACAAAACTCAACGGTTACGACAGGACAACCAAGTTCGACAGTAACCACGGGGCAGAAAGAAGGTCGTACCATCGTGATCAAACCAGATCATGCATCATCTGTACAAAATCATACGAATAATACGCAATTAGAAAAAATAAATGTTGAGTAGTCGTGTCAAACAAATCGACATCAACGTAAGTGAGGCATATGGAAGAATATCGAAACCCACCCACAGAACGGGTTCAGTCTAAAGACTTGGAATTGTTGAATGACTTGAATGCTGCCTTACAAACGGAAAGGCATACAGGCTTGTTTTGGACAATTGGGTTGTTATTTGTGTTTATGGTTGTGTTTGTTTTTTGGGCTTATCACAGTCATGTAGAGGAAGTGACACGTGGTCAAGGTAGTGTTATTCCAACCAGTCGTGAGCAGATTTTGCAAAGTTTAGACCCTGGAACAATCAAAGAGATGTTGGTAAAAGAAGGGGATATTGTTGAAAAAGGACAAATTTTGCTTCGGCTGGATGATACCCGAAGTTCGGCAATCTTAAGGGAAAGTGAGGCAAAAGTTGCCAATCTTGAAGCAATGTCAGCCCGTTTAAGCGCGGAATCTTATGGAACAGAAATCAAGTTTCCTGATGGAATTAGTGAATCTTTAAAACATCGTGAACGTGCAGCATATGTTGCACGTCGTCGTGCAGTAGATGACGCTGTTGCAGGACTTCAAACCAGTAAAGCCATGTTGGATCGTGAAATTTCGATTACGTCACCTATGGTCGCAGAAGGGGTAATGTCTGAAGTTGAGTTGCTACGTATGCGACGTCAATCTTCAGATTTGGCTTTGCAAATTAATGAAAAGCGCAATCAATATGCAGCGGATGCCAATAATGAATTGGTACGGGTTGAGTCAGAATTGGCACAAGCCAAAGAAAATATGGCAATGCGTGCGGATCCTGTAGATCGTTCACTCATTCGAGCACCTCTAAGGGGCATTGTTAAAAATATCAAGATTAATACGGTCGGTGGTGTGGTACAGGCTGGGCAAGATATTATGGAAATTGTACCGCTGAATGACAAATTATTAGTTGAGGCTTATATCCGACCGCAAGATGTTGCTTTTGTACATCCGGGACTTGGTGCGATTGTGAAAATTACTGCTTATGACTATGCCTTATATGGTGGTTTAGAGGGGAAGGTGACTTTAATTAGTCCCGATACTTTGAGAGATAAAACACGACCAAGTGAATTAAATCTCAATCCAGATGAAGCGTATTATCGTATTTTGGTTGAAACCAGCCAAAATTCATTGACGGATAAAAATGGTAAAACCATGCCAATTATTCCCGGCATGATTGCCAGTGTAGACGTCAAGACTGGAGAAAAAACTATATTTCAATATTTAATAAAACCAATCACTCGAATGAAGCAGGCTTTACAAGAGAGATAAAGGTATTCTTTCGGCAGAAACTCTATATTTTAATAGGGTTTTTGTTATTAGAATAAATGAACCAGAATTGGGTTAATCTTCTATTATTTTAATAAGTTAATATATATTTTAGATGTATATTATATGGTATTGATTTTTATGTCATGTTTATAAAGTTTTGTTGTCTTTTTTTTATTCAAAAATAATTAATATAAAAATATAATTCATCTATCTGAAAAATATGTGAACTGGTTCATATTATTTTAAAATTTATAATTAATGCTATTGTTTTTTTTTCTTTTTTTTATATTCTTTTAAAAAAGCATTATAAAAAATCATCACATAAACTCTTAATTTTTTTAAGGCTTTTGTGGAATAAAAATAAACCCCTTTGGTTTAAGGGCTAGGAAAATGAAGTAAAAATAACAGAGGTGGGTATTATGAGTATTAAAAGATTAATATTGGTGGTTGGGTGCTCGTTGTTCTGGATCGGATGTTCAACTGCAAATAATAAGCCGCCTTTTGAACATTGGAATCAGTTTGGTTCAAAACCTTATTTACAGCCGAAATCGATTAAAGAGAGGCATACACAGGTTGTATTTATTCGTGATAAAGATGGATTAAAAGGGCCAGCAGCAAATGTATTTATTGAAGGGCATTACTTAACGTCATTATTGCCTGGCTCATTTAAAGCATTACAGTTATGTTCACGTCCTACCCACATAAATGCAATTTATACGCAAAGTGCGTTTAACTATGCCAATGCCCGTCGATTGAATTCTACGCAATCGCTTACAGAAGGTACTACGCAATATTTCAGATTGGTTGGAGGAAACAATCAAGCAATACAAGTGCAAGAGTTAACAGAGACTCAGGCGCAAGCGTTTTTGCCAGATCTTAAAGAAGCTGTTGCTACAAAATCGCGTGTCAAAGAGAACGAAGAATGTACACAGCCTGTATCTGTTCAGGCACCTGCCAAAACTGTACTCAAAAAATACACCCTACAAGCCAGTACATTATTTAATTATGCGAAGTCTGGGTCAAATGATTTGACTGCTCAAGGCCGTAAAGATGTTGCAAAAATTGCTTCCGAAATTAACCAAGACCAAGAAGCCATTAGCCATGTTGCAGTTATTGGATATACAGACCCTGTTGGGTCGGATAATTCTAATCAACAACTTGCACAACGTAGAGCAGAAACAGTACGAGCACTGTTGGTTCAAAATGGGGCAATGAAAAAGAATATTTTGGTTGAAGGTCGTGGTGAGCAAGAACTTGTAGTAAGTGATTGTGATCAGAAATATGCCAATGATAAAGCAGCACGTGAGCAATGTGACTTACCAAACAGACGGGTAGAAATTGTGACCTATGGAATGAAAGCTGAATAACCATTGCTCAATATTTATTCACTATTTTTAAAAAACAAGTTATAAGAAAAGGATAAATAAAATGCCAAATCAAACAATCACTATAAAACTACATGATGCGAAAACCATTATTTCAGCTTTGCAAGTTACTAAATCTCATGACCAGCCTGTAATGATTCAGGCGCAAAAGGGCATTAATTATGAATTGATTGATGATGCAACTCAATTTGCGCCAGAAAATATTAAAATTCAGCGTGTGGGTAATGATTTATATATCAGTTTTGAAGATGATGGTACGAATGCGCTGGATCCTGATCTGGTTATTCAGGGTTATTACGGTACTGATGGGACGACAACCAATTTACTGATTGGTCTGCATGAAAATGGCAGTTATTACGCTTATGTACCTGAAACAGGTGCTCAGCAACATGCAGTCAGTATGCTCGCTGATCAAGTGAGTGTTGCACAAGCCTTGGGCGGTGAGCCATTAACCTCTGCATCATATGAATTTAATCCATATTGGTTGCTTGCTTTAATTCCTCTAGTCGGTTTAGCCGCTGCTGGAGGTGGCGGCGGAGGTGGAGGTGGTACACCAGCTCCATCTGCGGACAAACCTGATGTAGTGGCTTTAAATGGTGGTGTAGTTACGGTTAAACCTGGCTCAAATAATGTTAAACAAGTCATTACCTATACCGATGAATCTAATAATTCAGTGTCCTTAACAGCAACAAAAGGTTCGGATGGTAAATGGAGTCTAGATAAAACCCCAACAGGTGTAAGTATTGATTCATCAACAGGTTTGGTGACTATCGGTATGGATGCTGTGAAAGATGGTAGCACGGTGACTTCTACGGGAACCAATTCAAGTAATAATACCGCGACTGATAGCGATACGGCTAAGGTGGATGATAGTACTCCAACTTCGGCAGATGCACCGGATGTTGTTGCCTTAGCGACAGGTGCTGTTGCTATAAAGCCTGGTGCAGATAATGTTAAGCAAGTTATTACCTATACAGATGAAACCAATAATGCTGTGACTTTAACAGCAACAAAAGGGGTTGATGGTAAATGGAGTCTAGATAAAACGCCTAGCAATGTTGCAATTGACCCTGCAACGGGCTTGATTGCGCTTGGTCCAGATGCAGTCAAAGATGGCTCAATCGTTAAGTCCGTGGGTACTGATGCGTATAACAACACTGCGACAGACAGTGATACGGCCAAAGCAGATGAGACCGATCCTCAAGGTACAGATTTAATTGCAGATAAACCTGATGTATTGGCGCTGGTGGGTGGTTCTGTAACAGTCACCCCTGGTGCAGATAATATTAAAGAGGTTATTCGTTATACTGATGAATCCAATAATCCTGTGATTCTAACGGCAACTAAGGGTGCAAGTGGAGTTTGGAGTTTAGACAGTACACCAACTGGTGTGATTATTAATCCTGTGACAGGTGTTGTTACTATTGGAATGGAGGCTGTAAAAGATGGAAGTACCGTCACTTCAGTGGGTTCAGATCAATTTGACAACACTGCGAATGATAGTGATATAGCCAAAGCAGATGTTTCAAGCTACACAATAACCTTTGATTCGATTACCACCGACACTGGCAGTTCCAGCAGTGATTTTATTACCAATGATAACACTTTGTTGTTTAAAGGTACGGTAGATCTAGCTAATGGCAACAGCCTTAGTGTGAAAGTCGGTGACAAGACCTATAGCACCAGTGACCTCAATTCAAAATTAACAGTAGATGGTTCAGGTAACTGGACCCTGAATCTCACAGGCAGCGCTTTGGCAGATGGTACTTATCCTGTTGTTGCAACGGTTAAGGATACAGCGGGCAACAGCAAAAGTACCACCAGCCAAAATGTGGTGATTGACACCAAGATCGACACCGATAATGACGGTCAAACCGTGACCTTTGATTCGATCACTGATGATACAGGTACCGCAGGCGACTTCATCACCAATGACAACACCTTGCTGTTTAAAGGTACGGTCGATCTGGCTGATGGCAATGCTCTCAGTGTAACGGTCGGTGCGACCACCTACACCACTGCCGATCCACGCTTAACGGTTGATCCAACAGGGAATTGGACCCTAGACCTGACGGGTACCACCTTGGCCGATGCAACCTATGCGGTGGTGGCGACGGTCACAGATACCGCAGGGAACAGCAAAAGTACCACCAGCCAAAATGTGGTGATTGACACCAAGATCGACACCGATAATGACGGTCAAACCGTGACCTTTGATTCGATCACCGATGATACAGGTACCGCAGGCGACTTCATCACCAATGACAATACCTTGCTGTTTAAAGGCACGGTAGATCTGGCTGATGGCAATACTTTGAGTGTCAGTGTGAACGGAGTGAACTATCCAGCGACGGATTCACGCTTAACCGTGGATGGTTCAGGTAACTGGACCCTAGATTTAACGGGTACTCCTTTTATTGATGGTACCTATCCAGTGATTGCCACCGTGACCGACGCCGCGGGCAATACTGCGAGTACGACCAGTCAGAACGTGGTGATTGATACCAAGATTGACACCGATAATGACGGTCAAACCGTGACTTTTGATTCGATCACTAACGACTCAGGTACAGCAGGTGACTTGATCACCAATGACAATACCTTGTTATTTAAAGGCACGGTAGATCTGGCTGATGGTAACAGCCTCAGTGTAACGGTCGGTGCAACCACCTACACCACTGCCGATCCACGCCTCACAGTTGATGGTTCAGGTAACTGGACCCTCGACCTGACTGGCACCATCTTGGCCGATGCAACCTATGCGGTGGTGGCTACGGTCACAGATACCGCAGGGAATACCGCCAGCAGCACCAGCCAGAATGTGGTGATTGACACCAAGATCGATACCGATAATGACGGTCAAACCGTGACCTTTGATTCGATCACCGATGATACAGGTACCGCAGGCGACTTCATCACCAATGACAACACCTTGTTATTCAAAGGTACGGTGGATCTGGCTGATGGTAATACTTTGAGTGTCAGTGTGAACGGAGTGAACTATCCAGCGACGGATTCACGCTTAACCGTGGATGGCTCAGGTAACTGGACCCTAGATTTAACGGGCAGTCCTTTTATTGATGGTACCTATCCAGTGATTGCCACCGTGACCGATACAGCAGGGAATACTGCGAGTACGACCAGTCAGAACGTGGTGATTGATACCAAGATCGACACCGATAATGACGGTCAAACCGTGACCTTTGATTCGATCACCAACGACACTGGCAGTTCCAACAGCGACTTCATCACCAATGACAACACCTTGCTGTTTAAAGGTACGGTGGATCTGGCTGATGGCAACAGCCTCAGTGTAACGGTTGGTGCGACCACCTACACCACTGCCGATCCACGCTTAACGGTTGATCCAGCAGGCAATTGGACCCTAGACCTGACGGGTACCACCTTGGCCGATGCAACCTATGCGGTGGTGGCGACGGTCACAGATACCGCAGGGAACAGCAAAAGTACCACCAGTCAGAACGTGGTAATTGACACCAAGATCGACACCGACAACGACGGTCAAACCGTGACCTTTGATTCGATCACCAACGACACTGGCAGTTCCAACAGCGACTTCATCACCAATGACAACACCTTGCTGTTTAAAGGTACGGTGGATCTGGCTGATGGTAATACTTTGAGTGTCAGTGTGAACGGTATTACCTATAATACAGGCGACCCGAAACTAACTGTGGATGGCTCAGGCAACTGGACCCTAGATTTAACGGGCAGTCCTTTTATTGATGGTACCTATCCAGTGATTGCCACAGTGATCGACACCGCGGGCAATACTGCGAGCACGACCAGCCAGAACGTGGTGATTGATACAAAAGTGGATAAGGATGGTGATGGGGATATTGTAACCTTCGACTCGATCACCAATGATACTGGTAGTTCTAGCACTGACTTCATCACCAATGACAACACCTTACTGTTTAAAGGTACGGTGGATCTGGCTGATGGCAACAGCCTTAGTGTAACGGTCGGTGCAACCACCTACACCACTGCTGATCCACGCTTAACGGTTGATCCAGCAGGGAATTGGACCCTAGACCTGACGGGTACTACCTTGGCCGATGCAACCTATGCGGTGGTGGCGACGGTCACAGATACCGCAGGAAATAGCAAAAGTACCACCAGCCAGAACGTGGTGATTGACACCAAGATCGATACCGATAATGACGGTCAAACCGTGACCTTTGATTCGATCACCGATGATACAGGTACCGCAGGCGACTTCATCACCAATGACAACACCTTATTGTTTAAAGGTACGGTGGATCTGGCTGATGGCAATACTTTGAGTGTCAGTGTTAACGGTATTACCTATAATACAGGCGACCCGACACTAACTGTGGATGGCTCAGGCAACTGGACCCTAGATTTAACGGGTACTCCTTTTATTGATGGTACCTATCCAGTGATTGCCACAGTGATCGACACCGCAGGCAATACTGCGAGCACGACCAGCCAGAACGTGGTGATTGATACAAAAGTGGATAAGGATGGTGATGGGGATATTGTAACCTTCGACTCGATCACCAATGATACTGGCAGTTCTAGCACTGACTTCATCACCAATGACAACACCTTACTGTTTAAAGGTACGGTCGATCTGGCTGATGGCAATGCTCTCAGTGTAACGGTCGGTGCGACCACTTACACCACTGCCGATCCACGCCTCACAGTTGATGGTTCAGGCAACTGGACCCTAGATTTAACGGGTTCGGCATTACTCGATGGTAGCTATACCGTAGTGGCAACAGTGACCGATACAATGGGGAATACTGGTAATTCAATTAGTAGAAATGTGGTGATTGACACCAAGATCGACACCGATAACGACGGTCAAACCGTGACCTTTGATTCGATCACCAACGACTCAGGTACAGCAGGTGACTTCATCACCAATGACAACACCTTACTGTTTAAAGGTACGGTCGATCTGGCTGATGGCAACAGCCTCAGTGTAACGGTTGGTGCGACCACCTACACCACTGCCGATCCACGCTTAACGGTTGATCCAGCAGGGAATTGGACCCTAGATCTGACGGGTACCACCTTGGCCGATGCAACCTATGCGGTGGTGGCGACGGTCACAGATACCGCAGGGAACAGCAAAAGTACCACCAGTCAGAACGTGGTGATTGACACCAAGATCGACACCGACAACGACGGTCAAACCGTGACCTTTGATTCGATCACCAACGACTCAGGTACAGCAGGTGACTTCATCACCAATGACAACACCTTGCTGTTTAAAGGTACGGTCGATCTGGCTGATGGCAACAGCCTCAGTGTAACGGTTGGTGCGACCACCTACACCACTGCCGATCCACGCTTAACGGTTGATCCAACAGGCAATTGGACCCTAGATCTGACGGGTACCACCTTGGCCGATGCAACCTATGCGGTGGTGGCGACGGTCACAGATACCGCAGGGAACAGCAAAAGTACCACCAGCCAGAACGTGGTAATTGACACCAAGATCGACACCGACAACGACGGTCAAACCGTGACTTTCGATTCGATCACCAACGACACTGGCAGTTCCAACAGCGACTTCATCACCAATGACAACACCTTGCTGTTTAAAGGTACGGTCGATCTGGCTGATGGCAATACTTTGAGTGTCAGTGTTAACGGAGTGAACTATCCAGCGACGGATTCACGCTTAACGGTTGATCCAACAGGCAATTGGACCCTAGATTTAACGGGTACTCCTTTTATTGATGGTACCTATCCAGTGATTGCCACAGTGACCGACACCGCAGGCAATACTGCGAGCACCACCAGCCAGAATGTGGTAATTGACACCAAGATCGACACCGATAATGACGGTCAAACCGTGACCTTTGATTCGATCACCAACGACTCAGGTACCGCAGATGACTTCATCACCAATGACAATACCTTGTTATTTAAAGGCACGGTCGATCTGGCTGATGGCAATACTTTGAGTGTCAGTGTTAACGGTATTACCTATAATACAGGCGACCCGAAACTAACTGTGGATGGCTCAGGCAACTGGACCCTAGATTTAACGGGCAGTCCTTTTATTGATGGTACCTATCCAGTGATTGCCACAGTGACCGACACCGCAGGCAATACTGCGAGCACCACCAGCCAGAATGTGGTGATTGACACCAAGATCGACACCGACAACGACGGTCAAACCGTGACTTTCGACTCGATCACCAACGACACTGGCAGTTCCAACAGCGACTTCATTACCAATGACAACACCTTACTGTTTAAAGGTACGGTGGATCTGGCTGATGGCAACAGCCTCAGTGTAACGGTCGGTGCGACCACCTACACCACTGCTGATCCACGCTTAACGGTTGATCCAACAGGGAATTGGACCCTAGACCTGACGGGTACCACCTTGGCCGATGCAACCTATGCGGTGGTGGCGACGGTCACAGATACCGCAGGGAACAGCAAAAGTACCACCAGCCAGAACGTGGTGATTGACACCAAGATCGACACCGACAACGACGGTCAAACCGTGACCTTTGATTCGATCACCAACGACACTGGTAGTTCCAACAGCGACTTCATCACCAATGACAACACCTTACTGTTTAAAGGTACGGTCGATCTGGCTGATGGCAATACTTTGAGTGTCAGTGTTAACGGAGTGAACTATCCAGCGACGGATTCACGCTTAACGGTTGATCCAACAGGGAATTGGACCCTAGATTTAACGGGTACTCCTTTTATTGATGGTACCTATCCAGTGATTGCCACAGTGACCGACACCGCAGGCAATACTGCGAGCACCACCAGCCAGAATGTGGTAATTGACACCAAGATCGACACCGATAATGACGGTCAAACCGTGACCTTTGATTCGATCACCAACGACTCAGGTACAGCAGGTGACTTCATCACCAATGACAACACCTTGCTGTTTAAAGGTACGGTGGATCTGGCTGATGGCAACAGCCTCAGTGTAACGGTCGGTGCGACCACCTACACCACTGCTGATCCACGCTTAACGGTTGATCCAACAGGGAATTGGACCCTAGACCTGACGGGTACCACCTTGGCCGATGCAACCTATGCGGTGGTGGCGACGGTCACAGATACCGCGGGCAATACTGCGAGCACGACCAGCCAGAATGTGGTGATTGATACCAAGATCGACACCGATAACGACGGTCAAACCGTGACCTTTGATTCGATCACCAACGACACTGGTAGTTCCAACAGCGACTTCATCACCAATGACAACACCTTACTGTTTAAAGGTACGGTGGATCTGGCTGATGGCAACAGCCTCAGTGTAACGGTCGGTGCGACCACCTACACCACTGCTGATCCACGCTTAACGGTTGATCCAACAGGGAATTGGACCCTAGACCTGACGGGTACCACCTTGGCCGATGCAACCTATGCGGTGGTGGCGACGGTCACAGATACTGCGGGCAATACTGCGAGCACGACCAGCCAGAATGTGGTGATTGATACCAAGATCGACACCGATAACGACGGTCAAACCGTGACCTTTGATTCGATCACCAACGACTCAGGTACCGCAGATGACTTCATCACCAATGACAATACCTTGTTATTTAAAGGCACGGTGGATCTGGCTGATGGCAACAGCCTCAGTGTAACGGTCGGTGCGACCACCTACACCACTGCTGATCCACGCTTAACGGTTGATCCAACAGGGAATTGGATCCTAGACCTGACGGGTACCACCTTGGCCGATGCAACCTATGCGGTGGTGGCGACGGTCACAGATACCGCAGGAAATAGCAAAAGTACCACCAGCCAGAACGTGGTAATTGACACCAAGATCGACACCGACAACGACGGTCAAACCGTGACTTTCGATTCGATCACCAACGACACTGGCAGTTCCAACAGCGACTTCATCACCAATGACAACACCTTGCTGTTTAAAGGTACGGTCGATCTGGCTGATGGCAACAGCCTCAGTGTAACGGTTGGTGCGACCACCTACACCACTGCCGATCCACGCTTAACGGTTGATCCAACAGGCAATTGGACCCTAGACCTGACGGGTACCACCTTGGCCGATGCAACCTATGCGGTGGTGGCGACAGTAACTGACACTGCGGGTAATACCGCCACTAGTAATCAAGATGTGGTTATTGATACTGTAGCTGATGCACCAGATGTCATTGCAGTATTGGGCGGTTCAGTGGGTATTGTTCCTGGTGATGATAATCTTCAACAGATCATCACTTATAAGAATGAATTGGATGTTGATGTAACTTTAACTGCGACTAAAGCACCTGATGGAACTTGGAGTTTGGATACAACCCCATTGAATGTCAGTATTAATAGTACAACGGGTGTAGTCAGTATCGGGCGTGATGCAATAAAAGATGGCAGTCTTGTTACTTCCATTGGTACAGACCTTTTAGGCAATACTGCTCAGGACAGTGGTACAACATATCCAGATGATACAACACCATCGACTGCAGATGCGCCAGATGTCGTTGCATTGGATGATGGTTCTGTCACTGTAACTCCGGGTGCGGATAATGTTGAGCAGGAAATTTATTATATTGATGAAGAAAATATTCTTGTTGTCTTATCTGCATCACAAGCAGGTGATGGTACTTGGAGTTTGGCAGCAAATCCAATACCAACCCCATTGCCAACAGGGGTAAGTATCAATTCGATTACGGGTGTAGTTACGATTGCTCCAGATGCAGTTAAAGATGGGAGTGTAGTGACTGCTTATGGTTTTGATGTTTCTACAAATGTGGCCATCGATAGCGATACTGCCAAAGGCGATGTCGTGATCGTCTCTGTCTCAGAAGAAGGCTTGGCAGGTGCAAATGCTGATGCTGCCGGTAACCCTGAGGATACAACAAATTCAACAATGGTATCAGGAACTTTAAATCTTGGTAATTTAACTAATGTGGCTGTAACTGGTCCATCGGGTATCACGTCTGAGGGGCAGCCAGTGACTTGGAATGGTTCGATTACGGCAGGCGTTTATACATTAACAGGAACAGCAGGAGGAAAAGAGGTCGCGGTACTGACACTTTCAACTTCAGGGGCTTACACCTTTACCTTGAAACAGCCGATAGACCACCCAATGGCTTCACTTGAAAACATTTTAGGTCTTGGTTTTACCATTGCTTCTACTGATGGTGTTGGAACAACCAATTCAACTTTGATGATTAATGTTGAAGATGATTCGCCAATCGCTGCTTCAAATACTACATATAATGTTGATGTTCAGCCTGCTACAGTAGAGGGAGAGTTAGTCGTTAGTTATGGTGCAGATCACGGTCATGTGCAAAGTATCACGGTCGATGGTTATACCTTAAGCTATTCACCTGTAACAGATTCAGTTTCAGCTTCAGGAGCTGCAGGTTCAATTACTTATAGCTTTAATGCTGCAAATGATGAGTTAACTATCAACAAAGGCACGGGTGAAGTTCTGGTCGTAGATATGTTGACGGGGCATTATAGTTATTCCTCATTAGCAATAACGGAAACAGCTCAAGCGCCAATTGTGGGAATCAATAAATCTGCCAGCTTATTGGGTCTTGTGAATGCCGATGCTTTAGGTTTGATTGGTATTGGTACTAATCAACTTTTAACAGCAATTGATCCGAATAACGATATTAAATCGGTTGTCGTGAACGCAGGTGCTGCCATCAGTATTGGGGTCTTAAATTACTATAAATTAGATTGGTCTGTTGAGATGGCAGCAGAGTTTGGAATAAAGGTTGTAGAAGAGAATGACATTGTAAATTTACTGTTAGTTACAACCCAATCTTATTCAAAATTGACAATCACATCCTTAGATGGGGGACCAATTGATAACTTAAAATTGAATGAGTTTTTAGCAACTGTTTACGTTCATCAATATGGTATAGATCTAGTAGCATTAGGTATAGTGCCGACAATTTCTATTTCTGCAACAGATAGTCAACCCGTGACTTCTAGTACTTCTTATACCGATTTGCTTGGTGTAAGCCTATTAGATCCGAGTAATGACCCAGCAGGTGTGGTAGAGGGTACAAGCGGTATAAATACACTCAATGGAACCAATGGTGATGATCGTTTATATGGTTATGCTGGAAATGATAATTTAACAGGTAACCAAGGGAATGATTTGCTTCGCGGTGGGGCGGGTAACGATACTTTAAATGGCGGTGCTGGTAACGACATTTTAAGTGGTGGTACAGGAAATGATACTCTAACGGGTGGCTCAGGCAATGACACCTTCCTTTGGGAGAAAGGGGATCAGGGGACTGTTGTGGCACCAGCAGTAGATACCATTACTGATTTTTCTAAACAACCTGTTGCGGGTGGAGGGGATATTCTCGACTTACGCGGCTTATTAGTCGGTGAATTGGCGAAAGGGACAAGTATTGGAAACTTGGCAAATTATTTATACTTTGTCTTTGATGGTACCAATACAATTCTTTATATCAATACCGCGGGTACGCTTTCGGCTGCAACACCAACCACAACTTCTGATCAGCACATTACATTTACGAATGTAGATTTAGTGGGTAGCTATACCACCCAGCAAGAGATTATTTCGAATTTACTTAAAAATGGAAACCTCTTGGTAGATCAGGCAACCACGAACACGGATTTAAATGGTTCCTCATCTTTTGATGTGGTGATAGTAGATAATGATGGTGATACTGCTTCAACCAATATCACGTTTGACTCAACTTCACCATCTACCTCAACACAACCGAATGTAGCACCGATTGCACAAGCTGCCGATGCGACTTTACTGGGCTTAATTGGTGTAGATGCGCTTGGCATCATTGACTTGAATCAACAGGCTTTTATTGCTGTCGATCCAAACCAAAACTTGCGTTCGGTAGAAGTAAAATTTAATGGTCTACTTACAGTGAATTTGGGAAGTCTTAGTTTCTCTGCTTCAGCTCAATTAGCAGCAGATTTGGGACTCGAAATTCATATTAACAATACATCGGGGATATTGGGTGTTGTAGGAGCAACATCAACAATAACCATTACAGCGGCAGATGGTGGAAATATCGATAATTTAGCTGTGAATGAATTATTAGCCACGATTCAGCTCAATTCCGATGTAAATTTACTGAGTTTGGTTGCAGGTTTGAATGTGAGTGCCTTGGGTAGTTTTACTGTGACAGCAACTGATAGTTACGGTGCAACAGATTCAGACAGTTTCTCGTCATTGCTGAATGCTCAGGTGCTACAGAACTTGTTAGGGGCTGGAGGTAATCCTGATATTATTCAAGGAACTTCTGCAAACGATACATTAAATAATAGTGCATCAGGTACCATTCATGAGCGTCTTTATGGTTACGATGGAGATGATACGCTAAATGGTAGTTCTGGAAATGACTTAATCCGTGGTGGGGCAGGAAATGACACCTTAAATGGTGGTGACGGCAATGACCTACTGATTGATGGGAATGGTGCGGATACCTTCAATGCAGGTAATGGCAATGACGTAATCGTTATTTCAGGAACAGGTTTTGTTTCTATTGATGGTGGTGCGGGTACAGATACTTTAACGTTATTGGGTGGAATAGACTTAGATTTAACGACATCGAATAATATTACCAATATTGAGCGTATCGATTTGGGTAATGGTTCAGAAGGTTCGAAATTGACGTTGACTGCCGCTGATGTTCTGGAAGTTACTGGATCAAATACACTACAAATTTTTGGGGATTCACATGATCAGGTGCAAATGATTGGTGCGATTAAAGGTGCAGAATCTACCATTAACGGTGTAACGATGACGCAATATACGCTCGGTGCAAACACAGTATTTGTGGACAATGATATTGTAAATGGTATGGGAGTGATTGTCCTTTAGTTGATCAGTAAACCGTCTTATTTGATTTGAATCACTGCATGAACCTCTCCGATTTATCGGGGAGGTTTTTCTTTATTGAGTTGTTTTTTTGAGTTAGTACTTAATATAAAAAATCCCGCCATCTAGGCGGGATTTTTTCGGATATTTACTTACCAGCTTAACGCACCACCTGTTTGGTAGTCAGTTACGCGAGTTTCAAAGAAGTTCTTCTCTTTACGTAAGTCCATCATTTCAGACATCCACTGGAATGGGTTATTCACACCAGCAAATTGTTCAGGTAAGCCCAACTGGCTTAAACGACGGTTACAGATAAATTTCAAGTATTCTTCCATCATTGCAGCATTCATGCCCAATACACCACGTGGCATTGTGTCACGAGCATATTCGATTTCAAGCATAGTGCCTTCAAGAATCATCTGAATGATTTCTTCTTGGAATTCTGCTGTCCAAAGATGTGGGTTCTCAATCTTGATTTGGTTAATCATATCGATACCAAAGTTCAAGTGCATCGATTCATCACGCAAAATGTATTGGAATTGCTCTGCAACACCATTCATCTTGTTACGACGACCCATCGACAAAATTTGGCTGAAACCGCAGTAGAAGAAAATCCCTTCAAGTACGCAGTAGAACGCGATCAAGTTGCGCAGCAAAATTTGGTCATTTTCAGGTGTACCAGTTTTGAAAGAAGGATCACTTAAAGATTGAGTATACTTTAAGCCCCAAGCTGCTTTACGTGCTACAGATGGAACCTCACGGTACATGTTGAAGACTTCGCCTTCATCCATACCTAAAGATTCGATACAGTATTGGTAAGCATGAGTATGAATCGCTTCTTCAAAGGCTTGACGTAAGATGTATTGACGGCATTCTGGGTTGGTAATGTGACGATAAATTGCCAATACCAAGTTGTTTGCAACCAATGAATCCGCAGTCGAGAAGAAACCTAAAGAACGCATTACAATGGTACGCTCATCTTCAGTTAAGCCATTTTCAGACTTCCAAAGTGCGATGTCATGGTTCATGTTGACTTCTTGAGGCATCCAGTGGTTTGCACAACCGTCTAGATACTTCTGCCAAGCCCATTCGTATTTGAATGGTACAAGTTGGTTCAAGTCAGCACGACAGTTAATCATAGCTTTATCATCAACTTGTACACGCTGAGCACCCATCTCAAGCTCTTCAAGACCAGGGGCAACATCTAAGGTTTCTAGAGCGTTAGATGCTCTTGCCAACGGATCGGCTGGATCTGTTGATCGCACTGAACGGGTTCCAGCGGATTGTGGAGCTGCCACATTCTTCTGTGGTTGCTCTGCATCAGATACCAACGGCGCAGCAGGCGCTTTTTGCGGTTCGACGGGCGCAGACTTGTGCTCAGGTGCAGCCGGTTTTTGCGAATCATCTTCTAAATCGTCCCAACTTAGGATAGACATATCAATTCTCTCTTCGTTGCTTTATATCTTTTATGAAGACATCTCAACCAAGAAGATGTCCTACTATACGCTTAATTTGTGTAAGCAAAATTAAGTTTTGTCGATAAATGCTCTAATTTTGTTCGGTAGAGCAAGTGTCCCCACTACTTATTTTGCTTACGCTGTTGATTGCGAATGGCTACAAATGCGTAGACCATTGGCACGTAAAAGAAAACAAAGGAAAAGACCAAAACCGCGAGTCCTAACATGTAGTTATGGGTCATATGGAGCATGGTCTTTTCCTAATAATATAAAATTACATATGTTTGTTTATCCAATCCCAGACGGTTTTGCTTAACCATCCTTGATAATCTTTCGATGTTTGCATCACAAAAAGATAATCATTGTCATCAGTGTGCTTTCTAAGTCTTTCGTAGACTTGGGCGGCTGATTGATTAGAACAAACAAACCAATATGAATCCATCGCATGACACCATCCATCAAAGTTTTTTATTTCTTCGATTAATTCATCATACTTTTGACCTGATTTATTTAGGTCATAGCTTATCGAATAAACTGCCATTTATATCTCCTTAAATATCATTCATTAGAGCAGTTGTTACCCAAAAGTCCTTGACGATATTGCGAGATCAGGCGATTATTCTCCTGCTTTTAGCGAAGCAATATGTCGAAGAACTTGTTTCTTAGACTGGAAAGGGGATCTGTAGGAGGATTCCCTTTTTTTATGTCTAAATTTTTCTCATCAGCTTTGCGGTAGGAGTTGCTTCGCATCTGAGTGAGGTGACTATTTAATATAATCACTACTCTTTTCTTTCAAAACTCTTAATCTCCCTAAATCTCTCTTTAAGAAGAGGGACTTTCACACCTCAATAAGTTTGGTGTAATTCCCCTCCTTTTAGGAGGGGTTAGGGGAGGTTATTACTGACAAGCCTCACAATCAGGATTGTCAATTGAACATGCCATTGGCACTGGTGCCGCTTGTTCAAAACCTTCATCTTCTGCGACAGGTGCTGCAACTGGCTTTTCTTCCGCTACTGCTGCAACAGGCGCTGCGACTGTAGTTGCTTTAACAGCATTCAATGCACCTGTGTTAATGGTCGATTTCTCAGCCGAAGTTGCACCTAATGCACGGAGGTAATAAGTCGTTTTTAAACCACGTAACCATGCCATCTTATAGGTGATGTCAAGTTTCTTCCCATTCGCACCAGAGATGTAAAGGTTTAGAGACTGTGCCTGATCGATCCATTTTTGACGACGTGATGCAGCATCTACAATCCAACGTGGCTCAACTTCAAATGCAGTTGCGAAGATTGCTTTAAGCTCTTCTGGGATACGAGAAATTTTCTGAACTGAACCTTCAAAGTGTTTCAGATCATTGACCATTACAGAGTCCCAAAGACCACGGTCTTTCAACGCACGTACTAGGTACGGGTTGATCACAGTGAATTCACCAGAAAGGTTAGATTTCACATACAAGTTTTGGAAGGTTGGCTCAATGGATTGAGACACGCCACAAATATTCGAGATGGTTGCCGTTGGAGCAATCGCCATTACATTTGAGTTACGCATACCATCTTTTTGAACTTTGGCACGTAAAGTGTCCCAGTCCAAACGCTGTGTGCGATCAACTTCAAACATGCGCTCAGGGCGTGATTTTGCAACGAGGTCAAGCGAGTCAATTGGTAAGATACCTTGATCCCATAATGAACCTTTAAATGTTTCGTAAGTGCCGCGTTCAAGTGCAAGGTCGCTTGATGTTTGAATCGCATAGTAGCTAATGACTTCCATCGACTCATCAGCAAACTCTACTGCTGCATCAGAACCATAAGCCAGTTGCATTTCGTATAGTGCATCTTGGAAGCCCATGATACCCATACCGACAGGGCGGTGCTTTAAGTTTGAGTTGCGAGCTTGTGGAACCGCGTAGTAGTTAATGTCGATCACGTTATCGAGCATACGAACCGCAGTTTTCACGGTACGTGCAAGCTTTTCACGGTCTAACACACCACCTTGAACGTGTTGTACAAGGTTAATCGAACCTAAGTTACATACTGCAATTTCATCTTTGCTTGTGTTTAAGGTAATTTCTGTACACAAGTTAGAAGAGTGAACTACCCCCACATGTTGTTGTGGTGAACGTAAGTTACATACGTCTTTGAATGTGATCCACGGGTGACCTGTTTCAAACAACATCGACAGCATTTTGCGCCACAAATCTTTTGCACGGATTTTCTTGTGCAACATATTTGTTTCTTTTGCAATTGCTTCATAGTGTGCGTAACGCTCAGCGAATTCCGCACCCATTAAGTCATGTAGGTCTGGAGTTTCAGATGGCGTGAACAGTGTCCATTCAGCATCTTCAAACACACGTTGCATAAACAAGTCAGGAACCCAGTTTGCTGTGTTCATGTCATGGGTACGACGACGGTCATCGCCTGTGTTTTTACGTAGCTCTAGGAATTCTTCGATGTCCAAGTGCCAAGTTTCTAGGTATGCACACACGGCACCTTTACGCTTACCACCTTGGTTAACTGCAACAGCGGTATCGTTTGCTACTTTAAGGAATGGAACGACACCCTGTGACTTACCATTTGTACCTTTGATATACGAGTTCAAGGCACGAACAGGTGTCCAGTCATTACCTAAACCACCAGCCCATTTAGACAACATTGCGTTATCACGCATTGCGCCATAAATGTCATACAGGTCATCATCAATCGTGGTTAAGTAGCAGCTTGATAACTGCGGACGTAGCGTACCTGAGTTAAATAACGTTGGGGTAGACGCCATGTAATCGAAGCTTGACAATAAGTTGTAGAACTCGATTGCACGTTCTTCACGGTTTTCTTCGTTAAGGGCAAGACCCATCGAAACACGCATGAAGAATAATTGTGGTAATTCGAAACGTACGCCATCTGAATGGATGAAATAACGGTCAAATAAAGTTTGTAGACCTAAGTATGTAAATTGGTTTGAGCGTTCAGGTTGAATCGCAGCAGCCAATTTTGCAAGGTCAAAGTTAAGTAGTTCTGGTGAAAGTAGGTCGAGCTCAATACCTTTTTTAAGGAAAGTTTCTAGAGCATCACCTTCAACGGTATCTTCAGACAAGCCAAGGAAGGCTAAACCTGTTGCAACTAACTCATCACGAAGTAGGCGAGCCGTTACGTAAGTGTAGTTTGGTTCTTGCTCAATACGGGTACGCGTTGCCATCATCATCGTAGTCGAGATGTCTGATTCTTTTACACCGTTATAAAGGTTTTTAATGGTTTCATCGATAATGGCTTGCGCATCAATACCTTCTAAACCTTCAGCTGCTTTGTTGACTTTAGCTTGGAGCGCGCTCAAGTCTAATGGCTTAAGTTGGCCGTCTTGTGCAGTGATTTGCAAGGTCGGATGATGATGAGCACCTGTTTGCTGACGAGCAGATGCACGTTGTTCACGATAAATCACATAGGCACGCGCAACTTTCTGTTCGCCAGTACGCATGAGTGCCAATTCCACTTGGTCTTGGATTTCTTCAATATGAATTGTACCGCCAGAAGGTAAACGACGGTTAAAGGTATTCATCACCATTTCAGTAAGTTGTGAAATGCGGTCATGAATACGGCTAGAGTCGGCACTTTGTTGTCCTTCTACCGCTAAAAAGGCTTTACCAATTGCGACAGAAATTTTTTCGGCATCAAAAGCAGCAACATCACCAGTTCGTTTAATCACCTGAAGTTGCCCAGGGGTGGATGTGATTACGCTCATGTCAGCATAGCTCCATTGTCATCTATTGTTATGTTTATGGACCATTTGAACTGGGCAAAAAGTGTGCCACAGTGTTTGAGGAATAAACACAAGACTTAGTGGTTTAAAATTGAATTGAACACAAGATACGGGAAAATTGAGGGTAGATCAATATTGACATTTTGCTAAAAATTTTTCTGATTCCTGTCAAAAAAAATTAGCTCAAATTTCCCTATTTTTATGCTTATGGTTTAAGCCTTATTAGACAAGGGCATAGCATAGCAAAGCTCTATTTATCTGCTTATAGATAACCTTGTGGATAAGTAAAAAAGAATAAAACTGATCAGACAGTTTATGATCAATTGCCTGATTTGATTAATAATTATTCATTTTGTAATGAGATGTGTGTAATTGAGTTCAAAAAATGACAAACTGAAAAAGCCAATTAATTCAACGATTAAAAAATATTACAAAAAGCTACTTAGATGTATCAGTTTGGTGAATAGCATCTTGTTTACAATGTAAACGTGTGTATATTGCAAAATTATATTACGTCGTATCTGTCGGATTTTTAAAAGATACGCTTCATCCTATTGAAGGGGCAGTTTATGAGCCAAGAAGAAAAGTTACCGAAAATTTTAATTGTAGAAGATGATGAGCGTCTTGCACGTTTAACCCAAGAGTACCTAATCCGTAATGGATTGGAAGTTGGGGTGGAACCAGATGGTAACCGTGCCATTCGTCGTATTATTGCTGAGCAACCAGATTTAGTGGTGCTCGATGTAATGTTGCCTGGTGCAGATGGTTTAACCATTTGTCGTGAAGTGCGTCCACATTATCATCAACCAATTTTAATGCTTACCGCTCGTACTGAAGATATGGATCAGGTGCTTGGCTTGGAAATGGGTGCAGATGACTACGTGGCTAAACCTGTTCAGCCACGTGTTTTACTTGCGCGTATCCGTGCGTTATTACGTCGTACCGATAAAGCACCAGAAGATGAAGTGGCACAACGCATCGAATTTGACGATTTAGTGATTGATAACGGTGGTCGTTCTGTAACCTTAAATGGTGAATTGGTTGATTTTACCAGCGCTGAGTATGACTTGCTTTGGTTGTTGGCTTCAAATGCAGGACGTATTTTATCGCGTGAAGACATTTTTGAACGTCTACGTGGTATTGAATACGATGGTCAAGACCGTTCAATTGATGTCCGTATTTCGCGTATTCGTCCAAAAATTGGCGATGATCCAGAAAATCCGAAACGAATTAAGACTGTGCGTAGTAAAGGCTATCTTTTTGTTAAAGAAACCAACGGAATGTAATTTACATCACTCTTGATTCACACAGGACATTTTCGTGTTTAAACACAGTATATTCTTGCGCATCTATGCAGGTCTGGTTGTGCTGGTTGCAATCGTGGCACTGTTTGCTTATTTGCTGGTGCAAATTATTAATTACCAGCGTGCGCAAGAATATCGTGAGTCTTTAACTGATGGTATTTCATTTATTATCAGTGAGGGGATTGCGCGTCAGCAGACAGTCCAACAAAAGGTAGACTGGATTTCTGATGCTTCAGACTTGTTAGAATTGCCGATTTATTATGTCGATGCTAACAAGGTTGACCTTTCACGAGCTGAACAAAAACGTATTAGTCAGCAAAAGGCTGCTGTGCGTTATGATGCGCAAAACTCAATTGCTTATATTATTATCGGCTTAAAAAATGATACCAATCACTATCTATATGTAAAGGTAGATAAAATTGGTGAGCGTCAAATGAAAGCGCTACCTATTTTTATTCTGGATTATCTGGTGTACTACCCAGGACAGGAAAAAGAATATCTGGAGAAAATTCAGAAGCATTTTTCCTATCCAATTGAAATAGAGAAAGTGCAAAATCTTCCTTTAGATTCAGAGCAAATTGGGCGTTTACGCTTAGATCATAGCATTATCTTATATCGTGATAGTGCCACAGTACGCGGCACAACTATTTCGATCGTTTCTCCTATTCCAAGTACGCCATCCGAGGTTTTGGTACTGGGACCAGTGCCTTTGTTTAATTGGATGCCATTCCAATTGGCAGCGGGTATTACTTTACTCAGCTTATTTGTCTTGAGCTTGGGCGTTTATGGTCTGATATTGCCTATGCAGCGTAAGATTCGCGAAGTGAACTATGCATTGAATCGCATGAAATCGGGCGATTTGAGTCTGCGCTTACCGATTGATGGTACCGATGAAATGGCAAGTTTGGCATCAAGCTATAACAGTATGTCAGACCATATTCAGCGTTTGATTGAAGCACAGCGAGAATTAATGCGTGCAGTTTCGCATGAGCTCAGAACGCCTGTGGCGCGTATTCGGTTCGGTATGGAAATGTTGGCGGAGGAAGATGATTATGAGTATCGCATACAGCAAGTCGACATGATTGATAAAGATATTGAGGCACTAAATACTTTAATTGATGAAATCATGACTTATGCCAAGTTGGAGCAGGGCACGCCTTCACTTGATTTTGAAAAAATTGTGTTGGCTGAAGTGCTTGAGCAAGTTGCTACAGAAACGGAAGCATTAAAAACACAAAAAGAAATTATTGTAGAAGCTCCCTTACCAACTGTCGTTGCAGATGCAGAACGCCGTTACTTACATCGTGTAGTGCAAAATTTGGTTGGGAATGCGGTGCGTTACTGCGATCATAAGGTTGTGATCAGTGGTGGCATTACCGATGCGGGCATGGCTTATGTTTGCGTTGAAGATGATGGTCCTGGTATTGCCGAAGATGACCGTAAACGCATTTTTGAGGCTTTTGCTCGTTTGGATGATAGCCGTACCCGTGCCTCAGGTGGTTATGGTTTGGGGCTTTCCATTGTGAGTCGTATTGCTTATTGGTTTGGTGGGCGTATAGAAGTTGATGCGAGCCCAACTTTAAAAGGTGCCAGATTCACCATGAGTTGGCCTGCAAAGCGTTTCGCGAAGACGAATAAAAAGAAATTAGGGGCTAAAGAAAGTTTGGATAATTAAGCTCTTATTTTTAAATTGTTGATAAGCCCAGTATTGCTCTTAAAGAGATTTAACTGGGCTTTTATCTACTTGTGTTTATAGTGTTTTAATCCAAAATGCTGGCGTCTGGTTCAATAATTTGTTTACCGTTCTTGAGACTTTCTAATGCTTCTTGATTGAAATCGATTAATAACGAATTGTTTACAGTATCAATAGAGTGACCTGTAATTAATTTTTGGTCTCCGTTTAATGTTTCCACTTTATAGTCATCTACTATGTTGAATATTCCGTCTAAATTGGTCGTAGTTGAAGCGCGATCCTGACGGAATAACTCATAGACGTCACGTAGATCAAATATCGCATTGTTTGCATCAGGATGCTTTGTAATATAGTTTTCAATATGACGAATGAGCAGTTGTGCAAACAAGTAATAATTTGGTTTATGAGTGAATTCTAAATTCATATGGTTGCTCCTTATTATTTGTTTTACATGATGATATAGGAATACCATAATCATGATCTTTGCGTAATTTTAGTCGTGTAGCAGTGTTGTAAATAAAAAAAGAATTTGTTTAAAAGTGGTTCCGTCATCTTGGTAGTTTTTACTCCAAATTTATAAAACACCTAGAGTGTGATATTGGATTATTTCTGAATTACCAGTACTGTCAAAATTTGCTGTCTGGCTCGACAAATAAAGGATTTAAGCAATTCAGCTTTGCACAGAAATCCACATTAAATGAAAGCCATGTTGAAAAAAATGATGGAATTTTATTTTTTTATTCAATAAAGCGATAGTGGGGTGGGTTTCAGTGTTTTATGCGTAGAAATATAGAAAAAAGCTCAAAAAATCATCCAAAAGACTAAGACCTATAAACTAGCAAGTGAAATCATAAATCAGGTACAATTGGCGGGATTAATTTTGTGTTTGGTGTATTTGAAGGCCAATACATACATTCTTTGTTAATAAATAGGCCTGCCAGGAGTTATCCCCGCATGAGTGCCATTACTCCATACGAATGGGCAATTATTGCCTTCGTGATCGGCGTTACATTTCTTTGTGCTTTTATGCTCACAGTTCCATTACTCCTTGGGGGTAAGTCATGGGGCCGTGCTAAACAAGAGCAGTTTGAGTCAGGCGTAGTGGGTGCAGGTGGTGCACGTATTCGCTTGTCTGCAAAGTTCTATTTGGTTGCTATTTTCTTCGTGGTTTTTGACTTAGAAGCGCTTTATCTTTACGCATGGTCTACTTCTGTACGTGAAGTGGGCTGGTTTGGTTTTACAACTGTTGTAATTTTTGTGGTCGATTTATTGATTGCATTGGTTTATGCAGTTTCAGTGGGTGCGTTGAATTGGGCACCTACAGACCGTCGTAAAGCTGCTGGTAAAGTGATTAAAGTTGGCTCTCCAAATATGAATATTGCTGACATTACACGTTTTAACTCTATTGAAGAATTGGTAACAGACCCTACGGGTCATATCCCAGCTCAATCATCTGGTCGCGTGAAAGCAAAATCACCGACTGTCTCATCTGATAAGGAGTAACTCGGGATGAAATATACCTTAACCCGTGCGAATCCGAATGCTGATCAATATCCACTTCAGGAGCGTCAGATCGTTACCGATCCGCTTGAAGAAGAAGTGAATAAGAATGTGTTCATGACTCGTTTAGAAGACGTGTTACACACAGCAGTAAACTGGGGACGTAAGAACTCAGTTTGGCCGTTTAACTTTGGTACATCTTGCTGTTACGTAGAGTATGCAACGACCTTAACTGGCGTGCATGACTTATCACGTTTTGGTGCTGAGGTAATTCGTGCTTCACCACGTCAGGCAGATTTGATGATTGTGGCAGGCACATGCTTTGTTAAGATGGCGCCTGTTATTCAGCGCTTGTACGAGCAAATGTTAGAGCCTAAATGGGTAATTTCAATGGGTGCTTGTGCAAACTCAGGTGGTATGTATGACATCTACTCTGTAGTGCAAGGTGTCGATAAAATTATTCCTGTCGATGTGTACATCCCAGGTTGTCCACCACGTCCAGAAGCATTAATCCAAGCATTAATGTTGTTACAGGACCAAATTCAATTAGAGCGTCGTCCGCTATCTGCCGTGATTGGTGATGATCTTCAGCCAGTATATAAGCCAAAGATGATGCCAGAACGCGATCGTAAGAATGCACAGCGTATTGCGGTGAAAAACTTACGCTCTATGGATGAAATTAAATAATTTTAACGATGAATGTTTGATGCACCCGAGATGGGTGTAATTGTCGTTAAGGTTGACTGAATTTGTATTAAATAGGAAGCCAAGCCAATGGCTGAAACTGACATTGCTATGCCAGAATCAACAGCAGTTGATTCACGCCCAGCATTTGCAATCATAGAAGAACTTAAAACCAAATTTGGTGAGAACTTCTATGTGCAAACGACTCGTGAAGATTTTCCAACGGTCTGGGTTGAGCGCGCACGCGTACAAGAAGTTTTAATGTTCTTGCGTACAGTGTCACGTCCTTACGTGATGCTGTTTGACTTGTCTGCGGTAGATGAACGTTTACGTACTCACCGTGACGGTTTGCCTGCGTCTGACTTTACAGTGTTCTATCACTTATTGTCATTAGAGCGCAATACGGATATTCGTATTAAAGTTGCATTAAATGAGAGTGATCTCAATATTCCAACTGCAACCAATATCTGGCCAAATGCAAACTGGTACGAGCGTGAAGCTTACGATATGTTCGGCATTAATTTCGAAGGGCATCCAATGCTCCGTCGTATTTTGTTGCCAACCTATTGGGAAGGTCATCCGCTACGCAAGGAATACTCTGCACGTGCTACGGAATATACACCGTACATGCAGAACCAAGCGAAACAAGACTTCGAGCAAGAGCACTTGCGTTTTGTCCCTGAAGATTGGGGCTTAAAACGTGGGAATGCAGACGAAGACTTCATGTTCCTGAACTTAGGTCCTAACCATCCATCTGCGCACGGTGCGTTCCGTGTCATCTTGCAGTTGGATGGTGAAGAAGTAAAAGACTGTGTGCCTGATATCGGTTATCACCACCGTGGTGTGGAAAAGATGGCTGAACGTCAAACTTGGCATTCATTCATCCCGTATACAGACCGTGTTGACTACTTAGGTGGTTGTGCGCAAAACATGCCATACGTGATGGGTGTTGAGCAGCTTGCGGGCATTCAAGTGCCTGATCGTGCGCAATGTATCCGTGTCATGATGTCTGAGTTGTTCCGTATCAATAACCACTTGTTATATATCGGTACTGCAATTCAGGATGCGGGCGGTATGACCCCTGTATTCTATATGTTCGCTGACCGTCAAAAAATCTATGACGCAATTGAAGCGATCACAGGTTACCGTATGCACCCAGCATGGTTCCGTATCGGTGGTACGGCACATGATCTTCCAAACAACTGGCAGCACCTGATTCGTGAAATCCTTGAGTGGATGCCGAAACGTTTGAAGGAATACCATACAGCAGCACTTAAAAACTCTGTATTTGAAGGTCGTACACGTAATGTTGCGCAATACGATGCAAAATCTGCATTGGCTTGGGGTGTAACAGGTACAGGTCTTCGTGCAACTGGTATCGACTTTGACGTTCGTAAATACCGTCCGTACAGTGGTTATGAAAACTATGACTTCGAAGTGCCAGTAGAGTACGAAGGCGACGCATATGCGCGTGTTATCGTTCACTACCGTGAAATCGAACAGTCATTGAAAATCATCAAACAGTGCTTGGATAACATGCCATCTGGTCCATATAAAGCGGATCACCCATTGGCTGTTCCACCACCAAAAGACAAGACTTTACAAGATATTGAAACCTTGATTACGCACTTCTTAAGCGTATCTTGGGGTCCTGTAATGCCTGCTGGTGAAGCCTCTGTGATGGCTGAAGTGGTGAAAGGTGCAAGTAACTACTACTTGACTTCTGACAAGTCGACCATGAGTTACCGTACCCGTATTCGTACACCAACTTTCACCCATTTACAGCAAATGCCTTCAGTGATTAACGGCAGTCTTGTATCTGACTTGATCATTTATTTAGCGACAATTGACGTCGTAATGGCTGACGTGGATCGCTAAGGGATAACGCATTATGATGATTTTGACTGATAAAAAGCCACGTGTGAATGTTGAAGGAATTTTGACTGCGGAAGAAATTCACGATATCGAACATCACATTGATCACTATCCGTACCCACGTGCAGCCTGCCTTGACGCGCTGAAGTGTGTACAACGCCGTAATGGTTGGGTAGATGATGCGCAAATGAATGCGATTGCTCAAATGCTTAGCATGAGCGTTGCAGATCTTGAAGGTGTTGCAACATTCTATAACCGTATTTACCGTCAACCAGTAGGTCGTCACGTAATTTTGCTTTGTGACTCGATTGCTTGCTTCTTGATGGGCGCGGAAACATTGGCTGAGGCATTCCAGCGTGAGTTGGGTATTCAGTTTGGTCAAACGACTGCAGACGGTCGTTTTACTTTGTTACCAATTTGTTGCCTAGGCAACTGTGACAAGGGTCCAACACTGATGATTGATGAAGACACACACGGTCTAGTTGAAGTGACTTCAGTGAAACAGTTATTGGAGAAGTATGTATGAATACCGAACCAAAACCAATTTATGGCGACGGTAACCCAGAAACTCATCCATTAACTTGGCGTTTGAGTAAACAAGAGTTTGTTCGTAGTGCAGATGACTATGAAGCGCTTGAAGGTTATGCGGGCTTTAAAAAAGCATTAACCATGCCGCCAAAAGATGTGCTTGAAGTTATTAAAGCTGCAACCGTTAAAGGTCGTGGTGGCGCGGGCTTCCCAGCAGGGATCAAATGGTCACTGATGGCACCAAATGACAACTCAGGTCCACGTTACCTGATTTGTAATGCCGATGAAATGGAACCAGGTACCTTTAAAGACCGTTTGTTGATGGAAAAACTTCCTCATCAATTGATCGAAGGGATGTTGATTGCGGGTTATACCCTTGAAGCAACGCATGGTTATATCTTCATCCGTGGTGAATACATTGAAGCTGCTCAATACTTAAATGAAGCATTAGAGCAAATCCGTGCCAAAGGTTACTTGGGTGAAAACATCCTTGGAACTGGCTGGAACTTCGAAATGCATGTGCATACCGGTGCGGGTCGTTATATCTGCGGTGAAGAAACTGCATTGATTAACTCGCTTGAAGGTCGTCGTGCCAACCCACGAACTAAACCGCCATTCCCGCAAGTTGCAGGTGCTTGGGGTCGTCCTACGATTGTCAACAACGTAGAGACTTACAACAACTTACCAGCAATCATGCTGCGTGGTCCTGAATGGTATATCAACCTTTCTGCTGGTAAATCGAAAGATCCAGGCACCAAAATTTATGGTGCATCAGGTAAGGTTAAATTCCCTGGTTTATGGGAACTTCCATTTGGTACGACTGCACGTGAAGTGATCGAAGAGCATGCGGGTGGTATGCGTGATGGTCTTAAGTTAAAAGCTTGGTTACCAGGTGGTGCATCTACAGACTTCTTGGCTGCTGAACACATTGACCTTCCTATGGATGCGGAGAGCATCATGAAAGCAGGTTCACGTTTAGGTACATGCTTGTTGATGGTGGTTGATGAAACTCAATGTATGGTTTCTGCTACACGTAACTTAGAAGAATTCTTTGCACGTGAGTCATGTGGTTTCTGTACGCCTTGTCGTGATGGTTTACCTTGGGCGGTTAAAGCGCTTAAAGCATTGGAAGATGGCACGGGTAAGAAAGAAGATATCGATCACTTACAAGAACTGACGCGTAAGTTGTGGATTGGTAAAACTTTCTGTGCACATGCTCCAGGTGCAATGGAACCGTTAATGGGCGCACTTAAATATTTCCGTAGCGAGTTTGAAGCCAAGGTAGTAGATGCTGCCGCTCGAACTAGCAACGTAGAACAAGCTTAAGGAATTCGACTATGGCTACAATTCATGTCGATGGAAAATCGTATGAAGTCAACGGCTCTGAAAACTTGCTGCAAGCATGTTTAAGCCTTGGCATCGACATCCCATATTTTTGTTGGCATCCATCCTTAGGTTCTGTCGGTTCATGCCGTCAATGTGCTGTGACTCAATACGCGAATCCAGAAGATACGCGTGGTCGTTTGGTCATGTCATGTATGACACCTGCATCTGACAATACCTACATTTCGATTGAAGACAAAGAAGCGAAAGACTTCCGTGCGTCAATTGTTGAGTTTTTGATGACGAACCATCCACACGACTGTCCAGTCTGTGAAGAAGGTGGTCACTGTCATCTACAGGATATGACTGTAATGACTCAACATGACCGTCGTCGTTACCGTTTCACCAAGCGTACGCATTACAACCAAGAATTAGGTTCGTTTATTGCGCACGAGATGAACCGTTGTATCGCATGTTACCGTTGTGTTCGTTACTACAAAGACTATGCTGGCGGTACGGACTTCGGCGTTTATGCAAATGCATCACGCGTTTACTTTGGTCGTCCAGAATCAGGAACTTTAGAATCTGAATTCTCAGGTAACTTGACTGAAGTTTGTCCTACAGGTGTATTCACCGATAAGACTCATTCTGAACGTTACAACCGTAAATGGGATATGCAGTATGCGCCAAGCGTATGCCAAGGCTGTTCTTCAGGCTGTAACATTTCACCAGGTGAGCGTTATGGTGAATTACGTCGTGTAGAAAACCGTTTCAACGGTGAAGTAAACCAATACTTCTTGTGTGACAAAGGTCGTTTCGGTACGGGTTATGTAAACCGTGCAGATCGTCCACGTCAACCACAATTCCGTGATGGTGCTGAAGCAACTGTTGTTTCTGTAGATCAAGCATTAGATACCGTGATTGCAAATATCCAAGGCAAAAAAGTCTTAGGTATTGGTTCTCCACGTGCATCGCTCGAATCGAACTACGCACTTCGCGAATTAGTAGGTCAAGACAACTATTCAACGGGTATGTCTCAAAAAGAGCAAAATCTAGTTGAATTAGCTGCATCAATCATGCAAACCGAGGGTGTTTACAACCCGAACATGCGTGAAATTGAAAGCTATGACGCGGTGTTAATCTTAGGTGAAGATTTAACACAAACTGCACCTCGTATGGCATTGTCTGTTCGTCAAGCAGCGAAAAACAAAGCTAAAGAAATGGCCGCAGAACGTCGTACCCAAGATTGGTTGGCTGAACCTGTACAACGTATTGCACAAGATGCAAAATCTCCAATTTATATTTTGGCTGCAACTCAAACACGTTTAGCGGACGTTGCGACAGGTGAGGTAGTTGCTTCTCCAAATGATATCGCACGTTTAGGTTTTGCGATTGCAGCGGCAGTGAAAGGCGATGCAATTCTTGGTTTAGCGGATGATGCAAAAGCATTTGCACAAACAATTGCAGATACTTTAAAAGCAGCGAAGAAACCTTTAGTGATTTCGGGTACAAGCTTACAAGATCCTGCAATCATGGAAGCTGCTGCACAAGTTGCTCAAAACTTGGGTAATGCTGGCTTAACCTTGACTGTTCCAGAAGTGAACTCAATGGGCTTGGCAATCTTAGGTGGTCAAAGCTTGGAGCAAGCATTTGCACAAGATTATGACACTGTGATTGTGGTTGAAAACGATCTTTACCGTCGTTTACCTACAGCTCAGGTCGATGCAGCACTTGACAAAGCAAAAGATGTGATTGTGCTTGATCACTCTGAAACTGAAACTGTGAAGAAAGCTTCGATTGTACTTTCTGCTGCAAGCTTCGCTGAAGGTGATGGTACTGTTGTTTCGCAAGAAGGCCGTGCACAACGTTTCTACCAAGTGTATGACCCTAGTTACTACAAACCTGAATATGCAATCAAAGAATCTTGGCGTTGGTTACATGCCATTGAAACTGGCTTAAAAGGCAAAGCAATTTCTTGGACATTGCTTGATGATGTGATTGAAACTGTTGCGAAGAATGTTCCAGCATTACAAGCAATTGAAGATGTTGCACCAGATGCTGGTTTCCGTGTTCATGGTTTGAAAATCGCACGTGAACCACGTCGTTATTCAGGTCGTACTGCAATTCGTGCACCGTTATCGATTCACGAGCCAAAACAACCGACTGACATTGACTCTGCATTAACATTCTCTATGGAAGGTTATGTGGGGACTCAAACACCGTCAGCACTTGTGCCATTTGCGTGGTCAGCAGGTTGGAACTCTCCACAAGCATGGAATAAATTCCAAGACAATGTGGGTGGTCATTTAAAAGGTGGTGATTCGGGTGTTCGTTTATTCGATCGTTTACCGAAACGTCCAGCACGTACTTATGTTGCACCTTCAGCAGTTGTTGTTAACCCTGAAAGCTTCCGTCTAGTGCCGATGCATCATATTTTTGCTTCTGGTGAATTCACGGTGAAAACACCTGCTATGCAGTCTCGTATTCCTGAAGCAATGTTTGCTGTGGGTGAACAAGATGCAGCACGTTTGAATGTTCAAAATGGACAACAAATTACGGTGAAAGCAGGCGAAACGAGCATTAGCCTGCCAGTTCAAGTCATTGAATATTTACCAGCAGGCTATATCGGTTATCCAATTGGTCTTGCACCGACTGTTTCTTTAGCAGAACCAGTTTCAGTCGCGGTAGGAGTGTAATTCATGAATCAAGAAATTATACGTCAAACACCGCTCTGGGCTGAAAACTGGCCAATTGCGTACTCTGTTATTCAAGCCGTTGTCATTTTATTGGTGGTGGTTTTGATTGCAGCATTGATGTCATTTGTCGAGCGTCGTTTGCTCGGCTTATGGCAAGACCGTTACGGTCCAAACCGTGTTGGTCCTGGCGGTATGTTCCAGATTGTTGCCGACATGTTGAAAATCATGTTTAAGGAAGACTGGACACCAAAATTCGCCGACAAGTTAACCTTCCGTTTAGCGCCAGCAGTTGCGATGGCAACTGCTGTACTGTCGTTCATGGTGATTCCTGTTAGCCCATATTTGGGTGTGGCAGACATGAGCATTGGCTTATTGTTCTTTATGGCAATGGCTGGTATTGCAGTTTATGCAGTGTTATTTGGTGGTTGGGCTTCAAATAACAAATATGCATTACTAGGCGGTCTGCGTTCAGCTGCGCAAACAATTTCATACGAAGTATTCTTGGGTATTTCACTTATGGGTGTAGTCGCAATTGCAGGCTCATTCAACATGCGTGAAATTGTAGAAGCACAACGTGATGTTTGGTTTGTTATTCCTCAATTCTTAGGCTTCATGATCTTCGTGGTTGCAGGTGTTGCGGTAACTCACCGTCATCCATTTGACCAACCAGAAGCAGAACAAGAATTGGCTGAAGGTTACCACGTCGAATATGGCGGTATGAAATGGGGGATGTTCTTCGTTGCGGAATACGTCAACGTCGTTTTAATCTCTGCACTTATCGTGACTTTATTTTTCGGTGGTTGGTTAGCGCCATTCAACCTTGAGATTTCGTTCATTCCACCAGCATTCTGGTTCATTATCAAAACAGCATTCTTCGTAATGATGTTTGTATTGGCGCGTGGTTCATTAATGCGTCCACGTTATGACCAAGTGATGAACTTTGGTTGGAAAATTTGCTTGCCATTGGCATTGGTCAACTTACTTGTGACTGGTGCTGTGATTCTGATGAATCAGGCCTAAGACAGCAGGGAGAACAAAATGTTTAAGTTTCTAGCTGGAGTTGGGTCAATTGTACGTTCATTGTGGATGGTATTCAGCCACGTGACACGTAAACGTGACACGATTTTATATCCAGAAGTACCAGCTGAAGAAATCGTACCACCACGTTTCCGTGGTCGTATTGTATTAACGCGTGATCCAGATGGTGAAGAGCGTTGTGTGGCATGTAACTTATGTGCTGTTGCATGTCCAGTTGGCTGTATTTCACTACAAAAAGCTGAAAAAGAAGATGGTCGTTGGTATCCAGAATTCTTCCGTATTAACTTCTCGCGTTGTATTTTCTGCGGGATGTGTGAAGAAGCGTGTCCAACCACTGCAATTCAGATGACACCTGATTTCGAATTAAGTGAGTACGTTCGTCAAGACCTAGTTTATGAGAAAGAAAACTTACTCATTTCAGGTCCTGGTAAATATCCAGACTACAACTTCTATCGTGTTACAGGTATGGCTGTAACAGGTAAAGAAAAAGGTCAGGCGCAACGTGAAAGCGCACCTGTTGATGTACGGAGTCTATTACCATGATGTGGCCGTTTTATTTGATGGCACTCGTGGCCATCGTTTCTACGGTTCGTGTTGTTACTAACGCGAACCCTGTACATGCGTTACTTAGCTTGATCGTGTCTTTGCTTGCTGTTGCAGGGATGTTCATGATTGTGGGGGCACCATTTGCTGGTGCACTGGAAATTATCGTCTATGCTGGTGCGATCATGGTGTTATTCGTGTTCGTGGTGATGATGCTGAACCTTGGTCAACATACAGTTGATCAAGAACGCAAATGGTTAACATCATCGGCATGGGCATATCCAGCACTTATGAGCTTCCTAATGGGCTTGATTCTAGTTTGGATGTTAGGTTCAGACTACACTACAGCAGGCCCTGTGATGGGTACTGAAATCGTAGGTCCGAAAGCCGTTGGTCAAGCACTCTTTACTCACTACTTATTATTGGTAGAAGTTGCCGCGATGTTATTGCTTGCAGCACTGGTTGCAGCATTCCACTTAGGTAAACGTGAGCCAAGTGCAGAAGAGGACAAAGAATAATGGGCAACATCCCTTTAGAACATGGTTTGATCGTTGCGACCATTCTTTTTGCACTGGGTTTTTACGGTGTAATGGTTCGACGCAACCTATTATTTATGTTAATGAGCCTTGAAATTATGATGAATGCTGCTGCGTTGGCATTCGTTTTGGCGGGTAGCGCATGGGCACAACCAGATGGGCAAGTCATGTTCATTCTGATTTTGACCCTTGCTGCAGCAGAGGCTTGTATCGGTCTTGCGATCGTCCTTCAGTTTTATCATCGCTTCCATCATTTGGATGTGGATGCTGCTAGTGAGATGCGCGGATGAGTTATTTATATTTAACAGTTTTATTCCCGCTAATCGGTTTTGTCTTATTAGCGGCGGGGCGCCAGAATTTACCTGAGAAAGTTGCAGCGATTATTGGCGTTGGGTCTGTAGGTCTATCTGCTTTATTTGCCCTTATTGCGGGGATGGATTTCGTTAACAATGGTTCTGCGCCACAAGTACAACACTTGTGGACTTGGTTCCAAGTTGGTGATTTCGCACCAGGCATTAGCTTGCACCTAGATGGCTTATCATTATTGATGATGGGCATGATTACAGGTGTAGGTTTCCTGATTCATATTTTTGCGTCATGGTACATGCGTGGTGAAGAAGACTTTGCACGTTTCTTCTCTTACTTCAACCTGTTCGTTGCAAGCATGTTGTTGCTGGTTCTTGGCGATAACTTGGCATTGTTATTCTTAGGTTGGGAAGGTGTAGGTCTGTGCTCGTACTTGCTGATTGGTTACTACTACCAAAACCCAGAAAACGGTTTTGCTGCAATCAAAGCATTTACGGTTACACGTGTTGGTGATGTGTTCTTACTGATTGCATTGTTCTTAATCTACCAACAGTTCGGTACATTAAACATTGCGGAAGTGGTTGCTGCGGCACCTACAGTATTAACGCAAGGTTCATCGATGGCCATCTGGACAGCATTGATGTTGTTCCTAGGTGCTGCAGGTAAATCTGCACAGATTCCACTGCAAACATGGTTGGCAGATGCGATGGCTGGTCCTACACCAGTATCTGCATTGATCCACGCAGCGACAATGGTAACTGCGGGTGTATATCTCTGCTGCCGTATGTTCACTGTATTTGAAATGGCACCTCAAGTGATGATGTTCATTTCGATTACGGGTGCTGTGACTTTATTGGTGGCTGGTTTTGCTGCATTGGTTCAAACCGATATCAAACGTATCTTGGCTTACTCAACCATGAGTCAGTTGGGTTATATGTTTATGGCTGTCGGTGCTGAAGCATACCAAGCGGGTCTGTTCCATATGCTGACTCACGCATTCTTTAAGGCATTATTATTCTTGTCTTCTGGTGCGGTGATCTTGGCTTACCATCACGAACAAAACATTTTCAAAATGGGCGGTTTGTTCTACAAGAATAAATTCCTGTTTGCTTGCTTTGCGATTGGTGGCGGTGCGTTGGCTGCAATTCCATTCATCACGGTTGGCTTCTTCTCGAAAGATGCGATCTTGGGTGCAGTATGGATGAAAGGTCAGGCGGTTGCATTATATGACTGCTTGTACTGGACAGGTGTTGCAGGTGCTTTCTTAACTTCAATCTATACATTCCGTTTAATCTGGGTTGTATTCTTTGGTAAAGAAAATACGCCATATCACGAAATCAAAGGCGTGACTTACTGGGGTCCTTTGGCAATTTTAGCAACGCTTTCAACTTTCGTTGGTGCAGCACTTAAAGCACCTGTAGAAAGCATTTTGAATGCTGCAAAAATTCCAGCAGTGATTATTCCAGAAGCGATGGAAGCAGGTGTGCACGGTGCGGAACATATTGCCGTGGGTATCGCGCTTGCTGGTCTTGTGATTGGTGTAATCTTATTTGCTTTTGCTTACGGTGCAGTGAAAAGTTTTGCGAAAACTTCATTGGGTGCAGGTTTGGCGAATATTTGCCGCAATGCACTCGGTTTCGATACCTTGTATGACCTGATTTTCGTAAAACCATATTTACTGATTGCTAAGATTTGTGGTCGTGACCCAATTGATGGTTTATGGCTGGTATTACCTGCAATTGTGAAAGCTGGTAACGGCTTTACAAGCTCTCGTCAAACAGGTTCATTGCGTGAATACGCATCGAGCATGTCACTGGGCATTGTGGTTCTACTGATGATCTTAGTCGTGATTCAGGTAGTGGGGAAATAAGATGGAAATCACAAACAACATGGTTTTGCCCGCGCTGATCCTCGTACCGTTCATTGCAGGTTTTTTATGTTGGTTGGTCGATAAGCTCGACCAACAACTACCACGCTATATTGCGCTTGTAGGTATGCTCGTTACTTTGGGCTTAACGGTCGCTTTATGGCAAACGGGTACTTACAGCTATGAATTGGGTGCAAAAGTCCCAACATGGTCTGCAGAGTTTTTCTTGCCGTGGATTCAAACCCTCGGCATCAATATCCATTTAGCAGTTGATGGTTTATCATTATTAATGGTGGGCTTAACTGCGCTGTTGGGTATTTTGGCAGTTGGTTGTTCTTGGGGTGAGATTCAAAAGAACGTAGGCTTCTTCCATTTGAACCTGTTATGGTCATTGGGCGGCGTCATCGGTGTATTCATTTCGATTGATATGTTCTTGTTCTTCTTCTTCTGGGAGATGATGCTCGTTCCAATCTACTTCTTGATTGCACTTTGGGGACATCGTGGTGCAGATGGTAAATCACGTGTTTACGCTGCAACCAAGTTCTTCATCTATACGCAAGTTGCTGGTTTAATCATGCTCATCGGTATTCTAGGCCTAGTGGTTTATGGATACATGATGACAGGTATGATTGGCTTTGATTACAACTACTTGTTAGGTGTAGCGAATACGCTTGATGCACAGCTTCCTGCGGTAGCTTATGCCTTCATGTTGTGTTTGTTTGTGGGTTTTGCAGTAAAACTTCCTGTATTCCCATTACACGGCTGGTTACCAGATGCACATGCGCAAGCACCTACAGCAGGTTCTGTAGACTTAGCGGGTATCTTGATTAAGACAGCAGCATACGGTTTACTTCGTTTCGTTATTCCGTTCTTCCCAGCGGCTTCTGCACAGTTTGCAGACATCGCAATCATCATGGGTCTAATTGGTATTTTCTACGGTGCTTGGTGTGCTTTCCAGCAAACCGATATGAAGCGTCTGTTGGCTTATACTTCAATTTCACACATGGGCTTCATCTTACTTGCATTGTATGCAGGTAACATTTTGACCTTCCAAGGTCTGATGATCATGATGTTGGCGCATGGTTTATCTTCTGCTGCACTGTTCATTATGTGTGGTCAGGTTTATGAGCGCTTACATACACGTGACATGCGTTTAATGGGCGGTATTCGTGGTCAATTCCAATACCTTTCATTCTTCCTCATGTTCTTCGTGGCGGCGTTAGTGGGTATTCCTGGTTTAGGTAACTTCATTGGTGAGTTCCTGATCTTGATGGGTTCTTATGCCAAGTTCCCAGTATTCACGATTTTGGCTGCAATCAGCTTAGTATTCGCTGGGCTTTATGGTCTAATTTTGATTCACAAAGCTCTATTTGGTACACCAAATGAAGCACAAAAAGAGCATTATGCAAGTCCACTGAAAGATTTGAATGCGCGTGAAGTTGGTATTCTATTAATTTGTGCATTTGGTCTGCTTTGGCTTGGTCTCTACCCACAAACCTTCCTTGATATTTCAAATTCAAGCATGGCGTGGTTAGCAAACAGCTACATTCCAGTTCAAGAAGTCGTTGACGTTGTGCATCAAGCATCTGTTCAACTCGAAAATGTGGAGATGCAATAAGCCATGAACTTCACAATGTCTTTTTCTGAGCTTATGCCATTAGCTCCTGTAATGATCGTGGCGTTGACTGCGATCGTTGTGATGATTCTCACTTCGATTAAACGTAATCATAATTTAATCGCAACAGCTTCTGTGGTCGGCTTAAACCTTGCTGCGGCAAATATTTTATTGAACATGTTTGGTGGGCAATTTGCGCCATCAAACGTGATGGGTATGTTCATGGTGGATCCGTTCACCATGCTCTACCAATTGGTGATCTTGGTTGCATCGCTAGCATGTTGTACTTTGTCACATGCTTATATTGAAACTTATAAAGATAACCGTGAAGAACTGTATATCTTGATGCTGTGCTCGGTAGCGGGTGCAATGTTAATGGTAGCAAGTTCGCACTATGCGTCTTTCTTCATTAGCTTAGAGTTAATGTCGATTCCTGTTTACGGTATGTTGGCTTATACGCATCAGCGTGCAAACTCATTAGAAGCAGGTATTAAATACTTGGTTCTTTCTGCAACAGCTTCGGCAATGTTGCTGATGGGTATGGCGTACATTTATGCTTATACAGGTTCATTGTCTTTCTACGAATCTTTCCAAGCATTAATGCAAAATATTCGTCAACCAATGGTACTCCTTGGTTTAGCGCTGATTATTTTTGCAGTGGGCTTTAAGCTTTCATTGGCACCATTCCACAAATGGACGCCTGATGTTTACGCAGGTGCGCCAGCTCCGATTGCGACTTTCCTTGCAACTGCTGCAAAAGTTGCGACGATTGGTTTATTTGTACGTTACTTACTAACTTCTGGCGCAATTTTGGTTGAATCGTTAGTTACGATCATTAGTATTATTGCTGTGCTTTCGATTTTAGTGGGTAACTTCTTGGCAGTACGTCAAGTGAACTTGAAACGTATTCTGGGTTATTCATCGATTGCACACTTTGGTTATTTGTTGATTGGTTTAATCAGCATGACTTATGCAAGCTTGGGCAACGTATCAGTTTACGTGATCACTTATGTATTAACGACAATTGGTGCGTTCGGTGCAGTTGCATTAATGTCTAGCCCTTACAACAACGTTGATGAAGCAGAAAGTCTGGCTGATTACCGTGGTTTATTCTGGCGCCGTCCAGTGTTAACAGCGACATTAACAGTGATGATGTTGTCTTTAGCGGGTATTCCGTTAACAGCAGGCTTCATTGGTAAGTTCTTGGTGGTGATGGCCGCAGTAACAACCCAACACTGGTTCTTGGCTGCGATGATTGTGGTAGGTTCAGGTATCGGCTTGTACTACTACCTCCGTGTAATGGTTGTGATGTACATGACTCCACCAGATACGCCACGTATTGATGCTGTTGATCATTGGGGTCAAAAAGTGGGTGGTATTATGGTATTACTCGCAGCACTTGCAGTATTGGTTATTGGTATCTATCCAGATCCAATTATCAAAATGGCTTTACAAGCTGAGATTTTATCTCCATTGCATTTCATGTTAACGCGTCAATAATTGAAAAATTATTGTGTTAATTAAAAAGCCTCCGCCAGTCGGAGGCTTTTTTTCTTATAAGATTTATAAAAAACATTTATAATAAGATGAATTATATTTAGATCTTTTTAGGTGTACTCCCGTGGCTATTCATGAAATTCGTCATCCTCTGATTCGACATAAACTTGGTTTATTGCGTCGTGCTGATATTAGTACAAAGAATTTCCGTGAATTGGCACAGGAAGTGACCATGTTACTGACTTATGAAGCAACCAAAGATTTACCAGTAGTGGACCATGAAATTGATGGTTGGGCGGGTAAAGTCACAACACAACGTATTGCGGGTAAAAAAATTACGGTTGTACCAATTTTACGTGCAGGGATTGGCATGTTGGATGGTTTCTTAAACCTGATTCCAAGTGCGAAAGTTTCAGTATTGGGTTTAGAGCGTGATGAAGAAACTTTAGAAGCGCGTACTTACTATAAAAAATTGGTTCCAGATGTTCAAAACCGTATTGCAATGATCATTGACCCAATGTTGGCAACGGGGTCTTCACTGGTCGCGGCCATTGATGTATTGAAAGCCAGCGGTTGTAAAGATATTCGTGTCATGGTTTTGGTTGCAGCACCTGAAGGTATTAAAAAGGTGGAAACTGCGCACCCAGATGTGACGATTTTTACCGCTTCTGTCGATGACGGTTTGAATGCACAAGGCTATATCGTGCCTGGTTTAGGTGATGCTGGTGACAAAATCTTTGGCTCAGTGCAAAAAGATTAATAGTGTTATGGCTGAAAATGGGGGGCTGTAACAGCCTCTTTTTTATATACTGTATCCAGCATGTTGGCAGAATAGGTGGAAATGAATGAAATCTGAATTTCAACAAGGGAAAATTACCCAATACAACACAGATAAAGGCTATGGTTTTATTACGACGCCTGAGCAAGATATTTTCTTTCATATCTCTGATTTTCCGCTTGCAGATGGTGAGCCGAAACGCAATGAGCGTGTGAAATTTTTAGTCGTCGAGAATGGCAACAAATTCAAAGCAATTAAAATTGAACGTGTAGCAGACAATTCTGCCAAAGCGATAAAGTCTAAAGTGTCGACACACAATAAATCGATTACTTCAGCTTTATTGTCAAACTTTAGACGTTGATCACGAACTAATAGAATTATTTTTTTTGAATTTTAAAAAGAGGCTTTAGGGTCTCTTTTTTATTGATTAGAATAGAAAAAATAAAAAAGTTTAGGGCGAATTATGTTTCTTGAGGGGAAGATCAAGCACTACAATTCTACACGTGGTTTTGGTTTTATTCAGGTTGAGGATGAGCCGAAAGACATCTTTTTCCACATTAAAGATTTCCCAAGTTGGCACATTAAGCCCAATGAGGGAGAGTTGCTCAAGTTTCGCGTAACCGAGGAGCAAGGAAAATTTAAGGCATCTGATATTGTACGCTTAAATTTAAAGCCAGAAGATCAACCGCTTCTTGAGCAGCATAGTTTCAATTACAGATCAATACCGCCCGCAGAGAAAATTGTTCTGCCAAGAAAATCTGTATCACGTTTAAAATACATGGTTTTATTCGTTCTGATTGTCATTGCTGGATTAGGTTTTGTCGCCTATCAAAAAGTGCAGGATCATCGCGTAGCCAAACAATTAAAAGCAGAACAACTCATTAAAGAACAAAAGCGAATTGTGGAGCAACAGCGAGAAGCATTGGGTCATTTACCTGATCGAATTCTCTCGGTTCAGGGACGCAAAAACTTAGATACAGTTGGATATGCGGTGAATATGCAACAGAGGAATATAAGTGTATCGCCCCAATCTGAAGCTTCAAAATTAGCTATTGTACAAAAAAATGAGCCGATTGCTGATTTTAAATGTGATGGACGCACACACTGTAGTCAGATGCGATCTTATGATGAAGCCGTATTTTTCATAAGAAATTGCCCAAATACACAAATGGATGGCAATCATGATGGTGAGCCATGTGAGAAGCAGTTTAGAAGATAAATTCTGAAATAAAAAATGCTCCTGTCTAGGAGCATTTTTACAATAGCAGATTAACCTTCACAGAACTTCATAAAGGCTTTTAAACCAGGCCCTTGATACTTTTGGCGATGTACTAACATGAATAATGGTCGTGAGAGTTGCCAGAATGGTGTATTCAGTACCACTAAGTGTCCTTTTTCTTGTAAAGGTTCAATCGCGAGTTTAGAAATACAGGACATGCCCAAACCACCCGCAACAATTTTAAGAATTGCTTCGTTATGTCCAAGGGTCAGGCGGATATTGGCATCAGGCAAATCTTGCAAAATGGCATTGTCAAACACTTCACGAGTCCCCGAACCTTCTTCGCGTAGAATCCATTCGACATTATCAAAGTCAGCAGGACTGAGTTCACGATTCAAGCGTGCCAAGGGATGATTAGGGGCACAACAGACCGCCAGTTCATCATCCCGCCAATGGATACATTGGAGTTGAGGTAAGTGGCATGAACCTTCAATCAAAGCCAGATCTAACTGAAATTGGTTGACTGCCTCAATCATTTGGCGCGTATTACCCACCTGAAGTTGTAAATGTGCTTGTGGTTGAATTTGTAAAAAATCTGCCATTAAATCAGGCATTAAGTAATCACTGATGGTTAAGGTTGCCCCTAAACGCAAATCGATACTTTGTAATTCACCTTTTGCCGCTTGTTCAAAGGCTTCACAGCGTCCTAAAATTTCAAGGGCTTGTGGCAATAAGAAACGACCTAGATCATTCAATTGCAGACGCTTACCCAAACGGTCAAACAGAGGAGCCCCTAAGCCGTCTTCCAGATCTGCCAGTGCCATACTTGCAGCACTTTGAGTCAACTTCACCGCGTCGCTGGCTTTGGTGACGGTGCCTTCCTGAGCGACTGCTACAAAAACAGCCAATTGGCGTAAAGTCATGCGCATGAATGTAGCCTTAACATTTAAAAAATATTAATAAATTATATTGTCATGCTAACATGAGCGCAGTCTTTGATGCCACGTCGAAATCATGTCAATTGAAAAATTTAGCGTAGAAAAGGTTTTATCTGTTCAGCGTTGGACCAATACTTTATTTAGTTTCACCATGACACGTCCTGCACATTTTAAGTTTACCGCAGGTCAATTTGCCCGTATTGGCTTAAAAGTTGGCGATGAATTGGTGGTTCGAGCCTATTCAATTGTGTCTTCACCGTTTGATGAAACCTTAGAATTCTTTTCAATTGTAGTACCTGATGGGGCATTTACATCCAACTTGCAACACTTACAAGTGGGCGATGAACTGTATTTAGAAAAAATCCCTTACGGATTCTTAACGCTTACCCGTTATCAGTTGCCATTACCTCAGGATTTATGGCTATTGGCAACAGGCACAGGCTTAGCACCTTTTGTTTCCATGCTGCAAGACTTTGACACATGGAGCAAATATCAACATATTTATTTGATCTATAGTGTTCGTACTGCTTCCGAATTGGCTTATGTTGAGCGTATTCAAGAGATTGCGCAGACTTTTGGTGAAGGGCATACAGGTTTTAAATTTGTGCCGATTGTGACCCGTGATCCGCAAGCCGTATTGCATGATCGTTTGCCAATATTGATCGAGAATGGTGCACTTGAACAAGCTGTTGGCTACCAACTGAATCCTGCAACAAGTCATGTGATGTTGTGTGGTAATCCGCAAATGGTAGAAGATACCAAAGAGGCGTTGAAAGCTCGTGGCTTAACAATGAATCGCCGTGGTGAGGGCAATATCGCGGTAGAAAATTATTGGTAAACCCCAATTTTATTGGTTATCAGTATTTTGAATGAACATTAAAAATCCTCCATTTAGGAGGATTTTTTTGTCGCTAAAACTTAGTGCACGAACATATCCATGAAATCGCGAATTTCATAAATGGCACTGTCTAAATCTGTGCTGAGCCATGTTGGTTCAAAAAAGCCTGCATAATATTCCAGACGATCTTGTGGCACCACTAAACGGACAGGGCATTCCTCTTCCACTAAACGCCAAGGCAAAATTGGCACTTCATTATCTAAAAATGCCGCTATATTGCGAATGTCCACAATCATGGCATTCACGCATTCTGGAAAAGGCATGACTGAAAATTCTTCAGTACGACGACGGAAATATTCTAAATCACCCCATTTCAGCACATAGCTTGGCTTGGTAAATTCAATAATACCAATCAGATGCTGATCACGTGTGTAGTGTAGTGAACATTGATGTGTGACGTCGGTGTCAAGATCAAGTGTGACACTTTGTTGACTATACGCCATAAAGATTAGGAGCATTTAAAATGAGGTGCATAATTATACTCTAGTTTCGCAGTATTGCGGCAAATGGTTACATATTCTTTGACGTGCGCTGAGCTGTAACAATATCCCCCATCAAGCAAAAATGTTTATGTTCTTAAAGCAGACCATCTGCTTTTTTATAAATACAAATCAATTTGAACAAAAAGTTAAAATTGGTATGGCTTATGCATTGTTCTTTAGCATCAAGCAAATGCGAGGTGCCTATGTCAAATGTCAAAAGTATAGTTGCTGACACTCATTCAGATCATCATTCCAATACAGAATATTTTGCTCAACGCAAACTCAAGCAAGGCGCTGTCGGATGGCTATTACTGATTGGGTTAGGCGTTGCGTATGTTATTTCTGGGGACTTTGCAGGCTGGAATTTTGGCTTGGCACAAGGTGGATGGGGTGGCATGTTTATTGCCACGATTGTGGTTGCCATCATGTATTTATGTATGTGTTTAGCCATGTCAGAAATGTCGACCATGCTGCCTACGGCGGGAGGAGGTTACAGCTTTGCGCGGACTGCCTTTGGACCTTTGGGGGGCTATTTAACGGGAACCGCAATCCTGATTGAATATGCGATTGCTCCTGCTGCAATTGCTGTGTTTATTGGCGCCTATTGCGAATCTTTATTTGGGGTTGGTGGCTGGTTCGTTTATTTACTTTGTTATCTGTTTTTTATGGGCATTCACCTTAAAGGTGCGGGAGAAGCCTTAAAAATTATTTTCATTATTACTGCCGTGGCTGCCGTAGCGTTACTGGTTTTTATTGTGGCGATGTTGCCACACTTTGACAGCCAGAATTTACTCAATATTCCTGTCAAAACCGATGCAGTTGGGGCAAGTGCATTTTTGCCTTTGGGCTATTTAGGCATTTGGGCGGCTGTGCCTTATGCCATCTGGTTTTTCTTGGCGGTGGAAGGTGTGCCTTTGGCGGCAGAAGAAGCCAAGGAGCCACATAAATCTTTACCACGTGGTTTGATCGGTTCAATGCTGATTTTAGCTGTGTTTGCCTTAGCCATTTTATTTTTGGGTGCGGGTGCCGCAGGTGCTGATACCTTAAAAGAGTCTGGTGCACCATTGGTAGATGCGTTAAAAGTGGTCTATGGCGAAAATACTTGGTTAGCAGGTTTTGTTAATTTTGTGGGGTTAGCAGGCTTAATTGCGAGCTTCTTCTCAATTATTTATGCTTATTCACGCCAGATTTTTGCCCTGTCTCGCGCAGGTTATTTACCTAAGAAACTTTCATTAACAAATAAAAACCATGCGCCACATTTAGCCATCATTATTCCTGGGGTGATTGGGTTTATGCTGTCTTTATCAGGTGAAGGTGATCTACTGATTTTGATGGCAGTTTTTGGGGCCACCATTTCTTATGTATTGATGATGATGGCTTATATTAAATTGAAAATTGCTAAACCGCATCTGCCTCGTCCCTACAAAGCTCCTGGTGGAATTGTCACCGCTTCGATTGCCTTAGTTTTAGCAGCAATAGCGACGGTTGCAGGCTTTGTAGTCGATCCAAAAGTGTGGTTTATGGCAGCCGCAATTTACACGGTTTTTATCCTGTATTTCTTAATTTATAGCCGTCATCATTTGGTCGCAGGCACTCCAGAAGAAGAATTTGCCAATATTCAGGCAGCAGAACAAGAACTCAATACCTAAGGAGTCTGGGCAGTGATCTATCGGATTGATGTTGCACATCAACATTATGTTTTTTCAGATTTAAAAACACTTATGGCAAAGGCGACACCTGAACGTTCGGGTGATCAGCTTGCAGGGATTGCGGCACAGAATGCAACCGAGCGTGTAGCGGCACAAATGTGTTTGGCAGATGTACCACTCAAACAGTTTCTGAATGAAGCGCTGATTCCTTATGAACAGGATGAAGTGACCCGACTGATTATGGATGAACATGAGGCTGAAGCATTCTATCCGATTTCGCATTTTACAGTAGGTGACTTGCGAAATTGGTTATTGAGTGCCGATGCTACTACGGAAAAATTGACTGCACTACAGATGGGTTTAACGCCAGAAATGGTGGCTGCTGTAAGTAAAATTATGCGCAATCAGGATTTGATTTTAGTCGCAAAAAAATGCCGTGTGATTACCCAGTTTCGCAATACTATTGGTTTAGAAGGGCATTTGTCGACACGCTTACAACCCAATCATCCCACCGATGATGTTTTAGGGATTTCTGCGAGTATTTTGGATGGTTTGATGTACGGCAATGGTGATGCGGTGATTGGGATAAACCCTGCAACTGATAACCTGCAAAACCTGTCAGAACTATTAAAGCTGCTAGATTACATTATACAAGAATATGATATTCCGACGCAGTCTTGTGTGCTGACGCATGTAAGCTCAGGTATTCAACTGGCGAATAAAAATGTTCCAATAGATTTGATGTTTCAGTCGATTGCAGGAACAGAGCAAGCCAATAGCGCCTTTGGGATTAATTTAGCTTTACTCCAAGAAGGTTATGAGGCTGCACTCAGCTTAAAGCGAGGAACCGTAGGACAAAATGTGATGTATTTTGAAACAGGTCAGGGCAGCGCGCTTTCCAGTCAAACCCATCATGGGGTAGATCAACAAACCATCGAAGCCCGAGCTTATGCGGTAGCACGCAAGTACAAGCCATTTTTAGTCAATACTGTAGTGGGGTTTATCGGCCCTGAATATCTCTATAACGGCAAACAGATTATACGTGCGGGCTTAGAAGACCACTTCTGCGGAAAATTGCTGGGCGTCCCGATGGGCTGCGATATTTGCTACACCAACCATGCCGATGCAGATCAGGATGATATGGATATTCTGCTCACATTATTAGCCAACGCAGGTATTAACTTTATTATGGGCATTCCAGGTTCAGATGACGTGATGTTGAATTATCAAACCACATCGTTTCATGATGCTTTATACATTCGTCAGCTTTTAGGACTTGCGCCAGCACCTGAATTTAATAATTGGCTTGAACAGCAAGGCATTTTAAAACAGCAAAGTTCAAGACTGGAATGGCCTCAGCACATGCCTGAAAGATTTTCACGCTTGCTGATGTCTTAGTTTAGGGAGATATGGATGAAGTTACATTATGATGTTCAATATCCACAGCAATTTGAAAAAAATAGTTGGGAACAACTGAAACAGTTTACCGATGCTCGAATTGCCTTGGGGCGTACAGGCGGAAGTCTACCAACTCGTCCACTGTTAGAGTTTCAACTGGCTCATGCCCAAGCTAAAGATGCCGTATTAAAACCTCTTGATATTGAATTATTAAGCCAGCAATTTGAACAGCAGACCATTCCTTTTGTGCAAGTTAGTAGTTGTGCAGTCGACAAAGATACCTATTTGAAACGTCCTGATTTGGGGCGAGAACTTTCGGCGACTTCAAGGCAAATGCTTACAGCAATGCAATCAGAACAAAAACAATATGATGTATTAATTGTGGCAGGCGATGGCTTATCTGCACGTGCGATTGAAGATAATGCGGTGAGTTTTATTGCTAAAATGTTAGAGGCGTGTGCCCAACAAGGTTGGAGCATCGCCCCTATTGTTATCGCAACAGGAAGCCGAGTGGCTTTGGGGGATGAAATTGCCCAAATTTTAAATGCGCAAATGTTGGTCATGTTGATTGGAGAGCGCCCAGGCTTGAGTTCTCCAGATAGCATGGGTATTTATTATACGTGGCAAGCTCAAAAAGGCTGTCATGATGCCATGCGTAATTGTATTTCGAATGTGCGTCCAGCAGGCTTAGATGAAGTGACAGCGGTGCAACGCCTTGTTGCCCTCATGTCGAAGTCCAAACAATTACAATTTTCTGGTGTGAATTTAAAAGATGAGCATGAAATGGTCATTGAGCAGGGGCAACCCCAATTGCTACATGGAATTTTTTAAAAAAGCGAGATCCTGCTCTACAGAAATGAAAGCTAAGTTATTTTTCTATAGATAATTTACAAGCGCTCACGATCAAATAATGCTTTGTCACACAATCTTATAGTTTTTGTTGTTAGTATAAAAATTCAACAAGGGATGACTTTTGTGAGGGGAACATGGTACATGATTTCAATAAACCGCCTCATGTCACGAGTGCTGAAGAAATAAGACAAAAAAAACGCTTACCAGTGTACATGCTAATCTTAGTCGGTATCTTTTTCTTGGCACTTGTGGTCTATATGCTTTCAAGCGGAACGCCAAGTTAAGAATGTGCAACGGGGAAAGTCTTTGAAACAATGTGAGAAGACGGGGTTCGATGCAATAATTCGGGGTGGATTTGCTTGAGTTAAACAGACGATTTAACTAAATGATTTTTTATTCGATAAAAGCTCTAGCTCAATAAGCTAGGGCTTTTTTGCTATTTGAATGTGCCCTTTTGTTGTAATTCTGCATATGAGTGTTGATTAAAAAAAATACAAATTCTAAGGTTATTGAGTACCTCCATGTTTTTATGAATACAACAACAATCAAGCTCCTGATGGAGTCGGTTATGAACAGAAATAAGAAGAGGGAATAGACATGAATGAGTTTTTTGAAGGGGGAATGAGACCCCCTGAAATGAATGGAATGTATTACTGGGATCAGTTGCATCCAATTTTGTCTGCTGTTGCTATCTTGCTCATTGGTTGGGTGATTGCTTTAGTGATCGCTGCTGCAGTGAAGAAGGTGTTATCTAAATTAGGCACCAATCAAAAGCTTTCGGGTGCAACGGGACATCGTTCCAATATTGAAAACATCGTGTCTAGAATTGTCTTTTGGATTGTACTGCTGATCGCCGTGATTGGTGCATTGAATGTTTTGAATCTGACTAGCGTCAGTGGTCCATTCAGTAATATGATTCAACAATTCTTATTATTTATTCCTCAACTTTTGGCAGCCACGGCCGTTGCTTTTATTGGCTGGATTTTTGCCAACTTAGTGAAAGTTGGGCTGAAAAAATTACTGGATCGAACTCAGCTCGATGAAAAATTGAGTGAAGATGTAGGCGTCAGTCCAATCAGTCAAAATATCAGTGAGATTGTTTACTGGCTGATTCTATTGCTATTTTTACCGATTGTTCTGTCGATTTTAGGTTTAAATGGTTTGCTGTTCCCAATTCAAAATATGTTGAATGAAGCCATTTCATATCTACCAAACTTGTTTATTGCTATTGTGATTGTATTTGTCGGCTATATTTTGGCAAAAATTGTTCGAGGTATTCTGGAAGGCTTGATACAAAGTTTAGATCTACAAAAACAAGCGCAAAAAATTGGATTGTTTAAGAATTCGAATTTAGCCCATGTATTAGGCTCATTTGTATTTGCCATTATTATTATTACTGCCTTAATTATTGCATTTGAAGCCTTGGGCATTAATTCAATTTCACAACCTGCAACAGCTATGTTGTACGAAATTATGAATGCTATTCCGCAGATTATTGCGGCTGGGTTAATTTTGATTATTGCTTATGTCGTTTCACGTTTTGTGGCAAATTTGGTGGTGGATGTAGTTTCTGGGACTGGAGTGGATGATATTCCTGCCAAACTTGATCTACAGCGCTTTTTAGGCACTACGAAAATTTCATGTGTGTTGGGTTATCTGATTGTATTCTTTACCATGCTATTTGCAGTATCCGAAGCAGCCAATCGCTTGGGTTTAGAGCAAGTTAGTATACTAATTTCCATGTTTATTCAGTTTGGTGCCAATATTCTATTAGGTGCTGTCATTTTAGTGATTGGATTTTGGTTGGCCAATTTGGTGGCAAATGTTGTACAGCGTGGTGAATATCAGAGTTCGGTTTGGTTAGCCAATTTGGTCCGTGTGCTCATTATGGGGTTGGTCGTTGCCATGGGCTTAAGAGCGATGGGAATTGCAGATTCGATTGTAAATTTGGCATTTGGTTTAACTTTGGGTGCTGTCGCTGTGGCATTTGCACTGGCATTTGGCTTGGGAGGTCGTCAACCTGCGGAACGTATTTTGACTGACTTGATTGAGTGTGCGAAAAAGCAGGCGAAAGAACCTAATCCCCAACCGAAAACGTCGACACCAATGGCATCTACACAGGTCAAGCCACAAACCGCTGCAACATCACCTACAGATCAGGTTGTTCCAGATGATCTATTGGTCGACCCTGAGCATAAACCGTTGAATAACCCATATGGTTCTACGGGAGAAGCTGAAGAAGATGTCGATATTCAGCCAAAAGATGACCCGAAATAACGTGTTTAATTTTACCAAGATCGATCATGCTTAGGCAGGTCGATCTTGTAAATGAGGAAAAATGATGAAAATTAAAAGACCAAATACGATTATTGCCCCAATCATTATTGTAGGAATTACCTTCGGATTTTTAGTGAGTGCCTATAAATTTATTTTTGCCCAACAATCAACACAAGCGAATGCCACTGAAGAAGAGGATCCCTTAAAACAGGAATCTTAATACTTTATGCTGAAAGAGTCGCATTTTTAATTTGGTTGTGCTATTGATAGAAAGTGTTCAGCATCATTTAGTATTTAGTTTAATACTGCTGACATATTTCTGAATTAAATTTAGAACTAAAAATAGATAAGGAAGGGAATAACAATGTTTAAATTCTTATTAATCCGTTTAAATGCATTGACTAAAGTTGCGAATACACAAGAGAATTTAGACCAAATGCAAAAAGCCATTGAGCGTGTGCATACCAATCAACAAGTGCATTTATTGCGTACGGACTATTTAGAGTAAAGGTTGATATTTCATCTATCACTTGAAATTTGGGTCAAACAAAAACAGGCAGCAGAAATCATCTGTTGCTTGTTTTTGTTTGAGAAAGATTAAACATATTGCGAAGCAGCATGTGCTGATGACCATGCCCATTGGAAGTTGAATCCTCCCAAATGTCCTGTGACATCGAGTATTTCACCCACAAAATATAAGCCTTTTTGCTTTTTACTTTCCATGGTTTTCGATGAAACTTCAGTGGTATCTACGCCACCTAAAGTCACCTCAGCAGTACGATAACCTTCTGTTCCTGATGGTTTGACTTCAAATGCATGTAAGCGCGTTGCAATGTGTTCCAGTTTTTCATCCGACAATTGGCCAATCGCAGTTTCAGCCAGTTCAGGCCAAATGAGGTTTTGTAGTTCAACCACCACGCTTTTAGGGAAATGCTCACCCAGTAAAGTACGCAGTAGGGCTTTAGGTTGACTCTGTTTTTTCGCTTTTAAGTAATCTTGCAAATCTATGCTTGGCAAGAAATCAATTTTGAAGCTTTGCCCAATATCCCAATAATTTGAAAGCTGTAGCGAGCTTGGCCCACTGAGTCCTCGATGGGTAAATAAAAGAGCTTCAGTGAAAGCGTTTAAATCATTCGATAAAGTTGCATCTACAGCGTTGCCACTTAAGCGAGTGGTCACTTCTTTAAAACTATCCGAGAAGGTGAAAGGCACTAAACCTGCACGAGTCGGATAAACATGATGACCAAATTGTTTCGCAATTTCATAACCAATGCCTGACCCTCCCAAGGTTGGAATAGACAAGCCACCCGATGCAACCACGACAGATTCAGCTTCAAAATAACCCAGTGTTGTGGCAATTTGAAAACCTTGTTCATCAAGTGCAGTGATGGCTTTCACTTCACAGTTGGTTTTAATATCGACCAAACCTGTTTTTTCACACTCACTTAATAGCATGGCTAAAATCTCTTTAGCACCATTGAGGGTGAAGAGTTGACCATGTTTACGTTCTTCATATTCAATGCCGTACTCACAAACTAAGCCAATAAAATCCCAATTGGTATAGCGGGTCAGGGCTGAAATTACAAAGTGCGGATTATGTGAAATAAAGTTGCTTGGTTCGACATAGAGGTTGGTAAAGTTACATTTACCACCACCCGACATGAGAATTTTTTTACCGACTTTATTGGCTTTTTCTACCACCACGACTTTACGTCCGCGTTGAGCTGCCATATAGGCTGTCATTAAGCCAGATGCACCAGCACCTAAAACTAAGACATCATATTGATTTGTGGACATGACACACTCACGGGAGAATAAAGCAGGGCATTATAGACCATCTTTTTTGCTTTTTCAGGACTATCTAAAGCGCAGCTAAACGGCCTTGAAGCCCGCCAGAATGAATCACTAAAATGCGATGATCTACTGGAAATTCACCTTGTTGAATTAAATCGGTTAAGCCCAACAGCATTTTGCCTGTGTAAATCTGTTCCAGTGGAATCTGATAGCGCTGCTCAAAGTCTTGAATAAATTGCAGTAGTTCAGGCGTAGTTTTGGCATAACCGCCACAACAATATTGATCGGTAATTTGCCAATTATTTTTTTGGGTGAGTTGCTGCACTTCTGCTGTAAGAAAATCGCCTTTGAGCGCGGAGAAGCCCAAAATTTGCTGTTGTGAAGTACTAGCTTCAATGAGGCCTGCAATGGTGCCCCCAGTACCGACTGCACAACAAATCAGGTCGTAATTTTGTCGATCTTCATCAGAGAGAATTTCTGTACAGCCCTGAATGGCAAGCGGATTCGTTCCCCCTTCCGGAATCACATAATAGTCAGGGTAATCTTGTTGTAACTGTGCTAAGTAGGCTGAGCTTTGCTTTTGTCGATAGGTTTCTCGCGTTACAAACTGCAACTGCATACCAAATTGTTGCGCCGTATGTAGAGTTGGGTTTAAGGGTTTACTGACTAGCTCTTGACCTCGAATAATGCCTAGACTTTCAAATCCAAATAACTGTGTTGCATAGGCCGTCGCAGCAATATGATTGGAATAAGCCCCACCAAAGGTCAGCAGTTTTTTATAGCCTTGTTGCTGTGCCGCTAACAGGTTGTATTTGAGTTTAAAAAATTTATTGCCTGAAATATGTGGATGAACTAAGTCCAAACGTTTGATGCTAATTTCAAATCCTTCGACAGTAATTTGCTGATAGGGAATGGTTTGGGCAATTTGGTCAAACATAGAATTTTTATCAACTTGGCTCAGAGCATAGTGTAAATGAAAATGAATTTTTTCTGCACAAGATTAACGTTGTGCAGAGTGGGTATCGACTGAACTAATCACTGACATGCCAGGACGTAAGTTTTCAATACCCGCTTGATTCGGGTCAATTGCAATCCGTACTGCAATCCGTTGTACCACTTTGGTAAAGTTACCTGTCGCGTTATCGGCTTTAAGCACACTGAATTCTGAACCAGCCGCAGGGGAAATTTGCTCGACATGACCTGTAAATTTTTGATGATTTAAGGCATCCACCGTAAACCATGCTTTTTGCCCAATTTTCATGTTGGCAATTTGAGTCTCTTTAAAGTTCGCAGTGACCCAAGTTTGTTGTGGAATCAGATAGAGCAACTGTGTCCCTGCTGCCACATATTGTCCTACACGTGGGTTCGCTTCACCGAGTTGTCCATCCATTGGGGCAATAATACTGCTGTAATTTTTGGTGGTTTGAGCTTGATCCAGTTGTGCCGCAGCATTGGTGACTTGTGCCTTCAAACCTGTTTCGGCCACCTGTGCGGTTTTGAGCGCTTCTTTTGCCACCAAGACATTGGCTTGCGCCTGCTGTAATAGGGCTAAATTATTTTGTGTATCTGCAATGGCTTTGTCTTGTTCTGATTTAGACGCTGCGCCAGAGTCTCCCAGCTGTTGATAGCGCTGCTGTTGTGCCAATGACAGTTGGTACGCTGCTCGCGCTTGTTCGACTTTGGCTTCTGCTGCGACAATATCGGCTTTACGCTGAGCTATACTTTGCGTTTGATTGGATAGGTTGTTTTTAGCTTGATCTACTCCAGCTTCCGCCTGCGTCACTTTCTGATCATAAGTCGTAGCATCAATGTGCATCAATACTTGGCCTTTTTTGACGTGATCAAAATCACTGACCAATACATCTTTGACGTAGCCGTTAATTTGAGACGATAACACCGTGGTTTTGCCTTTGATGTAGCTGTTGTCAGTAGACTCAACTGCACTGTCAAAAGGTCCAATTTTCCACGCCCATAAGATGATGCCAATACCGATGATCAGTACTAAAAACATCAAAATCAAGGTACGTTTCGCTGTTGGAATGAGTTTGCTGGATGGCGGCGTAGTGGGTGCTGTCACCGTTGGCTGTTCAGCCTCAGGCGTATTTTCAGAAGTTACATTTGTTTCAGCGGGAGCTACTGGTTTTTGATCATCAGACATAACAATTTCTCAAATAAATAGGGAGCGGTGGCATTAGGTTTGACCGATTTTCGCTTGTTGCTGCTGTTGGTATTGATTCCGTGCAATCAGGAATGTCCCCCATAGCAACAGCAGCATGGCGACAATGCCATTGAAGCTAATCACATCGTTATAGGCACGTACTTGGGCCTCTCGAGTCACCACTTGATTTAAGTTTTTTAAGGCTTGTTGTTGTTCCAATTGCTGATCGAGTGTGTAACGTTGTGAGCTTTGCTGATAGGTTAAAATTCGTTGAGCAATTAAAGGGTTGGTTTCTGGGAGCTGCTGAATGATTTCGGCACGGTAGTTTTGGGTTCGAACCTGTTGATAGGTAGAATAAAAGGATGAACCGACTAAGCCACCAAAAGTTTGGGTTGCTGAAAAAAGTACAATAAACGTGACAATATGGGTGGGGCCTTTTTGCATGGCACTTAAAATTCCTGTAACCAGCAATGGACCAATAAATACGCCACTGGCAAAGCCGACCAAAAATTGGCTGCCATAAAAGTTGGAAGGACGAACATCGCTAGTGAGATGGAAATCCAGTCCGCAAGCAACCAATACCAAAGCTTCAGCTAACAGTAGGTGCCAAATAATCCGTTCACGTGAAAAGGTGATCGCACTAAATAAGGTTCCAGACACAATGCCTAAAAAGATCACCACATAGAGCGGAACAAATTGATCGGGTCCCATGCCCATTGTTTTGAGAAAACTTACCGCAGCATAACTTTGCTCTGACATTAAGAAGCGAATTGCAAAGGCACCAATGATAAAACGCACCGTGGATAATGTACCCAGCCAACGGGTCATAATCAGTGGATTGACCCGATAATGCTCATAGACCAAACCAAGCACAATTAGGCTGAATCCAGCAATTAACAGGTAAGCCAGCCATTTCACTTCAAACCACCACAAGATTGGTCCTTGGGTTAACACGATACACAAAAAGGCAAAACCAGGCGCAAGCAAGGCAAAGGTGAAAAAGTCCTGTTTTTCAAAAACAGCTACTCTTAAACTGCGGGGTAATTTAAGAGACACCACCATTGCGAAACAGCACAGAGCTAAACCAATTTCAAAGGTGTATAAGACATTCCAATTATTCACATCAATGAGGTATGGAGAAATGATCCATGCCAAGGGAATACCGAGCTGTTGGAAGCCTAAAGCCAAATAGATACTGCGACCAAAATCTTCCCGCTTAAAGGCCTGCATAATGTAATACATACCTAAAGAGCTGAGAGGTGCTGCAACCATGCCGCTAATAAAACGTACCAACACTGCCATTTCAAAGGTATGCACAAAGACGTGTAAAACCAAAACCACAATAAAAATGAGTAGACCAATTTCAGAAAATAGACGTAAACCGTATTGTTGGCGGGCTTTAAACAAAATTAGGTTAGAACTGACGTTTGCCATGACATAAGCCGCAGGAATCCAAGCCACTTCAGAAGGAGTGAGCCCATATTCACCCTGAATTAAGGGCAAATTCGCGGTAATAAAACCATTACTCAGACTCGCAGACAGTGCGATAAACAAGCCGATACAAAAATATAGAATACGTTTGGTATTGGAGTGAGCAATTACGGCTGGGGAACCAGGTAGGGTTGGCTTTTCTTCGGGCGTCCAGTTTGGCGCAGGTTCGAGGAGGCGTGGGGGCTGTGTCATGAGTGGAGCCCTTTATGATCGAATACCATTGAGGAGTAGTTCAATCGCACGTTGCGCAAGTTGTTGTTGCTCTTTATCAGTCAGTCCTTGAAATGAAGTCCTTAAAATAGCCGTAATCATGGCGTAATCTTGGGTGGTCAAATCGGGACGACATACGCCGTGGCGAATGGCTTGATCAATCAAAGGCTGTAAAATTGCATCGCGACGTGCGTAAATATCGACCATGATGGGATCATTACGATCAATCACCCGCCAATATTCCATCAGTGCAGTTAAATAAGGTAAGTTGTAGACATGGTTTTCAATTAAACGAATAAAGCCATCGTCATACTGAGAAAATGCTTCAGCACGGAGTGCAAGCCGTTCCAAAGCTTGTTCCATAAGTGCAATCACCAACGCACGACGGTCTTCAAAATTACGATAAAAAGTTGCTCGTCCGACGTTGGCTGCATCAATGACCATTTGCAGCGGTGCATTTATCCCATGAGTGCGAAAAACCTGAATCGCGGCTTCTAGTAATTCTTCACGGTTTTGTGCAGCACGCTGTTGACGACTGGTCATGGTGATTATTTCATTTGATTTGGGAGTACTAATATTTAACGGACAAAAATGTCCGTTGTAAATATTCAGTCCTGTAAGATTTTGTAAATGACTTTATAGGTTTCTAATTTAATTTACTTATATTATTGTTTTTACTATATATAATTAATATTTTTAAAAGAAATAAAATGCCTTAAAACTGCTCATGTCGAAGGATAAAAGTTGTAACAAAGTTAATAGGATTGGAAAAATAAAAGTGCTATGCTGAATAAACAATAAGAAAGAAAAAAAGGGGATGTGATGAACAAAATATCCTTGATACTGATCTGTATTATGGCAGGGTTGCTCACAGCTTGTGATGCAAAGGATGATCTGAATAAACCTCAAACGATGGTTAGAACCATGGTCATTGGGGGCGTACCTGTGGCTGATCATGATTATAAGTCGATGGCTCGTGATCGAACATCCGATGTCGATCATTCACAACCTTAGTATTTTTCATTCTGGATGAATTTGACTTGATTTTAGTTGCCAATACGAAGGCAAAAATTGGACTGATTCAAAACAGATTAAATAAAAAAGAGCATCTGAATGATGCTCTTTTTTTTAATTCAAGTCATTAGTGGAAAACTGCTTCTAAAGCCTTTAATCCAACTTTAGGATCGAGTAAACCATTATAAATCTCTGGGATTTTACGTTCGACCCCAAAGAATTCATAGATGGCAAACATTGCTCCACGAACTGAATATTCGACGGTAAAGACCACATCATCTTCAATTTCTACAAATTGCCCCAAGAATGCGAAATTCTGTGATCCTTTTGGAATCACGAAAGGACGATCTCCAGATTTACGGCAAGCAAATAGGGCTGACGCATACGGCATCATGACTGTTGTGACCTCAGTGTTAGCAAGTACGTGTTCTAAGATGTCCTCGAAACCTAATTGATGAATTAATTCAGTCAAAATTTCTTTGCCTGTACATGCGCTCATAGGTTTAGCGATGTAGTCACCTTGATGATCTATTTGGAAACCATAACCCCATAAAGTAAAAGTCCCTTGTGGCAAATTGGCAAAGTGGGGCTGTGCGGGAACCACAATCGACAAATGCCACCCTGATTCAAACCATGTCATTAACGCACCTGTACCAGGTTGATTGCCTGTATAGTCAATAATCCGTTTAAGCAGTACATCATCTTTCATGGTTAGCGTGAATGACTCCCACTTGTGTTCATCTACATTGCCATAAAAACTCATAGGGCGTCCAAAATCAGGTGCTTTTTTGGAAAGCGTTTCCCATAAACTCCAACCATGATCTTGGCGATCTCGAATTAATGCGGGAACATCATCATTACTGCCATAACGTGTGTCGGCAGTGATTGAACCCAAGGTAAAAATGGCAAGATCATGCTGCTTTAGCTCTATTTCTTCTTTGCCTTCGGGTAATGTGACATAAAGTTTGGTCGCACGACGCTCTTGTGTGGTTTCATCCGTACTAAAATCAGCATCGGTGACATAATTGCCAAAGCGCACATCAACGCCTTGTTCAACTAACCAACGCTGTAAAGGCAGAATCATCGAATCATATTGATTATATTTGGTTCTTTTTACGCCAGCCAAAGTATGAATGCGAGGCAGTTCTTGAATAAAGCGTAAGAAGTAACGTCTTAATTCAGCCGCACTATGCCATTTTTGAAAGGCAAAAGTGGTTCGCCACATGCGCCAAAAATTACTTTGAAAAAAAGAGTCATCAAAAAACTCATCAATACGACGACTGCCAATTTTTTCTTCTTTTGATGCTAATAAGCGTAGCATTTGGGCTCGATGCAAATTGCTTAAACCTAATTTTTCCGCATCTAAAATATTATGCTTGGCGTCAATTAATCGTGCATTGGCGTGGGTTTTCACTTGCTCATTAAACTCACGACATTCTTCACGTACAGAAATGTCTGGGTTTTCTAAAGAGGGAATACTCGAAAATAAATCCCATAAACATAAATAGGTTTCATCAGTCAGCATCCGTCCACCACGTGTAACCCATGCATGTGCAGCTTCAGGAGTTTGACCACCATCCATCGAGCCACCCGAAAGGTTTAATTCTTCTAGTATATGAATGTTTTGGGCAGGGACTTGTGCATCACGAATGGCAAAGGCTGCTGCGGCCATACCTGCAATGCCACCCCCCACGATCCAGAGATGTGTGTGTTTAGCGTCGAATGTTTTTTTATTCGGCATGATCAACCCTCTTGTGTCATTTTTATCAGAAAGTAAAATAAAACCATATTTTTAGTATGTGATTGTTGGTGTAAGAATACTATGAAAGAAATGTGAAAATTTAATGTGAAATTTTGATTAAAAAAATGGTTTTATGGAGAAAAAAGTAATTAAGTTAAAATGTAAAATTTCTGTGTTATAATTTTAAGCATATGATAATAAATATTATATTGAATAATTACTCTAATTGAGTTCATTGTTTTGGCATTAATAAATACTTTACATGTGTATTTAAATAACAATATTAAAGGGAATAGAGTCGCTTGGGATAATATGATTTACAGTGTTTTTTATTTCGCTAAACACATTTTTTGATAGGTTTTGGTGCAAATTTTGTCTAAAATAATGCACCCATTTTTATCCCAATGCATCGAGGTGCGCTTTGGAATCGCTCATTATATTAGGTTCAATTACCTTAGCTTTAATGTTAGGCGCAATTAGCCCTGGGCCGACCTTTATTTATGTGGCGAAAAACTCAATTGCGATTTCGCGTAAACACGGTTTGTTTACTGCATTGGGTACAGGAACAGGTGCAGCGTTGTTCGGTTTATTGGCGGTAATGGGTTTACAAGCCATTCTATTAGCAGTGCCTTCGGCATATCTCGCTTTAAAAATCTGTGGTGGTTTATATTTACTTTGGCTGGCATTTAAAATTATTAAGCATGCTAAGGAGCCAATGGAAACTACGAATGGTGAAACAGCTCCAATGAGCTATAAACAAGCGTACCGATTGGGCTTAATTACACAGATGAGTAACCCGAAAATTGCGATTGTGTTGGCCAGTATTTTCACCGCTTTATTACCGAAAGACATTCCGACCTATTTTTATGTCGTATTACCTATGCTGTGTTTCTTTATTGATGCAGGTTGGTATTCATTGGTGGCAGTTGCTTTGTCAGCAGAAGGTCCACGTAAAGTTTATTTAAAATCGAAAGCGATTTTTGACCGTGTAGCGGGTGGGGTTATGACTTTACTTGGGCTAAAACTGATTTTTGGAATGAAGTAACAGTTTTACATCGTTGACCCTCTCCTAAACGGAGAGGGTGGTTCAGTTATAGACTAGTCCTTAAAATGCACAGGAATCCACTGATAGCTTTTTCCATCTACTGAATAGATGTGTCCAATTCCTGGGAATGGTAAATGTGGTGCAGCAATGGTTTCCCCATTTTTTGCATATCCAGCAAACTGCTTTAAGCGGGTCACAACGGCCTGTTTAGGATCAATATCGTATTCAATAGCGGTTTCAGGTTTATCGAATTGCACAGTATGTGAATGCACAATATCACCAATAAATACCACCGTTTCATCTTTCGTTTTTAATGCATAACTGTAGTGTCCTGGGGTATGCCCAGCAGTATTTATTACATCAAATCCTTGAATCTTATCGCCAAGTTTGTAAGTTTTAAAACGCTGTTTAGCTTGATAAGGGGCTATAGCTTGCTGAATTTTTTCTACAGTTCCTAAGTAGCCTGCTTGTTTCTCTTTCGGTAGTTTTTCGACTTGCTTTGGATTGAGCCAGAAATTGGCTTCATCATTTGATACGTAAACTGTGGCATTGGGGAAGTTGGCAACACCATTTTTGCTGATCCCACAAACATGGTCTGGGTGTAAATGCGTAAGTAAAATGGTATCAACTTGTTCTGGTTTATAGCCAGAAGCCTTTAAGTTGTTTACGACTGAACCTAAATGTGAACCAAAACAGCTCGCAGCTCCGCTATCCACCAAAACCAGTGAATTGCCTGTATTGACTAAAAAGGCATTGATCGAGGTTTGTATGCCTTTAGCTTGGTCGGCATAGTATTTCTTTAAAATATCATGGACTTCTTTTTCAGGCAGATTCTTAAAAAGAGTCGGTGACATAAAGTTTGTACCATCAAGAAGAGCAGTGATTTGCACATCACCCGTTTGATATTGGTAATAACCAGCGATTTGTTTTTGCTGTTGAATTGGAGCGGGTGGAGAAGTGGCAAATGCAGCATGACTAATCACACTTGCGCAGATGAAAGTTGCAGCAATATATTTATTCATTGGGATTCATATATAAAATTATAAAGTCCTTTATTTTTAACATGTAAATGATTTCACAGCAATTTAATGACTCTGTTTTAGGCATTAGATTTTCAAGTTTAAAGGCGGATGTTTTATTTTGCTATTGAGGGATAAAGGGCAATTTATATTCACATAAAAGTAATACGCATCATGTCCACAGTAAAAGAATACGAATGACGATGCCAATTCAAAGACAATAAGATTAAAAAATAGCAGAATCGTTCAAGACTCAAACAACGCTATGATAAAGAATGTTTTTAAGCATGGATTGTTACTGCGATAGCTCATTAAAGTGTCGATGGACAGATGCAGAATGGCTAAGAAGCGAAAGATTCATTTGAAGGTTCGGTCAGTGAAAGCATAAAGAACTAACTTTATTTGAAATAATGGGTTGATGCTATTTTTTCTAATTCACTCAAGTATGAGTCAGCGATATAAAACAGGGATTAAGGGATGACAAGTTTACAAACAATGAAAAGTCTAAAAGATGTCGTATCTGAAACGGAATGGGAAGCACGTTGCCAGCTTGCTGGCTTATACCGTTTAATTGCACATTTCCGTATGACAGATTTAATTGATACACATATCAGTTTGCGTGTACCTGATGAAGATGGTCATTTCCTCATTAATCAATATGGTATTCCATTTGAAAAAATGACGGCTTCGCATTTGGTTAAGATTGATTATGACGGTAATACTGTCGCAGATTATGACCAAGGTAAAATGGTGAATACGGCTGGCTTTGTGATTCATTCAGCCATCCATCATGCACGTAAAGATGTGCATTGCGTCATTCATACTCACACCGCAGATGGTATTGCGGTTTCCGCTCAGAAACATGGTTTATTACCACTTTCTCAACATGCCCTAAAATTTTATAACAAAGTGAGTTATCACGAATATGAAGGCGTGGCATTGTGTACAGAGGAACGTGAGCGTTTGGTAAAAGATTTGGGGCAAAATCGTGCCATGATTTTACGTAATCATGGATTATTAACCACAGGTGATAGCATTCAGCGTGCTTTCCATGAAATCTATTTTTTAGAGCGTGCGTGTCAGGCACAAATTAAAGCCATGGCAGGTGGAGCAGAGTTACATGTTCCGTCAGAAGCGGTACGTCAACATACTGCACAACAATTTGAGGCGGACATTATTGAGATGGTAATGCTGAAAGCATGGAATGCTGCGCTTTCTCTGATTGAAAATCAGCGTGATGAATACTGTTCCTAAATCATAAAAATATTGAACGCTTTGAGCAAACTTGATTCATGTTCTGGTATTTTAGACATGAATTTAGTTTGCTCTAAACGGATGAACCTATATTCGAGTAAGTAATTTATATAAATAATTTTTTATCATTTGGTTTGCCCTCCATTCTGCTTAAGTCAGTATTCATTTCAAGCGAATGCTTGGTTTCAAATTCAAACATGAAGAATGTGTCATTATTCGATTAATTTTAAACAGATGTAATATGTGATTTTGATGCGACTAAGCAGATGCAGAAGTTATTCAAGTAAAATCTTGGGTAAAAACTGTAATATAGATATTTTCAATGATGCAGAACAGATTAGAGCGTATTTTTTAACATTGAAATTTTGATGTTTAGCTTTCCACCCCTTTGTTCTAACATTTTGTTGGTGATGAGTAATAACCGATGTGCCGATTGTAGACATTCTCTGCGCTAGTTCACTGATGATTTTTCCCTTCTTATTTCAAGTCAATTTTTTATCCCTAATCTGAATCATTTAAAAATTTACGCGAAATTTACGCAGCTGACTTTTTTCAATATAGAGAATTTACGCCCTCAATTTCCATACTAATGATGACCTATTTTAAATGGCATTTGCTATGTGGGAATTTATTACTGTATTTGTCTTTTCATTGTTGCTGGCTTATCCGCTTGGTGCTTATCTTGCGGATGTGATGCAAGCCAAGCCAATGAAAAGTGACCGTTTTTTTAAATGGATTGAGCAACCGATTTATGCGGTACTCGGCGTCAAGCGCAGTGGGATGAACTGGCGACAATATTTGGGTGCTTTTGTTCTGAGCAATATTTTATTGCTGGGGGCAAGTGTCGCTATTTTAATGACTCAAGCTTGGTTACCCTTAAACCCAGATCATATTCCTAATATGAATTGGGACTTGGCTTTACACACCACAATTTCCTTCCTGACCAATACCAACCAACAGCATTATTCTGGGCAGGCACAATTGTCTTATCTATCACAAATGACTGTGATTGTAGGATTGCAATATTTGTCGCCGATTGTGGGGCTTGCCTTATTGGTGGCTATGTTAAGAGCATTATTTTTACAATCCGCTCAAGCAGAAGACTCAGAACAAAACAAATGGAATCGTATTAATCTGGGCAATTATTGGATGGATATCATCCGTCCCTTATTTCGATTCTTCATTCCACTAGGATTTATTTTTTCTTTGCTGCTCACTTTTCAAGGTGTCCCTGCAACATTATCTGCGGGTCCAACAGCGCAAGTTTTAGAGCAAAGCACAGAAGTCAGAACTCAACATATTCCATTGGGTCCCGTTGCCCCGATGGTGGCGATTAAACAACTGGGTAGTAATGGTGGTGGTTGGTATGGGCCAAACAGTACTGTGCCTTTAGAAAATCCAACCCCATTGTCCAATGTGATTGAGATGATAGCGATTTTACTGATTCCACTTTCTGCGGTGTTTATGGTGGGACGCTTTATTCAACGTAAAAAACTCATGTGGATGATTTTTGGCAGCATGTTGTTGATGTCTCTGTCTTCAACACTATTCACCCTGTGGACAGAAAAATCCTCATTAATTCCAAATACGGCATGGATGGAAGGCAAGGAAACCCGTTTTGGTGCTGAGGCATCCGCACTGTGGGGAAGCTTGACTACACAAGTCAATAACGGCTCAGTCAATATGATGCATGACTCGGCTTCACCACTCACGGGATTGGTTGAACTGTGCAATATGCTGATTAATGCCATTTGGGGCGGGATTGGTTGTGGTCTATTACAGTTCTTTATTTATCTGTTTCTGGCAGTATTTATTGCAGGCTTGATGACAGGACGTACTCCTGAACTATTTGGTCGAAAAATTGAAGTCACTGAAATTAAGTTATTAGCGTTGGTGATTCTATTACAGCCTGTGGTGATTCTGAGTTTGACGGCCATCGCCATTGCCTTTCCATCCATGACAGGGACTTCAAATCCAGCTTTTCATGGCATTAGCCAAGTGTTTTATGAGTATGTTTCTGCCTATGCCAATAATGGTTCAGGTTTTGAAGGTTTAGGCGATAACACTTTATGGTGGAACCTGAGTGCCAGTGTGGCGTTATTGGCAGGGCGTTATAGCGTGTTGATTATCCCTGTTTTGATTGCAGTGAGTTTAGCAACCAAACCGCAAGCAGCCGAAAGCAAAGGTTCTTTACAGATCGAATCTCCAACCTTTGCCCTGACTTTAATCGGGATCGTGTTGATTCTGACCTTGTTGCAATTCATGCCAGTGTTGGTGATTGGGCCAATTGCTGACTATTTGTCGATAAAAGTTTAAGCGTGGAGCAAGCACAATGAAACATTCAAATGCGACACAACAGATGGATATCTTGAATAAAGAAATTATTCAGCAAACTTTCCATAAATTGCTGCCTCAACACGCGTTTAAAAATCCAGTGATGGCATGTGTGTGGGTCGGAACAGTTTTAACCCTTGTTGCCACTTTGATGGGAAGTACCAGTTTAGGTTTTGGTTTAGTCCTAAGCTTGATTTTATTGGTCACGGTCTTATTTGCCAATTATGCCGAGGCGGTTGCTGAAGCCAAGGGACGTGGACAAGCTGCATCTTTACGTCAGGCGCGTGAAAACTTAACCGCAAATCGAATTGCCGATCTGAATGCCGTACCGACAGTGATTTCTGCAAATTTACTGAAAAAGGATGATTTAGTTGTCGTCAAAGCTGGTGAAATTGTTCCTGCGGATGGTGAGATTATTCAGGGTTTTGCCACGATTAATGAATCAGCCGTTACAGGTGAATCTGCGCCCGTACTGCGTGAAGCCAATACTGACCGTTCAGGTGTGATTGGTGGAACTAAGGTTTTGTCAGATGAAATTATTATTCGAGTCAGTAATGAGGCAGGGCATAGCTTCCTAGACCGTATGATTGCCCTAGTTGAAGGTGCTAATCGTCAAAAAACACCGAATGAGATCGCACTGAGTATCTTACTCAATATTATGACCATCACCTTTATTGTAGTGGTGGCAACCTTACCTTTTATTGGTCCAATGGTTGGGATCAAAATCAGTATGGTTTTGCTGATTGCATTGTTGGTCTGTTTAATTCCAACCACGATTGGCGGCTTGCTGCCTGCAATTGGGATTGCAGGGATGAACCGTGCTTTAAAAGCCAATGTCTTAGCCAAATCGGGCAAAGCGGTTGAAGTTGCGGGTGATATTGATGTGTTGCTGTTGGATAAAACAGGCACGATCACCTATGGAGATCGCCAAGCGACTGCTTTTTATCCATTGGCAGGTGTGACACCCAGTGAGTTACGCCAAGCAGCGATGCTGACCTCTTTTGCCGATCCAACGCCTGAAGGGAAGTCGGTCATCAGCCTTGGGAAAGAATTAGGTGAAAGTATCCAAGAGCCGAAAGATGCCGAATTCATTCAGTTTAGTGCATCAACTCGTCTTTCAGGAATAAATCTAGCAACTGGACAAACGATTCGTAAAGGTGCTGTCGATGCCATTCTTAACTTTACCCATCAAAATATTCAAGACAACATTGAGCTTAAAACTCGTGTAGAGCAAGTGGCTTCTAAAGGTGCAACACCACTCGTAGTGGCTTCGAATCACAATATTTTGGGTGTGATTGAACTGTCGGATGTGATCAAACAAGGCATTAAAGAACGTTTTGCACTGTTACGTGAGATGGGCATCAAAACCATTATGGTCACAGGAGACAATCCATTGACTGCGGCTGCAATTGCGGCCGAAGCTGGGGTGGATGACTATATTGCAGAAGCGAGACCTGAGGATAAATTGGCTTGTATTCGTAACGAACAAGCAGCAGGAAAATTAGTCGCAATGGTGGGTGATGGCACCAACGATGCACCAGCCTTGGCACAGGCAGATATTGGTTTAGCTATGAACTCAGGTACTCAAGCAGCCAAAGAAGCGGGCAATATGGTGGATTTAGATTCTGATCCAACCAAATTGCTAGATGTGGTCGAAATTGGTAAGCAACAATTGATTACTCGTGGAGCATTAACCACTTTTTCTTTGGCAAATGATGTATCTAAGTACTTTGTCATTTTACCTGCATTGTTTGCGGTGGCAATTCCACAACTTGGGGTATTGAATATTTTGCAGCTTAGTAGTCCAAGCAGTGCAGTGATTTCCGCTTTGATCTTTAATGCCTTGATTATTCCAATGCTCATTCCATTGGCACTCAAAGGCGTTCAATTCAAACCTGCCAGTGCGCTGCAATTGTTACGCCGTAATATGCTGATTTACGGTGTAGGTGGTGTGATCTTTCCATTTATTGTGATCAAGCTCATTGACCTTATTGTGTCATTGTGGATTTAGGAGTGAGATATGAATACTTTATTGAAGCATGAGCAATTGAACCAACAAAATCTTCAATTATCGAATCCTGTTCATTCGGTTTTACGCCCAAGCCTCGGTTTGGTTACGGTTGGTTTCTTGATTGCAGGCATGTTGTACGCTACAGCAAGCGTCTCTATTGCACAGTTGATCTTTCCCAAACAAGCCAATGGCAGTGTCATTGAACTGAATGGTAAAGTGGTGGGGTCAAGTTTGGTAGGACAAAACTTTGTTAGTGAACCATATTTCCATGGACGACCGAGTGCGGTAAGTTACAGTGTTGATGGGATGGCGGGCAGTAATTTGGCAGTTTCCAATCCTGACTTACAAAAACAAATTAAGGAAAGAACGGTGCAATTTGCTCAAGACAATCATATTTTAGAGCAGAAGGTACCGAACGATATGGTTACGGCATCAGGCAGTGGGATTGACCCTGATATATCACCTGAAAGTGCTTTTTTACAAGTGAAACGAGTGGCACAGCAACGTCATTTACCTGAGCAACAAGTTCGTGATTTGGTACAACAACAAATTCAGCCTGCACAGTTCGGCGTATATGGGCAAGCGCGAGTGAATGTGTTGCAGTTAAATTTAGCCTTAGAGCAATTGTCATCGACCATACGTTGATAGAGCAGACCTTATGCAGATCGACCGAAACAATAAAGCAGATGCATGGTTGGCACATAGTCAACGTGAACAATCTGGACGTTTAACCATTTTCTTGGGTGCAGCACCTGGGGTTGGGAAAACCTATGCCATGCTGACCCGAGCGCATGAATTGATGCAACAAGGGCAGCATGTGGTGGTCGGAGTGGTGGAAACTCACGGTCGATCTGATACAGAACGTCTGATTCAAGGGCTAAATGTTATTCCAAGAAAGTCTGTGGAATATCAAGGGCGAATGTTGGAAGAGATGGATCTCGACCAAATTCTTAAATTAAAGCCTCAAATTGTGCTTGTTGATGAGTTGGCCCATCGGAATGTACCCAATAGTCGGCATGAATATCGTTGGCAAGATGTTAATGAGTTGTTGGATGCAGGCATTGATGTCTATAGCACTTTAAATATTCAGCATTTGGAAAGCCTCAATGATGTGGTTTACCAAATTACGGGGATTCGGGTAACTGAAACTGTCCCCGATGCACTACTGAAACGTTTGAAAGACATTCGACTGGTTGATTTACCTGTTCCCGAATTATTAGAACGGATGAATCATGGCAAGATTTATTTCGCTGATGTTGCACCCCATGCATTACAAGGTTTTTTTAAAGCTGCGAATTTGACAGCATTACGTGATCTGGCAATTCAAACTGTTGCAGGGCAGGTCGATATTGATTATCGAGAAAAATTTGTTGCGCAAGGGCAGATTATTCCGATTCAAAATCACGTCCTGTTGGCGATAGATGGTTCTGAGTTTTCAGAAGATTTGGTACGCCGTGCCCATCGGATTGCGGAAAGACGCAATGCCACATGGAGCGTCATTTCGATTCAAAAAAGTAAAGCCGAAACGACGCAAATTTTTACGGTGACGAAGGCTTTTAACCTAGCGCGTAAGCTCGGTGCAGATACCTATTTGCTGTATAGCAATCATATTGCATCGACCATTTTACAGGCGGCTTATGATTATGGTGCATCCAATATTTTACTTGGCAAGAGCCCTCAAAAATCGCTATGGCAACGCTTATTTTCAGATCATATTGCTGACCAACTTTTAGAAAAACAACATCCTTTTGAAATCACTTTTGTTCAACCTTTAAAAGCTCAAAATAATCAGACCAGCCCGAACGATACAGCTCATTCATCTTGGCGAGAACAAGGCTTGGCTTTTAATCGACGCGAAGTATTCGAAAGTACTCTCATTGTATTGCTAGGACTGATTGTGGCGGCAATCAGTGATCATTTTATTGGGTATAGTGACTTAGCTTTGATTTTTATTGTGACTGTATTATTGGTTGCGATACGGGCTCGCATGTTGATTACAATTATCAGCGTATTCATCTGTTTTTTACTCTATAACTACTTTTTTATTGAACCTCGCTTTACCTTTATGATCAGTGCTGAACGCGGTGTGATTACCATTATCACGTTTATTATTTCAGCCTTACTGGTCGGGCGTTTAGCCAATCAATTACGTGCTCAGGTGCTGAGTTTACGCGCAGCAAATTCAGTCTCGTTACAATTACAAGAATTAGAGCGCAAGCTATCGACCTGTGTAGATATTGAACAGGTGTTAAATGTCGCCAAACAACATTTAGAAACTTCATTAAATGCCACGGTTTGGTTAAAAGTTGAAAATCAGTCTTTAGGTGATGTCTCTGCTTTAAATGAAAAAGATCAGATTGCCGCAGATTGGACACAAAAGAATGCGAAACCCTGTGGACGTTTTACCAATACCCTGACCAATTCTGATTGGTGGTTTATTCCGTTAAATTTGGTGAAAGAATATGGGGTGATTGCAATTCGGTTTCATCAAAACGCTCAAAGCATCAGTTTTGAATTGCAACGTTTAACTGAGTTGATGATTGAAGACATTGCGCAAACTGTTGCTCGGGTTCAGCTCTCTTTACAGTTAGAAAATTCTCGTGTGGTGGCTGAAACGGAAAAGCTCCGCTCCGCCTTACTTTCTTCGGTCTCGCATGATTTACGTTCACCCTTAGCCGCGATGATTGGTTCAGCAGATACGCTTAAATATTATGGTGAACAAATGCCTGAAAGCGATCGGCATGAATTATTAGATACCATTCATATCGAGGGCGAACGACTTGATCGTTATATTCAAAACCTGTTGGATATGACTCGATTAGGTCATCAAGGGTTGACTTTGAGTCGTGCTTGGATCGGTGTGGATGAGCTGATTGGCTCGGCAACTCAACGACTGAAACGCTATCAGCCTGAGGTGAAAATCGAAGTTGTTTTGGCGGAAGAACTTCCGCAATTGTATGTGCATCCTGCTTTGATTGAACAAGCCATTTTTAATGTCTTGGAAAATGCCGCCAAGTTCTCACCAGAGAATGTTCCGATTGAATTGAAAATTCAGCAAGAGCAACAATTTCTGCAAATTGACATTATCGATCAGGGGATCGGCATTCCTGAAGATGAACGTGAACAAATTTTTGATATGTTCTATACCATGCAGCGTGGTGATCGTGGGAAAACGGGGACAGGTTTAGGGCTGGCGATTGTCAGAGCCATTATTGGCGCTCATATGGGCAGTATCGAAGCTTTTGGCGGAACAGATGGTCAAGGCACCTTAATTCGCATACGATTACCGTTACATCAGGACTAAAAACATTTTTATGCCACAAACAATTCATCCCAATGCATCAATTCTGATTATTGATGATGAGCCTCAAATCCGAAAATTTTTGGACATTGCCTTACGCGCACAAGGCTATCAGGTGCATGTCGCTGAAAATGGCATGCAAGGCTTAGAAATTTTGGCAACCCGTGGTGCGGATTTACTGATTTTAGATTTGGGCTTACCTGATATGGAGGGACAGCAGGTATTGACCGAGATGAGACTCTGGTCGGACATTCCTGTGATTGTGTTATCTGCACGCCCTGATGAAAATCAAAAAATTAAATTGCTCGATGCAGGTGCAAACGATTATGTCACCAAACCGTTTAGCATTCAGGAATTATGTGCGCGTATTCGAGTGATGTTTCGTAATAAACCACAGCAATCTGGACTGAACATTGTCTTTGATGATGGTCAATTATCCGTCGATGTGGCTGAGCATGTCGTGAAATTAGCCCATGAAGAAATTATTCTCACCAAAAAAGAATTTCAACTGTTGGCACTGCTGATTCGTCATCAAGGTAAGATCGTGACTCAAAAACAAATCATGACGGAGTTATGGGGCATCACGCATGAAGAAGATACCCATTATCTTCGAATCCTGCTGAAAAAACTCCGAACTAAAATCGGAGACTCAGCGATGAACCCAAAGTATATTTTTACTATTGCAGGGGTCGGGTTGCGTTTTTTGGGTGAATCTTAAGGATCAACTTCAAGAGAACACAAGGGACTTAAAATTAGTGTGGGATTGATTCAATCAAATCCCACAAAACAATAAATTCATTTAATTTATGTGCATTAGAGAAAGCTAAAACAAAGTAAGCCGATTAACGCAGAAGCAGCAAGGACATACATGACTTTCAACTCAAAATAGAACAGTCCAATTAGGGCTGCAAGTGCGATTGAAGCAGCAACGATATCAAAAGAGCCACCAAATCCTGTTGGCCAAAGCACGTGATAACTAAAAAATAGTGCAAGGTTAAGAATCACGCCGACAACTGCTGCTGTAATAGCGGTTAGGGGGGCTGTAAATTTGAGCTCATTATGTGTCGATTCTATAATCGGTGCACCAGCCAAGATAAAAATAAAGGAAAATAGGAAGGTAAACCAAGTCACGATTGTTGCTCCAATCGCACCTGCCAAGAATAGATGATCTGGACCTAAGAGAGCTTGGTTAAATGCGCCCAAAAAACCAACGAAAGCAACCACCATAATTAAAGGCCCAGGCGTGCTTTCGCCTAATGCCAAGCCATCGATCATTTGAGTTGGGCTTAACCAACCGTAATAGTTAACCGCACCTTGATAAACATAAGGTAATACGGCATAGGCACCGCCAAAGGTGAGCAGGGCCGCTTTAGTAAAGAACCAAGCCATTTGCGTATAGGCGTGATTCCACCCAAGCGTTAAGCTTAGACTTAGGATCGGAAGAAACCACAGTAGCCCTCCCATCAGTAAAATACTGCCCAAACGTTTCCAGTTAAATATGGCATGTTCGGGCGTAGGCGTATCATCATCAATGAACGCACGCCCATAATCTTTTTTACTCTGCTGATGCGTATTTCCGCTAGAAAATAAGGTGGGATATTTTTTACTGGTCAGATATCCAATGATCGCAGCAGAGAAAACGATTAAAGGAAAGGGTAAATTGAAGAAAAAAATCGCAATAAATGAAAGTGCTGCAATCAACCATAAGAATTTATTTTTGAGTGATCGACTCCCAATTCGATGTGTTGCATGAAAAACAATAGCAACGACTGCGGGTTTGATACCGTAAAACAGTCCAGCAATAATAGGAACATCACCAAATTTGACATAGACCCATGAAAGGCCAATTAAAATAAAAAGTGATGGTAGTACAAAAAAAATGCCTGCAACTAAACCCCCAACGGTTCTATGCATTAACCAACCAATATAAGTCGCTAACTGTTGTGCTTCAGGGCCTGGTAAGAGCATGCAATAGTTCAGTGCATGTAAAAAACGTTTCTCGGAAATCCAACGCTTTTGTTCTACCAGTTCTTGGTGCATGACCGCGATTTGACCTGCGGGACCACCAAAACTAATAAACCCTAATTTAAGCCAAAACAGAAAGGCTTGCCAAAATGAAACAGCTTGTATTTCTGCTTCGGGGGGGGTAATCCGTTCTTGTTCCATGATTATTCTCTGGATAGGTTGGCATAGAGGCCATCAAAAATATGATTGGATAATTCAAATAATTGTTCATCATTGCTTATTTGGCTTCGAAGACCTTGCATGACTTTTTCAATCCCTATTGCTTCTGGTGGTTCAATCCCGCCGACATCAAGGTAATGCACAATTTCAGCAACTTTCTTGAGTGCTGGTGTTTCTAAATTAAAACTATGTAAAAGAACTTCAAAAGTGACCCAGTGATTGACGTGGCTGAACCTCGCGCCATCAAAATCGAAACCTAAGGCTTCTTCGGGGCAATCAGTGGGGGTTTCTAACCACATAAAGGTCGGTGTGGCATCGATAAAAGTCTTAATCAGCCATGCAGAAGCTAGCCGATCTATCCAAGGTCTTTTTCGAGTTGCCCAAATTTGGTTTTGATAATCTGTTTTGTCTAAAAGTTGAATATGAGTTTGTATTGCTTGGGGTTCGTTAACTTCACCGAGTCGGGCAATAGCGCGTTCCAATAATGAAAGTTCGTTTAGCACTTGTGCCTGAGTTTCGTCAGGATAATAGTCAATTTCTACAAGTGCATCGATACTTTTTCGGAGTTTACGAACTTGCTTGAGTAGCTCTTTCTTTTGATTTTGAGTCAGGTGGTCTCGTAATACAGTAAGTTGTTTATAAAGAGCATCGTATTCTTCTCTTCGACTGAAAATACTCGAAAGATCAAGATTTGAAAGGGACTCTGTATGGAATATATAAGCAGTTCCTTGCTCAGAAATGACATCATGAGCAATAGCATCAAATTTCTCACTATGTGTAAGCGGGAGTACATAGACTCCATCTCTAAGGGTTGCCGCACCACTTGCCTTGAGAGATCTCCATACTCGCATACGAGTGGTTGTGTTTTGTGTGGGAAGTGAAGATATGAGTAAAGATATTTTCATGTTATATACTAAACATATTTTGTTAAGTATATTTTATTTCTACAATCAGTAGATCATATTTTCTGCAAAGAATATATACAAAATAGATATGAACCTAATCGTTAACAAAGCTTATTTCTGATTTGTTTTAGAAACAGAGATGAGCAATTGATTTGAAAACTTTTAGAATAATTTAAAGATTGCTGTATCTAAGCTTATTGTATGGCAAAAATTATGACTTAATGATGTCAAATGGTCATTTGATTTCATCTATATAAAATTGTCCTGAATAGACTTTTTTTCTATTTTTTAAGTATTGAATGTGGTTAAGGGAGCAGGTTTGTTGGATTGGCTAAAAATATAAAGTATATTTTCCGTTTATATTTAATTTAGAGCGTTAAAGACTAAAATCCACCATAAAATGGTGCGCCCTGCGGGACTCGAACTTACAATATATATTATTGAAAAACAAAAATAATAATTTCGGGTGGAATTATTTTACCGCAAAATATACCGTAAAAAATAAAACTGCCCTCTCGTATTATTTTATTTGTCTGTTAAGTTAATGGGTATTTTCTAGCCACTTTATCGTACTTTCAATTATATACAGCTTCTAATTAACCGTGATAGTTGATATATAGAAATTAGCCTTGCAATAAAATTTATAAACATTCAATCACTTTCAAATTAAAGAAATTAACTGTCGATCTTTTATTGAAAAATTAAATTTAATTAGTTTTGTAGAATACGATATGTCAACTAATACTTAAGTATATTTCATAGGATTGATGATTTATATTCTAAAAAAAGGTGACTATTGTAATTTTATTATGTGATTTATATGATTATAAGTTTGGTTTTTATTCTTTGTTTATGTTAAATTAAACATATAATTTAATAACTTATAATTTATTATGCATTCAGATCATCTCTTTTCGTTGCTTAAGCTACGTGTACTTGATTCAGTTGATTCTTTATCAGTTGAGGAGCGAGCTAAAGTGACTTTTTTTAAGGAGTCTGTTGATGTCTTAGAACATTATTCAAAGTTTTTTGAAGATGTGAAAACAGAGAAAAATTCTGTAATTCAGAGATTTTTAAAATCTGAGGTTGAAGCGGGTATATTTGATCAAGATACATATTTGTATTTCAGTAAATTGTTGACCAATACATCTATTTTTACAGATGGCGGATATGTCTTTAGTCAAATGAAATCATCTGCAGAGTTGCAGGAATTTATTAGAAACATACACAATAGTATTAAACATTTTTCAAATTTAAATAGGAATGAAGCATATTCGAATTTATCATTAGATTTAAAAGAAAAATTTGATAACTTGAAAAATGATCCGTTTACTTTAAATCAAATAAAATATTTAAAGAATTGGGTGGAAGATAATCACGCCAGTATTTGTTGGAATTTAGAATACGAAAGCCGTAAGAGCCGTTTAGAGCACATTAATAGGTGTTCTTATTTCGAGCAAATAATATCATTTTATTTAGAAATTAATGTTTTATGTCTTGATATAAATCTTAAGAATCCTTTTGGTAGTCCTGAACAGGATTTTCGACGTATGAATTTTAGTTATGGTGAAAAGGTAGAAAAGTATTTAAACAATTTTTCAAACTTTCTAAGCGGTTTTTTTAAGTGGGAAAATGATCACCATCATGGCTTAAATTTGCATTGCATTTTATTTTTTGATGGAAAAGAAAAATTTAGTTCTAAGAAGGTGATAGATCAGCTTACTAAAAATATTAGTCAGGATAAGTTTGATTCAGGCATAACGATAACGAATTGGCTCAACAAGTCCAAAAAGATCACTAAGCAAGATTTCTCAAAAATTTCATATCAACAAACAGAGCTGATTAGCCAATTCAAGTATTGGATTTTGGGGTACTACGATTATATAGATCAATTGATGAGGCTAAAATATGAAAATAATAGTGGTGATCCACTTCCTGTAAATGGTGAGTTTTTAAGATTTAAAAATGCTTTATTTGCTGACCCTTTAGTAATTCGTAAAGATAATATTGAGTTCTGGAAAAAAACAATAGGAGGTAAGGATCCTCAAAAAACTTGGCAATATCACAATCTATCCAAGCCCATGATTGAGCGAATTGAGGTAGCAAAGCTTATTTACGCTGAATACGCGAATATGGATACTAACTTTAGCGATTTAGCTGAAGTCGCTTTACGTTTGGAAATTTTTTTAGAAAATTTATTAGCATCGAGAGGAGTATTTTTTGATTATCCTAGAGAATTAAAGGAAGGTTATTCTTTTACTAGTGATGAATGGACTTACTCCATTACACTTAGCTGTCGTCAATATTTCAATTTAATTCAAGATCATACAAAGGTACAACGTCTTTTAAAGTTTGCGGAAAGTAATAGATTAAGTCCTCTGATCTGTGTGGTAAATTTTGCTTTAATTCGTTTTTTTTCTAAAATTGATATTGAAGAAATATTCAATCTTAATTTGCAAAAAACCATTGAGTTGAATAAAGCTGTATCAATACTAAGTGATAGGTATTTGGGTAACTCAGTGAACCAACGCTGGTTGAGGAACCGAATAAATTCGAATTATCTAGAGATGAACAAGCAACTGGCAATTGAAGAGCAACACAAAATCTGTGCTAGGCGTTATGAAATTGCTGTTGATTATTTAAATGCTATTTTTACGCAAGATATAGTGATCTATAGGATTCAATTCTCGTTGGATTTAAAAACGTGGGGACGTATTCCACAAGCAGAATTTTCCAAGTTGTTTACAAGTTTCATTCGTTTTGGCAAAAGAGCTCAACCCCTATCAAAATGTACGGGCTATTTGGGATGCTGGAGCCTTACTGAAGGTAAACAAACTATTGCTGATGCTCTGTTTTTTTTCCCTCGTGATGCATTTACCAAATTAGATGATATACCAGCTTTGGTTATTAATTATTGGAACCAATTTTTAACAAAACATTTTGACTCTAAAAGCAAAAGTGACTTTCAGGATGTTTCTGATGAAACTAAATCTATAGGATTGTTTCTATCACAACCAGAGTTTGATTCAAAATATGTCGTAATTTCTGCAAAGGATAAAAATAAGCAAAATTTGCTTAAACAAACAGTTGTTAGATACCTTTGCTACTTGGAGGCTTTTCAGCCAAGGCCAGTCGATCCTATCAGAAAAGTATTAATCAAGGGTTCAACTGCTAAAGTTGCAAAAGCTAGTAACCAGAAAAATTAACTTTAGCTTCACTCTGTTAGGTTAACTCATGTGTTCTATGCTCAGTCGGTCTAACCAATTCGTTGTTAAGCCATAGATGGAGCTTAGCGGGTTATTAAAGTTATTATATCTATTATTAATTATATACTTATCAATATCTTATTTTATTGTTGATTGATTCTTTGCTCATATATATGGGTGAATAAGTAAAAGATTACAGACAGGGCTGTGATATGAATCCTAACATGATGAGTATCACAACATGAATTTAACAACACCGATCTGGAATGAATCTAATCTTTGTACTGCGATAGAAGACTTTGTTTATAAGGTCTGTTTTGAACAGATGAATGAGCAACAATTCAAACAGTCACTCAGCACATTATATGAAGCCTTTCATTACTTCTATTCAGCACAGCTTCACTACGCTGAATCCATTCAATATTTTATTCAGTGTAAGTATTGGATTGATCATTTTCTAAATGGTCAATCAGCATCACACATCTTAAATTTTAATACTCAGCAAGTTCAAACCCTATGCTGTATACTCTATCAATATCAAAATGAATACTGGAAAGAACAAGCCCGTTTCATCCAACAAGAACAGCAGAATCGAAATTCATTGTATCAGTATCTAACTAAACTCATTACACATTATTCTGAACTTTTATTTGTTCGTGTCGATTTGGGTTATCTCGAAGAACAACAGGTCTATATAGGCATTCAAGATGTTCAACAGCATATGGATATTTTAAGAAGTCGTATAGCTAATCAAGATGGATGTTTCATGGGGTTACAGGGCTATGCATGGGCATTAGAGCAGGGTGCAAAAAAAGGCTATCATTGCCATTTATTGCTAATTTATGATCCATCTAAACGTCTGAGTGACTGGTATCTCGCTGATCAGGTTGGGAAATTATGGCAAAGTATTACAGGTAATCTGGGATGGTACTTTAATTGTAATACCACGGATCATAAGCAGCAGTTTAAGGAACTTAATCGATTAGGAGTAGGACATATCCAGTGCAATGTTGCATTGGAAATCAGTAATGCATTGAATGCTGCTATGTATCTGGTCAATCCTGAAAAGTATGCACAGCATTTACGCGCAAAGATACCGTATATGCGTAGCTTTGGAACAGGCCAATTTGAAGTGCATTGGCGTAGAGGTGTTGCCCAAACCTTACAGCAATGTGGATTCTAGGTTAGATCACCATTAAAAAGTTACGGCACTCCTAAGTCTATGAAATAAATAGCTTAGGATGTGTTTTACCATGACGACTTACAATGAATCTCAAACATTTTGTGAAATTGAAAACTTTATTCAAGCAATCTTAGCCAATCAAATCAGTGTTGAACAATTCAAACAGCAGATCATTCCCTTGATTAAGAAATCCAGACGTTTCTTTGTGGACGGGAATAATTACATCGCTGCCATTATTGTGTTTAAGTATCTTGAGCAAATCATCTTTAAAGCCAATGCGTTTAAGTTCTACGATTCTATTCAAGACTTACCTGATCATGTGGTGGAAGGTTTTATCAAATACGTACATGATCAAGCTGGGTTGATTGAAGCGGATTATCAAGCCGATCAGAAGCAGCATAAGGCTGAGGTGAAGAAGGCTGAACGCTTCCTATCAGAATGTATACAACAACAAGATCAATTAACCATCTTTCCAATTTATTTAGGTACTCAACCTGAAGCGCTATCAGTGATTCGCTTATATGATCTAGATCTTTACCTCAGTGCTTTCCTAAAGTTAATTCGCTCCAGAGATACTGAGCTGTTTCGTTCCATTCATTCGGTGCTGTGGCAAATCAAACATGATCCAGAGCAGGGCTACTATGTTCAGTTATTCTGTATCTATGCTGGACAGGCACAAACTGTCACTCTAGCGGATCATGCGCGCAGAATTGGTGAACAATGGTTGGACGTAACCAATGGTTATGGAGCAGTTTCATTTGAAGAACACGATTTGAAAGGTATCCCAGTAAATTGTTTGGATGACAAGCAGATTCAACGTGCTTTGCAAGCTGTAAAAACTCGCATGAACAACCATTCTCGAAATCATTATTTAAGAGTGACAAGGCATCGTAGAAAAACCTTTGATTGTCAGCGTATTGGCCTAAGTTTGATTTAAAGACAAAGGAACATGTTGTTCTTACATGTATTGATCAACAGTCTAATGGGAATAAATTTATTCCCATTAACACAGGAGCGAAAACAAAGCTGCCTTATGATTCATGACTAAAAATTATAGGTATAGGTCAATCCGCTGTTGGTGGTAATGGTCACCTCACGCACATTTTCAGCAGCACAACCGAGATAGACTTGGGCCACTGAGCCATAGCGCATATTTTGATAATCATAAAAACCTTTGGTTCTACAATTACCGCGGTTGATTGATACGTTGGTTAAACTGGTTGGATCATTATTCAGGGACATGATATTGAGTTTATCAACATAGCCTGTCATGGAATATTGTGATTCATCACGACGAACTCGGACTTCGAATTCTTCTTGTAATGGCGGTTCCTGTGACAGTTCTTGTGCTTGCTCAGCATCGGCACCATTTTCTAAAAATGATTTATCAACGACAAAATCATCCTCGGATTTATTGGTCATCTCAGACTGAGCAGAAGTGCTAGTCTCAGCAGCGCTTGTTTGAGTTTGGGTATCTTTAGGCTTTGGCGCATCATTGCCTGAATTACAGGCCGTTAAAGTCAGCAACAGCACACTAGATAAAAAAATAGATGGAATAAAATTCATTATAAATACCTGTCCTTAATCAAATATGGTGATCTAAGGGGGAATCCCACTTTTGTATATTTAATGGTTAATAAAATCAATGTCTTGATCTTGATAAGTTTGAGAATTACTCACCGATCTTTTTAAATACATTCTCAATCGGCGTGTAGTTATCCAAAGTAAAATCAAAGTTAATTGGCTTTTTTAATGGGACGTCAAACTTCTTTAATCGAGCATTTTCTATACCGTTGAAATGTTTGCGTTGAAAAGACATCGTGCTCGGTTCAAGTATTGCGATAGGCTCATTTGCTGAACCAGTTTGAGTATTGTTAGTTTGATAAATGACTAAGCTATCTAACTCCAATTTGTTCTTATTAAAGGTAAAAATGTAACCGACATACTTTTGTCCACCAGCCGTAATAATTTTTTGTGCTAACTCTGGTGTGGATGGGGCTGTGAAATTGACGATAAGATCAGATGAAAAATTCATGTCCTCAAAATGTAACTTTTTCGAATCAGCATCATAGTAAACAAAGTTATCAATTGGGCCACTTGGTCGATCATTCGGTGTATAGCTGCTTGTCATGAACAAACTTTGTGAAGAAGTGGCATTTAAACTGATTTCTAGAAGCTTCAAGTCATAATTTAAATTGGCATTTTTAGTATCTAGCTCATTTTGAAGTGTCTGGATACGTTGTTGATATTGTTCTGTACTTTCAAATTGATCTTTTTGCGGTGGAATCACCTGCATCGTCGATCTTATATAATTGATTGCTGTGTCATGCGCTGCACGCAAGGAATAATCGTCACCCAAAGCAAAGGTGAATGCAGGAAATTGTTGACCTGTATGCCCGATCACCAGAACTTGATTGTTTTTTAAAGCCAGAACACTTCTTAAATCATTGAGAATCGTCTGGAAATTCACGCAATTTGCACAATAGTCTGCTGTATCCGAATTTTCAAAAAACATCTGTAACCCAGATATCGTTTCATATGGAGGGTAAAATGAAAAATACCCCTCATCTTTTATTAATTCCTGAAAGTCTTTTGCTGTCTTTGTCAGCGGAGGGGTAATTTGATTTCGAGCGATAATCAAAGGAGAAGAAACAGTTTGTACAGGGGCATCATCATTCAATGACTTTTTTTCAATACTTTGAGTAAGTTCTTCATTCTTTACATCATTTTGTGGTTTTGAACAGCCGACCAAAGCTAGGCTGGTAAGCAGTGCAATTGAAATGTATTTCATCCTATTATTTCCCCATCAAATATTTTTAAAATTTTAAAAATTAATTATGAAATTGACTGTAATTTCAAATACATTTTGCGTGGCTGTCACAGGCCCTAGGTATGTTGTTACTGAGCACAATAATGACCACTTAAATCAGCTGTGCGATCAATTTCATAATGTAGTTCCAGCACAAAGCAGCCCCTGAATTAAAAAACTCAGTGGTTGATCAGTGCGGTGAAATCAATCAGTACACAGGGCAAGACAATAAAGTTGGAATCGGAATGAAATGCTGAAGTTTGAGATGATGTAAAAATGAAGCGAGTGCAGGGGAAGTACTCAAATTAAATAGCGTCATAGATGACTCCTAGATGTATAGAAGTTCTACCAAATTACTGCTAAATAATGGTGGCAGAACGAAAAGGGGTTAGCAGACTGGACATCTAGAACCAGCACGCGCGAACGCGTCCCCCTCCCGTTCTACCGCAAAGGGGGACGAGAAGGTTTTACGCACGTAGAGAATACTCAGAAGAATAAACCCTGATGCGCTAGATGAACGGTCTGCTAAAACCGACTGGCAATGTAGGCCAGCCCTTGCATCATAATCGCTGATAAAAATCAGGTCAATTGATCCCTATGTCAAGTCATTAAAATTGATCTAAAAAACATCGATTAAAATCACATTCTAAAAAAATACAGATACATATCATCTGAATGAGAAGCATGTGGCTCCTTCAAAACAGCCCTATGCAATAACCCGATTCACGTTTTGCCTGCTTTCCCCCAAAGCAGGCTTTTTTTATTTCACTCATTTTTTATTACAGGAATTATTCAGATGAGTTTGCCATGTCCTTATTGCCAGTCCCGAGACACGGTACTGCTGGAATCCCCACAACATTTAGTGATTAACAGTCATTCACCCTCAGCGCAAAACAATGTGATGTCACCTCTAGCACTGGCGACGTTGGGCATCAGTGTTTCTAAAAGTTTAAACATCCCCCCGATTGCAGGTGCCTTAGTAGGGGTGCTGATCGGTGGCATTTGGATGCTGGTAACGGAGGATGAAGTTCAAAACAGTTCGCATCCTGTTTATACCCGACATTATTACTGCAATGACTGTGACCGCGATTTTAGTCCAAGCATCCGTAATTAACTTTTTCAGCTTTTACAGCAATTCAACTTTTTACAGGAATTAAAACCATGGCACATCAACTTGAACAAATGGCTTATGTCGGTGAAACCCCTTGGCATGGTTTAGGTAATCAACTGACCCAAAACCAACCGATAGAAGTCTGGGCACAACAAGCGGGTATGGATTGGCGCATTGAATCCTCTGATGTCAGTTACATGGCCCAAAACCAACGGGGTCAAAGCATCATCATGCCCTATGAGGAACAACGAGTACTGTATCGCTCTGATACCCATGCCCCGTTATCTGTGGTCAGCCAGCGCTATCAGGAAGTGCAACCGAAACAGATTTTAGAATTCTATCGTGATTTAACAGAGCAATCAGGCTTTGAACTGGAAACCGCAGGTGTACTGAAAGGAGGTAAGAAGTTCTGGGCATTAGCCAAAACTGGGCAAACTTCTGCTTTAAAAGGTAAGGATGTCAGTAATGGTTACATCCTCTTGGCTACGGCGTGTGACGGGACCCTTGCAACCACAGCACAATTCACCAGTATTCGTGTGGTCTGTAACAACACTTTAGCCATTGCTCTGAAAGGGCAAAACAGCAGTGCAGGCGTGGTCAAAGTGCCACACAGCACCAAGTTCGATGCGCAGAAGATCAAACAGCAACTCGGTATTTCAGTGCGTGCATGGGAGGATCACATGTATGAAATGAAACAACTCAGCCAACGAAAAGTCACGCAGACCGAAGTGGCAGCTTACTTTGATGCGGTGTTTAATAATACTAGCCTAAGCCCAATCGAGCAGGATGAAGGTATTATTCAGTTCTATCGCAATGTCGCCACACAGAACCAAACTATTAATACAGCTAAAGCCGAGAATAAAACTGAACCAAATGGACGTGCGATGTCTAAAGTCATGACCATGTTTAATGGGCATGGTCGTGGGGCTGAACTCAGCTCAGCCAAAGACACCGCTTATGGTTTGTTATGCTCAATTACCGAGTTCTGCGACCATGAACGTCGTGCCATGAGTCAGGATCACCGTCTCGATTCAGCATGGTTTGGGGCTGGTGCAGGTCTCAAGCAACGTGGACTCGAACAAGCTTTACGCATGTTGGCCTAATTTCAAAGCTTCTATTGATTAGCCTAAGCCGACTCATCGCCATACTGAAACGCTCAACCTAACAAATGTCTTAACTCTTTTTATTCAAAGCTGTGTCTACGGACACGGCTTTTTTTATACCCAAAATTCAACAATGACAGGAAATCGCTATGAACTCAGCCGTAATTCATCCAAAAAATGCAACACTAAATATACATGCTAACCGTCCGAAACTGTTTACAGCAAAACGTTTCGTAGAGACTAAAAATATGACGCAAGCCGAATGGCTAGAAGTACGTAGAAAAGGCATAGGCAGTAGTGACTGTGCCGCAGCTTGTGGACTCAATCCGTATATGTCGATGTTGGAACTGTGGATGATCAAGACAGGACGGATTCAACAAAACATTGAAGAGGACAGCGAAGGCCATGCACCTTTATATTGGGGTAAACGCCTTGAACCATTGGTGGCTGAATATTACAGCATGCATACCAATTACAAAGTGCGTCGAGTCAATGCGGTATTACAACACCCTGATCCAGACAAACATTTCATGTTGGCTAATCTGGATTACTCCGTGGTAGGGGATGCCGATGTACAAATACTGGAGTGTAAAACCGCAGGGGAGTATGGCGCCAAGCTGTGGCGAGATGGTGTGCCTTTATATGTCTTGTGTCAGGTGCAACATCAATTGGCGGTGACAGGCAAACAGGCTGCTCATATTTGTGTGTTGCTGTGTGGACATGAAACACGCATTTTTAAAGTGACCCGTTCAGAATCGGTGATTCAACATATCGTCAATGCCGAGCGTTACTTCTGGGAATGCGTGGAAAAGGATACACCACCAGAAGCGGATGCCAGTGAATCGGCAGCCAAAGCTTTACAACTTTTATATCCAGAACATGTACCGCTTAGTACCACAGACTTATCTGAAGATGAGCAAGCCAATCAGCAGTTTGAACAACTGATCCGAGTACGCAATCAAGTTGAAAAACACCAAGAGCAATTTGACCTACTTAAACATCAGCTACAAGCCAAAATGCAAGAGGCTGAACGTGCCACCTTTAAAACAGGTTCAGTTACATGGAAAAAATCGAAGGACTCGATCAGCTTAGATGCAAAGGCCTTACTAGATTCACACCCTGAATATTTAAATCAGTATCCGCAACATAAGTTAGGGACACGGCGTTTTCAGATTTATGCCAACGGTGGATAAGTCAGATTTTATCCACATCAGCATCAAACCATTAATTCAATCACACAAGCTCATATCAGCCCATGCTCACAGCATGGGCTTTTTTATGCCTATTCAATTAATACAAAAGAGGAAATCAACATGATCAAAGGTTTAGCAATTACACCGCCAATACTCGGACGGATCAGTATCGGTAAGATGGTCGAGAAAAATGGTAAACGCGTCCCCGAAAAGGATGATCAATTCACCATTACAAGCCAAATCCAAAATAAAGAGGGCTGGGTGAAACATCCACTGGATGAGCAGCTTCGAGCTAAAGCACCCAATCAAAAACTGCGAAGCATTCCAGTACGGATGATCTTTAATGATCCTGAACTGAACCTACGAGCAGAGTACAGTTTATTTGACAAACAAACAGGTCGCCCCGTGTGTGTAGGTAATGGTGAAACTTGTCAGCGACTGACCAATCAAGGGGTAGAACTTCATCCATGTCCATCACCTGATCTATGCTCATTAGCACTAGGTGGACTTTGTAAGCCTTATGGTCGTTTGTATGTCAATTTAGATGAATCCGATGAACTTGGCACATTCATCTTTAGAACCACAGGTTTTAATAGTATTCGTACTTTGGCCGCTCGACTCAGCTATTACCATGCAGCATCGAATGGTTTGTTGTCATGTTTACCTCTGCAATTGAGCTTGAGAGGCAAGAGCACCACGCAAAGCTATCGTACGCCTGTGTATTACGTGGATTTAACTTTACGTGATGGCATTCATTTACAAGAGGCAATTCAAACCGCTAAGGAGATTGATCAGAAAAGTAAGTTGTGTGGTTTTAATCAAGTTGCTTTAGATCAGGTAGCTCGGCAGGGTTATGGCAATGCACGATTTGAGGTGGATGGGGAGGAAGGGTTGGATTTGGTTGAGGAGTTCTATGCGGAAGAATCTTCTGAAGTCGAGCAAAAGCCTATTGATTCGAGATCCAAGACTAAACCTAAGCCCAATCAGGATGATGGATTTGTACAGGATATACAGAAAGGGTTGCAGGGGAGTGTGAGGGCAGTGAATTAGTTAATTTTTTACAGACCTCCTGATTATTTGAGCAGTAACGCTCGCATTATTGATTTGGAGTGAATTTCATGAATGCGTTTGTTGGACAAACTTTTCAAATGAATCAAATAATTAACTTGAAGGAAGTTATTCAGTTCACGGGTCTAAGTCGTGCAACGATTTATAACATTGTTAATGAAAAACATAAGCAATACGATCCAACTTTTCCCAAACAAGTACATTTAACTGTGGGGAGAGTTGGCTGGTCTGCTTGGGAAATTCATCAGTGGATTGAGTCTAAGTTGGCTAAACGTTGATACACGGGGAGCTTAAGCTCCCTTATTTTTTTGAATAAAATAGTTAAATGACAAGATTGTCATTTTCTAGTCACTATTGTGTTGGATTGGCTTGTATATATTTAAACTAATATAAATCGAGAGATGTGACATCATGAAGCTTTGTACAACTGTATTATTAAAGGTTTTATTAGCGTTTTCTATTAGCTCGGTGGTTAGTCTGAGTTATGCTGACGGAGGTTTAAGATTCCTTGAAAAGAATCAAGAAAAACAGCAAACTTTGAATTGCTCGGATCAGAAAAAATCTTAAATTTTAAACAATATTAGTAATATACGTTGATTAAAGGTTATGTACCCTATCTTTAATCAACAAAACCGTTTGACATTCGTTTGTAAAAAATAATCCTGAAAATAATAGTATCATTTTCTAAAAATACATTAATTTTAGCCTTGTGCATCTCAATAATGGATTTTGTGATTGCAAGCCCTAGACCAGTTCCATCCTCTATACGTTGTCTAGATGAATCGAGTCGATAGAAACGATCAAAAAAGCGAGAAAGTTGTGTTTGTGTTAATGCCTGCATTTCATGTGGAATTTTATTTTTCACTTGTATCATTGACTCATGGCTATCCTCACTGAGCTCAATGATTAATTCTGAATCAGACCTACCGTATTTGATTGCATTAGAAATTAAGTTGCTAAATGCTCGGCTTATCATTGCGGGATCTACTTTTGCGGTGGCATGACCTATTTGTTTCATCTCAATATTTTTTTCTGCTGCAAAAGCATCATAAAATTCAAAAAGTTTTGAAACCTCATCTTCTAGACACGTAGTTTTTAAATTTTGTAGGTTGATACCATGTTCTGCTTTAGCTAAAAACAATATGTTTGAGACCATTTTTGCTAAACGTTCATATTCCTCAAGATTTGAGAAAAGGACTTCTTGGTATTCTGTAATATCTCTTTGCTTTGTTATACACACTTGGGTTTGCATCATGAGATTATTAATTGGGGTTCTAATTTCATGAGCTAAGTCACTTGAAAATGCGGAGAGTTTTTCAACTGAAATTTCTAAACGATCTAGCATTTCATTAAATGCAGTTGCAAGGGGAATTAGTTCAATGGGGGGATTTTTGAGTTCTAAGCGATCTGAAAGATTATTAGCATTAATGCTCTTAGAAATATTTGCCATGCTGCGGACTGGTCTTAGTCCTTGCCAAGTGGCTAACCATCCAAGAAACATTAGACAAATTGTGCCTACAATTCCGATCAATACGAGTTTTTGTTTAAAGAAATGAATAAATTCAAAATTTTCTGTAATCTCAATACCCGCAATGATTTGAACTGTTTGAACCTTATTCGCCCAAAGGATGTCTTTGTTTAAAATAATACCTTGGTAACTATGTGAATTGTTTTGCCAAGTCACCCATTTAGATGGAGTATTGTTTTTTGTATTTAGTGCATTAGAGTCAATTGACAGCTTTTTTGTTTGATAGAGGATTTTGCCATCAGGAAGCGTAATTTGAATTGAAAGATTTTCATGACCAACTAACGCTTCATCTAAATTTTTTTGAAAATTATGAGGATTTTGTTGGAGCAAATTATTTATAAGTTGAATTTTACCTTCTAATTGCCTTTTATTCTGTTCTGAAAAATGCCTAATCACATGATGATTAATGGCTAGTCCCATAATGACTAGAACTAAAATTGTAAAAAAGGTCGAGATGAAGCTAATCTTAAAACTAATAGATTGGAAAAGTTTATTGCTCATTTTCGATCTCTAAAACGTAGCCCATGCCTCGAATGTTTTGAATCAGTTTGGGCGTAAAGTTAGCATCAATTTTGTTACGAAGCCTTCTAATAGCAACTTCTACAACATTTGTATCACTATCAAAATTCATGTCCCATACCAGCGAAGCAATTAAAGACTTCGGCAACACCTCTCCCTGTCGTCGCATGAATAGTTCCAGTAGAGCAAATTCTTTAGCTGTTAAATCTATGCGTTGCCCTGAGCGAATAACCCGTCGCTTGATTAGATCCACATGTAAATCTGCAATTGTGTAAAAAGTGGGTTCTTCTTTAATTTGACCTCTTCGTAAAAGAGTCTTAATTCTTGCAATGAGTTCAGCAAATGCAAATGGCTTGATTAAATAATCGTCAGCACCAAGATCAAGCCCTTTTACACGGTCTTCAATTTGATCTTTAGCAGTCAAAAATAAAACAGGAAGAGTCGCATGAGTTTTACGAATTTCAGTCAGTATTTTCCAGCCATCCAATTTGGGTAACATGATATCTAGAATAATTAGGTCATAGGTTTCAGTAATTGCATGGTGTAATCCTGTAACACCATCTTGAACCCAGTCGGTAATATAGCCCGTTTCTCTCAGGCCTTTTTGCAGGTAATCACCTGTTTTCTGTTCATCTTCAACAAGTAGAATACGCATCAGTAAACCTTCCAAAAATGAATAAAATAATTTTACCTTTAAATGTGGTGAAAATTGGGTAAATGACAAAATTGTAATTTTGAGGTCAGCAATATGTCTAAACCATTGGTATAGAGTTTTAGTACTCTAGTGTTGGAATGACTTATGTATATTTTACATGACCTTGCAAAGTTGCTAATATCCATTGCAATGATAGTGTTTTCGATTTCAGCATTTGCTCAAAATATTGATTCAGAACAAAAGGATAGCAAGAAAGTTACGAATCAATCTAATCAGCAGATGAATGACAAACGTAAAAATGAGTCAATATTGAATCAATCTAAAGAACAAATGGTTAAGACTGACGTAGTGCTAAGTGACGAGCAAATTAAAGCCTACAGAGATTCTATTCGTGTACTTTTAGAATCAAGGTAGTAATTTTCATTTTACTGAAGCACATAGATACACGTGTTGAAAAAAGCTGATTTATCAGCATATATAGAGTATGTGTGTAAATTGCCCAAGAAATTTTCCCATCATTGTAGATGAGGTTTTTAAATGCGAATTCTAAATACCCTTGAAATTGAATTTGAAGAAAATTTTAAGCGCTTACTGAGCTTTGAAACGGTTAATGAATCTGAATTAGTAAAAACGGTTGATCAAATTATTAGTGACGTGAGACATGGTGGTGATGAGTGTTTATTGAAATTGACACAGGAGTTTGATCAACATCCTGCTCAAAAGTTTGAAGATTTATGTTTAGATCAATTGGTATTAAGGACGGCGTTCGAAAACCTTGAAATTGAAGTCAAAACAGCACTTGAGTTTTCTTCTAAACGAATCTGGAATTTTCACAAAGCCCAAGTGCAAGAGGGATGGACATTTGAGGATGAATTCGGAAATGTATTAGGTCAGAAAATTACACCATTAGATCGTGTCGGTATCTATGTACCGGGTGGTCTAGCATCTTATCCATCATCTGTATTAATGAATGCAATTCCAGCAAAAGTTGCGGGTGTAAATGAAATTATCATGATGGTTCCTGCACCTAGAGGAGAGTTAAATCCACTTGTATTGGCTGCTGCATATTTAGCAGGTGTTGATCGGGTGTTTACAATTGGTGGTGCTCAAGCAGTAGCAGCATTGGCGTATGGAACTGGGGCAATTCCCCAAGTTGATAAAATTACAGGGCCGGGCAATAAATATGTTGCTGCTGCAAAAAAGGCAGTATTTGGTCAGGTAGGAATAGATATGATTGCTGGGCCTTCAGAAATTGTTATCTATGCTGAATCTGGTACAGATCCTGATTGGCTTGCGATGGATTTATTATCACAAGCAGAGCATGACCCTATTGCACAAGCAATTTTTATTACACCTGAACCAGATCTTGCTCAGGCTGTACATGATGCTTTGCATAAACATTTAGACGATTTGCCTAAACAAGATATTGCCAGAGCCTCAATTGAAGCGAGAGGAGCAATTATACTTGTTGAAAATCGAGAGAAAGGGGTAGAAGTCATTAATCGAATTGCTCCTGAACATCTTCAGCTATGTGTTGATCAGGTTGTTGCAGAAGAAATGACAGTGAAAATTCGCCATGCTGGGGCAATCTTTATGGGGAGATTTACAGTTGAAGCATTTGGAGACTATTGTGCAGGCCCAAACCATGTACTACCAACTTCTGGCACTGCGAGATTTTCATCACCTTTAGGTGTTTATGATTTCCAAAAAAGATCGAGTTTAATTATGTGTTCTGAACTGGGCGCTAAACCTCTAGCCCAAGCGGCTGATGTACTTGCCCAATGTGAAAACTTAGATGCACACGCACGTTCAGCAAGATATCGGATTTAACAAAGTGTATGGCGAAATCGGTTGATTTTGCCTATTTGAAATTCATTGGTGAACGATTTACTTTTTAAATTTGATTCAGTATTCTTTGCCAATCATAAAATGATGTGATCAATATGCCGTTTAATAAGTTTACAAAACTTATTCTCGTATCAGTCCTGTTTTTGTTCGCGATAACAACGACGGGGATTTATACGTGGGCGCCTGTAATAGCAAAAAATCTAGATCACCATCATGAATTGAGTATTTCTGTACAAACAGAAGATTCTAGCCAATGGTCATTAATTCATCACGATGAAATTCTAAATACTGCTGACCAAGATACAAAAAATCATAACTGGACAAGTTATGATGAACCCGCATTTCATCACTCAGTAAAGCCAATTCAGGCTGATGATCATTTTTCAATTGATCCAGTCTTTTTCCTCAGTTTTGCTTTACCTTTAATCCTCTTATTTTTAGGTTTATTTGAACGTCCAATTCGGTCTTTTAAACTTAGGAAAAGGATTAGCTTTCTCTGTAATTCCTACGCATTTACTAAAACTCTTATCGTTCTAAGAAATTGATTTAACTATACAAAAAATATTTTTCATTTTTTTGTATAGGTATAGTCATGTCTAAAAAATATCAGGTAATACTTACCTGTGGGTTAGTAGCAACGGCATCGCAATTGTTTGCAGAAACAAATTATGTACAGCTACAACAACAGGTAATCTCAAATGATTCACTCTTGAAAAGTTTGCAACAATCACAGCAGGCTTATGATGTAAATCAAAAATATGCAGGACGGTTCAATAATCCGACTTTTAATATTGAGTTGGATAATCTTGGCAATTCAAAACTGAAAGACCTAGATGGGCCAACGACAATGCTTGGTTTATCACAGGATATTCCACTGAATAACAAACTTGCTTTGCGTAAGCAATTAGCTAGTTTTCAGGGAAATAATAATCAGTTTGAAATTGTGAAAAGACAGGCTGACTTAAAAGCTGATTTACGTCTTTGTATGTCAAATTGGTATGCTGCTTCGCAACGTGCTGGAATTTTTGCTGCTGAAAGTAAGTTAAATGCACGCCAAGCGAATGTATTAAATGAGAAATTAAAATTTGGACGGGTGATTCCATCAGATGTGCAACTGAGCTCAGCTTTATCCTCTGAGGCTAGATTACGTCACCAAAATGAACTTAAAAAAGTTCAATTCCAAAAAAATCTCTGTGGAAAATTTGTCACGGCACTTCCTGAAGCTGCAATAGAAGTTCCTTTGAGTATTAATTTTTCAGATCGAGTCAGTTTATCTGAGCAAGAAGCATCGCTTAAAAAGCAATTAGCCCAGACGCAATTTGAACTCGCGAAAAAAGAAGCTGTGCCAGACATCACATTGGGGGTAGGTGTACGTAACTATCAAGAAACCAGCGACAAAGTATTTTTGGTCTCAACATCTATTCCATTATCGGTTTTTAATCGTAATAAGGGAAACATCGCACTTGCTCTGGCAGAACGAACAAATGCTGAAGCACGTTCTGAATTGGTCACGCGTAACTCTAAAATTGATTTAGATAACAAAGCTATAGAAATCTCTAATTTGATTGATTCAATTAAACAATTTGATCAAACCGTTTTACCTGCCACCAAAGAAAGCTTACGTATCGCTGAAATGGGTTATCAAGCAGGGAAAATTTCATTATTGGAATTTAACAGCATTAAACAGATCTGGTTGGACAAACATCTTGCTCGTTTTGATTTGTGGTTAGCTTTGCAAAATCAAATTGCAGAAGTTGAACGAAATTATGTGACCAATTTAAATCAAGAATAAGGGTGAATGATGATGAACAAACCAACAAATAAAATTGTGGCTACAGGTGCAATAGCTTTACTGATCGTACTGTGTGCATTGGCTTGGTATAAAACAAGTAATAAATCACAATCTTCATCAGCACATGGGGAAGCAACTGAAGAGAAAGTTGCAGTCGCTGGTGATGAAAAAGGACCACATGGTGGCCGTTTATACCGTGATGGTGATTTCTCTGCTGAAGTGAAGATTTTTGAGGAAGGTGTTGAACCACATTTACGTGTTTATGGCTATTTTAAAGATAAACCATTAAAACCAAATGAAATTAATGCCAATATTTTTATTAAGCGTTTAGATGCAGAACAAACTATCACTTTTAAGCCTGAAAGCGATTACTTGATTGGCAATGAAATTGTGTATGAGCCACATTCATTCCTGATGGTCATTAATGTTGATTATCAAGGTAAAAAGCATAGTTGGAAGTGGGATACAAAAGAGGGCCGTGTCACCATGCTTGATAGCAGTATCAAGAGTAGTGGCTTAGAGCTTCTTAAAGTTGAACCAATGATGTTTGAAAATGCACTTGAGCTCAAAGGCGAGCTTAAATTTCCCGATAATTTTGAAAGTTTTATTACACCTAAAGCAAGTGGAACACTAATCAAAACTTATCGAACGATTGGTGATAAAGTGAGTCAAGGTGATCTTTTGGCTACAGTACAAAGCCAAGATTTGATCCGCTTAAACGCTGAACGTTCTATTGCGATGGATAACTTGCAATTTACACGTCAGAAAATGGAGCAAGAGCGCGTATTATTCCAAAAACGCGTTTCGCCTGAAATTGATTATATCAATGCCAAACGAGAGTTTGATGATGCTCAGACTCGTGCCAATGAATTGAATAGCTTAATTAGTTCTTATGGAGGTTCAGGAAGCGGCACGATTGAAGTGCGAGCGGCAATGTCTGGCACGATTTTACAGGTACTTGGTGCTGTAGGTTCAAATGTCACACCAGCTTCGCCATTATTCAAAATTGCCAATACCTCACAGTTGCTTGCAGTGGTCAATGTGCCAGCAGATAAATTGAATGTGATTAATCCAAATGCAAAAGTAACGGTTAAACCTCAAGTGCAGGAAAGTACTGAGGAAGCACTGGGTAAGATTAGATACATTAGTGATGTGATTGATCCTAAAACACGTACTGCTCAAGTCTTCATTGAAATTGCTAACCAATTCAAATGGCGTTCAGGTCAGTTAATCACGGCTAAGATCTTTGAAAACCAAAGTATGAAAGCCATGGTTGTACGTGAAGATGCATTACAAAACTTCCGTGATTGGGATGTCGTGTTTATCCGTGTAGGCAATGATTTTGAGGCACGCCCATTAGAGTTAGGTGAAAAATATAATGGCTTTGTTGAGGTTAAATCGGGCTTAAAAGAAGGTCAGGTTTATGCAGCAGGTAATTCATATCTATTAAAAGCAGAGCTAGGTAAATCTGGCGCTACTCATGATCACTAAGGAGTAGTCACCATGTTTGACCAAATTGTTAAGCTCTCGATTAAGAGTCGCTGGCTGGTACTTATAGTCTTTCTAGCTGTAGCAGCATTGGGTGTTTATAACTATTTTAAACTACCTATTGATGCTGTCCCTGACATTACAAACGTACAAGTTCAAATCAACAGTGAAGCGCAAGGCTTATCTCCAATGGAGATGGAGTCTCAAGTTACCTATCCAATTGAAACAGCTTTGGCAGGTATTCCTAATCTTGAATACACACGTTCTGTTTCAAGATATGGCTTGTCTCAGGTCACAGCCATTTTTAAGGAAGGAACGGATATCTATTTTGCCCGTCAACTTGTGAATGAAAAGTTGCAAGGGGTGACACCAACACTACCAAGTGGCATATCGACTTCAATGGGGCCTGTTTCAACTGGGCTTGGTGAAATCTTTATGTACACCGTTGAGAATGCAAAAAATAATCCAAATCCATTATCACCAACTGAATTAAGAACCCTGCAAGACTGGGTAATTAAGCCACAGCTTCGAAATGTTGAAGGTGTGAATGAAATCAATACGATTGGCGGTTATTTAAAACAATTTGTAGTTCAGCCTGACTATGCATATTTACGTAGCATTGGATTAGATCAGCAAGCTATCTTGGATGCTATTTCTAAAAATAGCATGAACAAAGGATCAGGTTATATTGAGAAAAATGGCGAACAGTATTTGATTCGCTCTGATTCTCAAATCAGCTCGATTGAACAAATCCAAAATATTCCGATTACCACCAGTAATGGTTATATCCTCAGACTGAAAGATGTGGCAAAAATATCGATTGGCCATGAGTTGCGTACTGGTGCAGCAACTAAAGATGGACAAGAAATTGTCCTTGGTACTGCATTCATGCTGATTGGTGAAAACTCACGAAATGTTGCTCATGCGGTAGATCAAAAGCTACAGAAAGTTCAAGAGTCTTTGCCAGAAGGTGTTGAGGCAAAAGCGGTATACAACCGAACTACTTTGGTTGATGCAACCATTCAAACTGTGAAGAAGAATTTACTTGAAGGTGCAATTCTTGTCATCGTAGTTCTATTCTTGTTCCTAGGGCATTTCCGCGCGGCATTAATTACCGCAATGGTTATTCCATTGTCTATGTTGATGACCATTACAGGTATGGTGAATCAAAAAATCAGTGCAAACTTGATGAGTTTAGGGGCACTGGATTTCGGGATTATTGTTGATGGTGCTGTCGTAATTGTTGAAGCATCTCTGGCGAAATTAGCCATGAGACAAAAAGAGTTGGGTCGCATACTCACTCGAAGTGAACGCTTTACTACGGTATTTGAAGCGACTAAAGAATCACGTAAGGCTATTTTGTATGGTCAGTTGATTATTATTGTGGTGTATCTACCTGTTATGACCTTAACAGGTGTAGAAGGTAAAATGTTTACGCCGATGGCTGCAACAGTAGTTATGGCTCTTGTGGCTGCGATGATTCTTTCGATCACTTTTGTCCCTGCAATGGTGGCATTGGTGACGACAGGTGAAGTTAAAGAAGAAGAATCTAAAATTGTTCATGGCATTAAGAAACTTTATAACCCAATTCTTGAATGGTCTCTGAGTCATCGATATTCATTAATTGCATTTGTTGCAGTGTTCTTTGTGTTTAGTGCCAGTCTTTCAACTCGTTTAGGTTCTGAATTTATTCCATCCTTAGACGAAGGTGATGTGGCATTACATGCACTTCGAATTCCGGGTACATCTTTAACACAAGCTGTTGAAATGCAATATGCACTTGAAAAAGAAATCGTCAAAATTCCTGAAGTTAAAACGATGTTTGCCAAAGTTGGTACAGCAGAAATTGCAACTGATCCAGTCCCACCTAACGTGGCAGATAATTTTGTCATGTTAAAACCCCGCAGTGAATGGCCAAATCCGAAAAAACCCAAAGCTGAAGTGGTTGCTGATATTGAGCGAGTGGCTAAAGGGGTTTATGGCAATAACTATGAGTTCACTCAGCCGATTCAAATGCGTTTCAATGAATTGATTTCAGGTGTTCGTACTGATGTTGCTGTAAAAATTTACGGTGACGATATGGATCAGTTACTCGAATCAGCAAATGCTGCCGCCAAGATTCTTGGTGGTGTGAATGGTACAGCTGATTTGAAAGTGGAACAGATGTCGGGTTTACCAATGGTATCTGTTGAACTCAAAAAGGACATGATCGCTAACTACGGTTTAGATGCTGAGGATGTACAGAAACAGGTTTCAAGCCTGATTACAGGACAAACAGCGGGTAAGGTTTTCGAGGGCGATCGTAAATTCGATATTGTAGTTCGAATGGATCAAAACTCGGTTACCGACTTGGAAAAACTCTATCAAGTCCCAGTGAATTTACCAGATGGTTCAAGCGTACTTTTATCTGAATTGATTGAATTAAAAAATGTTCAAGGACCAAACCAAATATCTCGTGAAAATGGTAAACGTCGTGTTGTTATCACCGCTAACGTCCGTGGGACAGATATTGGTAGTTATATTGCAGAAGCACAGTCTAAGCTAAATGCTGAATTCAAATTACCTGAAGGCTACTGGCTGACTTGGGGTGGTACTTTTGAACAAATGGAATCTGCTTCAAACCGTCTGATGGTTGTTGTTCCGATCGCTTTAATACTGATTTTTGCAATGATCTTTATGGCTTTAGGTAATGTAAGAAATAGTATTTTAGTATTTACAGGAGTTCCATTTGCACTAACAGGAGGTGTGATTGCTTTAGCTTTGAGAGATATCCCACTCTCAATTTCTGCTGCTGTTGGGTTTATTGCACTTTCTGGCGTTGCAGTGCTGAATGGTTTAGTCCTTGTTTCAGCAATTCAAAGACTCAGAAACCAAGGTGAAAGTGTAGTTGATGCTGTCAGACATGGAGCACTAGAACGACTTCGACCTGTATTGATCACAGCTTTAGTTGCTTCACTTGGTTTCATCCCTATGGCACTTAACGTGGGGATTGGTTCAGAAGTACAGCGCCCGATTGCAACAGTTGTTATTGGTGGAATCATTTCTTCGACATTACTGACTTTGATTATTTTGCCAACGTTATATGTTTGGTTTAACCAAAGTCGTAAAAAAGAAGCTGATGATTTTACTGAGCAACAAGAAGTATAAGTCATAGAACAATGATTGGCATGGTGAGAGATACGAGGTTGAGGTTTAAGATGATGTGGCTAGTCTGCATTGTCAGCCTCTCGCTGTGCCTACATTTTAATGCACATAACGCTGAAATTCGTTATCAGGATCATCCTGCTTATGCAGCTGAACTTGTGCATTCTCACGATATACAGCAGAAACAAAGTCATATCCATCATGATAATTTTCATGAACATTTTGGGGATTATGAGTCTAGTCATCCAATAGGCTTATTATTCATCCTCGTAGGTATATTGATGGTTGATTGGGTAAAAGCCTATCTTTATCTCATCATCAGCCGCATTTTCAAACCACCAAAGGCAGCGATCAATTTTTAATTTTTGATTTAACTTTGGAGTTTGATTTACATGCAATTTATTGATTCACATTGGGTGAAACTAAAAACATATTTAAAGATATTTATTGCTTTAAGTACTGTTCTGATAAGTCCTGTACTTTTCGCACATGGTGTTGCGGAAGGTGATAAGGGATATATACAAGAAATTTACGGCGTCCACATTATCCCCTTTATTTATTTAGGGGCGAAGCACATGGTCACTGGTTATGACCATCTGTTGTTTCTAGTAGGGATTATCTTCTTTTTATATCGCATGAAAGATATAGGACTATATGTCAGTCTTTTTGCGATTGGTCACTCTGTCACAATGTTGGTTGGGGTGTATTACAACATTTCCATGAATGCTTACATTATTGACGCAATCATTGGTTTTTCTATTGTTTATAAGGCCTTAGATAATTTAGGAGCGTATCAGCGTTGGTTTGGGTTTCAACCAAATACCAAAATTGCCACTTTGATTTTTGGCTTAATTCATGGTTTTGGCTTGGCTGTAAAAATTCAAGAATACGAAGTACCAGAAGATGGTTTATTAGCGAATTTGATCTCCTTCAATATCGGTGTTGAATTGGGTCAATTTATGGCTTTAGCGATGATTTTGCTGTTAATGACAATCTGGCGTAAAACGCCTTATTTCTTCAAAACAGCTTATCAAAGTAACGTCTTTTTAATGTTCCTCGGCTTTTTACTTGTGGGCTTTCAGCTTACTGGCTTCGTCACTCAATAAGGATTTTTAAATATGTACAACGCTCAAATTCCACAAGATGTTGAATTACCCTCTGCAAAGAAACTTGTTAAATCGACCATGATTGCTGCAATAAGTGCTGTAGTGGTATTAGTCACAGTAGTTATGCCTGCTGAATACAATATTGATCCAACTGGCATGGGTAAAGTTTTAGGCTTAACCACGATGGGTGAGATTAAGCAATCCTTAGCTGAAGAATCTGAAAATAATGCGAAAATATCAGCTGTTGAAACTACAGTAGATAAATCGGCTGATCCACATATTCAGTCTTCAACACCAATTGGTGAAGCAGATAAAATGTCAATGCCTGCAATTCAAAAGAAGAGTATGACGATTGAGTTGAAACCAGGGCAGGCAACAGAGATTAAGTTAGCAATGCCTCAAAGTGCCAGCGTAAATTTTACATGGACAACGTCAGGTGGTGGGTTAAATTATGACACGCATGGTGATCCTGTTAGTGCTCCGAAAGGTTTCTATCATGGCTATGGCAAAGGGCGTAACGAAACTCAGCAGCAAGGAGTTTTAAAAGCGGCTTTTGATGGTAAGCATGGTTGGTTCTGGCGTAACCGTACTGAAAATCCAGTTTCTGTGACATTGGAAGTCGAAGGCCAATTTAGTGATATGAAGAAAGTCTTTTAAGCTTGAGATAATCTCCTTGGAATAAACTCCAAGGAGATTTATTTGGCATAAATATTAGGTTCTAAAAGGAGTCCCTAAAATGCTAGAAGTTTTAAAAAATACAACGTATAGGCATTTGTTTTTAGCCCAAGTCATCGCATTGATTGGGACAGGGCTGATTACCATTGCTTTGGCTCTACAAGCGTATGACATTGCTAAGGATCAAGCCGCCCAAGTACTGGGAATTGCTCTGGCAATTAAAATGATTGCTTATATTGGTGTTGCTCCTATAGCTTCTGCATTTGCAGAAAGACTTCCCCGTAAAAAAGTTTTAGTGACTTTAGATATCCTGAGAGCTTTAACAGCTTTGTGCTTACCTTTTGTCACTCAGATTTGGCAAATTTACATTTTAATTTTTATTTTGCAATCTGCCTCAGCTGCCTTTACCCCAACATTTCAGGCGATGATTCCTGATGTGTTGCCTGAAGAAAAAGACTATACCAATGCCTTATCACTTTCTCGATTGGCGTATGACTTAGAAAATATCATTAGCCCAATCTTGGCTGGGTTTCTTCTTACTTTTATTAGCTATCATAATTTGTTTTTAGGTACGGTGATTGGCTTTATTGGTTCTGCGTTATTTGTTGTTAGTGCTAAATTGCCTATTGCGAAAGTTCCCGAATTTAAAGGGGTGTATAGCCGTATCAAACAAGGGGCGAAGATTTATTTTAATACCCCGCGGCTAAAGGCACTTTTGGCATTGAACCTTGCTATTGCATCGGCGAGTGCCGTTGTTATTGTCAATACCGTTGTATTGGTTCAATCCACATTCAAATTAAATGAACATGCAACAACTTGGGCATTTGGGTTATTTGGTTTAGGTTCAATGCTTGCAGCATTTTTATTGCCTAAAATCTTGGACCAGTTTAATGATCGTTCTGTCATGTTAACTGGAACAGCTATATTAGTAGTTGGTTTATTCTGCGGATATTTTGTAGCGTCGTACAATTGGTTATTGGCCTTATGGTTCATTTTAGGGATTGGCTATTCAGTTTCTCAAACGCCTACAGGTCGTTTAATCCGAAAATCAGCATCTAGTGAAAATAGAACTTCATTATTTGCAGCACAATTCGCGTTTTCACATGCTTGTTGGTTGATTACTTATCCATTGGTGGGTTGGTTAAGTACCAATTGGGGTACATTATTCACGTTTGTCCCTATGGCAGTGATTGCTTTGGTGGCGATGTCTTTTGCTTATGTAATTTGGCCGAAACAAGATGATTCAATATTGGCACATTCTCATGATGATTTACCTGTTGATCATGAGCATTTGGTCAATCATCACCATGATGGCAAACATGCACATGAATATGTGATTGATGAACATCATCAGAAATGGCCTAAATAGATGATTGCGTATTTATTCTTGTTTTTGAGTGCCTTTGGAGCTGCTACGTTACTACCTTTACAGTCTGAATCTGTTTTAACGGGCTTATTGGTGCTTAGTGAAAATTCTGTTGTTTTACTCATCCTAGTTGCTACAGTGGGGAATGTCCTTGGCTCTTGTCTTAATTGGTGGCTAGGTAGCAAGCTAGAAGACTATAAGAATAAGAGATGGTTTCCTGTTTCTGGAAAACAGTTGATGAAAGCACAAACGATGTATGCCAAATATGGTTCATCAATTTTATTACTGAGTTGGGTTCCAATTATTGGTGATCCAATTACCTTGGTTAGTGGCGTTTTAAAAGAAAAGTTTATTAAGTTTTTATCCATTGTTACTTGTGCAAAGTTATTAAGATATGTCTTTATTTATTTGCTTTATCTAGGAATTTTTTAATGAAATTTTGAATATTTGTTTAAATATTATACAGTTTAGTCTCTTTATATTTTTAACATTGATTTTAAAGAGGGTGTTATGAACAAAATTGTATTTTTTTCTTTATTGATACTTACGGTAACAAATGTAAATGCCCATTCGGGTGGTACAAATTCACAGGGTTGCCATACCAACAGTAAAACAGGTGATCATCACTGTCATTAATACGGGGTGAAATAAGCACAGTATTAAGCGATATCAAATACTGTGCTTTTATCTATTAGGTATAACGTTTGATTAATGCTAAAAAATCACTCAAATCCTCTTCATTAATTTTCTCTAAATCACCCAGTACGTGCTCTCTAAGATGAAGTTCTATGAGTTCATTCATTAGTCCTGTTATAGCCCCTTTAACGGCTGCGACTTGCTGTAAAACCTCAATACAAGAAATATTCTCTGCTAGTAAATTTTGTTCAATAGCATTGGCTTGACCTTGTATTCGTTTTATACGATTCATGATTTTTTTATTTTGGTTTAAGTGAGACATGGTTTTTACTCATAAAAAATATATACTGTAGGGGAGTATTAGTCTTGGCACATCAAAATGCAATATCCCAGCAATGTAAAAAGTAATCATACACATCAATTTGATGAGGGGAATCCTCTGGCACAAAAGAAAATCTTGATAGCAACTGTATTAACAGGTGTCATGATGGTTTTTGAAATTTTTGGAGGATGGTTTTTCAACTCGATGGCGTTGTTAGCTGATGGATGGCATATGAGTTCACATATGCTGGCATTAGGCCTCGCGTATTTTGCTTATAGAATGGCGAGAAAATATGCGCAAGATCAGCGTTTTTGCTTTGGCACATGGAAAATTGAAATTTTAGCGGGTTACTCAAGTGCCATTTTATTGATGGTCGTTGCTGTGTTTATGGGGATTCAATCGGTGCAGCGTTTAATGAATCCAGTCAATATTCACTACAACGAGGCGATTGCAATTGCTGTGATTGGATTGGTCGTAAATTTTGTATGTGCATGGTTGCTTCATGAAAGTGGTCATCACCATCATCACGGTCATGAGCATGATGACCATCATCATGAACACACTCACCAACATGAAGAGCATGATTTAAATCAAAAGGCTGCATTCTTACATGTTGTGGCAGATGCAGTAACTTCTGTATTGGCAATTATTGCGTTGTTTGCAGGTAAGTTTTTTGGTTGGGACTTTTTAGATGCTGTATTGGGTATTGTTGGTGCCTTCTTAGTTGCACATTGGTCATGGGGGTTAATTCGTGAAACAGGTAAGACTTTGCTTGACGCTGAAATGGAACATCCTGTAGTGGGTGAAATTATTGAAGTCATTGAAGAATTAGATTCACAGGCAGTGATTACTGATCTTCATGTGTGGAAAGTAGGCAAAGGAAAATTCTCATGTATTCTTTCATTAGATTCCGATAGCTCTAAATTGACGGCAGATAGTGTCAGAAAAGGGCTTTCTATACACGAAGAAATTGTTCATGTTTCTGTAGAAATTAATAGTAGATCTAGACTTCAAGTCGCAGTATAAACAATTTGGATATATGAGCAGGTCAATGACCTGCTCATATTTTTTATAGACTTAATTGAATCACTAATCCTAAAACTGCAGCAGCTCCGATTACTCTCAATACACTTTGATTGAATTTAAAGAGTGCAACACAGGCAAGTAGGGTAATCACTGCCGCTATGTAGTCAAACTGCCCATTAAAACCTTTAGGCCATAATACATGGTACGCAAAGAAGAGTGCTAAGTTCAGAATGACGCCGACTACAGCTGCTGTAATGGCAGTGAGAGGCGCAGTAAACTTAATTTGATTATGTGTAGATTCAATAATCGGAGCGCCAGCCAAGATAAAAATAAAGGAAAATAGAAAAGTAAACCAAGTGACGATTGTTGCGCCTATCGCACCTGCCAAGAATAGATGCTCTGAACCTAATAATGCATGATTATATCCACCTAAGAATCCAACAAATGCCACCACCATAATGAGTGGCCCAGGGGTACTTTCACCCAGTGCAAGACCATCAATCATTTGTGTCGGGCTTAACCAACCGTAATAGTTTACCGCCCCTTGATAAACATAAGGCAATACAGCATAAGCCCCCCCAAAGGTCAGCAGTGCGGCTTTGGTAAAAAACCACGCCATTTGTGTATAGGCGTGATCCCATCCCAGTGTTAGGCTGAGACTAAGGATAGGAAGAAACCACAGTAGACCACCAATGAGAATAATTCTGCCCAAACGTTTCCAGCTAAAGATCGCATGCGCTGGTGTAGGAGTATCATCATCAATTAATGCAGGTCCATAATCTTTTTTACTCTGCTGATGAGCATTCCCACCAGAAAAGAGGCTTGGATATTTTTTACTGGTTAGATAGCCAATGATCGCAGCAGAGAGGACAATTAAAGGGAAGGGTAAATTCAAGAAAAAAATCGCAATAAATGAAAGCGCTGCTATTAGCCATAAGAATTTATTTTTGAGTGATCGACTTCCAATTCGATGTGTTGCATGAAAAACAATGGCAACAACAGCAGGTTTAATACCGTAAAAAATTCCTGCGATGATGGGTACATCACCAAATTTTACATAGACCCATGATAGGCCGATTAAAATAAATAACGATGGTAGTACAAAGAGAATTCCTGCAACTAATCCTCCAGTCGTTCTATGCATCAACCAACCGATATAGGTGGCTAATTGTTGAGCTTCAGGGCCCGGTAAGAGCATGCAATAGTTCAGTGCATGTAAGAAACGTTTCTCGGAAATCCAGCGCTTCTGTTCAACCAGTTCTTGGTGCATAACCGCGATTTGACCTGCGGGTCCACCAAAGCTAATAAAGCCTAATTTAAGCCAAAACAGAAAAGCCTGCCAAAATGAAATAGGGAGTACTTCTGCCTCGGGTGGTGTAATCAGTTCTTGTTCCATGATTATTCTCTTGAGAAGTTGGCATATAGCCCATCAAAAATATGATTGGATAATTCAAATAATTGATCATCATTGTTTATTTGGCTGCGAAGTCCTTGAATGACTTTTTCAATACCGATGGCTTCAGGAGGTTCAATCCCCCCAACATCAAGGTAATGCACAATTTCAGCGATTTTCTTTAATGCAGGTGTTTCTAAATTAAAACTGTATAAAAGTACTTCAAAGGTGACCCAATGGTTGATGTGGCTGAACCTTGCATCATCAAAATCAAAGCCTAAGGCTTCTTTAGGGCAATCAGTTGGTGTGTCTAACCAAATAAATGTAGGTGTGGAATCAATAAAGGTCTTAATTAGCCATGCAGAGGCTAAGCGATCAATCCATGGTTTTTTTCGCGTTGCCCAAAGCTGATTTTGATAATCTACTTTGTCTAAAACCTGAATGTGAGCTTGTATTGCGTTGGGCTCATTGGCTTCATCAAGACGTGCAATAGATAGCTCTAATAGCGCGAGTTCATTTAAAACCTGTGCTTGGGTTTCATCAGGGTAATAGTCAATTTCTACAAGTGCATTGATGCTTTTGCGTAGTCTACGAATTTGCTTAAGCAGTTCTTTCTTTTCATCCTTAGTCTGACGGTCTCTTAGCTCAGTAAGTTGTTTATAAAAAGCATCGTATTCTTCTTTCCGACTAAAAATGCTTTTAAGCTCAAGATTTACAGGGGACTCTGCATAAAATACATAAGCAGCACCGTGCTCAGAAATAACATCATTGGCAATGGGATCAAACTTCTCAGCATGTGCAATGGGCAGCAAATAAACGCCATCTCTAAGGGTTGCTGCGCCACTTGCTTTCAGAGAGCGCCATACCCTCATACGAGTGGTTGTGTTTTGCGTAGGAAGTGACGATATGAGTAAAGATACTTTCATGTTATATACTCAACATATTTTGTTAAGTATATTTTATTTTTTAAGAATTAAAATATTAATTTATGCAAAGAATATATAGGAAATGCATAAAGAGCTTTTAATTAAGCGTAAAAACCTATTTCGATTAGGCTCTGTAATGATTTTCTGATGCCAAAACTTTTAAATAATTAGGTAGCTAAGCTAACATTTAGAAATGGTTTACTTATTTTTCAATTCATCACAATAATCTGCCCACTTCTGCATCATGATTTTTCTCTTTTCTAAATGCTTGGTACGGTTATAAGCACGACCATGCATATCTTTTACTTGATGAGCTAACTGTTGCTCAATCAGTTCGATTGGAAATTCTAAAACCTCTTCTAATATTGTACGTGCTGAAGCACGGAAACCATGTCCACATGCTTGTTCACTCGTATAGCCTAGTCGACGTAAAGCCTGATTAACTGTATTTTCCGACATGGGTTTTAAATTGGATGTTGTTGCAGGAAACACATATTCACTTTTATATTGAGTAATTTGAGCTAGTTCAGATAGTAAATGAATCACTTGAGTAGATAATGGAACTATATGTTGTACACCTGTTTTAGATTTTGTCTTAGGTGGTATGTAGCTCCATAAACCTTGTTCAAGATCAATATCCTTCCATTTAGCATGTCTGAGTTCTCCGGGGCGAACGAAGACTAAAGGAGCAATACGTAGAGCATATCGGGTGACTGCTGCACCCTCATAATGATCAATGTCTTGTAAAAGCAATGCAAAATCTTTTGGTTCTACCAAAGCAGCCATGTGTTTGACTTTAGGGGGGGAGATTGCACCTCTTAAATCTTGAGTGACATCACGCTCACAAAGTCCAATAGAAACCGCATAACGAAGAACTTGGCTGCATTTAACTTTGACTTTTTTAGCTGTTTCTAATTTATCTTCTTTTTCGTAAATTCGACAAACTTTCAGTATGTCCATAGCTTTAATTTCATGGACTGGAATTTTTCCAATATGCTGATTAATCACTTCCAGTAAGCGTTGTTGTCCTTTAATTGTTGATTCAGCAAAGTCTTGTTTTGCCACCCATTCATTTGCAATATTTTTGAAAATATTATTATTCGCATTTAGAATCTCATTCTCAATTCTAACCTTTTCAACATGCGGATCGACATTTTGAGAGAGAAGGGTGCGGGCTTCGTCTCTTCTAATACGAGCTTCTGCGAGGCTAGTTGTTGGATAGATACCAAAACTAATGGTATTGCGTTTTTTTGTGTATGGGCGACTGTAGTCAAACTTCCAATATTTATAGCCATTTTTGTGAATGAATAGGTAAAGCCCAAAACCATCTGAAATTCGTTGGTGCTTATTGGGATCAGCTTTAAGGCTTTTGATCTTACTATCAGTAAGGCTTTTAACTATTTTTGGCATTTTTACAGTACATGATTTTGCGTATAAAAGTTTGTACTGTATTTTATACTGTAAAAAATATTAGTCTACAAGAGATTTTATTAGACCATCTTGGATCTTATTTATTTATATTATTGAATATATTGCATTTTTTTATTTGGCTTGGAATATTCTAGACCAAAATATACTGCAAAATGGTGCGCCCTGCGGGACTCGAACCCACGTCGGTCGCTTAGGAGGCAACTGCTCTATCCAGTTAAGCTAAGGGCGCAAAACGAAAACAATGTAACTGATTTTTAAGCATAAAAAAAGTTATTGCCGAAACAATAACTTTTTAATCCAGTCAAAAGCTATTTAGCTCTTGGTTGGTTTGATCATTTTAAAGAAGATCGCCATCAGTACAATCCACATAGGAATCATCAGTACAGATTCTTTAAAGCCTTGTGTCCACATAATGTATAGCACAGTCGCAATAAAGATCAGGACTAAATAGTTGCTTACTGGAGACCAAAGTGATGGGAATTTGGTTTGAGTTGAAGAAGCTTTCATGGCTTGACGGAATTTTAAATGCGTCAAACTAATCATTGCCCAGTTCAATACCAATGCACCCACAACTACATACATTAAGTGGCCAAGTGCATCTTCAGGTACAAAGTAATTCAACAATACGCAACCGAAAATGAGTAATGCAGAGAATAATACTGCTGGAATAGGTACCCCTTGCTTGTTCACTTTCAAGAAAACTTTTGGCGCATTTCCTTGTTCCGCTAAACCAAACAACATACGGCTATTTGCATACATCCCACTGTTATATACAGACAATGCAGCAGTCAAAATAATGAAATTCAGTAAATGTGCAGCCCATTGAATACCCATTTGGCTGAAAATCATCACGAATGGACTTTTGTCTAAACCACCTAAATCTAATTGATTCCAAGGCACTAAAGACAACAGAATGGTTAACGAGCCCACATAGAAAATGAGGATACGGAAGACCACTTGATTGATGGCTTTAGGAATAGTTTTTTCAGGATCTTTAGCTTCTGCCGCTGCCATCCCAATCAGTTCAATCCCACCGAAGGCGAACATTAAGAAAGCCAACATATAGAATAGACCTTCAAAGCCATTCGGGAAGAATCCACCATGTGTCCAAAGGTTGCTAAATGAAGCAGTCGAGTTTGCATCTGCAGTAAGTAATAGATACAAACCGAAAACGATCATGGAAATTACGGCAGCAACTTTAATAATTGCTAACCAGAATTCCGACTCTCCATAGAACTTTACATTACCCAAGTTAATAAGGGTAATGACAACGAAGAAGAACAGCACTGACGCCCATGCAGGAATAAAAGGCCACCAGTAATTGATATATTTAGCGACCGCAGTAAGCTCAGTCATAGCCACTAAAATATACAGAATCCAGTAATTCCAACCAGCTAGGAAGCCAGGGAACTTACCCCAGTATCGATAAGCAAAATGACTAAATGAACCAGCAACAGGTTCATGGACAATCATTTCTCCCAACTGACGCATAATTAAAAAAGCAATTAAACCACCAATGGCATAACCTAAAATGATGGATGGACCTGCAGATTGGATAACCTGTGCGGAACCTAAGAATAAGCCTGTACCAATTGCGCCACCCATGGCGATAAGTTGGATGTGACGGTTCTTTAAGCCACGCTGAAGTTGTGAAGAGTTATTGTTCAAAGTTCTCAGCCCGACGATGAATGTATAGGGATTGTAAAGGATTGATTACACTTAGCCTAGTAGATGAACGATTGGTCAAATGATTTAACTAGAAGTATTTTACCTTTTGTATATAAAATTGAATGATGAATCAATTATTTAGATTTATTTAAAAAATGACTCTATCGTTCTGCTTGGTTTTAAAAATAATGATCAAGCGTTGCTTTTTTATACTTAAGTCATGCACGGCAAATTTTTTTCTTAAAAAGCAGTATGATGGATGAGGTTAAAATTTTTAGCATGTGTCAAAACAACGGTTCAGCAAGGATTAAAAAACAATGAGTTTCGCTCCTCAAATTAAAATTCCAGCGACTTATATGCGCGGTGGCACCAGTAAAGGCGTATTTTTTAAACAAGATGATTTACCAGAAGCTGCACAGATCGCAGGTAAAATTCGCGATCAAATCTTGCTTCGCGTCATTGGTAGTCCAGATCCTTATGCAAAACAAATTGATGGAATGGGCGGAGCAACATCTAGTACCAGTAAAACCGTGATTTTAGCGAAAAGTACACAAGCCGAGCATGATGTTGATTATTTGTTTGGGCAAGTATCTATCGACCAGCCTTTTGTAGATTGGAGTGGAAACTGCGGTAATTTAACGGCAGCCGTTGGTTCATTTGCTATTTCAAATGGATTGGTCGATGCAGCACGGATTCCTGAAAATGGCATTTGTACAGTACGAATCTGGCAGGTCAATATTCAAAAAACGATTATTGCCCATGTTCCTATTACCAATGGACAAGTCCAAGAAACAGGTGATTTTGAACTTGATGGCGTGACTTTTCCTGCGGCGGAAGTCCAGATTGAATTTTTAGACCCTGCCGATGATGGTGAAGATGGTGGTGCCATGTTCCCAACAGGAAATGTTGTGGATACCTTGGACGTACCTGAGATAGGCTCTTTTCCTGCGACATTTATCAATGCGGGTATTCCGACTATTTTCTTAAATGCTGAAGATATTGGCTATACAGGGACAGAACTCCAAGAAGCGATCAACAGTGATATTGAAGCCTTGAAGCGTTTTGAAACTATTCGTGCATATGGTGCAAAACAAATGGGGCTGATTAAAGACATCTCAGAAGCTGCTACACGTCAACATACCCCGAAAATAGCTTTTGTTTCCAAACCGAAAGCCTACGTATCTTCGAGTGGTAAAGCCATTACCGAAGCTGATAGCGATTTACTGGTTCGTGCATTATCTATGGGTAAACTGCATCATGCCATGATGGGGACAGCTGCAGTTGCGATTGGTACAGCGGCTGCCATTCCAGGGACATTGGTGAACTTGGCAGCAGGTGGTGGGGAACGTGAAGCAGTTCGTTTTGGTCATCCTTCAGGGACATTACGAGTGGGTGCACAAGCGGTGCTGGAAAACGGACAGTGGCAAGTGAAAAAAGCCATTATGAGCCGTAGTGCTCGTGTGCTCATGGAAGGCTGGGTGCGTGTGCCTGAAGATTGTCTAAAATAAGTTATATCTAACTGTTATTTAAAAGCCCTTATCTTTGGATAAGGGCTTTTTTTATTCTTTATTTCTTAAAAATGAATAAGTAAATCTTAAATTTATATATCTTATATTTTTATAAGCTATTCATTTTATATTCGAATGAGGAATAGCTATTTTTTGGTAGCATTTTGCATAGCTTTAACCTAAAAAAATGTATGTATTATGGATGCACATTCTCTTCAAAATAGTTTGAATATTAACACCCATGAAGTGTTAGATTCTTTGCCTTTGGCAACCGCATTGTTTTCTCCAACTGGGGACATTTTATTTACCAATCAGTTTTTTGCCAGCAGCTTTGATCTTTCTGTTGAGCAGATGCATTTGCAAAATCTTGCACAATTTTCTGAAGAATGTTTTCAGGTGTTTAGCCAAAATGTGTTGCGATTTAGACAAGGGATTTCAGTTGAACCTTTTGAGTATCAAGTCTTTGGTCGCTATTACTGGGTTATCTTAAAACCGAATTATAGTATTAATGGCGAGCTGCAATCTGTTCTATTATGTAGCTCAGATATTTCTAATTTAATGCATAAAAAAATTCAGTTTGAGGCGAGCAATTTAGAATTTCGGCGTGGTAATGAAAAGGATCATCTAACTGGATTAGCCAACCGTCGTGCCTTTGATTTGAAATTAAAACATTATTTGCATGCTATGACACAACATGAAGCATCCGAACTGAGCCTATTGTTGGTTGATGTAGATAACTTTAAAAAAATGAATGATCTTTATGGGCAGAGTTTGGGAGACAATGTGCTTAAAGCTTTGGCTCGAACTTTATCGAATGTGAGCCCGATTGAAGTTTCACAGCATATTTATCGGGTGGGTGGGGAGGAGTTTGCGATTTTGTTGCCGAACTTTTCTTTACAGCAAGGTTGTGAGCAGGCAGAAATTTATCGAAGTGCAGTTGAGATTTTAGGACAGCATTTCCGAGGTCAAATTTTGCATGAATTATCGATTTCAGTGGGGGTGGTAAGTACTCGGGAATTTATGTTTGCTCAGTCATTTTATGAACTAGCGAATAAAGCCTTATCTTGTGCTAAAAAAGGACTTAAAAATTGTGTTTATTATACCAACCATAATGGATGTTATTCCTATCCTAAACATCAGCGATGTCAGAAAGGTGAGTGTTGTATATAAGTGATAAAGAAGAATTTCATGTAGAGAAACACGTCGACTTAGATAAATTTAAATGCAAAATGTTTTTAAGTTGCTTGGCTTGGATGAAAAATATGACCTATAGCATCGTTATTTATAAGATTAACTTGTATCAAATCTAGATCAAGGTGTATGGCAGGCTTCGCATTTAGCGTACAATCACAAGCAATCCGAACTTTGATGGTCATGCAGCATCTTTGGCGCTGTATAGCAAAAATACTCGAGGCAAATGTGTCATCTTTAACTGACGTACAAAATAATACGTTGCATCAAGCGCAACAGCAGATTCAGCAAGATCTTCTTGCAGCATTACAGGCTTTTTCTTTGCCAGAGCCTTTAAAAAGTGCAGTGCATCATGCCGTGATGTTGGGTGGGAAACGAGTACGACCAGCTTTATGCTACGCAACAGCGGCGATTCGTCCGAATCAAAACAGAGCAGCAGTACGTCGTGCAGCCGTAGCGGTAGAATTGATTCATTGCTATTCCTTGGCACATGATGATTTACCTTGCATGGACAATGATCAGTTGCGCCGTGGCCAGCCAACTTGTCATGTCGCTTATGGAGAAGATACTGCGCTTTTAGCAGGTGACATTTTACAATCCATGGCATTCGAAATTTTGGGCAGTCGTTTGTTTGACCAAGGTGAAGCGGTTGATCAGTCGGTGATTCTTAAGCAAATGCAAATTCTAGCGACAGCTTCGTCCAAAATGGTCTGTGGGCAAGTGTTAGACTTACAAGCTGAAGGCAAGCAAATTGATCAGCAAGCTTTAGAAACCATTCATCGGAATAAAACGGGTGCCTTAATTACTGCGGCAATTATGATGGCGGCTGTGACAATTTTTCAGGGTACGGACCCTGCAATTCCGCAATTACGTCAGTATGGACAAAATATCGGTCTGGCTTTTCAAGTTCAGGATGACATTTTAGATATTATCGCCAATACAGAACAGCTCGGTAAGACTGCGGGTAAAGATGAGCAAGTCGAAAAGTCGACCTATCCTGCATTAATGGGCCTAGAGCAAGCCAAAGCTTATGCGCAAAATTTACATGATCAAGCTTTTGCCGCTTTGCAGTTTTTTGAAGGACAAGCACAAGAATTAGAACAAATTTCTCAGTTCTTATTGGCAAGACAGTTTTAATGACATGTATTAAAACATAAGTTTTAAAGACATTTGAAATGTAAAAACGCTATATCTTTGAAGATATAGCGTTTTTTTTACAGCAATTATTTAGATGCTTTGTAAAGCTCATCAGCTTGTTCAAATCGATCAGTAATGTCTTTTTCAGGTGCTTTACTGAACAGACTGAACACAATGATTGCGATGGTGGCAGAAATGAAACCAGGAATAATTTCATAAATACCAGTCGCACCGAAGGCATTCTTCCAAACTATAACCATGATTGCACCCGTAATCATACCTGCCAGTGCACCTGTTAAAGTCATACGTTTCCAGAATAAAGAGAGTATGATGAGTGGACCAAACGCTGCACCAAAACCAGCCCAAGCGTATGCCACAAGCCCAAGGACTTTAGCGTCAGGATTCCCAGCCATCCAAATGGCAAGGACAGAAACCAATAGAACCATCAAGCGACCAACCCAAACCAATTCTTTTTGCGAAGCATTTTTACGTAGAAATGCTTTGTAGAAGTCTTCAGTTAAGGTGCTAGAACATACCAATAATTGGCAGCTTAAAGTACTCATCACAGCTGCCAAAATTGCTGCAAGTACAATCCCTGCAATCCATGGATTAAACAGAACCTTGGTTAATTCCATGAATACGGTTTCAGGGTTAGCACTGACAACAGCAGCATATTCAGGGTGTTGTTGGAAGTAAGCAATCCCAAAGAAGCCCGCAGCCACAGCCCCGCCTAAACAGAAGGTCATCCATGCCATACCAATACGACGAGCATTTGGAATTGATTTCACAGAATCTGCTGCCATAAAGCGTACTAAAATGTGCGGCTGCCCAAAGTAGCCTAGCCCCCAAGCCATTAACGAAATGATAGCTACCATACTCAAGTCACCGAACAGGTTCATGGCTTGTGGACGTGCCGCTTCAAGCGCTATGGTCAGTTGTTGTGTATCAGTAAAGCTCAGTACAGCAACAATAGGTGTGAGCACGAGGGCAAAAATCATTAAAGTGGCTTGAATGGTATCTGTCCAACTTACAGCAAGGAAACCCCCAATAAATACATAGCTGATGGTTGCAATCGCGCTGACCCAAAGTGCAGTTGTATAAGACATACTAAACATGTTTTCGAATAATCGTGCACCAGCCACCATGCCAGAAGCACAATAAATCGCGAAGAAAATTAAAATCACACAGGCAGAGACAATACGCAGGACTTTTTTATGATCATTAAAACGATTGGAAAAATAGTCTGGGAGGGTTAATGCGTTGTATTGTACTTCGGTATGTACACGTAAACGTCCTGCGACCAATAACCAGTTGAGCCAAGCACCAATAATTAAACCAATACCAATCCACATTTCAGATAAACCTGATAAATAGATTGCGCCAGGTAGGCCCATGAGCAACCAACCACTCATGTCGGATGCACCCGCCGAAAGTGCAGTCACAAAACTTCCTAGACTACGACCACCCAAGATGTAATCATCAAAGTTATTGGTCGCACGGTAAGCCATCAAGCCAATAAAAACCATGGCAATGATATAAAAGAAAAAAGTGATTAAGGTCGGATTCAGTGAACTCATACGCTTATCCTTGGGAGTTAAATCACAAACTGGGATTCCGCTTTTTGTTTAAATTGTTACAAAAAGCAAACAATATCCTGAAAATAAGCGCGGGATTTAAACATAAATTCACAAAGTTTTCTGTTTTTTTTGTAATGAAAAAAAGAATAGGCAGTCACAAACTGCCTATTTCTTTGAAACACCAAAGGATATTATTGGTCTGAATTAATTGTTACGACCCATGACACCACGAATGGTATTGAGGACATCCGCAGGTAAAACTACCGTCTTGGCATTATTGGATTTTGCCATCTCTTGCATGGCTTTCACATACTGTTCACCTAATAAATAGGCGACAGGAATTTCTTTATCGCCCACAGCTGAACTGACCATTTCAATCGCACGTTGTGAGGCTTCTGCAAGTACCACCTGCGCTTCTGCATCACGACGTGACGCTTCAAGGCGACCATCGGCTTCCAAAATTGCGGCTTGTTTTTCACCATCTGCTTTGGTTACTGTTGCACGACGTTGACGCTCAGCAGCAGCTTGTGCTTCCATCGCTGACTGCATGGTCTGTGAAGGTTGAATATCTTGAATTTCAACGGTTTTTAAAGTAATCCCCCAATCTGAAATATCATCAGAAATGGCTGCTTTGAGTTTAGCTTTAATGTGGTCACGCGAAGAGAGTGCATCATCTAAATCCATTTCGCCTACGATAGAGCGAAGCGAGGTTTGCACCAAGTTTTGAATCGCCCATGTGTAGTTTTCAATCCCGTAGACTGCTTTTTCAGGGGTGGTTAAATTAATGTATGCTACCGCGTTCATGACCAATACAGCATTATCACGGGTAATTACTTCTTGAGATGGGATATCTAAAACAATATCTTTGGTGGTGACTTTGTAAGACACTTCATCCACATATGGAATGACAAAGTTTAGACCAGGACTTAATGTCGTATGGTATTTACCTAGACGCTGTACAATCCATTTGTAGCCTTGGGGAACAATGCGAACCCCCTTAAAAATCGTGATGCCGACAAAAGCCAACAACGCAATAACAATAATAGATCCCGCTGACATAGTTTTACTCGCTTTTATTGATTGTCATGATTTGGACGATGTGGCTGTACCACAAGATCATTCCCCAGAATATCGACTACACGTACCCGATCACCAACATTCACACTTGTGAGAGTGCGACAGTTCCATTCATCTGAGCCTAAAACGGGCATTGGAAACCTAACGCGGATTTGTTCATGTTCCATATTGACTTGAATGACCATTCCGATCTGACCAATGGTTGCTTCGCGTGAAAGGCCAGCTTTGGTTTTATCGATGGAGAGTGGTTTGATGAATCTAAACCATGCGACGGTGCAAAGGATGGACAGAATCATCCACAGTACTAATTGTACTGTTGAGTCGAGGGCAGGAAAAATCCACAATAAAATACCCACCAAAATGGCGCTAATCCCAAACCACAACGCTGCGAAAGCGGGAATGATTAATTCGGACAGCATTAATAAAACACCGAGGACAAACCAGTGCCACGGTTCAAAAACAAATTCCATACATCTACTCGTGTATTGTGTTAGTGAATAGTGCTTATAAAGGTATCATTATTCACTGTAACAGATGTCTAAGATGATGAATATTAAAAAAGTGTTTATTTAGAATTTTACCTTCGGTGCAGGTTTAAATGCAGCTGGGGACTTCTTAAAATTGCTAATTGCGGCTTGAATGGCGGTGATTTTCAGTTGTGCTGCTTTTTCACCTTCAAGGATGGATTGATTGCTGGCTTTTAAGTCTAAAGTTCCGACATGCCCAACTTTAGGTTGAATGACTATACTGGCTTGATTCAACTCGGTATTAATACTTTGTTGCCCCATAATATTGATGGTTTGGTCGAGTAAACCCCACATATTCAGCGGTTTATTGCCAACGGGACGGGCAGAAATGTCGACCGCAATGACAATATCTGCACCCATCGCTTTCGCAGTAGTCACAGGAATCGGGCTGACTAAACCACCATCGACATATTTACTCCCCCGAATAGTTGTAGGGACAAAGACATTTGGAATGCTACAGGATGCACGAACAGCTTGACCTGCATTACCTGAAATAAAGTCAGCTTTTTTGCCATTGTCTAAGCGAGTTGCAACCGCAGCAAAGCGGATCGGAAATTTTTCGATGGGCTGATTGCCGACATTTTTATTGACATAGTTCTGTAGTTTTTGCCCCAATACAATGCCTTGGCTGTTTAAAGTCAAGTCACGTAGATCGGACTCTTGTAATTGCAGCGCGAGCTGTTGCAGTTGGTAAGGGCTTTTGCCACTGGCATAGATGCTGCCGACAAAACTTCCCGCACTGGTACCAGTGACAATTTTAGGTTTAATCCCATGCGATTCGAGCACTTTAAGTACGCCAATATGTGCAAAACCCTTGGCACCACCACCACCGAGAGCAATCGCAATAACGGGTTCACGTGCCTTGATTGGGGTGGTTACAGGTGGTTTGGTTGCTATTTTATCACAACCAGCAAGGGTAAAGCCGAGTAAGCCAATCAGGCCATATTGAATAAAGCGTAGGTGAGACATTGCACTCTAAATAGGAGAAAAATTGCGCATATCAGATCAAATTTTGACACATATTTCCAGTCACTTTTTGACGAGAGTTTGTAACGGCTTTGCCAACCACTCTGGATTTCTTGCGGAGAATCGTCCTGCATAGCAGGCTAAGATCTTGGGTAAATCCTGATCAAAATCCCCACTGGGATGGAATACGCCTAAACAGCGAATGGTTTTGTGATCATAATCAAAGGCAAACATGACAATTGGAATATGTGCTCCAACTGCAATTCGGTAAAATCCACTTTTAATAGTGCTGGCACTTTTTCGGGTGCCTTCAGGTGCCATACCCACCCAAATTTTATCTTTATCCTGAATAATCTGAATGATTTGCTGTGTGAGTCCATGCGGGCTAGCGCGATTCACAGGAATAACACCGATCCAGTCCAATAAGGGCTTTAGCGGTGTTTTAAACAGCGTATGTTTGCCGAATACGGTAATTTGAATGCCTAAACCCAATAGTGCAGTAAAGCCATGCCAAGCATCAATATTGGAGGTGTGGGGAGAAATAATCGCAACGGCTTTTGCCAAGTCGGGAAATTCACCAGAAAAAGACCAGCCTTGCGCCAGAAACAATCGACGGAAAAGCTGTTTAGAAAAGGCGTTACCTCGCGCGGGCACGTGCGGCGGCAAAATAGGAAAATGCTGCATAGACATAGCCTTGTCATCCTGACAAATATTCTTGGTTTTTCTTGATATTACGCTTTCAGAAATCGTGCTTCATTGGCAAAATGTGCGCTTGGATGTGCAGAAATGCTCACCAATGAGCACCATGTCCAACATCATAGGATTGCCAGATATGCCAATCGCACAGAACGTTTATTTATTGCTGTTTTCATTGTACTGGGCGCAAGGTTTACCTGTGGGGTTTATGACACATGCGCTGCCTGTCATTCTCCGAGCAGAAGGGGTGTCATTGGCGCATATTGGTGGTTTTGGCTTATTAATGTTGCCATGGTCAATCAAAATTTTATGGGCACCTTGGGTAGATCGAGTCGGTAATTCGCAGCGCGGACATTATCGGAGCTGGATTATTCCAATGCAGTTGTTCAGCGTTGTGGTATTAGTCGTGCTGTCATTTTTACCTATTCATGCTTTGAATGAACCTCAATATTTATTCTTATTTTTTATTGTGTTACTAAGTTTGAACTTTGTAGGTGCGACGCAGGATATTGCAACAGATGGACTGGCGGTTCGTATTTTAAAATCTGAACAGCAGCACTGGGGTAACACCTTTCAAGTAATTGGTTCTCGCTTAGGGTTTATTGTTGGCGGCGGAGCGATGCTCTGGATGCTAGATGGGTTTGAATGGCAAACAACTTTTTTACTGTTGGCGGGATTGGCCTTACTGAATACATTGCCCGTATGGTTGTATCGGGAGTCCACACCAGTACAGGCGGTGCATCAGCCTTCAACTTCATGGCGACAGAAAAGCAAAGCAATTGCTCAATATTTAAAGTATTACCGCAGCAGTCCCGTGTTATGGCGGTGGTTTTGGGTGTTATTGACCTTTAAAGTGGCAGATGGACTAACAGGAGCTCTGCTTAAACCGTTGATGGTCGATTTGGGTTTGAGTTTTACTCAAATAGGCGTATATGTCACCATGTTAGGCGCATTTGCCGCTTTATTGGGGGCGGGTTTTGCTGGCGCATTACTTAAAATCATGCGCCGCTCTCAGGCCCTGTGCTTATTCTCAGGATTAAAAATTATCTGTTTAGCAACTTACACTTGGTTGGCTTATCAATATGAACAGCAACAAGTCATAGCTCCAGTTGTGATTTATGTGATTAATGCTGCGGAAGATGCGATTTCCGCCATGCTGTTGGTCGTCATGTTAACCTTAGTCATGCAATACAGCCGTTTAGAATATGCAGCAACCGATTTCACCTTTCAGGTCGCTGTAATGGCAACAGTAAGTGGTGTGTTATATAGCTTGAGCGGTTTGATTGCTGACGTTTTAGGCTATACAAATTATCTATTTTTGATTGTTTTTATAGCGTTTTTCTGCATTGTTACAATTTTCCGATGGATGAAATTTGAAAAATAATATTAAAATTCAATTGTTTGCTTGTTGTTAGCCTAAAGTATTAAAACATATATATAAATAAAAATTTAATCCTTTTGTAATATGTGACTGCAATGTAATATTTGTAACAAAATTAACACCAGGGAAAATGATTTAATGAAAACCAAAATTGCAGCAGCGATTGCTTTAAGTTTGTTAGCGGGTTCAACTTTTGCGGCACCAACGTTTTATGGTGAAATTGATGCGAGTGTGGACTATTTACCAGAAGACAATAAGTCAGGCACTCCAGATAAAGATGTTGTAGAAGTCAGTTCAAATAGTTCTTACCTTGGTGTCAAAGGTGACGAAAAATTAAATGACCGTTTAAGTGCTGTTTATTTAGCTGAATGGGCATTTAACGCTGATGGCGAAGGATCAGATTGGTCTGCACGTAACCGTTATGTCGGTTTAAAAGATGCAAAATTAGGTACGGTGAAAGTGGGTGCGCATGATACACCGCTGAAGCAACTCTCAAGTGTTGTAGATACTTTCAATAACTATGTAAACAATAAAGCGGACATCACAGGCATTATGACGGGTGAAACTCGTCTTGCAAACGTTGTGGTCTATGAATCTCCAGCGCTTACATTGCCTACAGGTGCAATCAAATTAAATGCATTGCTTGCGACTGGTGAAGACAGCGGTATTGCAAAAGGCAATGGTGCTTCTAAATCGGCTGGTCGTGGTTTAGGCGATACTTGGTCTGCATCTTTGGTGTATGACAGCCCAGTTTTTGTGGCGGGTGTAGCATATGATAAAGCGGTTCCAACGACGTTTGCAGGTCGTGGTATTACAAATGCATCTGCGCCAGAAGTGACGGGTGGTGTTGCTGGTACTGCATTTGCAGCTGCGAATACTCTACGTGCGATTGGTCGTTTAAATGTGCTCGACAATAGCTTGGCTTTAAAAGCGCTTTATCAAACTTCTGAAGTAGAAGAAGCGAATGGCAATGAAGCCGCAGCTGCCAATATTGATGATTCACAAGGTTGGTTAGTAGGTGCGGAATATAACATTCCATCTGCAAAAGCATGGACGATCAAAGCACAATACAGTGCGAACACGACTAGCTTTAAAGACAACTCAGATGATTATGATGCTGACCAAATTATTGCTGGCGTAGATTATGCGTTTAGCAAACAAGTGAAAGCATACGGTTACGGTGGTTACTTAAAACTAGAGCGTGGTGATTTTGAAACTAAACAGCCAGTTGTTGGAACTGGCTTAGAATTCAAATTCTAATTTTTAAAAAAATCATACAAAAGGACGATACAAAAGTAGCGTCCTTTTTTATTTTAAGTCAGCTTTAAGTTTCAAATCATAAATTAATAAAAAATATTGATCATCGAACCGCCCAAAATGAATTTGTCTCGCCTTGAACGCTTGAAACAGTTTTTCCCCCCGTTGGCTTTACATCAATTTAATTTGTTACTTGCACTTTGGTTAGGTGTTGCCCTGAATTTTGCATTTTATAAGAAAATTCAATTACTCACGCCTTATCAAGGTTTTAAAGCCTATGCATTTTTATCTGCAACGGTCTTGGTTGTGGTCGCGCTCTATAACCTGATATTGCAGTTATTCCAGTGGAAATGGAATGCTAAAATTTTGGCGTTATTTTTAGTTTTTGTAGGCGGATTAACAGCTTATTTTGTGAATAGTTTGGGTGTTGTTATTTCACCTGGGCAAGTCCAAAACATGATGCAAACTGATACCAAAGAGGCATTGGATTTGTTTTCCATGCAGTTTGTGGTGTGGAGCATGTTTATGGTAGTGCTGCCAATGGTGTTGATTGCACTGATTCGAATTGAAAGCAAACCGCTATCGAAACAACTCTTGAGCAAGGGCTTGCACGTTGTGGGTTCAATGGCTGTTATAGGTGGGTTGCTGTTTGTATTCTATGTCGATTTTGCTGCGATTTTCCGTGAACATCGTGATTTAAAAGGCATGATTTCACCACAAAATACTATTGCTTCGACTTTATCCTATTACCGTAAACAGAAGCCTAAAGAAAATTTACCTTTGGTGACATATGGTACAGATGCTCACCGAGTGGTGAATACCAGTGCAGATGGAATGCCTAAACTCATGATTTTGGTGGTGGGTGAAACAGCTCGTGCAGAAAGTTTTTCTTTGAATGGTTATGCGAAGAATACCAATCCAGAATTGTCTAAACAAAATGTCATTAACTTTAGCCAAGTGAGTTCTTGCGGGACAGCGACCGCAGTATCAGTGCCATGTATGTTCTCTGGAATGCCGCGTGAAGATTATGATGAACAGTTGGCAGGTCATCGAGAAGGTTTACTCGATATTGCACAACGCGCAGGCTATAAAGTGACATGGATTGATAATAACTCAGGCTGTAAAGGTGCTTGTGATCGCGTGCATAAGTTTGAAATTCCAGCTGCATTAAAACAAAAATGGTGTGATGCTGAAGGCGAATGTATGGATGAAGTTTTGGTGGATAGCTTGAAGTCTTATTTGGCAAGCATTCCAACGGAAGATAAAACACCTCAACTGATCGTGCTACACCAAATGGGAAGCCACGGACCTGCTTATTACAAACGTTCGACAGAGCAGTTCCAACCTTTTAAACCAATGTGTGCGACCAATGCCATTCAGGGTTGTAGCCGAGATGAATTGTTGAATAGCTATGACAACTCGATTGTGTATACAGACCATATTCTAAATCAGGTGATTCAGACCATTAAAGAGGTACCAAATCATCAAACGGGCTTCTGGTATTTATCGGATCATGGTGAGTCGACGGGTGAAAGTGGGATGTATTTACATGGCGCGCCTTATGCAATTGCACCAACTCAGCAAACCCATGTGCCAATGATTATGTGGTTCTCACCAACATGGCAACAGCACAATGCAAGCCAAGTTAGTTGCTTGCAGCAGCAAAAACAAGCTATACGCAGTCAGGATAATTTATTTCCAACTTTATTGTCCTTATTGGATGTGAAAACCCAAGTGATTGATGATAAAAATGATATGTTAAAACAATGTGCAACGAATCCAACAGGAAAGGCTTAAGTTAAGATGAGCAGAATGACCAAAATCTTAATGATCGAAGATGATTTCATGATTGCCGAATCTAGCAAAAAGTTATTGGAATTGCATGATTTTCAGGTGGAATGGGTAAATAATGGGCTTGATGCTTTAAAGCTCTTACAACAGCAAAGTTTTGATGTGGTGTTGTTGGATTTGGGCTTGCCGATGATGGATGGCATGCAGGTGTTGACAAAAATCCGTCAAAGTTTTCCGAATTTACCTGTTTTGATTATTTCTGCACGAGATCAGGTGCAGAATCGGGTAGACGGTTTGAATCAGGGCGCGGATGATTATCTGGTTAAACCTTATGAATTTGTAGAACTATTGGCGCGTATTCAAGCTTTATTGCGTCGAAGCATGCAAGAAATGCCATTGAAGGAAACTACAATATTGCGTTACGGCGATTTGGAGTTAGATGTTGAACAACATATCGCGTTATTGCATGGGCAAGAGGTGGAACTTTCCAATCGTGAATGGGCAATTCTTGTGCCATTGGTCAGTTATCCCAATAAAATTTTTTCAAAAGCCAATTTGGAAGATAAGCTGTATGATTTCGATAGTGAAGTGAATAGCAACACTATTGAGGTTTATGTCCATCATTTGCGTGCAAAGTTGGGTAAAGATTTTATTCGTACCATTCGTGGTATGGGCTATCGCTTAGGTAAATTGGATTAAGCTTTTATGCAGCAACTGCACGCAATGCCAACACAAACATCGTTAAAGAAACGATTACTGATCTTTGTTTCGGGGTTTAGTTTACTGTTGGGTGGCGTGCTGATTGCAACAGCATACTGGATTTCATTGGGGGAACTGGATGAAATTCTTGATGCCCAAATGCAGAACCTTGCGGAACGTGTAGCGGCACATGACCCTGCACCCATCAAAAGTCATTTTGATATTCATAAGCGCTATCATGAAGAAGACTTATTTATCGATGTATGGGAAAAGCAAGAACATCCGCAGCATCAGTTTGATTTATTATTACATGGTGTAAATCAGGCTGGGTTTTATGATCGCTCCACCTCGCAAGGGGTGTGGCGCATGTATGTGCTGCCCACCGAAAAGTATCAAATTCAAGTTAGCCAACCTTTTTCAGCGCGAAGTCATTTAGCCTTAGAACTCGCCACCAGTATGTTTGTGCCCTATCTGGTGATGATTCCGTTTATTTTATGGGGTTTAGGCTGGGTAATTTTACGTAGTCTAAGACCTATGGATGAATTTAGACAAGAAATTGCCCGCCGTGATCTAGATGAATTAACGCCCATTAAGTTGAATCGCTATCCTGTTGAGTTAATACCCACAATTCAAGAAATGAATTATTTATTTGAACGGATTGAGTCAGCACAACAAGAACAGCGCCAGTTTATTGCCGATGCAGCGCATGAGCTCAGAACACCGATTACTGCACTGAATTTACAGATGCAGATTCTATTGCGTGAGTTTCCAGAAAACATCGCATTAGAAAATTTGAGCCAAGGTTTAATTCGTATTCAGCATTTAATTAGCCAGTTACTCGATTTAGCCAAGCAAGATGCAAGTGGCTTGCATATCATGCAACAACAGCCATTTTACTTAAATCAAGTGGCAGTAAATTGTGTAGAACAACTGATTCACGTGGCTTTGCAGAAAGAGATTGATTTAGGCATGGAGCGCCAAGAAGAAGTCGTGGTGAATGGTTTAGAATCTGCTGCACGATCTATTATTTATAATTTGATTGATAATGCAATTAAATACACACCTAAAAATGGCGTAATCAATGTCTCAATTTTTTCACAAGGCAATGATGCGGTGATTCAGGTTGAGGATAGTGGTCCAGGAATTGATCCTGCTTTGTATGAACAGATCATGAAACGCTTTTATCGCATTCATCATCACTTAGAGATGGGAAGTGGGCTAGGTCTTTCGATTGTGCAAAAAGCAGCGGAACATTTAGGTGGAAAAATCCAGTTTGGAAAAAGCCAGACTTTAGGTGGCTTATTTGTTCAAGTACAGTTTCCTCGACAAATGAAATCAGTACAGCCATCTCTTTAAGCTGGAATGAGCTGAATTAAAGTAAAGGTTAACTTAGATCACTTTTGCTAGATTCTGTCTTTTAGCAAATGTCCAATGTTATGCTGTTGTTTTAGAATTAGGCACTCACCAAAGTATGGTAAGTGCTAAAAGAAATGCATATCGGCTAGAGTTGAATAACCGAGATACAGTGTAGATTCACCCATCATTATCTTACTTATAACTGTGGCTTATCTAAGGTATTAAGCGGCTTCTTGAGTGTTTTCCGTAGTAGGTTGTTGAATAAAAGCAGGGGGCTGTTCCATGTCTAAGGTTTGAACTGGAACAAGTCGTTTATAGAAAAATGGATAAAGTGCAACGTTACAGCACCAAATGACCCAAGCAGTCCAGAGGTTATGGCTGAGGAAGTGTGCCCCACGCATCATTTGCGCCCATCCCATAGCAAAGCCCAATATCAAGCCTGCAACAAGATAGAAATAAGCACGTTTAGGCGCAGTCTTCCTAAAAGCAAAGAAGCCTGTCATTAAGGCAAAACCGGTTGCTGCATGTCCGCCAGGGAAGCAATGCCCATGACTAAGGTTAAAGTTCCATAAAAAACCAGTCGTTGTCGCTTGGGTCATATTCCAAGGGCAGGCATGTCCCGATTGTGATTTAAGAATCCCCACCACACTGGTACTCAAAATTAAAATCCAGAACAGATAAGCATATTGCCAGCGCTTTGCTGCCAAACGTTCGATTTTAAAACTCACAAGCCAAAGGCTCACAAAACTGATATCACAAAGGATGAGCAGGTTTTTAACATATTTATGATTGAGAGTTTCTAAAAACCAGTCATAACGCCATGGGAATTGTCCATGAGTGCCTGTCCAAGGCTGGATCAACATCAGGTCAAGTTGACCCGCAACAGGAAAAAGCAGTTGCAGTAGAACAAAACTGAACAGCAAAATCAGTCCTTGTTTGAGGCTAAAACGTTGTAATTCAGACATGGTCGTACAAACGAGATTTGGAGGACTTTGATTAGAGCAAAGCAAACTTAAATCGGACTTAATTGAATCTTAAAAGCAGATAGAGGAACTGATGTATTTAACAGATTTGATGTAGAACTTAGCAGATAATCTGTAATGCAAACATGGTTTAAAATGCTAGATTAAAAGGCAAAAGTCGCCTGAGAATGTTATGCCTATTCGTGCAGTATTATTTGATTTGGACAATACTTTAACCCATCGTGACCAAAGTATTCGGCGCTATAGTGAGTTTTTGCTAGAACAGTTTCAGTCATACATACTTGCACCTGATCTGGAAAAAATACAGCAAATTATCCGCCGAATTGATAATGGCGGATATCCTAAGAAAGAACAACTGACTCATTCGACCATTGGGGCATCGGTTGCATTTGCTTTATTGCAAGAGTTGGCGTGGAAAACTGAGGTAGATTTTCAAAACTTAACCGATTTCTGGTTTCAGTATTTTGGACAGTGTGCTGTTGCTATGTCTGGAGCATTAGAGTTGTTACAAAGCTTGAAACAACAAGATTATGCATTGGCAGTGGTGTCAAACGGTGGACATGCGACTCGTTTGAATATTTTAACTGGACTTGGCTTCAAGAATTATTTTGATGTGATCGTGAGTTCCGAACAAGCAGGGATGAGTAAGCCTCATCCACAGATTTTTCTGCATACTGCGGAAAACTTAGGGGTACATCCTTCAGAATGTTTGTTCATTGGTGATCATCCCGTGAATGATATTTGGGGTGCACAACAAGCAGGAATGCAGGCCATCTGGTTACAAGGTTTTCACCCTGAAGGTGAACGTTTACAAGTTCCTCGTATCCAGACCTTACAAGAGCTATATACCTATTTAGAGCAAGCATAAAATTGATAGCATAAAAAAAGCGATTCCTGAGAATCGCTTCGTAACATGCGGAAATTGAGAAAACTTAAAACATACTGTCGTCTGAATTTGCTGAAATTTTGTGAATGGATAAATCAGCACCACGGAACTCATCTTCTTGCGATAAACGAATACCAATGCAAGCTTTTAAACCACCATACACCGCAAATCCACCCACAAGTGCAACCACAATCGCGAATAGTGTGCCAATGATTTGTGACATTATGGATACGCCACCAATACCGCCTAACCATTGTTGACCGAAAATACCGACTGCAAGTCCACCAAAGGCACCACAAATTCCGTGTAATGGCCATACACCCAATACATCATCCACTTTGAGCTTGTTTTGGGTATAGGTGAAGAACTTCACAAAAATAATTCCAGCAATGGCACCAATCACAAGCGCACCAAAAGGATGCACAATATCAGAGCCTGCACAGATAGCAACTAAGCCAGCAAGCGGACCATTATGTAAGAAACCGGGGTCATTTTTACCAATCATATTGGCAGTCACAGTACCACCGACCATCGCCATCAATGAGTTAATAGCAACCATGCCTGAAATCGCGTCTAAACGCTGTGCACTCATGACATTGAAGCCAAACCAACCTACAATCAGAATCCATGAGCCTAGAGCTAGGAAGGGAATGGATGAAGGTGGGTGTGCACTGACACGGCCATCCTTCTTGTAACGACCATGGCGTGCACCCAGTAAAATGACAGCGGCCAAAGCAATCCAGCCTCCCATGGCATGCACAACCACCGAGCCTGCAAAGTCATGAAAGGGTGCACCAAATGTGTGCTCTAACCATGTTTGAATGCCAAAATTACCATTCCATACAATGCCTTCAAAAAATGGATATACCAATGCAACTAAGAGTAGCGTTGCTAATGCTTGAGAACGCATTTTGGCACGTTCCGCAATGCCACCAGAAATAATCGCAGGAATAGCAGCAGCGAAAGTTAGCAAAAAGAAGCAGCGCATCAGGTTATAGCCATGATCTGCCGCCAAAGTTGCTCCCATATGGAAGAAATGATGTCCATAGGCAATGTAGTAACCTACGAAAAAGTAAGCGATTGCTGAAAGCGCAAAGTCTGTCAGAATTTTACTTAAGGCATTCACCTGATTTTTATGTCGAACTGTGCCTAGTTCTAAAAATGCGAAACCAGCATGCATGGCCAGTACCAGCACTGCTCCTAGTAGTAGAAAAAGTAAATCGATATCTTGCATAGTTTGCTCGAAAAAAGTGCTAAATACGACTTTAGGTACAAATTTTGGAAGAGGATTTGCACCAAAATAGTTTAGTAAATCTAAAAATTGGAGTTCAGCAACCGAACACTCCGTTCATGCAAATAATTAAGCAAAAAATGCACCAATTCAGATAAAAATAAGAATTATTTGATGAAAAATAGTGCATATCGGCTTAAAAGAGTGCTCTATGTTGCAATTTAAAATAACGTAAAATTTTAGTTTCTATTTAATTAAATTAAAAATCATAGATATAAATTGAATAATTGTTCAGATTTTTAATATTACTCAAATTTTCCAGATCAGCAGATTGAAGTGAATTTTTATTGATCGAATATCAGAATAAAACTTCATCAAGTGGGCTAAGCCCGACTTGATGAATATGTTCGTAATTAATGTAAGATATTTTCGAGGAATTGTTGTGCTCGTGCACTACGAGGTGTGGTAAAAAATTCCTCTTTGGAGCAGTCTTCGACAATTTTGCCTTGATCCATAAAGATAATTCGATTTGCCACTTGGCGTGCAAAGCCCATTTCATGAGTAACACACATCATGGTCATGCCTTCTTTCGCCAGACCGACCATCACTTCAAGTACTTCATTAATCATTTCGGGGTCAAGTGCAGAAGTAGGCTCATCAAATAACATCGCAATCGGGTCCATACTCAATGCACGTGCAATCGCGACACGTTGCTGTTGCCCGCCAGAAAGCTGGGCAGGGAATTTATCGGCTTGCGAACTTAATCCGACGCGGTCTAGATAAGCCAGTCCTTTTTTCTTCGCCTCATCAGCACTACGCCCTAAAACTTTGATTTGGGCGATAGTTAAATTTTCAGTCACACTTAAATGTGGAAATAATTCAAAGTGTTGAAACACCATGCCTACGCGGCTACGCAATTTATTTAAATCGGTTTTTGGGTCTGCAATAGGGACGCCATCCACAAAAATTTGCCCCTTTTGAAAGGGTTCTAAACCATTGACGGTTTTAATGAGGGTCGATTTACCTGAACCTGAAGGTCCACAAACCACCACCACTTCACCTTGGCAAATTTGTGTGGTGCAATCGGTCAGGACTTGAAATTGTTGATACCATTTACTGACGTTTTGGAGATCAATCATTATTTTTTGGTCACTCATACTTTTAATCTCCTTTGTATTCTTTTCACAATAAATGTTGCTAATGCACTGATGCTAAAGTAGACCAGACCTGCAAATAGAATGTACTGGGTCAATAATGACATCAGGTCGCCACGGACATAGTTGGTTCGGAAAAAATCCAGTAAGCCAATTGCATAGACCATGGTTGAATCTTGGAACAGAATAATGGTTTGTTGGAGTAGCAATGGCGTCATTTTTCGAAAGGCTTGCGGCAGAATAATCAGACGCATGGATTGACCATAGCTCATGCCTAGTGCATATGCTGCGGCGTTTTGCCCTTTGGGAATAGACTGAATTCCAGCGCGGACAATTTCAGAAAAATAGGCCGCTTCAAACAGCATGAAGGCAACAATACTCGAAACCAAAGCCGTATCGATAGTTAAATAATTACCCGTAATTGCGGTATAGAAAAATGGTACCGCAAAGTAAAACCACATTAGTACCAACAGTAGCGGAATAGAGCGGAATAAATTGACATAGGCTTGTGCGATTAGATTCAGTATCCGAATAGAAGATAGACGCATTAAAGCCAACAATGTGCCAATAAAAATACCGCCTACGGTCGCTATGCACACAACTTTTAAGGTAATGCTGAGGCCATGCCATAGGGCTGGCGCAGAGAGTTGTAAATCTTGAATAAATGCAGTGAGCCAGTCCATTATTTATCTCCTGCAATTGTGCCCGGAATACGCAAGCGTTTTTCCAGAAAACTCATAAATTGAATTAAGCAGATGTTAATCACAATAAAAATAATGGTGACGTAGGTATAAATCTCGATGGTATTTTGTGTGTACTCACTGATCGTTTTCATCTGCGAAATAATTTCAGCCACACCAACCAGCGAAGCAACAGACGTGTTTTTTACGCAGTTGGTTAGTTCAGAACTGAGCGGAGGTAAAATGGTACGGAAAGACTGTGGCAAAATTATGTAACGGTACAATTGTGCCGTACTGAACCCCATGGCATAGCCTGCATTAATTTGTCCTTTGGGTAAGGCTTCAATTCCTGTACGGACTTGTTCACAAACCCGTGCAGCAGTAAATAAACCCAAACCAATACTGGCAGAAATAAGAGCACTGGTATTGGCACTTAAATCGTTCACCCACCAATCTTTCAGCCCTGTGGGTAAAAAATTGGGTACCACATAAAACCAAATAAACAGTTGTATTAATAAAGGGATATTGCGAAATATGGTCACATAGGCTGTGCCAATCGCACGTGCAGTTTTATTTGGAAGCGTACGCATAATACCGAGCATACTGCCCAAGACAAATGCGATAGACCATGCCACGATGGCAATAAACAGTAACCAACCTAAGCCGATTAAAATCCAGTTGAAATAGCTACTGTCACCGACACCGGTAGATTGAAATAGTACGCCCCAGTTCCAGCTATAGTTCATAGGAGCTCCAGATTCTTAATCAGGTAGGCAAAAGCACTACCTGATAATCATTGAGAGAATGGTCAGCATAGATTACTGATCACGGTCATGTGGTGACGCAATAAGGGCTTTTAATTGTTCCGACATTGGGAAGTTCAGGTTAATATTTTTAGGTGGAATTGGTTGTTCGAACCATTTTTTATACATGTTGTTAATTTCACCTGAGCTATAGACTGCTTTAATTGCATCATCCACCACTTGTTTAAATTCAGGGTCACCTTTTCTGAGCATACAGCCATAAATTTCATGGATAGGTGCAGTACCTACAATCACCCATTGATTTGGATCTTTTGCTTTCGATTTTTCACCTGCAAGTAAAATATCATCCATCATAAATGCGGCAGCACGTCCGTTTTGTAGCATCAGGAACGATTCAGCATGGTCTTTGGCAGAAATAATTTCACCAATTCCCAGTTCTTTTTCATGTTGGCGAATATAACGTTCTGAGGTAGTTCCCGCGGTGGTTACCAGTTTTTTGCCCTTTAAGTCGGCAAAGTCTTTCACGCCAGAGTCTTTCGCGGTGAGTAAACGCGAACCCACTTCAAAATACCCCACGGAAAAAGCGACTTGTTGCTGGCGTTCTTTGTTGTTGGTGGTTGAGCCACATTCTAAGTCAACGGTACCATTAGAAACCAATGGAATACGGTTTTGACTAGTGACCAAGTTATAGCGAATTTTTAAATCGGGCATATTTAGTTTTTGTTTCACAGCATCTACAACTTTTAGTTGTAAATCATGTGCATAGCCCACAGGTTGATTAGGATTATCGGCAATATAAGAAAATGGAATGGAAGAGTCACGATAACCCAACACGATGGTTCCTGACTGTTTAATTTTTTCTAGCGTTCCCGATGCAGAGCCTTCTTTACCCGCAGAATCATTACTACTTGGTGTTTTGTCGCCACTACAGGCACTTAAACCGAATACCAACGTGCTGGCACAGAGTAGGGAAGTCAGGGGCCGTTTGAATAACATAGGTAAACTCCTTGTGTTTTGTTTTCATCTTTCACTTTATTTATTGACTGAATTTCCATCAGTTTATTTGTTTTTGCATTATTGACTGCTTGTTTAATAAACAGATTTAACTTCATCTTAGCGCGAGTTTTAATCAGTTGCGCAGGTCAGATTGTTGATGCTTTGTTAACGATAAATCTTTAAGTTTTAAACAGATTTAAAGCCAATAAATAAAATTTAGAGTGAACAAAGCAGAATCTATGCCTGAATAGCATTACATAATTTAATAAAATACTGTGTTTAATAAAAATAAACAATTCGTTGTCAGAGTATTCCAAATTGATAAATCGACAGTAAACTTTTTATTTTAATTTAAATATATGATTTTAGGTTTTTTTTAAAAAAAATCAGGGTTGCTTACACACGTATATATGCATTATTCATGGTTCAGTTAAAAATAGATTGGAAAATATGCAAACACTGACCTCGCCGTGATGTTGCAAGAGTGCTATTTGAATGTTGTACCTTGTAAGGCACTGTGATTGTGCGTTTATTTCTGTTGAAGTGAATCAACGATTTAGATTGGGCGATATCGGTCATGGACGTTCTATCATCGGGGTAATCTTGTTATAGTGCTTTTATTTTGCAATGTATGGATGAGTATGTCCTTTGATCTTAAAATCAGCTTAGAGCACAGGGCTGAGCAGTCTCCACAGCAGAAAAAATTAAATCGCTTAATTGACCAGATTGAACAACAAAAACAAGAACTGGCGACATGGAAAAATGCGCAAGCCGACATTCAAAATTATACGCGCAGCAAGCTTTTACCCGTTTATACAGAGTTACATACAGTTTTATTTGAACAGCTCGATACTCTATGGAATCACTTAGTCAGCGATGCCTTTAGCAAAGCAGATTTGGCACAGATCGACACCAAAATAGCCGCTTTAGCCAAGATGCTAAAAAAATCACAGAGGCTAACTTCCGCGCAACAAGAACTGGTAGAGAAAATTGACACTTTCTATATGCAGCATGCAGAGCATATACGCGGGAAGAAAGCCAAAGCAAACTCAATACAAAATCATGATCTCGCTGAAAAGGTAGAACAAAACGTGGATGTAGACTGGGAAAATTATGAATATGATTCTGCCCAGTATGAAGCAGAGCGAGAACGTGCCAAGCAGTTAAAACAACAAGAAAAGCGTGAGCAGGCTGCCAAAATGGCAGTGCAGTCGCTGAAAACCGTGTATTTAAAAATTACCGCGATGATTCACCCTGACCGCGAACCTGATGAAGCGAAGAAGTTAGATAAGACCGAACTTTTGCAGAAGGTAAACGAAGCTTATGCAGAGCAGGATTTATTTTATTTATTGAAACTCCAGTTACAGTTAGAAACCAATAAAGGCTTAAGCTCAAAAGCTTTAAGTTCTGAGCAAGTGAAGTTTTATCAGTTGTCTTTGGAAGCACAGAGTCAGAACTTGCAAAGCCAGTTAGAGGAGATCTTTGCGTCTTTCCACTTGAGCAGTCATGTTAATACCAAACAGCTCAAAATGAGTGATGTGTATAAGGTGATTGATAAGGATGCTGCTGAGTTAAAACAGCAGTTAAAGTGGGAAAAAGAACGTTTAAAGCATATGAAAAAGGTGAGTGGGGTAGTGATGTTGTTAGGGCATGGGGTTCTATAGTTTTTATAAATAAGAAGAAATTTTTCGCAAAAAAAGTTTTTTTAAATTTATGATAATATTGATAAAAATATTATATCTATTTGTGAGGGTTAAATGGGGACATATTCAAATATCACGATTGAAAATGATCAATTCTATAGCTTAGAAAAACATTTTGAAGTAGCATGCAATCGCCATCCCCATTTGAAACTTCTTGAATCCCAATGGAGGTTTGATCAAGAGCTTATCAGTAAAGCATTACAAAATATAAATACAATTTTTCCACATTATAGCCGTCACGATGCTTCGCATTCGAAACAAATTATTGTGAATATTGAAAGAATGTTAGGCGATAAAATTAAATTTTTAAGTGCAACTGATACATGGTTACTCCTTGAGTCAGCTTACAACCATGACATAGGAATGGTGATCACTCAAAAACAAATAGAAGATATGAATTCTCAAGAGTTCGAAGAATTTGTAGTAAGTTTAAAAGAAGATAAAGATAATGAATTACAGTCCTTTGCTAAAAGATGGTTAAAAGAAAAAGCAGTCCTTCCTAAAAATGCTAAAGCGCATTCATTTTTCCATAATTACATACAATTACTAGCTGAATGGTATCGAAGAAAACATCCTCAGAATTCTGCAAATATTGTACGAAATCCATTACAGGAAATTGGAATGGATTCACCCAGAAATGAACTGCTACCGAGTAGGCTTTTCCGTGTTGTAGCTGATATTTGTAAAGCACATGGTGATAATTTTGATGATGTTATGAAATTGCCACATGCAGAAGCAGGTATGGCTTCAGAAGACTGTCATCCAAGATATGTGGCTTGTTTGATTAGAATGGGCGATCTATTAGATGTAGATGATAATCGGTTTTGCCCAGTAATGATGAATATGTGCGGTAATAATATGCCTCATTTAAGTCATATTCATAATGAGAAGCACCAGTCTATTAGACATTTACGAATAGATTCAGAAAGAGTTGAAGTCGATTCTGTTTGTCCTAATCCAGATGCGTATGAAGTAACACATGATTGGTTTTCATGGTTACAGCAGGAATATCATAATCAAACACAAAGCTGGGATAAAATTGTACCCAATAAAGAATTAGGTCGCTTACCGACTTTGACTACTCCAAGGGTTGATATAGAAGAGCCTTATTTAATTTTAGAAAAGGGCAAGAAACCTAACTTTAAAATTAACCATGATGCCGTTTTAGGGATATTGAGAAGTACAGGGCTTTATACGTCGAAAGTAGATAGCATTCGCGAAATTCTACAAAATGGTGTAGATGCAACATTACAAAGAATTTGGTTAGAAGATTCGAAAATTGTAGATGAAGCCGAAAGTCCTTTAGATGAATCTATTCAAAGTCTGTATAGGCAATATCCTATTGAAGTAAAATTTCAACAAAAAAAAGATGATATATGGACTTTAGAGATTACAGATCATGGGACTGGTATCGATTTTGATACTTTGAAATTTATGCTTGAGGTTGGTGGTTCAAGAAAGAATAAAAATAAAATAAAAACTATTAAAGCTATGCCTAAATGGTTTAGACCATCAGGTATGTTTGGTATAGGTCTTCAAAGTGCATATTTACTTAATGATAAATTTTCAATAATTACAAAATCTATAATTAATAATGAAACATTAAAAATAAAGTTTAATAAAAATAGAGGTAGTGTAGTCATAAAAAAAGTTAATCAAAACATATTATCTGATTATGGAACACGTTTCCTTATTGATATGAAAATTAAAGATTTCCCACAAAGAATTTCTTTGCCTTTTGGAGAGCGTGAAATATCTACAAAGCTTAATGGTTATGATTTTACTAAATCTGGATCAAATTTACGTGATTATGAGGTTTTAAGTATAAAAAATAGTTTTATAAATTTTTTCATGGAAAGTCCTATTGGTAGTAATTTATTAAGTAAAAAAAATAATCAAGAATCATATTACTATGATAAAGAAACAGGTATCCTAATTTCAAAAATTAGATTTGGTGATTTTAATTATGGTAATTTTAATACATTTTTTAGAGGGCAAGCTTTTAAAGACTTAAATCTATATAATGATTTGAGCTTCTGTAGTTCGGTTATTGATTTTTATGGGGAAAGAGCTGATAAATTTTTGACATATAATCGAGAGAAAATTTTAAATGAAGCAAAAGGTAAGGCAAGAAATAAGGTGAAAATAGCTGTTAGAAATTATATTCAAACAAAATATGAAGAAATTTTGGATGATGAAAAACCCTATGCAGTGGCTTGTTTTACAGGGCTTTATAATTTTGAAAAAATAAGTGACATAATGCTTTCTGATTTAAATAATTTAAAAATATTAATAAATCATGACGCATTTACCTTGGGGGCTTTAATTGGAAAAATAAAAGAGAATGAAATATCTGAATTATCATTAGTTGAAGTTCAGAAAGAAGAAGTCTCAGGGCATCAGATTATAAAAAATAAATCAAATAGAGATATTTTAGATTTGATACTTTTTATAATAACAAAAGAAAATATATATTATCAAATTGATTTGGTAGAATCTTCTTTGAGTGAATATAGCTTCTCAAAGGAAGATATTCAGCCAATTTCAAATAATTACTTAAAAAAATTACTAGAACTGAAAATAGGTTCAGGTTTTCATGAAATAGGATGTAGAAAAATTTTCCCTGCTTGGGGCGATTTCAGAAAGTTAAGTTTTAGTGCTAAAATTCAATGGCCAGACCGTTTTCATTATCAAGATAGCCGAGGTGATGTATTAGTTTTACCTTATTTATTTAACCAAAATGTAGAACTTATAGACCGTTTTGATAATAGTGAAGAATTTTTACAATGGATTTATGAAAATAGAAAATATGAATATGTAACTATTGATGAAATCCGTGACCTTAATTTTAAGTTAATTGAATTTTTAAAAAATATTGTTATTAACTAAATATAAAAATCCCCTCACCAAGAGGGGATTTTTATATCAAACTACAGCATCAAAGCGCTGCAATTTGCTCCATATTCGCTTTAATCTTCGCTAACTGGTCAGCAAACTCAGCCAATTTCGCTTTTTCACCTTCAACCACAGCCGCAGGTGCTTTCGCCACAAAACCTTCATTACCGAGTTTAGTCGCAATTTGGTCATGCTGCTTTTGCACTTTGTCTAAGTCTTTCTGTAAACGACCCAATTCCGCTTTCGGGTCAATTAAGCCCTTCATCGGAACAAATACAGACACGTGACCAACAACGCTTGATGAAGACAATGGCGGTTGCTCAGCATCAGCCAAGAAGGTAATGCTTTCCACTTTCGCCAAGGCTTTAAACAACGCTTCAATACGCGTGATTTGTGCTTTTTCAGCTTCCGTCGTGTTTTGTAGAAGCACAGGTAATAAACGCGCATTACCTAAGCCCATTTCACCACGAATGTTACGTACCGCACCAATCAAACCTTGAAGCCATTGCATGTCTGCTTCAGCCTGTTCGTTTACACGCTCAGGGTTGGCCACAGGGTATTGCGCGAGCATGATGGTTTCGCCAGCAATACCAAGTTTCGGTGCAAGCGTCTGCCAGATTTCTTCAGTCAAATACGGCATAAGCGGATGTGCAAGACGTAAAGATGCTTCCATTACCGCAAGGAGTACACGACGAACTTCAGCTTTACGCTCAACCGATACGTTTTCATCGTTCAGAACAGGTTTTGTCAGTTCGACATACCAGTCACAGTATTCATTCCAAATGAACTCATAAATCGCTTGTGCAGCCAAGTCTAAACGGTAAGTCGCGAAAGCTTGTTGTACCGCAGCTTCTGCTTTTTGCAGACGGCTCACGATCCACTGTTCAGGTAATTCCCAAAGGTCTTGACGAACTTCGCTACCAATTTCTTGATTTTCACAGTTCATCATCACGAAACGGGTTGCGTTCCAGATTTTGTTAGCAAAGTTACGGTAGCCTTCAACACGTTTCATATCGAACTTAATGTCACGACCTGTGTTGGCAAGCGCACAGAAGGTGAAACGCACTGCGTCCGTACCATAGGCTTGAATGCCTTCTGGGAACTCTTTACGGGTTGATTTTTCAATCTTCGCTGCTTGTTTCGGGTTCATCAGACCTGTAGTACGTTTTTGTACCAAAGTCTCAAGGTCTACACCGTCAATCAAATCTAATGGGTCAAGTACGTTGCCCTTCGACTTCGACATTTTTTGACCTTCGCCATCACGAACTAAACCGTGAACATAGACCGTTTTAAACGGCACTTGTGGCGTACCATCTTCATTCTTCATGAAGTGCATCGTAAACATAATCATACGAGCAACCCAGAAGAAGATGATGTCAAAACCAGTCACTAACACATCAGTTGGGTGGAAGGTATTGAGGAAATAGTTTTCTGCATCTTTCTTGGCATCACCAGTCCAACCAAGGGTTGAGAACGTCCAAAGTGCAGAAGAGAACCACGTATCCAGTACGTCTTCATCTTGGTTAAGCACAACATCAGCAGGGATGTTGTTTTTGGCACGTACTTCAGCTTCGTTACGACCTACATAAATGTTGCCTTCAGCATCGTACCAAGCTGGAATACGGTGACCCCACCAAAGTTGACGAGAGATACACCAGTCTTGAATGTTGTTCATCCACGCCATGTACATGTTGCTGTACTGCTCAGGAACAAACTTGATGCGACCGTCTTGAACCGCTTCAATGGCAGGTTGCGCCAATGGTGCAATTTTCACATACCATTGATCCGTCAATAATGGCTCAACGATCACACCTGAACGGTCACCGCGAGGTGGTTTAAGTGTGTACGGTTGGATCTGATCTAACCAACCTTCAGCTTCCGCTTGTTCAACCAGTTTTTTACGCGCTTCAAAACGCTCTAAACCAATATAGTCCGCAGGAGCAGGGATGGTTTTAGAAATTTGCTCGCCCGCTTTCGCGATATATTCAAACTCAGCCAACACTTCTGCATTTTTATTAAAGATGTTGATGATTGGGAGTTCACAACGCTTACCGACTTCATAGTCGTTAAAGTCGTGCGCAGGGGTGATTTTCACACAGCCTGTACCGAATTCTTTATCAACATATTCATCTTTCACGATTGGAACTGCACGGCCTGTAATTGGCAGAATGATGTTCTGACCCACAAGGTGTGTATAGCGTTCATCATCTAGTGCAACAGCAACCGCTGTATCACCGAGCAATGTTTCAGGACGCGTCGTTGCAACAACGATGTGGTCTTTACCATCGTGGGTACGTAGGTTTTTATCTTCAAAGAAGTATTTGAAGTGCCACAATGAACCTGCTTCTTCTTTATCCGACTCAACTTCGAGGTCAGAAAGCGCAGTTTGTAATTTTGGATCCCAGTTTACCAAACGTTTGCCACGGTAGATCAAGCCGTCTTCGTGTAATTTCACGAACACTTCTTTTACTGCATTGGATAAACCTTCATCCATGGTGAAGCGTTCACGAGACCAATCTACAGATGAACCTAAACGACGGATTTGACGGGTAATGGTGTTGCCTGATTGCTCTTTCCATTCCCAGATTTTTTCGATGAATTTTTCACGGCCAAGGTCATGACGGCTTACACCTTGAGCGCCCAACTGACGTTCAACCACCATTTGTGTGGCAATACCCGCATGGTCTGTACCCGGTTGCCACAAGGTGTTTTTGCCTGACATACGGTTGTAGCGCGTTAAGGCATCCATAATGGCATTGTTAAAACCATGACCCATATGCAAACTGCCAGTGACGTTTGGTGGCGGAATCATGATACAGAATGATTCACCTTGTTGAGATGGTTTGAAATAGCCACGCTCTTCCCAAGTTTGGTACCATTTTTTCTCGATCTCAGTCGGATCGTAAGTCGTAGCAATATTTTGCGCAGAATCAGTCATAGTCAGAACAGATAAAAAGTGAATAAAAAATTGCACCTAGTGTAGCAAAAAAATAACGGCTTTGGGATGTTCGTCAAATGCTTTGTTTCTGCAATTGTCACGGCAAGTGAGAGGTTTTATGATGAAGTCTGTATAACGACTGCGCATAAGATCGTAGAACTTGATAAAAAGGAAAAAATAGAATGAGTTATGTTATTTCACTTAAGTTGAAATCAGAAACCCATCAACGTTTTCAGGATATTCATCAACAACTTAATCAAGGTCAAACCGAGAGTTTAGCCAAGGCATTGGGTGATGTGCTGGCAGACATTTCTTATGAGGTGATTGATCAGGTTTTTGGTGAGATTATCCGTGTTTCGCATTCGGGAGATAATGAATCTGCCAAAGTAATCCAGCATATTATGGAAACCACGCGTAAATATATGCCATGGTCGGTGTCATTTTTTGGTAATGAGCGTTTGCTGCCGATGGTGAATTATCTGCACGAACTGATGTATCAAAAAGAGGGTGAATTTTATTTGTCCTATCCAGTCGATGAAGACAGTGTTCAAGCGTTGCTCAGTTCTGCTGAAGAAATGCAACAAGGTAATAATGCTGCAGTGATTCCTGCTTTACAGGCATTTACTCAAATTGTGGATCAGGGCGTGACGCATTTAATTCGGGTTCCGAAAACAATGCTGAAATTTAATGTAGTGGTGGATAAGACTCTAAATGGGGTTATTCATGTCACCACTCAAATGGGCTATAAGCGTTTTGATAAATTGGGTATGCAATATGATGCTAAAACCATGAGTCATTATTTCAATCATTTTCTTGTTTTTTTAGAAAATTCAACCAACAATTAGGCAATTGCCGTAATCGAATCAGGGTAGACAATAATGGCCAAGCTAGACAGTTTAGAAAATAAGGTGGTATGGATTACTGGGGCATCTTCAGGTTTAGGTAAAGCCTTGGCACAAGAGTGTGCATTACAAGGTGCACAAGTGGTGCTGACTGCCCGTCGCATCGATGAATTGGAAAAGGTGCGTGTTGGATTGTTAAATCCAGATTTACATCTTTCAATTTGTGCAGATATTACCAATGAAGCTCAAGTCTTACATGCGTATGAACAAGTCTTGGCTGCCAAAGGACGTATTGACTGGCTGATTAATAATGCAGGTTTAAGTCAGCGTGCCCTGATTACTGAAACGACCATGCAAACTGAACGTACCATTATGGAAGTTGATTACTTTTCGCAGGTATTTTTAACCAAAACTGTTTTACCTACACTTTTAAAACAAAAGTCAGGTCGAGTGGTTTTTGTTTCGAGTATTGCAGGATTATTAGGGACGCAATATCGTGCTTCCTATTCTGCGGCAAAAGCAGCCATACATATGTGGGCAAACAGTCTAAGAGCAGAAGTGGCTGAAGATGGGGTAGATGTTTCGGTAGTTTTTCCAGGTTTTGTAAAAACCAACGTTTCCATTAATGCTTTAAATGGAGCGGGTCAGGCACAAGGCTTTGATAATGAAGCAACAGCTAATGGCCTAGAAGCAGATGAATTTGCACAATATACGGTTAAATCATTAATGCAAGGTGATGAATATATTGTGATTGGTGGGCGTAAAGAAAAATTAGGCGTACTGGTTTCACGTTTATCACCAAGTGCTCTGTATCGAATGATTCGTAAAGCGAAAGTCAAGTAAATTGGGAAGCCTGGGGGGAAAGCCATGCTTTCTTCCTTTTTGATTAAAGCTACATAAATTGATGAATGATCTATTGGCTGATTTTGTTTAAATAATTTAAGAATAATTCTGCATTTTTGCTACGAACTTGCCAAGACATACAACGTACGCCACCGCCCATATGGCAGACTTTTGAGGACTGTACGGGAATGACAGTCCGTTTAGTTATACTCCGAATTTGTTTTAAGGCGATAGCATCTTCTTTAATTCCAAACTGTGGAAAATAAATCCGTTCAGGGGTGACCAGCATAGTGGTGTACAAGCCGCAAGCTGAACCAAATTTTTCATCGTAAATTTCGCTGCCATCATATGGTGTAATGATTTCATGAATTTTCACATTGGGAATACCGCGTTTTAAATCTACCATGAGTCGCTTGGCATAGTCCGGATCTTCAGGGTAGGAGTTAATCACCAAGGTATTTTGATCGACAAAACTGACCACACCATCGGCATGTTCTAAGCCGCCTTGTTCATCGGCTTCAATAAATGCAATTTGTTTGGCATTTGTTAAGGCTATCAGTTTTTTCCGAGCCTCGCTTTCAGTTAGCTTATTATCAGTTAAAAATTTGGTGCTGAGCACGACATTGCCATAACCATCTTCAACCCAGTTACCACCATCATTCAACAGCTTACTTTGAGTAAACTGTAAACCTGCCTTCTGGCTATAATATTTAAATTCGTCTTGCACTTGATCTGAAATGGCTTGCCCTTTCTTTCCTCCACCTTGACCCGCGGCGGTATAGCGGAACATCACAGGTTGCGCAGGATTGGCGCTGGTAAAGTCACGCATCCAAATATCCTGCATCGGGGTGATCGCCACATGCTTTTTGTCCAATGCTTTAACGTACTCGGGGTAAAGATATTGGTCTGTTAAAATAACGACATTGTCTCCATTTTTAATAATTTTTTTCGCATAATCTATATGAAAATCAAAAATATCATCGATTACTTTTGCATAGTAGGCATCATGACTTTGCGGAGATGCTAAGACAATTAATTCGGCTTGAGTTGTAAATGGAATCATGGTGAGCGCAGCTATGCTTATTTTAGATGCTAAAGATTTCATATCTCTCGATGCTTTTAAGTCAGTGAACCATGTGGGTATTTATTGTGAACAGTGTAGGGGGCGCTGCTTTAGTGAGCTATCTTCACTAAAGCATGTCTCAGAACAGCAAAAGCTTACAAGACTTTTCAGACGGTCTGGGTTACTTGTCAGTCATTCTAGCGGGGAGTTGAAAAATTAGGGTTTTAAAATAGCTGTGCCATAAGCAAAAACCTCAACCATGCCACCTTGCATCCCCATTTCGGTGGTCGATAGTCTTATGCAGGCGATATGCGTTGCACCGTATTTTTCTGCTTCAAGTTTGAGTCGGACAACCGCTTCACGACGCGCACGATCCACGACACTTTCATAGCTGGTAAGTCTACCCCCAAAAAAGTTTTGCACGGTGGCCAGTACATATTTGAAATAATCATGTGAAATTACAACATTGCTGCTGATCATGTGCCCAGACTGCTCAAAACTCACTTTACGCAAATTCCCTACGGTGATGTAGGCGAGGCGTCTTTCATTGTGTTCAAGCTCTGCCAGATGTTTGCGTTCGTTATAATGGCCAAAGCCAAAACCAACACTGAATAGCACCACAAAGATGAGTAACTGGAAAATTAAACTTTCCATTGTTTAAACCTGTGTAGGAAATGGATCGGGGAGATGATTATTTAACGGGGTAACACGGACCGCGGTACCATAAACAAATAATTCTGAAGCACCTTGAGCAATATTTGAGGTTGAAAAACGAATTCCTACGATGGCGTTGGCCCCTAAAGCTTGAGCTTTTGCAATCATACGACTCATGGCTTCTTGACGTGATTCTTCTAAAAGCTCGGTATATGCCGTAAGTTCACCGCCAACAATATTTTTTAAACCCGCCAGAAAGTCACGCCCCACATGTTTACTCCGAACGGTACTGCCGTAGACCACATCCAGTTGCTGGGAAATCGTATGTCCTGGAACGGACTCAAGGTTACTTAAAAGCATAATATTCAATTTTTAAATGATTTGATTCTCTTTGAAGATAGGAAAAAGCCTGTAAAAAAGCAATAAAAAAGCCCACCGAAGTGAGCTTTTCATGTTGCAAGGTTTATTTTGCAGTTTTGTTATATTTTAAATCTGAAGAAGAGGGTTGTTTCACCACTTGATCAGAAGTATTGGCTTTTACCCCGCCACCGAGGGTTTTATATACTTCTACTTGGTTGTTTAAATTTGCTTGTTCAAGCAATAGCAGACCTTGTTCTGCAGAGTATGATGTACGTTGTGCATCCAGTACTGTTAAGTAGTTGTCGATGCCAGCGCGGAAGCGGGCAGTAGACAGTTTATATGTGGTATTGGTGGCTTCTACAAGGCGACGCTGCGCCGCTAGACGATCACCAATATTTTCACGTACAGCCAAAGCATCATTTACTTCACGGAATGCAGTTTGGATCGTCTTTTCATAGTCTGACAATGCAATTTTTTGGTCAGTTTCTGAAATCTTGACATTGGCACGACGTGTACCCCAGTCAAAGATTGGGATGTCCAAGCTTGGACCGAGTGACCAAACAAAAGCGCCAGATTTAAACAAGTCGCTTAAATCTGTTGATGCATAACCTGCTGAGCCCGTTAAGCTGATGGTTGGATACAACTTTGCTTTTGCCGCGCCAATATTGGCGCCCGCAGCAGACAATTGGTATTCCGCAGCACGGACATCTGGACGGTTATTTAACAAATCACTTGGCAAGCCCGCTGTCAACGCCGTACTTTGGGTAATGCGTTTAACAGGTTGTGAAGCCAATAAGTTTGCAGGTACAGGTTGACCCACCAGCAGGTTCAACAGGTTCTGTGCCTGTGCAACTTGGGTTTTGTAGTTAGCAACATCGTTACGTGCAGTTTCAACCGAAATTTGTGCTTGACGTACAGGGACTTCGCTATCGATACCGACATCAAAACGCTTTTTATTCAGATTGTAAGACTCAAGCTGTGCTTTAAGCGTTTGATCGGCCAGTTTTAAGTTGGCATTGGCAAACGAATAGCTCAGCCAAGCTTGTGCAACCTGACCAATCAATGAAATTTGCGTTGCATCACGTGCACTTTGAGTCGCTAAATAGCTATCTAAGGCATTGTCTTTTAGGCTACGAACACGACCCCAAAAATCTAACTCATAAGCAGTCACACCGAGGCCAACATTATAAGTTGTCATCGGTTTGTTGCTGCTCAGGGTATCTTGACGAAGCACACTGCCACTTGCACCAATGGTTGGTAATTGGTTGTTTTCGCTAATCTGATACGTTTGCTGCGCACGTTGAATATTCAAGGTTGCAGTACGTAAATCACGGTTATTCGCTAAAGCCATTTCAATGACTTGTACTAATCGTGGATCAGCAAAAAAGTCTTTATAGCCTTGTTCAGCAACAGAAGGACCTGTTGTTGAACCAATATATCCTGTTGGAATATCCGCTTGAGCGACGGGTTCTGGACCACGCATGCTTTGACATGCAGTCAAAGCAAGCGCAAGTGCAGATACCGCAATGCTACGACCTGAAATAGACCATACTTTTTGCATCACGATGTTTGCTCCTGATTATTTTGTTTCTTAGGTTTGTATTTAAAGATACTACGAATCCAAACGAAGAATACTGGAATAAAGAAAATACCCAAAAGTGTAGAACTAATCACACCACCAAGTACACCAAAACCTACTGAATGCTGACTTCCTGCACCCGCACCTGTAGAAAGTGCAAGCGGAAGTACACCAAAACCAAAGGCAAGGGTAGTCATGATAATTGGGCGTAAACGCATTTTTGCAGCATGCAAAGTTGCATCAAATAAATCTTCACCTTTTTCTTGCAATTCTTTCGCAAATTCTACGATCAAGATCGCATTTTTTGCAGAAAGACCAATAACGGCAACAATTGCAACTTGGAAATAGATGTTAAATGACAGGTTCGGATCGCCTTTAATGATCATACCTAACCATGTCAAAGTAAAGGCACCGATAATACCTAGAGGTACAACCAGTAATACTGAAACAGGGATAGACCAGCTTTCATATAATGCGGCAAGACATAAGAACACGATTAACATTGAAAGAACCAGTAAAGGACCTGTTTGGCTACCTGAATCACGTTCTTCTAAAGATAAACCTGTCCATTCATAGTCAAAGCCTTGTAAGCCCATAGATGGTAGTTTGCCAATGATTTCTTCCATTGCGAGCATCGCATCACCCGAACTTACACCAGGTGCAGGAGTACCTTGAATGTTCACCGAAGATACACCGTTATAACGCTCTAAACGTGGTGAACCATACGTCCATTTCCCAGTTGCAAATGCTGAGAATGGAACCATCGTACCGACGTTATTGCGCACGTACCATTTGTTTAGGTCTTCAGGCATCATGCGTGTATTTGCTTCGCCTTGTACATAAACTTTTTTCACACGACCACGGTCAACGAAGTCATTGATATAAGAACCACCCCAAGCCATACCCATTGTCGAGTTAATATCGGCAATACTGACACCCATTGCACCTGCTTGCGCTTGGTCAACAGTAATTTGATATTGAGGTGTATCTTCTTGACCATTTGGGCGTACGCCTGCAAGACGTTTATCTTGTGCAGCCATACCCAAAATAGCGTTTCGCGCAGCAATCAGTTTGTCATGTCCTTGACCACTTGCGTCTTTCAACTGAATATCAAAACCTGATGCTACACCTAATTCAGGCATTGCTGGTAATTGCAATGGCATGATGTAAGAGGCATCTTTGATCATATTCAATGACATACCGCGTTGAATAATTGCACCAATCTGAGATTCTGGAGAAGTACGTTCATCCCAGTCTTTGAGTTTAATAAAGGCAAGACCTGCGTTTTGACCTACACCAGTGAATGAGAAACCAGAAACGGTAAAGATTGAATCTACATTCTCTTTTTCTTTATTCAAGAAGTAGTCTGTCATGGTAGTGATGACTTTGTCGGTACGTTCGAGGCTTGCACTTGGTGGAAGCTGAACTAGAGTCATCACCACGCCTTGGTCTTCATCTGGTAAGAACGAAGAAGGTAAGACTTTGTAAAGGCCAACTAAACCAGCAATGACCAGAATATAAACGACACCAGAGAATACTTTGTGATGGGTCATACGGTTGACACCACCTTGGTATTTTACTGACAGTTTTTCAAAGCTGCTGTTAAACCAACGGAAGAAACGAGCAAAAATATTGTTACTTTCTGCTTTATTTGGATCATGTTGTTTTAACAGGGTCGCACACAGGGCCGGAGTAAATGTTAATGCCACAATCAATGACAAAATCATTGCGGTTACAAGGGTAATGGAGAACTGACGGTAAATTACCCCAGTCGTACCACCAAAAAAGGCCATTGGAACGAATACAGCAGTTAATACGCTAGTAATACCAACCAATGCACCAGAGATCTGTTGCATCGACTTTTCAGTCGCGGCTACAGGGTCCAAATGATCTTCCTGCATGACACGTTCAACGTTCTCGACCACGACAATTGCATCGTCGACCAGAAGACCAATGGCTAATACCATCGCAAACATGGTGAGCGTGTTGATTGAGAAACCAAAAATATTAATGACTGCAAATGTACCTAATACAACAACAGGCACCGCAAGCGTAGGAATAATCGTTGCACGCCAGTTCTGTAAGAACAGGAACATGACAATAAATACCAAGAATACGGCTTCAATTAAAGTATGAACTACACTTTCAATCGAAAGCTTAATGAATGGCGTCGTATCATACGCCAGTTGATCTTTTAAACCATCTGGGTAGTTTTTACGAAGTTCACTTAAGCGTTCTTCAACGGCTGCCGCAGTATCGAGTGCGTTGGCACCTGTTGCAAGTTTAATCGCAACACCACCAGCAGCTTTACCATTAAATTTAGAGTCGAATTGATAGTTATCTGAACCGAGTTCAACACGAGCAACATCACCTAAGCGAACTTGAGCACCTGAGGCCGTATTTTTCAGAAAGATATTTCTAAACTGCTCAGGTGTTTGCAACATACTTTGAGCATTTACTGTTGCGTTCAGTACTTGACCTTTTACAGCTGGTGCACCACCCAACTGGCCTACTGCCACTTGCGAGTTTTGAGCATTAATTGCAGCAGCAACATCACTTGGCGTGACTTGTAAACTGGTCATTTTGGCAGGGTCTAACCAAATGCGCATGGCATAAGAACCACCAAAAACTTGGATTTCGCCCACACCTGCGACACGGCTCAGCGGTTCAGAAATGTTAGAGTTTACATAGTCTTTAATGTCGGCAGCAGATAAGCTTCCATCAGGAGAGTAAAATGCAAGAACCTGCATAAAACTCGCACCAGACTTAGTGACTTTTACCCCTTGACGTTGTACATCTTCAGGTAAAAGCGCTGTTGCCGATTGTAATTTGTTTTGTACTTGAACTTGTGCAATGTCTGGGTCAATCCCTTGCTCAAAGTTCAAGTTGATTGATGCTTGACCATTACCTGCACTGTTAGATGAAATATAACGCAAACCATCCAAACCATTCATTTGTTGTTCAATGATTTGAGTGACTGTATTTTCTACAGTTTGTGCAGATGCACCAGGATAAGTCGCAGAAATTGTCACCGTTGGTGGTGCAATTGTAGGATATTGAGCAACAGGCATTTTGGTGAGAGTTAGAATACCCGCCAGCATAATGACCAGTGCAATCACCCACGCAAAAATGGGGCGATGAATAAAAAATTGAGCCATTCAGTCTACCCCTTATGCGTGTGAAGTAGCTTTTTGTTCAGTGTTAGATTCAGCTTGTTGTGCTTTTGGTTTTTCAGCAGAAGCTGGCGCCGATGCTTTTGGTGTTTCAGTTTGAGGTTGATATGGTTTTGCAGAAACGGTTTGTCCTGCTTTTACTTTCGCAATACCATCCACCACAATTTTTTCACCCGTTTTAATACCTTCAGTCACGATCCAATTCTGCCCCTGAACACCCACTGTGGTTACAGGACGTGCCTCAATTGCCCCTTTCGCATCCACAATCATGGCCATTGCTTGACCAGTTGGGGTACGCGTAATTGCCGCTTGAGGAATTAAAATTGCATTAGGTATCACGCCTTGTACAATTTGCGCATTGGCAAACATACCTGGTAATAACAAGTGATTCGGATTTGGGAATACTGCACGAATTGTGACGGTCCCTGTTTCTGTATTTACACTGGCATCTGAGAATGCTAAGCGACCTTCAATTGGGTAGTAGCTACCATCTTCAAGTTTAAGTTTCACACGTGTGTTATTGCTGCTGTCCAAACTGCCTTTGCTGAGCTGCTGGCGTAGGCGTAACAATTCGGTGCTAGACTGGTTAATATCCACATAAATTGGATCTAAACGTTGAATCGTTACTAATGGATCTGCCTGATTCGCCGTTACAAGTGCACCTACCGTTACTGTTGAACGGTTAGTTTGACCAGAAATTGGAGAGCGAATGGTTGAATAACCTAAGTCTACTTCGGCATTTTTGACTTGTGCACGCGCAGCTGCAACTTGAGCATCAGCCACTCTAACTTGACCGACTAAATCATCATATTCTTGCTTCGAAACTGCATTGCTTGAAACCAGTTGTTGATAGCGATTGAGTTTTGTTTTCAGAGAGCTTAGGTTGGCTTCTTGTTGTAAGAGGGCAGCTTTTGCATTATCAAGTGCAGCTCGGTTTGTACGAGAATCTAACTCATAAAGTGCTTGACCTTCACGGACATAACTACCTTCGGCAAATAAGCGTTTCAGAATAATACCACTGGTTTGTGGGCGAACTTCTGATACTTCAAATGCTGTGGTTCTACCAGATAACTCTACAGACTGTTCGACGCTTTGCGGTTGCGCAACAATGATACCAACTTCTGTTGGCGGCATTTGTTGAGATGCACCAGCTTGCTGCGCATCTTTTTGATCTTTGCTACAACCAACAAGTGCAATACTTGTTGCTAATGCGCAAGCGGTGAGGGCCGGAGCCCAAAGCTTTGCAGACATCATTGTTTCACCTCGGTTAGATTATTATCTAAAAATTAATTTATTTTTGCTTCATAGAGTGTTGTAACACTATGTATAGCAGGGTAATCCAAATAAAACTTATGCCCCAACCTGCAAGAACATCAGAAGGAAAATGTACGCCCAAATATATTCTTGAGCACCCCATTAAAATGAACCATATAACTGCAAAACAATAAATATATGAGTATTTGGAGTGTTCACGGTATAAATAAATAACTAAACCACTTAAAGCAGCAGCATAAACACTGTGCGCACTTGGAAAAGAAGCACCATAACTTTGAACCAAATGAAATATTTCAGGTGGGCGTGGTCTTGCAATCCAGTATTTAAGTAGCCAAGCAACGGCTCCGCTTCCAACAAGTCCTAAACAAATTAGCAAAATATATGTGTATTTTTTATACCAAGTTAGATGGAAACACCATAAAGTGGTAAAAAAAAGTACAGCTGGCATCCCCCCAATTGCTGATAGTAGCGTTGTTATTTGGTTTAAACTTTCAGTACGATGATGACTTGCCCATTCGACAATAGCCAGATCAAATGAAAGCAAACTGGGAGTGTTTAAAATCAAGACACTGAAAAATAACAAAAAACAACCAATAATAAGCAACAAGTACGGCATGCATTAACCTCTTGTTCGTTTAACCGGACTCCCCCAGTTAACATTTGGGTCAAAGTGTACTTGTCAGTACACTTTTTTTCAAGCCTGTGTGAACTCGATTAAATTTCTCTATAGTAGAGTTGAAATATAACAAATCATTTACTTAAAGTTTTGTGAGTATTTGTAGTTTCGTCAACGACTAAAGGTGATTTTGGTGGCCAAAAGAAATCACTTGGACGTGTTAAAAAATGGGTCAGTACTAACTTTGCTAACGGTTTCCATTGCTCAAAACGAACGCGACGTGCCCTCAAAGCAACAATAATCGTGAGGGTGAAACTTACAAATAAGTTGGTTAAACCAATTAAAAGTACGCCTAAAAAAGATACAATAATTAGGCCAATATCAGGGCTATCATTAATATTCATGAGACCTTGTATAAAGTTGGCTGAGGCAAAGGCAATATGTCGAATATCTAAAGGGAGACCTAAAATAAAACCTAGAGTGCCCATGCTGCCGAGCATGATCCCAAAAATAAAATTACCCGCAAGCGCACCTAAATTTCGTTCTACATACTCTGCAAGCTTATTTAAGCGTTCTTGCCCTATATATAATTTCAATTTTTGATGTGCTTTAAGTCTAGGGCCAACTTTTCGGTAAACTGCCATATTATCGAAATATCCAGCAATTAACCCTGATAAGAACAGACATACCCCTGCAATGGCTGCATGTGGAATTGCTAAAGAGGTAAATGGATTTAAATCATGTAATGTTTTTGCCGCTTTGACATGATTCATTAACGGTTCATGTAGTCCTGTTTGCCATAGCCAAGCAATCAATGCCGCTGTTGGAATGGCTATAGAAATATTGCCAATAATTGCGATGAACTGGGTGCGAATAATATTAATAATTAAAGCGGCTAATTCAGCAATTTGAGCTGTCTTAGAGCCTTTGCGATGCTGTACGGTCGATGCAAGTGCGGCAGCGGTCATGGCCGGCTGTTTTGTTGCAACGGTACAATGTACAATATGAATAAGCATGAAACCAAAAGCATAATTCATGCTATACACAAACGCTTGCATAATCGGTGCCATGACTACACGAGAGGCTAAAGTTTTTAGGGTCGCCATGATGGCAATAATTACCCCAGCACCTGCAGCAGAGCGGTACATAGACCAAAAACTTTTTTTATCCGTACTTACATAGTGTTCACCCGTTTTACTTGCATTTTCAGTGACTTGTAATGCAATAAGTTCGCTATTGTTTGCCAACAAGGCTCGAACACTACGTTCATTGTAAATCGCTTGGCTAATATCGGTGAGCAGGCTTCCTATCGCGTGGTAACGAAGCTCATCTTCTTCAACAATGATTTGCAAAAGGAGTTCAACCCGATCAAGACATTGCTCTAATAATGAGAGCAAATAGGTGAGGCTGATACTCACCCCAATCCTTTTGGTGGCACGTCGAATTTTTAAAACGACTTCTCGACATTGATCAATCATGACCAAGGCTTGTGAAGCATCGGGTGGTGCAATGACCGCAAATTCATCCCGATTTTGATGCAATTTTTTATAATGTTGAATAAATTCAATAATCTCACGATTTTGTTCTAAAAATGGAGATTCGTATTCAGTCAGTTCAGGTTGAGCGTTAATAAATTCAGGGTATAAGCCAATGCCACTAATTCGATATGAAATTACGGTAATTGCTTTAATCAGCTCACTTTTAATTTTGAGCTTTTCTTTCTGATTGCTATGCCCTTGATTTAAAAGTTGAAATAGCTGCTGCCAATTTTTTTCAGAAATTTGATCTAGCCAGTATTGGTCATTCGGCTGATGAAACACTCGTCGAACCAGTTCTTGAAGTTGGGTTCCATCATGGATTAAGGGTAAAAAGTGAGCACCTACACGCTGAGCCAACTGATTCCAAAAACCATCAAGAGATAAAATGCCTGTATCGGCAAATAAACTGGTTTGTTTGTATTGATTGATTAGGCGTAGAAGAAAACTTTGTAAGGTAATTGCAGCATGGGGTGTAAGTAAAAGGATTTGAATAAATTGCTGAAATTTTTGTTCTATTTCATCTATGTTCTTACTGTCACTGGGTCGAATTTGATTGACCAGTTCAATCAGCAAAACATCATCAACAGCCTGAGAAAGCTCAAGCTGTTGCTGCATGTTTCGCAATACATCATTAAATTGTATATGCATAAGCAAATAAGTAAGTCTACTTTATTGAATTCGGTGTAAAGCCAATTGTGCCAAATTAGATAATGCTTGACGATATTGTGTATCAGGCAAGGCCATAAGTGCTGCTAAAGCAGCTTCCGTTTCTTCTGTGGCGCGTTTTCGGCAATAATCTAATGCGCCAGACTGTTGTACGATGTCGATGACTTGATCGAGTTGTGCTGTACCACCAGTTGCAATACTCTTACGAATAATTTGGTGGTGTTCACCTGTAGTAAGTTGTAGTGCTGAGATGAGAGGCAAAGTGGGTTTACCTTCCATTAAATCATCGCCAATATTTTTACCAAGCGTTTCAGCATCAGATGTGTAATCTAAAATGTCATCAATAATTTGGAAGGCATTGCCAAAATGGCCTGCAAATTTTCTGAGGGGTTCACGGTATTCTGGTGTACCTGTAAGGATAGCAGCCCCTTCAGTTGCTAACTCAAATAAACGTGAAGTTTTACCGTGGATAATATCTAAATACGTTTGTTCATTGGTATCAGGTTGATGTTGAGCTTGTAGCTGTAATACTTCACCTTCAGCAATTTCACAGGTTCCTGTAGAAAAGTCTTTTAATAACATCATATTGTTCAAATCGACCAGTAAATCGAAAGAACGTGAGATCAGAAAATCACCGACTAAAACTGCTGTTTGATTATTCCATGTTGCATTTGCGGTTGGACGACCACGACGTAAACCAGACTCATCGACAACATCATCATGCACAAGCGTTGCAGTGTGCAACATCTCAATAATGGCAGCTAATTTTCGTTGTTGTGCTAAATCTTCAGCACCACAGGCTTTGGCTGCGAGTAAGCACATAATCGGGCGCATGCGTTTTCCGCCTGCTTCAACCACGTGTTTACTGACTGCCATCACTAATGCCACTTTAGAGGTAATTCCTTCATTAATAAATGTATCCATCTCAGCAAAGTCTTGAGCTACAGGGGCGAGAATATCTTGCTTAAAATCGATGGCCATAGGAATAGAAACCTCTATTGGTTAAGTGATGTTTGCAAAGGTAGCGTCATTATCTATAGTGTAATCAAAAATTAGAATCAAAAAATGACACAGTAAACAGGATTACTGATGTTCGATAATTTAGACAGGTTGATTACCATAAATACGTAAACGATGTTTTGGATGACATCAAAAATGTATCTGCTGACTATAGTAGCGAATTGATTTTAAAAATCTATTCTTTATTACACAGTCGTATGTGTTTCATTCTATTTTAATTTAACATGTTAGCGCTGCAAAACAAACTTAGGGCTAAGTTTAGGTTTTTTTGTGTAAGTGGCTTGTTGTTTATGCAATAATCACTTAAAATCTGTCCCCTTGTATAACCCCAGTGGCGGTCGTTTTAAGATCGATATATCCCTTTATCGGCACGGCGACACGGGCAAGTTGGAGTACATTATGTACGCAGTAATCCAAAGCGGTGGTAAACAGCACCGTGTAGTTGAGGGTGAAACCCTTAAAGTTGAATTATTGAAAGCTGAAACTGGCGCGACTATTACGTTTGATGACGTATTAATGGTTGTTAATGGTGACAGCATTCAAATCGGTGCTCCAGTTGTAGCTGGCGCGAAAGTAACTGCAGAAGTGGTTGGTCATGGTCGTCACGACAAAATCCGTATCGTTAAGTTACGTCGTCGTAAACACTACCGTAAGCAAACTGGTCACCGTCAATGGTTTACCGAGTTAAAAATTACTGGTATCGCAGGCTAATCGCTAGGAGTATATAGACATGGCATCTAAAAAAGCCGGTGGCTCGACTAAGAACGGTCGTGACTCAAATCCTAAGATGTTAGGTGTTAAAATGTACGGTGGTCAAACTGTGACTGCTGGTAACATTATTGTTCGTCAACGTGGTACAGAATTCCACGCTGGTGCAAATGTTGGTATGGGTCGTGACCATACTTTATTTGCTACTGCTGACGGCGTAGTTAAATTTGAAGTGAAAGGTCAATTTGGCCGTCGCTATGTAACTGTTGAAACTGCATAAGTTTTAAAAGTTCAGAAAAACCCGCATTTTATGCGGGTTTTTTTATATTTTTTAGGTGGGTTTATTTTCAAAATGATTTAAGTTAAGCGCTGAACGGCAGCATTATTCTTCAAAACACTTTTCTTTACTAAGATATCTATAGTCACAAAATACCAAAAAATAGTGATGTACGTCACATTTATTTGAGCGTGTAATAGATGAAATAGGAGAAGGATAAGGAAGAAGGACATGAAAAAATTAAATCAAAATGTCTTCGGTGTTCCGAATAGTCAGATGACGAAAGCCTTAGAAAATAAGTTACAAAAAGAACAAAACCATATTAGTACTGCAGTATCTGCTGCCATGAATCTACAAGCACTTGAGCCAAATCATTATGTTCGTAAACAAAAGTTTGCTGTGCAAGTACTTCTTTTAAGTGCAATTTTAATGACAGCGAATACAAATGTTTTTGCAACCTCATGTAATTCTAATCAAGACACAGGGAGTTGTCCTGAGAGTGGAATACCAGGACCGACTGGTCCTACTGGTCCCGCTGGGGCTGATGGTTTAAGTGCATATGAAGTTGCTGTTGATAGTGGTTTTGTAGGTACTGAAGAACAATGGTTGGCATCACTTGTCGGAGCCACAGGCGCGACGGGTGCTACAGGGGCAACTGGTGAAACGGGTGCTACAGGCGCGACGGGAGCCACAGGTGCAACGGGAGCCACAGGTGAAACGGGTGCGACGGGTGCTACAGGCGCGACGGGAGCCACAGGCGCAACAGGAGCTACAGGTGCTCAGGGTATCCAAGGTGTAAAAGGTGATACTGGTGCGACGGGAGCCACAGGTGAAACGGGTGCTACAGGTGCGACGGGTGCTACAGGCGCGACGGGAGCCACAGGCGCAACAGGAGCTACAGGTGCTCAGGGTATCCAAGGTGTAAAAGGTGATACTGGTGCGACGGGAGCCACAGGTGCAACGGGAGCCACAGGCGCGACAGGTGCTACAGGAGCCACTGGTGCTACAGGTGCAACAGGAGCTACAGGTGCTCAGGGTATCCAAGGTGTAAAAGGTGATACTGGTGCAACGGGAGCCACTGGTGCTACAGGTGCAACGGGAGCCACTGGTGCTACAGGAGCTACAGGAGCTACAGGAGCTACAGGTGCTCAAGGTATCCAAGGTGTAAAAGGTGATACTGGTGCAACGGGAGCCACTGGTGCTACAGGTGCTCAGGGTATCCAAGGTGTAAAAGGTGATACTGGTGCAACAGGAGCCACTGGTGCTACAGGTGCTCAGGGTATCCAAGGTGTAAAAGGTGATACTGGGGCAACAGGTGCAACTGGAGCCACAGGTGCAATCGGTGCACAAGGGTTAAATGCTTATCAACAAGCTGTGGAAAATGGTTTTGATGGTACAGTGGTTGAGTGGTTGGCAAGCCTTAAAGGAGCCAATGGTACTACAGGAGCCAATGGTATTAGTGCTTATCAGTTAGCAGTAAACAATGGTTATGCTGGAACTATTACCCAATGGTTGGCAAGTCTGAAAGGTGCAAATGGAGCTGATGGTACAAATGGCATTACTCCAGAGGAAATGGCTGCTGCGGATACCACCATATTGAATCAAGCCAAAACTTATATAAACCAAGTTGGTCAGCAAACATTGAATGATGCAAAAGCTTATACTGATAGTCGAGTGAATGCATTGAATCGAGACCTGCGAGATTTGGAAGATCGGACATATGCTGCTGTAGCTTCTAGTATCGCAATTGCTTCTTTACCACAACCGACTGAAGCAGGTATGAGCATGGTGAGTGGCGGTGTTGGGTTCTGGGAAGGTGAGCAAGGTTATGCCTTCGGTGTAAGTGGTGTGACTGAAAATAATAAATATGTCTATAAAGTTGCGTTAACAGGTAATAGTCAAGGTGACTTCGGTGGCGGTGCATCTGTAGGCTACCAATGGAAATAAGTGTGAATTGATCTTAGTAGCTCAAGCAAAAAAGCTCCTGAACTTCAGGGGCTTTTTTGCATATGAGCTAAAAAAAGGTCTTCATCATGATGGATGTAGCACTACATTAAACATTAATATTTATACAAATCTTCTTATTTTCTCAATTATTAGCCGCTGGATTTGGTTTAAGATGGGGCTTTCAATAGATTGCGACATAGCAAATAAAAAAGGTGATGACATGAACATGCTTCGTAAAACCATGTGTGCTGTAGCATTGGGTGCAGTGACACTAGCGCCGATGATCAGTACTACTGTTTTTGCAGCACCTGTAGCGGCATCGGAGCAACAAGCAACTGCAAATTTGGTCAAGCAGTTAAGTGGTATTCAAAGTTTATCGGCTAATTTTGAGCAGACAACAAAGGCCTCAAGTGGTGCTAACAAGGCGCAAAAAAAAGGCTTAGCTGCGCAACATATGAACCAAACTTTTAAAGGGACGATGAAAGTTGCACGCCCAGGGAAATTCTATTGGGAGACAACCACACCAGCAAAACAAACCATCGTAACTTCAGGTAAAACAGTGTGGATTTACGACCCAGACCTACAACAGGCAGTTCGTCAAAGTCTAGATGAACAAGTCGCCAATACACCAGCGTTGTTATTATCGGGTAATACCAACCAGATTATGCAATCTTACCGCGTGACTCAACCGAATAAAGGAAAAACTTATTACACCCTTTATCCAAAGCGTGATGATGGTGCTTTCCAAAGTTTAACCATTAGTTTTGGTGGCAACAAAGCTCCGAATTTGATGATTTTACAAGACTCATTAGGTCAGACTACCTATGTGAAATTTAATAATGTTAAGGTGAATGCTGCAATTCCAGCATCGACTTTTAATTTTACTCCGCCAAAGGGTACAGATATTATTGATCAATAAATCTGAAAATCTATATCAAATGATGATTGATAAAAATGCAGCCTAAGTGCTGCATTTTTTACATTAATAATTCAATAAATGCTTCTGATTGAAATATTCATTTGAATAAGAAGTCCATACGTCGAGCTACATTTTGTAATTTCATCTTAAAGTTAGAGTTTGTATAGTGAAATACAACACTTGAGGATACTGAATATAAGGTTTATTTATGAATACTTACCAATTAAAACAACGAAATTTAGTTTTACCGCTGTTGTGTTCAGTGGTTTTATTTACAGGTTGTCAGCCGAAAGATGCTTCACAGAAATCTGTGGAAGCCAAAACTACAGCCACCGAAGCATCGGCTACGCAAGTCATTCCAGCAATTCAGGCAAAAGTCGTACCTGTTAAATTGGCTAAATCTGAAGCGTGTGAAACGGAAGGATGTACGCAATACGATATTCAAACGGTTGAAACCAATTTTAAATGGATTGATCAGTATTTTATGGATCGGATTAAAAAAGCCGACCCAATAGCATTTTCAGATCAACCTAACCAAAAAGTACGTATTGAGGAAGGTACACAGCCGGGTTTAAATCAAAGTTCGACTTATGTGCGTTATGTAGGGCAAAACGATAATTTCGCAACTTTTGCAATGCAAAGTTATAGCTATTCGGCTGGTGCGGCACATGGAATGTATCATCAAGAATTCATAAATTTTGATCTGAGCAAGAAAAAACGTTTAGCACTACAAGATGTTTTAATTAAAGGCGTTGATGCACAAGTTTTAGATGCACTGTATGACAATAACCAAAATTGGTTGCAAGAACACAATATAGAAAAGGCAAAGCTACAGCTTAGTGATAATTTTTATTATGGTGCAAATGGTTTGGTATTTGTGTATCCGCTTTATGAGCTAGCCTCTTATGCTGAAGGCATGAGTGAGTTGACATTGCCGTACTACACATTGAAAAAATTTGTACGCCCTGAATATTTACCAAGTTTGCCGCAATATCCTGAGCATTAAAATACGCATGAATAAGCCTAATTGATGGATTATTGCCTGAATGTGGTGATGCTAGAACGTTGCTGACTGTATTTTTTGGCATGAACAGCTTACACTATAGCCAGTTTTTTTCTTTAGTAAAGACTGGCTATGATCGACCCGAAATTAATCAGAACAAATATTGAGGCTGTAAATTTAGCCTTGGCAAAACGTGGCATTCAATTGGATGTAGCAGAGTGGGCATCATTAGAAGCTCGCCGTAAAGATTTACAATCTAAAACTGAAGCGTTACAAGCTGAGCGTAATGCGGGCGCAAAACAAGTTGGTCAAATTAAAAAATCTGGTGGCGATGCATCGGAAATCATGGCACGTATGGGTGCTATTGGTGATGAAATTAAAGCCGCTGAAGTTGCTTTAGCAGAATTACAAGCGGAACTTGAAGCAAAACTTCTTTCAATTCCGAATATGCCACATGAGTCTGTACCGGAAGGTAAAGACGAGAGTGATAATGTTGAAGTGTATACATGGGGTACACCACGTAGCTTTGATTTTGAGATTAAAGATCACACCGACCTTGGTGAATGGATGGGTGGTTTAGAGTTTGAAACTGCTACTAAATTAACGGGTTCTCGTTTTAGCGTCCTCAAAGGACCTTTAGCACGTTTACAGCGTGCTTTAACTCAATTTATGCTCGATACGCATACCTTGAAAAATGGTTATACTGAAGCCTATGTGCCATATTTAGTAAATGCTGATTCCTTACGTGGTACTGGACAACTTCCTAAATTTGAAGAAGATTTATTCAAATTACAGGGCGAAAAAGAATACTACTTAATTCCAACGGCTGAAGTGCCAGTCACCAACTTTGTCCGTGATGAAATTATTGATGCTGATCGTTTGCCATTAAAATATGCAGCGCACACGCCATGTTTCCGTAGCGAAGCTGGTTCTTATGGTCGTGATACGCGTGGTTTAATTCGTCAGCACCAATTTGACAAAGTTGAGATGGTACAAATTGTAAAACCAGAAGATTCTATGCAAGCCTTAGAAGAATTAACAGGTCATGCAGAAGGTATTTTGCAAGCGTTAGGCTTACCTTACCGTAAAATCACGTTATGTGGCGGAGATATGGGCTTTGGTGCAGCAAAAACTTACGACCTTGAAGTTTGGGTACCAAGCCAAAATACTTATCGTGAAATTTCTTCGTGCTCAAATATGTGGGATTTCCAAGCCCGTCGTATGAAAGCTCGTTACCGTGCCGATCAGAAGAAGACAGAATTTGTACATACTTTGAACGGTTCTGGATTGGCGGTAGGACGTACTTTATTGGCAGTGATGGAAAACTATCAACGTGCTGATGGATCGATTGAAATTCCAGCAGTATTGCGTCCATATATGGGTGGTGCTGAATACATCGATTAATTAATTATTCGATGGGTGTACATTTGTGCACGAAAATTGCTTTAGATGATCAGATGTAAATATTAGAGGTATTCCGTGGAGATATTTCCAATCTCTTTAAAGCTGCAACAGCAACCTTGTCTGATTGTCGGCGGTGGGCGTATCGCTTACCGCAAAGCGGTTTTATTGGCCAAAGCAGGGGCAATTCTGCATGTGATTGCACCTGTAATTGAACCAGATTTACTGACTTTGGTACAACAGACCCAAGGTCAGTATATTGCTACTGCTTTTAAAACACAGGTGAATGTACGTGATTATCGCCTTGTGATCGCTGCAACGAATGATGCTGTTGTCAATCAGCAGGTGTTTGAAGCATGTGAAGCGGAAAAGGTTCTTGTTAATAGTGTAGATGACCCTCCACATTGTCGCTTTATGGTTCCTGCCATTATTGATCGTTCACCATTGATTATTTCTGTGGCAAGCAATGGCACATCTCCTGTTTTATCTCGCCAAATTCGGACGCAGTTAGAAACCTTAATTCCGCATGGGATGGGTAAACTGGCGGAGTTTTCGGGTAAATGGCGTACGACAGTAAAGCAAAAAATTACCAATCCTGATGAGCGTCGCATTTTTTGGGAAGATTTGTATGCAAGTCCACTCAAAGAGAGGGTGTTTAATGGCAATGAGGCTGAAGCCGATCAACTAATTCAACAGGCATTACAAGAATGGAAAACTCCGAAAGGGGAAGTCTATTTGGTCGGTGCTGGACCTGGCGATCCTGAACTCTTGACCTTAAAAGCATTACGCTTAATGCAACAAGCAGATGTAGTCATTTATGACCGTTTGGTATCACAGCCGATTATGGATTTATGTCGTCGTGATGCAGAAAAAATATATGTAGGCAAAGCTCGTTCTAATCACTCAGTACCTCAAGAAGGTATTAATGCGTTATTGGTCAAATATGCGAGTCAAGGCAAACGTGTTTGTCGGCTAAAAGGTGGTGATCCATTTATTTTTGGTCGCGGTGGCGAAGAAATTCAAGAGTTGTTTGATGCAGGCATTACCTTCCAAGTGGTGCCAGGGATTACTGCGGCATCAGGCTGTTCAGCGTATGCAGGTATTCCACTGACGCATCGTGATTATGCGCAAAGTGTCCGTTTCTTAACAGGGCATCTCAAAGAAGGTTCGCCTGAGTTACCTTGGGATGAGCTGGTCTACGAGAATCAAACCTTGGTGTTATACATGGGCTTGGTCGGCTTGGAAAATACCTGTCAGCAACTGATTGCACATGGACAACGTCCTAATATGCCTGTTGCCTTGATTTCTAAAGGTACAACACCAGAGCAAAAAGTGGTTGTTGGTACTTTGGCGGATATCGCGAGTAAAGTGAGCGAACATCATATTCAAGCACCGACTTTAACCATCATTGGTGAGGTGGTGAGTTTACGTGAACAATTGAAATGGCAGTAACACGATTGCCATTGTTTCATTCCATCTGCTATTTATCTAAGATTGAATTGTTCTGATATGAACTGCTCATCGAAGATAGGGCAAAATTATTAAGTTGAGAAATGTTGTGATCCATGTTGTTTTATACGAGCCTGAAATTCCTGCCAACACAGGAAATATCATTCGTTTATGTGCCAATACTGGAGCGCAGCTACATTTGGTCAAACCTTTAGGTTTTGAGTTGGATGATAAAAAATTAAAGCGTGCTGGTTTGGATTATCATGAATGGGCACGCATGCAAATTTGGGACAATATTGAACAATGTCTTGAATTTCTAGCAGCACAAGGTGTGGATAAAGATGCTGTCTATCCTTTAACGACTAAAGGAACTGAAACACCACATACTTCTGATTTGAATCGACCAGTTGCATTATTAATGGGACCAGAAACACGTGGTTTACCTGAACATGTTCGTTTAGTGTTTCCACAGCAACATTGGATTCGTTTACCAATGGCAGCGAATTCTCGCAGTTTGAATTTATCTAATGCCACTGCGGTAATCGTCTATGAAGCATGGCGTCAGCAAGGTTTTAAGCAACTAGCAGAATAATAAAGTAACAAAAATAGCAGAGTCGATTTAAACCGACTCTGCTTGCTCTTGGCGCTGATCAAAACCCTGTCTTGATTTTAAGACTTTCCCCATATTGGCTTCGACCCAATCTTTCATTTGATAGGCATTTTGCACAAAATCTTTGCCTATTTCAGTCAGTGCATATTCAACACGAATGACATTGTCTTCATGAATGGTACGCGTTAAAAATCCATCACGTTCTAATATTTTTAATTTTTGTGAGAGTACTTTAGGTGAAATCCCTAGAATATTCTTTTTCAATTCATTGAAATGCTGAGATTCCTGATCTAGCGTATATACAATTAATAAGATCCATTTATCTGCAAATTTTTCAAAAAAAAGTCGTGCAGGACAGTCTGGGTGAAAAATATTAAATTTCAATGGTTTATTCATAAGTTACAAACCTCATCGATTGCATTTCGCCACTTAAATATCAATTTTTAGACCAGTTACCTTGTGGTAACTAATTGATACTAGGTTTCATAAGTGTATCATAAATGAATCAAGATTGCGCTACTGTTATCAATAAGGGCTGTATTGCAATCACCAATCATTATTTGGATGGTTATGCAATGAAAGTTACAGATGCTGTTGTTTTTGTTACAGGTGCTAATCGCGGACTAGGTTTAGCAATTGCACGTGAAGCACGTAAACAAGGTGCAAAAAAAGTCTATGTTGCCATGCGCCAAGTTGCAGGGTTTCAAGAAGAAGGTTTAATTCCTGTGCAACTTGATGTGAATGATGAGCAATCGATCCAGCGCGCAGCGCAAACCTGTGCTGATACGAATATATTGATCAATAATGCAGGCATTGCACTGTTAAATACGCATCCAGTAGACACCAATATTATTGATACAACCCATAAAATTTTAGAAACCAATTTGTTTGGCATGATGCGGGTTACGCAAATATTTTCGCCTATTTTGCAGCAGAAACAACAAGGTTATGTGGTGAATATTTTGTCGGATGTCTCTTGGGAGCCGAGTACCTCATTAACAGGTTATGCAATTTCTAAAGCTGCTGCATGGTCTTATACCAACTCATGTCGTCAATGGTTATCTCAGTTTCATATTCAGGTGATGGGTGTTCATGTTGGATTTATTGATACAGATTTAACCCGATCATTACCTCTTACTAAGTTTAGCCCTGAGTTTGTTGCGGAACAGATTTTTGAAGGGATTCAACAAAATGCTTATGAAGTGCTGATAGGTGAGAGAACCCAAAGTTTAAAACAAGGCTTGAGTGACGTCGTGGCAAGTTACGTCAAACTCAAACCCGATCAGATTTAAAGAAAAATCATGTGATTGCATGATTGTATTGAAGTTTAAAAATGTTTGATTTAAATAGAGGAAAACAAGATGTCTAATATTTCAGTGGTTTATTTTTCTGGTTATGGTCATACCAAAGTGATTGCACAAACCTTTGCTCAGGAAATTTCAGGAAATTTAATTGAAATTGATGCAAATGGTGATATTCAGGAACAGGATTGGGCGACACTTGATCAATCAGATGCGATTGTGTTTGGTGCACCTACCTATATGGGAACTGCCCCTTGGCAATTTAAAAAGTTTGCTGATGCAACATCGAAAAAATGGTTCACGAGCGAATGGCAAGACAAAATTTTTGGTGGATTTACCAATAGTGCCAGTTTAAATGGTGATAAACAGGTCACGTTAATTCAGTTACAAACTCTTGCTTCTCAGCATGGCGGAATTTGGGTGAGTTTGGGCTTATTGCCTGCAAATAGTAAATCAGCAACCCGTGAAGATGTAAATAATTTAGGTGGTTCGGTTGGCTTATTGGTCCAAACACCTTCAGATGCGAGTGTTGATGAAATTCCTGTAGGCGACCTCAAAACTGCTAAAGCTTATGCACAGCGTATTGCCAAGATTACTAACAAGTTTTTGGCATAAACCAACATAAAAAAAAGACGCATCAAGCGTCTTTTTTTACGAGAATTAATGATGATGATCATCAAATTCATTATGTTGCGGAGCTGGTTGTTTGAACCCTTTGGTTTTATAACCTAAGTATAAGATCCCAAACATTGCCCACCACAAACCATATTTCAAAGCAGTTTCTTCAATTTCAAGCCACATGGCAAAAATACTTAAGAAACCTAGCATTGGAATAACCACAAAATTAATAATTTCTTTGGCAGATTTTGTACGGCCATCACGTAGTGCATAACGTGAAATCACCGATAAATTCACAAAAGTAAATGCAGTTAAAGCACCAAAACTAATCATTGAAATTACAATATCAAGGTCCATAAAGCCTGCTGTTAAAGCAACTAAACCGACAATCAAAATATTGTAAGATGGTGTATATGTTCTTGGGCTGATATGACCAAATACTTTTTTATTGATGACGCCATCACGACCCATCACATACATCAAGCGTGATACGCCCGCATGTGCAGAAATACCTGATGCCATAACCGTCACAATTGCAAAATACAATACGGCTGTTTTGAAGGCTACACCGCCCACAGCTTGTAAGATATCTGGCTGAGTTGCTGCGACATCTTCAAAGTAAGTTTTAGGATCATTCGGGAAGTAAATTTGCATGAAATAAGTGCTGATGATGAAAATCACACCTGCAAATAATGCCGTCATGAAAATAGCTTTAGGTAGCGTTTTTTCAGTATCTTTGGTTTCTTCTGCTAAAGAACTTAAAGAGTCAAATCCTGTGAAAGAGAAGCAGAGTAAAGTTGCACCTGTAATTAATGCACCAACAGTGGTCATCTCGTTCCAAAATGGTTCAAGGCTCCAGAGCTGATATTTAGCATTAACCAAAGTGCCATCTGCATTCACGCCACCAGCCAGTAATTGATACACCATCCATGTAAAGTATGCAATTACACCCAACTGAACGAAAACAATCAGACTGTTAAAGTTGGCAACAAAACGCGCACCACGTAAGTTTACCCCTGTCATCAGTGCAGTAAGACCCACAACCCAAACCCAATGATTCACATCTGGAAATAACGCTTCTAAATAAATCACCGCCAGAACGATATTCACCATTGGCGATAATAAATAGTCTAACCATGATGACCAACCCACCATAAAACCGACATTAGGATGAATAGATTTTTGGGCGTAGGTATAGGCAGAACCAGAAGAAGGGTAGCGACGGATCATGTGCCCGTAACTTACTGAAGTAAATAGAATTGCAACCAAGGCAATAATATAAGAGGTCGGAACATGATAATGGCTTTCTTCAGATACTAACCCGAAAGTATCAAACAAGGTCATTGGCTGAATATATGCTAAGCCAATAATGACGATGTGCCAAAATCCAAGCGTTTTTTGCAGTTTAGCTGCCGATTGAGTCCCAGAGTTATTTGTCAACGGCGTTATCCTCTTAATCGTTGATCAAGGATCAGTCATGTTTATAAGGATCGTTTGAGACGAACGATCCCCCCTACGAATAAAATAAAGTGCGCCAATCTATCCTAAATTGATGTCACTTGTCAGTAATTTTGTAGAATTTTTAGCAAATTCTCTGCCAAATAGGTAAAAATTAGATGACTCATGTGTCATTTATAAAAAAGCCCGATGTTGGAACATCAGGCTTTTAATTTATTGAATTTCTACCATGCTTTTTGAAGGATAGATCTTAAATCTTCAAAGGATGCTTCTTTTGGATTATAGATGATGGAACCATCGTTTAAGGCTTTTTCAGCCACTTCATCTAATTGAGCTTCGGTGACTTTACCCGTTTCTTGTAGCGTTCTTGGTAGTTTAGTCAGGCTGAACAAGCGGTCACGCATGGTTTGAATGGTCGTGATGGCTTTATCTGCACGTAAATGTGCTGGGGTTTGTGCATAAATATCTGCTCCTGCAAGAGGAAGGAGTAGATCTGCGATTTTGTCGCCATTCACTTCTTTGTTGTATTCGAGTACATAAGGCAAGAATAGATTCATGCATAGGCCGTGGGGGAGGTGAGCAACAGCACCGAGCGCATGGCCTAAAGAATGAACCAGACCGACCATAGAATTAGAGAAAGCAATGCCTGCCATTGTAGATGCTTGCGCCAGTTCTAAACGACCTTGTGAATCATTAAGGTTATCTAAAACATTAAATAAATTAGTGCTAATTTTCTTAATCGCAGCCGTTGCATAAGCATCACTGATCGGGTTGGCTGCCATGCACGTGTAGGCCTCAATTGCATGAGTAAGTGCATCCATTGCCGTCATCGCAGTTAAATGCGGTGGCAAAGTAAGCGTCATGCGTGGATCAAGAATTGCAGCATGCGGCATAAGGTAGTATGAAGCAAATGCCATTTTTACATTCTTGGCTGTGTCGGATACAACTGCAACCATGGTCACTTCAGAACCTGTGCCTGATGTGGTTGGAATTACAAAGAAAGGTTTTAAAGGCTTAGGTAAGTTGTGTGCACCTGAATATTGCAGTAAATCATCACCGCCTTCACTGACTAAAATATTAGTGGCTTTCGATGTATCAATCACAGAGCCACCACCAACGGCAATAATCGCATCACATTGGTTTTCACGATATAAAGCAGCGGCACGACGCACAGTATCTAAACTTGAATCTGGGGGTACATCATCAAAAATACAGCCAATCACTGCATCGGTCGATTCAAAAGCAGCTTCAATAGGGGCTAATAATTTGTTACCACGTACGCCTTTGTCGGTAATGATCATAGGGCGTTTGGCGCCTAAAGTCGCAAGTTCAAAAGGAATATGCTCTAATGCAGCATTACCTGCAATAACTTTAACTGGGCAAAAAAATTCATAATAAGGCTTTGCCATGTTATGCACTCCGTTTGAAATATGATTGAGCCACTTTAAGATAAATATTGGCTGCACCAGTCAGCTTTTCTTTTAGGCTAAGTTCGTGTGGGTATTGTTTAACAGCAAGTTCAGCCAGTAATTTTGGTAAAATCAACGCTTCCATTTTATTCAAGCAACGAACTAAACGAATAGCATAAGATAAATCGCCATCGGCAATCATTCGGTCATTGGCAAATGCTTGAGCGGTACTTTCCTGAAAAGAAAAGACTAAAAAGGCATGACTGAGATGCTTGAAGGTAATAGTGAGGTCTGGTTTTTGCTCAGTGTCATTCAATAATAACAATTGATGATCATCGGTGACTTTGGCAATAAAAGCGGGACCATGCGGGAATACTTTCATGGACAATACGAAATTTGCAGGGAATTTTGCAACTTCCTGCCGAACTTCATCATCTACCTGACTTGCCATAACCAATCCTCTGCCAATCACATCCATCATGAGTTTGACATAGGCGAGCTGTAAAGCAGGTTTTACTGATTTGTTTAAAATCACTTGCTTATCCCTTAGTTTTAGAGTCTTTTATTTTATTTAGAGTAAATACTCTAATTTATTTTACTACGTAAAGTAAAGTGCTTATTGTTGAACAATTTGAACTTTATTAAAGTACCCGCTGTTTTCTAAAGTTTCAATGATATCGACGCATAAGTTTTCAAAACTTGGTGGGTTTTGTTGAATTAAGTCATGAATGCGTACCATTTCTAAGCCTGCATAACCACATGGATTAATGGTGTGAAAACCGGCCAAATCACAATTAATATTGAGTGCTAGTCCGTGATAACTGCGCCCACGACGAATTTTAAACCCCAAAGAGCCTATTTTACGCTCATTTACATACACGCCAGGTGCATCGGGTTTGGCATAGGCTTCAATCCCGTATTTTTTCAACAACTCAATCATCAAGTTTTCTGCATACGACACCAGCGTTCGCACATTCCAACCAAGACGATTTAAATCGAACATGAAGTAAGCCACCAATTGGCCTGGGCCATGCCATGTTACTTGCCCCCCTCGATCTGTTTGTACTACAGGAATGTTTGAAGGAATTAAAATGTGTTCTGGTTTGCCTGCTTGACCTTGGGTGAGTACATCGGGATGTTGTAATAACCATAGTTCGTCAGGCGTTTCAGCATCGCGCTGTTCGGTCAATTGTTTCATGTCCTGAAAGCGATCGGCATAAGGGGTAAGCTGAGTAAATTGACGAATGATTAAAGTCGGTTTGAGTACAGCATCAGTCACGTCGACAGCATCCTTAACAAGATTTGAATGTGAACTAAATTATAAGCTGAGCAGAGTCGGATAGGGAGATATATCTGAAATGGAATAAAAATTGATATAAAAAAAACACGCAGTTCGCGTGTTTTTTTAGTACTTAAAGTGCAGTTTTAATTAACGGGCAAGCCGCAAGATCTGCATATAACTGATGAACTTGTTCTAGTTCTTCAAAGCGTAATTGCGCAGTGAGAGAGTGATATTTACCTGTCCGTGATGGTTGTACTTGGATCGATTCACCATCAAATTCAGGGAAATGTTTTACTAAAATTTCAACGACTGCTACATGTAACTCAGTGCCAGCAAGACCAATGAGTTTAATCGGGTAGTCCATTGGGAACACCCAAAGATGTTCTTGTAATTCACGAGATGGTGTGCGGTCTAACATAGTCATGAGCGTCAGTCCCCCTTTTATTTCAAACGCCTGCGAGAGTGCAGGCGTTAGGTGTTGCTCTTAAATACATAATGGAGACAAGTGATAAAATTTCAAGCCTCCATCGTATCTTTACAAATTAGTCATTTTCTAGGAATGAACGTAAATGTTCAGAACGAGAAGGATGACGTAACTTACGAAGTGCTTTAGCTTCAATCTGACGAATACGTTCACGTGTTACATCAAACTGTTTGCCCACTTCTTCCAATGTATGGTCGGTTGGCATATCAATACCAAAACGCATTTTCAAGACTTTCGCTTCACGTTCAGTCAAGTTTTCAAGCACTTCACGGGTTGCTTCTTTAAGACCTTCTGAAGTTGCAGCATCGACTGGAGAGGTGATGTTGCTGTCTTCAATAAAGTCTCCTAAATGCGAATCTTCGTCATCACCAATTGGCGTTTCCATAGAAATCGGTTCTTTGGCAATTTTGAGGACTTTACGAACTTTAACTTCGTCCATTTCCAAACGTTCACCGAGTTCTTCAGGTGTAGGCTCACGCCCCATTTCTTGAAGAAGCTGACGAGATACACGGTTGATCTTGTTGATGGTTTCGATCATGTGTACAGGGATACGGATGGTACGTGCTTGGTCGGCAATCGAACGAGTAATCGCCTGACGAATCCACCACGTTGCATAGGTCGAGAATTTATAACCACGACGGTATTCAAACTTATCTACTGCTTTCATCAAGCCGATGTTACCTTCTTGAATCAAGTCCAAGAATTGTAAGCCACGGTTGGTATATTTTTTGGCAATCGAAATAACCAAACGAAGGTTGGCCTCAACCATTTCCTTTTTCGCACGACGTGCTTTCGCTTCACCAACTGCCATTCGTTTAGAAATGTCTTTAATGTCTTTAACATTCAAGCCCAAATCTTTTTCGATATCGGCAATTTTTTGTTGGAAAGCAAGCACATCAGGACGAACTTTTTCCAAATGGGCTTTATGTTCAGCAGGGGCTTTGGCAATTTGTTCATCTAACCAAGCAAAGTTAGATTCTTGACCTGGGAATGATGTACGGAATTGAGTACGATCCATACGACCACGACGAACCGCATAGCGCATCACTTCACGTTCCGAGGTACGAATTTGGTCATGGGTGCCACGGATCATTTCTGAAATGATATCAAATAGACGCGGAGTAAATTTGAACATCATGAACACAGTTGCAAGGGCTTCAAGTGCCGCTTTAGCTTCGTCGCTATTACGACCATGTTTAGCAATTACCGTTTTGGTTTGTTCCCAAGCATTTGAAAGTTCTGCAAAGCGCACTTTCGCAACTTCAGGATCTGGACCTGAATCACCTTCAGAATCGTCATCACCTTCAGACTCTTCATCTTCGTCATCGTCATCCAGTTTTACGTCTTTAGTTGACTTGGTTGAAGCCTCTTCTTCATCTTCAATTTCTTCAGCTTCATCTTCTAAGACTTCTGGAATGTCATCATCGGTTTCAGGGTCTAAATAGCCTGATAAAATATCTGCAAGGCGACGTTCGCCTTCTAGAAAATCATTATATTCTTGTAAAACGACTTCAACTGCATTTGGCCAGTAAGCAATAGAATGCAGAACATCACGAATACCTTCTTCGATACGTTTCGCGATGCTAATTTCACCCTCACGGGTTAAAAGCTCAACCGTACCCATTTCACGCATATACATACGTACAGGGTCAGTGGTACGACCAGGTTCGTTTTCTACAGAGGCAAGAACGGCAGCAGCTTCTTCTTCTGCAACTTCATCGGCAGCTTCTGCATTGTCTTCGAACATTGTATCGTCAGATTCGGGTGCACGTTCGTGTACAGGAATACCAACGTCTTGAAGCATCTGAATAATGTCTTCAATCTGTTCGCTTTCAGTAATCGAGTCTGGGAGATGATCGTTAACCTCGGCATAAGTTAAGTAACCTTGTTCTTTGCCTCGGCTAATCAGAGCCGCTACTTGCGAAGTAGGGGAAGTCATATCGCTCATCTTTGCTCACTCTTGGTTGAATCTGTGACTGTGAAAAACCGTGCTGGATAGCTCAGTTTGCTTCATAAAATTATCTATAAACTGCAATCTATCTCATCAGGAATAATCAGCCAATAAAGCCGCCTGATAAAATATTCAATATAAATTTAAGGATAAAGATGGGGGTGAAATTGTTATTTTCAAGTTCATCCCCTGCGCTTGTCAGTTCAAAATTCAAAACGTAGAATCAAAATTCATTTTGAATTTAATGTCAAAAAACTAAAAGACGCAGGGTGGATTATATCATGCCATAAAAACTGGTTAAAAAGAAAGGCTAAAACTCCAATTAAATGCAATAAATTTAAATAAAACTTGACAAGGTTTCGGAAGAACGATAAATAGCGCCTAGACCCATTATATTTTTATTCTGAGGTAGTTTGAGTGTCTTCAACAGATTTTGAATTAGATGATAACTACGGTGATGATGACGTCAATTTTGACGAGGCATCAGGCAAGATTAGCGCAAAAGAGTCGCTGGAAAAACGTCGATTAATTGATGACCTACTCGCACAACGCCGTTTAGAGCGCGAGTTAAAAGATTTTGATTATGATATAGACGATGACGACGATTTCGATGATGAGGATGATTAAAACTCACGATGAGAATCGCGTGTTGAAAATGTTATGCTACGTCTTACAATTTTAAGCTTGGATATAAAATGAGTGCTTTAGATTTAGACCTATTGAGTGAATATCTAGATGGTGACCAAAATGAGCATGGTCTAGATTTCGCAGCGACTCATGGTTTTTTATGTGCAATTGCTGTTGGTCCGCAATTTGATCGCTGGTTGGATGAACTTTTTGAAGGTAATCAGAAAAAAGTTCCTGCTGAGATTATTGCACAAGTTAAATCTTGGCTAGACAGTATTCGTCAAAATTTGGCGAATGAGGAAGGAATTGAATTTCCTTTTGAAATTGAAGAAGCTGACGTAGAGTCAAGCTTAGGGGACTGGAGTGTCGGCTTTGTCGATGCGATGTTCTTAAATGAAGAAGCATGGTTTGCACCAGAATACGAAGAACAATTGGTTGATTTAACTTTACCAATCATGGTGTTCAGTGGTATCGACGAAGAAGATCCGCAAATGGAATCATTCCGTCGTAATGGTCAATTGATGGATGAGTTAGCGGAAGAAATTCCAGATAATTTGAACGAATTATATTTGATGTATCATACACCAGCCTAATACATCATGATGTTCGACTGTTCGTGAAATATTTGATTTATCGTAAGATAAAAAACGTCCCTAGTGGACGTTTTTTTATTTCAAAATTTTATAATTGAGCTTCTCTAGCTCAATCATTTTGGATTAGTGAACAAGCAATAAACCCAGACCTAAACAACTCAGGATACTGCCAATTAAACGGTTAATAGCTATTTGTTGCTGTAAGATTTTATTTCTAATAGTAGGCGTGGAGCAAAATAAGGAAATGAGCATAAACCAAAAGAGGTGGCTAACGGAGATGAAAACTCCGTATCCAATTAAGGTTGACATATGATTTTGGTTTGAAAGTAGTTGTGTGAAGATGCTCATTACAAACAAGGTGGTTTTGGGATTTAAGCTATTGGTGAAAAAATCTTGTCTGAATGCTTGCCAGCGCTGAGCTGCGTTCGATGCTGTCAGTTCAACAATAGGACGTTGTGTAAAGGTTTTATAGCCGATATACATCAAATAAAGCGCACCGACATATTGAATAACATCAAGAAGATTAGGCATATGATGTTTTAGAAAACTCAGACTTAACAGGCTATACCCGATGTGTATCCATACAGCGCAGGCGATACCATAAGCTGAATAGATGCCACTTTGGCGACCATATAAATAACTATTACGGCTAACGAGAGCAAAGTCAGCCCCAGGGCTGATGACGGCTAGTAATGTGATGATCGAAATCGCTATTATTTCATTCACTCATAGATCCTTATTTGAATTGAACTAAAGGATTTATATATTTTTCATATATTTGATATATTTAAAATTGACTTTATTTCGTATAAATGGATGAGTTTTTGGAATGATTGAGCGATGGTCATTGAATTCCCTTAAGTTTTTTTATTATATCGCACGCTATGAGAGTGTAACCGTTGCTGCGGAAAAGTTATGAGTGACGCAAAGTGCTGTGAGTAAACAATTAAAAAACTTAGAAGAAACTCTAGGTTGTGATTTATTTATTCGAGAAGGAAAAAAGTTACACCTAACGACAGAAGGAAGAACATTACTGATATGTTGCGAGCAAGTTTTCCCGCAAATTGATCAATGTTTGCAACAGCTTCAAAAGCAGGATCAGTTTGAGAAAACTTTAATTTTGTCTTGTGAACCGACTATAGCGATGAAATGGCTTATTCCGCGTTTGGTTCAGTTTAAACAGCGTTATCCTGAAATTGATATTAGTCTATTAACAGGTGGTGGCAATCCTAATTTTAAAACACAGAACATTGATTTGGCTCTTAGGCGGAATGATTTTGATTGGGGGAAAGCAATATATAGTGAAAAGATTGCAGATGAGTACATGGTGTGTATTTCTAGCCAAAACCAGATTGAATCCATTCAACAATTACAATTGTTTGTTTCTGGTTCTCGAGAAAAAATGTGGTCTCAATTGCACGACCATTTTAAAGTTCAGTTACAAGAATATGAAAAAGTATTTTTGGGAGCACTTTTATCTTTTATAGAAGCTTGTTTGGCGGGTTTAGGGGCAACTATCGCATCAGTATATATGATTGAAAAAGAATTTGACTTTCAAATACTTAAAATGCTTTGCCCTGTGATTAAAGATGGTTCTGCTTATTATTTGCTTTCTTCATCACCATTTGAAGATGATCCTCGTAAAATTATTTTTAAGCAATGGCTTATTGAAGAAATGCAAATGACTCAATCTAAATTTAGTATGCAAAAAGTAGGCAAGGGTTCGTAATTAGAAGGGAAATTATTGTATTTTTCTTAAAAAATAAGCAGCATACCAACCATAGGCAAAATGGAAAATGATGCCATGTACTGCGATTAAACACAGCATGATGAGTGCTGAAATACCTAGACCTGCTTCATCGGCAGCTTTTAAAATTTGCTCTGCATTGGGGTTCATTAGTACCAAGAAAAATACAAAGAAACTCGTGATGATAATAGCAATCGCACTACAGCCCCAAACCAATTGAATTTTTTCATCACTGCTGGGCAGGCGTTGTTCTTTTTTGACAAAATGACTTGCGCTTAATAAGGCGGAAGCAATCAAAGCTGGAATTAGGGTGATTACACCTAAATGTAAACCAAAAATCAGAATAGCTACAAGAATCACTAAAGCGATACTATAAATTGCAGCAAAATGTTTTAAATAATGCTTCATGTAAATCCTTAAATTAAATCAATTTAGTCTTTAAAATGTTGTTTTTTTCTTTGATGTCGGCGATATAAAATCCATGAAATGGTTAACAAGGCAAGACTAAGCATCACATAGCCTACTTGGCTAAAAATTTGATGCATCAGAGCTTGGTTTTCACCAAAATAAAAACCTACACAGGCTAAGAAACTGGTCCAAATAATGGTGCCTAAGCTGCTGTAGAACATGAATTTCCAGAATGGCATCCGACTCATGCCAGCAGGAATACTAATAAGCGAGCGAACAGCAGGAACCATACGACCAAAAAAGACGATGCGGTGTCCATAATGTTCGAACCAGTCTAGGGCAGTTTTAACATCGGTTGATTTAACAAAGAAATATTTGCCATATCGGTCAACGAAGCGAAAGATAGTTGCATGATTAAATTTATAACCAATCCAATATAGAACTGCTGCGGCTACTAGAGAGCCAATACAACCCGCAATAATCACACCAATGAGTCGTAGCTCACCCTGTGAGGCGGTATAGCCAGCAGAAGGCATAATAATTTCAGATGGTACAGGGGGGAACACATTGTCCAAAAACATCAGCAGGGCAATACCGAGATAGCCTAGTTGCTCCATAATGGATAAGACCCAATCTTTAAGTCCCATAGTGTTTTTTAATATAATCTATATGTTGATGCTTAGAATAATTGTTGTTTAAATAAATCGCAATGACTTATTAGTTAATGAGCCTTTGTATTGCAAATTTAGATTTTAGTAGTTGTATGCATGTATAGAAGTAAGAGTTAAGAATTATAATTAAGGAATAGTTAACTCAATTTAATTGGTTCATATTAATTTAAATTTAGTCATTTTGTGGACGTAAGACCTATCTTATTTATTATTGTTATGTGGAATTATAAATAGAAAGGTCTGTATAATTACTGCCCCAACTTGCGCATATTTGCAATAGTGGATAAAAATATTTAATAGAGTGATCTCATGCATTTTAATAAAAAAACAACACCTAAACTTAGTTTATTATTCTCATTATTTTTACTTACTGCTTGTGGAAGTAATAATGATTCATCAACGGAGGCGGGTGTAAAACAATCTAATCAGACCGATAAAATCACATACAGTACAGTGTCAGGTACAGCATTTGCGGCATCTGCTTTAAAAGATGCAGCGGTGACTGCAATCTGTAAGGATGGTGTCGGTTTTAAAAATACAGTGATGGTTGACGCGGAGGGTAAGTGGCAAGGGGAAGTTGATAGTCGTAAATTTCCATGTCGTTTAGAAGTTAAGGCGAACGGAGAAAGTTACCATAGTTATGTTGGTCAAGAGGGTAGTGTAAACATTAATCCCTTTACGGATATAGCGATTACCTATGCAAGTACTCAAATGCCTGCCATATGGTATCAGTCTGGTGAAGTAATAGTCGATCAATTGAAATTAGCGAATTCAGCTTTAGTCAAAGAGTTGATAAAAAAAGAATATGCTCTTGATGGTGAAGTTGATGTCTTTAATACGATCATTGCAACAGATAATCCTATTCACCAAGCCATTCAATCACTATTAGAAGCAATTCAGAGTGGTAAAAGTATTCAGGATTACAATGCATTATTAACTTTAGTTAAGGATGGTAATTTATCTTTATTACCGAAGAGTGCTACGATAATAGAAAATAAGCCTCCAATCATCTTTAAGTTTAATACGAGTGCATGTCAATTGTTACCAGCAGTAGATAATATGCAAAATTATAATAAGTGTTCAGACAAGGTTATTGATGATTTTACAGAAAATAATTTAGTTGATGTGAATTCAGATGAGAAATGTATACTTGCCAAACAAAATGGTATTGTGACCTTAACGAAAGGTAGTCAGGTCGTATCCGCATTACTTGATCAAGAGCAAGAGGATGGTTTGGGACTTTATTTTGATGAAGATGGTTTGGTTCTTTCTGATTTAATGGTAAACACTGGACCATATACAGATATTAATACATATTCTCAAGTGGGATTAAGTTTCGATGAGGATTTGAAATTAAGATCTGTAGCAGCAAAATCTCCAACAGTTCCTACAATAAACTGTGTGAGCGTGGAATTTAAAAAGCAGATGAATCTTAATTAGGTTACTGCAGTTAAATTTGGGTTAAACTGAAAAAAATAAGGTCATCAATAAGATGACCTTATTTTTTAAATTAAAGGCGTTTACGTTTTGCCGCTGCAATTTGAGATTGACGCATACGGAAACCGTCTTTCTGCTTATCCGTGGTTTTATCTACGCAATATTTGCAAGACACGCCATGTTCATAACTTGGCTCTTCAACCTCAGTCGGTAATAAAGGCCAACCACATGCATGACATTTAATATTTTGACCTTCTTCAACGCCGTGAGTCACCGCTGTACGACCGTCAAATACAAAACATTCGCCTTCCCACATACTTTCTTCAGCTGGGGTTTCTTCCAAATATTTTAAAATACCACCTTTCAGGTGATATACCTCTTCAAAGCCTTCTTGTAAAAGCAAAGAAGTAGATTTTTCACAACGAATACCGCCTGTACAGAACATCGCAATTTTTTTGTCTTTATGCTGTTCAAGGTTTTTCTTTACGTATTCGGGAAATTCACGGAAAGTTTCAGTTTGAGGATCAATCGCACCTTTAAAAGTACCCGCTTTATATTCGTAATCATTACGAGTATCGATTAAAATCACGTCATCACGTGCGATCAGTTCGTTCCATTCTTTAGGATCTAGATAGTGACCAACTAAATCACGTGGCTTAACTTCTACGCCCAGAGTGACAATTTCTTTTTTGAGTTTGATTTTCATTTTACGGAATGGCTTTTCAGAGCTGGTCGACTCTTTATATTCCATTGCGTTGAAGCCTTCATCTAAAAGAAATTGATGAACAGCATCAATTGCCGCACGGTCACCTGCAACGGTACCGTTAATTCCTTCGTCTGCAACAATGAGAGTACCACAGAGGTTGATAGAATTTACCAAGTCTAAAAGACGCTGTTGTAAATCAGCAGAATCTTGAACTTCTTTGAATTGATAAAGTGCGGCAACCACCCAACCAGAGGTCGCTTGCTGTTCTACAGGTGCAAGCTGTTCTACAGTAGCGTTCATGGAGTACTCCAAATATAAACGAAGGATAAAATTTAAGGCGCGTATTTTAGCGCGATTTGTGAGAATAAGCGAGAAAACCCATTAAGAATTATGGTTTTTTAATGCGCTTAGAAAAGGTATTATGCTTGAGCAGTTTTTAATAGGTGTTAAAAACTTCGAATATTATTTTTACGATAGTATCTTGCTGATTTTAGGAGTTTATTTTGAGTAATGATCGTCGGATCGCTTCACTCACGCCATGTGCAGGGCGTTGTTCTACGGTCTTTGGTGATGCAGTTTGTCGGGGATGTCGTCGTTTTAATCATGAAGTGATTAAGTGGAATACATATTCAGCAGCACAGCAAAATGCAGTTTGGGTTCGATTAGATGCTCAACTTGATCAGATTTTAGTTCCTATGTTGCCTTTGGCAGATTTACGCCACGTAGAAGGTTTTGTTTTGTCCAAGCGTGTACGTTTACGACCAGAAGCTTCAAAAGGACGTAAATTATATCATGCCTTGAAACTCTGTGAAAAAAACAAAAATTTCACCCCAGAAAGTGGTTTAGGTATTGCTGAACAGCAAGTGAAAGGCCTGTGGCAAGAATTTGAACGTCGTGTATTAGCATTGGCAACAGCAAGTTATGATCTGGCATTTTTACGTGCTGATGGAATTAGTCATAGCTTATTACGTGGTGACGAAGAAGATTAAAACGCGCACTTTATTTTAATGTGTATAAAAGAAAGTAATGACTTGTGAATTATATTGAATATTTTTTATATTGTTTTGCCGTTGTGATTATGATCGCTACACCTGGTCCAGTCATGCTATTGGTCGCAAGTGCAGGTCTAAAAGGAGGTTACCGTAGGGCTTTACAGACCATTTTTGGTACTAATTTGGCTTCTCTGGTACTGATTGCTGCTTCGATTGCGATTCTAAAAGGTTTTCTCACGATTAGTGAGCAATGGTTTAATGTAGTTAAGGTTTTAGGTTGCCTGTATATTGTTTATTTGGGTATCCAGATTTTAAGAGAAGTTTGGCAGGGTGACGTTGGCACAGAGAGTGCTTCAGGTACTGTTGCAAATGGTGGATTTAAGCAGGGTTTCCTTGTGGCCATTTCAAACCCTAAAGATATTATTTTCTTTGCTTCTTTCTTCCCTCAATTTGTGCAGATTACGCCAAATTTGAATTTGAGTTTGGGTATTCTGACCGTAAGTTGGATTGCACTTGATTTTGCGACACTCTCTTGTGTGTATTTGATGTTTAATCGCTTTTCACGCTCTAAGATGTATCAGCATTTGTTAGCTTGTTGTGGTGTAATTTTAATAGTTGTTGCACTTTATGGTATTTATGCCACATTGTTTTGAACACGATTTTGAATCAGACAAAAAGTCCCAGCATGAAGACTGGGACTCTGCAATTTATACGTGATGGGCTAAGCGATATTGCACTAGTTCCTCAATAGTAATAACTGTAAGCTGGTGTGTTTCTGCATACGCCAAAACTTGAATACCAGAAGCCATACTACCATCCGAATTGGTCAATTCACATAAAACACCAGAAGGTTTAAGTCCCGCCAGACGAGCAAGGTCAATTGTACCTTCAGTATGTCCACGACGGCTAAGTACGCCACCATCACGTGCGCGTAATGGGAACACATGACCTGGACGGTTTAAATCACTGGCAACTGCACCTGTACGGGTAGCTGCTTGAATAGTGGTTACACGGTCTTGCGCTGAAACCCCAGTTGTTACCCCTTGAGCAGCTTCAATAGTCACGGTAAAGGCGGTTTTAAATTGGCTAGAGTTATCACTCACCATAGGTGGTAGTTCTAAATGGTCTGCGAGTTCGTTGGTGATGCAAAGGCAGACAATACCAGAACCATCACGAATCATTCGTGCCATGGTTTCAACGGTTAATGTTTCTGTTGCAATGATTAAATCGGCTTCATTTTCACGATCAAAATCATCCATTACCAAAACAGGTTTACCTTGGCGAATATCAGCTAAAGCTTGCTGGATACGTTGTTCAGCTGGAGGAAGGGCTGAAAAGAAAATTTCGGGTTGAATTAAACTAGACATTGAAACGCTCGCGTAAGTTGAAAATACGGTTGAACATTTCAGGACATGTGAAAATAGGCTCGTAGCAAAACCATCTTACTGTTCTTTAGGCAATAAGAAGGGTGTTGATGACGTCGTCTTCTTTCATCCGGACTATACCGTCGGCTTTGGCATTGAACCAAATCTGCATGCAGTTTTAAGGCTACATGCTCGTGGGCTAAATCGGCACCTTAAATATTGTGCTGAAATTACCACCGGTGGGGAATTACACCCCGCCCTGAAGCGATGTGGCTCTATTATAGTCCGATTTATATAAAATGTGATATTTTATCTAACTTTAGCGTCATCATTATTTTTGAGAAGGTTTACAGAAAAATTGCTAATACCACGCGATACAAGAAAAAATAATTAGAAAATTAGGAGAATCTGGTAATTTTACAGCAATAAAAAAAGCCCGCATTATGCGAGCTTTTCCTACATCTTAAGCCACTTGTACAGGAATACAGTTTGCAGTGTGGTTGACTGTGTTGTCTGGGTTAGCATAGACCAAACGTGGTTTGTGTGCATTGGCCTCAGCTTCGGTAAAGGCGCCGAAAGTTGCAATGATCACAAGATCACCAACATCCGCTTGGTGAGCAGCACCACCATTCACAGAAATAATGCCTGAATTGTCTTCACCGCGAATCGCATAAGTCGCGAAACGTTTACCATTAGTTACGTTCCAAACATGGATTTCTTCGTATTCGCGAATACCAGCCAAATCCATTAACACACCATCAATTGCACATGAACCTTCGTAATGAAGTTCAGCATGGGTAACTACAGCGCGGTGAATTTTGCATTTAAGTAAACGAGATAGCATGGTGAGCGTCTCCTGAGTGGACCTAAGACCGTTATCTTTTGTTTGATTAATCCGCTTCTTACTGGTTCAGTAATGGGCAAAAAACGCATTTTGCTCTGAAATGGACAGTATGGCAAGAAAGATTGTTCAACAATTCAAATAAATTCAGTTGGGTTTATAAGCATTGATTTGATTCATTGCTTGTTGGATATCACCATTCACGAGTAACTTGAGCCGTGACAGTGCATGGTCGATTGCGTCATCCATTAAACCTTGTTCACTGCTTGGCGCTTTGCTGAGTACATGTCCAGAGACACGTTCTTTAGAACCAGGATGACCAATACCAATACGCAAACGATGAAAATTTGGACCAAGATGTGGAACAATGTCACGCAGTCCATTATGACCACCATGACCACCGCCCGTTTTGAGGCGAATAATACCAGGGTTCATATCAAGCTCATCATGGGCAATTAACATTGCTTCAGGCGCAACTTGATAAAATTTGCAGAAGGGAACAACACTTTTACCTGAAAGGTTCATAAAGGTTGTAGGTAAAAGCAGACGAACGTCTTGACCTTCGATATTACCACGACCACTTATTCCAAAGAATTTAGGATCGGCTTTTAATGTAATGCCATATTTCTCTGCAATGCGTTCTACAAACCAGAAGCCTGCATTATGGCGGGTTTGGGCATATTCCTTTCCAGGATTACCCAAACCAACAATTAGCGATATATTAGCCACTAATTTACACCATTAACACTTATGCGCGTTTGAAGTCAGCGTGCATAGGTGTGTTTTTAGCTGGGTGACGTTGTAACGCTTGGATTTTAACGTTTTCAACTTTGTCGCCAACTTTGATTTCAACAACTTCTTCAAAGAACGCATTGTTTTCTAAAGCTTTAACAAGCTCACGAAGTTCTAAAGTAACAGCTACAGGTTCAGCGTTACCACCGTAGATGATAGCTGGAACTTGCGCAGCGTGACGAAGGCGGCGGCTCGCACCTTTCCCTTGGTTAGCTGCTTCACGTGCTTGTGCATTGAATACGAAGTTTGCCATGGTAGACATCCTTAATTTAAGTTTAAATAAACTAGATCTGCGACCGATCTAGTGAGACAAAGCCCTGCACTGGGCAGGGCTTTGGAATTTCAGCGCTGTATTATAGATAACTATCGAACATTGCGCTAATAGATTCTTCGTTGTTAATACGACGAATTGTTTCAGCAACCATACTGGCAACTGAAACTTGGCGAATCTTACCAAGCTGTTGTGCTTCTTCAGAAAGCGGAATTGTATCTGTAACAACGAGTTCATCGATGACAGAGTTTTTCAAATTCTCAATAGCTTTGCCTGAAAGTACAGGGTGAGTAGCATAGGCAACAACACGACGAGCACCAAATGTTTTAAGCGCATCAGCAGCTTTACATAAAGTGCCTGCTGTATCTACCATGTCATCAACAATGACACAGTCACGACCTTTTACATCACCAATCAAATGCATCACTTGTGATTCATTCGCTTTTTGACGACGTTTATCGATAATCGCAAGATCAATATCGCCCATTTGTTTTGCAACAGCACGAGCACGAACTACACCACCAACGTCTGGAGAAACAACCATAAGGTTGTCATGAGACTGTTGGCGTAAGTCTGCAAGTAATGCAGGCGTACCGTAAATGTTGTCAACAGGGATATCGAAGAAACCTTGGATTTGGTCTGCATGCAAGTCGATCATTACAACACGGTCAATCCCTACAGTGGTCAGCATATCTGCGACAACTTTTGCAGTGATTGGAACACGTGATGAACGAGGACGACGGTCTTGACGTGCATAACCGAAGTAAGGAATGACAGCCGTTATACGACCAGCACTTGCACGACGTAAGGCATCTGCCATCACTAAGATTTCCATGAGGTTATCATTAGTTGGCGCACAAGTAGGTTGTACGATAAATACGTCTTTACCACGAACATTTTCAGTGATTTCAACAGCAATCTCACCATCAGAGAAGGTAGAAACTGAAGCAGCACCTAAAGGAATGTGCAAATGGCTTACGACTTTTTGAGCGAATTGTGGATGAGCAGTTCCACTAAAAACGACAAGATTGGGCATGAAGCACCCTTGGCGGTTGGTGTGTTTGAAATTAGATGGCAGGGGCGGCTGGATTCGAACCAACGGATGGCGAGATCAAAACCCGCTGCCTTACCACTTGGCGACGCCCCTAATGCGGCAGAACTTTAATATTTTTGCGTGTTCATGTCAAGGTAAATTAACAAGAAGATGCAAAGTGTTGTTCTGTCTTTTAAACTTGAAATTGGCAGGGGCGGCTGGATTCGAACCAACGGATGGCGAGATCAAAACCCGCTGCCTTACCACTTGGCGACGCCCCTAAGTTTGATGTGTGTATATGGCAGGGGCGGCTGGATTCGAACCAACGGATGGCGAGATCAAAACCCGCTGCCTTACCACTTGGCGACGCCCCTAATACATACATCTACAGGTGAAATTGGCAGGGGCGGCTGGATTCGAACCAACGGATGGCGAGATCAAAACCCGCTGCCTTACCACTTGGCGACGCCCCTATTGAACTTTAAAATGACGTAATGGAGATTCATTTAAACTGTTCACCAAGTAAGATTTACAAGGTGCATGTTTAAGAATTTCATTGACATGCATTTCAGCAGTTACTTCAGTAAAAACACAAGCACCTGTACCTGTAAGTTTTGCAACACCGAACTGATCTAAATATTGCATCGCTTCATTGACTTCAGGATATAGACTTCTTGCCAAAGGTTCAAAGTTATTTCCAAAGTCAGATGGCTTTATCTGATAGGCGCAAAATTTAGATGGCTTCGAGTTTCTTGTCAACGTTTTTTGTGAAAAAAGCAGTTGAGTGCTGATAAAACAATCAGGTTTCAGCACTATGTACTGTTTTTGATCTAAGTTGATGAATGTTAAGTGTTCACCAATGCCTTCTGCCCATGCATTTTGCCCATGTACAAAAATAGGAACGTCTGCACCAAGTTTCACACCCAGCTCTGCCAATTGTTCAGTGTTTAATCCACATTGCCAGAGTTGGTTCACAACAATGAGGGTGGTCGCAGCATTAGATGATCCACCACCGAGTCCTGCACCCATTGGAATATTTTTCTCAATGTTTATTTTTAAGCCAGTGAGATGTTTGGCCAAAGGCTTTAACATTTGTGTGGCTTTGTAAATTAAATTCTGTTCTAGATCGACGGTATTTAAGCCTTCGATCTGAATGTCATTTTGTTGAGTAGGTTCAAATTCCAACCAATCGCATAAGTCTATAAGCTGAAAAATAGTTTGCAGCTCGTGATATCCATTTTCACGACGTCCAGTGATGTGTAAAAACAGATTGAGTTTTGCAGGAGAAGGTACGCGAATCATAGCTAGCCAGAATTAACGGTTTTGGATAAGCATTGTAATACGATTTTCTTTACCAGATTCAAGTTCTTGTTTCAGAACCAATTTATTTGGTAGTTGAGCAGTATCGTTATAACTAAGATCGACTTTCCAGCCATCTTCAATAATTTGTTGCGGACGATTCGCTGCATCTTTACTAATTTGTGCTTGCAGTGTTGCTGGTCGAGCCTGTACCCAATCAATTAAATGAGTAATAGGCGCTTGCCAACCTGTTGCCTGTTCTAGCAATTCTTCTGGCGTAGCGGCTTGAATTAAACCTGTTTTAGCACTATTGAGGCTTACAGCACCGGGTTTTCCAGTAATTTGAGTTTTACCGACACCAAGAATACCACTGAGTTCGATATCAAATTCTTGCTGTTGTTGCTGCCATGCAAAAAAGGCGCTACCCGATTGTTGTGGGGTACGAACACCTATTTTACCTTGTAAATTAAAATGATTCTGTTCAGCAGCATTTGGGCCTTCAGCAGGAATTTGCGGTTTGGTAAATTGCTGACAACCAGTTAGAAATAAAACACTACTGGCAAATACGGTCAGACCGACTTTTGAAAATACACGCATCAAAATCAATTAGCTCTTTTTCATTTGTTGAGGTAACAGTAACGAACTCAGTTGTTCCAATTGAGGATCATTTGGATGTTTTTGTTTTAATTGTTGTAACACAGTACTAAATTCGGTAATTTTTCCTTGCATATATAGTGCCTTAGCGTATCGAACACCTATTGAAATGCTATTGCTTAGAGTGTAAGCCCGTCCAAGCACTTGTGCCGAAGTCTCAAAGTCATTCTGTAAATAGGTGATATAGCCTAATGTATCTAAAATAGATGCCTGATCTGGGGTGTATTCTAGTGCGAGTTCAACATAATGCCGTGCATCGTCTAAACGTCGATTTTGTAAAGCAAGTGTATAGGCGTAGGCATTTAAATAGGTTGGGCTATTCGGTTCAATTTCCAATAAGCGATTGAGGAGTTGTTCTAACTTAACACGGTCTTGAAATGGATCGAGTAATAATACTTCGGCATAAATCAAGTCAGGATCGTCTGGCAGATTTTTGATGGCTTCATCTAATAAACGACGGGCCGCCTTACTATTGTTCATGCGTTTTAAAATATCGGCTTGCGCCTGATAGAGGAAACTGGCATGTTGCGGATAATTCACTCGTTCTTGAGTTAAAAAGCGCAAGGCATCTTGTAGCTTGTTTTGCTGTGCAAAAATATTAATCATACTGCGTCTAGACACAGGATAGAGGTTACCATCGACCAAGCGGTAGTAGGCTTTGGCTGTTTCAAAGTGCTGCTTGCGTTCAGCATTGACGGCCAAATAGTAGTAGGCATCATTTTGATATTGAGCTGAATATCTTAGTTCGACCAAAAATTTTTCTGCATCTTCATATTGTTTTAAGTCAATACTGGTCAGACCTGCTAAAAAGAGAGCCTCTTCTTGCTTGGGCCATTTTTTTAAGATGCTTTCGAGCTTTTTAAGCGCAGTCTCGGACTGATTTAATTTAATTAAGTATTTGGCTTCTGCAAGTCGAACTTCTAAATTGTCACGATGTTTACGACTAGATTTATCATACCATTTCAAGGTTTCTTGCTCATCACCCAATACAGTCAGCAAGTTGGCTTTCATGAGAATAAAGCCAGTGACTTTTGGACGCTTGCGCAGAGCACGGTTAATGGTACTTAATGCATGATCAAATTGACCATTTTGCGCTTCTAAACCAGCGATCAGTACCAAAATGGATGGATTGTCCTTTTCTTTACTGGCAGATAAGGTCTTGAGTAGGACTTCACGGTCAGTTTGTGATTCAGGCGAAATACCCGCCAAAATTTGCTCTAAATCCGCATTGGGATCAATCATTAAGATTTTATCGAGCGTTTCTGCTGCCAGCTCGTATTCATGAGCTTTTAAGGCGATATGCGATAAATAAAATAGCGCGGGTACATCTTCTGGTTCTTGTACCACCCAGTGTGTCGCAATATCGAGTGCTGCTTTTAAATCATCTTGTTCCAGCGCAATATTGAGTGCGCGTTGTTTCACCAGCGTGGAATTGCTACGAATAGCCAGAACGGTGTAGTTGTGTAAAGCAGTTGGAATATCATGATAAGCCAAAGCGAATTCGGCAATCATGCTTTGTTTTATGGCATTATTATTTGAATTTGCATGATAAACAACCTCTGATGCTCTTACATGAGTACCAGAAGCCATGCTACCAAGCAGTAAGAATGTGGTAGAATACTGTTTTACCGTCGTGCCGTTTATACGGCTGTTTGTTTGACGCAATTTTTTCTTGATCCAAGTAATGCTTTTTATGACACCGATGTTGCACAATAGCATAAATTTAGTGAATTGATGATTTGATATGTCTTTCTTTGCATTGGGGGTCAACCATCAAACCGCGTCAGTAGCGTTGCGTGAGCAAATCGCATTTAATGCTGAAAAGCTTAGTGTATTGCTTGCTCAGCAAAGTCACAACACTGAATTAAATGATTTGGTGGTCGTGTCGACGTGTAACCGCACCGAGGTTTATGCCATATCTGAAAATGCGGATATGGTACTCAATTGGCTCGCCCAAGCAAATGATCTAGATGTAAAGCAATTGGTCAATCATGTTTACCGTTATGAAGATGCACAAGCAGTGACGCATTTAATGCGCGTAGCTAGTGGGCTAGATTCTTTGATGCTCGGTGAACCGCAAATTTTAGGGCAGGTAAAATCTGCACTGTCTTTAGCCAAAGATGCGCATACAGTTTCAGGTAATTTAAATCGAATTTTCGAATATGCTTTTTATGCGGCAAAACGCGTTCGTTCAGAAACTGCGGTCGGTAGTCATGCCGTTTCAATGGGGTATGCCGTTGCGCAGCTAGCCTTACAAGTTTTTAGCCAACCTGAAAAAATGACCGTGCTGATTGTTGCGGCAGGTGAAATGAATAGCTTGGTAGCAAAACATTTGGCGGAAATGGGGGTTGGCAAAGTACTGATTTGTAACCGCACCCGTGAACGTGCCGAATTGTTAGCTCAAGAAATTGCCCATCAGGTCGAAGTTGAAATTCTTGAGTTTGCCGATTTAGCTGAAAATTTACATCGTGCGGATGTGATTTCAAGCTGTACTGGAAGCTTGCATCAGGTTATTTCTTATCAAGATGTAAAGCGTGCCTTGAAGAAGCGCCGTTATCAGCAAATGCTTTTGGTTGATCTTGCTGTACCGCGTGATATAGAGCCTAAAGTTGAATCTTTGGATGGCGTTTATCTTTACGGTGTAGATGATTTACAGTCGGTCATTGATGAAAATCTTGCGCAGCGCCGTCAGGCAGCAGTTGAAGCGGAAGTGATGGTGAATCAATTAGCTATTGAGCTAATTACCCATGAACGAGTCAATGAAGCGGGCGAAACTATTCATCAATATCGTCAACATGGACATGAATTACAACAAGAAGAATTACAGTTGGCCCTATCTCGTTTAGCCAAAGGCGAAAATGCTGCGCAAATTATGCAAGATTTTGCTCATCGTCTAACGCAGAAATTGCTACATCCAACCTCTATTGTGTTGCGTGATGCAGCCAAAGCAGAAGATCCTGCTTATTTTGAACAATTACAGCAAAGTTTAGCCAACGTTGCAGCACATCGACGTAAAGCTAAAAAATAAATATGGTTTGATAGACTTAAGATAATAGACGCAGCCCAATTTTCTTGGTTAGTTCGTTCAATTGCTGACGTAAATTACGTGATTCGAGTAATGAATTCGGGTCTTTTAATTTCTGCCGTAAATATTTTTCTTGTAATCCCAACGCGTATTCGGTTGCCAGTTTATCCGCCATTTCTGGTGCATGGGTCAGCACTTCAATATTGGTACGTCGCATAATATCAGCAATTTCTAAACTGAAAGTGCTACAAGCACCCAATACATAATAGGTTGCTAGCTCTTGGTCATCAGGCAAGTTATCAAAAATTCGATTGAGAATGTTGAGGATATGCGAGAGTAATTCATGACTTGGAACAAAGGCCCGTAAAGTTTCAAAATGAATATATAAGAATGGATGATGCATCAGAATTGCAATTGCAAAGTCTTCATCTTTGGTGCGAATGTTAAATGATAAAGAAGCATCATTACTGAGTTGAGGTGTCCAACGCTTACCAAACCCCAATTTTTCTTTAAAGGATTGGTTTAAAAGATAACGAAAAGAACCCGTTTTCGGCAATAGTTCAGTCAATTGACGCAGTTCGGCCATCACAAGACTTTTACCTTCGGGGCTGCTGATATCTTGATTTTGGGTTAAATGTGCAAATACAAAATCGGACAGTAATGGTGCTTGCTGTAATAAGCGTTGGAAATTTTCTAAGCCTTCTCGACGAATTAGCGAGTCTGGATCATGGTCATTCGGGAGTACAAAAAACTTCAGTTCGCGGCCATCATTTAATAAAGGCAAGGCAATTTCTAAGGTACGTCGTGCCGCTTTTTGACCTGCGGCATCACCATCAAAGGCAATGGTGATCCGATTATTCTGTTTGAATAGAATATTTAAGTGCTCTGTATTACTTGCAGTTCCCAATGTTGCAACTGCGCCATAAATGCCATTTTGTTGTAGCGCGATGACATCCATGTAGCCTTCAACCATAAGCCAGTCTTGGGCTTTTTGTTTACGACCTTCATAAAGTCCATACAGTAACTGGTTCTTATGGAAAACTTCGGAATCTGGCGAGTTGATATATTTCGGTTTAATTTCATCATTCAAGGCACGACCACCAAAGCCGACCACACGACCTTTGGCATCGCGAATCGGGAAAATCACCCGATCACGTAGCAAGTCGAAATCGCGTCCCTTGTCACTGGTGCGGATTAAACCCAGTAATTTTAAGCCTTGAACATCTTGCGGAAAAGCCTTTTCCAGATGTTGCCAATCTTCTGGTGCATAACCTAAACGCCAGAATTGAATGGTTTCTACGCCTAAGCCACGGTGTCTAAAGTATTGTTGTGCGCTTTGACTCTGTGGTAACTGTCGTTCGTAAAACTGCGCTACATTTTCGAGCAAGTCGTATAGATTACCCTCTTGCGCTGGGGCTTCATTGAATGTTTGGAACGGTTCAAACTGGGCAAAAGGATCATCGACATTACGAAATTCTTCAAAAGGATCGTGATCAATTTGCAGCTCAGTTGTAGGGGGCGATTGAACAGGAGTAACAGGTGTTGTTTTGGGTGGCTCTGCAACCGTTTTCGCTTCGCGTTTATAAGACAGACGTTTGGAGTCTTGATTGTCTTTGGGTAATTCAATACCTGTTTGACTGGACAAGTCTTTCATTACATCGACAAAGTTGCGATTGTCGATGTCCATTAAAAAGCGAATAGCATTACCATTGGCCTGACAGCCAAAGCAGTGATAATACTGTTTATCACGATAGACATGGAAAGAGGGCGACTTTTCCTGATGAAACGGGCAGCAACCTGAGTATGTGCGTCCCGTTTTTTTAAGTTTCACGCGTTGACCAATTAAATCGACAATATCAGTTCGATCGAGAATTTGATCTATCGTGTGCTGAGGAATGGCCATAGTCGTTATCGTGATATATGCAGCAAAATGAAAATGCAAAGCCAGATTTGCTTGAACCCAACTTTTGCAAAAGAAAACTATTTATTTGTATATGGTTTGATCAGTCCGATCAAGCGATATGCAAAATATAAAAGGGCAAGTATGATAACTTGCCTTTAATCAAATTGCACGATGTGTTGTGGTTTTTATTCAGCAGAAGTGCTCGATGCGGGTGTTTCTGTCGAAGTTGCAGGACGATCAAGCAAACCAAACGTCATACGGTTAGTCAGGCTGCGTTGCTCAGCAGGTGCCGCAGTTTTTGGTGTTTCTACAGTACTTTGTTCTTCACGACCAAAGACGCCTAAAGTTGCACGGTTGAGCCAACTGCCTTCTTTGCGTGCAGCACGTAAATTTACGCTACCATCAGACTTCACAAGATTTGGATAGTTCAATTTTAGAACATCGATATACTGTTGTGCTGTGGTTTTGTCCCCCAATTGTTCATAACCATAGGCAACTGTTGCCAATGCTTCTGGAATTTGTGGGGTTTGAGGGTAATGTTCAATCACCCATTGTGAACGCTCTACAGCAGCGAGCCACGCTTTACGTTTAATGTTAAAACGCGCGACATTCATTTCACTTTCAGCCAACTCATTGCCAATATATTTCATTCGTTGGGCCGCATCTACTGCATATGTGCTTGATGGATAGCGACGAATGAAATCGACAAAATTTTGGTAAGCCAGTTTTAAATAACTGGTATCACGATGTGACTGTTTTAATGACGTATAACGCATTAAACCATCATAGTTTTGTTCCATATTCGCTACACCGCGAACATAATAAGCATAATCTACATTTGGATGTTGCGGGTTTAAGCGAATAAAACGTTCTGCAAGGCTAATGGTGCCTTCATAATCTTTTTGCTGGAATTTCGTGTACAACAATTCAAGCTGAGCTTGCTGTGCATAATCGCCAGTTGGGTAGTAAGTATCAATCGCTTCTAGGTACTTGGCTGCATCAGTATATTGACCATTATCTAGCGCTTTCTCAGCTTTTTGTATATACACTTGCTCACTTAATTGTGGGCCTGTATCCACCACTTCTTTTTTTGGATTACTGCTACAGCCCACCATTGCAGATGCAATGCCTAAAGAAAGAGCGAGCATTGTAATTTTATAACGTGGTAGCGACATAAAAATTCCTCTGTTAATACGGGCAATGAGCTACAATTGCGCTATTAAACCACTTTTGTTTGAATGATCAAATGACCCAAGCACAATCTACTAATACAAATTTTGCAGAAACTGATTTCAATTTACTTGAAGATACAGACGAAGCAGATAACCATACTTCTGATGCAACTGCAACACGTTTATCGTTGCAATTTCAATTGGATGAAAGCTATATCGGTCAACGTATTGATCAGGTTGCAGCGAATGTTTGGAGCGATTTTTCACGCGAAAAACTTAAGCAGTGGCTGAAGGATGGGCATTTGTTGGTAAATGGTAACATTGTTAAGCCAAAGTACAAATGTGAAGGATTTGAGCAACTGACTCTAGATGTTGAGCTAGAAGCACAAACCACCAGTCAGCCTGAAAACATTCCACTCAATATTGTTTATGAAGATGATGACATCATTGTGATTAACAAACCTGTTGGAATGGTGGTGCATCCTGGCGCTGGAAATAGCACAGGGACTTTGGTGAATGCCTTACTTTATCATTATCCAAAGTCGGCTGAACTGTCGCGAGCAGGTTTGGTGCATCGTATTGATAAAGACACAAGTGGCTTATTGGTTGTAGCGAAAAACCTAGAAGCTCAGTTTGCATTAAGTAAGCAACTGGCAGATAAGTCAGTCTATCGTGTCTATGATTTAATCGTATATGGCAACATGATTGCAGGCGGCACTATTGATGAGCCAATTAAACGTCACCCTGTTGATCGCGTTAAAATGACTGTTCTACCAGGTGGTAAAGATGCTGTAACGCATTACAATGTAAAAGAACGTTTTCAGCACTTTACTCGTGTACAAGCTCGCTTAGAGACTGGGCGCACGCACCAAATTCGTGTGCATTTTGCATATATTGGTTATGGTTTGGTTGGCGATCCAGTCTATATGCCACGTGTACGTGTTCCTGCAGGGGCATCTGAATTATTGAATGATACTTTACGTGGTTTTAGACGTCAGGCATTACATGCTGTGCAATTGGGTTTAGTTCACCCGCGTACGGGTAAAGACATGATGTTTGAAGCGCCGTGGTCAGAAGATTTTGCAACATTAGTCGATGTATTGCGTAGTGAAAATGCAGCTTATTAAAAGCAGTTGAAAATGTAATCTTTGCGAAGTTTCCTGACAGGGAATAACGCAAAGATGATTTAAGTTAAAGAAGGGATTTAACATGCAATTTGTTCAAGGCTTTCCAGAAGGTGTTTTTGTCGGACAAACGCGTGTGCAACATGAGCATACTCTCGCATCGGATAAACCAGAACTAGATGGTTTCAATTTGGCTTTACATGTTCAGGATAATACCCATCGAGTCCAGCAACATCGTATGCAGCTACTCGAAGAGTTCTCTGCTTTTGGCGTGAAAAAAATAACTTGGATGACACAGACCCATAGCACGATTTGTCACACTGTGAATGAACAGATCTGTTTCGAAGCGCTAGAAGGCGATGGTTTAGTGACTCAACAGAAGCAGCATGCCTTAATGATGATGACTGCGGATTGTTTACCTATTGTCCTTGGGGATGCCGATGCGGTTGAGGTGGCAAACCTACATGCAGGTTGGCGTGGATTGGCGAATGGTATTGTGGAAAACACCATTGCAGCGATGCAACATCCTCCCGCTTGGGCATGGTTAGGGGCAGCCATTAGTCAACCGTGCTTTGAAGTAGGGGCTGAAGTAAAACAAATCTTCTGTGGCAAATATCCTGCATTGGCCTCAGCCTTCGAACCATCGAAAGAACAGGGAAAATACTTTGCTGATTTATATGCCATTGCACGTTATATTTTGCAGCAACATGGTATCACCAAGATTTTAGGTGGTGACCAGTGTACTTATAGACAAACTGAAGAATATTATTCTTATCGTCGTAATGCTAAAACTGGAAGAATGGCAACTTTTGTTTTTTTAAAATAAGCATGACCGTGTGATTGGTGCAACAATTTTTACATTGTGCTATGCACTCGCCTCAGGCGATCGAAAAGTGTTAAACTTGACTTAATTATTTGGTTTTAAAAGTTTCCATGTCTGTCACTGATCTCGTTTCTTCTGCTCCTGTTCATGTCTGTGTGGTTTATCATAGTCCTTATGGGCATACAGCTAAAGTGGCTCAATATATTGCGCAAGGTGCAGAACAGGCAGGTGCAGATGTGCATTTGATTTCTGTGGCAGCAGTTCAGTGGGAGCTTTTAGATCAAGCAGATATTATTATTATGGGCTGCCCAACATATATGGGGAGCCTGACTTCTGCACTGAAACAGTTTATGGAAGACTCCTCTAAGCGTTGGTTAGCCCGTGCTTGGCAAGGTAAGTTGGCCGCAGGATTTACCAATGGTGGTGGCTTAAGTGGCGATAAATTGGCTGTTCTGCAACAGATCAATTTATTTGCCATGCAACACGGTATGTTATGGGCAGGTTTACCGTTTATGCCAACTGGCCGTAGTCAACAAGATATTAACCGTATGTCGAGCTTTTTAGGGTTAATGACCCAGTCCGATAATGCCAGTGTGGAAGTGACGCCACCAGAAGGCGACTTAGAAACAGCACGCAAGTTTGGTAAGTATTTGGTCGAGCTAAAAGCAGATTATTGACAGTCCGAAAAATAAAAAACCTCCCAATCGGAGGTTTTTTTATTATTTGTGGAACAGGCGGGCTTTGTCACGCTGCCAGTCACGATCTTTTTCAGTCGCACGTTTATCGTGTAATTGTTTACCTTTTACCAAAGCAATCTCAAGCTTGACCAGAGGGCCTTTCCAATAGCAGGCTAAAGGTACACAAGAGAATCCTTTTTGATTCACAGCACCAAGTAACTTGGCAATTTCATTGCGATTTAACAATAATTTACGCGTGCGAGTAGCTTCAGGCACTACATGTGTAGAAGCTGACAACAAAGGTTGAATCTGTGCACCAAATAAATAGGCTTCCCCATTTTTAAACAGGATATAACTTTCCGTGAGGGTCATACGCCCAGCACGCAATGATTTAACTTCCCAGCCTTGTAGAGACAGTCCCGCTTCAAATTTTTCTTCAATAAAATAATCATGACGGGCACGCTTATTTTGGGCAATCGTACCGCCATTATGTTTTTTAACTACAGTTGCTTTCGCCATAATCAGTTACTTCCAAAGTTATGACTATTGTGCCCCAACATGAACCTACTGACAATTCTTAAATAAGATCGGAAAGATTTAATCTAAATCAAATACGCAACAAAATTGGCATACCCTTATTTTTCTTAAGGGAATTTGCTGAGTCGTTTTGGCACAAATAGTGAAGATTTTTCAAATTTATGCAGTTTCTTCACCAAAAAAACAAGATTTTGTTAAAATACATTCCAATAAAATAAATCAGAGTACAAATGGATGTCTAAAACTCGCGTAATCTATCCAGGAACATTTGATCCAATTACCAATGGGCATGTCGACCTTGTGACGCGTGCATCAAAAATGTTTGATGAGGTTGTGGTTGCAATCGCGATTGGGCATCATAAGAATCCATTGTTCAAGTTAGAAGAGCGCGTGGCATTGGCGCAGGCTTCTCTGAGTCATTTGCCTAATGTCGAGTTTGTAGGATTTGACGGTTTATTGGTAAACTTTTTCCGAGAACAGAATGCCACAGCCGTTTTACGCGGTTTACGTGCAGTTTCGGACTTTGAATATGAGTTTCAATTGGCAAATATGAACCGTCAACTCGATTCACGCTTTGAAGCCGTGTTTCTTACACCGTCTGAACAATATTCATTTATTTCTTCCACGTTAATTCGTGAAATTGCTCGTTTGAAAGGTGATGTCACCAAATTCGTTCCTGAAGCGGTGGTCAAAGCTTTTGAGCAAAAGCATCAACAAGGTTGGTAGAGTGTCTTTATATATAACTGATGAATGCATCAATTGTGATGTTTGTGAACCTGTTTGTCCTAATGAAGCAATTTTTATGGGCGAATTGATTTACGAAATTAACCCAGATTTATGTACCGAATGTGTCGGACATCACGATCAACCGCAGTGTCAGCTTTTTTGTCCTGTAGATTGTATTCCACTTGATCCAAACCATGCGGAGACGCAAGAACAGTTGTTGGATAAGTATCAACGTTTAATTGCTCAAAAAAGCACAAGCAATTAGTTTTTAAATTTGGTAAGATGCGCCTCGAAGTGAGCCAGACGATCGCTGCTGTGGAGGTCTCCGTGACTAAAGCAGGGGAGGAAAGTCCGGGCTTCAACGGGCAAGGTGCCAGGTAACGCCTGGGCGGCGTGAGCCGACGGAAAGTGCAGCAGAGAGTAGACCGCCTTCATTATGGTTTCAAGCAATTGAGATCGGAGGTAAGGGTGAAAGGGTGCGGTAAGAGCGCACCGCATGACTGGTAACAGTTCATGGCATGGTAAACCCCACCAGAAGCAAGACCAAATAGGGATCCTTTAGGCATGGCCCATGCTGGATCCGGGTAGGTCGCTGGAGCGTATGAGTGATTGTACGCCTAGAGGAATGATCGTTCACGACAGAACCCGGCTTATCGGCTCACTTCACCAAATTTTGATCAATTAAGCGCATTAGGTACTTGACGTACTGTAAATAAAACAACATAATGCGCGCACAGTTTACGGCTATGTAGCTCAGTTGGTTAGAGCACCGCACTCATAATGCGGGGGTCACAAGTTCAAGTCTCGTCATAGCCACCATTTTATAAATCACGTTCCTATAACGTGATTTTTTTTGTCTAAAATTTAGTATGACGCTATTTACTGCACGGTTATTTATCGGAATGACTTGCTAAGCAGTATGGTCGAACTATAAGAAATAACGCGAAAAAGTTCTTGGATAATTTTCATTAAGATGAGTGTTGTCTAGTCCTAACTAAATCCAAAAAATAAATTGATATAAGAAGTGATTTGGAGTTTATTTTTTGAGTGCCGAAATTGAGTAGGATAGAACAACACATTAGAATTTTGATCGAAAATAAATAGAGACTGGAAAATATGCAGTCTATGATTTTTTGTATTTTTAATAGATAACATGATGAAAAATATACAGTTATGGGGTGTTTTTGCCTTGAGAAAGATTGGTTGTATAAACTCTGAGCATTTGGGTGTAAAAACGCTTGACGCATAGACATGAAATTTAGATAATGCGCACACAGTTTACGGCTATGTAGCTCAGTTGGTTAGAGCACCGCACTCATAATGCGGGGGTCACAAGTTCAAGTCTCGTCATAGCCACCATTTTTATAGACCAAGCTCTCAGCTTGGTCTCTTTTTTTGTGCGTCAAAAAGATAAGAAAATATATAACGTATAAAAAAGCCCAAACAAAAGTTTGGGCTTCCATGTTGCTATTTGCGGTTATACGCCAGCTTTCCAACCATTGATAATTGGATAACGACGTTCACGACTAAAGGCACGCGAGCTAATGCGCGGTCCAATAGAGCCTTGGCGACGTTTATATTCATTAAAGTCGACGAGGCGAATCACTTTTTTCACAACCTCTGCATCAAAGCCTTTGGCAATAATGTCGTCTTGACTCATGTCTTCTTCGATGTAGGCATATAGAATCGCATCGAGGACGTCATAAGCAGGCAATGAGTCTTGGTCAGTTTGGTCTGGACGGAGTTCTGCTGAAGGCGGACGAGTAATCACGCGTTCTGGAATTACAGGAGTTTCAGAGATACTGTTACGGTATTTCGCCAATTCAAACACAATGGTCTTATACACATCTTTCAGAACAGCAAAGCCACCGACCATGTCGCCATATAGCGTGCAGTAGCCGACAGAAAGTTCTGATTTATTGCCTGTTGAAAGAACCAGATTGCCAAATTTATTGGATAAGCCCATCAACAGCGTACCGCGTGTACGAGCTTGTAGATTTTCTTCTGTGGCATCAGCAGGGGCATTACCAAAGAATGGATAAAGTGTCTGCATGAAGCTGTTTACGATTGGATTAATTTCCGCGATACCAAAAGTAATGCCCATATTCTTCGCTTGTGCCGCTGCATCTTCTACACTGATTTGCGAAGTATAAGTATAAGGCATCATTACGGCTTGCACTTTGTCAGCACCAATTGCGTCTACAGCAATTGCAAGGGTTAATGCTGAGTCAATTCCACCAGAAAGACCCAGAATCACACCTGGGAAGCCTGAGCGTTGAACGTAGTCACGCGTTGACATCACCAAGGCTTGATAAATTTCGGCCATAGTGTCAAGAGTTGGAGTGCTTTCGGCCACTTGGTAGCTTTGTTGTTCAGCAAGATAGTCTGAATAGAACAGGGCTTGCTGAAAGCTCGGTGCTTGTAGAGCAACTGCGCCGTCTTTATTGATGACAAAGCTGGTGCCATCAAAAATTAAATCGTCCTGACCACCGACTTGGTTAGCATAAACCAAATGAATATTTAATTGTTTTGCAAGTTCTTGCATGGTGTTGATACGGTGCTGAGGTTTACCTACTTCATACGGTGAAGCATTGAGTACAAGCACAGTTTCAACATTTAATTGAGCTAATTGCTGTACGGTATTCAGTGACCAGATATCTTCACAAATCAGTACGCCAAATTTATGCCCGAGGTATTCAAATACTAAATGCTGATGCCCTTCGTTAAAATAACGTTTTTCATCAAAAACACCATAGTTTGGCAAGTTTTGCTTATTATAAATCCCTAGGATCTTACCGTCTTTCATGACAGCGGCAGAGTTATAGCGTTGACCATCTTCGGTTTGATTGACGAAACCAAAGACCATGACAATGTCTTTCACTTTGCTAAGCTGTTCAAACGCTTGTTGTGTGCGTTTAGATAGGCTTGGGCGCAATAGTAAGTCTTCGGCAGGGTAACCAATAGTTGATAATTCAGGGAAGATAATTAAATCTGATTTTTGCGCTTTGGCTTCGTTTGCCAATTGTTGCATTTTTTCAGCATTTGCTTCGATATTACCAATATGCGGAGAGAATTGTGCTATGGCAATTTTAAAACTTTTCATTCCAACTTAATCCTAAAGCTATAGGGATGTGTACACATATGGCTGAGTTTTTTATCGTTATCGGTTCAGTACTGTGTAATCAACGACAAAACAATGAATAAATAATTTGCGTTGATACTATATACGAATTGCGACAAATGTAGTGTATAAATCCAAAAAAAATTCTTATTTGCATTTAGAAAAATTATTCATAATTGTACCTGAGCCGTTATTAATATTTCACTGAAAAGGTTAAAGATATGTCACGATATTTATCAGCATTGATACAGAATATTCGAAGCTTTGGCATTTTGTCGCGACGACCTTTGACCGAAGGTGAAAAATCATTGGTACGCTGGATTTTCGCGGATGCGATTCAGTTGGATCAAGTACAAATTATTGCACATAAGGCAGTTCTCAAAAATCATGCCATCAGTCCAAATGGACATATCTATTTTCATGCACAAAATTACTGTCATGACTTTTCAAAATGTTCGGTTGCTTTACAGTCATGGTTTATTCATGAAATGACACATGTTTGGCAGTATCAACAAGGCATTGCGGTGGTTCGTAAGGCATTGTTTGATCGTCGTTACCACTATGTAATCCAGCAAGGAAAACTATTTTTAAGTTATGGAATCGAGCAGCAGGCGCAAATGGTGCAAGATTATTTTATAAAAAAAACACAAGGCCAGAATTGCGATGCTTATGAACAATGCATTCCTTTTTTGGCACCCAAAGCATGATTTTGTCCCATGCAGATAATTTTGTCGGAAAACTGTCGGACAAGCATGAGGAAAGGCAGAAATTGCAAATGAAATGACCTGAATTGCTAGTGGCAAGCCGTATAGGCTCACTTAATTTTTTACTGTAGCTACATGCTTAAGCAGTATGCGCAATACCACAAAGTTGCACTTACAGTAGAAAAATAAGGAATGGTCATGCAATTCATTACACCCCTTAAAAATACATTGAATCATGTATTTTCTGGTTCTCGTTTTAATACTTTGAAGCAGTCCCCGATGATTCCGATTCGGCATATGCGGTTTGACTTTGACCCGAAAGAAATTGATCCTAAATTTTATCTCAATGCAGAATTGGCGAGTGCATATTTCGCATCACTTTCCATTTTTCTAACATTTGGAGAGGATTTGGTGATAGATACGGCACGCTATCATCGTGAACTGGTAAAAGATCCACTGCTGAAACAGCGTGTGACGGCTTTGATTGGCCAAGAGGCGATTCATTCTAAAATGCATAATGAGTTAAATGATGCGTTTCGAGAAGCGGATTATCCTGTGCAGTTGTTTCGTACGTGGGCGGGTTGGGTATTTGACTATGGATTTAACCGTTTACCACAACCCATGAAATTATCGCTCATGGCGGGTATTGAGCATTTCACTGCTGTATTGGCTGAATACATGATGAAGCATGAGGAAATTTTCTTCCGTTCTCGAGATGAAAAGCAGCGTGCCATCTGGATGTGGCATATGCTTGAAGAGTCTGAGCATAAAGACATTGCTTATGATGTATTTCAAGCTTTATCCAATAATTATGCACTGCGTATTGCAGGCTTTTTCCCTGCGCTCATCACGATTCTTATTTTAATTTCAGTTGCCTCACTTATGGTGCCATTCTACCGAGAACCGAAGAATTTAATTCGTTGGAGCTACTGGAAGGAACTACCTTACAGTTTTAGCCTAATTTTTGGTTTAAAGGATGGTGTCTATGGCAGCACCATGCAGCATATTTTTGATTATTTGCGTCCTGATTTTCATCCCAATGATCATGATACTTCTGCTTATTTAAGCTATTACAAAGAAAAGCTATTAAACCCTGAACACGGCATTTTAACGCCTTATTTTACGCGTGAATATACCCCTAGTTTACGTTCATAACAAAGTGGGAATTTTAAAATGACATTTTTTAATAAAAAAAGTAAACCAAGCAAGCATGCTTATGCCGTGGTAACAGGTGCGGGGAGTGGTATTGGGCGGAGTTTTGCGCTGGAGCTTGCTCAGCGCGGAGGGGTGGTGGTTTGTGTAGATATTGATCTCAATGCTGCTAAAGAAACCGTGAGTTTGATTCAAAATCAATATCAAATAGATGCTTTTGCTGTGCAATGTGATGTGGGGTGTGCTGAGCAAGTGAAAGCATTAGCAGAGCAAGCTGAACAATTAATGGGGCATGCGACCACTCTCATTGTTAACAATGCGGGGGTTGGTTTGGGTGGAAAGTTTGATGAAGTCAGCCTAGAAGATTGGCAATGGTGTATGCATGTCAATTTATGGGGAGTGATTCATGGATGCCATTATTTTGTGCCGCAATTTAAACAGCAAGGCCATGGTGCGATTATTAATGTAGCCTCTGCCGCAGGGTTTACTGCTGCACCCGAAATGACAGCATATAACGTCACCAAATCGAGCGTTTTAGCATTGTCTGAAACGCTGTCCGCAGAACTTCGCAGTGCCAATATTCGTGTCAATGTGCTATGTCCAACGCTGGTGCCTACTAACATTATGAAAAATGGCCGTTTGCCACAACGTTACTCTGGTTTGGCTGATCATTTGCTGATGAATCATGCTTTTATTAATAGCGATCAAGTCGCAATTAAAACCTTGGATCGGCTAGATGCGAATGAGCTGTATACCATTCCACAGCCAGATGCCAAGTTATTTTGGTGGTTAAAACGAGCTGCCCCAAGTCTGTATGCCAAGTTACTTGGAATCGGTTATCCATTGTTGCAAAAATATGTGAAATAACAATAAGAGACTCAACATGACAGAGAATATTTTACTGGAAAATTCAGATCAGAAAATTGAATCCGCCTTAGAAGAAGGTGCTAAATCTATTGGGTTGGAGGAAAACGAAACTTCCGTGCCTCAACAAAAAAACAAAATACGAACTAAAGCAAAACAACCACAGCCAACGCGTGTATATGATTGTATTGTGATTGGTGCAGGAATATCTGGTATAGCAGCTGCTTATAAGATGATACAAGCAGGCTATACTGACTTTTTAGTGTTTGAAAAAGCAGATCGCGTCGGTGGAACATGGCGTGACAACACTTATCCTGGCTGTGGTTGTGACGTACCATCTGCATTGTATTCTTTTTCATTTGCGCCAAGTCATGCTTGGAGTCATCTCTTTGCTAAGCAAACAGAAATTTTGGCCTATTTAGAGCAGGTCACGAAGCAATTCAATTTGAATGACAAAATCAAATTTAAGCATGAGCTTTTGTCTGCCAAATGGAATGAAGCGCAGCAACAATGGGTTTTAGAAACATCACAGGGGAAATTTCTCGCTAAGACAGTGGTTTTTTCTACTGGCCCGATTACAGAACCTTCTGTGCCTCAAGTTAAGGGGATTGATACCTTCCAGGGGGAAATGTTTCATTCGGCACGTTGGAAACATGACTACGATTTAACAGATAAACGGGTTGCGGTAATTGGCACAGGTGCATCTGCAATCCAGTTTATTCCTCAAATTCAACCTGATGTTAAAGAGTTGATTGTTTTTCAACGTACTGCACCTTGGGTATTACCTAAAGCAGATCTCGCCTTGAATGATGCTGTTAAAGGCATCATTGCAAAATATCCTGTAATTCAACAGTTGTGGCGTGGAGGTGTTGCGCAAATTTTAAATGGGATTAACTTTGGATTGCGTCATCCTCAAATATTAGAACCGATTAATCTGCTGAGCAAACAGCTATTAAAATTACAAATTCAAGATCATACATTACGTAAAAATGTGACACCTAATTTCTCAATTGGTTGTAAACGACTTTTATTTGCCAATAATTATTATCCTGCCTTACAACAAGAAAATGTACAGCTTGTGCCAGAGGGGTTGATTGAAATACAAGGGAATAAATTGATTGCTGCGAATGGTGAACAGTACGAGGCCGATGTGATTATCTGGGGGACAGGCTTTGAAGTTTCACACCCGCCTATAGGTAAGCGGGTTTATGATACGAATGAGCAACTCTTGGCTGAGCGTTGGAAAGAAAGCTCTCCAGAGGCATTTTTAGGTGCAAGCTTGGAACATGTACCTAATGCCTTTTTGGTGTTGGGTCCAAATATTCTGGTCTATGATTCATTTATTGGAATTGCTGAAGCGCAACTGGATTACATTATGAGCGGTTTACTGCAAATGCGAGATCAGGGCATTAAGCGCATAGAAATTAAGCCTAAAGTACTTCATGAACATAATGTTGCGGTACAAAAGAACTTGCAGAAGACTGTTTTTAATCGTGGTGGTTGTAAATCTTATTATTTAGATCAAAATGGGCGAAATTTTGCTGCATGGCCGTGGTCGTTAAAGCAATTAAAACAACAACTAAAAAAATTGGATTTGGCTGATTATGATATTGCTTGATATTTAGTTTTATTCCACGCGAAATAAAAAAACCACCCGAAGGGTGGTTTTTTAATCATCAATTCTTTCGAATTAACGACCTTGGATGTCACGTTGAACTTCACCAGTGTAAAGCTGACGTGGACGACCAATTTTGTAAGGTCCGCTGTGCATTTCTAACCAGTGGCTGATCCAACCAACAGTACGTGCAAGCGCGAAGATTACAGTAAACATTTCTGTTGGGATACCAATCGCTTTAAGGATGATACCTGAGTAGAAGTCTACGTTCGGGTAAAGGTTACGCTTGATGAAGTATTCATCAGATAACGCGATACGCTCAAGTTCCATAGCAAGTTCAAGCTGTGGATCATTGATACCAAGTGCACCAAGAACTTCGTCGCAAGTCTCTTTCATTACTTTAGCGCGTGGGTCAAAGTTCTTATAAACGCGGTGACCGAAGCCCATGAGCTTAACTTCTTTAGTCTTCACTTTTTCCATGAAGCCAGCAACGTTCTCTACAGTGCCGATTTCATCAAGCATCTTAAGAACAGCTTCGTTCGCACCACCGTGAGCAGGACCCCAAAGTGCAGAGATACCAGCAGCGATACATGCATACGGGTTAGCACCAGTAGAACCAGCTAAACGAACAGTAGAAGTAGACGCGTTTTGTTCGTGGTCAGCATGAAGTGTGAAGATACGATCCATTGCTTTCGCAAGAATTGGGTTTACTTTGTAATCGCGGTCTGCTGGAGTAGCAAACATCATATGCAAGAAGTTTTCTGCATAGCTTAAGTCATTACGTGGGTAAACAAATGGTTGACCTACAGTGTACTTGTAGCTCCAAGCTGCAAGAGTAGGAACTTTCGCGATTAAGCGAATAGCAGTGATTTCACGGTGGTTAACATCTTCAATGTCTAAACCGTTGTGATAGAACGCAGAAAGCGCACCTACTACACCCACCATGATTGCCATAGGGTGAGCGTCACGACGGAAACCATTGAAGAAACGGCTTACTTGGTCGTGAACCATAGTGTGGTTACGTACTTTAGCGTCAAATTCAACTTTTTGCTCAGCAGTAGGAAGCTCACCATTTAATAATAGGTAGCAAGTTTCTAAGTAGTCTGCTTTAGTTGCAAGTTGGTCAATTGGGTAACCACGGTGTAAAAGTACACCTTTGTTACCATCAATGAAGGTAATTTTTGATTCGCAAGCTGCTGTAGCCATAAAACCAGGATCAAAAGTAAAGTGACCTGCGGCCAACACATCCTTAACGTCGATTACATCTGGGCCCAATGTGCCGCTGTAAATTGGTAATTCAATTTCTTTGCCATCAAGCTGTAATACGGCTTTTTTGCCAGTTGCTTCAGACATTCAATAGATCTCCTGTCCCGGTGAATGTTTAATCTGACTCGTAATACGAATCTTTTAATGCGCGAATCAGACGGATCAAAAATTTGCTAATTAGATTAGAGAGTACTGAAATTTTGTCAATTATACTTATGGATAAAAACTGACGCCCTCACAGAGGTTTAGTCAAATCCTTCCTTAGAGCAATGAGTAAAATCACAGCACCGCCGCGCTATGATATGTCAAAATATTCTTGAGGTGCAGAAAAAAAATAGTGCTCCATCTGAATTGTAAATATTTATAAAAAATATGAGGAGAGTATTTTTGAACAAATGGTGGGGTCAAACTGAATCGAAATTCATCTAATTTTCATAACTTACATTCATTTTTGTTCATATTTTATTTCATTTTTTAGCTAAATTTGGCATTAAGTTCTAATCCTAAAGTTTGATTCAATTGATCAAAAAATAACTCATTGAATTTTGAATTTTGATTAAAAAATAGGCTTTAGACGTAATTTTTTGCAATTTCTGAGCAATTTAAACCCTTAAAATTTATAAGTAGTTTGTATTTAATTATGGCTAAGTCATTATTTAATCACGTTATATCATAAAATTATTGTTCTAAATAAATAGTGAACATTTTGATAGGAAATGCAAGTCTTTCCATATAAAGGAAAGGATTATCAAATAGAGCAAATATCTTGCTTATCTTTAGTCTAAAGATACAAAAATATCGAATTAGGGTTAGAAAGGTCAGAACTGAGAGGATAAATGATAAAAACCAATAGCATAGCAATGAATTTGAGCTAAATTATTGGTTTTTATAGAATGTTAATTTTGTTAATGATTCTTATTTAAAGGTTTTTTGTTAAAAAACCAGTCTTTGATTGTTTGTATTTTGACTTTTCGCGTTTTATAATTCGGTGTCGTTTTGAGTTTAGGCATTTGCTTGCCTGACAATGCCAGCTTTCCTTCGAATTAATTCCAACAAACTCCGGATGGAGTTTTTACTTACAGGATGCCCGCTGTGAAAAGCAACAGACCTGTCAATTTGTCCATGGGTCAAGTTTTAGAAGTAAACTTAAAATCCCCTGTGGCTATTGCATCAATTTTACACCGTCTATCTGGTGTCATCGTATTTTTACTCGTACCGGTACTTTTATGGATTTTAGACAAGTCATTGTCTTCTCCTGAAGGTTTTGCGCAAGTACAAGCTATTTTTAATAGTTTTATCGTGCGTTTTATCGTATGGGTATTTGTAGCCGGCTTAATTTTCCACTTTATTGCGGGTGTTAAGCATTTACTTGCGGATCTAGGTATTGCTGAAGAACTGCAAAGTGGTCGTGTCGCAGCTACTATTTCATTGATCTTGTCTGCAATCGGTATCATTGCGGCATTTGTATGGATTGTTATCTAATGAAAAGTGCTACTGGTTTAACGGGTTCAGGTTCTCGCGATTGGTTTATCCAGCGCGTAAGTGCTGTCGTATTAGCAGTTTATACTGTTGTTGTTTTAGGTTGGATCCTATGCAATGGTGGTTTTAGCTACGAACAGTGGTACGGCTTTATGATGACAGCTCCAATGAAGATCTTATCTTTATTAGCAGTCTTATCTCTTGTTGCACATGCATGGATTGGTATGTGGCAAGTATTCACTGACTATGTGACTACTCGTCAAATGGGGCCTTCGGCTTCAGGTTTACGCCTTGTACTGACTTCAGCAGTAATTATTGCTGTATTTGCATATGCGATCTGGGCAATCCAGATTTTTTGGGCGAATTGATAGGAAGAGATCATGGGCGCTATAACCCCTAAAGAAGATTACACAAATATTCCACACGAAACTTTCGATGCTGTCATCGTTGGTGGTGGTGGTTCTGGTATGCGCGCGTCTTACCAACTTGCTCAAGCTGGTTTAAAAGTTGCGGTTCTGACTAAAGTATTCCCAACACGTTCACATACAGTTGCAGCGCAGGGCGGTATTGGTGCATCTCTTGGTAACATGCAAGAAGATAACTGGCACTACCACTTCTATGACACTGTAAAAGGTTCAGACTGGTTAGGTGATCAAGACGCAATCGAATTCATGACGCGTGAAGCACCACAAGTTGTTTATGAATTAGAACACTTGGGTATGCCATTTGACCGTAATGCAGACGGTACGATTTACCAACGTCCATTCGGTGGTCACTCTGCAAACTATGGTGAAAAAGCCGTTCCACGTGCTTGTGCTGCTGCTGACCGTACAGGTCACGCACTTCTTCACACGCTTTATCAAAGCAACGTGAAAATGGGTACTCAATTCTTTGTTGAATGGATTGCACTTGACCTTATCCGTAATGAAGCGGGTGATGTACTTGGTGTAACTGCATACGATCAAGAAACAGGTAAAATTGCAGTATTCCAAGCGAAAGCGACATTGTTTGCTACAGGTGGTGCAGGTCGTGTTTACCGTGCATCTACTAACGCATATATCAATACTGGTGATGGTCTTGGTATGGCGGCTCGTGCAGGTATTCCATTACAAGATATGGAATTCTGGCAGTTCCACCCTACAGGTGTTGCGGGCGCGGGTGTATTGTTGACAGAAGGCTGTCGTGGTGAAGGTGCGATCCTTCGTAACGACGCTGGTGAGCCGTTCATGGAACGCTATGCACCAACTTTAAAAGACTTGGCGCCACGTGACTTTGTATCACGTTCGATGGACCAAGAAATTAAAGAAGGTCGCGGTTGTGGTCCTAAGAAAGACTACATCTTGCTTGATATGACGCACTTGGGTGCTGAAACAATCATGAAACGTCTTCCATCTGTATTTGAGATTGGTAAGAAATTCGCGAACGTTGACATCACTAAAGAACCAATTCCTGTAGTACCGACAATCCATTACCAAATGGGTGGTATTCCTACAAACATTCATGGTCAAGTTGTAGTGCCAGAAAGCCGTGAAACTTCACCGCTTGAAGCAAACTACAATAAAGAGACTGATGTTTATTCTACCAATGCAGGTGAACGTAACTTCACTAAACCAGTAAAAGGTTTCTATGCAATTGGTGAATGTTCTTGCGTATCTGTACATGGCGCAAACCGTTTGGGTACGAACTCACTGCTTGACCTGGTTGTATTTGGTAAAGCTGCTGGTGAACACATCATCGACTACGTGACTAAACACCATGGTGATGAATACCAACCGCTTCCTACAACTGTACTTGAGCAAACTGTTGCACGTATCCGTAAATTGGATGAGTCAACAACAGGTGAAAATGCACAAGAAGTTGCTGATGCCATTCGTGACATCGTACAAGACCATGCTGGTGTATTCCGTACACAAGCGTTGCTTGACAAAGGTGTGAAAGAAATTCTTGCGATTGAATCACGTGTTCGTAACATTCATTTGAAAGACAAATCTAAGGTATTCAACACTGCGCGTATTGAAGCTCTAGAAGTTGAAAACTTGTATGAAGTTGCTAAAGCGACCTTGATTTCTGCTGCTGCACGTAAAGAATGTCGTGGTGCACACACAGTTGTAGATTTTGAAGAGTCTCCAGATCATCCAGAATACCCATATGGTCGTCGTGATGATGAGTGGATGAAGCACACATTATGGTTCTCTGCTGACAATCGTCTAGAGTACAAACCAGTGCGTTACAAGCCGTTATCTGTCGCTGCTATTCCACCTAAACCACGTACATTCTAATTAGGAGAAGTAAGATGAGTAGAGGTACTCGTACATTTAATATCTACCGCTACGATCCTGATAAGGATGCAGCACCGTACATGCAGACTTTTAAGCTTGAATTGACAGATAAGCACCGTATGTTGCTTGATGCACTTCTTGCATTGAAAGTACAGGATGAGTCGTTAACGTTCCGTCGTTCGTGCCGCGAAGGTATTTGTGGTTCTGATGGCGTAAACATCAATGGTAAAAATGGTTTAGCATGTCTTTGGAATCTCAATGATTTGCCAGATGTGATTACTGTTCGTCCGCTTCCAGGTCTTCCTGTTGTGAAAGACTTGGTTGTAGACATGAATCAGTTCTACGATCAGTACAATAAAATCCATCCATTCTTGATTAACAATCAACCTGCGCCACCGAAAGAGCGTTTACAGTCTCCTGAAGAGCGTGAACACTTAGATGGTCTTTATGAATGTATTTTGTGTGCATGCTGTTCAACTTCATGCCCATCATTCTGGTGGAACCCAGACAAATTCTTGGGTCCATCTGCATTGTTAAACGCGTATCGTTTCATTATCGATTCACGTGATACAGCGACTCAAGAGCGTTTGGCTCGTCTTGATGACCCATTCTCATTGTTCCGTTGTAAAGGCATCATGAACTGTGTATCAGTATGTCCTAAGGGCTTAAACCCAACTAAAGCAATCGGTCATATCCGTAATATGCTTTTAGATATGGCTGGCTAATCTTTAAAGATTAATGAGACTTAAAAAAGCACACTTTCGGGTGTGCTTTTTTATGAAATGCAAGAATAGTTAGTTATACAGTTTTACACTTTCGGTGAAAGCACATAGACATAATTTGTGCGATTCGTGTAAAACGAAGGGATTATTTATGCTGAAAAGCGGTTGTTGCGTAGAATAAATGCTATTATATAACGTTAGAAAAGGGCAGTTTGTAAGAAGGTGCTCTTTTTTGCTATTTGAAAAACTTAAATAGAACTTTGGTCTAGATTGCATCTTAATTGATGATAAATCACCATAGTTTACAGCATAAAATGTGGAGTGTATTTCGCTGATTTATGGATGGTATGTGTCAAAAAAATCAATTGGTGAAAGTGGAACATGTTACGATTTAATGCATCGTTATATTGAAAAAACCATGGTTAATTATTACCCGTTTTTTGATATAAATTGAGTGCTTACCTATTTTCTAAGTGGTTTTAGAAAAGCTAAATCGAGAATTTATCTTTTCTAAAACGATTTTGCAAAAAATTGCTCGGTTTCGGTCGAGTATATATGGATGAGTGATGATGCCATTGAGGGTGTTGTTGTTCATTTTTCACATCAGGATACTCCTAATGTGGTGATAACGCCCTGAGGCTGATGTCTGCTGGGGACTAATGTCATGTTACCAATTTGACATTATCAATCATGGGGTTGCTTAAAAGGCACCTAAAATATTTTTGCAATAGGAAATGGGTCCACAAATGCAAGAAGTTGCTGACGCTTTGCGTCTTGACACTGAACTTTCCGCTGATAGTGCAGCGTATATTGAAGAACTTTATGAGCAGTATTTGACGTCACCGGAATCAGTTGGTGCTGATTGGCGCGAATACTTCGATAAATTCCCGAAAGGTGATCAACCACACAGCAATGTACGTGAGCAATTCCTCTTATTAGGCCGCAATTCAAGCCGTGTTCAGGCGGTGGTGCAAAGCACAGTTAGTACTGAACATGAGCGTCGTCAAATTGGCGTATTACAACTTATTGCAGCGTATCGTAACCGTGGTCATCAGAAAGCGAAGCTTGATCCTTTAGGTTTGGCAAAACGTGAAATCGTGCCTGATCTTGATCTTGCAGCACATGGCTTAACTCAATCGGATTTAGACACTGTATTTAATACAGGTAATCTGTTGATTGGTAAAGATGAAGCAACTTTAGGTGAAATGGTTCAAGCCATGGAAGCAACGTATTGTGCTTCGATTGGTGCAGAATACATGCACATTGTTGATACCAAAGAAAAACGCTGGATTCAACAACGTCTTGAAGGTGCTCGTGGCCAATTCAATTTTACAGCAGAACAGAAAAAACACGTATTAGAGCGTTTAACTGCTGCTGAAGGTCTTGAAAAATTCCTTGGTAATAAATACGTCGGTGCAAAACGTTTTGGTGTTGAAGGTGGTGAATCTTTCATTCCAATGGTTGATGCTTTGATTCAACGTGCAGGTTCTGTAGGTTGTAAAGAAGTTGTCATTGGTATGCCACACCGTGGTCGTTTAAACCTTTTGGTTAACATCATGGGTAAAAACCCAGCAGACCTATTTGGTGAGTTTGAAGGTAAGAGCTTACATAAAAAAGGTTCTGGTGACGTTAAATACCACCAAGGTTTCTCTTCAAATGTAATGACTCCAGGTGGCGAAGTTCACTTGGCATTGGCATTTAACCCATCACATTTAGAAATCGTTGGACCAGTAGTAGAAGGTTCGGTACGTGCACGTCAAGTTCGTCGTAAAGACATTGGCGGTGATGATGTATTGCCAGTGATTGTTCATGGTGATGCGGCATTTGCTGGACAAGGTGTTAACCAAGAAACCTTCCAAATGTCACAAACACGTGGCTATACAGTAGGTGGTACGGTTCACATTGTTGTGAATAACCAAGTAGGTTTCACTACTTCTGATCCACGTGATGCGCGTTCTACAGAATACTGTACAGACATTGCAAAAATGATCCAAGCACCGATTTTCCATGTGAACGGTGATGATCCTGAATCAGTATTGTTTGTTGCTCAATTGGCACATGACTTCCGTCATACATTCCGTAAAGACGTTGTAATTGACATGTTCTGTTACCGTCGTCGTGGTCATAACGAAGCGGATGAGCCAGCTGCAACTCAGCCAATGATGTACCAAGTCATCAATAAGAAAACGACGACTCGTGCATTGTATGCAGACCAATTGGTTCAGCAAAATGTGTTAGATCGTGCTGCTGCTGACCAAATGGTAGAAGATTACCGTTCTGATCTAGAAGCGGGCAAGCATGTTGCTAACGCATTGGTATTAGAGCCAAATACAAAAATGTTTGTAGATTGGACGCCATACCTAGGCCATGAATACACAGACATTTGGGATACAACTTTCTCTGAAGATCGCTTAAAAGAACTTGGTCGCAAAATGCGTGAGCTTCCTGAAGGCTTCGTAATGCAGCGTCAGGTTGCAAAAGTGATTGATGATCGCCTGAAAATGCAAACTGGTGAAATGCCATTGAACTGGGGTGCTGCTGAAACTTTAGCTTATGCATCACTTTTGGATGAAGGTTTCCTTGTTCGTTTAACAGGTGAAGACGTTGGTCGTGGTACATTCTCACACCGTCATGCGAAGTTGCATAACCAAGTAGATGGTTCAACTTACATCCCACTTTGCCACATCAAAGAAAATCAACCACGTACAGCAATTTATGACTCATTATTGTCAGAAATGGCGGTGTTAGGTTTTGAGTATGGTTATGCAACCACGCTTCCTAAGAGCTTGGTGATTTGGGAAGCGCAATTTGGTGACTTCGCAAACTGTGCACAGGTTGTAATCGATCAGTTTATCGCTTCAGGTGAAACGAAGTGGGAACGTGTTTGTGGTTTAACTTTACTTCTTCCGCATGGTTTTGAAGGTCAAGGTCCAGAGCACTCATCTGCACGTTTAGAACGTTTCTTACAGCTATGTGCTGAAGACAACATGCAAGTGATGACACCGACTACACCTGCACAGATTTTCCATGCTTTACGTCGTCAAGCGATTCGCCCAATTCGTAAGCCAATGATCATCATGTCGCCGAAGTCTTTGCTTCGTCACAAACTTGCAACGTCTACTTTAAGTGAGCTTGCAAACGGCACATTCCAGACAGTGATTGATGAGATCGATAACATCAACAAAGCAGACGTAACCCGTTTGGTACTTTGTGGTGGTAAGGTTTACTACGATTTACTTGAGAAACGTCGTGAGCAAGAGTTAAATAACACTGCAATCATTCGTATTGAACAATTGTATCCATACCCAGAACAACGTATTGCTGAAGTCCTTGCTCAATATCCAAACGTAAAAGAAATTGTTTGGACGCAAGAAGAGCCGAAGAACCAAGGTGCTTGGTTATTTATCGCACCACGTTTATACGATGATGTGATGAAATCAGGTAAACAAGTACGTATCAGTTATGCAGGTCGTGAAGCTTCTGCTGCACCGGCTTGTGGTTCACCATATTTGCATGCAAAACAACAAGCTCAGCTGGTTAATGACGCTTTAGCGATCGTAGCTGAACAATCAGGAGATTCTAAGTAATGGCAACCGAAATTAAAGCACCGGTATTCCCAGAGTCAGTTGCAGACGGTACGATTGCAACTTGGCACAAACAACCAGGTGAGGCAGTATCACGTGATGAAGTGATCTGTGACATTGAAACAGACAAAGTTGTTTTAGAAGTCGTTGCTCCTGCTGACGGTACAATCGTTACAATTATTAAAAATGAAGGCGACACAGTGCTTTCAGCTGAAGTGATTGCTCAGTTTGAAGAAGGTGCGGTTTCTGGTGCTGCTGCAACTGAAGCAGTTCAAGATGAAGCGAAAGTTGAACAAGCTGCTGCAAACACTCAAGCAGGTGCTGCACCAGTTGTTGAACGTGCTCAACAAGTTCAAGATCAAGCTCCTGCTGTTCGTAAAGCATTAACTGAGTCTGGTATTCCTGCTGCTGATGTTGCTGGTACAGGCCGTGGTGGTCGTATCACTAAAGAAGATGTGGCAAATCATCAAACTAAACCTGCAGCGCCAGCTGCTGCACCTTTAAGCGTTGCAGTAGGTGAGCGTATTGAAAAACGTGTTCCAATGACACGTCTTCGTAAGCGTGTTGCTGAACGTTTACTTGCAGCGACTCAAGAAACTGCAATGTTAACGACGTTCAACGAAGTGAACATGAAGCCAATCATGGAAATGCGTGCACAATACAAAGATGCATTTGAAAAGCGTCATGGTGCACGTCTTGGCTTTATGTCTTTCTTTGTTAAAGCGGCAACTGAAGCGCTTAAACGCTATCCAGCGGTTAATGCATCAATTGATGGCGACGACATTGTTTACCATGGTTATTATGACATCGGTGTAGCCGTATCTTCTGACCGTGGTTTAGTTGTACCAGTGCTTCGTGATACAGACCGTATGAACTATGCTGAAGTTGAAAACGGTATCCGTGACTACGCTTACAAAGCGCGTGATGGTAAATTAGGTATCGAAGACATGACTGGCGGTACGTTCACCATTACTAACGGTGGTACTTTCGGTTCATTGCTTTCTACGCCAATTTTGAACACACCACAAACTGCAATTTTGGGTATGCACAAAATCCAAGAGCGTCCTATGGCAGTGAATGGTCAAGTAGAAATCTTGCCAATGATGTATTTAGCGCTTTCTTATGACCACCGTTTAATCGATGGTAAAGAAGCAGTAGGTTTCCTTGTAACAATTAAAGAATTGTTAGAAGAACCAGCTAAATTGATCCTTGACCTTTAATTCTAAAGAATAAAACATGGGCTTAGAGTGATCCTCTAAGCCCATTTTTGGAGATAAAAATGTCTCAACAATTTGATCTTGTTGTAATTGGCGGTGGCCCAGGTGGTTACGAAGCAGCAATTCGTGCAGCACAGCTTGGTTTTAAAGTTGCTTGTATCGAAAAACGTATTCACAAAGGCAAGCCATCTTTAGGTGGTACTTGCTTAAATGTGGGTTGTATTCCTTCTAAAGCTTTACTTGATTCTTCTCACCGCTACGAAGATACAGTTCATCATTTAGATGATCACGGTATTACAACAGGTGAAGTGAAGTTTGACTTGGCTAAAATGCTTGATCGCAAGGATAAAATCGTAAACCAATTAACTATGGGTGTCGACGGCCTTCTTAAAGGTAATGGTATCGAATGGTTAAAAGGGACTGGTAAATTACTTGCTGGTAAAAAAGTTGAGTTTGTTTCTCATGAAGGTGAAACTCAAATTTTAGAGCCAAAATATGTGATTCTTGCATCTGGTTCTGTGCCTGTAAATATTCCTGTAGCTCCTGTTGATCAAGACATTATTGTTGATTCAACTGGTGCTTTAGAATTCCAAGAAGTTCCTAAGCGTTTAGGTGTTATTGGTGCGGGTGTAATTGGTTTAGAACTTGGTTCAGTATGGCGTCGTCTAGGTGCTGAAGTTGTTGTATTTGAAGCAATGGATGCATTCTTACCAATGGCTGATAAAGCATTGGCTAAAGACTACCAAAAAGTATTGACTAAACAAGGTTTAGACATTCGCGTAGGCGCTAAAGTTGCAGGCACTGAAGTTAACGGTCGTGAAGTGACAGTTAAGTACACGCAAGGTGGCGAAGACAAGACTCAAACTTTCGATAAATTAATCGTTTGTGTTGGTCGTCGTGCTTATGCAGAAGGTTTATTGGCTGATGATTCAGGTATTAAACTCACTGAACGTGGTTTAGTTGAAGTGAACGATTGGTGTGCAACTTCTGTTGAAGGTGTATATGCGATTGGTGACTTGGTACGTGGTCCAATGCTTGCACATAAAGCAATGGAAGAAGGCGTAATGGCTGTTGAACGAATTCACGGTCATGCTGCACAAGTCAACTATGACACAATCATTTCTGTAATCTATACACACCCAGAAGCGGCGTGGGTAGGTTTAACAGAAGAGCAAGCGAAAGAAAAAGGCCATGAAGTTAAAACTGGTCAATTCGGTTTCGCTGCAAATGGTCGTGCAATGGCTGCTGGTGAAAATGCAGGTTTCGTGAAGTTCGTTGCGGATGCAAAAACTGACCGTTTATTGGGTATGCACGTAATTGGACCTGCTGCGTCTGATATCGTACACCAAGGGATGATCGCACTTGAGTTTGTATCTTCTGTTGAAGATCTACAGTTGATGACTTTTGGTCACCCAACATTCTCTGAAGTTGTTCATGAAGCTGCATTGGCTGTCGATGGCCGAGCAATTCACGCAATTCAGCGTAAACGTAAATAAGACAAGAAAAGAGCGGTTTTAACCGCTCTTTTTTTTGATTAAAGGTTGTTTTTACCAGAACAATCTACTACAAATAAGAAAGAAAAAATGTAATAAGGACTAATACCAAATAAGACGTGAGTCTAGGAATTAGTCGGTCCATAACAAAGCAAAGAAGTAGTAAAAGGTTAGTCAATGAATCTACATGAGTATCAAGCCAAAGCGTTATTAAAAAAATATGGTATGCCTGTTCAAGAAGGTGTATTGGCAACTAATGCTGAAGAAGCAGTGAAAGCCTTTGAGCAGCTTGGCGGAAAATTCGCAGTCATGAAAGCGCAGGTGCACGCTGGTGGTCGAGGTAAGGCTGGTGGCGTTAAAGTCGTCAAATCCAGCATTGAAGCGGCAGATTACGCAAACCATATCATCGGTACTCGTTTAGTTACTTATCAAACTGATGTCAATGGTCAGCCTGTGAATAGTGTTTTGGTTTGTGAAGATGTCTATCCAGTAGAACGTGAGTTATATCTTGGAGCAGTCGTCGATCGTTCAAGTCGACGTGTAACTTTTATGGCATCGACCGAAGGTGGCGTTGAAATTGAGAAAGTTGCAGAAGAAACTCCAGAAAAAATTATCAAAGTAGAAGTAGATCCTTTGGTGGGTTTACAGCCTTTCCAAGCACGTGAAGTCGCATTTGCTTTGAAATTAAAAGATGCTCAGATTGCACAATTTGTCAAAATTATGACGGCTGCATATCAGGCATTTATTGAAAATGATTTTGCTTTATTCGAGATTAATCCATTATCTGTTCGTGAAAATGGTGAAATTTTATGTGTTGATGCCAAAGTTGGTATTGATTCGAATGCCTTATATCGTTTGCCAGAAGTTTCTGCACTTCGTGACAAGTCACAAGAAAATGAACGTGAGCTAAAAGCATCGGAATTTGATCTGAACTACGTTGCACTTGAAGGCAATATTGGCTGTATGGTCAATGGTGCAGGTTTGGCAATGGCTACTATGGACATCATTAAACTTTATGGTGGGCAACCTGCAAACTTTTTAGATGTTGGTGGTGGTGCAACCAAAGAACGCGTCATTGAAGCATTCAAATTGATTTTGGCAGATACTTCTGTACAGGGTGTATTGATTAATATTTTTGGTGGTATTGTTCGTTGTGACATGATTGCGGAAGCCATTATTGCTGCAGTGCAGGAAGTACATGTGAGTGTTCCTGTCGTGGTTCGTTTAGAAGGCAACAATGCAGAATTGGGTGCAAAAATTCTAGATGAATCAGGTTTGAAATTAACTTCTGCAAACGGCTTGGCTGATGCAGCAGAAAAAATTGTTGCAGCAGTAAAAGCATAAGGAGTGCCATCATGAGCGTATTAATTAATAAAAACACAAAAGTATTGGTACAAGGCTTCACAGGTAAGAATGGTACGTTTCATTCTGCACAAGCTCTCGATTATGGAACCAAAGTCGTGGGTGGTGTGACCCCAGGTAAAGGTGGAACCACACATTTAGATTTGCCTGTATTTAACACCATGAAAGATGCTGTGCGTGAAACACAAGCTGATGCATCTGTGATTTATGTGCCAGCGCCTTATGTCCTTGACTCAATCATTGAAGCGGTAGATTCAGGTGTTGGACTGATTGTAGTAATTACCGAAGGTGTCCCTACGCTGGATATGTTAAAAGCCAAGCGTTATTTAGAAACCAATGGCAATGGTACGCGTCTAGTCGGTCCAAACTGTCCTGGTGTGATCACGCCAGGCGAATGTAAGATTGGAATTATGCCGGGTCATATTCATCAACCGGGTCGTATCGGAATTATTTCACGTTCAGGAACCCTGACTTACGAGGCTGTTGCTCAGACCACTAAACTTGGCCTTGGGCAATCAACCTGTATTGGTATTGGAGGAGATCCAATTCCGGGTATGAACCAAATTGATGCATTAAAACTGTTCCAAGATGATCCAGATACTGATGCGATTATCATGATTGGTGAAATTGGGGGAACTGCTGAAGAAGAAGCAGCTGAATATATTCAGTCTAATGTTTCTAAACCTGTAGTAGGTTATATTGCAGGGGTAACAGCACCAAAAGGTAAGCGCATGGGTCATGCAGGTGCAATTATTTCAGGTGGTAAGGGAACAGCCGAAGAAAAATTCGCTGCTTTTGAACGTGCTGGAATGGCGTATACACGCAGTCCTGCAGAGTTGGGTGCAACCGTGTTACAGGTATTGAAAGACAAAGGTTTAGCTTAATTTTTAAGATTTATTAAGTAAAAAAAGCGTGTGTTACTTAGGTAACATGCGCTTTTTTACGTTTATCGCATTCTATTTGGTATATAAATTGCTCTAAGCAAGTATTCATTCAAAATAGTGTTTTGATACCATGCAAGCGGTAAATTGGAATCAGTTCAGCGAAGAGTTCACCCGTAATATCCAAAAAGTGCTGCCATTTGACGGATTGGTTGCGTTTAATATCGATTCGGAAACAACAGCGAGTCAATATTCATTTAAAGGCATATCTTGTCAAGCAGTCGATGAATACTTGGGAGGTATGCAATGTTTTGACCCTGTACATTTTCGTTTTGCATACCATCAAACAGATATGAAGTTTAGTGTATTACAAGCCGTGGCTTCTAATGATGAGTATGATGACTTTAGAAAAAAATGGAATGTAAAAGATACGATTGAACTTTTTTTTAGGCAGAATGGGGCTCCTATTCGTGGCATGAGTTTGGTTCGGTCTTCAGCCTATATGGAGTTTTCTGATCAAGAGTTAAAAATGGTTGAATCATTTTATGATTTGACCGCTTGTTGTTTTAATCAAATTTATGACGTTTCTAGTCATCAGGTTAGCCTATTTAATGAAGGTTTAACAGAGCCATTGACGCGACAAGAATCTAAAATATTAGGCTTGTTATGCAAAGGCCTAAATAATCAAGCACTCGCAGATGAGATGCATTGTGGAATATCAACTATTAAGACCCATCTACAGCATATCTATCAAAAAACACAGGTCAGAAGCCGTCAGGAATTGATGAGCCGAGTACTGTCTGGCTGACATTCATAATAAATATAAGATCGATCTATCTTCAATTTTAAAAATCATCCTTTGGGATGATTTTTTTGCATAGGGAACAGCGTAATTTTTCAGCATAGAAAAACAGTTTGTAAGGCTAAGGAAATCCGAGATGAAAACATTACATTCACAAATGCTGAAAAAATATCTTAAACAAATATCAAATGTTGTTGGTGTAATGGCAATTGGTGCATGTGCAAATCAAGCGATGGCACATGGTGAAGCAGCGAAAATGTTACCGTTACAACAAGCCATGCAATCGGTTGGTGCAACGGTACAGCAAGACCAATATGCCAATATCTATACCATCAGCAAAAATTCGACCTTAGTCCGAGCAAAACCAAATTCAACCACCATTATGGTGAATGGAAAGCCTTTAAAAATTTCGGCACCCATTATTGTAAAAGACGGTCAAGCTATGGCATCGGAAACATTGGCAAATGAGATTTTCCAATCTGGCCTTGATCAAACCTTTCAAGTTGAAACCGTAAAGCATCCGTTAAATACCTTAACGACAGAAGAAATCCAGTCAGTGACGAAGATCATTCAGGCAGATCAACGTGCACCGAAAGCATTACGTTTCAGCCGTATTCGTTTACAAGAACCTGAAAAAAATGCAGTTTGGAACAGTGTGCTGAATCATACTGAATATAAAGGTCCACGTTTAGCCGAATTTAGCTTATTACAAAGCGATAATATTATTGAGGGTGTGGTTGATCTGAACACACAACAAGTAAAGGCTTGGAAGGTCTTACCTGCAACGCATGGAATGGTGTTGTTGGATGACTTTATGATGGTACAAGAGGTTATTCAGAAGAGTCCAGAGTATAAAGCTGCGTTAGCAAAACGTGGCATTACAGATGTCACTAAAGTCGTGGGTACACCACTGACTGTAGGATACTTTGGTGGTGAAGATGGTTTAAATAAAGAACTTAGCTTACTGAAAATTGTCAGCTATCTTGATGTAGGTGATGGAAACTATTGGGCACATCCTATTGAGAATTTGGTTGCTGTCGTCGATTTAGACAAAAAGAAAATTGTCAAAATTGAAGAGGGTAGTTTAGTGCCTGTACCCATGACACCACGTCCTTATGATGGTCGTGATAAAAAAGCAGAAACACGTAAGCCTCTGAATATTGTAGAACCTGAGGGTAAAAACTACAGCATTACGGGTCAGTATATTCATTGGGGCAACTGGTGCTTCCATGTCGGGCTTGATTCTCGTGTAGGTTTACAAGTTGGCACAGTCACTTTTAAAGATAAGGGCGTAAAACGTAAAGTCATGTACCAAGGCAATCTTGGGGGAATGGTTGTGCCTTATGGTGATCCAGATATGGGTTGGTACTTCAAGTCTTATCTCGACTCTGGTGAATATGGAATGGGTACGTTGACCTCATCTATTGAGCGGGGTAAGGATGTTCCTGAGAATGCTGTACTGCTTGATGCAGTGATTGCTGATTACGAAGGTAAACCAATGACGATTCCAAATGCAATTGCTGTATTTGAACGTTATGCGGGACCCGAGTTTAAACATCAAGAAATGGGACAAAGCAATGTAAGTGCCGAGCGCCGTGAGCTTGTGGTACGCTGGATTAGTACAGTTGGTAACTATGACTACATGTTTGATTGGGTCTTCTCAGACAATGGCACCATAGGGATTAATGCGGGTGCTACAGGTATTGAAGCGGTTAAAGGGGTAAAAGCATCAACTATGCATGATGCAACAGCCAAAGAAGATACCCGTTACGGAACTTTGATTGATCATAATATTGTGGGAACAACCCATCAGCATATTTATAACTTCCGTTTAGACTTAGATGTCGATGGTGAGAACAATACACTGACCCACATGAACCCTGTTGTAAATGTGAATAAAAAAGGTGTGCGTAAAAGCACGATGGAAATCGAAAAACATGTGGTGAGTAATGAACAAGAAGCAGCAGAGAAATTTAATCCATCAACCATTCGTTTAATCAGTAACTATTCGCAAGAGAACAAAGTTGGCAATCCCGTTTCTTATCAACTGATTCCATTTGCTGGTGGCACGCACCCAATTGCCAAAGGCGCAAACTTTAGTCCAGATGAATGGTTATTCAAACGTTTAAACTTTATGGATAAGCAAATTTGGGTCACTAAATACAATCCGACTGAACTCTATCCAGAGGGTGCGTATCCAAACCGTTCTGACAAAGATACAGGCTTGGGGCAATTTGTTAAAAATAATGACAACATTGATAACAAAGACTTGGTCGTGTGGTTAACCACGGGTACAACGCATGTTGCTCGAGCAGAAGAATGGCCAATCATGCCAACGGAGTGGGTGAATGTACTGCTTAAACCATGGAACTTCTTCGATGAAACACCAACTTTGAATCTAAACACACCAAAAGATACGACGACACATTCACATTAATGCTGCGATAGCAATAAAACATGCCATATCAAAACTTTGATGTGGCAAATCTTAAGATTTGGGGGAATCTATGTTTAAATCATGTGTTCAACGGTTGTTGACTGTATCACTTTTAATGTCATCAGTTTCAGTATTTGCAGAGGAAGCAACGACTTCTGAATCTACACCTACAATTACAGTGGCAGGCTCTATGGCAATGTTGACGGATTATCGCTTCCGTGGAGTGTCTATGTCGAATCGTGATCCTGCCGTTCAAGGGGCTTTAAACTTTTCGCATAAATCAGGCGTCTATCTAAGTTTATGGGCATCGAATGCGGATGTTGGGGCAGGAGGGAATGTCGAAGCTGACTTTTTTGTGGGCTATAATCTACCCATCACCGAAAAATCATTCCTAGATATTAACTATGCCGATGTGAATTATCCTGGCACGATCAAAGAATATCACACCGATTTTAGTGAGTTTGGCGTGAATTATAATCATAGTGATTTAATGAAGGGTGGCGACTATTTTACAGTGGGAGTATTTTATTCACCTGAGTTTGCATTTAAATCAGGTAAAGAAATCTATTTGAATACCAGTTATAAGTTTCCGGTGTATAAAAATATTAAACTTGTTTCGAGCTTGGGTTATACCAAGCTGGAAGATAATGAACAGTTTACTAAAGCATTTGGTGGTGATGGTCAGCAAGATGATTATTTTGACTATAAAATTGGTCTGGGTGCAGAAGTTTTGGGGTTAAATTCAGAGTTAGTATGGATTGACAATAATATTGATAGTGATGCCAATATTATGAAAGGAAGTGTCGTATTCTCTTTGACCAAACAGTTCTAATCTAGCAAATGATTATTTTCAAGTGATAAAAGGCTTCATGTTGATGAAGCCTTTTTTTAAAAGAAAGGAGTTCTATTTACTGAAAAATCAGAGGTATAGTTTAATTTAGTACTGTATATGATGCTGTTTAACTGTGCTATATTTATGCATAAAATTCTATTTTTTCGACACCGTATTGCAGATGTTAAGATATGTTTATGTGTTCTTTTTCCGAATATTCGCTTTGATTTTTTTATTGATGAATGCTGCTATGGCTGAAAATGAAGATGTCTACATGGATGAATTTATTGGTGATGAAATTTTTTATTATTATCAGTATCTTGCGGAACAGCATAATGAAAAAGAAAATGACTATAGCGTAGCGAATAATGACTTTTATGAAAATGAATATATTCGAGTTTTTAATTATACCGCTTATAATTCTGAAAATTTCACCAATAAACTTGGGACAGGTGAGTTCAATAGCTCAGATTTAGATGCCTTAAGAATATCATTTGGTTATGGTATTGAAATTAAATTAAATAAGCGAAATAAAATTGGCTATGAGTATTTGTCAAATTTTCCCTATGATCGAGGGCAGTTAATTCGATTCTTTTGGGTACAGTTATTCTAAAATGCACGAATATTTTTTTATTCATTTTTTGAAATAAGTAAATCTTCGATAATAATTTTTTTCATACGTGTCAGCGTTGAATAGGCTTTGGGATGACTCGCTAAGATTTGTGCAAGGTTTTTTGGAATGACCTGCCAACTAATACCAAAAACATCTTTGCACCAGCCACACCAACTTTCCGAACCATGTTCTGTAAAATAATTCCAGTAATAATCAATTTCTTGCTGTGTTTTACACGGAATCACAAAAGAAACGGATTCATTAAAATCAAAAATATGCTTATGGGGGCTATCTTTTGCTATAAATTTCAGGTGGTTCAAGCTAAAAATGCTATTTTGTATTTTTCCTTCCAAGTCACCAGAAGGGTAGCGAAGCAATTGATGGCGCTGAAATTCTGGAAAAATCTTCTGATAGTATTGTAGGGCTTGCGAACACTGGTTCTGATGCATACCACAAAATAATAAATTGGGAAGAATGTGTTGTTGTGTTTTACCGCCGTTACCTAGTTGTAATTGCCAGGTATAGCCAAATTGATCTTGAACCCAACCATAATAAGCGTTCCAAGAATAATGACCGAGATCAATAATGCTTGCACCGCCGAGAATAAGTTTTTGCCATAGCGCGTTAATTTCTTCGCGACTATCGCAAATCACTGTAAAAGAGATGGCTGGATTAGGTAAGAAATAGGGACCACCATTTATCCCAATAAAGCATTGATTGGACAAAGATGCCTTTACGACTGTCTGATTATGTTCAAGGACTATGCTGTTTGGAAAAACTGAGCAATAGAATTCAAATGCTTCTAACGCTTGATTATCAAACCACAAAGCAGGATAGATCGTAAGATGCATGCATGGTCCTTGTGTTTAGGTCCTATAAGGTTGAATTTTAACTGAGTATGACGTGGCAATATGTAATATTTTGATGAAAAAAGCGCAACTTAAGTTGCGCTTAATTTTATAAATGGAATTTATACTTTGCTTTGCGGTTTCAGTTGTTGGGTCAAACCATTGATATCACCACCATGCAGTCCAAGTTCACTCATAAGGCTATCGATTAATGGAGCTTGTGAACGATAGCGTAAAGCACTATTCACGACTTGATCGGACAGTGAAGCAGTTGAATGTTCAGGAGTCGATTCATGACCATGAGGATGTGCAACACTTCCTAAACCATTGACCTGTAAAATTTTAATATCATCAATACCTTCCATTGGTTTAACACTTTCGCGAATAATTTCAGGTAGATATTTCAGTAAAGCCAGTCGAATTTGCATTTCAACTTGCTCAGACGATAAGGTGTTATTTGCCTCATGCACGGCACGAGTACCTTCAGCATCAACCTGATATTGTTTTTCCATAGCTTGTGCCAGTAAAACTTTGGCATCTGCTTCACCTTTGGCATGTAGGCGGGCTTTTTCAGCTTCCGCTTCAGCAGCAATTCGAATTGCTTCCGCTTCGTCCACCGCTGCTTTTTTACCAGCTTCGGCAGCAACAGTAATGGCAATCGCATCTTTTTCAGCAGCTTGTTTTGCTGCAACCAATTCAACCGCTTTTTCACGTTCAGCACGTTGCGTTTCACGGACGGTGAGAACTTCTTCTTCTGCTTTAACTGCCTGAGCACGAGCTTGGTCTGCTTGAGCTTTGGCTTCTGATTCTGCACGAGACTTTTCAGCAATCGCAATTGCGCGATCTTGCTCTGCCAATTCAATGGTTTTCTTTTGCTCGACCTGAGCTTTTTGAATAAGTTGAGCTTTCAAAATATTTTCATTTTCTACATCGCGGGCAGAAGCGATACGCTTTAATTCAACTTCACGTTCAGCTGCAATTTGTGCTTCTTCTGCATCACGTTTTTTAGCTGCTTCTTGTGCTGCAATTTCAGCAAGCTGTTCTGCTCGACGGACTGAAATTTCACGTTCTTGTTGTAATTTGGCGTACTCTTCTTCACGTAAAATTTGTAAACGTGCTTGCTCAGCTTCTAAGTTTTTAGTTTTAATTGCAAGATCTGCATCTTGTTCAATTACATTGCGTTTTTTACGACGGTCTTCAATGGTTTCTGTAAGTTTGGTTAAACCTTCTGCATCGAACGCATTTTGCGGGTTAAAGTATTTAAAACTGGTCTGATCTAAACCAGTTAAAGAGACTGTTTCAAGCTCTAAACCATTCTTGAATAAATCTTCTGATACGACTTGTTGAACTTTTTGTACAAAATCTACACGCTTTTCATGTAGCTCTTCCATCGCCATTTCAGCAGCGACTGCGCGTAAAGAGTCAACAAATTTACCTTCAACCAAATTTTTAAGTTCATTGGGTGACATGGTTTTCCGACCAAGGGTTTGAGCTGCTGTTGCAATCGATTCAGCAGTCGGTTTTACCCGCACATAAAACTCTGCCATCACATCTACACGCATACGATCACGTGTAATGAGGGCTTGTTCTTCTGCACGAACTACTTCAAGTCGAAGAGTATTCATATTTACTGGAATAATTTCATGCAATACAGGCAGAACGATGGCACCACCATTCAAGATGACCTTCTCGCCCCCAAATCCTGTACGGACAAATGAAATTTCTTTACTTGAACGTTGATATAAACGGGCGACTATAAAGCCAATAACAATAATTGCGACAAAAATAATGCCTGCAATTAGTAACAAATTGATAAGATTTGAATTTAGCATCATATACTCAAAATTTAAGTGTTGTTAAGTTTCAGAACGTATGGCTTGAAAGCCAATTTTTGTTTTTTGGGTCAGCACTACTTGTTGACCTTGTTTAAAAGCATCTTCTTGTTCCGGTTCGACCAGAATATAATGAATTTGTCCAAATTGATCTTTGACTTTGGCTTGAGCAGGGGAATGAGGCTTAGCAATACCAATGACGATGACCGCCGTGCGCCCCACCAATTCTTCACTAAATATTGCTGTAGTCTCATCTTGCGGTAAAATTCTTGAGGTAACTTTTGCGGTGAAACGTACCAATGGCATACACAAAAAGAAACTTGCAGGTGCTAACAGCCAAGCACTCCAATAGGCTCCTGTAAATAAGTGAGCAATTGTTTGTAGTAGTAGCCCAAATAAACCAAAAATCGTGAGAAAGATAATAAACCAGATTAATAAAGGCACACGCCCCAGATATAACCAGTCCAATACCTGTAATAACCAACTGGCTTCAGTATCTATATCGACTTCAGGTGAAGTGAGATCAGCAGGTAAAAGTTGGTCAAGAATACCTTGAGTACCTCCACCCAGTAACAATAACGTTAGCTCAAAAAAGGCAAAGAGAAAGAGAAGGCATATTGAAATGCTAAAAATGAGATTTGACGGGTGCGTCACAAGTTCCCACATGATCGAATTCTCTTTTTTTTAATGATATTTATAACAAATAAAATACAAATTTATTCTTTAATATATAAGATAGCATCGAAATGAGAATAAGTCTAAAAAACTTTAGGCAAAAAAATACGCAATGATTGGGGTGACCATTGCGTAGAACAACGAATCTGTTTGCACAGTTCGGTTAAGGAGAAATGTTAACAATTTAGGATTTCCTAAATCATGGGAGAATGTTAATCGTAATGAGTCTCAAGGTCATGAGCAATCACGTTACTTCATGTTAAATCACGTTAATAATTGGAGAGTCTTGTGATTGGGGCGATGTTTTTTTATTCTAAAAAATTAAAGGCCTTATGAAAGACCTTTAATTTGCGATGTTACTCAAATGTATTTAGAAGTGGAATACACCTAAACCTGACTTCACTTCATCCAAAGTTTGTTGTGTAATATCTCGGCATTTATCTGTGCCTGCTTTCAAAATATCCATAATATAATCAGGGTCTTTGGCAAGTTCGATACGACGTTCACGAATTGGTCCGATTAATTCTTTCAACACACCTTCCAAGCGTTTTTTCACCGTACCATCACCTAAACCACCACGACGATAGTGTGCTTTTAATTCTTCGACTTCTTCTTTATTCGGATCAAAAGCATCTAAATAAGTGAATACGATATTCCCTTCAACTTGACCTGGATCTTCAATACGCAGGTGGTTCGGGTCGGTATACATCGCATTTACGGCTTTTTTAATGTCTTTATCGCTGGCATCAAGCACAATCGTATTACCTAAAGATTTTGACATTTTTGCCTTACCATCAAAGCCAGGTAAACGACTCATATTAGAGAGTAGTGCCTTACATTCTGGTAATAAGTCCTGACCGATTTGACGGTTGATGCGACGAACAATCTCGTTGGTTTGTTCAATCATTGGAATTTGGTCTTCACCAACAGGAACAACAGTGGCTTTAAATGCGGTAATGTCTGCAGCTTGGGCGACTGGATAACATAGGAAGCCTGCTGGAATATCCCGTTCAAAACCACGCATCTGAATTTCAGATTTAATGGTTGGGTTACGCTCTAAACGTGAAACGGTCACGAAGTTGAGATACAACATCGTAAGTTCATTTAACGCAGGTAAACAAGATTGAACACAGATGGTGGTTTTGGTTGGGTCAATACCAACAGCTAAGTAATCTGTGGCAACTTCAAGGATATTACGACGTACTTTTTCAAAGTTGTCGGCATTATCAGTCAATGCTTGTGCATCAGCCAATAAAAGATGTTGATGATGTGAATCTTGTAGACCCACACGTGAACGTAATGAACCAACAAAATGACCTAAGTGAAGTTGCCCAGTCGGACGGTCGCCAGTCAAAATGACTGGACGATTATCTTGATTACTCATTTTCTTTTCCAAAAAGTAGTGTATTTACTACATCTGCAGTCAATTAATGGGCTACATTGTACGGCATAATTTTTTTTAATGTCAGTCAGAAAAAAATAGAAGTAGAAAAAAATTAAATCCGAACATAAATCATCAGGTAAATACAGTTTTTTTCTTCAGATCCCATTAAAATAGAGCAAATTTCTTAGGATAAATATAATGGCAAGTAGCTTATTAATATTATTAGATGATATTGCGACCGTATTAGATGACGTTGCTGTCATGAGCAAAGTGGCTGCCAAGAAAACAGCGGGTGTTTTGGGGGATGACTTGGCGCTCAATGCGCAACAAGTCAGCGGTTTACGTGCAGAACGCGAATTGCCTGTAGTCTGGAGTGTCGCGAAGGGTTCTTTTGTCAATAAATTGATTTTGGTACCACTGGCGTTATTAATTAGTGTAGTGGCGCCGTGGCTGATTAATCCTTTATTGATGATTGGTGGTCTATTCTTATGTTATGAAGGTGTGGAAAAAGTTTTACACAGTTTGCAACATCGAAAGGCGACCAATGAGCAGGAGGCAGAAGAAGAACTTCACACTATTGAAACTGACCTCGTTACTTATGAGAAAGAGAAAATCAAAGGTGCGGTTCGTACCGACTTTATTTTGTCTGCAGAAATTGTGGTGATTTCTTTGGGTACAGTAGCAACAGCTACGTTTATGAGTAAATTGACGGTACTCAGCATTATTGCGATTGTAATGACTATCGGGGTATACGGATTTGTCGGATTGATTGTCAAAATTGATGATATTGGGCTGTACCTAACTCAACAAAGCTCGAATGCGAAACAGAAAGTAGGACGCTTTTTATTGGCTTTTGCACCTAAGCTCATGAAAACATTAACTGTAGTTGGCACAATTGCAATGTTCTTGGTGGGCGGAGGGATTATTAATCATGCGGTACCGCTTATCCATCATTTTACAGAAGATACAGTTGATCACTTAGAGTTAATTCCTAACTTTGGCAGTATTGTCGGTGCATTAACGCCAACTTTAATTAACTTGATGATTGGTGTTGCCGCAGGCTTGGCGGTGATTCTTGTACTAACTGTGTTTAAAAAGATTTGGCCGAACTCAAAACAGGCTTAAGCTTAAAGGGTCTACTTCATAAAAATAAGGAATAAGGCTATGCGTTGGAAAGGTCGTCGTGTCAGTAGCAATATTGAAGACCGTCGTGGCGGTGGTGCAGGTCGCAAAATGGGTGGCTTCAGTATTCTTGGCTTGGTGGTTGCATTTGTCGCGTGGAAATTTTTTGGAGTAGATCCGCAGCAGGCGTATCAAGTCACGCAACAAGTGACACAACAAGCTTCGGTCAGTACGGAAACCAAAGGTTTAGATAATCCAACGCCAGAGCAACAAGAAGCCATGGATTTTGTTGGAACAGTCTTGGCAGATACCGAAGACACTTGGAATATGGTGTTTCAACAGCAATTGAATCAGCAATATACCGCACCCAAACTAGTCATGTTTACTGGGGCTGTGAATTCAGGTTGTGGTGCGGCACAAGCGGCTATGGGGCCGTTTTATTGTCCAGTCGATCAGAAAGTTTATATTGATACGACTTTCTTTAAAGATATGCGTCAGCAGATGGGCATTGGTGGTGAACAAAACCAGACTGAATTAACTCGTCAAGATCAAGCGGGCGACTTTGCTCAAGCCTATGTGGTTGCACATGAGGTTGGACACCATGTGCAGAACCTTTTGGGAATTTCTGATCAGGTTCATAAAGCACGCACACAGACTTCGAAAGTTGAAGCGAATCAACTGTCTGTGCGTCAAGAATTACAAGCCGATTGTTTAGCAGGTATTTGGGCCTATCATAACCAGCAGCGCACTCAATTTTTGCAACAGGGTGATATTGAAGAAGCGATGGATGCTGCACATAAAATTGGGGATGATTACTTACAGAAGCAATCAACTGGGCAGGTTGTGCCTGACAGCTTTACTCATGGTTCTAGCCAGCAGCGGATGAAATGGTTTCAAGTAGGTCTTAAATCAGGCAACTTAAAAGACTGCGATACCTTTAATCAACCGATTTAGTCTTGAAGTGAATGCAAAAGGCGTAATTAAAATTGCGCCTTTTTTTATATCACTAGGTTGTATTGAGCATGTATTTTATTCACGCATTTTAGATCTTATGACTGACTTAAATATTGATGTTTAAGTTTGGTCAGAGATGCTATAGCGAGAAGGTTAAAGCATTGCAAACATGTGAAGTTTAAATGTCGTATTTACAGCAGTAGTTCAATGTTTGTATTGATATTCTGCCTTTTTTATTTCAGTAAATAAGCAGGATATTGGTGAAATATGCGTTGAAGAATTACACATGGAAATAGGAAATTCAAAGGTATTAATTTAAGAAAAAAGCACATCTAATAGGTTGATTTCAATACCTTAAAGGTATTGCTTTTGATGAGAATCATCAGTTTAGTTTAATCACGTTTTTGAAATAATGAATTTAAATTCATTATTTGTGAATAATAATTCGATACTTATATTGAAAAGACAAAGACTTAGTCTTAATTTTATTGCAAATGGAATGGTAATTTGTATAAGAAACAAAAAAATAGCCTTCGACTAAAGCATATATAGTCGATATAACACTTATCTGTCACATTTTGGCTCAAGAAATGTTCATCGGAATGAACAAACAATAATTTAAACTGTGATGGATAGGGAATTTAGGATGACGACTCAAAAGATGTCTGTGCGTTTAAAAACGTTAGTATTAGCGATGGGTGTGGTTGCAGCAGGAACTGTACAGGCAGATACCAATACGGAAGTTGAACAATTACGTAAAGAAGTTCAAGAGTTGCGAGGCATGTTAGAGCAATATGCACAGCAGCAAAAGCAAATGAACACACAGCAGCAGAATTATCAGGTTCAGGCAACTGCTCAACCTGCACCTGCAAAACCAGTAGCAGAGAAAAAAGGCTTTGGGATTACAGTAGGTGGGGCTGAAGTTAATTTCTATGGCAATGTTCGCGCAGATGCAACTTATCAAATTGATGGTGGTCCAAGCAGAGCGCATCCATATAATCAAATCAATAAAGCTGCTTTAGACGGAGCACCAGGAAATAGCGATCTTTTCAAATCTACTTTAGCTGCAACACGTTTAGGTTTTGACTTTAAGACGCCAACTCAAGCGGGGGATGTTGCCGGTAAAGTCGAAGTCGACTTTTTGGGCAGCAATGATACTTTACGTATCCGTCATGCATACTTAACTTATGCGAACTGGCTCATTGGTCAAACATGGTCAAACTTTGCTGTGCCTGATTATATGCCAGAAACGATTGATGCTTTAGGCTATGTGGGTGGTGCTGTTAAGCGTACGCCACAAGTACGTTATACCAGTACTTTTAGTCCAGAAACCAACTTGATCTTTGCATTGGAAGATTCTAAATATAGCGATAATTCGGGTACTACTTTAGGTTCAGATCCAGATAACCAAATGCGAATTCCAGCACTCACAGCACGTTTGAATCATAAATTTGCCAACAATGCAGGTATTATTTCAGCACGTACCATGGTAGCAGACAAGCAAACTTCTGATGATGAAAAAGTGGCTTGGGGCGTAGGCTTAGGAACAAAATATAATGTAACGCCAAGTACAACCTTAAAAGCTGATTACTACCATGTCAAAGGGGATAGTAGTTTTGTCTCTTGGTCAAACCCTGGTTATTCAATTGAAAAATCTGGTGGGAATATTCAACAAAGTGAATTTGGTTCAATTACGGTCGGTATTACTCAGCAGTTTAATCCAAAGTGGCGTGGCACGTTGGGTTATGGTTATATGACTCATGATGAGGACTTGGATTATATTAATGCCTCAGCGAACCCTGCTGCATTAAACAAAGACTTATGGCAAGCTTGGGCGAATGTATTTTATAGCCCAATCAAACCAGTGAGTTTAGGTCTTGAATATACCTACGGTGAACGTGAAACATTCTCTACACCAACCTTAACTAGTAAAACAGGTGAAGAAAACCGTGTAAACGTGGTTGCACTGTATAATTTCTAAATATTCTGTTCAAACAAAAAAAGAGGCTTATGCCTCTTTTTTTGTTTATTTAAACAACTACTTAACCTAAAACAAAAGGTACAAAAAGAGAATTCCTGAACAAAAAGTAGATTAAATTAGAAACACTTAAAGTAGAGTTTAAAAAAAATAATAAGATTTTTAGTAAAAATTAAGCATAATGTTGCGCTTTCGTTTTTGATAGATATTGATTAAAAAATTGATATTGTCGTATAGCTCTATTTGTGTTTACCCAATGTAAATAGATTTATCACTTGCAAATTACCAAACGAACAAGGAGCTTAGAATGAGTTTATCCCTCATGAAGAAGCCTGCAATTCGTCAAAGTTTGGCAGTTACCATGGCAACTTTGATGATGACAGTGACTCATGCAGCGTCTGCTGAGCAAGAGGAAATTGCACAATTACGCGTGGATGCCGAAGCATTAAAAGCTTTGATTCAACAAAATTTTCCACAAGTAAAACAAGCACCATTGGTAAGCAACACAATTAAACTAAAAACGACAATATCTACAGTTGTTGAGAAAACACCGGTTCATTCTGCTACAACAACAGTAAACACAACTTATCAATTCCATCCTAAGGGTCAGAGTACTTTAGGAGATGACCTTATGTTGGCAAACGATACGAATGATTTTGCTGACAACTTAGCATCCACAGATACGGTACAGATTAAGACCTTGCAACAAGGTTGGCGCAATATGATGCCAGTCACGCTAGGGATGAAATATGTCTAAGGAAAGCGAGAAACTTTCGCTGGCAAAAAGGGAAAGATAATCGCGTAGGTGCTATGGCACGATACAACTTCTAAAACTCTTGCTCTAAAGTCAAACTGCAAGCGCTTTGTACAAGCAGCGTGTTTCACTGTTTGTACAAAGCTTCTTACAGCTTTTTTGACATAGAGCGTTATTATTTATCTGTATAACAACAGATAAAATTGACGGACAAGAATTATGGCACTTACTTTTAATGCATTCTATACGCTGATCGCGGCAGTTATTGTATTGTTATTGGGTCGATTCCTTGTGAATCGCATCGACTTCTTACGTCGTTATAATATCCCTGAACCTGTGGCAGGTGGTTTAGTTGCGGCTGTTCTCTCTCTTGTTGTATACAACATTTGGGGGGTCAGCATTAGTACCAGTAGCGAGTTGCAAACCAGCTTTATGCTTATTTTCTTTGCTTCAATTGGTTTAAGTGCAAATTTCTCAAAATTAAAAGAAGGTGGAATGGGCTTGGTAATCTTCCTGATTGCTGTTGCTTCATTCATTGTGATACAGAACTTTGTTGGTATAAGTTTGGCGACTTTACTTGGGATTGATCCACTCATTGGCTTGATTGCAGGTTCAATTACCTTAACAGGTGGTCATGGTACTGCGGGTGCTTGGGGTGAAATTCTAGAAGTTAAGCATGGGATTCAAGGTGCATTGGCACTGGGTATGGCAAGTGCCACTTTTGGTTTGATCATTGGTGGTTTAATCGGTGGTCCATTGGCGAAAATGTTGATTAATCGCTATCAACTTGCTCAAGCCAATACAGATGCTCAGATCGAGAAGCGTGATCATACGCCAATGACAGACCAAGAGGCGGAAGAGTCTGCGCCGTTTGAATATCCACATCAAGTACGCTTAATTACAGCAGATAATGCAATTACCACTTTAGGTATGTTTGCAGCATGTTTGGCTTTTGCCGAGTTCATGACAGGTTTTAGTAAGGGCACGTGGTTTGAATTACCAACTTTTGTTTGGACACTGGGTGGTGGCGTAATTCTTCGTAACATCCTTGAAGGTGTATTCAAAGTAAATATCTTTGACCGTGCGATTGATGTGTTTGGTAATGCATCACTTTCCCTGTACTTAGCAATGGCATTACTTTCGCTTAAATTATGGCAACTTGCAGACCTTGCTGGTCCATTGGTTGTCATTTTGGGTGCGCAAACCATCACTATGGCATTGTATGCAGCATTTGTGACCTTCCGAGTCATGGGTAAAAATTACGATGCAGCCGTACTTTCTGCAGGTCATTGTGGTTTTGGTATGGGAGCAACACCAACTGCTGTTGCCAATATGCAAGCCATCACCAACATGTATGGTGCTTCACATAAAGCATTTTTGATTGTTCCACTTTGTGGGGCATTCTTCGTTGACTTAATCAACGCAACTGTTATTCAAATTATTCTTAAGTTCTTTGCTTAAGAGAAAGTAAAAGGTCTTGGTCACAAGGCCTTTTTTGAATTGCGAAATACTATCTGCTGAGTCTTTAGGAATAAGGAAATGAACGAACAACTCAATGCCACACTGATGTCGTGGGTAAAATTTTTTAATGACCCTTTATGGGATTTCCTAGTTATTTTCTTACTGGCTGTCGGTATTTTTTATACGGTCTTAACAGGTGCAGTGCAAATTCGCATGTTCTTGCAAAGTATCCGAGTGATGAAAAGCAGTCGTACAGAAGGCGAAGATGAGCATGGTCTTACACCTTTCCAAGCATTTGTAACAGGTCTTGCGAGCCGTGTTGGGGTAGGTAACATTGCTGGTGTAGCAATCGCTATTGCAATTGGTGGTCCTGGTGCAGTGTTCTGGATGTGGGTAACCGCTGTTCTTGGGATGAGCTCGGCTTTTATTGAGTCTACGCTTGCTCAGCTCTTTAAAGTTAGAGATAGCAAGAGCAAACAGTTCCGCGGTGGACCAGCTTACTATATTACTCAAGGTTTACGTAGTAAAACCTTTGGTGTGGTTTTCGCACTAGCATTAATCTTTACTTACGGTTTTGTATTTAACTCAGTACAAATCAATGCAATTGCTAATGCATCTTCACATGCATGGGGTTGGGATAAAGCCAATCTTATTGCTCATTTAGGTGGTGTTGATTTAGAAATCTCTTGGGTTGGCCTTGCGCTTGTAGTTTTAGTGGCATTGGCAATTTTTGGTGGTATTAAGCGTATCGCTAAATTTGCAGAGATGTTTGTACCTTTAAAAGCAGGTCTTTACCTATCTGTTGCTCTCTATATTGCTATCAGTAACTATGCAATTTTGCCTGATATTTTAAAGCTGATTGTGACTGAAGCTTTCCATTTTAATGCTGCGGCTGGTGGTTTCTTTGGTGCTGCTATATCTATGGCGATGATGCAAGGGATTAAACGTGGTTTGTTCTCAAACGAAGCAGGTATGGGTTCTGCACCAAACGCAGCTGCTGCATCTGATGTAAAACATCCTGTAAACCAAGGTTTAGTACAAATGCTGGGTGTGTTTGTAGATACCTTCATTGTCTGTACAAGTACAGCAATCATCATTTTGGTTTCTGGTGTATACCAAGACGCAGGCTTTGTTGGTGTTGAATTAACTCAACGTGCATTAGAGACTCAAGTGGGACATTGGGGATCAGACTTCCTTGCTGTTCTATTATTCTTATTCTGTTATTCGGCTGTACTCGGTAACTATGCCTATGCAGAAGGTAATGTACAGTTTATTAATAACAACCCGAAAGTCATGTTCATCTTCCGTATTTTTGTATTGGTGATGGTGTACTTCGGTGCAATTGGTAGTGTTCCGCTCGTTTGGTCAATGGCTGACTTGTTTATGGGTATCATGGCAACCATTAACTTGATTGCAATTTTATTGTTAACACCGATGGCACGCACATTGTTGAAAGATTACCGTGAGCAATTAAAACAAGGTATTAAAGAACCAGAATTTAAAATTAATAAATATCCAGAATTGAAGAAAAAAGTCGATTCAGATATTTGGTCATAAAAAGATTACCTGATACTAAAAAAGCCAGTCTGCATCTGCAAGGCTGGCTTTTTTTATTTTGCTGGTGATGATCTGATTAGATAAAGGTTTTAACCTAGCACATTGAAACCACATTGCAAAAATGCAGCACAGTCTTCATGATTTTACGGTTTTTATTCATTATCGTAATGAGCTAAAGCTTCATTTTTACGAAATGCAACAGTGAAACTATCTATTTTGCATAGAATAACTATGAGTCACGATCAGAGAGTTTACCTACCTTGAAACCGCTTCAATCTAGTTTAGTTATTGGCATTATTTTGGGAATGTTCTCGGGGCAGAGTATGGCTCAGTCATCATTATTGCCCTCTGTCCAGCCAACAACTACACCTATAGTTGCTGAAGCTCAAGTGCAGGCGAATCGTATCGACTTCAAAAAACTCAAACAAACAGAACATCGTCCGATTGTAGCATTGGTTTTGGGTAGTGGTGGTGCACGTGGTTATGCACATATTGGTGTGATTCAGGTGCTAGAGCAATACGGGATTCATCCAGATTTGATTGTGGGCACTAGTGCAGGCAGTGTAGTGGGTTCAATTTATGCCAGTGGGAAAAATGCCCAACAATTACGTGAGATTGCGCTGAATATGAAAGCCAATGATGTCCGTGATGTAAAACTGGCAATGACGGGTTTCTTTGATGGTCAAAAAGTTGAAAATTATGTCAACGAACAAGTGCTCAACACACCGTTGGAACTTTTAAAAACGCCAATGTATGTAGTGGCGACTGAGCTAAAAGAAGGTAAAAAAGTAGTTTTCAATTATGGTAATACTGGACAAGCAGTCCGTGCCTCAGTTTCTATTCCGAGTATGTTCATTCCCACAAAAATTGCAGGAGAGGAATACGTCGATGGTGGACTCGTCAGCCCTGTGCCTGTGAATGTTGCTCGGGAATTAGGTGCAGATATTGTGATAGCTGTAGATATTTTGGCGCAACCTGAACATACCGAAACCAAGAATGTTTGGGGTCTCTTTAACCAAAATATCAACATTATGCAGAATCGTTTGGCTCAAGAAGAATTAAAACATGCTGATATTGTTATTCAGCCAGATTTACGTGAAAAAGCACATATCTTTGATGTCAAAGGGCGTGAAGAAACCATGCAGGCAGGTATGAATGCTGCGGATAAACAATTAAGCAACATTCTGAAAGTCTTCGATCAACAGAATTATTCACGCGGTTATAAAATTCCTCAATATTCTGTTCAAAACTAGCTTTGTGCAACTCAGAAACATTAGAGTTTACTGTTTTAATTCATTTTATCGAGTGCGTGAAAATGAGAACAACGATTAGCCCGTTTCTTGTGGAGAGACCAGTTAATTTAAGCAGAATGTCACTTTCAATTGATCTGTCTAAATTCATCCAATTTTAAAATTTTCAAAAACTTTCACTTTCTCATTTCTGCTGGTGGAGTGTTTTTTTCAGGTTCTAAGTCATTGAAATTGAACTTTGCAAAGATAAGGTCGGTGGTTGAGTTATAGTCGGTTATTGTCTGTCTTTAAGAGAAATATAATAAAATTATAGGCTTATATTAAAGTTGAGCGTATTAATATATATTTTACTGAATGATATGGTAATCACTATAAATAATAGTGATGACTTAATTGCCGATTTGAACATGTTATTTATGACAAAAGTTATATAATAATGCGTACATATTCTACTATCTTTGCAAGAGTCTAGAGAACGCGATGTCCCCATTAGATCAAATTACTCCAATTTTAGATGATCAGTCGGAGTTGACCATGTCTGTATTGATGACTCCAGATATGGCAAATTTCTCGGGTAATGTTCATGGTGGAACTATTTTAAAGTTGCTGGATCAGGTGGCTTATGCCTGTGCAAGTCGCTATTCGGGTAGTTATGTTGTGACACTATCAGTTGATAAAGTGAATTTTAAAGAGCCGATTCATGTTGGTGAGTTGGTCACTTTCCTTGCCAGTGTAAACCACGTAGGCCGTACTTCTATGGAAATCGGTATTCGTGTAGAAGCACAAAATATTCAAAAGCGTACGGTACGACATACCAATAGCTGCTACTTCACCATGGTTGCAGTGGACGAAACAGGTAAGCCTAAACAAATTCCACCATTAGACTTAAGCAATGAATGGAAGCGTTGTCGTTTTGAAGCTGCAGAACAGCGCAAAGTGGCTCGTTTGCAAGAAAACCATCACCCATCGTGCAGTATTTATAAAAAGTCTTCAGCAGCCAGTTAAAATTTAACTATGTTCAAGCGAAACCCGTGAGTGTACTAACTTACGGGTTTTTTTATGTCACTGATTTATAGTCCTTAGTCTTAATCCTCTAGTTTAGCCAGTAAAATTACATTAATATAAAACGATACGTATCGTTTCGATTAATGGTGGTTTATGTCTGAGTTAGAAAAATCTTCACGTCGTAAGCAATGTATTTTAGATGCTGTAATCACAGCTCTAGAAGATTATGAATACAGTAAATTGACGATTGAAGAGATCGCAGCTCGGGCAGGCGTGGGTAAGTCCACCATCTACCGTTGGTGGAAACATAAATCTGATTTGGTCTTTGAAGCATTTAAGCAGGAAACGGCTTCGGTATTTGAACTGGATTATGCACAAAGTTTGGAATTTAATTTAAAACAACAATTACTCAAGTTATCGCATGCTTTAAATCGTCCAATAGGACGAGCGTTATTGGTGGTGTTATCCGAGCATCGTCAAGCCGCAGGGGAGTTTTTTAGCCAGTATTTATTACCCCGCCGTGAAGCGACCCGCAAGTTAATTCAATTGGCCATTCAAAATGGAGAGATTCGTGCCGATTATCCATTTGAACTGATGCTGGATACCTTATATGCGCCTATTCATTATCAGATGATCTTCTTTAATCATCAGCCTGATGATGCTTATATTCAGGCATTGCTGGACATGGTGCTACAACCTGCCCGTGTGAATGCTGGCAAGAAAGTGAGTCCATAAATGAAATCGGCACTATGTGTAGACAGGCTATGGAATCGGGCATTCATATTTTGTGTTTTAAATAATCTATTTTTATTTACCTATTATTTTGCCTTGCTGGCAATTTTACCTGTGTACATCATGAAAGATTTGGGTGGCACAGTCAAAGAAGCAGGCTTGGCACTGACATTATTTCTGATTTCATCCATTTTGGTACGTCCATTTTCAGGACTGATTTCGGAAAAAATTGGCAAGAAGCTCAGTTTTCGTGGCTCAGAATTATTCTTTGTGCTGTTTGCATTTAGTTATTTATGTATCGACAGCATGTGGAGCCTGTTATTGGTGCGTTTTATTCATGGCATATGGTTCAGTATTTTAACGACAGTCACGGTACCTGTTGCCAATGAGTTTATTCCTGAACAGCGCAAAGGTGAGGGGATGGGCTACTTTGTCATGTCGACCAATTTAGGGGTTGTGTTTGGTCCCTTATTGGCTTTAACCATTACTCAATATGCCAGTTTTACAGTGTTATTTGCCATTTTATCGGGACTGATGACGCTAGGATTTATATTCTGTCTGTGCATTCCTATTCATGATGAAGATAGCCGATCCTTAGTCAAACCATCATTATCCAGTTTAACACGACACGATATTATTGAGTTTCGAGTTCTGTCAGTGGGGATGGTGGCTTTATTAACTGCATTTGCTTATTCGAGTGTGATGAGCTTTATTGCAGCTTATACTGAAACCAAACAGTTGATGGCGTACACCAGTAGTTTTTTTCTGGTCTTTGCCTGCTCCATGATTTTGGTTCGACCTTGGGTAGGACGTTGGTTTGACCAAAAAGGTGCCAGTGTGGTGATTTATCCGTCCTTTATACTATTTGCGATTGGTTTAGCGGTGGTGAGTCAGTTGAATCAACCATGGGTGCTCTGGTTATCAGCAGTTCTCATTGGTATAGGTTACGGCACGCTATTTCCATGCTTGCAGACTGTTGCGATTCAGAGTGTACCAAGGCAACGGATTGGACATGCAATTTCGACCTACTTTACGTTGTTTGATTTAGGTTTAGCGGTGGGTTCCGTCATTATGGGCGTATTAATTGCCTATTGGGGCTATGCCGCGACTTATCTGTTTTGTGCCATGATGACTTTGGTTACACTGATGGTGTATCGAGTGAAAGTGGCAGCTAAGGTTGTATCCGTTCAACAGGAAGGAGAACACTGATGGAATTACGTCATTTACGCTATTTTGTTGCAGTGGCTGAAGAGTTAAATTTTACCAAAGCAGCACAGCGCATGTGTACCGTGCAACCTTCTTTAAGCCAGCAAATTAAAGATTTAGAGCAAGAGGTTGGGGTGCAATTATTAGTTCGCTCTAACCGTAAAGTGGAATTAACAGAAGAAGGGAAAGCATTTTTAAAAGAAGCTTTGCTCAGTTTGGAGCATGCAGAAAAAGCCATTCAGGATGCGCGTAAAGTCGCAAATATCAGCAAAGACCAATTGCATATTGGTTTTGTACCTGTAGCAGAAATGAAAATTTTTCCCTATATCATGCCCAATATTCGGGCGCATTTTCCTGATTTAAAAATTCATTTCCATAGTTTGACTGATGCAGATCAATTCAGAGCCTTAAAGAAAGGCGACATTGATATTGCTTTTACCCGTTATGTTGATGAATCGAGTGAATTGGAATTTGTACAAATCTTTAATGAACCATTGGCACTCATTGTGCCTAAAGATTCAGCCGCAGCAGCACAGCGTCACGTTAGTATCAAAAGTTTTAATCAGCAAGATTTTATTATCAGCGATGAAGGGGCTTCGCCTCAACTTTATAAAATTATTCAGGACTTTTTTAAACAATCCAAACTCAATGTAAATGTAGTTCAGCATTCAACCAACATTCTTTTAAATGTGAATTTGGTGGGAATGGGCGTAGGTTGGAGTTTGGTGCCTGCTTATGTGATTCCCTTATTGGGCGATAAAATTGTGGTAAAAAATACCATTGAACCTTTGCCGACCATTGGTTTGTATGCCAGCTATCGTAAAGAGCAGCGTAGTGAAGCGATTGAACTGATTTTAAAAATTTTAAAAGAACAATTTTATACTGGAATTTTCTAATTCAGCACTGAAAATATGCTCCAATTCTAGGTCATGGATGACAGAATCGCTACGCAGTGATGAGCTAAGCTATGCTAAGGTAGCGCAAAATAACAATAGTGGAGCAATAACAATGATGCAGCTTTATACCAATCCGCAATCTCGCGGTAATATCATTTTACCATTCCTCAAAGAGCTAAAGATTGAAGATCAGGTAGAACTGATTAATATCAGCTATGAAGATATGCATCAGGCAACATATTTAGCCATTAATCCCATGGCAAAAGTACCTTGTTTGAAAGATGGCGACATTGTCATCACTGAAGTACCTGCAATTATTGCCTATCTGGCAGATAAATATATTGAGCAGGATTTTGCTCCCGCACTGAATGATCCGAAGCGCGGAGCTTACTTAAAGTGGCTGTTCTACATTCATGGTCCATTAACTGAATATATGGACATCAAAAACTTGAATGTTGCTGATGATCTGATTGAAAGTAAGAAAATGGGCTTAAGTTTTGGCGATGAGCAACGATTATTCCAATTTTTAAAGCAAGGTCTAAGTCAGGCAAAACCTTATTTACTTGGAGAAAAGTGCACCGCAGCGGATTTATATTTGGCATATTGGTTGGTGTATGCCATGTCGTTTAAGTTGATTCCGTATTTTGAAGAAGCGAAACCATTTTTAAGACAGATGAAAACTCGTGCTTCGCTACAGGGAATAGCTTGGTTTGATGCCTTTGAATAATTGTTTTGATGAATGAGCAAAGCCCAGAATATGTTCTGGGCTTTGTCATTTTACAGGGGGAGATAATTCAAATAACTTAAGCTTTGCTATGTAGTTTTGAGAACAAGGCTTGGCTAATTTGATCTACACTTTGTGGAATTGCGAGGGCTGCTACAAAGCGGTCAGGGCGTAAAATCACCATAGAGTCATTGGTACGACCAAACCAAGTCCGAATATCAGTCCCAATATCGCCAACACAAATGACACCATCGTATTGTTTGCGATTTTCGTTTTGTAGCTGAACAGCAGGTAAAACCTGAATGAATTTCACACCCAATTTTTTCCATTGTTGTAAGCTTGTTTCAGACAACCCCCATTGTGGGTCTACACCCCAAGCCAGAATCGCAAAGTCATTGCCAATGATTTCATCTAATAAAACTTGTTCACCAGAAACCAATTCAACTTTGGGCTGAATAAACATTTTACCGACAGGTGAGTTTTTCAGCTTATTTTGAATCAACACGCCATCATGGTATTGCGGCATAGGTTTAAAGCGCATTTCCAATAAGTATTGTTTAATTGGCTTAATATAATTAAGTGCATAAGCAATCCCATCACGGACAAAACCTTGCCATTTTTTCGGTGGTGCCAGTACATGACCCGCCATAACCGAAAGATCAATCATCGCCTTGGCATGATCTTTACGTTCAATTTGGTATGAATCTAAGAGTTCAGGTCCAGCTTTTCCTTTTACGACCAATGCCATCTTCCAGCCTAAGTTAAAGGCATCTCGCATACCACTGTTATACCCCTGACCTTGCCAGACAGGCATAATATGGGCAGCATCACCTGCCAGTAAAATACGATCTACACGGAATTTGTCTGCAATACGAGCATTGTGGGTATAAACACGTTGACGGATCACTTCAATATTTTGAGTATTGGGTAATACTTTTGCCAAAAGTTTATTGATGTTTTCTGGTTTGCTGAGCTCTTCTTGGGTTTCACCAGGCATCACCATAAATTCGAAACGGCGAATACCATGTGGTAATGCAGCCGATACATATGGGCGTACTGGGTCACAGCATAAATAGATATGTGGTGTTGCCAATGGATCATTTTCAATATCAATCACAATCCATTGATTTGGTGCTGTTTTACCATCGAAGCCGATATTTAAAGTACGACGCACAACAGAGTTGCCGCCATCGCAAGCAATCAGGTACTGAGCTTTAACGACTTCATTTTGCCCCTGCTTATTTTGCATTTTAAGCGTGACAGATTGAGCATCTTGGCTAAACTCAGTCAGTTGACGAGAAAATAGCACTTGGGTTTGTGGGTATTGCTTTAGTCCTTGAAGCAGTACATTGTCGACTTGCGGTTGAATAAATGCATTTCGGCGTGAGAAACCAAACTCACGGGTTAAAGGCTGAATATCGGCAAAACAATGACCTTTTGGGGTCAAAAAGCGCATAGCATGATTGGGAGTAGTGTGCGGTAAAACTTGCTCGACCAGTCCAAGTGATTGAATCGTGCGCAAAGCTTCATCATCAATACCAATGGCACGCGGATAATCGATCAGTTGATCCAGTTGTTCAATGACGGTGACTTGCACCCCTTGCTTGCTTAAATAATTTGCAAGCGTAAGCCCTACAGGACCAGCGCCAAGGATTGCCACTTCAGTGGTAAATTCAGTATTTTTTGTGCTCACAGCGAATTCCATTCAATCAATTCACAATGAGGCTATTAACGGTGAAGAGAGGGCTACAAACAAGCTATGCCATAGTGGATAGCGAGTATTAAAGTGGCTTGAATCCAGTTTTTTGCTTTTGTTATTGTATTGATTTAAAAAGATTTGTTTTGATTTTGATGATAGTTGATGTCGTGGGAATCATCGTAATTAACTATATTTATGATTCAGATATTCGAGAGGATCATGCATTTTTGAGGAGATTCAGGCGAGACAGAATACTCTGAATCACCTGAAAATTTCTAAGACCTTCGAGTGAATGAGGTGGAGTGAAGGTCTTAGAAAACTGGTGCACTAGGCTTTATTGTGCTGGCGTAGCTTCACTTGCTGAGTCTGCAGCAGGTTGAGTAGTGGGTTGAGCAGCCGTGCCTTCAGTTGCAGAAGTTGCGGGTTGTTCTTGGGTTGAAACAATGACTTTCTCTTCAGTTTGAGGCTGTTCAGTAGTTGCAGCAAAAGTTGTGGTTGCGGCAGCAGCAAATGTTGTTGCAAGTAGGATATGAGTTAATTTCATAATAGGCATCCTGTGTTATTAACGAGATAAAATTAAAGATGTTCTACTTATCATCACTTAAGTCAGAACAGGACTCATGCTAAGTATTCACAGGCGTTCAATCAATTAAAACAACAAAGCGAAACAGAATGAATTACGTGAATAATACAATAATGTACAAACTGTGTAGCTAGGGTAACAATGAGGTGAAACTGTCATCAGGATTTGTATTTAAATATTTCAACAGCATGTCATCAAGCAATTTTCATTTACTTAAACTACACAAAACGGGTAGGTAGAAGCTGTTTTATAGAGGGATTACTCACGGGAGACTTGTAAGAAATTATTTCGTATTGGGATGTATTGAACAGAAATTAAATAGATTCAAAAGGACCATATTTTTGAAAATTAGTTTAAACAGATGGATGCCCCAATTTGATTTATACGGGGTTATATGAGTTCCATTTAAATGAACAATCATCTAGTAAAAGGTTTTCAGATGATGGAATACCTCTATTTTTAATAAATCAAAATCTAGTTATTAAGAGATAAAAACACATTTATTTGTACATAACAAAAAAAGAACAAGTAGCTGATTTTTTATCCATACTTATCCTGAATAATGAACAAGTACACCCAGTTGACAAGGGGAGCATTATGATAAAACTAATTGTGTTATCCACTTTGTCGGTCATCATGTTATCGGGTTGTGTTTGGTATGACGATGATTGGTATGATCATGATCATGATCATCGTTATTCACATGACTATGATCATCGACCCTCTTATGGCTATGAATGGAATGGACGTCCAGATTATAGACCTCCGCACAATCGCCCTCCAGAGCATCGTCCTCCAGAAAATAGACCACCAGAACACCGTCCACCTGAAGGTCGACCGCCAGATCATCGACCTGATCGACCATACTATAAGCAGACTCGACCCTTACCACATTAGTTGCATTTTGAGGTCTTATGCTTGGGTTAAATAAGGCTTGTCGCCTTATTTAACTGTATTAAACGTAAAAGGAAGGAGATGTTCTAAGAACAATAAAAGCAAGCGCCAGCGCGCCAATCGTAGATTAACCTCTATATCGCAATTTCTTATAAGCGGTAGAATTGGCATTTTTTAAAAAATAGTACAAAAAACGCACAAATCAAGGGATTATAATTTGGATTAAAGGTGAATAATACAGACTCGACCCTAGAGAAAAAGGGGAAGGAAAATGATAAAAGCAACCTTATTGCTTGTAGTGATTACAGGCTTGATGATGGGTTGTATGTCACCTAGCACAAGCATGGATCATTCAAATACCAGTCCAATGCTTCAACAAACTGATTATCAATCAGAACCATCTCATCAAAAATATATGAACGATAAAAATGGTTCATCTCCCAAAGTTGAATTTATCCGATACCCTTTAATTGATTTATGAGTATCATTGCACCAGATGGGGATAGTTTTTCCATCTGGTTTTTATTTTTAAAAACAATTTCTTATATGTTTTTTATCTTAAGCAAGTCGAAGTAAAGTACAGATAATAAGTATAAAGAAAAGTGTATTTTAACGACCTGCCACTTTTTTATATAAAGCTGCTCGAACTGTACCTGCTTTGGTTTGCTTTATAGCGTGCCAACTGTGCGGTAAATTCAACATGTTGAGCTCTCGGTCAGCCTCTATATAAATTAGGGCATTTTCAGTAATCAACGGATCAGCCAGTTTGGCCAGTTCTTCCCAAAGATTTAAGCTATATGGTGGATCTAAAAACACTAAATCAAAACTAGATTTTAGGGTGGGAAGGGCCTGTTGAGCAGTCGCCACTTTTAATTCGCAGTTTTCTGCTTTTAATAACTGAATATTTTGTTTTAAAAACTGCGCTTGAGTTCGGTCTGGTTCAATCATGGTCACATGCTTGGCACCACGCGATAAGGCTTCAAAGCTTAAAGCCCCTGAGCCTGTACAAATATCTAAGACTTGAGCATTTTGAATATCCCACATTAACCAGTTAAACAGTGTTTCGCGGACGCGGTCAGGAGTCGGGCGCAATCCTTCAATACTGGCAAACGCGAGTTGGCGGCGCTTCCACTCTCCGCCTATAATTCTGAGTTGATTTTTCATTATTCGAAATCATCCGCTGCAGCCGCAGGAGCAGCTTGGTTGGTAGGAGTAGCTGCATGTTGAGCTGTATGAGTATTTGAGTTTGCTGGTCGTGCTTGAGAGCCTGTCGTTGAGGACGCTGGAGCTGTGCCAGAACCACTTGGCAATTCCCCTGGTTTAATTCCTGCAGTCATTAAGCCACCGCTAATTTGATGACCTTCTGGTTTAATTGGGTTCTTTTTACGTTGTAATAACCAATAGTCAAAGACAGGGCGGGCCAATTGTGCAGCAGAACCACCATGACGACCATTTTCCCACACAACAGCGATGGCAATTTCAGGATTTTCAGCAGGTGCAAAACCAACAAAAAGTCCGTGGTCTAACTGACGCTCGGTCAGTAAAGCCTCATTATACTTTTTCCCTTGCGCAATACTTTTGACCTGTGCTGTACCTGTTTTTCCTGCAATTTTATACATCGGTGTCCGAATACCACGACCTGTACCTGTTTCAATAACATCTACCATGGCGTCACGCATTTGAACCCAGTCTTCATCTTTACCGTTAAACTGAATATGTCCATCTGGTGCATTCAAAACTTTATGTGGTTTTGCCCCTTTGCTGACTTGTAACACATGTGGAATGACATGCGCTCCGTGATTGGCTGTAATGGCGGTTGCCATAGCCAGTTGTAATGGCGTCGCGGTAAAAGCACCCTGTCCAATACTCACAGAAATCGTTTCACCTTTTAACCATTTACTTTTACGGGTACGCATTTTCCAGTCAGGATTTGGGTATAAACCTTCACTTTCACTCGGTAAATCTACCCCTGTTTTTTGACCGAAACCAAATTGGCGCATCCATGAATTCATTTTCTCAATACCCATACGGTAAGAGAGCACATAATAAAATGTATCGCAGGAAACGACTTGGGCCTTATGAAGATTGACTACGCCATGCCCCGATTTTTTCCAGTCACGGAATTTATGAGAATCGCCAGGTAAGGTAAAGTAGCCATGATCGGAAATTGCAGTCCCCCAGTCGATATAACCATAGTGGATACCCCCTAAACCAAACATTGGTTTAATGGTTGAACCCGGTGGATAAACGCCTTGTACCGCACGGTTATAAAGTGGCTGATCTAAATTGTCGCGTAATCCACTATAGTCAGTATGACTAATCCCGGTTACAAACAGGTTAGGGTTAAAGCTTGGACTGGAAACCAGCGCTAGAATTTCACCTGTACGAGGGTCCATCGCAACAATGGCACCGCGTCGACCTGCCAGTTGTTCAGTCGCAACAGTCTGCAAGCCATAATCCAGAGAAAGGTATAAATCATTGCCACGAACGGGTTCTTTACGTCCTAAATGGCGTAGAACATTACCATGTGCATCGGCCTCGACAGATTCATTCCCTGGTACGCCATGCAAGAGTTCCTCATAAGATTTTTCTACCCCAATTTTCCCAATCAGGTTGGTTCCCGCATACAAGTCCTTATCAATACTTTTTAGTTCTTTGTCATTAATACGCCCCACATAACCAATCACATGGGCAAACAGCTCACCATGTGGATAATAACGGGTCATTTGAGTTTCGATATTGACCCCTGGGAACTGGAATTTAACTTCACTGAATTTGGCAATATCAGTTTCAGTTAAATTGAGTTTGATCGAGACACGTTCGGTTTTCTTCGAGGTTTTAATACGTGACAGGAAGCGTTCAATATCTTCGTCGGTCAGATTTAAAATTGGTGTAAGACGCTTAACAGTATCCTCAATATCCTCCACATCGGCACGACTCATGGTCGCGGTAAACACTGGGTAGTTATCGGCTAATAAAATACCATTGCGGTCATAAATATAACCACGCGCTGGAGCAAGTGGTTGAAGTCGAATACGGTTTTGATCTGATGCCGTTGAAAACTGTTGGTATTGCATAATTTGCAAGTAGGCATAACGTGCCACCAACAGCAACATAAAAAAGCTGACGATCCCGACAGAGATTAATACTCGATTGCGATAAATGCGCTTTTCTTGTTGGACATTTTTTAAAGGAAAGTGCTGCTTCATACGCGATTGACTTACACAGTGGGGGAGAATCAGGAAGGCGCTATTCTAACTCAAGTCACAGGCTTTGATAATGCTTATCTGTTGGAAGTGGGCGGGGCTAGGTTGTTTAATTGCAACAGGGTGTTTTGACTTTATAGACAGTAAAAAGATCAGGTGTTGTATATAAGAATAGAAACAATTCTGTTAAAGTCAAAAACATGCAAAAAATTTGGAATGCATGCACAATTAAAATAAGGACAAAGGTGACAATAATGACAAGAGTTTATCCCTTGTTAGCATTGATAACATTATTCAATACAGCTTATGCGCAAGACCATCATTATTTACCAGATGCGAAATTGCCTCCTGAAAGTGTCAGCACATGGAATCTGGGAGCAGGGGTAACCCAACAGCTGATTCATTTAAATACAGAATGGGTTAATCCCTATGGCATAGCCTATGCCAAAGTGGGTTTTTTTCTTACCGATGATTCCCCTTTTGGAACACAAATAGGTTTTAGATCTCCTTACTATTTCACAGGAAAGGATAAAAACGGGTATTATGTGGGCGTCTATGCAGGTCATATTGCCAGTAAGCAAGTGGATAATAAAGATGAAACACGCTTAGGGGCAGGTGTAGATCTTGCATATGTTTTATTAAACAAAGATCGCATTAGTACATTCAGTGTCGGGCTTGGGGCAGGAGAAGAATTAAAAAATCGTGAGGGTGTGGTTGTAGAACACATAGAACCGAAAATACAATTCTCTTATACATTAAGTATGGGCTTAGGCAGAAAATAACCTGTTTAAAAAATTAAGAATTAATCTCTGTTATTTGGTCATTATTTTGGAAAATATGCATGCTTGAGTACATCAATCAGTTGTGGCAAACCTTTTTGAATCGTCCCGATTTTTGGGCTGTGCTGAGCATTATTCCTGTAACTGCTTTTGTAACTTGGGCACATGTTTGGATGGCACTCAAAATGGTGTTCTATCCAATTACTTTTTGGGGTTTTCACTTAGGTCCATTGCCTGTGGGTTGGCAAGGTATTGTGCCACGTAAAGCAGGACGCATTTCAGGCATTATTACGGATAATACATTATCTAAACTGGGTTCTTTGCGCGAATTTTTAGATGCCATGGATCCAGAAGATATGGCGCGTATTATTGGTGAGCAGGTTGGCTTTGAACTAGAACATCTGATTGATGAAGTCATGGTCGATCGCAATGCGGTACTTTGGGAAAATTTACCATATTCGATTAAACGCCGTATTTATGCACAGGCACACAAGCAGCTTCCAGAGGTGTTGAAAGAACTGGTAACAGAATTAACGGTGAACGTCGAGTCATTGGTAGACATGCGAGAAATGGTGGTCAGCCAAATGGAGGGTGATCGTCGTTTAATGGTGCGTATGTTCTTAAAAGTGGGACAAAAGGAAATCAATTTTATTTGGCATATTAGTGCCCTAATAGGAATGTTTTTTGGTGTGTTCCAAATGATTGTGTGGTTTGTGGTGCCTTGGCACTGGACAGTCCCATTTTGGGCATCGGTTTGGGGATTTTTAACCAATTGGATTGCAATTTGGATGGTCTTTAACCCGATAGAGCCACATTATGTACGTTACCCACAACTCACTGAATTAACTAAAGATCGTAAGTTTCCTTGGGTGAAACCAGTCTGGCCGAGAATCGGAACGTATAATATCCAAGGCGCGTTTATGAAGCGTCAGGAAGAAGTATCGGATGTATTTGCCAGTGTCGTTACTGAAGACTTGATTACGTTAAAATCTATCATGACTGAAATGATGTATGGCACGAAAAAAGACAAAACTCGTCGTATCGTCAAACGGCATATTAACCAAATTATGGAAACTCCACTGGTTCGCACATCATTGCAGCTATCTTTAGGGCCAAAAGAGTACGCAAAACTCAAGACGGACTTGATTGATCGCTCAATTGAAATTACGATGGTGCCAGTATGCGACCCTGCGTTCAATGCGAGCCGTGCACAGAAAATCTTTCAAATGTTCCGAGAGCGTATCCGAGAGTTAACGCCGAAAGAGTTCCAGAACCTGTTACGTCCTGCATTTCAGGAAGACGAATGGATTCTGATTGTATTAGGTGGGGTCACTGGATTTATAGCTGGTACAATACATTTGTTTGTGGCTTTCTTATAATTAGATACTCATGCTGACTGTTTAGATCTGCATAATTGTTGGCTCGAAGTATCATACATATTGTTTTAAATGAGGATGTTTTTTTATGCGCATTATCTTACTCGGACCACCTGGAGCAGGTAAAGGTACACAAGCTCAGTTGATCTGTAAGCGCTACAATGTCCCACAAATTTCAACCGGTGATATGCTCCGTGCTGCAATTCGTGAAGGTACTGAATTAGGTCTTAAAGCTAAAAGCGTAATGGAAAGCGGTGGTCTGGTTTCTGATGAACTGATCATTGGTCTTGTGAAAGAACGTATTGCTCAACCTGATTGTGTGAACGGCTGCATTTTTGATGGTTTCCCACGTACAATTCCACAGGCTGAAGCTTTGGAAAAAGAAGGCATTAACATCGATCACGTGATCGAAATTGATGTCCCTGACGAAGAAATCGTTCAGCGTTTGTCTGGTCGTCGCCAGCACCCTGCATCTGGTCGTGTTTATCATGTTGTTTACAACCCACCTAAAGTTGAAGGCAAAGATGACGAAACTGGTGAAGACTTGGTTCAACGTCCAGATGACCAAGAAGAAACTATTCGTAAGCGTCTAGGTTCATATCATACAGAAACTGAGCAGTTGGTTGGATTCTACCAAGGTCGTGCTGCTTCTGGTGAAAATGCACCGACTTATGACAAATTAAATGGTTTACGTGCAATTGAAGACGTACAAAAAGATTTGTTCGCAATTTTAGATCAGTCAAAATAATTCAAACCTGAATTTTTGACTTTAAAAGAGTCCTAAGTCATATTAGGGCTCTTTTTATTTGTCCTAAATTTTTGAGGATACGATTTTGTTAAAAATTGGTTTATTCATTTTAGTGTTGGCATGCTTGGTCATGTTACTGGGTTTGTTATATATCAGCTTTAAAATGTTAAAAGAAACCCAACAAAAGCAAAAAGAAGAAAGTAAAACTGCGGAAAAACCCCAATATCAGTTACATCCGAAATTGAAACAAAAACAGCCGAAAAAATAAGAGCGTGATTTTGAGATAACAGCGTATCTTGTGCTCGATTCGCTGTGTTCCTTAAATGTTTTTAACAGGAATTGCGCGTGCTGCGCCAAATTCAAAACGCTCTGGCCAATTGCAGACATCTGAAACTACACATTCGACACACTTTGGTTTACGTGCGATACAGCAGTAACGACCATGTAGAATCAGCCAGTGGTGTGCATCGACCATAAATTCTTTAGGAATAACTTTGACCAGTCGGTGCTCAACTTCGAGGACATTTTTTCCTACTGCCAAACCTGTCCGATTGCCTAATCGAAAAATATGCGTATCCACCGCCATGGTGGGATGTCCGAATGCAGTATTCAACACCACATTTGCAGTTTTACGTCCAACGCCAGGTAAAGCTTCTAAGTCAGCACGATTATTCGGCACTTGACTGTTATGTCGTTCAATTAAAATTTGGCAGGTTTTAATGACATTCTCAGCTTTGGAATTATATAAACCAATGGTTCTGATGTATTGCTTGAGCCCTTCAACACCCAACTCCAAAATGGTTTCAGGTGTATTGGCGATTGGAAACAATTTGTCTGTGGCTTTATTGACACTGACATCAGTGGCCTGAGCCGAAAGGGTTACCGCAACTAATAACTCAAATGGTGTAGAAAAGTTTAACTCCGTTGTCGGGTTGGGGCGCTGATCGCGTAAACGTTCAAAGAAGGTTTGAATTTGCTTCTTGGTCATGTTTTTAACGGTGGAGGTTTTGGTCACCATGTTTAAGCTCCTTGCCAAGCATTGAGTTGTTCGGTCAAGGTTAGCAATTGAGCGCGCTTGGTTACATCTTCACGAACGCTGAGTTGTTTCTCTAACTTTTTAATTTGTGTTCGTAATTTTGCCAACTCAATGGTTGATTTGGCATCTTGTTGGGTGACAGTAGGTGTTTTGTCGGCAACTTCAATTACAGGTACTGAATCAAGTTGAGTAGAGAATTGAGCAAATAATGCTGTATCAATTTCGGCACGTACTACAGGGCCCTTACGCTGCAAGCGACGAGTTTCTTCACGTTGAATATGGGCATAGTAGCGTTGGCGTAAATCGTTTTGTTCTATTGTGCGTTCAATTTCATTCGGTAAGCTATTTAAATCTTCGACTAAATCAATACAGTCAACTGGACAGGGTGGAATACAAAGTTCACAGCCCGTGCATAAATCAGTCAACACACTATGCATGAGTTTCCCCGATCCGATAATCGCATCAACGGGGCATGCACTAATACATTTGGTACAACCAATACATTCATCTTCTCGAATAATGGCTTTCATTCGTTGTGGACGACCATCCGATTGAAGAGGCCATACGCTTTCCTCTGCTTTTAGAGATGGGCGTTGTAATAATTCAGCTAAAGCATCAGCCACAGGCTGTCCACCTGGGACGCATTTATTGGCAGCTTCTCCTTCAGCAATTGCTTTGGCGTAGGGAAGGCAACCATCTCGATGACCACATAAACCACATTGAGTTTGGGGAAGTAGCGCGTCGATGTGTTGAATGAGAGCAATTTGCGAAATCATGCGAAAACCACGCCTGTTTTTAGAACAGGATTAGAGAGATAGAGTCAAATTTTTCTGAATTTTAGCATGATTTAGGTGATTAATCTTGTGTTCCAAATTAATGCATTAAATGTGTTTATATGGTGCAAAAAAAGGTGGGATTGTTAAGTCAGGGTTTAAAAATATGAAAGACAAACTTTATTTAATAGTTAAAATAATTATTTGTTATATATTGAAAATATCAAGTTATTTTAAATAAATATTGTGGAAGGTGGATAAAAAGTATTTAATGTTTTGCGCCAAAATTTATCACTTAATTTAATTTTGACCTATTTTGATTCATAAATTGCTGAGGATGAAGTGTTGAAATACAGTAGCCTAAACGACTTTTTGGATTACGTAAAAACACGTGATGCACACCAACCCGAGTTTTTACAAGCGGTAGAAGAGGTGATGACCAGTCTGTGGCCATTCATTGAAAAGAACCCAAAATATGCAGCACATGGATTACTTGAGCGTTTAATTGAACCAGAACGTGCTATCCAATTCCGCGTGTCATGGGTCGATGATCAAGGTAACACCCAAGTAAATCGAGCATTTCGTGTTCAATACAACTCAGCAATTGGTCCATTTAAGGGTGGGATGCGTTTCCATCCCTCTGTCAATTTATCCATTTTAAAATTCTTGGGTTTTGAACAGACTTTTAAAAATGCCTTAACAACGTTGCCTATGGGTGGCGGAAAAGGCGGTTCTGACTTTGACCCTAAAGGGAAGTCAGAAGGCGAAATTATGCGTTTCTGCCAAGCATTAATGATTGAGCTATACCGTCACTTAGGTTCTAACACAGATATTCCTGCTGGAGATATTGGTGTTGGTGGTCGTGAAGTCGGCTATATGGCTGGGATGATGAAAAAACTCAGTAATGATACTTCTTGTGTATTTACTGGAAAAGGTTTGGCATTTGGTGGGTCTTTGGCACGTCCAGAAGCAACGGGTTATGGCACAGTATACTTTGCTGAAGAAATGCTAAAAACGCGTGGTGATAGTTTCCACGGAAAAACTGTGACCATTTCAGGTTCGGGTAATGTTGCACAATTTGCTGCTGAAAAAGCCATGTTCCTAGGCGCAAAAGTTGTATCACTTTCAGACTCGAATGGTACGGTTTATGTCAAAGATGGTTTCACCGATGAACTTCTAGCAGAAGTAATGCATTTAAAAAATGAAGCCCGTGGACGTATTTCTGAATTTGCATCTAAGCATGGATTTGAATATTTAGAAGGCAAACGCCCTTGGGGGATTCCTTGTGATATCGCTTTACCATGTGCAACTCAGAATGAATTGACGGGTGAAGATGCAGAGGTATTATTGGCTAATGGTGTTTTCTGTGTTGCAGAAGGTGCCAATATGCCTTCAACACTCGATGCTGTAGAAAAATTTGTTGCAGCGAAAATTCTGTATGCACCAGGTAAGGCATCTAATGCTGGTGGTGTAGCCACTTCGGGTCTTGAAATGTCACAAAATGCATTGCGTTTAGGATGGAGCTTCGAAGAAGTCGATGAGCGTTTACATGCAATTATGAAAGATATTCACCGTAATTGTGTTAAATATGGCACAAAAGCAGACGGTAGCATTAATTATGTGGATGGCGCCAATATTGCAGGCTTCGTGAAAGTTGCTGATGCTATGCTGTCGCAGGGTGTGTTCTAAGACAGAAAACGAGCAGTTCAGATAAAAAAGCCGATGCAATTGCATCGGCTTTTTTATGCTTGTATTTATTTTACAGTTTCGGTTTCAATCACCATATCTTTGACATAAGCATATTTAGATTGGTCTGCAGCAGGGTTTTGACGTTCAAAACGTTTTACACGAACAATTTGGCGGGTTTTAGAATCGTGAGTATAGCCTTCGATATGGTCGTAGAATAAAGTCCAATCTTTATCGACAGTTGTTTTTATACCTTTGTCATCATATTTGATTTCACGAACTTGTAAGCACTCAATGCGAGCGACACCAGCTGAACAAGTTTTTGTTTCTGGCGAAATTTCTAAAAAGATGGTTTCACCTTGAGATTGGTATTTAGTTTCAGGTGTCATTTTCCCAACAAAGACATGTTTTTCGCCTTTCGCAGAAAGCAGTGTTAAGGTAGGTGCTTCAACATTTTGGCTATTCAAGGTAAATTGAATTGAACGTTGACCGAGTAAATCTGCAGCTAAGCGTTCTTGTTGCATCGCAGGTTCAGCACAAGCCATTTGTGTGCCCATCATTGCACCTGTGACAATTTTGTCACCTTCAATTTTCCAGCTCGTACCTAAACCGTTACAGCTAGTTTTTACAGACAATTGTCCTTGTGTATTAAACGACAGTGTTAAAGGTTTTGGCGTGGTCGATGTAGTGCTGATCCATTCATAGGCAGCAAGCGTTTTGTTTTGATCAGGAATTGATTGTACATTCACGGCTTGATCCAAATTTGATGGTGTTTGAGTTGATTGGCAAGCAGCAAGAGAAAAAGGCAACAAAGCAAGTAAAAGGTATTTCAATTTCATTTTTAAATTAACACTTTAGTGAATAGATACAAAACTAAAGGTTAAATGATTAATAAAAAAAAGAAATGAATACGTGTACAACATTTGTATTCATTTCTTTAATTTTTAGAAAGGATTAGTCAAAACGGTAAATGTCCATTCCCAATGAACCCATTGTGAAACTGCTATGGACAATATTAAAGCGTGTGCCCGTACCCATTGCAAAAAATAAAGGCGAAAAATGTTCTAAAGTTGGATGATTGCGCTGTACATAGGGAATACTGTTCCAGTCCAATACTGCTTCATAGTCTTGATGCGACAGTTTTTGAACCACATAGTTTCGGAAGGTCGATGCCCATATAGGCACATCCTGCGATTCCCCATGCCATGACAATTCAGACAAATTATGGGTAATACTGCCCGAACCAATCAGTAGAACTTGTTGTTCACGCAAAACTGAAAGAGCTTGCCCAATTTGATAAATCTGTTCTGCTGACATATGCATAGGTAGTGAAATTTCAACCACTGGGATATCTGCATTCGGGAACATGTGGAGTAATGGCATCCACACACCATGATCACGCGGGCGGCTATTATTGGCGTGGGCATCAAATCCTGCATCAGACAGTCGCTTTAAAATGTCTTCGGCAAGTTGAGGGTCACCAGGAGCAGGGTAGCGAATTTCATATAGCGCAGGGGGGAAACCACGAAAATCATGCCAAGTTTCTGGGCGGATGCCCGTATTGACCTCAAGTGCCTGACTTTCCCAGTGTGCTGACATCACGACAATCGCTTTAGGTGTTGGTAGATTTAAACTCAAACGTTGTAAGGCTGGACCGACTTGTTCAGGGTTAAGCGTAAGCATGGGAGATCCATGAGAAATAAATAAACCTGGTAAAGTTTGTAGATTCATCGTCTTGCGCCTAATTTGAATAAGAGAATATGTTCATCATGCCAAAGAGAAATAGTTGAATAAAGCATTTCTATTCAACGTATTGTTGCAATTATAGAATGATAGGAGATGGCTTTAACCCGCCCGATGATAGGGATGATTGTGATTAATGCTCATGGCTCGATATAACTGTTCAATCAGCATGACACGCACCAATGGGTGTGGCAAGGTCAGTTTTGATAATGACCAATGCCATGCGGCTGCTTTACGGACCGCTTCTGAATGACCATCTGGTCCACCAATCGCCAAGGCGACATCATTGCCTTCCAGCATCCAAGACTTCATGGTATCAGCCAGTTTTTCGGTGCTGAATTCACGACCACCCACTTCAAGCGCGATGAGCGTTTCATTCTGTTTGAGTGCATTTAAAATGCTATCACCTTCAATTTGTCGATATTTTAAAATGTCGGCTTCAGAATCATTTTTTCCACGCTTTGCCATGGGCAACTCAATAATTTGCGTTTGTACAAAGGGTTGAATTCGTTTGAAATAATCTTCAAAACCCGTCAGAACCCAAGCTGGCATTTTTTGACCAATGGTCAGAATTCGTATTTTCATATCTGGCATCACATGCTTATTCAGCAGAATTATAGCGTTGAATGAATACAATCCAATCTCGATATACATTTTGCAATTGAAAATAATTACTGGCTGTTGCATTAATGCTCTGTAAGAACGAAAAAAATTGTGATGACGGTGGAATAATAATAAATGAAAAGGAATAAATTTTTGAAAGTAGCTTGGGTTGGTTTACTGATGACGGCTATTTCGGTGGTTACGCAGAGTCAGGCCAATTCTGCGACCAGCCAACAAGCTGACGTCCAGAATGTCCAACTTTACTTACAGCAAATTATTGGTACAGGTTCATTTCGGAATCATCAAAATATTGCCGAATTAAATCGAGTTTCAGCTTGGATCAAAGAGCAAATGCGTTTATTTGGTATTCCTTGTCAATTTCAGAATTATATTGTGAATCGGCAGAATTATCGCAACGTGGTCTGTTCATTAAATGTGGGAGGAGCCGAAAAAGTCATCGTTGGCGCACATTATGATGTGTTTGGTCAAGTACAGGGAGCAGATGATAATGCCTCTGGGGTCGCGGGAGTGATTGAAGCGGCTCGTATTTTGTCACAGGAAAAAAGCCATCTAAGCCATAATGTAGAATTTGCTTTTTATACGCTTGAAGAACCGCCATATACCAATACAGAATATATGGGCAGTTATGTACATGCCAAGTCAGTACAAGCACAACGCGATAAGATCCTAGGGGTTTATATTCTGGAAATGATTGGCTACTACGATACAGCACTGGTGCAAGAATATCCTGTTGGATTGAAGTGGATTTATCCAAGTCACGGTAATTTTATTGCAGCGGTGAGTGATATCGATTCGCGTGGATTAGGTGAGAATTTTTGTACTGCCATGCAGCAATTGGAATGCCAGCGTTTAGTCGCACCATCTTTTACCCCAGGATTGAATTTTTCAAGTCATAGCAACTATTGGAATTATGATATTCCTGCGATTATGCTGACCGATACCGCTTTTTATCGGAATAAGAATTATCATACGGCTGCCGACACATTAAAGACCCTAAATCTTGAAAAGATGACTCAGGTGATCGATGGGTTGGTGCAAACGATATTGAAGTAAATAATGTAGGATGAAAAGGGCATTATTATTTTTATGTAGAAAAATTAAAGAATACCAATAAAAAACGCAGTCCTTGAATAGTGTAAGGACTGCGATCAAGAGATTATCTGCCTGGAGAAACAGATAACCTTTAAGAATAAGAAACATACAGCACATATGTATTCTTATTATTTAATATTGGGTGTTCTTTGGATTTTTTCAAGTCTGATTTATGAAGGGAAACCTGCTTAATATTCAAAGTTAGAATATACGATAACCTTAAATTATTTACGATACGCTGGTTTACTTCATAGAATGTAAACCAATCATATTTCCTTCTGTATCAAAAGCTAAAACAATAAATCCGTACTCACCAATTGAAGTTTTTGATTCATGAATCTTACCGCCCGCTTCACCAATTCGGGCTGCTTCATCTGCACAGTCTTCACATGAAAAATAGATTAATGTGCTGTTTCCACCTGCGGCGACTCCTGACATTTGAACTAAAGCACCAGAAGCGCCATAAACTTGCATATCCGATGGGAACGCCCACATTTGAAGCGAGTTACCCTCAGAAGGAGGAGTCAATTCAGAGAGTTGAATATTAAATACTGCTTCATAAAATTGTTTGGCTCGGGTTATGTCATTGACATATATTTCAAACCATCCGACAGGGTTTTTCATTTTAATGGTCCTGTATCATCCTTTGGATGCAATTTATTTTAGGGGATAAAAGCACGAAGATGTGTGGTGTTATTTACAGTAATTTGTAATAAAAAAAGAGAGCCGTAGCTCTCTTTTTTCTCTTGCTAAAATTAGTGACGTGCGGCTTTTTTACCATCATCGACTGGTTTTACAATCGGTGCTTTGACCAAAGGTTCAGGCTTTGATGTCAAGGCAAGAGGTAAAATCTCATCAATCGATTTCACTGCTTTAATCTCAAGCCCTTCTTTCACATTTTCAGGAATCTCTGCAAGATCACGGACGTTATCTTGAGGAATGAAGACTAATTTAATGCCTCCACGGTGTGCAGCAAGCAATTTTTCTTTCAAACCACCAATACGCATTGCACGACCACCAAGACTCGTTTCACCTGTCATGGCAATGTCAGGGCGAATTGGGATACCTGTAAAGGCAGAAACCAATGCTGTAGTCAGTGCTAAGCCAGCAGATGGGCCATCTTTTGGTGTTGCACCTTCTGGTAAGTGGACGTGAACATCGGTCTCTTCAAAGCGAGTTGACTCGATGCCCAACTCATCTGCACGTGTACGTACCACGGTCATGGCTGCGGTAATCGATTCTTTCATCACATCACCGAGTGAACCCGTGGTGATAAATTTCCCTTTACCTTTGACAGCTGCTACTTCAATGGTCAATAACTCACCACCGACTGAAGTCCACGCTAAACCGTTGACACGACCCACTTGCGCTTCATCTTCTGCCATACCAAAGTCAAACTTATGTGGACCTAAGTAGTCTGGAAGATTAGCCGAAGTCACATCAACTTGCAGGTTTTTCGCTTTCTTGCTGACCGCTTCTTTTACCACTTTACGTGCAATTTTAGAGACTTCGCGTTCTAAGCTACGCACACCTGCTTCACGTGTATAACGCTGCACGATGTCACGAATCGCTTCTTCATGAACAGTCAATTCTTTAGCACGTAAACCGTTGTTCTTAATGGCCTTCGGAACAAGGTAACGCTCAGCAATATTGACTTTTTCGTCTTCGGTATAACCCGGTAGGCGAATCACTTCCATACGATCCAACAATGCTTCAGGAATATTCATGCTGTTAGCAGTACAGATGAACATTACTTCAGACAGGTCAAGATCAAGATCTAAATAGTGATCGTTAAACTTGTTGTTCTGTGATGGATCAAGTACTTCAAGCAATGCAGAAGCAGGGTCGCCACGGTAGTCTTGCGCCATCTTGTCGATTTCATCGAGCAAAAACAATGGGTTCTTCACGCCAACTTTCGTTAACGATTGTACAATTTTACCTGGCATCGCACCGATATAGGTACGACGGTGACCGCGGATTTCCGCTTCGTCACGTACACCGCCCAGCGCCATACGGACAAACTCACGACCAGTCGCTTTCGCAACAGATTCGCCCAGTGAGGTTTTACCTACACCCGGAGGGCCAACTAAACAAAGGATTGGGCCTTTGAGTTTTTTCACGCGAGATTGAACCGCTAAATATTCCACAATACGATCTTTCACGTCATCTAAGCCGTAATGATCTGCATCGAGAATTTCTTGCGCTTTGCTTAAGTTAATGCTGACTTTGCTGGCTTTATTCCAAGGTGTATCTAAGATCACCTCTAAATAGTTACGTACCACAGCCGCTTCACTTGACGCAGGTTGCATCGCTTTAAGCTTACGGAATTCAGCTTCTGCTTTTTTACGTACGTGCTCAGGTAAATCTGCTTCAGCAAGACGTTTCTCAATTTCAGCTACGTCGTCTTCTGCACCGCCATTCATGTCAGAAAGCTCACGCTGAATAACCTTCATCTTTTCATTGAGGAAGTATTCGCGTTGGTTTTTCTCCATTTGACGCTTCACTGAGTCATGTAAAGTTTGCTCGATCTGTTGCTCTTCAGACTGTTGCAACAAATAGGTCATCAGTTCTTGTAGATGTGCCTCAAACTCATCGTGCTCAAGGAATTTTTGTTTCACATCAATATTCAGTGGAACACGAGTCGCTACGAAGAATAGCAATTGCAGTAAATCATCAATTTTGTTTGCTGCAGCAACGAGTTCACGCGCATTACGTAATTTTGCTTCAGCATATTGAGCAAATAGAGCACGTAATTCTTGAACACGTGTTGCTTGGGTTGTTTCGTCAATGTGAACTGACATAGGGCTAAGCGAATGTTCCGCAGTTAGATAATCATTTTCATCAATGATTTTTTCTAGCTTTGAACGATGCAAGCCTTCGATTAATACTTTTATACAGTTTTCATCATTTTCATGATTCACAACTTGTACAATCTTCGCGACAGTACCGTATTGATATAAGTTGTCGTGATCAATTTCTTCTGAAAGAGAATCTTTCTGAGCAACTACAAATACTAGATTGTCACTGTTACGAGCCACATCAACTGCATTGATCGATTTTTCACGACCTACAAATAGCGCGATTTGCATGTGTGGATACACCACTACATCACGTAACGCTAAAAGTGGTAATACACTTGGAACCTGAGGCTCTAAGGTTTCTTGATTCATAATAATTTCAGACATGGGCACTCCTAATGAGTGACAACGGTGTTGCCATGTTTTTTATAGTGATGGGTATTTTAAAAAATACAAGGGCAGGTCAAAATAAATTGTATAAAAAATGACTAAACATGTGATTTTTAAGTATTCTCAACAGTCAAAAATGTCAATTTTAGCGCTTGAAGCGTAAATATTGTTGAGGCGTAAGCAGTGCATCTAAAGGTTGATCCCATTTTTCTCGAATGAGGCGCTGTGGTACTAGTTGAAAGTGATGGGCCAAACCAAGACGAAACGGACGGTGATAGGGTGCAGCAGCTAAGGTTTTGTCGTAAAAACCGCCGCCCATGCCAATACGCGTGCCATAAAGATCACACGCCAATAAAGGCATTAGTAGCAGGTCTAGGTGTGAAACGTGATGCCCACGTGTTGCCATGGGTTCTTGCATACCAAGCGGATGGTGGGAAAAGCGTTTGTTTTGAAATTGATTGCGTGAAACTTTGACCCACACCAAGCGTTGATTCATATTGCAAATCATCGGTAAATACACCGACTTTTTTTGATGAAAACAATATTCAATGATTTTACGGGTCTGAATTTCTCCAAAGGCATGTAGATAAATGCCGACATGCTTGGCCTGTTTAAATTTGGGCACAGATCTTAGGCGCTGTAAAATTTGCTGCTCAGACTGTTGTTGTTGATAAACGGAAACTTGTCTGCGTTGTTTGCGAAGCTGTTTTCTGAGTTGGGCAAGTTCAATCGACATAATGAACGCAGTCCTGAGTATCGAAAAGGTGAGTGGAAAAGTGATCGCCAAATTTAAAAGACGGCAACTGTTTATAGTTCAGTCGTTGAACCTTTTTTCAGTTCTTGCAAAATTGGGCAGCAACTGTCTGTCGTGGTTTTACATTCATCTACCCAAGTTGAAAGACGCTGTTTCAGTGCATTTAATTCTTGAATCCGTTGATCAATTTTTTCCAGTCGTTGTTGAATCACATCACGGACTTTTTCTCGGTCATTCAGTTGTAAATGTAATAGATCTTGAATTTCACTGAGCTGCAAGCCAGCATCTTTACCTTTTTGAATAAAGCTTAAGGTTTCAATGTCTTGTTGGCTGTAATAACGATAGTTTTGTGTGGTTTCAGGAATGCGCATAAGACCAATCCGTTGATAATAACGAATCGTTTCAACATTAACATGACACTGTTTTGCCAGTTTGCCGATAGTGAGCATAAAATAATCTTCAAAAGGCTTGACTCAGTACCTAGGTACAGACTTTATGCTAACACAATCAAAAAATAAAAGGTGAGCCAGAATGAGTGAGCAACACAAAACGTCTTGCTGTTCAAAACAGAAATCAGTGTCTACAGTGATAAATATCGATCCTGTTTGCGGTATGACGGTAGCAGAGGATTCTCCACATGTGTATGAGCATCAATCAGTTCGTTATTTGTTTTGTTGCTCAGGCTGTTTAAAGAAATTTACAGCCGATCCTGAAGCTTATCTAACCTCAAAAAAAGCGCAAAGTTCTTGTTGTAGCAAAGCGAAAACTGAGCAAGCGGATAGTTCAGTCCAACCTGAAGCAGAAAGTATGGTCACAGCATCAAAAGGGTGTGGCTGTGCGAGCAACCACCAGCAAGGTAAAGTACCTCAAGCAGAAAGCTTTACAGACCCTGTGTGTGGCATGACGGTCACGGATTTTAGTAAACCACATAGCGAATGGCAGGGCAAAAACTATTATTTTTGCAGTGAAAAATGTCAGCAAAAATTTATCGCTGCGCCTGAAAGCTATGTTACGACAGTTGAAGAAAAGTCCGCGAAAGTATCAGGATGTTGTGGAACTTCTAAACCAGAAGAGAAGAAAGCCTCAACATGTTGTGGTACAGAATCTAAAACTCCAGAAACAGCACAAGCTGAATCAAAATCAAGTTGTTGTGCAGCAAAGCCTAAACCAGAACCAGCTAAAACAGGTTGCTGTGGTGGCGGGAAACACGCACATGAGCAGCATGTCCAGTCAGGAGCATCAGCTTTTATTGACCCCGTCTGCGGTATGTCTGTTGACCCAAATACTGAGTTAAAAACGGATTATCAGCAACAGACTTATTATTTCTGTAATCCATCTTGCTTAGACAAATTTAAGGGCGATCCTGAGTTTTATCTAATTCCAGCCGATCAGCGTCCTGTGCCTGAAGGTGCTGCTGATATGGATTATACCTGTCCGATGGACCCTGAAATTGTGCAAAAAGGGCCGGGCACGTGTCCGATTTGTGGTATGGCGCTGGAGCCGATGCAACCGACTTTAGATGATGCACCAAATCCTGAATTGGTTGATTTTAGTCATCGCTTTTGGATGACTTTACCACTGACGTTAATCGTGTTTGTTTTAGCGATGGGTTCACATCTCCATAGTTTCATTTCACCGCATATTCAGCCGTGGATTGAGCTAGTCCTCGCGACCCCTGTGGTGTTGTGGGCGGGTAAACCGTTTATTGAGCGCTGTTGGACCTCGTATAAAACCCGTAACTTGAATATGTGGAGTCTGATTGGGGTTGGGGTATTAGCCGCCTATATTTATAGTGTCGTGGCGACTATCTTTCCAAGCCTGATTCCGATGGCAGCCAAAACAGGACATGGTGTCGCGGTGTATTATGAAGCGGCGTGTATGATTGTATCTCTGAGTTTGCTTGGTCAAATCATGGAGCTAAAAGCCCGTGCCAAAACAGCCGATTCATTGAAAGCCTTGCTCAAACTCCAAGTCAACACCGCTAAGTTGGTTCAAAATGATCAAGTGATTGAAGTAGATATTGGTATGGTCAAACAAGGCGATATTTTACAGATTTCCTCAGGTGATCAGATTCCACTGGATGGCGTGGTGGTAGAAGGCAAAACCTATGTCGATGAAGCCATGATGACGGGTGAACCTGTGCCAGTGAAAAAGCAAGTGCACGACACAGTCATTGGTGGCACAGTGAATCAACAAGGCAGTATTCGAATACAAACCACGGCTGTAGGTGCTAATACAACATTATCGAAAATGATTCAGACAGTTGCAGAAGCGCAGCGTTCTAAAGCACCGCTACAACGTTTAGCCGATGTGTTTGCTAAATATTTTGTGATTGTGGTGTTGTTCATTAGTGCTTTGACCTTTGTTGCATGGATGGTGTTTGGTGGTGCGCAATTTGACTTGGCATTGATGTGTGCTGTAGCGGTACTGATTATTGCTTGTCCATGTGCGCTTGGTTTAGCAACGCCAATGTCCGTGATGGCCACTACAGGTCGTGCAGCACAGAAAGGTGTTCTGTTTAAAGATGCGGAAGCGATTGAAGCCTTAAGTAAGGTTAATACGCTGATTGTCGACAAAACTGGAACCTTGACTGAAGGTAAGCCGAGTTTGAAAGAAATTCGGTTACTCAGCCCAAATGTGGAACAAACTCAAGTTGAACAGTGGATTGCCTCGATTGAGCAATATTCAAGTCACCCGATTGCTCAAACTTTGACTCAAATTGTTCCTACGCAGCAATTGCTAAAAGTGGAAGACTTTGAAGATGTTACGGGCTTTGGCGTCAAAGGTCAAATTGGCGAGCAAACCTTGTATATCGGTAGTCAAAAGTTGCTAGAACAACTCGGTATCACCTTAGACACTACACTACAAAGCCAGTTAGATCAGCAACGTGCGATAGGCAATGTCATAAGTTTCTTGAGCAATAGCCAGGAGGTGCTGGCGTATATTTCTATCCATGATGCAATTAAAGCCAATGCCCCTCAAGTGATTCAGCAATTGATTGATGATGGTATTGAAGTGGTGATGGCGACAGGTGACCACGAGAAAAATGCGCAACTGGTGGCAAAAGAGTTAGGCATTCAGCATGTGCATGGCAATTGTACCCCAATCGAAAAATTGGAGATTGTGAAGAAATATCAGGCGCAGGGCAAAATTGTTGCTATGGCGGGTGATGGGATTAATGATGCACCAGCGCTTGCCCAAGCCAATGTCGGGATTGCGATGGGGAATGGAACCGATATTGCAAAACAGACGGCACAAGTGACCTTGGTGAAAGGTGATATTCGTGGAGCAGCCGACGCCTTGCATATGGCGAAACTTGGTGTACGTAATATGAAACAGAACCTTGCCTTTTCTTTTGTCTATAACGGCTTGGGTGTACCTGTCGCAGCGGGAATTTTCTATCCACTCACTGGGTTATTACTCACTCCGATGTTAGCCGCAGTAGCGATGTCGCTTAGCTCACTGTCTGTGGTTTTAAATGCCTTACGTTTGCAAAAGGCAAAATAAGTCCAGCAGCATATAAATGGTAACAAAAGCCTCAAGCATTTCCTTGAGGCTTTTTTCTATTTACGGCATAACAGATAGAACAAAATAAAAACTGAAGTGTCGACAATAAAACTCAAGGGTCATTCAGGACAACTTCGTGATTGGACTCAAACCAAGTGTTGAAAGCGTGGGTCACGACATGGATATAAAAAATGCTTTTCTATCACAGAATCAGCATTGAAATAAGATTTAAAATATTGAATTAAAATAAATTATAGAGCTGTTGTATTGAAACATCTTTAGAACGGATACCCGATATGATTTTACTTAAACATTGTCAAGTCTTCGTCCATCGCATTTTCAAGTCTAATACCAAAGTTGTTGACAATATTGTTGCATTTTAATTTATTTGTGCTTATTTTAGCTAATAATTGATCTGATTGTTGACAATATGCAAATTGACGAGCTGTCTCCACAGACAAAACAAGTCGCTACCGCGACTTTAACCGACCAGATTTTCAGAAAAATTCAAACTGCGATTGTGAGCGGTGAAATTGCAGCGGGCAGTAAAATTTCTGAACCAGAGCTGGCGCGTGTATATGGCATTAGTCGTGGACCTTTACGTGAAGCCATCCACCGCTTAGAAGGGCAAAAATTGGTAGAACGCACTGCTCATGTCGGCGCGCGTGTAGTGTCTTTATCGCATCAACAACTGTTTGAGCTGTATCAAATTCGTGAAAACTTGGAAGGTTTGGCTTGCCGTTTGGCGGCACAAAGCATCGATAAACAGCAGATTTTAAATTTGCGTGAAGTGCTCCATTTACATGCGCAAGACCCAAATTTTAAAGAAGGGAAAGGTTATTACTTACAAGAAGGTCAGGACGATTTTCATTATTGCATCATAAAGAACTGTGGCAATAAAACTTTGGAAAAGATGTTATGTGATGAGTTGTATCACCTGATTCGGATGTATCGAATTCAGTATTCCAAAACGCCAAATCGTCCGCATCGAGCCTTGTCGGAACATATTCGTATTTTAGATGCTATTGCCGAAGGTGATGCAGAACTCGCGGAATTACTGATGCGACGCCACATTGCTGCGTCTTATCAGAACATTGAACAAAACCTAATTTAATGATGAAGAGAGAGGGAGGACGTATGTCAACGTTATCAGCAGGGCAGAAATTCCGTGATGCGGTTGCAAGTGAACATCCACTACAGGTGGTCGGAACCATCAATGCCAATCATGCTTTATTGGCAAAGCGTGCAGGTTACAAAGCCATTTATTTATCTGGCGGTGGTGTAGCAGCAGGTTCTTTGGGGTTGCCTGACTTAGGTATTAGCAACCTCGATGATGTACTGACAGATGTACGCCGTATTACCGATGTATGTGACTTGCCTTTATTGGTCGATGCCGACACAGGTTTTGGTGCTTCAGCATTTAACATTGCCCGTACCACCAAAGCACTCATCAAGTTTGGTGCAGCGGCTATGCATATTGAAGACCAAGTTGGCGCGAAACGTTGTGGTCACCGTCCAAACAAAGCCATTGTTTCACAACAAGAAATGGTAGACCGTATTAAAGCAGCTGTTGATGCGCGTGGTGATGACAAGTTCGTGATTATGGCGCGTACCGATGCTTTGGCGGTAGAAGGTTTGCAAGCTGCAATTGACCGTGCAGGTGCTTATATTGAAGCAGGCGCGGACATGTTGTTCCCAGAAGCGATTACTGAATTGGCGATGTATAAACAATTTGCTGCTGCAACGAATGTTCCAATTTTGGCAAACATTACTGAATTTGGTTCTACGCCATTATTTACCACAGAGGAATTGGCTTCTGCGGATGTCAGCATTGCGCTTTATCCTCTTTCAGCTTTCCGTGCGATGAACAAAGCAGCGGAAAATGTCTACACTACTTTACGTAATGAAGGTACACAAAAGAACGTGGTCGATACCATGCAAACCCGTCAAGAATTGTATGACCGCATTAATTACCATGCGTTTGAACAATACCTTGATGCCTCTTTTGTCAAAAATAAATAACAGTTTAACCATAAAATCTTTGCGTCAGTGTAGGAAATAAAACTGACGCAAAGCATAAAAATGAATTGATCCACCCAATGGAAGAAGGAAGATCTCATGAATGCAACAACAAACGGATTCAAGCCAAAAAAATCAGTCGCACTCAGCGGACAAGTGGCGGGTAATACAGCACTTTGCACCGTAGGGCGTAGTGGTAATGATTTGCACTACCGTGGTTACGACATTTTAGACCTTGCGGGTCAAAGCGAATTTGAAGAAGTAGCTTACCTTTTGGTTCATGGCAAATTACCGAATAAAGCGGAACTCAAAGCTTACAAAAACAAATTGAAAGGTCTTCGTGGTTTACCTGCATCACTTAAAGCGGCTTTAGAACAACTTCCACCATATGCGCACCCAATGGATGTGATGCGTACTGGTGTTTCAGTTCTAGGTTGCTTAACTCCAGAACACGAAGACCATAACTATGCAGGTGCACGCGACATCGCAGACAAGTTAATGGCATCTTTCGGTTCAATGTTGCTTTACTGGTATCACTTTAGTCACAACGGCAAACGTATTGAAGTTGAAACCGATGATGACTCAATTGGTGCGCACTTCCTGCATTTGTTACACGGTGAAAAACCATGTGAACAATGGATTCAAGCAATGCACACGTCATTGATTTTGTATGCAGAGCATGAGTTTAATGCATCGACGTTTACTTCACGTGTAATTGCTGGTACAGGTTCAGACATGTACTCAACTATTGCAGGTGCAATTGGTGCATTACGTGGACCTAAACATGGTGGTGCAAACGAAGTTGCATTTGTGATTCAACAGCGCTACGACAACGCAGACGAAGCAGAAGCAGACATTCGTAAGCGTGTAGAAAACAAAGAAGTCGTGATTGGTTTTGGTCACCCTGTTTACACCATCGCTGACCCCCGTAACGAAGTGATTAAGCAAGTTGCACTTGAATTGGCGGATGCGCAAGAAAACAAAAAAATGTATTTGATTGCGGAACGTTTAGAAGCAGTGATGAAAGAAGTGAAAAACATGTTCCCGAACCTCGACTGGTTCAGTGCGGTGAGCTATCACTTAATGGGTGTTCCAACTGCAATGTTTACACCGTTATTCGTGATTGCACGTACAGCAGGTTGGTCGGCGCATGTAATTGAACAACGCCAAGACGGCAAAATTATTCGTCCAAGCGCGAACTACACAGGCCCTGAAAACCTCGAATTTAAACCATTGGCGGAGCGTGGTTAATGAACACAAAATACCGTAAACCGCTGGCAGGAACCCAGCTTGAATATTACGACGTGCGTCAAGCCGTTGAAGATATTCAGCCAGGCGCATACGAAAAACTGCCTTACACCTCTAAAGTACTCGCAGAGCAATTGGTACGCCGTGCCGATGCCGAGAATTTAACTGATTATTTAACGCAGTTGATTGAACGCCGTCAGGACTTAGACTTTCCTTGGTACCCTGCGCGTGTGGTGTGTCATGACATCCTAGGCCAAACTGCATTGGTTGACCTTGCAGGTTTACGTGATGCGATTGCAGACAAAGGCGGCGACCCATCTAAAGTTAACCCAGTTGTGCCGACTCAGCTTATTGTAGACCACTCTTTAGCGGTGGAATATGGCGGTGCTGACCCAGACGCTTTTGCAAAAAACCGTGCTGTTGAAGACCGCCGTAACGAAGACCGTTTCCACTTTATTGAGTGGACCAAAACTGCATTTAAAAATGTTGATGTAATCCCTGCGGGGAACGGCATTATGCACCAGATTAACCTAGAGAAAATGTCTCCGGTCATTCAGGCGCGTGATGGTGTAGCATTCCCAGATACATGCGTCGGTACAGACTCACATACGCCACATACAGACGCTTTAGGCGTAATTTCTGTGGGCGTGGGTGGATTAGAAGCTGAAAATGTAATGTTGGGCCGTGCATCTTGGATGCGTCTACCAGACATTATTGGTGTTGAGTTTGTAGGTCAGCGTCAGGCAGGTATTACTGCAACAGATATCGTACTTGCTTTAACTGAGTTCTTGCGTAAAGAACGCGTGGTTGGTGCTTACCTTGAGTTCTTTGGTGAAGGCGCTGACAGCATGTCTGTGGGTGACCGTGCCACCATTTCGAACATGACTCCAGAATATGGCGCTACGGCTGCGATGTTCTACATTGATCAAAACACAATCGACTACTTACGCCTAACAGGCCGTGAAGATGCTCAAGTGGCATTGGTTGAACAGTACGCAAAAGAAATCGGCCTTTGGGCATCTGAAATGACCAAAGCAGAGTACCCACGTGTACTACGTTTTGATCTATCGACAGTCACACGTAACATTGCTGGTCCATCAAACCCACATGCACGTGTTTCTACCGCCGACCTAAAAGAAAAAGGCATTGCAGGTGTTGTTGAAAACCGTTCTGACGGTTTAATGCCTGATGGTGCAATCATTATTGCTGCTATTACTTCATGTACCAACACCTCTAACCCACGTAACACTGTGGCGGCAGGTTTGTTGGCGCGTAAAGCAAATGAGCTAGGTTTGGTTCGTAAACCTTGGGTGAAATCATCATTTGCACCGGGTTCAAAAGCGGCTGCACTTTACCTTGAGGAAGCAGGTGTTCTAAAAGACTTAGAGCAACTTGGTTTTGGTATTGTGGCTTATGCTTGTACAACGTGTAATGGTATGTCTGGTGCGTTAGATCCAGTCATTCAGCAAGAAATTATTGACCGTGACTTGTACGCAACAGCAGTACTCTCTGGTAACCGTAACTTCGATGGTCGTATCCATCCTTATGCAAAACAAGCGTTCTTGGCATCTCCACCGCTTGTCGTAGCGTATGCAATTGCGGGTACAATTCGTTTTGATATCGAAAAAGATGCTTTAGGTCATGACAAAGAAGGTAACCCGATTTACCTGAAAGACATTTGGCCATCTGATGCTGAAATTGATGCCTTAGTTAAAGAAGCTGTGAAGCCTGAGCAGTTCCGTAAAGTCTACATTCCAATGTTTGACTTAGGCGTAAACGTAGAAGCCGAAAGTCCGCTTTATGACTGGCGTCCACAAAGTACTTACATCCGCCGTCCTCCATATTGGGAAGGGGCGTTGGCTGCGCCACGTACTTTGGCGAACATGCGTCCACTTGCGATTTTGGGTGACAACATCACCACCGACCACTTGTCGCCTTCAAACGCGATTTTGATGGACTCGGCTGCGGGTGAATATCTTCACAAAATGGGCGTACCTGAAGAAGATTTTAACTCTTATGCAACGCACCGTGGTGACCACTTAACGGCACAACGTGCAACATTTGCCAACCCGAAATTGTTTAACGAAATGGTACGTCGTACTGACGGTACAGTGAAACAAGGTTCGAAAGCGCGTGTAGAGCCAGAAGGCGAAGTGATGCGTATGTGGGAAGCGATTGAAACTTACATGAACCGTAAGCAACCGCTGATCATTATCGCAGGTGTGGACTATGGTCAAGGTTCTAGCCGTGACTGGGCTGCAAAAGGCGTGCGTCTTGCAGGTGTAGAAGCCATTGTCGCGGAAGGTTTCGAGCGTATTCACCGTACCAACTTGGTGGGTATGGGCGTATTACCACTTGAGTTTAAACCGGGTGTAAACCGTAATACCTTGAAGTTGGATGGTACTGAGCTATACAGCGTGATTGGTAATATTGCGCCACGTTCGACTTTAACTTTAGTGATTGAACGTGCTACAGCGGATGGTAAGAATGAAGTTGTGGAAGTGCCTGTAACTTGCCGACTAGATACGGAAGAAGAAGTGTCTGTATATGAAGCGGGTGGTGTACTTCAGCGTTTTGCTCAGGACTTTTTGGAAAGCCAAGAAGAGCAAGAGCAATTAAGAGCTTAGTTTAAAAGTATTTGAAATTGTTTGAAAAAAGCCCTACTTTTAGAGTGGGGTTTTTTTATGTAAATGAAAATATAGAATAAAAATACTTTTGAATTTGGTATGGAGGTAAAGAAAAAAATAAATGAAAAGAATAATTATAGCTGCTTGTATAAGTTCACTCTTTTTAACAGCCTGTGAGCAAAAAAAGAAAGAACCTGAATTTATAACACCCCGTGATCAATATGGCTCACGTTATAGTGTAGGCGATTTAGGGGGAAAGCCTGTTAACCTTGGTAGAGAAGCCCCAAGGGTTGAATATGAAGATAATACAGGCTTCGTAACAGGTAAGAAATATAAACGTCAGACGCGGACCTATAAATCTAAAATTCAGGCCTTTGGATTTTATATGCGTTACACCGATGGATTGGTTTTAGTTCGCTATTATAAAGCATCACCGTATTCGGAGAAACAATATAACGCAGAAATTAACCTGCCTGATAATCATTGGGTAAGAGTCGGTGTTTACGCAGATAAAAGCTATTATGGAGATTTAACAAAGAGATTAGTCAATTCAACGTTAGAAACGAAGATATTATCAAAAAAACAGTTAGAAGAATTCAATTTTAGAGGTATATATTTGCCCACAGATGAGTATGAATATGACTTACAAAAGTATGTTCCACATCCTGAATGGGTGAAACGAAATAAAAAATTAATAGCTAAAAATACGAGGTCTAATATTTTATATAATATAGATGACTTATATGTTGAAAAAAATGAACAAGGAAATGTACTTACCTTAATTACATGTGGATATTCAGAAAACCCTATAGCACGTCAATGTAAACAGGAATTTGTTTTGGAACCAGAAATGAAAGCTAGTCTTTCTATATTATTTCAGCGTGTTCATCTGCAGGATTGGAAACTCATTCAACAACAAGCAAAAAAAGTCGTACAAGGTTTTATTGTAGATCCCATCAAAATTAAAGATGGAATGAAATGATGGGTATCTGATAAATACTTTCAAGATAAAGGGAATTTCATTCAAATGAAGTGAAATTTCGGTGTCAGTAATTCTTAGTTTTATTGTTGACCCATACGGTCACAAAATAGACTCTACAAACTCAAAAGCTTGTCTATACTCTGTTCACCATTTCTAAAACACATGGAGAACAAAAATGGTAACTGCTGGCGAAAAACCTGGAACAGGCTTCTATTTTTGTATTCAATGCGGACACCGCGTTTACTTAGAAATTGGTACAGACCGTTTACCCCCGTGTACCAAATGCCTTGGCAATCAATTTAACAGCAAGATTGCCTAAGCTGCACACTACAAACAGTGATTCGCTGTTTGGAATAAGGCCCTGTCACACAAGATAGGGCTTTTTATTTGTATCAAGAAAACTATGGAAGGGAACGAAACCTGATACTAGTACTCAGCCGTATTGAGAACTTTGAATATTTGTTCACGATCAATCACTCTAAAGAACAAGGCATATGTGATCTAAAGCCTCATTTGTGTACGTAAAGTAAGCAAATCTTTACTTTAATGATTAAATTTTATTTAGCTCACCAATTTTTTGAATACATTATTTCTTACATTTATGACACCATTATTTTTTAAAATGATCAGTGGACATTGAGCATAAGCGCGTTATACTAGGGTTACCATTTCTAAAACAACATAAGGAGGACAAAAATGGTTACTGCTGGCGAAAAACCCGGAACAGGCTTCTATTTTTGTGTTCAATGCGGACGTCGAGTCTACTTAGAAATTGGTACTGATCGTTTACCCCCGTGTACCAAATGCGCTTGCACTCAATTTCAAAAATAAAAGTGATTAAGCAACAACATTAAAACAGATATCCCTGTTTTAAAAAAAGCCCTATTCATCCATAGGGCTTTTTGTTGTTATGAACCATATAAAAATATAGGACTTGGTATGCAGTCATCCTAATTGGGCGCATTATTAATTTAACTCTTGTGCTAAAAGCTGTCCTTCCGTAGTGAGTTTTTCTGCCATTTCCGCTGTTTTTTTCAAACCTGGCATACGGAACTCGGTATGACCATAGTCATGAATAGACTTCCAGCGTCCGCCCCAAGTTAAACCAACCGACTCGGCAACTTCACCATATAGTTGATAGCCTTTCCAAGCCCAAGGATCACGTTCAGAAATGACCACTTTACCATCCCGTTTAAATGCAACATCTGCAGCCAAGCCAAATTGGTGATAGCTTTGGAAGGCTTTAGCACGCGTGGTATTTTTATTGCCAGAAAGCATATTTTGACGCGCGGGACTACGATAACCCTCTAACAATACCAGTTCATAACCATAACGTTCCTTCATGATTTTAAACACCATTAATAGCCGTTGCTTGTAGCGTAAATTCATCCGATCCCATTTACGGTCAATCAATGAAGTATCAAAATGCCCATGACTTTGTTCAAATGTCGTATCGCGTTCTAAAGAGAAAGGTTGAGCCGTGACACTGTTGTTCTGTGCTTGATATTGCTGTTCTAGTTGCATGGCTTCAACAATTGCAGCATCCACCAACTGTTCATCGACCTCTGGTGGTGGTGTCAATATTTCACCATTCAATAAGGCATAAATTTGTGGGTCGACTTTTTCCAGATAATTAGCCTCGACTTTGGTCGGATCAATCGGGCGGGTAAAGGCAAAAAGTAGAATACTGCCCAATAAAAAAAATCCAGCAATCAAAATCCACCATTGTTGTAAATGCCAATGGGTTTGAGTCTGTTCGGCGGAGGCTGCATAACCCATTTCTTGTGCAAAATGACGTGCGTGCCCAAGCTTTTGTTTGCTGTTGGGTAGAATCAACCGTACATAATTTAGGGTTCGCAGCCGAAGCTCATAAGACATTAACAAGCTCAAACCAATCACCAACGCCAGAAAGCTACAGCCAATAAAAATAATCATCTTGGTTTTAATGGGTAGCAGGTGATGATGGATGTGTGGTTTGTGCTTGAGGCTGAGCCAATTCAGCTTCTTTATCCAGTTGATCTAATAAGGCAGGCTTCACTACGCCTTGAGCCAAGGGTTGTGCTGTCGGGGCGGAAGTATGATGTTTCTGCATTCTTTTTTCGATTGAGACCACGGCTTTACTCGCTGATTTGGGTTCTTGGCCCAGATTGGCGAAGGGTGAGCTGTTTGGCGTATGCGTATTGAGATTGGTTGTACTATTCACTGAATGCTTAAATAGTGCGGACATCTCTTGTTCATTGATTTGATTTGGATAATCAATATCCTCATCTGCTGTAGTCGCATTTTCCACGGGCTTGGTTTCTTGGGGCGGTGTATGCGTAGTTGTCTCAGCTTGATTCGGTTCTATGTCAGTGGATGTCATTTTTTCAGAGTTTTGTGCATAAAGATAAAAACCGAAAAATCCACAACTTAAAATAATGCCACCGACAAAACCTGCAATCACATAAATGCTTGAACGCTTTTGTGGCTTTGCAGGATTTGCTTTTAAAATGCGCAGGGTGTTTTGCTTTTCTTGAGCCATGGAACTACCACCATTTATGGTAAATAAATCGTGATATTGGCCTGTTCAGTTGGCGTACTAATCACATTGTTAAATGGTGCAAGCGACTTTTGAGTTTGCTGATTAAGGGTGTATCTTAAGCCTGCAAAAGCCAGAAGGCTAAAAATCAATAAAAATAGAATAATCCAGACAAAAGGCAGTTCACGATGAATGATGTTCTTGATTTGATCAGGTAGAGCTGAAAAAGGTGAGAATGCAGCTTTTTTCCCTTTTAAATAATCAATTTCATCTCCAATTCGTGCCACCAAATGATTTAGGCTTTCAATCGACTCAATTCGATATTTGCCTTGAAAACCCAACAGTAGGCAATAATGAAAAACTTCGAGGGAGGCGAGTCGGTCTTTACCTTTACTACGCAGTTGCTCTAAAACTTCAAAAAATTGATAACCTGCCAGTTGTGAACCAAACAGGCTTAGTTGTAATGGATTAATTAACCATAGATTTTGCAAATTAAAAAAAGCATCGTTTTGCTGCGTGACGATAGTTTCATCCAACAAGGCACAATAGGCATATTTAGCATCATGAATATCTTCCGCAGAAAATTGTAATTTGCGTGCCTGTTGTTCAAAGCGGTGTAATAAATCCAGGACTTTTTGTCTAAATTGTTCGGGTTGTTGGGGAACATATTGGTTTCTTAATAAAAAAACCACATAAAAACCGTCATACAGTAAATCAATTAGACAGGATGTTGGCTTCACAATCGCAGGGTGATAAGGCAAGGTATTTGAACCAATTTGACCATCATCAAACAAAGAGGGTGCCTGACTAGAAGAATTCATTTTTATTATTCCTTAGCTATTCATCACAGCAATTAATTCAATACTGATGTCTTGGAAACCAGATGGAACATAAATACAAATGGTTTCAGAAGACAACATCTGTTGGTAAAGTTCATGATGAGGTTCAATTTCAAAATAACTCACCCCTGAACGTACAGGAATGGCAGTAGGAACTTGCATTAAGTGATGTAATGGAATCGCAGGAAGTGCTGCAACCACTCGTTGTTCGACGTCAATGGTACTGCCCACTTTAAAGCGTAAAGGAACAATTTGAATTAGTTCATGCGTTTGCATCATGCTACTCGACACAGAAACATAGAGTCGGGTATCTCGGGTAATTTTATCTGTTTCAAGACTACCGACCCAGTACGATGGACGTGTTTCTTTTAAGCTAATACTGATGTAGCGGTTTGAAATAATCGTATCGAGTAAGTCACGTAAAATTTGCTCTAAATCACTGAAACTCTGTTGCAGTTGGTGATGTTGGTATTTGGGTAGTTGGTCTACTTCATAGACGGACGAGAACGTCAGTAAAGAACCAGTCAATCGTAACAGTTCGGAAAATAAGCGTTCAGGATGAATCTGAGGGTGTTGAAAAATGTGATTGAGGCTGGCATATGCCGTATTTAGTGCATTGACCAACCAAAAAGACACAATATCACCAGAACGAAATTCAATCAGTTTTTGTTCATTTTCACGATTATTAGATTGAATGGTTTTAATCTTGGCACGAATGATATTCAGTAGGCGTTTCAACTGATTTAACAATGCTGCATTTGATTCAATATGCAATAACGGCGGAATAAACTTCGGGTCAAGTTCAAAATGTCCCGAACTTTGGCGTTTAATCATGCCCACGGGTAGATACAAGAAACCATCCATTTCATGGGTTGGCATGATATGTGGTTCTAATAGCTTAAATTCTGCCCGACGTCGCAATAGGGAAATTTCAGCAGGAGACGCATCGGTAAACAGGTCATGGGTTTCTGTCAAATAACAATGATAACGACTTGGCTGTGAACTTTTTTCATATGAGACATTTTTTTTATTGGCTTGTACAATCGGAATCGCCAAATAAATTTGCATTTCACCTTGCAAGTTTAAATTGTCCAATAAAATGGGTTCAGGTAAAAGGTCACGTGAGGGAGCGGCATAAATTTCACCGTCTTGCCAGATCATTTCAATCGCTTCTAAAGCCAAAACATTTAAGTTCAATTGGCTTTCATCGAAACTAATTTTTTGAATACCGTAGGCAAAAGGGATGGTCGCGCGAATGGTATGATTCAGATGCTGTTCATGATAACGGTCTTGTAATTGAAAGTGTTGAGGACGTAAAAATAAGCCTTCGCCCCAAAGAATTTTTTCTGCTTTAAACATGTCAATTACCAGTTACTTGTTTCATTGTTGGTTGAGGAGATGCCCAATAATTCTTGAACAGATTCAAGTGGATTTTCCTGTTTAATGACCTGAGCTAACCATTCATGTAAAGGCATTTGGCTCCATTTCACTGTCTTTTGCAGCATATAACTCACTGGGCTATGGGGTTCATGTGTTTGAAAATAATCGGCAATGTCCTGCAAAACTTTTATAGCTTGTTCCCGATTTTGTAAATGACTTTGTGGGGAAGGTTGAAAACCTTGTTGTGAATGCAGGGGCATAGCGAAAGCTGTTTCGGTGTGAGACAATTGACGGGTATCTGTTGATATTTCAAGCGTAGATGAAGTGTCTAAAGTGTCAGATCCATGTTGAAATTGATCCGCTTTATAAATTTTCTTTAATGACTTATGGATATCTTCAAGCTGTGAATCAATATGTGCAAAGCTTGGAGCTTCCAATTGCATGAGTTGATCTAGTACCAGTTTTAAGGTTTCCCAATGCAATAAAAGTTGTTCAAAACTTTGGTAATTCTGTAATTGTACCGTTCGGGAACTTTGCGCAAGTGCGAGGTCAAACTGCTCAAGTTGATTCGAAAATACCGTATCATCATCTGCTTGTTTTCTTTGATTGTTGTTCTGATACAGAAAATTTTCATAATCACATAAAGAATAAGCTGGCGAACTTTCAATCAATGGTGTTTTTTTGATTAATAGCGGAAGTTGATTGACTAAACCTTTTAATAATCCCAAGCGTTGATCTAAGTCATCCTCTTCAATTGCAGGGTGTAACTTGAGCCAGAATTGTTCTAATAAACGGTGTGACAGTTCCAGACTCTTCGATAAGCCATAGAAACCATACAAATTTGCCCATGCTTCAGATAACCACGTGAGCAGTCGAATATCTTTGGTTTTTTCAATTAGAAGTTGGCAACTTTGTTCTGCAACAAAATTCCAGTCTGCTTGTTTGGGTTCTGTAATCCAATCACCTAAGACCAAAGATGGATCATCTTCAGTCTTGGCTTTTTTAATGGCATGAAATTCATTGGAAAAGGATAAATCTTCCCCACATGCTTTTGCGCCCGAAATGGGTTCGAGTAACTTGTCTAACTCTATATTCATAATACGAAATAATCCAATTTACGTTTTATACAGTTTCAGCTTTGACTGCTTTAGCTTTTTTCTTTTTAGATTGTTTTATCTTAGAATCAAGAACATAAATGAATTCATCATTGTCTACGTCTATCCAAATTTGATTTGGCAACTTTTGTTCGCTCAAAGCCAGCAAAATTTCTGTCGCTAAAGCAGGTAGAATCGAAGCATTTAATATATGATCTATATTTCTGGCACCGCTATCCACTTCAGTGCAACGGCTAAGTAATAGCTCACTGACATCATCACTATACTGAACCTGCACATGATATTGCTGCTCGATGCGTTTGATAATTTTTCCTAATTTATGCTCAATGATTTGAATTAAAAGATCATCATGTAATGGGAAATAAGGAACAATTTGCATACGACCTAAAAATGCAGGTTTAAATTGCTGATATAAACTTGGTTTTAATTTATCAAGCAGTTGCTCAGCAGTAGGCCATTGCTCGACAGGATGATTTAGACAGGCTTGCATAATGCTGCTTGAGCCTGTATTTGAAGTCAGTAAGATCGTAGTGTTTTTAAAATCAATGACACGTCCTTCACCATCTTCTAGAGTACCTTTGTCGAAGACTTGGAAAAATAACTCTTGAACATCTTGATGTGCTTTTTCAATTTCATCCAGTAAAACAACACTATACGGATTTCGTCGTACAGCTTCGGTCAATACGCCACCTTGACCATAGCCGACATAACCCGGAGGCGAACCTTTTAACGAGGAAACGGTATGGGCTTCTTGGTATTCGGACATGTTAATGGTAATTAAGTGCGATTCACCGCCATATAATTCCTGTGCTAGCGCCAATGCTGTTTCGGTCTTACCTACACCACTTGGTCCCACTAACATAAACACACCTTGTGGTTTATTGGGGTCTTCAAGCTTGGCTTTAGCAGTTTTAATACCTTGAACTAGCAGTTTTAACGCATAATCTTGCCCCATGACGCGTTGTTCAAGTTTGCTTTTTAGGTTTAGTATTTGTTTAATTTCATTGCTGACCATGTTACCTACAGGAATACCTGTCCAATCAGAAATAATTTCATTAATGATGGTGGCATTCACACGGTCATACACGAGAGGGTTATTGTCTTGTAATTGGAGCAGTTTAAATCTTAATTCAACAATTTGCGCATTACAGTTAACGGTTTGGCCATCTTGCAGCGCTTGAATTTGTTTGACTAAAGCCAGTTCTTGCTGCCATTTTTGTTGTATGACTTGAATATTTTGTTCTAAACACAGAATGTTTTCTTGAATGCTGGTCAGACGTTCTTCATGAATTGGATTACTTTGATGTTCATTCTGTAGAATGTTTAGTTCTAATTTGAGATTGTGTAACTGCGCTTGAAATTGGTCTAATTGAACAGGTTGAGCATTCTGCGTAAGTGCGACACGTGCAGCCGCAGTGTCTAAAACGCTAATCGCCTTGTCGGGGAGTTGACGCCCTGTAATGTAACGATGTGATGCATGAACTGCGGTGATAATTGCTTCATCATCAATTTGTAACTTAAAATGTTCCGTCATAACTGGAATCATGGCGCGTAGCATATCAATGGCGACAGCTTCGGTTGGTTCCTCCACTTGAATGACTTGAAAGCGACGACTTAAGGCTGCATCTTTTTCAAAGTATTGTTTATATTCTGCCCAAGTTGTTGCGGCAATAGTGCGCAGTTCACCTCGAGCTAGTGCGGGTTTAAGTAAATTTGCAGCATCATTTTGCCCCGCTTGTCCTCCTGCACCAATCAGTGTATGTGCTTCATCAATGAATAAAATAATAGGATGGCTCGAACTTTGCACTTCCTGAATAATTTGTTTGAGGCGGTTTTCAAACTCACCTTTTACACTGGCTCCTGCTTGTAATAACCCCATATCTAAGGTGTGAAGTTGTACATTTTTGAGTGCATCTGGAACGGAGTTTTGTGCAATTTTTAACGCCAGTCCTTCAACAACCGCTGTTTTTCCGACGCCTGGTTCGCCAGTTAAAATAGGGTTGTTTTGTCTGCGTCGCATCAGAATATCGAGCATGAGGCGAATTTCATGTTCGCGTCCAATTACAGGGTCAATTTGCCCGTTTTGTGCTTTTTGCGTCAAGTTGATGGTGTATTGATTTAAAGCAGGTGTTTGTGAAGTTGATAGTTGGATAGAACTAGAGGGAAGATCTGTTTTTGGCTGTACGGTTAGTGTAGTATGACATTCGGTACTGTTCCGGCAAATGTCTAAAAACTGATGTTTTATCGTGTCGATTGGTAATTTGATTAAGTGAGCAGATGCCCGAGTTGCAATCTGGTGTAAATCAGTCGCGGTAAGTAATGCAATCAATAAATGGCTACTTCGAATAACAGGTATTTTCTCAGCAGAGGCCACTAGCCAAGCTTGTTCAAATAAACGAACAATGGACAAAGCAAAAATCGGGGTACGAGTGTTACCTTTAGGTAATAATGCAATACTTTGGCTTAAATCATTTAAAAGTTCTTCATGCGCGATTTTGTATTTTTTTAATACGAGTTGCAGATCATTATCTGAATTTTGTTTCACCAATTCAGTTAGTAAATGCTCAATCTCTATTTCAAAATTTTGTTGAGAAACACAAAAGTTCGCTGCCTTTTCTAAAGCTTCACGTGCAGGAATAGACAGTTTTGTAATTAAAACTTTTAAATTATTCATTATGGATCTCAGCTTTTGAGACTAAGATTTGAATTACTACTTTAATACGAATATTTTTGTTGGTTAAGTTATTAATAAAAAAGTAATAATCAAATTTTCTTAGTCAAAAAAATCATAACTTTCTAGCATGAAAAATTATGTTTTTAAGTAATTGGTATAAAGTCGTGCGAATCATATATCATAAAATTTAAGAAAAAAAGTGTTATTTAAATTTATTAAATGTCGAAAGATGACAAAATTTGTCTTGACTACTGTGGTTAATATTTAGTTAAATCTGCCTACTTTAAAAATACATAAAGTAAAAACCAGAATATAAACGGTTAAAACTTTAGACAAAGACTTAATAATAGAGGTTGTTTTGAAGACGAATATTCTCTTGTGGGCAGGCTTAATGCTGTCTAGTTTATCTATGAGTGCATTTGCGAGTAATTCAGATATTGATATTTCTCGAAGTTGCATCAAGAAAAATCCGTTAGTTTCTGGTGAAAATGATCCTGTTTTATTAAAAACATATAGCCAAATTTGCGATAAAAAAAACGCAGATAATAAAAATGGTTATTTAGTTCAGGCAGCGCAACGTTTTCAGCAAATTGGTCGAAGCGATAAAGCTTTAGCACTGGTACAGCAGCTTGAAGCTGAAAAAGTACAAGGCAATACCCTGACTGATGTCAAGTTTCTTGCAGCGACTAATATTGCAAATGATGCATTAAAACAAATGCGTCAGAAAGAAATGCGCTATCTCAGTTCAGATATTACATATCCTGCAGCAAGTGAACTCATTCGATCGATAGATTCAGCAAAACCTGCTTCAGTTTTATTAGAAACCGCTTTAGATAATGCTGAAAAGAATCAAACGACATCAAAATCATCGAAAAAGAAATCAGCAAAAGTTACCACAACTGTAAAGAATAAGACCAAAACCAAACCTGCAGTAGTAACAACCAATAAGGTGAAGGCAAGTACAACGACAGCTAAAGTCAATACGACAAATACGAGTACAAACAGTAGTAGCAACCCTTTTGCTGGTTTATAACAATTTAAAATACAAGGCTTTAAATCATGGCTAAACGAGAAAGCGTGCAAAAAAAATTGCAACGTATTCGCCCCCCGCGTGTCCAACTTACTTATGACGTAGAAGTGGGTGAAGGGAAAGAAATCAAGGAACTTCCTTTTGTTGTTGGTGTTTTAGGAGATTTTTCTGCGGCTTCTGAACAGGAAAAAACCAAACTTAAAGATAAAAAGTTTGTGAACGTCGATTTAGAAAATATTGATGAAGTCATGGAATCACTTTCACCACGAGCGACTTTCCAGGTGCAAAATACGCTTTCAGAAACGGGTGGGCGCTTTGGAGTTGATTTAACCTTTAAATCAATGGATGACTTTAGACCAGAAAATATTGCACAGCAAATTGAACCACTGCGTAAACTGGTCGAAGCGCGTGAACGTTTAACGGATTTACGTAACAAAATCTCGAATAGTGAGCGTTTAGAAGACTTGTTAGATGATGTTTTAAAAAATACTGAACAAGTCCGCCAACTGAGTGAAGAAGTAGGAGCGGACAATGAGTAATATGCAATCGGCGGTCGCTATAAAAGATAACTCAACTGAATTTGGTCTACTCGATTCTATTGTTGAGCAGAGTCGCATTGCTCGAAATGGTGAAGAGCATGATCGCGCGAAAAGCCTTATTGCTGAGTTAGCAAAGGAAGTCATGGCTGGAACAATTACAGTTTCAGATAATATGTCGATGTCGATTGATAAGCGGATTGCCGAAATTGATGACTTGATTTCTAAACAATTAAGTCAAATTATGCATCATGCTGAGTTTCAGAAAATTGAATCAACATGGCGCGGATTATATTACTTCTGTCAAGAATCACCTTCAAATCCACTCATTAAAATTCGGGTATTAAACACCACGAAAAAAGAGTTGATTAAAGATTTTCAAAGCGCTACAGATTTTGATCAAAGCACCTTATTCAAGAAAATTTATGAAGAAGAATATGGTTCCTTTGGTGGAGCACCGTATGCAACTTTGATTGGTGATTTTGAATTTGACCGTACTCCAGCTGATATGTATTTGTTAGAGCAAATCTCACATGTTGCTGCGGCATCTCATGCTCCGTTTATCTCTGCTGCCAGTGCCAATATGTTAGGTCTGGAATCTTTTACTGATATTGATCGACCGCGAGATGTATCAAAAATTTTTGAAACCGCTGAATATGTTCAGTGGCGTTCATTCCGTGAAAGTGATGATGCCCGTTATGTGGCATTAACCATGCCACGTGTTTTAGGCCGTTTACCCTATGATCCAAAGCAAGGCATGCAAACCGAAGGCTTTAATTTTGTAGAAGAGGTTTCGGGTCAAAACCACGATGAATATTTATGGATGAATGCTGCTTATGCATTTGGGACACGTTTAACTAATGCATTTGATATGCATGGTTGGTGTGCTGCAATTCGTGGAGTAGAAGGAGGGGGATTGGTAGAAGGTTTACCAGTACATACCTTTAAAACCAGCGATGGTGAAGTTGCATTCAAATGTCCAACTGAAATTGCGATTACAGACCGCCGCGAAAAAGAACTAAGTGATCTTGGTTTTATTCCATTGGTACATTGTAAGAACACGGATTATGCAGCATTTTTTGGTGCGCAATCAGCGCAAAAGCCAAAGAAATATGACAGCGATACTGCAAATGCAAATTCTGCATTATCGAGCCAGATTCAATACATTATGGCAGTTTCTCGTATTGCACATTATTTAAAAGCCATGATGCGTGACAAAGTCGGTAGTTTTGCATCAGCAGGCAATGTCGAAGCATTTTTAAATGAATGGTTGGCAAAATATGTGCTCTTGGATGATGGGGCTTCTCAAGAAGCAAAAGCCCAATTTCCATTAAGAGAAGCTTCCGTGAAAGTTGTAGAAAACCCAGCAGAGCCTGGTCACTACAAGTCTGTGGTTTTTTTAAGACCACATTTCCAGCTGGACGAGTTGTCCGTATCTTTGCGACTCGTCACTGAGTTGCCTCAGTCTTCTAATTAAATTAAGAACAGCTCAATAATTAAGAACTTTATAATATAGGATAATCTCATGAAAGATATATACGTCGAATTTCGAGGTAAATACAAAGTTGATGGTGAGTCACGCGACTCTGAGCACAAGGGGTGGTTAGAAGTAAACTCTTGGGCACACAATATTCGTCAGCCTAAGTCTGCAACTTCATCTAGCGTAGGTGGTCATACCGCTGAACGTGTTGAACATGCAGATATGCACTTTGTAAAAGACCTTGATGCGACTAGCCCGAAACTATGGGAAGCATGTTCAGCAGGTTACACTTTTGATGAAGTGCAAATCGATTTTTACCGTGCCAATGGTGATAAGCGTATTAAATATCTTCAAATTAAATTGAAGCATGTTTTAGTTTCAAGTGTTGCGCCAAGTGTTAATGAAGAAGGTGTGCCAACTGAAACTTTCGGTTTGAAATATGCTGCAGTTGAGTGGACCTATAATCAACAAGATATTAACGGTACTGCGAAAGGTGCTGTGACCAAGAAATGGTCATTGTCGAATAACACAGCATCTTATGCTGCGTAACTAAACTCAGATCAATACATAGAGGATAACTAATGTTGTCCTCTATTTTTTGAATGCAGAATAAATTGACTGAGATAATGAGCATGAGTTTAGAACAATTACATCCCTACGGTTTTCAGTCCACACTGTTTGATCGCTTGCTTCCTGAAACTGAGAGTATAAAAGGACTTTCAATTCAAGAATTAAGACAGTCAGTCGCCAATGATCTTGAAGATTTACTGAATAGCCGTATAGCAAAATTAGATCATCTTATTGATGCTTATCCTTTGTCAAAACAATCGATTGTACAATTTGGCATTATTGATTTTGTTGGACTTTCGACTGCAAATCCTCTTGATCGCGATAAAATTTGTCAGTCGATAGAGCAATCTATTTCTGCGCATGAACCACGTTTAAAACAAGTCAAAGTCGACATGCTTTTAGATGGCCACAATATGGGGGCATTATGTTTAACCATTCAAGCTTATCTAAATATTCATCCCTTATATGAGCCTGTCGTTTTTGATGCATTATTAAAACCAACGACGCAACAATATGTTATTTCTGCACAAGCTTAAGGTATAAGGATAACGCTGTGATCGAAGAACTTTTACCTTATTATGAAAAGCAACTGCAAGAGTTTGCGCTACAGTCCAGAGTATTTGCAAAAAAGTATCCTAAAATTGCGCAACGTTTATCTCTAAATCAAGAGCAAATTGATGATCCGCACATTGAGCGGCTGATTCAAGCTTTTTCGTTAATCGCAGCAAGAATTGATAAAAAATTAGAAGACAGTTATGACGTGTTTACACGGTCATTATTTGAGGTGATGTTTCCTCAATATTTGAGACATTTTCCTGCTTGTACCGTGGTGAGTTTCGAAGATATAGAAAAACAGAAGAAGCTTACGGAAGGTACGATTGTCCCAGCAAATACAACACTAAAATCACGAAGTGTAAAAGGGGTACAGTGTGAGTTTAAAACCAGTATGGCTGTACAGCTCTTACCGCTCCAGTTGAAATTTCTGGAATTTCAGACCAATCAGAGCTCACATTTACATTTGAATCAAAATGCCACTTTAGTTTTTTCTTTTGAAGCTTTCAATGGGGCAGAAGCATGGTTGGACAATGAAGTCTTACTTATTTATTTAGATGCTATTTCAAATTTTCCTTTGCAGTTTTTAGATGCAGTTTTTAAATCTGAGACCAGTTTTAGCTTGAAATCAGGTCAGCATACTTTGGCAATTGAGAATCCATTTGAAGTGATGGGCTTTGCTGAAAATGAAAGCCTATTGCCTCTCGATCAGCATACTCATCATGCTTATCGGCTTTTAATGGAGTATTTTTGCTTTTCAGAAAAATTCAACTATCTTAAATTGAATTTAAAGGGACTGAAAAAATTAACACAACGAAATAGCCAATTTGAATTACATGTTCATTTAAAACTCAATTTGACTGACCCTGCAATTGTTCATAATTATTCAGCTTTGAATATTGCAAATTTCAAGTTATTTAGTAGTCCTGCCGTTAATCTATTTGAGAAAAAGGCTGAGCCACAGAAGATTGATCATAAAAAATTAGAATATCCAATTTTAACGGATGCACATCACCCTGAATTTTATCGTGTTTATTCAATCCTTAATATGCAAATGATGAGAGAAAAACATGAACAGGATGCTGTGACTTATCCGATCACACCATTTTTTGCCATGAGTCATGCCCATAAAGAGAATGTACGATACTTTTATGCACTGAATCAAAAACAATACCAACATAAGAACATTGAATTAGGTTATTCCATTATTTCTCGGCATTTGAATCCACATGAAATCAAGTCTGATTTTATTAGTACAAACTTATTGTGTTCGAATGGTAATTTGCCTTACGAGAGCATGAGTCTGAGTCAGCATACTCTAAATATGAATGGTACAGGCTTGGTTCGACGTGCACAGGTCTTAAAACGACCTACCCCATGTTATGTCTTTAATGGAAATAAAGAAGAACAGTGGCGCCTGATTTCACATTTGTCTTTGAATTTAATGACATTAATGCAAGAAAATGCCGTACCCCATATTCAAGAATTGTTGGCTTTATATAATTTATCAAATGCCAAAGAAAATCATCTATTGATTGATGCTATTCAGGGCATTGAATTTGAATCTACCCATAAAATGATGAATATCAAGCCATTCCCAGCTTTTGTCCGCGGTATAAAAGTTAAAGTATCAATCAAAGCGGAAGTCTTTCGGGGGCATAGTTTATATATTTTTAGCCAGTTATTGAGCTATGTATTCAACCTAAAAGTACAGATGAACAGTTTCGTTGATTTAATTATTTTTGATGATCAATCAGGACAGGAGTTATACCAATGCGTTCAGAACGTTGGTGGCAAGAAGCTTCTGTAATTGATGGTCTGTTTCACATGCCTACAGCTTATGAGTTTATCCAAACGACTCGGCTGTTACGGCATGATCCTATTTTTAATCAAGTTCAACATTGGGCTGATCGTTTTAGTTTTGAGAGCTCAATTCAGCTCAACTTTCCTATTACAGAGATTGAGTCATTAAATTTAGCAGAAGATAAAATTGAACTTAAAAACTTGATGGTGGGCTTGCTCGGGATACAAGGGGCATTACCCTATAGCTATACACAGAAAATTAAGTTATCACCGCGCAAGCAACGTGATGAAGTACAGAAGTTTATTGGACTTTTTAATCACAAGCTGACCGCTCAGTATGTCGATTCCAGTCTGGTATATAACTTACCTGTTCGTTACGAAATTGATCAGAATAATCACTATTTAACGATTTTACATGCATTGAATGGTTTTGTACGTCAGCAACATCAGCCTTCTGAATTGGAAGATTTTTTTGCCGAGTTTTCAGGATTAATGCAAGGACAGAATAATAATGTACATGCCTTGAAAACAATGTTGCATTGTGTATTTAAGCAAAAGATCGAAATTAAAGAATTTATTGTGGAAACCTTCCAGCTTAATGATGTTCAGAAAACCAGTTTGGGCAGCTTGGCTAAAAATGCTTTAGGTTTAAATACTTTTTGTGGCGAAAAAGTCCGTCAGGTGGATGGAAAAATTGAAGTTCAAATTGGGCCTTTAACCTACCCACATTATTTAGATTATTTGCCTGGGAAAGGATTAAGCGAACAACTCCGAAAGATTTTTAAGAGTTGGTGTGACCCGACTTTGCATGTCGATGTTCGTTTAATTTTGAAAAGAACTGACAAAAAAGCAGTTCAAATCGGTGCAAACCAATCATTAGGTTTGGGGCAGGGAACTTTCTTAATGCCGACATTGACAGAAGATCATAACGAATTTTGTTATGCGTTAATACGAGAGATCTAAAATGCTTAAAATTATATTGAGTACAGTTTTAAGCATATTTTTCGTAAGTTCTACGCTGATTATTTATTATTGGCGCGATGCTAAATTTGAACCGACAGCACAAGATTTATTACTTTATTTTGTGTTGATGCCTTTTTTGATTTCATTGGTAGTACTCAGTCCTTATCTCATATGGAAGCTATACCAATTTATACAAAATAGGCAACGAGATGCACAACTGATAGAAGCACATGCATCTTCTGACAGTGTAAATACACAAAATCAGCTGTCTCCTGAGTATCTACGTTTAAATGTTTATGCAGCATCGTTGCAATCGGCTTTGGGGCAAAACCAAGAAATATTTGCCAAAATGGCTGAGATGCCTGCACCTACATTGGATTCCAAACTTGTGAATCAGATGGGTAATCCAATTTTATCTTACCGAATGCCTGATCCTGTCGATGAGACTTTAGACCATGAAGTGGATCGTCCTGATATAAGTGAAATTCAACAACGCATACAGGCATTGATTCAGGCAGAACTCAATGAAAATTGTGCATCCTTATTAACTATTGTGGAGCATTTGAAAAATTCTGCGATGTTTTATGACCAACAACTTGCTTATGAATATCGTATGCATCCTGCTTGGGTTCGTTCCGACTATCAGGAAGATGAAGAGGAACAAACAGTGGTTATGGATGTTCCACGCCTCAATATGTTGAATATTCATGTCGTACTTTCCGATTATTTACTCCATGTTTGGAATAAACAATCGAGTGATGTATTGGTTGAAGAGTATTTGCAGAGTTTAGGGCTATTAGTCCAACAAATAAACGTGCATTACCATTATTGGGGTACCGAAAATGCTTATGTGGAATGGATTGAACTACTTAAAACCATTCAGCATCAAAAGGATGAAGTTTCATATATTACGGTGGTTGACTCAGCCATAGATCAGGACATTATCGACGAACATTTATGGGCAATTGATCAATATATTCCTGCAGAGTTTATTGGTAGTTGTTGTATTTCAGCTGAATCGGTCCGAGTTGAGGAACTCTCTAGAGTCAAGGTGATTGAACTAGTTGAAAATGAAACCAATGTAATGAACTTTATTAGAAAATTAGGTATTGAAAACTTAGAACAATATGAGAACGAAACTCCGTTTTTTGTGGTGCCAGACAATATTACTCAAATCAAAGTTGCTCAACAAATAGCAACACATATTGGTGCATCAAACATACAGTCGTATCACTGCTTATATAGTCATTACAGTTTAGGACATACGCAAAGTTTGGCTAAGATTTTCGGATTTCTTCTTGGGCTTCAAGCACCTGAATCTATGCATAGTTTTATGTTCAGTCTGGATGCTCCAAACACACATGTGATATTTCAGTCTGAAGAATTACTATCAGAATTAAATACTTAAGAATATTAAAATTGACGAGATAACAATGTATACAATTTTAGGCTACTTGTGGCAGTACATTACCAATCCAAAAGCAATGATTGCACTTTCCATATTGGTTGCTCTGATATCTTCATTTAATGTGGTGCCTCGGCATATCTTTATTATGCTGTGTGTTGCCTATCTTTTAGGTTTAATCGGTTATGGTATTTATTGGCTGATTCAACGTCGAAAGCATGAACAGCAAGGTGAACAACTTGCAGAAGCAATGGGTAAGGAAACTGAATCTGAGTACTGTCAAACCAAAAATAATGAAGAATTAAGACTGATTCAACAACAAATGAAAGAATCCATTCAACTGATTCGTAAATCGAAGTTGGGGGATAAGAAGGGTAATGCTGCTTTATATGAACTACCTTGGTATATGGTTATTGGTAACCCAGCAGCAGGTAAAAGTTCGGCGATTTATAATTCTGGCTTAAAGTTCCCATTTGAAGAATCCCATCAAAAAGTGGTGTCTGCTGGGCTAAGTGGAACCCGAAACTGTGACTGGTTTTTCTCAACAGATGGTGTTTTATTAGATACAGCAGGTCGTTATTCTGTATATGCAGAGGACCATGGTGAATGGCTTGGCTTTTTAAAACTATTGAAAAAAAATCGACCGAAAGCACCAGTGAATGGCTTAATTGTGGTGGTTAGCATTGCCGAATTGATTAGTCAGAGTCCTGAGAAATCACTAAAACTTGCCAAAAATTTAAGAGCACGTATTCAAGACTTAACAGAACGATTAGAAGTTTTTGCACCAGTTTATGTGGTGTTTACGAAAATGGATTTGATTGCGGGTTTTACTGAGTTTTTTGAATGTTATGAGGGGCAGGAATTCGATCAAGTGTGGGGTGCAACACTTCCATATCACGCTGACTCTTCGCCGAATGCTTCAGACTTATTTGAGCAACATTATAATACGCTATTTGATGGCTTAAAAAGCGTAAGCACCACGCATTTAAGTCGTCGCCATGCACAAAATATTTCACCTGGGGTAATGACATTTCCGCTCGAGTTTAAAACATTAAAACCAGCGGTAAAGACATTTATTGCCGCATTATTTGAAGACAACCCTTATCAATTTAAACCTGTTTTTCGTGGTTTCTATTTTACCAGTGCTTTACAGGAGGGCATCATTGAAAGCCCGATGACTGAGCAAATTGCACAAGAATTTGATTTGAATCGGCTACATGTTGAAGATGCCTCAAAGAAAATCAGTGCACAAAATCATGGTTATTTTTTAAAAGGTTTATTTTCAAATGTAATTTTAAAAGATAAAAATTTAGTTAAGCAGCATATTAATCCTTTGCGTAAACGCCAACGTTACTTGGGCTTTATGGTGGGTTTAATAACTGTCGCTATGATACTTGGCGTATGGGTTTGGTCTTATCGTAATAACCAGCAGTTGATTTTGGATGTGCAAGCGGACCTAAACAAAGTCCAACAGTTGGAAAAAACATCCGAAAATGATTTAGCGACACAATTAGAAGCCCTTTTAATACTGCAAAATCGATTGCAGCAATTAGATACCTTTGATCAAGATCATCCTTTCAAATTTTCATTTGGTTTATATCAAGGCAATGAATTGCGTGAGAAATTACAAGGTGAATATTTGAAAGGTATTCGGCAGATTGTATTGGAACCTTCGCAACAGAATATTGCGCAATATTTGCAGCGGGTTAAAAGTAATGAAGCAACGTTAAAGGCGAATCATGTCAATGTACAAATTCAACAATTGGCCGCCAATAAAAATCAACAGTACTTTGAACCGTCTGATACTAACCCTCAAGATGCTTATAATGCTTTAAAGGCATATATCATGCTGAGCAATCCACAGTATATGGATGCAAGTCATCTCAGTGATCAGGTGACAAAGTTCTGGCGTTCTTGGTTATTGGCAAATCGTGGAGCCATGCCGCAAAGTGAGCTGATGCAAAAAGCAGAGCAAGTTTTAACTTATGCGATGTCTCTAGCAAATCAAAAACAGTTCCCTGTATTAGAAGCTGATACACAATTGGTGGATCAAACTCGTCAAGTGATGGTGGCTGTAGTACGGGGTATGCCAGCGCGAGACCGAGTTTATAATGAAATTAAAATGCGTGCATCAGTTCGTTTCCCTGCACTGACTGTTGGTCAAATTGTGGGAGAAAATAATAAGAGCATATTAATGGGAGGCTACGCGCTACCAGGTGTATTCACTTATAAGGCATGGGATGATTACGTTGCTCAAGCCATTGAAGATGCCGCGAATAAACCGACTGATACAAAAGATTGGGTGCTGAATACGACTCAATCGGATGATTTAACTTTTACTGGAAGTCCAGATCAAATTCGAAAACAACTCACCCAGTTGTATAAGCAGGAATATATTGCAGAATGGAAAAAGTTCCTGAACGCCGTACATTATGCAAAAGGAACAGACTTTAAAAGTGACGCTCGTATTGTCGAAATCTTGGGTGAACCGCAAAACTCACCAATCAGAATATTCATAGAACGTGTGACGAAAGAAACCAGTTGGGATAACCCAGTAGTACAAGCTGAATTGGCAGCACCACAAACAGGTTTTGTTGCATGGTTTAAGCGTACGATATTAAGACAAAATAACGAAGATGCCATAAAGAAAGCCATCAATCAGGCTCAAGGACCAATCTCGCAAGAGTTTGTATTTTTCTATCAACTGATACGCAAGCGTGATGATCAGCAAAATCAGTCTCTTTTGGATGAATATTTAAATAACCTTTCTCAGGTACGTAGTAAGTTTAATGATTTAAAAAATGCAGGGGATATTGGCCCAAGTGCTTTAACCGTCGTTAAACAAACGATTAATGAACAAGCTTCTGTATTTAATGCTACGCAGAAAATTGTCGATGAAAAGTTAATGGTTGGGCTGAATGCGACAGATCAGCAGGTGTTACAACGTCTATTGGTGAGTCCATTGACCCAAGCTTTTAATGCTTTATTGCCTCCTGCACAAGATGAACTGAATAAATTATGGGTCATGCAGGCATATCAACCATTCAGCACGACTTTAGGACAAAAATATCCATTTAATCAGGGCGCGACAATACAAGCGACCAGCGCGGAAATTGCACAGATTTTTGGTGAGACAGGCAGTATTGCTCGTTTTGTTAAAGAAAGTCTGGATCCTTTAGTGATCCGACGTGGATATATGTTGTCATCTAAAACATGGAAAGATTTAGGTATAGGTCTAAATCCGCAGTTTGTGATGAATTTTCAAAGTTATGTTGCGCCAGCGAATGGTGTAGCGACAGGTGATTTAAATCAAACAGCACCTTCTACCGCAGCGAGCCAATCGAATTTCCAATTCTATCCATTACCGAATCCAAAATTTCTGTCCTATAGCGTCGATATTGATGGTCAAAGAATGGTGTATGAAAATGGAATACAGCAGTGGGTGAATTTCATTTGGCCAAATCCAGGTGCTATTCCAGGTGTCAGAATCACAGCTGTCGACTTGGAAGGACAAACCCATACCATTTTTGAGGCACCAGGTGAATATGGCATTAACCGCTTGATTGATTCTGCGCAAAGAAAGCCACAAAACGGCAGTTTTGAAATGACTTGGGCCAGTCCAAAAGATCCATCACTTGCTGTGAAGTTAAACTTCCGCCTGATTAGTGGTAATAGCGGTGGCAGTGTGGGTGCTGGTCGAGGTTATGCAGGTCTGCAGCTGGTGGATAAAGTGGTTATGGACAAAGCTGTACGAGTCGTTGCTGCACAAGTTGCTCCACCACAAGTCAACATGAAAGAAGCTCCGCAAAATTTGACTTCTCCTTCGCAAGCTTTATCAGGAGTAAAACCATAATGACACGATGCTCGAAAAGGAGTGAGGGAGGGGCCCAATGCAAGTAAGTAAAACAGCATCATTTTATTTTGGTAAGAGTCCAGCGCGTGGAGACTTCCTAAAAAGTAAAGGGCAGTCTAATGTTATTCAAATGATTGATCGCTGGATGACTGAAGCATTGGAGTTGGCGATGCAAAAGCCTGACTTTGAAAAATCATATCAAACTCTGCCGAGCTTAGATTTTTTTATTGCCAATCCAATGGAATCAGCGCTTTTACTTGCCAACTTAGAAGCCAGTGAAGATGCTTCGGGGCGAAAGTTTCCAATGGTATTGTGTCATTTGCTAGAAGCTTCTAATCCAATGCAGAATTTGTGCTATGCACCAGTTGTGTATAAACCTTTATTAATTGATTTATTTCAAACGAATAAAAAGTTGCAAGCAATTCGGGAACCCGACCAATTACTGGAACAATTATCACATTTTGGTCGTGATAAGCAGGGTTGTCATCTTAATCTCAGTCTCGATTTTTTTGATCATCAAACCATGTATTCATTTGCCAGTTTAATGAAAATGAATAGTTATCAGTTGGCTCAAAGCATGATTGGCTTAGGTTTGTTATTACAGCCTATTCTCAGTGTGGGTGTTGCTAATTTAAATAAGGTGTTGATTCTACCCATACATAATGCACGTTATCGTTATGAAATTGCAGCATTCTGGGTCAATTTAATTCATTTGTTCATTGGTAGCCAGAATACAGAAGTTTTGATCGGATTGTTGCATGCCGAAGAACCTATTTTACTCTTTGGATTTCAAGGTGCTGATATTTCAGCACTCAGCGATATTTTTATGCAAAATTTTACCACTGAACGTTGGGTTTCTTTGATTCATGCCGAATGGATCGATCGCTATTTGGAACAAAATGCTGGTTTAGCAGCCTTAGAACAGGCTTTGTGTGAGCGACAATTAAGTCTCACACAAGGGGTTAAACTTTTTAAACAAACATTTATTCGTGGCTAATATTAACAATGAATTTTAAAAATAGAACGATTTGTAAAAATATCATCTTGGCATGTGGTTTTTTGTCTAGTGCTTTACTTTATGCACAGCCTGTAATTGTTGAAGGTGTGGTTGCTAATCAAACCAGTAAACAGGCAATTTTACAGAAATTGTATGCTGTTTATGGGCAGGATCAGGTTGTGGATAAAATCCAGATAAGACCTGTCGCCACACCCCAAGCTTGGGATGATACTGTGGAACGGGTGATTACTTCAGATTTAAAAAAAATCACAGCTGGTAAGTTAACTGTAAAAGGAACACAAGTTGAATTAACAGGAAAACTGATGAACCCAACAGAAATTCAACCAGTTACATCTATGTTTCAATCCCTTGTACTGCCACCTTATCGGGTAAATACGAGTTTTACGATTAATCAATCCGAACAAAAAATCGTAGATGATGCTTTGAAAGATCGAATTGTAGAATTTGAATCTGGAAGTGCAATTTTAACTGCTACAGGAACAAAAATTCTGGATGAGATGGCAGTGGCATTAAATAAAGTACGAGACAAGAACGTCAAAATTATTGGTCATACTGACAGCTCTGGTGATGCTAAAAAGAATGTGGCATTGAGCTTGGCACGTGCAGAAGCAGTCAAAACGTATCTAATTCAGAAAGAAATTGTTGCTGGACGTTTAAGCACGGCTGGATTGGGTTCAGAGAAACCTGTCGCGGATAATGCCTCAATAGAGGGACGTAAAAAAAATCGTAGAATTGAGTTTGAAGTACTTTAGTTGCTAATAAGGAGATAAGGGTATGGCGACGCCTTATATAACAGTTGGATGCCCAACAACAGGTGGTGGTAAAGTAATTTCTGGAAATGCAAGTTTCTTGGTCGAAGGGATTGCAGTTGCTTGTATTGGAGATAAAGCAACTTGTCCGTTGCATAAAGTGGTCGCGACCATTATTTCAGGAGATATGCATATGTTGGTGATGGGCAAAGCTGTTGCAAGGGTGAATGATTCTTTATCTTGTGGCTGCAAATTATTACAGAAGCAAAATATGGTGCAAGGTGCGAATTAAAAGTGATATAAAAATTTATCATTCGTGATTGTTTTATTACTTATCATCACGATCAGTCCAAACGGGATCTAAATGAGATGATGATATTGATTTGTCTTTGGCATAAATAACTTGTCGCCCTATCTGACTGTTGCTACATTCACATGAATTTACACGTGTTAAGTCAGGGATTATGTCGTATCGTTTCGCCACTATAATTGGATTGTGCGCCATTTTATTCTGGGCCGCTATTGTCGGGTTATTACGACAAGTAACGGATGGCTTCGGGCCAATTTTGGGTGTGTGTTTAATTTATAGTTTAAGTTCCGTCATTTTACTGATCTTATTTAAACCATCAAAATTACATTTATTTCCTAAAGTTTACCTCATTTGGGGTTCAATTCTATTTGTTGCTTATGAGTTATGCTTATCACTTTCTTTAGCATTTGCTCAAAATAATCAACAAGCTGTGGAAGTGAGTATTCTGAATTATTTGTGGCCAAGCCTAACCGTTCTACTTTTAATTTTAACCAAAGAGCAAAAGTTTCATCCTTTAGTAATTGTGGGGATATTACTGACTTTATTTGGCATTATTCAGGTTCAAGTTGGAAATGGCGAGTTTAGTTTAAATCAACTGATACAGAATATTTCGCTTAACCCCATCAGTTATGCTTTAGCTTTTATGGGGGCTTTTATTTGGGCAGCGTATTGCACGCTCACGAAGAAAATTGGCGATGGTCAGAATGCAATAGCCATATTTTTTTGCCTAACTGCAGTGGCCTTATGGCTTAAATATCTTTGGATGGGTGATTTTCAAGTTCCTGAGCTTCACCTACAGAGTTTTGTTTATTTGGCGATTAGTGCTGCTGCATTTGGATTAGGTTACGCTGCTTGGAATATTGGCATCTTGCATGGCAATATTCAATTGCTTACAGCTGCATCCTATTTGACGCCGATTATTTCTTCATTTATTGCTATGCAGTTACTTGATTTGGGGCTGTCATGGGTATTTTGGCAAGGTGCTGCTTTGGTCACTTTAGGTTCGTTTTTATGTTGGTGGTCTACTCGTAGGACTTCATAAAACAGGGAGATGCCATCATCTCCCTAAATCTATCTAAACGATGATGCAAAACTATTTAGGGAAAATAAAGGAAGCAATCAAGCGTCCCCCCCATTCTTTTGCACTACCCGTCGTATCATCTGCCCAGTAACGCACACCACCACCAACACTGATCAGTTGCCCATTTAAATTTACAATTTTGGTCGCTGATAGATTTATTGGTATAGTTGCATCTTCACTATTCCAGTCATAGGTGGCTTCACTGTTGAGTGAGATGGTTAAACTACTTGGATAGGTATAGCTGACAAAAGGTTGCAAGAATGTACTGCTGATGCCTTCAGCATTGTCTTTATGCTCAACAGCCCAAATATGGTTTGCTAGGGCACCGAAAGTCCAACCATTCATTTGTTTTAGTACAACGGCTGTTGGTCCGAGTCCCCATTGATCTGCACCTAAAGTTTTTTCAGAAGCAGTAGGCAATAACATTGCTGGACCTATCCCCAAATAATTCCCCCTGGTCCTGAATCGACTGGTGAAAGAAACAGACTTTGTACTGTATCTCCAGTGCCCCAGTCATCATATTTAGAGCTATCACCATATGTCTGATACACGACTGGCAGAACGGTACGTGAGATGAGATTCCAATCTTCATTTAAACTGATTGGAATAACAGGCTGAATATTGAGTTGATATCGTTCAATATCTTCTTCCGCGCCAATCTTTTCATCATAGTTAAGTTGAAAAGGTACACTCACCATAGCCGCGACAGGATTAGATAATTGTTTTGCTAAATCTGCCGTATCCGCAGCATAGCTGGTTATAGTAAAGAGAGAGCAAAGACTTAAGCATAAACTTTTTTTCATATTTTACCTCTAGTTAACCCACTTATGTTTTTCTAATTTCGTACTTTATAAGTGTGAGATTAGATGAAGAAAGTGGGATCAATTTTTTTCTTTACTTTAATATTAAAAGGATCTTGAATTTTTAATAACGGTAAAGTAATTGGTTGGTGTCGTTGTCCTGCCTTTATTCTTACAGTGTTGTGCTTTATATAGTTCTAAATTGATTATGGTTTTTTTGTAGTATTGGTCAAAATTTATTTTTTGTCTATAAAAGCAACTGATTTTTACTAGATATTGAGTTTTCTGAATTTCTAAAGATGTCGGAGCCTATTGATGGGAAAATTGAGTTAAGAAGAGTCATGAGTAGCAATAAAGTGGTGCAAGTTTTTGGTTAGCTGTACTTAAAAATGAGAGTTAGGCATAGAAAACAGAGTAAAATGTTGTCAAAGTATGGTGAGAAGTAGTCTAAAAGATGAAATTTTATATCATTCATAAGCTTTTCTGATGAATTGCTTTGTGGTCTATAATTAAAAAAGACATCAATGTTAAAAAATATACTAAAAAATGCACTGCATTAAACCATTTGAATTTAAATGCACTATTTTGGTTCCTTTTGTGTGGTGATTAATTGCTTAATAATGAAAATGTTTGAATATGGTGCATTTCATTTTTCAAACAGTATAATAGGTGTTAAGCGAAGTTTATAAATCTTGTATTCTGATAAATAATTCAATGTTTTAGCTTTGCTTTTTAAAAGTTGGTATGAGAATTGCTTTATAACTGCCAACTACTAACACGCACTCCACAGGTGCAACAAAAAATCATCGGAGCAAAATGAGCATGGCGAACAAGGTCCTTCAACTCATCCAAGAAAGTGGCGCAAAATGGGTCGATTTCCGCTTTACTGATACTAAAGGTAAGGAACAGCACGTTACTTACCCAGCAGATACAATTGATGAAGATACTTTTGAAGACGGTAAAATGTTTGATGGTTCTTCAATTGCTGGTTGGAAAGGTATTGAGGCGTCTGACATGATTTTACGCCCAGATGCAGAAACAGGTTTTATCGACCCGTTCTTCGCTGAGCCTACAGTAGTTGTTACTTGTGATGTCATCGAGCCATCAACTGGTCAAGGTTATGACCGTGACCCACGTTCTATTGCTCGCCGTGCAGAAGAATATCTAAAATCTACAGGGATTGGAGATACTGCATTCTTTGGTCCAGAACCAGAATTCTTTGTATTTGACGAAGTGAAGTGGGACATCGATATGTCTGGCGCTCGTCATACATTAATCGCTGAAGAAGCTGCTTGGTCTACTGGTAAAGACTATGAATCTGGTAACTCAGGTCACCGTCCACGTGTTAAAGGTGGTTACTTCCCAGTTCCTCCAGTTGATTCTTCACATGACATGCGTGCAGAAATGTGTGCGAAAATTGAAGACATCATGGGCCCAGGTCGTGTAGAAGTACATCACCACGAAGTTGCATCTTGCCAGTTAGAAATTGGTGTGAGCTTCAATACCATGGTTCGTAAAGCAGACGAAGTACAACAGTTTAAATATGCTGTTTGGAACGTTGCGCATCAATATGCTAAAACTGCAACGTTTATGCCTAAGCCAATGGTAGGTGATAACGGTTCAGGTATGCATGTTCACATGTCAATCTCTAAAGATGGCAAGAACTTGTTTGCTGGTGATGAATACGCTGGTCTTTCAGAAATGGCGCTTTATTTCATCGGTGGTATCATCAAGCACGCTCGTGCATTGAACGCAATTACTAACCCTTCTACAAACTCGTACAAGCGTTTAGTTCCGCACTTTGAAGCACCAATTATGTTGGCTTACTCAGCGCGTAACCGTTCTGCATCTATCCGTATTCCTTACGTTTCTAGCCCTAAAGGCAAGCGTATTGAAGCTCGTTTCCCAGATCCAATGATGAACCCGTACTTAGGTTTTGCAGCATTGTTAATGGCGGGTATTGATGGTATCCAAAACAAGATTCACCCAGGTGAAGCTGCTGACAAAAACTTGTATGACCTTCCTCCAGAAGAAGAAGCTAAAATCCCTACAGTTGCACATAGCCTAGATATGGCTCTTGAAGCACTTCAAGCGGATCATGACTTCCTTCTTAAAGGTGGTGTATTCACTAAAGAAATGCTTGATGCGTACATCGAACTTAAAACTGAAGAAGTTCGTCGTCTTAACACGACTACTCACCCAGTTGAATTTGATATGTACTACAGCTTGTAATTCTGAACGGAATTCCACTGTAAAAAACCTGCGCTTGTCGCGGGTTTTTTTTGTATCATCTGTTTTATTTAAAAAATAGAACGGCTTTATGGCACAGCGTAAAAAACACACCAGTTTTTATCCCTGGATTGATCCCAAAGACCATGACAAAGGTTTTAAACTTAATTTTTCAATGGTGACCTATATTGAAGTTGGGCGTACTCCAGAAGGTTATAAACAGGCAGAGTTTGTTGCACTAAAAAGCCCAGAATTGGCACTCGATTATGATTATCCCCAAAGCTTTTTTCTGAGTGCTGAAGGGTTCATATTAGTGAAAACGCCACAAGGGAAGTTTGAAGTCATCGCAAAAACAGATAATTGTTAATAATTGATCTTTAAATTGAATCAATAACATTCTTTATAAACTCTAAAAGGGTTTAAACGTAAAGTGGATCAATTAAACAGGTAAGGTTATGCAGCAGCAGATTCCAACTGAACTGAAAACATGGTTGTATGCTTCAGGTTCATTGACGCAGCAACTCACGGATTTAGCGGGTGGAAAATTTAGGGTACAACCGATTAAAGAACATTTTCAGCGCCTACATTTTATTGATGCAAAATGGATGAGAATGCCACATCAGCATACCTCATGGGTTAGAGAAAGCTTTTTATATGGCAATGATATGCAGCCTTGGGTTAAAGCGAAAAGTATTTTTCCGATTCTAAGTTTGCAAGGTCGAGCAAGACTTTTTAAATATATTGGCACAAAACCAATTGGCTGGTTTTTGTTCCAGCGTACCAATCCAGCATGTGAACGCCGTGTGATTTGGTTAGAAGATGGTTGGACACGCCAAAGTTGTTATACTTGGCACGGTTGTAAATTTATTGTTCAAGAAACGTTCTTACCTGCATTCGAGCAGTATCTACGCAAAACCAAATTATGAAATTGTTAAAGGATTTTCATGGCTACGGTGCAACATATTACTTGGCGTGAACGCTTAGAAGCTTATTATTATTTATGTCGTTTCGATAAACCCATTGGTACTGAATTAGTCTTTTGGCCAACCATGTGGGCTTTATGGGTTGCGAATAAAGGTATGCCAAGTTTAGGAATTTTAATTCCAATGATTTTGGGCACCATTTTTATGCGTGCTGCTGGTTGTGCCATTAATGACTTCGCAGATCGTAAAGTAGATGCTCATGTAGAGCGAACCAAAAACAGACCTTTGGCAACAGGGGTGATTAGTGCAAAAGAAGCTGTTTATGTGTTTTTAATACTGGTTTTGGCCAGTGCATGTATGCTATTTTTTTTACCGATAGAAACTTTTTATTGTTCTTTCGGCGCGCTATTTCTCGCGTTTATCTATCCTTTTATGAAACGCTATACCCATTTGCCACAGGTATTTTTGGGCGCTGCATTTTCGTGGTCTATTCCAATGGCCTATACCGCGGTGGGTGAACCTTTGGGATTAACCTGTTGGTTATTGTATTTTGGGAATTTAGCGTGGACGGTTGCTTATGATACGCAATATGCCATTACTGATCGTGAATATGATTTAAAAATTGGGGTGAAATCAACCGCGATTTTATTTGGACGTTACGATATTCAAATTATTGGTACGTTACAGGTATTAAGCCTGATTTTAATTGCAACGGCTTTATTTCTAGAACAATTATTGATGCCATTTGGTTTGCTTGCATTAATTTTAGTTGCTGGGGATTTTATCTTTCAAGCGGTTAAAACCAAAAACCGTGATCCACAACTCTGTTTTTGGGCATTCCGTCACAATCGTTGGGTAGGAATGATCATTTTTATGGGAATTTTTTTAGAATTAACAATTTAAAATGACCATATGGTTAAAGAGTGTCCTATACAGGACACTTTTTTTATGCCTTAATAATTCTGCATGTAGTTTCATGCCCAAAAAATAAAGATTAAAAAGGATATTTTATGAAGCGCACGAAAATAGCTTTGGCACTTACATTGACACTTTCAAGTCTATTTTTAACAGCTTGTAACGATGATGACGATAATACGGTAGCCGATTCCAATAAAACCTATTTATCTGAAGGAAATTATGCTTTAGATACTGTAGTGAATAGCTCCTCGATTAAAGTCATGACCTATAATATGACCAATGTTCAAGGGAAAACCGCAACAGCCACTGCCATGGTATTGTTTCCAAAAGCCATTCAACCCAAAGATGGCTATCGCGTTGTGGTTTGGGAACATGGGACAGTGGGTGGTGGAGATGACTGTGCTCCGAGTAAAAATCTACTTAACCCTCGCTTTAAAATTCTTGCAGATACCTTATTGGCCGCGGGTTATGTCATCATTGCACCAGATTATGAGGGGTTGGGTACAGCAGGTGTACATCCTTATTTGAACTTATCTAGTCAGGCTAATTCTGCAATTGCAGCGGTAAAAGCTGCAAAAGATCATTACGGTAAGCAGTTAAATGGTGCTTGGATGTCGATTGGTCAGTCACAAGGTGGACATGCTTCCTTGGGTACTGCGGAATTTGCCAATACAGACAGCAGCTATAAAGGAGCAGTTGCGGGTGCGCCAGCATCAAGTTTAGGGCGAATTATCCAGATTTATCTCGATCCGCAGTTGAATCTTGATGAAAATAATCAATCTAAGGGCGTGAATAGATTAGATGAGCAATTAGTAAAAGTTCGATATGCAGTTGCAAATAACATTATTACACCAGCACAAGGACAAGCGGCAATTGATCAAATTGCAGATGGTTATGCTGAGTTGTTGGCTTATGCAGCGCTGACCAGTTCGGGTATTAAAGCATATCAACCTAATTACGATTTAAAAAATATCTTTACAGCAGGTGCTGCGGATATTGCAGAAAAGGCATATGGCCGTACGGGCGATGATGGCGCATGTTTGGGTTATGCAGACCCGAATAGTGCAAATGGTTTACAAGAACAATTTAAAGTCGGGGTACTTGCTTTCTTAAATGAAGATCCTACACACTTAATTGCACAATATGGCATTGATTTAAACAAGATTAAAACGGACCCAGTAGTTCAGAAATTTTTAATAGATAATCAACCAGCCACCAACGCGACCGCAGCAAAAGTGATTAAAACACCTGTATTTATTATTCAGGGTGAGAAAGATCAAGCGGTATTGCCTATAGTTACACAGGCTTTATATGCAAATATGAAAACCAATGCAACCAAGTACTTCCCTCAAAATGCTTATGCTGATGGATATCAACTTACCATTGTGCCGAATGCAACACATACACAAGCGATTGTTTGTAAAAATGCAGATGCTTTTGATTTCATTCAAGCAAATATGTCCGCTGCTACAGGTATTGTATTGACTGACGCACAAAAAGATGCAAGTCAAAACCCACAATGTACGGGCAATTTCTAAGTACTGTGTTAGATACATCTTTGTGAAAAAGAGTCTCATTATTGAGGCTCTTTTTTGTTATATTGTTGCGCAATGAAGAATGCAAGATTTGAGTTAAATCACCTATGAGCCAACCAGAAGTGAACAAAAAGCCCTTACCTTGGAAATTAATGGCCTTTGGACTGCTCATTCCAGTGTTTATTCTTGGAATGGCACTTTTAGCTGCAAAAAGTGATGCAGATAATAAAAAGCAATATGATTTAGAGCGTGCAGAAATTCAAAAGCGTGTTGAACTAAGACAACAGCGCGAAGCTGCCGCACAGGCAAAGAGTGAATAGATTAATTTTCTAAGGCTGTGCAATAATTTTGAAAGGGTAGAGATCGACTATAGCTTGAAAACTTATAGTTATTATTAGTTATGCTCTATATGACAATTTTGCATATCAATATAATAAAACAAGCAATAGTTGTGAATAGTAAATCTCTATAATGAATATCAATTGTTGAATGTGTAATAAGCACGAATTAGTAATCGGTGTTGTCGATGTCAATAAATGAGGAAAGACTTACTCATCTTAAACAGCTTGAAGCTGAGAGTATTCACATTATTCGTGAAGTAGCTGCCGAATTCGAAAATCCGGTAATGTTATATTCTATTGGTAAAGACTCAGCTGTCATGCTGCATCTTGCCTTGAAAGCGTTCTATCCTGCCAAACTTCCATTTCCGCTACTGCATGTAGATACAGGTTGGAAGTTCAAGGAAATGATCCAATTCCGTGACAACATGGCAAAAACCCATGGCTTTGATTTGATCGTGCATCAAAACAAAGAAGGTCGTGATGCGGGCATTAACCCGTTCGACCACGGTAGCTCAAAATATACGGATATCATGAAAACTCAGGGCTTGAAACAAGCACTGGATAAGTATGGTTTTGACGCTGCTTTTGGTGGCGCACGTCGTGACGAAGAAAAATCTCGTGCGAAAGAGCGTGTTTATTCTTTCCGTGATAATAAACACCGTTGGGATCCTAAAAACCAACGTCCAGAATTATGGAATTTATACAACGGTAAAGTGAACAAAGGCGAAAGTATTCGCGTGTTCCCATTATCGAACTGGACAGAGTTAGACATCTGGCAATACATTTATTTAGAACAGATTCCAATTGTTCCATTGTATTTTGCTGCTGAACGTCCAGTAGTAGAACGTAGCGGTACACTCATCATGGTTGATGATGAACGTATGCGTTTACACGAAGGTGAAGTTCCACAAATGAAATCGGTACGTTTCCGTACTTTAGGCTGTTACCCATTAACAGGTGCAGTCGAGTCAGAAGCGAATACCTTACCTGAAATTATTCAAGAAATGTTGCTCGCGACAAGCTCAGAACGTCAAGGTCGTATGATTGACCATGATGAAGCTGGCTCTATGGAAAAGAAAAAGCAAGAAGGCTATTTCTAATTTCCTAATCAAAGTCCCTCTTTATTAAAGAGGGATTTAGGGAGATTAAAAAATCGATTTCAAAGCATTTGTGGAGTTTGAGCAATGTCTCATCAATCAGAATTAATTAGCCAAGATATTTTGGCTTACTTAAAACAGCATGAACAAAAAGACTTATTACGCTTTTTGACGTGCGGTAACGTCGATGATGGTAAAAGTACTTTAATTGGACGTTTGTTATATGATTCAAAATTGATCTACGAAGATCAATTGCAAGCTGTGACCCGCGACAGTAAAAAAGTCGGCACAACAGGCGATGCACCTGACCTTGCGTTATTGGTAGATGGCCTGCAAGCAGAACGTGAGCAGGGTATTACCATTGATGTGGCTTACCGTTATTTCTCTACAGAAAAACGTAAGTTCATCATCGCGGATACGCCAGGGCATGAGCAATATACGCGTAACATGGCAACAGGCGCTTCTACTGCTGACCTTGCGATCATCTTGATTGATGCACGTTATGGCGTACAAACTCAAACACGCCGTCATACGTACATCGCAAGCTTGTTGGGTATTAAGAACATTGTTGTTGCGATTAACAAAATGGACTTGGTGGAATTCTCTGAAACTCGTTTTGGCGAAATCAAAGAAGAATACCAACAGTTTGTGAGCCAGTTAGATCGTAAGCCAAGCAATATTCTGTTTGTGCCAATTTCGGCTTTAAATGGCGATAACGTGGTTAATCCATCAGCAAATACGCCATGGTATCAAGGTCAAACCTTGATGAGCATCTTGGAATCTGTAGAAATTACCCGTGATTCAAGCAAGAGTGAATTCCGTTTCCCTGTGCAGTATGTCAACCGTCCAAACCTCGACTTCCGTGGTTTCTGCGGAACAATCGCACTGGGTGAAGTACATGTTGGCGATGAAATTGTGGCGTTACCTTCAGGTAAAAAGTCGACAGTTAAAGAAATCGTGACTTATGACGGTAACTTGGAGCATGCGATTGCTGGTCAGGCTGTTACTTTAACCTTAAACGATGAAATTGATATTTCACGTGGTAACGTGCTGGTCAAAGCGGGTGAAGAGCCTTCTTTATCACGTAGTGTCCGCGCAACTGTGGTTTGGATGAATGACCAACCGCTTGTAAAAGGTAAGTTGTATAACGTTAAGATTGGTACGCAAACAGTTCCAGCCAAAGTAACGGCAATTAACTACCGCGTGAATGTGAATACGCTTGAGCATACCCAAGTTGAACAGTTAGAGCTAAATGCAATTGCAGACTTAACCGTTGAATTTGATGCGCCAGTCGTATTTGACCGTTATCAAGACAGTCGTTATACGGGTTCATTTATCTTTATTGACCGTTTAAGTAATGTGACGGTTGGTGCGGGTATGGTTGAAGCCGCGGTTGAATGGACTGCACATGCGAACCCTGTTTCGGCAGAAGACCGTGCTGCACGATTAGGTCAAAAACCTGCGACAGTCACTGTAACAGCAAAAGCACTTGAGCAAGCACAAGTGTTAGAAAGCTTGTTGATTCAACAAGGTGTGGTAGCAATAGCGAAAGCAGGTTTAACCGCTGAACAAGTAGCTTTGTTGCGTGAAACAGGTGTTGTGGTAATTACTGACCTCGTTGATGCAACCGATGTAAGTTTTACTGCTGAACAAGCAGAAGAGCTTGCAGAACAAATCGTGAAATTGGTTCGCCTGTAATAGATTGAATTAATTTAGAAAAACCCACCTTAAGGTGGGTTTTTTATTGCCTATAGATATTGCAAACTAGACCTTCTGTGCAAAAAGCGTGGCAAAGCGCTGTTTAATTTGGTGGCCTTGCTCATCAGTACGGTGCAGCTCACCAATATTTTCATTGTATTTGAGGATCGTCCAGTTTTGATAAAGTGCATTTAACTCGCCCGCTTTGAAGCTGAAAGGGAAGTCAGGTTGGACAGGATAATCTTCACTATCCATCGCACAGACAATCAAGTTATATCCGCCTGATTTGGTGGCTTGTTGCATTTGTGAAATCAGCGGTGGAACGGTATTGGCTTGTAAGAACATCATCACGACAGTGCAATAGATGAAATCATATTGCTTTTCAATTTGCTGATTTAGGTTTAAATCCCGCAGTTGGATATGAATATTGGTAATTTGTTCGGCCTGAATGATTTGCTCAAGGCGTTGTAAGCTTTGTGTATTTACATCCCATGCATCGACTTCAAAGCCGTGCTGACTTAAGAATAGGGCATTACGACCTGAACCACAGCCCACATCCAATGCCTTTCCACCTTGTAAATACGGTTGAGCTGCTAAAATTTCGGAATGGGTCGGTGTGAGTTGATATTTCTGCGTAAACAATTGATCGTATTGGCAATAGAAGCTGAGCTGGCATTCAATATCATCACTAAATGCCATAATACGATGCCAAACTTGAGGTTCAATTAGAGGAGGTTGTTCAGAGACACTGAAACAATGCTTTGAGATCACATTACCTTGTTCATTCAACATCGCAAAATCAAGTTCACCTTTCAAAATGTGCAGTTTTGCCCATGTGCCTTGTTTGGTATTGTGGGGTTGCTGAAAGGCGGTAGGAATGCTGTCGTGTTTCCAAACAGGGAGAGTTTTATAACAAACGAGAGATTGCATATGGATATCCTGTGATTGGGTGCTTCATCTCAGCTAGAAAAAGGGTTTATGCATATTTTTCATTCGATATTAGCCTGATTTGATAACAAATAAAAACAGCGACCGAAGTCGCTGTTTTTATGCAATTCAATGCTTAAGCCTGTTGAATACCTGCAACTAACCAGTCTTGGTTTGAACCCGCAGGTTTAACAAAATGCCAGATTTCAGTAAATGGTTGCGGCAAACTGTTCAAGTCTTCACTGACTGTACCTGTAAAGCGCACACTCACTACATATTGACCATTTTCAGTTGCAGAATCTGTCACCATGGCATTCAAGTTAGAGAACTCAGCAACATCTTGATCGCGGTTCGCCATAATGTCGTTATACATTGACTGATATAAGTCAGGCGTTAAATAGCGACGAATTTCTTCAATGTTGCTGGCAGTATTCATTGATTGAATATGGTTAAAGCGTTGGCGCGCAATACGTAAGAAAGCAGCAGGTTCAGTACCATCAGGAAGTTGGTTACCACTGTTCGTATATGCAGTGCCGAATGGCGCATTATTTACTGGTGCTTGAGTTGCTGCGCCACCACCTACAGATTGACCAAAAATATTGGTATTGTCCGTTGATGCACGCGGTGCCGCAGGTGTTTGACCAAATGGCGATGCAGTTTGACCGCCATTATTTGGTGCATATGGATTAGTGGATGTTAATTTTTTTTTTGCGCCCATCTTGCGGAAAATGAAGAAGGCAACAGCAGCAGCGAGAAGGATCCAGATCCAACCTGGAATTCCACCTTTTTCTTCTTGGGCGGCTTGAGCTTGACTTGCTGGGTGGTCATCTGCAAGCGCATTTGCAGCCACTGCACCTACGGCAGCACCAGCAACACCAGCAGCAACCATACTACCTACACCTGGACCAGATTTTTGTGGTGCAGTTGCAGGGGCAACAGGTTGTTGAGCAGGTGTAGCTTGACGAGGTTGTTGATAAGACTGTGTTGGTGTCGCAGAACGGCTCATGCCATGACTCTTACCACCACCTGCACGTTTCGCTTCTGCCAAAGGTGCTACCAATAACGCCGCTGCTAAAATACCTGCAACTAAACTACGCTGTCGAACTTCCATTCAATTTTCCTATAAAAAATGATAAATAGCCCTGTATTTATGCAGGCATTTGTCAATTTTTTCAATAAGAAAAAACAATTTTTTTGTTTAATTTTGCACAGTTAATTTTTAACACTCACCTTAGATCATTCAGAAAGATTCATAGCTTCGGTTAATGCTTCATGTAATCGTGCTACTGCAATAATTTGCACGCCTGCAATGGCTTTCTGTGGTGCATTGGCACGCGGCACAATGATGTATTTAAAACCATGTTTAATGGCTTCTTTTAAACGTTCTTGACCATTTGGCACAGGACGAATTTCACCTGACAATCCAACTTCGCCAAAAACTGCTAATTGTTGGGGCAATGCCTTACCTCGTAAACTAGAGGCACACGCCAGTAGAACAGCTAAGTCCGAACCAGTTTCAGTAATTTTTAAACCACCGACGACATTAACGTACACATCTTGTCCAGAGGTTTGTACACCACCATGACGGTGCATGACTGCAAGCAACATGTTTAGGCGGTTTTGTTCTAAGCCTAAGGCAACGCGACGTGGTTGTCCGTGTGCATCATCCACCAAAGCTTGCACTTCGACTAAAAGTGGGCGTGTGCCTTCACGGCTAATCATTACAATTGAACCTGGAATAGCTTCATCGTAGCGACTTAAGAAAATTGCTGAAGGATTGGCGACTTCACGTAAGCCTTTATCGGTCATACCAAACACGCCCAGCTCATTGACTGCACCAAAACGGTTTTTTACTGCGCGAATCATACGATAACGTGAGTCAGATTGACCTTCAAAATACAGTACGCAGTCAACCATGTGTTCAAGTACACGTGGTCCTGCCAAAGCACCTTCTTTGGTCACATGACCCACAATAAACAGTGCAGTACCACTATTTTTGGCAAAACGAGTCAGTAATGCGGCAGACTCTCGAATTTGTGAGACACCACCCGGTGCAGATTGTAAAGTTTCTGTGTAAAGGGTTTGAATGGAATCGAGAATTGCAACGGCAGGGCGTTCTTGTGCCAAAACTTCACAGATACGTTCTACACAAGTTTCTGCCATTACTTTGAGTTGATCTGTTGGTAAGTCTAAACGTTGTGCCCGTAGCGCAACTTGCGAGAGGGATTCTTCACCTGTTACATAGAGTGCGGAACTTCTGGCTGCTGCCATATAAGTTGCTGTTTGTAAGAGAATGGTTGATTTACCAATACCAGGATCACCGCCAATCAATACCACAGAACCAGTGACTAAGCCCCCGCCGAGTACGCGGTCAAACTCACCAATACCTGTTGCAAGACGCGTTTCATGCGAAACTGAGACTTGATTTAAAGTCGTGATATTTGCTGCTTGTCCTGCGTAGCCTCCGCCCATTTTAGGTTGGGCACGATGTGTCACCGCAGGTTCAATGCGGACTTCAACCAGACTATTCCATTCGCCACACTCAACACATTGTCCAGCCCATTTTGAATGGTCTGCACCACATTGCTCACAGCGATATACGGTTTTAATTTTTGCCATAAATAAAATTGAAAATAATCTGTAAATTAGATAAAAGTAATAGTTACGAAAACAATTAAATACAGTGAATGCAATTCTTAAGGAATAAGAAGTGTCGCTGTTTATCGTAATTACTGGTTAAAGGGAATTGCTCAGAAAAATAACATGATATAAGACTTTTACAAGTAAGAAACAGTGTGTTTTGAGTCAAGTGATTTGTTCAGTTCACTTTTTCCATGGAAGGAGTTTGAGCGTTTGGTTGTTTCTTGTCATGACACAGCAGTTTGATGGCATAGATATTGCTCATGCTCAAACAAATGAAAATAAAGCAATTGCAACATTTTCAAATTATATAAAAAAGGTTGATGTCTATGAGTGCAGCAGAAATTGTTGATTGGGTAAATAGTATTATTTGGAGCAAGGCTCTTATTTATTTGTGTTTGGGAGCAGGTTTATTTTTCTCTATTCTGACGCGCTTTGTTCAAGTTCGCCAAATGAAAGAGATGGCAAGATTATTAATACATGGTGGTTCTTCAGAACAAGGGATTTCTTCATTTCAAGCATTAGCCGTATCACTTTCGGGGCGTGTAGGTGTTGGTAATATTGCAGGGGTAGCAGCAGCAATTGGTTTTGGTGGTCCGGGCGCAGTATTTTGGATGTGGCTTGTGGCTTTCTTAGGAGCAAGTACAGCTTACGTAGAATCTACTTTAGGTCAAATTTATAAGGTGGAATACCAAGGTCAGTACCGTGGTGGACCTGCATTTTATTTTGATAAAGGTTTAGGCCAACGTTGGTTAGGTGTGGTATTTGCGGTTGCCGCAATTGTATCTTGTGGTTTATTTCTACCAGGGATTCAAGCCAATGCGGTGGGGAATGCCTTTACGCAAATTACAGGTGAAGGTTCCATCGTCTTTGGTAATGTAGGTTCATTCAAATTAGTTGCTTTGGTTGTAATTCTATCTTTGTTGGCCATCATTATTTTTGGTGGTATTAAACGTATTGCACGTTTTGCAGAGTTTGTCGTTCCATTTATGGCGTTGGGCTATATTTTAATGGCCCTCGTCATTGTGGCCATTAATATTCACGAATTGCCACGTGTGCTGCAACTTATTTTTGACGATGCGTTTAGCCCTATGGCAGGACTCGGTGCTGCCATTGGTTGGGGTGTTAAACGTGGGGTGTATTCAAATGAAGCAGGTCAGGGTACTGGACCGCATGCAGCGGCAGCCGCAGAAGTACAACATCCAGCGCAACAAGGTTTTGTACAAGCTTTCTCAATTTATGTTGATACGCTATTTGTTTGTTCTGCTACAGCCTTCATGATTTTAATTACAGGTATGTATAACGTACAAGGCACATTAGAAGCAGGACAATTTATTGTTCAAAATGTTGCAGGTACTGTCGAAATTGGTTCGCCAGCATTTACCCAAATGGCGGTGAGCACTGTATTTGGTGGTTTTGGACAAATTTTTGTTGCCTTGGCGGTATTCTTCTTCGCATTTACCACAATTGTTGCTTATTACTATATTGCAGAAACCAACATCACTTATTTGAGTTATATCACGCAATCTCCATCGTTATTGTTCGTTACGAAATGTTTTATCATGATTTCTGTCGCTTACGGTGTAATTAGTGCAACAGGTTATATCTGGGGAATTGGTGATATCGGTGTGGGTTTAATGGCATGGATTAATATTGTGGGTATTATTGTGACCTACTTTGTATGGAAACCAACCATCAAAGCATTGAAAGATTATGAGCAGCAACAAAAAGCAGGAGTAACAGAATATACCTTTGATCCTGTAAAACTTGGGATTCGTAATGCAACTTATTGGGAAGAACGCTTAAAGAAACAACAGAATAATCAATAAAGTAATTGAATGTTAGTGTGAAGTAGAACTTAAAAAGCAGTCACGGCGGCTGCTTTTTTTATTGAATGGTATAAGATTTATATGAACTGATGTGTCCAAAAGGCGCATTGTATTGCATTGATGTAGTGCGTATTATCGGCCCCAATTGTATAAGGCTTGAATGCTGAACGATACAGATAGAGTTGTTTAGCTTAGATTGACCCAAAAACTTACATGGCGAAGGCGTGCTTAAAATAGTGCAAATGTGTAATTTGGATTAATTTGGTTAAAAAATCTTAAAGGATTAATAGAGAGTTTTTATAGCGATGTTAAATCAAAACACGAATGAGTCAGCTGCACAAGGCGAACTCCATCGTAGTTTGTCAAATCGACATCTACAACTAATTGCGATTGGTGGTGCAATTGGTACTGGTTTGTTCATGGGGTCGGGTAAAACCATTAGTTTGGCAGGCCCATCAATTTTATTTATTTACATGATCATTGGTTTAATGGTGTTTTTCGTAATGCGCGCATTAGGAGAATTACTGTTATCTAACCTGAAATATAAGTCTTTTATTGACTTCTCGACAGACCTGATTGGTCCTTGGGCGGGTTATTTCGTAGGTTGGACCTATTGGTTGTGTTGGATCACCATTGGTATCGCGGACTTATCCGCCATTATTTATTATCTGCAATTCTTCAATAATGGAATACCGTTTAGCCCAGTTGAAGGAGCAATGATAAGTGTTGCTGCGATTATCTTCATTATGGGCTTGAACCTAATGACGGTGAAGCTGTTCGGTGAGCTAGAGTTCTGGTTTGCTTTGGTCAAAATCATTGCCATTGTTGTGCTGATTGCGGTTGGTTTGTGGATGATTTCTACAGGCTTTACCTCAACAACAGGTGAAGTGGCATCGTTTACCCACTTATGGGCAAATGGCGGAATGTTCCCGACAGGAATGGAAGGCTTCTTAGCAGGCTTCCAAATTGCAATTTTTGCCTTTGTCGGGGTAGAGTTGGTTGGGACAACTGCGGCTGAAACCAAAGATCCTGAGCGCAACTTGCCTAAAGCAGTGAACTCTATTCCCATTCGTATTATCTTTTTCTACGTGTTGGCATTGGTCATTGTGATGTCAGTGACACCATGGAACAGAATCAATCCAGAAGTTAGCCCTTTTGTGAATTTGTTCAGTCAGGCAGGTATTGCAGCCGCTGCGATTATTATGAACCTTGTGGTGTTATCGTCAGTGATGTCCTCTATGAACAGCGGAGTATTTTCGACTAGTCGTATGTTGTTTGGCTTATCACGTGAGAAGCAAGGACCACAGGCTTTTGGTCATTTGAATAAGCGTGCAGTTCCTGCAAATGCTTTATATTTCTCTGCAATTTGTTTGTTGGGTGGGGCAGCCTTACAGTATTTCGTGCCAAATACGGTTGAAGCCTTTACTTTGGCAACGACGCTATCCACGATTCTGTTTATTTTGGTGTGGTTGATTATTTTGTGGAGCTATTTGGTTTACTACAAAACACGCCCAGAGTTACATGCAAAATCGACCTTTAAATTGCCTGGTGGTCCTTTGACATGTTGGGTGGTGATTGTGTTCTTCATTGGCATGATTTACGTGTTGTCATTAGAGCCAGATACCATGAAGGCATTAATGGTCAGCCCAATTTGGCTTATTATTCTTGCGATTGGTTATTTCGGTTTCTATAAGCCAAAACATAAATAATCGTTGTCTATACAGAAAAACGTCAGTTTAGAACTGGCGTTTTTTTATGTCTGGCGATAATCTCTAGCGTTTAATGCTTTGGTCAATGCGTTGATCGGGTTATACTTCGTTAAAATTTGAGATAGGTGGTCAGATGCGTCACGTCATTTGCTGCATAAGTGTATTGGTGTTGGGTTCTTCATTAGTCGGTTGTGGTCAATCGGGGGCATTACAATTACCAAGCGATTCAAATTATGACAAACGTGCAAAATATTTGTTATATCCAAATGTAGCGCCTGCGCAAAAAACGGAGCAAGTTCCAACGGACCAATCCGCTGAACAACAGGCAACTACAGAATCAAAATCTTCTACTCCTTAACTTGTCATTGAAAGGACATCTTCCATGAGTTTTACCCGCATTAATGGGGTATTGCACGCAGAGCAGTGTTCCCTAGAACAGCTTGCGCAGCAATATGGCACGCCACTGTATGTGTATTCAAAAGCGACTTTTGAAAAACATTATTTAGATATGGATCGTGCGTTTGATTTTATCGACCATCAAATTTGTTTTGCGGTAAAGTCTAACTCAAATATCGCGGTACTCAATGTCTTGGCAAAGTTAGGCTGTGGTTTCGATATCGTGACTGGCGGTGAGCTTGCTCGTGTATTGGCTGCAGGCGGCGATGCATCTAAAGTTGTCTTTTCAGGTTTAGGTAAAACTGAAGCAGATATACAAAAAGCACTGGAAGTTGAGATTGCATGTTTTAACGTTGAGTCTCATGCCGAATTAGATCGTATTCAGAAAGTGGCAGCAACTTTAGGTAAAAAAGCGCCTATTTCTTTGCGTGTTAATCCAGATGTCGATGCAAAAACTCATCCTTATATTTCGACAGGATTAAAAGAAAACAAATTCGGTATTCCTTCGGATACGGTATTTGAAACCTATCAATATGCAGCCAGTCTACCGAACTTAGAGATTATTGGAATTGACAGTCATATTGGTTCACAACTGACTGAAACCAAACCGTTTGTCGATGCTTTAGATCGTGTCATGCTCATGATTGAGCAACTGAAAGCGTTAGGTATTCAGTTGAAGCATATCGATATTGGTGGTGGTTTGGGCGTAACTTATAAAGATGAAGTCCCACCAACTGTAGAAGAATATGCCAATGCACTCAAACCAGCTTTAGAAAAGTTAGGGCTAAAAGTATATATGGAACCAGGTCGTAGTATTTCTGCCAATGCTGGCGTGTTACTGACTAAAGTGGATTTATTGAAACCGACCAATCACCGTAACTTTGCCATTATTGATGCGGCAATGAATGATTTAATTCGACCTGCTTTGTATGAAGCATGGATGGATATTCAACCAGTTACTCCACGAGATGATGTCGAAACTTTACAATGGGATGTTGTGGGTGCGATTTGTGAAACGGGTGATTTCTTGGGCAAAGAACGTGATTTAGCCCTCCGTGAAAACGATACACTTGCAGTATTGGGAGCAGGTGCATACGGTTTTGTGATGAGCTCAAATTACAATACACGTGGTCGTGCGGCTGAAGTCATGGTCGATGGTGCTGACTCCCATCTGATTCGTGAGCGTGAAACAATCGAATCACTTTGGGAAAAAGAGCGTTTATTGCCTTAAGGAATCACTAAAAATGTTTTTAGAATTTACTAAAATGCATGGTCTAGGCAATGACTTCATGGTTGTGGATTTAATTAGTCAGCGCGCGTATTTAGATGCACTGACGATCCAACGTCTTGCAGACCGCCATTTTGGCATTGGTTTTGATCAGTTATTGATTGTTGAACCACCCGATGTACCAGAAGCGGATTTTAAATATCGTATTTTTAATGCCGATGGTTCAGAGGTTGAGCAATGTGGAAATGGCGTGCGCTGTTTTGCACGTTTTGTACATGAACGACAACTCACCACCAAAACCAAAATTAAAGTACAAACCAAAGCAGGCATTGTTGAGCCTGAATTAGGGTCAAATGGTTGGGTACGCGTTAATATGGGTTATCCAAAATTTCTACCACAGGAAATTCCATTTTTAGCAGATGAACCAGAAAATTTGTATGACCTAGAGTTGGCAAATCAACAACAGATTCAAATTGATGTGGTGAACATGGGTAATCCACATGCGGTGACTATTGTTCCAGATGTCATTACGGCTGATGTGGCAACGATGGGACCACAAGTCGAGTCACATGCGCGTTTCCCAGCACGTGTCAATGCAGGCTTTATGCAGATTATTGATGAAAAACATGCACGTTTACGTGTATTTGAGCGTGGTGTTGGTGAAACTTTAGCTTGTGGTACAGGGGCGTGTGCTGCTGCTGTTTCAGGCATCCGTCGTGGTTTATTGGCAAATCAGGTTGAAATTGAACTGGCGGGTGGGAAGTTACAAATTGAATGGCGTGATGGTGATGTGGTTTGGATGACAGGTCCGACAGCCAACGTTTATGAAGGACGTATCGACTTGCGTTATTTCCAAGGCTAAACCTGTATTGCTGTTGAAAAAAGCACTGTCTTTATGATGGTGCTTTTTTATGGATCAAAATCGGCTATGCTGAAGCCAAAGATAAATAGATATAAAGTAGAGACATGCCAAATTTAATTTTTCTACCAGGCGCATCGGGAAGTACCACGTTCTGGAATCCTTTAATCAATAAATTATCTCATGCAGAATCTAAACAGGTCATTGCTTATCCGAGTTTTGGTGAGGAACCAAGCCAAGAGAGTGTTTATGATTTTGCCAGTTTGTCGAATTATGTTTTGCAACAGATTCAGTCTGAATCTATTGTGATTGCACAGTCTATGGGCGGAATTTTTGCTGTACAGGCAGCAATAGCACGTCCAGATTTGGTCAAAGGATTAGTGTTTTTGGCAACTTCGGGCGGAATTGATTTAACTCCATTTCAGGTACAAGATTGGCGAACCGCTTATCAACAACAGTATCTCAACTATCCAGACTGGTTTATGGCTACGCAGATAGATTTATCTCAACACCTTGAAAAGATCAGGATACCAATATTGTTATTGTGGGGAGATCAAGATCCGATTAGCCCAATCGCCGTTGGACAGGCTTTGCAGCAAACATTCCCACAAGCTGAACTTCATATTATTCATGGTGGTGATCATGCCTTCGGGGAACACTATGCAGAAGAAGTTGCAGCACACATTCAGCAGTATTTAACTCATTTTAATTTTTAGGTTTAGGGTGGGTATGATGTCTGTAGAATCCCAACAGTTACTCGGTATGTGGCTGAAAGCAAGAGAAATACAAAATCAGTCTAAATTAACTTTACTCGCATATGAGCGTGACGTTGGTGATTTTTTACAGTTTTGTGATCAGAAAAAATTGCTGTTACAAGATGTCGAAACGGCTGATTTACGCGAATATTTGGCTGTCAAAGTAGAGCAACACCAGTTAAGTTCAAGTAGTTTGCAGCGGTTATTGTCTGCGATTCGCCAGTTCATGAAATGGGCTCAAGACGGGCAATATCTGGAATTTAACCCTTCTGATGATTTTCAATTAAAACGTCAACCACGACCCTTGCCGGGTATGGTGGATATTGAAACTATTCAGCAAATTTTAGATCAGCCTAAACCTGAGAAAGAATCTGATCAGGAGTTATGGTTGCGCGACAAGGCAATTTTGGAATTATTGTATTCCAGTGGCTTACGTTTAGCAGAAGTACAAAGTCTTAAAATTAAAGATATTGATTTTAATCGGCTTCTATTACGGATCACGGGTAAAGGTAACAAAACCCGTGTAGTTCCCTTTGGTTCTAAAGCCAGAGATGCATTAATGGATTGGCTAAAGTTGTATCCATTGTGGCATGGTGATTTTGTTCCTGATGCTCATGTATTCATTAGTCGTAAAGGCAATCCACTGGGTGCCAGACAAATTGAAAATCGTGTCAAGTTTCAAGCGCAACGTGCAGGGGTGAGTGTTGATTTACATCCACATTTATTAAGACATTGTTTTGCAAGTCATATGCTGTCAAATAGCGGTGATTTACGAGCTGTACAGGAAATGTTGGGGCATAGTAATTTAAGTACCACCCAAATATATACCCATGTCGATTTTGATCGACTTGCCAATGTTTACGATCAAGCACATCCGCGTGCTCAATTCAAAAAACAGTAACAATTTCAGTGTAGATATATGCCGAATGATTTTATTCTGGTACAGAAGTTGCTTTAGTCATTACATAAGTAAAATGAAAAGGAGCATATTTGTACTATTGTAGAATAATAAAAAATCAAAAGATGAAGTATAAGTGTCGCATGGTATGCGGTATTGAACATAAACATACCGATTGCGAATTTTGAGTGTTGAATGAAAGAGGAATGCAAACCATGATTTCGAATATACAAGAAAAATATGATCAATTAAATTCAGTGCAAAAGGATATTTTTGCAGGATATGGTTTGCGTCAGATTAAACATTTTATTGAATATTGCTTACCTGAAGTACAACCTCTATTGCCAGAAAATTCAGTGATTGAAGGGATTAATACCTCTGGTATGGTGCAAGCGGTGCAACAGGATAGTCGTAAATGTTATGTTTGGGACGGTACAACGTGGAATGTATCTGCAAACTTTATTCCAATAATGGATACAACCGATGACTTTCAATTGGTCTGGGAAATTTTTGATTTATCCCGTTATGAATTGATTGAACTGAGTCATGTACATCGCGACTTTTTAGGTAATGCGCACGTCTGAGTTAAATTCATGGGGATGAATGGAATACAGTACATGCTTTTGCAAAATACTCTCGGCAGTCAGGGCAGGATGTAAAAACTCTTTTTGATATAGCATGCCTAACCTTTTCATTACCGCTTGTGAAGGATGGTTAATTGAGGCTGTGAATGCAACAACTTCCTTTAAATTGAGGGTTTGAAAGGCAAAACTCAATGCAAGTTGAGCTGCTTCTGTCGCATAGCCTTGACCCCAATAATCTTTGTTCAACCGCCAGCCAATTTCGGTACATGGTGAAAAACTAAATTGATCAGGTTGAGAATGTAATCCTGTCATACCAATCAAACATTGTTCAGATTTTAATTCGACTGCCCAAAAGCCCCAGCCCCGCTGTTCAATTAAAGCTTGGCATTTATCGATGAGCAGATCGCTTTCAGTCCGAGTCAAGCATTTGGGAAAATAACGCATCACAGCAGGGTCTGCATTGAGCTGATAAAATGGTAATCGATCAGCCTCTTGCCATGGACGTAAAATTAAGCGAGCACTTTCTAGAAACTTTTGCATTGTCTCTCTTATAAATCTTCAAGCGGAAGTTGAAAACTTTGCTTAATAATTTGGCTAGGTAAATCTGTTTTGACACTGGTAATACCATTTTTTTTGGTCAAATGTGTAGACTGGAATTTTCGATAACTTTCCAAATCAGGGACGACAACTTTGAGCATGGCATCACATTCACCCAAAATAATATAACACTCCATGACCTGAGGCAGTTCTTTCATTGCTTCAATAAAACGATCAATCGTTTCAGCATCTTGTCCGACCAACCAAATACGTGAAAATAAAATCAATTGGAAGCCAATCTTTTGAGGATCGACCACAGTGGTGTAGTTTTGTATGACACCTGCTTCTTCCAACAGTTTGACCCGTCTTAAACAGGAAGAAGGAGATAGCCCAACTTCTTTAGCCAAATCATTGTTTTGGATTCGACCATTTTCTTGTAAGGCTCGAATGATACTTTTATCAATCCGATCTAGCTTGATTAAAATATTCTTGGAAGATGATTTCATAAAATAGAATTAAATTCGAAATATGGATCTAATTATAGAATATTTGCAATCCTATTTTGTATAAATTCGAAGATACTAATTTTCACTTTCAGTCGATATTCGAAAGGGAAAAGGATATGTCTGTATATTTACTCTTTGCGTTGACCGTTCTACCACTGGTGTGTACTCCAGGACCTGACATGCTATTTATTTTTTCGCAAGTAATGGCGAAAGGTGTAAAAGCGGGCTTTATGGCGACTCTTGGGGTTTGTATGGGCTATATGGTGCATTCGGTCTTGGTTGCCTTGGGCATCGCGGCAATATTGGTTTCTTTTCCGATGTTGTTCGAAACAATTCGCTGGTTAGGGATTGCTTATCTTTTATATCTGGCTTTTAGTTTATTTCGCGCTGTTTTTAACAGCAAATCTTTGCATGTGCCCAAGGCTTTTGCAGGCAGTCCAATTGCTAAAGGCTTTTTAACTTCTTTATTAAATCCAAAAGGAATGCTGATTTATTTTGCAATTTTGCCGCAGTTTATGCGTAATGCGGAAAATACTGTCATACAAGGTCTGATTCTATCGTCTATTTTTATAGGCTTGTGCTTGGTGGTATATAGTGGATTAAGTATTGTTATTGCTAAAATTACTGCAAATGCACAATTAGACGCTCAAAAACAAAAATGGGTTGACGCGGGTTCGGGCGGTTTACTTATGCTAGCTGCGAGTTGGTTGATCGCCAATTAATTGAAATAAAAAAGCATGCTCTTGATTGGCATGCTTTTTTATATGTATAACAGCAGATTTCTTATCATGTCGAAGCCATAAGTAGGATTGGGAGACTACTTAAAGGTAGCTAGGGAATAAAATTTTAATCAGGAATATGGTTCTGTCAAAACTGACAAGTCATTTGGTTGATTTTACAGCCATACTTGGTCAGTTGTTCAAACAGCTAAAGCAGAAATTTAAGTCATTGATCAGAAAAAATTATGTAGTAAATAAAGTAAAAAAATAATAAAAATCAATGTTTAAAATTAGAACAGTAAAACTGCTATTTTAGAATTAAAATTCATGCAAATAAAAATTTGAACGCGACGTTCAGCCATTTTTACGCATTTTTACAGTGGATTCAGTAATTGTGACTTGACCGAAATGCCATACAATTGCAAGATAGGACACCTAAAAAATTTTATGTGAAGAGTTAATCTAACTTTTCTCAACATTTACTTTTGCTAAAACAGCCGAGGATTACATGAAGGCTCTTGTTGCTGTAAAACGTGTGGTTGATGCCAACGTTAAAGTTCGCGTTAAACCGGACAATAGTGGGGTAGACCTTACTAACGTTAAGATGTCAATTAACCCATTCTGTGAAATCGCAGTGGAAGAAGCGGTTCGCTTAAAAGAAAAAGGAACTGTTTCAGAAATCATCGTTGTTTCTATTGGTCCTAAAGAAGCTCAAGAACAAATTCGTTCTGCAATGGCACTTGGCGCTGACCGCGGTATCTTGGTTGAAGCTGATGACAGCCAACTTGGTGCTTTGGAAGTTGCTAAAATCCTTAAAGGCGTTGTTGAAGCTGAACAACCACAATTAATCCTTCTTGGTAAACAAGCCATTGATGACGACTCTAACCAAGTTGGTCAAATGCTTGGTGCACTTCTAGGTGCAGGTCAAGGTACGTTCGCATCTGAAGTTAAAGTTGATGGCGACAAAGTACAAGTGACTCGTGAAGTTGACGGTGGTTTACAAACTGTTGAATTGTCACTTCCAGCAATCATCACCACTGACTTACGTTTGAACGAGCCACGTTATGCTGCTCTTCCAAACATCATGAAAGCGCGTAAAAAACCGCTTGATACTAAGTCACCAGCTGATTTTGGTGTTTCTACAGCAACTAAGCTTAAAACAGTTAAAGTTGAACCACCTGCTGACCGTAAAGCAGGCGTACAAGTGAAATCTGTTGATGAGCTTGTTGAAAAATTGAAAAACGAAGCGAAAGTGATCTAATACAGAAGGATAAAATCATGAGTATTTTAGTTATCGCTGAGCACGACAACAAGACACTTAACGGTGCAACTTTAAACGTTGTTGCTGCAGCACAAAAAATCGGTGGTGATATCACTGTATTGGTAGCAGGTTCAGGCGCGCAAGCAGTGGCTGACGCTGCGGCTAAAGTTGCAGGCGTAAGCAAAGTATTACTTGCTGACAATGCTGCTTATGCAAACCAATTGGCTGAAAACGTTGCAGCTTTAGTTGCTGATGTAGCGAAAGGTGGTTTCAAACACGTATTGGCTGCATCTACAACAACAGGTAAGAACATTCTTCCACGTGTTGCTGCACTTCTTGATGTAAGTATGATCACAGACATCATTGCTGTTGAATCTGCTAACACATTCAAGCGTCCAATCTACGCAGGTAACGCGATTGCAACAGTTCAATCTGACGAAGCAATCATTGTGGGTACAGTACGTGGTACAGCATTTGATCCTGTAGCTGCTGAAGGCGGTGCTGCTGCGGTTGAAGCTGTAAGTGAAGCAAAAGATGCAGGTATCTCTAAGTTTGTATCTGAAGAGATTGTAAAATCTGAACGTCCTGAATTAACGGCTGCGCGTATCGTTGTTTCTGGTGGTCGTGGTGTAGGTTCTGGTGAGAACTACCATAAAGTACTTGACCCATTAGCTGACAAGCTAGGTGCTGCACAAGGTGCTTCACGTGCTGCGGTTGATGCTGGTTTCGTTCCAAACGACATGCAAGTTGGTCAAACAGGCAAAATCGTTGCACCTGACTTATATATCGCTGTAGGTATTTCTGGTGCGATCCAGCACTTGGCGGGTATGAAAGACTCTAAAGTGATCGTTGCGATCAACAAAGACGAAGAAGCGCCAATCAATGCAGTTGCTGACTACTGGTTAGTTGGTGATTTGAACACAGTTGTTCCTGAATTAGTATCTAAAATCTAATTTCTGAACGATTGTTCGAAAAACGCCCTTGTGCAAGCAATTTAAGTCATGCTTAAGTTGTTATGAACAGGGGCGTTTTTTTGCGCTTAGCACTTATCTCATCAGGGTTAAATAGAAGATAACCTGTGAGGCAAAATAGGGTTTAGAAAGGCTGTAAAGCGCGAAAGTCATTAGAAGTATTAAAAATATTAAATTAATTTACGAATACTATAAGTAAAACAACAATTTAAAGTGTTGTATGTGCTATAAATATCAGCTTTGCAAAATAGCTTATTTTTCAACTTAATTCAGATTCAAAATTCGTATAAAAAAACGACGATAAACAAAGGAAAACAAACGAAATTAACTCGGCTAAATACGCACCTAAAAGGGATAAAATATGCTAAAATTTACGGCTGTATTTTAGTTTTTTAGCTCAATTCCCTGAGTTAAATTTTTGCAAGATTTAAGATATAAATGCGGGCAGAATTCCTGCTTGTATAACAAGGAGTATGCATGAGCGTATCGGAAATTAGACCGATTGCCATTGAGGATGAACTCAAGCACTCGTATTTGGATTATGCAATGAGCGTGATTGTATCACGCGCTTTACCTGATGTACGAGATGGTCTAAAACCTGTTCATCGTCGTGTGCTTTTTGCAATGCACGAATTGGGTAATGACTACAACAAAGCATACAAAAAGTCTGCCCGTGTTGTCGGTGACGTAATCGGTAAATATCACCCTCACGGTGATTCTGCTGTTTATGAAACTATTGTTCGTATGGCGCAAGATTTTAGTTTGCGTTATATGCTTGTAGATGGTCAAGGTAACTTCGGTTCTGTCGATGGTGATAGTGCAGCAGCAATGCGTTATACCGAAGTGCGTATGCAAAAGCTTACCCATGAAATTTTGGCGGATCTCGAAAAAGATACCGTAGACTGGGAAGATAACTACGACGGTTCAGAACGTATCCCGCAAGTGATGCCGACGCGCATTCCGAATTTGTTAATTAACGGTACGACTGGTATTGCTGTGGGTATGGCGACTAATATGGCGCCTCATAACATGACGGAAGTTGTGAATGCATGTCTGGCTTATGCTGAAAACCCAAATATCAGCATTGAAGGTTTGATGCAGCATATTTCGGGTCCAGACTTCCCGACTGGCGGTATTATTTATGGTAAATCAGGCATTGTAGATGCTTACCGTACGGGTAAAGGTCGTTTGCATATCCGTGGTAAATATCACTTCGAGGAAGACCAAAAAACAGGTCGTACTACGATTGTTTTTACTGAAATTCCATATCAAGTTAACAAAGCGAAAACCATCGAGCGTATTGCTGAGTTGGTGAAAGAAAAGAAACTCGAAGGTATTTCAGAGCTACGCGACGAATCTGATAAAGAGGGTATGCGTATTGCCATTGATTTAAAACGTGGCGAAAATGCAGAAGTTGTCGTGAACAACTTATTCTTGAATACGCAACTCGAAAATTCTTTCAGCATTAACATGGTGTGTCTGGACAACGGACAGCCTAAGTTAATGAACCTCAAAGATATCATTGCGGCATTTATTCGTCATCGTCAAGAAGTCGTGACCCGCCGCACCATGTTCGAATTACGCAAAGCGCGTGAACGTGGTCATATCTTAGAAGGCTTGACGGTTGCGTTGGCGAATATTGATGCCATCATCGAAACGATCAAGACCTCTGCAAACCCAGCTGAAGCGCGTGAACGTTTACAAGCTGGTGAATGGGCTGCGGGTGGTGTGGTTGCACTTCTAGAAAAAGCAGGTTCAGTTTCTGTTCGTCCTGAAGTGATCGACGGTGAAGATCCAAACCGTCCATTTGGTTTAGATGGTGATGTGTACCGTTTGTCTCCGACTCAAGTCGGTGCGATTTTAGAGTTACGCTTGCACCGTTTAACTGGTTTAGAGCAAGACAAGCTTCACGCTGAATATACCGAAATTCTAGGTCAAATTGCTGAGTTAACTGCAATTCTGAACGATTTCAATTTATTGATGAATGTCATTAAAGAAGAACTGGCTTTAATTCTTCAGCAATATGGCGATGCACGTCGTACTGAAATTGTGGAATCACGTATTGATTTCTGCCGTGAAGATTTAATTCCTGAAGAGCAAGTTGTATTAACTGTTTCGCAAACGGGTTATGCAAAAACGCAACCATTGTCTGACTATGCGGCGCAGCGTCGTGGTGGACGTGGTAAATCTGCAACATCGATGAAAGAAGATGACTACATCCAACATCTGATTGTCACCTCAAACCATGCAACGGTTTTATGCTTTACCAATGTAGGTAAAGTATATCGCCTGAAAGTGTTTGAAGTACCGCAAGCGTCACGTGGTGCAAAAGGTCGCCCAATGGTGAACTTACTGCCATTAGAGGCAGATGAAACGATTACTGCAATTTTACCTGTGATTGATGCGCCGAAGAAATTTAAAGATCGTTTAGCCGACTTTAAAGCTTTTGTTCGTGCTAATGTGGTTAAACTCCGTGAAAATAGCATTATCGAAGCCCATTATGAAGCGTTAAAAGCTTCGTTTGATGCTTTGGCAGAAGATCCTGATGAATTATCCGATGCATTGCGTAAGCAACTGAAAGAGTTGAGTGTTGAACTTTCTGCAATTGATTTGGACGATGAAATTGTTGCTGAATTTGCAGAATTGACTGAGAAGTTACGTAAAAACTTCTTTGTATTTATGGCAACTGCGTCAGGTACTGTGAAACGTGTAGAGCTGGAACAATTCAGTAATGTACGTTCAAATGGTTTACGTGCAATTGAGCTGAATGAAGAAGATACCTTGATTGGTGTGGCGATTACTGATGGCGAACAGCAAATTATGTTGTTCTCTAATGAAGGTAAGGCGATTCGTTTTGCTGAAACAGATGTACGGGCGATGGGCCGTTCTGCCAAGGGTGTACGTGGTATGCGTGTCACAATTGGTTCAGCTCAAGTCGATGAGTCAGAAGAAGTTGAATCGGATGAAGATGATGCAGCAGATGCAAACTTCATTAGTCGCATTGTATCTTTAGTTGTTGTTCCAGAAACAGGTGAAGTGCTGTGTGCTTCAGCTAATGGTTACGGTAAACGTACACCTGTCGATGACTTCCCGACCAAGAAACGTGGCGGAAAAGGTGTAATTGCTATTAAAACCTCTGAGCGTAATGGTGAATTGGTCGGTGCTGTTGCGATTGATGAAACCAAAGAACTGATGCTGATTTCAGACGGTGGTACTTTGGTTCGTACTCGCGCTTCAGAAGTTGCACAAACAGGCCGTAACGCACAAGGTGTTCGTTTGATCCGTTTAGGTGAAGATGAAACATTGGTGGGTGTAGAGGCGATTGATGCAGTCGAAGAAGATGAAATCGAAACTATAGAATCAGTAGTGGCTAATGAAAAGTTAGTTGATGAAGAAATGATTGTAGATGAAACTGAAAACGAATCAGATTTGAATGAATCTGAAGAAGAATAAGTGATGATCTAAATTAAAAGGACGCTAAGGCGTCCTTTTTCTATATGATTTGCTGCATAAATAATGGGAAAAGAATGATGAAGATGAAGTATGCGATTCTAGCATCGGTATTGGTTTTCAGTGGGTGCGATAAACTGGGACAGCAGGCCAATATTCCAGATCCTAGTCCACAGCAAGTACAGGCTGCTCAAGAGGCCTATGATGATTTACGTGCGCAAAACTTTGATCGATTAATGACGCATTTTGAGCCTGAGTTGCAGGCACGCTATCAAGGCAATCAAAAAGATATGCAAAAGTTTGCACGTGGTTTGCCTCAAGAAAATTATAAAACCAAAAAAATTGTCTCAAAAAAATTGCTGAATGAAAGCAATCAGCCAAGTAAATATACTGTGACCTATGAATATGCCTATGATAAAAACTTAGTACAGTATGACGTGAGTTTTGATAAACCGAATGGCAGCAGCAAAATTCGAGACATTAGCGTGTCAGTATTTGGTGAGAAAATTGAATAATCAAAAGTAGTATTAAATAAAAAAGGACGCCTTAGCGTCCTTTTTAATTGCATTAGTAATTACAAAGTATCATTCAGTTGTACATTGTAGTTCTTTTGCTTTTCAGTATCGAATTGGCCTTCCCATTTACTGATCACGAGTACAGCCAAGGCATTACCAACAACATTCAATGCAGTACGTGCCATATCTAAAATACGGTCAATACCTGCAATAAACGCCAGACCTTCAAGTGGAATACCAACGCTGCCTAAAGTCGCCAATAGCACTACGAAAGAAACACCAGGTACACCTGCAATACCTTTAGAGGTAATCATAAGAGTAAGCACGAGAATGATTTGCTGACCTAAGCTTAAGTCAATGCCATAGAGCTGAGCAATGAAAATCGCGGCGATACTTTGATACAGTGTTGAACCATCCAAATTGAATGAATAGCCAATTGGGATAACAAAACTGGTAATTGTTTTTGGCGCGCCATAAGCTTCCATTTTTTCCATAATACGTGGAAGTACGGTTTCTGAACTGGCAGTCGAGTAAGCTAAAATCAATTCATCTTTTAAGATTTTAATAATGGTCCAAATGCTGAATCCGCAAATTTTGGCAACAAATCCTAATACAACGAAAGTGAAGAAGAAAATAGCGGCATACACCAATACGGCAAGTTTGACCAATGGAAGTAACGAGCTAAAGCCAAAGTTTGCAACGGTCGCAGCGATCAAGCCGAATACACCTAAAGGTGCAAACTTCATGATCATGTGTGTAACTTTGAACATTGTCTCAGAAACACCATGCAATACCTGAATCAGCGGTTGTTTCGTTTCTTTAGACAAAGAACCTAAGCCAATACCAAACAATACCGAGAAGAAAATAATCGGCAGCATTTGACCGCTAGTTAATGCAGCAAAGAAGTTCGGTGGAATTAGCGACAAAATGGTTTGTACTAAACCATGAGAATGTTGGCTAACTTCATGGCTGGTTTCTTGATATTTAGAAATATCGACTTGAGTTAGCGTCGACATATCAATACCAGCGCCTGGCTGGAATATATTTGCCGCAACCAAGCCAACAATAATGGCAATGGTTGTAATAATTTCAAAATATAAAATAGTTTTGAAACCTAGGCGACCAACATTGGTACCATGACTTGTATTCGCAATGCCGAGAATCAGCATTGAAACTACAAGTGGAATTACAATCATTTTGATGAGGCTAATGAATATTGAACCTAATGGGCTCAATAAATTAGTTACAAAGGCATCACGATATTCAGGAGAATAGTGCAGAAAAGAGCCTAGAAGTACACCTAAAATGAGTGCAATTACAATTTGCCATGCAAGGCTTATCTTAATTTTTTTCATACTCAGCTCAGAAAAAAAATTAGGGGCAAAAAATATCTGCAAGAACTCTTATGCTGCATCAAAATGCGATGGCACGAAAAAAAGAAGAATGCTGGCAGATGGAAGGTGGCTATTGTGAAGTTATTATGAAGAATGAGCGATCTTTTTTTAATTTATTATTATTGATTGATTGTTATTTAATCAATTTAATTTGGTAATACGATTAATTATAGAAAATAGATTAATTTGTAAAATAAAAGTGGTGAATATGTGGCTATTTAGGTCTGATACATAAGCGATAATGTGCCCAGCTTAAACAGATGCTTGCAAAAACACTCAGATAAATGAGCTTAGTAATGACCATTTGCGTAGGTACACCCATCTGATTCAATTGAATAAACATTTGAATACCTTGAGTAGATGGTAGAACTGAGCCTAAGTATTGCATCCATTGTGGCATAGCGGCATGTGGCCATGCTGTACCCGAAAGTAAAAATAGCGGAATGGAAGTGAAAACAATGAGATGACCAGCGCGCTCGGGAAGATCCAGATAAGAAGCCAAGACAAGACTCAGCCCAATCACACTGCTTATAAAAATTGGGACAGCAATCAGCATTCCCAAAAAATTTCCGCCACGCGGATAGTCATAGAACCAAAAGGTAAAACCAAATAAATAAAAGCAGCCTAAACAACCTATGCTTAGCGCAGCAGCAAATAATCCCCAAAACTCAGTTGTTTTGCTCCGCCAATTTGAGTTGCGATAACCTGCAATCAGCATACACAAGCCCAAGACAATAGTTTGATGAATAATTAATGGGGCAATCGCCGGAAAAATATAACTGCCATAGCCTGAAAGTGTATTAAATAATGGAATCTGATGAACAGAAAGGACGGGTGAAAAATGTGAAATCTGTCCAAACTTTTCTGCGCGTTCAGCGAGGGTATTTTCAATGGCTGTTGCCAATCCCAAACCAATTTGTTTAGTTCTTAAAAAATAGGCAGCACTCAAATATAACCCAACACCTCCGACTTCACCGCGATGAATACTATTAGACAAATTATTTGGTAATAGCAAAATACCATCTGCACGTTGTTGCTTTACCCACATCTCTGCTTCGGCAAAATTTCCTGTTACCGCACGAACCTGAATATTTGGACTGTTACTTGCTGCATTAATGATACTGGCAGTTAAAGTACTTTGTTCTTCATCTACAATAATGATGGGTAATGATTCAGCATGTTGTGCTTTGTATGCTGTTGGGTAGAAAAAACTATAAAAGAAGATAGAAAGCACCATCGTTGTGAGAATGGAACTATTCTTTGTAATATCTTTAAATGTTTTTACAAAGTAGAAAAGAAATGACTTTAATGTTTGTTTCATTCCTGCACCTCTACTCGACGTTTTTTTAATAACAGGAAAGAAGTTGTCCAATAGACGAGACAATAACAACCTAGAATTGCTAAAGGAATGAATGAAAGTTGTATCGGACTACCAACGACCCATTGTTCAGTTTGAAGTTTGGCATAAGGGGTGTACGGAATAATATTTGCCCAAAATTTGGTAAATGCAGGAGCATTATTTAAGGGGAGTGTCACACCTGCAAAACTTAAGGATGAACCGCCATACACAGCAATAAAGCCAAAAGTTTTGGCTAAATTATGGGTAGCTAATACTACAGTTGCACTTATTAAAGCATAGGCAAAATAGAATAGAAATTGAGCTAAAAGTAGCAGCCAGAGTTGACCAGCCACAAACCACCCTCGAATTTCTATAAGCCAGAACATCCACAACCATGTCCAAATACTGAAAATAAAAACATAAACAAGAACTTTACTGAGTAACGCAGTCCATATTGTTGAAGATTTCAGCCAGTTTTTTGCAGACTTAAATTGAAATTCTTGACCTACAGAAAATGCTACACAACAACAGAGTAATAAATGTAGAACAGCAGGAATGACAAAAGGTTCTAAATAAAATTCGTAACTGAGACTCGGATTGTAGAGTGGCGAGATTTTCACATTAGGGGTAGGGATGTCTAAATAGGGAATATTATTTTCTAAATAATTTTGTCCCATGTAATTTGCCATGGCTTGCACAGTACTGCTGAGCATGGCTGAAGAAATGGTATTGCCGACGCTGAAGTAGCTTTGGTTAAATGCAAGAGCAATTTGAGCATCCTTGGCTTGAACCAGTCGTTGTTCGGCACCTGCTGGAATCAGTACGTAGCCCCAAATTTTTGTTTCATTCAGTAGGCGTTCAGCTTCATTGGAATCGGGCGTTACGGTATAAATAGCTAAGCTTTGATTACTGGATAAATATTTTTCGATGTTTCGACTCAGACTACTCTGATCTTGATCAATAATCGCAATGGGTAAATGTTCAGGTTTTCCCTGTGCAAACATGCAGCTAAATAGCACAATGACACATAAAGGCGCGAGTGTAACTAAACACAAGTCCCATTTGTGTGTGGCTAAATAGCGAAGTTCACGCCAGAGACCAGCCCACATCAGGATTTCTCTTTAACTTTAAACAGCACACTCATGCCGACTTTGAGATCAGGAATGGGCGTACTTGGTGTTAAATGGAGCTTGAAACTACGGATGTCGTAGCCTCCAGTTTGTCGCGTTGTTTTGATGGTGGCAAACTCACCCTCTGCATCAATGTTTTCAATTTTAAATTGTGCAGTTTTATTTAAAGCGGGTATAAATCCTTCCAAAGTTTTAGCTTGATAGACCTGAGCATACTGATCTTCTCGAACATTTAAGCTCACCCAGAGCTCATCGTCTAAAATAATACTCATGACAGGCACGCCAATCGCGACTAATTCTGAGACTTTGCCGTAGGTTTTGGAAATTGTACCGTTTACAGGTGAATATAATTTTGTTTCAGCATCTAGCGCATTGGCCTCTGCAACCGCAGCTTTAGCAATTTCAACCTGCGCATCGGCTGTGGATTTCTGTTCAGTTGTACTTCCTCGTTTTGCCCGAGCATATTGTTGATAGGCAGCTTCAGTCAACTGAGCAGCAGATTGGGCGGCAGCCTGCATTTCGTCACGGCGCTGACGTGAAATAACACCCTCCTGAAAAAGTTTTGCTCCACGTTGGTAGGTTGTCTGTGCCAACTCTTGTTGAGCTTTCACGGCTTGCCAGTTGGCAAATAGGGTATCAATATTCTCTTGTTGTGAGCCTCGATCAGCTGTCGATTGCAGTGCTAGCGCGGATTGCAAAGTAGCCAGTGCCTGCAGTTTTTTAGCATCAATCTCAGGACTATATAAACGTACGAGAGGCTGATTTTTTTGAACTTTTTCCCCATCATGTACATAGAGTTCTTCAATTCGGCTTGGTATTTTGGTACTGATATGAATGGTTTCCGCTTCAACTCTTCCTTGTATTTCAACCATTTTGGGTTGGTAGCTTTTCCACAAACCAAATGCGATTAACCCAAGCAGTAAGATGGCTAGAATAATACCCAAGCTTTTCAGAAGCTTAGTTTTTGATGTTGGATCAGTCTCTTTTTCAGAGACATCATTTAACTGTTCTGCTGAATGTTCTGTCTCAGTATTATTTTCGGTCAGTAGCACTGATACATCAGTTTCAGATTTACCTGCATTTTCTTCTTCCAATGAGGAAGCATTAGGTTCTTGATCAGGTATTGATTGATCTTGATTCATGTGGTTTCCCCATTAAAGTTAACGAATATATTGCGTATTTTTTTGATTTACATAGCTTTGAAACTCAGCTATAGAACCGTGGCTTTGTAATAAAGTGGCTAATGACATCACATATTTATAAGCATTCAGTGCCATTTCAGATTTAAGAGCCGTCATAGCATTTTGAGCATCAATGACTTGTGTGGCCGTACCCATATCTTCTTTGAAAGAAAGTGTTTGAATACGTAAATTTTCTTGTGCGGCTAACATGTTTTGTTGCAGTAAAACATGGCTTTGTTGTGCAGTTTCAAGCTCGCTATATGATTTATAAATCATATTTTCGATTTCTTGCTTGGTACGCTCAGTGGTTAACTGTAAAGCGTATCTTTGTAATTCAGCAGCTTGTATATTTTTTTGTTTGTCGATGCCCGAAAATAAATTGTACTGAGCGGCAATACCAACAATCCAGTTTTGATGTTCATCTAAGCTGTATTCACCGAATGCAAATACAGTCGGTTTTTTGGCAGCCGATTCCGCTTTTACTTTTACTCCAGCAAGTTCAGTATCCTTTTGCAATTTTTGAACCAGAGAGGATTGTTCAGGGTAACTCTTTAATAATTGATTAATCGAATGATTTGGGGTTGTATTGACAAAAAGAGGCGTGCTTAATTCTGTTATTTCACTGCTTTGGAGTAGATTATTCAACTGAAACAAGCTGGCTTGCAGGTTAGCTTGGGCATTTTGTGCTAAACGTTCAGCATTATTTTTAGCAACTTCAAATTGCATGCGTTGCCCTTTGCTAATAAAGCCTTGCCGTTCTAATTTCAGCGCATTTTGATAATGTGTTTGCATTGCTTGAGCGTTAAAGCGGCTTGCTGCTAATAATTGTGTCTGTAATTGAGAGTTAAAATAAGCTTGAATAATTTCGAAACGTTGAAGGTCTTGTTGCTGTTTATTATTGATAACACTGCGCTCTGACTGAATTTGTGCCATTTGTTTGGCACTAGAGGTCAACCCGCCAGTATATAAAGGCATAAAAACAGAAACAGTAGGACGTACGACTTGATCATCCAAATTCACAGTCGCTTCATTGGGAATTAATCCAACGCCACGGTCAATGACTTGCCCAACACCATCTTTTAGCGGGTCTGTAATTCCGCTGGGTATGCCACTATTATTTTGCCATTGATCAATTTGATTATCCACGCCCTGAGTAAGCGTATTATCCAGATTGTTTTTTAAGGAGTTTAGGGGGACATCCACTTCATTATGAAAGGCATAAGCGCGTACATTTAAATCTATACGCGGGAGTCCGAGCCCTTTTACTGCTTCGGCTTGCAGTTGAGCAGATTGTTGTAGAGCTTGCGCAGCACGAGTGCTATAGGATTGAGTCAGTATGTTTTGTTCAGCCTCAATATAGCTGATTGATTTTGCATAACTTGGAGTATGAAAGAGCATACTCGTACATAAGCAAATAAAACTAGGGAAAACGGGATTCATCCTAAGCGTTAATTTTCTTGATTTTAATTGAAAACGCTGTGGCATTAATCAAACTCGCATTGTTGTTGTAATGAATTATACAGATCTTTATTTTATTGGTGTAAACGGGCACGTTTACGTTTTGAGTGTTGCAGATGCTAGACTCATTTTCCAGTAAATAGATCATACGATAAATTTAAACTTTTTAAAAAATTACATAGATAAAAATCGTAATGGCAGAATCTGTGCTCAATTCACCTTTACTTGTATTAATACAATAATTTGTATGCTCAATCTACACGTCATAGGAGTGGTATACATGATGAAAAATTATTGAAAGATTTAAAAGAACAACATTTTACTTGGCCTAAAAAGAAAAAAATTCATGTTTAGCGTTATGTTGAATTTGGCTGTTATTTAATAGCTACGATGTTGATTCATGCTATGGTGATGATTTCAGCATTAATTGTACGTATAGTCAGCTACTTAGTGACTGTTAAATCATTTAATAAAGCTATTCCACCTAAAAAAGAATCGATCTTTATTGAAGTTTTGACTTTAAATACCCGATAGCATTGAAATATTTTCAGGATAATTTACTGCAAGCCTGAGCAAGATATGATTAAATGCCATCATTTTATTGTGTTTCACCTCTGAAAGGAAAAATCATGCGCGCGTACAATTTCTGTGCTGGTCCTGCTGCATTACCTACTGCCGTTTTAGAAAAAGCTCAACAAGAGTTGTTGGATTGGCATGGCAAAGGGCTGTCCATTATGGAAATGAGCCACCGTAGCAAAGACTATGTTGCAGTTGCAGAAAAGGCCGAAGCTGACTTACGTAAGCTCATGAACATTCCTGAAAATTACAAAGTGTTATTTTTACAGGGTGGGGCATCACTACAATTCTCTGCAATTCCATTAAACCTGTTGGGTAAAAACAACAAAGCGGACTATATCCATACGGGTATTTGGTCTGAAAAAGCGTTGCAAGAAGCGCAGCGTTATGGCGATATTCATGTTGTAGAAGCTGGAACAAAAATTGACGGCAAACTCGCGATTACGCCACAAAGTCAATGGAATTTATCGGATGATGCTGCGTATGTGCATTATGCAGATAACGAAACGATTGGTGGTCTACAGTTCGCTGGTATTCCAGAAACAGATAAGCCATTGGTGTCTGATTTTTCATCAAGCATATTGTCTGCGCCTTTAGATGTGTCTAAATTCGGGTTGATTTATGCAGGTGCGCAAAAGAATATTGGTCCTGCGGGCTTAACATTGGTCATTATTCGTGAAGATTTATTGGATCAAGCGAAACCAGAAATTCCAAGTTTGTTGAAATATTCTGCTCAAGCTAAAAATGATTCGATGGTGAATACACCATCAACATATGCGTGGTATTTGTCAGGTTTAGTATTTGAATGGTTACTTGAAAATGGCGGTGTAGATGCCATGCATCAAGTGAATCTGCAAAAAGCACAATTGCTTTACGGCTATATTGATTCTAGCGACTTCTATGCAAACCCAATTGCAGAAGCAAACCGTTCAATTATGAACGTACCATTTACTTTGGCAAATCCAGATTTAGAAAAATTATTCCTGAAAGAAGCTGAAGAAAATCACTTGTTGAATTTGGCAGGTCACCGTTCTGTAGGTGGTATGCGTGCAAGTATTTATAACGCCGTTCCTTTAGAAGGGGTACAAGCGTTGGTTAACTTTATGGATGACTTTGCAAAACGTAACGGTTAATCCTAATATGCAAAAACCCATCTGAATAAGATGGGTTTTTTTATTTTAAGCGTAAAATTAAAGAATAAACTGGTGCAGAATATAAGCCGATGACATCATGCCAAAAATAAAAAAAATGCATGACATCACATCAAGGGGGTAGCGTTGTTCAAGTTGAGTTTCAACGCGCTGTAAATTTTCTTCTTGTACGATTTTCATAGATATTTCGTTCCGATCTATATTATCGTTAAATCCTATTGCTTGTTCATATTATAGACATAAAAAATTGATTAAATAAAGTACTAATTTGCATTAATTCGAAAATCGCGCATATTTTAATTTAAATAACTTATCTATATTCAATAAATCTAACTTTTACTCAGTATTATTATAACTAAATGTTTTTATTTGTTTTTTATTTTAAGAGGAATACAGCAGTAAATAAATTTAAAACTGTGGATAAGTGTGCATTATTTGAATTTAAAAAGAATCTTAAAATAAAAAACTGTGGATAAAATATAAACAATGATATGCGATTGACCTTGTTGATTGTAATTAAATAGAAAAAGCGAAATACAAATCATGGATTCGATATGATCTGCATTCCGCTTTTTAAAACGTTATCTTGATGAAAAAATTAGTTTTTTGAGTGAATACTTACTTGAACCCAAATATTGCCACGAATGTATTGACCAATATTAAAATGTTTATATTGATCATCTTTGGTCGCAATACGAATGAGGGTAGCCTCTTGATTTTCATCATGAATAAGCGTGACATCATAGAGTGTATATTCTTGTCCCATAAATTCTAGGCTAGTTTTGCCCACAATATTTCCTTGGAACCAAGCCTCATCTTCTTGCCCCATTTTTTCACCATACAAATAGGCGACCATTTTGGAGAAGTCGACAGTGACGGGCGCTTTATCATCATCAGATTTAGGCTCCCATGCATCTATTTGCTCTTGTAGATTGGCGGGTGCAATACCATCATTTGCAGCCAGAATATCATTCAAGGCACGGTGATGTTTAATTGAAGCTGGATCATCTACCACCAGTTGTTCATGTTCAGAAACTGCTTCTAATTCATAGGCCCATGCATTTAATTGAACCAAATAGGTTTGATCTTTTTGGTATTGATCATGATTCACACTGTAGAGACTATCAAATGCATAAACAATGCTATTGTCGCCTAAGTTTAAACGCAGTACTGCCTGAGTATTAGATTTACAGCTAATAATCCGCTCAATTGAGGCTTTGACTTTATACGGGCTTTCAAAACTTGGAAAAGCGGTCTTCACCGCTTTAGGCTTATTGTTTTCAACAGCAATCACTTGGCAAAGTTGTACTTTTTCCTTGCTAGGACCTTGAATCAGCCATACAGATGCATCCATATCACATTCTTCACGGCAAAGTCCCATTGGCATGATGGGTTCATCAAGCGCCAGACCTAACCATTTGGGAACTTCAGTGGCTGGATTCTCTGTCAGCAGATTCCAATGCTCAATATGACTGCCGAAGTTTTGATCTTCAATGCTGATCATTTCTGGTCTGTTTTGATTTTTCATAAGCACAATTTTGAATGTTCAGTGGCTTTAATCTATTAATCGAGGATGATTTGAAGATTTCAAGTCTATCTGGATGAAAATAAGGGTAAAAATACAAACTAAGTGATGAATCTGGACTGAGAAAGGAAAGCATGTTGTATATTTGTGAGCATCCCAATTTTAAGTTAATGCGTTTTTTCATCTCGTCGGTTATTAATATTATACTTTTCAAGTATATTTAAAATGAACAGCAGAGTAATGCAGAGCTTTTTGTTACACTGAGTGAAATTTTTAATATCGTAGATGCCTGTGTTAGCTTTTAAACTCTGGGTTGATGCTGATGCATTGCCAAAAATTTTACGTGAAGTGATTTTACGTGCTTCAGATCGTTACCAGTTAGAGGTAACTTTTGTTGCCAATCAAAACGTGGGGATTACCCCTTCGGTGCGTATTAACTCCATACAAGTGATGAGTGGCGCAGACGCAGCCGACCAAGAAATTGTATCGCGTATGCAAGCCAATGACATTGTAGTGACACAAGATATTCCATTGGCGGCTCAAGTGATCGAGAAAGGGGGGATTGCCATTCATCCCCGTGGTGAAATTTATACCACTGCCAATGTAAAAGCACGGCTACATTTACGTGATTTTATGGACACCTTACGTGGAGCAGGTGTACAAACTGGTGGCCCACCGCCAATTTCAGAACGTGATAAGCGTGAATTTTCGAGCAGTCTTGATCAAACGATTCAAAAGCAAAAGCGGAAAACTAGCGTTTAAATGGAATTGACTATGCCATCCAAAGCCAATTTGATGTCCACCTATGCCTTATTGGTGTTCATCTGGGCAACCACACCATTAGCCATTGTATGGAGTGTTTCAGACATCCATTTAATGTGGGCGTTGGTTTTGCGATTTTTTATCGCCTTACCTTTGGCTTTGGGACTTATTTATGTACTGAAAGTGCATTTGCCATTTGATCGAATCAGTTTGCGAAGTTATTTGGCAGGTGCCGCCAGTTTTATTGGCTCACAAATTTTTACCTATTTGGCGACCCGTTATTTATCCTCAGGGATGATTGCTTTGATGTTCGGTTTAGCTCCAATTATGGCGGGACTAATAGGTCGTTTTGCTTTTCAGCAACAATTACATCGACTGCAATGGTTGGGCATGACGATTTCGGTATCAGGTTTAGCGATTATTTGCTTTACAGGTAGTCAGCAACATGTGCATCCAATCGGCATTATGCTGATGTTGCTTAGCGTATTTATTTATGCTTTATCGATGTTTTGGGTCAAAAAAGTCAATGCACCAATCAATCCTATTGCGCAAGCGACAGGTTCAATTTTAGTATCGAGCATTGTGGCGGCTTGTTTAATTCCTTTTATTTGGCAGTATGCACCTACTCATATGCCACAAGTAAAATCGATATTGGCATTGTTTTATACCGTAATCATGGCATCTCTGATTGCGATGTTCTGTTATTTTAAATTGGTACAAAACTTACAGCCGACTACCATTTCATTAACCACAGTCATGACGCCAATTCTCGCAATATTGATTGGTGCTCTGTTGAATCAAGAAATGTTGTCGGTAATGGTTTTTGTGGGTGCGGGCATTTTATTATTGGGTTTATTTATCTATTTTTATCGAGATTTGAAAGCGAGCAGAGAGCTCGCTCTTAAACTCAAGCGATCCAAATAATCTGCGAGTTTAATCTTTGGATTGTTCCAAGTCGACGCATTCAGCCAATTTGACCCGATCTTGTGGGTGTAATGTAATAAAATAGGCGCCTGTGCGGAATTTTCCTTTACCTTCGTCTCGGCTGTAAACAACCTGAGCCGTCGCAGCAATGTGAAAGAAGTTTTCAGGATGACTCAAAGTGACATGAATGTAAGTGCCTTCCTGAATTTCACGGTCACTGTGAAAACTAAATCCACTCTCAGAAAAATTGACATGTTCAGGCACAGGTAACATGGATTGTACAATTGCGTCGTATAAAGAGCCTGTAATGAGGTTTAATTTTTGATTGAATAAGGATAATATTCGAGCAATTTGTTGATCTTTTTCAGTTAATTGTTCTAATTCGTAGTTTAATGCCAGATCAAATTGATCTAATTCTGCGAGTAGTAGAAAATAGCGGGGCAAGACAAAATTTGGATCGTAAGGATCATTAAGAGCAACATCATCAGAAATAATCTGATAATTAATTCGCAAGGCAGCATCGATACGTGACATAACTCTACGTTCCGCTGAGGCGCTTTGATGCTGTAAATTTTCCATAATGTATTACCTCGGACTAGATGGTATGTTTAAACCAATCTCGCTGTACATCGGGTTAAGATATACTCGCGCACGGCGTAGCAACCACTTTATTTCTTTTATTGCTCTGGTTTCAATGATCGGTCTCACATTAGGTGTGGCTGTTCTCATTACAGTTTTATCTGTGATGAATGGGTTTGACCGAGAATTAAAAAACCGTGTACTAGGCATGATACCTCAGGCCACTGTTTCATCAACACAAATTTTAACAGATTGGCCTGAACTTGCAAAAAAAGTTGAACAGCATGAGCATGTTAAAGGTGTTGCGCCATTTACTCAATTACAAGGCATGATTACTGCACATGGTCAGGTCTCTGGTCTTATGGTGACAGGTATTGAGCCAGAATACGAGAAAAAAGTCTCGATTATTCAAGATCACATGGTCGAAGGTAATATTGATCAATTGAAAAAAGGCGAATTTGGCATTGTTTTAGGCAAGCAATTAACCGATGCGTTGGGCTTGGGTTTGAACGATAGTGTCACGTTGGTCTTGCCAGAAGCAACGCCGTCACCTGCAGGTGTGGTACCACGCTTCAAGCGTTTTAAAATTGTTGGCATATTTAGCATTGGAGCGGAAGTAGACTCCATGATGGGCTATATTGCTCTGAATGACGCATCAACGTTGCTTCGCTTGCCTGATGGTGCACAAGGAATACGTTTAAAGTTAGATGATATTTTTGTTGCACCACAAGTCAGTAACGAAATTGTACGCGAATTGCCAGGCAATTATTACGCTTCAGACTGGACTTATACCCACGGTAATTTGTTCAGTGCCATTCAAATGGAAAAGGCGATGGTCAGTTTGCTATTGTTCCTGATTGTATTGGTTGCGGCATTTAATATTGTCTCTTCACTGGTGATGGTAGTCACTGATAAAAAGGCAGATATTGCGATTTTAAGAACTCTTGGTGCTTCACCTGCGACCATTACCAAAATTTTTATGGTACAAGGTACAGTCATCGGCGTTATTGGTACTGTAGCGGGTGCGATTTTAGGCATTATTTTCGCAACTGGGATTAGTGGTTTTATTGACTGGGTGAATACAGCACTAGGTTTACATTTATTTGATGCCTATTTTATTAATTACTTACCTTCTTATTTAAGATGGCAAGATGTAGTGATTATTGTCAGCCTATCTTTAATTTTAAGTTTCTTGGCGACCATTTACCCTGCATTACGTGCTGCTAAAATTCAACCTGCGGAGGCTTTGCGTTATGAGTAACGTGGTATTAGAAGCCAAAAATGTGGTTAAACATTTTACGGATGGCAAATCAACGGTTGAAGTGATTAAAGGTCTATCTTTAAAAGTCCATGCTGGTGAGTTTGTTTCGATTGTAGGTTCAAGTGGTTCTGGTAAAAGCACTTTGCTACATGTACTGGGTGGATTAGATCGTCCTACAGAAGGGCAAGTCTGGCTTAATGGCCAGCGTTTTGACCATATGGGAGAAGCTGAACGAGGCTATTTGCGTAACCAGCATCTCGGTTTTGTGTATCAATTCCATCATTTATTACCTGAATTTTCTGCTTTAGAAAATGTTGCGATGCCGCTAATGTTACGTGAAGGGACGAACTATAAAGACGTCAAAGCACAGGCCGAATATTTATTAAATCGTGTTGGGCTATCGCATCGTTTAACGCATAAGCCTGGTGAATTATCAGGTGGTGAACGTCAGCGTGTTGCACTTGCACGTGCCTTGGTAGCAAAACCAGCACTAATGATGGCGGATGAACCTACAGGCAATTTAGATCGGAAAACTGCGGTTAAAATTTTCGAATTACTCAGCGATTTACGTCAAGAATTTAATATGGCAATGTTGATTGTCACGCATGATGAGCAATTGGCACAAACGGCAGATTCTATATTGCATATGCAAGATGGTCTTTGGGCTGAACCGTAATAAAATTTAAATTCTTATCTTGTACTTGAAGCCCACCTTGGTGGGCTTTATGATGTGCGGCACGCATAAAAACAATATGAAAAATAATGATGTATTACATATTAGTCGCTTGGATTTTAGGTATCACGGGTATGGGAAAGGTTTGGGCACTGACAGGTCAAACTTGTGCTCTATTGGCAATAGTATGTTTGATTTTTCAATGTGTTCTCTTTAAATTCCCACAACTCAATTTGCCATCGATTCGATTAATAAGGCTAAGTTTATTGTGTTTGCTGAGTTTTAATTTGGCTTACGTATACGCAGACAGTTCTTTAACACAACGTCTCTCTTTACGTGAATTGACCGCGAAACCTGCTGAAGTGATTGTGCATGTAAAATCATTGAATCAACTTCAATCCAATCATGTTCAACAACAGATTGTTGTACTGAATAATCAAAAGCAACCTGTAAAATGGTTAGCTTATATCCATCCATCATCGGACACTTCGCTCGAATTGGGTCAATACTACCGATTGTATGGAGAGGTGTTACCAGCCCATAGTTATGCAATTGAAGGCGCATTTGATCAAGAAAAATGGTTTTTGCAGCAAAACATCATGGCTGCATTTCGAGTAAAAAAAGCAGAAAAGCTGACTGAACAACAACTTTATGCTATGGGGTTCATGTCCTATTTAAGACAGCAGAACAGTATAGTTGCTGAAATACAGTTGGCCATTGAGCAACAAAGATTAAAGTTGCGAAATACATTACAACAGCAATCCTTGCATCACTCAGGTTTACTTTTGGCGTTGTTAACAGGCGACCAAAGTTTATTGAGCCCCGAAGTTGAAGCGTTATTTAATCGTATGGGACTCAGTCATTTATTGGCAATTTCTGGTCCCCATGTTTTGATTTTTGCAGCAATGTTGTGTTGGATGATTCATCGGTTAATTATCCGTTTTACACCCAGTTGGTATTTACGTTATCCCAAACCTTATTTATTGGTGATTCCATTTTGTATGGGAGTATTGCTCTATACGGCTTTTGTGGGGTTTGAAATTCCTGCATTAAGGACACTGTTAACCAGTTGTATTGTTGCTGTGCTGATTTTATTGAGATTCAAATTACAAGCCCTGCAAGTACTCCTCCTCAGTGCTGCAATTCTACTATTTTTAGATCCCTTTTGTATTCTGTCCGCTGCCTTTTGGTTGTCTTATTGCGCCTGTTTAGTGTTGCTACGAATTTATCAAACCATACAGCAGCAACCTGAGCAGTTGATGCTAACGCGTTATGCACAACTTAAGTTATACATTGCTATTTTATTTGAATCACAATGGAAAATATTTTTAGCGTTATTACCCTTGATGTTGGTTTTCTTTCAACAAGTGGTCTGGATTGCACCATTCAGTAATATGCTGGCATTACCATGGTTAAGTCTGCTTGTTGTTCCATTAAGCATTATTGCGACCCTGTGTTTGTGGGTTATTCCTCCATTAGGAACTCTGTTATTTAAATTGAATGATCTAGGTGTGTCTTTTTTACTTTCAATTTTAAATACTGGTGATCAGATATTCGGTTCAACGGTACAAAATATTGCCATGAGCTGGACAGTGATGTTTGGGCTGATTTTGGGTTTGATTATTCTGTTTTTACCTCGGGGTATTGTGCCAAAAAGTTGGAGCGTTGTCTGCTTTTTACCGATTTTTATACTGGATGAATCAAAACATGCGTTTGAATTACAAATTTTAGATGTTGGGCAGGGGCAAGCTATTTTTTTACAAAACCACAATCAGCAGATGATGATTGATATGGGTGGTCATTATGATGAACAAAAATTTAGTGTAGGACAGCAACTCATTCGTCCTTTTTTAAATAGTAGGGGAATATCTAATTTAGATCAGTTGGTATTGACTCACTTAGACCAAGATCATAGCGGCGCATACTTTTCTTTACGTTCAACTTTGCCTATTCAAACAATTTACAGTAATGAGCAGGTACACGTCATGCCTGAGTCTCAATTCAATTATTGTCATTCAGGACAGGTATGGCAATTAGAGGGTGTCAAAATACAGGTATTATCACCAAAACAGCAGCAATTAACTGAAGTTACTGATAATCAAAATGAGCTTTCTTGTGTGCTCTATGTTCAAGTGCAAAATGCCCAACCGTATGCCAACTTTTTACTTATGGGGGACGCAGGGTGGGAAGCAGAATATCAGATTTTGAAGGACTATCCAGATTTAAAAGTGGATGTTCTGGTATTGGGGCATCATGGTAGTAAAAACAGTTCGGCTTATGATTTCTTAAAACAATTAAAACCCAAAATTGCGATTGCCTCTGCGGGATTTAATAACCGTTATGGGCATCCAAGTAAACTGACTCTACAGCGTTTAAATGAACTTAAGATTCCGCTTTACAACACAATTGACAAGGGAAGTATTCAATTTATACAGGCACAGGATCAAACGATACAATTAAATTTTTATCGTGATCGGCAGCGTTGGCTTAATCGCTAGTCTGTTGTTGTCTAATTTTTGTGACCAATGATATGGCTTGTTCATGAGGTAAGTTATAGAGATTGCGTAGTGCTGGATTGGCTTTAAAACGCTTATAGCTCCAATGATAATGTTCTGGGAAACGTTGAATCAGTTTTTCAATTTCATGATGAATAACTTCTGTACCATCATTGGCACTGCCATGATAAATTTCATCAGAGATTGGCTCTATATGCATGTCAAAGCCATGCGCATCATTACGAATTGCATATAGCAACAATGCTTTAGCTTTAGTTTTTTGAATCAGCTTGGCACTTAAATTACTCGACTCTAATGGTAAACCAAACATAGGAACCAACTCTCCGCCAACATTGGGAGTATGGTCGGGCAAAATAACGGTCGTTCCACCTTGTTTTAATGCTTTAAAAATTTGTCGTACACCCGTTTCATCGGTCGGAACCAGATTCGCTTGTTCGCGGCTGCGTGCACTTCGTACGAAATTATCCGCTGCTGGATTTTTTACAGGTTTATATAGAATCGTCATTTCAGTAAATTGGGCGACCCAAGCATTCATCACTTCCCAAGTGCCAAAATGTGGAACAATCAATACCACCCCTTTTTTCTCAGCCAGCGCATCGTGTAAATACTGTTCACCAGTAATTGAATGAATACGTGAGATGTTTTTCTGATTTTCTGAGCCCCAAATACTAAAGAATTCAAAATAGGATATGAGTTCATTTCGAATGGCGTGTTGGGTAATCAATTCACGTTGCTGGTCAGTCAGTTCAGGTAAAGCAATTTCAAGATTGAGACGAATTGTTTGTGATGTTTTAGAAATTTTTAATACGTTCACTAAACTCGCGAGTGAACGGGCAATCATGCGAGAAATTTGAATAGGTTGTCGACTTACAAATTGGAGTACGCGATCAGTCATTGTTTTTGAAGTTTTGTCAGTCATTGCCTAAAAAATATGAGGATAAGAAATATAAAAACAGTAATTATTATAGGCGAAAATACAGGGTTTAAATAGTTTATTGCGTCTGCATGTATATAATGGGGGTAATTTTATTCATTATTGGATCATATTAAATGTCCGATTGGCCACCTAAACCACAAAACGAAAGTCATATTACACAACAAAATTTAGAAAAGCAGTCAGGAAAAGAATGGCAAATTCTTGAGAAAGCCGTATTGGCTTCCGTGGAAGAGCAACGTCGCGCACGTCGTTGGAGCATATTCTTTAAGTTGCTGACTTTTGCTTATCTTCTCTTCATCTTGGTAATTTTGGGTAAAAGCTGTAGCACTGCTCCTACAGATGTCAGTTCAACTACAGGATCACATATCGCAGTAGTTGATATTATTGGCACAATTGCTGCTGATAAACAAAGTGTGAATAGTGAAGACACCATCAAATCTTTGAAGAAAGCATTCGAGAACAACAATAGTAAAGCCGTTGTCTTAAATATCAATTCACCTGGTGGCTCTCCAGTCCAGTCAGATGAAATTTGGCAAGAAATTCAATATTTAAAACAACAGCATAAAGATAAAAAACTGTATGCTCTTATTGGTGATACTGGTGCATCAGGTGCTTATTATATTGCTTCTGCGGCAGATGAAATTATTGTCAACCCATCGAGTTTAGTCGGCTCTATTGGGGTAATTATGCCGAATTATGGTGTGAATGGGTTGATGCAAAAGTTGGGTGTAGAAGACCGCACAATGACTTCGGGTGAAAACAAAGCAATTTTATCAATGACTCAACCAGTTGATGCTGCGCAGAAAGCACATGTACAAGCCGTATTAGATAATGTACATGATCACTTCATTGACGCGGTTAAGAAAGGTCGTGGCGCCAAATTGAAATCGCAAGACCCTGCCATTTTCTCTGGACTATTCTGGACAGGTGAGCAAGCAGTAAAACTTGGCATTGCTGACCGTACAGGTAGTCTAAATAGCTTGAAACGTGAACTGAAAATCGATAAAACAGTGGACTATACCGTTCAATATAATCCATTGGATTCTGTTCTGGGGCGTATGGGAAGTTCAATCGGACAAGGTTTTGCAACTTCACTCTCAGAGCAAGTTCAAGCTGAGCAAACGACAAAATTACAATGAAACCACTGATCCACTTTGCGCATGCCAATGGTGTGCCATCCAAAGTTTATGAAAAGCTTTTTCATTTACTTAGAGATGATTACGATATTGTCTATGTTCCACTCATCGGAACTGACCAGCGTTACCCTGTGACCAATCATTGGCCGCACTTGGTGGATCAGCTAACCGACAGTATTGTACGTCAGGCCCATGGGCGTCCAGTCATTGGATTGGGGCACTCTTTAGGTTCTGTCTTGACCATGATGACAGCATATAAGCGACCTGAATTATTTCAGCAAGTGATTATGCTGGATCCACCACTGATTATGGGTAAAGCCTCTTTACTGTTCCACACGGCGAAGTTATTTCAACCGAAACTGGTGGATCGTATGACGCCAGCAGGTCTGAGTAATCGCCGCCGTGATCATTGGGAGTCTCGTGAACAGGCAGGTGAAATGTTACGACCGAAAAGCCTATATCAAAAATTTGATGATGAGTGCTTTCAAGCTTATTTAGATCATGCCTTAACCGAAGATGCTGAGCGCGGTGGTGTAACCTTGACCATTCCTAAAGCTGCTGAAGTTGCAATATTTCGTAATACACCATCTTGGTGGTGGTTACCTATGCCGAAACCTAAAGTTCCGATGCATTTGGTGGTCGGGGATCAAAGTGAGTTTCTAAAACACGGTTTTCCGCAAGTTGCCAAGAAAAAAGTGGGTATTCCATTTAGTGTGGTTGAAGGCGGGCATATGTTCCCTCTAGAACGCCCTGAAGCGACGGTAGAATTGATTAAGCAGTTGATTCATCAATAACAGAAAATAAAAAATGCATCCGAGGATGCATTTTTTATTCGAATATTATTCTTTACAGTTTACAAAATTGAATGGGTTCATTCAAAACTTGATTGCGATACATCACGGTATTGGTGTTGTGATATTGCAAGGCACCTGTGCAGATCCATTCTACAACTTGAGGATAGATCAAGTGTTCGAGTTCATGCACGCGCTGTGCAAGTTGTTCGACATCATCATGACGTGCAACTTTCAATACACCTTGTGCCAAAGATTGTCCTGCATCTAACTCTGCGGTGACATAGTGCACGGTACAACCATGATACATATCACCTGTATTTAGCACGCGTTGGTGGGTATGCATACCTTTATAGTGTGGCAAAAGAGAAGGGTGAATATTGAGCATTTTCCCTTCCCATGCATGGACAAACTTAGCACTTAAGATGCGCATGAAACCTGCCAATACCACTAAATCAACATTCCAATCTAATAACTGTTGATGCATCACATCATCAAATGTTTCTCGAGTTGGATATTGTTTGTGCTCAATGACAGCAGTCTGGATGCCTGCTTGTTGAGCACGTTTTAGCGCGTACGCTTCAGGCTTATTGCAAATTACACCTACAATTTGCCCTGATAGACGGGCATCTATCAGCGCTTGTAAGTTACTGCCACTTCCTGAAACAAGGACAGCAATTTTCATTATGCAAAGATTACGCGGACTTTCTCGTCAGCACCTTCAACAGATTCTGCGTTGTCTACGATGTGACCCATAGCCCAAGCTTTTTCACCTTGTTCAGTTAAAAGCGCAATGGTTTTATCTGCATCATTTGCATCAACAGCAATAACCATACCTACGCCACAGTTGAAAGTACGGTACATCTCGAATTGTTCAACACCACCTTCTTTTTGAAGAAGTTTGAACAATTCTGGCCATTCCCAAGAAGATTCATTAATAATCGCTTGAGCACCATTTGGTAACACACGAGGTAAATTACCAGGTAAACCGCCACCAGTGATGTGTGCCATTGCATGAACATCAACTTGTTTGCAAAGTTCAAGAATTGGTTTGACATAAATACGTGTTGGTTCCATTGCTGTGTCAGCAAGTGGGCGGCCATCTACGATTTGAGTAAGATCGACATTTTTCACGTCTAAGATTTTGCGAAGCAGAGAGTAGCCATTTGAATGTGCGCCGCTTGATGCAACACCAATTAAGATATCACCCGCTTTAACTTTAGAGCCATCAATGATTTTGCTTTGCTCAACGACGCCTACACAGAAACCTGCAAGGTCATAATCTTCGCCTTCATACATGCCTGGCATTTCAGCAGTTTCACCACCTACCAATGCACAGCCAGCAAGCTCACAGCCTTTACCAATACCTGTAACGACATCAGCAGCGACATCAACATTTAAGTGACCTGTTGCATAGTAGTCAAGGAAGAATAATGGTTCTGCCCCACACACTAAAAGATCATTTACACACATCGCAACTAAGTCTTGACCAATCGTGTCATGACGGTTTAAGTTCAATGCTAAACGTAATTTAGTACCCACACCATCTGTGCCAGATACAAGAACAGGCTCTTCATAGCCTTTAGGAATTTTACATAGTGCGCCAAAGCCACCTAATCCGCCCATCACTTCAGGACGAGTTGTACGCTTAGCGACAGATTTGATTCGATCGACAAGTGCGTCGCCCGCTTCAATATCGACACCTGCATCTTTATAGCTTAAACCAGTGTTTGGGGTAGAAGTTGAGTTGCTCATAGTGAAGTCTCCGCATTTGCGCGGGGATTATAACCTGAATAAACGAAACTCTTATGTTATTTATGCTCTAAAATGCTATCTTTAATTAAATATTTTACTTTTTATAACGATTAAATCGAAAAAGGCGGGTTTATATGGTCGACCGAACCTTGCGGCGCATTTTTATTCTTACGGGTATTGTACTTATTTTGTGGGTACTCTATTTATTAAAGCCTGTTGTATTGCCCTTTATTGTCGCCTTTTTAGTCGCTTATTTATTTAATCCATTGGTTCAAAAGTTCCATCAGTTTGGATTGCCGCGTTGGTTAGCGATTAGCATCGTATTTATTGGAATTGGTGTAGCCTTAACTTTAGCGATTTCTTATTTGGTACCTTTAATTTGGCAGCAGCTAATGTATGCTAAAAGTAGTATTCCAGCAGGGATTCATTGGCTGAATGATACTTTTTTACCTTGGCTGTCGCGTACTTTTAATTTAGTGCAGATGGAAATTGATAAACATCAATTGTCTGCGGCAGTTATGGACTATATTCAGACCAATTATAGCGCAGACAGTTTACAGGCGATGGCACTGAAAATTGCCCAGTCTGGACTGAGTTTTATTCAAGTCGGTGGGACTGTAGTTCTTATCCCAATTATTGCTTTTTATTTCTTGTTAGATTGGGATCGTATGCTTGATAGTATGCGTCGCCTCATTCCCCGTCCTTATGAAGAATCGACCTTAAAAATTGTGGGTGAATGCCATAGCGTACTTGGTGCATTTGTGAAAGGTCAATTTTTGGTCATGTTGTTGCTCGGTATTGTCTATGCGGTTGGTTTGCAATTAATTGGTCTTGAAGTCGGTCTGATTATTGGTATGGTGGCGGGCTTGGCCAGTATTATTCCTTATTTAGGTTTTGCGGTCGGGATTATTGCTGCAGTGATTGCATCGCTCTTCCAATTTGGATTGGACTGGATGCATTTGGCTTTGGTTGTTGTGGTTTTTATGATTGGTCAAGCTGTAGAAGGTTATATTCTTCAACCTTTCTTATTGGGCGATAAGATTGGGTTATCACCTGTTGCCGTGGTTTTTGCGGTATTGGCGGGGGCACAATTGGCAGGATTCTTAGGGATGTTAATTGCTTTGCCTGTAGCTGCGGTGATTGTGGTGCTGCTTAAACATGCACGAGAATGGTATGAACAGAGTCAGTTGTATGGTACGCAAGCAGTTGTGACTTCCTTTGCTGAAACAAATTCTATTAGTATAGAAACGTCACAAATGGAAGTGGATATTGAAATTAAAGATCAAATTGCGAAAGATCAGCAAGTAGCTGAAAAATCAAGTAACATCGAACCTAAACCATAAAGCGTATAAGGCTTAAACATAAATATGCGTCAACTGCAATTAGATATTGAACCTCAACTTGATGCCCGAATCAGTGATTTTTCTGGTCCGGGATGGGGGCATGTGATTGATGCAATTCGCCAGTTACATGCAGGTTTGATGAATCGCTTTTATGTTTATGGTGGTGCGGGTACAGGTAAAAGCCATTTACTTTCTGCGATTTGTGATTCTTATTTGGATGTGGGGAAATCTGCGATTAAAGTTTCATTATTAGAGCTACTGGATGCGCCTACAGAAGCAATTACTTCTTTAGAACGCTATGATTTGGTGGCACTTGATGATATCGAAGCGATTTGTGGTGTCCCGCATTGGCAAAAAGCAGTATTTCACCTGATCAATTATAATAATGAAGTTGGCGGACAACTGGTTTTTTCCTCTCGCTTTGCACCAATTGAATTGAAATTAGAATTACCAGATTTGCAGTCCAGATTAACCCAAGCGGTCAGTGTCAAAGTTCCGACTGGCAGTTTATATGCAGATCGACAAATTTTAGTCAGTTCAGTGCTGGCTCGACGTGGCATTCATATTGATCAGCAAATTATTGATTATCTTCTGTTACATGGCCCACAGCAGGCTTCGATACTTTTACAAACTTTAGAGCAGTTAATTCAATTGCTTAAAGGCGAAAAGACTAAACTCAGTCATGCCACTTTAAGACAGATTTATGCCTTAATTGATGAATATCAGTAATAGATAAAAGCGCTTGAGTAATTTAAATAGCTATGAGAAAGTACTGATAAATTCGCATCGCAGGGATTTGCGAGCATAGAAAAATAATAGAAATGTAAGTTAAGGAGAACATGATGCTGCAAATCAGCATGAAGCCTCAGTATGTCCAAACCCATTCAAATCTTATCTTAGCTCAGAAAATATGCAGTGCAATCGTGCTGTAGTTGCCTTAATGCCCAAAGAATTTGGCAATTTAGTCAATTTTATTTGTATTGGCATCTTTTAGGCTGTACAGCAAAAGGACTGCAATCAGATTGCATTAAATTGTTTAGAAGATGCAATCTAGAAAAACAAGATAATTAAAAAATTAAGGAGAGATGTATGCTCAAGCAGAGCATTGGTGTGGGAATGTTATGTCTAGCGGGGCATGCTTATAGTGCAAATATTAGTGTCACCACCACTGAAGATGTTGTTAAGGATGATAAAGAATGTTCATTAAGAGAGGCCGTAAACTATATCAATAAAGATATGCCTAAAGAAGGATATTTTGGCTGTGGTGGGGATGATGCAAGTCCTGTCATTTTATTAGAGAAGCAGAAAGTTTATAAACTCAATTCACACTTAAACATTCAGCGTGAATTAACCATTAAAACCAATTATGAGGCTGATTTTAATGAGACGCCTGTTTTAGGTAAAAACAATGCCGTGCTACAAATGCAGGCGAAAGATAATATTTTACGCATTGATGATGGTTCACAAGAGAAGTTACTGAGTGTAGCTCTGTATGAAATCAGCCTACAAGGTTGTGGTCAGGTTCAATGTGCTCAACAAGGTGGACTGATTTATAACAATGAATATTTGCAATTAAGTTATGCAGCATTGTCAGGTGGATATGCTGCTCAAGGTGGGGCAATTTATAACGTCGGTAATTCAACGATAGAAAATACGACGGATAGTTTGGTTGTAATCCAGAATAGTTTGTTTGAGAAAAACTATGCCAATGAAGGTGCGGTTTTATTTACCCAACGTCCTGCTTATAAAATTTTCAACAGTGTTATTCGAAATAATGAGACAGCAAATACTACATCGGCAGGCATTTATTCATCGTTATTATTCAATACCAATCAGTTGCCGACTTCTATATTAAATGTCGCCAATTTTATTAAGAACAGTACTTTTCTACAGAATAAAGGTTACTTGCTGAATTTACGTGATGGCATTGGCTTAAATAACCTGACCATAATTGGGAATACCCAAGGTATCCAGTTTGTTGCTCCTCAGGGAAAAGCTTTTCTGGCAAACAGTATTTTGGTGGGGAATCCGTATCCGATTACAAATCAGCAAGATTGTAAATTTGAGTCTGGTGATCAAAGCATTTTACAAAATAATTTAGTTTCTGCGGTTTGTGGACAAGGATTAGCAGAGTATCCGAATGATATTTTGACCCAAACGGCTTTAGTTGCAGGCAGTACAATTGAAGGAAAATGTAGCAGTGCAAATTTAGACCGACAAAGTTTAGTCTGTCCATTTAATCAGGGAACGAGTGATTTTTTAGGTTACTTTAAGCCACGTTTATTGGTGTCTTATCAAAACTTGAGTGATTCTTTAATCGTTAATAAGGGTAAACAATCTACAGGTTCTGACACTGCACGGGTCGAATGTGAATCGAGTGATCAGCGTGGACAAGTACGTGATTCAAATAATGTCCTTTGTGACCGTGGTGCTATTGAGTTAGTGTTTCCAACAACAATCGCGTTAATCGGGGATGATATCAATTACGGTGAAGTTGCGAAAATGTCTGTTGCCGATTTACTGGGTGATGGCGAACTTTTGCCGAAAGATCAATGTGAAGCCTTATTGGGGACGAATCCAGCGGGTGGTGCTTGGCAAGATGGATGCTTACAGGTTGTTCCAACAATTACTCAGCCTAAAGGGACTTTAACAATAGATGAGGAAGGAAACATTCAGTACAAGCCGAATGGGAACTGGCACGGTGCTGATATTTTCAAGATTCGCTTAGTCACCACCACGACACGATTCAATGATTCTCAAAACCCTTATTTAGAGATAAAAGTGCAAGTCTCTCAGGCACCAGCTGGACAAATGGAAAGTAGTAAAGTGAAAACTTCGGGCGGGAGTGCAGGGGTATTCAGCTTATTCGGTTTATTGGCATTGATCGGATTACGTCGTTACAAGAAATAGGCAAGGGAATTGACCGTGAAAAATTATAAAAAAGGTTTACTGACATTAATGGTACTTTCTGCAATGTCATTGATGGCAGCAGAAGATACATTTATTCATGTCACTACGTTTGATGATGAAGATGGTGAGAATCTAAATCAATGTTCTTTACGCGAAGCCATAAAAACTGCCGCCGATAATAAAGCTTTTGGTGGATGTAATGCAGGTGATACACGTTTAGGGCAAAAAGATCGGATTCAGTTAAAAGAGGGCACTTATAAGTTGAAGCGTGAATTGGTCCCGCAATCCGTGATAGAGATTTATGGTGCCGAACCGCTTGATTATTCCAAGAAACATGTATTGACCAATACTTATCCTGCCACGACCGCGATTAAAACAACCATCAGTGGAGAAAATCAAACACGGATTCTGAATAGTTCTTTATCAAAATATGGGGTTTCATTTAAAAACTTAACGTTGGCGAATGCGGTAAGTACGGGATTGGGTGGAGCTATTTATGCTGGTGCAGACATTAATTTGTCTAATGTTGCAATTGTAAATTCACGTGCAGCACAAGGTGGTGCAATTTACCTTGATGGCAACATCGCTTTGACTATCGATCATGGTTTAATACAGGGTAACCAAGCAGGACAGGGTAGCGTTCTAGCAATGACGTGCCTGAATAATTTGTTATTCACCAAGCCGAACATTACCATTCAAAACAGCAGTCTTGTGGCGAATGGTGCAGCGAATAATCAGAGTATGTTGGATCTTTGTGGTGAAGCATCAATATTATTACAAACCAATACGATTGCTAAAAATCAGGCGAATAGCAGTACAGGGGCAATCATTAAAAATGTCTCTTCGAATGCCACGCAGGCCAATTTAAGTGAAAATAGCACGCTGACATTGCTCAGTAATACCATTGTTGAGAACAATGCGGCCAGTACACTACTTTACGATCAATTAGGGAGTAAAAATATTTCGTTTAATGTGTTGGCTTATAACTCGGGGCAGTCATGCCGTTATGCTTTGAATAACGGGAATGTGACCGATGCCAAGCTCAATATGAGTGCAATCAATAATGCTTTGCAATTGGCCGCTGTAACAGGGCAATGTAATCTGCCGAAGGTGGCTTATGAAAGTAATGTTTCTGGGACCAACACCAATATTGATGTCAGTAATATTTCGATGGCAACATTACTGACTACATATACAGAACCGAATGCCAATACTGAATATCTACCGCTGTATTATCCTAGAAATAATCAGACAGCAAATGATTTGGTCAATCTAGGTACCGTAGGATGTAGTGATGTTGATCAACGCGGATTTAGTCGCATTACGGATGCCACATTAATTCTCAATCCGAGTATGAAAAATACATGTGATATTGGTTCGGTTGAGCTGATGCGTCTAACTGCAGCAGATATTATTAATTTAAAAAATTTATCTTATTCACAGATGATCGCTGACTATCAGCGAGCGATTGATTTATATCAAAAACGAATTGATGATAAATCGACGGATGCAAAGTATTTAACACAATATCAAGCTGAATTGAGCGCTTTTAAGGATTTGAAGAGCAATACTGAAAAGTATGCCAAGTACCGTGCAATTTATATTGATCCATTTGCGCTAGCATTGCCAGATGAACAATGGGTCAATAACGAGTCTCAGGTTCAGGCATTGAATGCAGAAAATTATACGATTAATACCCAAGTTTTAGGTGTGGGGCATTATTCTGGTGAAGGCAGTAACTTCCAATTTATTGGTGATCAAGATCCGAAGTTAAAATGTGAATGGGTACCAGAACTTAAACGAATCATGTTTTATCGACTGGATGACAGTATTTCTACCATTGGTGAAAGTGCATTATGTATTTATCGTATTACCTCGAAAGCGGATACAACTAAAACCACTTCGGGTTTATTAAGTGCAAGTTTTACCAATATTGCTCCTATTGCAAAAGAGGATACTTACAGCTTGCAATATGGGTCTAGCCAGAAAATTTCCTTGCATCCACTTGAAAATGATTTTGATGATGATGGTCCCAAAGGCAGTATTGCTGGATTGAATAAAGCCGATTTTTATCGTAATGAAGCGGGTCAAGAATTGGCAATTCGATTGGATAGTTTACCCAGTGCTATGATGGTTGACCCGTCAGTTCCGCATGGACCATGTCCTGGAAGTGCCATGCGAGATACTTGTTATTCGAGCGACTTGGTGGTGCAGGTAAAAAATAATTACAGCCCATTCGACCAGATTTTGGAATATACCGTATTTGATGCGGAAGGCTTGGCTTCAAATCGAGCAAAAATTTATTTAAATAACACAGCTAAGAATACAGTCACCTCTGGCGGTGGCGGCGGTTCAATTGGATGGTGGAGTTTATTGGGTTTGTTGGGTTTAGGTTTATATCGCCGTCATAGTCAAACAAAAAAGCGTTAAATTAAGTATTGGTATTAACTTCATTGCGTAGTGATGAAGTTAATATTTAAGTGTTGAGTAGAATATAAAAAGCCAATCTTACTTATTGTAGATTGGCTTTTATATATGGTTATTTATTGCTGTTAAAGCGTTCTTAATGCTGTTCAATGGTATGGTGTAAGTATTTGTTCATATACTCTTCACGTATAGTAATACGTTCTTCGGGTGTCGCTTTTTGCATGCGCGCGCGCAAATCATTGCGTTCTTGGCTACTCATTTGTTGCCAAGTTTCGCGCATTTTCTGTTTTTCTTGTTCAGGTAATTGCGTAAACCAGTCCATACGTTGTTGTAAGCTATTGCTTTGTTCATCAGGAATTTCTTTAAGAGATTGATAGCGTTTAATCAATGCACGCTGTTCTTGTTCAGAAAGCGTTTCCCACGTCTCAGCCACTTGAGTATTGGCATCTTTAGAAAAAATCCAAAAACGTTCGAAACCTGCAAAACTTGTTTGCAAGAAACCGAGTGCACAAAAAGCAAAAGCTAACCGTCTAGCTGCCATGTGGAAACTTGTCCTCACCTAAAACCATTAACATTTCCAAATCTTCAACCATTTGTGGAGAAAGTTTTGGTGTTACTACAACTTGATTCTGTGGTTTTTCAGACATATCGAAAGAATTCGGTAAAACCACAATTCCTGCAATTGCTGCTGCAAGAGCAAACCCAGTCATTTTGAAATAGACAAAGCGAGATGATTTTTGTTGCTGGATATGATCCAGAACATGATTCATCACGACAGGTTTTGCCTTATGTTGCTGCGCAAGACCATCAAGTTTACAAGTGACTTGTTTTAAGAAATCATCCTGTTTCATTCAGATGACCCTCCCGAATATGGATTCAAATGCGATAATGCGGATCGCAAACCTTGAATCGCGCGATGATAATGTGTTTTTACACTGCCTTCACTACAGTTCATAATTTGAGCAGTCGTTTGCGTATCAAAACCTTCCCAAGCCCGAAGCATAAACGCTTGCTGTTGACGAACTGGTAGTTGGCGAATCGCAGCTTGAATTTCTTCAATCGTGACAGCCTGATCCAGAAATTCAAGTGGACTAGGGGTTGCTTCATCAATAACATCCTGAATCTCAAGATCATCTTCATCTAGGCTCACCTTTTTGAAAAATGAAAAAGGCTGAGAACGACGAGCTTCTTTACGGCGCCAATCTTGCAGTTTGTTATTTAAAATGGTGTAAAACAGGGGATACCATTCTTCAGTCGACTTCTCTGAATAGGATTTATGCAAAGAAATAAAGGCTTCTTGGACTAAATCCATTGCGATTCCTTGTTGTCCTTGCGTTGCATTTTCCATCATCACGAGTGCACGTCCAGTCACGTCTTGCATAAAATTTTTCAGACGTTGTTCAGCCGTACTTTTTAAAGCACTTAAATTTTCAGGCTGAGACTGCTTTGGCGCTAAATCCATAGAAATGGAAAACCCTGTCATTGGATTATCACCATTATTTCCAATACATATCCTTAATAACGTTGGAAATAATGGTTTGGTTGACAATATCCGTTATTATTTTTTCAAGTGTAATCTATTTTTGAAATTGGGCGGGACAATTTAAAATAAAAAGTGTATTAGATACGTTGACGTACCATTTCAAATAAGCAAACAGAACCTGCAATAGCAACATTTAGTGATTCTTGCCCACCTGGTTGTGGAATTGCCACAGCTTGTGCATGTGCAAGCGCATAGTCTGAAGCACCTTGACCTTCATTGCCCATGATCCAGACGCATGCTCGCGTTAAATCTTGAGCATATAGACTGGTTGAGCGATGTGAACTGGTTACATAGACAGGAATTTTGAACTGTGGCAAAACTTGTTCCAGCTCGACATTTTCATAAATATCTAAAGAGAAGTGAGCCCCCATACCTGCACGGAGTACACGTGGTGACCAAAGTGCAGCCGTACCTTTAGTGGCAATAATTTGCTGAACGCCTGCTGCAGCTGCAGAACGGAGTAAAGTACCGACATTGCCTGGATCTTGGATATTTTCCAAAATCAAAGTATCTAAATTGTATTGCAATGCCTGAGAAGAAGATGGCAAATCGATAATGGCAAGACACGCAAGGGTAGTGCCTAAAGTGCTTAAATCTTTGTATAAAGATTCACTTAAAATAAAAATTGAACCATGATAAAGACGTTGGATTTCTTCTAGGTCTGGGTGTTGTAGTGCGAGTTCCGTGGTAAAAATGGCATTGATTTTTTTTTGCTCTTGCAACCATGCCAAACACAAATGTGTACCTTCAAGCACGGTTTGACCTTGCTTTTTGCGATATGTGTTTTGCTCAATTAAGCCACGTAAGTGTTTAATTTTTGGGTTGTCTTTCGATTCTAAAAAAATTATAGGCATGTTTGCTAGAGTCCACAGAAGTAGGCATAAAACCTACTTCTGTTTTTTAAATTAATTGTGGTATTGAGTTACTAGATCAACTTCATTTTTTGAACCAATAATTACAGGTACACGTTGGTGTAACTCTGTTGGTTCAATCTCAAGAATACGAACGCGACCAGTTGTAGAAGCACCACCTGCTTGTTCCATTAACATACTCATTGGGTTGGCTTCGTACATCAAACGTAAACGACCCGCTTTTTTCGGATCTTTAAGGTCGTATGGGTACATGAAGATACCGCTACGGCAAAGAATACGATGAATATCACCGACCATACATGCAACCCAACGCATGTTAAAGTCTTTTTCACGCGGGCCAGTTTTCCCTGCAAGTAATTCATCAATATAACGTTTTACCGGTTGTTCCCAGTGACGTTGATTAGATGCATTGATTGCATATTCTTTGGTGTCTGCTGCCACCTGAATGCTGTCAGTAGTTAATAAGAACTGTTGAGATTCAGGGTCGAAAGTAAAGAAGACTACGCCTGCACCTACAGTTAATGCCATCATGGTCGATGGACCATAAAGTACATAGCCCGCAGCAACTTGATGGACACCTGCTTGCATGAAATCTGCTGATTGAGTCACGGCATTTTTAGCTGGAAGAATTGAGAAAATCGTACCAACACACATGTTGATGTCGATGTTGCTTGAACCATCGAGTGGGTCAAATAACACCAAATATTCACCATTTTCTTGCGCAGGTGTGAATTCATCAAGTTCTTCTGACGCCAAACCACCGACATGTGGGTGAACTTTTAATGCATTAATTAAATAGTCATTTGAAATCACATCTAATTTTTTTTGTTCTTCACCTTGCACATTTTCATGCTGCGCACTGCCTAATACCCCAGCAAGTGCACCTTTTTGTAAAGCTTGGTCAATCGTTTTACACGTATTTGCAATAGTATCAATGACTTTTGCAAGTTCAGGTGTAAGATTCCCAGTTTGTTGTTCTAAGAATTGGGAAAGGGTGAGGTATGCCATGGCAGGAAAACTCCGAGTGAAAACCAATCAAATTGAGCAAAAAAAATTTAGACAGCTATTTTAGATGAGAATGCTACAAAAGAAAAATTAAACTCGATTATTTGGCTTGATTTTGCCCTTGCAACTTTTAGGGATAATGCTATGTTGATGTGAAGGATGAAGAAGAATTGAGGAGCAGCAGAATGACTACACAAAAGTTTGATGCCATGCCAACGCAAAATGAAGGCATTAGTTTAGATGATATTAGTCCTGAAAAGGTGAAAGAAGCTTGGAAAGAATATGAAGCCAAGCCTGAATACAAGAATTTCAATAAGCATGACCTCATTGAATCCATGCAGCATGAGCATGAAGAAGATGAGCAGAAACCTGCTTAACACATTATAAAAAAGCGCTTTAATTTAAAGCGCTTTTTTATGTCTGTAGACCTTGTTATTTTAATAAAGGTGGTACAGCTTCGTAGTTCAATTCGACACGGCGGTTTTCTTTCCACGCATTTTCATCATGACCTGCATTGATTGGCATTTCTTTACCATAGCTGACTGCTTCTAATTGAGTCGGGTTTACACCATTCGTGATTAAAAAGCTTTCTACAGCTTTGGCACGACGCTCACCCAGTGCCATATTATATTCACGTGTACCGCGTTCATCTGTGTGACCTGTTAATGCCACTTTAGAGTTTGCATTGGCAACAAGGAACTGCGCGTGTGCTTGCAATGTTTGATAGTCTTCGTTGGAAAGATCACTGCTGTCGTAGTCAAAATGTACCACGCGTTTTGCTAGAAAAGCTTTGTTTGCGGCCGTAACTCCTTTTGAAGATGCGCCTGCAAGATTTTGTGCATTCAATGCAGCATCTTCACTTAATCCTTCAGTGCTGACGGTTGTACCCGCAGAAGTTGGTGTTTGACCTGTTTGAATTTCGGCTGTAGGTTTACGGCTGGCACATCCAGTCATAATTAGGGCTGAAGCCAAAACAGGTAAAACTAATAGTTTAAGAGCGTTCATCTTCATCTCCATAAAGATTGATTTTTAAAAATTATTTAGGTGCCCAAGCAGGTTCACGAACTTCACCTTGTTCACTTGGTAAATTCATACGGAAACGGCCATCGACCGACATAATTGAGAGCAAACCACGGTTGTCTTCGCGAGTGGCATACACCACCATTTGCCCATTTGGCGAGAAGCTTGGGGATTCGTCCAGACTGGTTGGGGTTAGAATATTGGTGATCCCCGTATTAATGTCTTGAATTGCAACTTTGTAGCTACTGCCACTTGGACGATGCACCAATGCCACTTTTTTACCATCGGCACTTAATGTACCTCGTGCGTTGAATGCACCACGGAAGGTAATACGCTTGCTACTGCCATCGGCAAAGCTATAACGGTAAATTTGTGGTGATCCACCACGGTCAGAGGTAAAAATAAATGACTTACCATCAGGTGCATAACGTGCTTCGGTATCAATTGCACTGTCATTGGTCATGCGTTGTAACTGGCGAGTATTTAAATCCATTTGGTAAATTTCTGGATTACCATGCATAGAAGCAGTAAATAGCATCGATTTGCCATCTGGAGAGAAACTTGGTGCGCCATTTAAGCCACGGAAGCTTGCCAGTTTCTCACGTTGACCTGTGGCTAAATCTTGTACATAAATCGCAGGACGTTTGCTTTCAAACGACACATAAGCAATTTTTTGGGCATCGGGTGTCCACGCAGGAGACAAGATTGGATCACGCGAGGTGAGAATAGTTTTAGGCTGTTCACCATCTGTATCTGCAATTTGTAAGGTATAGCGCTGCTCAGGTGTTGCAGGATTACGGAGTACATAGGCAATACGTCCGCTAAAATCCCCTTGAATGCCAGTTAATGCTTGGTAAATGGCATCGCTGATCATATGAGCAGCTTGACGTACGCGTGAAGTTGGTACGGTCAATAATTCATTGAGTAGATATTGTTTTTTTTCAATATCATAAAGTTGATAATGAACCTCATAACTTCCCGCAGCATTTTGTTTAATTTCCCCTGTGACAACATAAGGAACGCCCGCGGACTGCCAAGCAGCAGCATTAGGATTATTCATGCTCGCGCTTGCAGGTAGGTTTTGTGATGCACTGCTAAATTTTCCTGAACGATTCAGGTCATTTTCAACAATAGAATAAATGGTTTGATCATTACTGAATGGAATAATCGCAATTTTAGGGGCTTGTTCTGGTGCTTTGGCAATTTCTAAATGAAGTTGTGCATGACTGGTTTGAACAAGTAGCGGCATAAGTGCCGTCATGATTGCTAAACCAAGTAGATGTTTACGCGTATTTTCCATCATTCGCTGCATACTCTGAAACGTCAGTCTTTGTGGGTTGTGTGAAATTGCCTAACATAATGGCATGAATTTGCATGATTTAAAGCATTACATTATGGCTAAACTGTTATAACACTGTGAAAATACTTAATCGCCATGCTTTGGGCATGGCTATTGTGATTATTGGGCAGTGAAAGATGAAGTAAATGTGCGCGCTTCACGCCGTGCATCAGGGTCTGAAGGCATTGGATAAGGTGCCGCTGCACGAACTGCGGCTTCGACACTGGCTTTCATATCTGGGTCGCTTGCATTGACGACAACGGATAAAACTGTACCACTTTCACTTAAGGTGACTCGGGCACTGGCTTTTTGACCTGATGCGCTTGCTGGTGGATTCCACGCACGCTTGACTTTGTTTTCAAAGTCTCGTTTTGCTGTAGAGGCAATACGTTTTGCTTCAGCTTTTTTATTGGCAGCTTCTTCCGCCGCTTTCTTAGCCGCAGAGGCTTTAGCTTCTGCTTCAGCACGTTCTTTTGCATCAGCATCTGCCTGCGCCTTGGCTTTTGCAGCGGCTTGAGCTTTTGCAGCAGCATCCGCCTGTGCTTTAGCTTTTGCAGCGGCATCCGCTTGTGCTTTAGCTTTTGCAGCAGCATCCGCCTGAGCTTTAGCTTTTGCAGCGGCATCCGCCTGAGCTTTAGCTTTTGCAGCGGCATCCGCCTGTGCTTTGGCTTTTGCAGCGGCATCCGCTTGAGCTTTGGCTTTTGCGGCAGCATCTGCCTGAGCTTTTGCTTTTGCGGCAGCATCTGCCTGAGCTTTTGCTTTTGCGGCTGCATCTGCCTGCACTTTGGCTTTTGCAGCGGCATCCGCTTGAGCTTTGGCTTTTGCAGTAGCATCCGCCTGCGCTTTGGCTTTTGCAGCAGCATCTGCTTGCGCTTTGGCTTTTGCAGCAGCATCTGCCTGCGCTTTGGCTTTTGCGGCAGCATCTGCCTGCGCTTTGGCTTTCGCAGCAGCATCTGCTTGCGCTTTGGCTTTTATAGCAGCATCCGCCTGAGCTTTGGCTTTTGCATCAGCATCTGCTTTTGCCTGAGCTAAACGAGCCGTCTGTTGCTCAGCTGTATTGGTTTTTGGAGGTGCCACAGGAATGACAGGAGCAGGTTCTACGCTAGGTTCTGCTGTTTGTGTAATTTCAGGGGCAATATTTTCATGCGCAGTTTCTGAAAATTCAGTTTCTTCGAGTGGAGTAGGTTGTAAATCTTGCGGTTTAATTAATATAGTTTTGATTTGCTCGGGTGGTTTAGGTGGTTTACTCATTCCTAAATAAAGCAAGCCAACAACCGCAAGTACATGTACACCGAAGGTAAAACCCAGTGCAATTGCGTTTTGTTTGAAAGGTGGCTTTTTAAAATTCTTCATATTACTTTAAAGGTTCGGTCAGTAAACCAACTTGGGTTAAGCCTGCATCTTGAAGGCTTGACATTAAAGCCATCACCTCTCCATAAGGACGAGTTTGATGCCCATTGATTACCACATTGAGTTTTTTGTTATTTTGTTGAGCTTGCGCTTGATACTCGACCAATATTTGGGTGAGTTCTGTTAGCGCAAGCGGCCCCGTCGTTTGACCTTTTTGTTCTAAGAAGTAGGTGCCATCTGCTTTTAAAGAGACGATAGAAGGAGCATCTTCAGACTGTAGCGGAGTGCCATTAGCTTGCGGTAAATCAACTTTAATACCGCTGGTGATCATAGGGGCGGTGACCATAAAGATCACCAAAAGTACCAACATCACGTCAATATAAGGCACGACATTCATGTCGCTCTTTAATGGTTTTTTAATGCGCTCAAAGCGTCCTGAACGTTGAATCGCCATCAGTCATTTTCCTGAACAGAACCTACCGACTGACGTTGTAATAGCGCCACCATTTCTTCTGCAAACAAAGCACGGTCTGAATAAATAGCTTCGCCTTTAGCAGTAAAATGGTTGAAGGCTAGAACGGCTGGAATCGCTGCAAATAAACCAATCGCAGTTGCAATCAAAGCTTCCGCAATACCAGGTGCAACAGTCGCTAAGGTTACTTGATCGACATCTGCCAGACCAATAAAGGCATTCATAATGCCCCAAACAGTTCCAAACAAACCGACATAAGGTGCGACAGAACCAATACTGGCTAAAGCACCTAGACCTTGTTCTAAATTACCCTGATCACGGCTTAAACCAACACGTAAAATACGTTCAGTACCTTCGATGGTTTGTTGTGTTGCTGCATGACGTTTTTTAAGTTTGAGATATTCCCCCAAACCTTGATAGAAAATGTCTTCTAGCCCGACACGTTTAGAGTTGAGTTGAGCATTGTTGTAAAGGGTATTGAGTTCGGCACCCGACCAGAAGATTTTTTGGAAATGTTCATCATCTGCTTGGGCTTTTTTATAGCTCTGATGTAACTTGGCAATCAAAAACCAACTATAGAGTGATGCAAATAAAAGTAAAAGCATCACCAGTTGTACGACAGGACTTGCTTGTAAAATGAGGTCTGAAACGTGAAGTGTGGAGTCTAATTGATTTGCCATAGTTACACTGGAGTCGAGTTTTCTTAGATTTGTTCTAACTCTTTACGAATTAGATCGCGAATTTCATCTGGCAAACGACGAGGTTTCATTTCGGCACTGATACATGCTAACTCGACTTCGCCAGAAGCTAACAAGATTTCACCACGATAAATATTTTGTTGCAATACAAAAGACGTAGCTTTACACGAAACTACACTTGCTGTAACAGTAATGAGGTCATCCATGAGAATTGGACGCATGTATTTAACATTAATTTTGTGCACCACGAAGTTGTAGTCTTTTTGGTGCCAGTAATGGTCTACACCAGAGGCACGTAACCATTCGGTACGGGTACGTTCCATAAAGCGAATATGGTTGGCATGATAGACAATACCGCCTGCGTCAGTGTCTTCAATATATACACGAATTTGAAATTCGAATTTATTCGCCATGATAGTGTTCCATGTCTAGATTTAATATGGTGTTTCGAAGCCCGTGCTTTTCCAAAGCTGCTTAGAATAATTGCAGGTACAATGGGGCTGATTCATGGGCTAGGTAATGCCATGAAGTTTAGCAGTTTGAAATGACCGTCCAATGGCACAAGATTTCAATCTGAAAATGGATGAGGTTAAGTTTGAATAATAAAAATGAATATTTCGATTTACATTTTTTGGGGGAAAGATGAGCCGTCGAGCCTATTTAATTTGGTTGATTGTGATTATTACAGGACTCATTTACTGGTGGAAGCCTAGTCCTACGATTGAAAATGCTAAAGATCATCAACGAGTTAGTGACACAGTTCAAACCTTTGATGGTTATACCATGACCAATTTAGCGAATTATGAGGGGCAATTTAGAGTTTTATCACGGGAAAACTACCGTTCTGGACGTGAAGCAGAGCTTAGCCCTGTCGATTTTGCCTTGGGATGGGGCGCGATGGCAGATCCATCCGTTTATAAACAGCTTTCGATACGCCAAAGTAATCGCTGGTATTACTGGCGTTATGAAAATCAGCCACCGATTCCACGCCATGAAATTGAAACGCATAGTGCCAATACACATTTAATTCCTGCCAATGAAACGATTGCCAAACAATTGGCTGATGTGGATCAAGATGACTTGATTTACTTAAAAGGACATTTAGTCGAAGTAAAATCGGCAGATGGCTGGATGTGGCGTAGTTCACTAAGTCGTGAAGATACAGGCAACGGGGCATGTGAGTTAATGTTGGTGGAAGAGGTGAGGGAGCTATAAGTCAATAGCAGATAAGGAATAAGGCTAATTCAAGCATCCTGCGAAATTGAGATAGATCATGAATTAGTATTAGATGTGTTGAATGATATGAATCTGACTTTTTCATTATTCACTGAGGTGGAAAAGGAATGGTCGAGCTGCATACTTTATGATCTAAAAGATAAAAGGGGATTTAATGAAAAGAATAATTATAGCTGTGTGTATAGGTTTAATCTTTTTAATCGCATGTGAGCAGAAAAAAACAGAACCTGAATTTATAACACCACGCGACCAATATGGTGCACGCTATAGTGTAGGTGATTTAGGAGGAAGGCCTGTTAACCTTGGTAGAGAAGCCCCATGGGTTGAATATGAAGATAATACAGGCTTTGTAACAGGTAAGAAATATAAACGTCAGACGCGGACCTATCAATCTAAAATTCAGGCCTTTGGATTTGATATGCGCTACACCGATGGATTGGTTTTAGTCGTTTATTATAAAGCATCGCCGTATTCGGAGAAACAATATAACGCAGAAATTAATCTGCCTGATAATCATTGGGTAAGAGTAAGTGTATATGCAGGTCAGAGTTATAATGGAGACTTAACAACTAGGCTAATTAATTCAACTTTAGAAACGAGGATAGAGTCGAAACAAAATTTAAAAGAATTCAATTATATGAACATATATTTGCCAACTAGCGATTTTGAATATGGTTTACAAAAATATGTGCCCCATCCTGAGTGGGTCGACGAAAACACTAGATTAATGAGGAAAAATATTAGTACACCAAAGAGCCTATATGATATAGACGATTTATATGTTCAAAAAGACTCTAAAGGAAAAGTACTCACACTCATTAAATGTGAACATTCTGAATACCCATTAGCGCGAATATGTGAACAAGAATTTGTTTTAGAGCCTGAAATGAAGGTTCGAATCTCAGCAGTATTTCAAAGCGTTCATCTACAAGATTGGAAAGTCATTCAACAACAAGCAAAAAAAGTCGTACAGGGTTTTATTGTCGAACCTAAAAATTTCAACGGTGTATAACATGACAGCTATAAACATACTTAGGATAATCTGATCATCAATTCAATTTTAAATATCTTATAGGTCGTTGCGACATCAAACATTCTTGTTTAAGCAGGTATCTAAAAAAAGGAGACAAGCTCCCTTTTAAATCATTTTTCTTTCGGTTCAGGCGGTGTCATCCCAAACTGTAAATACGCCATATTTGTGGCAATACGACCACGCGCAGTCCGCATGACATAACCTTGTTGAATTAAATATGGCTCAATCACATCTTCTAATGTGCCTGAATCTTCAGCCATGGCAGCAGCTAAAGCTTCAATACCTGCGGGACCACCATCAAATCGCTCAAGCAGCATGCTTAAATAACGACGGTCTAGAGTATCTAAACCGTCTTTATCAACATTTAGCATATCGAGTGCACGTTGTGCCATGTCTTGCGTTACTTCGCCTGTACCTTTCACTTGGGCATAATCACGAACTCGACGTAATAATCGGTTAGCAATACGTGGTGTTCCGCGTGCGCGGCGTGCAATTTCTGCCGAGCCTTCACGGGTAATCGGTACATCCATTAAATTGGCAGAACGCGTGACAATATGGGTTAAATCGGACACCGAGTAAAATTCAAGACGTTGTACAATCCCAAAACGGTCACGTAGTGGAGACGTCAATAAGCCTGCACGTGTAGTCGCTGCGACAAGGGTAAAAGGGGGTAAATCCAATTTAATTGAGCGGGCTGCTGGACCTTCACCAATCATGATATCGAGTTGGTAATCTTCCATTGCAGGGTACAGAATTTCTTCAATTACAGGTGAAAGACGATGAATTTCATCAATGAACAGCACATCGCCTTCTTCAAGATTGGTCAGCATAGCAGCCAAATCACCTGCACGTTCTAATACAGGTCCTGAAGTCGATTTTAAGTTGCCACCCATTTCACGCGCAATAATATTGGCCAGTGTGGTTTTACCCAAACCAGGTGGACCAAAAATCAAAGTATGGTCGAGTGCTTCGGCACGACCACGTGCGGCACCAATAAAGATTTCCATTTGTTCACGTACCACAGGTTGACCAATATAGTCATCCAGTGAGGTAGGGCGAATGGCTCGATCGATATGATCTTCGGGTTTTTCGGAACCACCGATGAGACGGTCTTGCATATATTATTTAAACTTTAAGTGAATAGGCTTCGTAGCAAAATGTCAGAAAAGAAATTGTGTACCTTGGTGCAGTCTTTCCAGCTTCGAGCGAAATTCAGGCATAACCTGCGGTTCGCCTTACTTTTGTTTTGGCAAAAGTAAGCAAAACCATTGTCATTCGCAAAACTCATCGAATGAAAGTTCGTATCGACTATATCGCAGAAACATTGTTGTGCAAATGTCTCCTGATTCGAACAGTTGCGAATGACGTTTACGTGTATCGAATGACGTCTTAGAGGAAGTACTTTATTTATTCATCGACTTGAGTGCAGCACGGATGATGTCACTGGCTTCAGTAAAATCACCTTTTGCCGCATTTACGAGTTTTTGAGCTTCTAAAGGTTTATAACCCAAAGATTGTAATGCGGCTTCAGCTTCGGCAACGGCTGAGTTACCTGTAAATTGAATTTGTTCCACTGTAGAGTTGCTTGGAACTGTACCTGTAGACATGGCTTTAAAACGGTCACGTAATTCAATCATTAGGCGTTCAGCAGTCTTTTTACCCACACCAGGGACTTTAACCAGTGTATTTACATCTTCATGTTCAACAGTATGAATCAGCATATCTACGCTTAAAGTCGAAAGAATCCCCAAAGCCATTTTGGGGCCGACACCATTCACTTTTAACAGTGTTCGGAAGATGAGTTTTTCTTGCTGATGTAAAAAACCATACAGTAATTGTGCATCTTCACGAACTGCCAAATGCGTCCACAATGTGACTTTTTGTCCTTTTTGTAATTGGCAAAATGTCGATAAAGGTGTGTCAATCTCATAGCCAACGCCGTTGACATTGAGCAGTACGGTCGGGGCTTCGAGGGCAAACACTTCGCCAATTAAACATCCAATCATTTTTAAAGCTTCACTATTTTAGGTGTATACGGTTGCCAGTAGGAAAGTTGTGCTTTTAAGCTTACTTATTTAAAAGTCATGTTAAAAGCATGTTTATCTTTAATATGGGTTACATCAAACCAGACTTATTGCCTTGCAATTCTTGTGAAAGATTATAGGCTTGATGATCTGAAAACTTTGAAATAATATCCAGTACTTGCATAATATTTTCATAATGATTGTTGCCAAAACGCGCACCTGAACGCTGTAAAATAGTAAACAGGCGTTGCTCCTTAAAACTTAATGTTTTATGTGGCGTCGTAAGCGGAATGAAAGCATCTAGAATATTCTGCAAACTTTGATGGGCAATAATTTCTAATCCCGCTTTTTGTGGATGTTCAAAAATCTTATCCCGTGCCAGCTCTTTGGCGCGGTTGATTCCCAATTCAATATCTTCTGCACAGTATTGTAATAGGCTGCCTTTGAGCTGTCCTGTCAGAATTTCATAATGATGTTTGGCAAAAGCTGTGGTCACTTCATCGACCAGACGTTTCATTACCCGACCACGCAATGCCGCAATTTTTTGTTGCCAAGTCGTATCCATCGAGAGTTCGGAAGGCTTGCCATAGTCCGCAATTAAGTCAAGAAAAATGGGTTCAACTTCTTCATAGCTGAGCATATTTAAAATAATGCCATCTTCTAAATCAATTAGGGCATAACAAATATCGTCTGCAGCTTCTAATAGATAGGTTAGTGGATGACGGCAGTAACGATCTTTTGCCAATTGAATGAGTCCAAGTTGCTCTGCAATTTGCCTCAATATTTCTTTTTCAGACTGATAACAACCAAATTTAGCACGCATGCTGGCTGGGGTATTGCCTTGTTCGGCAATGGTTTTGGATAACCACGGATACTTTAGATATGCACCTAAAGTAGCGTAAGTTAAACGCATACCACCATCATTGGGATGGTAGTCAATTTTAGTCAGTAAGCGTAAACCTTGCGCATTACCTTCAAACTGACGGACATCAGCTTCTTCTTCTGGAGTGAGTTTTGCCAAAAAATTGCCGTGTGAGGCATCATCAAACCATTCACGAATGGCATATTCCCCTGCATGTCCAAAAGGGGGGTTGCCAATATCGTGTGCTAAACATGCAGCTTGAATGATGGCACCAACATCGGCAGGAGAAATCCAGACAGGAAGTTCGTCTTTTATTTTCTCTGCTGCGAGCATGCCAAGAGAGCGGCCTATACACGATACTTCAAGTGAATGCGTGAGGCGCGTATGGATGCCATCATGTTGCGTTAGTGGGTGGACTTGGGTTTTACGGTTGAGCTGTCTAAAACTTTGCGAAAAAATAATACGATCATAATCTTTATGAAAAGGGCTTCGAGCTTGTTCTGTACTTTGTTTTTTACTACCAATCCGAACTGTGGAAAGCAGTTCTAACCAACGCATTTGTTCCATTTATTATGTTTCATAGAAGGATTGCTTAAATCATGCCAAAAAATGTTGGGTTGCACTAGAGCAGTGCGACACGATTTGTCGGTTGTAAGGTAAATAAAGTGGCGTTGAGGTTTAAATTGAAGGGTAAAAGAATGAAGCAGAATCTTGAATTGAAGTTTTGTGTATATTTTAGGCAATAATAAATATCTTTTTTGAAAAAAATCTCCCTATTTCAGCTTTGCTAGTCAATCTAGTTATTTATTTTTATGTCATTTTATCTAAAAAAGTGTAATAAAACGGTTGTAAGTGAAATTCTTGCAGGATTAGGTTACATAATCAGGGTTATCCATCTAGCTGATTTGACCTTTTCACAGTAGAATATGTGACTCTCTTCAAAGTCACATTGCGGTAAAGTTCAAAAGACTTGCCCGTGGAGCCAAAATCAGCATGTTTATCGTGGCCGGTGCACCAGCACATTCTTCTTTTAAGAAAACTCAACTATTATCACGTCTAGCGTCAATTAGTTCTGTTCAATCAATAGAAAGCCAATGGGTCTATCTGTTTGACCAAGCGCTCAACGAGCAACAGCAGCAATCTGCTTTACAATTATTAAATGAAGGTGAAGTCTTCCAAATTCGTCAAGCTGCGAATGATGAAGTCCAAATTTTAGTGACACCTCGCGTAGGTACAATTTCACCATGGTCTTCTAAAGCGACGGATATTTTTGCCAACTGTAATACCCCGATACACCGCCTTGAACGCGGTGTTTTGTTTACTTTAAAAGGTATTTCTGAAGTATCGAATGAAGTAAAGCTGGCGTTACATGACCGCATGACTGAGAGCGTATTTAGCAGCATTGAAGATGCTACGGCATTATTTCAAGAAACTGCACCAAAACCTTTAAATTCAATTGATATTTTGGGTCAGGGTAAACAGGCATTGGTTCAAGCCAACTCTGAATTTGGTTTTGCTTTGTCTGATGAAGAAATCGACTACTTAACTGAAGCGTTTATCAAGCTTGGTCGTAACCCGCATGACATCGAATTGATGATGTTTGCTCAAGCGAACTCTGAGCACTGTCGTCACAAAATTTTCGGTTCTGAATGGACGATTGATGGTGAAGTTCAACCATTATCATTGTTCCAAATGATTAAAAATACCTATAAAGAATCACCAACTGACGTTTTATCTGCCTATAAAGATAACGCATCGGTGATTGTGGGTTATGACACACAACGTTTCTACCCGAAAAAAGACGAAGACACAGGTCACTATACATATAAGTATAAGAGTCAAGCGGCTCACATCCTGATGAAAGTGGAAACCCACAACCATCCAACAGCGATTGCACCATTTGCAGGCGCAGCAACAGGTTCGGGCGGTGAAATTCGTGATGAAGGTGCGACAGGTCGTGGTGGTAAGCCGAAAGCAGGCTTAACAGGCTTTACTGTATCGAACTTGAATATTCCTGGTTTTGAACAACCGTGGGAAGAAAACTACGGTAAACCATCGCGTATGGCATCTCCACTTCAAATCATGATTGAAGGTCCATTAGGTGGTGCGGCGTTTAACAACGAATTCGGTCGTCCTGCTTTAAATGGTTATTTCCGTACTTTCGAACAGAATGTAAACGGTGAAGTGAAAGGCTTCCATAAGCCAATTATGATTGCAGGTGGTTACGGTAATATCCGTCCTGACCATGTAGAAAAAGATGCGATTCAACCGGGCGACTTACTCATCGTTTTAGGTGGTCCTGCGATGCTGATCGGTCTTGGTGGTGGTGCTGCATCATCTGTAGATAGCGGTACGATGGGTGAAAGCCTAGACTTCGCTTCGGTACAACGTGAAAACCCAGAAATGGAACGTCGTTGTCAAGAAGTGATTGATACCTGCTGGCGCATGGAAAATGAAAACCCAATCGTGTCTGTACATGACGTAGGTGCGGGTGGTATTTCCAATGCAATGCCTGAATTGGTGAATGACCATGAGCTCGGTGCTATTTTAGACCTTCGTAAGATTCCTTCACTTGAACCTGGTATGTCTCCAATGGAGATTTGGTCAAACGAAGCGCAAGAACGCTATGTACTCGCAATTAAGCCTGAGTCTTTAGAATTATTTGAATCGATTTGTGCACGTGAACGCTGCCCATTCGCTGTATTAGGCGAAGCGACAGAAGCTCGTCAATTGACTGTAAATGATCCATTGTTCGATAACAAAGCAGTGGATATGCCAATGCAAGTCATGCTTGGTGGTACACCACGTATGAGCCGTTCATACGAAACCATCGAGCGTAAGGGCGATGATTTTGATGCTGCTCAAGTGGACTTGAAAGATGCGATTTTCCGTGTATTAAAGAACCCAACAGTTGCGTCTAAATCATTCTTAATCACGATTGGTGACCGTTCAATTACAGGTATGGTTGCGCGCGATCAGCTCGTAGGTCGTTGGCAGGTTCCTGTTGCTGATGCAGCAGTAACCACGACAAGTTTACAAGGTTATACAGGGGAAGCGATGGCAATGGGTGAACGTCCACCTGTGGCATTGTTAAACCCAGCAGCATCTGCACGTTTGGCAGTGGCTGAATCCATTTCAAACATCATGTGTGCCAATATCGAACAGATCAGTGACATTAAATTGTCAGCAAACTGGATGGCAGCAGCAGGGCAAAAAGGTGAAGACCAAGCCTTGTTTGAAGGTGTCAAAGCGATTGGTATGGAAATGTGTCCTGCTTTAGGTATTGCAATTCCAGTAGGTAAAGACTCACTTTCGATGCGTACCACTTGGAATGACGAAGGTCAGGACAAGTCAGTGACTTCGCCAATGAGTGGTGTGATTACCGCATTTGCTCCTGTAAATGATGTACGTAAGACCTTAACGCCTGAATTGAAAAATACTGATTCTGTATTGGTTCGTATTGATTTATCTAAAGGTCAATTCCGTTTAGGTGGTTCGATCCTTGCGCAAGTCTATAAAGCGATTGGTTCAGTTACTCCAGATGTTGACAGTTTTGCGGATTTCAAAGCGTTCTTTGATTTGGTACAAGACTGGAACAACCGTGGCTTAATTCAAGCTTACCATGACATTGGTGATGGTGGTTTATTGGCAACTGTTGCAGAAATGATGTTCGCTTCACGTTTAGGTGTAGCACTAGAAAATCAATCTACAGCAGCGTTGTTCGCAGAAGAAATTGGCGCAGTGCTTCAAATCAGTACTTCTGACTGGGCGACTCTTGCCGATGAAGTTGCTGCATCAAGCTTAAAAGATGCCATTTCAGTTGTAGGTTCAGTCAATAACACAGATCAGTTAACGATCAATGGTTTGACTTTACCTCGTGTTGACTTACAACATGCTTGGGCTGAAGTATCACACCAAATTCAACGTTTACGTGATAACTCTGAAACTGCTGATCAAGAATTTGCCTTAATCGCAGACAATTCACACCAAGGCATTATTGCACAGCCTACTTTTGATTTGAATGAGCCAGTTGAAGCGCCGTTTATTAATTTACGCCGCCCAAGTATGGTGATTTTGCGTGAACAAGGTGTCAATGGCCAAACTGAAATGGCGGCTGCATTTGACAAAGTTGGCTTTAACACAACCGATGTACACATGAGTGATTTGCTTGCAGGTCGAGTGGATTTAAATGACTTCGAAGGCTTGGTAGCTTGTGGTGGTTTCTCTTATGGTGACGTTCTAGGTGCTGGTGGTGGTTGGGCAAAATCAGTCCTATTTAACCCACGCTTACGTGACCAGTTCGAGAAATTCTTTAACCGTCAAGAAACATTCACTTTAGGTGTGTGTAACGGTTGTCAAATGATGTCACAACTTGCGCCGTTAATTCCTGGTGCAGATGCTTGGCCACGTTTCCATCGCAACACTTCAGAAGTATTTGAAGCACGTGCAGTGAACGTTCGTATTGAAAAATCACATTCTGTATTGCTTGAAGGTATGGAAGGTTCGATTCTTCCAATTGCTGTTGCACATGGTGAAGGTCGTGTGGTGGCAACTGCGGATCAACTTGCTGCGTTAAATGCGGGCAACCAAGTGACTTTACGTTATGTAGATAGTCATGGAAACCCAACTCAGCACTATCCATTGAACCCGAATGGTTCTCCAGAAGCGATTACAGGTGTAACTTCTAAAGATGGTCGTGCAACGATTATGATGCCGCATCCAGAGCGTAATTTCCGCGCCATTCAGCATTCTTGGAAACCTGAAGAGTGGACTGAAGATGGTGCATGGTTACGTATGTTCCGTAATGCACGTAAGTTTATCGGTTAATTGAAAAATTAATCTTTGAGAATGCCACTTTTAAGTGGCATTCTTTTTTTATAAACATAAGAAATTCTAATTATCAAATATAAGAGGATCTAAATTGAAGAAAGTTATCTTATCAATGATTTCTACAGCAGTAGTATCAGGGTTTGGTATTTATTGTTTGTTAAATGGATTATTAGAAGGTACAGAATCAGTTATATTAATTTCAGGTGGGGTGTTTGTTGGTTTTATTGTTTATCTTTCTTCTGAAATACAGGAATTCACGATAGCTGGCAATGCTGTCAAATTTAAAGATTTAAAAAATGAAGCTGAACAGACAATTAAAGAATTAAAAGATGCTAGAACTGAAATCTTTCGCTTATTACTGCCACAAACTTTAAAATGGGGTGGAGGCTTTGAAGGATCTTCTAAAGTAGATAGTCGCATTCAGAATTTTATTGATTTATATCAAAAAATACAAGAGTTTAACTGTATCAATGATTTAAGAAAAGAGATTACAGAAAGTTTAAGAGTATTAATCGTTACACAGTACAATAATTTGAATTTTATACATAAATCAGAATATTTGAATCCTAGTGATAGTTTAGAAAGATTATGGTTGCCACGTGATATATCAATACATTTAACTGATGAAATGATTAATAGTTTAATTCAACCAAATGGAACTCAATCGAATTACAAAATTGTTAAAGAAGATATTTTCAATGCTATTGAAGCGTATACACAGCTTTATGGTATTTATAAAAAATTAGAATAAAGTCAATAATCTAATATTTGTCTACCGTAAGATTATTTAATATTTTGCTGCATAAATTGATCAACTTGACGGGTATAGTCATTATTTTGCCCCAAGTTCCGATTAATTTCGGCATGTGACAAGGGCAGAGGTAAATAGGCTGTTGAAGTACCTAAAGCTTTGGCTTGTTGAATAAATGAATGCGCTTGTATACAAGGTTGATTAGGACGAATGGTGGAGCAGACCGCCAGAAAAGCAGGCAAGGAATGTTTTAACTGAACTTTGGGTGAAACCAAACGCCAGTTTTCTTTAGAAGGCCCAAAAACACGATCATAAAATTGAGAATGTTGATTGGACATGATGGTTTCTATGTCATAGGCAGCACTATCTAAGGCAATCGTTGCTTTCCATGGTTTGGGAAAATTTGAAATCCATTCTGGGTGAGTAGAGAGTAAGGTGACCAAATGTGCACCTGCAGAATGTCCCATCATGATGATTTTGTGACTATCAGCCTGCCAATTTGAGGCATTCTTTTGCACAAAATTCAGTGCATCGGCAATATCTTGAGTTTGCTGTTGCACTGTGACTTTAGGAACTAAGCGATAATTCACTGAAATCACGATCCAACCTTGTTGATTCCAATAGGTCGCTTTATGCTGTATTAAGCCTTGATGAGACTTATCTCCAATACTCCATGCTCCACCATGTACAATCATTAAAATGGGTGCAAGTTTTTGATTCGGCGGATTGGATTGCGGTAGATAGACATCTAATTTTTGTAATGTATTGGGTCCATAAGCAATATTTCGTATTGTATTTTTTGCTCGAAAAATATCTAGATTTTGAAAAAAGTTAGCATAGCTAGTTTGCATATTAAACAATACGAGCAGACAAAAAGTAACAAGGGAAAGAGGACGTTTCATTATTATCCCAACTCTTTTTTTGTGTTGATATTTTAGCACTGCTATAGATGCAGTTGTACGACTTTAAAATCATCAGGATATAGTTTGAAAAATCTGAACTGTATAAAGCGCTAAAAAGTTGGTGTAAAATTTGCTTAATAAATAATCGAAATATGCAGTTTATTAAAATGATAATAGTGTAGGAGATAGCAAATGATAAAAACAGCAACATATCCAAATAAGATGGTGCTTAAGCAAAAGGGCTGGAAGTGGTTCGTGGTTGTGGTCAGTCTACAATTGAGCTTAATACTCGGTTATGTCATTGCACAAAATCTGTAATGTCTAAAATAAGACATTAAGAGCCATCAAATCTGGCTCTTAATCGTTGGTAAATTATGAGTTGTTATTTTGGTATTCGGTAATGACTTCTAATGCTGCGCGGAAGGCTTCTTGTGTTGCAGGCGCGCCACAATAGGGCAAGCTGTGTAGTAACACTTCCTGAATTTCTTCAACTGTCGCTCCATTGTTGAGTGCACCACGGACATGTCCTTTCAGTTCGGTGGAACTTTTGAGTGCAGTTAAAAAGGCAAGGGTTATTAGTGAGCGATATTTACGAGGTAACACACCTTCACGTTGCCAAGTCGAGCCCCAAGCATGTTCATTAATCCAATCTTGTAGCGGTTGAGTAAAAGGTACAGTATTGTCTTGAGCACGTTTGACAAAACTTTCACCCATTACTTCGGTGCGTACTTTTAATCCATTTTCATAATCTTGCTGAGACATTTGAGTCACTCTTCTTCATTAAAAAGTGATAAAAGTTTAACCTTTTATCACTTTGATCTGTATGATTTTTTCAAAACTTGACAGTTAATCAACAAGTTCTACGGCAATTGCAGTCGCTTCACCACCACCAATACAGAGTGTAGCTACGCCTTTGGTTTTACCTAAACGCTTTAATGCATAGATTAACGTTAAAATGATGCGTGAGCCTGATGAACCCAATGGGTGACCCAATGCACATGCACCACCGTTTACATTAACTTTTTCAGGGTCTAGATTGAAAGCATCAATAGCTGCCATGGTCACCATAGCAAAGGCTTCATTGATCTCCCATAAATCTACATCTTCTACAGACCATCCCGCTTTTTTCAGGACTTTTTCAATTGCAGCCACAGGCGCAATGGTAAATTCTGAAGGATGTTGAGAGTTAGTTGCTGTAGCGCGAATATGGGCCAGTGGGGTTAAACTGCGAGCTGCCGCCTGTTCAGCCGACATCACCAACATGGCAGATGCACCATCTGAAATGGAACTTGAATTGGCTGCGGTGATGGTGCCATCTTTGGTAAAGGCAGGACGTAGGTTTGGAATTTTATCAATATTGGCATGAAACGGATTTTCATCTTGTGCCACAATTACCTCACCTTTGCGGCTCGACACGGTAATTGGTGCAATTTCAGCTTGTAAAAAACCATTTTGAATAGCAGCTTGCGCACGAGTTAAAGAACGAATTGCAAATGCGTCTTGTTGCTCGCGAGTGTAGCCTTTTTTATCGGCCATTTTTTGTGCCAGAATACCCATTGAAAGTCCAGTTTCTGCATCTTCTAGACCTTCTTGGAACATATGGTCTTTCACTTCGCCATGACCCATACGGTAACCTGAACGTGCTTTTGGTAGTAAGTAAGGTGCATTACTCATGGATTCCATACCACCTGCCATGACAATTTCAGCATTACCTGCGCAAATAGCATCGGCAGCCTGCATCACAGCTTTCATACCTGAACCGCAAATTTTATTGATAGTGGTTGCACCAACATGATCAGGTACGCCTGCAAGGCGCATTGCTTGGCGAGCTGGAGCTTGTTTTAAGCCCGCAGGTAGAACGCAGCCCATAATAACTTCATCAATATCCCGAGCGGCAACGTTTGCACGGTTTAAAGTCTCTTGAATAACGGCTGCGCCAAGTTCTGGGGCTGAAAGACTTGATAGTGCGCCTTGAAAACTTCCCATTGCAGTTCGGCTACCAGCAACAATGACGATGTCTTTATTCATGTTTATCTCCGTGTATTTATATCTGTTCCGTTCTTGTTAAATCAAAACTAAAGCAGCCGAAGCTGCTTTAACTCATCTGATTTATGCGCTTACCGTTTCTTGAACGTTATCGACAATCAATTGTACGCCAGTAACCGCTTGAATTTGTTCTAAGCTAACATCTTTCGCCAGCTCAATGAGTTTCACACCTTCAGGCGTAATGTCCATTACACCTAAATCACTGATAATACGATTGACTACACCTTGGCCAGTCAGTGGTAGAGCACATTGTTCCACAATCTTGGGACTACCATCTTTGGCACAGTGTTCCATCAGCACAACGACTTTTTGCACACCAGCAACCAAGTCCATCGCACCGCCCATACCTTTAACTTTCTTGCCTGGAATCATCCAGTTGGCAAGGTCACCTTGTTCAGAAACTTCCATCGCACCCAAAATGGCAATATTCACGTGACCACCACGGATCATGGCAAAAGATTCTGAACTTGAGAAAAATGCAGCGCCTTTGCGTGCAGTTACGGTTTGTTTACCTGCATTAATCAGGTCGGCATCTACGGTTGCTTCGTTTGGAAATTCACCTATACCCAATAAACCATTTTCAGACTGTAACCAGACATTGATATTCTCTGGAATATAGTTGGCGACCAACGTCGGTAAACCAATACCAAGATTGACATAAAATCCATCTTCAAGTTCTAGTGCAGCACGTGCAGCCATTTCATTGCGTGTCCAAGCCATGATTAAGCCTCCTGCTTAATGGTTAATTGTTCAATGCGTTTTTCAGGGGTGGCATTCAAGATAATGCGATTGACATAGATGCCGGGCAAATGAATGTCATCAGGATCGAGTTCGCCAATTTCAACCACGTGTTCTACTTCAACTACGGTAAATTTACCTGCCATTGCACATTCTGGATTGAAGTTACGTGCGGTTTTACGGAAGATCAAATTACCCGCTTTATCCGCTTTGTAGGCTTTGACTAATGCAACATCTGCCGTTAATGAGTTTTCGAGAATATAGGGTTTACCGTCAAAATCGCGTTGTTCTTTGCCTTCGGCAATCAGCGTGCCAACACCTGTTTGAGTAAAGAAGGCAGGAATACCTGCACCGCCAGCGCGTAATTTTTCTGCCAGTGTGCCTTGTGGGGTAAGTTCAACTTCGAGTTCACCATTTAAATATTGGCGTTCAAATTCTTTATTTTCACCGACATAAGATGAAATCATTTTTTTAATTTGTTTGGTTTGTAAGAGTTTGCCTAAACCGAAATCATCGACACCTGCATTGTTGGAAATACAAGTAAGTTCGTTAACCCCAGTTTGTTTAAGTGCTTCAATCAGCGCTTCTGGAATACCGCATAAGCCAAAACCACCGACTGCAATCGTTTGTCCATTTTTAACTACATCTTGCAATGCAAGTGTTGCACTTGAATAGAGCTTATTCATATTAACTTCTCTAAATCCCTTAGTTATCTTGAATCCATTATTAGCACTGCTTTGACAGATAATGAAGTTGAAATTTTCAAACAATTAATCAGAAAAACTCAATAATGGGGTGAAAAATAGGCAAAATTTAGCACAGTCCATGGGTTGAACACCTTGTAATGAGCTAAGCTGAATAGTTTAGAAATTATTTTTTAATTTTAAGTGTTTATTTTATATGTGTTTTTTATAATTATATTGCTTAAGTGTTTCAATAAACTGCGCTGTGATGTTGGAAATTTCAAAATTCTTTTTATAAATAATTCCAACAGGTTTAATCAAATCTTGATCTTGTAATTCAATCAGTACATTTTTTTCAGTATCAATAAACTGTTGGAAATGACGTGGAATTACACTTACTCCAATGCCTAATGCAACAAAACTCGATAGAGAGCTGATTTGATGACATTCAACTTTTAAGTCCAATTGAATGTTATTTTTTTTGCAATTTTCTTCAATCAGATAGCGCACAATCGAAGGCTGTTGCAAGGTCACGAAAGGATTGGCACAGAGGTCTTTCCATGTAATTGAAGTTGTATGCGCTAATGGATGTGCTTTGGGTAATAAGGCAAGAAAATCTTCATTGAATAATGGTAAGAATTCGAGCGTATCGATTTGTTGTGGTTCGAAACATATACCGAGTTCAAAAATACCATCGAGCACATTCTCAATAATTTTTTCATTGGTAATGTCATGAATTGAAAAATTAATATTCGGGTGTAAGCCTAAGAAGTTTTGAATTACATTCGGCATGATGGCATGTGTGACAAAAGGCATAGAGGCAATATTGAGTGTCCCGCGCTGTAATTTAAAACGTTGTTTGACATCCTTTTCCATATCTTCCCAATTTGCCAATAGTTTTTTGGCATAAGGAATCAGGGATTTACCCTCGAAAGTTAATTCTACTCGGCGTGTATTGCGCTTAAAAAGTTTTCCACCCAGTTCTTCTTCTAAGGTTTTAATGGTGAGGCTTAATGCAGATTGACTGAGATGAAGTTCATTCGATGCATTGGCATAGTTCAAACTGCGGGCTAGGGCTAAGAAGGCTTTTAGTTGTTTTAAAGTCATAACTAGATGCGTACCATGCGGGCTGAGTGAAATATGAGGTCTGGTTTGATTTTGATCCTTTTTCACATGAAATGCAAAAAAACAATGAAGTTACAGATAATTAAATTTATTTAAATTCTATTTTTTATAATAATTTTAAATATTATTGAGTGTTTAATTTTATTATAATGAAAAGGATTGATGAGTTTTTTAAAATAATTAATCATATTTTTAAATATATTAAATTTTGTTTATTTTTATTTTTTAAATTATTGATATTTATGTTTTTATTTTGAATTGGTGATTATTTATAATATTTAAATGTTGTGTTTTTAATTTTTGGTGTTATTTTTTTAAATACTAAAAGTGGTATTAAAAATTTTTCTGCTTGTTGTTTTTATATAGGGTTTAGGATAACTCTTAATAAAATTGAGCATTTTTTCGGTCAAAAAATAAAGGTCTATCACATTGTCTATCGCAATGTGTGCGCCCTTATGTATTCTTTATCAGGGAGAAAAGAATATGTGGGATTTATTTGTCATCCTACTGTCTTTAGGTTTGTTGATGTACACAGCCTATAAGGGATTTTCGGTCATTCTCATGGCACCCCTCTGTGCCTTACTTGCGGTATTTTTAATTGCACCCAACCATGTTTTACCATTCTATTCAGGCGTATTTATGCCCAAAATGGTGAATTTTATTAAAGACTATTTTTTGGTCTTTTTATTGGGTGCAATTTTCGGCAAAGTTGTGGAAATGTCGGGGATTGCCTCCTCGATTGCAAAAACCATTGTCAGTTTAATTGGGGCTAAACGTGCAATTTTAACGGTTGTATTGTTAGGTGCAATTTTGACTTATAGTGGCGTGAGCTTGTTTGTGGTGGTGTTTGCGGTATATCCATTTGCGAACCAACTGTTCCAAGAAGCGAATATTCCAAAACGTTTAATTCCAGGCACAATTGCACTCGGTGCATTTACCTTTACCATGGATGCCTTGCCAGGCACACCACAAATTCAAAATGTGATTCCAACCACGTTCTTTGGCACCAATATTTATGCGGCGCCTTTTTTAGGGATTATTGGTGCAATTTTTGTGCTATGTATGGGGCTGTTTTATCTACAATGGCGTTGTCGTGCTGCTGAACAAGCAGGTGAGGGTTATGCAGGGTTCGCGAATGAACAAGTACAAGCTACAGATTCGACTACGACAGTAAATCTTTTAGATAGTCAAAATGGTTCTAGAGCACGTCAGGCACTGGCTTTTGTACCGCTTATTTTAGTTGCGGTCATGAACAAGTTTTTATCTACTGCAATTCCAAAATGGTACCCAAATGGCTTCGATTTTAATGCGATTGGTTTGGCCAATTACACTGTAGATGTAGCGAAAACGGGTGCAATCTGGGCGGTCGGCTTGGCGTTAATTGTCGGCATAATCAGTGCATTTTTATATGACTATCAGCGTGTAATTATGCAGTTCAAAGAAGGTGTGAATACCAGTATTAGCGGTGCTTTACTTGCGGTCATGAATACCGCTTCGGAATATGGTTTTGGTGCCATTATTGCGGCATTACCAGGCTTTGCTTTGATCAGCCACGGTTTAAGTTCAACTTTTACCAATCCATTGGTGAATGGTGCCGTGACCACAACTGTGCTGGCGGGGATTACAGGTTCGGCATCAGGTGGTATGAGTATTGCCCTGAGTGCGATGGCGGAACAATACAATGCAGCAATTCTCGCGGCAGGTATTCCACCAGAAGTCATGCACCGTGTAGTGTCTATGGCATCAGGGGGGATGGATACCTTACCGCATAATGGCGCAGTAATTACCCTACTTGCGGTGACTGGTTTAACTCACAAGCAGTCTTATAAAGATATTTTTGCTGTCACTATTATTAAAACCACTGCGGTATTTGTTGTGATTGCAGCATTTACAATTTTCGGTATTGTCTAAAATTACGTTGAGGACTAGGCCTGTACAAGTTGCAGGCTAGATGTAAAAGGAGTGAGTCATGAGCTTGCAATTAGAAAATAAAGTTGCATTTATTACAGGTTCGGCCAGTGGCATTGGTTTAGAAATTGCCAAAAAATTTGCACAAGAAGGTGCAAAAGTGGTGATCTCCGACATGAATGCTGAAAAATGTCAGGAAACGGCTGAAGCACTAAAAGCACAGGGTTTTCAGGCACTTTCAGCCCCTTGTGATGTGACGGATGAAGCTGAATATCAGGCAGCAATTGAATTAACGCAAAACACTTTTGGTACTTTGGATATTTTGATTAATAACGCGGGCTTTCAACATGTCGCGCCAATTGAAGAATTTCCAACAGCAGTGTATCAAAAACTGATTCAAGTCATGCTGACAGGTTCTTTTATTGGAATTAAACATGCCTTTCCAATTATGAAGGCACAGAAATCAGGTCGTATTATTAATATGGCATCGATTAATGGCTTAATTGGATTTGCGGGTAAAGCGGGTTATAACAGTGCCAAACATGGTGTGATTGGGCTAACTAAAGTTGCAGCTTTAGAGTGTGCTCGTGATGGCATTACCGTAAATGCACTGTGTCCAGGTTATGTGGATACGCCATTGGTTCGTGGTCAAATTGCAGATTTAGCTAAAACGCGTAATGTGAGTTTGGACTCCGCACTTGAAGATGTGATTTTAGCGATGGTGCCACAAAAGCGTTTGCTTCGTGTTGAAGAAATTGCTGATTATGCAATTTTCTTGGCCAGTGACAAAGGTGCCGGTATTACGGGGCAGGCTGTAGTCATGGATGGAGGATACACTGCACAATAACAATACTTATAAATTGAGAGACGACTCTATCCAGCCATAAAAGAATCGCTATTCTTTAGATGGAGTCGTCGCTTTTTTCCTTAACCAGTCGGAAACGGCTGGTTCTTTTTTGGAGGGTAGATGTATTTCTGATGGTCATTTATTTTTCACTTTTAAAAAACAGCAACAGCATGGAAATGAAAGTCAGTATAAAAATTACCGGCCAGATAATGAGTAAATCAATACGAATATTGGTGTCTGGTGATTTGAGCTGAACAAAAAATTCCCACAGCGCATAAAGCAGCCATAAAATTGAGGTTAGGCCTAAATATTTTGCACTATGCTGGTGGCTAAAATTACGTACAATTAAATAGCCGATAAAAAAGATACAGGCAATCCCGAAAATGGAAAGAGGTTTTGCGACCAATAAATTTGTCAGAAAATTCATATCAACCTCCTATAAAACCTTCCTAGGCGCAAACTTACAGTACTGGAATGACACTTTAAGCAGGATATATTCAGATCAGAATTGGGTCGAGCATTTAAATGACTTTGAGTTTCAGGGGCAATTAGGCTTTTCGAAACAGATCAATTTGCTCTAGTTCACATGAGATCGAAAGTTGTTACTGGCTTAAATTATCTGGGCATCCTCATCGTTAAGTACGTAAAGAGTTTGAATCCTGTCATTATTGTTATCCTGTAGCTTATATAAATAGTTTATGACTTTGAGTATTTTTTAATCAATGGTTTGCCGTATAAATGTGGTGATGAGATGTAAACAACAGTGAATTTAAACTGATGTAATGGGTACGAGAATCACCTCTATCGATTGTATTGAAGCTATTTATTCAACGAAGGCGATTGTGCAATCACCTTCATTTTCAGTTTAAGGATTCGTTATTTGTTAGGATTGGTTGGCTCAAACTCTTTAAAATCAGCTTTGCGGATTTTGGCATGAATACCTTTAGTGCGGTCAACCACTTGTGAAACTTCAAAATCTGTTGCAGCACTTAAGTAAGCATAGGCAGTCGCTTCATCAATACCATATTCTTGATGTAAAAAACGGATTGCTTCACGGGTAGATTTTTTCATCGCTTCATCTAGATCGGCATCTAAACCTGGAGTAATCCAAAACTCTGCATTCTCTGCTAAAGGTTGTTTAATTTCTTGACCTGGAATCTTGTCCTTACCAGCCTTTAATAAGGTAAATTTGAGGGTTGCACGCGCTGATGCTTCCAATGCTGTCAGTGCGACTTCACCATCACCTTGCGAGAAATGGCTATCGCCTGTGTAAAAAAGTGCACCTTTGACTTGTACTGGATAATAGGCAGTTGCACCCGCACCAAGCTCATTAATATCAATATTTCCACCATACAATGCCGGTGGTACAGAGTGAACAGGTTCAGAAGTATTTGCAGCTACCCCCATAATGCCCATAAAAGGGTAAAGCGGGAAACGAATCGCTTTACCTGACGCGGTTTTTAATACACCTTCATATTCACCTTGAGCATTCTTTTCAATTGGGGTGAAAATTGAAACATTGCCGAAACGTTCAGGATGTTCAGCAGATGGATTATCTTGTTGAGGTGTCTTTGGGAATTCTCCGACCAATGCTCCTTTTCCATGTCGATTCGAAATTACACCATAGGGTACACGTGGTTCGACCTTAATCACTTCGACTTTTAAAATATCCCCAGGCTCAGCACCTGCAATGGCAACTGGCCCTGTAACAATGTGGGGGCCATCTTTATGGAAGTCATGTGCTAATTTGGATTGAGTAATTTTTTTGGCTTCCTCTAGAATATATTCAGACTTGACCCCTTTAGATTGGAAATATTTGTCTGCATCACGGCCTTGATCTTCAAGTAAACCTTCATGGGAGACCGTATCGAATGTGACAATACTTCCAGAATTTACCGTCAAAACTGGTTTTGCATCTCGATTGGGTAAATAGCCCCAAGTAATGGTATTTAGTGTGGATGGTACATAGTAGTTGCCTTTATATGCACCCTCTTTAAGTAAGGTTGGTTTTTCAGATATTTGTTTAAGAATTTTGAAATCATCGGCATAGGTGAATGCTGAGCTCAATGTCGTTAATACAGCCAATGAAATAAGTTTAATTTTCAACATAAGTTTAACCTTTACTTAATCTATCTCCAATCTATGTATTTGATATATAGCAATCCTTATGCCAATTTTGATTTCTTAATCAATTCAATACTTCTAATAAATTATGTGAAAATTAAATTAGTTAATTTGACTTATGATGATGCAATTCATTGGAGGGTTATTTACTCATAGGTAAAATATGCTTAGTTTTAGAGCAACTTTTGAATTGGTCATATTTCTATACAATCACCTCATCATCCCAGTTTTTGAAAATAGATCATGTTAGAAATTTAAAGATAAAAATCTGTACAATTTTTCAACTTTATCTCTATTCTGTTTGCTATGATCAAAAGAAATAATTCATCAATACCAAGAGAACAAGAATGAGCTTTATTACCGCCGAACATGCCAAAATTCTTACGGCAACCGCCAAATTGGATATCAACCTCTATAAAGAGCGCTTAGCAAAATTAATCGAAGAAAGTGCTCAGCAGGGGAATACAGCAGTGTTTGCTGTTTTACCTAAGCATTTGCCGCTTAGTGAAATTCGGGAGCTTTCGGCTGAATTGACCCAGTTGGGTTATCAAGTTCGTTTCGAAGTAAATGAGTTCTTTTATAGTTTTAACGTGTACTGGATATAGCGTAATCGCTTTAATTGATGTTCATGACAATAAAAAACCCTTTAAATTATGTATTTAAAGGGTTTTTAAAATCAAAGACTTAATTAAGCTTCAATTGTTTGCACTGCAATTTTCTTTGCTGGGTCAACTTTACGACGCACTGCGGGTACAGGTTCGCCATAGTATTGGCGGTCAGCAAAGTAACTTGATCGAACCATTGGTGCAGACCAGATGTTTCTAAAACCAAGTTTACGACCATGTTCTGCGTAACGCTCGAATTCTTCTGGGCTGACAAAACGGTCAATCGGTGCATGTTCTTTAGAAGGCTGTAAATACTGGCCGATGGTTACATAGTCTACATCATGGGCACGTAAGTCATCTAATAGTGCAATGACTTCTTCTTCAGTTTCACCAATACCGACCATTAAACCACATTTGGTTGGAACATCAGGGCAGTACTCTTTAAACATTTTAAGTAGCGTTAAAGAGTGTTGGTAATCTGAACCTGGACGCATCGCTTTATACAAACGTGGCACAGTTTCGATATTGTGGTTAAACACGTCTGGTGGGCATTCAGTCATAATACGTAAGGCAATATCCATACGACCACGGAAGTCTGGCACCAAAATTTCGAGTAGAGTTTTCGGGCTTAAGTTACGAGCTTCTTTAATACAATCTACAAAGTGCTGTGCGCCACCATCCAATAGATCATCACGGTCTACCGAAGTAATTACGGCATATTTCAAACCTAAATTGGAAATAGTTTCAGCCATATGACGTGGTTCATCTGGGTCAAGCGCATTTGGACGGCCATGAGCAACATCACAGAATGGACAACGACGAGTACAGATGTCACCCATAATCATAAAGGTTGCAGTACCACCGCCAAAACATTCTGGTAAATTTGGGCAGGCAGCTTCTTCACATACAGTATGTAATTTTTGTGCACGTAAAGTTGTTTTAATGCGTTGAACTTCCTCTGGCGCTGTCATCTTGACACGAATCCAGTCTGGCTTACGAGGCACTTCAACCGTAGGTACAACTTTGACAGGAATACGTGAAACTTTTTCTGCACCACGAAGTTTGACACCCTGTTCAGGTTTACGGCTTTCAGACATATTCAACTTTTCCACTGTTTACACGGAGAGATATTTAAACATTATAACGGAATTGCACATTGATAGGGCGAAAACACTATTCATTTTCTAAATGTCGTTATCATTCAATATATGACTATGAAATACAGCAAAGTCAGCTATTTTCAGTCATAATAGAGTGAAAATAGACACAAATTTATAGAAAAGGAGCGTTGAATGGCACGTAAGAAAGAGGTCGTTAGTGGAACTTTCTTGAAATATGATGCGGTCGTTCTAGGTTCGGGCCCAGCTGGTGAAGGCGCGGCAATGAAACTTGCCAAATCAGGTAAGCGCGTTGCAATTATTGATATGCGAGAGCAACTGGGGGGAAACTGTACTCACGTTGGCACAATTCCGAGTAAGGCATTGCGTCAAACAGTATCGAGCATTATTCGCTACCAACGCGATCCAATGTTCCAAAAAGTGGGGGATTGGAAACAATTCACCATGAAACAAGTACTGCGCAATGCACATAAAGTCATTCAACAACAGGTAGAAACACATTCGCGTTTTTACGATCGTAACAAGATTGATATTTATCATGGGCGTGCTTATATCCAAGATCAAAACACAGTATTGGTCTTTACGCCTGATGGGATTAAAGAAACCATCATGTTCAAGCAGTTGGTGATTGCGACAGGTAGCCGTCCTTATCGTCCTGCGATGCTTGATTTTAATCATCCGCGTGTATTTGATTCAGATAAAATTTTGGATTTGGATTTCTCGATTCAGAAAATCATCATTTATGGTGCAGGTGTAATTGGCTGCGAATATGCGTCAATTTTCATTGGATTGGATCATAAAGTTGATCTGATCAATACCCAAATGAAATTGCTCAGCTATTTAGATGATGAAATTTCAGATGCCTTGTCATATCACTTGCGTGAGCAGGGTGTATTGATTCGTCATAACGAACAGATTGATCATCTTGAAACTTTCGATGATCACGTGGTGATGCATTTGCTCAGTGGTAAGAAAATTAAGGCTGATGCGATTTTATGGTGTAATGGCCGTTCTGGTAATACAGATGGTCTTGGACTAGAGAATGTCGGTATTACGCCAAACAGCCGCGGTCAAATTACCGTGAATGATCAATATCAAACTGAAGTTGAGAATATTTACGCTGCAGGTGATGTAATTGGTTGGCCATCTTTGGCTTCTGCTGCTTATGACCAAGGTCGTTGTGCAGGGGCAAATATGAGTGGTGAAGAAGGTATTGAACCTGTAGTTGATATTCCTACAGGGATTTACACCATTCCAGAAATTTCTTCGATTGGTAAGAATGAACAGCAATTAACGGAAGAAAAAATTCCCTATGAAGTGGGGCAGGCATCTTTCCGTCATTTAGCTCGTGCGCAAATTACAGGCGATACCGTCGGTGAGTTGAAGATTTTATTCCACCGCGATACTTTGGAAATTTTGGGCGTACATTGTTTTGGTAATAACGCTGCGGAAATTATTCACATTGGTCAAGCAGTGATGAACAGTCCAAATAATACGATCAAGTATTTTGTGGAAACGACATTTAACTACCCAACAATGGCTGAAGCCTACCGTGTAGCGACTTTGAATGGTATGAACCGTTTGTTCTAAACATTCAGTGAAGTGAATAAAAGCCCATTTTAATTAATGGGCTTTTTTATGCGCTGAGAAATGATGAATATCGTTTAGAAAGGTCGAGCACCTGCCAAGCTAATACGTTTTAATAAGCGACGTTGTTCTGCGGGAAAGGGTGTTCTTGAATGTAATGTGACTTGATTGTCCCAAAACACGATATCTCCCGTTTCCCAATGATGTTCATAGCGGAATTCTGGTTTTAGAATATGTGCGCGTAGTTCTGCGATGAGTTTACTGCCTTCAATATCATCGACATTGACCAATTCAACTTCTGAACGTGTATTTAACCACAAAGCCTTACGTCCAGTTTCAGGATGAGTACGTACAAGTGGATGTGGATAGGCATGTCCTAGAATAGGTTGATCTTTAAAGCGGTAGTAAGGTGAATCTGCATAACCACTTGCCCCTTTATTACTTTGTGCACGGACAAACGGATTATAGGTAATGAGCTGTAACGAGTCGATTTTCTGTTTAAGCTCATCTGAGAGGGCATCATAGGCTTTAATGGTATTGAACCAAGTGGTTTGTCCACCGTTTTGTGGAAGTTCAATGGCATAAAGCAGTGAGCCGAAAGAGGGGAGAGGTGTCCATTGATGATCGGCATGTGGGCTTAGCTCGCCGTGTCCTGTGTAGTCTCCTTGCCCCACTGCATTTGACACAGGTACAACATCAGGTGGGACGCCAGTATCCGATTGGCTGGCAAGTACGGGATTATCAGCGCTTGGGCGGAAAATGGAACCAAAGTAGCTGGCAAAAGCTAGATATTGTAAATCATCTAAACTTTGTTGTTTAAAGATCAAAACTAAATGCTCTGCTAGGGCTTGTTTAAGACGGAAAATGGTTTCGCCTGACTGTGCTTTACGTGCATCTAGACCTGTCACAACTGCGCCTAAAGCTTGATCTTTCAATGGGGTAATTTGAATTTCATTTGGATGTTGAAGAGCTTCAGCTAAATGCCATTGTGGTGCATCATGAATGGCTTGAGAAAGTTGTGTAAGACTGGTCATTGTTATTACTCTAAATTTTTTGTTGTTTTAAACTAAGAAAAACTCAGCATTTTTTGAAATAAGAATAAATGCTGAGTTTATGAAAACTAGAGCCAGTCTTGAAGAGATTAATGTGGGCAGAATGCTTGATTAAAGTACTCGAAGAGTTGCGGTGTTTGTAGCCAGAGTGCAATGGCAGCAATAATGAGTCCCAGTACAACCGCACTAATCGATGTCTTAAGCCAAAACAGAGATGAATTATTCATGTACCACCGCCTTTTCATCGACAAAGAAATGAACCAGTACACCTAAAACACTGAGCGCAATTGAAATCATCCAAACTGCTTGATAATTACCCGTGATGTCATGATTCACGCCACCGAGCCATCCACCAAAAAAAGATCCGACTTGATGGGTAAAAAATACAATACCGCTGAGCATAGACAAATAGCGAATGCCAAACATATTGGCAACAATACCATTGGTCAGCGGCACGGTAGATAACCATAATAGCCCCATTATGATACCGAAGCCATATACGGTCCAAGTGCTGAGCGGTAACGCTAAAAAGGCAATCATGGCAACACCACGCAGCGCATATAAACCCATGAGCAGTTTAGGTTTGGAAAATTTACCCCCTAACCAGCCCGCGCCGTACGTACCAAAGATATTGAATAACCCAACAAGAGCTAAAAACACCGTGCCCGTGGTCGCATCAAAACCGTGATCAATCAGATAACCAGGCAGGTGAATACCAATAAACACCACTTGGAAGCCACACACCATAAAACCTAAAGATAAAAACCAGAAAGGTTTATGTGCTTTTGCAATGTTCAAAATTTGTTTAAAACTGGGGGCAGGTGCACTACTTGTGGTTTGGCTATTCGGTGCAACATACATGGGTGCTTTTAGCATCCAAGCAAGTGGAACAATAAAGGCAATTAAAATCGCACTGACAATTAAAGCGGCTGACCAACCAATATTTTGCAATAGCAATAAGGTGGACGGCAGCATAATAAATTGTCCAAACGAGCCTGCTGCACTGGCAATGCCCATAGCCAAACTACGTTTTTCGGGTGGCGCAGCCCGACCTACCGCAGAAAGTAACACAGGAAAAGAGGTTGCAGATAAAGCTAAACCTAAAATCAGACCGACACTGACATTCAGCATAAAGCCAGTTGAGCTGACGGACATGAGTAATAAGCCAATCGCGTAGAGAATACCTCCTACTGTGACGACAATTTTACTGCCATATTTGTCGGCAAAAGCTCCCGTAATTGGCTGTACAGCACCCCAAATCAGGTTTTGTAATGCGATTGCTAAACTAAAGACGTTATGCCCCCAACCAAATTCATGGCTCATAGGAACCAAATAGAGTCCAAATGCATGTCGAACACCTAGCGAAAGCGCCAAAATGATAGCGCTGCTAATCAGCATATAAATAAGGGGTTTTGAAAATTGACTTTGGGTCATTGCCGCATTCGTCTTTGAAATATGAGTTTGGCTGTATTGTACGCAATATATCGATTAATTTCGATATTTGATTAAAACATTTGAAAAGTGACGTAATGATTGGGGGATTGGTGCAGCATTATGAATGTGTGAAAACTAATGAAACCGTCATTATTTGCATATTTAGGACATTGTTGGATTAGAAATAGTTCAACATTTGATGCCGTGGATTTGTCATTTATCAGGATTTATACATTCAAGAATTAATTCTATATGCATGAGTGATTTTTGGTTCTACGAATCAAGTGAATATTTTACATAAGAAACAGTAGGTTATTTTGATCAGGTACAGAGAGTGAATACACCCTCATTTGTACCTGAGGATTTAAAGTTTTACGCTAAACTATTTCGTTCTAATACAGCTTGATCAAAAAGTTGTTTTTCTTTGGTTTTATGTTCAACTGAAAAGCGAATTAAAATGACACTAAAGGCTGCAACTGTGACTAAACCGCCAAGGATGAATAGACAAGTTTGTACATCTAATACGCCTTTCAATAAAAAGCCAGCGGCTACTGCACCTACATTACCCCCAGCACCAATAATCCCTGCAACACCTCCTAAAGCATCACGGTCAATAAAAGGCACCAGTGCATAAGTAGCCCCACATGCCATATGGGTAAAGAGTGCAAATACAGTCATGCTGATAATAGCGAGTGTGACGGTATTCATTTGAGAGAATACGATTAAGAATAAACCTTCAAGTAAGACTAGCGTGAATAACACTTTGGTGCGTCCATCTAGGCCTTTTGCGATTGCAATTTTATCTGAAACAATGCCACCCAAAGCACGAGCGAAAAGTGCCAATAGACCAAAGATACCCGCAGTTAAACCTGCCTCTTTAAGGCCCATATTGAAGTGGTCTACATAATACATTGCAGCAACATTATGAATGAAAATTTCAATACCAAAACATGCAGCATAAGATACAAATAGAATCCAAACGCGGTAATTGCGTGCAGCTTGCAGCAAAATTGCTGTACCGCCTTTTTTACCGCTTCCCACTTCAATGCCTTGCGCACGGACTTCTTTAAAATTCCCTTGAGGGCAATCTTGAGTGAGCTTCCAATATAAGATGCCCACAATCACCATCATGATGCCCGGTACAAGCAGAGCAATGCGCCATCCCATGCTTTGTTCTACACCAAACATTACAATTGCCCCAAGAAGAAGTGGCATGAGGGCTTGTGTTGCACCGCCGCCTGCATTACCCCAACCAGCCGCTGCCGCGTTTGCTGTACCCACGACATTCGGTGCAAACATAATACTGGTATGATATTGGGTAATGACAAAACTCGCGCCAATGGCACCAATCAGTAAACGGAAAAATAAAAAAGATTCGTAGGTATTGGCAGCGGCAACGCCAAATACAGGAATACTGCCGAGTAATAAAAGGGCCGTATAGGTCTTTCTGGGACCATATTTATCACACAACGGACCGACAATCAGACGAATTAAAATAGTAATCGCAACGGCTGCAATATTAATGTTGGCAATTTGATCTTTGGTTAAATTAAATTCGCCTTTAATTACAGGCATGAGCGGTGCGCAAGCAAACCATGCGAAGAAGCAAACAAAGAATGCGAGCCAAGTCATATGGAACGCACGCATGGCGGGTGTAGAAAAATTAAAAAGTTTAATTTGTGTCGCTTTTTTTGCATCGCTATTTATTGCTGAAGACATAACCATCCCCTGAACTGAGCGTCATTTTGTTTACAAGTTTTTTAAGTTGCTTGTAATCCGATCAGAACGGACATCGTTGGCCGTCTATGTACTGTGTGAATCGACGTTGATTCATCTTATAAATTATAAAGTGCAAGCAATATGCCAAAAGTGCGGATTTTGCATTTATTCAACAGATACAGTGATTAAACACTTGAGTTTCTTGGTTAATATGAGTTCAGAGATCATGAAATTCAGAGAAAATGACGCTGGATAAAAAGGATAAAATTTGATCAAAAATAATTCATTCTTTAAATCATTCAATAAAAGTGCATCAGAACAATGCACTTTAGATGAGAAGTTGGAGGGATAAAGCTCAGGAGTTAATCCACGGTCTTCATACTATTTTCATGAATACCGTGAAGAGAAATCCGAATGAGTTTTGGTATTTTAGAAGCGATAGCCAATACCGGCATAAGCGAGAATTGGATTGATTTCAATATCGGCTTTGGAGCGGATAAGTTCACCGAGTTTGGCATCGGTCACGGTAATGGTGGTGTCATTACTCAGTTGAGCATAACTGACCGAACCGACAGCAAACCAATTGCTATTAAAATCGTAGGTAAATCCAACTGTGGCAATCGGTGCAAAGGCATCAGATGCTTCAAGATCCACTTGAGGATTGGCTGAACTGGTTTTACCTTCTAAAGATCCGCCAGCATGACCTTCTTTAATATTGGCAATCATATGACCAGCGGCAATTAAATCTTGTTCAATACGTGGGTTCATTTCTAATTCATTAAAATAAGCATACATGACGCCTAAACCAACATAGGGACGAAATTTATTCACCCCAGTTTTGCCAAAGTGATATTGCAATTCAAATGCAGGTGTCCATGCCCGAGCCGAAGCAGCGGCGCCGTGAGCAGACAAATCAGTAATCAAAATATCATTTTCAAGTTCCAGTTGACCTAAAACACTGCCTAAAGGACTGGCAATCGCTGAAAAGGGAGCATAGATTTTTCCTTGACCTTGTAAATCGACCTTAGGAGGAATCCCAGCTTTGACCTCAACTGAAACATGGTCTGTAAAGAAATAATTACTCATGATGCCTAAAGTTGTAACATCATCTGCTTGAAGTCCAGTACCTGCATTATCCCATTGGCTTAAGCCGTGTATTTCGGCAGTACCACTGAGACTTGAAGGGATGGGAGCATCAATTGCAGCCAATCCTTTAAGAGCTGCCTTTAACAGTGGATTAACGTCACTGCTTGGCCGAATATTGTCTAAAACAGTTTGTGCATGAATATTTCCGACCTTTGCTGTTTCACCTTCCTTGACTGCTGTATTGACTCGAAACGGTTGGGCTTGACCTTGTGGCATAACATGTAATGCACCCACAGAAATGGAAAAACGTTTAAAGCCATCACCATCTTCTAGGCTAAAATATGGAGATTTAGCATGGCTAAATGTAGGAATAAGGGTAATCGCAATTGAAAATGCTAATCCTGTTTTTTGCATAGGGGACTCCATGTCCATTTTCATCATTTTTATTCAGGGCATTATTCAATAGAGCAGCGAAAGAAAACTGTTGTTTTAGAACAGGCATAGTTTTAAAAAATTGTGAAAATTACCGTGATTTTTTTATGGTTCTGTTACTTATCAATTAATCATGTTATTTCTAAAAAGCGTAAGAGTAAGTGGTGAATCTTGTTTGAGTATTTTTTAAGTTGTTATTAATTAAAAATAAAATAGTTAGGGGATGTTGTTTTTGGATATAAAAAAAGATCACCCGAAGGTGACCTTTTTGACAATTGACTTAGATTTTAAGCCAATGACACGTTGTCAGTCTGAAAACGAGATAAATCTTCTTCAGGACGTGCAGTCAAAATTTCAACGCCATCTTTAGTGACTAAAATGGTATGTTCATATTGCGCAGACAATTTATGATCTTTGGTCACAACTGTCCATTTGTCACCCAGTAACTTGGTTTGCCATACGCCTGCATTGACCATTGGCTCAATGGTAAAGGTCATGCCTTCTTCAAGAATCATACCGCTGTTGCCTTGACCATAATGCAATACTTGTGGTTCATCATGGAACACTGTACCAATACCGTGACCACAGTATTCACGTACAACGCTAAAGCGTTCAGATTCAACATATTTTTGAATAGCCATACCAATATCACCAATGGTCGAACCTGGTTTAACCGTCGCAATACCACGGTACATGGCTTCTTGAGCAACTTTACATAAGCGGTCAGCAAGAATCGAAGTCTCTTCACCCACCACATACATCATATTGGTATCGCCGTGATAACCATCTTTAATTACAGTGACGTCAATATTTAAAATATCGCCTTTCTTTAAGATTTTGCTTTCAGATGGAATACCGTGACACACCACGTGGTTCACAGAAGTACAAATGGTATGTTGAAACGCTGGACGACCAGGTGCCGCACCATAACCTAAACATGCAGGGATCGCATTTTGTACATTCACAATATAATCGTGACAAATCGTGTCTAATTCGAGGGTCGTTACCCCTGGTTTGATATGCGGTTTGATCATATCCAACACTTCCGCCGCCAGTCGTCCTGCCACGCGCATTTTTTCAATTTCATCGGCAGTTTTAATTAATCGACGGGGAGCTTGATAAGTTGTGTTCATGATCTCTAAAAACTTTTGGAAATTTGTATGTGACTATGGTATAAATAGCCGCCCATTTTATCAAATGCTTTTTCGTGAATATCTTCACGAGTCATTTGATTCAAATGGGTAAAAATCCGCACATATATCGACACATTACTCTGGGTGCCCTTTAAGGGTGGAGAATGCGGATATATGGAGGCCTAACCCAAACTTTAAGGTAAAGAAAATGGCAGATTACAACGTAAGCATGCGCGACCTTCTTCAAGCAGGCGCTCACTTCGGTCACCAAACTCGTTTCTGGAACCCAAAGATGCGTCAATACATCTTTGGTGCTCGTAACAAAATTCACATCATCAACCTTGAGCACACTGTTCCTGCGTTAAATGATGCTTTGAACTTTGTTAACAATCTTGCAAGCAAAAAGAACAAAGTATTGTTCGTTGGTACTAAACGTGCTGCTTCAAACATCATCCGTGAACAAGCTCAACGCGCTGGTCAACCATATGTAGATCACCGTTGGTTAGGTGGTATGTTGACGAACTGGAAAACACTTCGCCAATCTATCAACCGTTTAAAAGACCTTCAAACTCAATCTCAAGACGGTACTTTCGCTAAGCTTACTAAACGTGAAGCTTTAGAACGCGCTCGTGAGATGGAAAAACTTGAACGTGCTTTAGGCGGCGTTAAAAACATGGGTGGTTTACCTGACGCATTATTCGTAATCGACGTTGACCACGAATCAATCGCGATTAAAGAAGCTAAAAATCTTGGTATTCCTGTAATCGGTATCGTTGATACAAACTCTAACCCAGACAACGTTGATTTCGTTATCCCGGGTAATGACGATGCGATCCGTGCAGTAACACTTTACGCTTCTGCGATGGCTGATGCGATCCTTGCTGGTAAAGAGTACGCTCAAACTCAAGCAAATGCACAAGCAAAAGGCGACGAAGCTGCTAAAGAAGCTCCTGAGGCTTAATGCGTTTTGACGCAAGCTTGTCATTTTTGCGACATGTGATGGTGGCAAAGTAAGCGTCATGTATGCAGACGGCCCATGAGCATCCCTCTGGGCCGTTTCTGTTCTAAAAAGAATTCATTTTCTACCGATTTTTAGGAGATTCACATGACTGCTATTACTGCAAGCATGGTTAAAGAATTGCGTGACCGTACTGGTTTAGCAATGATGGAATGTAAAAAAGCATTAACAGAAGCGAACGGTGACATCGAATTAGCGATTGATAACCTTCGTAAATCTGGTCAAGCTAAAGCTGCTAAAAAAGCAGGTAACATCGCTGCTGACGGCGCGATCACTATCGCTCAAGAAGGCAACAAAGCAATTCTTTTAGAAGTAAACTGCCAAACTGACTTCGTTGCTAAAGACGAAAACTTTGCTGGTTTCTCTGCTAAAGTTGCTGCTGCTGCACTTGCTGCTGGCGAAACTGATGCTGCTAAAATTGCTGAACTTAAACTTGAAGATGGTGCTACTGTTGAAGAAGCGCGTATCGCTCTTGTTCAAAAAATCGGTGAAAACATCCAAGTACGTCGTGCTAAAATTGTTGAAGGTGAAAACCTTGCAGTTTACAAACACGGTTTAAAAATTGGTGTTGTAGTTGCTTACACAGGTTCTGCTGAAACTGGTAAAGGCGTTGCAATGCACGTTGCTGCGTTCAACCCAGTTGCTGTAACTGCTGAAGGCGTTTCTGCTGATCTTATCGCGAAAGAGAAAGAAATTGCAGAAGCGAAAGCGATTGAATCTGGCAAGCCAGCAAACATCGTTGAGAAGATGGTTACTGGTTCAGTTGAGAAATACTTGAACGAAGTTGTTCTTGAGCGTCAAATGTACGTAATCGACAACGACAAGAAAGTTGCTGATGTATTAAAAGCGACTGGTACAACTGTTGCTCAATTCGTACGTTTCGAAGTGGGTGAAGGCATTGAGAAAAAAGCTGAACTTTCTTTTGCTGAAGAAGTTGCTGCTGCTCAAGCTGCTGCAAAATAATTTTATTTTGCAAAAAAAAGCCCCTTTTGGGGCTTTTTTTATATCGAATAAAAAGGATAAAAATGATGAATAAAACAAATTTTAGAATTGTTGTGGTGATTCTGGTTCTTATTGCTGCATATCTTGGCATAAATCAACAACAACAGATGCCTCCTAAAAATGAATTTCCAATTACAACTTCTCCGGAATCAGTATCTACGGTTGATGATCATCAGAAAATACAACAGGCATTTCAGCAGCAACAAAATAATGTGCAAGTCCGTGCGAGTGGCGTAGTTAAAGCAATTCTGGCTGATGATCATGAAGGCTCCAGACACCAGAAATTTATATTGTTATTAAAGAATGGATTAACAGTATTAGTCGCACATAATATTGATTTGGCACCGAGAATAGAAAATCTGCAAAAAGGCGATGCGGTTGAGTTTTATGGCGAATATGAATATAACCCAAAGGGAGGTGTTATTCATTGGACGCATCATGATCCGCAACGACAGCATATTGATGGCTGGTTAAAATATCAGGGCAGAATGTACCAATAGGGAATTAGAGAGCAATTTTGTTCTATACAGTAAAAATAAACATGATATTTTGCATGTGCAATAGATTTGACTGGCATGAATAAAGAATTGATTGTATGAGCGAAGTGAAGCATGAGTTTGTTAAATTTAAGCACGTCCAAGAATTGGGTGGCTTGGAATTACTGAATGCTTCTTATGTACAAAAACAATTTTCTAAACATGTGCATGAAGGCTATTGCATTGGGGTAATAGAAGAAGGGGCACAGTCGTTTTATCGAACAGGTGCACTGCATATTGCACCTAAAGGGCATATCATTTTGGTGAATGCTGATGAAGTGCATACAGGTTCATCTGCAGTAGAAACAGGGTGGCGCTATCGTGCTATTTATCCAACACCTGAAATGTTAAGGGATGTGAGTCAGGATTTTTTTCAACCTTCAGGAACCATGCCGTGGTTTCCCCACGCAGTGATTCAGGATGAAGGCTTGGCACAACAACTTAGCTTGCTGTTCGATTTATTAGAAAATAAAGATAATCAACTATTTAAACAGACATTATATCTATCTACGCTGGCTTATTTAATGTCACATCATAGCCGCACTAAGCTAGGTGAGTTGCCATTACCTGAAGCTCAGAATCGTATATTGATGATTAAAGATTTATTGGCGAGTGCACCTGAAAAAGATTATTCCCTGAATGAGTTGGCAGAAACAGCAGGTTTAAGCCCTTGGCATTTTTTGCGACAATTCAAAAAATATACGGGTCTTCCACCCCACGCATGGCTCATTCAGTTTCGTTTGCACCAAGCGAAACAGCTTTTAAAACGTGGTGAAAATATTGCTTTGGTGGCAGATTTATGTGGCTTTTCAGATCAGAGTCACTTTAATCGGCATTTCAAAAAATCGGTAGGTGTGACACCTTTGCAATACGTGATGACCCTACGTTAGAAGAAGTGACTCTCACTTTAATGTGTTATTTAAATAATTCAAATTTATAAAGTTAATGAAGATTATTTGCTTCGTTCTATGTCTTGATTATTTCATGATTATTCAGCAATTTTGTACAAGATCAGCATGCTGCAAAACACCTATTTTATTGGTGTGTTTATTTAGTAGATGTTGTTATGGATCTTTCTCAACAGCAATTAAGGGCTAGGGCCTATCATAAGTCACAAGATTTTATCCAGGGTGCAATCGATATCGTTCCTTTATCGATTGCGGTACTACCATGGGGAATTTTGGCGGGTTCAGTTGCCATTGATGCAGGATTGAGCATTCCACAGGCAGTAGCGATGTCGGCGGTTGTGTTTGCGGGTGCAGCACAACTGGTAAGTTTGGGAATGTGGTCTGCGGATGCAACAGCACTTACAATTGCAATTACAGTATTTTTCTTAACCAGTCAGCATTTTATTTATGCCTTAACCTTGCGCAAAGATATTTCGGTTTTGGCGAGTTATTACCGAATTCCTTTGGGATTTTTATTGACGGATGAGTTATTTGCAGTCGCCATGACCAAGCAACTGCATCGTCCATATTATTTATTGGGTGCAGGCTTATGTTTTTATCTCGCGTGGGTGCTATTTAGCCTATTGGGAATTTATTTGGCTTCGACAGTTCCTAATTTGTCGAGCTTGCATTTAGATTTTTCTATCGTTGCTGTTTTGGTGGCGATTATTGTTCCTTTTATTAAAAATTGGAGGAGTTTGATCGGTGTCATCACTACAATTCTAAGCTCATTGTGTTTAACCGCATTGCATGTAGAAGCCTCAATTTTACTCTCAGGCATGTTGGGAATGTTTGTTGCGGTGTGTCTGGAGCGTTGGGAGCAAAAAACATGAGTTGGTCATTTATTTTTTTATTGGCTGCAATTGTATTTTTTAATCGTTATCTATTTTTAGAACCTAAAGTTGCCATTCAGTTTCCAATGTTTTTTGAACGCATGTTGAAATATTCAGCACCGTGTTTATTGAGCGCAATTTGTATGCCGATTATATTTTTTGATCACGGTGAATGGAGAGTATTGCAGGGGAATAGTTATTTTTATGCCACGATATTTTGTATTCTTGCGTCCTTATTTTTAAGAAAAATTTTAGTGAGTTTGGCTTTGAGTTTGCTGTTTTTTTATGCATTGGAAGCTTGGGTGTTTTAATCGAGTTCACAGTGGAAAACATCTAAAAGATCAAATTCCACTGTGAAAATTGGACATGTACGCTAAATGGCGTTCATTTGCGCTCTAGCATGGGTTTCTAATTTGGGTACCAGTTTATTTAGATATGCATCCATACACCAAATTGGGCCAATGAGGAGGAATTGGAGGTCTTTGAAGAAAGATGGTTTCTTTCCTTCAATTTTATGCCCATAAAATTGTCCAATCCAAGCAAAAATGAACAATGCAATATAAAAACCTACACCGACAGGTAAAATCAAAATCAGCCATGCCATTACAAAAATTAGGGCTGCCATTGCCACGGCTAAAACAAGATCCAGTCGACTATAAAAAATAAGAGTGAGGGTCACAATAAGGGCGGTAAGTAGCACACTGAAATGCGCCAAAATACCAATAATGGAAAATAAAATTGTGGGGACACAAAGCCAGTGAATCATTTTATTGGTTTTATTTTGGTGGCTTTCACCGTATTCATCGAACCATTGATTTATTGTTTTCATGTGTTGCTCCTGCAAATGCTTATTGTATTTTTTATATCCTTGTTCCTGAGAGACTATAAAATAGAAAACAAAAGAGGTCAAAATTTGAAATTAAATTTTAGTTCATTTCTATCATTTGTTTTGTTATGCATTAACGCAGCTCAATGATTTTGAACTGCGTTTAGGTATGTATTTACAAATCTAATTTCTTGCGTGAAAAACTTCTTTGCCTTCTTTGAAAGTAGCAAGCACTTTAATATTTTTAATTTGATTACTCGGTACGGTCATGGGGTTCTGATCCAGAATGACAAAATCAGCTAATTTCCCAGCAGCCAGTGTACCTTTGCTGTCTTCTTCAAAATATTGATAGGCAGCCCAACTGGTCATGCTTTTCAGCGCAAGATAAGGACTGACACGTTGATCTTCACCTAAAATTTTACCGCTACGGGTCACGCGGTTTACGGTGGTATCCAAAGTCATCATGCTATTTGGAGGAATGACGGGTGCATCATGATGTTCAGTAAATAAAACTCCTTTTCTTAAGGCAGAGCCTGTAGGGGAAATATTTTGAGCGCGTTCTAAACCTAAAGTTTCATGAACGTGCCAATCTCCCCAGTAATAAGTATGTAGTGAGAAGAAAGAAGGAATGAGTTTTAGGTCTTTGGCTTTGTCTAGTTGGTCTTCACGCATGGTTTGTGCATGAATAATCACATTGCGTCGATCTTGGGTTGGAAATTTAACTGTAGCTTTTTCAATGGTGTTTAAATACTGATCAATAGCAGCATCACCATTGGCATGCGCTAAAATTTGCCAATTATTCTGGAAAGCCAAGTCAATCAGATTTTGTACTGTGCTCTGTTGTGGAAAAGCGGCATAGCCACGGTAAGATTTTTTTTGACCTTCAGGTGGTACGACATAAGGTTTGGTTAGCCAAGCAGTTTTACCTTGTGGAGATCCATCTAGGCTAATTTTAACGCCCCCAATTCTATAGTGGTGTTTATATTCTCGATTGGTTCCATGTTGCAGCATATAGTTTTTTTCTGTGCTAATGTCAGGGTAGACCACCAAATCGATAGGTAATTTTCCATTTTGGGCCAAATTGCGCCACATTTCTGAAGTGCCAGCATCGGCTCGGCCTTCCTGAATGGTGGTATAACCATTTTGGGCATAGGTTTGTACCGCAGTGAGTGCCAATTTTTCCATGGTTTCGGGCGGCATATGCTGGAAAATTTGAATCATGGCTTTAAAAACCACACTTTCTTCAAGTACACCATTTGGTTCTTTAGAGTTTGCTTTACGACGGATAACACCGCCAGTTGGGTTTGGTGTTTTGGCATCAATTTTGAGTAGTTCGAGTGCTTTGGTGTTGACCGTAGCCAAATGACCAGATTGATGCAAAATAATGACAGGTTGGTCGGTTGAGATTTTATCTAGTTCAGTCGCGGTAGGGTGGCGCTTTTCAGTTAATTGGGCATCATCATATCCGTTGCCGATAATCCAGCCTGAAGCTTGTTGGATGAAAGTAGGATTATTATTTTTCCATGCTTGCATTGCTTGAATCAGAGAAGGGATGTCTGTAACTTTACCATCGGGTGGTGAATAAAGATTAGCAACGGTTTGTTGTAAGCCGACACTGTTGGCATGGCTATGTGCATCGATGAGCCCTGGAATAACGGTGTGGTTTTTTAAATTAAAGCGCTGTGCAAGTGGATTTATTTGTTTTGCATTGGCAAGAGTGCCTGTAAATTTGATCACGCCATTTTCGACTAGCATGGCTTCTACGTATGTTGGGGTATCTCCCTGCATTGTAAGAATAGGCCCACCATGTAAAATAAATGTGGAATTCTGTCTAGGGTCTATTTTTTGACCACGATGAGTGTGTTTGGAAATGGAGTAGCTACAAGCTGACAATAAAACCGTACTTAGCAGTGCAAAAGTTTTTAAATGTGAAGTTGTTAAATATTGGGTTGATTTTGTCATTTGATCGTTTTCCCCCACAGGTTGTCGATTTCTTATCTTTTTTAAAATAACATATTAATTAAATTAGAAAATAAAAAAAGCCACTTAAACGTGGCTTTTTGTCAAATGTGTTTTGCACTCGTGAATTAAGAGTTAGGACCTGCAACGCGTTCAATGCTTACTTTTGCTGTTCCTGCATTGGTGATACCAAGTTGTTTAGCAGCACCATAAGAAAGATCGACTACACGGTTGCCATGGAATGGACCACGATCATTCACTTTTACAACCACACTTTTGCCGTTATTTTTATTGGTCACACGAATGTAGCAGTTTAATGGCAGGCTACGATGAGCTGCCGTTAATGCGTTCATGTCAAACGTTTCACCGTTTGCTGTTTTACGACCATGAAACTGACGACCATACCATGAAGCCACACCAGTTTGGCTAAATTGGCGGACAGTATTGGATGCAACATCATTTAACTTGTCAATGACTGAAGGCTCATTTGCTGGGATTTCGATTTTCGCTGCAATCGTTTCGCGACGAATTTTATCTCCAGAACTCTCAGTAATTGAAAGGCTATTTAGATTTGAAAAGTGAGAGTTAAAGCTCTGAGCATCTTTGTTTAATACACGTGCTGCTAGACGTGAATTATCATTGTCATTGTTTAATGACGATGATTGAACCAATTCGGCCTGTGACTGTGTCAGGGCGAACGTGGTCGCTATGGCAAGAATATATTTCATTGAAGAATGCATAAAATCTCCTAAAGACGGGTTTGCGGAGTAGTAATTCAGCAGTAAAACATTGAATTACAAGCAAACGGGTCGATTTATTCACTTGTGCAACTACATTTGACGAGATGGATAATATTCATGCCGAAGTAAAGGTGTCTAGTCTTTATACCGAAATCTTTACAAAAAGTAGGTAATTAAATTGTTTTATGATTAAAAAATATACAATATTGTAACATTGTGTGTAACTTGATTGTTTTATATACTTTTTTATTAAAAAAAAGATTGACTTATTTGTTTTTTGAAAAAAGCTAGCCTTAGCGGCTAGCAATTTCAGTGCCTAATTGCCACACAGCGGTGGCATACATACGGCTCTTATTATAGGTAGTAATCACTTGAAAATTCGGGTAAGTAATATAGTAAATTGAGCCATAACTCTCTTGAAGTTGAATGACGTTAACCATATCTAAATCATCAATTTTTACCACTGGATTGATGGGTGAAATACCCTGCGGTTTTAACACACCATAAGGTGTAGGTTGTTCAAGGTTCTTGGCAATAACGGCATCAGGTGACGCACCTGTGTAGCGCGCCGCAAAACCAATAGGTTGATTTCTTTGCCAACCATGTTGCGCGAGATAGTTGGCAATAGAACCAATCGCATCGACTGCTGAATTTCTTAGGTCAACATGCCCATTGCCATCGTAGTCCACACCATATTTAGGAATGTTGCTAGGCATGAATTGTGGATAGCCAATTGCACCCGCATAAGACCCGACAACAGAGTTAGTCGGTACGCCATCTTTATATGTCCATGCAATAAGTGCAGACAGTTCGTCTTGGAAATAAGCAGCACGGCGTTCATAGCCAAATGCAAGGGTTGCTAAGGCATCTCGGGTGATGAAATTGCCTTTATTTGCACCAAAACCTGTTTCTACCCCCAAAATGCCTAAAATCACAGATTGTGGAACACCAAATTGCTGTTCCGCACGGTTTAAGGTATCGGCATATTGATTTTTGAATCGAACTCCACGCTGAATGGTACTTTCAGACATGAAATTGGTTTTATAGTCATACCATGGCTTACTTTCACCAGGTCGGTTCATAATATTGATAATATTGGGAAGATTACGTGAGCCATTCATTGCCCAGTCAACTTGTTCTGCTGTGAGACCATAGCTCCGCATGGTTTTTTCTTTAAAACTGGAATATTGAGGATCATTTGCAAAATCATTGGCTTGGCAAAAACTGGTAGCTGAAAATGTACCAATAAGTAAAAATAAACGCTTCAGTTTTTTATTAATAGACAAATGTGTCATATAGGTTAAATCCTAAAAAATTATCGATGTGTATGAATTGACATCACAACGCCAAAAGTGGCCATTAAAGTAATAATTGCAGTACCGCCATAACTCATAAAAGGTAAAGGCACACCCACCACTGGTAAAATACCACTGACCATGCCTGCATTGACAAAGACATATACAAAAAATGACAAAGCAAAACTGCTTGCCACTAAACGGCCAAAGTTATGAAAACTGTTTAATCCAATTTGAAACGTTCGGCTAATGATCGCAAAGTACAATACAATCAATATGATAATACCAATTAGCCCAAATTCCTCAGAAAATGCTGCAATAATAAAATCGGTATGACCTTCTGGTAAAAAATGCAGATGAGATTGTGTGCCTAAGAGATAACCTTTGCCTGAAATACCCCCAGAACCAATCGCAGTTTCTGATTGAATAATATTCCAACCTGTACCGAGTGCATCAGCTTCGGGATGGATCAAAGTTAACACCCGTTGTCGTTGATAATCATGCAGTAAAAATTGCCAAGCAATAGGAATAATCAGTGCTGCGAGTCCGATTGCAGTTGCAATTAAACGCCAAGACAAGCCACTGAGGAATAAAACAAAGATTCCACTGGAAAGCACCAGTAATGAAGTCCCAAGATCGGGCTGTTCAGCAATTAAAATAAAGGGAATACCAATAAAGATCAGACAAATGCCAATCTGCCCAATTTTTGGGGGCAGAGGGCGTCTTGCTAAAAACCATGCAATCATCAAGGGCATGGCAATTTTCATAAATTCGCTGGGTTGTACACTGCCCAGTCCTGGAATATCAATCCAACGCTGTGCACCTAAACGAACTTCCCCAAAGAGTTTGACCCCAATAAGTGACAACAGTGCCACTATATATAGATAAGGTGCAAAAGATTGATAAACCTTCGGAGGAACTTGTGCCAAGCCTAACATGGTGAAAAAACCAATGGTGAAACTAATCGCTTGTTTCGACACTAAACCCCAGTCTTGCTCCGAAGCGCTATACAGCACGGTTAAACCTAATAGGGCTGTAAGCAATAAATAGAGGCATAACCATGGATCGAGGTGTAATTTATGCCACTTCGATGGCAATAAAGTTGTGCTTAAACCGTCACGGGGTGCATGTCGTAAGAATTTGGACTGAGGAGGAGTAGTCATGGAAGATATTTGTAGAATAAAGTCTTAGGCCGTATTTTGCGCCTGCTACCTTATACCTGTGTATGGATGCTGTATATCAATATTTTGCAATAAAAAAACCTAGCAAAAGCTAGGTTTCCGATAGTGTAAATTTCTATCAATAATGGAACAGAGTATCGTGATACTCAGCCAAAATAATCAATTCTTCCTTGGTTAAATGTGGGAAGATTTTATCAATTGCGATATGTACGGCTTTAATCACAGCCGCAGAGCCGATATCCGCTGCTTTACGCTTAATCATGCCCAAATCGAGGGTTTTGTTAAAATCATTCATGAAATGACGTACAGTGGCTTCTGCGAACTGTTTGTATAATTCGATCAAAACGGCTTTATTAGTATCGTCACCTGCACGAATATCAGCAAACGTGGTTTTTAAATTAGTCACCAAGCTGGCATCTAAACTTTCACCTACGCGATATTGACCTTGCGCATCTTTGAACAAGCTTTTTTCAGAAAACTCAATTGATTGTTTCACCACATCATTTGGAGCTTTACTTAGAAGTTGCTTCAATAACACTGCGACAGTTGATTTAATGTAACCTGCTAATTTTTCCGCAGTATCACGTTTATCACTCGGCGGAAAACGACGAACTAACTCCGTTAAAATGGCGTCAATAATTTCATCATTAATCAATAAAGCAGTTTGATCACGTAAAGGGTAAAGTGCTTCACTTGAATTTTTTTTCTGCTGACCTGTTTGAATACTATTTAATAGTGTTTCAGAAGGGACAAAACCAAAAAAAGGCATTGTTATTTAACCTCAATATTATTCATTTTATTGTCGCGCCAAGCGAATTGGGCGAGGCATCCATGTTAAATCCGATACACGACAAGGGTTGATATCCAAACCACCTCGGCGAGTATAAGCCGCATAAACCATAAGCTTTTCAGGTTGCAGATTTTGCCAGATATCGGCATAGATCTGTTCCACGCATTGCTCATGAAAGCCATTATGCTGACGGTAGGAGATAATATAGGCTAAAAGTGAGCGATAACAAGGCTTTTTGCCCTGATAACGGATAAAAACTGTACCCCAATCGGGTTGACCTGTCACGGGGCAGTTACTACGAAGTAAATGTGAATAGAGTTGGATTTCCAGATTATCCGTATTTTCACGATCTAAACAGAGTAACGATGCATCTGGTTGATTTTCTAAGCGGTCAGGAACCAAGTCATCGATACAGATGCCCTCAGGTTGATCAATAGTCAAAGCATCTACTTGGAACAATTGAATCGTTACTGTAGCGCCCGCAGCTGCGGATAAATCTTTTTCTACAGTGGCGACAAATGCAGATTCAGAATCGAATTGGGTAAAGTTAAGACTATTAAAGTAAAGCTTGAGTGATTTGGACTCAATTAAATTGGGTGAAGATGCTGGTAGGGTTAAACGACCAATTGCAACTTGTGGAATACCCTGAGCATTAAGCCAAGAAATTTCAAACACATGCCACCAGTCTTTACCCTGTTGAATGCCCTCAATATGGGCATAGCTTGAACGTGCCTGAGCACGCGCAATTGGAAAAAGAATATCTGGTTGATATGTTGATGGATATTGGGTGTCTTTACCAAGTAAAGAATGTTCTACACTCATTATTCACGCATTCCTGAGCCACGAGAAAGTAAATAATACGCTATACCGTAAAGGACAGCACAACATAAAGTAATCACGGTGAGTGAAATCGAAACGTTCACATCACTATGACCAAGAATTCCGAAACGGAAGGCATTAACCATATAGACAATCGGGTTAATTAAAGACAAATTTTGCCAAAATGGGCTAAGTGCGCTAATCGCATAAAACACACCGCCTAAATAGGTCAGTGGAGTCAGTACGAATGTTGGAATAATAGAAATATCGTCAAAAGATTTGGCATAAACAGCATTAATAAAGCCGCCCAATGAAAATAATAACGATGTCACAATGACGGTATATATAGTCACAAACCAATTGGTGATATATAAGTCAGTAAAAAACAGACTCATAGCCGTCACAATAATCCCAACCAGTACACCACGACATAACCCACCCAAGACATAGCCCCAAAGGACTAAATGTAAAGGGACTGGACTCATAATCAATTCTTCAATACTTTTTTGGAATTTGGCACTGAAGAAACTGGATGAAACGTTCGCATAGCTATTAGTAATCACCGCCATCATGATTAAGCCAGGCACAATGAACTGCATATAGCTAAAGCCACCCATTTGCCCAATACGAGAACCGACTAAATTACCAAAAATCACAAAATATAGACTCATGGTAATGGCAGGTGGTAATAGGGTTTGCGGCCAGATGCGCATAAAGCGGCGAACTTCTTTATGTACTAATGTGAAAAGAGCAACACGCATTTGAGTCATATTCATGGTGTAGTTCCCTCCAAATTTTTCTCCACAAGTCTGACAAACAATTCTTCAAGGCGGTTGGATTTATTGCGCATACTACGCACTTGAATGCCTTGTGCTTCAAGTAACTGGAATAATTGATTTAAGGTATGCGCTTTGTCCATGGTGACTTCAAGCGTGACAGGATCAATTAAATTGAAGCGAACACCAATAATATCGAGATGCAGCGGTTGAATTGGTTCAGCCAAGTCAAAAATAAAGGATTCTTCGTGTAATTGATTAAGGAAGGCTTTCATCGTGGTATCTTCTTTAATCACGCCGCGGTCGATAATGGCAATACGGCGACACAACATTTCAGCTTCTTCTAAATAGTGTGTCGTTAGAATGATAGATGTACCATTTTCATTCATTTCAGTCAGGAAATCCCACATTGAACGACGCAGTTCAATATCGACACCCGCAGTAGGTTCATCCAGAATCAAAAGTTTTGGTTCATGCATCATGGCACGAGCAATCATCAATCGGCGTTTCATACCACCTGACAACATTCGACCTTGAGTATTACGTTTTTCCCAGAGCCCTAACTTTTCTAAATAATGTTCAGCACGTTGCTCTGCAATTTTACGGGGAATACCGTAATAACCTGCCTGAGTCACCAAAATATCGAAGGTTTTTTCAAACTGCCCAAAGTTAAATTCTTGCGGCACAACACCTAAACATTGTTTGGCCTGCGATGGGTGAGTATCAAGATTATGACCAAAAATTTCGACTGTCCCTGCGGTTTTTTTGGTTAAAGAACTAATAATCCCGATGGTCGTCGATTTGCCTGCACCGTTGGGTCCGAGAAGGGCATAAAACTCGCCTTCAGGGACGGTTAAATTGATCCCTTTCAGGGCTTGGAAGCCATTTCGATAAGTTTTGGACAAATCTCTGATCAGTAATGCATCGGTCATGAAGTTCTCACAGCATATAGAGTGTGGCTATTGTGAGCGATCTTGATTAATAAACCAAGTAAATTACAGGGAATACTGCGTTGCATGCTTAGAACATTGATTAAACTCTAAGCATAAAAATGCATGATTTCTATATAGTTGCTTTCACTTCTTTATTTTTTTGCTATGATGTGCACGCGCGGCCATAGCTCAGTTGGATAGAGTACAAGTTTCCGAAGCTTGGGGTCGTGGGTTCGATTCCCGCTGGCCGCACCATTTTTTTATAAAATCAATAATTTAGAATAATCTTAGCGTGTTGTTTATCAATCGTTGCAAGATCGTTAAAACTATAATTAAATTAAGACTTCTAAAAAGGCAGAATTAACAAGATCTTTAAAATCCATTCAATCACTTCAATGATGATAAAAATTATTGAGCTTAAATTTGTCTATAAATTTAGTATTGAAACCCGAAATTTTGTTATTATTAACCTAATTCAAAGTCATATTTTTTATGTTCTTTCAATGGGTTTTATTGGCTGTTGTATCCAGTTGCATATTTTTTTCTAATGAACACCAAATTTCACAAACAAATGAACAGAGAGTTGTATCTAACTTGGAAACTTTAAATGGGAATAACAACTCAATTTCGTATAAGCTCCATTATGTTAAATGAGAATTAAATAAGTTGAAAATTATTTTACCAGGGTAATCGTTCAAGTATTTATATCGGTTATACCTATAATATTCGTTCCAATAACTTACCATTCTTTGATAGGTTAGAATGGTAAGTTCATGATTATTATTCATAAACTCAATAAAAAAATCTTTATTTTTTTCAATAAGCGGATATATATCATTGATGATTTCAACGACATACTCACCAATCAACAAAAATACATAAGGAATCATAAAATATTGAAATTTGATTTCTATAAGTTTTTTGACCATTTCTTGACGTATATAACCATCAGAGTGTCTAGAATAAAGACAGTAAATTATCGAAAGTTCTTGAGTTGATAAATTATTAAGATGTGAAAAGTTGGGCAAATCATTATAGATTCTATAAGGAATTTCTAAAATATCTCCATTTAAGCAAACTACTCTTTGCCCTACTGCATTAATGTCAGTTAATAAACTTTTAATAGCTTCTATTCGCTGAATAGGAAAAGCTTGTTCTAATGTATTTTTCATTGATTTTAATGAAGTAAAAAACCTTTAGCAATCTACTAATTTTTTAATATTTCTACAATTAACATAATGCACGTTATACATAATGCTTGAAATTTTCCTTTAAGCATCAATATCTTAGTCAAAGCTGTTCTAGGGTTCAGCGCACTGGAACAGCTTTTTAGTGATTTTTCATATTCCGTGGTCAATAAATAATCAAAACTCCACGGCTTTATGTAGTCTCATTTAACCTTAAAACAGAAAAAAATGTCCAGATAAAATAAGAATAGATGTCCAAGTAGTTATTGATTTTGCATCCAGTCATCAAGCAAGTAAGCTTTATATAGAATTCAACATTTGCTTATCACTGGAGCAGATGAAGTTTTTATATTGAAAGAAATAATGAGCAAAACTCCTTCTCTAGAATGTAAAGTTCATTGATCAGACTAAAACATCAGTTATTTTATCAGTCTAATTTTAGTGATGCCTTGATGCATAGTTGGTGTGAAAATTTTGTGATTTTAATCAAAAAGATACAAATTATTATGATTGTAATTCTGACATTTAGTGCCTAGTATTCTTCTTGAAGTTACTCCATGTAAGCTTCCTTGGTTTCATCCCATACACTTTTAGTATGGGATTTTTTTTAATCTGAGGGTTGTATGAGCATACATTCAAAAGCGTATATTTTTAGAGAGCAGAAGTTGCTGGTAGATGAAAATTTTCAATTACCGCAGGTAGAAAGTCTTCAGCATGATTTGAACCTGTCAGAAAATGGCAAGATCATTGCAAGGGATTTAAAAGAGGATGAGCCTGTGCCAGAAGGTTATCAGTTGATTCCGATCCGACAATTGGTACAAGTATGGAACCAAAACGAATTTGCAGAAGCTAGCCGCGCAGTACAGTTATTAGAATGGCATCGTAATCACCGTTTTTGTAGTAAATGTGGTCATGCAACCTTTCAACCTACGAATCAGTATGTAATGTGCTGTCCATCTTGTGGTTACAACCAATATCCGCGTGTTAATCCTTGTGTGATTACCATCATTACCCGGGGTGAAAATGAAATTCTATTAGCAAAAAATGCGCGTAACAAATCTCAGATGTACAGTTTGATTGCTGGTTTCATTGAAGTCGGGGAAACCTTGGAAGATGCTGTACGTCGTGAAACTTTGGAAGAAGTTGGGCTTCAGATTAGAAATATTCAATATCTTGCAAGTCAGCCATGGCCATTTCCCAGCAATTTGATGATGGCATTCAAAGCAGAATATCACTCAGGGGAAATTCAGATTCAGGAAGAGGAACTCAGTGATGCTCAATTTTTCAAGTTTGATAATTTACCTGAGATTCCATTTAAAGGCAGTATTGCGTATGCCATGATTAATCATGTGATAAATGGCACCCCAGTGGCGGATGATACGAAAGAATGGCTTTGAAGGAAAAATTGGCAGAATACCTTTTCTGAAGTGTCAATTATTGAATTTCGTCATCTTATTTTCACACTTAGTTCACATGTAATTTGTTTATCATAATCACAGCATCAAGATGAGTGAATTGAAGTTCAGCTTTTGTCTAAAGCTAATATATGTTTTTTGCAAAAGAGAATGACGAGGTACTACGACTCGGCCTACAGGCTGAGAGTATAAAGTGGAGCTCTAGGCGTATTTTCAAATTACGAGGCATTATGCGTGTAACGACACAGAATTAATCAAAGTATTGTATTTATTTGCTACCCTTTTGCCGAACTGAATATTCTCTCTACAGTTCGGTTTTTTTTTCACTTGAAATTAATATCTCACAAGTTTAACTCTAAACAGAAGGATAGTCCTAAGCTGAAATTAGGGTGAAACTTCGTTGAAAAGTCTGATGTGATCAAAGACAGTAAATTCAGAATAAAACAGCTAAAATTAATGAAAATTACAAAACTCAATGACTGAGATTTTACTTTTTATTCTATTGGATGTGTCCTATCTGGAGGAGATTTAGATAGACATGTTCAGGTTTGTATTTAGATTTATCTGAGTATTTGAATAGCCCAACAAATTTAATCACGGCATTGCTTGGCTATCAATATTATTGCCATTGTAATATCGATAGCCTAAAAAACTTTATTTACCAACACTTGTCTCGGTGCGGTTACTTTTACAGTTTATTCTTATACTTTAAATAGGTTTAAGCGAATAAAATATGATGATATAAGCGAAAAAATATTCATTGAATAGAATTTTTAAATCAAAAAATAATTTTTAACCTTTTTCTTCAGCTATTAACCAATGAATGATATTCATTACATCATGATTTTCATTATTTTTTCTGACCATTGCATAAAAATTATAGTCACAATAGATAAAACCAAAAGGGGCAATGACCCTACCATTTAATATTTCTTTTTCTATTAGAATTTGAGGTGCTATGGCAATTCCTAACCCAGACACAGCAGCTTCTATCATCAAATTGAGACTATCAAAATAACGATCATTCGCTTTTGGGGAAAAGTTAATTTTGGACTGATCAAACCATGTATGCCATGCACTTTTATTTGAGTGGGTATGAAGTAATGGATAATTTAAAAGATCATGTTTTGTATGGAGAGGATTTATTTCACGATTACAAATAGGCCCCATGTTATCGGGAAATAAAAGATATTTATTCAAAAAGTTAGGAAGTGTATGGTTTTCATTTATGCTATTGATAAATATGTCAACCTTCTCTTTTTCTAACAATTTTAAGTCATTACATGTCATTAATTTGATATGAATATTGGGATAGATTATTTCGATTTTTTCTAATCGGGGAATCAGCCAATTTGCCATAAAACTATGAGAAGCGCCTATTACAACTTCTACCTCTGATGTTTTATTTGTTAACTCAAAGACGCATTGTTCTAAATTATTAAAAAGTTGCGTACAAACTAGCGATAATTCTTCTGCATCCTTTGTCAGAGAGATGGTAGAGGAATGTCGAATAAATAATTTTTTATCTAACCATTCTTCTAACTGCTTTATTTGATGGCTAATCGCACTATGGGTTACACATAATTCTTCCGCAGCTAAGCTGAAACTTTTATTTCTGGCGACTGCCTCGAATGCTTTTAAAGCATTAAGGGGAGGTAATGTTCTGCGTTTCATGTTGTAAAATTTTCTAACACCATGAGCTCAAAATATATCAATTATCAGAAAAATGAAAATATTTTAAGATCAAACAAGTTTTGATAGTAAAAGAGATATGAGATGACAACCCCTTATACAGGTAATGGTCCTGATGACTTGGGATTTTTTGGTAAATTTGGCGGATGTTACATGCCAGAAAGCTTAATGCCCGCACTTCAAGAATTAGAGCAAGCCTTTAATACTGTTCGGCACAAACCTGAATTTTGGGCTGAATATCAGCAGATTTTAACGGACTTCGTTGGTCGCCCTAGTCCTCTTTTTTATGCAAAAAACCTAACAGCTTATGCGGGAGGTGCTCGAATATATCTCAAGCGAGAAGATTTGAACCATACGGGTGCGCATAAGATCAATAATTGTGTTGGGCAAATCTTATTAGCCAAATTTATGGGGAAAACCAGAATCATTGCAGAAACTGGTGCTGGACAACATGGTGTTGCAACAGCAACTGTTTGCGCACTGTTTAAGATGAAATGTACCATTTTTATGGGAGAAACAGACATTCAGCGCCAACAAATGAATGTTGAACGCATGAAATTACTCGGAGCTGAAGTCAGAAGTGTTCAAAAAGGTCGTGGGACTTTAAAAGATGCGATGAACGAAGCATTACGTGACTGGATTAGTCATGTTGATACAAACTATTATCTGTTAGGTACTGGTGCGGGTCCTCATCCATATCCGACTATGGTCAGAGAATTTCAAAAAATTATTGGTCTAGAAGCCAGAAACCAAATACTCCTCAAAGAACATAAGCTGCCTGATGCTTTGGTTGCTTGCGTTGGTGGTGGATCAAATGCATTAGGATTGATGCATCCTTTTCTAGAAGACCTGAATGTCAAAATGTTTGCCGTTGAGGCTGGGGGAAAAGGAACACATACTGGTGAACATGCCGCCTCTATTTGCAAAGGTCAAGTTGGTGTGCTGCATGGCAATTTAACCTATTTGCTACAAGATTTAGATGGACAGATTTTAGAGGGGCACTCTATATCAGCGGGCTTAGATTATCCTGGTGTTGGCCCTGAACATGGCCTTCTGTTTGAAACAGGACGTGTGACATATACGGCTATAACCGATCAAGAAGCCGTAAATGCATTTCAGCTTTTAAGCCAACAGGAGGGCATTATTCCTGCTCTTGAGAGTTCTCATGCGATTGCGTATGCGATTCAACTTGCTCAAGAAATGCAGCCAGAACAGATCATTATTGTCAATTTAAGCGGCAGAGGTGACAAAGACTTAAACACGGTCAAAAAATATCTTGCAGGAGCTACAGCATGAACCGTCTAGATCAAAAATTAGAGCAATTGAAACTGGAAAATCGAAGTGGTCTGGTCTGTTATTTTACTGCTGGAGATCCTAATTTCGCAGAAAGTTGTCGTTTGTTAAGTCAATTGGGTCAAGCTGGAGCTGACATTATTGAAGTTGGCATTCCTTTTTCAGATCCAGTGGCAGATGGAGGGATCATTCAGGCAGCACATCTTAGAGCATTAAGTTCAGGTCAAACGGTAAAACAGACCATTGAGTTGGTAAAAGCAATCAGGCTGCATGATGACCAGACACCAATAATTTTCATGACTTATTTAAATCCGATGATGCAATATGGTTTTGAGACACTTATCGCCGAAACAGAAAATCTTATAGATGGAATATTGATTTTAGATGCTCCATATGGATATCGAGAAAAATTTGAAGTGCAGTTAAATAAAAAAAATATGCATTTAATTGCAATGACAGCACCGACTACCCCAGTTGAAAGGTTAGAGCAAATCTCAGCGCGCGCGACAGGTTTTTTATATCATGTTGCAGAAAATGGCTTAACAGGAGGAGACTTAAATTTGTCTAACCTTGAGAAAAAGATTGCTGAAATCAAGCCTATTTTTAATATTCCAGTTGCAATTGGCTTTGGGATCAAAAATGAGAGTCATGTTAAAGCATTAGCCAATAAAGTAGAACTTATTGTTATCGGTTCAGCGCTCGTCGATACTTTTTTTAATAAAGGGATGAACGCAACTTTAGAAAAAGTCACAGTTTTTTCACAAATACTGAGAGAAAATAAATAATATCCTGTTTTTTAATCCGTATATTTAAAGTTAATTTATCAAGAACCATACGTGATAAAACCGTCTCCCATAAGGGAGATGGAACTTTGGATGTGGAGTTTTTTCTGAAAGTGATCATTTTTTAGAAATCACTATTATCATACAGATGTGACATACGTTTTTGCTTCGTCTCTAAATAAGCTTTGTTAAAGATATTTAAACCTACTTTTAAAGGAATACGTTCAACAACATTAATTCCTAAATCAGTTAAAGATTTAATTTTAAGGGGATTATTTGTAATGAGTTTTACATTCTTTATTTTTAAATAATCTAACATAATCGTGCACATATCATATTTACGAGCATCTGCTGGTAAATTTAATAATAAATTGGCATCAAGAGTATCATGTCCTTGGTCTTGGAGTGCATAGGCCCGAATTTTATTGGTTAATCCTATGCCACGGCCTTCTTGGCGCAGGTATAAGATCACACCTTGACCAGCATCATTAATCATTTTCATGGTTGAATGTAATTGGGGGCCACAGTCACATTTCAGTGAAGCAAAAGCATCACCTGTTAAGCATTCCGAATGAATTCTGACGAGTACAGGTTGATTAGAAATAGTATCCATGCCTTTGGCAAGAGCGATATGTTCTTCACCAGTACTTTGGTCTTGAAACGCTATAATTTCAAAATCGCCAAACGCAGTAGGTAACTTTGATTTGGAAACAAATTCTATAGCCACTGGACTATCCACCTATATCTTGATAATAGATAAAATACGCTGAATTAAACTTTCAATTAGATAATATGCATTTAATAGTGAATTTTATGTGAAACAGTATTGTCGAATGAACCAATTTTTCCAGTAGAGCATGAACAATACAATTTTCAGATATATAAGCTTAAACAGGGAAAAATAGTACACTGATTAATCGGCATTAATGCAGGTGCCTATTCATTTTTGGTGTTTTAAAGAATTAAATTTATTAAAATATTTAATAAATTTAGCTATTTATGGTGTTTTTGAATCAAATTAACACAGATGACATGATAGATTCAATATAAACAAAAGCTGTTCATGATATGAACTTTTGTGGTCAAAAAATTCCATGTCAGTATGCCAATACAATTCATTTACCAGAAAAGACTGCACAAATAGAAAAGGTGGAGCTCGGCTGAACGACTTGAGTTATCGAAAATGGATAAGGTACTAGTGTGAACTATATAAATAGGGGGATCCTTGTCGAAGTTTGTCGCAAGCAAAAATAAATGAGCTTGGCTTATTTGAAGATAAACTTAAGTGTAGGATTTTTAAAGTTAGGATTAATGAGATATATATTTTCGTTTTAAATTGATGGGGAGGATTAGCTAGACTTTATTCCTCCATTTTTCATAAAACAGAAAAACGTTAAACATATTTATTTTCTGAATTTTATACATAAAAGCTACATCTGAAATATTTTCGAATTAAACAGAATAGAATCCTTGAAACTTAGTCGAGTCTGATGTTTATTTTATAGGATAAGATTAATGTAATTAAGAATGATTATTTTTATTAGGTGCTGGATGGTATTTTCTAGTATTTGATTTTTTAAATATTTTAAAAAATTAATTTAAATTTAAGGTCACTTTTGTAAGGTATTAATATCGATTTATATTTTTGAATTTTGGGGTTGTTATGAAAAATAAATATCCTTTTCCAATAATGATTATGCATTGGCTTACACTTTGCCTTGTGGTGTTGGCGTATCTCACAGGTGGAGACCCAACCGTACATCTAAAAAGTGGAGAACTCCATGTTTTCGCTGGGGTATCCGTATTTTTGCTATTTTTTATCAGAATTATAATGATTTTTACTTATAGAAAAGATATTCCGCTGAACAAGCCGATGAATAAATATCAACGAACTTTATTTTTGATGGTGAAATACACGCTTTATTCATTGTTGTTTTTAATTCCTGTACTGGGCTGGGTTACTTTATCAGGTTTAACAGAGAGTTATCAGTTTTTTGGAATGAGTTTACCTCTCATAAGTAATTCATGGGATGTTGAAAAAATTGGAGAAATCCATGAATTTCTAGGTAATTCTTTCATGGTGCTGATAGGCTTTCATGCATTGGCTGCATTAATTCATCATTATGTATTTAAAGATAACGTTTTGAAAAGTATGCTTTATTTTAAAAAGTGAACCAAGAGCTTGAAAGATTATGATTGAATCAAATATTGATCTTGAGTTAAGGGCGAAAGCTGCTTCAAAGTCAACATGGATAAGTGTTGCTGTGAATATTTTCTTATCGATTGGGCAGATCTGGATTGGTCTGTTTTCTAAATCACAAGGTTTAGTTGCAGATGGTATTCATACTTTAAGTGATTTAGTCGCGGACTTTATTGTATTAGTGGCCAATCGTCATAGTCAAAAAGCACCAGATGACGTTCATCCTTATGGTTATCTTCGTTTTGAAAATGCAGCATCTTTTATACTAGGTTTAATTTTACTGTCCGTTGGGGTCGGAATGCTATGGACGGCAACCCATAAAATTCTTCATCCTGAGCAAATTCCCCAAGTTCATAGCATAGCGCTTTGGGTAGCAATAACCGCATTGATCTGTAAGGAACTCTTGTTCCGCTATATGCTCGCTATTGCCAAAAAAGTAAAATCGAGTTTATTGATTGCGAATGCTTGGCACGCACGTTCAGATGCAGCATCTTCTTTTGTTGTGGCATTAGGGATTATAGGGAATCTTGCTGGATACCCGATTCTTGATCCAATCGCGGCGTTAATTGTCGGTTTGATGATTGCTAAAATGGGTTTCGACTTTAGCTGGAGTGGCTTACATGATTTGATGGACAAGTCGGCAAATGAAGATGAGATTGCTGCTATTAAAGAAACCTTATTGAATAAAGAGGGTATATTGGGCTTGCATCAACTCAGAACCCGTAAAATGGGTGATATGATTATTGTGGATGTTCATTTAGAAGTCCGTGGCGAGCAAAGTGTAAGAGAAGGACATAAAATAGCAGTAGATGCCAGAAATGAAGTCCTCAAAAACCATAATGTGATTGATGTGGTTACTCACATTGACCCGATATAATTTGAAAGTAGAAAGAAATAGGCATCAAGAATAAATAAGATTCAAGATGCCTGAATTTAAAAAGATTTATTGAAAAGGTCTAATAAGTTCATTTGTTTCAATTAAGCCTCGAATTTATATTATTTAACTCATATTAAAATCAAATTCTTTTGTAGTACCTCAATACTTCAATTACATGGTGATCACGAAAAGTTTAAGCTCAATTGGGATACTTTTCAGCGCAACTTTCTTTCTTTTTTTAATATCCGTACACGGCCTTTTATAGCATTAGATATATGTCTTAAGAGCATCATTTTCATAGATAATAATAATGTGATTATCAATATGTTATTTAAAATTTTCATAGTTTTATGTGGTATTACAGCCTGTGCTTATGCCATAGTATATTGTATGAATTAGAATAAATTTTAGCCTTTAAATTACATGGCTCGATTTGTTAAAACTCTTCGCAAAAGCGTAGCGGACATTGATAACAAAGCCCTGAAACTAGAGTTGATTAGATCAAATATTTTTACAGAGAAGCTGTACTCACAATGATAAAGAAGTTATTGGTCTAGCCTAGAGTTTAGACAAGTTAAACTGAGTTTTCAGCGACTAGACATAAGGACAAAAATAATGAAGTCGAGTCAGGATGTCCTCATCAAGTGTTCTGGTGTGACGAAAGAATATGGTGTCGGTGAAGCGAAAGTGACCGCCTTACGAGGTGTCAATCTTGATGTCTACCGAGGGGAGTTACTTATTCTGGCTGGTCCTTCAGGCTGTGGAAAAACAACCCTAATTTCAATTATCGGGGGGATTTTGAAACGTGATGCAGGCACATGCACCATACTTGGCAAAGACTTGGAAAACATGACTACAGCCGAGCGAGCGCATTTTCGTGGAACTTCTATTGGTTTTGTGTTCCAGACTTTTAACTTGCTTCCTTCATTGACTGCCGCTGAAAACGTTGCCGTACCTTTATTAATCAGTGGCGAAGAGCGCAAGTTTGCGCTTCAACGTGCTCGAGTCATTCTGGATCAGGTTGGACTTTCGGGACGTGAAGATGCACTTCCAAGCCAGCTCAGTGGTGGGCAACAGCAGCGTGTAGCAATTGCGCGTGCACTTGTGCATGAACCTAAAATCATTATTTGTGACGAACCAACGAGTAGTTTGGATCATGCCACGGGACATGCCATGATGGAGATCTTGCGGAATGTAGCACAAGCTCCAGATCGCGCACTAGTAGTGGTAACACATGACACCCGTATTTATGAGTTTGCTGATCGTATCGCGCATATGGATGATGGGAAGATTGCCGATATAAGCAATCAAATCGAGGAGGCAAAGTACAATGATGCGTAAATATTTGCTCCCAATACTCGCACTGATCGGTCTATTGCTTGCTGTCACGATGGTACTGATTGGCAATAGGCAATCACCTCCATCCCAACCCGTAGTTCAGTCACCCAAATCACCTTTTCCGAGCTATGTGGCTGGAGCAGGTATTATCGAGGCAAGTACAGGAAATATCGTTGTCGGCACGCCTGTGTCTGGTGTTGTGGTCGAACTGTATGTGCACGAAGGCAGCGAGGTGGGGGTTGGCGATAAGTTATTTAAGATTGATGATCGTGAACTTCAAGCCCAACTTCTACCTGCAATGGCGAAAATCAAAGAAATTGCAGCGCGTTTGGCACAAGCCAAGAGCCAATTTGAACTTGCGAACAGCTTATCGGATAAACGTGCGATTAGCGTCGAGGAACTCAACAATCGGCGCTTTGCAGTCCAGCTTGCTGAAGCTGAGCTGGCATCAGCTCAAGCGCAGGTTAAGCAAATTCAGATGGATATTGAGCGCTATACTGTACGTGCTTTAATCCATGGACGAGTATTACAAAACAAGATTCGTATCGGCGCATTCGTGCAAGGTGGTGTGCCTAGTGACTCTTCGATGTTGATTGGTAATGATGATCGGCTATTCGTACGTGCTGACATTGATGAGAATGATGCATGGCGAATCCAGCCAGAGGCACATGCTGTGGCATTTGTGCGGGGTAATCCAAATTTACACACCACACTGAAATTTGAACGGGTGGATCCGTATGTGCTGCCTAAAACCTCACTGACGGGCGATAGCACCGAGCGGGTCGATACCCGTGCCTTGCAGGTCATTTATAGTTTTGATCACACCACCTTGCCAATTTATGTTGGGCAACAAGTTGATGTATTCATTGAGACCACAGTAGACAAATCTTCAAAGAGTAAGCCTTCGCAATCCACAGCAACACTGTCTTCCGCGAAGATTTTGTAATGATCCAGTCCGTCTGCATGCATTAAAAAGGAGTACCAAAATGTTACGTATAGCCTTAAAAATGCTGCTGGGTGACCGCGCTAAATATGTGGGTTTAATCTTTGGTATTACCTTTACATCGTTCTTGGTGACTTTTGCAGCATCCTACTTTGCTGGAATTATGACGCGAGGTTACGCACCTATTTCCGAGAATGGTACTGTAGATGTATGGGTGATGGATCCTGCGGTAACTTCAGTTGAGCAAACCACCAATATGTCCTTGCAAGCATTGGCAAGAGTTCGCAGTGTAGCAGGGGTGCAGTCAGCAGTCCCCCTCATGTTTGCCACAGCAGATGTCCGTTTTCCAGATGGGCGTTATCAGCCCTTTCAGGTGATTGGTGTTGATGATGCAACATTGCTCGGCATGCCGACTATCCAAAATAAGGTAATGCCTAGCTTATTGAGAGTTCCTGATGCAGTGGTGATTGATGCAGGAGGAACCAATGGTAAGTTGGAAACCACATTGCAAATTTCGGAGCAATTGCCACAAGGTAAAATAGATTTTGATGCGCTAACCCGTGAACTGACCACAGGTGATGAATTACTTCTGAATGATCATAGCTTGCGAATTCTCGGTCAATCGCAAGGACTTCCTAGATTTCCACCACGTCCGTTGCTATATACGACTTTTTCGAACGCGACTCGAATTTTGCCACCAGAACGCCGTCAGCTCACATTCGTGCTGGTCAACGCTGCACCAAAGGTAGCGCCTGAAGACTTAGCAGCGCGCATCGAGTCAGCCACAGGTTTACGTGCACGGACATCTGCACAGTTTAAATCGGATACTGTGCATTGGTTTCTGCTGAACTCTGAAGATGTAGGAGACATTGGGGCAATGCTAACCTTGGCAATCTCTGTCGGCTTTGGTGTAACAGGCGTTATGCTTTACATGTTTACGAATGAGAACCTGCGTAATTATGCTGTGCTTAGCGCGATGGGGGCCACCCCCAGACTTCTTTTGACCATGGTATTTGTTCAGGCAGGTTTGTGTGGGCTTCTAGGAACGGGTCTCGGGCTTGGGCTTTGTGCCATGATTGGGCAGTTGGCAATTATGGCTGGATATCCATTTCGGATGATGTGGTTTACCCCTGTGTTAGGAGCGGTGACTGTTGTACTGGTCTGCTTGGTTGCTGCTGCATTGAGCGTACGCCCTGTATTGAAGATGGAGCCAAGCCAAGTATTTTCGGGGCGTTGAAAGGGACGAACTTATGGTGAGAAAGATATAGAAATGAGTATGGGCTACTGCAGGCTAAGTTTCTAAGAGTGAATGCTAAGAAAACCTGCAGCAATATGATCGATGAATATAGAGCGTTGAGCATTAGCATTTTGAATAATTCAAACTATTTATTGTCAATGCTTTATGCTTGAATTACGGCTTTCTTTTTTTGTGGATGATAGCGGAAGCTGGCTCCTCTATGATTTTCAGGCAACAATGCTCCTTGTCCAAATAGTTTTTCACGTAAAGTTCCAGTGGCATATTCAGTCTGGTAAACACCTCGACGTTGAAGCTCTGGAACCACAAATTCAACAACATCTTCAAATGTTTTATGCGCCAAGATATAGGCAAGATTAAAACCATCAACACCCGTATCTTCTACCCACTCTTGTAGACGGTCTGCAATGGTTGTTGGTGAGCCGACGAGTACGGGTCCATTACCACCGACACTGATAAATTTAGCAATTTCTTCAATTGTCCAAATACGATCAGGATCAGCTTTTACATAGGAGTCCAGCATAGATTGAATAGCATTGGTCTGAATGTATTCAACCTGATCAGCAGCATTAAATTGTGAGAAGTCGACCCCAGACCAGCCAGAAGCTAAGGTTAATCCACCATGATAACTTCCATATTGTTGATATTCCTTAAATTTAGCTTGAGCTTTTGCATCTGTTTCATCTACAACAATAGACAGCATGGTGTAAATTAAAATTGAAGAAGGATCTTTGCCATTTTCTGCAAGTTTAGCGCGGATGCCTTGAACAAGTTTTTTTACTGCTGCTTTGGTTGGTGCAGAAATAAAAACACATTCTGCATTTTGGCAGGCAAAAGTTTGTCCACGGTGTGATGCACCAGCTTGATAAAGAACTGGAGTACGCTGCGGAGAGGGCTCACAAATATGAATACCTGGAACGGTAAAATATTCACCTTCATGATGAATCGGATGCACTTTTTTAGGGTCAGCAAAAATCCCTTTTTCTTTGTCACGAAGCACAGCGTCTTGCTCCCAAGACCCTTCCCAAAGTTTATACAGAACTTCAAGGTATTCATCGGCAATGTCATAACGATTATCATGGCTGACCTGATTTTTTAAACCTAAGTTTTTAGAACCACTTTCTAAATATGAGGTCACAATATTCCAACCCGCACGACCTTTGGTCAGATGATCCAGCGTGCTCATACGGCGTGCAAATGGATAAGGATGTTCAAAGGAGATAGAGGTGGTCACACCAAAGCCCAAGTGTTTGGTGACAGCAGCCATCGCGGGAACAATTTGTAGCGGATCATTGACAGGAACTTGTACAGCACCACTCAGTGCATGTTCAGCGGATTGATGATAGACATCATAGATTCCCAATACGTCTGCCAGAAAAATGCCATCAAATTTCCCTCGTTCTAAAATTTGGGCTAAATCTGTCCAATACTCTAAGTCTTTATATTCTGTAGAGCGGTCTTGCGGATGACGCCATAAGCCAGGTGATTGGTGGGCGATACAATTCATTTCAAAAGCATTAAATCTAATTTTTTTGGTCATATTGGTTTAAGATTTTTAACGAAAATAATGAATAATCTTAATAAGAAAATATGAAAACTTTCATAATAAAAAAATCAATCTTTATCATAAATGATGTTTATGAATATGAGGGGTGTTTATTGAAGTTTTGGTGATAAAGGTAAAATAAATTAAAACTTGTAAATATATAAATTTGAATGTGAATAAAACCATGGATTATATTTTAAAAAATGATTTTATTTTCGGATTAAATTATAAATATAAGAAAAAAATAGTGCTAGCTTAGGTTTTATAACCATCTCACTGAGTTTTTATAATGACTTCAAAAATTGAAATAAAATTGGAAGACGCGCAAAACATTCCAAGGGATTTTTATCAACAAGCGAGTCTGGCTCATGTCATACGCTCAGATGAAGAAGCCATACAAGTTGCTAAAACGCTGGCAGTCGAATTTGCGAAAGAAGCCTCTCAACGTGACTATCAGCGACAATTGCCTTTGCGAGAGGTGCAACAATATTCAGCATCGGGTCTTTGGGGCATTACTATTCCTAAACAATTTGGCGGTGCGGGTGTCAGCTATAAAACGCTTGCAGAAGTGGTCAAAATTATTTCCAGTGCAGACTCATCTTTAGGGCAAATTGCACAAAACCATTGGGCGTTTTTAGAACATATTCGTTTGGATGCTTCATTGGAGCAGCAAGATTTTTTCTTTGCTCAAGTTTTGCAGGGAAAACGTTTTGGCAATGCATTTTCTGAAAAAGGTTCTAAAACTGTTGCAGACTTAACAACAAAAATTGAATTTAAAGATGGGCACGCTGTTATTAATGGCCAGAAATTTTTTGCCACAGGCGCATTACTCGCCCATTGGATACCTGTAGTGGCTGTAAGCGAAGAAGGGAAGCCCTTTGCTGCATTAGTGCCTCAACACACGCCAGGCTTGACGATTGTAAATGATTGGAGCGGATTTGGTCAGCGTACTACAGTCAGTGGTTCAGTACACTTAAACAATGTTCAAGTCGATTTAAAATACATTGTACCAATTCATCAAGCTTTTGAACGCCCAACCGCAGCAGGGGCAATTTCGCAATTTATTCAATCTGCTATTGATGCTGGCATCGCACGTGGTGCAATTGATGAAACGATTGCGTATGTCCGTGCTCATGCACGCCCGTGGATTGATTCGGGCTTAGAACAGGCATCTCAAGATCCGTACACCATTGCCAATATTGGTGAGTTAAAAATTAAACTGCGTGCAGCAGAAGCTGTTTTGGCTTTAGCGGGTGAAGCAATTGATCAGGCGTTGTTGAATCCAACAGAAGAAACTGTGTCTGAAGCAACTTTAATTACAGCAGAATCTAAAGTGCTGACCACAGAGATTGCCTTATTGGCAGCCAATAAACTATTTGAACTTTCGGGTACACGTTCAACACTATCGGAACTGAATTTAGACCGTCATTGGCGCAATGCGCGTACACATACTTTACATGACCCCGTCCGTTGGAAACTGAATATTGTTGGGAATTATTATTTAAATGATGTTCCTCCACCACGTCATGCATGGAGTTAATAGGAAAATATTATGACTATTCAAAATAATCAAAACTTGTCTTTAGGTGCTCATTACGAGCAAGTGGCTGGAAAATTCCGTGCTATTTTTCAGCGCATCGCAGAAGGTGCACTAGAGCGTGAAAAAAACCGAATATTGCCTTATGAACCGATCCAATGGTTAAAGCAGGCGGGTTTTGGCGCGGTACGTGTTCCTGTCGCTTTTGGTGGAGATGGCGTGTCGCAAAGACAGTTATTCCAACTCTTAATTGAGCTGGCAAAAGCGGATTCTAATGTGGTTCAGGCATTGCGTGGACATTTTGCTTTTGTGGAAGATCGTTTAAATGCCCATAAGACAGAGCCACAAACCTTATGGTTTGAGCGCTTTGTAAAAGGTGACCTTGTAGGAAATGCATGGACGGAAATAGGCAACGTAGAAATAGGTGATGTCGCCACGCGTGTGACAGAGTCACAAAGTGGAAATCTCGTCGTGAATGGCCAGAAATATTATTCGACAGGGACTATTTTCGCAGATTGGATTGATTTATTTGCCTTTGATGAAACGACAAATCAGCACGTTATTGCTGCTGTTTCAACACAGGTAGAAGGTATTCATATTGTTGATGATTGGGATGGTTTTGGCCAAAAAACCACGGGCAGTGGAACATTAAAAATTGATAATGTACAAATTGCTCGTGACCATATCTTGCCATTTCAAGAGAGATTTAAATATCAAACTGCATTTTATCAAGTCGTGCATTTAGCGACTTTGGCTGGTATTGCACAAAATGCGGTAGAAGTTTTTACGCATGAAGTGCGTAAGCGTACCCGCATCTTCAGTCATGGCAATGCAGAGTTGGTTCGTAATGATGCACAAATTTTACAAGTGATTGGCAAAGCCTCTGCACAGGCATATGCGGCTGAAGCAATTGCTTTAAGCACTGCTGATGCATTAGACCAAGCGTATTTGAGTCATTTCCAAAATGATGAAAATACGGAATTACAAGCGAATGACTCTGCTGAACTCGCATCGTCACAAGGACAGGTAGTCATTTCGGAATTGGTGCTAAATTTAACGACAGAACTGTTTAATGCATTAGGTGCATCTGCTAGTACAACAGAAAAGCAACTAGACCGATTCTGGCGCAATGCACGTGTGGTTTCTTCCCATAATCCACTTATTTACAAACAGAAAGTGATAGGAGATTGGGTGGTAAATCAGGCACCTTTACCTTATGTTTGGCAAATTGGAAACAGTCCAGTGCTTAATCAAAAAGAAATTGCCGCTTAAAATATACGGATAAAGAAACCGTATAAACATACGGTTTCTTTATGAGAGTCTTAAGTCATGATAATAGGTGAGTCATTTTAAAATGATATTTTTGATGAACTTGGTTGCACAAACTTGTTGATCATCATTTATAAAATATTCTTTACAATATTAAAAATGAGATAAATTTAAAGCAGCAATTGTTAAACATGGACAAACTCTATGGTGTGGCTCTTTGCCTGTCAGCTACGGTTAATAATGAATGCGTCGGGAATTAATGAGTAGATTAAACGTACAAGGCTCTGATTTAATAACTTAGTAGCGAAAGAACACGCAATCTATACAGTGATCAAAAGCAGATAAACACCTTGTGAAACAACGTCATAAAATTCTGGACGCTATCAGACTAACAATAGTTGTCCTGACATAAAACATTAGTTTTCTTTTTCAACTTAAAGATATACCTACTGCATACAGCCCACCTAAGAGTAAACAAAAAGCTGAGCTGATATACCAAAATAAATCACTATTACCAACGAATTTTGATTTCAAAATTGGAAAAGCAAAACCACGTATAAGAAGTATAGCTGCAAAAATTGAGAGTATGGGTTTACTAAATGGTAATAGGGTTATTCCTCTTGAAGCAAAATATGCATACGTTGAGCATAGCAAGAGCATTAAACCTACAGCGATAGTGATTAAATGTGGATATAATTTTCCTCTTTCAACCATATCGACCATGCTTTTACCTGCCCCTAAAAAACGATAACCATTTGCCCCCCAAAGAATACAAATGAAGTGGAGTAGGGCAGCACATAACGTCAATATTGCTGCAAGATATAATGCGATTATTGATAATGATTGCATCAGTATTTATGACTTAAATAATATTTATAGAATTCATTATACATAATAAAATTAAATTCAATAGTTAGACTTAGTGTTCTAAGAATCATGTTGATTTAAATAGAACTGTCCAGATCGGATGTTTAGAAATAGGTTAGATACACATTAATCAATGGCGTTCATTTAGACCGATTCAGGTTCAAGATATGTGTAGTTTTTTACATAATCCACGTATTTACAAAAAAAGATAATAGAGGATTAAGCGGGTAATCAGGCACCATTACCTTATGTTTTGCAAATTGGAAAAGTTCCGTGGGGTGGTTCTTTTATCAACTAAATAAATCATCATTTACACTAGAAAAATCAAGATCACCCGACTTTAATATATCTTTAATTATCTCAATTACTTTTCTGCAAGGAGGGGTTAAGTAAGTATGTGGAGACATGGATAATGATAAATAGCGCTTAATATTGGGTTGAGTAATTTTAACCGCCGTCAGCTTTTTACCTTGAGCATGATTTTTTATCGCTTGAGGTCCCAAAATTCCATAATAATGTCCACTTTCTATTAAGTGCATTTGCATACTGATTGAATCTGCTTCAAACGCAATGTTGAGGGTCGTTTGTTTTTGGCGTGCAATATTTTCTAAATGAGTGACCCAACTACTTGGGCGGCAAAAAGTCACTAAAGGTAAGCCATCCAACTGGGTGAAATCGATACTTGGGTCTTTTAATAAAGGGTCTTCTTTTTTACCGACTAAATAAGTTTCTACTTCAGCCAAATATAAATCACCATTCTGAGAGGATGAATGAAAACGATAGTGTAAAGATAAATCTACCGATCCTTCTTCAAGCCATTTTTCTAATTGCACGCCTTGTCCTTCACGTACAGAAAGCTCGATTTGAGGATATTCCTTTTTAAGACGATGGCTCACCGTTGTGAGTAATGGATGTGCTGTAGAGGGGATACTGCCAATTCTTACTTTACCGATTAAGTTTTTACTGGAATGGTGAATATCATTTTGCAATTGTTCCGTCAGTTTGACCCAATGACGAATTTTGGGAAGTAAGAATGCGCCTAAATCGGTAAGGGTGACTCCACGACCTGTACGATGAAATAACCGACCACCACAGAAATCTTCTAACTCTTGTAATTGACGACTAATGTGCGGTTGGCTGGTGTTATAAAACTGAGCCACTTTACTTAAACTGCCTAAGTCATTTGCATCTAAAAATAATTTCCATTGCATGTAATTCATTTAATCACTCCTGTGAGATATACAAATTCAGTATAGCTGAAATAAGGAAATTACGGATTCTCGAAGAATTTTATACAGCCTATACTTTAATCATAAAGTTTAAATATTCAATTAAATTATTGAATTATATTAATTTTATAACTTTAATTTGATGATATACAAGGATGCAAAAGATGAGCATTGATTTACGTGGTTTAACACCAGCCCCTGTGACTCCATTTACTCGTGAAGTGCAGTTGACCATGCAGCAATCCAACGACTAGGTTCTTGGCTTGGCAGTATTGATGGCGTGAAAGGTTTAGTTGTTTTAGGGCATGCAGGGGAAGGTACATTCCTCTCTCAAAAAGAACAGCAACAAGTTATCGAAAGTTTTGTGAAGTCTGTAGACAACAAAATTCCAGTAATTGCAGGTATTACCCTAGAAGGAACTGAAGTTGCTGCGCAAGAAGCTAAGCGTGCAGTTGCAGCAGGCGCTGCTGCTGGTCTCATTTATCCGTCACATGGTTGGTTGCGTTTTGGTTATCAAAAGGGTGCACCGCAAGACCGTTATAAGGCAATTTATGAGCAAAGTGGTTTACCTTCTATTTTGTTCCAATACCCAGATGCAACAAAAGCAACGTATGACTTAGATACTTTATTAGATATCTCGGCTCAACCCGGCGTTTTTGCAATGAAAAATGGTGTGCGTAATATGCGTCGTTGGGATGTAGAAATCCCAATCATTCGTCGTGAACGCCCTGATCTACAAATCCTAACCTGCCATGATGAATACTTATTACACACGATGTTTGATGTAGATGGTGCGTTAGTGGGTTATGGCAATATTGCACCTGAGCTTTTAATCGAAATGATTAAAGCAGGTAAGGCAAAAGACTATGCAAAAGCTCGTGCGCTACATGATCAACTTCTACCAGTAACACGTAATGTGTACCATCGTGGTTCACATATGGAAGGTACAGTTGCACTTAAACATGCCTTGGTTGCACGTGGTATTTTAGACCATGCAACTGTACGCTCACCATTGTTACCGCTAGCAGAAGGGGCAGAGCAAGAAATTCATGAAGCGATACGTTTAGCGGGTATTGGTAAGGTGGATGAAAAACAGGCGGTTGCCTAACACCATTAGGGCTAACGTTTTACGTTAGCCCTTTTATCATGTACGCTGCCTGAGGCAAAGTTCGCACATGAATTAAAAATAATAATTAAAAAGTACGACATTGCTGGCGACAGGCAGTTGCAGCGAATAACAAAGAAACTACGAGGAACGTAGTTGATAAGGAGATTGAGGATGACAAATCTAGCGGATATGGAGTTAATTCATCATCATCAACAAAAAAATGCTGAAATTATTGCAAGACTAGAACGAATTCCTGTGACACGACGATTGCAGTTCATGCGGGTCACTATTGGTATAGCGACATTTTTTGATGCCTATACTGTTCTCGCGATTGCCTTCGCTTTACCTCAACTGATTAGTGAATGGCATTTAACCCCTGCATATGTAGGTGCAATTATTGCTGCTGGATATGTGGGACAATTATTTGGTGCTGTTTTCTTTGGATCATTGGCTGAAAAAGTTGGTCGATTAAAAGTTCTCTCATTTACTATTCTACTTTTTGTTGCGATGGACATCGCCTGCTTGTTTGCTTGGAGTGGTTTATCTTTATTAGTTTTTCGATTTTTTCAGGGTGTAGGAACAGGTGGTGAGGTACCTGTTGCAAGTGCCTATATTAATGAATTTATTGGGGCTGAGAAACGAGGGAAATTTTTCTTATTGTACGAAGTTTTATTTCCTTTAGGATTAATGTTTGCGGGAATGGCAGCTTATTTCTTAATGCCTATTTATGGCTGGAAAGTGATGTTTATTGTCGGACTTATTCCTTCGTTATTGGTCATTCCTTTGCGATTTTTCTTAAAAGAATCACCACGCTGGTTAGCATCGAAAGGACGTTTTGAAGAAGCCGACCAAGTTGTTACGCTCTTTGAACAAGGTGCAATAAAAAGTGGAAAAGCTTTACCTGAGCCTATAGTGAAGGAAATTAATCCACAATCTATGGCAAAAACAGACTGGCGTGAACTCTTTAGAGGGATTTACCGGAAACGCACATTCACACTTTGGGGCATGTGGTTCTGTGTCTATATGGTGAACAATGCAATGGTGACATGGCTCCCTTCGCTATATAAACAGCATTTCGGTTTGTCATTACAAACCAGTTTGGGTTACGGTTGGATTACTTCAGGTGTTGGCGTTATTGCTTCGATTATTTGTGCATTAATGATTGATAAAGTGGGACGTCGCCCTTGGTACACTGTGGCATTCTTTCTGGCGATTATTCCATTAATGTGTCTGTCTATATTGGGGGCTAAAACCGCTACAGAAGTTGTTGTTCTGGCGACATTAAGCTACGCAATTTTACAGACAATTTCTTTCTCCTTGTACTTATATGCCGCCGAATTATATCCGACAAGATTAAGAGCTATGGGTATAGGGTTTAGTACCGCTTGGTTACGTGCAGGCTCTGCTATTGGACCACTTATGGTTGGGCTTGTGGTGTCGGGTTATGGCATCCAGTATGTTTTTAGTGTTTTGGCCGTGGTTGCTTTAGTTGGTGGTCTTGTAACGTTCTGGTTTGCAATTGAAACCAAAGGGCAAATGCTCGAAAAACTCTCTCCTTAAATCACTTTTATATTCTCTACAGTGAATTTTGCCTAACTCTAGAAGTTAGGCAAAAGGTCATTCATGTCTAAAAAAAGGAACTTTAAATGAATCCATATATTTTATGTGGGGTGGTCGGCTGTTTTTTCTGTACATGGAGTTATGCCGCACAGCCATCCGACTTAGGCACATTGCAACTAAAACTGAATACTCGTTATTGGAATGATGAAGGGATCGCTCATCCAAATGCAACGAACATCAATCCTTCGCAAGTCAGTTATGAACAAAGTGCTTTAGGGCTTGAATTGAATTATCGCTCTAAATATTGGGAAAACTGGTTAGGCATAGATGGGTCGTTGTATGCTGTAACGAAAATATTTGACTCTGGTAAACCCACAACCCAATTGTTAGAAGTCCAATCAAATGGAAAATTAGATCAAAATTTTGCCATGCTGGGACAACTGTATCTAAAAGCCAAAATCTTAGATATGGGGGAGATTAAAGTCGGGCGTCAAATGCACGATTCTTTGCTACTTAAAAGTACAACCAACCGAGCAGTTCCTGACACATTCTCTGGGGCAAGTGCCAAGTTTAAACTCAATGATCAAGTGAAAACGTACATTTCTTATTATGACGAATGGAAGCCACGTAGTATGGATTCTTTTGAAAAATTAGTCACAGACAGTAATGAACGAATTTCTTATGTGGGTCTGATTGGTGGTTCGTATCAGATTCAAAATTTAAATATCTCAGCGGAATATTTAAAGAGCAAAAATTATTTAGAAAAATATGGTGCCATTCTTCAATATAAATTACCAGTTGCAGACCATATATGGCGCTGGAGTGGAGGCGCCTTTTTTTCTCGTGATGGTGGTGACTTGTTTAAGTGTGGTGCTGAATTTGATTTAGATTGTGTGAAAGGGCAAGACATTGATAACCGAGGCAGAGGATATTTTTTAGAGTTGAACTGGTTAAGGCATAACATAGAGGCAGGATTTGCAGTTTCCAAATTTGATGGATTTTGGATAGAAGACAATTTCTCTACATATTCAGATCGGATTAATGTGTTAACGCAGGACCATGGCACCAATCCGTTTCCTACAGCTTCTGCAATAGGCCCTGATTTTAGCAATAATGATGAAACAGCGATTGCACTACGGCTGAAATACGATTGGAAAGATAAGATTAAAGGTTTAAAAACTGAAGCTAAATATATATATGGTTTTGGGGCTCATCAAAGCAATATAAGTAGTGATCTTGAAGGAAAAGAACAGTTCTTAGATTTAACATTGAGTTATGCAATTCCTTGGATGCAGAATGTAGATGTTCGATATTCTTATTTGAATTACGACTCAAGATTTAAAAATGGCGAGCTGGGAGAAAAAATTAACGGTATGACGCGCAAAGATTGGGCGCAGCATCGTGTGTTAATCAATTATTCATATCAATTTTAGGAGATTTGAGCGAGTCACGGTTAATGAAGTGAAAATGTAATGAATGGCTTTGGATTTAATTGACGGGTGTATGTGAATTAGTAAAGGTCATATATTAGACCACTTGATTAATAGTTATTCAATGTATTTTTGATATGTTCCTTGTGGCTTAATGTCACAGTGACTTGCCAAAGAAATTGCATCGTCTTATATTAAAACTACAGTAGCTAGCAACACTAAGAGCTACGAAGTAGTTGGACGGATCATTGACAGCTAATTGAATTTGCAACGTAAAGTTCAAATAAAAAATCAGCACTAGCCATCCAACATAAAAGAACTCGCAGAAATGCGAGTTCTTGCTGTGTATAGTATTCAATTTTAAACCACAATTTCTTTGCTGGCTTATCTATAACCATCTTTTTTCAGTTTATTTCAACTGTAGTTCTACATCATATTTTCCAAACTCTTGAATCAGCTCTTTCAGCATCTTTATAGCAATCAAGTTCTCTGTATCTGGATGTAACTCTATGGCTTGTTCACCATCAAAATAGCTCATTGTTAGGATTTCCCAGTGATGATCAAGCGTACTTTGGTGGATTTCTAAATTCAGTAATTGCATGTTCTGGTTCATCTGCTGTGGAATCACACTACGAATAATCAGTTGCAGTGTTTCACTGTTTTCTCTGCGTGTAGGAAAAGTAATCACCCAATTACCAACTTTTTTAAGATGAGCAGGGTGATCCTCTGGGTGAAAAATAAGATGGAGTGGCATCATAGATTGCTTCCAAATTGTTCTATTTCACAGATATTAAGTGCTGAAGCTATAACGCTTAAGTAGAAGGATTGGCACACTAAACGTTGAGAGAGACATCTAAAATGGAAAAAGTGCGCCAATATTTTAATAAATATAATCTTTTAAAATAAAAAAATATGATGTTAAGTGTTCATTCCACTGAGCTTAAACAAAATTCCTCTTAAAATTTATGCAGGATTGAGTCGTTGCAGTGAAAAATTAATCTGATGCAGAATTCGATTTAGCTCTTTAGGCGGAATACGCGATTCTTGTAATTGGGTAATCCACTGCATTTGGCAGAGTTTTAGAGAACGAATATCTTCTGAGCTTTGAATGCGCAACACCAGTTGCTTCGCCATGAGTCCGCAATATTTTTGTAGAAGCTGAGCCATTAAAAACTTAACATCGTCAAAATCCAACGCGACTAAATCTTCAAATTCAGGTTCAGCGGGTTCTAGTGCAGCAGATTGAACAATTTGGTCGTGAGAGAACAATGCCGCCTGAGGCTGTGGTTCAGATATTTCTGCTTGAGGACGTTGCTGTGCTGTTGGCATTAAAATTGAATTTGATGACGGCTGCGTTACTGAACTTTGTGATTGAGCCGTTGGTCGTAAAGATTGAACTTCAGGCTCTGCCAAAACTTGAGCACTCGATGCCATAATGAGCCCCATCTCGCTCAGTTGTTCAATTAGTTCAGGTGGGGCAAGACGCTGTTTGAAGATTTCGTTCATGGAGTCAAAATCTTCAGTTCCGATCAGAACCAGTAAGCGGCGTTGACGTGCATTTAATGGCAAGCTACGTTGTTTTAGTGCGTCATGTCCTAGTTGTGTTTTAGAATAGTGAATCATGTCTTAATTTAATCCATGAGATAAATTAAGCAGACTATACTGCGTGAAAATTACACTATTGTTAAAATTTAATTACAAATCATTGATTTATAATGTGACTAAATTAGCATTTTCTAGTGCTTTACGTAGGTAAGGATCAAGCTCATCTTGGCGAAGTAACCATTGAATATAGTCCGCAGGCAGGTCTGTAATATTGGTACCACGATGTTTGCCAAAATTAATGCTTCGCGGAATTCTCGCATCTTCAGAAGCTGCATAAAGTTCTTCAATATTATTAATATTCAGTTGATGAACAATGTGCATTAAAATATTGGCAGTCAAAATAATGTCCATATCTGCACGATGTGCTTTTTTAATCATTTCTCGGGCTTTTTCACTGCCTTTACTGATCATATAAATTAATGCTGAAATATTGTGTGCTTCAGCATCTGGCCAAACGCGGCGTGCCAGTGCTAATGTGCAGATTGCCTTAATTGAACTGGTATCAACACCACACTTTTCAATTGCGCGAATATCGTAATCGACATTATGACCAATAATATATTGTGTATCGGTTGGGAGAACAAAAGTACTGTAATGAGGACGATCAATGAGGTCAGATTCTAAAATATGATGCACCGCCATTGCTGCAAAAGAAATTGGCTCATCTACACAATACAGTTGATCAAATAATTTGGACTTGTCTAAAGTGAGTTTGCCATTTTCAACTTCAATAGGTGCATATGCAATTTCGATGGGTTGACCATTTAAGGTGTGTGTTTCTGTATCCAAAATAATGGCTTGCATATGAAAATCCTATGGTGTCGCTGAATGGTTCAATTTAACATTTTCATGTGCAGTGAAACAAATATAAACCAGAAGTTTAATTAGTCCATTTGATCTTTTGTTTTAAAAAACTGATGAATCATGTTTATTAAAATCAATTTAAAAATAAAATTGAACAGAAATAGAAAAAAGCGTAAAAATAAAACGTTGCTGAAAATGAAGCAAAAAACAATAAAAATTGAATAAGGATATAAACGATGCAGAGAAGAATGCTGATCGCTGTTTTGACCAGTACAGCGATGCTATTAAGTGCGTGTCATGATGATGATCATGATTCTTATAATTTGGGGGATAATATTCCCAAAAACAACATTGCAAATCCTGTTGTTTCCACACCCACAGCTTATAACCTAACCGACATGTCTGCGACGGCAGGCGAAAGTGTCGTGATGACTTATAAGATGCTCGGCATGAATAATAAAGAAGTGCAAGCTACAGCTTTGGTCTTTACACCAAAAACAGCACCGCCTGCTAAAGGTTGGCCAATTGTGGTTTGGGCGCATGGAACAACGGGTGTAGCCGATATTTGTGCACCGAGCCGCAGTCAATTAAACACCTATATTCAAGCGATGATTGAGGGTTTATTAACTGCGGGCTATGTGGTGGTTGCTCCAGATTACGAAGGTTTGGGTGAACCAGCAAATAATGAATTACATCCTTTCTTAAATGTAAAAAGTGAGGCATTTTCAATTACTGACGCCGTTGTGGCAGCGCGAAACTATTTAGGGAATAAAGTGTCGAATCGTTGGATGACCGTTGGGCATTCGCAAGGTGGGCATGCCGCGTTAGGCGCAGCGCAATATCAGTCTAGAGCACAACTGGATTATAAAGGAACTGTGGCGGTTGCGCCTGCATCCAATCTTCAATTGATCTTGCTGGCAGGGGAGAGTCTTGCCGCTCAACAAACCGATATAAAGCAAAAAATAGAGACTTTGGCTTCTTTAGATACATTTACAGCTTTAATTACTGCAGGTTTACGTAATCCAAATCCAAGCTTGCAATACAGCCAAGTATTTAAGTCCCCAACCGATAAAATTGCCGACAATGCTGAAACGGATTGTTATCCCTCTTTAGAGCAAGAGTTTGGGACAGCTATGAATACCTATGCAGAAGATAATGCAGATGACATTACCAACTACCCTAGGACACAAAGTAATTTTATGACTTTATCTCCTGTGAAAAAGTTCTTAGATACAGATTCACAGCCTCTTCAGGTTAAAATAAGTACGCCTATTATTATTTATCAAGGTGCGATGGATACGACGGTTCCAAAAGTTGCTACAGATACTTTGCTGAGTGGAGATGCTGCTAAAAACTCTCCAATTACCTATAAAACCAATACGACTTGGGATCATGGTACAGCTTATGTGCTAAATATTCCGAATATTTTGATAGATGTACAAACATTAATGCCAATTCAATAAGTTGAGTTGAACAAAAGAAGCTTATGTTTTTTATCGACATGAGCTTTTTTTATGTAAAACAGAGCAAACATCGTTCTCAATATTTGCAAACTTCGTGCTACAATACGCGGCAATCTTAGCACGGCTTAAAAGCCCTAAATACATAGGACCTCGCTAATGTTTGCCAATATCTCTATTGCTGAATTTGATCCAGAATTAGCTCAAGCAATTTCTAACGAAGACGCTCGTCAGGAAGCTCATATTGAGTTAATCGCATCAGAAAACTATTGCTCACCAGCAGTAATGGAAGCTCAAGGATCAAAACTCACTAACAAATATGCAGAAGGCTACCCAGGCAAACGCTACTATGGCGGTTGTGAATATGTCGACATCATCGAACAATTGGCAATTGACCGTGCTAAAGAATTATTTGGTGCTGATTACGCTAACGTTCAACCACATGCGGGTTCACAAGCAAACTCAGCAGTTTATTTAGCTTTACTTAACCCAGGCGACACAGTTCTAGGTATGAGTTTGGCTCACGGTGGTCACTTGACTCACGGTGCTAAAGTAAGCTTCTCTGGTAAAACTTATAATGCAATTCAATACGGTCTAAACCCAGAAACTGGTGAGATCGATTATGAAGAAGTTGAGCGTTTAGCGGTTGAACACAAGCCACGTATGATCGTTGCTGGTTTCTCTGCTTATAGCCAAATCGTAGATTGGCAGCGTTTCCGTGACATCGCGGATAAAGTTGGTGCTTACCTATTTGTAGATATGGCACACGTTGCTGGTTTAGTTGCTGCGGGTGTTTACCCAAGCCCAGTACAAATTGCTGACGTAACAACGACAACTACGCATAAAACTTTACGTGGTCCACGTTCTGGTTTAATCCTTGCAAAAGCAAATGAAGAAATTGAGAAAAAACTTCAATCTGCTGTATTCCCAGGTAACCAAGGCGGTCCATTAGTTCATGCAATCGCAGCAAAAGCAATTTGCTTTAAAGAAGCGATGGCGCCTGAATACAAAGCATATCAACAACAAGTGGTTAAAAATGCTCAAGCAATGGCTGAAGTTTTAATCGCGCGTGGTTATGACGTTGTTTCTGGTGGTACTGAAAACCACTTGTTCTTGTTATCTTTAATCAAACAAGACATTACTGGTAAAGATGCAGATGCTTGGTTAGGTGCTGCTCACATTACTGTGAACAAAAACTCTGTACCTAATGACCCACGTTCTCCATTTGTTACTTCAGGTATCCGTATTGGTACGCCAGCAGTAACGACGCGTGGTTTTGGTGAAGCAGAAGTTCGCGAATTAGCGGGCTGGATTGCTGACATTCTTGATTCAAAAGGTAGCGAAACTGTTATTGCAACAGTGAAAGCGAAAGTTGAAACTGTATGTGCTAAGTTCCCAGTATATGCAAAATAATTAGCAATATGCTTGAGAAGCCTCCCTCAAGGGGGGCTTTTTTTATATCTATACAAAATGCTTATCTTCACCATTCTTCATTTTCTGCTATAAATAATTCAGCATGTGAAAATAAAGAACATACCAAAGCAAAATTTAGAACATGAATTTTTGAGAAGGACGGTTTTATGGACAAACCAACTATTATCATTTCTGAACAAGATCTGAATCGTTTAGAAACTATGTTAGAGCATCAATCAAAATTAACGCCAACCATGGAGCATTTAGAAGATGAATTGGCACGTGCCAATGTTGTTGCTCCGCAAGATGTTCCTGCCAATGTCGTCACCATGAATGCACGTGTGTTGGTCACGATTGCTCCAGATACTTCATCAACGGAAATTACCTTGGTTTATCCGCATGACTTTCGTGGTGATAAAGGACAGGTCAATGTGTTGGCACCCGTGGGCGCAGCAATTTTGGGATTGTCTGAAGGACAAGAAATTGAATGGCCGCAACCTGATGGGCATTTAATGAAAGTCAAGATTGAGCGAGTACTGTATCAACCTGAACGAGAAGGTAATTATTTATAAGTACCCCCAATGAATGCATTAAAATTGGGCAAATCTCATCTGCTGAAAAGCCATCATAATGCTATGATGGCTTTTTTTATACAATTTTAATCTAGGCTAAATGGATGCTCTATTTAGTCAAGTACAGGTTTTTTTATGCGTGGTTTATACCTTATTACCAATGATGATCCTTTAAATCTATTGCTAGAAAAATTACACGCAGCTTTAGCAACAGGTCAAATTGCAATTCTTCAGTATCGCCGTAAGAAAGTGAACAAAACGGATCAACCTACGGAAGTTGAACAAATTAAAGCGCTTTGCAATCAATATGCTGTACCATTTGTAATTAATGATGATTTGGCTCTCGCACAGCAATACGGATTGGGTGTGCATTTGGGTCAAGATGATGGTGAAATTGCCGATGCAGTTGCGTGCCTACCGCAAGGCGTCATTATTGGTCGTACTTGTTTAAATTCTATGGAATTGGCTAAAAAGGCGATTTCAGAGGGCGCGACATATGTTGCATTTGGTGCTGTGTATGCAACTGCGACTAAGCCTGAAGCAGGTAATGTGGGAATTGAAGTCATTGCTCAGGCGAAGCAGGAATTTACGGTGCCGATTTGTGCAATTGGTGGATTAACCGTTGAAAATTCAGCACCTGTGATTACTGCGGGCGCAGACCTTTGCGCGGTAATTAGTGATATATTAGCGTTGAACGTAGCTGACATCCCACCCCGTGTTCATGCATGGGCACAGTTATTTGCTAAAACTGCATAATGTTGTAAGTCGATTATTTTCTATTTAGGTTGAGTAAATTCATGAGTTTATCTCCAAAGCAAGAACAACTATTTAAACAAGCCAGTAAACATATTCCGGGTGGCGTGAATTCACCTGTACGTGCATTTAATAGCGTGGGCGGTACACCCATCTTTATTGAAAAAGCGCAAGGGGCTTATTTGTTTGATGTGGATGGTAAGCGTTATGTAGATTATGTTGGTTCTTGGGGGCCAATGATTCTTGGTCATGCACATCCAGCCATTATTAAAGCGGTTCAAGACGCTGCGGTAGATGGTTTGAGTTTTGGCGCACCGACCGTACATGAAACGACTTTGGCAGATGTGATTTGTGAAATTATGCCATCGATTGAAATGGTGCGCATGACCAACTCAGGTACTGAAGCAACCATGACTGCGATTCGTTTGGCACGTGGTTATACAGGACGCGACAAAATTGTGAAGTTTGAAGGCTGTTACCATGGTCATTCTGACTCATTATTGGTAAAAGCAGGTTCAGGCTTATTAACAACAGGTGAAGGGGAAGCGACTTCAGCGGGTGTACCTGCCGATTTTGCCAAACATACCTTAACTTTGCCGTATAACGACATTGCAACCTTAAAAGAGTGTTTTGCTAAATTTGGTGCTGAAATTGCGGGTGTGATTGTAGAACCTGTAGCGGGCAACATGAACTTGGTAAAACCTGTGGAAGGTTTCTTGCAAGCCATTCGTGAAGTGTGTGATGAACATGGTTCGGTATTTATTATCGATGAAGTAATGACAGGTTTCCGTGTTGGACTAGGCGGAGCACAAGCTCATTATGGCGTGACACCTGACTTAACCACTTTAGGCAAAATTATTGGTGCAGGTTTACCAGTAGGTGCTTTTGGTGGTAAACGCGAAGTGATGGAATGTATTGCACCTTTAGGTAAAGTGTACCAAGCGGGTACATTGTCGGGTAATCCACTCGCAATGCGTGCGGGCATTGAAATGTTCAAACATTTACGCCAACCCGGTTTCTATGAAAACTTAACAGCTCAATTAGAAAAGCTTTTGGCAGGGTTACAGCAAGAAGCTGATGCTGCTGGTATTCCTTTCAAAACTCAACAAGCGGGTGCAATGTTTGGTCTTTACTTTACCGATCAAGAAGACATCACCAGTTTCGATTCAATGCTGAAATGTGATGTTGCTGCATTCCGTAAATTCTTCCATGGTATGTTAGATCGTGGCGTGAATTTGGCACCATCGGCATTTGAAGCGGGCTTCATCTCAAGTGCACATAGTGATGAAGATATTGCATTTACGATTCAAGCCGCAAAAGAAACCTTTGCTGAAATGAAAGCATAAGTTGTAGTGAAAGTTCCAAAAAGCCTGTGATCATGTTGCAGGCTTTTTTTTGCAAGGAAAATCCATGAAAACCAAATATTGTTTAGAATTGGCTGATGCCGAATTGATCTTAAATGCAGCCTATGGGTATGCCTTACAGCATGGCTTTGCTATAAGTATTGCAGTCGTTGATGAAACAGGCTGTTTATTGAGTATGAAGCGTATGGATGGCGCATCCCCAATGACTGCACGATTGTGTCACGAAAAAGCACAATGTTCAGCCATCAGTAAACGTCCAACCAAATTATTTGAAGATTTAATTCGTAATGGACAAGACGGATTTTTAACGGTAGAGAGCATTACAGGCATGCTTGAAGGTGGAGAACCCATTTTATATCAAGGGGAAGTCATTGGGGCGATAGGAATTTCAGGTGCTAAAGCATTTCAAGATGCTGAAATCGCACAGTATGCCATTGAGCAGTTTTTGGCACAGATTCAGCTTTAAGCTTTCTCGCCATTTTCTAAAATGATCCGACTTAAATTTTTTAAAGAGGAATGAACACTGAGCTTTACACAAGATTCTTAGTCATAGACTCTCCCAAGCCAATAATTTTCAGTTAGGTAAAGATTTAACTGAGAATTAAAGATTCAGTGCTAAATTCCAATCGTTAAAGGATTGGGCATGCCTATTTGGGATTTAGATCGAATACATTGAGTTAGAACTCTTGGATAAGACACAGCCCGCATTGATATATTTTAGGAATGGATAAATTTACATCGTGTGAATTGTTTATTGAGATAGGGGGAGTGGGTAAACTTTCGAATGAAGTTTGGTTTAATACATGCTTTAAAAGCCTATGTTGTTGATTCTATAGCAGTGATGCCTCTAGGAAAATGATGATAGGTTAATGCTGTCAATCTTCAAGACAGAGACGTGAAGCACAGCCCAAATTTCAAAAAAATGATTTAGTCCCTGAGACATAATTCTTATTGTGAGTTAAATCGGGACTTTTTTGAATAAAATCGTAAAAAACGCTGACTTTTGTCGATTTTTGCATTGTAATTTATAAGGGAGCTTCTTATTATTGCCCGCTTGTTTGCACAGTCAGCTTGGAATATCTCTTGAGTCAATTTCTGAATGAACATCTGATCCACCGTGATGAGGATTTTATGGTAATCCATAAACCCGCGGGGATTCTTACAGTGCCAGGAAAAACGGCTGACTTGCAAGATTGTGTGATTAATCGGTTACTTCAAGAAGAGCCGAGAACCTTGCTGATTCATCGTCTAGATCGAGATACCTCAGGTATTTTGGTCTTTGCACTTTCTAAATTCGGACAAAACCGAATTTCGCGTCAGTTCCAAGAGCGCCAAACGTCAAAAATATATCAAGCTGTAGTCGCTGGGCATTTGCAAGGTGAGGGAACAGTGGATGTACCTGTGGTGTACGATCCGTCACGTCCACCTTTACACATTGCAGATCCGAGTTACAACAAGCCTGCCTTGACACACTGGAAAGCGACTGAACATTTTGAAATTCAAGGTCAAGCCGTAACTCGTGTTGAACTGACGCCTATTACAGGTCGTTCGCATCAGTTACGTGTACATATGCAGTACCTAGGCCATCCAATCGTAGGGGATACGCTGTATGCCGCACCCGAGCAGCTATTGTTGGATCGTTTATGTCTACATGCAGAGCGTTTGAGTTTTCAACATCCTAAAACAGAGCAGTTAGTTGAATTCTATTGCCCAGTACCGTTTTAAGGCGAAAAAAATACGCTTCAGATTCGAATAAGCCCACTTTTTTAGTGAGCTTTATGTCAAAATATATTGCTTAAAGCCATGAAGTTTTGTTCAAATAATATTCTCTTTTGAGCAATTATTTCTTGGTCTACATTTGAGATAAAGGTGGAAAAATTGCAGCAGTTTGCTATTGGTCAACGTTGGTTATCTGACACAGAAACAGAGCTTGGCTTAGGGGTATTAATTGACGTTGATGAACGATCGATTAGCATCTTATTCCCAAAAAGCGACGAAACGCGAGTATATGCCCGAAACAATGCCCCTTTATCTCGTATCGTATTTAATACGAATGATGAAGTGCATGATCAGGAAGGAACACAATGGCTGGTCGAGTCATTGGAGCATCATCATGGTGTGGTACGTTACGCTGTCGTGCGTAGCTTAGAAGATGGAACGCAAGAACGTAAAACCCTGAATGAAACCCGTATTGGCGCTCAAATTCAATTATCTAAGCCTTTAGATCGTTTACTGGCAAGCCAAATTGACTATAAAGAATGGTATGACCTACGTATTGAAGCAATGCTGATGCAAGCCAATATGCAAAGCAGCCCATTACGTGGTTTGGTTGGTGCGCGCGTCGGTTTAATTCCGCATCAACTTTATATCGCACACGAAGTAGGCAAGCGTTTTGCACCACGTGTTTTACTGGCAGACGAAGTTGGTCTGGGGAAAACCATTGAAGCGGGTTTAATTATCCACCAACAACTAAAAACAGGTCGTTCTGAACGTATTCTGATTTTAGTGCCTGATTCATTACAGTATCAGTGGATGATTGAAATGCGCCGCCGTTTCAATTTAGCCTTCTCTATTTTTGATTTAACACGTACCGCGTCTATTAAAGAACACGACCCTGAACTCAATCCATTCTTGACTGAGCAATGCATTATTGCCAGCGTTGACTTGATGATTGACCATGACGACTTGCGCGAACAGGCGTTGGAAGCTGGTTTTGATCTGTTAGTGGTAGATGAAGCACATCACTTGATGTGGAATGAGGAAGAAGGTGGCAATGATCGTTATGATCTGGTCGAAGAGTTGGCTGAGCAAACACCAGGCGTGTTATTGTTGACCGCAACACCAGAACAACTAGGTGTTGAAAGCCACTTTGCGCGTTTACGCTTGCTCGATCCGCAACGTTTTAGTTCATTAGATCGTTTCTTGGATGAAGAAGAAAAGTATCAACATACTGCAAAAATTGCAGAAGTGCTGATGTCAGATTTACCGTTAGAAGATAGCCATTTAACTGCAATTGAACAGTTATTGGGGCATCGCATTAGTGACGAACCAGAACAACGTTTCCATGCAATTCATGAATTATTGGATCGCCATGGTACAGGGCGTATTTTATTCCGTAATACCCGTGAAGCGATTCAAGGCTTCCCTGGTCGTGATTGTCAGCCTGCGCCATTACCTGCACCAGAAAACTGGTCGAAAGATGGCAAACTACGTGAGCAAATGTGGCCTGAAGAAGCACAGCTTGATGGTTCGTGGATGGAATCTGACCCACGTGTGGGTTGGCTTATGGAAATGCTGCGTACTCAGTTAAAACACAAAAAAGTGTTGTTGATTGCGCGTAGTGGTCCTGTGGTCGAAGCATTAGAAAACGCTTTACGTTTACATGCAGGTATTCGTACAGCCATGTTCCATGAAGGCATGAGCTTGCTTGAGCGTGACCAAGCTGCGGCATATTTTGCTGAAGATTCTTATGGTGCGCAGATTTTACTCTGTTCTGAAATTGGTTCAGAAGGGCGTAACTTCCAGTTTGCTTCTGACTTGGTGTTATTTGACTTGCCTGCCAATCCAGACGTATTGGAACAGCGTATTGGTCGTTTAGACCGTATTGGTCAAGAAAACCGTATTCAGATTCATGTGCCATATTTAGAAGGTACAGCGCAAGAGCGTATGTTCCGTTGGTATAACGAAGCATTGAATATTTTCAGTAATATTTCGCCAACCGCACAAACCTTGCAAGAAAACTTCATTGTCAATTTAAAAGATTGCTTGCTTACCGATATGGGGCAACAGTTCGAAGATTTGCTTGAAGAAGTCAGCGTACAACGTGAAGCTTTAGAGGCGGAATTACAAGCAGGTCGTGACCGCTTACTCGAATACAATTCATGCCGACCAATCGTTGCGCAAGAAATTGTACAAGCGCTTGAAGATTATGATGACAATACCACTTTGCCAATGTTTATGAAGCGCTTTATGGCGTCGACTAACATTGATTTTGATGAGCAAAGTAATGGTACAGTCATTATTAAACCGACAGATCAAATGCAAGTTCAGGGCTTAACCTTGGATGAAGAAGGTATGACCGCGACATTCTACCGTGATCAAGCTCAAGTCCGTGAAGATGCGCAATATCTGACTTTAGAGCATCCATTCACTGAAAGTGTGATGGAAATGATCAATACGCAGGCCTTTGGTAGTACCAATGTCGCGATTTTAAAGTCGAATGCATTAAAACAAGGCTCAATTTTGTTAGAAGTTTGGTTCAAGGTCGATGTGATTGCACCGAAAGCATTGAACTTGCCTTCAAGCTTGCCACAGCAATTGATTCGCGTATTACTCAGTGAAACTGGGCAAGATTTATCGATGAAGATTGAGCCAAGTATTCTGAAGCCGTATTTACATCATTTAGACAGCAACAGTTGCCGTCAGGTGGTGAAAGCGCGTCGTGATGTGATTGAAGAACGCTATCAACAGGCTTTGAATATTGCCAAAACTGCTTTGCCTGAAATGAAGCAGCAAGCCAAAGAAATCTATGGTGGCAAATGGCAATATGAAATTGACCGTTTAAGTTATTTAAAGCAATTTAATCCAAGTATTCGTGAAGACGAAATTACACGCTTACAAAAATTGCAGAAGGAAGGCATTGCCTTGTTGGATGGTTTATCTGTAACGCCAGAAGCTATTCAAGTGTTGGTGGTGGTTAAGCCTTAAGGTTTAACTTTCAACCCAGCAATAAAAAAGCACCATCTGGTGCTTTTTTATTGGGAATTTTAACTGTCAATCTGTTTAACGAATTTGCGATTCATCCAAATGACGTGCACCTTCCAAAATCATACGAATCATAATCATGGTTTGCTCTGCCATGGCTTTGCGTTCTTCATTTGGTAAATCAATCACTTTGGCCCCCATATTAAATACCAGTTGCGTAATTGCTTTCGCTGCTAAGTCAGGGTGTGCCATTTTGCTGTGATTGAGGCGTTCTAAACGAATCAGGTCATCTTTCAGTTCTTGCTGGAAATAGTTAAGCTGTCGATCTACCGCAAGTTTATATGAGGCAGAACCTGTATAACCCTCGCGTAGTAATAGACTTAAATTTCCTTCATCAGTATTTAACTGTTCAATAAATACTTCGACCGAACTACGAATAATGCTGCTTTGCTTGATCGCTTTTAAACGTGCTTCATGCAAAATTTGGCGTAACACAATACCTGAACGGTCTATCAGCTCAATGGCAAGCTCATCTATATCTTTGAAATGTCTATAGAAACTATTTGGTGCAATACCTGCTTCACGCGCAACTTCACGTAGACTTAAAGAGGCAATGCTTTTTTGCGGTCCAATCAGTTTGAGCGCTGCTTGGAATAATTCATCTTTCGTAATGGTAGCTTTACGACCGACAGAACGAACTACAACTGGTTCATGCACCGTTTTAAGGTCATGAGTCGTAGTGTCGTGTTTTGTTTTGATCGAAGGCTGGTTCATATTTTTCAATAGATTAAATGCTTTTTTGCATTATAGCCTTTACTGCCTGTGATGTGAAATGAATAAAAAAGGACGAATATATATACAAATATATATACATGTGTATAATAATTAAAAGTCAATTGCGTGGTCTTAAAGATGTTCATGCTAAAAAAATCAAATTCTCCCCTTAATTTTTTAGTCGAAAGTGTTGTAGATCAACACTCTTTGAATTTTTGGTTGCAAAAGGTCAATCCACTTTGGTCGGTTGATCAAGCTTTAGGTAAGATTGTTCAAAAGGACAATACTGCTGAAGAAATGGTAAGTTTGACGATTGAAGTCAATCGTCATTTCAAAATGGGTCAAGCAGGTCAGCATCACCCTGTCATGATAGATGTTCAAGGTGCGCGTTATGAGCGTACCTACAGTTTGACTCAGATTGATGCGCAACATGTGTTGCTCAGTGTTAAAAAAGTAGAACAAGGCAAAGTCAGTAACTGGTTAATCAACCAAGCTCAAATTGGTGATGTACTTGAATTTGGTCAACCTTATGGCGATATGTTGTTGCCTAAACAAAATCAACCGATGATCTTGTTAGCCGCAGGCAGCGGTATTACTCCAATGTACAGTTTATTGACTACTTTAACACAGTCAGAGCAACTACGTGAGCGTAAAGTGCATGTGATGTACTGGGTGAAGCATTATGCAGATTTCGCGTTCAAATCTTATTTTGAACAGTGGGCAAAGCAATATCCGCAATTTTCTTATCAAGTATTTTATACCCAAGAAGAAAATGCAGATGCACGTTTAAATGCGGCTCAGGTCGAGGTATTGACCGATATTGATCAGTCAATTGTGTATGCTTGCGGTCCTTCAGGTTTCGTTCAGCAAGCGGAGCAACTTTTTACTCAAGCTCAACTATTCCAAAGCGAAGCGTTTAGCATGACACCTGTGGTAAATGACGACACAGGTTTTGTGAATGTAACCCTAAGTAAGTCTAACAAAGTAGTTGCAATTCCACGCGGTCAATCAATTTTAGTTGGGCTAGAACATGCCAACGTGAAACCGACCTATGGCTGCCGTATGGGGGTTTGCCATAAATGTGTATGTAATAAAGTACAAGGCTCAACGCAAGACATGCTCAATGGTCAACAAAATAGCGAGCCAAGTAATCCATTAAAACTGTGTGTAAGTTCTGCCCAAACAGATCTTGTGATTGATTTATAAGAGAGTTCAATATTATGAATATGCCAGTAAAAGCACAATATTTTAAGAACCCAAAAAATCGTGAACTTACTCAATTTGAGTTAGATGAATTGGCGCGCGAATTGGATGCGATCAAACAAGAAGTGTTGGATGATATTGGCGAGAAAGATGCCAAATATATCCGCCGTGTTTATTCAACCGTGCAGTACGCTTCAATTGCTGGCCGTGCTTGCTTATTTGCAGGTTGGTTTCCGCCAGCTTGGATTTTGGGGACAGGTTTATTGGGCTTTGCCAAAATCATGGAAAACATGGAATTAGGGCACAACGTCATGCACGGTCAATATGACTGGATGAATGATCCTAAATTCAGTGGGCAAAACTACGAGTGGGATATTGTCGGAACTTCTGATAACTGGCGTCAAACTCACAACTATAAACATCACACCTACACCAATATTAAAGGTATGGATGATGATATCGGTTATGGTTTATTACGTTTGTTCCCAGAACAACGTTGGAAACCAGGTTTTTTATTACAGCCTTTGTATAGCATTCCATTCTGCTTGCTGTTTCAGTGGGGCGTAGCCATTCAGAATCTTGAAATTGGTAAAGTTTGGTTTGGTCGTAAATCTAAACAAGAACTGAAAGAAGAGTGGAAACCGTTACAACGCAAAATTGGCAAGCAATTGCTCAAGGATTACGTCTTCTTCCCATTGATTGCAGGTCCCGCGGCATTACCCGTATTTACAGGTAATCTTGTAGCGAATGGTATTCGTAATATCTGGACTTTCAGTGTGATTTTCTGCGGTCATTTCACTAAAGACGTAGAGGTGTTCCCAAAAACAGTTTTGCAAAATGAAAGCCGTGGTCACTGGTATATGCGTCAAATTCGTGGTTCTTCGAATTTAACGGGTTCAGAAGCCTTCCATATTTTGACTGGACATTTAAGTCATCAAATTGAACATCACTTGTACCCTGATGTACCTGCGCGTCGTTATCGTAAAATGGCGCCTAAAGTACAAGCAGTGTGCGAGAAATACGGCTTAAATTACAATAATGCCAGTTTGGTGAAGCAATACGGCAGTGTGATTAAGCGTATCGTGAAGTATGCATTCCCATTCAAGAAATAATTGAATAAAAACCACTTCTTCGGAAGTGGTTTTTTTATGTCTTCTCAGGTCCAGTCTTTTACTGGATAGTTTTGAATTAGATCAGCATAAAAATACAACATCCTCAATAGATTGAATTTCCAAATCTGGTTGAATCATTTAGCATGAGACATCATAGATTATTGTAGAGTCCAACGATGTTAGAACGTGGTATTTATCAACATTATAAAGGTCAGTTGTATCAGGTATTTTCTGTCGCAACACATAGTGAAACAGAAGAAAAGTTGGTGGTCTATCAATGCTTATATGGCGATTATTCTTTATGGGTGCGTCCTTTAAGCATGTTTACCGAGCAAGTCACTTTAGAAGATGGAAAAACTGTTCCTCGCTTTAATTTGATACAAAAAACTGCTATATGAATAGAACATGAAATAAAAAATGAAATTTAACGTATAGCCAATTTAAAAATGGAATGTCTCGATGAGTATGAGTCAACAATTTAAAGCAAGAATAAATGATTTATATGTTTCTTTTAAAAAGCATGATGACACTCAAAAAGATCGATTACAGCGTTACCGCAATATTGAACCTGATTCTGCTCACTTTTTAGCGATGCAGATTCGAATTCAGAAATCGAAGAAAGTCTTAGAAATAGGAACATCTACGGGTTATTCGACCTTGTGGCTGGCAGATGCCTTACAAGTTACACAAGGACAGCTTACTACCTTAGAAATTGATGCTGTACGCAGTCAACAGGCGCAGCAGTTTGCGCAAGAATTTGGTTTGGACCCATTAATCCAGTTCTGGGTAGGAGATGCCAAAGATTATTTAGCAGAATGTACCGAAAAATATGATTTGATTCTACTTGATGCAGAACGTGATGCCTATGTGGACTATTGGTCTGATTTAAAACGATTGTTATCTAAACAAGGCGGCGTTTTAATCGTTGATAATGTCATTTCACATGCAGAAGAAGTAAAAGCATTTACCCATTTGGTAAAAGAAGAAGGTAACTATTTATTATCCACCTTACCTTTAGGTGCAGGTTTATTGGTTATTACTGCAAAAGATTATGATGTTTAAGCGAACATGCAGACTTCGTATGAAAAATCAGGGCTTACCCTGATTTTTTTATTGTTATTTATTGGATGGTAATGCGTGTGAAGTGCAAGTCGTATTCTAGGTATTTGTGTACAAAAGCGGCTTTATCACTACAACGTAGCATGTTGGCGTAAACAAATTGGGGCACAGGGTGGTAGAGTTCTCCAGAACCATTATTATAAAAAATTTTTAAGTATCTTGAAGTCGCATTGTATTTCCAAGAAGTCACGGCAAGCATTATTCCCATACATACCTCCTTGAATTTGTGAATAAACTCAATAGACCTTTCTGTTTAATTCAAGGTAAATAAAACAAAAGGCTTACTTCAATGTATAGCAGAAATTACAGGGACTTCAAATATTTTCTAAATAAAATTACATGAAATTTAATTGTAAAAAAACCACGCTTAAGGCGTGGTTTTTTGATTCAATCTAATTTTTAAAAAATTAGATTTTACCTACTAGGTCGATAGACGGAGCAAGAGTTGCGTCGCCTTCTTTCCATTTAGCAGGGCATACTTCACCTGGGTGAGCGTGAACGTATTGAGCTGCTTTAACTTTGCGAAGAAGTTCTTGAGCGTCACGGCCAATACCACCAGCGTTGATTTCAACGATTTGGATTTTGCCTTCTGGGTCGATCACAAAAGTACCACGGTCAGCAAGACCAGCAGATTCAATTAATACTTCGAAGTTTTTAGCAAGCGTCCAAGTTGGGTCACCAACCATTGGGTATTCAATTTTCTTAATTTCAGCAGAAGAATCGTGCCAAGCTTTGTGTGTGAAATGCGTGTCAGTAGAAACTGCATAGATTTCAACGCCTAATTTTTTGAATTCAGCGTAGTTGTCAGCAAGGTCACCAAGCTCAGTTGGGCATACAAAAGTGAAGTCTGCTGGATAGAAGAATACTACAGACCATTTGCCTTTAAGATCAGCTTCTGTAACTTCAATGAACTGACCGTTCAAGTAAGCTTGTGCTTTAAATGGTTTAACTTCGGTATTAATTAAGCTCATCATTGTCTCCATGATTGAGGTTAGTCTTTGAATTTGGAAGTAGAATATCGAAATTTTAATTATTGCTGAAACAGTATTTTTACATTACAAGCATCGGAAAAACCGAATGAGTAATTTAAATACCATTTCACTCAATATCATCATCATGTATTACAAATGAAACAGATGATGAAAAAATGACAATACGTCACAATCAAATTGTCGTATTTAAATCGTTATTCAACATGCAGTCATCTGGCTCGAATTTCAAGGCTAAAATTGAAAAAAGATATTTTATATAGATGTAGTTGCTTATTTTTCTGACAAATTCAAGTCTGCAATCTCGCAATAAACTAGTGCTTCACCTCTATATTCAGGTTTTTACCTTAGATATGAAGGTATGAAAGGGAGTGAAATATAACCATATTTCTTGGGCAGATTGGCGATCACGTTGAAGAGGCTTTCTCTATGACCGCTTAAGGCGTAAAATGGACGATTCAAATTTTTATTGGGATAAATCATCTGTGCAAAGTCATTTAAATATCGATCAATGGGTTATGGCCCGCGACCGTCATCGTTTAAATCGACTACGCCGTAGCAAAGATGGTGATCCACAGCAATACCAAGAGCTGTTTGAACAGTCTAATCTTAAAGTACGTGCGCGTTTTGCACGTCTGCCTCAAATTAAACTGAACCAAGACTTACCAGTTACACAGTCTGCTGAACAATTGATGGCTGCGATTCAACAGCATCAAGTCATTATTGTCGCGGGGGAAACTGGTTCAGGTAAAACCACGCAGTTACCGCAAATTGCCATGCTGGCGGGACGTGGTTTGACCGGCATGATTGGTCATACCCAGCCACGTCGTTTGGCCGCTCGCAGCGTTTCACAGCGTATTGCTGAAGAAGTGGGCGAGAAGCTCGGAGAATCGATTAGTTTTAAAGTTCGTTTTAATGAACAAGGCTCACAAGACTCAATTGTACGCTTAATGACGGATGGTATTTTACTGGCGGAGCTTTCGCATGACCGTTATTTAAGTAAATACGATACGATTATTATTGATGAGGCACATGAGCGCTCTCTCAATATTGACTTTATTATGGGGTACTTAAAGCAATTATTGCCGAAACGCCCTGATTTGAAAGTCATTGTGACCTCTGCAACCTTAGATGTGCAACGCTTTAGCCAATATTTTCATGGTGCGCCAATTTTTGAAGTCGAAGGGCGTAGCTTTCCAGTCGAAGTGCGTTATCGTCCAATTTCCGAGTTGAGCATTGGCGGCAGTGATGATGATGAATTTGATGATTTTGAAGAGAATCTGCCACGTGCTGTAGTACAAGCGGTAGAAGAATGTTTTCAAGATGCGCAGGAAAAAGGTCATCCTGAGCATGCTGATATTCTGATTTTTGCCAGTACAGAGCAGGAAATTCGAGAATTACAAGAAACTTTACAGAAGCATGGCCCACGCCATACCGAAATTTTACCGCTCTATGCGCGTTTGGCTTTGGCAGATCAACAAAAGATTTTTAATTCTTCAGGTGGTGGTCGACGTATTATTATTGCGACCAACGTAGCCGAAACAGCTTTGACTGTCCCGAATATTCGCTATGTGATTGATAGCGGTTTTGCCCGTATTTCACGTTATAACTATCGCTCTCGTGTGCAGCGTTTACCTATTGAAGCAATTTCACAGGCGGCAGCCAATCAGCGTAAAGGGCGTTGTGGACGTATCGCACCTGGGGTCTGTATTCGTTTATATAGTGAAGAAGACTTTTTAAGCCGTCCTGAATTTACTGAACCCGAAATTAAACGCACCAACTTGGCTTCGGTGATTTTGCAAATGCAAAGTCTGGGTTTAGGTTCACTCGAAGCCTTTGATTTTATTGAACCGCCAGATCACAGGCTTGTGAATGACGGTCGTAAGCTCTTGGTTGAACTGGGTGCAATGACTGAAAAAAATGCGCCTAAAACCTCGGTTGATCAAGAAGGATTTGAAAAAGCCGCTCTTTCTAAAAAAGGCGCTGGGGGAGACTCTCTCACCAAAATTGGTCAACAAATGGCAAAAATGCCAATTGATCCTCGTTTAGCCCGTATGATTTTGGGCGGAGCACATTTTGGCGTTTTAAATGAAGTGTTGATTATTGTGGCGGCTTTGGCGGTACAAGATCCACGTGAGCGCCCTGCGGATAAGCAAATGCAGGCAGATCAAAAGCATGCATTATTTCGTGAAGCGGACTCTGACTTCCTGTTTTATTTAAAGTTGTGGGAAGCGATTCATGATCCTGTCGAGTCAATGAGTGAGAACAAGCGTCGTACTTTTGCTCGTCAGCATTTTTTGAGCTGGTTGCGTTTACGTGAGTGGAAAAAAACTCATGAGCAATTACTGGATTTGGCGAAAGGTCTTAATCTTTCCTTTAATGATAAAAAAGCCAGTTATGAAAACTTGCATCGTGCTTTATTGACGGGTTTATTGTCGTTTATTGCCAATAAAACTGATGAGCGCAACGTTTTTATGGCAGTTCGTCAACAGAAAGCACGGGTATTTCCTGCTTCGACCTTACACAAGAGCAATACGCCGTGGATTATGGCGTTTGAAATGGTGGAAACCTCACAGGTTTATTTGCGTACGCTGGCAAGGATTGAACCTGAGTGGATTCTCTTGGCTGCACGTGATTTGCTGAAATACCATTATTTTGAACCGCACTGGTCGAAAAAAGCAGGTATCGTGAATGCCTATGCGCAGATTTCATTGTTTGGTTTGATTATTGAGCCAAAACGAATGATCAATTATGAAAAAGTTGATCATCTCGCTGCCCATGAAATTTTTCTTAGAGATGCTTTGACGACAGGTAATCTGGGCATACTTCCGCCATTTTTAAAACATAATTTATTAAAATTGGAAGAGGTAGAGCGGGTCGAAGACAAATTGCGTCGACGTGATTTGGTCGTAGATGAAGAAACGATTTATCAGTTCTATGCAGCAAAAGTACCTGTTGAAATTGCCAGTCGTCGTAGTTTTGAAGATTGGCGCGCCACCATTGAGCCAGCACAGCCACGTTTTTTGTTTGTAGAAGATGATGCGCTATGGCTGAATGATCGTCCAACGACACAACAGTTCCCAGATTATTTGCATAATGGTGAGTTGCGTTTAGCCGCGAGTTATCGTTTTGACCCAAGCCATGATGAAGATGGGGCTACGGTTAAAATACCTGTGCAGGCTTTACCACAAGTAGATGAAAACATTTGGTCTTGGGGAATTCCAGGTTGGCGACAGGACTTAATTGAAGCCTTATTAAAAGCCTTGCCAAAAGATAAACGTCGTAATCTGGTTCCAATACCAGATACTGCGAAAAAAATCATGCAGCGTATAGATGCGGTACATCTACGTGAGCATTTATTTGGCTTTTTGGCATTTCAACTCCGTGGCGAACAGATTACCGAAAAAGATTTTTCTTTTGAAAAAATTGATCAATATTTGCTGCCTTTCATTAAAGTGATTGATGAAAAAGGACGTGTGATTGAAAAAGGGCGTAATTTAGCTGAATTAAAAGCGCGTTGCCGTACCGAAACTCATAGCCCTGTCAAGCAAACCAAAGGACAGTTCCAAAGTTTCCCTGAAGATTTTGTATTTGAAGCTTCGCACAAGGTTACAGGTGTTGTGGTTAAACAATATCAAGCCTTGGTTCCTGTTAAAGTTTTTGCAAAGTTAGATGTTAAAGATGATTCAGGCATTGTGATTCAGACCTTCAATGATCAGACTGAAGCGATTAAGCAGCATCGAGAAGGCATTATTCGTCTGATACATTTGCAATTGGGGGATTTGGTTCGTCAATTGAAAAAGCAAATTTCCAAGCCGATGGCATTAGCATATTCGCCATTGGGAGACAAAGCACAGTTGGAACAGATGCTGGTCTATGCAACGCTGCAATTGTCCATTACGGAGCTGCCAATTAATCAAGCTGAATTTCAGCAATTACTCTTAACGGTTAAGCAAAACTTTTTAACGCAGGGTCAACACGCGTTAAAAATTATGAGTGATATTTTTATTCAGTGGCAGAGCATACGTCAGAAATTATTAATGCTAGATGCTGATATTTTTGGCCGTAGTATGGATGATATTGAAGATCAGCTAGACTTAATGCAGTTGGCGAATTTTGTCTATAGCAAACCTGTAGATGTGTGGACTGAGTATCCACGTTATTTAGCCGCTTTGCTATTGCGTTTGGAGCGTTTGCCCAATAATCTACAGCGAGATGTTACTGCCATTGGGCAGATTGATCCGTGGATGGATAAATTATTTCAATTTAAAAATGACGTTCGTTTGAAAGAATTGTATTTCATGATCGAAGAGTTGCGTATTTCGCTGTTTTCTCAACCGATGAAAACCAAGATGCCTATTTCTGCGACACGGCTACAAAAGCTATGGGAACGTCTTAGTATCGGTTAAAATTGAGCGAATTCAGAGAAGGAGTTTTACATGGGCATCCGTATTACAGGTACAGGCTTGTTCCACCCAGAACACGTCATTACCAATGAAGAGCTAGTCGAAAGTCTAAATGCTTATGTGGAACAGTATAACCAAGACCATGCTGAACAAATTGCAGCAGGCGAGTTAGAAGCACGCCGTGGTTCTAGTGCCGAGTTTATTGAAAAGGCATCTGGTGTAAAACGTCGTTATGTGGTTGAAAAAACAGGTGTACTTGATCCAACCCGTTTACGTCCACGTTTAGAAGAACGTAGTGATGATGAGTTATCTCTTCAAGCAGAGTGGGGTGTGATTGCTGCAAAGCAAGCGATGGAAAATGCAGGTGTCACTGCAGAAGACATCGATGTGGTGATTTTAGCATGTTCAAATTTACAACGTGCTTATCCAGCCGTTGCCATTGAAATTCAGACGGCACTGGGTATTCAAGGTTATGCCTATGATATGAATGTGGCGTGTTCAGCAGCGACGTTTGGTTTGAAACAAGCTTATGATGCCATTAAGTCTGGCGCACGTCGTGTATTGTTAGTGAATGTTGAGTTAACTTCGGGTCATACCGATTTCCGTTCACGTGATTGTCACTTTATTTTTGGTGATGTTGCAACAGCTTCAATTGTTGAAAATACAGAGACGAAAACAGGCTTTGAAATTTTAGATACAGATTTGTTTACGCAATTTTCGAATAACATTCGTAATAACTTTGGCTTCTTGAACGGCTCTGAACTCACTTCACGTGATGATAAGCAATTCCGTCAAGATGGACGTAAAGTGTTTAAAGAAGTTTGTCCACTTGTGGCGAAAATGATTTCAAATCAGCTAGAGAAGAATCAGATTAAACCTGAGCAGGTGAAGCGTTTCTGGTTACATCAAGCCAATCAGAATATGAATGAACTGATTCTGAAATTAGTTGTAGGTAAAGAAGCGGCTGAAGCAGACCCAAGTTTAGTTCCTATTATTCTTGATGAGTTTGCCAATACTTCATCAGCAGGTGTGATTATTGCATTACATCGTTCTGCACACGAAGTGAATGATGGTGAATATGGCGTACTCTGCTCGTTTGGTGCGGGTTATTCTGTTGGATCAATTTTGGTTCAAAAGCACGTTGCTTAATGTTGTAGCCTAGAAGCCTGCATTTTTGGCTTAGCTTTATAAATTCGAAAATATCCTTTCATATTCAGGGTTATTGGCTTGAATAATGAGAGGATGTTTTTTATGTCGAATTAAAAGAGAAACAAGCAATTGTGTTTTAAATAAATGAAATAAGTTTAAGAATGAAAAACCATCAAGCCGTTTTAGTCACTTGATGGTTTTTTAGATTCACATAATGAATTATTTAAAATTTCTTTTCTAAGCTGAACAATACACTAGGAATGGCTAGACTTGTACGTGCTTCATACAGACTGCCATCAGATTGATAATTCAGGCGTTCTTTATAGTCAGTGCTGAGCAGATTGCGGGCACTTAAGCTGGTTGACCAGCCTTGCTTAAAGCGTTTAGTTGCACTGATATCCAGATTGACTCGTTCGTTACTGGTACGATTATAAGGTTGATTTTCTAAAGCGCGGGTAAACTCTGGGGTATAGCTGAGATTGGCACTGGTCGAAAGTTGCCATGGCTGATAGTTATAAGAAAGCCCCATACTGGCTGAATAAGGTGCAACATCACTGACTAAGCGATCTTGATGCGTCATATCATCTTCGACTTTGGCACGAATAGTCGAGAGTTGACCGTTAAGCATCCATGAATGCCCTTGAGCAGTTTGTTTTAATGCGTAACGTCCAGAGAGCTCGACACCATAGGTGGTTGCATGATCTTGGTTCTGTGGACGTTTTACGTAACGTCCATTTTCTTGTTGAATTACTGACTCAATATAGTCATCAATTTGACGATAGAAGCCCGTTACATTGACACCACCCGCAGGGGTATTAAAGCCTAAAGTGGACTCATATGCTGTGATTTTCTCTGGGCGTAAAAATGGATTGCCACCACGGTCAGGGTTATTTAAGCTGCCTGCATCAATGTCTGTAGAAATAGATACTGCGGATAATAAATCGGCAGCTTTCGGACTACGAAATGCTTGACTGATATTGGTTTGAAGTGACCAATGATCATCAAAATCATAACGATGTGCAACGACTGGGCTAAGGTTTTGGTCGTCATAAGCGACTAAGCCAGTACGGTGTATCCATTCTTGACGTAAACCAACGGTCAAAGTTTGTTGATCGGTAAAACGCCAACTGCCTTCGCTATACAGAGCATAACGCTGTTCATCTAATGTATCGGCTGTATTGCTTTCTAAGCTGCTTGAACGTGTATCTAAGCCAAACTTAATTTGACGATGTTCATCAAATTGGCGGACACCGTCATATGCTAAACCTAGTTCTTCAACCTGCTGATCTATATACAGCGAAGAAAGAGAAGAGCGAGTAAGTTCAGTTTCATTTTGTTTTTCATAAGACAGACGGACTTTGTCCGAGTTCTTATTCACTTGACGTTCGAAGCGCGTATTTAGGCGCATACTGTCATTTTTGTCCTGTTGAACTTGGTCCGAACGTAATCCATCCCGTTCATAATTGCGGTAAAATAGCTCTACCACGACTTTCTTTTCGTCATCAATTTCATACTCAAGACGTGGACTGATCATTGATCCTTTACGTTCAGTGATATTTTTTTGTACACGAGTTTGGTTTGCTGTTTGAGTTTCCGTTACTGAAGTGCTGTCATCCCAATTTTGATTGGCAGATAAGCTATATAACCAAGGGCTATCACGCCCATCCATCTGTAAAGTGATATTTTTGCGCTCTTCTTCTGAAGTGCCTGAGCTGTTAAATCCATAGCCAACTCGAGCTGTTCCACCAAGACGCGAATTTTGTAATGGTTCTTTTAAAATAATATTAATGATGGCAGAGGCGGCAACAGAAGCTTGAGTGACACTCGGCTGCTTGGTAATTTCAATACGCTCAATCATGTCTGGCGTAAGGGTGTCAATAATGGACATTCCCCCACGAGGCCCGCCTTGTATAGGTTCACCATTGATCATGAAAATAGGCGCACCGCCGCCACGGAAGCGCATACCTGATGCACCGCCTGGACCACGCGGGCCAGTAGCAGATGGCATTTGAAAACCTGCTGCGCGTCTTAAAGCATCACTGACAGATTGATCGCCATATTTCAGCATTTCTTCACGATTGATAATGGTTTTGGCTATCGCACTAATATCGTTATTCTTATTTACCGAGGAGTCTGCTTGGAGCTTTAATGTCTTTAGAACTTGTACAGGTTCTGCTGTAGCGACTTGTGCGTTATCGGCAGCCCAGCCTGTAATTGAGACACCCAAAAGAGCGAAAGTAAGTGCACTAAACTTCCAAGAAGGCTGTAACGCATCCATAACTTTATGTTTCCAAATGTAATGTTGCGTAAGATTAAACTAAAATTATGGAGAAAGATTGTGGAGTTATTGAATTATTCTCTTGGCGAATAAAAAGTTAGCCAGTTTGATGAATGTATAAGTTTAGCTTGTTGTTATTTTCGGGGAATGGCTTTTTTAACTGATTGTAATTTATTTATTGTTTATTTTAGACCCTGACAATTGGCTGCTTTACCTTGATATAAAAAATACAGAGTTGATAATTTTAATGGCTATGTTAAAACAGAGAAGTACTGGTCATGATCTAAATTGCAATGCAAGTTACTGAACTGATTCCTTTATCTGAAATAGAGGTCAATCGACAGGACGTTTTAGCTATTCAACGGAATGAATTGGTGCCGATTTTTGATAATCCGGCATTATTGGTGAATTACGCTGAACAGATTGTTCAAGCTCAGGCTGTGTTGTTACAGGGCGTTGATCCATTGCTCACACAACAGTTCAGGCAAAGTATTGAAGAGCTTATTCAAGCCTTAACTCAATCGAATAAATACCTAAAAAAACGAAGATTTAATGCTTTGCAAAAGTGGCTTGGCATAGACATTGAACATGGTTCAGGACAAATCGATTACTATAAAAATCTTGATATACTGTTAGATCGTTGCCAGCATTTAAGTCAAAAATTACGCTTAGAAATACAGAAGTCACAATCAAGATTTCAGCAGTTATTGGGCTTACGGTTAAGAATGGCAAATTATGTGGTTGCGGCACAAGAGTTTGTACATGAGTATCCTAAAATGCTACGTACGCAGCATCCCTTAGATCAATTTTCCGATCGCTTATCCAAGAAAATTTATAGTTTGCAAACTGTACAGGCCAGTAATGATATTGCCATGCAGCAAATACAGCTTTCTCAGCAACTGTCTTTAGGTTTACTTGATCGTTTTACCGAAGCGCAACAGGTGTTAATTCCAGCTTGGCAATATCATGTCAAACAAAGTCAACAGACAGACTCGACTTCCGAGCTATTAAAGCTAGATAATAGCCGTGAAAAACTGATTAAAACTTTAAGAAAATCATTAGAGAAACCTTCGGGCAACTCTTCATAAAATTAGGTGAATTATGACCAATTCTGAGCAAAATCATTTAACTGTTGCTATGACACCAGAAATGGCAGAACAACAGTTTCAGCAACTTAATTTAAAAGAGCTAGGTTTACAACCTTCAGATTTGGCTGAGGTGATGACGGCAACCAAGGAATTGGAAGATATGAGTCATCAGAGCGTTGCTGAATACGGTAAGCACATTGCAACGCAAACGTCGACGTATACAGATGAATTGCTGAATTTGGTGCAAAACAAAGATTTAGATGCTACGGGACAAAAGTTGAATCAAGTTGTACAAGTGGCACAGCAATTAAATAGCAGCAGTATTCTGAATCAGTCTAAAAATTCAGGCTTTTTGGGCAGTATTTTAAGTAAATTCAAAGGTGCGAAGCAAAGTTTTGATCAGCACTTTAATACCACCAAGGAGCAAATTGATGCTTTGGTTAAAGAAATTGAAGCGTCTCAATCTGGCTTAAAAGACCGAGTTAAAACACTCGAACACATGTTTGACTCGGTACAAGATGAATATAAGCAATTAGGCGTTTATGTGGCTGCGGGCAAGATTAAGCAGCATGAAGTTCAGCAGCAAATTGCTCAACTCACTACACAAGAACAAGATCAGACCATTACCCAGAAAATTTATGATTTGAACCATCTATCGAATAATCTGGAGAAACGAGTCAGTGATTTGCAGGTGTTACAGCAATCTGCAATGCAGACTTTGCCTATGATTCGAATTATCCAGTCGAATAATTTAATGTTGGTAGATAAGTTTTATGCCATCAAAAACATTACATTACCCGCATGGAAAAACCAGATTAGTTTGGCCATTTCCTTGCAAGAGCAAAAAAATAGTGTGCAGTTGGCAAACACGATTGATGATGCGACCAATGACTTGCTGCGCCGTAATGCCGATTTACTCCATCAAAATTCAGTCGATACTGCGCGTGCCAATCAGCGTTCTGTGATTGATATCGACACCCTTGAGCATGTCCAAAATACCTTAATCCAAACGGTGAATGACGTACTTCAAGTACAAAAAGAAGGGATGCAGAAGCGAGAAGAGGCAGCACAGCGGTTACGTAATTTACAAAGTAATTTGAGTCAGTTGGTATTAGAGTCAAATCAACGCTAAATTTTTTTAGTCTGTTGTAGGAGGTCACTTGTCCAAATTAGAAGATGAATATGCAGTCAATACCGCCAATATTCAACAAGGTGTGCAGATTTTAAAGCGTCGGCAAACACATCTGATGGCGTGGTGTATATTCACAACCAGTTTGGCACTTGTGGCTTTGATCAGTTATTTTCTACAGCAGGAGATACTTTACAGTTGGTTTGGCATTAGCCTTGAGGTTAAACAACTGCATATTCCTGTATCGGCAGATCGTACTTTGATGCAGTTTGGGCAAGCACCAAATTACTTTTTTAATTTATTGTCTTGGTTTGGTTGGTTGTTCTTAAAAATAACCAGTGCTTTTATTGGTGCTTTTTTTGTTATTCATTTTCTTAAGAAACTTCGCTTCTTTGCGATTCGTTTTCAATCTTTTGTCTTGAAATTTGTAGGCTGGATCATCGCATTTATATGTATTTGGTCAACTCTAACTTATGTTCAATATGACTGGAATGATGAAGCAGAGGATCCTTATGCAACTGCAATAGAGTATAAAAACAGTTTGCATGAAAGTGAATTGGCTCAATATTTAGATCACACCCAATTAGCACCGCCTGTCAAAGCTTACGTACTGGCGCAAATTGCCTTATTACATTCGCCTGCCGATGAAAATGCTGCGATTCCTTATGTGTTGACTTTGGTCGATGCCGAGAAAAACGACCCTAATTTTATTCAATATGGTTTTAGTGCTTCACAATTATGGTCGATGCAGCAACAGCTTTATGGTAAGGCTATAACGCCTTTAGCAAAATCTATTTCTCCAAAAATTGAACAGGCTCAAAAGTGGGAAAATATTTTGCAAGTTATTATTATTTCATCATTTATTGTAAGTTCTATTTTAAGTTTAATGCTTTACTTATTATCACGGTACTTTTCTGCAAGAACACGTAGAATTGAGCAAAATTTAAAAAATACTGGGTAAGTCATTCATGTTATGTAAGATTTTGAACTATTATCTAATAATTCGATTGTATTTATAAATACAAACTGTTTTACCAATTTCGTGTTTTTTACTATGATGTCTTCATCAACTTAATTATCTCTCCACTGGAGTCGTTAGCAATGTTAGATCAAAATACTTCTGCGCAATTAAAAACACTTTTAGAACGTCTTGAAAGCCCAATTGAAATTATCGCGTCTTTAGATGCTTCAGAAAAATCTGAAAAAATTAAAGAGTTGGTGACTGAAATTGCGCTGTTATCAGACCAAGTGACAGCACGCTTTGATGGTGAACATTCACGTCGTCCAAGTTTTGCAATTGCCAAAGCAGGAGAGCAACCTCGTGTACACTTCGCGGGCTTGCCAATGGGACACGAGTTTACCTCACTCATTCTTGCATTGTTACAAGTATCAGGTTACGCACCAAAAGTTTCTGAAGAGGTGCTAAATCAGGTTAAAGGTTTAAATATTAAATCTAACTTTGATGTGTTTGTATCTTTAAGCTGCCACAACTGTCCAGATGTCGTGCAAGCGTTGAACCTGATTGCCATCTATAATCCAGGTTCAACTGCAACCATGATTGATGGTGCATTCTTCCAAGACGAAGTTGAACAACGCAAAATTATGGCAGTACCAATGGTTTTCCAAGATGACCAGCATATCGGTCAAGGTCGTATGACATTGGAAGAAATCATTGCCAAACTAGATACCAATTCTGCTGAGAAAGAAGCAGCCAAGTTAAATGCTAAAGATGCTTTTGATGTGCTGGTAATCGGTGGTGGCCCTGCGGGTGGTACAGCGGCAATTTACGCGGCACGTAAAGGGATTAAAACAGGTATTGTGGCTGAACGCTTTGGTGGTCAGGTGATGGATACCATGGATATTGAAAACTTTACTACTGTACAGAAAACGGTTGGTCCGAAATTCGCACAGGATATGGAAGCACACGTTCGTGAATACGGTGTAGACATTATGAATTTGCAACGTGTGAATAAAATCACTGGTGCAGATCAAACAGCAAATGGATTGGTGGCTGTTGAACTTGAAAATGGCGCAAAACTTGAATCGAAAACAGTGATTCTTTCAACTGGTGCGCGTTGGAGAGAAATGAATGTGCCAGGTGAAGCGGAATACCGTACCCGTGGTGTTGCATATTGCCCACACTGTGATGGTCCATTATTCAAAGGTAAACGTGTAGCCGTGATTGGTGGCGGTAACTCTGGTGTAGAGGCGGCAATTGACTTGGCAGGTATTGTTGAGCACGTGACTTTGGTTGAGTTTGATACTAAACTGCGTGCAGACCAAGTGTTGCAAGACAAGTTAAATAGCTTGCCAAATGCCACTGTAATCATGAATGCATTATCTACTGAAGTTATTGGTGATGGTGTTCAAGTGACAGGCTTGAAATATAAAGACCGTGCAACCGATGTTGAGCATACTGTTGAGTTATCTGGGATTTTCGTACAAATTGGTTTATTGCCAAATACGGACTTCCTAAAAGAAAGCGCAGTTGAACTTACTCCACGTGGTGAAATTGTGATTAACGAACGCAATGAAACTAATGTGAAAGGCGTATTTGCTGCGGGTGATTGTACTACTGTTCCGTACAAGCAAATTATTATTGCGACGGGTGAGGGTGCAAAAGCGTCTCTATCTGCTTTTGATTACATGATCCGTTCCGGCCAATAATAAAAAAGAGCCAACATACACTGAGTTATGTTGGCTTGCTATTAAACTTTTTACTTTTTATAGGAACTGAGGACGCTAACACCGATGTTCCTTTTTTTATTGTTTATTGTTTTCCCCCAATATTTGGTTAAAACCGTTTTATTTTAAATAATCTTCAGCGCTTTAAATTTCTCCTCCAATGTAGCTTTGCTTTCAATGTATTCAGGATGAACTTCAATACAATCGATTGGGCAGACCGCCATACAGGTTTGATATTCATAAAAACCGACACATTCTGTGCAGCGTGCTACATCAATCTCATAAACTTTTTGTCCTTCAAAAATCGCCTCATTCGGACATTCTGGTAAGCACATATCACAATTGATACAAGTATCCGTAATTCTCAAAGCCATGACTTAACCTGCCACGTAAGCCAATGACGAAGCTGAAATATCGATTTCAGAGTTTGGGAGGTTGCGAATCAGCAGGGCATATCGCATATCGATATCGGCAGGCACAGGAATATCGACAATATGACCTGAGCCTTTGGCATCAGGAATAGAATTGCCTTTTTTATCCAAAATTTCGCTCAGTACAAACTGAATATTGCCTTGCGGGGTCATGAGTTCCAATGAGTCACCGACCACAAAGCGGTTCTTCACATCAATTTTAATATAGTCCCCGTGACGTTCTAATACTTCACCACAGAACTGTTGATGGTCAAAACGTGAAGAACCTGTTTCATAATTTTGGTATTCACTGTGGACATGGCGACGTAAAAAACCCTCGGTATAACCACGGTTTGCTAAGCCTTCCAGTTGTAGCATGAGTGATGGATCAAAGGGTTTACCTGCCAGTGCATCATCAATGGCTTTACGATAAATTTGTGCGGTGCGTGCGCAGTAGAAATAAGATTTGGTACGACCTTCAATTTTGAGGGAGTGAATACCCATTTGGGTCAAACGCTCAACATGTTGTACTGCTCGTAAGTCTTTAGAGTTCATGAAATATGTGCCGTGTTCGTCTTCTTCTGCGGCAAACATATCTTCTTCATTACGTTGTAGTAAAACAGGTTCAGTACATTGATTTTGTGCTACTGCATGTTGTTCATCTACATCACTATTGCAACACTGCTTTTCTTGTACTTGATGCACAGGAATTACATCACCTGTTTCGTCTTCTTGGGCTTGGTGAAGTTTGTAATCCCAACGACAAGCATTGGTACAAGCCCCTTGATTAGCGTCACGTTTATTCATATAGCCTGAAAGGAGGCAACGTCCAGAATAGGCCATGCACAAAGCACCATGCACAAATACTTCAATTTCCATGTCTGGCACATGGTTTTTGATTTCTTCAATTTCTTCTAGGGACAATTCACGTGACAAAATCACGCGAGTCAGCCCCATATTTTTCCAGAATTTCACAGTTGCCCAGTTCACAGCATTTGCTTGTACTGAAAGATGCACAGGCATGTCTGGAAATTGCTCGCGTACCATCATAATTAAGCCAGGGTCCGACATAATTAATGCATCAGGCTGCATGGCAATGACGGGCGCTAAATCACGAATGAAGTTTTTGAGTTTACTGTTGTGCGGTTGAATATTCACCACAACATAAAATTTTTTACCTAAATTATGTGCTTCTTGAATCCCGATGGCGAGGTTGTCATGATCAAACTCATTATTACGAACACGTAAGCTATAGCGAGGTTGTCCTGCATAGACCGCATCGGCTCCATAAGCAAATGCGTAGCGCATATTTTTTAAAGAACCAGCAGGAGAGAGAAGTTCAGTAACGTGGTGAATGCTCATGACAAAATAAAGGCATACAAATAATATGACTTTATTGTATGGATATCAAAAAAGGATTCAACCCAGTAAATTAGTCGGTTTTATTCTGATAAACCTAGATTTTTCAAAATTTGACAGTGATCAATGGTGGTATTGCTGGAACAGGATTGACGTAGTTCCTGTAACTGGCTTTGAAATGAGATCAATTCGGCAATGTTTTTTTCCACTTGTAAAATATGCTGTTCGATCATTTGATCAACAACTTGGCAGCCTTGTTGTGGTTGTTTAATGAGATCAATCAATTGTTGAATTTCGGCAAGAGACATATCCAAGCCACGACACTGTTTGATAAATTGCAGCCTTTTTAAGGTTGCTTCATCATAATATTTATAATTATTTTCGGCACGGTAGCTAGGAATAATCAGATGTTTTTTTTCATAAAAGCGTACTGTATCAACAGGTAATTGTGTTTTTTTTGCGAGTTGGTGGATTAAATAATGCTGCATAGCTTGACCTTAGAGCGAGTCCATAGTTTTAAATAAGCATAATATAGATCAAGGAGTATGGAAATGGCTTGTAGCTGTAGTCATGAACCCGCACCAATCAAACCCAATAGTAAATTTAGAACAGCTTTATGGATTGCACTGATTATTAACCTGACGATGTTTTTTGTTGAACTGATTGGTGGCGCTTATGCACACTCTTCAGCACTCTGGGCAGATTCACTCGATTTTTTTGGTGATGCAGTCAATTACGCTATTTCACTGGCGGTGTTGGGTGCAAGTTTATATTGGCGTGCCACTGTTGCGTTACTGAAAGGTTTGACGATGGCGAGTTTTGGTCTAATCGTCATCACAAAAACAGCTTATAGCTATGTTCAAGGTATTCCACCCGAAGCCATTACGATGGGGATGATTGGTATTTTGGCTTTAATTGCGAACATGATTTCAGCCGTGATTCTTTATGCCTTCCGTGATGGCGATGCCAATATGCAATCGGTTTGGTTGTGTAGCCGCAATGATGCAATTGGTAATGTTGCTGTAATTTTTGCTGCAATAGGGGTGTTCGGTACAGGCAGCTTAATTCCTGATTTAATTGTGGCTTTAATTATGTCAATTCTTGGTTTAACAGGTGGTTATCGTGTGATTAAACAAGCTTTGGCAGAGCGTAATAGCAGTAAAACTGTGAGTAGTTTGGAAGAGTGTTAATAAGTAACGTCGAATTGAATAGTCGATCTAGTAACTTGTGATGATTGTGGATTTCATCACAAGTTGAATTATGTTGTAAATTTTCTATTAAGATTCATTTATATTTCATTGATTTTTACCTATAATTTCTCAAATTTACTTTTTATAAAACCATAAATTTTTAAATGGTCAGGGATAGAATGTGTGTATTGTTGAGTGAAAAATAAAAAATGGAATTTCTTTTTTATTTAAAGAAGAAAAATTGGAGATATCAATAAAATTTTAAAAAAGAGGAAATATGCCAAAAGTTTTTAAAAGTAAAACTGGTTGTATTTATTTGCTATTTCAAATTATTTTCTGTTTTATTTTTTTGATAGTTTTAATACATATTTATTAATTTTTAATCTATGTATATTTTATTCAATTGCAGCTTTTTATTCGAGTAAAAAATTTGAATTCTATCTGATATTTCTTGTGATGGTGGGGGCATTTATCTATTCATGGATGTCTTTTTTTAATAAAAACCCCAATCTTTATGTTAACAATAACAACTATATAGAGGGGTATTATTTAGTAGATATTCCAAAAAATAAAACTCGTCCACTAGGGACACTTACAGGTCGAGATAGTTGGATTGAACCTGCATCATATAGAACTTTGAGGTTGAAAGATAAAAAGAATAATTCAAAAATTATTATTGAATGCTCTATTACAGAGTTAGGTTGTCCATTTTATAAAGATGTTGGGAGAGAGGTGTATGTGAAATATGTGGTAAGTGATTTTTATTCCAGAAAATATGCATTCTATCTTGATGGTGGTGATATTTATAACGAAGATTATTTTAAAAGAAAGTATGAAAAAGAGAACTATAAAAAATTATTCTTTATTATTTTCTATATGGGGAGTTGTTTTGCTTTCGTCTTGTTTTTTGTTCGCAGTAAATTTGTGAAATAAAAAATTAGTTCTCATTTTATTTCACCGAATGACTTGTGGTGGAAGATAGATTGTAAATTCATTAATCGGTTCTATCAGAGAACTATACGGATTCAGTTGATCTTCAAACGAAACTAAATTCAGTCGATCAAGCAAGTCAAATTTTGCATGAAGCAGTTGAGCTGGTTTTAACAGTAGACGATCATGCCAAACACGATAAGTCCCTAATTGACCATCACGACGATGATAAAAACCTGCGAGGGGATGGGTGAGATAAACTAAATGACTTTCTAAATCTGGGAAGCCTGCATAATTCCACAGATCATGTTCAGATTGGGTGAGTTGTAATTCAGCATTTGCCCATGCCGATTGGGTTTGCATCTTATAGTGGTTGTAATTTCCTTGTTCATCCTGACGACAATCAAAATTGAACTCAGCTGAATGCCAAGGGAGTTGCCATAAATAGCGTGGGATGATCAGCGTCCATGAATCTAAAGTTGTTCCTAAAAACCAAACACAGCGTTCCTGAGTGTGTTGATCAATCACATAGACACGGTAATCGGTTTGTTGCATTGTAAAATTGGGAAAAGAAAAAACTGCAGAAGTGAAATCCATATTGATAAATGGCACAACCGACATCAGAGCTTGCTCTTTACCTTGATATTCAATGGTATCGAGTTTGAACCGAGGTGGGATGATGGCATTTAAGCGTGCAGGATCGAGCGCATAAGTAATGATTGCAAAATGTTGTAACTTACATTGCACATCAATCCCTTTGGGTTTTGGGCGTGGATGTAAACATTCTTTAAATTTGAGATTTGGAAAACTCATTGAATTTATTATAAAGTTTATTTTAATTGTACTTATTCTAAGGAAAGTCATTTTTGCAGTAAAGCCATCGACTAAATATAGGTCGATGTGGAAATAACATTGCAATTAAGTGCTGAGTAAATTCATTTTGTTCCAGAATTTTGCCCAAAGATCTAAATATTCTTGTACAACAGTTTGATATTCAGGTTTTTGACTGCCTTGATAGCTTTGAGTGAGAAGTGACCAAATATCATCTTCGTGATTGTCATCATTGGCTAATCTATAGCTATCATCCACAATACCGTGACAATCATAATAGCCTTCCGTGAAAAGCGAATCATATTTCTCTAAATTGATGCGTAACGCTTCGCTATATTTAATCACTTGTAATTCGGCACAGGCTAAAATGAGCAGCAGGTGTTCATATGAGTTTAAATGTAACTGAATAAACTGATTGAGTTCATACGCTTCGTTACATATTTCTTGTTCATCAAATGGATCAATTTCTAAAGCGTGCAGTAGATCCATGAAATAAACCAAATGTGATTTACTTGGAGAACTCAGTTGTAATTGGTAGGTGTTAAAACCTAACTCATCAATCAGATTTAATGATAACAAGTAACGTGCATACGCTTTGGCGTGTACACGCTGTTGTATATGAATATTGGGGTGATGCTCTAATTGACATGCTTGATAGATAAGCATACTTAATGCATCGGTAAAGACTTTTACAATTGCAGCGAAATAATTGATATGAATCAACTTGAGTTGTTTTAGTGAAAGAGCTTGATTGTGTAAGCGTTCTAGAATTTTTTGTTTAAATAAGGGATGTTCAAGACTGTACTGTTTGAGTAAGTTCACTTGCTCGACATGTTGATGCCATAGAGAAGGCTCAACCGAATGTCGAATAAAATTTAAAGCTTCCAATCGGGCATTTTCTGATTGTGTAAAAGCAAGTGTACTCATGTTTGAGATATCAGATTTTGGATAATTTAATCATATTAAAAAAAAGTTAAATATGCTATAAACATTTATACGAGATACTTCACTTTTCCTGATTTATTATTATAGAATAGGTACATACGAAACTTTACGTATGATTTTATTCATCTGATGTAAATAATGATATAATATAATCCATACGTTTCTTTGTTTTAAAAGATGCTCTTTCTTAATTTCATTTTGACCCACTTCTGCTTAAAGATAAGTTTGGTAGGTAAATAGCATGTCCAAAAAAGACGACATTATTAGTACTGCGCTTCATCTTTTCAATTCTTATAGCTATAACTCGATTGGGATTGATCGAATTATTAGTGAATCGGGTGTCGCTAAAATGACATTCTATAAATATTTTCCTTCTAAAGCGAAACTGATTGAAGAGTGCTTACACCGTAGAAATATGAATTTACAAGAATCTTTAGATGCAGCAATTGCTCAGTGTCGAGCTGAAGAATATTTAGACCATATTAAAACCATTTTTTACTGGTATCACGCTTGGTTTCAAATGGATGACTTTAATGGATGTATGTTTCAAAAAGCAGTTGAGGAAGTTTCCAAGGTTTATCCTTCGACCATGCAACCCGCTATGGAATATAAAGAATGGTTAACTGAGCGTATCCGTTTTGCATTAGCAAAATTAGGGGTGAATCAGTCGTCTCAACTGGCTGGTCTATTGGCCAGTATTTTGGATGGTATGACCATACAAGCTCAAATGGATAAGAATTTAGTCAAGATTGATGAGTATTGGAAACGCGTTTATAAGCTGATTCAGCTTGAGCTCATGGAAGTCTAAATAGACTTCCATTTGGTGAGATGAGTTAAGTCACTTGAACGGGCATTCAAATAAAAAAGCGTGAATACCGTAATGGTATTCACGCCTCGCTGATAGTTCCCTGATATTAATATTTTAGCCGGCCCCGAGCAGAAGCTGTCTAAAATATTAATGTTTTAGAGGAGCTTGGAATCTCCTTTCTTATATAATTTATTATAATTATTATAAAGTACCCTCTGGATTGATTATAAATTACATCAGCTCAACAAAGTCACATCCTGAACTAGACAGACCTGTCTGTTCTTGAATCGAATTATAGGAGTTTTTATTGATTTCGACAACACTTTTTAGTCGTTTTATTGGATTTTATGACGAAATTTTGCGTTTTGGGTTAAAAATTATACATTTTTTGTAAAAATTAAATGACTGAAAAATAAAAAAAACCGAGGGATTTCCTCGGTTTTAACTTGAAAAGAAGATTACTTCTCAACAAATGCACGTTCAATGACATAATCGCCTAAAACACCCATGCGTGGTGATTCTTTAAGACCATGTTGATCTAAAAGTGCAGCGACATCATCAAGGAATGCTGGGCTACCGCAAAGCATTGCACGGTCAGTTTCTGGGTTGAAACGTGGTAAACCAATCTTTTCAAAAATTTCGCCAGTTTCAATGACTGTCGTAACGCGACCTTGGTTCGGATATTCTTCACGGGTAACAGTAGGGTAATACACTAACTTGTCTTTAATGCCAAGTTCTTCGAAAAACTCGTTGTTTGGTAATTCATTTAGAATAAGGTCTTGATAAGCCAATTCAGAAATGAAGCGTGTACCGTGTACCACAATGACTTTTTCAAAACGTTCATACGTTTCAGGGTCACGAATAGTTGATAAGAATGGTGCAAGACCTGTACCTGAAGAAAGAAGATATAAATTTTTGCCTGGATTTAAGTCATCAAGAACCAAAGTACCTGTTGGTTTTTTAGAAACTAAAATTTCATCGCCAACTTTTACTTGTTGTAAAATAGAAGTTAAAGGACCATCTGGTACTTTAATTGAGAAAAACTCAAGTTCTTCTTCATAATTTGCACTTGCAATAGAATAAGCGCGCATAAGTGGCTTACCATTGACTTCAAGACCAATCATCACAAATTGACCATTTTTAAAACGTAATGCGGTATCACGCGTTGTCTTAAAACTGAAGAGTGTGTCATTCCAGTGGTGTACGTGAGTAATCTTTTCGACGTTAAAAGCAGCCATGAAAGGTCTCAATAAATTATCAAATTAGAACAGCTTGCTATTCTAATCTAAAATCATTCTCTATAAACTGAATATATTTAATTGAACTTATCAGAAAAAGTGATTATGTCTGAGATTCAACTGCCAATTATTGGAATTATGCATTCACCGTATCAGGAGAAATTTGGAATTCCGCGACAGCCCAATTTGGTTCAAGTTCAGTCTTATATAGAGATGCAGGCACCTTATAATGATTTGGCTGCGTTTGAAGGGATTGAAGAGTTTAGTCATCTATGGTTAGTCTGGCAGTTTCATGATAATAAGAATCAGCATAAAAAAGACCAGTTCCGTGCGCAAGTTCGTCCACCACGTTTAGGAGGGAATAAGAAAATAGGGGTGTTTGCTACGCGCAGTATGTATCGACCTGCGCCAATTGGATTATCGGTTGTAGAGTTACAAGCGGTAAAGAAAGAGGGAAAGTCTGTCAGAGTTTACATTACAGGAAGTGATTTGTTAGATGGAACCCCTATTCTAGATATTAAACCCTATATTCATTATTCCGATGCTGTATTTGAGGCAAAAAGCGGTTATGCACAACAAGAACCAAGGCGAATGCATGTGCAGTGGTCAGAATTTGCTACATTAGAAAAGCAGCGCTTGCTGACACAGCAATTGATTACTCAGTCGCGATTTGACGAATTAGATCAGGTATTGTCATTAGACCCTCGACCAGCATATCAGCAAGATAGTGATCGAATTTATAAAATGAAATTTGCTCAACTCGATGTAAGTTTTGTTATTCAGAGTCAAAACTTAGAGGTCATTGCTTTAGATTTCATTTAACTAATCTAGTGGCGGTTGAGTTTATCTTGGTACATGTTTTTGTCGGCTTGTAAACATGTAGCGAGAATTCCATCACTTGGATCACGCAGAGCGAAGCCAATTGCAGCGCTAATTTGTTTTGAGTTTAGGTTCTGCATGATTCGTTCTAAGTGAGCCTGAGACGATTCGAAGTCATTTTCTACGGTTAATATGGCAAATTCATCGCCACCTATACGTGCAATAATATCGGTATTACGACAACTTTCTGTTAACACTGTAGCGGTTTGACGAATGAGTTCATCGCCCGCAGCATGTCCATGTGCATCATTCATGAATTTGAGATCGTTTAAATCTAGCATAAATACTGTGGCGTGATGTCCATAGAATTGGCAACGTTCTTCTTCAGCGAGGAGAAACTGATCCCAAGCCCGACGGTTATAGAGACCTGTAAGTGGATCACGTAGCGCTTCGGCCTGTAAACGTTCATTTTTACGGGTCTGTTCAATTTCTCTCAATTCGGTTTGTAAGATTTGACTGAGTAAATCTCCGAGTAACTCAATTAAACTTTGCTCTTCTTTAAGGCTTTCAGATTTTGGTTCTGGATCAATCGCGCATAAAGTTCCAAACAAGCTACCATCTTCTTTGGTCAGCGGTTGACCAATGTAGGCTTTAATTTTGAGCTGTTGTGCAATCGGCGCTTGGCGATACGCGGGAATATCATCGGATAGGGGGGCAATTTTAGGACCATTGCCCAAGACCATCTGAGAGCAAAATGAATCGGCCCAATTAAAGACTTGCCCAGCATGTATATCATAACCATGATCTTCTGTTTGTAAGATAATCCAGTCTTCACCTTCTACACGGGTAATCATCCAAAGACCGAAACCGAAACGTTGATATAAAAAATTGAGAACAGCTTGTCCTGCATCATGAAAGCTTTTAAAACCAATGTCGTTCATTGCACGAACCTTTTACAACGAATAAGGGGAATAAGTTCAGGTATTATTTTAAATGATTCATAATTAATAATTGGTTGTATCATACAATAATGTAAAAATGAATCGATTTAAAATGCGAGTTAAATCTCATTTAAAATAATTAATGTGTAGTATCTTCATTATTGCTGTTTTTATAAAATAAGGGATTTTACCAAATGTGAGTCTAAATCCTGCTTTTAATGGAATAGAGTAAATGGTGAATAATATACACAAAATAGTCTAAGGTATCATCCACCATAAGATCAAAATAAAAACCAGCATATGTAAAATTTGAGCAGGTGCAAAGGCTAGGGCATATTTACCTCCGCCTGTAAGGCCTGCATTGATAGATTTGGCGATTGCATGGGCCGCCATTCCTAAAATAAGGGCATAGACAAGCGTGTGATTGGCAGGATCACCTTGTACAACAATTGCAGCAATTGCGGCATGAATTTCAAATAAGGATGCTAAAAGTGTCCCTATAATTAAGCCCGCATCGCCTAAGAGTAAGCTTAAACCATAAACTACCGCCTGAATAATCGTGAGTGTTGCTGCAATAATGGCAGCTTCTTTCAGGCTAAACATGCGCCCATCAGGATGTTCTGTTGGTGTCGAGGGTTTGGTTTTACGCATAAGCCAAAGTGCCCACAAAATTAAAATACTTATGGCGGCAAGAGCTGGCAGAATAATGAGTTTTAACCAGTTTAAATTAATTCCAGCGACGATGAGTAGCAGTTGTAAGAGCGTGGCAACACAAGATAATAAGGCAGCACCTGCATTCGGTACTGCTTCAGCACGCCCTGCACGAATCTCCATACCGAGGCTGGCAATTGTGGCGGTACTTGATACAAAACCAGAGGCTAATGCAGATAAAATCAGTGCATTTTTTGCTGAGAGTAAGCGTTTCGAAATATGGGCAAGTGCTTGAACAGCAAGAATTAAAGCCAGCAATTTGAGAATAATGTGTGGGTTTAATACCGTACCCCAAAGTGGCGTGTTAGGCGTTAATGGCAATGCCACAAGAATCAGTGCAAGTAAGAATAGTCCATCTCGAAACTCATGTTCAGTTATCCATTGACTAGCAAAGCCATGAATTGGATGTTTGAGCATCAAAATAATGGTAAGTATGACCGATAATCCTGCTGCGAATGGCGCATGCCATATACAAAGCGCACCAATAAAATAGGTCATCACAAAGGCTAATTCAGTTGTGACCCCTGGGTCATCTATTTGGTTACGAAGGGAGAATACGGTTATTGCTCCAACAATTATGGCACCTACAATACCAATGACGGTACCTAAGGCAAAACATAATGCACCCATCAAGGCACATATGGCAAAAGAACGTACACCTGCAAAACTGTTTGGGTTTTCACGTTGTTTGCTTCTTTCTCTTTCTAATCCAATTACCAAGCCACAGCCCAAAGCTACGGCCATCATAGTTAACAGCTCTTGAAAGGATGCTTGTTCTAAGGTCTGGTTAAATAGGAGATCAGACATGAGCAAATTCGAACCTTATTATTGTGAGTCTATATTTATGTGAATAATGGATTTTTCTTATGCTTTTTCCCCAATAGAGGATATTTTATTCTTTATACCATAATTTAAACAAAACTTTGAAATATCTCCTTAGATTAAAAGTTTCAATATGAAGATATTAGTAGGTTAATCAGTAGTTTTAACCCTTTAAGTCGATGAACATTCAAGAAATAAAGTCTGTTATAGTGTCGCTAGAAATTGAGGCTTAGAATAATGAATTTTAATTTTGAAATTGATACAACTTGGTGTTTAGAGCAACTATTTAAAGATGGACGCATTGATGAGCGCGAAAAATTATTAGTACAAACTACGCACCGTCAACGTGAACAACTCAAATGGCATCCATTACAGTGGATTGCAAATTTTAATTTAAAAGACCAGCTTCATCCTCAAGCGACCTTATCTCTAAATCGTTTAATGCAATGGCTAGCAGATAAATCTAGCCTTCCTTTATATGTGATTGATCCACTCAAAGCAGATGTGGGTGCGCTGACCAATGTAATGTCGCAAGAGTTCGCTGTTCGTAACAGAATTCTTGCAGTAGAAGTAAAAGCGGACGAAATTTTAATTGCAACGGATCAACCCTATAAAACCGAATGGGTGGGAAATTTAGAGCGCAGTTTGTTACCGAAAAAGATTCAACGGGTGCTGCTCAGCCCAGATCAGTTACAACGTTATTTGGTTGAATATTATCAGGTAAGCCGGGCAGTATCGAACTCGCAGAAGTCTGGTACTTATGATCGTGAAAATAAAGGTGTGGAAGCCTTATTACAATTAGGCGACACGCAAAATCCTGATGCGAATGATCAGCATATTGTAAAATTGGTCGATTGGATTTTACAGTTTGCGTTTGAACAAGGTGCCAGTGATATTCACATGGAACCGCGCAAAGATACGGGTAAAGTTCGATTTCGTATTGATGGGGTATTACATACGATTTATAACATGCCAGCGAATACGCTGACAGCCGTGATCTCACGGATTAAGATTTTGGGTCGTATGAATGTTGCGGAAAAGCGTAAACCACAAGATGGACGTTTAAAAACCCGTACCCCCAAAGGACAAGAAACGGAATTACGTTTATCCACTTTGCCGACAGCATTTGGTGAAAAGTTGGTGATGCGTATTTTTGACCCAGAGGTTTTAGTACGTAGCTTTGAACAGTTGGGTTTTGAAGGTAGCTTGTTAAGTGATTGGCAAAGTTTAACCTCATATAGTCACGGCATTATTTTGGTTACAGGACCAACAGGTTCGGGCAAAACCACGACTTTATATTCTTCCATGAAGAAGTTAGCAACGGATCAAGTGAATGTATGTACGATTGAAGATCCGATTGAAATGCTGGAACCAAGTTTTAACCAAATGCAGGTGAACACTGCAATTGAGCTGGGTTTTGCGGATGGTGTACGTGCACTCATGCGTCAAGACCCCGATATTATTATGGTGGGGGAAATCCGTGACCACGATACAGCCAATATGGCAATTCAGGCGGCATTAACGGGTCATTTGGTGCTTTCAACGCTACATACTAATGATGCGCCATCGAGCTTGACCCGTTTACATGATTTAGGTGTGCAACCATTTTTGACTGCGGCAACAATTCTTGGTGTGTTGGCACAGCGCTTGGTACGTCAACTTTGTCCACATTGTAAAAAAGAAAGTCATATCAATGAAAATGAATGGGAACATTTAACGTTTGATTACATTATGGAAATGCCCGAAAAAGTTTATAGCGCCGTCGGTTGTGAAGCATGTCGTCATACAGGATATAAAGGGCGTGTCGGTATTTACGAATTTATGCCACTTAGCTTAACCACGAAGCAATTGATTGGTGCCAATGCCAATTTGACAGAGTTACGGCAACAAGCCAAAAAAGAAGGCATTGAACCTTTACGTATTGCAGGTGCACGTAAAGTGATTGCGGGTATGACCACTTTAGAGGAAGTGTTACGTGTGGTGCCGTTGAATTAGGGGATTTACACGCTTCATTTTATTGGCAGCATAGAAATTGATAGTTCACCTGAATCTTGTTTAAGCTGATGTTTTCATAATGAGTGTGAATGATCAGCTTGTTTTGCTGGCTGAGTTGATCAGTACATAAGGAAGTATATTTACTGAACGGCCTGCAACCTTTCGGGTTTTGGGCTGCGCTAAATGATAGGTTCCTTTGAATGTTTAATATTCTTATGTATAAGGGATATTGTTTAAAAAATCATTACGTCGCTTCAAACTTTAAGAGAAAAATATGAATTACATAAAATAAATTTCTATCATAGGGTATAAGGACTAGATTTTTGGGCTTGATGTAGTTGCTTTGCTGATGTCTCTAGTCCTTATATTTTTTAAATTAATTTCTTATTCATTCTTCGGATTAATTCAATGTTTAAGTGTATGGATAAATTAAAAATTAAATTCAGTTTAAAAAAATTAGCTTTATTTTTGGTTGTTATTTACTCAATTCTGGTTGTTTTTTGGGTGGCACGTGATGATGGTTTTTATGGAATAAGAATTTTATCTATATGGTCCATTGTGATGATGTGCATCATAATTTCTTATTTTATATATTTGGATTTTAAATTTAAATTGGAACCTGCTGAGAAAGAAAATTATGATAAAAATATAAAAATTAAATTGCTTTTAGGGGCTTTATTGGTGATGCCTATGGTGATGGGTTTGCCTGATAAATTAGCCATTCTTTTTTATAATATTGATAATGGGTATGAAAAAGCAGAGGTCTACAATGTAGAGATTAGTAGGTATTTAAAAACAGGGACTGGCAGACAGGGTGGAGATATATGGGCAACTGCAAAAAATCTTACGGGTAGACAAGAGAAATATGTATTAATTTGCAATTTGATTTCTCTGGTTGAGTGTGATTTAGGACATTTAAAAGGAGAGAATGCAGTTGTAAAGCTATCTATGGATAATGGTTACCCATTAAAAGATAGAAGTTTAGTATATAGTTTTAAAAGTAAAAGCTTAAATATTGATGAAAAAGAATGGATTAATTTGTATAAAGAAAACAAACGATATATTTTATTATTTTTCATCTTAATTTACATTCCATCGATTTTGTTTGCTTTTTTTGTACCTCGTCTTTTTAAATCAGATGCTGTATTGAGAGAATCTTAAGATTCCACTCATGTTGTTTTGTTTTAATGACTTTCATCAAATGAAGACATGAATATGTGAGGGTGAAGTAATGAAAGTAATTTCTAAAATCGCGGTCATTGCAGCTTTAGTGGGTACAGTCAGTAGCTTGGCATTTGCCAATACAGCAGCGGTAAATCAGCAAGCCATTGCGCCAACGCAAAGTACTGTAAAGCAGGTATTAACTTTAAAAGATGATACACCTGTAAAACTTAAAGGCTATGTTGTTAAAGCTTTGGGCGATGAAAAATATCAGTTCCAAGACCAGACAGGTAGTATTACGGTCGATATCGATGATGAATTATGGCGTGGTCAACCTGTATCGGCAAAAACACCAGTTACACTAACAGGTGAAGTGGATATTGATTATCTTCCAACCAAACGTGTTGAAATTGATGTTGATACTTTAACTTTTTAATCAGACATCCATTGAACTGAAGCCACATGCAAAACATGTGGCTTTTGCATTTTAAATCCAATCAAGGCATGCTGATGATAAGCATGTGATGTGAGTACACGATGCGTATATTATTAGCTGAAGACGATCACTCTCAAGCCGAGAGTATTAAAACTTGGTTAGAAATGGACGGTTATAATGTAGATTGGGTTGATCGTGGAGATTATGCAATTCATGCCATAGAACAACACCAATATGACTGCATTCTTTTAGACCGTGGTTTGCCACAAGCTACGGGAGATGACATTCTTAAAACCATAAGAACACGGCAGCAAGGTATTCCTGTTATTTTTATTACAGCAAGAGACAGTATTCATGACCGTGTTGAGGGGCTAGATTTAGGAGCCAATGATTATTTGGTCAAACCGTTTAGCTTAGAAGAATTATCAGCACGAGTTCGTGCTCAATTACGTTTGCAGCAATCATCGGTAGGTCAGTATTTATCTTTTGCCAATTTACAACTCGACCCGCAAGCTAAGGTTGTTCAGCAAAATGGACAGGTGATTCATCTCACTGCGAAAGAATTTCAGATTTTATATAAATTAATGCAGAAGCCTGAACATATTGTGACGCGTGAACAACTTGAAGAGTCACTGTATGCATGGGGTGAAGAAATTGAAAGTAATGCAATAGAAGTATTTATTTATCAATTACGGAAGAAAATAGGCGCTGATTTGATTAAAACGGTTCGAGGGCTAGGCTATCGAATGAATCAGGATACTTAAATGGCTGCCAAGCATATTTCATTGCAAAAGAGACTGGTTAAGACGTCTGTGCTGAGTTCAGTTGCAGCAGGCGCAGTGGCCTTTGTTTTATTGGTGGGCATTTCGATATATCAAAGTATGAGTATGCAAGACGAAATTATGGATGAAATTGCTGATGCTTTGCTTCTTGTTCACCCCAATCAAAATGAAGGAGCACATATAACGCAGTTAAGTGATGAGTTTGATCTACAATATCAGTTGATTCATCGACAAAAGGTTGTGCTTCAATCCGATTCATTTGAATTGGCATCTATGGTGAATTTTTTAGATATGCAGCATGAGCATTTTGATTACGTTTGGTTTCAACATGCGCTGTGGCGAAGTTATCAATCCTTTGATCAGGATACTCAGATGCAAGTGGTGATTTATCAACCTATGCAAGTTCGTTTTGAAAAAATCTTGAGTAGTTTTGCGATATATGCTGTTTTGTTAATGGTCTTGTGGTTATTACAGTGGTTATTTTCACATTTCGCGATTGCACGTCAGTTCAAAGTCATGCAAATGCTATCTAAAAAAATAGCGGATAAAAGTGCACAGGACTTAACGCCAATTACGCAGAATGAACCCACCATTGATGAGCTTCAGCCCATTATTTTGCAATTAAATCAATTATTACAACGCCTAGATCAATCATTGCAAGCAGAGCAGCGCTTTACCGCAGATGCATCGCATGAATTACGTTCACCACTGTCTGCAATTCAGTTGCGTTTGCAGGTACTCCAACGAAAATATCAAGATCAGCCTCAATTTACGCAAGAATTACAACTCATTCAGCAAGATGTTAGCCGTGGTACCCAAGTGCTGGAAAACCTCTTGCTTCTCGCGCGTTTAGATCCGACTGACACCGCAGATTTACCATTATCATCGCTTAATTTAAGCCAACAGGTGCTGGAAGTCTGGAATAATTTGGAAATATTTAAGCAGCAGAAACAAATCCAACTCGTGTCCAATTTGGAACCCTGTTGGGTTAAGGTAAACACTGAATTAATGACGGTTTGTTTACGTAATCTTCTAGATAATGCTATACGTTATAGCCAACCTCATGGACGTGTTTATATACAGGTAACAGCCGAGCAACAACAGGTGTATCTATGTATTGAAAATGACGGTGAAGGGGTAGACAGCGACACGATCTCACGTTTGGGTGAGCGTTTTTATCGGGCTTTAGGCAGTAAAACGACAGGTTCAGGGTTAGGGCTTTCAATCTGTAAAAAAATTGTGCAACTACATCACGCGAGCATAGATTTTTCAACATCTTCTTATGGTGGCTTAAAAGTAGAGTTGTACTTTAGAAAATTTGAAACACCTGAAATTTGAGATATTGTTCTATTTAGCCTATAAATAAAAAAGCAGTACGCGCTGACATACTGCTAGTTCCCACGTTTATTATTATCAGTTTATTTTGTTTTTATTTCGTGAGAATAAGACGATTATTGCGAGTTAAACGTAGACGATATTCTTCACCTGCATGCATGATGCGAATTTCACGTCCAAGGGCAAAAAGATTGTTGGAATGTAGCATTGGTAGTGCATGTGCAGCTTCAGTGTGACGTGTAAATAAGCTAAAAGGTACGTTCATTTTTGTTTGCTCCGTGGTGTATTCTTGCGTGGTTTAAATGATAATCATTATCGAATAGATCTGTCAACGGAAATTTTAGCAATTTATAAAAAAACAAAATTTACTTACACTGACACTAATTTAAAGTGATGGAACCAGTTATGTCCAAGCCGAATATTCATGTCGCTATTGCCTTATTACTGCATCAAAATAAAGTCTTGGTTGGGTGGCGCAATGCTGAACAACATCAAGGAAATAAGCATGAATTTCCTGGAGGGAAAGTTGAAGCGAATGAAACACCTTTAGAAGCTTGTCGCCGTGAAGTTTTTGAAGAAGTTGGGGTAGGGCTGAATGACTGGCACACATTCGATGTGATTTGTCATGAATATGATGATGTCGTGGTAAATTTACATTTATTTCATGCCATTGTGCCCGAAGCATTACTGAATGAAATTCAACAACCTTGGACATGGTATAGCCGTGCAGAATTGCTGAGTTTGAATTTCCCGAAAGCCAATTTTAGTATTTTGCAACGCTTATATTGGCCAAATCAAATTAAAATTTCTGAGCATTTGAATGATTTGGAACAACTTAAACCGCAGCAATTATTATATTGGCGTGTTGAACATACAGCAGCAGATTTGGAAGATTTAGAACAATTATCTGAACAACAAGCAGGTCATTTAATTGTCAATGTGCAAGCGTGGCAAAAATTGACGTTGCCAATGCAGAAGAAAGTAGCTGCAATTCATCTCAAACAACATCAGTTGATGACAGTTAAGCGTGGAGAATTACCTGCCGGCTTTCGTTTCATCGCAGCTTGTCATGATGCTGTGGCCATGAAACATGCACAAAATATTGGCTGTGATGCGATCATTTTAAGTCCTGTTTTGGCTACAGCGACACATCCTGATGTTGAGCCATTAGGATGGGCTCGTTTTCAAGAATACGCTCAACAAGTGGATATTCCTGTATTTGCATTAGGAGGAATGCATGTCGAGCTGTTACAACAAGCGCAATCACATCATGCTTACGGTATTGCAGGAATCAGATATCTTTAAAAAAAACGTAGTAAATTCTTCATAAAGTGTAGAACAATCAGGCATTAAAGTGACTTTAATGCCTGTTGAGCTTGTTGTACGGTTTTACTATTATTTTGCTTTTGCCCTGCTTTGGCTATGGCTCCCCAAAGTTGCTTTTTCATAGCTTGGGTTTGTGCATAGCTTAAGCCCCGACGGGCTAAAGCTTCCGCATTTGCAGGCTGATTTTTTTGATTGGCAACTAAAGCCAAAAATAAGAAAGTTTCCGCTGACTGCGGTGCTAGACGCTGTGCACGTAAAGCAGCCGCTTCAGCATCATTCCAGCGTCCTCGTTTATAGGCTTGCTGTGTTTGCTGCATTAACTGTTTAAAGGCTGGAAGTGAGCGTCCATCTTCAAATTTCTGCTGAGATTTTTGTTCAGGCACCACGACCTGCATTTTTTGCCGTTTAATCTCGGGCTGATCATACGGTGTAATCACCACACCAGAAGATTTTGGTTGAGCAGCTTTGGGCTTTTCGGTGGTAACAGCAGGTTTAGCACTTTCTGGCTTGGGTAGGCTTTGACAACCAACCAAAGCCATTACAGCAGCAGAAAGGAGAATCGGTCTCAGCATATACAATTACAATTCCTTAGTTGGCATACGTTCCGCTCGAAATGACACGACCTGAATTTTGATCCAAGTCATTTTGCATGTCACTTTCACTCTCGCGGATATAGTTGTCCATACTATCGGGTTGCGCTGGTTGGTTCTGGTTCATTTCCGTATCAGGTGTGTAAACTGGTTCCACTTGGTAATGAGGAAAGCCGCATGCTGTAGCACGACGTGGTACAGCACTCCTTAATAACGGTATATACAACGCACCTTCACAACCCTGAGCCGATAAGTTGCCTGAGCCACTATCGATCCATTGCCATTGCACATCGTCGGTTTGACGTAAATTGACTGGTTTTTGACGTAATTGACTCATGACATTGGTCCAAACAGGTAAAGCACCTGAAGAACCAGTCAGTCCAGTGACTTTATTGTCATCTAAACCAAGCCAAACCACACTGAGATAATTGCCTGAATATCCTGCAAACCATGAGTCACGGGTATCATTTGTGGTGCCAGATTTACCAGCAAGCTTTAATGAACTTGGCAATGTGCTGTAAGCAGAACGACCTGTACCAGAGTTCATTACCTGTTGTAGGCCATAGTTCACAATATAGGCCGCCGCAGGATCGATAGTTTGTTGCACGGTTAAACTGTAACGCTCTAAAACACGACCATTAGAATCGACCACCGAGCGAATCGATTTAATTGGGTATTTGAAACCGCCTGTAGCAAAGTTTCCATAAATACTCATGACCTCCATCGGAGACATATCAACCGCACCCAAAAAGATAGAAGGGTAGGTTGGAATGTTGGAAGTTACACCAAACTTTTTCAAATGATTACTAAAGCTAGCTACTCCAAATTCTTGTCCCAGACGAACCGCAGACAAGTTATAAGAATTAGACAAAGCTTGTACCATTGGAACCACGCCATGTTCACCACCACTATAGTTTTTTGGTGTCCAAGATTTGCCTTCACTTGGAATGCTAATGTAGCTGTCTTCGATTGGGCTGGCCCAGTTATAACGTCCAGACTCAATCGCACTCAGATAAATCACAGGTTTGAGTAATGAACCGACTTGGCGTTTTGCATCGAGTGCACGGTTAAAACCAGTAAAATCTTGGGTTGAACCTAGCGCAGCAACCAGTTCACCATTTTCTGGATGAGAAACTAAAACCGCACCTTGTAAGTCTTTTAATCGATTTGGATTATTCTTTGTTAAACGCTCAACAGAATCTTTAAATGCAGTTTGAATGTTGGTTTGTGCAATTGGATCAAGCGTAGTGAAGATTTTTAAACCTTGATTGGTTAAATCAGATTCTTGATATTCAGTCCGTAATTGACGACGCACAATATCTAGAAAATCAGGGAAGCGGGCAGGTCCTAACGTTGGTTTTGCCAAAACATTTAATGGGCGAGCAATTTCACGTTCATATTGTTCTTGTGATAAATATCCCATCACAAGCATATTATTCAACACGATATCGCGACGCTTTTTAGCACCTTCTGGGTTACGCCAAGGATTGAACAAAGAGGGTCCTTGTACTAAACCAACCAAATAGGCTTGTTGCGAGATATTGAGTTCACGTAACGGTAAACCGAAGTAGAATTGTGATGCCAAACCATAACCATTAATTGAATAGTTGCCGTTTTGCCCTAAGTTCACTTCATTTAAATAAGCTTCAAGAATTTCATCTTTGTTGTAATGTAGCTCAACCAAGAGTGCCATTAAGGCTTCGTTGACTTTACGTTTTAAAGTACGTTCTGGGCTTAAATAAAAGTTTTTAACCAACTGTTGGGTAAGTGTCGAACCACCTTGGCGTTTTCCTCCAGTCACATTACTGACCAAAGCTCGCGCAGTCCCTCGAACAGAAATACCATGATGCTTATAGAAGTTACGGTCTTCAGTTGCAATTAAGGCTTCAATTAAAGGTTTTGGCACATTGGACAATTTAATCAGAACCCGATCTTCATTGTGCTGCGGATAAATACCGCCAATCAATAAAGGTTCTAAACGCGCAATCCCTGTTGAAGATGGTTTGGTTGCACTGACTTCACTAATTTGATCATTCGCAAAACTAACTTTTAAAACTTGTTCAGGTTCAACACTATCACCGAAGTCAAAGCCGCGAGTGTGCACATATAAAGTATCACCAGAGCTAACATAGCTCCCTGATTTCGCATAACTATCCGCATTTTTATAACCTAAAAGTTTCAATTCTTGATTGAAGTCTTTCTGGCTAATGGCTGCATTGGTGTAAATTTCTAGCGGACGAGCAAAAACCTTCGCAGGAATATCCCAACGCTTACCTTCAAACTTTTCTCTCACAATATTATCTAGACGAATCAGGTAAAAACTAAATGCTAGAAAAATACCAATGACCAATATGGAGAAAATAAGTGCGAATAATCCTATGCCACGTTCAAACTTCATAAAAAGTGATAAGATCCTGATAAATTTTGCTAATCATGCGAAGCTTTTTTCCAATTTGCAATAATAAATCTGTCACAGATGCGAAAAGCTATATAAATGTTTGAGCTAATCAGGCTATTTATAAGGTTTTTTATTTCAATCGGGTTAATGGTATCATAAGCCAGAATCCTAACGGAGCGATCACATAGGTGCAACTTTCACACAAGTCTTTTCGGAATATTGGATTAATTGGTCGACCAGACAAATCTTCTGTTGTTGAAACTTTAAGCCTCATTCACGATCATCTTATGAGCTTGGGTTTACATCCTGTTTTTGATGCAGAAACCGCCGAGCTTGTCCCTTATAAAAATACACAGACAGTCAGCCGAGCATTATTGGGTGAGGTTGTAGATTTGGTTATTGTGGTTGGGGGTGATGGTTCCTTATTACATGCTGCTCGTTCTTTGGTGAAATATAATACGCCTGTGATTGGTGTAAACCGTGGACGTTTAGGGTTTCTTACAGATATTAAACCAACTGAAGTCATCTATAAGCTTGATCAAGTCTTACAAGGTGAGTTCCAGCAAGACCGCCGTTTTTTGTTGGAAATGGAAGTTCGCTCTAAGGGTGAAACGATTCATGATGCAATTGCCCTAAATGACGTTGTATTGCATTCGGGTAAGTCTGTACACATGATTGACTTTGAATTAAACATCGATGGGCAATATGTGTATCGTCAGCACAGTGATGGATTGATTGTTTCTACACCAACCGGTTCAACTGCTTATGCGTTATCGGGTGGTGGACCTATTGTGCATCCGAGTATGGATGCGATTTCCTTAGTCCCGATGCATCCGCATACACTCTCATCACGTCCAATTGTTGTGGGTGGTCATAGTGAAATTAAAATTCTGATTCGTGAAAATCGTGTATTGCCAATGGTCAGCGCCGACGGGCAACATAGTGTTTCACTCAATGTAGGAGATAGTTTGCATATCCGCAAACATCCATTTAAATTAAACCTCTTGCACCCACCTGGGTATGACTTTTATATGGCTTGTCGTACTAAACTAGGTTGGAATCGTGATTTTGATTCATTGCAACAACAGGATTAAAAATGAATATTGAACAAATGCTGGCTGTACTTGATCCAGATATTGTTGGTCGTTTAAAGACTGCGATTGAAATTGGTAAATGGCCAAATGGTGTTGCATTAACCAAAGAGCAACGTGAAATTTGTATGCAAGCTGTGTATGCGTGGGAAATGAAGCATTTACCAGAAACTGAGCGTAGCGGTTATATTGACCGTGGCACGAAAGAAGAAGGTGAAGAGTGCGATGATGATCATCACAAAAACGAACCTGAATTTAAGCCAATTCGTTTTGTTTAAGTCAAAAAGTTTTGCAAATAGCTAAGATAGAAAAAGGACTCCAGATAGAGTCCTTTTTGTTAATTGTTATATTGTTGTCATTACATTGGAATGGCATGCTTAGAAGCGATTTAACCAAAGCTCTTTCGCCTTCAGCATCGCATTAGGGTAACTTTCACAGACTCCCATGGTATACAAGGCAATGCCCATGGTTTCTATGACCGCAGTTTCACCATATTCATGGTGTTGTTGACCTTGCCAGACAGATTTAAATAGAGCTAAATCAAGTTCTTCCTCAACTGGACTTCGATTTTCTGTCAGTTTAGGAAGCTCGTATTCATACAATTCTCCATCTTTAATCCCACAAATTAGGGTTTTTGCATCAGGGTTACGCTCGAATTCACCACCTTCACCTTTAATAACGGCACTGTTTTGATAACCAAGTTTAAAAGCAGTTTGTTGATGAGAGCTACGATAGGCGGGGTGGAAAATGGCTTGTAAAGTGGCTTTCGCGTTAAACGGATTAATCAGTCGCGCTAGCGTATGAATTGGCGAGCGTAATCCCATGACATTGCGTAATGCGATTAGTTCACTCAGGATGGGCGAAATAACTTCTAAAGGTAAATAGGCAAAATTACGTTGTTGTAGTTGCTGCTCAACCTCATCTTGATTTTGACAGATGGGAAAACCTAAATATTCAAGTACTTGTTCGGTATACACGCGATTTAAGGTGTGCCCAGATGCACCATGCATGACAATTTTATAGCCATGATGTGCCAAAGTTAATGCGGCTAATAAGAACCAAGGATAATGCTTACGTTTACCTGCATACGAAGACCAATCCAGATCAACATCAAGAGCTTTAAAATTTAATGTGTCACGCGTTGCTTGTACAAAACCTGCCAATTCGTCTATAGACTCTTCTTTCACACGTAACAGCATCAAAAAAGCCCCCAATTGCACATCAAGGACTTCATCGTTCAAAATCATTTTGAATGCTTGATAGGCTTCATCATAAGTGAGTGATCTTGCACCATTCTTTCCTTTACCAACAATACGGACAAATTGGGCAAAAGGATGCTCAAAATCTTTGTATAAATTTCTTTTGGTTGTCATTTGCTTAGATCACTGTGTAATTTCGTGTTTCGAGGGAGAATGTTTAAATGGATAATAGAAAGATTTTGATATAAAAGGAAGGAAAATGATGGTTGGGATATGCGACTAATGTCTAATAAAAAATGAATATAATTTAATCAAATTTAAAAATATATGTAGATTTACTGTTCAAAAATTCGGTAGAATTCAACCGAATAAGGAAAACTGTTAAGTTTTTCTTATGAGTTGTTTTTTCTATCATATTGAAAATATTCATTTTCAATAGTCTAACTGCGATGGAATCGCGGATATTATTATTTAGTTTAATCAGAAGGTATTAAGACTGATTTAATACCTATAGCCTTTTGTAGTGATTATAAAAGGAATTTTAAGGGCTGTGTATTCTTAGGAATAGACTAATATTGGATGTTTCTAGTTCTAGAAATATGTTTAGAAGTAACGCTATGGCTAAAAAACCCATCTATAAATCACTGTATTTTCAAGTGATTGTTGCCATCATTGCAGGTATTCTGGTTGGTCATTTCTCTCCAAGTGGAACCCAGATTGTAAATGGTGCCGAACAATATGTCCCAGGTTTAGGCGAACAGCTAAAACCTTTAGGTGATGCATTTATTCGATTGATTAAAATGATCATCGCCCCAGTGATTTTCTGTACAGTTGTTAGCGGTATTGCTGGCATGGAAAGTATGAAATCGGTGGGTAAAACGGGTGGTATTGCTCTCCTTTATTTTGAAATCGTTTCTACTATTGCGCTACTGATTGGTTTATTGGTGATTAACATCGCTAAACCAGGTGTAGGTATGAACATTGACCCTGCCTCTTTAGATGTGTCAGGTATTTCTAAATATGTAGAATCAGGTCAGTCTCAGAGTACTGTCGATTTCTTAATGAATATCATTCCACATACTGTGGTGGGTGCTTTTGCTGAAGGTGAAATTCTTCAAGTATTGTTATTCGCTATTTTATTTGGGTTTGCACTACACAAATTAGGTGATTCTGGTAAGCCAGTTCTTAAACTGATAGACCAAATTTCGCATGTCTTCTTCAATATTGTAAATATGATTATGAAGCTTGCGCCTATCGGTGCATTTGGTGCAATGGCATTTACTATTGGTAAATATGGTATTGGCAGCTTAGCGCAATTGGCTCAGTTGATTATCTGCTTCTATATTACTTGTTTGTTGTTCATCTTTATTGTATTGGGTTCAATCAGCCGTATCTGTGGTTTCAGTATCTTAAAAATGATTCGTATGATTCGTGAAGAATTATTAATCGTTTTAGGGACGTCTTCTTCAGAATCAGTATTGCCACGTATGTTGAAGAAACTTGAAATTGCAGGTTGTGAAAAATCTGTGGTTGGTCTGGTGATTCCAACAGGTTATTCATTTAACTTAGATGGTACTTCAATTTACTTGACCATGGCTGCGGTATTTATCGCTCAAGCAACCAATACTCAATTAGATATTTCACACCAAATTACTTTGTTATTAGTGTTGTTGATTTCTTCTAAAGGCGCTGCAGGTGTAACGGGTTCAGGCTTTATTGTGATGGCTGCAACTTTGTCTGCGGTAGGTCATATCCCAGTTGCTGGTTTAGCACTGATTTTAGGTATTGACCGTTTCATGTCTGAAGCTCGTGCGTTAACCAACTTGGTGGGTAACTCGTTAGCAACTATTGTGGTTGCGAAATGGGTCGGTCAGCTCGACAAGGAAAAACTAGATTTTGCTTTAGCGAATCCTGAAGAGGTAGACAAGCAAATGATGGATGAAGGTAATCAAGCACACGCTTAATCTAATGTGATTGAAAAAAGGAAGCTTCGGCTTCCTTTTTTGTTTTTGTATTGACCTAAAGTAGCCATAAATAAGATAAAAGTTGCACATGACAGATGCTATAAAATTGCCTAGCATGTCTGATGAAGATTAAAAATAACTCAGGAAGAATAATGTTAGCCTACGATGCAGATTTAGAACTATTTAAAGATAATTTTAAACGCTTTATGCAAGAGCATATTGCCCCAGATTATGAGCAATGGGAACGAGCTGGCATTATGCCGCGTTCTGTATGGAATAAATTGGGTGAAAATGGTTTTTTATGTGTAGATGTACCTGAGCAATATGGTGGCTATGGTGTACCTACCTATTATTCTTTAATGTTGGTGGAAGAATCTGCGCGTGCAGGATATGGTGCACTTTCTACCGCGATTTCATGTCATTCTGAAATTGCTGCACCTTATGTTTTACATATTGGCACAGAACAACAGAAACAATATTGGTTACCTAAAATGGTCTCGGGTGAAGTCGTGGGGGCGATTGGGATGACTGAGCCAGGGGCTGGCTCAGATTTGCAGGCAATACGTACCACTGCTATTTTGCAAGACAATCATTATGTACTGAATGGTTCTAAAACCTTTATTTCAAATGGACAACATGCGGACCTCGTGGTCCTTGCAGTGAAAACCGATCCGCAAGCACGAGCTAAAGGGGTGTCTTTACTTTTATTAGATACCCATTTAGATGGATTTAAGAAAGGAACCAATTTAGACAAGATCGGTTTGCATTCTCAGGATACTTCAGAATTGTTTTTTGATAATGTGCAAGTGCCTAAGAATCAATTATTGGGACAAGCAGGGCATGGATTTAACTATCTTATGCAGGAGTTGCCACGTGAAAGAACAGCGATTGCCGCGACGGCTTTAGGGGCGATTCGTGGGGCACTCGATGTGACCACGCAATACGTACAAGAACGTCAGGCTTTTGGACAAAAGATTGGGCAATTTCAAAATACGCGTTTTGTCTTGGCACAGGCAAAAATTGATGAGCTGGCGACAGCAGCTTTTTATAATCAAAATGTAGAGCTCTATATGCAAGGTAAACTTGATGTGGAAACAGCCGCAGCATTAAAAAGTTTTTCAACCGACATGCAAATGAAAGTGGCAGATCAATTACTACAATTGTTTGGTGGCTATGGGTATATGACAGAATATCCAATTTCCCGTTTCTTTGTCGATGCTCGAATTCAGCGGATTTATGGTGGAACGAACGAAATTATGAAAGAAATCGTCGCTCGTGGAATGATAGGGCGCTAACAATATAAAAGAGCCGAGAGGCTCTTTTTTTGACTTAAAGCTTGAGCACAGTCAAACTTTCGCGAATAAAGGCGGGCAGATCTTCGGGTGAGCGCGAAGAAATATACAAATTATTGTCATTTACTACTGCTTCGTCATAAAACACTGCACCTGCATTAAGCAAATCGACAATAACAGATTTCATGGTGGTCATACGCCGACCTTTTACCACGCCTGCGTTAATCAGTAATTGTGGACCATGACAAATACTCATAATCGGTTTTTGTGCATTGGCAAAGCGCCGCACAAAATCGACATAGCGTTCATCTGCTCTTAAGTGATCTGGTGAATAGCCACCAGGAATAAGCAAAGCATCAAATTCGTGTACTGTAACATCATCAATGCCTTGATCTATAGTGACAGAATATCGGCGCTTTTTTCCGTATACAATATTGCCTGCTTTATTTTCAATATTGATTACACTATGACTCGCAGCACGAAAGGCTTCAACAGGTTCGACATATTCCATATCTTCGAAGTCATGTGTGACTAAAACTGCAATTCTTTTTGGCATTTTTATTCTCCGAATAGCATTTTTAAATTTAAAATAACAGACAAATTGTGAAATACGGCATATTAAATTGTGGTTAAATTGTGATCTAAAGTAATATGCCTTGATCATGTCATATTCTTAATGAAATTTTCTAGTGCTATGTTTTAAATAAAAAATAATAAAGATAACGTGATTCATCAATTTTCAATGTTGTGCGGTATTAAGAATGATGTTTTATGGAGGGTTAGCCCATATACTCAAACCATCTTATGCTCAAGCTCGCTAAGCCAGATGCTCTATCTATTCTACAACTCAAACTTTAGTTAGATTTTGGCAAATATTACGGGCTATAGCGTTGAAATCAGGATGAAACCAGATTTTATTGCCTACCATTTCATTGAACTCTTGATATACTGTCGGCATTCACGTTTTCGAAGGGCGAAATAACAATGATCAACGACGATCAAAACACTACGACTTCTCTGGACTTGACCAAGATTCGCGAAGATATTGATTCTGTCGATCAACAGATTCAACAATTGATTAATCGTCGCGCGCGCTTGGCTGAAGCAGTAGCAAAAGCAAAGTTTGCCTCTGAAGAGAATCCAATGTTTTACCGTCCTGAACGTGAAGCACAAGTTCTGCGTAATGTCATGGAGCGTAATGAAGGGCCTTTGTCGGATGTAACAATGGCACGTTTATTCCGTGAAATTATGTCAGCATGCTTAGCACTAGAAGCACCGCAAAGCATTGCTTTTTTGGGTCCTGTGGGAACATTTACACATTCGGCCGTGCTTAAGCATTTTGGTCAGGATGCGGTGGTTCGTCCTTTACCAACGATTGATGAAGTATTTCGTGAAGTTGAAGCGGGCAGTGCACACTACGGTTTAGTACCAGTCGAAAACTCATCTGAAGGGGTCGTGAACCATACTTTAGACTGTTTTAAATCATCGACATTAAATGTGATTGGTGAAGTGGAACTACGTATTCATCATCAATTCTTAATTTCCGAAAATACCCGTAAAGACAGTATTAAACAGATTTATGCACATCAACAAACCTTGGCACAATGCCGTAAATGGTTGGATGCACATTATCCAGGTGTTGAACGTGTTGCACTCAACTCAAATGCAGAAGCTGCGCGCCGTATTCGTAATGAATGGCATTCGGCTGCGATTGCATCGGACGTTGCTGCAAGTATTTATGAGTTAGAAATTCTACACAGTAACATTGAAGATAATCCAGAAAACACGACACGTTTCTTGGTCATTGGTCGTGAAAAAGTGCCACAAAGTGGTAATGACAAAACCTCTTTACTGATTTCGGCACATGATCGTGCAGGAGCTTTACTCGAAATTTTAGCTCCTTTTGCAAAACATCAAATTAGTTTGACCAGTATTGAAACGCGTCCTGCACTTCCAGAGAAATGGGCTTATGTGTTCTTTATTGATCTTGAAGGTCATATTGAACAAGAAAATGTGAAAGCGGCAATTGAAGAAATTCGTCCTTTAGTCAAAGAAGTACGTGTATTGGGTTCTTACCCAATCGCTGTGCTCTAACATTCGCCATAAAAGGTGGTGTTGCTGTCTCGTATATTCAATCCAATCTAAAATTTGGAATATGTATTGATATACTGAGACAGCTTACAAAAACTTTTAAGTTAAAAAAACTTAAGCATATAGATATCGTTGAAATGCACTTGCCAAAGTGTGGGGTTTAGAGGCGAAAGCATAAAAGATGACACAGCCATTATTTGAAAAAGTTGCATTTATTGGACTTGGCCTGATTGGTTCAAGTCTGGCTCGTGTAATAGTTGCTGAAAAACTGGCGAAACAAATTGTCGCATCAACACGTTCAAGTAAGACCTTGGACGATGCAAAAGCTTTAGGATTAATTGCTGAAGGTTTTACTAATCCAGTTGATGCTGTGCAAGGTGCCGATTTGGTGGTACTTGCCTTGCCTGTACGAGCGACAGAAAAAGTTTTAGCTACCATTAAGCCGTATTTGTCAGAAAATTGCATCATTACTGATGTAGGCAGTACCAAAGGGAATGTTGTTGATGCAGCCAAAGCCGTTTACGGTGAAAAGTTGCCTGCTGGTTTTGTACCAGGTCATCCAATTGCGGGCGCGGAACATACAGGTGTTCATGCAGGTAAAGTCGATTTATTTGCGCATCATAAAGTCATTCTGACACCACTTCCAAGCAGTGCACTTTGGGCGGTTGAAAAACTGATTACCCTTTGGCAAGCGGCAAAAGCTGAAGTCATTTGCATGGATGTGGAAAAACATGATGAAGTGTTGGCGCATACCAGTCATTTACCGCATTTGATGGCATTTAACTTAGTCGAACAATTGGCCAATCGCGCAGATAATTTGGATATTTTCCGTTATGCTGCGGGTGGTTTTCGTGATTTCTCACGTATTGCGGCCAGTGATCCGCAAATGTGGCATGACATCTTCTTTGCCAATAAAAAAGCCATTTTAAATGCTGTAGATGGATTTGAACAACAACTTGCTGTACTCAGAAAACTGATTGAAGATGAAGATTCGCCAGCCTTAATGGGTTTGCTTGGCAATGCTCAAGCTGCACGACAACATTTCAATCACATGTTAGCCAAGAAACCCCTGATGGAGAAAAATAAGGTGACACAACAATTTACCATTTTACCAGGCCCTAAAACGTTCCAAGGTAAGTTTACCGTGCCTGGAGACAAGTCTGTGTCTCACCGCTCTATCATGTTTGGTGCGATTGCAGAAGGCACAACACATGTCACAGGTTTCCTAGAGGGTGAAGATGCTTTAGCAACATTACAAGCCTTCCGTGATATGGGCGTAAGCATTGAAGGACCTAAAAATGGTGAAGTGACCATTCATGGCGTTGGCATGCATGGTCTAAAAGCACCTGCGGGCGCGTTGTATATGGGTAACTCGGGCACATCTATGCGTCTTTTGTCGGGAATGCTTTCTGCACAAAAATTTGATTCAGTCATGACGGGTGATGCCTCTTTGTCAAAACGTCCAATGGAGCGTATTGCGAAACCTTTACGTGAAATGGGTGCACAAATTCAGACCACAGGTGAGCGTGGTACACCGCCAGTATCGATTACAGGTAGCCAGCCATTAAAAGGCATTCACTATGATTTACCAATGGCTTCTGCTCAGGTGAAATCAGGTATTCTATTGGCGGGTTTGTGGGCAGCAGGTGAAACTTCTGTGACCGAACCAGAGCCAACACGTGATCATACTGAGCGTATGCTACGTGCTTTTGGTTATGAAGTAAAAACTGAAGGCAATCGTATTTCACTGCAAGGTGGTGGTAAGTTAGTTGGTACAGACATTCAGGTACCTTCAGATATTTCTTCTGCTGCATTCTTTATGGTCGGTGCTGCAATTACTGAAGGTTCAGACGTGACGCTTGAAGCTGTAGGCATTAACCCAACGCGTACAGGCGTGATTGAAATTTTGAAACAAATGGGTGCTGATCTCACTGTTGAAAATGAACGTATTGCAGGTGGCGAACCTATTGCAGATATTCGTATTCGTGGTAGTCGTACTTTAAAAGGTATTCATATGCCTGAAGACCAAGTACCACTAGCGATTGACGAGTTCCCAGCGTTGTTTATTGCGGCGGCTTGTGCCGAAGGGCAAACTGTACTAACAGGTGCAGCAGAATTGCGTGTGAAAGAATCTGACCGTATTCAAGTGATGGCAGATGGTCTGAAAACCATGGGCATTGACTGTACACCGACAGATGATGGCATCATTATTGAAGGTAAAGGTCAGTCTGGAGATTGGTCTGCAATCTTTGCAGGCGGTGAAATTGAATCACACCATGACCACCGTATTGCCATGAGCTTTAGTATGGCGGGTTTACGTAGTTCTGGTGAGATCAAAATTTTGGGTACAGAAACAGTAGCAACCAGTTTCCCAACCTTTACTGAACTTGCAAATCAAGCAGGTTTAGCCATTCAGGTGACTGAATAAGACTTGTGACTCAATAAGTCAGTTATTTATGATTGAACAGCCAAGCAAATGCTTGGCTGTTTTGTTTTTATTGCTTATGCTAAACCCATATAACAAAAATGCCTTTGGGTAGAGCTATGCGAAAATTACAATTCACTGCCAACTGCGAGCTACATCAACATATGGTGGAATCTGGGAACCAATGTCATATTACACAAGAATATGTAGCAGATTTATTGGTTGGCAAACTCAGTCAATACGGCTTCCATACCTTGCCACAAAGTGGTGATCATGTTGCTGTAAGCGTCGATAATCATGCTCTACCTTTATCGATTACCTGTCAAAGTTCAGATCAAGAAGGGCATTTGGTTTGTGAGATTACCTCATATCCAACGGAAGATCAGGACTGGTTAGATCGGATTGCTGAGCAAAGTTTATTGAATCAATTGGCACAAGCCGTTGAAAATACATTAAAAAAAGATCAAAATTTCAGTGAATTCAAGTGGAGTAATAGTTAATATTTAAGTCAATATTTCTACAAGAATAAAAAGATGTCTTCTAAAATAGCTATTTTTATTGCGATATTTTTATTTTTTCTATCGTGGTGCGTGCCTGCTGTTGATGGTATGGTTGGTTTTGGCGTCATGGTGACATCAATTTTATATCATTTTTTGATTGTCCCTATTCCCCAAATGTTTCCTGTATGGGCAAATTTAACTTTTTTATTAGCAGTGAGATGCTATTTTAAAGAAAGTGAGATGCTGGGAACATTTGAATCCAAAGCATGGATGTATGGTATTATTACATGTGTTCTTATGTGTATTGGATTTTCTACAGCAATTATTAAAGTTAATGTGGGTGCTGTGATATGGTTATATTCAGGATTCTTTTTAATCTTGGCGCTAGCATTAACGAAAATACCTCCTTTCTGGGATAAAATAGGCTTAGTTCTAGGAATTGGACTTATTGTATTTTTAAGTTTTAAAATTTATCAAAATGAATCCTATGTGTCTAAATATCAAACAGGCTTTAAAGAAGAAGGTCTAAAACATTATTTATTTCGCCCTAAGAATAGTGAATATGTAATACCAACTTTAACTCAGGTACAGCAAAACAATTCATATAGATGGTTAAATGGGCAGAAAGTAGCTAATGATACTGTGGATTTATCAAGTTTAATCAATGAGACGATTGAATTAGATTTTAACAAAACGATTGATGTTCCAAAATCTAATAATAAAAAGGCTGAATGTAAGTTAAAACAGAATAACCAACATGCTTTGTATTTTCCTCCACATTATATTGATAATGGATATTCTTGGACACGATATTTTAATTCAGGAAATATCGCTGTAGGATATCCGACTCAAAAGGAAGGAACGGTAATCTATCGCTCTAAGAATATTGATTCGATGCATACAGTTATTCAACTTATTAGTAAGGCAGATCAGCATATTTTATATCAGCAAACTCTTTTGGCAAATGGTGGCTATGATGGATGTACATATGAACCTAAGCAGTATGAGCAAGAACTGAATTCAGTATTTGAATTGGATTCATCTTCTTTAAATAGAAAATTTGGTAGTTTTGTATCTTTGGAAAAATTTGAAGCACCCGAAAAATTAATTGAGAAATGTGAATGGGTAAATGAATCTTTTAATATTTTTATATTTGAAAATAAAAAAATTAATTTTCTGAATAAAAAAGTATTTAGCCCTCAAATTTTATGTTCTGAACATTATATTGCAGTTGCATCATTAACTGAATACAGTGTTGGTGATATTGAAAATACATTACAAGTTGAAATGTTTAAGCGAGATGATTTACAGCCAATTAATTGTGGGTTGCTTCGTTATGGTTTGACTAAGCCACAGACAGATGCATTTTATAAAAGAGAATTAGAAGTAGTAGATGTAACAATATTATCAGATAAGTTAGAACATTCTAAATGCCCTTATGTTGAATTACGGCTCAGTGATGGGTATGTGAATAAAGATTATAATTAGGTCGAAAATTTTTAGGGATGTGTTGTATTTAAATGAGTAAAAATGCTGAATCATGGGTCATTCAGCATTTTCTTAAATTATTTGCGTTATCTCAATTTTAAAGATGTGATACTCAATAAAAATAGAAAAAGTAATTGTTTACTCCACACGTACCCAAGTTTGACTACGACCTACAGCAGAAACACCGAAATAGCCACGTAAAAAGAGTTTTTTACTATTCGCACTAACCTTACCCTTTAAGCTATAAATCTTTCCAGAAACAGGGTCAATAATTTTACCATTACTATAATTTATATGATCATTCGTCTTTAGGCCTGTAATGACTTGCATGCCGATAATGGGTTTGTTGGTATAAGGTGCAGGGCACTGAGTACAAAATTCTTTTGGTGTATAACCAGGACGTGGTGTTAGTTTGAGAACAGTACCTGCGTAAGTATTATTTGATTGTTTTTCAATTTTTACTAAGGCTTTAGGCTCACCTGTTTTGTCATCAATAAAGTGCCAAGTACCAGTAATGTCCTGTGCAAAGCTTGATGTGGTAGCTAAAGCAAGTAAAATTGCCCCAAAAAATGTTTTCATAGAAATCTGACCGTAGTTTTGAAATTTAAAAGTAGAAAGCTATAGCGAGCTAAAGTATTGATTGTACAATTAATTATTTAAATAATAATGTGCATAAAATGCCAAAAAATATAAGAAAATAAACTTGTAAAGCAGCATTTTTCATTGCATGAATATTGATAATTGAGGTGTGTTTAATCATGCATTAATCAAGAAATTCAGGCAGAAAAATAGGTATTTAGCCGAATAAAAGTACTGCAATAAAGCTAGAAAGTAATTAGGAAATAGAAAAAAAGAATCTGTTTGATTGATTCACGATTTTAATCCAATAGATCAAATACAATGAGTAATATTCAACGAGAGCATAGGTTCGAGAAAGAAATCACCTTGAATGATCATGATGTCTTTCCCGAACGTATTACAGCTTAAATTAATAAGAAACGTGAAATTGCAATACGTAACTGCTTTAAATAGCCTGTAAAGAAGTGATTCGCACCTGGTAAAACAGTAACTAAATGACGCTGTGGTTTTGCCCAAGCAATCATGTCTGAGAGTAAAGTTACATCATCGGCTTCACCGTGAATAAACAGAATATCTCCTTTAAGTTCAGGTGTTTGATAGTGGCGTACACCTGCAACAGTCGCCGTTGGCAAACCGCACAAAATAGTTTGAATTGATTTGAGTTCGCTTGGTAAAGCGTCGTAGCATTTTGCCATGACATGCGCACCAAAGCTAAAACCGCCTGCATAAAATGGTAAGCCAGCATGTTGTAAACGTGCGTGATGAATGACTTTTAATACATCGTCAGTTTCGCCGTGTCCTTCATCATGGACACCTTCACTTTGACCTGAACCACGGAAGCTTGGACGATAAACTACACAACCATTTTCAACTAAAATTTGAGCCAAAAGCGCTGGAACTTTATGTTGCGGCGTACCGCCTTGCAATGGATGGGGGTGGCAAATTACCGCGAATCCTTTCACTTCGCCTTGTGGGTAATCAACGAAAACTTCAATTTGACCCACTGAACCGGGAATGAAAATTTGCTCGGACATAAGATAAATGGATTAATAGCAGGAGAATCCGCTATTTTACCGATTATGATCAGTAAAAACACAGATTGGAAAAAAAATTAGTCTACTGTTATAGTCTGTTTAATTATTTTTTAATCAAATTGTATATGCTCGCCTTAATTTCTCCTGCTAAGACTTTAGATTATGAATCTGCACTTCCAACTGATCAACACACTTTACCAAGACTATTAGAGCATTCACAACAACTTATAGACGTAAGTCGTAAGCTGTCTGCTTCAGAAATCGCCAGTTTAATGAGTGTGAGTGAAAAAATTGCACAATTGAATGTAGCACGGTTCCGTGAGTGGCAACCTGAGTTTAATTTTTCGAATGCTCGTCAGGCCATTTTTGCTTTTAAAGGCGATGTTTATACAGGGTTAGATGCTTACGATTTAACTTTGCAAGATTTGGAATTTGCACAAACACATTTACGTATGTTGTCTGGTCTTTATGGTTTATTGCGTCCTTTGGACTTAATGATGCCGTATCGTTTAGAAATGGGTACTAAATTAGCCAATGCACGTGGTCATAATTTATATGAGTTTTGGGGTGACAAGATTACGCAATTGGTGAATGCTGATTTAGAAGAGACAAATTCAGATTTGTTGGTGAATTTGGCTTCAGATGAATACTATAAATCTGTGAAAGAAAGTAAAGTGAAGGCTGAAATTATCAAGCCTGTATTCTTAGATCAGAAAAATGGCAAATACAAAGTCATTAGTTTTTACGCGAAAAAAGCACGTGGTTTAATGGCACGTTATATCATTCAGAATCAATTAAACCGTGTAGAAGATTTAAAATCTTTCAACATCGATGGTTATTATTTTGATGCAGTGAGCTCAATTCAAGGTGAGCTGGTCTTTAAGCGTGATGAACAAGCCGTGTAAAAATATGAAGATCATGACTTGAGTGGTTCTTTATGAATGTTGTATCAAGTATTGTTCAAAAACAAGCCCCTTAAACAAAGGGGCTTTTTAATTTAACCAACCCATCCACTTGGCGTATCTTGAATAAGCTGTTGTGTAGATGGTGGAGGAGGTGTTACAGCCCCTTGGCAGCCAACCAAGTAATATGATGTGAGTAAAACCACTAGAAATGTACGCATAAGCACCTCATATGAAGAAAAAAGTTCTTTCAACTACCATATTCATTGCTTCGATTTTTAGATGTTTTATCTTAAGTTGTGCCGAAGTGATCGGTTTGATCTTTAGATATCGTATCTCTATTGATGCTATATATTAAGTCATAGCATATATGATTAATTTTACACCCAAATTGAGTGGACAAGCGCAAAATCAATCGAGCTAGTTACATAACTTAGCAATCAATGTATCTAGTATCTTTCACTTGCAAAATCTGACTTTTGATCTTGGTTTTGGGAGAGAACCAAGCCTAAGTAACTTCAAGATCATTATCTAAAGCTAGATTTGATCTATACAGCTTTACAGATCTTATCGGAACTGAATTTCAGTCTTGAGAGCGATAAAATTGTCTAATCGAGAGATTAGTCGTACGACCATTGGCAGGAGAATGCTTGTGTCGGAAAGAATACAGCAAGGGTAGATGAATAGGTGAATTTTAACATGAAAAGTATAGTTTTTGGTCGGTTGTTCGCATCGAATTGGATATTTTTTAATATTTATTTGCAAGACTCTGAAAGTGTTGCAAATAAATATTAAGAAAAATTATTTGGAGCAATTAAATTCCCCTAAAGGCATCAATTGCCCGCTGACGGCTTGATTTCAAGTCAACGATAGGGTGAGGGTAATCCAGTTTTAAGTTTGTATTTTTGGCAAATGGTTCATGAATACTCTTGGCATCGAGATGAGCCAATTCAGGAACCCATTTGCGAATATAGTCGCCATTGGCATCAAATTTTTGTGATTGGCTGATCGGGTTAAAGATACGGAAATAGGGCACTGCATCTGTACCTGTAGATGCGCACCATTGCCAACCGCCATTATTTGCAGCTAAGTCACCATCGATTAAATGTTGCATAAACCATTGTTCCCCCAGACGCCAATCAATCAGTAAGTTTTTACACAGGAACATTGCTGTGATCATACGGACACGGTTGTGCATCCAGCCCGTAGCAAGCAGTTGTCGCATACCAGCATCGACAATCGGGATACCTGTACGTCCTTGTTGCCATGCAATTAAGTCCTCAGGTGTATCGCGCCATGGAATATATTGTGTACTTGCTTTGAAAGGTTGGTGCTTAGAGACTTGTGGAAAGTCATACAGGATATGCTGATAAAATTCACGCCAAAGCAGTTCATCTAACCATGTTTGCTGCCCTAGATTTTCAGGGAGGAAATGCCCGTGTTGCTTTCGAAATAGTGCCTGAATACATTGGCGAATGGAAAGTAAACCAATATTAAGATAAGGAGAGAGCTGACTGGTACCTCGTAAATTTGGAAAGTCTCTTTCATTTTGATAGTGACTAACTTGATGATCAATAAAATGATCCAATCGTTGTAAGGCACAGTCTTCGCCTACAGGCCATTGCATTGCAAAATGAGATTCAAGGGGCTGGGCACCTAATTCAGCAAGCGTAGGAATCTTGCTCTCTACCATGAGGTTGACAGGAGACTGTGCCGTAGGTGTTGGGTAACATTGCGGAAGACTTAGACTAAATTGTTCATAACAATATTTTTTAAATGCACCAAAGACTTGATAGGGGTGTTGGGATTTATTTCGAATTGAGCCAATCGGGAAAAGCGTACGATCTTGATAAAGCTCTAATGATTTTTTATGTTGTTGAAGTAAATTCTGAACTTCACTATCACGCTTTAACTCATTCACACCAAACTCAATATTGGCATGAATTGTTTCTACTGCATATGTTGTACTCAAATCTAGTAGAGCTTGAGGAATATCTTTCCACAAAGGCACTTGGTGAATGATGAGAGGAATATTGAGTTGATGGAGTTGTTCTTTTAAGGAATGCAATTGACGTAGGTAAAAATCTATTTTAACAGGTGCATCATGGTGAATCGCCCATTGTTCAGGAGATAAGATGACCACAGCCAAACAGGTATCGGCTTGCGTGGCATACCAAAGAGCAGCGTGGTCTTGTATACGTAAGTCTTGTCGGAACCAAATCAATTGCATGAGCTTAGTGCTTGAATAAACTACTTAACTTGATTTTAAAACGATTTACTAAAATTCAGTAAGATGAGATGTATAAAAATAAAACACTAGGCGTAAAAAAGGGCAAAGTTAAATTTGCCCTTTTTTTGATCTGTCGATCTTAGTGGTGATGACCACCAGCACCGTGTACGTGACCGTGATCTAATTCTTCTTGAGAAGCTTCACGGATTTCTACGATTTCAACTTCAAAAGTTAAGTCTTGACCAGCAAGTGGGAAGTTTGCATCAACGATTACGTTGTCGCCTTCAACTGCTTTAACTGTAACGATTTGAACGCCGTCATCAGTTTGAGCCTGGAATTGCATGCCCGCTTGAATGTTATCAACGCCTTGGAACATTTGCGCTGGAACTTCTTGTACTAGGTCTGGGTTGTATTCGCCATAGCCTTCAGCCGCAGGAACATTAACAGTAAATTTTTCGCCTACTGTTTTACCTTCAAGTGCTTTTTCTAAACCTGGGATGATGTTGCCCGCACCGTGCAAATATGCAAGTGGTTCACCTTGAGATTGGTCGAGAGTTTCACCCTCTGCGTTAGTCAATGTGTAGTGGAAAGAAACCACGTGGTTATTTGCAATAGCAGTCATGTTATTGATCCATTCAATTTTTAAAGGTACATCATAAAGTGAAAAGCAGATTTTGTTGACTGTATTTCATCAAAATTCTGCAATTTGTACTTTTTTACGACATTTTTTAGTTAATAAGGGCAATTTAAAAAATTTCAATGCAATTTAATATTAGGTGCCAGTTTTTTGTTCATTGCATCTTTTGCCATAAAATAAGCGGTGCGGGTATATCCATGTAAAGTTGCCTGATGCATACGATACAAAGAGACATAAAGTGATTTCGCCACCCATCCCTGCACGTTTACTTGCCCAAGCAATTCTCCTACAGCTTTATGATGACTTAATGACACCAATGAGCCTTTATCTATAAATTTAAACATCGGCTGTGTCTTGTTTTTAATTCGTGCAGACATGGCACTGACCAAGAAATGGGCTTGTTGACTCGCGACTTGTGCACGTGGTCCAAGTACAGGTTCATCGGCAATGGGCTGGCAATGTGCACAATCGCCAAAAGCAAAAATATTCGGGTCGGTTTTGGTTTGTAAGGTCGCGTAGACTTTTAAACGATTTAAATGATCTTTTTCGAATTCCGTCAGATGTTGAAATACTTGCGGCGCTTGAATCCCTGCACACCAAACTTTTAGATCTGCGGGAATACTGGCGCCATCAGCAAAATATATTTGTGTTTCATCAATTTTACTGACTCGTTTATGGGTTAAAACTTGAATGTTGGCATGATGCAGTTCACGTAAAGTATGCTGTGATATTTTCTCTGACAGTGCAGGTAAAATGCGGTCGGCAGCCTCAATGAGGGAGATTTTTACTCGTTTAGGATCGATTTTATTGAGGCCGTATTGATGAAAACTTTGTGTACTCTGTACCAGTTCTGCTGCCAATTCTACCCCAGTTGCACCCGCGCCAATAATGGCAATATTCAAATCTGTGAGCGAAGATTGGGTTTGCGCGGCCACATATAAGTGCAAAAGTTGTTGCTGAAATTGTTCGGCTTGTACGCGACGGTCTAGAAAATGGCAATGCTCACGTACACCTTCTGTGTTGAAGTCGTTCGATGTAGAGCCAATAGCAAAAATAAGGGTGTCATAGTTAACAGAAAAGAGCTGCTGATCTTTACTTACACTAGAGAAAGGAGGTTCTAATAAAATACTTTTATTGCTTCGATCTAATTCAGTAAAGCAACCTAAGACAAACTCATAATTGTGTTGTGCTGCATGCGCATAATAATTCAATTCCTCGCTGTGGGCATTCAGTGTACCGACTGCAATTTCATGTAATAACGGTTTCCAAATATGCGTCAGATTTTGGTCAATTAAAATAATTTTGGCTTTAGCCTGTTTACCAAAATGTTCTCCTAATAAAGTAGCTAGCTCTAACCCTCCAGCACCACCACCGACAATCACAATTTTATGTAGTTCGTTCATTTTGACCGACCTATTTTATTATTTAAAAAAAGAAGATGGCTTAACATGCCATCTTCTTTTTTTTGATGTGTTGAAATTGTTTTACAATTTACAACAACTTACATAAACCAAACTAAAGCATTCAACTTTAATGGAGTGGATAAATTTTTACTTTAAAATCATCTGAACCCAAAAAAGGCAGGATATGTTTTAACCAGATGAAGAAGCGCTCAAATACATTGGCTTCTTCAATTTGAACATCATCTTCAATTGCAATAGTTCGGATGAGTTGGTTATTTTGATAAACATGTACAGTTGCCAACTGCATGACTTTCGCCAACGGAGCAGTTAAAGCATGCTCATTCATTTCAATATTTAAATGTGTTTTTGTTTCTGCCAAAGGGTTAACAGGGTGTAAGCTGCCATCACCTGTATTCAGCATAATACGCTGATTAATCTTGTCGTAAGTGCTTAAGTCAATCGCATAAGGTTGGTCGTACAAAGACGTTGTAATTAGTTCAGGTGCTTGGGTTTGAACTTTAAACATTTTCAATGTGGATTTCACCACCGGTAGCTCAGCAATGAGTTGCTTATCCTTAATTGCAACTTCGTTGCGTGTGTAGGTATAAGCCAAATTCATAAGGTCATAGGCAACTTCCGCACGTTTTGCAGCACTCTTGGTTCCCATGACTACAACGACTAGACGACGATTTGGTGCATCAGGGTTCATGGTAGGACGGTTTGCCGTTAGAGCAAGGTTATAACCTGCTGCTTTGGTATAGCCTGTTTTTAAACCATCAACGGTAGGATCCATTTTCAGGACTAAATTAGTTGCGTGGTGGAAGCGTTGGTTATAGCTAAAACTTTGTTGCTTCGAATAATAAAAATAGTCTGGCGTTTGCTTACTAATCGCTTGTCCTAATTGCGCTAAATCATTTGCAGATGAATAGTGCTCTGGCATGGTAATGCCTGCTGGGTTTTGAAAGTGCGTGTCTTTCATACCGAGCGCTTTTGCTTCCTGATTCATGCGTTCTACAAACTTTGGAATACTGCCTGAAATACGCTCGGCAAGCGTAACGGCCGCATCATTTGCTGACATCACAATTAAGCCTGCCAGAAGTTGATCTACCGAAATTTTTTCGCCTTCCTTTAGGTACATTTGTGATTCGTCCCACATGACAGTTTTTACAACAGGTGTGGCGGTGAGTACTTCATCTTTACGCAAATGTCCTGCTTGAATTTCTTTTAAAGCAATATAACCAACCATCATTTTTGTTAATGAAGCAGGTGCGCGTTGCGCATGGCTATTATGTTCAGCAATGACTTGTCCAGATTGGGTGTCTAAAATCGTCCATGATTCTGCTTGAACACTTTCGGGAACTAAGTTAAGGAGTGTAGCGTTTGCAAAAGAAGTACAGAGCAAAGCAAATAAAGCGAGGAGGTAAGTGAAACGTTTCAAAGGTATTCCTATCAAGCTAATCCATCAGCAAGAAACTGACAAAACTAGGGGAATGCTATGCCTTTTTTAACTTGATGGCTAGTCCGAGTTGCAGACAAATAACACAGTTCTGCATCTGTTTAGAAAAAAATGCTAAGCTAGTTGCTAAGATTAATTATTTTATTTTGAACTGCCTATTATGTTGCATTATCAAATCGAATTTGACGATTATCGTCAGCATCTTGTACATGTCACACTGCGTTTTTTGGCAAACCCAACTCAAGTCCTTTCTCTCCCAACATGGATTCCTGGTAGTTACTTGATTCGTGAGTTTTCTAAACACATCGAATCTGTGCGCGCGTATGATGAATCGGGGCGCGTTCTAAAAATTCAGAAATTTGAAAAGAATAAATGGCGCTTGTTCAACACGGATCACGAATTTATTACGGTTGAATATGATGTCTATGCCTATGATTTGTCTGTGCGTGGCGCCTATGTTGATCAGAACCGTTTATATGTCAATCCTGCATGTGCTTGTTTAGGTTTGGATGGTCAGGAAGAAAAAGAAATTGAAGTTGAACTGTTCTTGCCTGATGAATTAAAACATTTCCAATTAGCAACAGGCTTGGCATCTAAAAGTTTGGTCAAAGGTCGTTATACCTTAAAAGCCAAAAACTATGCAGAACTGATTGATGCACCGTTTGAATTAGCAGAGCAAACTCGCTTTAGCTTTAATGCTGAAGGCATCACACATGAGTTTGTGGTTTCAGGGCAACATGCCATGAATGCTGAACGTATGCAGCAGGACATCGAAAAAATCTGTGCGACTGAAATTAAAATGTTTGGTTCGGCACCGTTTGCCAACTATACCTTTATGACCATGGCAACGGGCAATAGTTATGGTGGATTAGAACATCCAAACAGCACCAGTTTAATTACTCCACGCAGTGATTTACCGAAAGTTGATGAGCCTACTGAACCTTCGGAAGATTATCAGCGCTTTTTAGGCTTGTGTAGCCATGAATATTTCCATTCGTGGTTGGTCAAGTTTATTCGTCCTGAAAATTTGGTTAATTATGACCTAAACAAAGAAAGTTACACCACTTTACTTTGGGTGTTTGAAGGCTTTACTTCATATTATGATGATTTGATTTTGCTTCGCAGTGGTGTGGTCTCACAAGAATCTTATTTAAAACTACTTAAAACCCAGATTGATCGTTACTTGCAGAACCCAGGTCGTCATGTACAAACAGTGGCAGAATCTAGTTTTGATGCGTGGGTAAAATTCTATCGTCAGGATGAAAACTCGAACAATGCTGGCACTAGTTACTACAACAAAGGTTGTTTAGTCGCATTGTGTCTGGATTTAGGTTTGCGTTTACGTGGTTCAAGCTTAGATGCCTTAATGCGCAAACTATATGAAAATGCGCAAAAGGGTGTACAGGTACACGAACGCACGATTGTTGAATTGTGTAATGAGTTGACGGGTGATAATTGGATTGAACAAATTAATCATTTAATCAATACCGTCGATGAATTGCCGCTCGATCAATTATTCCCTGAATTTGGCTTAAGCTATAGCTTAAAAAATGATAAATCATTGCCATTTGGCATGAAAGTCGTAGACAAGCCAGAAGGCGTGCTGATTCAGCAAATTCGCCGTGATGGCGCTGCTGCGCAAGCAGGACTTTCTGCCAATGATGTGATTCTTGCGATTGATGGCTTAAAAGCCAGTGAAAAGCTCTTGGCGCAATATGCGAAACGTAAAGAGACCTTTACTATCTTTGCATTCCGTCGTGATGAATTGATGCAATTTGAAGTTCAAGCTGGTGAAACGGGCTTAACCGCGGTGGAATTAAAAGTAGAAGATCAGATGAAGGCAGATGCTTGGTTAAAAGCTTAAGCTGTCAGATTTAAATAGAGTTAAAAAACGATGCCTTATGGCATCGTTTTTTATATTGAATTTAGTAAAGCTGTTTCGAAACATTAGTTGCCACGATAGGTTGAATAGCCATAAGGGCTAATTAACAGCGGAATATGGTAATGATCAAGTGAGCCATCAATTACAAATACCACAGGAACTTCTGGAAAGAATGAACGTTGATTCTTTTGACGGAACCAGTCACCTGTTTTGAAGGTAACTTTATAGATGCCTTTCTGTAAAGCTGTGTCCTTGGGATAAAGCTCAGTAATTCGACCTTGTTCGTTGGTCGTACCTGAATTGATCTCGATCCATTGATTATTTTGTTGTGTTTCTAGCACGACTTTTACATTTGCAGACGGTAAACCATTGTCCAAATTGAGTACATGAACACTTAAAGGATTTTGTGCAAAGCAGAAAGAAGAGAGACTAAGTCCAACAAGTGGCAAGAAATATTTAACCATTTGACTTTTCCTAAAGCTAAAAAAGATTGAGTTTAAACAACCAATCAGAAATCAACATTTCATTATGTAACAGACACCAGAATTGATAGAACATTAATGAACAATGGATACACAGAGCCAACTTAGTGTTATGGCTGTTCTTTTTTCATCGGAACCAACATCCGTGATACACCTCTAAACTCCGCAATTGTTTCTTGCTTTTGGTTCACCACCTGAATGTCGTAAAATTCGGAACGGCCTGCTTGGGAGCGTAACTCCGCAGTTGCAGTGAGTACATCACCAATCCGTCCAGGTTTAATGTAGCTGATATTACAATGCTGGCCCACGGCAGGGTAGTCACCTGTATTGCAAGCAACCGCAAAAGCACCATCGGCTAAAGTGAAGATAATTCCACCATGACAAGTACCATGTCCTTGGGTATGTCGCTTTTCGACCAAAAGTTCCACTTTGGCATAGCAGTCTTTGTAGTCGATTAAGCGGGCACCTATATTTTGCATGACTTGATCATTATTAAATAATGTATGTCCTTTTACAGTGTCCATGTCTCATCCTTTTTGATACGTTATTGTATATTTATAATTAAATATGAATCATCATTAGCACTATCATAGCGCCTGATCAAGGTATTTGAATAAAAAATAGAAATTTGAAAGTTCAATAAATATTCAAGACTCAACATGAAATAGATCATAATTTGAGATGAGGTGATGATGGTCTTGCTCTATATTAAATTGAATATGAACATCAACGATTTTAAAGAATAACGATAAAAATAAGCGATGCAGAAGATATTTTGTTCCGTATGTAAATAATTGACTTTGAAAAATGTTTAAAAAAACCACATAAACTGTGTGGTATTTTCTGACGAAATGTCGTTATCACAAGATATATCGTTGACTGATAAGCGTTGAAGGCCGATACTCTCAGGGTTTAATCAAGCAATCGGTTCGTAGGACTGGGCCAAAAGTCTAGTTCTCAATACTCAATTTAACACAAGGGGCTATATATGGCTGGTGGAAAGTCAAACATCATTTACACACTGACTGATGAGGCGCCATTGTTGGCGACTTATTCGCTACTGCCGATCATTGAGACCTTTACTAAATCTGCTGGTGTAGAGATCGTTAAAACGGATATCTCTGTTGCCGCACGTGTTCTTGCAGAATTCTCTGAATGCCTAAAAGAAGAGCAAAAAGTGCCAGACAATCTTGCAGAACTAGGTCGTCTTACACAAGATCCTGATACAAACATCATCAAACTTCCAAACATCAGTGCATCTGTTGCGCAGTTAATAGCATGTATCAAAGAGCTTCAATCAAAAGGCTATGCGATTCCTGACTATCCTGAGAACCCAACAACAGAAGAAGAGAAAGCGATTAAAGCACGTTATGGTAAGTGCTTAGGTTCGGCTGTAAACCCTGTTTTACGTGAAGGTAACTCTGACCGCCGTGCGCCTGCTGCAGTAAAGAACTATGCTAAAAAACACCCGCACTCTATGAGCGAGTGGAAGCAATGGTCACAAACTCACGTTTCACACATGGAAGAAGGTGACTTCTATCATGGTGAAAAATCGATGACGCTTGATCGCGCGCGTAACGTAAAAATGGAATTGATCACCAAATCTGGTGAAACCATTGTACTTAAGCCAAAAGTTGCGCTTCAAGATGGCGAAATCATCGACTCTATGTTCATGAGCAAGAAAGCGCTTTGCGATTTCTATGAAAAAGAACTTGATGATTGTAAAGAAGCAGGCATTTTGTTCTCTTTACACGTAAAAGCAACCATGATGAAAGTTTCGCACCCGATCGTTTTCGGTCACTGTGTGAAAATTTACTACAAAGAAGCTTTTGAAAAACACGGTAAATTGTTCGATGAGCTTGGCATTAACGTAAATAACGGTATGGCAGGTCTTTACGAGAAGATCGCAACTTTACCGACTTCTTTACGTGAAGAAATCATCGAAGATTTACACGCTTGCCAAGAACACCGTCCTGCGTTAGCAATGGTTGATTCTGCTAAAGGTATCACTAACTTCCACTCACCAAACGATGTGATTGTAGATGCTTCTATGCCTGCAATGATTCGTGGTGGCGGTAAGATGTGGGGTGCTGACGGCAAACCTTACGATTGTAAAGCAGTAATGCCTGAGTCAACTTTCGCACGTATCTACCAAGAAATGATTAATTTCTGTAAGTGGAATGGTAACTTTGACCCACGTACTATGGGTACTGTACCAAACGTAGGTTTGATGGCGCAAAAAGCTGAAGAATACGGTTCACACGACAAAACTTTCGAAATTTCTGAAGCAGGTGTTGCAAACATCACTGACTTAGAAACTGGCGAAGTGTTGATGTCACAGAACGTAGAAGAAGGTGATATCTGGCGTATGTGTCAGGTGAAAGATGCACCGATTCGTGACTGGGTGAAACTTGCAGTAACACGTGCACGTAATTCTGGTATGCCTGCAATCTTCTGGCTTGACCCGTACCGTCCACATGAAAATGAACTTATCAAGAAAGTACAAAAGTACTTGAAAGACCATGATACAACGGGTCTTGATATTCAAATCATGTCACAAGTACGTGCAATGCGTTATACACTTGAACGTGTAGCGCGTGGTCTAGATACGATTTCTGTAACAGGCAACATCTTACGTGACTACCTCACTGACTTGTTCCCAATTATGGAATTAGGCACTTCTGCGAAAATGTTGTCTATCGTGCCGTTAATGGCGGGCGGTGGTATGTACGAAACAGGTGCTGGTGGTTCAGCGCCTAAACACGTACAACAGCTTGTAGAAGAAAACCACTTACGTTGGGATTCTTTAGGCGAGTTCCTTGCATTAGCGGTTTCTTTAGAAGAGTTAGGTATTAAAGAAAACAATGCTCAAGCAAAACTTCTTGCGAAAACTCTAGACCAAGCAACGGGTCAATTACTTGACAACGATAAGTCTCCATCACGTCGTACTGGTGAGTTGGATAACCGTGGTAGCCATTTCTACTTAGCGAAGTTCTGGGCTGAAGCTTTGGCTGCTCAGGATGAAGACGCTGAGTTGAAAGCGAAATTTGCTCCACTTGCAAAAGCACTTGCAGAAAACGAAGACAAAATCGTTGCAGAGCTTGCGGCTGTTCAAGGTAAAGCTGCGGACATCGGTGGTTACTACGCTGTAGATCCAGCGAAAGTAAATGCTGTAATGCGTCCAAGTGAAACTTTAAACGCAGCGCTTGCAGCAGTTTAAGTTGAGAAAAATCGGCTGTTAGTCGATGATGTGAAAAAGCCGATGCGAATGCATCGGCTTTTTTAATAAATATATAATTAATACAAAATGCGCTGAGCATAGATTTAAAGAAGAAAAAGTAGATGAAAGTTTATAAATATAGATATGGCTCAAAACGTGATTTAGAGTCGTTAGAACAAGATTATTTTTATGCTCCGCATCCATCTAAACTTAACGATCCGTGTGAAAATTTATTTGATGTAGCAGGTATTGAACAAACTTTAGCACAGTTAGCTAGCATGAGTTCTGTTTATACAAAAATGCTTTCTGAAAGTTTTTTTACTTTATTTACACAAATACAAAAAAATGTAGGTATTTATTCTCTAAGTAAGACAGTTTTAGATGAGCTCCTTTGGGCATATTATGCAGACTCTCATACAGGTTTCTGTATTGAATATGATCTAGATAAATTAAGTGAATTGACCAAAATTGCTGGCTCTTTTGATGTTTTATATGAGCATAATATTCCTCAAATTACTTTTGGTGACTTGATTGGGGGGCAAAGTGATGTAATTAAAATTTTACAACTTACATCTGGATCAAAATCAAAAAGATGGCAGCATGAAGATGAAATAAGAGTAATCATGGATTATTTTGGTAAAGTTGAATATGACTTTCGGGCAGTAAAAGCAATTTATTTTGGTTTAAGAATGCCAAAAAAATGGCAAGATTTGCATGAAGATAATGAAAAATTACCTGATCATTTATCTCAAGTGTGTCAAGAACAAGTCATGCAGGTTTTAAAAGGCAGAGGTGTTAAATATTATCAAATGGTATTAAAGCCAAATTCTTATGAGTTTGACTATGTTCAAGTTGAAGATTTATATAAGGATGCTGAGAAATATAAAGCAGCCGTAAAATTTTTAGACAAGTCATGTATTGACTATAATGGTTATGACAGGAATATAGATCCAAGTTATTTTGATAAGGTTGCTGAAATTACTTGTAGAGAGCCTTATTTCTATAAACTAAACTCAATTCATATTTCTAAAGAAAAATCTATTGAAAGAAATGAGCCAATTATCTTTTCTGGATTTTATACAGCTGAGAATGATTGGATGCAGATTAAAAGATATTTTTCACTTGATGAGATAGATAAAATTTATAAAGATCTAGATATATAAAAAGCCCACTGACGTGAGCTTTAATAAAATCAAATTTTAACGACCACTACGTCCGCGACCACGTGGTGCTTTGGTATTTGGACGTGTTGTACCATTGGTCTTACGACGTGGTTTCTCACTTTCATCCATTTGCCAAATACGCTTCGTACCTGACTTTTTCACAGAACCATCTTTATTCTTACGAACCATAGGTTTGCCACCTGTACCACCTGGTTTTTTCACATAAGAACGTGAACGGTAAGGTTCTTCAGCAGGAATATTTTGAAAGTCAGGGTATAAAAGAGGCTCAATTTCTTTAGTTTCACCAGGTTGTAAACCCATTTGAACCAGATCAATTGCACCAATTTTAGTACGAATTAAACGTAAAGTTGGGAAACCAACCGCAGCAGTCATACGACGGACTTGACGGTTACGGCCTTCGCAAATTGAGATTTCGACCCAAGATGTCGGAACGGATGCGCGGAAACGTACAGGAGGATCACGATCCCATAACCATTCAGGTTGTTCAACCTTCGTTGCTTGGGCTGGTAGGGTCATCCCATCTTTTAATTCAACACCTTTGCGAAGTTGCTCTAATGCTTCTTCGGTTATATCACCATCAAGTTGTACTAAATAAGTTTTGTACTTTTTGTTTGCAGGGTTGGTAATGTATTGATTTAAACCACCGTGGTCAGTTAAAAAAACTAAGCCTTCAGAGTCCATATCAAGACGACCAGCCAAACGCAAAGTCGGATCATCTACAAAGTCAGAGATCGTCATATGGGCTTCGTCTTTACGAAACTGAGAGAGAACGTCATAAGGCTTGTTAAGAATGACTATTTTCACTTTAACCTACTAGAAAATTTAAAAAATTTGTTTGGACTTGCTTGTGTTACCCGTTTGATTACCCATTTTAGTGGGAGTAGGTAGGGAAGGGTAAAGAAAGGTCCACTAACTATATGGGGGCTACTATATCAGATTTCGGCTTGAGCTCCTCAATTTTATTCTTTACATCTGATGTGTAATCCTCTTTGTTTCAAACCTTGGACATATTGGGTAAATGTTCGATTTCAGCTGGCCTACAACGGATGCTTAAGTTGAGACATCATTGATCCATTTTTTGTTAATGTTTTTAATGCAATATATTGTTGATAAAGTTGCATAACGATAAGAACTTATTGTTTATACATAAAATTATTAATTGATCAGTGAGTTTAAGCAGATTCCCTTAATTTATTTTCATTATGATTAGGGTTCCAATCTCTCAGTCGAATTCATTTCATGTCGGACGCGACTAATCTGCTCATAGATGATTTTGCGCATTCGGTTTATGCCTCCAAGTGGCTTATGTTCAACCAAAGCATGCCAAGGTGTAAAAGAAAGGTTTTCACAAAATTTATTTTGCTCAGGGGTATCAAACACTTGCTTAGGAATATGAATCGTTGCCACCTTGTAGAAAGGAGCTTGGGCTTCTTTCCATTCAGTCATAGAATCTTCGACCGACATGGAAGTGGATGTTCGAGGTTGGACTAAAAACTCCATGCACGCATCGCTTTCTTGCAAACTCGTGCGGAGTGCCTCCCTTAAGAAGTCCCTGTTAGGTCTAGCAGGAATAGGGCTGACAATGGTCGAACAAGCTCGAGCAGAGTATTTTACCGCCTGACGATGATCACCTAATCCCAATTGATAGGGCACCATAGACCAGTATCTGGTTTGTAATGGATTTGAAATTTTATTTCTACTGTTTAGGGCAATCCAAGTTCCTTTTGCTCCTAATGCAAAAGGAATATGTAGTTTTTTTAGAAATTTGTCACTATTGATATCTTGCATGAATGACAGATAGCGAGCGGGGTCGTTAGCAAAAAAGACTGGATGGTTGATCATGATGAAATCTTGGGTGGAAGAATTTTCATCTGAGAGATTTTTACCAGAGACCTCTAAAAGCTTGATTGCCATGCCGCGTGCATCTTTCTTAATATCTGCCTGTTTAGCATTACTTGATCCATTAGAAAAACGAATCCATGCTTGATAAGTTTTCCCAGGAATGAAAACACCTTGAGCTAGGAGGGGAGGTAATGTTTCATTGATCTTAAATTCTGCACGTACGCAACCATGAGCTTTGGGATGTGCATCACGTAGCGCGATGTCTGTGACATATTCTTTGCGAATGGACATTTCAATAGTGTCTGCAATTTGCTTGGCCGTGGCAGCCTCATTTGGATAAAGACTTTCACTTAAACTGGGATCTATATTGGGGTAAATAAGCGCTTTAGGGGTATTCAGCACTACAGGTGGGGTGTTTGCAGACGCAATAGTGGTAACACTTATGAACAATACAGTGGGAAAAAGTAGGCCTAAGAGCTCAGGTCTTTTGAAAATAGGCATAGATTGCCTCCTTGCTTAAAGTTGTTATTTTTAATTCTTAGCCTGATTACAGAAAATGATCTAGATTTATTCAATATATAGGGTAATCAGAATATCTGTGGTTTTTTATTGATCGCTTCTTTTTTTAGAAAACTTAATGTTGGTTTAAAAAAAATGATGAAGATTTGAACGTATTCGGTGATGTCATTACGTACCTGAGTATGTAGCAATAATAAAAGCGTGAGCTAATGAGAAAAAGTAAATTACTGAGTCAATTGTCATTTTTTTATTAAAAATCTGAGTTTTATGTACTTTAAGATCAGATAATATTCATTCGATTCACAGTGAAGATAATTTTATTCAGCTAAGGTTCTGGCTTTAGAAACATGGGGCATTATTTGATTTATTTTGTACAACGAACATTTTATACGCTGTAGTTTTAGAGATTGATCATGTAGCTCTTCTTTGAGAAGGGGCGAAATCCTCTTGTGTAATCGCTTTAAATACAGGATGAGCGACTTATTTTTTTAGTTTTTTGTCTGCAACAAAGTCTTAATATTTAGCAAATTGAGCTATGGTTGCACCTGTGGTTATTTAATTCTTTTCAATTAACGATGAATAACAGTAAAAACACAATTTGAAAAAATAGTAATGCATTGTGCTTAAAAATAAAACAGTTTGTGAACAGACCATGTTTTGTGAAATGTTCATAGTAGGTGCATATCCATAAAATGAATTTTGAGGATTAACCCCAATGACAAATACAACAATTTTTGAAGCATTAAGACTAAGTCACGATAAGCAAAGAATGTTATCTGAACAATTAATTCAGACTTCGGGAGACACTGAAGAAAGACATGAGTTATTCAATGAATTAAAAAATGAATTGTTTGCACATTCAGTCGCAGAAGATAGATATCTTTATATTCCACTGATGATGACCGATTCAGGTCTTAACATCACCCGTCATGCATTAGCAGAACATCATGAGATGGATGAGTTGTTAGAGCAATTGAGCGAAACTGAGTTTAGCCATCCGAGTTGGTTGGTAATTGCAAAAAAATTATCTGAAAAAGTCCACCATCATTTAAATGAAGAGGAACATGGCTTTTTTCAACAAGCAGGGAAAATTTTAGCTGAACAGCAAAAAACACAATTGGCTGAGCAATATTTGAAAGAATATAATAAATATTTGAACAAGGAAAAAGATAGTCTAACCAGTTGATATGGGAGTGGATTTGTATAAATTGGCTCTATACGACAATTGATTTAAAAAAAAGGGATCTTTTAACAAATATTTTAAATATATCTTTAACCAAAGTATTGTAAATAGTTCTCAGTTTTGGCAGTATTAGCACAAGATTTAAAGCTGATAGTTCCCTGACTTGTTTTAAATTTTTAAAAGCCTACATGACTCATTTGTAGGCTTTTTTTTTGCTCGAAAATTATGTTTTATAAATTTAGCGTGCAGTTTGGTCTCATCATAAAGTGACTTTAGCTATTATTTAAGATTCTAGGTAATTTACAAGATAACCAAAATACCATTGGGAATTGTAGGACGCACCGTTAGAATTGAGTTAATTTAAAAAATTCAAATTATTAGAATGAAGTCTCAACATCGAAGCATTAAAAATTTAGCGATATTGCTGCCTCTTAGTTGGATGTTATTGGCATGTAAACCACCTGTTTCAGGTGAGTCGACGGGTTGGAAATATCCTATTTTGCAGTTTCAATTGGCTCGTCAAAATCTCTCGACGCAATTACCTATGCCTGTTAAAGGCATTACCTCAGCACAAATAAATGATACATGGGGTGCTGCAAGAGGTCAGAATCGTAAACATGAAGGTATCGATATTTTTGCGAAACGAGGAACTGAAGTACTGAGTACAACGCAAGGAATCGTTGCTAAAGTTGGTTTAGACAGCTTAGGTGGTAAAGTTGTGTGGGTGGTAGGGCCAGATTTAAGTCGACATTATTATGCGCATTTGGAGGCTTATGCACCACATTTAGATGTCGGTGATTGGGTAGAGCAAGGGGCAGTACTGGGTTATGTGGGAAATACGGGTAATGCCAAAAATACACCGCCACATTTACATTATGGAATTTATTTTACTGGACAAGGGGCGGTGAATCCCTATCCATACTTAAGCCATAAAAAGGGTTTATAAAGGGATAAGTTGCCCAGCCTAGTTGGCAAATTAAAGAAATGTTCAAATTGATTCAGCGAAAGGCCACAAAATTTTTAAATGCTTACAGCATAAAAGAGTTTAAATCTATTTTGCAGATTTCTATATTTCTTCAAAATCATTGAGAAAGTTTATGTTTTGCTTATTGAGCAAAAAGCCTTACTCAAATTTAGCGCTACAAACACGGTGCTGGTGCGTTAAATTAAGAGGTTTTTTAATCATGAAAACAATGTATTCGAACTTGTATCGTCACTAAGGTTTTATAACATTTTGGCTGTAGTTCCTAAGCTTAGTCGTGGATAAAGATTAGGATTGACTCAAAAGGAGTTATAAAATGTTATCTCCAAGATTGGTTCAGTCCGAGGAGTTGGAATTCAATATTTACCCGCCTAATCTGCTATTTGTTTACAGTTATGATTATTTTTTGCATGTGGGCGAGTAAACCAGAACAATTGCAAGGTGCCGAGCAATAGTACTGCGGAGGCTATGCTAAATTGTTGATGATAAGACACACCAAAATGCTGCAAAGTGCTAAAACTAATACCGCCGAGCAACTGAATAGTGGCAAAGCTGAGCGTTGCCATACTCCATAATTTTTTATATGCCAGACCGTACAATTGCAAAATGGTATAGGAGGTTAGGAAAACCACGGCAGGGTTAAGTAAACCTGTGAGGAAAGAAGATATAAAGGTAAAAATAGGCGAGAAGCTAAGTACAGCGATTAAAACTGCAAAAATGTAGATGCTGTATAACACTTTAAGCGTGGCAAAATTCCCAAGTCTACGCGCCAAGACGTATGCACTATACGCTCCTAAAGCACTGCCCAGACCGTATAGAATCCAATTGAAATTAATCCAGAACAAATTCAAAACCAATACATGGCTCAAGTAATCAATCCAGAATAAAGAATGGGGAATATAGGCAAATGCACTACAGGCATAAGCAATTAATAAGCTGTAGTAAATGAAACCGACTCGATCTGATTGGGATTGTGTTGCTGGAATAGCTTGGAGTTGGGCTTGAAATGGACGTACCAGAAACCAGAGTAATGCACTTATGCCAAAGGCGAAAGCACATAAGATCAACCACGCAGTAGAAATTGCAATTCGGTCAAGATAAGGCATAAACAGCGTGGCGCATAAAACCCCCAAGCCAATACCACTAAAACCAATAAAGTTGATTTTAAAGCGATGTTGTAAATCGCTACATTGAGCGACCACACTTGGAGATAGAATCATCAGTAAGCCGCCGCTGATGCCTGAAATAAAGCGCCAGATTAAATACCAAATTTCTGAAAAACTGGAAAAGGCGCAAGCAAACAGACTGATTGAACCCACAAAAGCAGCGCTAATGATATAGATGGGCATTTTAGGATTCTGTGGGATTTTCATTGCCCAGTAGGCACCGACTAAATAGCCTAAAAGATTAGCACTGCCTAAAATACTGGCAAAGTTATGACTCCATTCATAGGCTTCACGTGTTGAAGGCAATAAAGCAGTATAGGAAAAGCGCAAAATGCCGATGCCCAAGCACATACTCAAACAAAGAAATACACTGAGTTTGATGGTATTTGAGAACGTCCTGTTCATATAATTTGACTAATTGTTTGAAAAATATACTTGAACTATAAGGTGAAAAATCTAGAAAAACAATCACTGACGTTTCATCTTTAGTTGAGCATCATTCAAGGTTGGGGAAGATTAAAGCCTTAACTTTTGTTGGCATCAACAGCATCACCAATGGTGTAGTAATGACCTCCCGCAACATGATGTACGCTTTTCCAAGATGGGTCAGCTTCATGGTAATACCAATGTCCATCGCGGAACACGCGATCATCTGCATAGGCTGCAATGACTTTACCAATAAATAAATCATGTGCTTGTTGATTGTGTGGTTCGGGTATAAGTTCACAAATGAGCCAAGCAGCACAGCCTTCCACCACAGGTAAGTCAAAACCGTCAAAGTGAAAGAGTGGAGTATGACAATGCTCAAGTTTAGCTGGGTCATCAAACTGGCTGATAGAACCTAAGGCTTGTACCAACTCAATTTGCTTTAAGGTGGGAACTTGTAAGGCAAAATAACCCGATTGTTCAGTTAATTTTCTGGTTTTGGTGCTTTTATCCAGTACGACAGATACTTTGGCTGGAACCAATTCTAGCGCACATGCCCAAGCAGCAGTCATAACATTGGCTTCTTGTTCATGTTGTGCAGATACCAATACGGTTGGGCCATGATTGAGTAAACGATACGCCTTTGCCAGTTCGACAGGTTGAATGTGTGGATTTAACAGCTCAGCCATATTTAGATTCAATAAGATTATTTTCATGGACATATCATAACTCTGATTGTTGCAGGAGTAGTCTAAATTTGAACACTTGGTAAGTCTGTACTGGTAAAGCCAAAAGTCGAATTGAATTTTGATTTATAATAGGGATTACATTATTTAGGGAAAAAACATGAATATGCCCTTAATCATCAATGTCATCCTCTTTGTGGCATTGCTGTTCTTATTAAGTCGGACACGTCATACCGATTGGAGCCTTGCCAAAAAGGTGCTTGCTGGTCTCTGCTTGGGGGTAGTGTTCGGTTTACTCTTGCATGTGGTGTATGGCACAGGTTCAAGCGTGCTGCAAGAGTCAGTGCAATGGTTTAACTTGGTCGGTAAAGGCTATGTCAAGCTGCTGCAAATGGTGGTCATGCCGTTGGTCTTCGTTTCCATTTTAGGCGCGGTGATTAAGCTGCATGATGCAGGTTCACTCGGCAAGATCAGTTTTATTAGTATAGGCACCTTATTGGTTACAACAGCGATTGCCGCTTTTGTGGGTGTGGTGGTAACCAATGCTTTTGGTTTGACCGCGGCAGGTTTGGTTCAGGGGGCGCAAGAAACTGAACGTCTGAATGCCATTCAGACCGACTATGTGGGGCAAGTGACAGATTTACAAGTTCCAGATATGTTTCTCTCTTTTATTCCCACTAATCCTTTTGCTGAACTCACTGGTGCTCACCCGACTTCAATTATTAGTGTGGTAATTTTTGCTGTATTCCTAGGTATGGCTGGCTTGAATTTAATTAAGGCGGATGCAGAGAAAGGGAAAAAATTGCTTGCTGCGATTGAAATTATGCAAGCATGGGTGATGAAATTAGTCCGCTTAATTATGACCCTTACGCCGTATGGTGTATTTGCCTTAATGACCAATATTGTGGCGAATTCAAAATTGGCGGACATTCTGAACTTGGGTGGCTTCCTTGTCGCATCTTATATTGGTCTGGGCATCATGTTTGCTGTGCATGCACTCATTTTGTTGCTTACAGGTGTCAATCCAGTTCAATTCTTTAAAAAGGTTTGGCCTGTATTAACTTTTGCTTTTACCAGTCGCTCTAGTGCAGCCAGTATTCCACTAAATATTGAGGCACAAACGCGCCGTCTGGGCGTGCCTGAGTCGATTGCCAGTTTCTCAGCTTCTTTTGGGACAACCATTGGTCAAAATGGTTGTGCGGGTTTATATCCTGCCATGTTGGCGGTGATGGTAGCACCAACCGTTGGGATTAACCCATTAGATCCAATCTGGATTCTAACTTTAGTCTGTGTCGTAACGCTCAGTTCTGTCGGTGTTGCAGGTGTGGGTGGTGGTGCGACTTTTGCTGCCTTAATTGTATTGCCGATGTTGGGCTTACCCGTGACTTTAGTGGCGCTACTCATTTCGATTGAACCTTTGATTGATATGGGACGTACGGCATTGAATGTGAATGGCTCAATGACTGCCGGAATGGTCACCAGTCAAGTCTTAGGGCAAACTGATCAAACCATTTTTAAACAAGAAAATGTTGATTTAACCGAGAATTAATTTCGCCGTTACGTCATAAATAGGAAAGTCAGTATTTTGGATATTGGCTTTCTTTTTTTGTGTCAGGCAACAATTGTATCCATAAATCAAATAAATTTGTATCTGTTATTGTTTGCCTGTAACGGCATAATCATAATGAAACAATGGAGACAAATCATGAAAATGTATCAAGTCGATGCTTTTAGCAATGCATTATTTAAGGGGAATCCTGCGGCAGTAATTGTGACTGAACAATGGTTAGATGAAGTACTCATGCAAAATATTGCTTTGGAAAATAATCTGTCTGAAACTGCATTTGTAAAAAAGATTGATGCCGAACATTTTGAAATTCGTTGGTTTACACCTACAGCAGAAGTTGATTTTTGTGGGCATGCAACTTTAGCCAGCAGTTTTGTGCTATTTAAAGATTTTACTCCAGCCAAAACCATTCATTTCCATGTGAAAAAATTGGGTGTTTTTGTTGTGAGTCAGGCGGACGATGGAAAAATTTGTATGAATTTCCCAATCCGCCGTGCTGAAAAAGTAGAAGATTATCCTGAACTTTTAACTCAGGCACTGAGTAAGCCATTTAAAAATGTGTATCTGAATCAACAGGCTTTTATTGTTGAGTATGAAAGTGTGCAAGACGTTTTGGATGAGCAACCCAACTTAGAACTGTTAAAGCAATTGGGTTCTTTACGTACTGCTATTACCGCACATAGTTCAAGTGTAGATGTTGCTATTACTGCTTCAAATGCAGAGTATGATTGTGTGTCACGTTATTTTGCCCCTGCAATAGGCATCAATGAAGACCCTGTTACAGGTTCTATTCACACTGCGATAGCGCCATTGTGGGCAGAACGATTAAACAAAACAGAGTTGATTGCATATCAAGCCTCTGCGCGAGGTGGCGAATTGTATTGCAAAATTCTAGATCAGGAGCGGATTGAAATTTCGGGCTATGGCAAACTTTATATGCAGGCAGAGTTGTTCTTAGATTAAACATATTCGAACAAAGCAACGCTCAAAACTGAGGGTTGTTTTGCAAAACTTAACTATAAATCCCATTTTTGATTCCGTAAGATAGGCAGCTTATAAAATATTTATATGACTGAATATATTGGAATTAACATGTTAATGCGGTTGAAAAAACTTACTTTCTCTCTGTTTTTTGTTGGTTTAAGTTCGGCTGCTTGGGCACAGCCTGTTTTGGTCAAATCAGATCATCAAATTGAAGAATATAAATTAGATAACGGTTTTCGCGTGATTTTGGCACCGAATGATAAAGAAAATAAAGTCTATATGAGCACCATTTATCTGACAGGTTCATTGAATGATCCACAAGGTAAAGGGGGCTTGGCACATTTATTAGAACACCTTGCATTCAAGGGCACACAAAATGTTAAAGGCGAAGAATTCCAGCGCAGATTGGATCAATACACTTTAATGACCAATGCCAGTACCGACTATTATTCAACCCGCTATATCAATGTTGTCCGTCCTGAACAAACGGCTTTGAATGAAATCTTGCATTTAGAAGCTGAGCGTATGGATAAATTGGTGCTGCAAGAGAAGTTTGTTCCTTCTGAAATTGCCATTGTGAAACGTGAGCGGGAAGTACGTCTGGATCAACCTTTTGCCGTATTGATGGATCAGATGTGGAAATCGGCTTATGGCAACCAGTATTTAGGACGTTTACCCATTGGCGATTTAAAAGAATTGCAGTCCATCAAAATGAATGAACTGAACCAGTTCTATCGCACGTGGTATGCACCGAATAATGCAGCAATGGTGATTGCAGGTAAATTCGACAAAGGGCAAGTGTTGAAACAGATTGATCAGCAGTTTAGTTCAATTCCTGCACGTCAGATTCCTGCTCAGGTTCAAGTACCGCAGTTGGATGCAAGTAAAATTAAACAGCGTGAATTTACTGTGGCAAAGGGCAGTGATTTAGCCAAATTCAATATTTACTTAAATGGTAAAAATGAACAGATTAAACCCGCTTTAGCTTTATCTCCATTGTTGTATACCATGCAGCCGAGTGGTCATTTGTATCAAAATATGGTGGAAACAGGCACCAGTACTATGGTGCAGGCAACCACATGGCTAGATCGTGATTTTAACTTGGTGTTTATGGGCGCAATTTATGCACCGAATCATAATGCTGAGCAGGTCGATCAAGCGCTTGATCAAGGGGTGGAAAAAGCCCAAGATTTTAATGAAACTGAATTAAAACGCGTGAAAAGTCTCATTCAAAATCAGGCGGATAGCATTCAAAGTAACTCTGCGGCTTTAGGTTCACGTCTGGCGGATTATTTTGTAGCGAGTCAGGGACGTTGGGATCAATATTATGTCGATCTCAATAACATTCAAAACTTAAGTCTGAATGAGGTCAATCAGACCTTAAATCAGTTCTTGGTGAAAGAGCATCGTATTACAGGTGATATTCAGCCAACTCCTGAAGATCAGAAAAAAGCTAAGCAACAGCAGCAGGCAAAAGCGCCAAAGCAGACCTTAGACCAACAGGCTCAAAAAACAGAACCACTCAAAGATGTGAGTGTGTATCAACAAGAAGTAGCACAATATGTTGCAAGCTCTCAGCAATATTTGGAAAAGAACGAGAAGAATATTCAACGCGGTGTATTAAAGAACGGGATGAAATATGCGCTTTATCATGTTGCGACCCGTGACAATAAAACCTATGCCACCATTAATGTTGAGTTCGGTACAGCCCAAAGTTTGATGAACAAAAGTGAAATTATTGATTTCACTTCTTATTTATTGCTCCGTGCTTCAGATAAATACAGTCTGCAAGACATTGCCGATAAATCGATTGATGCAGGTGGTTCAGCAACAGCATCGTCTAATGGCAACGGTATGACCATTCAAATTGTGGCGAAAAAAGAAAAATTTGAAGACTTCTTTAATTATATTGTAGAGGTCATGAAGAACCCGAAGTTTGAGCAGTCACAGTTTGATTTAATCAAGTCACAAACGTTGTCGAGCTTAAACCGTCCATATACGGAACCTGAAACGGTAGCAGCGTTGACGATTGCACGTTTAATCGAAATTTATCCGCAAGGAGATTTGCGCTATCACTTCGAACCTGAATATGCCAAGAAGCAATACCAAGCTTCTACCAATGAGCAAGTGAAGCAGTTGTATCAACAATTTTTTGCCATGAATAATGCACAAATTGCGATTACAGGTGAGTTCAATGCGAAGAAAATGTTGCGCAAAGTAAAGCAGCAGTTTGGTAATTGGAAAGGGACTCAAGCTTATACACAACTGACTTCTGAATATACCCCGTATAAAGCGCAGAAGAAGCATGTGCTGTCTGAACAACGTGAGTTTGGTAGTTATCAGAGCTTACTCACTTTCCCGCTAGGCGAGGATCACCCTGATGCTCCAGCGATGCTGGTTTTTAGTTACATTCTTGGAGATTCTCAGCTCTCTTCACGTTTAGCACAAGAATTACGTGAGAAGAATGCTTTGGTGTATGGTTTTAGCAGTGAAATTCAATTGGATGATTGGGTCAATTCAGGAGCACTGAGCATTGATGCCAATTACACCGCAGGTAAAGCCGAGCAAGTGTCGCAGGCTGTGCATAAGGTTTTACAAGAACTGTTAGATCATGGTGTAACAGAACAAGAGTTAGAAGCGGCTAAAGCTGATATTCTAAAAAACCGCGTAACGGCTTTGGAAGATGAACGCAATATTCATCAAATGTTGACTTCACAGTTGGAACGAAACCGCGATTTATTGTTTCGTAAAAAGCGTGATCAAGCGATTGCCAACTTAACCAAAGCGGATGTAGACCAAGCCATCAAAAAATACATTCATCTTGATCAATTGGTTGAAGTGATGGCTGATCAATATGGACAGCCGAATGACTAAACTTTAAGGTTCTAATCCACTTAAAAACTTCTATAAAAAGTCACATTTTTGTGGCTTTTTATTTTAAAACTTGAAGTTAAGTTAAACAGATGATAAAAAACTTTATATAAATTTTTAATAATGAAAACATCATGTTAATTGAGTCTATCTATATGAAGAAAATTCTAAAAATTTCTGGTTATCTTCTTTTTGTATTTGTCATCGGTACTTCATATGCTACAGCAGCAACTGAAACGCGTACCATCCGTACTGAAAATGGGCAATTGGTATCTCTTGGTGATAGCTATATTCAACTGGTACAGAATATGCAGCAATCGCCAATCTCGGTGCGAAATTACGAGTGGAAAGAAGGTAGAAAGCAGCTTACTACATCGAACCCTGTGTATTTGGTGGGGAATGCTTATTACACTGTTACCATTATCGATAACGTTATTAAAAAGATCGTGTGGGATCGTAAAATTTAAGTCATAAAAAAGCCCTGAGTCTAAACTGAGGGCTTTTTTATTACACCATTAAATTAATGGTCATGATCATGCTTGTTGGCATGGAATTCTTCATTATGACGGAAACGTAAATAATTTTCGAACTGTTCACAGTATTCGTCATAGTTATCTTCCAGCATCATTTGGAATTGCTGAAGGATATAAGACATCACTTGCTCTTTGGCATCACGCATTTCGTTGCCATCTTTGAAATTATTGGCTGCAACCCAAGTATTAAAACGTGCTGTTGCAAACAGCATAGAAGCACTGACTTGACCACGAATTTCAGTGGGCTTGACTTGTTGTCCTTTGGCTGGGCGACAAAATTCATTGGCATGTTTAATAAATTCATCTGCACGTTCAAAAAAAGCAGCATTCAAAGCTTCTTCTTCGGTAACATCGGTAGCGTCAATCTTTTGAACCATGACTGTTCCTAGCTAAAATTTCATTCTGCATTATAGGCAAAGCCTTGCAGAAACAAAACCTTTGACTTAATCTAAAAATAGCCTAAGCATTATAAAAATGGAACACGTTATGTCAGATGCTATTGCAATTCAAAATCTTAAACATGATATTGCACTTTTGCGCCAACAAATTTGGCCACCACAAACTTTGGCAAATGTCGAAGGATTACCCATTTATTATGGTTCGAAAGAAGATGTCGCACACTATTATCAGCAATGGCAAGATTTAATCGAGCGTGCACAACTGTTGAGCCAACCCTTTTTAAATGATGAAATGGTCGATGCCATTCATTTACCCAGTCATCTGAATTTACCGTTGTTTTATTTTCATGTAGATCGGATTCGAATTAATAAAACACGAGCTAAAGAGTCGAAGACTTTCAGGGGGATCGCCAGTTTATTAGATAAATGTGGAGAATATTCCGCAGAGCAGGTTGCAGCGATGCAAGCCTGGTTAAATAGTGATGATCAGGCAGCACTGGTCGCACACCGAGAATTCATTGACCTTAGAACTTATGTGTTTCAGCATGGGCAAAGTGAATATACGCGTACCCGATTTTATGTGAATGGTATTGTGTTAAGTACTGAAGAACATTTTAAGTTGGTGGATGCACGCGATAAGCCACGTAAGCAACGCAGTGATAGCTATAGTGATCCACTGGCGGATAACAAAGTATGGAAAGTCTTTGGAAAATACCGCTAAGTTGTTCTCAAGACCAGAACGGTTTAATTTTCTTGAAGGCTTTGAGTTGCTTGTCGATGTGTTTGAGTTGTTGCTTTTCCTGTTGATTGAGCCAGTCTATCGCACAGTGAATTTCTTCATTTTCAGGCAGTTCATGGAAGAATTGCTCAGCAACCAAAAGATCGTTGTATTGCCCCAAAAGCTCTTGAATCGGTTTAATTGCTTTGAGGTAATCTTTCACTGCTTTATTGCTGTATAGGCTACGCACAAACTCAATGTTGTAACGTAAATGTTTGAAGCATTTACGGAGTTTGTGCTTTTCTTCATCTTCTAGTTGTGAAAAATGACCAATGTCATCTGCAATGCGTTGATGGGTTTTCTTTAAGTTTTTCTCAGCATATTTTAAAAACGGTTTTTTCTTTTTATTTTTGGGACTCAGTTCTGAAGTCATATAGTCCATTAGTTCTAATATTAATTGATTGGTTTCGGTGGACTGGAAAATCCACATCACCTGATTGTGATAACTCTCGGCAGTTGGAATTTCTAAGTGTGAACAGCCCGCTTGCTGTAACTGGGGCAGAAGGGTTTCACGAATGGCATCGGTATCACGCGCATTGCCTAAAGATTGAAATATGATACGGAGCTGAGCTGCCCAGTATGGAGGAATGTCATGAACCAAGTTGGCATAACTTTTTAAAGCACTACGCATACGCCGTATCGCCACACGTGCCTGATGTATATGTTCGCTGTTGTAAAAGCCACTAGCAAGGGCAGTCGCATTTGGCAAGAGATGCTTAAAGGTATTATTTAAGATAGCATGTACAGCGGCATTTGGTGTCATGGCTTGATCTAAAACGACAGGCTTCGCATATTGTGGCAGTAACATATCCTGTTGTTGTAGATATAAATCCCCTCGTTGTGATTTACTTCGTGTGTCTAGCCAAAGTTGATATTTATTCATCCATGGCTCTATGCAGCGAATTAAGTCATGAATGGAACCTTGTACCAGTTCAAACTCAATTTCAAATATTCTTAATTTTTCTTGTTGAAAGACCAAGTGTCCAATGTCGAGGCAAACTTCAATTTCAGACTGATTAAACAGCAGAATTTTTGATATCCGTTCAACATCGGTAGAAAATTTGATTTTAAAATTTTGTGATGCATCTTCAGTGGTGAAAAGAGCAGGTAGTTCGTCTATATGATCCTGGTACAGGGCTAAATTGAGTTTAGGCTGTTTTTTCTTACCAAGGTCAGATTCAAATTCAAAACGCTCGATATGTTGCTCGGTTTTGTATTTTAAGGTTTGAATCCAGTGTCCTTGTTCTAAGCGTAATCGCAGGGCAATCGACTGTTGCGCCAATTGAAAATCTGGAGTGTCGTAGTAGTGGGCGAGTAGGCGTTGCTTATATACCTTAGAGGCACAGAAGTCTTGATAAATCATGTCCTGAAAAGCATCTGGAATCTGAAATTTGAGTTCAATTTCTGACATGTTCTAGCCCTCGCACTGGAGTTTTTAAAATTATTTTAATGGCGCTAAATTTATATCTTGGCTAAAGTGACTGAAGAAGTCCAGTAAAAATATAATTTGTCTATTTTTAGAAGTAGAAATGAAGTACATCCACAAGCTTTGCCCGTGGATGTTGGTCTGTCTAATGGCTTAGAATTTAAGGAACTTACGACTCACCATAAATTGTTCAGTCGCATCTAAAAGCGCTTGAGCATACACTTCTTGTTTGGCGGTTAACCAACCTAAAACAAACCAGTCACTTGCCTCTAATTCGGTTTGCTGTATATAGGCAGCAGATGAACTGAGCGTCAAGTATTCTTCAGCAGCTTGGTGCGCTTCATTTAATGCCTTGCTATATTTTTGCAGGTTTTTCACATCATAAATTGAAGTAAGAATTGGGAAGCTGAATTTGAGTTCGCGAATGCGTTGAGAGAGCTGTTCTAAGCTTTCAAAATTGGTTACATCGGTTTCTGAAAGTTGCTCATGAATCTGTTTATATTGCTGTTGCAAGGTGTTCTGCGCATAGCCTTTTAAATCTAGTTCTTGCGTGGCAGTACTGCTTTGTAAGCTAAACATTAATAGCTCTAAAAAGTGATGTACATTCAGTGTTGAGCGCACTAAATTATTCAGCTTTTCTTGAGCATATAAAATATCTTTGGTTAGGCTTGCTGCTGTGGTTGGGTTTTGCAACAACGCTCCTAGGGTATTCTGCATGTGCTCAAGTTGTTGTAAGTTCTCAAAATGATGTTTAAATGCTGCCAATTGATAGGCCCATTTATCAGAAACATCCTTGCTCCACGTTTTAAATAAAGCTGAAGTTAAATAGAGATGATCCAACGCTACATAGGCTTGCTCAAGATGTTCCTTTTCTGCAACGCCTGCGGAGATGGCTGCAATATTTGGAAGTAGGTGCTGTAACTGTTGCGCGATGAGCGAGCGGACATTGCAGTCGGCACTGTCTTTTTTCACCAGTTGAAATGCTTTGGCTTGCTTGGCTGGGCTCACTGCTTGCTGAGTTGAAAGTAAATGACCCATTTCAGCTTTACTACGAACATCTAACCACAATTGGTATTTTTTTACCCATTCAAAACTAAAGGCAAGCAAAGACTGAATAGAACCTTGTTTGAGTTCAAACTCAACTTCGTGAACTTCTCTTTCTTCAGTTTCAGTGGCTAAGCGGCCAATATCGAGGCTGACTTCAATTTCTGCCTCTTCGAAGTGAATCACACGATAAGTGCGCTGAATATCAGACTCAAATTGTAATTTTAATGAAGCAAACTGATCACCCAAAGCATTTTGCAAAATGGCTAATGCTTCAGATTCATCTTGATAAATCGTTAAATCTAAAGCAGGAGCATGTTCAGAAATACCAAAATCATGATTATGTTCAAAGCGGTGCAAATGGCTTTTTCCGGCTGCTTTTAAGGTTTGAACCCAATGCTCACCTTCAAGGCGTAAGCGTAGGGCAACACCATGTTGTGAAAGTAATTTATCTGGCGTGTCAAAGTATTTGGCTTTCAGATGAATCAAATTTGATTTTTTGGGGTCTAAGGCTTTAAGGAGCATTGTTCTTTTTGCTGTAGGAATTTGAAATTTTAATTCAACTTCAATCATAAATTTGCCTTAGATTACGGTTCAAAAAAAGGGAGCAGCTTTTATTAAAAACTGGTGTGGCTCTTTGGTATTAAATTTTAGCTGAAAAATTCTATGCTGTACGCGTTGATGAGAGAAATTATCGGCAGTTAACTATGCCAAATGGAGGTAAAAAAATACTGCCATTAAAAATCCAAGGGTTATTACATTTTTAAATGTACAGACAGAAAGATTGTCGGATTTGTAATGAAATAGCAATGATAAAATGAGGTTTGCCAATTTTTCAGCAGGAACATGAGCAAAAAGTAATTGACCAATTGAATATTACGCCCAATGATATTGGTGCAAAATCAGAAAACATAATTCAAAACAATCAGGATGATTTGAATATGAATGCAAATGTTCAAGCAAATAGAAGTGTACAGCACCTTCAATCGCCGCAATTACCCATTCGAAATTATAATGAATTTTATCGTTTTTATTTAACCGAGCACCGTAATATCACCAGCAGACGCCTGCATGTGTTAGGAAGTGTCATCGGTGGATATTGGATAGCAAAAGCAATTCGCCATCGTAAACCTAAGTATGTTTTGTATGGTTTAGTGCCTGGTTATGCATGTGCATGGATTGGACACTTTGTCTATGAAAAGAATAAACCTGCGTCTTTCAAACAGCCATTTTACAGTTTTATCTCGGACTGGCGTATGTTGTCTGATATTGTGCGAGGCAACTTGAGTTTAAAGTGTCGTTCATTAGATAAAATTCCAAGTTAATTTTCATTCTTATTAAAGTGTATTTATCTAATAATATTTGATTGAAAATTTAATATAACTATATGTTATAAATTAGCTTTTAGTCTTATATGAAGTATATTTTTCAAATATTTTTAATAAAAATGGCTAGGATGTTTTATCCTTCTGATGTAGTATAAGTTTCGGATTTTTAGATAGTCTGGTATACCACTAAGACATTACAAGTTTCCAATGCCTAGAGTGACCTTTCTCTGGGCTTTTTTTATTTTGAATGTAAATAAAGTAACTCGATTAAAAAATTGAGGCTATACATTGAAAGACTCTCTAATTTTTTGCCCACATTGCCCGTGTGGTTAGTGCAAAAAATTAGAGAGTCATGTTTATTTTCAGTTATTGTTATAATTATTGAAAATAAACAAAATCTTTCGGTTTTATCGTTGTATTTTATTGCTTTTATGACTTTATTAAACCGTGATTTTGATACTTGCTCTATCCCCAGAACTAGGGATTTTTGTTAAATACAAAAATTAAAAGTTATCTTTTAATTCACGTAATTTTTGAAATTCTTCGACACTTTGTACTCTTAAAAAAGGATTGGTTTCGAGTTCAATGGCAATATTGCTGGGGAGTGTGGGTTGACCAAGCATGCGCAAGGCCTCAACTTGTTCAAAACGTTGTTGAATTTCTAGATTATCGGGTTCTACATGTAGCGCAAATTTAGCATTGGAGAGCGTATATTCATGAGTGCAATACACTTGAGTTTGTGGGGGTAATGCCGCCAAACGATTTAAGGAATGATACATTTGTTCAAATGTTCCCTCAAATACCCGACCACAGCCCATTGCAAATAAAGTATCCCCACAAAACACTAGATCTAAAGCATCACTAAAATAAACGATATGTCCTAAGGTGTGTCCTGGCACTGCAATCACATCTATACGAATATCATGAAAATTAAAATGCTCACCATCCGTAAGAGGGTGGGTAATAAACAGAATCTTGCTCAGCTCGTCTCTTGGGCCATAGACTGGAATGTTGCGATTGACCAATAGCGCTGCTACTCCGCCAATATGGTCTTTATGCCAATGCGTCAGCCAGATTTGCTTCAGGTGGAGTTGGTGTTCTTGACAATAATCCTCGACCAATTGTGCTTCGGTTGGGTCTACCGCAACCACTTCATGAGTTTCAGTGTGTTCAAGTAACCAAATATAGTTTTGTAATTGATTTTTTACATCAATGATATGGACTTGATAAGTCATGTCATGCGCTCGTTATCACTTGGCATCAAGTTTAGCATTGAATAGCTTAGGCTCACTATTTCAAGGTTGTAATTAATCAACTTTGGGAAACAGATAAAAGCAAAAAGCCGCATTAAAATGCGGCTTTTTTGTAAATATGCGACTTAACGCAATTTTGCTAAGAAACGACCTACTCGCGTGATGGCTTCACGAAGTTCATTTTCAGCAGGTAAGAATACAACACGGAAATGGTCTGGTGTTGGCCAGTTAAACCCTGTGCCCTGAACTAATAAGACTTTCTCTGCACGCAGTAAATCAAGCATGAGCTTTTCATCGTCCTGAATTGGGTATATCTCTGGATCAAGTTTAGGGAAGCAATACATTGCACCTTCAGGTTTGACACAAGAGACGCCAGGAATTTCATTTAACATTTCCCATGCAATATTGCGCTGTTCATATAAACGACCACCTGGGCGGATTAAATCATTAATCGATTGATAACCACCTAAGGCTGTTTGAATCGCATATTGTGCTTGATGGTTGGCACACAAACGCATAGATGCAAGCATATCCAAACCTTCGATATAATCAGTTGCGCGTGATTTATCGCCTGTAATGGCCATCCAGCCTGAACGATAACCTGCAATACGATAGGCTTTTGATAAACCGTTGAATGAAATACACAGTTGATCGCCTGCTAATGCTGCAACGGAAACATGTTCGATACCGTCATAAATAATTTTGTCGTAGATTTCATCTGCAAATAAAATCAGGTCGTACTTTTTCGCTAAAGCGACAATTTGCTCTAACACATGACGTGGATAGACAGCACCCGTTGGGTTATTTGGGTTAATAATCACGATACCACGGGTATTTGGCGTGATTTTACTTTCCATGTCAGCAATGTCTGGATACCAGAAATTTTCTTCATCACATTTGTAATGAATCGCTGTACCACCCGATAAGTTGACTGCTGCCGTCCAAAGTGGATAGTCAGGCATTGGAACCAGCATTTCATCGCCATCGTCCAATAAGCCTTGCATGGCCATAACGATGAGTTCAGAAACACCATTACCGATATAGACATCATTCACGTGCATATCGAAAATGCCTTTTTGCTGGTAATACTGGCAAATGGCTTTACGTGCGGGGAAAATCCCTTTCGAGTCGGTATAACCCACAGCATTTGGCAGGTTTAGGGCGACGTCGTTAATAATTTCTTGTGGGGCTTCAAAGCCGAATGGAGCAGGGTTGCCAATATTCAGCTTAATAATTTTATGACCTGCTTCTTCCATCTCGATGGCCGCTCGTAACACTGGTCCACGGATGTCGTAGCAAACATGCTCGAGCTTAGACGATTTTTTTATTTCGCGTGGAGTTTGGATAGTGTTCGGCATTTTGATGTTCTCGGAAAGAGTGGAGGTCACTTTTGCATAACGATATAAATAACTTTTAAATGTTTCAGTTGTTACCAAATCGAGATCATGTTCATCTCGGAGTAAAGCAACAATTTTTTCATGCGTATAACCCGCCTGTTGATATTGTTTAATCACAGGTAGTAGATGTTTAAAAATAACGCTCTTTTTCTGCGACATTTTTTAATCCTGAGTAAGCATGATCGCAAGAATAACACCAATTTTGCTCACAAAAAAGCATTAATGAAATAAAAATGCTTACCATAATTATTGCGTTTGCTTACTTTTTGCTTTTATTGGAATTATAAGTCTTTTGTAAATTGTTAACGAAAGACTAGAAATTTTAAGATGAATGACGTAAATATAAGATTATCTTTTTTGAAACAGCAAGATAGAAAGGGAAATAATCATGGGAAAACTCAGTAAAACAGACCGAGAATGGCAAAGAGAGTTATCACCAGAAGAATTCCGTATAACTCGACAAAAAGGAACAGAACCTGCTTTTACGGGAAAATACTGGAATAGCAAACAAGAAGGAACTTATGTGTGTCGTTGCTGTGGTACACCGTTATTTTCATCGACGACGAAATATGACAGCGGTTGTGGCTGGCCAAGTTTTTTTAAACCAATTGCTGGAGGAGCAATTGATGAATTACAAGATAACTCACATGGTATGGAAAGAACTGAAATAGTTTGTCATCATTGTGACGCACATTTAGGGCATGTTTTTGAGGATGGTCCGCAGCCGACAGGATTACGCTATTGCGTAAATTCGGCTTCATTAGAACTACAATCACAAGAAAAAAATGACGAGGAAACCTATCCATGACCAACATTTATCAGTTTGAAGCTGAGTTGCTAGATGGAAAAAATAAATCTTTTGCCGATTATGAGGGGAAGGTTTTATTAATTGTAAACACTGCCAGTAAGTGCGGGTTTACTCCACAATTTGCTGGCTTAGAAAAGTTATATGAAAAATATAAGTCTCAAGGGTTGGAAGTACTTGGCTTTCCATGTAATCAATTTGGTGGGCAAGACCCAGGCTCAAATGACCAAATTGGAGCTTTCTGCCAGAAAAACTATGGAGTGACTTTTCCAATGTTCTCCAAAGTGGATGTCAAAGGTCCTGAAGCTCACGCCATTTTTCGCTATCTCACCAATAACAGCAAAGGAATTTTAGGCAGCGGTATTAAATGGAACTTTACCAAGTTTTTAATTGGTAAAGATGGCACAGTATTAAACCGTTTTGCACCAACCACAAAACCAGAAGCTTTAGAGGAAGAAATCGAAAAGGCATTACAACAATAAATGTCATGTTGAATAGATTGCAGCCTTCCAATGATACCTCCAAAGCTCAGACTGAGTTTTGGAGTGACCCGAATATGCCTTATGTAGAAACACGTAAGGCATGTCATAGTCGCGCCTGTTATCATGCTCATAGTCATCCAACCTTTTCCATAGGTGCTGTAGATCTTGGGCAAAGTGTTTTCAGTAGTCGCTTTATAGGCACACAAGAAATTGAGTCAGGAACATTGGTTTTAATTCCTGCAAATGTTGAACACTCTTGTAATCCTGAACCTGATCAGGCGTGGAGTTATCAGATGATGCATCTGGATATGCTCTGGTTACGACAGTTACTACATGAAACTAAACAGGATTTTCGTTGTGACGCAGTTCCACAGTATAAACCTCAACTTTATCAATCAGAGCGATTGTATTCAGTTTTTTGTCATTTAAATCAAAACTTATTTGATTCTTCCATTTCATATTTGCAGAAAGAACAGTTGCTAATTCAGACCTTAACTGAGCTGTTATTTCCCAATTTGCACTTGGAATTGCTTACTGAAAATAGCTATGCGCAGCAGGAGTTCCAATTGCTAATTTCTAGGTTGAGTGGCAATGATGAGTTTTTATCCTTAAAGCAATTGTCTGAGCAAAGTGGTTTGAGTCGTTACGCGATTATTCGTTTATTTAAGTCGAATTTGGGTTTAACTCCACATGCCTATCAACTCAATTTAAAAATTAATCAAGCAAGAACGCTTTTAAGACAGGGTAAGGATATTATTGAGTTGAGTTATCAGTTGGGTTTTAGTGATCAGAGTCATTTTCAGCGTGTATTTAAACAGTTGACAGGGACCACGCCGAAGTTTTATCAAAAACAGCACCGTCGCGCAATTTTATACAATAATTAAATCTAAACACTGATTAGGCTTGTCTCAAAATTTAGTTGAGATGAGTTATGGAATTATTCTTTTTTATTGCAGTTACGCATTTTATGGCACTGCTTTCTCCCGGACCTGATTTTTTTCTCATATTAATTCATTCAATGCAGTACGGTTCGAAACTAGCCCGTTACACGGTATTAGGGATTGCAAGCGGGAATGCGCTCATATTATTGATGATCTTTATATTGTTATGGTGGTTAGGACAAATTCATCCCATATTATTGCAACTATTTCGTTACTTAGGCATCGCCTATTTACTGTATTTGGGATGGCAATGTTTACGTTATCGTGAAGCTGAGAAACAGTCTTTTGAAGATCATAATGAAATACAAATCAAATCATCAGGTGTTCTATGTTTTGTTCAAGGTTTGCAGTCCAGTCTACTTAATCCTAAAAATGTGATGTTTTATAGTAGTCTTATTTTATTGGTTTACAGTCAATTTAGTGTTAAACAACTGTCTTTGGTTTGCTTTTGGATGGTAAGTGTCGTTCTATTTTGGAATTTATTTTTGCTTAAATTGCTTAATTCTAGGAGTTGGAGTCAGTTTTTAAAAAGGAATACGAAGATATTGTATAGGTTTACAGGTTGTTGTTTTTGGGGGTTTGCTGTGGTTTTGATGGTGCTCTAATCCATCACAGAACCAGTCTATTTGATTTTGTAATGAATTGAGCTAACGGTTTGTCTTTTCTATCGCCTTTCAGATGAAGAAACCACTATAAATTTTCATATAACTTAATAAGGGTTCAGTTGATAAAAAAATTAGATAATCATAATTCAGTGGCACTTTGAAATGCCTCTGATGGTTTTAGCTGCTTATGGATCGGAAGTTTCTATGGTTAAATTCCTTCAATAACTCGTCAAAAGATATTCATTTTGATAAGTCCTGATCTTAACAGACTCAAATTAAATAGTTGGATAAGAGCGATTTTTGGCCACTATCAAATGTAAAGCTATTAACGAGTAAGAAATGTTGCAGCTTCATCAATTAAATCAGCAATTACTTTTGGTTGAGATGCAAGGGATGCATGGCTGGCATTTAAAGAAATGACTTTTTTTGCATTTAACCGTGCAGACATCATGGTTTGATTATCAGGATGGATCATACGGTCTTCGGTTGAAATTTGATACCAAGATGGTTTGGTTTTCCATGCTGGCGTTGAAATCGTATCGCCAAATGTACTGGCTACAGGTGCCTTCTGTGTGATGCTCATGACAAGGCCTTCATCATGAGTTAAATCCTGACAAAAATTTTCGTGATACTTATCGACTTTTACCCAAAGGTAACCGTCACTATCTGGCTCTAAATGAGGTGCACCTTCAGGTAAATGTTGTTGTGTAATACTGCCAGGACTCTCACCTGTATCTGGTGCAAAAGCTGCAATATATACTAACCCAACCACATTGGGGTGATTGCCTACTTCGGTAATGACAGCCCCACCATATGAGTGACCAACTAAAAGGACATCACCTTTTACTTGAGCAATCATTTTGCGTGTGCGTTCAACATCATCTGCTAAGGAAGTTAGAGGAAGTTCAACCGCACGTAATGCAGTATAACCTCGGTGAGATAAGTCAATGATGACCTTAGACCAATGGGCTGCGCCACCCCAAAATCCATGTACTAAAATAATTGTAGGCTTATTATTCATCTTTTATTTCCTAGTGTAAAAGGTCGTCTTATAGTTAAAGATATTATTCTGTGAACTTCAACTCGGTTTTAAATAAAATGACGGAATGCGGTTTTATTTTTGTAAGTACAATCGTTGGAGCACTTGCTAAAATAAATCCAATTTAACTATCAACAGATAGATTTGTCATTTTAATTACGAGTTATTGCCCTTGGTTTATGACATAGGTTGGTTAAAGTATTGCTGTTCAATAGACCAAAATGGAACAGAAAATGCTGTCTATAAAATGTGTGTATTTGAATATTTCTTAGAATTTTAAAACTTAGATCAATTTCAAGAAAAAGTGGGAGCACAAGTTCTTTATTATTATTTTTGCAAAATTTAACCAATAAAAAACCTCCTTATTGGAGGTTTTTTATTGGTTAAATGGGGGTTAGAGAATCTTCTTTAACCGTACGATGGCTTGTTCACATTGCGCAATATCAGCCACTAATGCCATACGCACGTGGTTTTCACCCGGATTACCCGTCGCAGTATCACGCGATAAATAACGACCTGGAAGCACTTTAATATGAGCCTTTTCCATCAGCATTTTGGCAAATGATTCATCATTATCTACTTTAAGCCAATAATAAAAGCCAGCATCAGGTTTCTGAAGTGGTAAAAGATGTCCCAATTCATTTTGAAATAAATCAAACTTGGCACGGTACTGCACGCGATTTTCCTCAACGTGTGCTTCATCATCCCATGCTGCAATAGAGGCCAACTGATGTTGAACAGGCATGGCTGCACCATGATAAGTGCGGTATTGCAAATAAGGTTTCAGCAAGGCTGCATCACCCGCAACAAAACCAGAACGCATACCCGGTAAGTTTGAACGTTTTGACAATGAATGGAACACGACACAGTTTTTATAGTCATCACGTCCAATTTCAGCACAAACTTCTAATAACCCTGTTGGTGCCTGATCAAACCATAGCTCTGAATAACATTCATCTGATGCAATCACAAAACCGTATTGGTCAGATAGTGCAATCAGCTTTTTAAATTGTTCTTTAGAAAGCACTGCACCTGTAGGATTGCCAGGGGTACAAACAAACAAGAGTGCCGTTTTTTCCCATACTTCAGCAGGAACTGCATCAAAATCGCCTAAATAGCCATTTTCTTCGGTACAGTTGATGAAGTAAGGCTCTGCACCTGCCAGTAAGGTTGCACCTTCATAGATTTGATAAAAAGGGTTCGGCATGACTACATAGGGTTTTTCATCCCGATTAATCAACGCTTGTACAAAAGAAAAAATCGCTTCACGGGTGCCCGAAACAGGTAGAATTTCCTGTTCAGGGTTAATCTGATTGAGATGAAAACGACGCGCTAACCAGTTGGCAATACTAAGACGTAATTCAGGTAAACCTTTGCTGTTCGGATAGGTCGACAGATGTTGGAAATTATTAATAATTGCCTGTTTCACAAACTCTGGTGCAGGATGCTTTGGTTCTCCAATTGACAGGGGGATCAAAGGTAAATCTGCGGGTTGTACATCCTTAAAAAGCTTATTTAACTTTTCAAATGGATACGGATGTAATAGGGATAAACTAGAGTTCATGAAACGAATACCCGAACGTTAAAAATTAATGTTGACCACAGACCTGATTAGAGGCTTCATCCAATGCGAGCTTCAGTTGATTGGCAAATAATACCGTTTCTTCTTCTGTCATTGGTAAGCCATCTTTTTTGGTGACAAAGAAAATATCTTCGGCACGTTCACCTAAGGTGGCAATTTTAGCAGAGTGAATGTCTAAACCCTGCATCATAAACAGACCACCAATTTTCGCAAGTAACCCAGGATGGTCAAGTGTTGAAATTTCCACCATGTTTTGTTGCAAGGCTTCGTTCAAGGTCACATCCACCGTATTTTCAATATCAAAATGGCGAAGCTGACGTGGAATTCGACGTTGCATTAAGCCAGGATATTTATCTGATTGACGTAAGGCAGATGTCAGAGAGTGAATCACGGTGGCTTCACGTTCTGGGTCGGTCAGTAGAGTACCGAAACGATCAAGTACCACATAGGTATCTAAACTAAACGCAGTGGTTGCAGTAATAATTCTTGCATCCTGAACATCCAGATTCATTCGGTCTAAAATGGCCACAGTGGTTGCGAATAAGTTGGGTTGATCGCGCGTATAAATAAAGATCTGCACGGCATCTTGTGCTGATTTACGATGTGCTCGCATTAATACCAGAGGTGCTGGATTTTCACCGTGTTCTAATATTGCACGGGTATGCCAAGCAATTTCATCAGCAGACTCTTTAATGAAATATTCATCGCCGAGTTCTTGCCAGACTTTTTCTACATCAGTCAAAGAGAAATCATTCACTAACATTTCACTGGCTGCAAATTTGGTGTCCTCAATCAGCATTTGATAGTCCACAGGACGACCAAGACCAGTACGAATAATGTCACGGGCATGGGTATACAGTTGACGCATGAGTGATGCACGCCATGAGTTCCATAATTTTGGATTAGTCGCATTAATATCAGCCACAGTGAGGGTATAGAGATAGTCTAAATGCTCCATATCCCCCAGTTTTTCCGCAAAATCTTTGACTACATCTGGGTCAGAAATGTCTTTTTTCTGTGCCGTCAGTGACATGAGTAAGTGATTGTGAATCAACCATGCCACCAGTTTGCATTCCCGTTCGGTAAAGCCATGCACGCGGCAGAATTCTATTGCATCTTCCGCACCAAGTTCACTGTGGTCACCGCCACGTCCTTTGGCTATGTCGTGGAATAAGGCAGCTAAAAACACAATGTCACGTCGTGCTAAGCGTTGGAAGACTGAACTGACCACTGGGAAATCTTTGGCAAATTCCGGCTCTTTAAAGCGGTTTAAATTGCGTAACAATAGGAGCGTATGCGCATCGACAGTATAAATATGAAACAAGTCATATTGCATAAGTCCCATAATTTGTCCGAAAGCAGGAATATAATTGCCTAAAACGCCGTAACGTTTCATTGCAACCATGGTGTCGTATAAACGGTAAGGTGAACGAATAATCGCCATAAACAAGGCTTGATGTTCTGGATTATCCCGATAGGCTTGATCAATGCGTTTGGCGGCTAAAATCAATAAACGTAAGGTGCGTGCGCGAATGCCTTCGATTTCTGGACGGTTCGCGAGTAAATAGAATAATTCTAAAATTGCACTTGGATTTTCTGCGAAAATTTTATGGTGTTGAACTGCTAACTTACCATCGACCAGTTTGAAGTTGTCATTAATTTCCACAATCTGACGTTCATATTGTGGCAGTCGAGGGGTGATGACTGATTCACTAAAATATGCCAATAACATTTCATTCAGGGTAGAAACCTGCTGCGCAGTACGGTAGTAGCGCTTCATGAACTGTTCAATTGGATAATTAGGTGATTTGTCTTCTTCACGCACATAGCCAAACATAGCGGCAATGTCACGTTGATAGTCAAATAATAAACGGTTTTCATCACGTTTGGTTAGGCGGTGTAAGTGATGGCGAATTTCCCATAAGAAACTCTCGGCTTCTTCGAGCACACCCAGTTCAAATTCGGAAATAAAGCCCAAATGGACTAAATCATAAATACGATTGACCCTAAAGTGGCGCTTTGCAATCCAGCCAATTTGGTTGATATCTCGGATACCGCCTGGAGCATTTTTAATATCAGGTTCTAAATTGCTTTCGGTATTGTTGTGCTGCGCATAGCGACGGTGTTGCTCTTCCATCTTTGCATCAAAGAAGGTTTTATCTGTCCATGTTTGTGAAACGATACGACGCGGCCAACGCGCGAGATGTTCATAGCCGATAATTAGTCGTGCTTCAATTAGGGTAGTGGCAACAGTGAGATCATTGGTAGCTTCTTCGACACATTGGCGAATACTGCGCACACTGATGCCTGGTTTAAAATTGCCAACATCCCAAAGTGAAGAAATAAAAATAGAAATCAGTTTTTCTTGATCTGCGGTAATTTCATCTTCCGACAAGATCATGATATCGACATCTGAGTACGGCAGCATTTCACGGCGACCATAGCCGCCCACTGCAAATAGACCGAGTTTGGTTTGATCTAATTCGGCATGTTGCCAGAGAAATTGTAACGCTTCATCAATTAGATGAGATCGCGCTAAAATGACATCACGAATGGACTGTCCATGTTCAAAACTTTCCTGTAATTGTTTTTCTACATCGGTACGCCATTGGTTAATTGCTTGAATATCATGGTTACTTTTGACGTAATTCAACAATGGTAAAGTATTGATCATGAACAGTGGTCCGTAATATGTATAAGTTAGTTCTGATTCACAATGACTTGATCCGCAGCGTGTTGTGCCAACTCACGTGCTTGATCCGTAGTTTCAGCACGTGCAGTAGCAACACCCATACGACGGCGTTTAAAGCCTTCAGGTTTTCCGAACAGGCGTAAATCAGTATTTGGATTTGCCAAAGCAAGATTTAAGCCAGAGAAGGAAAGATTGGTATCATCCACACCCGCGTAAATGACAGCACTTGCAGCAATACTGTGGCGAGTTGTATTGACAGGCAAGCCTAAAATGGCGCGAGCATGTAATTCAAATTCGCTTTGATATTGGGAGGCTAAAGTCACAAGACCTGTATCGTGTGGACGTGGTGAAACTTCACTAAACCATACTTTGTCACCTTTGACAAACAATTCCACGCCAAAAATACCACAACCGCCTAAAGCAGTTGTGACTTTGTGAGAAATTCGTTTAGCTTCTTCCAATGCCACGGCTGTCATGGCTTGGGGTTGCCAGCTTTCTACATAGTCGCCTGAATCTTGACGATGACCAATTGGGTCGCAGTATTGGGTTTCGATTTCACCTGTTTCGGCATTTTTGGCGCGAACAGTAAGAAGGGTAATTTCAAAATCAAAATCAATTTGCGATTCAACAATCACTTTACCCTGATTCACACGACCGCCCGTTTGTGCATATTCCCAAGCTGCATCAACTTCGGCAAAGCTTTTTACGCGTGATTGACCTTTGCCTGAAGAAGACATTACAGGTTTTACAAAGTTTGGATAACCAATGTCATCGCAAGCAGCACGGAAAGATTCGAGAGAATCGGCAAAACGGTAAGCAGAGGTGGGTAAGCCAAGTTCTTCTGCCGCCAAACGACGGATGCCTTCACGGTTCATGGTGAGGTTTACGGCTTTTGCAGAAGGAATGATCGTTGCAGTTTGGCTTGCTTCAATTTCAACCAGAACTTCAGTTGCAATCGCTTCAATTTCAGGAACAATAAGGTGAGGTTTTACTTGTGCAATCAGTTGTTTTAATTCTTCAGGATTTGCCATATTTAAGGTGTATTGATAATGCGCAACTTGCATGGCAGGAGCATGGTCGTATCGGTCAGCAGCGTGTACTTCGACACCCAAACGTTGCAGTGAAATCACCACTTCTTTTCCGAGTTCACCTGACCCTAACAGTAGAACTTTAAATGCAGAAGATTGAAGGGGAGTACCAATAGTCACGCTCATGTGATTCATCCTTGCGTAAATGGGGTTTTAGCATAGCAGAACTCAGCGTAGTGTTCAGGTATGATTCACATAAAATGATAAGATTGTCGAACAATTTCTTTTAAGTTTACGCTGATTAGAATCTTAAGTTATAAAAGGAAAATATGATTACTTTCATAAAGTAAGTTTATTTTATATTTTTAGTTGATCACCTGAAAATTACTCTCAAGTGATTAATTGTGCTGTGAATCATTCGTTCAAAATAAATTAAAAATGAAAAGGCATATAGGTATAAACTAAGCCGTAGGTCAAAGCAGCAGTTAAGGTTGCAGGGACAATTTTCTTAAATTTGAAATATAAGCCCGTCAGAACCAGAAACCCTATCAGCATTGCTAAACTTTTGTTGGGTGTTTCTAACAGTGGAGGAAGTGTCGCAACGACCAACATGGAGCTAATAGCTGAAATCCCAATCGAGCCCAAGGCAATTTTTAACCACAATGCACCGCGCTTTTGCGAATTTTGTTGAAACTTCTGAATGACAAAAAAAGGACCAAAACGTGAGGCAAAATTTGCAATACCGACCACAATTCCTACCAATATGATTTCAAGATTCATGTGATGCTCCTGTAAGTTCTGCATCATGTTGTTTGAGGACATAGTGCTTAAACAAACCTGCAAATATACCTGATGAAATACCAATGAAAATTGCCGCAGAGAGATCTATGAAATAGCAGGCGATCGCAGATACTAAAATCGTCACACTGACTACAAAGGTATGTTTTTTCTCAAAAGCAGCCAGTAGGAAACTGAGGAATAGCGCGGGCAATAAGAAATCCAGTGCCGCCTGCAGAAATTGCGGTAGATTGCTGACTTGATCTGCAAACAGTCCACCCAAGAATGAGCCAGTTGCCCAAGATAACCAGCTAAATAAACTCAGTCCCAACATCCAAGATTCAGACCATTCTTGGCGTCGTTGAGAGAGTTTGATCATGCCTGAAGCAAATACCTCATCTGTCAGTCCCCACGCCCAAATTGCGGTTTTTTTTAAATTCAAACGATCTTGAATTAAATTTTGTAGGGCAGGTCCATATAGTAAGTGACGAATGTCTAGGGCAATGACAGTCAGTGCCGTCATCCAGATGGAGGTTCCACTACCAAGTAGTGCAACCACCAGAAATTGGCTAGCACCCGCATACATGGTACAAGAGAGAAATAAGGCTTCCCAAGCACTAAAGCCAAACTGTGTTGCTGAAACCCCAAATGCAAAAGATACAGGTAAATAAGTAAAGATAATTGCTTGGCTATCTTTGGCACCTTGCCAAAAGCCCGCTTTTTGCGTGGGTGTTAATTTGTGTTGTGACACGACACACCTTGTTAGAGTTAAACGATAGGTCAAATAAGATTGTGTATTGTAGCCGAATTTACTAGCATAGTACTTACTCGATTGTTGCGGTGATTCCCTAAATGCGAATACTTAGAGCGCCTGTGCTTGTTGTTTCTGTAATAAGTAGTGCTTTGTTTTTACAAGGTTGTGGTCAATCTTCAGATCATGCTGAAAAGAAAGCAGAAATTAAAGCTGCGCCTAAATTGACCAATGATGCGACCACTTATGCACATGAAGCATGGCGATTCATGAACGAGGCGGATCCTTATGTATATCGTAAGCAACGTAATTTAATAGAAGAAAAGGTGCGTAAACCTGCGCGGAAACTCAGTACTGATTGGCGTATTAACGTCAAAATGACAGATTCGGTCACCGAAGGAAAATATGCATTGTGTCGTAAGGCTTTGACCAGTTTAGATGTTTGGGCGCGTGAAACCATGGAAAACTCAGCGACAGTTTCTCAGACAAAAGCGGATTACGAACGAGACAAAGCACAATGTAAAGATGCACTAGAGCATCCAGAGTTAGGTAACACCGACCCAAAGAAAAAAGCTTTTAGTTCATAAAAGTTGAAGATCTAAAGCAGCATTGTAGTCTTGAAGATTGCAATGCTGTTATCCAATCAATAACGACAATAATAGAAAATAACACTGATTTGATTAATTTAATGCATTATCTCAATGTGATAAAAAGTGTATAATTTACGTGAAAAGTCACATTTATTATCTTGAGGTTATCGTTCTATGCGGAAAATATCTGTCCTAACTTTTAGTCTTTTATGCGCATTCAGTTCAACTGTGAATGCACAACTTTTACAAGTGCATACAGTTTTGCATGATTCTGTTGCACAAGAAGTTGCACCTTGCACCAATGGCTTTGATGACGTTAATGTCTGTCAATTAACCTCTTAAATTAATGTTGCTTTTTGGTGCTTTTAATATTTAATGCACATTTATAGTGAAGACTTTTGCACCATAAAATGACAGTTGATGTTGGTGAAATCAACTCTGTCGAGTATGTGCCAAGCGATGTAATTGTTCCTGATCTAAAATTTCAATTTTTTTAAATGCCAGATTTAACACCCCCAGTTTTTCTAAAGCCTGCAATTCCTGATTCACCGTTTGCCGTGAGCAAGTTAGCATCTGCGCAAGTTGTTCTTGACTGAGTTGAATGACATTTTTTTCAATCAGTACATGATTGCCATAGCCTTGTAAAATCAGCATTAATCGTAGAGCAAGCCGTTGTCTGATGGTCTGAGTTTGAATTGAAATCAGCTCTAAAAAGGCAATACGTAATTTCTGGCTGGTTAGCTGAGCAATATGAAACCAGAACTGAGGCTGTGTAGTGAGTAAAGTGTGGATAGCCGCACTAGGAATATGCAGGATTCGTGTTTTTTGAATCGCAATGGCATCGTGGGAGCGCGGTTGCTGATCAATTAAAGAGATTTCACCGAACCACATGATGGGTTCTGCAATTGCAGCAATAGATTCTGTCCCTTCAATATCGACATAACCTAAACGTACAGCACCATCGAGTACCGCATAGATTCCATCAAAAGCATCTCCAGAATAAAAAATAGCTTGTTCTTTCTGATAGTGCTGTATAAGCGCATGTTCCTGAATAAACTGCTGAAAGGAGAGCGGTAATTCAGAATACCAACGGTTATTGGCAAGATGTTGAAGATCATCCATTTGCAGTGACATGGGCATCCTTATTTTTTGAATTGTCGGCTAGGTGACAACTATAAAAATGATTTTTTTATATATTGAGTTTATGCATCTTACAAGGACGATCCCAATGAGTAAATTAGAACAACTTTTAAGCCAGTATGCGGCTTATCATCTTGATCATAAAAATATTTTAACGCACTTTGTCGGGATTCCGCTGATTGTGTTCTCCATTATGTGTTTGACTGCACGGGCAGGGTTTCACTTTTCAGGATTTGAAATCACCTTAGCCTTGGTCTTGATTATAGTGAGTTGTGTGTATTATTTGAAATTAGATCTCTGGTTTGGCTGTATCATGTTATTGCTATTTTCTGCGGTCTATCCTTTGGCATTAAAGATTGCTGGTTTTGGTTTGGCGACGTGGTTAATGCTCAGTATTGGTATTTTTGTGGTGGGCTGGGTATTTCAGTTTGTAGGACATTTTTATGAAAAGAAAAAACCAGCCTTTGTCGATGATTTAGTTGGTTTGATCATTGGTCCGTTATTCGTATTAGCCGAAGCGATATTTATGATGGGCTTTAGACAAGAATTGCAACAACGTATATTGGAACAGGCACGAAAGCAACGCGCAGCAATGGATACGAAACCAGTTCAGATTTAGTCTTTAAATTCAGCCTGCCCAATGCTTTGCATGATTGATAGAGACGCATTCGGCAGGATTCTTCAACGTTAGAATGCATTTAAGGATGTTGCCACTTTATAAATGCAAAGTAAGGCACCACTTAGCAAAATAAAAACACCCAATATAAAGCGTAGTTGATGAAGTGCTGTCATAGGTAGGTCAGTGGCTACGTGCATATTACTGAATGGCCTGTTCATAACGACGGTTGACTTCTTGCCAGTCGATAACATTAAAAAAAGCTGAAATATATTCGGGACGTCTGTTCTGATATTTGAGGTAATAGGCATGTTCCCAAACATCGAGTGCCAAAATGGGCGTGTGACCCTGCATGAGTGGTGAGTCCTGATTGGCACTGCTCTCTACCAATAATTTTTGATCTGGGGTAACTGTTAGCCAAGCCCATCCACTACCAAAGCGGGTGAGTGCCGCTTTGGTAAAAGCCTCTTTAAAGTTGTCAAATCCGCCTAGCTCAGCCTCTATCGCTACCGCAATTTTGCCTATAGGTTGTCCACCGCCTTGAGGACTCATAATGGTCCAGAATAAGCTGTGGTTGGCATGTCCACCTGCGTTGTTGATGATATTGTTTTTGAGTTGTGTAGGAACATTATTTACCTGAGTGACTAATTGCTCCACAGTTAAGTTTTCCCACGGTGTCCCTTCAATGCCTGCATTAATATTATTGATGTAAGTCTGATGATGCTTACTATGATGAATTTCCATGGTTTTCGCATCAATATGCGGTTCGAGTGCATTATAGGCATAAGGTAAATGGGGAAGGGTATAAGCCATAGCATCATCCTTTCAATCTAAGTTTTTAGTTATGTATGCATAGGAGTGTAGGCGATGTTGGATTTAATGTAAATATAATGATAATTATTATCATTATATTTATCAAATAAAGCTTTACTTAACCTGAGTCACTTATGTTTGAATGATGCTAAAGATTTCAGGCGACAGAAACGGGAGAGGCACTCTGCATCTTATGTACACGAAGTTAAGTGCTGTTGTTGCTGAGCTTGGTTAACTCATATTTAGGATATAAAAAAGCCAGTGTTATCACTGGCTTTTAGCAATATCTAAATGAAATTAGACATTGAAACGGAAATGTAAAACGTCGCCGTCTTGTACCACGTAAGTTTTACCTTCTAAACGCCATTTACCAGCTTCTTTGGCACCCGCTTCACCGTTGTATTGAATGAAGTCATCATAAGCAATACATTCAGCACGGATGAAGCCTTTTTCAAAGTCAGTGTGAATCACACCCGCAGCTTGTGGTGCAGTTGCACCTACTTTTACAGTCCAAGCACGTACTTCTTGTACGCCTGCTGTGAAGTAAGTTTGTAAGCCAAGTAATGCATAACCTGCACGGATCACCACGTTCAGACCAGGTTCTTCCATACCCATCGCTTCAAGGAATTCAGCACGGTCTTCATCTTCAAGTAATGAAATTTCAGCTTCGATTTGGTTGCACAGTGGAACCACAATTGCATTTTCTTCAGCAGCAAGTTTTTTAACTGCGTCTAAATGCGGATTGTTTTCAAAACCATCTTCAGCCACGTTAGCGATGTACATGGTTGGTTTTAAAGTCATTAAACCAAAACCACGTACCAATTTACGTTCATCGTCATCAAGCGTGGCAGCACGAGCTGGTTTACCTTCATCTAATAAAGGTAGAATTTTGTCTAAAACAGCTTTTGTTGCAATCGCATCTTTATCACCACTTTTCGCTGATTTAGCTAAACGTGTTACTGCTTTGGTTACAGTTTCCAAGTCCGCAAGTGCAAGTTCAGTATTGATGGTGGCAATATCATCTAAGGGGTCAATTTTACCATTCACGTGAATGACGTTTTCATCTTCAAAACAACGAACCACGTGTGCAATCGCATCAGTTTCACGGATGTTGGCAAGGAATTGGTTACCTAAACCTTCACCTTTAGACGCGCCAGCAACCAAACCTGCGATGTCTACAAATTCCATTGTGGTTGGAAGCACACGTTGTGGTTTTACGATGGCAGTTAATTTGTCTAAACGTAAATCTGGAACAGGAACAATCCCTGTGTTTGGTTCAATGGTACAGAACGGGAAGTTTTCTGCCGCAATTGCTGCTTTAGTTAACGCATTGAAAAGGGTAGATTTACCAACGTTCGGCAAGCCGACAATACCGCAATTAAAACCCATGAAATGACTCACAACGTATTATTTAAAAATTGGCGCTGATTTTACATGAAAGCCATGACAAAGTCAGGTCATGGCTCGTATCTTTCTTTTCGGCACCTTCAAGTGCATGATTGTTAAACTTTTCGTTTGTCTAGTTGTTGTGCAAGTGCATCTCCTGTTGCTTGTACTAACATAACCAGAACCACTAAAACTACAATAACCGTGAGCATGATTTGCATATCGAAACGTTGATAACCATAACGGTAGGCAATATCACCTAATCCACCTGCGCCAATGGCACCGGCAATCGCAGAGGAGTTAATCATGGTCACAATGGTGACGGTAAAGCCTGCCACAATACCCGGTAGGGCTTCAGGCAGTAATACATGCCAAATGATTTGTTTACGGTTACAACCAATGGCTTGCGCGGCTTCAATTAGGCCTTGATCAACCTCACGTAAGCTCACTTCAGCAATACGTGCAAAGAATGGTGTTGCAGCTAAGGTGAGGGGAACGACTGCTGCCCAAACACCATAACTGGTGCCAACAATAAAGCGTGTTAACGGAATCAAGGCTACCATTAAAATCAGGAAAGGCACCGAACGGGTAATATTCACCACCCAACCCAAAGCTTGGTTAATCGGTTTTGAGGGATAAATGCCGTGTTCACTGGTATTTACCAGTATGACTGCCATAGGTAAACCAATTAGGAAAGCTAAAATTGCCGATACGCCGACCATAATCAGCGTATCAACAGTTCCTGTGAGCAAAAGGTCAATGAGTTGGTCGTGCATAGCCTAATACCTCAATTTTGGCAAACTGGTGTTGCAGTTGTTGTTTAAGCTGATGGATATCCAGATCATGCTGTGGCACAGCCACCACAAATTTTCCAATCAAATGTTCCTGAATTGAATCAATATGACTTTGATACAGATGAACAGGGCGATCGATTGCCGAGAATATCGAATTTAGATCTGGTGCATGTTGCAGGGGTGAGGCATAACTTAATCGCAAGATCACCTGACTCGATTCTGCTAGTGGTTGCTCGTGTAACTGAAAGGGCAAATCTAATTGTTCTAAATTGAGCAACTCTTGAGTAATTTGCTGCTGAGGATTGGAAAATACCGCCCAGACTTGTCCAGACTCCACGATTTCACCGTGTTCAATCACCACAACTTGGTCGCAAATTTCACGGATCACTTGCATTTCATGAGTAATCAGGACAATGGTAATACCGAGGGTTTGATTGATTTCCTTGAGCAGCGATAACACCACTGAGGTACTTTCTGGATCAAGTGCGGAGGTCGCTTCATCACATAATAATATTTCAGGATGATGTACCAACGCTCGGGCAATACCAACCCGTTGTTTTTGCCCACCTGAAAGTTGGGCAGGATAGTTTTGTGCTTTATTGGTTAAACCAACCAGCTCTAGTACTTCACTGACCCGTTGTTGAATTTCAGTGGTACTGTAATTGGCAATTTTAAGCGGTAGCGCGACATTGTCCCACACCGTTTTGGCAGACATTAAATTGAAGTGCTGAAAGATCATACCAATGCGCTGACGTAATTGGATGAGTTCTGCATGATCGAGTTCAGCCAAATTCTGTTGGTGGATGTGAATGCTACCTTCACTGACTTTTTCTAGGCCATTGAGTGTACGCAATAGGGAAGATTTTCCCGCACCACTTTTACCAATAATGCCGAAAATCTTACCTTCAGGAATATCCAAATCGATATTCTTTAGTGCATGGACTTGTTGGTTTTGTACTGCATAATACTTGTTCAAATTACGGATTTTGATATGTGGAAGGGAAAAATCCACATGAGAACCAAAACTCACCATTGTCTTTCTCCTTATTTCCAGCCTTCAAACCACATTTTGCTGCCAAAATCTCGGTCTAAAATCTCTTGAACTTTTTTAGAGTTTTGGAAAGCTTTAACGAAAGTGGCTAATTTTTGATTGTGATCGCTATAGTCTTTACGCGTGACGAACAAAATTGCATATTTTTTATCGATAGGGTCGAGAAACAGAGCGCTATGCGGATCGGTTACTTTCGCCATTTTTAAGTAATGTGGAAAACCAAAGATGAGGTCGGCATCGTTATATGCATGTGCAGTTTGTGGCCCTTCAACTTCAATAAATTGCAGTTGTTTCGGATTTTGGATGATGTCCTGCACAGTCGAAAGTTCGTTATTGATGTCTTTCAATTGAATCAAACCTGCACGGTGCAGCAAAATCAGTGCGCGGGCAGAGTTTACAGGATCATTCGGAATGACCACGCGGGCTTTGTTTGGGAGTTCCTGTAAGGACTTATATTTTTTAGAATATAGTCCAACATGACTGCCTGTACCTGTGGCAAAGGCATGTAAGTCATATTGAGTTTCACGAATTGCATTGCGTAAAAAGACGCTTTGCTGGAAAAAGTTGGCATCAATATCGCCGTTTTGTACTGCGACATTGGGTGCATGCCAGTCAGAGAATTCGACCAGTTTGACCTGAATCCCTTGTTTTTTTACATCATCTGCAACACTTTGCAGCAGTTCTGCATAAGGTGGGCTAATGCCAATGGTTAAAACATCTTGTTGTGCCTGACTTTTGCTGTAGCGGTAAACCGCTACAGCAGCAATCAAGATTACAACGGTCAGTCCAATCAGCCATACCTTACGATTTTGGGGCTTAAAAACTGAATCTGTCATTGCTCAATCTCACTTCCAACCAGGGAACCAAAGTTTTGAGCCAATCTCATCATTCAAAGTTTGTTTAACTTTGGCAGAAGTCTGATAAATTTTGATAAATTTTTCTAATTGTGCTGCTTTCTCTGGATGTTGCTGTTGGTAGTCATCGCGCACCACAAATAAAATCGAATAACGGGTATTGGTATTGTCATCTAAAATCAGCGCATCATTCGGGTCAATGGTTTTGGCAAGACGTAAATAATGTGGGTAACTGAAAACTAAGTCAGCATCATCCACTGCGCGTGCCGTTTGCGGCCCTTCAACTTCAATAAATTGTAGCTTTTTAGGATTGGCAGCAATGTCTTGTAAGTTAGATAAATGATTCTCTGGATTTTTTAAGGTAATTAGTTTGGCTTGTTGTAACAGCAACAATGCACGACCTTGATTCACAGGATCATTTGGAATGACTACGCTAGCTTGATCTGGTAGTTCATCCAGTGAATGGTATTTCTTGGAGTATAGGCCAACATGGGTTGTGACGCCTTTATCCAATGCTTTTAGTTTGAATTGAGTTTCTTTGATAGCATTGTCCAAGAAGGGTTGATGCTGGAAATAATTGGCATCAATATCACCATGATTCAAAGTAATATTCGGGGTATTCCAGTCGGAAAATTCCACCAGTTTGACATTGATCCCTTGTTGTTTCGCCTCTTCGACGGCAACCTTTAATGGGTTAGCAAAGGGTGGGCTAATACCAATCACTAACTCGGTATTGCTGGTCTTTTTATGGTAACTCCACGCCACCAGCCCAATCACCAGTGCAGCGACAAGTACCCCTAAAAAGGTAAATTTATTTTTTGCAGTTAAAGCCATGTTATCTCTCGTATTTTCAAATTTACAGCTGTTAAGCTGTCTGTTTTTCTGAATGTGTGGTTAAGTCTGGAGACGAATTTGAGCTTAAACATCGGAACTGCTGTACAGGATGATGGTCGGCAAGATGGTCGCCTTGTTGAAATAGTTTGTGTCTTAAACTGCCTTCGCTGTAGCTTGTTTTGTAGCGCCCACGTTGTTGCAATTCAGGGATGACATAGCGAATAAAGTCTTGATGTGATTCTGGGGCAACCGTGCGGGTCAGATTAAAGCCATCGATGCCTGTTTCATCGATCCACCGAATCAGTTGTTCTGCCACAGCCGCGCCACTTCCAATAATGAGGGGATAACGTCCACCCAAGACATGCTGTGCTTTTAAGTCATTGCGTGTAATGGTTTGTTCTTTAAACTTTTGATTGACTGAGGCAATGCTATTGGTTTTTTGATAAGGAATCGCTTCATCATCAGCAAATTTGGATAAATCGATGCCTACCGAACTGGAGTAATGTGCTAAACCCGCTTCAGGACTGGCATAGCGGATATATTCAGCCAATTTTTCTTGAGCCAATGCATCCGTTTCTGCAGTCACAACAGTAATGCCAACAAAGATTTTAACGTTATTTGCATCTCGACCTTGAGCAACTGCGAGGGCACGAATTTTATCGACCTGTTGCTTAATCTTCTCTGGTCGATCTCCACCAATAAAAATACCTTCTGCATGTTGAGTCGCAAATGCTAAACCACGTGGCGAAGCGCCTGCCTGATATAAAACGGGGGTACGCTGTGGTGAGGGAGAGACTTGAAACACCCCTTGACTTTGATAAAACTGTCCCTGATGCTGAATGGCATGTACTTTAGCGGGATCGGTAAAAATACGCTGTGCTTTATCTTTCAATACCGCGTCATTTTCCCAAGAGCCTTCCCAAAACTTATAGCAAAGCTCAAGAAATTCTTCGGCTTGGGCATAACGCAAGTCGTGTTCTTTTAGGCCTTTTTGTCCCACCAATCGTTCTGCGCTATCCAAATAGCCAGTCACAATATTCCAACCGATACGACCTTGGGTTAAATGGTCTAAACTGGCAAAACGACGGGCAAATTGATATGGATTTTCATAGCTTAAATTAACCGTAACACCAAAACCCAAATGTTGAGTTGCAGCAGCCATAGCTGAAACCAAGGTACTTGGATCATGACTAGGCAACTGGATCGATTCTTTCAGAGTTAAATCAATGCCATTCTGATAGACATCATAAACACCCGTAATGTCGGCAATAAATAGACCGTCAAATAAGCCTTGTTCTAAGGTTTGTGCCAATTCAGTCCAATAACTGAGTTCATTAAAACGGTGCGATTGATCTCGCGGATGTGTCCATAAACCATGATTGATATGCCCAACCGAATTCATATCAAAGGCATTTAAAATAATCTTTTTTTGCGTTTGTTGTGTCATTATAAGGTCCCCCGACGTGGAGGGCGAATGCCGTTGAGAGTGTAATTGGCAATGAAGTAATACTTCCAACGTGCCGCATCATGCAGGGTATGCACGCGGGCGTTACGCCAGAAACGATCTAAACCATCTACACGCTGGCTACCACGGCTACCTGCCAGTTCAATCAGTTTGGACGATGCTTTAAGTGCTGTTTCACTACTATGGGCACGTACTTTGGCAACGTCTAAAGACGCTTGAGTAATGCTGTCTTCGGTGGGTTGCGGTTTGGCGGCATCGATAGAGCGAGCAGCTTGTTTTAATAACACTTCGCTAGCGCGAACATCTGCCACGACACGACCTAATTCTAATAAGGTGAGTGGGTCTTGGGTTGCAGCATCTACACCTGAATCAATCCAAGGACGGGCTTGACGAACGCGAATCAAGGTTTCTTCAAAAGCAGCACGGGCGATGCCTGTTTCAATTGCCGCATGCATAATTTGGGCAAAAGGTCCAACCAAAGTAGGCTGTTGAAAGGCTTGATCGAAAGGAATTACATCTTCTGCAGCAACAAAGACTTGATGGAATTTAACCGTACCGCTGCCTGTAGTGCGTTGTCCAAATCCCGACCAATCATCAATCAGCTCCAAGCCTTCACTGTTACGCGGAATAAAGGCCAGAAATTCACGATCATGGGCATCTTTGACCAAAGTTGGAATACGATGTGCAAACAAACTGCCAGTGCAGTAGAATTTTTCACCATTTACGATAAAACCATTTGCTGTCGGAGAAATTGCAGTTTGTTTTTGTGCGGCATTCTTAGTTTTAAATTCTGCAAGCGCATTACCAAAGCGCGCACCTTGCAATACCTCCTGATACAGTTTTTGTTTTTGTTGTTCAGTACCTGTATTACGCAGTACTTCAAGGGCGTAGAAATGATTTTGTGGGATCTGACCGATTGAACCATCCACACCACTCATAAGGGCAATAATCTGCGCCACGGTATAGCTCGAAACTTCAGCACCCCCATATTGTTTAGGTACCGTAATGGCCCAAAGTCCAGACTGGCTATAAGCTTCAATTTCATCAAAAGGCAAAATGCGCTCAGCATCGCGCAGAATCGCATTGTGCTTGAATTGTTCTGCCAAGGTATACGCAATTTCTAAGGCTTCGGCATCGGATTGAATAATATGTGCAGGTGCAAGTTGTGCTGCCTGTGCAGGGGAAATACTTTGAAATGAAGTCATGTTATTCTCCTTAAATCCATGCATGGCGGGCAGGTAATTTATGATTCAGGTAATAATCACCTAGCGCATGCAGTTTCCAACGCACAGGATCATGTAAGGTGTGCACACGTGCATTACGCCAGTGCTGATCTAAATTGAATTGACTTAAACTCGAACGACTGCCCCCGAGTTCGAGCAGTTTTTCAGAAATATTCAGTGCCGCATCATTGGCATAAATTTTGGCTTCAGCGACGAGAATAGAGGCACGTGCAGCTTGCTCATCGGTTACACTCTCAAGCTTATCTAACTCATCTAAATACTCTGCGGCTTCATCGAGCAGTAAAATAGCGGCCTCAAGTTGAATTTGCAGTTTGCCTACTTCTTGTAGGGTGTAATGTTCAAAGCTGGCTTTTTCCACTTGGGCATCGACAATTGGACGCGCCTTTTTGATGGTTGCCAACGTATCTTCAAAGGCAGCCTCAGCAATGCCGACATCAATCGCGACTTGTAACAGTTGCGAATAAGCACCACGATAGGTAGGTGCTGCCGTTAAAGGACGTTCATCAAAGATCAGGAAAGGATCAATTTCCACATGGTTCAGACGGACTGAGCCACTCGATGTTGTACGTTGTCCAAAACCATCCCAATCATCAATGACTTCAATGCCTTGCGCTTCACGATTTACGATGACGAGTACTACATGACCTTCAGGATGAATGGCTTTAATGGCTAACCAATGCGCGAAGCTGCTGCCTGTGGAATAGAATTTTTCACCTTGAAGATAGTAGTGGCCATTTTCAATACTCAAAATGGTATTGAGTGTTTTAGAGTCTTTGGTATGGCGCTCAGGACCACCATTGGCAAGGCGTTTTCCTGCTAAAATTTCTTGAAAAATGAACTGCTTTTGCGCTTCTGTGCCCATCAAGTCAATGAGATAAAGTAAGCTAATTTGATTTTGAGGGATTTGCCCGATGCTCGAATCGGCTTTATTCAAAATACGGAATACGCGTGCCAGTGTTTTATTGGAAACATAAGCACCGCCATATTGTTTGGGAATTCTTAAACCGCCTAAGCCTTTTTGGCTAAATTGTTCAATTTCTGCAAAAGGTAATGTACGGGTTTGATCTCGAACATTTCTTTCCTCGAGTGCAAAATCTGCAACTTGGTAAGCTGCATTAATTGCATCCTGATCATTTTTGATGATCTGTATGTTTTTAGAATTGATATAAGCCATGATGACACCTTCGAAACAATGTCAAAACGTTAATATCTCAGCTTTAAAAAATTAACTGACTGATTTCTATGTACTTATGAAAAACAATGTTTAAAACTTAAAGTGGTAAAGTTTGAATAAAAACAGATAAGTCAAATAATTGATTTTAAATAATAATTTAAATTTTGAAATTTCGGATATTGAATTTAAAGTAGCGGGTTATCTTGTTTAAAGATATTTAAGCCACAAAATTATATAACCGTACAAGGCTCAGCTATATTTATTTTGGGATAAAAATGACATTGTGTTTCTGGCTTTGACTGACTAAAGTAACAGACTGAAAGCGTTGGTTTTCTCAAAAATCAATGTTCCGATCAGCTTTAGGAGTGTTTATGCGAATTTTATACCAGTTTCCTTTATCTCATTATTGTGAGAAAGCTCGCTGGTTACTCGATCATAAACAACTTGATTTTGTTGCACAGAATTTAATACCTGGTGTGCATCGTGCTTTTGCCCAACTTAAAACAGGACAAAATAAACTTCCGATTTTACGAGACAACGAACATTGGGTTGCAGATTCAACACAAATTGCACTGTATTTAGATCAAACTTATCCTGAACATGCTTTATTACGTGCAGACCCACATTTAAGAGAAGCTGCATTAGAAATTAATGCGTTGGCTTCCGAGCTTGGCTTACATGTACGCCGTTGGGGGTTAGCACAAAGTCTATCGGAAAGTGATGAAACTTTAGACATTATGATTGGTGAAAAAGGTTATCTGCGCCAATTTGAGAAATTTTCTAAACCTATTTTAAGAACACTGGTGTCTAAGAGCTACCAGCTTGATGCCGAAAAAGTTGAATATTCTAAGCATCAGATGGAACAGCTCATTAGTGTATTGAATCAGAAATTATTAGAAAATGATGGACGTTATTTTGTGGGTGAGCGTTTAGGGTTTGCAGATATTTCGGTCTGTTCCATGCTAGCACCCTTATTGGAAATAGCGGGAACCCCTTGGGAACGTGAAGAAGACTATATTTCAGGAAGTTCGGAAGATTTTTATATCTTCAAGCATCAACTTTTGGATTTACCTTTAGGGCAATATGTACAGCGTATATATTATACTGAACGTAATGCGCGTGTAGACTGGCGTGGTATGTAATCTTTGCTGTATTACTCATTGAAAAAAGATGTGTAATGATCACCCTTGAATAATTTTTAATTTGTATTCAAGGACATTTATGGCATTAAATTTCTATAAATCTAATGCCTGATAAAAATATCTAGTATGCATGACTTTATTTTTAGTGGAATAAACGAAATAATCGTCTTAGATATTGAACACGTATCTTGCATAATTCAAATAATTCTTCCATGTGTTCTTATCTGTATTTTATTATTTTATCTTGGAGCCAGTGATGGAATTAGACCGCTTTGACAAACAGATTCTGGAAATATTAACCCATGAAGATGTGAATCTGAATGAACTGTCAGAGCGAATTAATCTTTCGGTCAGCTCAGTTCATCGCCGTATTAAACATTTGATTGATACCAATGTCATGACCAATGTACGTCGAGACATCAATTATCAAAAACTGGGTTTTAGCTTACATGTATTACTGCAAGTTTCTTTAAGTAAGCACGATTCCGATACCTTTTCCAAATTTTTAGAAGAATTGGAAAGTATTCCAGAAGTGATTAATGCTTTTCTAGTCACAGGGCAGTCCGCAGATTTTATTGTGGAAGTGATTGCACGTGATATGGAAAATTACAGTCAAATTCTTCTCAATCGAATTGGTAAAATTGAGCACGTTGTTGCTTTACATTCGAGCTTCGTCATTAAGGAATACAATGTATTTAACTGTCGTGGTTTATTGAATAAGGTTTAAACTTTCAAAATTTTTAATGTCATTTTAATCGCTGATATAAGCAATACCATGTGTATTCATCAATAAAAAAACGCGCTTATCAGCGCGTTTTTTTATTTCTTGAAAGATTACTCATCTAGCTGAGCTAAAACTTCTTCTGTAAATTCAACGTTCGTATAAACGTTTTGCACGTCATCTAAGTCTTCAAACATATCAATCATTTTCACGATTTTTTTCGCTTGATCGATATCAGAAATCAATGCTTTAGTTGAAGGGTTCATCACGACTTCAGCATTGTCAGATTTTAAGCCAGCAGCAGTCAAAGCATCCTGTACATCACCAAACGATTCAGGTGTAGTAATGACTAGGATTTCATCTTCAGTCACTTCAATATCTTCCGCACCTGCTTCTAAAGCGACATCCATAATTTTATCTTCTAAAGAAACATCTTCAAAAGTAATTTCGCCACGTTTAGTAAACAAGAATGCCACTGAACCATTGGTACCTAAGTTGCCATCGGTTTTAGAAAAACAGTGACGAACATCTGGCACAGTACGGTTTAAGTTGTCAGTCATTGTTTCTACAATTACAGCAACACCACCTACGCCATAACCTTCGTAAGTGACCTCTTTTAAATCAGCATTTTCTTCACCACCAACACCACGCTGGATTGCACGGTTGATAGTATCACGTGTCATATTTGCGACTAATGCTTTCTCAACGACAGCACGTAAACGTGGGTTAGATGCAACATCACCACCGCCTAAACGGGCAGCTGTAACGATTTCACGAATGAATTTTGTGAATACTTTAGCGCGGCTCGCATCTTGTTTTGCTTTACGATGCTTAGTATTAGCCCACTTGGAATGACCCGCCATGCGAAATATGCTCCTTGTAGATTGGCTTTATGCCAAATCAAATTGAGCAGATTCTACCATAAGCCCTTTTTTCAGAGAAAGGGCTTAAGTTTGAGTTTTTAAACAATTGAACGGTGCTATTTGGGTTCAGGAATAATAATTTCCAATCCCACATTTTCTTTATAGAGTTTTTGCATTAAAGCAAGGTCATGGTGCAATTCTGTAGGGTAAATTTTACCAAAAATACCGCCTTGTTTGGTTTGTGAATTGGCATACATCAATACAATAGGCACATTGGCAGCTTTAGCAATATGCCAAAAGCCTGTGCGGATAGGTTTGCGCGCTTCACCATTTTTTGCTCGCGTTGCCTCAGGTGCAATGACCAAATTAAATTTTTCATGAGAAGCAAAAAGGTCGACCATTTGTCCCACAATGTCTTGGTTCGATTTGCGGTCGACAGGGATGCCACCAATCGCTTCTAACAAGGGTTTTAAAGGGCCTTTAAACAATTCTTTTTTGATAAGTGTATGAATTTTAATATCGTAAATTTGGAATAAGGCAAGAGATAAAACAGCATCCATCATTGATGTGTGCTCAAAACCTACAATTACTTGTTTGTTTTCGAGGGTATTCGGTTCTACGTGATATTGCCAGCCCGCAAGTTTAAATGCGGATTCGCCAATCATTTTTTTTAACATAGCGGATCTTAATGTTATGGGGTTAATCAAGCCTGCTAATGTCTGCCTATTTCAAAATAAGGTCAATGGCTGGAATGATGTAATTGCGCATATAAAATACAAATGTATATTTGAACTTTTTCTGTTTTGTAATGGTGTTGTGCTTATGCAAATAAATTAGCTTATTTATTGATTTTACTTATCAACTCATTGAAAAAAAGTCTTAATTTATTGGAAAAATCACTATTCATTACATTTAAACCATATTAGACTTTTGTCGTAGATGAAATGGGACTTCACTAGATATCTTTCGTTTTACCAAAGCAAGTTTAGGATTGAACAAGATGATGTATTTTTCCGCTTTTCTGTTGGTATTTTTCTTTTTTTTATTGGTTGTCATTTGGTCTTCAATTGAATTTTATTTAGATTATCGAAAAAAGAAATCGGTTAAACCTTAAGGCTATAATTAAAAAATGTCTATTTAAATTTTTGAGTCTTATCGTTTTGATAAGTTTCGTTTAGGGTAATTAAGTAAATTAATAGATGAGCTTTTTACAGAAGAGCATGATGTGCAACTCTTTAAATCAAAAGGCTGCACATAGGCAGCCTTTGAACTGATCTTAAAATGAATTAGAAAGACACCATTTTCCCTGGATTAATCATGGCTCCAATGCCATACATACTTTTGGCAATTGGAATCACAATCGGTGCTAAGGTACGACCCATTGGAATATTGATGTGCTGAATTTTGGTCAGCATTTCAAAGTCATCCGATTGACCACAGAAATCGTCGGCAATGGCTTTACCAATACGTACTGTTTGCGCCACTCCATGACCACTCCAACCGTGAACTGCATAAATTGGAAATTTATTGCCAGACTTACGGCTATCGGTTGCACCATTCACGGTTAAGTCCGTTTTTCCACTCCAAACAAAGTCAATCTCAACCTGCTTTAATTGAGGGAATACATGTTTAATACGTCCCAATAAATAGTCATGAGTTTGCTGTGCATCCCAACAAGAACCTGTGCCTTCACCCCCAAATAATAAACGGTTTTGAGATACACCACGGTAATAATCGATCTGGAACTGCGTGTCATAAACAGGCATATCAGTTGGTAACAATTCTTTTAAATCAAGTTCCAACGGTGCTGTGGTACATACGTAGGTATAAAAAGGAATAGTGGTTTGTTTACGTTCTTCCAATAGTGTAAACGACGCATGATGCACCGCCATCACCACACTTTTACGTGCTTTAATCACGCCATTCGCTGTCGTAACATAAATACCATCTGCACGTTCTTGAATAGACTGCACTTCAGTTTGCTCATAAATTTTGCCACCATTTTGACAAAAACCATAAGCCAAACCACGGGTCAATGCTAGGGGGTGAATATGACCACCGAGATGATCCAACAAGCCACCAAAATAATTTTCAGAACGAATATGCGTATGCAATTCATCCTGACTAAGCATGGACGTATTTTTTTCTTCTAAATATTCACGTGCTTGCATACCTTCACGTAAAGCATCTAAATGTCCTGAATGAACCGCAGCCGTGATATGACCGCGTTTGCGTTGCAAACTCAGGTCATATTTTTCACTAATGTTGTCAATTAATGACATCGCTTCTGTAGAGGTAAAGTGCCACAATTTTTTTGCATCTGCAAAACTGAAGTGCTCTGCCATGGTCTCGGCCTCCCAGCGTGCCAAGCCAGGAGTGAGTTGTCCACCATTACGCCCAGAAGCGGCACTACCAATGCGGTTTTTTTCAACCAGTACCGTATCTACACCTTGTTCTGCCAAATGCAGTGCGGTCGAGGTTCCTAATAGTCCACCTCCTATCACAAGCACATCACACTCGATATTTGCATTCAGTACATTAAAAGTATGCCAATCTTGCAATGAACTTTCATAGTAGTTGGCAGGATGTTCGAACTGACCGCGTGAAGCTGCAATCCAGTTCCATTCTTTACCAGTTTGTTGATATTGGCTGGCTTTAAATGTGACATCGTTGAGTAAAATGGGTTTAGTCACTTCGATAGACATATGGAACTCTCTTTTTAAATTTGGTAAATAAGCTTAAGCATTGCTCAGGACGATACTTTGTTTGCGAACTTTCTTATACACAAACAACACGATACCCACAGTTAGCCAGCCGAGACCAAAATGTAGTGCACTGGACTCAAGATTGAGCCACATTGCAACGAGGGATAGTACTGATAACGCGGGTAAAAAAAGATTTAAGAAGAATGATTTAAAGCCTGAACGTTGTTTTTCATGTATATAAAACTTCATAAATACAGAGAAGTTCACAGCCGTAAATGCAATTAAGGCACCAAAACTGATTAAATTCAGAACAGTAGATAAATCTAAAAACATCGCTGTCATAGAAACCATACCGATCGTGAGCACAGAATATAAAGGAGTACCTAATTTATGGTTCACAGAACCAAAAATGCCTTTATGGAAAATACCATCGCGACCCATGATATGAATTAAGCGTGCTGCACTAGCATGAGAAGCTAATCCAGAGGCAACAGTATTCATGATTTGTCCAACCAAAAATAATGCTTGGAATAAGGCACCGCCTACATATAAAGCAATTTCTGGTAAAGCCGCTTCTGGGTCTTTAAAACGGGCGTTATCAGGGAAGTAAAGCTGAATAAACCATGATGCCGAAATGAAGATAAATCCGCCCAATAATGTGGTCAACATGACAGCGCGAGGAATGGTTTTTTTGGGATCTTTAGTTTCATGAGATAGTGTTGTTACAGCATCAAAACCTAAAAATGAGAAACACAGAATAGATGCACCTGTAATTAATGGCACAATACTGGTATCACCATTAAATAATGGTTTTAAAGTTAGTACATGCTCATAGCCATTAGAACCAATGCCACTAATCACCAGATATATAAAAACGACAAGTAAGATTAATGGTACGAATACAAAAAGGAGGGAAAGGTTTGCAAGGATATGAATTCTAAAACAATTTACTAAAGTGACCAATCCTGCCGCAACAAATACCCATGCCGCATAAGGTATTGCTGGCATTAAGGCATGTAGATAAATTCCAGCCAATAAGGCATTAATCAAAGGCAGCAGAATGTAGTCTAATAATGAACACCATCCAACAAAGAAACCTGCTGAATTTCCACAACTTTCAGCGGTGTAGGTATAGGCAGAACCAGGGCGCTCAGTTTGCTGGCTTAATCGGGCATAACTGAATGCTGTGAGTAACATAGCGAAGAGGGCAAACAAGTAGGCGAGAGGAACTCGACCATTGGTAATGTCCGACACAATCCCAAAAGTGTCAAAAACAGTCATTGGGGTCATATAAGCAATACCCACAATAATGACTTGCGCTAATGTGAGTTTGCGAATGTTAATACTGCGATTGTCCATGTATTAAAACCTGTAAATCGTTTTAAATCATTTGGAAAAGTCATCCATGACTTAAAAAGCTGTAAATAAGGTATAAATGTCTATAGAGCGCAGTATTCAAAGAACTCATTTCTTTAGCTACCACGCTCTGAACATGTGTTTTCAACACGCTATAAAGGCAAGTTTTACGGTTGAATGATGGATTTACCTTGCTTCTTATGAAGAAGAATTAAGCTGCATTACGTTTTTGGCGTAGTTCAGCCGCATGTGCAATAGCATCATTTTCAGGTGCTTGTGATTTGCCATAAGGTTTTGCAATAAACATGTAGAGCAAACCACTGACAATTACGAAACCTAAACCAATCAGTACAATCCAACGGTCAAAGAAAGAAGGGACATCGGCAGGTTGAGCAAGTAGATAAATTGCAACTACACCATAAGCCAGAGCCAGAGCATTGATTGGCAAGCCCCAAGCACCGACACTCCACTCGCCCGCAGGTTTCCAGCCTTTTAAGCGGTTTTTCAGCGCAGCAAATACAACCATTTGGAAAGAAACATAAATACCGATGACAGCAAAGGCAGTGATTCGCGCCAAGTTATCGGGTGAGAAATACACCACAACACAGAAAATTAAAGGCAATAAGCAGCTTAGAATCATTGCGTTATCAGGTACATTTTGCTTCGATAATTTTGCAATCCATTTATTACCAGGCAGCATTTGGTCGCGTGCGAACGAGAACAAAAGACGGCTTAATGCAGCTTGTAAAGACAAGATACAAGAGAGCATCGCAATAATGGCAATCACAATAAACAGATTTGCGCCATGCGTACCTAATGCATCACGTAAAATAAATGGAATAGGATCAGTCACTTGACCATTTACAATCGCTTGTAAGTTTGGTGATGCAAGTAAATAGCCCAATACCGAAACCATTGCAGAGATACAACCGAATACAATACTCAAAATCATTGCCACTGGAATTTGGCGGCTTGGATTTTTGACTTCTTCAGCGACGTTACCGCAGGCTTCAAAACCAAAGAACATGAATAAGCCAAGTAGCGAAGCAGAGAAGAAAGCTGTGGTGTATGAACCATCTTGTGCAAGAACGCCCATAGTGTCAAATACAATAGAGAACGGTTGAGCACGATGGAAAATCAATAAGTAGATCCCCAACGCGATTACACTCACTATTTCACACCAGAAACCAATTCGAGCAACACGTGCAAGGTTTTTGGTGCCAGACATATTTACAACCATACATAAGATTAACAATACGATGGTCGTGAGTAAGCAATTCATTGCTGTTGGTTCATATTGGAATAATGAGGCAACAAATCCTGCACTATATTCAGCAATAGAAGTCACAGTTACGACCAATGCCCAAAGGTAAACCCATGCAGCCATCCATGCATATTTTCTCCCCCATAGGCGTCTAGCCCAAGGATAAAGTCCACCTGTAATAGGGTATTGTGAAGCTGTTTCACCAAATACGATTGCAACTAATAATTGACCAAAAGCAGCAATCATAATCCACCAAATTGATGGAGGGCCAGCAAGTGTAATCGCGAGGGCAAAGAGTGAGTAAACAGCAGTTAAAGGCGATAAATAGGTAAAACCAAGTGAGAAATTAGAGATCAATCCAATTGATCGTTCGAATTGTGAATTTTGGACAGACGAAGAACTCGTTTCTTGTCCTACATTTTCACCTATAGGAAGGTCATTCATGCAATTTCCTTATTTAGCAATAAAGTTCAATACCTAAGTATTAAAATTTTCCCAATCCTGTTTTGGGAGCGTGGAATATTTTGGGTATAAAAGGTTTTCAATTTGAATCTAGAAAATTTAATCCTTTGATGAAGATCAATAAAATTTCCTGATTTTAAATGAAATCCATTTTCTATGATTTGAGGTCTAATATCATTTATTCCCTGATATTAAAGGTTCAAATCACTATACATCTACGTAGTCTAATTTGTCTTTTTTTATAATTACAAACGAGAGCCAATTTATTAATTGGAGCAGGAGCCAATTTTTTTTAAAATAATTTTTTTGCCGTATTATTATGTTGTTTTTTATATAATGTTTGTTGATTGTTTTATTTTATTTTTTTAATTAAACTTAAATAAATCAATATATTGAAGTAAATTTACATTATGTAAAAATGTAAAGTTAAAATAAAAATGTAAAGTTAAAATGAAAAAATGTAAGTATATTAATTATAATTTTAGGATAGGTTTGTCTTAGCTTGTGTTTAAAATATTCTTGACAAAAAAAATCATAAATAATAAATAAGCAGTTGTGGTGAATAGATAGATATTTTATTTAAATTGCTGAATAAGGAAATTGCATGACAGACCTACATATTGGTGAAAATTTAGGACAGGCGAATGGATTTGTTCAAATGCACGTTAAACAATTAAAGCATTTTATTAACGGTGAATTTGTTCAAACAACAGGGGTTGAATTCTTTGATTTAATTAGCCCTGTGAACGGTCAGATTTATGCACAATCGCCAAATGCGACACAGCAAGATGTAGATTATGCCTACGATTGCGCAAAAGCTGCATTTAAAGTTTGGAGACGTTCAACACCTTCAATGCGTCAAAAGGCATTATTGGACTTTGCGGATGCATTAGAAAAAAATGCAGAACAACTGGTAGAGACGCAAAGTATAGAAACAGGTCAGCTTAAACACATGATCGCCGCAGAAGAAATAAAAACATCTGTTGATCATATCCGTTTTTTTGCGGGTGCGGCTCGTTGCTTAGAAGGGAAGGCAACTGCTGAGTATTTAGATGGTTTTACTTCAAGTATCCGTCGTGAACCTATTGGTGTGGTAGGCCAAGTTGCACCATGGAACTACCCATTATTAATGGCAGTTTGGAAAATTGCGCCTGCTTTAGCTGCTGGTAATACCGTTGTATTAAAGCCAAGTGACACCACCCCAAATAGTACTTTACAACTTGCTGAAATTGCAGCTCCGTTTTTCCCTAAAGGTGCCATTAACGTCATTTTAGGTTTGGCAGATGCAGGTTCAAAAGTTGTTTCACATCCAGTACCTGCAATGGTTTCAATTACAGGTTCAGTGCGTGCAGGACTTCAAGTTGCTGCCTCTGCTGCAAGTAATTTAGCAAAAGCGCATTTGGAACTTGGTGGCAAAGCACCTGTACTGGTATTTGAAGATGCTGACTTAGAAAAAGCAACAGATGCAATCAGCGTAGCGGGTTTCTTTAATGCAGGACAAGACTGTACCGAAGCAGCACGAGTTTTAGTCCAAGAAAGTATTTTTGATGAATTTGTGGAAAAAATGGTTGCTAAAACCAAGCAAATTCATTGCGGTTTGCCAGATGACGAAACAGCTTTATTTGGCGCACTTAATAACCAACGTCAGCTTGTACATGTAAAAGGCTTTTTAGATCGCTTACCAGCGCATGCCAAAATTGTCACAGGTGGTAAACAAGTGACTCAGTACTCTGGTTTCTATTTCGAGCCGACCATCATTTGTGGTTTAGAACAGCACGATGAAGCCATTCAAAATGAAATTTTTGGACCAATTGTGACGATTCAAACCTTCAAAGATGAAGCAGACGCATTAGACAAAGCCAATGATGTTGAATTTGGTCTTGCTTCAAGTGTTTGGACCAATGATCACAGCCGTAGTATGCGTTTTAGCCGCGATTTAGATTTTGGTACGGTTTGGGTCAATGCCCATATTCCGCTTACTGCTGAAATGCCACATGGCGGTTTTAAAAAGTCAGGTTATGGCAAAGATTTATCAAGCTACGGCTTTGAAGAATATACCCGTATTAAACATGTGATGAGTGCTTACGAAGATTAATTTTCCGCATGATGCACCTGCAATCATCATTTATTAACATATTTTTTCAGAAGGGAATATACATGAAAAATATTTTACAAGCGCTTATTTTAGTTCCTGCGATGGCTGGTGTCACAGTTGTTCATGCAGCTGTACCACCTAAGCAAATCGTTACATCATATATGCAAGCTTGGAATCAACATGATGCCAACAAAGCAGCCTCTTATTTTGCTAAAGATGGTGTATTTTATGATGCTACGGTAGGCACACCACAAAAAGGGCAAGTGGCAGCACGAGATAATGTCATCAGTGTATTTATTAATGCTGTGCCTAATTTGAAATGGGAAATGACGAGTGCTCCAATTGTGAGTAAAGATGGTATTTCTTTCCAATGGCGCTTTACAGGGAATAACACTGGTGCATGGAGCAAAGATACGCCAGCAACAAATAAGCCAATTAACTTTGAGGGTGTAAGTTTTGTTCGTGTTAAAAACGACAAAATTGTTTATCAAGGTGACTACTACGATGCTGCTACTTTGAATAAACAGCTAGGTTGGTAATTCGTTAGACATAACCCAGACTCTACCGCATATCATTTATGCTCTTATGAATGAGTGAAGTTGAGTTTGGGTTATGTACTTTTCATGGTTATGGAATTTCATCTTTCGGACATGACTCGAAATTTTTGAGTGAGAACAGGGAGTAAAAAACTAATACAGCATTTGCAAGCACTAATTAATTTAGAGCAATTCCTATACGCTATGACAAGCTCAAGCAGATCTATAAAAATTCAAAAAAACGAAGCTGTATACGATTTCAGCAAACTATGCATATGATTTAAAATAATAATTCTATCGAGGATGTGCTTTGCTATAATCCCGAGGCTTTTTAATATATGACAATTTTATGAAATTTAGAATTTTATTTGCTTCGACTTTATTGTTAGGTTCAACTCAATTTTTAGCAGCAATGCCTGTTGATCAACTATTAGGCTCATGGAAGGTAATTGACGATAAATCAGGAAATTACATTACAGAAATTGCAATTCGTAAGAATTCTAAAACTCAACAATATAGTGCAGCCATCACTAAGTCGTATGCATTACCTGGTACGGCAGCCACTGATGTTTGTACGAAGTGTACAGGAGCCTTAAAAAATAAATATTTGTTTGGTTTGGAAATCCTCACTAATATGCAGGCAACGTCAAAAAATAAATTTAATAATGGGGTATGGGTTAACCCACAAAATGGTCTTGTTTATATTATTAATGCGGACCTAAGTAATACTGGTGAACAAATGAAGGTTTTCGGCAAGTCAAAGTCTGATAACACTACGACAATGATGACTTGGAAGAAATTATAAAGCAGTCTCCGAATCTCGCTATAGGAAGTCACTTTTTCATTCGTAAAAAACCATCATTTGATGGTTTTTTACATGAATAGAAGGGCGAAAATCATCAACCGATTGTTTGCTGTCTATTCTGAGGATGTCTCCGAGTTAGAATTATTCGTAACATAGAAACATAATTTCTATATTTTCCATATCAACAGTAACTCGCTTACTATCATTTGGTGCGAAGAAAAGGTAGCTGTATCCTTCGTTCAACTTTTTTTGTAATCACCTAAAATAATATCTTCAATAGTATTCATTGCTTCTCTTAATTTTCTGTCGCTGACTTGAACAAAGTCTCTTGTTCTATCTCGATCATCATTAATGTGATTCAGGAGGCGATCAATTGTGTACTGATCATAGCCCAGGTTTTCTGCAATAGCGCCAAAGGTTCTACGCAAATCATGGAAGCTGAACTCAATGCCACAGGATTTATTAATTTTCTGGCGTACTTTGGAAATATTTACAATATGACCAGAGGTCGATTTGGCAGAAGGGAATACCCATTCATTTGTGGCTTGATCATAACGTTTTGTCATGAGGGTAAATAGAAAGTCACCCATAGGTAAAGTGTATGGTTCACGATATTTTGCATCTATTAAGGTGATTCGACCATACTTTAAGTCGATACTGGACCAAGTTAAAGATTCACATTCTTCACGTCTAAATCCTGTAAGAACTAAGGTAAGTAAAAAATCCCGATTGGTTTCTAGCTGTTGACCACGGTCTTTATATTCAAATACTGCTTTAATCCATTCAGGGAGTTGATCTTGATGAATATAGGTTTTACGGCTGCGAATTTTATTCCAAGCTTTTTTAGCATTCAGTGTATTTATCGGATTATCTTGATCCAAAATAGATTGGTCATTTTCATCTCGATAATGCTCAACTGAGTAATTATAGATAGCTCGGAAAACACGCATCGCCATATTTGCTTGAGCCAAACTTCGTTGTGACAATTCAGAATGTTTTGCTTGAATCATAGATTTGGAGATTTTATCCAGTGTTATGTCATTCCAATCCTTTAGATAGTTATCAACAACCATTGTGTAGTCTTTAATTGTTCTAGGCTTAAGGGTTTTATATAAAAGGTAATGCTCAAATGCTTGTTTTAATGTTGGTTTAATTTTGAGTAAATCTAATTTTAATTTTTCTTCAGCAATAATTTTTCTTTTAACTTCATTTGGATTGATGCCCTGAGCCATCAGCGCAAGTTTATCTCTGGCTATATGACGTGCTTGGGCTAGGGTTAAATTTCCATGTAGACCAATTGTTGAGCGTACAGTCCTACCAAGGACTTTTTTCTCAACAATATAGGTTTTATAGGTATTATTTACCCGAATAGCAAAGCCAATGAGGTCACTGTCTCTGTAGATAGCAGGCATCAGTTCGAGTTGATCAATAAATGTCTTTGTTAGCTTTACTCTTTGAGATGACATCGCTAGAATCGCAATCAATTGCAATATTTAGCAATATAGCACAATATTTTCTAGCGTCTACTATGCGTCTACAAGCAAAAAATACTTGCTCAATAGGGAAATGTTAGATAGTATTGCTGCACAGCCAAACTATTGAATATAATGGTTTTGCAACAATATAGGGCCTATAGCTCAGTCGGTTAGAGCAGCGGACTCATAATCCGTTGGTCCCCAGTTCGAGTCTGGGTGGGCCCACCAAATTCAACCTCGTAACTCATTGAGTTACGAGGTTTTTTAATGACTATTATTTTAGACCAACAGATTTTTCAGTCTATTTTAAGGTCCATCCGTTTGGGAGTCCTTAAGTTTGTGTAAGTGTTTGGCTTTTTTACATTTGATGTTTTGCACTTTTTCTAAAATGAAACAAATGTAGATAGAAGATAGACTATTTGTTTTATTCTTCTAGATTTCACATTGTTAATGTAGCTCACCATTGACTATTAAGACTTTATTAAGATAAGGCCGATTAAAAGTTTTAAATAATTTAGTAGTTCAAGACGCAGCGCATAAAAAAGGAAACCCCCAAAGGAGAGTTTCCTTTTTATTTTCTTATTGTAGGGTTAAATGATAAAAATATTGCATCATAAGAGCCAATTCTCTTTAGAACCATTATCTACGTATTCCCAAAATTGATGCACTCCATTATCGTGAAATTTTAAGGTAAAGGGTTTATCAGTTATCAGTTCAGTTACACAATTTTGATATGAAACAACAACTTTCGCAAAAATTTCATGATCATTATTTTGATAAAAGTTTATTGTTGGGCTTTGGTTTTCTAGGAAATAACAATTCTCTGGCAAAAATACCATTTGCTTTGCTGTATCAATCGCTTCATGACGATCTTTGTCAGAAAAGAATACATCGAAATTCATGAGCTTTGAACCTCTTTTTCTTATCCCTTTCTTCATTGTAGAAGTAAATCTATAAAATGCAAAACAAATCACATTAAATTAATATAATGATACATAAAGCAATTTAATTTATTTATATGTAAAATTAATCATATTTATGGGGTTGTGGTTTTACAAAATTTTTATCAATGAATTTCATCTATTTAATGAGTTTTTATTTATAAAACAGTGATGTATTTATCATAAAATTATCATATGTTGATAAAAATCAACATATATGCTAGAATTTAAGCTAATTTAGGCAGTTCGAGGTTGTTATGATCTTTTTTGACGGAGAACAAGTTTTCCCAGATCGAGCAAATAACTTTAAAACTTTCTTAAAAAAATATCTTAGTGAACAAGATGGCGAATACTTATTAGAAGAAAAATCTTTTGTTTATGATGCTGAAAATGATGAATTTCTAGAATCAGAGATTCAGGCATTTTATTCACTCTGGTCTGCAATTTTAGACTAGTAAAAACCGCCTTAAAGGCGGTTTTTTTGTATGCAATAACACGATGAATCAGAAGTAGGCCGGTAAAATTTTAACAAGGGGAGTTTTTTGTTCGAGTTGTTGTTATAACGCGCCAAATTGCTGCCAAGTCTCCCCGTTATGTAAAGAGTCATAATAATTTTGCAGTTCAACTAAATCATAATATTGACTATAAGCCACGAGCAGTAAGCTGATGACCAGTCCGATTTTAAGACAGGCAAGTCTGTTAGGCTTTCTATATAAATTATCTAGTCCAAAGGCAGTTAAAATTAAAGCAGGAACCAACACAATGGCTTTTAAATGGTTTAGAAAGTCCAGTCCATGTGTATATAGTAGCCCAATAATAAGCAGTACAACTCCTAAACTGGCGTAAATACGGCTGTCCAGAGAAGTGCGTAATGCAAAAATACATTGAAGGGTTAAAATAAAACTGGCAAATAAATAAAAAGTAGTTCCACCAATAATGACCGTATAAATTGCATTGAGTACGCAATACGCCAATATAAGAAAGATGATTAAAAAGTACATGAGCGTATAAAGTCTATGGGTTAATTCGGTTGTTTTTGCCATAAAAATCAATCCTTATCCAAACTCATTACGCTTAAAATAAGCATAGGCATATTCTCTGTAAGCTTCTATTTTTCTGTTGTAAGTATTGTATATTTCTCATGATTTAATGATGTTTTTAGTAAATTTCGGGTAAGAAAGTAACTGATGAAACAGAGGCTTAAACAAAGACTCGCACCAATCAATAAAGCAGGTGTGATGGATAAATATCGGGTTATAATACTGCTTTGTAACCCTCCTAATTGATTTCCAGAAGTCACCAATATGCCATTCAGAGCAGCGACACGTCCTAAAAGTTGTTTCGGTGGAAGCTGTTGTAATAAGTGTTGACGTATAACCATACCAATACAGTCGAAAGCACCGATGAATATTAACAAGATGAACGAAAGCCAGAGTAATTTTGAGAGTGCAAACACCAGTGTCAAAGTTGCTATGCCTGTAGTGATGAGCAACATATTCCGTAAAGCATTTTGCGCAGGAGAAAAATGCAGCAGAATGAATATCATAATACAACTGCCTAGGGCAGGTGCCGCTCTTAATAAGCTTAAACTCTCAGCACCAAGCTGTAGGACGTCTTGAGTAATAATCGGCAGTAATATTACAACGCTGCAAAATAATGCCGCGATGAGGTCAAGTAATAGGCTCCAAAACAACACGCGTTGTTGCAGCATAAAGTACAATGCTTCTTTTAAACTACGATGAAGTTTGGTTTCAAATGTGGTTGGGAAAGTACGTTTTGAAAGGTGAAAAAGGCTTACACTTCCTAAACAGCAAAAGATGAATACCACCATAAGTGTGAACTTGAGTCCAAACTGACTCAGTAAAAGTCCCGCACATAGTGGTGCTGTGATTGCTCCGAACTGCCATATACCACTTGTCCAAGTAGCAGCATTTGCTTGTGCATGAGTTGGAATTAAAAAAGGGCGTAATGAATTGAATGTAGGGCTGTAAATTCCACGTATGACGCCTAAGCAAAAAATTAGAAAATAGATGCCTGTTAATAATAAATTTTGTGTAATTTGTTGTTCTTCATAGCTTTTAAAAAGGACAATAAAGAGTAATGGAACTGCACAACTGCAACAGAAACTGCATTGTAAAATTTTCTGACGATTATAGTGATCGGCCCAATGACCGCTCATAAAAGAAAAACCAATAAATGGAATTAACTCTGCAACAGCAATTAAACCTAAACTTAAAGGGTCTTGGGTAATCTGATAAAGCGCGTAACTAATGGCAATTTCTTGCATAACAAGAGCAAGCACCAGACAGAGTTGATTGATACTGAGTAAGGAAAAATCGCGCAAACGAAATGCAGTAAATGCATCGGAGCGTAAAAGAAACATAATTAAAAACAGTAACGACGGGAAAGGTCAAAAGGATGAACCGAAGTCCATCCTTTTGTATTTTAGAAAGGCTTATTGTGCTTTCGCTACAGCAGCGGTTTCGTCATTTGCAGCTTTTGCCATAGGTGTGTATTTCAAACCTAGGGTCGTGCTAGTGTAATGGCGAACTTGGTCAAGCAATACAGGGTTTGTGCTTAACTCCTGTTGGTACGATTTTACAATTTCATGTAATTTCGGGTTCCATTGGCCTTGTACTTGTTGCGGGAATGCTTTTTCAAGCAAGCTCAACATAATATAAGGTGAAGTTGAAGCACCTGGTGAAGCACCTAACAAGGCGGTTACAGCACCATCTTTAGAGGCGAAAATTTCTGTACCAAACTGAAGTTGGGCTGGTTTACCATCTTCTTTCTTAATGATTTGAACACGTTGACCACCTTGATTCAAATGCCAGTCTTCTGGTTTTGCATCAGGATAGTATTTTTTCAACTCATTAAAACGATCTTCATCAGACATCATGACTTGGCTCACTAAATATTTCACCAAATCAAGGTTTTCCATGCCTACAGCAGTCATTGGCAGCACATTGTTCTTTGTGGTCGATTTTAATAAATCTAGCTGAGAACCTTGCTTTAAGAATTTATTTGAATAGGTCGCAAATGGTCCGAAGAGCACATATTTTTTACCATCAATATAACGGGTATCAATATGTGGAACAGACATTGGCGGAGCACCCAATTCGGCACGACCATAGACTTTCGCGGTATGGCCAGCAGTGACCTTAGGATTGTCTGTCATTAAGAACACACCACCTACAGGGAAGCCAGCATATTGTTTTGCTTCAGGAAGACCTGTCATTTGCAAGAGTTTAACTGCTGCACCACCTGCACCAATAAACACAAAACGAGTTTTGACATGGTTGGTTGCACCTGTTTTCAAATTTTTGAATGATACAGTCCAAGTTTTGTCATCATTTTGGCTAATGCCAGTTACTTCTGTTGAGGTTTGCAGTTGGAAGTTAGACTGCTTCTTAAGGTGATCGACCAATTGTGTGGTGATTGAACCATAGTTCACATCAGAACCCACATCCATACGTGTTGCAGCTACTTTTTGTGTTGCATCACGGCCATTCATCACCAAAGGTGCCCATTGTTTAATTTCGGCAGCATTTTCAGAGAACTTCATGCCGTAGAACATTGGGTTTTTAACCATAGCTGCATAACGTTTTTCTAGGAAATTCACGTTGTCACCCCATACAAATGCAATATGAGGAACAGGGTTAATAAAGCTATTTGGTTTGCCTAAAACACCTTGTTTGACTTGGTATGACCAGAATTGTTTTGCAACTTCAAACTGTTCAGCAACTTTTACAGCTTTAGTAATGTCCATTTTGCCATCTTTTTCAGAGGTATAGTTCATTTCCATAAAGCCAGAGTGACCTGTGCCAGCATTGTTAAAGCCATTTGAGCTTTCTTGGGCAACTTGATCCAGTCGTTCGTACATACGAATTTGCCAGTTTGGCTCAAGCTCAGTCAAATAAGTACCTAGGGTAGCGCTCATAATTCCGCCACCAACCAAGACCGCATCAACGACAGGTTCATTATTTGAGGTTTGAATTTTTTTAGACACAGTTGGTCGGAATAAAAAAATCAATACTGCAAGCAAAAGCAGTACGACAAATACCGCGAGGTATTTTAAAAAAGTTTTCATGCGATTTTGACCTTGGGAGCAGGTTTTTGCATCGCTTTAGAGCGAATAGAGGGTAATAGCAAAAATAAAAAAGAGGTTGACGGAAATGGTGGCAAACTAAAAGTTCAGAAGAGAGGGAGTGAAATACATGAATCCTTAAGACTAAGAAAAAATGTACCTTTTAGTTTAACCACACATTTCCAATCGGTTGCCATTTTAGACGAAATAAGTATTGACTCAGTAATTTTTATTATAAATGTAGATATAATATCTATAAATTTGAGTGATGGTTAATTTATTTTTTATGAATTTCAGTGATTTAAGGTGAATTTATTTCTTCTATAAATCAATAAACTAGAGATTTTTTCCAATATAACCCTGTTTTTTACTGTCATTACAGCATAGTACTTCTGCAAAGATAATGCGGAAGTACTAAGCCATTAAAAGAATGAAAATATATTCAAAATATATCTAGTTATGATACCTAATAAATATAAAGGAGTCATAAGACCACCAGAGTGGCTCTTAATAATGTGGTCTTACGATATATCCAATCAACTAGACTATGTCGTTTCAAGCGCTTGATAATAGGGTGCAGTGGATCGTGCTAAAGGCTGCTGACCACGGATTTGATCGGCAATTTTTTCGGCCATCATAATGGTGGTTGCATTTAAGTTGCCCGTGATAATCAGTGGCATAATCGACGCATCAATCACACGTAAATTTTGCATACCATGCACGCGGCCTTGTCCATCGACTACAGCCATTTCATCTTCACCCATTTTACAGCTACAAGAAGGATGGTATGCCGTTTCTGCATGATTACGCACAAACTCATCCAACTCAGCATCGGTTTGTACATCTTTTCCTGGGCTAATTTCTTCACCACGGTAAGGGTCTAATGCAGGCTGCTGCATGATGTGACGAGTAATTCGAATGGCATCCCGAAACTCTTGCCAGTCTTGTTCTGTCGACATGTAATTAAACAAGATACTTGGATGGTCGAAAGGATTCTTAGATGTTACTTGTACACGGCCTCGTGAAGGCGAACGCATTGAGCCTACATGTGCTTGGAAACCATGTTCTTTGACTGCATTGCTGCCATTATAGTTAATCGCCACAGGTAAGAAGTGGTATTGAATATTCGGCCAAGCAAAGTCTTTAGATGATCGAATAAAGCCGCCAGCTTCAAACTGATTGCTTGCCCCGATTCCTGTCCCATTAAATAGCCACTCCGCGCCAATGGCAGGTTGGTTGTACCATTTTAAAGCGGGATAAAGAGAAACAGGTTGCTTGCACTTGTACTGTAAATACATTTCTAAATGATCTTGCAGGTTTTCACCCACGCCTGGTAAGTCATGCACGACTGGAATATCCAGTGATTGAAGCAAAGAGCTTGCACCGACTCCTGAACGTTGCAAAATCTGCGGTGATGCAATTGCTCCTGCACAAAGCAGGACTTCTTTATTGGCATAGACTTGGTGCAGATTGTTTAAATTTGCCCCCTGAATATATTCAACCCCAATGGCTTGCTTACCATTAAACAAAATTCGATTGGTCATAGCATGAGTGATGATGCTTAGATTCGCTCGACCTTTTGCCATGTCTAAATAATTACGTGCGGTGCTTGAGCGACGACCTTTCGGCGTTACGGTTCGATCCATTGGGCCGAAACCTTCTTGTTGATAACCATTTAGGTCATCCGTTCTTGGATATCCTGCTTGTACACCCGCTTCAATCATGGCTTGGAATAAAACATTGTTATCTGCTTTAGGTGTAGCAACAGAAACAGGCCCAGTATCACCATGATAGTCATTGCCACCGATGTCACGTGTTTCCGCTTTTTTGTAGTAAGGCAGACAGTCGGCGTAGCTCCAATTTTCAAGGCCTTTCAAGCTAGCCCATTGTTCTAAGTCCATGGCATTACCACGGATATAGCACATGCCATTAATTAGGGATGAACCACCTAAGCCTTTGCCACGACCACATTCCATGCGGCGGTTATTCATATGAGGTTCTGGGTCGGTTAAATACGCCCAGTTATAACGACGCCCTTGTAAGGGATAGGCCAATGCAGCAGGCATCTGGGTGCGGAAGTCGAGGCGATAATCAGGGCCACCTGCTTCGAGTAAGAGCACAGAAACATCAGGGTCTTCGGTTAAACGAGCAGCCAGTACGTTACCCGCAGAACCTGCGCCAATAATAATATAATCGTAGTATTGAGAATGCATAATGATCCTTTTCTATGGCAGTACCACGTCCTAGCAGAACGTGGTCACCTGTTGAGTTGAGGATGAAATAAAGAGAGATTTGAGACGGTATTGAGTTGTTTAAAATTTAAGCATTAAAAAATACTTTGATAGTCACCCAGTTCAACTTGAACGGATTTGATACGGGTGTAATGTTCAAGGGTGGTAATGCCATTTTCACGCCCAACACCTGACTGTTTATAACCCCCGACAGGCATTTCAGCAGGGGATTCACCCCAAGTATTGATCCAGCAAATACCAGCTTCAAGTTGATGAATAATACGATGCGCTTGGGAAATATCTTGTGTAACTACACCCGCAGCTAAGCCAAAATTGGTGTTGTTGGCACGTTGAATCGCTTCCTCGATAGTGTCGTAGCTCAAAATACTCATGACAGGGCCAAAGATTTCATCCTGTACAATTTGCATGTCGTCGTGACAGTCGGTGAAAACGGTCGGTAATACATATGCACCTTGTGCGAACGCTGTTTCGGTGGCACGTTGTCCACCAATCAATAAGGTCGCACCTTGTTTTTTGCCCGACTCAATATAAGACAAGACTTTTTCCATATGCGGAAAGCTGACTAAAGGTCCAAAGTTGGTTTCAGCCTGCATAGGGTCACCTATACGGATACGTTTGACACGCTCAATCACAGCTTGTTCAAATGCAGATTTCAAATTTTCAGGGACAAAAACACGTGTCCCATTGGTACATACTTGGCCTGAACTAAAGAAGTTTGCCATCACTGCAATATCGGCGGCGCGGTCAAGGTCGGCATCAGCACAAATAATAAGAGGGGATTTACCGCCAAGTTCCATGGTGACTTCTTTGAGGCTAGAAGCAGCAGCACTCGCCATCACTTTTTTACCTGTCGCTACACCACCTGTGAATGAAATTTTTTGAATGTCGGGGTGTTCAGTCAACCATTGACCGACTTCAGTACCAAAACCTTGTACAACGTTGAACACCCCAGCAGGTACACCTGCTTCAGTATAAATCTCTGCTAGTTTTAAGGCTGTAAGGGGGGTGACTTCGCTGGGTTTAAAAATCATGGCATTTCCCGCAGCGAGGGCTGGAGCCGATTTCCACAGTGCAATTTGAATAGGATAATTCCAAGCGCCAATCCCAGCCACAACACCTAAAGGTTCACGACGTGTATAGAAAAAACTACTTTCGCGTAGAGGGACTTGTTCGCCTTGAATGGCGGTCGCCAATCCTGCGTAGTATTCTAAAACGTCTGCACCAGTGACAATGTCCACAGCAGATGTTTCACTGAATGCTTTACCTGTATCGAGTGTTTCGAGACGCGCTAACTCATCATTACGTGCGCGTAAAATATCGACTGCTCGACGTAAAATACGGGCACGCTCGACTGCCGTCTTGGCAGCCCATTCACGTTGCCCTTGTACAGCACTTTGCAAGGCTGTATCGACGTCGGCTTTAGAGGCTTGTTGAATGGTAGCAATGACCTGTCCTGTGGCAGGATTAATACTGTCAAAAGTTTGACCACTGGTGGCATTGAAATATTGTCCGTGAATATAAAGCTTGTGAAGCTGTACATCATTCATTTTGTTGTTCCTGCCGTATCTGTTGAATTAAGCGAAGTTGCATTTCGACATAGTCGTATGCAATAGAACGTGCCAAATCACGATCAAATGCTTGATGACCACTTAAACTTCCACGTAACCACAATCCATCAATCAGTGCTGCTAGCCCTTTAGCGGCTTGGCTGGCCTGTGACTTTGGCATGAGTTGCAAAAAATGAAACTTCAAATTCGAATAAAGACGTTGGTCATTGATTCGTTGCAGACGACCTAAGTCGGGTAGGTGCATACTGGCAGACCAAAAATCCAACCAAACCCGCATGGCGGTGTTGTTGACCTGACTGATGTCAAAGTTGGCATCAATAATGGCTTTGAGCAAATATTCTGGACTCGGCTGTGCAACCTGTGCTTTATAACTCGCCGTGGTTTCAGCCAAGACTTTGAGCATTTGTCGCATACAGCTATGAATGAGACCTTGTTTATCGCCAAAATAATGACTCACAATGCCCGTAGAAAGCTGTGCTTTTTTCGCAATTTGAGCAATAGTGGTGTTGGATAAACCCACATCATAAATGACTGCATAGGCAGCATTAATGATTTCTTCACGGCGCTCATGCTCAGGTTTTACTCTACGTTTATTCATGATAATCCAGAACAATTTGCCTTAAATTTAAAGGCGTTAGATTCAATAATTTACATGGAAATCATCATAGCATTTTTTTATGATACTTTTAATTGATTGAACGTTCAATCAATTAAAAGTACACTATTGTTTAAATTCACAGCAAAAGTTGCTCATCTGACCGTTGTATATTTGGATAAATTTATATTTATCAGCTAGATATTTAACTTGAGTCACTGTGTTTTTTGTTTTGTTTAAAATTTAAACGGATTACGGTTTTATACTTTTTCCGAGTTGAGAAAGCTCATATAGTCATGTTGAAGGGAGATATATAAGATTCCAATCGGAATATCGATGAATAAGGGTGGGCTCACATTTTAAGACTGTGTAGCAAATGCACCTCATAAATGATTTAGACCGTTATTCAGGTTTAAAGAAGATAGCGTTTTTATTGTTGATAAAAATACTGTCGTTTTCGTTAGTCGATTTTTAAGCTCTCGACCACGAGAAGTTTAAAAATTGGCTTTTGTCTTTTTTATTTACTTTCTTGAGGATTGTATGGCAACAGATAATCCAAGAGCAGTTGATGATCAAACATTAGCGCCTAAAGACCGTTTAAATGGTGTGGTCTTTTATATTTCAGCTCTCATTATTTTAATTTTTTCTATTACCACCATTTTATTTAATGACTTTGCCAATCAAACCTTAAATATGGTTTTGGCGTGGGTGAGTTCAACCTTTAGCTGGTATTACTTACTCGCAGCGACCTTGTATATGGTGTTTGTGATTTTTATCGCCTGTTCACGTTATGGCGATATTAAACTCGGCCCCAAACATTCCAAGCCTGAATTTAGCCTTTTAAGTTGGTCTGCAATGTTGTTCTCAGCTGGCATCGGCATCGACTTGATGTTCTTCTCAGTGGCGGAACCTTTATCCCACTATGTGCATCCACCTGTAGGTGAAGGGCAGACCTTAGAAGCGGCCCGTCAAGGTATGGTCTGGACGCTGTTTCATTACGGCTTAACTGGCTGGTGTATGTATGCCTTAATTGGTATGGCATTGGGCTATTTTAGTTATCGTTATAATTTACCCCTCACTATTCGTTCAGCACTCTATCCAATCTTTGGTAAGAAGATTCATGGCCCAATTGGTCACAGTGTCGATACCGCTGCGGTGATCGGGACGATTTTTGGTATTGCGACGACCTGTGGGATTGGGGTGGTACAGTTGAACTATGGTTTGCATGTGCTGTTCGATTTACCCGAAAATCTCTGGATGCAAGCTGCCTTAATTGGGGTTGCAGTTGTGATGACGATTATTTCTGTTACATCAGGAGTTAATAAAGGTCTACGTGTGCTCTCCGAGATCAATATTTATGTTTCTGTCGGTTTGATGCTGTTTATTTTGTTTTTAGGCAATACTGAATTTCTACTGAATGCTTTTGTACAAAATATTGGGGACTATATTAATCGCTTTCCAAGTATGACCTTGGAAAGCTTTGCCTTTCAACAACCGAAAGAATGGATGAACAGTTGGACTTTGTTCTTTTGGGCATGGTGGGTGGCGTGGTCGCCCTTTGTAGGTTTGTTTTTAGCACGTATTTCGCGTGGACGAACCATTCGTGAGTTTGTCAGTGGAACCCTGATTATTCCTTTATTTTTCACCCTCACGTGGTTATCAATATTTGGAAATAGTGCGCTACATAGTGTGATTTTTGATGGCAATTTAGCCCTTGCCCAGAGCGTGATTGCCAACCCAGCACACGGTTTTTATGACTTACTGGCACAGTATCCGTGGTTTCCGTTTATTGCAGGGGTAGCCACCATTACGGGCTTGCTATTTTATGTGACCTCAGCTGACTCAGGTGCACTGGTATTGGGTAATTTCACCACTCAATTTACCAATGTCGATCATGATGCACCACGCTGGTTAAGCGTATTTTGGGCTGTAGCGATTGGTTTATTGACCCTTGCCATGCTGATGGCTAACGGGATTACTGCACTACAAAATGCCACCATCATTATGGGGTTGCCGTTTAGTTTTGTCATGTTCTTGGTCATGGCGGGTTTATACAAATCGTTAAGACTTGAAGATTATCGACAAGCCAGTAGCAGTTTAAATGCAGCACCCGTGGTAGGGAATGTTGACATCCTCAACTGGAAAAAACGGTTGTCTCGAGTCATGCATCATCCAGGAACAACCGATACTCGACGTATGCTCGATGACATTTGTCGACCCGCAGTGATGGCGGTTGCAGAGGAAATGCAAAAACGGGGTATCAACATCAGTGTTCAAGAGAGTGCGCTAGAAGAAGACCTAAATCTGTATCATTTAGATTTGATGATTCATTTGGAAGAAGAACAAAACTTTGTCTATCAAATTTGGCCTGTGCGTTATATCGCACCGACCTTTAGTGAACGTGGCAAACTGGGTAAACGGTTCTATTACCGTCTTGAAACCTATTTGTATGAGGGTTCTCAAGGAAATGACCTTGTTGGTTATACCAAAGAGCAAGTGATTAATGATGTGCTAGATCGTTATGAACGCCATATGACTTTCTTACATATCAATCGAATTAGTCCAGGGAATCGTCCCTTATTTCCAGACCCTCAAGGATAATTAGGAGGAGCCATGTTGACCTCATATTTACATGCTTTCGCTTTGTTTTTCTCATTGCTCAATCCGTTCTTGATGAGCATTTATATGATTGGCATGATTCGCAATTCTGAAGCTAAAGTGTTTAATAAGGCTTTGATTCAGGGTTGTCTCATTGCTTTTGTGGTATTTGTCCTGTTTGCATGGGGAGGAGAAACGATTTTCAGCAAATATTTGAATGTGCGTTTTGAAGCATTTCAAATTTTTGGTGGACTGATTTTCTTGGTGATTGGCTATCGCTATGTGTTTCAAGGGGCAGATACTATTGGCGAAATGCGTGGTGCACCTGAACATCTAGCAGGAACGATTGCCATGCCTTTTATGATTGGGCCGGGGACCATTAGTGCGGCGGTGGTGACCGGTATATCCCTACCAATTGGCGGTGCAGCCATGATTATTTTTCTGACTTTGACGTTGACCTGCGTGTTGATGATTTTAATGAAATTTGCGCATGATCATTTGCGCTATAAGCATGCCAAATATATTGATCGTTATGTGGACATTGTCGGGCGACTGTCTGCTTTACTGATCGGCACAATTGCGGTAGATATGATTATTAATGGTATTTTGGGTGTTATATCGGAAATGTAATCATTTCAAATAAAAAAACCGAATGTCATGCATTCGGTTTTTTAAGCCAGAGAAATGTTGGTCATTTAGAGAAATAATTTCCGTGTTTTGATTATGAAGCTAATCGTTGGATAATTTTGTCTAATTTTTTATCGATTTGCTTACGATAGGTATCTGGTAATAAGCGTGAAATTTTGGCCAAAATACGTGCCTGAGCACCAGGAATAACCACAAAGTCATTTGAGAAAATGCCCTGATATATTTCCTTACATGCTTTTTCGACGGGCATACTACCGCCTAATTGTTTTAAAGCTGCAGTTACAGGAGAACCATTTTTTCTTTCTTCAGTGACAAGCGGAGTGTCTACTTCTGGTGGGCAAACCACAGCCACATCAATTTTTTGACTGCGTAATTCCATACGGAGTACTTCAGCTAAGCCAACCACACCAAATTTAGATGCACAGTAACCTGTATAACCGTAGCAACCGACTAGACCTGCAGCAGAGGCAATAAACACCAGCTTAGGGCGTTTACCTTGCTGAACTGCCTGTTTTAAATGCGGTAACGCAGCATGAGCTACATTGCGACTACCAACGAGGTTAATCTGAATTTGGCGTTCAAACTCTTGCGAAGTCATATCATCGAAATTCTTCGCAATGCTGATTCCTGCGGAGTTAATTAGAAGATCTGGTGTACCAAATTGAGCAACCGCCTCAGCAAACTTTTCGTCCATGGTATTTTCATTTTGTACATCAACTTCAAATCCAGTAATTGTTGAAGAAATTTTGATTAGTTCTTTAACTGCTTGCTGAATACCTGTATGAGCAAAAATACAGACTTGGTATTGGTCTTTGAGTAAACGCTTGGTCAGTTCAAGACCAATCCCGCTACTGCCACCAGTAACCCATGCTGTTTTAGACATATTCTTTTTCATATTATTTTCCTTATGAGTGTTGTATTGAACTAGGTTGTTCAAATACATTTTTTTGAAACTTAAATATTTACAATAGTTTAGGCAATAAATATCCAAAAGCCGACAAACAGGTAATATCGCGTTGTTTTATGAGTGAATCTGATGAGTTTATTGTTTTACTGCAATACATAAAAGTTGTTTTGTCTAAATGCTGTTTAAAACTTCACCGTGCTAAAATTTAACATCTTTAATCGATTTTTATTCTAATGTAGTTGGTTGATTCAGCTACGCCGTAGCTGAATCAACAGGCGAATTAAGATGCAAATTTCTTTATAATCTGGTCTAATTTCTTATCGATTTGACCACGATAAGTATCAGGTAAGATACGAGAGAGTTTGGTCAAAATACGTAATTGAGTACCAACAATAATCATAAATTCATTTGCGAAAATGCCTTCATAAATTTCTTTGCAGGCTTTATCTACTGGCATAGTGCCGCCACCAAGTTGTTTTAATGCAGCCGTAACAGGTGAGCCAGTTTTACGCTCTTCTGTTACAAGTGGTGTGTCTACTTCTGGTGGACAAACCACAGCCACATCAATTTTTTGGCTGCGTAATTCCATACGGAGGACTTCAGCCAAGCCAATCACACCAAATTTAGAAGCACAATAGCCTGTATAACCATAGCAGCCAACCAAACCTGCAGCGGATGCAATGAATACAATCTTAGGGCGTTTGCCTTGTTGAACTGCTTGTTTTAAGTGAGGCAAAGCAGCATGTGCCACATTACGACTGCCCACAAGGTTAATATTGATTTGACTTTCAAATTCTTGCGAAGTCATTTCATCAAAATTCTTCGCAATACTAATACCTGCTGAATTAATCAGAAGATCTGGTGTGCCAAATGTAGCTACAGCTTCCGCAAATTTTGCGTCCATTGTGCTTTCATTTTGTACATCAACTTCAAAGCCACATACCGATGGTGAGATTTTTTTTAAATTCGCAACGGCTTGCTCAATACCTGCATGAGCAAAAATGCACACCTGAAATTTATCTTTGAGTAGACGCTGAGTGAGTTCAAGACCAATGCCACTACTTCCACCTGTAACCCATGCTGTTTTCATTGTTGTATTTTTCATCTCAATATCCTTGTGAGAACTCTTTAAGGACGAAGTGTTAAATCACTTCGTCTTTCAGTAGTACATCACCAAATTGTGTACGCAACTCGGCTTTTACAATTTTTCCTGTGCCATTGACTGGTAAAGCATCAACAAAAATCACAACATCTGGAATTTGCCAACGTGCAATCTTGTTTTCAAAATAAGCACGTGCTTCTTCTTCAGTCAGGGTTGAGTTTTCTTGTTTCACGGCAATTAGGATTGGTCGTTCATCCCATTTTGGATGACGTGCGGCAATAGCAGCTGCCATTCGAATTTCTGGATGACCAACCGCAATATTTTCAATTTCAACTGAAGAAATCCATTCACCGCCAGATTTAATTAAATCTTTAGCGCGGTCACAAATGGTCATGTAGCCATCAGCATCAATTGTTGCGATATCACCTGTATCGAACCAGCCATCAGCAGTCAGTGCACTTTTCTCTTGGTTAAAGTACTTTTCAACAATCCATGGACCACGAATTTGTAAATTACCTTGCGTATGACCGTCATTTGGTAATGCGGTAAGGTCATCACCATTTACAATACGTAATTCAACACCAAATGGCGGGCGCCCTTGAGTTAAACGAAGTTTCTCAAACTCTTCATCACTTAAAGCTGTATGTTTGGCTTTAGGTTGGTTTGCAGTACCCAATGGGCTGGTTTCAGACATACCCCATGCATGAATGGTGTCACAAGCATAATTATTCTTAAAGTCACGAATAATTGAAGGAGGGCATGCTGCACCACCAACCACGTTGCGAGTCATACTTTCTAACTTGGTGCCGCGTTTTTTCGCTGCCGCAAGTAGACCTTGCCAAATGGTTGGTACACCTAATGCAACAGTGACTTGATAATCATCAATTAAGCTAACAAGGCTGTCGCCATCTAAATTTGGTCCAGGTAATACAATTGTAGAACCAACCATTGCAGCAGCATAAGGAATACCCCATGCATTCACATGGAACATTGGGACTACAGGCATTACTATATCTTTCGCAGATAAGTTTAGTGAGTCTGGAAGGCAAATTGCCATCGTATGTAATAAGGTAGAACGGTGGCTATACAATACGCCTTTTGGATTGCCTGTAGTACCTGAGGTATAGCAAAGAGAGCTTGGTGTTTCTTCGCTAAACTGTGGCCAGTCAAATTCAGTAGATTGATATTGAATCAATTCATCATAGAAAAGCACATCTGGTAAAGCTTCAACGATTTTTTCGTCATGTGAACCAAGGCAGATAAAACGTTCTACAGTTGGTACTTTACCTTGAATTGCTTGAATTAAAGGTAGGAAAGTAGCGTCAAAGAAAATAGCTTTATCTTGTGCATCATTAATGATGAAGATTAACTGTTCAGGAAACAGACGTGGGTTAATGGTATGACATACATAACCACTCCCTGAAATTGCATACCAAGATTCTAAATGACGATGATTATTCCATGCGATAGTCGCAAGACGATCACCAGCTTCTAAACCAAATGTGGTAAAAGCATTGGCTAAACGTTTTGCGTTTTGCTGAGTTTGTAACCAGTTAGTCATGGTAATCTGACCATTCACTTCACGTGAAATAATAGGAGTGTCAGAGTGATACTTTGCTGCATGCTCTAGTAAATTACTAATCAACAAAGATTGATGCATCATTTTGCCAAACATTTCATTCATCCTTGGTAGCTGTTTTTATTTAATGTAAAAAAGACTTTTAGCATTTGCTAAAAGTCTTTATGAACTTATTTATCGTTAAATGCAACTTCTGAGCCTGGTTTAATATAACGTGGCATTTTCTGACCAGTTTGTTGAGCTACTGCATGAAGGGTGCGCTCAATCCAACCTGCATCCATGATGAACATAAGTGAGTCATCATCATTCAAGTTTACATTTGCACCTTCAATAACCATGAAGCCTTCAGCACCTTCTGGAGAAGCTAAAGTATGGATAGAACCTGCTGGTTCAAACAAATAGCTACCAGCAGTTTGAACATCTTCAGGATATTCGACATAATGCCAAGAACCAGTTGTTGTATAGAAATGTACAACACCCGTGTGAAAATGGCGTGGTAATACGGTACCCGGCTCGAAACATGCACGAATCACCCATGTACCATTATCAGGATCTAAAAAGCATGGTGTAACGTGTACACCTGGCAATGCGTTTTTAATTTCACCATCGTTAATGTTAATTGTTAATAAACGGTCTTGATGTTTAATTGATTGTGCAATGCTCATGACAAACTCCATGTATGTCTATTTAAGATGAAATATCAGAATGCCAAACAGTAGGTATCCGTTATTGCCTTAGACTTGAGCATAACAACGTTTCATGTTTAGCAAACCATTCAAAAGGATGGATTTGTAGTTGTTTAATTATTGTTCGAAGGGTTTGAATTTAAAAATGTATTTAAAATCTGGATTTTGATTCAATTTCACATTGCATCATCAGCAACCTTATTTTAATTTGATGATGCTTAAAATGCTGTGAAAGCAGAGGATTTTTTAGAATTTGTAAATGGGATATCGAATTTCAAGGAGTGGAATTTTGCTAATGGAATTAAATACTAAAGATTGGATGAAGTGATATGCAAGTATTAAAAACTAAGCTCAGCCGTCCAAGTGTGATGAGTGATAAGGCAATGCAACGTCCTGAGTTGTTGAGCCAAATGCTGGAATATTGCCAATCTTCTCTAGTGTTTATTCATGCAGCAGCGGGTTATGGTAAAACCACATTGATGTTTCAGATGAGTGAGGTTCTTCTTAACCAAGGTAAAACCGTAAAATGGTTAACATTAGATGGTGATGATAATGATCCCATTCGTTTTTATCACTACCTTTGGTTATCATTGTTGGGCTTAGAACAACTCAATGACCTTCCTGAGGGGCAAGTTCATAAGCAAAATATTATTGATTTGGCGCAAAAAATTGAAGATATAGATAGTGAAACTATTCTTTTTATTGATGAATTAGAGGCAATTGAAAATCCAGAGTGTTTAAATCTTCTGTGGTGGTTTTATCAGTATTTACCATTAAATTGTCATTTGGTGATTGCTTCTAGAACAAAGCCTAATTGGAGCTTTGCCAAAGAATATTTATTGGGTCGTTTAAAGTTGGTGACAGCAGGTCAACTAAGTATAAAAACTGAAGATAGTACAGCATTAATTCATTTTTTAAAGCAACAGAACTTTGATCATGTGACATTAACACCAGAATTAGCTGAGTTACTGATTCATAAAACAGAGGGATGGTTAACTGGAATACAGCTTACCAATTTATATTTAAAGAAATATCATGACGCTGGGGCTGTAATTCAAAGTTTAAGTGGCGCCCATAATCAGATTGTTGATTATCTAAGTGAGCAAGTATTTTTACAACTTTCTGAAGAAATGCAAACTTTTCTTATGAATATCAGTATCCTAAGAAAGGTTTGTTTGTCAAATATACAGGAAGTTGCACAAAACTCCACATCGTCAAAGTTGTTGGAATTAATGATACAAAAAGGCTTATTCCTTCAAGCCTTAGATGAGCAACATACGTGGTATCGTATTCATCATTTATTCCGAGAGTTTTTGGAAAACCGTTTTAAGGTATTAGATATAGAAGACTTTCGAGCGGCTCATTTACGTGCTGCGGGTTGGTATCAGAAAAACAATTATCTCATGGAGTCGATTTATCACGCCCAGCATGCTGAAAATCAAGAACTGGTATTAGAACTGTTAAGTCATGTCAGCCGTGATTTAATGTTAGGTGGTAGTTATTACAGCTTAATTGAATTGGTGAAGTCAATTCCAGATTCTCTATTAATTCAAAAAGCGGCACTACTATACGATATGATTTGGTCATTGATCATTACCCATCAGCATTTATTAAGCGCTCACTATTTACAACTTTGGCTCAAGCTTGATCCCAAAGATCGAATTAAAGGTGATGATCAACTGGCACTTGATCCTATGCTTGCTTTAGTCGGTGATGATATGAAATTGGCTTACGAGTTAGCCCAAGCCAATGTCTCTAAATTATCGGATAATTCCTACTTTGTTCGTGCACCTTTAATTGGTATTGGTGCGCTTTATCATATTTGTTTAGGTAAAATTATTGAAGCACGTAAAATTATTATTCAGACACGGGCGATATACATCCAAGGTCAAAATGTATTTGGGTTAATTATTACAGATTGTATTGAAGCACTCAGTGACTATTTGGAGGGAAATGTAGAGAAAGCACTGGTTAAATTTGACTATATTGGTCGCAGTGAAGACTACATAAAACTTGGTGCAAATGAGTTTTTAATGACGATTGTGAAAATGATCATCAGTAGTGTAAAAGCAAGTCTGTATTATGATTTGAACGAGATTACGCTAGCAGAAGAGGCACTTAAGCATTTTAATAATGGCGAACAACTGATTATTCCTGATTTGGCAATTATTGGGTATGAATTGTTGCTACGCTTGGCACATCTTTCAGAGGATGCACAGGCGGAACAGACGTGTTTGACGCAATCTCAAATCTGTAGCAATAATTGGTCAATGCCACGTTTAAGTCGCACAGTTCAGAATGTTTATCAGCAATATCAGTGGTTTGATAGAAAGCATAAGTTGAATGATATAAATGCAGACGAATTAGAAGAAATTTGCCAGCGTCATATTGAGAAAACTCTAAATATGTCAAATGTGATTACTGGCGATGATTTGATGCTCTATAGACAATTGATTTTTTTAGCTCGTGAACCACAAGCCAAAGTATTTCTTGAGCAAGAATTTGATCGAATAGTGACTTATCCATTCCGTCATGCTCGAATTCTTTTACTATTGGCTTTAGCTGATTATCGTTTGAATTACAACGACACTGCATTTATGTGGTTCGAACAAGCTTTAGTTATTTTGGAACAGTCCAAAGCAGTCCGTATTGTATTAGATGAACATCCATTGATATTCCAAGTATTGGCTGATTATATGCGACATTATGGCCAGACCAAGCAGAAAAAGGAACCTAAACTTTTAGCTTTCACTGAAATGCTGGCTGGTTTGTGCAATGTCCCTTCTTTTGAAGCAACAGCAGATAATGATATAAGTACTGTAAAATCCGAATTGCTCTCTAAACGTGAATTACAGATTTTGCAGAAGGTTAGCGAAGGTTGTACAGATATTGAGCTCGCAGATAAAGTATTCTTATCGGTCAATACAGTGAAATGGCATTTACGTAATATTTATAACAAGTTGGGTGTACGTTCGAGGCTTGAAGCAGTTACAGAAGCCAAAAAGAAAGGATTAATCCTCTAAAATAATGGTAAGTAATGTAGCGCATACAGATTAAAAAAGTTGCCCATGTCTAAACGCTAAGATATGGGCAAGATAGGGAACTGGTTTATTTTTTAATTTTTTTGCTTAAAATAATAAATGTTATTCAGGTATTTTCTTAAATTTTGAACATAAAGAGTATGTGGAAGTCATCTTCATGTTCAAAATTCTGTTTGTTTCCCTGAGAGGAATACAGCCAGAAGTTCTTTATACCTATACTTAGAAAATCGAGTATGCACCGTCAACTTTAACAATTGTACCATTCACAAAACTTGCTGCATCAGAAGCTAAGAAAAGTACCACACTCGCAATTTCTGATGGCTTGCCTAAGCGTTGCATTGGTGAACGGGCCATAATGCCCTCAAAAACCTCTGGCATATCTTTTAATGGCTGAATCAGAGGTGTATCAATCCAACCTGGTGCGACTGCATTCACGCGAATTTTTGCAGCAGACATACTAAGCGCATGTGAGAACGTTAATTGATCAATTGCACCTTTAGAGCAGGAGTACGCTGGTGCAAGGCCTGAACCAAATTGTGCGTAAAGCGAAGAAACATTAATAATTGACGGATTATCAGATTTTGCTAGCGCTTTTGCTGCAACTTCACTGATATAAAATACAGAAGTTAAGTTCACTTCGAGTACTTTCTTATAGGTATCTAATTCATGTTCTGAAATAGAACCCATACCTGCACCATTGAATAGAGTGTCTATACGGTCAACTTTTGCAAAGAAAGCATCAACAGCAGCTTTATCAGTTACATCCATTTCGACAGCTTCAATGTCTAAACCTGCTGGATAAACGGCTTTTTGTGCTTGTAAACCAAGTGCCCAAACTTTTGCACCTTTTTCAGCAAAAGCAATTGCGACCGCTTGACCAATACCAGAAGTTCCGCCAGTTACGACAGCAACTTTGTTTTCAAACATTTTTGTGTTGAACGCTTCCATGTTTCAATCTCTGTGTTGTGTAGTCAGTTCTAAGCTGTTGGAGTTAACCTTAACGGTTGCATAATTAAATGGGAAGAATAGGTATAAAAAAACCATTCTAAAGAATGGGATGGATTGATACATGGTAGTAGAAGCAATAAAGTTAGCCCATGTTTTACTTTAAAACACGGGCCCTTGACCTGTATTTAAGGTTTATAAAGTCCAAGTTGGACGAGATGTAAACGGAGGATACGTCTTAATTCGAGTACAGCTTCAGGTGTTTCTTGAATTGAATGACCCCCTTGAATTATTTTTTCAGAGACAGCGCCCTCTAGGTGAGCACTTTTATAAGGTACGATACCATCGGTAATCAGGTTTGGATCATCGCTTTTAGTGTCATTTCCCATAATCGAATGAAATAACAATCCTTTACGCGGCATAATATCCGATGTGGTCGCCATAAACTTAGATTTATGGCTTAAGTCACTTGGGCCATTTTGTATGAGTCCTTGGTCAATTTGTTTGGCTAAATCTGAGAAATCTAAATCTTGGCTTTGTAAGGTGTCACCAACCGCAGTTAAAAATGCGCCTGGAAGTTTAATAATTTTACGCGCAGCGCGAGTAAACCAAAGGTCGGCATAAGCGGTACCGTGGTGTGGGGCCGAAATAAAGATGGCACGGCTAAAATTAGGAATATCTTTTATTTGCATGCGTTGTGCAACAATTGGGACTTTTTTATATTTACTTAATTGTCGGTTGCTCATCATCGACAGTGCTTTTTTGGTGACATCCGCATCACTGACCAAAAGACGGGAAATAATTCCCCCCATACTGTGCCCAATCAGTACAGCATCATTTTTGGCAGCGGCATTAGCATTGACTTGCGCAAAACTCTGTTTAAGGAGTGCATAAATTTGCAAGCGACTTTCTATAATCGGCATATTGGTCGAATAGAACACTTGCCAAACTTGATAATTTTCTCTTAAGACTTTATCTCCCATAATGTCGTTGGTTAGACGAACCCAAGCCTCTGGACTACTAGCTAAGCCATGCACCAAAACAATCACTTTTTTATTTGGATTGTAAGGTTCTAACATATATAAATGGGGCATGGTTAAACGGTTTTCGCGGTCAATCAGGGTGAGATAAGCGGCCTTACCTAAGTTATTCTGAGCTAACCATAAACCGTATGGCGTCGAAAAGTTCGCTGCTAAAGGGTACGTACGTCCTGCAAGCGGAATAGATTCATATTGATATGGATCATAAGCTCGAATTACAAATTCAGGTTTGGTTAAAATATCATTGACTGAGGTGGCTGCTTTAGGTTCAGCCGTAAATGTTGCTGCCAAGTAGCGCGCTTTATGAATATTGGGATTGATTCCACTTTCATAAGAAAAATTTAATGGATCAATAACATATTGATTAGATTCTTTTTGCTGATTCGAGTCTGGAAGTACCACTACAAACTCTGAACCAAAGCCATCACGACGGTTAATCGAGCGTAAACCTGAAAAATTCAGATTATAACTCGACATGAGTTGTTCAATTTTCTGATCTTTCAACAATGGATAATTGCTAAAATCAATTTGATAGACACTTTGCCCGATTTTAATTTGGCGCTGAACTTCTTTTTCAGGGTGACGAAGACTATAAGCATTAGATAGTTTTGCAATCGCTAAGTTATAGAAATCACGTATTTGTACTTGTCGGTTATCAAAAATCCGATCTTCGGGGCCACGTTGGGTTTTGAACATGTAGGCATAGCTGTAGCGAATACTTTTATCTAGCATGTCTAATTCTTGTTCTAGACATTGATTATAAATTTCTTGCTGAATTTTTTGCTTTTCTTCAGATTTACGGCTGGTTAGTAATCCAATTTTACAGTCTGAAGAACCTTCTAATGCGAGCGCCCGTGCTAGGTATAGTTCACTGGCCGCAGAATATAATTGCTCGTCTTGAATTTGTGGAATTTGCTGTAATTCCTGAACGCATTGAGTGGGATTGGTTGTGCAAATTTTAGCTTCTCGCCCTGTCATGGATAAAACATTCAGGCTTGCTTCACTTAGCTTATCACGTGTCAGAATACTTTCACGTTCATTGGCAATGGTGACTTTGACAGCCTGATTTTTGACAGTAACAACTTGGCAACCCGAAAGTAGTGTGATTCCCAGTATGCAGAGTAGGGCAATACGGCTAAAGTTCTTTGGCATAGGCAGGTCTTAAATTTCATTTTGTTTATTTTTTTTAATCATACGATAATTGTCAGCTTTTTCAATGTGCAGAAAAAGAAATAGACCGTATGGGACGGTCTATTTGATGTAGCGAATTAAATTAAGATGCTTTAGGGGTAGTATTTAATACTTGCCAAACATTCCAACGCCCTTGCGTTTCAATTTCGTTAATTAAGCGATCTGCAACGGCTGCTTCTTGCGGATATTTGAGTTTGTAGTTTTTCAGAATTTGAATGGCACTTTTCTTTTGTTCCATGGCAATGTAGTTATTGGCAGCAGACAAATAAGCTTCCTGAACACCAGCTTTCATGGCTTTGTCTAAGTAAGGGATGGCTTCACGTTGACCACCACCTTCAGATAAACCAAAACCAAACCAGAAGTTTGCTTCTGGGTCATCTTGATTGATCTTCAAGATGCGCTGTGCATAAGTTAAAGATTTAGTTGTATACACAGAACCTAAATCAAGATTACGTGCCATCACGCTGGCTTTAAATGCACGCACTAAAATGTCAAAAGAGGCATCATCACGCGAAGCAAGCGTATCTAACTCTTGGGTCACTTGTTTTAATTTTGCTTCGAAGCCTTTACGTTCTTTGCGCTCAGAAAAACGTGGTGGGTAGTGACGTGCTTTGCCTTCAACTAACTGTAAAAAGTCATCAATATCTGTGATATCAATTTCGTTTTCACCTGCTAAAACGGCATATTTCATCGTACGTTGGTTGTTATTCACCGTAGGAATGATCAAGCGATTTGTTTCTAAGGTAATTTTTTCATTTGGTTTAGCTGAATTCGTCACTACCATTTTCGTTACTGGCTGAGCAGCGGCTTGCTTCAATGCCAATTCAAATGGAGGCGGTGCTGCATAGTCAAATGGATTTAGGGCGTAGAATGGGGGAGTGATATCTGGTTCCGTGAAAATAATCGGTTCTTTAGAGTTTTTATCTTTGCTTGGGGTTATGCTACACGCCGTCAGAAATGATGCAGCAACTAATGCGAGTGCCAGAGGCTTTAAGGTCATAGTATTCATCCATTCTTTCTTTTAAATGTAATAAAAAAATTGCATGTCCGTCAGTCTAAGAAAACTAAGGCGAACATGCAATATAGGGCGTGTTACAGTTGGTTTTTAATTATGTTGTTATGGCTTTGATTGGCTACTTTGTGCTTCACATTCGCGACGCACATCTTCAATAATTTTTAACTCTTCTTCACTGTAGGGTTGTTCATTCAATTGCTGCTTTTTAAACGTTGGATCAAGCAGAGATAAACGTTGGCAAAGTGTGTTCATACGTTTTTCATTATTTTGAATACGATCTAATAAAATACGCATACCTTCAAGCATAGGGTCTGATTGGTCTTGTGTTGCAGCATAGGCTTGGAATCCAATACTTTCGGCATAATCACGGCGACGTGCTTCATCTTGATCTTTTGGAATGTCTTTACTGATGTAGCGTGCAGGGTTGCCTACCGCAGTCGTACCAGCAGGTACAGCTTTGGTGACCACCGCGTTTGACCCAACTTTTGCACCTTTGCCTACGGTAAATGGTCCTAAAATTTTTGCACCCGCGCCAATAATTACCCCATCTTCAAGGGTAGGATGGCGTTTGCCTTTATTCCAAGTAGTACCGCCTAGCGTCACCCCATGATAGAGGGTAACATCATCACCAATCTCGGCAGTTTCGCCAATAACTACACCCATGCCATGATCGATAAAAAAACGGCGGCCAATTTTTGCACCTGGGTGAATTTCAATACCTGTCGCAAAACGGCTAAATGAAGACAGAAGTCGAGCTGAGCCTTTACAGTCTTTTTTCCACAGTTCATGTGCCATACGGTGCATGATTAAGGCATGAATGCCTGGGTAAGTGGTTAAAACTTCTAAAGTGTTTCGTGCGGCTGGATCGCGCGCGAAGACAGCTTGTATATCCTCTTTGAGCTGTTTAAGCATCAGACGGATCCTCTTTGTCTTTGGTTTTTGGTATAGATGGTTTCCAAGTGCCTTTATTCAAGGCTTGTACACGGCTGAAAATGCCACGTAATAAATGGTATTCCATTTTATCTAATTGTATACGCCCAAATAAGCGACGCAAGCGTAAAGGGAGTAATCTTGGGTTGTTTGGATCTAAAAATTCAATATCTTCAAGCATTTTCTCTAAATGCGGGTAAAATTGTTGCATCTGGTCATGCGTGACTAATGGCTCGTCCCAATGCATTTGAGCTGTATCGGTAACGGGCATAGTTGCTTCAAGATCTTCAGTTTTTTCTACATGAGCCAGTGCTGCTATACGCATTTCGTAACAAATGACTTGAATGGCTTGTGCAACATTCAACACACCATAATCCGTATTGACTGGAATCGTGACATGATAGTTGGCTAAAGCCAGTTCTTCATTGGTTAAGCCACGGTCTTCACGACCAAACACTACCGCAATATTTTGCTGTTGAGAGACTACAGCTTTGAGAGACATTTCTGCTGCAGGACGTGCATCAAGCAAAGGCCAAGGAATTGTTCGGCTACGTGCACTTGTACCAAATACAATATGACAGTCCTGAATAGCTTGTTCTAAAGTTTCTACAATTTTAATATGCGGAATAAGGTCTACAGCACCTGCTGCCAATGCTTCAATGTCTGGATGCGGATAGGTTTTTGGGGCAACCAAGACCAACTGGCTAAGTCCCATCGTTTTCATGGCCCGCAATGCACTTCCAATATTGGCAGGTAGAGTGGTATTCACCATGACAATACGGACATGGGAAAGATGTGCTGCAACCGCAGTATTGTCGAATTGATTCATTACATTTCCAATTTTGTTAAATCACTGAATGTGTTTAATCGTTATGAATATTGATTAACATCAGCTTGATATAAATCCATTGCCTCATCCATGCTTAAATCGGCAGGTGGAGGAGGGACTTGCGCAGGTCTGGCTTGTTCGTAATTGACGGCTTTGGCAGCTTTCGACTTGACCTGATATTCAATATAGATGGCTTCTTTACCAAAATAATCGCGCAATTTACTTAAAAGTTCATCTAATGGCGCAACTTTCCATTGCATACCAAAATGTAATTCCGCAGAGGCGTAAGCATAATCAAGTTGCAATAACACAGGAATATGATTGCACAGATCGACATTGCAATAAGGCAATAAGATTTTCTGTAAATCTTGGCTTAAGGTTTTGCTCAGATGATCTGCTTGTAACTTAATTTGAATACTATTAGCACGTTTTTGGCGAATTTCGTTCAGACTAAAGGCTTTGGTTAAGCGTCCCATTGGACGGTCAAAACCTTCGCGCTCATAAATTTCACCTTCAATGACCACCACGCGTTCATTGACAATAATGTCTTTAAAGCGCTGGAAGCGTTCATGATTGGCAGACACTTCAATTCGTGATGTACCATCATCAAGGGTAATCATGACACGGTTCGGGAAGTTGGCAACATCAACTACTAAACCTGCAAAAACGGTGGTTACACCACGACGTGTTGGTGTCAGTTCATTAATTTTGGCAGGAATGAAGGATTTTAACTCAGGACGATACACATCAATCGGGTGTCCTGTTAAATACAAGCCGAGCGTGTCCTTTTCACCTTTAAGGCGGACTTCATCTGACCAAGGCTTCACAGGTTTGGCAGGTTTACGTTGAACTTCTTCAACTTCACCAAATAAATCCATGATGCCCGTTTCACGGTTGCTACGTGCTTGTTCTGCGGCTTGGACAGCCTCTGGCAACTGTGCCATTAAGCTTGAACGTTCTATGCCTAAGCAGTCTAAAGCACCTGCACGAATCAGCGCTTCAAGGGTACGCTTGTTAATTTTCTTTAAATCAATTCGATGGCAGAAATCAAACAGGTCTTTATACGGACCGTCATGCAAGCGAGAGTCAATGACAGACTGCATGGCTTGTTCACCAACACCCTTAATTGCGCCTAAGCCATATACAATGGTTGTCTCATCGGTCGCATGGAAATGGTACAGTGACATATTAACCGAAGGTGGTAAAACTTCTAAACCATTGGTACGGCAGTCATCAATCAGGAATACCACGTTATCGGTATTCTGCATTTCCGAAGAGAGTACCGCAGACAAGAACTCAGCAGGGTAATGTGCTTTTAACCAAGCGGTTTGATAGGCAACCAAAGCATAGGCAGCAGCATGGGATTTGTTAAAACCATAGCCTGCGAACTTTTCCATATAGTCGAAAATATGGTTGGCCGTGGCTTCATCAATATCTTTTTTTGCTGCACCCTCAATAAAGATCTGGCGCTGTTTCACCATTTCTTCGGGTTTCTTTTTACCCATGGCACGACGCAATAAGTCCGCACCACCAAGTGTATAGCCAGCACAATACTGTGCAGCCTGCATCACCTGTTCTTGATAGACCATAATCCCGTAAGTCGGTTCGAGTACGCCCTCAAGTAAAGGATGTAAGTATTCAAACTCTCCGCCATGCATACGGTGAATAAAGTCAGGAATTAGGTCCATTGGACCTGGACGGTATAAAGATACGAAGGCAATAATTTCCTCAAATTTGCTCGGGCGAGCTTCTTTGAGCATTTTTTTCATGCCGACGGATTCAAACTGGAACACCGCAGTCGTATTGGCATCGGCAAAGACCAAGTAAGCATCTTTGTCGTCTAAAGGAATATTGGCAATATCCAGTGGTATCTCAGCAGGATAGTGCTTGTTAATATTTTGCACTGCATCTTCGATAACGGTTAAGTTACGCAAACCCAAGAAGTCGAATTTAACCAGTCCTGCCGCTTCGACATCGTCTTTATCGTATTGTGCAACACGACCTGTACCATCCGCATCACAAAGTACCGCAGAGAAGTCGGTAATTTTAGTTGGTGCAATCACTACACCACCCGCATGCTTACCTGTATTTCGGGTAATACCTTCTAATTTAAGCGCCATTTCCCAAATTTCTGCGGCATCGTCATTGTCTGGGTTGGATGGATTGGTGACAATATCTTTCAGTTGCGGTTCAGCTTCAATCGACTCCTCTAAAGACAAACCTAGAGGTTTGGTTGGAATCATTTTAGAAATACGATCCGCTAAACCATAAGATTTACCCAAGACACGTGCCACATCACGGATGGCACCTTTTGCCGCCATGGTTCCGAAAGTTGCAATCTGAGAAACTGCATCTCGCCCATAGTTACGTGCCACATAGTCAATCACTTTATCTCGACCTGCAATACAGAAGTCGACGTCAAAGTCGGGCATAGATACACGTTCTGGGTTCAAGAAACGTTCGAAAAGCAAATCGTAACGAAGTGGGTCTAGGTCGGTAATTTTTAAGCTATATGCAACCAATGAACCTGCACCAGAACCACGACCAGGACCAACAGGTACACCGTTATTTTTTGACCATTGAATGAAGTCCATGACAATCAGGAAGTAGCCAGGGAATCCCATTGAGTTAATGATGTTAATTTCGTAATTAATACGCTCATCATAAGGTTTACGGATTTCAGCCCAATCATCACCGCGTTGTTCTACTGGGTATAAGTGATTGAGGCGCTCTTCTAGACCTTCTTTGGACAAATGTTCAAAAAAAGTGTCAATGGTGTGACCTTCAGGAATTGGGTAGTCAGGCAGGAAGTATTTGCCTAATTGTAGTGTGACATTACAACGTCGGGCGATATGGAAACTGTTTTCAATGGCGGTCGGCACATCTGAAAACAGTTCAGTCATTTCAGCTGCAGTTTTAAAATATTGCTCAGGGCTATAGGGTTTTGGACGACGGTCATCCCCTAGAACATAACCATCTGCAATACAGACGCGGGCTTCATGCGCCTCAAAGTCTTCACGTGTAATAAAGTGCACATCGTTGTGTGCTACTACACCAATGTTATATTTTTTTGCCAGTTTAACGGCTTCTACAATGTAATCTTCTTCAAAGGGGCGATCAGTTCGAGTAAGCGCCAAATAAACACGGTTGCCAAATTTCTCGATCCACTGTTCAAGGAGTGGTTCGGCTTTTTGCGGATTCGATGAACACAGCATTTTGCCAACATCACTGTGCATACCCAACAATGCAATAATATCTTGATGTTGTTCTAGAACCCAGTCTTTCTGTACGCAGGGGATGTCGAGTTGTTGACCTTCAATATAACCACGGGAAACAATTTCAGTAAGTCCACGCCAACCTTGATTGGTCATGGCCAATAAGGTCACACGATGTTCAGCATCATTGAGTCGAATAACTGAACCTAAAATTGGCTTGATGCCTTTAGATAAGCAAGAGCCATAGAATTTGACTGCTGCATGCAAGTTCGACAAATCTGTTAATGCTAAAGCGGGCATTTCATCATTTACGGCAGCTTTAATTAGATCAGGTATCCGAACGATAGATTCAGTGATAGAAAATTCGGTATGAATACCAAGATGAACAAAGTGCATAAATGAGTTCCTGCAAAAACCACTCAATAGTTTAGCATGCTCTGTGCTTATTCTGAGTTTAATTGAAATGAATTGGTTAAGTTTTAATAGCCTAAAGCTCAGAATCAGCTTGTTTTATTTTGTCGTACTTGAATTGATAATTCATTTCTTTGCTTGTTTAAAGAAATAAGCTGAAATGATTTGATAGGCTTTAACATGCAAGCGCTTGCTGAATCGAAAATTGTGCAAGTTTTCCATTTTTAAAACTGAAATTGAGATAGGCCGTATAAGGTGGGCTAAAATCTTGAGGATGTTTCATGAATTCTTTGACTTGCTCGACTTCTAAAATCAGGACTTGAGCATCTCCTTTGGGGTTCATACTTTGTGCACTGTGTTTAAAATCTTGTTTAAATTGCTGCAATGTATACTGCGGTGTAATTTGAGTGTTGTTCACAACTATTTTATCATTCATGTCTTTGCTGTTGTTCCAAGTTAACCACACGCGACCTTTGGTTTGCCCCAATTGCTTGAAATTAGATTTATCCTGATAAAATTGTTCATTTTTGATTTGAGGATTATCTTCTGCAAAAATTTCAAACCTTAAGGTTTTATTGGGCGAGGGATTTAAGCTGTACTCATAATTTCCTGTGCATTCTGAATAGATTTTATTGGTTTTAGTACTCTCTGTTTTAACCAATTTGTTGATTTGATCTGCCGATACGGAAGCATTCAGTTCAATCTGATTCACTTTGATACTGGTGACATAATTATAAGAAATCGCATTTGCATGGCTGATAGTCGAAAGTACACAGAGACTCATTAATATCGTGTTTATTTTCATGGTTAAGTTTGAATTCATTTTGTTGTTATGCTGATTATATAAATTTTAGACCTGAAAAAAGCTCCCATTTCGGGAGCTTTAAAAGATTGGTTTTATCTTAAACGAGACAGCCAATCACCTAAGCTTTGTACCAACTGAACTAAAATCAGCAATACAATGACAGTGAGAATCACCACACTGGTGTCAAAACGTTGGTAACCATAAGAAATAGCAAGGTCACCAATACCGCCAGCACCTACAGCACCTGCCATTGCAGTGGCACCAATCAGGCTAATGGTGGCAGTGGTTAAATTTAAAATAAGCGAACTACGTGCTTCAGGTACAATAAACTTGAAAATGATTTGCCAAGGGCTAGCCCCCATTGCTTGCGCAGACTCAATAATCCCTTCATTCACTTCGAGTAGAGAAGTTTCAATCAGACGACCAATATATGGACCCACGTAAATGGTGAGCGGTACAATCGCTGCCCAAGTTCCAATCGAAGTGCCGACAATCACTTTGGTCAGTGGAATTACCGCAATGAGTAAGATAATAAATGGCAATGAACGTAGGGCATTCACAACTGGATTGAGTAAGTGATACACGACACGATTTGGCAAAATACCATCTGGACGTGTTACCAATAAGGTAATGGCTTGAATAAAGCCCCAAATTGAACCAAATAGCATTGCAAAAAACACCATGTGGAAAGTTTCCTGCATGGCAGTGACAAATTGGTCAATGCTGAGTGAACTATGCCAGAAAGGTGCTGTGAGGTCTGTCAGCCATTGTACGATTAAATCTCTCATTCGCAGACTCCAGATTGTTCAACTTTTACGCCGTGTTGTTCAAAGAAGGCAATAGTGTCTTGAATGATGCTTGGATCGCCCAATAACTGAACAAACATTTGCCCAATGACAGAACCATTAATTTCGGTCATGTTGGCAAACAAGATATTCAAGCTGATATCAAATTGTTTAATTGCGGCTTGCACCACGGTTTCTTGTGCTGAAGTACCCAAGAATTGCAGGCTATAAATACTGTGCTGATTTTGGTTTTCTAAATTCTTCAGAATATTGATTGGCAATTGTTGCTGTAAAACAGTTTGAATGAAATTTTTGGTCGTTGGATGTTGCGGCTGGCTGAAAATATCAAGGGTAGGACCTGTTTCAATCACTTTGCCTTGTTCCATTACAGCAACATAATCACAAACTGATTCAATCACATCCATTTCATGGGTGACCATAACAATGGTAATACCTTGTTCCTGATTGATCTTTTTTAGCAAGGCCAAAACGGACTTTGTGGTTTGTGGGTCAAGTGCAGAAGTTGCTTCATCGCAAAGTAAGATTTTTGGATGATTTGCCAATGCACGCGCAATACCGACGCGTTGCTTTTGACCACCAGAAAGTTCATCTGGATAAGCATCTTTTTTATGCTTCAGATCGATAAATTCGAGTAGTTCATCCAGTCGTTTTTCTCTTTCCGCTTTGGAAAAGCCTAAAAGCTTCAGTGGCATTTCAATATTGGCTGCAACCGTTTTGGTTTGCAGTAAATTGAAGTGCTGAAAAATCATACCGATATTTGCACGTTCTTGACGTAATGAACGTGCATCCAATACTGTAAAGTCGGTGTCACGAATAATGACCTGACCCTGCGTAGGACGTTCAAGCAAATTAATCAGACGGATTAAGGTACTTTTACCTGCACCACTATAGCCAATAATGCCAAAAATACTGCCATCTGGAATAGTCAGATTAATGTTATCCAGAGCACGTATGGTTTGACCTTTGAGCTCGTAGTGTTTTGAAATGTCTTTAAATTCAATCATAGCGTCAAAAACTGTACAAAATGAAAAAACAGGCAAAGTCACTTTGCCTGTTTTGTTTGCAGCATTATATTACTATTTGCTTTCGGTAAGATAGCTAACAGGTTTGTTTACATCAATTTTAGTACCACCAAAGTGTTCTTGAACATATTGTTCTACAGCTTTAGTGTGGTAAAGCTCACCTACTTTCTTCAATACAGGGTCATCTTTACGTGATTCTGCTACCGCTAAAACGTTAACATTCATTTTAGTGGTTTGGTCAACTGGCTCATAGTAAATCGCATCTTTCAATACATTTAAACCACCTTCCATAGCCAAGGTGTTGCCCAATACAATTGCATCTACTTCGTCTTTAACACGAACAGCCGTAGCCATTTGAATTGGTTTAATCACGATGTTTTTGCTGTTCTCTACAACGTCAGCAGGCGTACCTTTTACATCATCAAAACCAGCTTTTAATTTTACTAAGCCAGCAGATTGAAGCAATAACAATGCACGTGATTCATTTGCACCGTCATTTGGAATAGCAATTGTTGCGCCAGTTTTGAATTCATCAAGCTTTTTCACTTTGCTTGAATAAATACCCATAGGCTCAAGGTAAGTCGTAGAAACAGGTGCAATTTTATCTTTATTGTTGGCATTGAAGGCAACAAGATAAGCATAAGATTGGAATGCGTTAATGTCGATTTCTTTATTGGCTACAGCAGTGTTCATTGCCACGTAGTCAGTAAAGTTTTTCACTTCTAGTTTAATGCCTGCCTGTTTAGTTTCAGGAAGGGTCGCAATAAAACGCCAGATATCTGCGTCAGAACCAGTTGAAGCCATCACTACGGTTTGTTCTGTAGTTGTTGCCGCATCAGTTTTGGTTTCAGTTGCAGGAGCTTCCTGTTTGCCGCAGGCACTGAGTGTTAACACAGATGCACTCAATAAAACGCTAAATAGCTTTTTCATGAATATTTCCTAGTACAGACATCATTTCATCGTTTCACATTATAAAGACATGCTAAATAAAAATCCGATGCTCACGATGAATGAAGTTGTCTGATAAAAATTCGGTACTTTGCGATTTCTAGCTATATACAGAGCTAAAAATTCGCTTCATCCCAACAAGACCAAAATAATTTCGTATTTAGAGGATTAGATTATCGCGTTATGATATTGATATCACGTTGCAGTACTGACAAAGCAGATCTAATCTCTCAAAAAGTTACGCTATCATAGCAATAAAACTATATTCAATATAGTGAATAAGAATTCAATGCTTATCATTTTAGGCGCAAAAGAAAGTATTCATTTTTTATAAAAGAATAGTAAAAACAATACATTGTTTTAAATAAATATAAATAATCCATTTATTTTGCTGAAAAAATAAGCTTTATAAGATTTTATCCAATAGACATACGAAAAATGAATAATTTATGTAAATAGCATTAATTGTTTAATATATGAGTGATTGAGTTGATCAATAATTTTAACAATTTTTTATTTTTAAATTGTTGCGTGTGAATTTTTAAGGTTATAAAAAATGAGGGTCTGGTCTTCGGTGTTCTTTAATGTCTACTCAATTGAGAAAATATATAGAATACTTTTGAGCTTTATGAAATAAAAAGGCTTGAGAGGTATAAAAGTCAAAGCGATACCATAAGAAGCATCGCTTTGCTGTATATGGAATATGCGTGTATAGAATTGAATGTTTAATTTCTATACGCAACTTTTATTTTAAAAAGTTAGCAGATTCATACGCAGGATTTGGATAGTTGTAGAAACCTTTGCCACTTGGCATACCTAAATGACCAGGGTTAATAAATTCAACTTCTAGCTTTTGCATGAGTGGAACCATAAGTGGATTGGTATCTACATTTAATTTTGCAACATTATATACAGTGTTAATGCCAATGATGTCTAAGATTGCAAAAGGACCTTTGGGTGAACCAAACGATTTCATCCATGCTTTATCAATAGTTTCTGGTTCTGAAACTTCTTTAATCCAAAGATCTAATGCTGAGATTAAAAATGGAACGAGCATTGAGTTAAGTAGGTGACCTGGTTGTTCTTTATAAATAGGTAACGCGACCATGCCAATTGCTTTTGCAAATTGAACCAAATCATCAAACACGTGTTTATCTGTTTGTTCATGTCCCATGATTTCAGCCATATTGTTGACCCAAATCATATTGGCAAAATGGAGGGCGAGAAACTTCTCTGGTCGACCAGTCAAATCACGGAACTGACTTGGTAATAAAGTAGAGGTATTGGTTGCGAAAACCGTTTTTGCAGGAGCAACTTGGCTCAGTTGCTTGTAAAATTCAGTTTTAATTGCCACATCTTCAGGCACTGCTTCAATTACTAGGTCGGCATCTTGAACAGCTTCTGCAAGGTTTGAATGGTAGCTTAAGTTGTTAAATGTATTGTCCAATTGTTCCTGAGTTGCATTTATATCTCGTTTATAGCATGCGCTTAATTCAGAAAATTTGGCTTTTGCATGGTTAAGTACGTCATCATTAATGTCATAAACTGAGACTTTGAAACCATGAAAAGCAGTTTGAAACGCAATTTGGTAACCTAATACACCACTACCAGCAACAGTTACATTTTTAAAATTCATTCTTGTGTCCTTATATTATCCTTAATGGAAATGGAACATTTATTTCCTTAACCTACGTATTTACAACAGGAGTTCATCCTTTCGAGATGTTGGTCATGCGTGGTTAAATGTCCATTTTTGCTATTGTGCCTTTGAATATTTATGCTAGCTTGACAAAATGAGTCAATTTTTTGACATATTGAGACAAGGATTGTTTAAATGGTTGATTTGGATTTAATACATAAAAAAGATACGCGACAAGATATGGTACATAGCTCAGGTTTGCGTGGCTATGTAGATGTTATGCAGCAGCAACGAATAGATCCGCTGCCTTTATTGGAAAAATATCACATTAATTTAACAGATTTACATGCTGGTAATGTATGGATTAAGCATCAGTTCTTAATACAACTTTTAGAAGAGAGTTCACAAAAAGCCAATTGTGCTGATTTAGGTTTGAGAATTTCCACTTATCAGGATATTAGTGTATTAGGTGTACTTGGACAGATTATACAAAGTGCATCCACATTCCGAGAAGTAATTAAATTTTCATCGGATCTTTTATTCCTGCATGGTTCAGCATTGCGCTTAGAGATGAATGAACATGTAACGACTGATTTATTTGATCAGAATGCTGAAATTATAGAGATTGTTTACGATATACAACTCAAAAATTCAGAAAATATTTTCAGTAAACGTCAAGTTATAGACTTAGGTTTAGCTGTATGCCACCGAGTGCTCGCATATTTGAGTGGTAATCAATATCAACTTTTAAAAGTTTCACTACCACATAGCCCGCTTGCACCATTGAATATCTATAAACGATTTTTCAATGCTGAAGTTGTAGTGGGTCAAAAACATGCAGCTTTATATTTACATAAGGATATGTTGAATATTCAGTTTAATAGTTCAGATTGGGGTTTACGAGAAATTGTGGATAGTTATCTTGAACAAAGATTCCACAATCATCATAGTTCCATTGTTGAGCGAGTTCGTCACGCTATACGCATTCATTTATCAAGTCCCAAAGCGAATAAAGCCGAAGTTGCTCAGATGTTGGCAATGCATCCAAGAAGTTTGCAACGTAAGCTCAATGAAGCAGGTACAAGTTTTGAAGAAATTAAAGAGCAGTTGAAGCGGGACTTACTTTTACAATACTTAGTCGATTCGCAGTTGTCTATGAGCCAAATTGCATCAACACTTGGCTTTTCAGAACAATCTACTTTAAGTCGAGCTTGTAAAAATTGGTTTGGAATGTCGCCTCGAGAGCTTAAAATCAAAGCTTTGAGTTCACAATCAGTATCACAAACCTCTGAACTGGGGGTGAAAAAGAGATTAACTTGCTGAATTAAGTAGATTACTTTTGCTTAAGTTACAACCTTCTTAGGTAATGGGGAAATAAAAAAAACCCGCAAATTAGCGGGTTTTTCTGTTGCCGTATCAATGCGAGTTATGCATTTTCACGTGCAATAGCGCGATAACCAATATCTGTACGATATTGCATACCTGTAAATGTAACTTGACCACAAACTTCTAAAGCATTGACTTGTGCTTCAAGTACGGTATCACCAAGTGCAGTCACACATAAAACACGACCACCTGCAGTCAAAATGTGACCGTCAGCGCTCATTGCTGTGCCAGCATGGAAGATTTTAGTATTTTCTGGAGATTGGCCAAGACCAGAGATAACGTCACCTTTACGAACTGTTTCAGGATAACCTTCTGCTGCAAGTACAATACCAATTGATTTACGTTCGTCCCATTCAGCTTCTGCTGGGAGATTGCCTGCAATACCAGCTTCAACCAAATCGACCAAAGACGATTTTAAACGCATCATAATCGGCTGTGTTTCAGGGTCACCAAAACGACAGTTAAACTCAATTACACGTGGTTGACCTTGCTCATCAATCATAAGGCCTGCATATAAGAAGCCAGTGTAAACATGACCATCTTTTTTCATGCCTTCCACAGTAGGACGCATAATTTCAGTCATGACGCGGTCAAATACTTCTGGAGTAACCACTGGAGCAGGAGAGTATGCACCCATACCACCTGTGTTTGGACCTTGATCTCCTTCAAAGATACGTTTGTGATCTTGTGAAGTTGCCATTGGCAGGATGTTGTTACCATCGATCATACAAATGAAAGAGGCTTCTTCACCAGCAAGGAATTGCTCGATAACAACACGAGAACCCGCGTCACCAAATTTGTTGCCAGCGAGCATGTCATCAATCGCTGCAAAAGCTTCTTCGTTGGTCATTGCAACGATAACACCTTTACCTGCAGCAAGACCGTCTGCTTTAATTACGATAGGAGCACCATGTTCTGTCACGTAAGCTTTTGCTGCATCGACTTCAGTGAACACATCGTAAAATGCAGTTGGAATATTGTGACGCTTTAAGAAGTGCTTAGCGAAAGCCTTTGAGCCTTCTAATTGTGCAGCAAATTGAGTTGGTCCCCAAATTTTAAGACCCGCTTCACGGCATGCATCGACCACACCATTGACCAGCGGAGCTTCTGGCCCAACAACAATCAAATCAACTGCATTATTTTGAGCAAATTCAATAATTGCAGGATTATTTTGAATGTCTAATGCAACGTTTTCACATTTATCTTCAGTTGCAGTTCCTGCATTACCAGGCGCAACAAATACCTTAGTTACTTTTTCATCTTGAGCGATTTTCCATGACAAAGCATGTTCACGACCGCCACTACCCAAAACTAAAATATTCATCGGTTCATACTCCATGAATCGAAAATGACATAAAGTCTTCCGCTGAAGCGCCGAAGACTTTATGCAAGATTTAGAAATCTGTTTTAATTAATACGAATGACAAAGTCATTACCGTCGAAATCCGAAATTAGTGACGGAAATGACGCATACCTGTAAACACCATTGCAATACCCGCTTCATCAGCAGCAGCAATCGTTTCTTCATCACGCATAGAACCACCTGGTTGAATAATGCACTTAATGCCTGCTTTCGCTGCATTATCAATACCATCACGGAATGGGAAGAATGCATCAGAAGCCATTACAGCACCTTCAACCACTAAGCCTGCATGTTCAGCTTTAATGGCTGCAATACGAGCTGAGTTTACGCGGCTCATTTGGCCTGCACCTACACCAATTGTTTGGCGGTTTTTTGCATAAACAATTGCATTAGATTTCACATATTTTGCAACTTTCCACGCAAAAATTAGGTCATCAATTTCTTGTTCAGTTGGCGCACGTTTAGTTACGACTTTAAGATCATCTTTGGTGATCATACCTAAGTCTTGGTCTTGAACCAATAAACCACCATTCACACGTTTATAGTCTAACTGTGGAGCACGTTCATCAATTGCTGGTAATTCACCACAAACTAATACGCGAACATTTTTCTTCGCGCCAGTCACTTCAAGTACGCCTTCAGCAATACTTGGTGCAATGATCACTTCAACAAATTGACGGTCAACAATTGCTTGAGCAGTTGCAACATCTAACTCGCGGTTAAAAGCAATAATGCCACCGAAAGCAGATTCGGGGTCAGTTGCATACGCAAGATCGTAAGCTGTTTGAATGCCATCTAATGAAACTGCAACGCCACATGGGTTAGCATGTTTCACAATTACGCACGCTGGTTTAGCGAAAGATTTTACACATTCAAGTGCAGCATCTGTATCTGCGATGTTGTTATAAGAAAGCTCTTTACCTTGAAGCTGTTTTGCAGTTGAAACAGAAGCTTCAGTTGCAGCTGGGTCAACATAGAAAGCAGCAGATTGATGCGGGTTTTCGCCGTAACGTAAATCTTGAGCTTTATTTAATTGCGTATTGAAAGTACGTGCAAATTTGTCTGCTTCACCTTCTACTTTGCCTACACGAGCACCTAGGTAAGAAGCAATCATGCCGTCGTATTGAGCAGTGTGTTCGAAAGCTTTTACTGCTAAATCAAAACGAGTTTCATAAGACAGCGCACCATTTGCTTTAAGCTCAGCAATAACAGTGTCATAGTCAGAAGCATTTACCACAATACCAACAGATGCATGGTTTTTCGCAGCAGCGCGAACCATTGTTGGGCCACCGATATCGATGTTTTCAATTGCATCTGCAAGTGAGCAGTTTGGTTTAGCGACTGTTGCAGCAAATGGATAAAGGTTCACAATCACCAAGTCAATCGCATCAATGTTGTGTTCAGCCATTACTGCTTCGTCTAGACCACGACGAGCTAAAATACCGCCATGAATTTTTGGATGTAAAGTTTTTACACGCCCATCCATCATTTCTGGGAAACCAGTATGCTCTGAAACTTCCACTACAGCGATATTGTTGTCTTTAAGCAACTTATATGTACCGCCAGTTGATAAAATTTCTACCCCAAGAGCAGAAAGGTTTTGAGCGAACTCAACAATGCCAGTTTTATCGGAAACAGAGATTAATGCGCGTTTAATGGTCATGATCTTCGTCACAGTTATCAAGGATTAAAACAAAAAAAGCTAAAAATAGCAGGTAAAAAAAATGCCCGCGGAAGCCGCAAGCATTTTATCATTTATTCACTCATTAAACCGTGAGCTTTCAACTTTTTACGTAAAGTACCACGGTTCAGTCCAAGAATCTCGGCAGCGCGTGTTTGATTACCACGTGTATACTCAAGAACTACAGATAAAAGAGGTTTCTCCATTTCTGCTAGCACCATGTCATAGACCTGAGAAGGTTGCTCGCCTTGCAATTGAGCAAAGTAATGGCGAACTGCGCGATCTACGTGAATACGTAGAGCAACATCAGATTGTGCAGTAAAAATAGGAGATTTGCTATTCATGCGAATTAATCCGAAAAATCAGATACCGCTTGGGTAAAGCGATATATTAATGTTGTCTATAAAAATAAATGAACTCCGTTTTAGATCCTAAAACGAGGAGTTCTAAAACTCGTACATTTAGCTTGCCACAAACTAGCTATTTTGATCAAAAAACATACGTAACAATAATTTAATATTTGTTACTGATCAAAATCAAAACAAAAAATAGATACCCTACGCATTATCTGGAATAAAGCGCATTGGCAAAACTAGTAGTTGTTGTGAAAATTAGCGAGGAGTTTGCAGCACAAAGCTTTCGTGGCGCGTATGATACCATTGTCTTAGAAAAAGTGAGCAAGAAAACTGCATTTTTTTTACTTTTTTTTTACTTTTTTTGTAGTTTTTTCATTTTTTAAGGTCCAACAATTTCTAAACTATAGTCATCAAAGCTTTTTCGATCGACTGGAAGCTCAAAATGGATTTTAAAAGGCCTTTTTTGAGGGATGCGCTCAATACCGACCAAGTTGTCTGCCAAATATTCTTTGGGTTGAAGCGTAAAGTTACCTGTTTCTGCTCCTTGTTCACGTAAGATAACCTTTAAGGTCGGTAATGGAAGGCTCTTATCGTGATAATTGATTAATTCACCTGTAAATAGTGTTTTATTTTTTGCTATACGCTTCGCTTTTACTTTGTTGGTACTAATGAGGGTATAGTTTTCTTGTTGTATTTCACATTTGAACAAAGCGCAAACTTGATTAAAGCTCGCAGCTAATTTAGGGCTACTTCTTAAGTACTGAGGATTAAACCAAAAGAATTGGAACAATAATAATAGAATAAGAGCAATATTGATGATGCCCCACATGACATAGTACATCGGGGTGCGAGGTTTGTGGTCGAGATCTTTTTCTGCAAGGTTAAGGGCAGGAAAGTTGCCGATTGGATCGGTACTGAAATAATTGAGATTGTTCAAATATGTTTTTAGATCAATATTTGAGTGTTCAATTTTTCGATCAAAAATCTCGAGTAATTGCTGACGATTCGATAAAGAATGTTCAAAAGCAATATTCGACATTTGCGGACGAAAATCAATATCTTGATTGGATGAATCAAAATGATCTTCCGAAGCTGGATAAGTCGAAAGCTGGCCAAATGGCTGATTGATCAAATGCGTTAAAGCATTAAACGTGGTTGAACACTTTGGGCAACAAACCATGCCCTGAGCAACAGTCAGTTGAGCCACAGAGACTCGATAAATTGTTAGACACTCAGGACAGCTGGTTTGTTTTTCGCTCATAGTTTTTAAGTTAGATAGTTAGGCTTTGTGGCGTTTGCCTGAAATACGGCACCAGTTTTCTTCACGTTTTTCAACTTCTAATATATCAAAAAATTCTGAGTAAATACTAGAAACATCAGCAACTTGCTCTTCGATTACACCTGCAAGTGCGAACTCTGCCTCATATTTTGTTAAAGTTGCAAACTCTGGTGCAAGAGCCATTAGCGGACCTGCTAAAATATTTGCAACTAATACATCCGCTTTTTGGCTGCCAAACGTTTCATTAAACTCATCAGGTAAGCCCACAAAAATTTTGTCGAGTACACCATTTAACTCAGCATTTTGTTGAGTCGCCAATACCGCTTGCGGATCAATATCTGTGGCGTAGACTTTTTTAGCACCCAATAATAATGCTGCAACACCCAGAATACCTGAACCACATCCGTAATCGATTACGACTTTATCTTTGAGGTCGGTTTTGCCAAGCCATTGTAAACACAGGAACGTGCTAGCATGGTTACCCGTACCAAAAGCTAGACCTGGATCAAGTTTAATGTTCACAGCATCTGCTTCAGGTGGCTCTAACCATTCAGGCACAATCCAGAATTTTTCACTGATTTGAATTGGTTCGTAGTAATCCATCCAAGATCGTTCCCAAACTTGATCTTCTAAGAACTCGCTACGCAAAGGTGCATCAGGCATTTGTGTACGAATGAAGATTTCTAATGCAGCGACATCAATTTCTTCATTTTCTTCTTGTGCATAAATACCTGTCACAATCACTTTATTCCAAAGTGGTGTTTCACCCGGAAGTGGCTCAAGTAAGTCTTGATTTTCAGCATCGTCCAAAGTCACGCTCACTGCGCCCAAAGAACTTAATAATGTTTCTGTAAAATCGACTTGTGCTTGATCAACAGTAATATGAATTTGTAACCACTTCACGGAATAACCCAAACTTTGCTTTTCTAAAGCGCACATTGTAACTGAGAGCAGCATTTACAGCTACACTTTCATATAACTGTAAAAATGATGCCGAGACATCCTGATTAAATTTATGATTAAGATTCGAGTTTGAGTGAATCACTTTTATTGACTGGTGTTGTAGCGCGATCAAATTTATTTAATAACATGCCGAACCCTGCGGCGATGATATACATAAATATTGAATACACAGCTGCTGGTATAGATATGGTGGTATTTTCAAGAACTGTAAGGGCAATGGTCATGGCTAATGTACCGTTATGAATGCCAATTTCAAAAGCACAGGCACGTGCTTGCGTTGTATGTACACCCATAACACGAGGTACGAAATAACCAATGGACAAGCTGATGATACAGAAAACGATTGTTGCCACACCAATTTGAGCAAAGTATTCCATGATGTGAGCACGCTCTTTAATAAAGGCAGCAACAATAATCAGGATTAAGAATACAACTGCAAAGATACGCACAGGTTTATTCATTTTATGTGTGAAATTCGGTGCAAAATGACGAATAAGCATTCCGATGCACACAGGCACAATAATAATGCCAAACACTTGAATAATTTTACTGAACTGTAGGCTAACTTGCTGTCCGTCATTCATAAAATAATTGATGGAGAAATTTACAATTAAGGGTAGCGTTACTGCTGCGAGCACGGAGTTAATTGCTGTTAGGGTAATATTTAAAGCTACATCACCTTTAAATAAATAGCTAAACAAATTGGCGGTACTTCCACCAGGCGAAGCTGCTAGCAACATTAAACCTACTGCAAGCAGAGGTGGTAATGCAAAAAGCTTACAGAGCAGGAAAGCTACCCCTACAAGTAAGAAAAGTTGACTAAAAAGTGAAATGAGTACGGCTTTGGGTTGTTGTGTGACACGCGCAAAATCTTTTGGAGTAAGTTCAAGACCTAAACCCATCATGACAATTGCCAATGCCAGTGGTAAAACAACGGTAATTAATCCTGCATCCATTCTTTATTCCTATTATTAAATTGATTTATTTTTAAAAAAATCAGTAAAAACTCGATCCTGAGTTTTTAATTGAAATTATGGTTATTTTTGTGTGGGGCTTTTGCTTAAGCAATACACAATTGATTTGATCATAGTATATGCATAAACGTTGCAAATGACATTCATGCACAAAACTTGTTGGTTTAAGCATGATATATAAGCTTTATAACCAAAATAATGAGGGTAATGTTGGTCGTATTTCTTAAAAAAAATAAGCATTAATTTTGTGGTGTTTTTTTATAAGTAATTGTTTTTAAATATTTATATTTTTTTTGGTTATGGCGTATTTCATTTATTGAAGCATTGTTTCTTGTGTGTTGTTTTAGATGGAATTTGTCAACTCTAAAAGATGGTAAATGCATTTTATTATCAAAGTAGCTGTAAAAGTGACTCTTGGGTTCTCATTATGTGTTTTGGTATTTGATGGAAAAAAAATGAGAGTAAACAAGAGCGCTTACTCTATAACAAAAGTGGTCGAAGATGAAACACTTCAACCACTTAGAGTCATATAATATTGAGAGACTTGATATTTATTTAGGATAAGGCGCAGTGAAACCTAAAGCACATTTTCCTTTCACTTCCATCCCATTGATCATGACAGATTTGGTTGCCATATCGGTTTGGCATGCTGTCATTAATTCGGATTCATTTCCTTTCACGGCTTTATTGGTACTAAAGAATTGCGGTTCGCAGGTACCATTCCAAATAATTCCACGGTAAGCAAAACTAACCCAGGTTCCTTGGGATTTGCCTTTACAAACTTGCATGTATTTTTGGGCATTGTAGGTGGTTTCAACTTTATCATTTGCTTGCACGGTAGCAAATGGAGCAAGACATAAACCGCAGAGAACAGCAGAGAGTAGAATATTTTTATTCATGATGTGTACCTTATTCCTTTATTTGTCATGTTGCCTCTTAATAGGATAAAAAATAGACAAAATAAAACAGTGTAAATCAGGTAAATAGTGCTGAAAAATTGTGTTAAATTGCTTAATTATTAGACGATTCAATGGTGTTTATGTAGTGATATGAAACATTCAATAATAATTGTTTAAAAAATAAAATTGAGTTGCTTAGTCAACTTACTCAACAAAATTTGATATAATACTCTGTCATTCTTTTTATTTCTCTCTATACCACTATGCATTATCCTAAAGTTTACGATGTCATTGTTATCGGTGGCGGTCACGCAGGTACGGAAGCAGCACTTGCTGCGGCGCGTATGGGTCGACAGACTTTACTCCTGACTCATAACATTGAGACTTTAGGGCAGATGAGCTGTAACCCAGCTATTGGTGGTATCGGTAAATCGCACTTAGTTCGTGAAATTGATGCCTTAGGTGGTGCAATGGCATTGGCTGCCGATAAAGGTGGTATCCAGTTCCGTATTCTGAACTCACGTAAGGGTGCAGCGGTACGTGCAACACGTGCACAGGCTGACCGTGTACGTTATAAAGCCGCGATTCGAGAAACTTTGGAAAACCAAGCCAATCTAGATATTTTCCAGCAAGCAGCAGATGACCTTATTGTTGATGGCGATACTGTAAAAGGTGTTGTGACTCAAATGGGAATTCGTTTTGATGCGAAAACGGTTGTACTGACGGCGGGAACCTTCTTAGGCGGTGTAATTCATGTTGGTTTAGAAAAATCGAGTGGCGGTCGTGCAGGTGATCCACCATCAATTTCGCTTGCTCACCGTTTACGTGAGTTAAATCTGCCTGTAGGCCGTTTAAAAACAGGTACACCACCACGTATTGATGCACGTTCTGTTGATTTTTCTGTGATGACTCCTCAACCAGGTGATTTCCCATCTCCAGTGATGTCATTTATGGGTGATGCATCTATGCACCCAGAACAAGTCAATTGTTATATCACGCATACCAATGAAAAAACTCATGACATTATTCGTGGCGGTTTAGACCGTTCACCAATGTACACAGGTGTGATTGAAGGTGTGGGTCCGCGTTACTGTCCATCGATTGAAGATAAAATTCACCGTTTTTCAGACAAAGATTCACATCAAGTGTTCTTAGAGCCTGAAGGTTTAGATACACATGAGCTTTATCCAAATGGTATTTCGACCTCTTTACCATTTGATGTGCAGTTTGAATTGGTACGTTCGATTCGTGGTATGGAAAATGCGCATATTTTGCGTCCAGGTTATGCGATTGAATATGACTATTTCAACCCGCAAGCGCTTAAATTTACTTTAGAAACCAAGGCGATTAACAACCTGTATTTTGCAGGTCAGATTAATGGTACGACAGGTTATGAAGAAGCGGGTGCACAAGGTTTGTTGGCAGGTCTGAACGCTGCGCGTCGTGCTTGGGATCAGGAACAATGGACGCCAAAACGTGATGAAGCGTATATGGGCGTGTTGGTTGATGACTTGATTACATTGGGTACGAAAGAACCGTACCGTATGTTTACTTCGCGTGCAGAATATCGTTTGATGTTGCGTGAAGATAATGCAGATCAGCGTTTAACGCCAGTAGGTCGTGAAATGGGCTTGGTGGATGACGTTCGTTGGGCTGCTTACTGTGAAAAAATGGAAGCTGTTGAAAAAGAAACAGGTCGTTTACAACACCTTTGGGCTGCGCCAAATAACCCAATGGGTAAAAAGTTTGTTGAAATGACAGGCGCTGACTTGTCGAAAGAATGTAGCGCGATTGACTTACTCAAACGTCCAAATATTTCATTTGCCCAAATTGCGGAATTGACTGGTTCTGAAGTGTCACAACAAGTAGGTGACCAAATTGAAATTGCAGTGAAATACGAAGGTTATATTAACCGTCAGCATGAAGATGTCGCTCAAATGAAGCGTCTGGAAGAAACGAAAATTCCAGCCGATTTTAATTACGATGTTGTTTCTGGTCTTTCACGTGAAATTACCTTAAAGCTGAAAGATGTACGTCCAGATACTTTGGCACAAGCTAGCCGTATTCCTGGTGTGACACCAGCAGCAGTTCAATTGGTGATGATCACGATTCGTAAGAATGCACAAACCAAGAAATCTGCTTAATCTTTGAAAATGATTAAAAAAGTCCGCTTTATGCGGGCTTTTTTTTAGGTAAAATCAGCGCGCTATAAAGCACAATAAAAAAATAAGGTTAAGTAATGTCATTACAATATAAAAATGGTGAAGAGATTCGCGAGGGCGATGTTGTGATTTGGTTAAATCAAAATGGTGAATTTTATCAATTTGATCAAGCCATTATGAAAGTATGGAATGTTGCTAAAACCAATGATGGGGAGTTGGTGGGGGTAAATTTAATGCCTCCTGAAGCTGAGTCTCCTATGCAGATGTTGAGAGCTTTGGTTCGACCAAATGATCCTGAATCATCTGGTGAAATTATGAAAATGTCAGATGTTCCGGGGCTTTATACCATTACACGATGGTTTTTACCTTTACAGCAAGTTTCTAAAAGTTTGGGCTTGGTTGCACGTATTGATTATTTTGCTGAACATGAAAGAGGACATGGCGAACTGATTCATCAAATAATTCAGAAGAAAGCAGAACAGTATCACGGCATTTATCAATATTATTTGGCAGATCAGGCTTATCAAGCACGTGACTTTCAACGCTATATTGATTTACTACGTTACTCTGCACAGTCGGGATATAGTCCTGCGATGTGTCAGTTAGCTCAGCAATTATTTATTGGCGGAATTTTACAAAAAAGTTTGGAAGGAAGCTTTAACTGGTATCGAGAAGCCGCATCCAAAATGGATAGTATTGCGCTATATCAGTTGGCGGGATGTTATGCGCGAGCACAGGGCACCGAACAAGATTTACAGAAAAGTTTGCAGCTCTTGGAGCAATCATCCGAACAGGGTTGTTGGGCAGCGACATTGGGATTGGCTGCCTATTATCGTTTTGGTTGGTTAACCTGTTTTTTAGTCAATCCAGTTTATCCGAATTACGGTGTGGTGAGCGACCATGTGATTCATCCTGGGCAGGCATTATATCTGTATCACCGAATTGCATCTCAGGCTCCTGAAACTGAAAAAGTTGTTTTGGCTAATGCTTATTATCATTTAGCTTGGATGTATCAAGATGGTATTGGCACAAAACGTGATTATGAGCAATGTGTCTATTGGTATCAAAAATCGGCTGATTTAGGCAATTCAGTTGCAATCAATAATTTAGCTGATAAATATGAGCATGGTTTAGGTGTACCGCTTGATTTAGATATGGCTATTGAGCTGTATCAACAAGTCGCTGGGCGAGTGATAGCAGCCGATTTAAGCTTGGGGCGTATGTATGTAGAAGGACGAGGTGTTGAGCAAGACTTCGAATTGGCTCGAAAACATTTAAATGTTGTACTAGAGGCACGCATTGACGGTATAGATACAATGCAAGCGCAGGCGATGCAACTGCTTGCGTCCTTTACCGAAGATAGCCCACTGCAACAGGCTCAACACGTTCTCAAAAATGCGCGTGATTATTCAATTGAGCAAATTTCTGAGCAGATTAGGAAGATTGATTCATTTCTGCATATGAATGAAGCCAAGCAATTATTCTTTAAATTATTTTTACTTAATGCTCAAAAAGGTGAAGCTTCCTCACAGTATCAAGTGGGGTATTGGTATTTAAATGGTTTCTATACCGAAAAAGATTTAGAGGAAGCGGCGTATTGGATTCAGAAAGCGGCCGATCAAAAAGACTCGTATGCGGAATGCAAGATTGGATATATGTATGAAAATGGACTTTATTTTAATCCAGATTTAGATCTTGCAGAAAAGTGGTATGAGCGGTCACTAAGGACCCCATCAACAGCATATTATCCAGAACACATCGCTGGGCAATTAAATCCTGAGTATTTAAAAATGTACGAGCAAATGAATAGTGAGGCATTGAATGGACTTGTTCGTGTTGAGCAAAAGCGTCCGAAACGCAACAAATGGCTTTTTTGGAAAAAATAAAAGCAAATTTCCACCACGATTGCTATTAACTATAACTGTATAGTTAATAGCTTTCATTTGTATAACATACTGTATTTTATAGGTTATATATTTTGATAAGAGCTTTTAGCTATCATTTTATAAGGGTTTAGCTCTAAATAACCGAATCATTTAAAAATGAGAGTGAATGAATCCCGACCATTGTCGTGCTATTTCTCGCCAGTGATACCTTTCAAAATAGCCCCACAAGTTTTAGCCAACTTGCAAACTATTGATGGAGATCAATTATGGCTCAAACAAACATGGGAAAAACGCAGAAATTCCTCATCGTATTTTTGTGTTTTTGGGTAGCTTTTTTTGAAGGTTTCGATTTACAAGCACCTGGTATTGCAGCAAAAGGAATCGCAGCAACCTTTGGATTAGATCAAGTACAAATGGGATATGTGTTTAGCCTAGGTGTATTTGGTATGCTGTTTGGCGCATTCTTTGGCGGACGCGTTGCAGATTATTTAGGTCAAAAGAAAGTCCTGATGCTGTCTATTGCGATCTTTGGGGTGTTTTTTAGTATTACAGCAATCGCACCCAATGTAGAAGTTTTATATCTTGCACGCTTTTTCACAGGGCTGGGTTTAGGTGCTGCGATGCCGACCATGATTTCAGTGGTGGGGGATGAAGCAACGGAAGCCAACCGCGGCAAATTAAACAGTTTAATGTATTGTGGCTTGCCTGTAGGCGCCATTTTTGTGGCAGGGCTTGCGATTTATTTTAAAGATATTCCATGGCAGACATTGTTCTTGATTGGTGGGATTACCCCATTAGTCCTCATTCCATTCATGGCATTTATTTTAAAAGATAAACCGAAGCAAACAACGCTTGTCGAAAATGCTGAACCAGCACCAGTTCCTGCAATGACTGAAGTATTATTTCAGCAGCAAAAATTTAAACAGACTTTACCACTCTGGGTAAGTTTCTTTTTCACTTTGATGGTGAACTATATTTTAATTAGCTGGTTACCGAACTTGTTGATGGAACAAGGCTTAGAAAAGCAGCAAGCATTTCTGGTGATGCTGGTTTTTCAGGTGGGCGCAGTGATTGGAACCTTGGGTTTTGGTTACTTGCTAGATCGCCTGAAATTATGGCAAATGGCGGTAATTATCTATTCAGGATTATTTATTGCCATATTTTTACTGTTCACCAGTAAGGTGGTGGCTGTATTAATTATAGCTGGGGTGTTGGGCGGAATTTTCTCTACAGGTGGTCAATCTATTCTCTACGGAATTTCTCCAATCTTTTATTCAGGCGCGGGTAAGGTCACAGGTGTAGGGAGCGCAATCTCTTTAGGACGCCTAGGTGCAATGACAGGTCCATTACTGACGGGTAAAATTTTAGCCTTAGGTTTAGGTACATCGGGTATTTTGGTGGCAAGTGCTCCAGGCATTATTCTTTCCGCAATTGCCGTCACTGCATTATCACGTTTTAAAGCTCAGCAAGCGAAAAAATAATATTTTATATCTCGATCTTAATGAGCTACGCACAAGTGTAATGATTTACATTTGTGCGTTTGGTGTTTGATAAAAGCCTTTTATGCTGAACGTTAAATATCAGTGCTTGGTTTTGAAAATTAAAAAGAATTGTTGTCTCAAAAAGCGATAAATATCAACTTTTTTAAATGATATGGATAAATAAGGGAATAAAATTTGCTACATTAGAAGAAACCATTCTCATTTAGCATTAGGTTAAATATGTCTTATATCGTTCCTGATGAAGAATTATTACAAACGCGAACGAAAAAATTCCTTAAAAGAATTTTCGTTATGCGACAGCTTGGAACGATTTTGTGTTTTTTCCCAATTTTTTCTGTATTACGGGATATGCATTATGAAAGTAGCTATTTCATTTTATTGACAGTAAATGCTTTTGTTTGGCCAAGTTTCGCCTATTTAATTAGTCAACGATCTGACGATCCTGTGAAAACTGAACAAACCAGCTTGATTGTAGATACCATGTTTGGTGGGGCTTGGATTGGTGTGATGGGTTTAAGCCCCATGCCATCTTTTATTATTTTGGCTGTATTTATTGCAGATCGTTATGCTGCGGGGGGATGGAAACTTTTAGCTTCTTCAATTTTAGGATTTACCGTCTCTTTGATTGGCGTTTGGTTGTTGGTTGGTATGCCTCTAACCCTCACTTTTAGCCCGCATACAGTGTGGCTTACTATTCCATTGGCAACCTTATATTTAATTGCCTTGAGTATTTTATCTCGGAAGCTTTCTACCAATCTGAGCCAAAAAAATCGGCAGTTTGAACGGATTGCCTTAATGGATCCGCGTTTGCATATTCCGAACCGCCGTTTGTTTGAGCAGCGTTTAGCCAGCACTTTTGTACAAACACAACGTGGAAATAGTACGGCTCATTTAATGTTAATCGATGTGGATCATTTTAAGGACATTAATGATACCTATGGACATGAAATGGGAGATTATGTCCTGATTGAACTGTCGAATATTTTAAGAGAATCGATTCAAAGCAAAGATATACCTGCCAGATTTGGTGGTGATGAGTTAGCAGTGATTGTGATGGACAGCAGTTCACAGGAAATTATGCAATTGTCTCAAACCATTTTGGATAAAGTGCGACATTTTCGTTTACCGAGTAATCCGAACTTTCGCATGAGTATCAGTATTGGAATTTCTTCGGCAGCCGCAGCAGGCTCTACAACGGACTGGCTGAAGATGGCAGATCAGGCTTTATATGAAGTAAAACGCCAAGGACGTGATGGCGTGCAATATATTTGTGAAATGAGTTAATAGAAATCATTTTAATACAGCCTTTAGGGTGAATTGTTTTAATTCTGGTGCAAAAAAGCACCTTTTTTTATTTTTGCATCATCTTCGCTCAATAATAGTATTACGAATGATAAAAAACGTAATACTAAATTGGCACAGCCTTTGCTTAATCATGACTATGAAAAATGTGATCTAGGGTTCCGATACGCACGCGTATGTCTGAGACCGAGAGTTCACGGTTCGAAAGAACTACACGGAGGGATAAAAGCCCGGGAGGTCATGCGAATCCACCGAAGAGGTAACAGCAATGGGCTTACAGCAATATCACAATAACCAAACACTATGGACCGAAGTCTTGCCGGGAGGGCATCACTGGTCGGGACGTATTCAAAAAGGTGCAATTCTCCGTTTTAAAGCACTTTCTAAACATGCCAATGTTTCACTGTTCTGTGTTAATGCTGCCGATAAACTAGAGCGTTTTAACATGCCAGACAGTTTGAAAGGGCAACATACCGCCTATTTAAGTTCGGGTCATGTGCTGTATTCAGATCTTGGGCGTGTCATGGCTTCCATCGTCACAGATGAACATGGCTGGAATGATGTGCTATGTGGTGCAAGTCGTGCTGAACAGATCACAGCGCAATACGGTCACCTAAACTTCCAAGCTGCACGCAATGCCATGTATCAAAGTGGTGTGGAGGGTTTATTGGTGGAAATGGCGAAATTTTCCTTAGGACAAACCGACTTAAGTGCCACCCTGAATTTATTTTCTAAAGTCGCGCCGAATGATGCGGGCGAACTTTCTTATGTGACTGCTGACAATACTGATCAGGTGATTGAGCTACGCTTTGAAATGGATTGCTTGGTGTTCTTGTCTGCTGCACCGCATGCTTTAGATCAAACTCCTCACTATCAACCTGCGGACATTCAGCTTTCTCTGTTTAAAGCCAATCCTTTGAATGAACATGATATCTGTCGTGATTCATGCGCCCAAAATCAGCGTGCATTTCAAAACAATGCACGCTATTTCGCATTATCTGATGCTTGCTAAGAACTCGGGAGAACAGTCATGACAGTATTACAAAATTTCGAAAAAATGGTGTTAAGTGAAGTATGTCCTGCGGGCGAAGCATGGATGTGCGAAGTAAAAAAAGGGCAATATTTCCGCATTATCGATTTAGAAGGCAATCAGGCGGTGGATACCTTGTTTATCAGTGCTGAAAATCCAGAAGAACGCTATAGCGCAACTGATACCTTGGCGATGAATCGTCAGATTTATTTAGAAAAAGGTACGACTCTTTATAGTAATTTGGCGCGCCCGATGGCCGTGATTCATGATGATAACTGTGGTCGACATGACACACTCGGTGGAGCCTGTTCTTGTGAAAGTAACACGGTTCGTTATGCGCATGACACTTACCCGATGCATAGTTGCCGCAATAATTTTATGTATGCCTTAGCGAAAAACCCTGTGGCATTAAAGCATGGTTTAAATGTGCGCCATATTGGTCCGAACATTAATTTCTTTATGAATGTGCCTGTTACCGCAGACGGTCATTTGAAATTTGATGATGGCATTTCAGCCGCAGGGAAATATGTGGAAATTCAGGCGCAGATGGACTTGATTGTACTGATTTCAAATTGCCCACAGCTAAATAATCCGTGTAATGCCTATAACCCAACGCCTATCCAACTGATTGTGCGTGAAGCTGCGGAGTAAGCACCATGTTTAATAAAGTTCTCATTGCCAACCGTGGTGCGATAGCTTGCCGCGTAATCCGTACCCTCAAGAAATTGGGGATTCAATCGGTTGCTGTGTATTCAGAAGCCGACCGTGATTCTTTACATGTGACCATGGCGGATGAAGCGGTATGTATTGGTGCGGCACCTGCCAGTCAAAGTTATTTAAATATCGAAAAAATCCTGCAAGTTTCACAGCAAACAGGGGCGGAAGCGATTCACCCCGGCTATGGTTTTTTATCGGAAAATGCCGAGTTTTGTGACTTATGTGAAGCCGCAGGAATTGCATTTATTGGTCCGACTTCTGCCCAAATGCGCAGTTTTGGTTTAAAGCATACTGCACGTGAACTGGCGATTCAGAGTCAAGTGCCACTTTTGCCGGGGAGTGGCTTGTTGGCTGATGAAGCGGAAGCATTGGCAGAAGCAGAAAAGATTGGTTATCCCGTGATGCTTAAAAGTACCGCAGGCGGTGGCGGGATTGGTATGCGGTTGGTTTGGAATGCCGAAGAACTAAAAGATGCTTATCAAACAGTATCTTATTTGGCACAAGCCAACTTTAAAGATGCAGGCTTGTATCTAGAAAAATTTGTGCAAAATGCCCGTCATATTGAAGTGCAAATTTTCGGGGATGGTCAAGGTCAGGTCTTGGCATTGGGCGAGCGGGATTGTTCGGTACAACGCCGTAACCAGAAAGTGATTGAAGAAACGCCTGCACCGCATTTGTCGGATGAACAGCGTGATTATCTGCAACAGGTGGCGATTCAACTGATGCAATCAGTGCACTACCGTTCTGCGGGTACGGTTGAATTTGTGATGGATACTGATACTCAAGAATTTTATTTCTTGGAAGTGAATACCCGTTTACAAGTGGAACATGGTGTGACTGAACAGGTTTATGCTGTGGACTTGGTGGAATGGATGGTGACTTTAGCCAGTGGTGACTGGGTCGAGCCAACGGAAGTGTTGCAGTCGCAAGGGCATTCCATTCAAGTACGCTTATATGCCGAAGACCCGATTAAAAACTTTCAGCCGAGTGCAGGACTTTTAACTGAAGTGGGGTTTGATTCACACTGTCGAGTCGAAACTTGGGTGGAAACAGGCTCAAATGTATCTTCCTATTATGACCCGATGATTGCCAAAATTATTGTGACTGCTACAGATCGTGATGCCGCGATTCAAGCCATGACAGCCAGTTTAGCCAATACCCAGGTGGCGGGAATTGAAACCAATCTTGAGTACTTACAGAATATTGTGGCAGGAGAAGTGTTCCAAGCAGGTACGCAAACCACACGGTTCTTAAACAGCTTCACTTGGAAAACTCAAAAGATTGAAGTGTTACAGGCAGGTATCCAAACTTCGATTCAAGATGTTACAGGACGCTTGGGATATTGGGATGTCGGAGTTCCACCATCAGGGGCAATTGATCCATTTTCTTTGAATGTTGCCAATCAACTGTTGGGTAATGAGAAAAATACTGCGGGTCTGGAATGTACCCTGCAAGGTCCAAGCCTGAAATTTCATTGCGACAGTCAAATTGTGCTTACAGGCGGTGAGATGCCAAGTACGCTGGATGGCGTAAGTATTCCAATGTGGCAAACCGTGAATGTAAAGAAAGGGCAAATCCTAAAATGTAGCAAAATTAGCACAGGCTGCCGCAGTTATATTGGGGTCAAAGGCGGCTTTAAAGTCCCTGAATATTTAGGCTCGCAAGCCACATTTACCTTAGGGCAATTTGGTGGTCATGCAGGGCGTAACTTATTGGTTGGTGATATGTTGCCAATCACCTCTTTTAGCGATCAGCCTGCGAACGCTTTAAATCAGGGGCAAATTCCTGCATTCAATTCGCATTGGGAAATTGCGGTGATGTATGGTCCGCATGGTGCACCTGACTTTTTCACCAATCAGGATATTGAAACTTTCTTTGAACATGAGTTTGAAATCCACTTTAACTCCAGCCGTACAGGTATTCGTCTGATTGGGCCAAAACCTGAATGGGCACGAGAAGATGGTGGTGAGGCGGGCTTACATCCATCCAATATTCACGATAATGCTTATGCCATTGGCGCGATCGACTTTACTGGCGATATGCCAATTATTTTAGGCCCAGATGGTCCAAGTTTGGGCGGTTTTGTCTGCCCAGCAGTGGTGATTCATTCTGAATTGTGGAAATTGGGACAGCTAAAAGCCGGGGATAAAGTTAAATTTACTCCTGTGAGTTACCATCAGGCCAAGCAGCTCAATCAAGACTATCAAGCCATACTGGATGCAGCATCACTTGAAAGTATTCATTACGAGCAAGTCATTCAAGCAGAGGAAATTACTTTAAACCATGTAATTTTAGATACCTTTAAAGGCGATGGTACACGCCCTGACGTAGTCTATCGTCCTGCGGGGAATCATTACCTGTTGGTGGAATATGGTGAGTTGGTGCTAGATTTGAATCTGCGCTTCCGCATTCATGCCTTAATGCAATGGATGAAAGAGCAAAACATCAAGGGCATTATTGATTTAACTCCGGGCATTCGCTCGCTACAAATCCATTATGATTGTTTGGTACTGGATCAAACCGATTTACTGCGTTTGCTAGAAGTGGCTGAAGAACAGATTCCGAATATTGCAGAAATGCAGGTTCCTTCACGTACTGTATATTTGCCTTTGGCTTGGGAAGATTCGCAAACTCAATTGGCAACGGAACGTTATAGCCAAATCGTGCGTGCCGATGCTCCATGGTGTCCAGATAACATTGAATTTATTCGCCGTATTAATGGTTTAGATTCTAAACAGGCGGTGAAAGATGTGGTCTATAACGCCAGTTATTTAGTGATGGGACTGGGCGATGTGTATTTGGGTGCACCTGTGGCAACGCCTTTAGACCCGCGTCAACGATTAGTGACCACCAAATATAACCCTGCACGAACTTGGACACCTGAAAATGCGGTCGGTATTGGAGGTGCTTATATGTGCGTGTACGGCATGGAAGGCCCGGGCGGTTATCAGTTTGTAGGTCGTACTACGCAAATGTGGAGCCGCTACCGTAAAAATGCCAATTTTGAAGAGGGTAAACCATGGTTGCTGCGCTTTTTCGACCAGATTAAATTCTATGAAGTGTCTGAAACTGAATTGATGCAGATGCGTGAAGATTTTAAAGCAGGACGTTTAAATCTACGCGTAGAAGAAGGTGTATTAAACCTGAAAGAATACAATCAGTTCTTGCAGGACAATGCTGAAACTATCCAAGCATTTAAGCACACGCAACAAAGTAATTTTGAAGCCGAGCGCCGTCGTTGGCATGAAGCAGGTTTGGCGGAATATGTATCTGAAAGTTTAGATACGGTGGATGATGGTGAAGCAGTTTTGATTCCAGATGGTGGTTGTGCCGTAGAATCGCACATGCCCGGTTCGATTTGGAAAATTGAATGTCAGATGGGGGATGTGGTTGAAGAAGGGGCGACTTTGGCAGTAATTGAAGCCATGAAAATTGAAATTCCAATTTTGGCACCTGAACGGATGAAAGTTGAAGCCATTACCATTGAAAAAGGGCAAACCGTGAAAACGGGGCAGGTGTTGTTCACATTGGCGCCTGTGGCTTAAATCTTATCTCAAAATTATCAAATCTAAAAAGCCAGTGCTTGATCGCGCTGGCTTTTGCATTTAAAGATTCAGCCGAATTTCTCTCATGATTTTTCCCTGAAAAACTGTTCTTTAATTTAAAGCTCCATAACAGCGCGATTTGATTTATTTTGCCCAAATTTCAAGCAATTTTTCTTGTTTTCGTCTCTATTTTGATGGAATGGATTGGCACGCTTTCTGCATTTATTCGAGTAATACAAAATTCGAATTTGGTAATACCAAAGAGGAGCCACAGATGCAAAAGCCACAGAATAAAGATAAGTCGACATCACAGCTCTTTAAACAGTTTTTACTGGAGCTAATTAGCGTTCGCGCGGGTTTTTATGTCAAGCAAGACCCTCATCATCCTGAAACATTCCGGAAGTAAATTGTGGCTAAACCTAAACTTGCTCGAATCAGTGTCACTGTACCTGAGAGTACTTTAAGCGCACTGGATCAGAAAATTGTCGATCAATGCTATGAAAGCCGCTCGCAAGCCATTGTAGACATGATTCACAAGCACTTAATTGCAGAAGAAGAGCGGCAAAATTCGGTCATGGTCGGCACATTGACCTTGCTGTATGACGCCAGTTCTATGTCATTGCGAGTTCAGTTAATGGATTTGCAACAACAATATTTAGAACAAGTAATTAGCTCGCTGCATATCCAACTGGATGAGCAAAAAATTATGGAAGTGATGCTGATGCAGGGCAAAAGCGCCGAATTAAAGTTAATGAGCCAGCAATTTATTGCCTTGAAAGGGGTCATTAACGGACACCTTGAACTGATGGATGCGGTGATGCCACCAATTCCACAAAATGTTGAATAATCTTAGGGGAACCTGAAAATGATGAAAAAAGCAGTGTTATCAATGTCAGTAGTTGCGGGTATTTTACTCTCAGGTTGTGACAATACCGCCAAAGTACCAGAAGCGGAAAAGAAGACTGAAACAGCAGCAACACAGGCAATCACCATTGGTTATAGTGACTGGCCGGGTTTTGTGGCTTGGCAAGTAGCCATTGAAAAGGGTTGGTTAAAAGAAGCGGGTTTAAATGTCGAATTTAAATGGTTTGATTATTCAGCATCGCTTTCAGCATTTGCAGCGAACCAGTTAGATGCGGTTTTGGTGACCAATGGTGATAATTTGGTTACAGCATCGGGCGGAACCAAAGGCATCATGATTATGGCAACCGATTATTCCGCAGGAAATGATGTGATTATTGCCAAAGAGGGCATAAACAGCATTGCAGATTTAAAAGGGAAATCTATCGCCACTGAAAAAGGGCTAGTGGATCATCTATTATTATCAACAGCTTTGGATGATGCCAAAATTTCATTGTCGGACGTGAAGCTGGTCAACTCAATGACCAACGAATTGCCGCAAGTTTTTGCAAGTAATGGTGTAGATGCGATTGCAGTATGGCAACCTGTTGCCAATCAGGCATTAAAATCGGTTGCTGGGTCTAAAATTATTTATACCTCAAAAGATAAACCGGGTCTGATTTACGATACTTTAACTGTAAATATGAGCCATTTGGCCGCCAACAAAGAACAGTGGTCTAAATTAATTCAGGTTTGGGATAAAACCGTTAAATATATTAATGACCCTGCAACCCATGCTGATGCAGTCAAGATTATGTCGAACCGTGTTGGGGTGGATCCGCAGCAATATGAACAATTTATCGGTGGAACACATTTACTGGATTTAGCTGCAAACAAGAAAGTGTTTACCAAAGGTTCGGGCTTCGATTCCATTTATGGTTCGACGTATCATGTGAATAAATTTAATGTCAGTAATGGCATCTACAAAACTGAAATGGATGTCAATGGTTTAATTTATCCCGCATTGATTGAAGGGTTGAAATAAGTCATCTATACGAGGAAAAGCCCAGAAATGTTCTGGGCTTTTGTGTTGGGTGGTACAGCACGGCGATGTTTCGGTCAGGCTATTTTTATATTAAAGATGGGTGCTTTGTGAAAAGATATTAATCACTAAAATTCCAGAAATCATTAAAGCCAAACCAATCAGTGCAGGTACGTCCAATTGTTGCTTAAAGCCAAACCATCCCACCAATGAAATTAAAATAATGCCCGCACCCGACCAAATGGCATAAGCTATGCCCATAGGAATGGTTTTTAAAGTTAAAGACAGAAAATATAAAGCAATCGTATAGCCCAATACGGTAATACAAGAAGGGATAAACACACTAAACCCTTGTGAAGCTTTTAATGCTGAAGTAGCAATCACTTCAGCAATAATTGCAATGCTTAAGTAGATAAATGCAATCAAAATATCACCTACTTAATATGTTGCTTGAGCATGATGTAACAGATGCTCAGCTTCTTGTGTGAGCCAAGTTTGACTGGCTGCTGTTGTAGAGGTTTGTGTTTGGAATTGATAATGGGGTAGATAGATGTCGACCTTGAAATATAAGGTATAGGTTTCACCTTCAATTTCTTTGACTTGCTTAAGCTGATTTTCACCAATATATTCGAAGTCTTCGAGTGAAAAGGGCTGCTGCAAGCGATAATTTTGGGTACTGAATTGTACGCTCGAAGATAACGAACCCACTGAAACTTCAAATTGATTGATTTGCTCTAAATGAATACCTGCTTGATGTGCTTCAATCAAATTGCCGAAAGGTTGAATGGCTTGCTGGTTTTGCGGCAATCGAGACTGTGCATAAGCCACCAAGTCACCACAAATAATCAAGCCTGCATCCAGTTGAACTGGAGTATTCGATTCAAGATGAATGGCTTTTTCTAAACGTAATCCAAGGTATAAACCTTGATTGGCTTGTTGACGCCAATCCTCCACATAGGCATTGCTAGGAGAGAATTCCAAAATACAGTTGCCGATGCAATGTAAGGTTGCGGGTTCTGGCCATTGAATGTGATTTTGGTAATTGGAATTTGAATCGACTTGCCATGATAAGACTTGTTGTTCTTTATCCCAGAGAGTTTGTCCAAGCCAGCCCTGACGTTGCAACACAGGCGTAAGCTCAATATCTTTCAGTCTTAAATCAATGGTAAAAGATTTGGATTGAAACCAATAAACGATGGTTTTTTCATCCGTTTGACCATTAAAAAAACTAATACTTTTGCGTCTAAACGCACCGAGCAATTCTAAAGGCAGCTCTACAGTGCTTATATCTGTCGGCAAAAGTTTAGTTGATAAATCTGCACATAAATTGATTAAATTCATAATTTTTCCTTGTGTTCATTTAGACCAAAGGAATACAACGGACGGGCATTGTTCAGCACAATTTCGCCAGAAGCGACTTTTTCTTTTAAATAATGAAAGGTTTGAGCCGTTTGGTTAAACAGGTGTTCTCCGCCACTTAAAGGGGCATATTGGGGTTGATCTGTCTCAATCACAGGCTGAATCACATAGTCATAATCGCAAGAGAAAAACAGCGGGAACGAGTAGCGCTCTTGTTGAACTTTTTTGACGCGATGTTTAGTAGCCAAATAACGCCCATTGGACAGAATTTCCATCATGTCACCAATGTTCATGACCAGTGTGTTTTCGAGTAAGGGAATATCGATCCATTCTCCTTGTTTATTCAGAACTTGTAGACCAGGAGCCGTCGGAAGGAGTAAGGTAAAACATTCATAATCGGTATGTGCTCCCATACCTTCTTGGTCTTGTGCCTGAGGATTGAACGGATAGTGAATCAGTCGCAGTTGACTTGGTGCATGGGCAATATGTGCATCAAAATAGGTTTCCTTTAAACCTAGGGCTAAAGCAAAACATTGGAACAATTGCTGACCAATATCTTTTAGATGTTGATAATACTCCGATACATGCAGTTTAAATTCTGCATCTTCAGGCCACTGGGTCGGTCCCACTAAAGGGCGTCGTTGTTCTGTGCCCAAATAGTCATAATTCACATCATAAGACTCTTTAAGGTCATAGACATTTTTGACAAATTGTTCCTCTCCAATCGGAACATAGCCGCTATGATTTTCGGAAAAACCAATGTAGTGCTGCATTTTACTTTGCTGATCACGAGCAAAATATTGTGCGCTGATGCGACACAAATTTTCAAAAAGTTCGGGTTGGAATTGCTCGCCTTTTAAATATAAAAATCCAACTTCTTTACAGGCTTGATCGAGAGCCTGTGCGACTGATAGTCGATCTTCTAAAAGTGGGCTGTTAAGTTTTGAGATTTCTACCAGTGGTAATATATAATCCGATTGCATGATCATCACCAAAAGTTGGTCGTCCAACGTATTGTTCAACACTTTGGGTCGTCCCAAAGGTTATGATTATTTATAAGCGTTTTATTTGTGTGTACTGACTTGAGTCATACGTGGAATTTTTGGCAACTCCTCTAAAGCAGGATCTAGTTCCTCTTCCTGTGCATGCACCAATGCATCGACATGTTCGCGTAAGCGTTTAAATTCGGGTGTGAGCATCAGTTCAGCATTGCGCGGTCGCGGTAAATCCACCTCAATAATTTCTTTAATTTCGCCTGGATTGGCCTTCAGAGCCACAATTCGATCTGCCAGTAAAATGGCTTCATCCATGTCATGCGTGACAAAAATAATGGTGATGTCGATGTTCTGCCATAAATCCATGAGATGTTTTTGCATTTTCTGGCGTGTATGCGGATCGAGCGCCCCAAAAGGTTCATCCATGAGTAAAATTTTCGGTTGATTGACCAATGCACGGGCAATCGCAACGCGTTGTTTCATACCACCCGAAAGTTGATGCGGGTATTGGTTTTCATATTTTTCTAGCCCAATAATGTTGATCCATTCGCGTGCATGCGCTTCTGCGGAGGCATGGCTTGCACCTTTCATGAGCGGACCGAACATCACATTTTTTTTAACAGTTTTCCACGGAAATAGGGTGTAACCTTGGAACACCATGCCACGTTCTGGGCTAGGGCCTGTTATTGGTTGACCATCGACCAGTAGTTCTCCACTGTGATATGGATCGAGTCCCGCGACGACACGGCTAAAAGTGGATTTGCCACAACCCGAGGGACCAATCACACAAATAAATTCACGCTTATGAATTTTTAAATCGAGTTGATTCAAGACGGTGCGTTGGGTTTTACCATGCTGAAATACTTGGGTCAGCTTTTTTGCCTCCAGAATTACAGGGCGTTGATAGATGTGTTCAAAATACTGTTTTGTATCATTATTCGTCGTTGTATTCATTATTTTGCTCCTGCTTTCCATGTGAAGAGTCGTTCGCCTAATTTCATTAAAATGACATCACAGACCAGTCCAATGACCCCAATAATCAAAATAGCAGCATAGACATTGTCAAAGTTTTGATAGCGCGCTTGTTGGGTAATAAACCATGTGATGCCCGAGGTCGTACCAATCAATTCAGACACAATTAAATAGGTCCATGCCCAGCCCAATAGCACGCGTAAATCACGGTAAATATCGGGTAATGCCGCAGGAATCACCACATGCAACAGACTTTTCATTTTGTTGGTGCCAAGGGTATAACCTGCTTCTATCAGTCCGCGGTCGACCATCCGTGTGGTGTTGGCAATAATTAAAATTTGTTGAAACAGCGTTCCTATCACAATAATGGCGACTTTCGGTGCATCATTAATGCCTAAGATGGCAACAGCCAACGCACCGAATGCAGGGGCAGGTAAATAACGGAAAAACTCGACAAAAGGTTCGGTGAGTTTTGAAATCTTGAGTGAGAAGCCACACAAAATTCCTAAGGGAATACCAATTAAAGAAGATAAGAAAAATGCGGTAAAAACCAGCTTAATACTATGCCACAGGCTTTGATGAAACCATGGAGCATCGGGTTGTACAGGAGGTGTCGTAAATGCAGTAATCAGTGCTGTTGCAACTTCATCGGGGGCGGGTAAATAAATCGGGTTGACCAATTTGCCTTGAGGTGGCGCATCGCCGTGATTGACTGCATTTTGTGCTTCATTATAGAACAGCGCTTTATCAATCCGACTGTCGACTTGCAAATAAGGCACGCTGCCAGAGTCGGTAATTTGGACTTGAGGATGCCAAATAAATGGCAGATAACTGACTGCACACCAAATCAAAATTGGAATGAGAAATGAGCAAAAGCCCAGAATCAGCTTATTTTTTTGGTTAAGTTCAGTTGCAACATATCCCATATCGCTAGTCCGCCTAGTATTACGAATTTTTAAAACCGTATTACTGATAAGCAAAATAAATGCCAATTAGAGATTAAGTGCAGGAGACATGATTCAATCAAAAAACAAGATAGCTCTGCGTTGAGCTGTATTTTCAGCATATTGAATCAATAAAATTTTTAATGGGATAGTGCGTTATTTATTTGTTGAATATGCTGACGACAATTTGTATAGGGTTAATCAAAGATAATACCTTACACAGTCCTCTATTATTTGTTTTACCTAAGGATGGGAGAAGAGTAACGGAGCATATGGAAAAAACGCTTTTCCGAAATTCAACACTATTGTTCAAGCTACGCTACATCAGCATGAGTTATTAGAAAAATGAATTTTCATTAGCTGAAATAAAGATATTGTTTGGAGGATTCAAGCATTAAATCTTTTAAGAGTTTCTCTATAATCAGCTTTTTTATTTAATATAACTTAACTTTATGAAAATCTTAGATGGCGGTTTTGGTCGTGAACTTGCGCGTAGAGGTGCACCTTTTAGACAACCTGAATGGTCTGCATTGGCTTTAACAGAAGCCCCAGACATTGTAAAACAAGTGCATTTAGATTTTATTGAAGCGGGTGCAGAAGTTATTACCACCAATAATTATGCAGTGGTTCCATTTCATATTGGCGAGCAGCGCTTTGAAAATGAAGTAACAAGTTTGGTGAATGTTGCTGTAACTCAGGCGAAAAAAGCAGTTGAAGAGAGTGGAAAAGACGTTCGCATTGCAGGTTGTTTGCCTCCGTTATTTGGCTCTTACCGTGCGGATTTATTTAAAGAAGCAGAAGCTAAAACCCTTGCAACACCAATTATTGAAACTTTATCACCGCATGTCGATTTTTGGTTGGCAGAGACACAATCTTGCCTCAAAGAAGTCGAAACTGTACATGCATTATTACCTAAAGATGGGCGAGACTTTTGGGTGTCATTTACCTTACAAGATGAAATTCAGTTAGAACAACCCTTATTGCGTTCTGGGGAAAGCCTTGAACAAGTGGCTGAGTTGATACACCGTCTTGGTGCCAACGCGATATTGTTTAACTGCTGCCAACCAGAAGTAGTATTGCAAGCCATTATCCAAATTAAAAAATTACTACCAGAAACAGTACAAATTGGGGCTTATGCCAACGCATTTCCGCCACAGAAAAGTGAAGCAACCGCTAACGATGGTTTAGATGAAATCCGTGCCGATTTAAATCCTGAATTATATTTAAGCTTTGCACAGCAATGGCAAGCTGCGGGAGCAACTTTAATTGGGGGCTGTTGTGGTATTGGTCCCGAGCATATTGCAGAACTTTCTCAATTTTTTAAACAGTAAGATTTTCTTATGTCTACAGCTAAAATTGGCTTACTTTCCTTAACTGCCTTAGTGTTTAGTTCTATGGTGGGTTCAGGGGTATTTAGTTTGCCACAAAACATGGCTGCAGTCGCAAATGGCCAAGCCTTACTCATGGCTTGGCTTATAACAGGCGTAGGAATTCTGTTTCTTGCTTTTGCACTGCTTTTTTTAACACGGCAAAGACCTGACTTAGATGGTGGTATTTATAATTATGCTCGAGAAGGTTTTGGTGAATTAATTGGCTTTTGTTCTGCATGGGGCTATTGGCTTTGTACCACCATCGGCATTGTTGGATATGTGGTAATTGCCTTTTCTGGTGTGGGTTTATTTACTGATAGCCCAGAGCATGTGTATTTTGGTGAAGGCAATACCCTGTATGCATTGATTGGTTCATCTATCTTTGTCTGGATTGTGCATTGGCTGGTCAGTCAGGGCATTAAAGAGGCAGCTTTGGTGAATCTTATTGCGACGATTGCCAAGATTGTTCCTTTGGTTATTTTTATTGCCTGTAGTTTTATTGCGTTCAAACTGGATCTGTTCAAACTTAACTTTATCGACTTTTCTTTACAGTTGCCTGTTTGGGAACAGGTGCGTAATTTGATGCTCATTACCTTATGGGTATTTACGGGTATTGAGGGCGCTGTAGTTTTATCATCCCGCGCCAAGAACAGACAAGATATTGGCCGTGCAACCGTTTTGGGTGTGCTGTTGGCATTGAGTTTCTATGTCATGGTGACTGTACTGGCTTATGGTGTAACTGGGCGAGCTGAAATTGCCAATATGCATAACCCTTCTATGGCAACCATATTGGAGCAACTGATTGGGCTGCCTGGTACGATTATTATTACGCTAGGTTTGATTATTTCGGTTAGTTCTTCTTATTTGAGTTGGACTTTATTTGCAACGGAAATTCCATTTTTAGCTGCAAAAAATAAAGCTTTTCCTTCTATATTTTTAAAAACCAATCAGAATGGTGTGCCGATTGCTTCACTTTGGCTAACGTCTATTGTGGTGCAAATTTCGCTGATTGCAGTCTGCTTCTTTGATAAAAACTATACGCAGTTATTGCTGATTTCATCAGTAATGATTTTATTGCCATACTTTTTGGTTTCTGCATTCTATTTAAAAGAATCTGTGAAACATAAACGTAGTAAGCATATTTGGATTGCCGCAGTCGCAGTCATCTATGCAGCATGGTTACTTTATGCGGCAGGCGTATCATTATTATTGTTGTCGGGTTGCCTATATTTATTGGGGTTGCTTGTATTTTTCTATAGTCGATTCACCCATAAAAAAGTGGTATTTGACTAAAGCTGATAAAATAAAAAACCGCTCTGTTATCGCGGTTTTTTATTTTGCTAAGTCCTAAAAAAAATTAACACATACTCTGTGATTAAAGCACTAGATTAAGTATGTAGATTTAGATTGTTTATCTAGGCTTTTTATAAAATATTGCGCAACTCACGTGCCGTCTCTTGTAGTAATGGCAAAATGTGCTGAATCAGATATTCCTTAGTGGTACGAGTAGTCGGGGACACAATATTTAAAGCAGCAATCACTTTAGATCTTTGTTGATAAATCGGTACGGCAAGCGCATGGACACCTAACTCATGTTCTTCACAAGAATAGCACCAGTCTTGTTCTTTGATTTCATGTAGCAAGTTTAAAAATGTTGCATTGTCGGTATGGGTATATTTGGTTAAACGTTGTAGTGGATATTTTTCCAGCCATTCACGTTGCTCATTTGGTTCCAGATGGGCCAATAAAATTTTCCCTGCGGATGTTGCATGTGCAGGTAAACGATTTCCTAAGTGTAAACCATAGGGGTTAACACGATCTGTTTGTTGATGCGCAGCGCTACGTGCAATAGTAATGGCTTCATATCCATCCAGTACCATCACGGAAAAGATTAAAGACGTTTGATTGGTGAGTAGATTCAATAGAGGCTGAGATATTTTAGGAAGTTGTGCACCGCCAAGATAAGCACCTGAGAATTTTAAAATTTTAGGCGTTAAATAAAAATAATGACCATCCGACTCTAAATAGCCCAAATATTCAAGAGTGAGTAAGTGACGCCGTGCTGCCGCGCGGGTCATCCCAGTCCGTTCAGCAGCCATTGAAATATTTAAACGATGACGGTCAGCACCAAAACAATCCAGAATTGCCATACCTTTACTGATGCCGGCCACAAAATCTTCATGTCGAATGATTTTTTTATTATCTTTATTTTCAAGCCATCTTTCAGTTTTATGCAATTCCTCATCCATTTAGATACTTTCCTGATATGTATTGTGTTTATATTTTTACTATAGCGTGAAATCTGACTGAAAAAATCAGGTTTTGTTCGATAATAAGTAAAAATGTTCGATCATCGAACAAAAGCACCTATCGCTATCTAGTCCAGCGTTAAGAAATGATAAAAAATGAACGTATAAGGAAATCGAACTAAAAGACTAGGGAATGTTGTTTTAGCTGAATTGCTCTCCAGTATAAGTTAGGTTTCCGTGCCTTTTCAAATTTTGCATGATGCACAATGGAGTTATCTAATGATAGATAAAAGTGCAGCGACCTTAACGGAAGCGCTCTCCCAGATACAAGACGGCTCAACCATCATGATTGGTGGTTTTGGTACAGCAGGACAACCTGCTGAACTCATTGACGGGCTGATCAAACTTGGACGTAAAGACCTCACCATTGTCAGCAACAACGCAGGCAATGGCGACTATGGTCTGGCGAAACTGCTGAAAGCCGGCGCCGTCAAAAAAGTCATCTGCTCATTCCCGCGTCAGTCCGACTCTTGGGTCTTCGATGAACTCTATCGTGCAGGCAAAATCGAATTGGAATTAGTACCACAAGGTAACCTCGCTTGCCGTATTCAAGCCGCAGGCATGGGACTCGGCGCAGTCTTCACCCCTACAGGCTTTGGTACCTTATTGGCTGAAGGTAAAGAAACCCGTCACATCGACGGTAAAGATTATGTACTGGAATACCCGATCAAAGCTGACTTCGCTTTGATTAAAGCCCAACAAGGCGACCGTTGGGGCAATCTGGTCTACCGTAAATCGGCACGTAACTTTGGCCCAATCATGGCCATGGCAGCCAATGTGACCATTGCCCAAGTGTCTGAAGTGGTGGAACTCGGTGCTTTGGACCCAGAACACATCATCACCCCAGGCATCTTCGTTCAACATGTGGTACAGGTTCAGCCTGAACCTGTGGCTGTGTAATCGGGAGAACATCATGAGCTATCAAAAACTCAACCGCAACCAGATTGCTGAACGTGTGGCCCAAGATATTCCGGATGGGGCTTATGTCAATTTAGGCATTGGCTTACCCACCAAGATTGCCAGCTACTTACCGAATGACAAAGAGATCTTCCTGCATTCTGAAAATGGCTTATTGGCTTTTGGTCCACCGCCAGCTGCAGGGGAAGAAGATCCTGAGCTGATCAATGCCGGTAAAGAATATGTGACCATGTTACAAGGCGGTGCCTTTTTCCATCATGGGGATTCGTTTGCCATGATGCGTGGTGGGCATTTGGATATTGCGGTTCTCGGTGCGTTTCAAGTCGCAGCCAATGGTGACTTAGCCAACTGGCATACTGGCGCACCCGATGCAATTCCATCAGTAGGTGGAGCGATGGATTTGGCGGTAGGCGCTAAAAAAGTGTTTATCACCACCGATCATGTCACCAAGAACGGTGAACCGAAGATTGTGGCTGAGTTGACTTACCCCGCCACAGGACAAAAGTGTGTTGACCGTATTTATACCGATCTGTGTGTGATTGATGTCACTGCGGAAGGCTTAAAAGTGATCGAGAAAGTCGACGGTCTAAGCTTTGCAGAATTGCAGGCGATGACGGGTGCTCCGTTGGTGGATGCGACACAAGGATAATTAATCCCTCCCGACTTCCCTTTAAAAAGGGAAGCGTTTCCCCCTTTTTAAAGGGGGACTAAGGGGGATTCAAAGGACAAGATTAAAAATGAAAGACGCTTATATTATCGATGCCATCCGTACCCCATTCGGCCGTTATGCCGGTGGACTCGCACCAGTCCGTGCAGATGACTTGGGTGCTGTGCCGATTCAGGCCTTAATGCAACGTAATCCAAGCGTGGACTGGAAACAAGTTGATGATGTGATTTACGGCTGTGCCAACCAAGCGGGTGAAGACAACCGTAATGTGGGGCGTATGTCAGCACTACTTGCAGGTTTACCTGTCGAAGTTCCAGCAACGACGATTAACCGTTTATGTGGTTCATCTTTAGATGCGATTGCGATTGCAGCCCGTGCCATTAAAGCGGGTGAAGCAAACCTGATCATTGCGGGTGGTGTGGAAAGCATGTCGCGTGCTCCGTTTGTGATGGGTAAATCAGAAACGGCTTATGGTCGTAGCCAGAAGATTGAAGACACCACCATGGGATGGCGTTTTATCAATCCGAAGCTGAAAGCCATGTATGGTGTAGAGACCATGCCACAGACTGCAGAGAATGTGGCACAACAATTTAAGATTGATCGTGCAGATCAAGACCAGTTTGCCTTGACGAGTCAACAGCGCACAGCAACCGCGCAAGCTCAAGGCTTTTTTAAACATGAGATCGTCCCTGTAAGTATTCCTCAGCGTAAGGGTGATCCGATTGTGGTGGATACCGATGAACATCCTCGTGCATCGACCACATTAGCAGGTTTGGCGAAACTGAAGCCAGTCGTCACAGCAGAAGGCACCGTCACAGCGGGAAACGCGTCAGGCATCAATGACGGTGCGGCTGCTGTACTGATTGCTTCGGAACAAGCCGTCGAGCAATACCAACTTAAACCACGTGCCAAGATTATTGCATCTACGGCTGTGGGGGTTGAACCGCGCATCATGGGCTTTGCCCCAGCGCCAGCAATTAAGAAGCTTCTTAAACAAGCCAATCTCAGCATCGAACAGATGGATGTGATTGAGTTGAATGAAGCCTTTGCGGCACAAGCACTGGCGGTTACCCGTGATCTGGGTTTGGCAGACGATACGACACAAGTCAATCCCAATGGTGGTGCGATTGCGATTGGTCATCCACTTGGTGCATCGGGTGCGCGTTTAGTCACCACGGCTTTAAACCAATTGGAACAAACGGGTGGAACCTATGCCTTATGTTCGATGTGTATTGGTGTCGGTCAAGGTATTGCAATGATTATTCAGCGCGTTTAAAGCAGAGTTAAGGATAGCGATCATGAGCCAGTTATATGCCAGCTTATTTTACCAAAACGAGGTGACTGAAATTTTCAGTGATCGCGCGTTGGTGTCTTACATGATTGAGGCGGAAGTTGCCTTGGCACAAGCGCAGGCTCAAGTCGGTGTTATTCCAGAATCTGCCGCAACCGCAATTTCCAACATTGCAGCAACTGCACTCGATCAGATTGACTTTGATGCTTTGGCTGTGGCAACAGGCTTGGCGGGCAATATTGCGATTCCATTTGTAAAGCAATTGACAGCAATTGTGAAACAAAACGATGAAGATGCTGCGCGTTATGTACATTGGGGTGCAACCAGTCAAGACATTTTAGATACTGCCTGTATTTTGCAGTGCCGTGCAGCAATGACGCATGTTGAAGCCTTAATTCAACAATGTTATCGCACAGCTTTGGCTCAAGCAGAACAGTATCGCTCACAAGTCATGATTGGGCGCACGTGGTTGCAGCAAGGTTTACCCATTACCTTGGGTCATAAATTAGCGCGTTGGGCTTCGGCCTTTCATCGTGATTTGGCCCGTATTGAAGCCATGAAATCACGCGTGTTGACTGCTCAATTGGGCGGTGCTGTAGGTTCATTGGCTTCTTTGCAGCATCAAGGCACAGCAGTTGTGCAAGCATTTGCAGCACAGTTAAAACTTTCTGTTCCAAGCTGTACTTGGCATGGTGAGCGAGACCGTATTGTCGAAGTGGCAAGTGTTCTCGCAATAGTGACAGGTAGCTTGGGCAAGATGGCACGTGACTGGTCTTTGATGATGCAAACTGAAATTGCTGAAGTGTTTGAGCCAACCGCAAAAGGTCGTGGTGGCTCATCCACTATGCCACATAAGCGCAATCCTGTCGCGGCGGCATCTGTATTGGCAGCAGCCAATCGTGTCCCTGTGTTGATGTCGAGTTTGTATCAAAGCATGGTGCAAGAACATGAGCGCAGTCTAGGGGGATGGCATGCGGAATGGCTAGCATTGCCTGAAATTTTTCAACTCTGTGCAGGTGCTTTAGAGCGAACTTTGGATGTTTTACAAGGGATGCAAGTTAGTGCAGAGAACATGCAGCGCAATTTGGAATGTACTCAAGGCTTAATTATGGCAGAAGCGGTGATGATGGCATTGGCGCCACACATCGGACGTTTACAGGCTCATCATCTGGTAGAGGATGCGTGTAAAACAGCTGTTGCAAAAGGCGTGCATTTAAGAGATGTGATTGCTGAATTGGATCAAGTTAAAGACTTATTCAGCGTAGCTCAGGTTTTAGAAATTTTTAAACCCGAATCTTATCTTGGCAATATTCAAGACCAGATTAATGCGGTGTTGCAAGAAGCAAAAGGAGAGGCAAAGTGAATATCACGATGACCAATCGTCAAGGTAAGACTTTATCTGTTGCGATCAGTGGGCAAGACAATGCGCCTGTGATTGTATTTTCAAACTCATTGGGTACAGATAAAAGCATGTGGCAGCCCCAAGTTGCTGCTTTTGAACAGCAGTTCAAAGTGGTGACTTATGACACGCGTGGTCATGGACAAAGCGATGTGATTGAGCAAACCACTGTACAAAATCTTGCAGAAGATGTGATTGATATTCTTGATGGTTTAAACATTGAAAAAGCGCATTTTTGTGGAATTTCGATGGGTGGCATGACGGCTTTGTGGCTCGGTATTCATCATGCAGATCGTTTTCATAGTATTACTGTGGCGAACTCAGCAGCCAAAATTTGGACGGAAGATGGTTGGAATGCGCGTGCAGATGCAGTGACAGCCAACGGTTTAGCAGATTTGGTCAAAACTACGCACACTCGTTGGTTCAGCGAACAGTTTGATTATCAACATGATGCTTTGGCACAGCGCACCATTCAGTCTTTAGCGACTACGCCAGCACTGGGTTATGCAGAATCTTGCCGCGCATTGGCGCAAGCTGATTTGAGCGAAGAAATTCAACAGATTCAGATTCCTACTTTAGTGATTGCAGGCGCATTTGATCCAGTCACGACAGTGGCAGATGGCGTCTTTATGCAACAACAGATTCAAAAGAGTGAACTTGTGGTGATTGATGCATCGCATCTTTCCAATATTGAGCAACCTGAGCTGTTTACCCAAACCCTCAGCCAGTTTATTGGATCGATTCAATAGTTTAAGGATTTTAAAAGGACTTTCAGCCCAAGGAGGCAGGTATGGCGTCTCAGGAATACGCTACTCAAAAAACGAGTATAGACGCACAAGCACTGATTAATGATGCACCGATTAGCAAATATCAGTGGTTGATCGCAATTGTATGTTTTCTCATTGTTTTTGTTGACGGTATTGATACTGCGGCAATGGGTTTTATTGCTCCCGCTTTAGCACAAGACTGGGGGATAGACCGTTCGCAACTGGGTCCAGTCATGAGTGCAGCCTTAGGCGGCATGATTATTGGTGCTTTGGTGTCTGGTCCAACCGCTGACCGCTTTGGGCGAAAGATTGTTTTAAGCGTTTCGATGCTGATTTTCGGTGGTTTTACATTGGCATCGGCATATGCAACAGACTTAAACACTTTAGTGATACTGCGCTTTTTAACGGGTATTGGTTTGGGCGCGGCAATGCCGAATGCAACCACGCTATTTTCTGAATATTGCCCGCAGCGCTCCCGCTCGTTACTCGTGACCTGTATGTTCTGTGGTTATAACTTGGGTATGGCAACAGGTGGTTTCATCAGCAGTTGGTTAATTCCAACCTTTGGTTGGCACAGCTTGTTTTTACTGGGCGGTTGGTCACCACTGATTTTGATGCTTTTGGTGATTTTCTTCCTGCCAGAATCCTATCGTTTCTTGATTGTGAAAGGTCGTGATAATGCCAAAGTTCATCAAATTTTGACGCGTATTGCACCGACGCAAGTACAAGGTGTCACTGAGTTTCATGTGCCAGAGGAAAAAGCGGAAGGTGCAGAGAAGAAAGGCGTGTTTGGCATGCTGTTCTCTCAAAAATATGTCAAAGGTACAGTTTTATTGTGGCTGACCTATTTCATGGGTTTGGTGATGATTTACCTGCTCACCAGTTGGTTACCAACCTTAATGCGTGAAACAGGGGCTTCTTTAGAGCGTGCAGCATTCATCGGTGGTTTGTTCCAATTTGGTGGTGTTCTCAGTGCTTTATTTATTGGCTGGGCAATGGACCGTTTCAACCCGAACCGCATTATTGCAGGTTTCTATTTTGTCGCTGGAATCTTTGCCTTCGCTGTGGGGCAGAGCTTAGCAAACCCGACATTACTTGCCATTTTAGTGCTTTGCGCAGGTGTTGCAATTAATGGTGCACAGTCGGCTATGCCAGCACTCAGCGCTCGTTTTTACCCGACGCAATGCCGTGCAACAGGTGTGGCTTGGATGTCTGGAATTGGTCGTTTCGGTGCGGTATTTGGTGCTTGGATTGGTGCGGTATTACTCGGCAATGACTGGTCGTTTACTGCAATTTTGAGCTTACTCATGATTCCTGCAACGGCAGCGGCTGTCGCAATTTTTGTTAAATCACTTGTTGCACATACTGACGCAACTTAATTGAGGATTCTCCCATGAATGATGAACAACGCTATGAACAAGGGATCAAAGTCCGAACTGAAGTGCTAGGTGAAAAGCATGTGAATCGTTCGATCGAGAACCTGAATGATTTCAACGCAGATTTTCAAAACTTTATCAGCCGTTTTGCATGGGGTGAAGTGTGGTCTAGACCAGGTTTGCCCCGCCACACCCGCAGTTTAGTGACGATTGCAATTTTATTGTCTCTAGGGCGTGAAGACGAATTACGTATGCATTTACGTGCTTGTTTTAACAATGGTGTGACTAAGGATGAGTTAAAAGAATTGATTCTGCACTGCTCACTCTATGCAGGTCTACCAGCAGCCAATGCAGCCATGCATATGGCAGAAGAGGTATTTGCAGATTTGGGCATTGCACCAAAAAAACTCAGTGAACTGCAATCTGATTCAGAACAAACCAATCAAGAGTAATGGAACAAGATTAAGAGGGACGTCACATGTCGCAACTTATTTTAGGTGCATACGCACAACGCAATACCGATGATCATCCGCCAGCATACGCACCTGGCTACAAAACCAGTGTATTACGCTCGCCTAAAAATGCATTGATCTCAATTGCAGAAACTTTAACTGAAGTGACCGCACCGCATTTCAGTGCAGACCAGTTTGGTCCTAAAGATAATGATTTGATCTTGAACTATGCCAAAGAAGGTTTGCCGATTGGCGAGCGCATTATTGTGCATGGTTATGTCCATGATCAGTTTGGTCGCCCAGTCAAAAATGCTTTGCTCGAAGTGTGGCAAGCCAATGCTTCAGGGCGCTACCGTCATCCAAATGACCAATTTATTGGTGCAATGGACCCGAACTTTGGCGGCTGTGGTCGCATGATGACTGATGCCAATGGTTATTTTGTATTCCGTACCATTAAACCGGGTCCGTATCCTTGGCGTAACCGTATTAATGAATGGCGTCCTGCACATATCCATTTCTCTTTGATTGCTGATGGTTGGGCACAACGTCTTATTTCGCAGTTCTACTTTGAAGGCGATACGCTCATTGATTCGTGTCCAATTATTAAAACCATTCCTTCGGAAGAACAACGTCGTGCATTGATTGCCTTGGAAGACAAGAGCAACTTTATTGAAGCAGACAGCCGTTGTTACCGCTTTGACATCACTTTACGTGGTCGTCGTGCGACTTATTTCGAAAATGATTTGACTTAATTCAGGGAGAACAACATGAACAATTGGAACTTTCAAGAATTGCATGAAACTCCATCTCAAACAGGTGGACCATATGTACACATTGGTTTGTTACCAAAACAAGCCAACATTGAAGTCTTTGAAAATAACTTTAACAACCAACTGGTTAAAGAAAACACTTTAGGTGAACGCATTCGCTTGGAAGGTCAAGTGTTTGACGGTTTAGGTTTGCCATTACGTGATGTTTTGATCGAGATTTGGCAAGCTGATGCCAATGGCGTATACCCAAGTGCAGCCGATATTCAAGGTAAAGCGGTCGATCCAAACTTCCTTGGTTGGGGGCGTACAGGGGCTGACTTCGAAACAGGTTTCTGGAGTTTTAATACCATTAAGCCGGGTGCTGTTCCGGGCCGTAAAGGCACAACTCAAGCTCCGCATATTGCACTGATCATTTTTGCGCGTGGCATTAACATTGGTTTAAACACGCGTGTTTACTTTGATGATGAAGCGGAAGCAAATGCACAAGATCCTGTGCTCAAAAGCATTGAATGGGCACCACGTCGTCAGACTTTAATTGCCAAACGCGAAGAGCGTGATGGTGAAGTGGTTTATCGTTTCGATATTCGCATTCAAGGCGAAGACGAGACAGTCTTTCTAGATATCTAAGCTCATGAAAAGCGCAAGAAAGCTTGCGCTTATGAAACAGATAAAAGTTTATACGTGGTGATTGCATGTCCCATTGCATGAATCCCACGTATGTTTGCGGCTGATGACTAAAGTCAGGCAATAGTTTGAAAATACAAGGAACTGTAATGATTACCATCAAAAAATTAGCGATGCAACTCTGCTTAAGCAGTGCAGTTATCGCAGCAATGCCAGCGACATTTGCAGCTGAAACAGCTCAATCTCATGCTCAACACTATATGGTCAAAAACGTCAATCTTGGTGATTTGCCTGTTAAAACCATTGTACCCATTACTGCAAAAACGGCTGAACAAGCACTTGCACAAGCCAAAGTAATTGCGAGTAATCCAGATGCAGATTTGGCTGAGTTCCGTATTGATTTACTCGAATTTTCTGCGGACACGAAAAAAGTTATCGCATTGGGTCAACAGTTAAATCAAATTCTAAAAGATAAACCCTTAATTGCCACCATTCGTACCCATAACGAAGGCGGAAAAATGACGGTGTCTGACCAAGACTATGAAAAGATTTATCGTGAATATTTGAAAAAGCCATTCATGCAATTGCTCGATATCGAGATGTTCCGTGATGCAGAAAGTGTCGCAAAATTAACCAAATTGGCGCATGATAAACATGTGTTAGTGATCATGTCGAATCACGATTTTAATAAAACGCCAGAACAACAAGAAATTGAAAACCGTTTGTTCAAACAAGACCAGATGGGTGCAGATATTTTGAAAATTGCGGTGATGCCGAAATCTAAACAAGATGTCTTTACCCTCATGAACGCAACGTTGGCAGTCAGCCAAAAAAGTCAAAAACCCCTGCTGACTATGTCGATGGGGCAGTTAGGCACGATCTCACGAGTGGCAACTGCCAACATGGGGGGGAGCCTAAGTTTCGGCATGATTGGTGAGGCTTCAGCACCAGGTCAAATTGATGTGACCCAACTTAAGCAGTTCCTTAAAACTGTGCAGCCTACACCTTAAGACTTCAAGATATAAAAGGATTTGAACATGAAATTATCAACTTTACGTTTCACTACACTGGTTTTAAGTTTGGCAGCTTCTGGTTTGGCCAGTGCAGAAACTTATATTGTTGACCGCTATCAGGATGATAGTGCAAAAGGTTCATTACGTTGGGCAATTGAACAATCTAATGCCAATGCTACACAAGAAAATGAAATTCAGATTCAAGCTGTAGGTAAAGCTCCTTATGTCATTAAGCTGAATCAAGCTTTACCGCCTATTAAATCTTCTGTGAAAATTATTGGTACGCAGTGGGACAAAACAGGTGAGTTTATTGCCATTGATGGTTCAAACTATATTAAAGGTGAGGGTGCGAAAGCTTGCCCAGGCGCTAACCCTGAACAGTATGGTACCAACGTTCGTACCATGACTTTACCGGGTCTGGTGCTGCAAGATGTGAATGGTGTGACCTTAAAAGGGCTTGATATTCACCGTTTTTGTATTGGTGTTTTGATTAATCGTTCGAGCAATAACCTGATTCAACATAACCGTATTAGTAATAACTACGGTGGCTCAGGTGTGATGCTGACAGGTGATGATGGTAAGGGCAATCCAACCTCAACTACCACCAATAATAACAAAGTTTTGAACAACTTATTTGTAGATAATGGTGATGGTTTAGAGCTAACGCGTGGTGCGGCATTTAATCTTGTTGCTAATAATTTGTTTACTTCAACCAAAGCCAACCCCGAGCCATCTCAGGGCATCGAGATTCTTTGGGGCAATGATAATGCCGTGGTCGGTAACAAATTTGAAAACTACTCCGATGGTTTGCAAATTAACTGGGGCAAACGTAACTATGTTGCCTATAACGAACTGACAAACAACTCGATTGGTTTTAACTTAACGGGTGATGGCAACATCTTTGATAGTAATAAAGTTCATGGTAACCGTTTAGGAATAGCCATTCGTTCAGAAAAAGATGCCAATGCCCGCACAACATTGACCAAAAACTTAATTTGGGACAATGGTAAAGATATTAAGCGCTGTGAAGCAGGTGGTTCATGTGTACCGAATCAACGTTTGGGTGCGATTGTGTTTGCTGTACCTGCGCTAGAACATGCAGGTTTTGTGGGTTCTCGTGGTGGTGGTGTGGTGATTGAAGATGCGAAACTTCAAAAAACTTGTACCCAGCCAAACGAGCAAGGCTGTAATGCCATGCCAAACCAAAATATCCAAGCGCCACGTTTAAGCTATAGCAAAGGGCAAATTACCGCTGTAGTTCAAGGGCAACCAAATCAGCGTTATCACATTGAATTCTTTGCCAATCGCCAAGCGAATGCTCAAGAAGCTGAACAGTATTTAGGAATGCAATTTTTAACAACCAATGCACAAGGTCAAGGTCAAGCAACATGGAAAGTAGCGAGTGGTGTGGCGAATGTCACCGCGAATGTCACAGATCACTTGGGCGCTACTTCTGAACTGAGTCCAGCCGTTCGTATTAAATAATAAAAACCGCATGGAAAGCTCACCTGAGTTGAGCTTTCCTCACAGAAAAGGATGTTTGGTATGCAACAACTATTAAAACTAGGCACATTATCTTTGGCGCTTTTAACTTGCCAATTGGCTTCAGCCAATGAGTTTTATTCGGCAGACCGTCAATGGTTATTGGGTGATTGGAACGGTGAACGGAAGCAACTGGAAGATCAAGGTTACAAATTTACCGCTGCTATTATGAGTCAGGCGGCAACCAATTTGGCTGGCGGTTATAACGATGACAATACTCTGGAAAATGCGGGACAACTGACTTTAGGCGCTAATTTCGATTTAAGCAAAATTGCAGGTTGGGAAAATACTACAGCTGGCTTAATGATTACCAAACGTGATGGTAACTCATTAACGCTTGAACGCATTAAAGACCCGCGTGCCAGCACTTTAGGCAATACGCAAGAAATTTATGGGCGTGGAAAAATCTGGCGCTTAACTCAAGCATGGATCAAAACAGGATTTAATGATAACCGTGTTCAATTCAAGATTGGACGTATGGGCATGTCGGATGACTTTAACAGCTCGCAATGTGAATTCCAGAACTTGCTGCTTTGTGGTGGTCAGTTAGGCAAATCAATTGGTTCAATCTGGTACAACTGGCCTGTAGGACTCTGGGGTACCAATATTAAATACCAGTTTGCACCTGCATGGTCACTTGGTTTGGGCGTATATGAAGTCAATCCAGACAATGTGAAAACACAATCGAATAGTGATGGTTTTAACCTTGATATGGACAATGTAGAGGGTGCAACCATTCCTGTAGAGTTGGCTTGGAAACCAAAGTTAGCCTCGTTTAATGGCTTGCCTGGGGAATATAAAGTGGGTGCACTGTATTCCACCGCCGAAGCAAAAGATATTCGTAGTGGCGAAATGCAAGATAGTAAATACAGTTTTTGGTTGAATGCACAACAGCAACTCACACAGCATGGGGCAGATCCGAAGCGTGGTTTATACATTAGCTTTAATGGTGTAGTGAACGATAAGGCCACAACATTTGTAGAAAGTACACAACAACTCGCGCTTTGGTACAAAGGGCCTTTTGACAGTCGCCCGAATGATTCCATCGGTTTTGGTTTAGCCAATTATGTCGTGAATGATCGTGCGACGGACAAGCAAATCGCCACCAATGAAGGTCGTGGTTATTACAGTTATGATGCTGTTGCGAGTGACTATGTCCCGATTCAACGTGACGAGTTGAATGTCGAACTGAACTATACCTACCAATGGTCCCCAGCGGTCATGCTCAGACCAAACTTGCAATACATCTACCAACCGACAGGGGTAAAAGAAGTAGAGGACGCATGGGTGGCAGGTTTAACCATGAAAGTTAATTTTTAACAGTACTTAGACTGAAAATTGTTTAAAATATAAGCATTAGTGCTGTTTAGTTTAAACACTTTGGTCAAGGCTTTCGCATTGTAGATGCGAAAGTACAAGAATTTATTCGTGATGATAAATGATACTCAAAGGAGAGAGGGAGTGGTCATTTAAACTCACGGCACTTGGAGTAAGATGTATGTCTGAAGCTCAATCTAAGCCAGGAGCCATATTTAAAATATGGTGCTTTATCCTAGGCTTGGCCTTATTGTTAACAGGCCTATTTTATTTAATTGGTGGCGGAAAGCTCATCAGTTTAGGTGGCTCTTGGTACTTCTTCATTGCAGGCTTAGTGACGATCGTTTCAGCGATTTTCATTTTTCGAAAACAAGCCCTTGGGGTCGGATTATTCAGCTTAGTCTTTATTGGCACTGTCATTTGGGCATTGATTGATACAGGCTTGGAATTCTGGCCACTACATTCACGCTTAATGTTCCCAGCAGGCTTATTTGCTGCTGTGCTATTCACATTGCCATCTATTCGTAAATACCAGCAACAAACAGCAATGTCAGCACCAGCTTATGTGGTTGGTGGATTGACTGTTTTGGGTATGTTGGGTGGTTTGTACGGTATGTTCATTCCACACCCAACCGTTCAAGCATCAGGTGAGGAATTGCCACTTGTACCCGTCGAACCAAGTAAGCAGCAAGTCAATTGGGATCATTATGGTAGTGATGCAGGCGGTAGCCGTTTCGCTGCACTCGACCAAATTAACCGAAATAACGTATCTAAACTTAAGGAAGCTTGGCGCTTCCAAACGGGCGATATGACTACAGGTTCGGGTAATGGTGCAGAAGATCAAATGACACCATTACAGGTCGGCAATAAGGTCTTTTTGTGTACCCCGCATAACAACATGATTGCTTTAGATGCGGACACAGGTAAACAAATCTGGAAAGCCGAAGTCAACTCTAAAGCCGATGCTTGGGAGCGTTGTCGTGGCGTTGCTTATTTTGATTCGACGCAAGCATTGGTACAGCCAACCTTGGCAGGAGCAACAGCCGTAACCGCAGTCGCGACCAATACAGCTTGCCCACGTCGAGTATATACCAATACCCCTGATGGTCGTTTAATTGCAGTCAATGCTGATACAGGTGAGCGTTGTAAAGACTTTGGTGTTGATGGTACGGTAAATTTACTTGAAGGCTTAGGTGATGGTACTAAAGCGCCACGTTTTGAAGTGACTTCGGCACCGACCATTGCAGGTACATCGATTGTCATTGGCAGCCGTATTGCCGATAACGTCGGTGCAGACATGCCGGGTGGTGTAATTCGTGCATACGATGTCATTACAGGCCAGTTGCGTTGGGCGTTCGATCCGCGTAATCCAGATCCGAACTATGTGTTAAAACCAGGTGAAACTTATAAACGTAGTTCGGCCAACTCATGGGCGGCTATGTCTTATGACCCGCAAATGAATACCGTGTTCTTACCAATGGGAAGTTCATCAGTTGACCTTTGGGGTGCAAACCGTCAACCATTAGATCATAAATACAATACCTCGGTATTGGCACTTGATGCGACCACAGGTAAAGAAAAGTGGGTCTATCAAACAGTTCATAATGATTTATGGGACTTTGACTTGCCAATGCAACCAAGTTTGGTGGATTTCCCACTGAAAGATGGTTCGACTAAACCTGCTGTAGTCATTGGTACCAAGTCTGGTCAGTTCTTTGTACTTGACCGTGTCACAGGTAAACCATTGACCAAAGTCATTGAACAACCTGTTAAAGCTGCAGATATTCCAAATGAACAATACAGTTTGACCCAACCGCGTTCTATTGAAATGCCACAAATTGGTAATCAAACGCTGACTGAATCAGATATGTGGGGTGCTACACCATTTGATCAATTGATGTGTCGTATTAATTTTAAATCGATGCGTTATGAAGGTCTATTTACAGCACCAGGTACTGATGTTTCATTAAGCTTTCCAGGTTCACTGGGTGGCATGAACTGGGGTTCTATTGCTTTCGATCCAACGCATCGATATATGTTTGTGAACGACATGCGTTTAGGGCTTTGGATTCAGTTGATCAAACAAACTCCTGAAGACTTGGCGATTCAAGCCAATGGCGGTGAGAAAGTGAATACGGGTATGGGTGCAGTACCAATGAAAGGCACACCATACAAAGTGAACAAAAACCGTTTCTGGTCAGCGTTAAGTATTCCTTGTCAAAAACCACCATTTGGTACTATGACTGCAATTGATATGAAAACTCGTCAAATTGCATGGCAGGTTCCTTTGGGTACAGTCGAAGATACAGGTCCAATGGGCATCAAAATGGGCTTAAAAGCACCGATTGGTATGCCAACCATTGGCGGTCCAATGGCAACACAGGGTGGTTTAGTGTTCTTTGCAGCAACACAAGATTACTACTTACGTGCCTTCAATTCATCTAATGGTGAAGAATTGTGGAAAGCACGTTTACCTGTGGGGAGTCAGGGTACGCCAATCAGCTACATTTCACCAAAAACAGGTAAGCAATATGTGGTCATTTCAGCAGGCGGTGCGCGTCAGTCGCCCGATCATGGTGATTATGTGATTGCTTATAGTTTAGAAGACTAAAACGTATTATTGTTGGGAGAGTCCTTCCTTGAGGAGGGGTTTTCCACATTCCTACCAAGATGATAATAAAAGGATGTCTTGTGAAATTATATAGTCGCAATCCACTTCCCTTTAAATATGCTTTATTAGCCACAGTGATTCTAAAATCGATGGCACTGTATGCTCAAGATACAGCAGCATATCAACTCCCAGTCATTACCGTGCAAGCCGTACGTACTGAAAATGAATTGTTACAGACCCCAGCTTCTATACAGAAAGTAGAAGTTGCGCAATCGCAATCCAACACTCATGTGAATGTGTCTGAACTATTGCAAGGTGTTGCGGGTTTACAAATGAATAACCGTGAAAATTACGCGCAAGATTTGCAAATTTCCATGCGTGGCTTTGGAGCGCGTTCTACTTTTGGTGTGCGGGGCATACGGCTCTATGTTGATGGCATTCCTGCTACCATGCCTGACGGTCAGGGGCAAAGCTCTAATATTGATTTAGATAGCTTGGACAATATTGAAGTTTTGACAGGTCCATTTTCTGCCATTTATGGTAACTCATCGGGTGGAACCATTCTAACCGAAACCAAAGAAGGACAAGGGAAAGACTCGATTCAAGTGGGGTTAAATGCAGGCAGCCACCATAAACAACAAGCCAATATTCAATTACAAGGAGGTTCAGACCAAGCCAATCAACCCGCTTATGTGATTAGTTCTTCCTATTTTGATACCGATGGTTTTCGCGATCATAGCGCTGCGCGCAAAGTGTTGAATAATGCCAAGCTCACTTGGAATTTGGAGGATGGTAGTAAGATTAATTGGCTCATAAACCGTACAAAAATTGAGGCAGATGATCCTCAAGGCTTAAACCGTGCGCAATGGCAAGCCAATCCGAAGCAAGTGAATGATGCTAAAAATATTTATGATGTACGTAAAGAAATTGAACAAACCCAAACAGGGTTGACATGGAACAAACCACTGAATGATCAGCAAGAGTTGTATGGCATGGTCTATTTTGGCAATAGGCAGGTTGTGCAATATCAGTCGATCCCGAGTAGTGCCCAAAAAAATCCTCGTCATGCAGGTGGAGTGATCGATTTTGATCGAGATTATTATGGTGCAGACTTCCGTTGGATGGGGAAAGAGCTCTTGCCGAATACTACATTTATTGCAGGTTTGGCATTTGATCAGATGCGCGAAGATCGTCAGGGGTATGAAAACTTTGATGCGACAGGGCGTTATGGTGTGAAAGGTAATTTACGTCGTGATGAAATCAATACCTTATGGAATCTCGATCCTTACATCCAAGCCTCATGGCAGTTTTTACCACAGTGGCACTTAGATGCAGGTTTACGTTATAGCAACGTCAATTATGAGTCCGAAGATCATTACATCACCACAGGCAATGGTGACGACAGTGGTTCAACAGATTATCAGAAGTTACTTCCAACTGTCGCTTTAGGTTGGGAAATTTTACCCGAGCTTTATGCCTATACCAGTTATGGTAAAGGCTTCGAAACACCAACCTTTACCGAAATGGCTTATCCTACAGTAGGGACTTCAGGCATTAATTTTAATTTAAAACCTGCGACGAGTGATACCGCAGAACTTGGATTAAAATCGCAGAATAGCTTAGGACTGTTTACTTTTGCTGTATTTCATACTGAAACTAAAAATGACATTGTTCCTGACGATGCCAATGGTGGGCGTAGCACATTTCGCAATGCAGACAAAACCTTACGTGAAGGCTTAGAGTTATCGTGGCAAAAACAGCTCTGGCAGGCACTTAATGTTCGAACCAGTTATAGTTATCTAGATGCGACTTTTGATGCTGATATTCCAGCAACTGCAACCAAGCCGCTGATACGGAAAGGAACATACATTCCCGGAATTGCCAAGAATCAAGCTTTTGTAGGCTTGGCATGGCAACCTGAGCAGGGCTTTCAGGCAGGCTTGGATGCACGTTATATGGACAAGATTTATGTCGATGATATCAATTCCGATACTGCACCAAGTTATACGGTCGTTGCGGCAAATTTTGGCTATTTGTGGGTCAATAAAGACTGGAAAATCAATACTTATGCACGCGTCGATAATTTGTTTGATCGAAATTATGTGGGTTCTGTGATCGTTAATGATAGTAATAGTCGCTTCTTTGAACCTGCGGATGGTCGAAACTTTAGCGTTGGTGTGAGTGTGAACAAGACTTTCTAGAAAGCTCACAGTAAAACTAAAAAAGGGACGAAATAGTCCCTTTTTTACGATTTAAAATCTTTCATGATTTAATTACTCGTTTTTTTAGCCCAAATTTGCTTAAATACGCCTCGAAAAATAACAAACAGACATTGGGCTTTATATGAATAAACTTGCCAATTCTTTGGTTTTTGCAACATTGTGTAGCAGCATGTTTTTAACGGGTTGTGATTTCTTTAAGGGAAAGAAAGACAGCGCCGAAGCAGAACAAGCCACACCCGCAGTGAATGAATGGGACTGTAGCAATGAGGCGAAGTTAAAAGAGATTAAGAATGCTTTACAGCAAGACTATTTGAAAAAGTTAGATAAAGCCTTACGTAACTCGAGTTACTATCAGTCGGATAAAAACCTGACCGATACCATCACGCAGAATATTAAATTTGAAGTCAAAAGTATTACAACAGTAACGGAACAACCTGAGACGGCCAAACAACTGGAATGTCATAGCGAGTTGGTCGTGAAAATGCCGAAAGGTTTACAGAAACGTGCTGAAAATGCTTTTGAGGCAGAATATTGCGAAGAGTGTGAACGAGAAGCAGAGACGCTTAAAGACTATATTGAAAGTGAAGTATATGGTTTAACGATGCAAAATGATCAACTCAAAGGATCATTTAATTATCAACTGATTAAAACGGATAAAGAAGGTATTCAACTCCAGCTACCAAAAGAAAATAAAGTGTTAGATGGACTCGTTTATATCACCGAAAAAGCAGTACAACTTGCTGCTTATGAAGAAGAGAATAAAGGTATTGCAGATAGCCAAGAAGCTAACGCTCAAGAAGAGGCAGCGCAACAAGAACTCGCTCAGAAATCTATGGATATCCGTCAGAAAGAACTCAATGCTGATCAGGCAAAAGTGGTAGATCGTTTGAATCAAACATGGGATCGTTTTAGTAGTGAGCAAAAAGCACAATTACAACAGGACCAGTCGGATTGGTTTGAAAAGCGTGATGTAGACTGTAAAGTGCTTGCGCAAACGAGCATTCATAATATTGCTGAAAAAGATCGTGAAACTTACCAACAGCATTACAACTACTGGGATGGGCAAATGAGAGCACAAAATCAGGACATGCAATACACCAAATGCTTTAATCAGAAAACGTCGGAGCGTATTGTTTATTTAAACAATGTCTTTAATTAATTAGAAAGTTGCTTGAAATGAAAAGGACGAATTGATTCGTCCTTTTTTTCTTGGCATGCTTAGCGCAGAAATAGAGAGTAAGCCTAGACATGCGAATTAGTTTTATTGGTGCTGGACGTGTTGCCCACCATTTGGCATCTGCTTTAAAGCAACACCATCAAATTGTACAAATATATAGTCGAACTTGGGAAAATTCACAACATTTGGCAGAGCAGGTGGCAGCACAAGCATGTCCCTCATTAACCGACTTATCTTCAGAAATTGATTTGCTCATTCTTGCTATCAGCGATCAATCTATTGCCGCTATCATCGCTGAAGTTGCGCCATTGTTGCCAGAGGTTCTGATCGTACATACTTCAGGTAGTACTGATCTGCAAATCCTACAGCAACAGCACCCATGTTCGGGCGTGTTTTATCCTTTACAGACCTTCAGTTTAGAGCGAGAGGTAGATTGGAAACAAACCCCATTATTTATTGAAGCTGCAAATGAAAACCATCAAAAACAGCTATTGGGTTTGGCTCAACAGTTGAGCAAGCGTGTCTATGCTTATAGTTCACAGCAACGTTTAAGTTTGCATTTGGCTGCAGTATTTGCCTGTAATTTTGCCAATTACTGTTACGATATGAGCAAGCAAATTGTCGATCAGACGCAAGTTGATTTTAGTTTGTTATATCCGCTGATCTTGGAAACAGCAGCGAAAGCCACCCAAAATGATCCTAAAATGATGCAAACTGGACCTGCGGTACGCGGTGATGTGAATATTTTACAGATGCATCAATCAATATTAGTGGATTTAAAACGACCTGATTTGGCTGAGGTTTATACCTCAATGAGTCAGCAAATTATGCAGCGACATAGTTAATTGAAGGATGAATAATTCGTGTACCTGTAATAAAAACAAGTAAAGCCGCTGAAAAAGTGGCTTTTTTTATGCATTAGGATTAGGTAGAGTGCTTCTGAAAATAAATACAAACAATTAGAGGGTGTATGCGTTCACATTTATTATTAGAACAGGTGCAGTGGAAAGATCTTGTGCAGTTAGGCCGTACTGATGTCATCAGTGAGTTACTCATTTCTTTACCGTGGTTACTGGTCTCATTCATTTTCGCTGGTTTTCAGTGGTATCTTTTGGCACTGTTTTGCTCGTTTATGTTTTTCTTAACAGGGCTTAGACAAGTGCATAACGCCTTTCATTTTGCTTTAGGCATTAGCCGACCCGCGACACATTGGGTCATGTTTGTCTTAAGCATTATTATGCTAGGTTCAATGCATGCGGTACAAATTAATCATCTTCGACACCATCAGCACTGTATGCAAGAAGAGGATATTGAAGCAAAAAGTGCAACCATGAAGTGGTGGCAGGCTTTGTTATTTGGCCCTATTTTTCCGTGGATGTTGCATAAAAAAGCATTCGAGGTTGGAAGTAAGACGCAGAAAAAGTGGATGTCTGCCGAGCTTGTTGCCAATCTGATCGTGCTATTTTTGGTTTTTATCGTCTTGGATATTAGTGTTTTAAAATACCATGTCAGTGCAATGCTGATTGGGCAATGCATGACGGCTTTTTTTGCGGTATGGACGGTGCATCATGATACAGAAGATCATATTTATATGGCACGTACAGTACGTAATGAATTCAAAAGGGTCGTAACCTACAATATGTTTTATCATGTGGAGCATCATTTGTTTCCAGCAGTGCCGACACGACGTTTACATATTTTGGCAAAACGCTTAGATGCACATGATCCGACAGTTGAAATTCGGCATGTGTTTTAATCATTTCAGAATAAAAATAGGGCACTAAGCCCTATTTTTTTAAACACAAAACTTATTTAATTTTCTTAAATAAGAAGTCGTTAATCTTATGACCTTCTTCCAGTCCTCGACGTTCAAACTTAGTCTGTGGACGCCAGTCAGGACGTGGGTAGCTGTTGCCTTTACCTGCCATATTCTCAAGATTTGGACGGTTGTCGAGCACATCAAGCATCCATTCTGCATACGGTTCCCAGTCTGTTGCTGCGTGGAATGTTCCACCCATTTCTAACTTTTGTTCAACCAGCGGCATACGGTCATGTGACACGAAACGACGTTTGAAATGACGTTTTTTCTGCCATGGGTCTGGGAAGTAAAGTTGCACAGCGTTAATGCTGTTGTCTGGCATTTCACGCAACACTTGAATTGCATCAGCATCTAAAAGACGGAGGTTGGTTAAACCCGCCATGCCAGCCTCATATACACATTGAGCAATACCTGGAACATGGACTTCAATCCCGACAAAGTTTCGTTCAGGATTGGCTTTTGCCATAAGCACCAGTGAACGTCCCATACCAAAACCAATTTCAACAGTTAATGGGCGTTCAGGGTGTTCAAAATGTTGACGTAAATCACCAACTGGATATTCCAAAATTAAGTGACCATATTGTTCAAGCGCAGTACGTTGAGAAGTATTCAGCGGAGAAGAGCGACGCATAAAAGTCACAATTTCACGATGCTCATTCAAGTTGTCTAGCTCGACGACTTGCGGTTCTAATAGATCGGTTGACATAACTTTGGCAAATGTAAAAATTCGAAAGCGGTATTTTAAATCCTGAGACTAGCAAGTCAAATTATTTACCGTTATTTCGGCAATTAAATTGTTTTTGAGTTTTTCAAATCTCTTTTTTCCGACTTTTATCGAATTATAAAGTTCATTTATTGAATGAAATCTATAGGTGATTTGAAGGGCGAATAAAAAGAGCTGAATAAACAGATCTTTAGTGAGATAGAAACATCAAAGCGGATTATAGCGGTCAATCAGGGTACTACTGGCTTCATTTAAACCCACCACTTCAATATCGATACCTTGATCTCGAAACTTTTGTACGACGGTATTCAGCATATTGACGGAAGTAATGTCCCAGATATGGGTATGGCCCAGATCCAGAATCACATGTTTGGCAGAAGTTGATACATCAAAAAACTGATAAAATTTTTCAGTACTACTAAAGAAAATTTGTCCTGAAACAGGATATTGCAAAGTTTGAGAGTTAATCAATTTAAATGTAACTTTCACTTCACTTTCCAATTTATTTACAAGAAAGAGTGCAGAAAGGCAGACGCCAACAAAGACTCCCAAAGCCCAATTATGCGTTGCTAAAACAATGAGCACTACACTCAGCATAATAACGTTGCTTTGTTTTGGATGCTTGTGAAACTGTTTGACCGAGGTAATCATCAGCAACGCCATTGCACCTGTTGCCGCAGAAATCATGGCGGGGCGTCCACCAAAAAAAGCAATGCTCACGGCTATACAGAACGAAGCATATAAACCAACCTGAGGATCAATACCTGCAATAACAGAAAAGGCGATAGATTCAGGAATCAAGGCTTAACCAACGACAATCCCTGCAAGTACATCAGTACGAATATTGGATAACCATTCTGATTTTTTAAGGTTAATCATTATGGCATTTCATAAAATTTAAAGGATGTGTATGTTAAAACATCTAGCAATAAAAAAGCACACAGGATTAACTTGAAAAAATTTAAAAATTGAACAATATTCAAAAGGTAATTGTTTTTATATGTTTTATAGAATGGTTACGTTTTTGCAATTTACAGGTCTGATCGCTTGAAAGTTTGTCAGAAGCAATTTAAAAAAGTGAAAAGTTAGATAACAAGGATTATATATGAAGCTTTATTATTCCCCAGGCGCATGTTCACTGGCATCTCATATTATTCTAAATGAAATTAATGTCGATTTTGATCTGGTTCGCGTAGACCTAAAAACCCATAAAACTGAAAAAGGTGAAGATTATTATGCAATTAACCCTAAAGGTTATGTTCCTGCCTTAGAAATTAATCCTGGGTTAATTCTGACTGAAAATGTGGCAATTTTACCTTTCCTTGCTCAGCATGATCCTAAGCAGGATTTAATTCCACCATCAGGTTTAGGTCGTGCCAAAGTGCTGGAATGGTTGGGCTACCTCAACTCTGAGTTGCATGATGCCTATGCTGTATTCTTTGGTGGACCTTTATCAGAAGAGGCTAAAACCAAAGCCTATGCAGAAATTGATCGCTTATTGACCTATATTGATAATGCTATTGCTGAATCTGATCATGATTACTTGGTCGATGATAATTTTGGGCCAGCAGATGCATATTTATTTGTGCTAACAAATTGGTCAAATTCGATTGAGCACGATTTAACACCTTATAAGAACATTATTGGTATACGCCATAAGGTTGCAGAGCGTCAGTCTGTACAAATGGCGATGCGTGATGAAGGCTTAATTCCATAATTGCCTAAAAGTTTGGTTTAAAAAATGCCTCGTGAAGAGGCGTTTTTTATTGATATTCGGCATATTCACTAAAATCTATGTCTTGTAATTGAATCTGATATTTATTTTTAAGTGTACTCCACTGAACTTTCACAGGTTGTGAAGTGTCTGCAAATTCATTTTTACCTGTGGTAGTTTTCACTTTGCCAGTAGAAAAATTAATGCTCTTTTCGGTGATGTCACCTGAGGCACGATGGAAATCATTACTGTCAAAACCAATTAAATTGAAATTATTATTTTGATAACGGAAGGTATAGCTATTATTGGTAACATACCAAGAACCGCAGCTTAACCAATAATGTAGGCTTATTTTTAATAAGCCTTTAGTTATGGTAATACCGCCATCTTCTAGTGGGTCTGCAAGGCAAGGGGATTCGGCATCGTTCTCACTAGGCAATAGCTCATTTTTACTTATTAATTGGTAACCTGAAGCGGTCTTAAATAAAACAAGCAGTGTTCTGGGGTTGGTATTGAGTACAGAACTGCCTAAACCAGCATTGGCGATCACATTTTCTGGATTGTTTTCTTCAATAACCAAGACGGTGTCATTCTGACCATCACGGTTCAAATCCCCAGTGGTTGTTTTCAAAATTTTCCAACCTTGTGGCACAAACTTTGAATAAGCAGAAGTTTCTGAAGCTGCGAATGCTGAGGAACTTAAGGCTGCGAGTGTAAGAGCAAGTATATTTTTTAGCATGATGTTCTGAACTTTTATTATAAAAAGATTATAGAAAGTATAAAAAATGGATTCCGAAGAATCCATTTTAAGTGCAGTATTATTTAAAGAAATAACCCGTTTCAGGGGAACTGGCATTTGCCATACGTTTACGTGGCATACGTCCTGCAAGGAATGCTTCACGTCCTGCTTCAACTGCCTTTTTCATAGCTGATGCCATTAAAATTGGATTTTGAGCAGCAGCAATCGCAGTATTCATCAGTACGCCGTCACAGCCTAATTCCATTGCAATCGCAGCATCACTGGCTGTACCTACACCAGCATCTACCAACACTGGAACTTTGGCATTTTCTTTAATAATTGAAATGGTATGTGGGTTTAAAATACCTAAACCAGAACCAATCAAACTGCCTAAAGGCATAATTGCAACGCAACCCATGCTTTCTAATTCTTGCGCGACAATAGGATCATCCGAAGTGTATACCATAATCTCGAAACCATCATCAATCAGTGTGCGTGCTGCTTTTAAGGTTTCGGTAATGTTAGGATACAAGGTCTTTTCATCCCCTAAAACTTCCAGTTTTACCAGATTGTGACCATCTAACAGTTCACGAGCTAACATACAGGTACGGATTGCGCTATTTGCATCAAAACAACCAGCCGTATTTGGCAAAATGGTATATTTTTCTGGTGGAATCACAGAAAGTAAATTAGGTTGATCAGGGTGTTGCCCAATATTCACACGACGAATAGCCACCGTGACAATTTCGGCACCACTGGCTTGAATGGCTAAATCAGTTTCATTTAAATCTTTATATTTACCTGTACCCACCAAAAGGCGTGAGTTAAAGGTTCTTGAACCAACAATAAGAGGGGTGTCTTCCATGGGAGCTCCGAATTAGCCGCCACCAACGGCATGAATAATTTCAATGCGATCTTGATCACAAATTGGGGTTTGTTCGAGTTTGGATTTAGAAATAATCATTTCATTTTGTTCAACTGCAAAGCGTTTGCCTTCGAGTTCTAATTCCTGAACCAGTTGTAAAAGATTGCAGCACGTGGTGTCTTTTGCTTCACCATTCAGAAAAATTTGCATGTTTCATTCCCGAAAATTTGCGACTTTATTTGGCGTATTTGAAAGCATTCCAAGCCAGAATCAGCCATCCAGCAATCATGAGGGCACCACCAATAGGGGTAATGGCACCTAAGCCGCGAGGTAATCCCAAAGCCATGACATACAATGAGCCGCAAAAGAAGAAAATTCCAATTTGAATAAGAGTAAAACTCATTTTAATTGGAAGTTGGGGAACGACTTTTGCCAAAATGGCGAGCGCCAATAAGCCCAAGGCATGATAGAAAAAATAATCTGTTGCAGTGTGCCACCAAGTCAATTGGGCCTCAGTTGCACGCGCTTTTAAACCATGTGCACCAAAAGCGCCTAACATGACAGCAATTGCTAAATTAAGTGCAGAGATTGCAATCCACATAAGTCGTGATGACCTGAACAAATTTGCCCATAACCTTAGCATATTCTTTCTAAGGTAAAAAAGCGAAATGTGACATTGTCAAAGTGTTAATGTTAAAAAGGCACAATTTGAAATTGTGCCTTTTAAAAACGGAAAACTTAATTGGATGACATAGCGACTTTAATTTTTTCCATCGCATTTTTTTCTAATTGACGAATACGTTCAGCAGAGACGTTATATTCAGCAGCCAATTCGTGCAAGGTAGACTTGTCATCATCTAACCAACGACGTTGTAAGATATTGCGTGAACGATCATCCAGCTGCTCCATGGCTTCATGTAAAGCAGAGGTGCTTTGTTCTTCGTAATCTTCACTTTCAACCAACCGAGCAGGATCGTAACGATTATCTTCTAGATACAAAGCAGGCGCGACATGGGTTGAACCTTCATCGTCATCATCGCCCTGTGCTTCAAATGCAGCATCATAAGCAGTTAAACGACCTTCCATCTCAAGAACTTGCTCTGGAGTCACGTTTAAATCGTTGGCAATCGATTGCGCTTCTTCAAGCGTCAATTTTTTGCTTGATTTTTTTAGACTGCGTAAATTAAAGAACAATTTACGTTGGGCTTTAGTCGTTGCAATTTTGACAATACGCCAGTTACGAATGACGTATTCATGGATTTCAGCCTTAATCCAATGCACCGCAAAGGAGACCAAACGTACGCCCATATTTGGGTCAAAACGTTTTACGGCTTTCATTAAGCCTAAGTTACCTTCTTGAATAAGATCACCTTGAGGCAATCCATAACCTGCATAACTACGTGCAATATGTACGACAAAACGTAAATGTGACATTACCAACATTTTGGCTGCATCAAGGTCTTGGTCGTAGTAGTAACGTTCAGCCAACTCTTTTTCTTGTTCGGCTGTTAAAATCGGAATCTGATTGACAGTACTAATATATGCCCCAAGGTTTACACCTGGTGCAGATAATGACAGGGGCATCAATTGATTGCTGCTGTCACTCATAGGTACTCCTTAATAAAATTGGACATTGATGTTCCACTACCTTTCATCTTAATGCCAATACGCTCACACATTAAGGAAATTTGGGTAGTGTTATGTAATTTTTTATGCCAAATTGAAACCATTTAGTTTAATTGAAAATAATTAAGATTCAATTAAGTAATGGTATTCATGCTCTGAAATTTTTTGCACTACACAGGTCATCTGATGCATTTGGCAATACCTTGTTACATCAATTTGGCTATGTGGGTCGGAGGATTTTAGTAAGACTCGACCATGCGGCGAATTTTTTAAAGAACGCTTCAACATGAGTAATGGCATTGGACAAGGTTTACCCATTGCATCAATAATGAGGTCACATTCGCTTTGATTCGACATATGAAGTGAGAAATATCAGGATACATCGCCAAATATTAGCAAATTTAATGCCAAACCCCAACTTAAATCACAGTAAAACTATATTTATGTTTATATTGGTCATAAATAAGTATCGAAAAAAAAATACTAAATTTGATATGGAATAAGTAAAAAAAATTCTATTAATTGTCATAAACCCATGTTAAGCTCGATGCCGTATTGAGGATTTAACACAACTATAAATTGTTTTAAACCCATACTCTACAAATGGATGTAACCGGGATTTTGTTAATAGTTATACAGAATGATTACAAGCTTAGAAATAATAAATGTTTTTAAACCTTGTTTGCTCTGCTGTTTGCAACACCGGGTGGTCCTTCTTTTAAATACAATGAGGATTAACTTATGACAGCTCGTGAACAAGGCGTAGTTAAATGGTTCAACGACACTAAAGGTTTTGGTTTTATTCAACGCAATGGCGGTGACGATGTATTCGTTCACTTCCGTGCTATTCAAGGCGAAGGCCACCGTTCACTTCGTGACGGCCAACGTGTTGAATTCAGCGTTGTGAAAGGCCAAAAAGGCTTCCAAGCTGAAGAAGTTCAACCTTTAGATTAATACGCTAAAGATTCTTCGAAACGCCTCAATGTATATTGGGGCGTTTTTTGTTTATAATGACCCTGTTTTTCAATATTCATTAATTTGAGCACGTATTTATGTCATCTGGTTTTGAAACCCTAAATTTACACCCGCAACTTAAACAAGCGATTGATGCTTTAGGGTTTAAGGAAATGACGCCAATCCAGCAAAAGGTGCTTAAATTTACTTTGGCTGGGCATGATGCGATTGGTCGCGCACAAACTGGAACAGGAAAAACGGCTGCGTTTTTAGTCAGTGTCATCAATGATTTGCTTAATAATCCAATTAAGGAACAGCGTTTCCGTGGTGAACCACGTGCATTAATTTTGGCACCTACACGCGAATTGGCTTTACAAATTGAAAGTGATGCGAAACATTTAACTAAGTTTACTGACCTACATTTAGTGACTTTGCTGGGTGGTGTGGATTTTGATAAACAAAAAGCACAACTCGACAAAAAACCTGTTGATATTATTGTGGCTACACCAGGACGATTGATTGATTTTGTAGAGCAAAAAGAAGTCTGGTTAGATCAAATAGAATTTTTGGTGATTGATGAGGCAGACCGTTTATTGGATATGGGCTTCATTCCTTCCGTTAAACGAATTGTGCGTTATTCACCACGTAAAGAACAGCGTCAAACCCTCATGTTCTCTGCAACATTTAGTTATGATGTTCTCAACTTGGCTCAACAATGGTTATTTGAGCCAGTGACGGTAGAAATCGAACCTGAAAAGAAAACTAATGCAGATGTTGAACAACGTGTGTATATGGTTGCAAAGTCTGATAAATATAAATTGCTACAAGACATTTTACATGACGAGCCGATTGAAAAAGTCATGATTTTTGCCAACCGTCGTGATCAAGTTCGTAAGTTATACGACACCTTAAAGCGCGATGGTTATAAAGTAGTGATGTTGTCGGGCGAAATTGCTCAAGATAAACGTCTGAAAATGTTAGACCAATTTAAGAATGGTCAGCATAACATTATGATTGCAACAGACGTTGCAGGGCGTGGTATCCATGTAGATGGTGTGTCACACGTGGTTAATTTTACTTTACCAGAACAGTCTGATGATTACGTGCATCGTATTGGACGTACAGGACGTGCAGGTACACGTGGGGTAAGTATCAGCTTCCTTTCCGAAGATGATGCATTCCATTTACCTGAAATTGAAAAAGCAATTGGTCAAAAGTTACCTTTAACCCGTTTAGAAGGGTATTGTTAATTCCATGTTAAATTAAAAAAAAGGGTTGGCATTAAAGCTAACCCTTTTTTATTGTATTTAGATGGTGAATTGGACAGTGTTATTTTGCTTTGCAATAAAAAGTCAAAACAGTCTGATAATCTGTATCTTTGGCAATACTTGTATTGGTACCTGCAATACTGCCGATGACATCCGCAGCGGATTGAATCATTTGGCCAGTTTTTTCATCAAAAACACCTTTTAAGGCACCATTGTATTCAGTCTTTTCACTAACGACGATAGGCGTTGAGTTTTTACAAGTCTTGTTTGCAGCTTCAATGGCATTGTTTTTAGCGACAATATTAGTTTTACCTAGTCCTGTAACTTCAAATTGATTATTTTCTTTTTGAATTACAGTCGAAGAGGTGGGTGTGGATGCACATGCTGTTAATAAGATAGTGAATAATGCAGTTGTGCCTAAAGTTAAAATTTTATTCATATTTTTCCCATTCATCATAAGAAACCTCTGAGGCAATGGTTTCATGATCATGCTGTGGATGCTGTATAAAAAATGCAGTTTTATTTTATTGCAATGTGAAAAGGGTTTTTGAAGTGACAATTTATTCAGTTGGCTAGAGTAATATGAAAATATTGTGATACTCTTGCTGAAGTATTTATGTATAGATCTTTGAATCAATGACGGATTTAACAGCTGACCTTATTCATCAAAATATTCATCAACGTCAGTCAATTGGACATCTTGTTGAACCAGCACCTAATGCAGCGCAATTGGAGTTGGCATTTCAGGCAGCATTAACAGCACCTGACCATCATCGTTTAAAGCCTACAAGATTTGTGGTGATAGAGTCAGAGCAACGTGAAGCATTTGGGCAATTATTGTCTCAAGCATTAGCAGATTTGGGCGAGCAAGATCAAATTCAACTTGATCGAGTTAAGAATCATCCATTTCGCGCACCTTTGCTGGTACTCGCGCTGACCAAGTTTCAAGAACATATAAAAGTTCCTAATTTTGAGCAAACTTTAAGTACAGGTGCAGCAATTCAAAACTTTTTACTATCTTTACAAGCGCAAGGTTTTTCGACTATGTGGCGAAGTGGTGCGGTTGTTGAATCAAAATTATTAAAACAGGCCTTGGGCTTAACGGAGCATGATCTTATTTCAGGGATTATTTATGTCGGTACAGCAGTAAAGGCAATTCCTGCCCGGGCTGAAATAAATACTGCCGACTATGTAAGTACTTGGAATAAATAAGTTAGATCCATTTTGGGATATAAAAATAAATGTCTGAATTAAACTTTAGTGATTTGGTAGAACCTGTAAATATTGACCGCAAAACTGCTTTACGTGTCACGGTATTGGGTGGGGGTAGTTTCGGAACAGCAATGGCCAATACGGCTGTGCGGAATGGTTGCGATACCATGATCTGGATTCGTGATGAAGCGATTGCTGAAGAAATTAACCGTACTCACGTAAATCAACGTTATTTACCAGATTTTCAATTAGAACAAAATTTGGTTGCTGTTTCAGATTTAGAAAAAGCGGTACGTGATCGCGATATTATTTTGGTTGCCATTCCAAGTCATTCGTTCCGAGATGTGCTTAAGCAGATTCGTCCATTTATTAGCTCACAAGCTGTGGTGTCTTTAACTAAAGGGATTGAAGCGAAAACATTTTGCTTTATGAGCGATATTATTCAGCAAGAATTACCAGAAATTCCTTTTGGCGTGCTTTCAGGTCCAAATTTGGCAAAAGAGATTGTTGCTGGACAGCCTGCAGGTACCGTTATTGCGAGTGACTCTGAATTAGTGCGTTATGCTGTACAACAAGCCTTACATAGCGCCTTATTTCGTGTATTTGCCAGTGATGATGTGCATGGAGTAGAGTTGGGTGGTGCACTTAAGAATATTTATGCAGTCGCAATGGGGATGGCGGCTGCTTATAATGTAGGTGAAAATACCAAAAGTATGATTTTAACTCGCGCTTTGGCTGAAATGAGTCGCTTTGCAGTGAAGTTAGGTGCGAATCCATTAACTTTCTTGGGGTTGTCTGGGGTCGGTGATTTATTTGCAACTTGTAATAGCCCACTGAGTCGTAACTATCAGATTGGTTATGCTTTAGGAAAGGGAAAAAGCTTGGAGCAAGCTACCAAGGAATTAGGACAAACCGCAGAAGGGATTAATACGGTTGTTCAAGTTCGTGCACGAGCGCAAGAGTTGGATGTCTATATGCCAATTACCTGTGCATTGTATGATGTTATTTTTGAAGGTGCTCCGCCCTTATCTATTGCAGTTTCATTAATGAAAAATGGTCACCGTAGTGATGTAGAATTCGTACTGCCTCACCATGAAGTTTGATGAATTGAATGCGTTAGAATTGTCATAAATCTTGTATATACTTGAAAATTAGACGCCTGCAGAATTTTAATTTGATCATGCTGCTGAGTGTTCTGAAATAATAAGGAAATTTTATGTTACTTACATTGGTTCGTCATGGCGAAGCCGCACCAGCAATTGACGGTAATGATATGAAAAGACCACTTACTGCACGTGGTCATTTACAGGCACAAGAAACAGCAGATTATTTAAAAGATGTTGTGCAGCCTGATATTTTTATTGTGAGTCCATTATTAAGGGCGCAAGAAACTTTGGCGCATATTCAAACACATTTTAAAGGTGTGCCAGTATTGCTTTGTAATGCAATCAAACCAGATGATGATGCGCGTGTAGCTGTAGAATGGTTGTCGCATTTGCCTTATGAGTCAATTGTTGTGGTTTGCCATATGAATGTTGTGGCACATATAGAAGAATTGTTGACAGCCGAGCCTTTTCATCCTTTTTCGTTGGCGGAAGCCCGCTGTTATGATCAAAGTGTGATTGCAGTAGGTTTATCAACGGTTCAAAAGCGCTTTATTCCTCAAGCTTAAATTATTCTAAACGGCAGATAAAAATAAATGTTGTATATATGGATGCCAGAAGCCAATGAGGCATGGCAGTGGTCGCAAGGGGAATTCTGGCAAAGCGCTTTGAGTTTGGAACAGTTGATTCAAGATTTGCAGCCTTTTGCTGCTCAAGAAGCGACTGTTTTTTTTCCAAGCCGCCATATGCAAATGTTGCAACAGCAGTTGAGTAAGGCAAATTATAAACAACTGGGGCAAGAAGGTATCAAGTATCTGTTAGAGGAATATATTGTATTCCCTATCGATAGTATGAAAATCTTGCATCATTTTCAAAATCCAGATCAACTCACATTGTTGGGCGTTTCTCAGCATTTGGTAGAAACATGGCAGCATTCGCTTTCCTTATTGCCTACAAAAATTACTGCGCTTCTTCCTGACTTTTATGTAGTACCACAACCCCAGCAGGCAGATGAAACAGTTTTGTTGGATTTGCATGGGCGTTTATTGGCAAGAGAAAGTGAATGGATGGGGTGTTCTATTGATGATTTAGCACTTTATCTAGATTATCAAGAGGTGTCGCGACTTTATACCACTTCTAATTTAAATACAGCGCAACTGAATAGCTTGCAGGCACGCGTAACGCAAGATCAGATTCATGAATTTCAATATCACTTCATGGAACTGAAAAAGCCGAAACAACATCCTTTTAATGTTTTACCAAAGTTGAAATCGGAAGCAAAAATTTCTGGTTATTGGAAAGCTTGTGCAGCTGTTTTATTTGCAATTTTAATTGTTCAATTTGGTTACGATGCAAGTCGCTGGTATAAAAATAAAAAGGTGGCCGATGAAACAGCACTGCAAGCAGTATCGCAATTTAAATATTGGTTTGGGCAAAATTATCCTGTAACTGAGCAGACGCTGAAAAGTCAATTTGAGTTTCAGATGCGGACCAATCAAATGGGGCAAAATGCAGGGCTACAATTATTGAGTCGAGTTGGTCCAGTATTGATGCAGAACAAAATCATCGCAGATCGTGTCTCGTATGATGCATCAGTTCTTAATTTAGATTTAAAAGCCAATTCATCAGTAGTATTGCAAAATTTGACACAGCAATTGAATCAACAAGGCTTTAAAGTGGAGCTTGGTAATATTCAGCCAAATGGTTCTGGGGTAATTGGTTCGGTGAAAATACAATAATGAATGCAATAGAAAAATTTCAAAATAGATTGGATAGTTGGATTGAGCAATTCACACAATATCTAGAGCGTTTGTCTGTTCGCGAACGCGTCATGGTTATTTTTACTATGGTCTTTGTATTGGTTGCGGCGGTTGGATCGGCTTTATGGTATATGCATAAAGCAGCAGAATATCAACAGCAAAGGGTGAGCGAGTTGAAAGATTTAGTGGTGTGGATGCAAAGTAATGCGGTCACCATGAAGCCAGCAGGGGATGTGCAACTCAGTGCAGCAGAAAAAGTACAGCGGGCTGCGCAACAACAAGGATTGGGAGTTGCTTCACAACAAGTAGGGGAGCAAATTCAAGTTGTTGTGAGTCATGCAAATTATTCTATTCTGGCGAATTTTCTCACCCAATTAGCCCAGATGGGTTTAAGCATTGAAAAAATGGAACTTCAGTCTAATGCTGGACAGATTAAATTAACAGCGACACTACAATAATAGGTCAAAATAAACAGTTGCCAAGCATGGCGTTTTTGGTGGGCTACGCCTATAATATACCGACCTAAAAAGCAGTAGACTTTTCTAGATATGTTGTATTCTCTAGCCCGCCCTTTGTTGTTTTCTTTAGCACCAGAGCGTGCACATGAGCTAACATTGTCCTTGCTGAAATCAGCCCATGCGATGGGGATGATGCGCCAACATGTTGCAGCAAAGCCTGTGACTTGTATGGGTATTGAATTTCCAAACCCTGTTGGTTTAGCGGCAGGTTTAGATAAAAATGGTGCTTATATTGATGCCTTGGCTGCTCTCGGCTTTGGTTTTATTGAAATTGGAACGATCACTCCGCGTCCACAAGCAGGTAACCCCCAACCACGTCTTTTCCGTTTGCCACAAGCACAAGCCATTATTAACCGTATGGGTTTTAATAATGATGGTGTAGATAAACTAATTGAAAACGTAAAAGCATCTAAATTTAAAGGTGTGTTAGGAATTAACATTGGTAAAAATGCTGATACGCCTGTGGAAAATGCAGTTGATGACTATCTCATTTGCTTAGAAAAAGTCTATAACTACGCGTCTTATATCACCGTAAATATTTCCTCTCCGAACACTAAAAACCTACGTAGTTTACAAAGTGGTGATGCGCTGACTGACTTGTTGGTGACCTTGAAAAAACGTCAACTCGAATTGGCCGATGAGCATCAACATTATGTACCTTTAGTACTAAAAGTTGCGCCAGATTTAACACCTGAAGATATTAGCTTTATTTCGCAACAATTAATTACGAATAAAATTGATGGGCTAATTGTCACGAATACGACTTTATCTCGTGAAGGCGTAGAAAATTTACCACAAGGTGATGAGGCTGGTGGATTGTCTGGTGCGCCTGTATTTGAGAAGAGTACGGCATGTCTATCTGCGTTTGCTCAAGCGTTAAATGGTCAAGTGCCATTGATTGGTGTGGGTGGAATTTTGGCAGGCGAACAAGCACTAGTAAAACAAAATGCAGGCGCAACACTTGTACAGGTGTATAGTGGCCTTATATATACTGGACCTAAACTGGTTAAAGATTGTGTTGATGCTATGCTTGCAAAATGAATACCATTGATATCTTCATACTGATCATTTTGCTCATTGGAGGGCTAAACGGTTTGCGACAAGGATTTGTTAAAGCCTTTGCGAACTTGGTGGGTTGGATTTTTGCACTGATTGTCGGTGCAAAATATGCCGCTATCATCGCTCCTTCAATGGGTGCTCTCAGTCAAGATCCAGTGGTTCAGAAAATTGCGGCGTTTGCCTTTATTGTGTTGCTCATTGTTGTTTTAACTTGGTTCGCAACAGCACTGTTGAATAGTGTTTTAAGTACCTTGAAGTTAGGTCCGCTTAATCGTCTTGCGGGTGGTGCATTTGGCACACTCAAAGGACTGATGGTGGTTTTAATTACAATGCAAGGTTTAAGTCCATGGGTAGAAAGCTCTCCACATTGGAAGCAATCCAAAATGGTTCAATCTTTATTGCCTTATGCACCTTGGGCTGCCCAGTTGTCTAAAGATGCAGCGCACGAAGCGCTTGAACATATTCAGTCGGAAGATGCTCAGAAATCTTCTCACTCTTTGTCTGAACCAGCGCCAAAAGATCATTCGCGTTCAGGCAATTCAACAAATAATCCTTTTTATTAATCCTAGCTTGTCTGCGAGGTTGCTATGTGTGGAGTTGTTGGTATAGCTGGTAAATCACCCGTTAACCAAATGTTGTTTGATGCATTAACGATGTTACAACATCGTGGACAAGATGCTGCTGGGATCGTAACTTGCCATGAAGGACGTTTATTTCTTCGTAAAGACAACGGCATGGTACGTGATGTTTTCCATACTCGCCATATGCGAGCTTTGCTTGGTAATTATGGTATCGGTCATGTGCGTTATCCAACTGCGGGTTCTTCAAGCAGTGCAGAAGCGCAGCCATTCTATGTAAACTCTCCTTATGGTATTACTTTGGCGCACAATGGTAATTTGACCAATGCCGAAGAAATTCATGACGATTTGTTTAAAACAGATTTGCGTCATATGAATACTGATTCGGATTCGGAAGTTTTACTGAATGTTTTTGCGCATGAATTGCAAAAGCGCAGTAAGTTAGAGCCGACGCCAGAAGATATTTTCCATGTGGTTTCACGTGTTCATGAGCGTTGTAAAGGTGCTTATGGTGTTGTTGCCATGATTACGGGTCAGGGTTTGGTTGGTTTCCGTGATCCAAATGGTATTCGACCACTCATTTACGGTTCACGTTTAACAGAAACGGGCGAGAAAGAATATATTATTGCTTCTGAATCTGTAGCAATTACTGCGCTTGGTTTTAAAGTTGAGCGTGATATTGTGCCGGGTGAGGCAATTTTCATTAATGCTGATGGCGAAATTTTTACACAGCAATGTGCGGAAAACCCACAATATCGCCCATGTATTTTTGAATATGTGTACTTTGCACGTCCAGATGCAACTATTGATGGTATTTCAGTGTATAAAGCTCGCTTAAAAATGGGTGAGAAGTTAGCACACAAAATTCTTAGCGAATGGGGTGAGGAGCACGACATTGATGTGGTGATTCCAATTCCTGATACATCACGTACTTCAGCATTAGAGTTGGCGAATACTCTTGGTGTAAAATTCCGTGAAGGTTTTATGAAGAACCGATATATCGGTCGTACCTTCATTATGCCAGGTCAACAACAGCGTAAAAAATCAGTTCGTCAAAAATTGAACCCTGTAGAACTTGAGTTTAAAGATAAAAATGTATTGCTGGTGGATGACTCGATTGTACGTGGTACAACGTGTAATGAAATCATCCAAATGGCGCGTGATGCTGGTGCAAAAAAAGTATTCTTTGCTTCTGCGGCACCAATGGTGAAATATCCAAACGTGTACGGCATTGATATGCCGGCGAAACAAGAGCTGATTGCATCAGAGCGTAGTGTCGAAGAAATTCGTGAGATTATTGAAGCTGATCGTTTAATTTTCCAAGATTTGGAAGATTTAAAAGCTGCGGTTCGCACCAGTAAGGTTCCTGATTTACAAGACTTTGATTGCTCTGTATTTGATGGTGTTTATGTAGCTGGTGGTATTGATGCTGCATATTTAGATGAATTGGAGCAAAAGCGTAGCGATACAGCTAAGAAATCGAAAGATGGCTATATTGATGTGAATATTGATGCTGCATCTGTTGATTTAACAGGTGTGACCGAGCAATAATTTTCAACGATTTTGCGTGAAAAAGGTGGGTATTTCCCGCCTTTTTCATTTATGATGTGGCTGAATTACAATGTAATAAAGGAATTTTACATTGAAAGAAATAGGTGGCTTTTTGATCAAAAATAAAAATATGATGTGGACTGCCAGTATTTGTGCTTTGGCTGTTCTTTTGACCATGTTTATTCTCAATACTGTTTTGGGGCTTTTAGTTTATTATTTTGATCAATCACAATCTATTTTTTGGCATCAGCTTAGTCCCTACGTCATTATTTTACTGTTACTGATTATTGGCTCGTCTATTTTGTATGAATTTTATGTGTTTCGTTCAGGTGGGCACTCGCTGGCAAAACAATTACGTGCAAGAAGACTGAGTCTGATAGAAAGTACTCCAGAAGAATTTATTGCATTAAAGATCGCAGAGCAGCTTTCTGAGCGTTTCCTCATTGATACACCGGCTGTATATGTGCTGCCTGATGAAGTTGGGGTGAATGCACTTACGGCAGGCTTTTTACCCCGTGATATTGCGATTATTCTGACTTGGGGGGCTTTACAAAACTTAGATGAATCTGAGTTATTTGGTTTGTTAAGCCATGAATTTAATCAAATTTTATCTGGGGAAACTGCAGACAACACCCGTCTAAAAATTTTATACAGTGGCTTAACCACTTTTAGTCAGTGGGGGAGTAAGGTTGCGAAATTAGGCTTTAGTCGTCGAGGGTATAATCAACCCCAGAAGTTTGAAACTATTTTAGTGGCATTGGGTGGTGTCATTTGGTTGGTAGGAAGTTTGGGTGTCTTAATCACACGATTTATTAAGTATTTAACTTTAGGTAGTCGTACCTTTAAAAATGATTTAAAAACCAAGCGACTGATTCAAAATAACGCGAATATCCAGACGCTATTACGTATTTATGTTCATCATGCAGGTTCACAAATTCACAGTGAATATTCTGAATCAATTTCACATATGTGTTTTGCTAATTCACTAAGTCCGCAAAGTTGGATGAATATTCATCCAAGTATTGAGCAGCGGATTTATGAAATGAATCCTGGGTTGGTGCAGGATTTACAGCTAGAAAATCTAAAAAGATTAAAAAATCAGCCTTTATTTGGTTTGTTTCGCCCATTAGAGGAAACTAATGCTGAATACCATACCCCTTGGAGTTCACCTCAGCCTTTGCCTCTTTTGCGGTTATCTCCAATTAGTTTTGCTATTAAAGATGCAATTAAACCATTGAATCCCGAAGTGCGGAGCTCTATGCAGCGCCCAGAGTTGATTGAGCGCGCATTGCAAACTGCAACAGGTTCACGCGAGGTGATGGTTGCGATTCTCATGATTCGTCAATATCGCGAGTTTATTCCAGCCGAAGCAGAGGTCAGCCGTGCGATTATTGATGCATTGCTTCATTTGGATGGGCGTGTGCATTTATCTATTTTTCATGAAGCATGTGCCAATATTGGCGGAATGCCAGCGACTATTGCTCGTCAATTTGTCACTAAGTTGGCACTCATTATTCAAGAAGATGGCGAAATAGGACTATTGGATGCATTATTACTTGAGCGGGTAAAATACGAGCTAAACTTATTGCCTGCGCATACTCCAACAGCTTTGGATGAGGTGAAGCCGCAAATTGTTCGTTTGATTGATGCCTTGCTACATGTGCAGCAGATTAATAGTGATAACCAGCTCACTGTTCGTGAGCGCATATTAAAAAAGATCCTGACAATTGATGAGTTGGATCTCTATGAGGAAATATCTGATGAGCCGATTGATCTTGCAGAAATTGTGCATGATATTTCGGGACTGCTTTTACGTGATCGCCTAATTATTTTGGGAATAGCAGAATTATGTCTTTGGAATGATCGTATTATTACCCAAGATGAATTGGATGTTCTGGAATTATTATATTGGCGTTTTGGCTTTGAAACTGCAGAAATCGTTGAGCAAATGCAAAAGAAAAATAGTTTAATGATTATGTGATTGGGTATAAGTGCAGATCAGATAGATATTGGTGAGCGCTTTAATAAAGCACAGCAAAATGATGCGAATGTCGTTAGAATAGCACTAAAGATTGAAATGTTGAACACGGGCATGATGGGGCATCAGCGAGATATATTGGCAACGATGGGAATCGATATCTGGATTCCTAATCATAGCGTTCGCGTGCAGCAAACTCAGCCATCTTCTTTGTGGCGTGATCAGGCTTTACCAGAAGTAATGGTAGAACTGCCTCAAAACCAGATTGAGGTCCCAATTTTTAGTCCACCAGATATTCGTGAAATTGATTCGACATTAACTCAGTTTGTTGAAACTGAAAAAGAAAGTCGCCATCAAAATACTCAGGTTGTCTCAATTGAATCTTTAGAAACTGTTCCTCAAGCTGCGATTCAGATTGAGGCATTTGAGTTGCAGGCGATCAGTTCAGCATCATGCTTGATTGTGGTAGATGCTTCTACTTTAAGCGAGTCGCAAGTAGAATTATGGTTAAATATACAACGTGCAATACCTGCCGAATATCATGAGTTGAAATGGCCATTTCCGTTAGCTGAAATGCAAGATGGCCGTGGGGCATCCAGTTATGTTCAGGGATTTATTGATGGTATGGGGGTAGACAAAGATCTGATTGCATTGGGAGAGATACCTCATTTACAACAAGCAGATCTGCATCAATTGGCGAGTTTGCAAGAAATGCTTGATCAGCCAATTTTGAAAAAACGTTTGTGGCAGTTTCTGCAAAAATCACTCAATACACGGATGACTGATGAATAAAAAAGTTGTTGTTTTTAGCCAAATTGACCCTGAAATCTTAACTCGCTTAAAAGCACAATACCATGTTGTGGTTATAAACCCTAAACAGGGTGATGTGAATCAACAAATTCAACAGCATGTTCAAGATGCGGACGGTATGATTGGTGCGGGTCGATTGCTCAATCAAAGTAATTTGGCGACAGCGCAACAGCTCAAGATTATTTCAAGTGTTAGTGTTGGTTATGATAACTACGATGTAGATTATCTGAATCAAAAAAATATTTGGTTAAGTCATACACCACATGTATTAACAGAAACTACCGCCGATTTGGCATTTACCTTGCTCATGAGTGCAGCACGTAAAGTACCATATTTAGACCATTGGACTAAAAGTGGTGAATGGAAGCGTACAGTATCACAAGCGCAGTTTGGCCAAGACATTCATGGGAAAACTTTAGGAATTATTGGTTTAGGTAATATTGGAGCAGCAATCGCTCGTCGTGGTTTATATGGCTTTAATATGAATATTTTGTACCATAATCGTCGCGAAAAATTAGAAATGGCACAGCCACTCAATGCACAATACCGTTCTTTAGAGCAACTGTTGCAAGAGTCGGATTTTGTGGTGGTTGCAGTTGATCTGAATGCTGAATCAAAAGCCTTACTTTCTACCGAGCAGTTTGATTTAATGCAATCGCATGCGGTGTTTGTGAATATCGCGCGTGGTTCAGTGATTGATGAGCAAGCATTAATTCAAGCTTTGAAAGATCGTAAAATTTTTGCTGCGGGTTTGGATGTTTACGAGAAAGAACCACTTCAAACGTCTGAACTATTTCAGTTAGACAATGTGGTGACATTGCCACATGTAGGTTCTGCAACAGCAGAGACACGGAAGAAAATGGCTGAGCTTGCTTATCGTAATTTAGTCGATGCTTTAGATGGACGTCAACCACGCTATTTGGTGAATCCTGACTTTTAAAATATTGATAACACATCATTGCAAATCATAAGTTGTTTCAATGTTATAGTCTGTTCAGAACGAATAATATTTTGAGATGTAACATTGAAACGGTTTTTCGTCATTGGTAGTTTGTGTGCAATGGCTCATATCGCATGGGCTGATGCAGCGCACTTTTCATCTTCTCCTCAGTTTAATGTTCCTGAAATTGGCAGTGGGATAGGCTTAATTGATCGCCAAAATGAAAAAATGATTGGTGAAAAAGTCTATCGTGAAGTGCAGCATCAATTACCTGTTGCGCATAATACGTGGCTTGAAGACCAGCTTTTATCAGTATTTTCAAATATTTTAAGTCAAACTCAGTTGGGGCAGCCCATTGGTTTGGTTCTGGTTAATGATGCTCAAATTAATGCTTTTGCTGTGCCTGGGGGCTTATTTGCTTTAAATACAGGCATGATTACTTCTGCGCGCAATATGGATGAAATTGCAGGGGTGATGGCGCATGAAATTGCGCATGTTACACAACGACATTACAGTCGTTCTCAAGATGCATTTAAAGGGCAGAGCTTATTGGCTTTAGCGGGCATTATTGTTGGGGCTTTGGTGGCTTCACAGGCAGATGGCAATGCTGGGGCTGCGGTGATGATGGGTTCTCAAGCTGCGTTAATGGATCAACAACTGACGTACAGTCGAAATCAAGAGCGTGAAGCTGATCGTATAGGTATGCAGTATATGTATGCTGCGGGCTATAACCCACAAAGCATGGCAGATTACTTTGAGGTGATGCACCGAGCAACCAGTCGAGTCAGTTTCTTGCCAGATTTTTGGTTAACCCATCCCTTAACTACAGAGCGTATGAGTGAAGCGCGTTTACGTGCGAATCAGTTACCTCAAGTTAAAGGCAGTATGCGTGATGAAAATTTTGAAATTTTAAAATGGTATACTTTAGTCATTACGAATCAAGCGACTGAATTGCAATTGCAGAACCTTGCAAAACAAGGAAGCTTTGCAGGAGAGTTGGCTTTAGCTGCGTTTTATAATCAGCAAGGTGACTATGTATTAGCTCAAACGCAGCTCAATCAGCTCAAAAAACAAAATAAGTTACATAATTTACTGACTTTAATTCAAACAGATGTTTATCTTGGTCAAAATAAATTAGATGATGCTTATCAGACGATTGCATCATCCGCGAGAATTATGCCTGAGAATCGTGCTTTGGCATATAAACTGGCAGAAGTATTGATTCGTCAAAAGCAACCCGCACAAGCCAATAATTTAGTGCAAAATTTTGTGAATCAAAATCCACGTGATATTGCGGGGTGGAACTTACTGCAACAGTCTGCGAACATTGATGTGGCTTCACCACTCCGAGCGGTGAATGTATTGCGTTATCGTGCTGAAGTTGAGTATTGGAGTGGTTTGGAAGAGGGTGCAATAAAATCATTATTGCATGCACAGCGCTTGGCGAAGGATAATGTTGCGATGTCCGCGCAATTAAAGCAGCGTATTGATCAAATGCAAAAGGAGCGTCAGCTCAGAATTTAGTGTATGAATAGATTATAAATTATAAGAATAATAGGAGGATAGAATGATAGAGGGGCAGTGTTTATGCGGTACAGTCAGTTACCGATATCATGGGGAAATTGAGAAATCAATTTTATGTTACTGCCAGCATTGTCAAAAAGCCCAAGGGGGTTTTGCTGGTTGGAATAGCCCATTGCAAAAGTCATTATTTGAAATTGTACGTGGTGTGAAAGTACTAAAAGAGTATTTCCATAGCCCAAACAAAGCCCGTGTTTTTTGTCAGGAATGTGGAAGCCCTATTTTTTCCTATCGTATAGATTTACCAGATATTATTCGGCTAAGACTGGGTACGGTCACTGTAGGGCAAATACCCGCACCAACTGAAGAAGCATATAAGCAATATAAGCCTGAATTTATTCAAATTAAATAAACGATGCTAGTTTTGCTATAGTAGGCGCTGTATGATGGCGGTCAATCATGTTTTGATTTTTAATGGTTCACATGAAGAATAAAGTTCATTTTTTAGCAGTACTTTGGCTTGCGGTTTCTTGTGGTTCGGCTTTTGCGAGTGTCGAAGATTATGTGGTTACGGTGGATAAAATTAATCGTAATTACAAAGCGGATATTCGACAGTTCTTTTCGCAACTTAATCCGCAGCAAACTAGTTTTACTGCTGAACAGCAAATGCAATATTGTGGAATTATGGGGCGTTATGTTGATCAGCTATATATAGCGGCTGATAAGAATAGAAGTTCGCTTGATGCGCAATATCGAAATTTAACTAAACAAGATGTGATTCAACAAGTGATGTCATCGAAAGAAATGATGATTTTGAAGAAATATAATGTGCAGTGTAATTTGACTTAAATGCTGTTATCTAAGAACTGTCTTATTGTTAAGGCAGTTCAACGATCAAGAAAGAATATTTTGAAAGATTAAGCGAGTTTCGCTTTAATTTTAGCAGAAACGAGAGCAGGATCGGCGCGCCCGGCTATGAGCGGACGCAGAGAGTTCATCACCTTACCCATATCTTTCATGCTAGTAGCTTCTTGAGCAGTAATTGTTTGCTCAATGATAGAATCAAGCTCTTCCTCAGTCATAGCTTCTGGTAGAAATTGAGATAAAACGTCAATTTCGGCTTGTTCTTTACTAGCTAAATCATCACGACCAGCACCTTCAAAGGCTTTGATCGATTCTTTACGTTGCTTTATTTGCTTTTCAATGACCGCAAGAGTTTGAGCATCGTCAAGCTCTTTGCGCTCATCGACTTCGATTTGCTTGATTGCTGCTTGTAGACTACGAATGACCGTTAACTTATCCATTTCTTTAGCACGCATAGTGGCTTTTAAAACTTCAGTTATTTGGTTTTTTAAAGTAGTCATTTATTTTTCCAAGTCGTCAATCAATCACAAATTAATCTTAGTAAAGGCGTGTAGTACGAACTGATTCGCGCGCCAATTTCTTTTGGTAGCGCTTAACAGCAGCAGCTTTTTTGCGCTTACGTTCTTGAGTTGGTTTCTCATAGAATTCGCGCTTACGAACGTCAGCTAAAACACCTGCTTTTTCGCAAGAACGTTTGAAACGACGGATAGCTACGTCTACTGGTTCGCCTTCTTTCAATTTAACTTGTGGCATGAAGAATCCTCATTAAGTTATGGATAAGATCTCAGCATGATTGCCTTGATCACAAGTGAAGGTCAGTATTTTACTCATTTACATCTCATACCACAAGTCTATAATAGGTTTCGCTTTAGATTTGATATAGGTTGTAGGCAGTTTAATGATCGTTTTAGGCTTAGAAACATCGTGTGACGAAACAGGTTTGGCACTGTATGACAGTGAAAACGGCTTACGCGGGCAAGTTTTGTATAGTCAGATTAAACTGCATGCAGAATATGGTGGGGTCGTACCAGAATTGGCTTCGCGTGACCATGTACGCAAATTAATCCCATTATTAAATCAATTGCTTTCGGACAGTGGCGTTAAAAAATCCGAAATTGATGCGGTTGCGTATACACGTGGGCCAGGATTAATGGGCGCGCTCATGACAGGTGCTTTGTTTGGTCGAACTTTGGCTTTTGCTTTAAATAAACCTGCTATTGGTGTGCATCATATGGAAGGGCATATGTTGGCACCGTTACTCTCTGCGACACCGCCTGAATTTCCTTTTGTTGCACTGTTAGTGTCTGGTGGACATTCTCAGTTAATGGCAGCCTATGGCATTGGGCAGTATGAATTGCTCGGTGAGTCTATTGATGATGCTGCGGGTGAAGCCTTTGATAAAGTGGCGAAAATGATGGGTTTACCATATCCTGGTGGTCCAAATATTTCTAAACTGGCAGAGCAGGGTGATCCAAACGCATTTGCTTTCCCTCGCCCAATGTTGCATCAGGGCTTAGAGTTTTCATTTAGTGGTTTAAAAACAGCTGTATCTGTACAAATGAAAAAATTGGGTGATGAGAACCGTGATGCTGATATTGCTGCAAGTTTCCAAGAAGCGATTGTGGATACTTTAGTTAAAAAATCCGTTAAAGCATTAAAACAAACAGGTTTAAAGCGTTTAGTGATTGCCGGTGGTGTTAGTGCGAATAAGCATTTACGCGAACGTTTAGAAGCTGATTTGGTGAAGATACGTGCTCAAGTGTATTATGCAGAACCTGCACTTTGTACGGACAACGGTGCCATGATCGCATTTGCAGGCTATCAGCGTCTAAAAGCAGGGCAACAGGATGGATTGGCGGTAACTACGACACCGCGCTGGCCGATGACAGAGTTAAGTAATCCTGCGGACATTTAAATCGTCTTAATCAAATTGTGTAGTAATAAAAAAAGCCCGACATCCTGTCGGGCTTTTTCGTATGGGGTATTTGGTATAACTCCTGTCGTACCTCACGTCCTAGTGCGGACTTTATCATTGTTGTTTTGAGTTTTTGGAACATCATGTTCTCTATGACTTCATAATATAAATCTTGTGGTGAATGCTAGAGAAGTTATCTGCCTGAATAGGTGTAAGCAGAAGCTTATAGAGTTGTAATACACTTACCCCTAGGGTTATCCACAGAAATTGCGGATAAAATTAAGGGTTCTAAGTGTTGATTTACCTAGTATTATTAAGTTTAAGTATGTTTTTTGATCTACTGCATTTATTGAAAATGATAAAATTTTTGAGCAGGAAAAAGGCTCATAAATATTTGTTAATTTTTAAAATTGATACTTTGATGTATACCGCTTTAAATTAATATATTTCGTGTAAGTATGATGATATTAAATGGATCCATAATCTGATGAAATTTCTTTAATTTCTGGAATTGTGTTTGGCATGTTTGAAATATGACCAGTAATGTATTCGTCCTTAGCTTGAAAAAAGTAGTCAAAACTTTGACTCATTAAGGGGTCTTGCTGACTTTGCTTCTGATAGATCGGGGCAAGGTGTCTTATATAGTAATTGATCCAATCTATTTGATTAGAGAATGTCGAATAGTCCTTTAAATCACTATAAAGATTTTGAAGGTCTACAGAAATAGTTTCAATATTAGGATGAAATAACCAAACCGTAATACTCATAGAATTAATGGCTGTGAGTGCGTAAGGCCGTGACGGACTAAAGCGTTGAACAGTATAAAGTTGAACGCCTGACTCACTATAACTACTACATAACAGTTTAGTATTTTCAACTTGATAGCAATCTGTACCGATTTCGAACTCTCTGAGTTGTCTTGATATTTCTAAGCATTGAGGAAGTTTATCTAATCTAGAAGGGTTGGCTTTCTTGAATAATTCAACAGACCTCTTAATTACATAACTTTCGCCTGTGCCAACGATAATACCCTTATTCCATAAGTGGATTTTCTGAGTTTTTTCTGTATCAATCCTACTTTCACCAATCTCATTGATAATAATATGCTTATTATCTGCTGCAATAACTATGCTATCATTTAATTGTATGGCTACAATAAAAGTCATCTTTATACTTACAATATTAAATTAGTACGTACTTATATTAATCTAATTTTAATTGAATTTTTGCAATCGATAAAAAATAGGTAAACCTATGGCTGGCGGTTCTCAGATTATCATCAATAAAGATGGTATTAAAATCATAACTCCTGCAAAGTTTGAGGCTAAAGCAGGTCAACATATTTTTCAAAGTGGTGCTGAAGTGGGGGTAAATCCTCAAGGCTTACCAGCATATGAGGCATATAATGAAAAATTTAAAATACTTTCACCTTCTGGTGAGGAAATGTCGAGTATTGGATATAAAGTTTCTAGTAATGATGAAAACTTTACAGCAATAACAGATCGTAAAGGTTTTTCAAAACGTGTGAATACACCATCCCAGCAGAATTTGCAGGTTGATTTAAATTGGATTTCCTTAGTAAAAGAGGATGAAGGAGATCAAACATAATGGGAAGTTTAGGTTGGGAAGGTAATACAAATACACAAGAAAATAGCTGTAAGGCACTACAGTGTGATTGCCTAACGTTTTGGGAAATACACCAACAAGAGGCAATGAAACGAGTTTCTAATTTAACAGATGCCAAGAAAAATTTATATAAATTAGAGCCAGGCTATGAGGCGAGAGCAAGACGTATTGCTTCAGTTTACGCCAAGATTTATTTAGAACAAGAAAATCATGGAAATAAACAATTGATAGGCCGTTATTACTGGATGGGCTTAGGTGCATTTGCGTCCAAGACTGTAGCTGCCATATTTAAGCATGGTCTTACAACATGGGGATATAAATGGGTACCAATTGGTGTTATTCGAGACCCCGTACATTCTTTTGCTAAGGGAAACTTATGGTTATTTATGGACATTGCACCTTGGCATTATGCATGGAATATGTCCTCTAAATCATTTAATCAATGTAAAACACAACGTAATGTCTTAAAATTCACTCACATCAAAGAAGAAGTGTGTAATGTACCTTGGTCAAACTGTTTGCCGATTATTAAACATTTACAAAGTACGCCTGAAATCACTAAGGCTTTTGACTTGCTTCCAAAAATAGAAGCCGTTTTTAAAAGAAAAGGAAAAACAAGAAAAGAGAATTTTACTTTAGCAGCTAAAGATCTTTTTAAGCACCTTCTCGCGATTGCTGTACAAGAACAGCGCAATATTTTACAAGAGTTAGTGTGGAAGGATTGGAAAGTTGAAGCACAAGCAACTTTACAACGCTATACAAATTTACCTGATAGTACTCTGGTGCTATCGAGTGATTATTCGGCTGAGGCAGTTAAATTCGTAAGAAAATCACAAAGTGTTTTACCTAGTGCGTATAACAGACAAAGTATGGAAAAAGTGTATAAAGGACGTCATGAGGGTGTGCTTGACCAGTTACCTGAATCGGTATATAGCGAACAGTTAGCAAACACGAGGGTTGCAAATTATGATAGTCGTATGGAATGGATTAACGAAGCTGCAAAGAAATATCATCGTTTAATGCTAAGTGACAAAGGGCGTTTGTTTTTAGAAAAAGAATTGGTAATTATTGCGGGGTGGGCCAATAGCAAGGCTGATTTTAAGGTTGGTAAGGACAGTAATGATGGGAAAATTTGAATGGTATTTCCATTTTATCTTATTTCTAATATTAGGGTGGCTATTGTCAGGATGTCAACCAAGTGCAAAAATCACAGAGAATAATGCAATGAATCAACAGTCTTATACTTTACATTTAGGGCAACAGGGATTTAAAGATTTTGCTCAATATAACCTTGGTCGTACTGACAGCCATCCATCTGGTGCTGGTTTTAGAGAGTTAGATTTTACTCCTCCTAACTTAGGTCAAATTAAAGTTGAAAATGGTGCGAATAGCTTAGTGATAGATCATGTATTTTCAGTTTTAGGCACATCATTTAATAAAGAAGATGGTATTCAAGGTCTTGATGTTGATGCCGGTTTAACTAAAGATGAATTTGTAAGTCCTGAGCAAGCCTATCAAGGTTATGTGGAACTAATGAAAAGGTTAAATCAAGCTGGATGGAAAAATTATTTTTACAGAGGCGATGCTAGAATAGCGAAAGAAGACAGTATTCGATATTTAATGGAAGGGCATGATGTAATTGATCCGAGTTATATATTCAATTATGAGGAATGGGAAAAATAATAAATACAGTTGGAGGGAACTATATAGGTTATCGATTATATGCTAATGGAATTCTTTTAAATCTTAGCCTAGATCAAACTCAAAAAACTGAAGGGGGTAAAGAGCAATATATGGTTCGATATGCTTTTGATACAATTCGCTATAATCAACGAAATTTGATTTCAGATGCCTATGAAATGACACCACAAGAATTAGAAAAAGCCTTTCAAAGTAATTTGTCTCGGTATATAAAAACAAGAGAAATGGATGAAAAAGATGCGATAGCACAGGGTTATCGGATTGATGAAAGTTATGATGATCCTGATGTTTGGTTATACGTAAAATAGCTACGTTTGATTAATTTTAATCCTGTTTAAACCAATCATTTTATAATTTAAATTATTGGTTTATTTTTATGAGAGAAAGTCGGTTATTTTATAAATATATGAAATAGCCTTTTGTATTTCTTGCTTTTATTGCGACTAAATTGATGGAGGTTACTTAAATTGACTTTTTTATTTTGACCTGATTTAAATTTGAAAAACTAACATCATTACGATTTTCACAAAACTTTGGCTATACATTTTTTTGACTATTATATTTAAATATTTTTCGATTATACTGGTTATATGTAATATATAAAAATTATAAATAAATATAATTTTTAATGTTGGATGATAAGTATTTTGAAACTAGAACAGTATGAAATAACAAAGCTATTTTTAATGTTGGAAAAGATAGGAGTAACTGGGGGATTTGATAAATTCACCTATTCCATCATTATTTTAATATTGGGATGGTTTCTCTGTGCATGCCAACCAAGTGCAAAAATCACAGAGAATAATGCAATGAATCAACAGTCTTATACTTTACATTTAGGGCAACAGGGGTTTAAAGATTTTGCTCAATATAACCTTGGTCGTACTGACAGCCATCCATCTGGTGCAGGTTTTAGAGAGTTAGATTTTACTCCCCCTAACTTAGGTCAAATTAAAGTTGAAAATGGTGCGAATAGCTTAGTGATAGAGCATGTATTTTCAGTTTTGGGCACATCATTTAATAACGAAGATGGTATTCAAGGGCTTGATATTAATGCAGGCTTAAATAAGGAGGAGTTTGTGAGTTCAGAACAAGCCTATCAAGCTTATGTCGATTTAATGAAACAATTAAATCAAGTAGGTTGGCGACTGTGCAAGATATAACCCTAGAATTGCAAAGGAAGACAATATTCGATATTTAATGGAATGGGGTTATGTAATTGACCCAAGTTATATATTTAAATATGAGGAATGGAAAAAAATAATCAGAACGATTGCAGGAAACTCTATAGGCTATAGGTTATATGCCAATGGTATTCTTTTAAATATTAGCTTGAACCAAACTAAAAAAACTGAAGAGGGTAAAGAGCAATATATGATTCGGTATGCTTTTGACACAATTCGCTATAATCAACGAAATTTGATGAATGATTCAGAAAATAATATTGATACGTATAAAATGACACAACAAGAGTTAGAGCAAGCATTTAAGAAAGAAGAAATACGTAATAAAAGGTCAAGAGAAATGGATGAAAAAGATGCGATAGCACAGGGTTATCGGATTGATGAAAGCTATGTTGATCCTGATGTTTGGTCATACATAAAATAGCTGCGTTTGATTAAAATTAGCATAATACGGCTTATATGAAATAAATTTTTTAATTATAAAACATGTATTTAATTCTAAATAGAAAGCCCAATCTAAGATGTTTGGGCTTTTATTCTAAAAATAACGTTCCGCGAATAAAAATCTAAACAGGATGCTGCCTTATTGTTTAAATAAACTGATTTTATAAGAAGTTTAGAGCTGCTGTAACTGCTGTGAACCTACCCAATGTTTTGAGAATTGATAAGCGGCGCGCCCAGAACGTTGCCCACGTGCTTGACACCATCTCAATGCTTCTGCGTGTACTTCTTCTGTCATTGGCATTTTTGATTTTGCTAAATAGTGTTCAACGATTTCTAAGTAAAGTGCCTGATCCATAGGATAGAACGACAACCACAAGCCAAAGCGATCAGACAGCGAAATTTTTTCTTCAATCGCTTCTTGAGGGTGTAGTTCATTGTATTGAGGAACGTCAACGCGGGTGACAGGTGTATTTTCATGCATAAACTCAGGAAGTAAATGACGACGGTTACTGGTGGCGTAAATAATAAAATTACTTGAGCCAGACTGTAATGAGCCATCCAATACACTTTTTAAACTTCGGTAGTTTTCATCTTCAGCGTTAAATGCTAAATCATCACAATAGACGATGAACTTTTCAGGACGGTTTTGAATAATTTTTTGAATTTCGGGTAATTCTGATAAATCATCACGTTCAATTTCAATTAAACGTAAGCCTTGATTTTGATATTGGCTTAATAAAGCACGAACAATAGATGACTTACCCGTACCACGTGAGCCTGTCAGTAATACATCATTTGCAGGTAATCCATTTAAAAATTGTAGCGTATTTTGAATGACTTTGGCCTTTTGACGCTCAATCCCTTTTAGGTCGTCTAAATCAATTTTTTTGGGATGGAAAATGGGAATGAGTTGTTGGTTTTGCCACTTAAACGCTGGCGCAGAAAAGTCAGGTTCTTGTTTCAATGAGGGCAGTGTTTGATGTAATTGAGCAAGAACTTGCGAGAGGGATTGTAAAATCGTGTCAGGTAATTCGATAGTTGCCATAGTCATTCAGCTGATAATTACGATAAAGTAGCAAATAAGACCAACCTTGGCCTTGGTTTTAGACTGTATAGTATAATGTGAACGAATGCTAATCGAATCATGCTTCGACTTAGCCAAATTTTTAATATTCAAAGATAAAGACTTTAAATTGTATTTAAGCGCAGGTGTTTGAGGGAAGCTATGTTATTTCAAGAATTCATACAGGACATGAATCCACATCAAGCCTATCGTATAAAAAAGTTAAAACGCCAATTAGAACATGCGGAAAGTTATGCAGAGTGGAAAAGTATTGCGCTCAAAATTGATCAAGAGTCGGGAGCGCAAGAGTGGAAGTATGATAACTGCTCGCCTTATTTTGATGCGGAAATGATCTCATATCGTTTGAAATTACTAAAACGCTATCGCTATCAGCACCGAACACGTGACTTAATGTATTTATTACGTGAGGGGCTAACCTATGACATTGCCAATATCGCACATCCAATGCTTTTTGCAGCGACGTATGTAGGTACTAAAACTATTATAGAGGACTATATTGAAGAAGTAAGCGCGAGCTTAGCGTTTATTGCCTCAGAAGCTTGCGAGTGTCTTTCTCATCAAGAGAAAATGGATTTCTTTAAACATTGTGAAAAAGCATATGGACAGCCAGCGTTAATGTTCTCTGGCGGTGCAACTTTAGGTTTGTTTCATACTGGGGTGTGTAAAGCCTTACTTGAGCAGGATTTAATGCCTAAAGTGCTTTCAGGTTCAAGTGCGGGTGCAATTATGACCGCTATGCTTGGTGTCTCAAATCCTGAAAATATTTCGAAAATATTAAATGGCGAGAACTTTTTTAGTGAAGCTTTTCATTTTCGAAAGTTGGGTGACTTGTTAAAAGGCAACGGTGGCGTTGCCGATGTGAAGTATTTGAAAAAATTCCTCGTTGAAAATTTAGGCAATGTTACTTTTGATGAAGCATTTAAACAGTCAGGGTTATATATTAATGTAGCAGTAGCACCTTACGATGCTTCACAGGAAGCGCGTATTATGAATACCTATACTTCACCTGATTTATTGGTGTGGAGTGCGGTATTGGCTTCCTGTGCGGTTCCTATTTTATTTCCGCCTGTTAAGCTCACCAGTAAACGCTATGATGGTGAACTTACACCATATATGGCAACGACGCGTTGGGTAGATGGCAGTGTACGGAGCGATTTCCCACAACAGAAAATGGCACGCCTTTATAATTTAAATTACAGTATCGCCAGTCAGGTTAACCCACATATTGTGCCATTTATGCAGGATGATGTTTCTCGGTTCAGACGCGATATGTTGAGTTGGCCTGAGCGTATTATTCGTCGTCAAGGCAAAGTTATCGCTAAGGGTGTGATGGACTTTACGCGTGAACGGGTGGGGAAAGTGCCATCTATACGCCGTTTACTTGATCATGGTTATGGTGTGGTGGATCAGCGCTATTATGGTGATGTCAATATTATTGGTAGATATAGTCTGCGTCATTATAGTTATATGTTGCAAAATCCTCGTCCACACTTATTTAAGTTGTTACAACGCGAAGGAGAGCGGGCAACATGGCCCAAAATATCGAGCATTGAAACTCATGCTCGAATTGGGAAAACCATCCAGCACGCTTTAGAGCTTCTGAATTATCAGCAATTACACCGACAAGAAACACATGTCCAAGTTCATACTGCCTGATTTTAATCATATAGATTGTTTGGAATTAAAAACCAAGACGAACAGCCTGCGATATGGACGCAGGCTTTATTATTTTCAGTATCAAGAAAAGCTTTATTGGTTAAAGATGCAAATGAAACAAGGGCATCATATCTACCAACAAGGATTTCAGCATGAATTGGCTTTTTATCAAGAAAGTCTGAACTCTACTTCATTGTCTAGGATCATATTGCCTTGTGAAATCGTGCCTAAAGCATTTTTAGCATCTAAGGCAGTAGATATTGAAGTCGAGCAATCCTTAGCGCAGATGCTTGTTCTGCCTCATGCAGCATCATATTTTAGTGTTAGTGCTCAGACATTGCCGATTGCAAGTATTCAGCATTATCTATTACGTGCTTTAGATGCCCTACAGAGATTACATGAAGCAGGATGGATACATGCCGATTTAAAACAAGAACATTTTGTGGAATATGATGGACAATTAAAGTTAATTGACTTCGAGCAGGTCCAGTCGATAGGGCAGTCGGTACAAACTGAAATGAATGCAACCCCACGTTATATGGCACCCGAACTTTTTCATGGCGAAGTCAAAACAGTATCAACAGATATTTATGCTCTGGGTATTATTTTCTATGAATGGCTGTCTGGACAGCGATTAAAGGCAGAAAATTATACAGATTGGGCGTATTTACATTGTCAGCGCCTAAATATTGAGCTTTCTGAGAAATTTTTAGTATTTCAACCGCTTTTGTCGAAGATGTTAGCAAAGCATAAAGCACATAGATTTGACAATTTTTATGCAATAAAACATACCTTAGTGACTGAAATTGCTTAAGAAAAGTACATAATCGCGGTTTTTGTTTTATATTTAATCAAACAAGAGATTTTTTCATAAAAAGGGCTTGCCAGAGGGGAGTGATCTCTATAATATACACAGCCATCGGGGGCGTGGCGAAATTGGTAGACGCACTGGATTTAGGTTCCAGCGCCGCAAGGTGTAAGAGTTCGAGTCTCTTCGCCCCCACCACTTAATCATCAGTTGATGGTGTTTAGGTAACAGAGGATTGGTGTAATGGTAGCATGACGGTCTCCAAAACCGTTCGTCAAGGTTCGAGTCCTTGATCCTCTGCCAAATTTTTCACTTAGTGTGAAACCCAGTATGGGGGCGTGGCGAAATTGGTAGACGCACTGGATTTAGGTTCCAGCGCCGCAAGGTGTAAGAGTTCGAGTCTCTTCGCCCCCACCACTTAATGAGCTGGGAAGATTAAAGCAAGGTTAACACCTTGTTTTTTTTCGTCTAGAGAAAAGTAAATTCAAAAATGACTGTCAATATGAAACATCATCTAGATGCTTTTGATGATCTTGTTGTGCTTGTTAAAAGGTAAGGGATTGGCTGAGTAATTCATGGTCTTTGTTGACTAAAGTTTCTGATGATGCTGATAAAACTAAATTTCTCATCGATCAACAATAAAAAAAGCCCCGAAGGGCTTAAAAATATAGGAATAGCGACTCGATGAACTGTGAATACGTGTACAAGCTATTGAATTGCTTTTATTGTTAAGCTTTTAAGTGATCTTCAAACTCTTCGCCGAGCTGCATAGCCAACGAATTACCTGCTAAATCACAAGTAACTAAACCATATTCTTTTTTAAAACTAAAAGTAAAACCACGATCATCAGCGAGAGTTTTGACTGAGTAACCTAATTTTTCTAACCAAATACGAAATGCGATTAAATTTTTTGCTTTTACAACCTTCTTCACGAGACAACTCCTGTAAACATATAAATATTTAATAGGGATAGGCTAAATTTTTTAAAGGGCAAAAACCTATTTTTTTATTTATATGCTTTTTTTTGCCTAATTTCTATGCTGATCTGTAAATTACTCTGAGTTGTGGAATGGGGCTGAAGGTTAGTGGTTCGACGTGCTTTTGAGTGATTGTATTGAGCTAAATATTGAATTTATCATCAATTCTTATTTCGTGTCACCAATGATGAGCAACTTGATTATTTCTCAAGGCTTCGCATGCTTGAAATATTTTGTTATGAGAAATAATTTTCAAGTGACAATAAAAAAAGCTCACCGAAGTGAGCTTTTTCTACAAAGGAAGGATTAGAGACCAGCAGAAGACTTAAGCGCTTCAACTTTGTCTGTTTTTTCCCAAGTAAATGCAGTATCAGAACCTTGACGACCAAAGTGACCATATGCAGCAGTTTGCTTGTACATTGGTTGAATCAGGTCGAGCATACGAGTAATGCCGTATGGACGTAGGTCAAAGTGTTCACGAACCAATTGAATAATCAATTCATCAGCCACTTTGCCTGTGTTGAAAGTGTTGATAGAAATAGAAGTAGGCTCAGCAACACCAATTGCATAAGACACTTGAATTTCACACTTGTCTGCTAAGCCAGCAGCAACAATGTTTTTCGCAACATAACGACCAGCATAAGCAGCAGAGCGGTCAACTTTAGATGGGTCTTTACCAGAGAAAGCACCACCACCGTGACGCGCCATACCACCGTAAGTATCTACAATGATTTTACGACCAGTTAAACCGCAGTCACCTACAGGACCGCCAATCACAAACATACCTGTTGGGTTAATGTGGAATTTGGTGTCCGCATGGAACATTTCAGCAGGAATAATTTTCTTCACGATTTCTTCAATCACAGCTTCTTTTAAGTTGGCTTGTGAGATTTCTGGATCGTGTTGAGTAGACAATACAACAGCATCTAAACGTACTGGTTTGCCATTTTCATAAGCAAAAGTCACTTGGCTTTTTGCATCTGGGCGTAACCACGGTAATGAACCATTGCGACGCAATTCAGCTTGCTTTTCCATTAAGCGATGCGCATATGAAATTGGCGCAGGCATAAGTACGTCAGTTTCACGGCTTGCATAACCAAACATTAAACCTTGGTCACCCGCACCTTGATCTTCAGGCTTTTGACGGTCAACACCTTGAGCAATTTCAGGTGACTGTTTGCCAATCATGTTGATGACTGCACAAGTCGAGCCATCAAAACCTAAGTCAGAGTGGTGGTAGCCAATACCGTTTACAGTTTGACGAACAACAGCTTCGACATCAATGTTTGCAGTTGTTGTGATTTCGCCAGCAAGTACGACAGCACCCGTTTTTACAAGCGTTTCACAAGCAACCCGCGCATATGGGTCTTCTTTTAAGATTGCATCCAAGATAGCATCACTGATTTGATCAGCCATTTTATCTGGATGGCCTTCGCTTACAGATTCCGAAGTAAATACAGCGTACTCGCGCATAAGTCCTATCACAGTTAATTTTAAAGACGCAATATGTTACATCGAGTTAGACTTTAGGACTAGCTCAACTTGTATAAAAAAGGATGAATTTATTTCAATTCAATGACTTTTTATCTGATATAAGCATCTATAAAACTGATAAAGCAGCAATTAATTGTTTTGGCTTTAAATATTTTGTGTATATAAATTAAACAATTTAATACACAATTATACTTAAGTAGAAAAAATTGATGAAATTTAAAGGGGATGAAAATCATTCTTCTGACTGTTGGTTAAGCATGTGCATACTTAAAGAGTGATGATAAAGATCATAAAGCAGAACTAAACACAGAAAAATAACGACGGTTTAAAAGAAGTCACAAGTCCGTAAATTATCGATGACAGGGATTGGGGTATAGTGAGCGTATTTTATTCGTATTTTTGAAGGGGGAATTGGAATTGAGACAAGCCATTTAAATTGATATGTATAGGAGGGCGTGAAGCGTTCATCCGAATGGTCTAAATAAGTGTTGTTATCCATCATAAAAGCTATTTCATTAGAGGAATGGCGCTTTTGTGTTAAATAAACCGATTCTAAATCAGTGAAGTAAGCTTTATGTTTTTCATCTTCAGTATTTTTAGCACCATAACTTTCCGCAGCAAAACCATTAGGAATCAAAATTATTGGCATAAGGAGTACCTAACTTGATAGTCACTTTGTTCTTAAGTGCATCAAAAAATTAACTCCTCAGAAATCTAATTTTATTGAGAAATACTTATGTCTGCCTTACATGGATATTTAGTGCAGTTTCAATGATGTTAGGTTTTTTTATGTGAAGAGCTTTGTTAGAGCTAGGTTAACTTTGCTTGGATCTTGCATTCATCTGAAATAAACGTGAATTTTGTGTCAGAAGAAGCTATTTCTAATTCTAAACTGTATTTCAAAGCTTTAATCTGATTTTACAGGCATGATAATAGGCAATATGGTGTTGCGTGTAACTCTAGATCAAAATAATAATTTTTTTTGTTTGCTCGTATAAATAAAATTCTTAATATTTCCATTCATTCAAGTCCACATAAGTAGCAATTAATAGGGAAAAATTGTGTATAAGGCTTTACCCATCTCGCTTTTTTTAAGACAATAGTGCCTAGTTTTGAATGTGATATTCATCTTCTTTAAATTGTTTTAATTGGACTCTGATCTATGACAACCCCTTTGAACGAACGTCGTATTGCAAATGCAATTCGTGTATTGGCTATGGATGCTGTGCAAAAAGCCAACTCAGGACATCCAGGTGCACCAATGGGGATGGCAGATATTGCAGACGTCGTTTGGCGCGAATTTTTAAATCATAATCCAACAAACCCACAATGGGCGAACCGCGACCGTTTTGTATTGTCGAATGGTCATGGTTCAATGCTTCAATATGCATTGTTACATTTAACAGGTTATGAGCTTTCAATCGAAGATTTGAAAGCTTTCCGTCAGCTTCACTCTAAGACACCGGGTCATCCAGAATTGGGTTATGCGCCTGGTATTGAAACTACAACTGGGCCGTTGGGTCAGGGTATTGCCAATGCTGTAGGTTTTGCGTTGGCTGAAAAAACTTTGGCAGCGCAGTTCAACAAAGAAGACTTGGCAGTTGTTGATCATTTCACTTATTGTTTCTTGGGTGATGGCTGTTTAATGGAAGGTGTTTCGCATGAAGCATGTTCACTAGCAGGTACTTTAGGTCTAGGTAAATTAATTGCTTACTACGACGACAATGGTATTTCAATTGACGGTGAAGTCGAAGGTTGGTTCTCTGACGATACAGAGCAACGTTTCAAATCTTACGGCTGGCAAGTACTTCGTGTAGACGGTCATGATAACGATGCGATTCGCGCAGCAACTTTAGAAGCGAAAGCGGAAACTAAAAAACCTACCATCATTATTTGTAAAACAATTATTGGTTTAGGTTCTCCAAACAAACAAGGTAAAGAAGACTGTCACGGTGCACCTTTAGGCAATGATGAAATTGCATTAACACGTGAAGCTTTAGGCTGGACAGAAGGTCCATTTGAAATTCCTGCTGACGTTTATGCAGCATGGGATGCAAAAGCAAAAGGTGCTGAATCTGAAGCAGCTTGGAATGCTGTATTTGCTCAATATCAAGCGAAGTATCCTACAGAAGCGGCTGAATTGTTACGTCGTATCGAAGGTGACTTGCCTGTTGAATTTATTGCTCAAGCAGATGCGTTCATTGCAGAAACTAATGCTAAAGCGGAAACAATTGCGACTCGTAAAGCAAGCCAAAATACTTTACAAGCGTTTGGTCCATTATTGCCTGAATTATTAGGTGGTTCTGCGGACTTAGCTGGTTCTAATTTAACACTTTGGAAAGGTTGCCAAGGTGTTCAAGATAACCCTGCCGGTAACTATGTACACTATGGCGTACGTGAATTTGGTATGACTGCAATAGCGAATGGTGTTGCATTGCATGGTGGTTTCATTCCTTACGTTGCTACATTCTTAATGTTTATGGAATATGCGCGTAATGCAGTTCGTATGTCTGCATTAATGAAACAACGTGTAATTCATGTATATACGCATGACTCTATTGGTTTGGGTGAAGATGGTCCTACACATCAACCAGTTGAACAAATTGCATCTTTACGTGGTACACCTAACTTAAATACATGGCGTCCATGTGACACTGTTGAAGCAGCTGTGTCTTGGAAATCTGCGCTTGTACGTAAAGAAGGTCCTTCTGCGTTAATCTTCTCTCGTCAAAACTTACCATTCCAAACTCGTACTCAAGCACAAATTGAAAACGTAGCAAAAGGTGGTTATGTTCTTGCAGAAGAAAAAGGCGAATTAAAAGCAATTATTATTGCAACAGGTTCTGAAGTGTCACTAGCGATGGAAGCATATGCACAACTTGAAGGTGTGCGTGTCGTTTCTATGCCATGTGCTGAAGAGTTCATGAAGCAAGATGCTGCTTACCGTGAAGCTGTATTGCCAGCTCATATTCGTGCGCGTGTTGCAGTTGAAGCTGCGCATGTCGACTACTGGTGGAAGTTTGTTGGTCTGGATGGCAAAGTAATTGGTATGACGACTTATGGTGAATCTGCACCTGCGAAAGACTTGTTCCAGTTCTTTGGTATTACGACTGAAGCAGTTGTAAATGCAGTAAAAGAATTGACAGCTTAATCGGTCATTTTTATAAAAAAACGCCTCTAATGTGAGGCGTTTTTTTATGGTTATAAGGTTCATAAATCATAGTAATAAAAGATCACAACAACAAAAGCAGATAAAACTAAATTTAAAATGGATCACAGTGCTAAAAGTCTTAGGGTTGTATATTCCGATTTATAAAAAAACGCCTCTAATGTGAGGCGTTTTTTTATGGTTATAAGGTTCATAAATCATAGTAATAAAAGATCACAACAACAAAAGCAGATAAAACTAAATTTAAAATGGATCACAGTGCTAAAAGTCTTAGGGTTGTATATTCCGAAGTGGATAGATCAACTGTTATTTGAAAAATACCAAAATGAAAATATAGATGATTAATTTAGTGAGGAATCTGTCACAATCGTTCTAATAAAATCCATAATAATATTAATCCTTTAAACTGTTCTAAATTTGAAACATATCGTCTTATCCATAACAGTGAATTATAATTTCAAAGGTATACACTAATAATCATTCTGAAACGAGATAAAATCACATGAATTTAAAAGCATTAACTTTGGGTTTAGCAGTTGCTTCAGTTGCAACATTTTCTATGGCAAAACCTGTGGCGTATCAAATTGATCCAACACACACGGCAACAGTATTTTCTTGGAGCCACTTTGGTTTTTCTACACCATCTGCAAACTTTAGCAATATTCAAGGCACAATCAATGTAGATAATGAAAAACCTGCGAATTCTTCAGTGAATGTGACTATTCCATTGTCTAGCTTAAATACCAATGTGGCTGCATTAGATGAGCATTTGAAAAAAGCTGAATTTTTTGATGCGATTAATTATCCAAACATCACGTTCAAAAGTACTAAGGTAGAATCTTTAGGCAATAACCAATATAAAATTACAGGTAACTTAACTGTTAAAGATGTCACTAAACCTGTTGTGCTTGATGCTGTAATGAACAAGCAAGGTGAACATCCAATGACTAAACTACAGTCGATTGGTTTCAATGCTACAACTTCATTTGACCGTTCTGCGTTTGGTGTCGGAGCATACGTGCCAAATGTTGGCGATAAAATTACAGTAAATATCACTACTGAAGCATCAGTTCCTGCGAAGAAATAATCTCCCCACGATTTCTTCGGGAAAGTAAAAGGCACTCTGATTGAGTGCCTTTTTTATGTCTGTTGATTCTTGGGGTAATAGAGGATCGATTTGATTGAGCAGTCTTACTCAATATGCTGCATAAAAAACTCAAGCACTTGTGGTGCATGTTGCTCTAAATCAGGTGCAAAACGTTGGTTATCGGCACGTAGGCTAGGAATATCAATTTTTGCATGGCGTAATTCGCAGGTATGACCAATCAGCCATTTTTCCATTGCATCCGCAGCGACTTCAACATGAAATTGTAGTGCTAAAATATTATTACCAATTTTAAACGCTTGGTTTGGATATAGGGTAGAACTTGCCAGAAGTTCTGCATTTTGCGGTAAATCGAATGTATCGCCGTGCCAATGTAAAACTGGCGTATCAGCTAGGCTTGTGAGAGGATTCTGTGCGACAGGCTTGATTTCTAAACGACTCCATCCAATTTCTTTTTGTGATCCCGCATAGACTTTGGCACCTAACGCATGGGCAATCAATTGAGCACCTAGACAAATGCCGAGTGTCGGTAAATTGCGTGTTAGTCGCTGCTTGAGTAGCTCAATTTCTTGTGTAAGAAAAGGATAATCTTCGGTTTCATAGACCCCAATTGGCCCGCCTAAAATTACTGTCAGCCCTTTATGCTCTAGGGCTTTACGCAGGTCATCAACACCTGCCTCTACATATCGAACGCGAAAGCCAAGTTGATAAAAAGTATCCTCTAAAGCACCTAGGTCTTCAAAAGCAAGATGTTGAATGGCATAAATGGTCTCAGGAAAATCGGGATCTGTTGTTTTCATACGCTTTAAATTGTGATGAATAAACGAAATGGTTTTGAATATATACCAAAATAATAAAGCTAAGTAAGTAATAAAGTTTAAACATTAAGGCTTGCTTTTAAAAAAGCTTTGCTAGATTCGATCACTTGTTTTTGTATATTTTCATCTGCCATACCACGCGCAAGACTAATCGCACCCACCAGTTGGCAAAGTACAGCCCATGCTTTGTCTTCACTACCTAAATGTTGAGTAAATAGGGCATGCCCGCGCAGTAATTCTTGTTGATAAATCTGTTTGATGTCGATATCCGAGCGGGCTACTTCACTGGCAAGCGCAGGTAAAATACAACCATGATCTGCATGCTGCACATGAGAGATATTGAGGTAACGGTTTAACTCAAAATCTAGCCATTCATGCGGACTATTGTGAGGATTATTTTCCCATCTGGAAAAACTTTGCTGTAGTTCTGACTCTAATAAAGCTTTTAATAACGTATGTTTGGAAGCAAAGTGTGAATAGAAAGCTCCACTGGTTACACCAGCAGCTTTCATGAAGCCATCCACGCCTGTTGCAGCAAAGCCTTGCTGTTTAGCCAGTTGACCACTGATATACAGTAATTCTTTGCGTTTTTCTTGTTTGTAGCCTGGTTTATATCGCATGTGAATGACTCATAAACGAGATTTGACGATAAATAAATTATAACATAGTATTCGTTATGGTAACGATCGTTATTCAATAGAATGCAAAAAATGAATGAGAAAAATGAGCCAGGAATTGGACAAAAGGGTGTTGCCCTAGTTATTGGTGCAGGTGATGCAACAGGGGGGGAGATTGCAAAACGCTTTGCGCGTGGCGGATATATAGCATGTATGACACGCCGTAATGCTAATAAGTTACAGCCTTTAATTGATGAAATTGAAACCATGGGAGGTACGGCTTACGGTTTTGCTTCCGATGCACGTAAAGAAGAACAAGTGATTGAATTAATTGAACAGATAGAAAGTTCAATAGGTCCGATTGAAGTGATGGTCTTTAATATTGGGGCGAATGTACCGTGCAGTATTTTAGAAGAAACCGCGCGTAAATATTTCAAAATTTGGGAAATGGCATGCTTTAGTGCTTTTTTAGTTGGACGAGAGGTTGCTAAGCGTATGGTGCAGCGTGAACAAGGCAGCATTATTTTTACAGGGGCAACGGCTGGTGTTCGAGGTGCTGCAAATTTTGCCGCCTTTGCAGGTGCTAAACATGCATTACGGGCTTTGGCACAAAGTATGGCACGTGAATTAGGACCAAAGAACATTCATGTTGCACATGTTGTAGTCGATGGAGCAATTGATACAGATTTTATTGAAACCACCTTTCCTGAACTTTATGCACTTAAGTCGCAAGATGGCATATTAAACCCCGCGCATATTGCAGAAAATTATTGGCATTTGGCACATCAACCTCGTGATGCATGGACACATGAATTAGACTTAAGACCTTGGATTGAACGTTGGTAATGCAAATATTTCAAAATGTTAAATAGGGAGATTTAAAAATGCAAACAATAGAATTTTATTTTGATTTAGGCAGTCCATATAGTTATATAGGTTTTCATCGTATCCAAAAAATAGCTGCAGACAGACATGCCAACATTCTTTGGAAACCGATGCTTTTGGGCGGGGTATTCAAGGCAACGGGTAACAGCAGCCCCATGATTGTTCCCGCAAAGGCACAATATGCCATGAAAGATTTAAAGCGCTGGTCGAAGCTCTGGCAGATTCCCATGCAAATGAATCCTTATTTCCCAATTAATACTTTACAATTAATGCGCTTAGTCACTGCTGTACAGATTTATCAACCTGAGCAATTTTTGCGTGTACTTACAGGTGTATTTCATGCCATGTTTGGTGAGCCACGTAATCTGAATGATCTACAAGAGTTTAAAAAAATGCTTATAGATTTGGACTTGGATGTACAACAGGTACAAGATTGGTTGGAAGATGAGCAAGTCAAACAACAGTTAAAATCGGTTACTGAAGAAGCTGTACAACGCGGGGTGTTTGGGGCGCCGACGTGGTTTAGTCAGAATGAAATGTACTGGGGTATTGATCATCTGCACTTTTTAGAACATGCATTAACTTCCGCTTAAATTATATTAATAGTTTCAGAGCAAATCTCTTGGATGGTTTTTCAGGAGATTTTTTCATTCGCATTCTTCAATATTTAACTTTTAAAAGACATTCATTCCTTTCAAATAGATGAATTTTAGTTTGCAATTTTATATTCATTTTTATAAATTAGGTAGATCGGTATACCTATTAGGGTTGTTAGCATGAGTAATAAGTCGGCAAAGGAAAAAATTTTAGATGCAGCAGCCACCTTGTTTTATAACGATGGTATTGCCAATACAGGGATTAATGCGATAACTGATCGGGCGGGTGTAGCTAAAATGTCGCTCTACAATAATTTCCCGACCAAATCTGATTTGATTGCTACTTATATACAAGCTCGTCATCAAGAATGGCTAGACCTGTATGCCAAGCGATTAGTCGATTGTAATTCTGCTTATGAAAAAATTTTGGCTGTATTCGATGCCTATCAAGATCATGCGGAATGTGCATACGAAAAGGGATTTAGAGGTTGCGGTTTATTGAATGCAGCGGCGGAGTTTCCTGCTGCTAGTCCAGAGCGGCTCACGGTGAAGCAACATAAAGATGAAGTTGAGCAGATTTTAGTAGAGCATTTAAATGCAATCTTTCAGGATCAAAATAAAGCTCAAGAATTAGCATTATTCATTTCTTTTGTTTTAGAGGGTTCGATTGCCCGTGCAGGTTTGGAAGGCAATGGAACGAAGGTACATGCTGCGAAGCAAATGATAGAGCGCCTTTTACAACAGGAGTTGAATGTGTGAGCCAGAAGTTTGATTTAAGTCCACATTATGGTTTTATCGCGGTACTGGTTGCCTCAGTATTATGGGGAACTACAGGTACAGCTGCATCATTTGCTCCTCATTTAAGTCCCTTGGCAATTGGAGCTTTGGCTATGGGTGGTGGTGGGCTTCTACAGGCATTATTAGCTAGAAAGAAAATTGCAAAACATCTTCAAGACATTCCTAAAAATAAAGGCATATTATTAGGTGCTCTTTCTGTGGCAATTTACCCGCTAGCCTTCTATAGTTCTATGCATTTGGCAGGCATTACCATTGGGACTGTGGTGTCTATAGGTACAGCGCCTTTATTTACAGCCTTGCTAGAGCGTATTTTTGATCAAAAGCAATTATCTAAACGATGGTTCTTAAGTTGTTTTCTGGGCATATTTGGAGTGTTGTTACTCTCACTCGGCGAGTCACATGCTACGACTCAGTTACAACATTCAACCGATCAGAAAATTGTAGGGGTTATTCTAGGTTTAGTCGCTGGACTGACTTATTCGCTGTATTCATGGGCTGCCAAAAAACTTATTGATCGCGGTGTAGAAGCGAAAGCATCAATTGGTTTAATTTTTGGATTCGGTGCAGCATTATTACTTTCTACAGCCTTTTACACCGGGGCAAATCTGTTTGATCAAGCCATTCATGTGTATGTTGTTGGTTATATGATGCTGATTCCAATGTTTTTGGGCTATTTATTATTTGGTTATGGACTCAAAACTGTGCCTGCAAGTCGTGCAGTGACTTTGACCTTGTTTGAACCATTTATGGCTGCTGTATTTGCAATGCTGATTGTCGGAGAGAAATTAGATGGATTTGGTTGGTTAGGAATGGGACTAATTTTTGTTTGTTTGATGATTTTATTTAAAGAAGAACCTGCAACTGAACCAAATCATACGATTGTTTCCACTTAATGTAAGTAAACAGTAAATAACAGATTCAAAAATGAAAACAGCGAACCTAGGTTCGCTGTTTTCATTTTCGTGCAAAGGAAACAGGTTTCAATAGAGGAGATTAGAAGAAACCTGCTGGTTTGGTCGAGTAGCTCACTAACAAGTTTTTAGTTTGTTGGTAATGATCAAGCATCATTCTGTGGTTCTCACGACCAATACCTGATTTCTTGTAGCCACCGAACGCCGCGTGCGCAGGGTAGATGTGGTAACAGTTGGTCCATACACGACCTGCTTCAATCGCGCGACCAGCACGATAAGAAGTGTGTGCTGAACGTGACCATACACCTGCACCTAAGCCATAAATGGTGTCATTGGCAATTTTGATGGCTTCATCAAAGTCTTTGAAGGTAGTTACAGACAAGACAGGTCCAAAAATTTCTTCTTGGAAAATCTTCATGCTGTTATTACCTTTGAAGATGGTTGGTTCAATGTAGAAACCACTACCGACTTCGTTACGTGCACCACCGCCAGTAAGTACTTCTGCACCTTCGCCACGACCTGTTGCAATACAGCCCAAGATTTTTTCTTGCTGCTCTTGAGAAGCTTGCGCACCAATCATGGTGTCTGTGTCTAATGGATGTCCTGTTTTAATACGTTTTACACGTTCAATAGCTTTTTCAAGGAATTTGTCTGCAATGCTTTCTTGAACGAGAGCGCGTGAAGGACATGTACATACTTCACCTTGGTTTAAAGCGAACATTGCAAAACCTTCAAGGGCTTTGTCTAGGTAGTCATCTTCACGATCCATGATATCTTCAAAGAAAATGTTTGGAGATTTACCACCAAGTTCCAGCGTTACAGGAATAATGTTTTCAGTCGCATATTGCATAATTAACTGACCTACTTGCGTAGAACCAGTAAATGCGATTTTTGCAATACGTGGGCTAGTTGCAAGTGGACGGCCCACTTCAGCACCAAAGCCATTGACGATGTTCAAGACTCCTTCTGGTAATATGTCTTGAATTAATTCAGCAACCAATAAAATACCGACTGGGGTTTGTTCGGCAGGCTTAAGAACAATACAGTTGCCAGCTGCCAGTGCTGGAGCAAGTTTCCATGCTGCCATAAGAATTGGGAAGTTCCATGGGATAATTTGACCCACTACACCCAATGGTTCATGGAAATGGTAAGCAATTGTATCTTCATCAATCTCAGAAATTCCGCCTTCTTGTGCACGAATACAACCTGCAAAATAACGGAAGTGATCAATCGCTAGAGGAATGTCTGCCGCAAGTGTTTCGCGGACAGGTTTACCATTGTCCCAAGTTTCTGCAACCGCCAGTAATTCAAGATTTTGTTCTAAACGATCTGCAATTTTAAGTAACAGATTTGAACGCGTTGTAGGAGAGGATTTGTTCCATTGAGCCTTAGCTTTGTGCGCTGCATCAAGCGCAAGTTCGATATCTTCAACCGTTGAGCGAGGAATTTTTGTGAATACTTTGCCATCGACAGGCGAGATGTTTTCGAAGTATTCTCCTTTAATAGGTGCAACCCATTGGCCACCAATAAAGTTTTCGTATTGTGCTTTAAATTGAACCTTAGAACCAGGTTGATTAGGATCGACGTAACGCATATATAATTTCCTTTGCTTGTTGTTTATCTCAGCTTCTACAGCTTTGGTATAAGGTACAACAGTACATTATTTGTTTAGCATAACTAGCATAAGGTTGGAGAAAGGTTGGAAAGTAGAAGGTTTACAACAGGACGACAAATGCTTACAAAAACAGTTAAGTACAGGACGTCGAATCATTAGTTGTTGAGAGAAAGCAATGATGAATAAGCAAGCATTATTAGAAAAAAGACAAAGGATTGATCAGTTTCGCCAAAGCAGTAGCCTTTCGCCATTACATGCAGAACAATTAGGGCAAAGTATTGCAAGTTCATGGCAGCGTTCTGCTTCGGCAGCGATTCCTAAAGACCGTATGGCAGCGCCAATTAATCATCAGCATCGTCGTGGTTTAAACGGTGCATTAGAGCATGCCTTACAACTTTGCACGGAAGATCTCAAACATATTGCACAGCAATCTTCCATGGTGATTGCTGTGGGCGATATCGGTAGTACCATTGTGTGGTCGGCATCGAGCCATCAAATGCAGAGAGCTGCTGAAAGTGTACACTTTGTTGAAGGTGGGCAGTGGCGAGAAGAGTTGGTCGGTACTAATGCATTAGCATTATCGTTAAAAACCCAGCAATCGAGTTGTGTGTTTTCTAATGAGCACTACATGACTTCTATACAGGACTGGGTGTGTTATGCGGCACCTATTATTGATCCTTATTCAAAGCAACTCTTGGGGGTCATCGACTTATCGACCACATGGAAAAACCACAATAGCTTGGGACTTTTGGCTGCTGAGCGCTGTTCTTCGATTATTCAATCCGCTTTATTGGAATATCAAAAGCAACAGTTATTTATTCGTGCATTTGCTGTGCCACAAATTTTGTTTAATGGTAAAGCCTTGGTACTGACGCCGCGTCAAATTGAGATTCTGGCGATTTTGGCTTTGTGTCCTCAAGGGCTAACTTTGGATACCTTACATCAAGCGCTATATGGAGAACGTAAGGTCAGTGTGGGAACGTTAAAAGCGGAAATGTCACAACTTCGTGATATTTTGGGAGGCATGTTAGGCTCAAGACCTTACCGTTTGTTGGTCAATGTCGATGCGGATTTTTTACAGGCTGAGCAAGCTTTAGACGCTGGATATTTGGAAACCGCTTTAAGGTTGTATACAGGCGTGTTCTTGGCGAAAACCGAAAGTCCATTTTTATGTGCTTGGCGGGATTGTTTGGAGTCACGTTTAAGTGATGCCATTTTTAAAGCCAACGAAACTGATGTATTACTAAAACACGTGGCGCATTTTCCAGAAGCAATAGATGCGGTAGAGCGTTTGATTGAACTGATGCCTAAGACACATCCTGTTCATCAAACGCTATTGAAATTTAAGGATAGAGAGAACTTTTAATTCAGATTCCTTTCTCCTTTATCCAAGCAAATAAGTTCTGATAAACCTGCTCACGAACTTTAGGTGCGGATAAAACCAAATCGTGCAAACCATTTTCAATGGTTTGAATACTGATATCTCCGATCATTTTCTCGGCGTATTTTTGAATGTCATTAACGTTTAAAATCACGTCACTGGTCTGAGCTTCAATCCCCCATTTTTTCGGGTTGGTGGTTTGATGTGAATGCATGACTAGGGTGGGAATAGTGAGTGTTACACCTGCGTGAATCTCTTTTTGAGCTTCATGGATGGCTCGAACAAAGCTGAGTTTTACCATTTTATAGCTTGGTTGTTTCCACTCCAGATTAAAATTCCATTCACCGTGATAGTGACAATGTAGGCTAGGGACGTACCATTTATTCAAACCGCTTGGAATAGTGAGATTCGGAAGCAATCGACCTAGTTTGCTAAGTTGAGGCAGCGCCTTATTTTTCTCAAACTCGCTCATATTGAAATCATAAAAAGGACTGTTTGCCCATAAACCCTTAATCAATGAATGCTGCGGGTGATGGGCTGCAAATAAGGTACAAATGAGGCCTCCCGTTGAATGCCCGCTTAACAACACAGCATCATGACCTTCAGCTTGAATAATTTCTAACGCTTTATTAATTTCTGCATCGTATTCACTTAAATCACGAACATTATAGAGTTGTTGATGCCCTAAACGGGAACGTCCATATTTGCGTAAATCCAGTGCGTAGAAATCAAAACCCTGCTGATTGAATTGATCTGCCATTTCAGTTTGAAAAAAATAATCAATAAAACCATGAATGTACAGAATTGCTTTGGTGGTGGCTTGAGTATTTTTTTTGCGGACTAAAGTCGCAACGACTTTGCCTTCATAATCATCGGGGAATTCAAGCACAAACTGTTGATAATCTGGTCCCAGAACATCGGCTTGATAGGTGGTAGGAATTTTGAGCGATGTCATTTTTATACTCATCAAGATTTATTATGGTTTAATCCTTGATGATGTTGGAACATTTGTCAAATTGAATTGATTGTAAAATAAAAAAATGCAACCCAGTGCCTTCTTCTGTAAAGAATCTAGACTGCAGCCAATGGTTAGTCAACATTGGCTACATTCCATGCCCGATTCAAACAGAACTGGGTTGCCAAAAGCAAAAAGTAAGAGATTGGAGAGACTTACACCGCTGCTTTAAAATCTACAACTTCAGCGCCACTTTTTAATGCCGCTTTGAAAATATCAACCACTTGAGCATGAGTAGCTTTACGTGGGTTAGTCAACATACAAGCATCTTTTTGAGCATTTTCAGACATAATGCCTAAATCTTGCTCTTTCACACCGAGTTCAGATAGGTTTGATGGAATACCGATAGAAGATGACAACTCACGGATTGCTTCAATCGCAGCATAGGCAGCTTCAGTCACGGTAAATCCAGTGGTGTTAACACCCATTAACTCGGCAATACGTGCATAACGGTCAGGGCAGGCAATTAAGTTGAATTCGCATACATGTGGTAGTAATACCGCATTACATACACCATGTGGTAGGTTATAGAAGCCGCCTAATTGGTGTGCCATGGCATGAACATAACCTAAAGAGGCATTGTTGAATGCCATACCTGCAAGATACTGTGCATAGCTCATTGCATCACGTGCTTCAAGGTTTTCACCGTTGGCAACCGCTGGGCGCAACCATTCACTGATCATTGAAATCGCTTTTTCAGCACATGCATCGGTAATTGGATTTGCAGCAGTAGAAACATATGCTTCTACAGCATGAGTCAATGCATCCATACCTGTAGCAGCAGTTAAGCTAGCTGGTTTTGCAATCATGAGTTTAGGGTCATCAATTGCAATCAGTGGAGTGCAGCGCCAATCGACAATTGCCATTTTTACATGCGTGTCTGTGTTGGTAATAATACAGAAGCGCGTCATTTCAGATGCTGTACCAGCAGTTGTATTTACTGCAATCAGAGGAGTCATTGGGACAGAGCTTTTATCAATGCCTTCATAATCACGAATATGACCGCCACCTGCTGTTACCAGACCAATGCCTTTTGCACAGTCATGTGATGAACCACCACCTAGTGAGACAATAAAGTCACAGGCATGGTCATTGTAAGCTTGTACACCGTTATGTACGTTAATATCTGTTGGGTTTGGTTCTGCACCTGGGAAGATGTGACTGTCGACACCCGCATCTTTTAGATAGCTTGCAATCATGTCTGCTACACCAAACTTAAATAAGCCAGCATCGGTAACAATCAGTGCTTTTTTAGCACCTAAATTTTGTGCTTTGGTCCCAATCTCTTTAGCACAGCCTGGACCAAAGAGTGAAACACATGGAATGTAAAAACCGTTTGTTTGATCTGCAATATTTTTAAAAGCCATGGTGCGATTCCTTCTACCATTGTTATGTTTTAAGCGGTGACCCTCACCGTGGTTTGAGTATTAAATGAAGACACATTTAAGCCTACCTACCAAACACCTACCATCATATTTAGATTGGAAAATTGTCGTGGAGAGGTAGGATGCTGTTGAAAATTAATACTGTAATATTTTTATCTAATATTTTGAAAAATAACAAAATATGTGAATTTTTTTCTTTAGGTGCTTTTTTAAAAAATTTGATTACAATAAAGAGAGGCATTATACAAAAGTAGAATGAGGGGCGTGTATGGAACAAGAGCGTTTAATACCGCAACAACGTCAAATTGCTCAGTTGATTCTGAGTTTTTCTCCAGATTTGATGACCATGCAGCATCAACAATGGCAAATCTTGGGGGATATTAATGCGCAAAATATGTTTCGGATAGATCAAGAGAAACATACCATCTATATAATGAATGAGATGTTTCATCTTTCTTTTGAGTTAGTCCAAAATCAACAGACGCCTTTTATTCAATATAACTTCCATTATCAAGATCAACATGCAGAATTACTTGAAGATTTTTTTTTGAATGATGTCGGTTTTTTGACTGATCAATTGAATGAACAACATTCCTTATTTCTTAAAAATAAAGCGCAGCAATTACGTGAACTTATTGCGAAACAAATTTATCAGTGGGTGGATGGATCTACACGTGTCATTACATGTTTAAACCACATGAGCTTGGCGCAAGCTGAGTTGTTAGATCGGCGTTTAATGGTACTTGGAATGGCAAAATACGCTTGTTTTGCCCAGTCTAAACAAATGGGAATTGATTTGGATCCTGCATTACAACAACATTTTAGCCAGCTTTGTGCTTTACATATTGTGAATGGAGATGATTTTTTACCTTTGCAGGGTTTAATGGATTGTTATGATGAGCTTTGTCACAGTGCAGCGCAGTTTTTACCTTCAGCACTGTATCGGATAGCGACTTTAACTTTTGAACAAAAATTTAATTTAGATGAGTTGCTTGATCATCAAATGGATTTTGCATTACTGCAACCTTATGCCTTACAGCAAAGTCATGTTTTATCTTTTGTGCGTTTGATGAATCGGGAGTTGTGGCATAAAGATGATTTATTGGCTAAACAGAATTTTTTGCAGCCAAATGCGCAGATTTGGCAAAAAAAAGTGGCGCGTTTACCTATATTTGACTATTCCAGAACGGTCAATTGGCTGTTTAAGCAAGACGCAATGGTACTGGACTGGTTAAGTACACACATTCAACACAGTCATGTACGCGTCGCCGTTACCGCTTTAAGTTTTGTCGATACTAGTCAAATTCACCCTTGTATCATTTTATTAACATTACAATATTTTCAACATACCTGTGCGCGGATGTTCATTCAAAGTTGTGATATTCATGCGACCACAGAACAATGGTTTGAACACCAGAACAATCAAAGCGTGGTGCTGAAAGGACAACAGCAAACGGTAGAGGATCAGCGTATCGCCATCAGTCCATCTATTTTATATTTGGATGAATGGATGAATTTACTGCGTAATGTTGCCAATAAAAATGAAACCATAGTGAAGCAAGTCTACAAGAAAATTAGCCGTGTCATGCAGGCATATATGTTGCATTTACATCATATTGTGCAAGATTTACCTCATGAGTTATTGAATTATGTACATCCAAGTACACACCAAAATCGGGGGTTTTATCGTACCTTACGTCGGCATCATGTCCCTGTGAATGAGTTTAGGGCTTTATTTTATTTAAGATATCAGAATTTAAGAGTGTCTGTATTTGATGCTTATGTTCGAGATTACTTGATCTATTGTTTTAATGAAAATCGTGAAATTGCCAAAAATAGTACATGGCTAGGTCTGTTTCACCATGCCGTAGAATGGCATCGGCAGTTACATAAAGATGAAATTTTAGCGCGGTTAAAACAAAATTTTGCAGTGAATACTTGGAATGCTGTATCGCCTCAAACTATTTTGCAATATTCAGGTTGGAGTTTTGAGGAACTGCATCATATTGAAAGAATAATTGAAGAGTCGAATGTATTTCATCATTGCTTGGCGATGAGTTATGCGGAACGGATTATGCAAGGAGAATATGTTGCTTTTCATATGTCATCACCGCATTACGCGCAGTCTTTAACACTAGGTTGCCATATTCAGGCAGGTAAATTGTTGTTTGATCAATTGGAGTATCCAAATAATCAAAAAGCGGAGCAATTGTTGGTGACGATTGCAGAACAATTCATTCAATGGTTTAACGAACATTTTTCACCAGCACTGAAATAAACTTCATAAAAGTTAAACAATCAACAAAAACTATTTTGCTTCATTTAAAAATTGATAGATAAGCTTTTGTAATTTATTGGAGTAATCTAGAAAAAGATAACTGTGTTTCTTCTCAGACTTAACTTTTAACGCAAAACTCGTTAGGCTATAGCCGTTATTTATTGGTTATCGGTCATATGAAACAAGAAACTGCACTTAAGCTCCTTAAAGCTGGCGAAAATGTCTTCCTTACAGGTTCGGCTGGTGCAGGAAAAACCTATACTTTAAATCAGTACATCAATTATTTGAAAGCGCGTAAGGTGCCTGTTGCGATTACGGCGTCTACAGGTATTGCTGCAACGCATATGAATGGCATGACCATTCATACTTGGGCGGGTATTGGTATTAAAGATAGCCTAAGCGATGATGATCTTAAGCGTATGAAAGAACGTAAATACCTCAAAGAACATTTAGAAAATGCACAGGTATTAATTATTGATGAAATTTCGATGTTGCATGCAAAACAACTCAATTTAGTCAATCAGGTTTTAAAATACTTCAAAGAAAGTGACGATGCTTTTGGCGGCATTCAGGTGATTGTTGCGGGTGACTTTTTTCAGTTGCCGCCCGTTGGGAAAAAAGAAGAGCTGAATCGGGATAAATTCTGCTTTATGTCTGAGGCGTGGGTTGAGGCCAAGTTTCGTGTTTGCTACCTGACCGAGCAACATCGTCAAGGCAATGATTATCTCAATGATATTTTGAATGCAATTCGTAGTCAGAGTATTACTTCGGAACATATACGTGTATTAGAACAAACGCGTTCACAAGATATTGGTGATACATTTACGCGTCTTTATACCCATAACATGGATGTCGATTCAATTAATTTTCAGCATTTAAATGCCATTGAGCAGCAAGGTCATGAATTCATGGCAGTCTGTGATGGTAATGATAAATTAATTGAAACCCTGAAATCTTCTGTACGTGCACCAGAAGCGTTAACTTTAAAAAAGAATGCCAAAGTGATGTTTGTGAAAAATAACTTTGACATGGGATATATCAATGGCAGTTTAGGTGAAGTCATTGGTTTTGAAGAAGATGATGATCATGGTATTTTGCCAAAAGTGAAACTCACTGATGGTTCAGTCTTATTGGTTGAACCAGAAACATGGTCGGTGGATAACGAAGCGGGGAAGAGTATTGCCAGTTTGCAGCAAATTCCACTGCGTCTGGCATGGGCAATTACTATTCATAAATCACAAGGTATGACCTTGGCAGCGGCAGAAATAAACTTAAGTCATACTTTCGAGAAAGGACAAGGTTATGTTGCGTTATCACGTCTAAAATCATTAGATGGTTTAAAATTGCTGGGCTTTAACATGCAAGCTTTGGAATTAGACAGTCTTGCTATTAAAGCAGATCGACGCTTTCAAGAACTCTCTGCTGAAGCTGAAACAAATTTTGCTGATACTGATTTAAGCGTACAACATAAAGCTTTTATTCGACATTGCGGTGGAACGTTAAATGAAGTTGAAATTGAGCGAAATGAAAAGAAAATTGCTCGGAGTGCGGGTAAGCAAAACTATGCTTCGGCAACTTTAGACGAAACTCGAGAACTATTTGAATCTGGCTATGAGATTGAAGATATTGCAACAGAACGTGGGCTCACTCCTGCCACCATTATTAATCATTTAGGGCGTTTACATAAAGAGCAAGGTTTGGATATTTCTGTCGCGCATCCAGGTGAAGAGGTTGTAGAGGAAGTCCGTAAAATCTATAAACGTTTACAGAAGCGTCAAAGCCCAGATCATTTCGCAGATGATGGTGCAATCAAATTACGTCCAATTGTGGAAGCAACTAATCCACGTATGGGCTATGACCAAGTACGTTTAGCGTTACTTTATATAGAATAAAACTTAAATGAGAGAAAAGAGTAGGCAAGAGGAATTCTTGCTTACTTTAAATTAAAGTTCATATACACTGATTTATAAGCGATAAGAATAACTTAGAACAGCAATGAAATTTACGGCATGGTATACGCTACGCAAGTTTGTTTATAACAATTTGCACAATGAAGATTATGAAACCCGCTTAAGTCGTGCGATTAATTATTTTCTGATAGCACTCATTATGAGTAATGCTGCTGCGGTATTACTTGAGTCAGTACATCAATATTATGTACGTTACGAAGCTTTTTTTTATTATTTTGAACTTTTTTCAATTTTTATTTTTACCACAGAATACATTTTACGTTTTTGGTCAGTTGCAGAGTCAGACAGTTTTGAATCGGCTTGGAAAAATCGTTTAAATTGGGTTAAAAGTGGCGGGGCGATTATTGATTTACTGGCTATTTTGCCTGCATATCTCAATTTCTTTGTTCATTTCGACCTAAGATTCCTCCGAATTGTCCGTTTACTGCGATTATTAAAACTGACTCGATATTTTGTTTCATTGCAAATTTTATTACGAGTCATCGAACGCGAAAAAGGTTCATTCCAAGCCGTCATTTTTATCTTGGTGATTATGATTATTATGGCGGCAGCAGGTGTGTATTTGATTGAAAGTCGGGTACAACCTGATGTTTTTAGTTCAATCCCAGCATCGATGTGGTGGGCGGTCGTGACTTTAACTACGGTGGGGTATGGTGATGTGACTCCTGTAACGCCGCTTGGCCGTTTTTTAGGGGCACTGATTACCATTTTAGGTGTGGGCTTGGCCGCTTTACCCGCGGGTATTCTAGCCAATGGTTTGGCAAATGAGCTTGAATTGCGAAAACAAGAATTGGAACTCAGATTTCGTGAATTGATTCAAAACAGTGATATTGATTTTATTCTAGAAAAAGAAAAGATTGAGGAAATACGTAAAGAAGTGGGACTGACTCAAGAGCAGACCCAAGATATTATTCTTCAGTTGATTCGAGAGCAAAAAGAGGAATCTTTGAAACAGGAACGTGAACAATATGCTTATTGTCCACATTGTGGTAAAAAATTACCTGAATAATATTTAAAAATTGAGAGTCAAGCGATGGGTAAAGCAATGAAAACAGAAAGCACTTTCATTGCTTATTTCACATATGAACACGTCTAGGCATTGTGTTAGATAGATTCATGACATGATGAAACGACTAGATTATTTTTCTCATGCTGAAAAGCACAAAATAAAATAATTAAACCACCGAAACTCAGTAATGTACCAACCCAAATGGGCGCGAGCCACCCCAAGTTTTGACTAATTAACCAACCGCCCAGAAAAGCACCAAAAGCATTGGCAATATTGAATGCTGAATGATTCAGAGAAGCTGCCAAACTCTGAGCATTACCTGCAACATCCATGAGGCGCGTTTGCAGCAATGGTCCTAAACCTGCAATGCTAAAACTGACTAAGAATAATGCAGCAAATGCCGTATAGAGGTTGCCTATCGTGAGTGCGCAAATAATATAAGAGCCAGCATTTGAAAGGAGTACCCAAATAATTGCCTTATTCAGATTTCTATCAGCGAAATGTCCTGCAACTAAACCACCAAGTACTAAACCTAAACCAATACTTGCAAGTGCAAAAGGGACGATTTCAATACGGGCATGTGTGTATTCAGTCAAAATTGGTGAAACGTAACTATATACCGAGAAAAGACCGCCAAAACCAATAGCACCGACAGCTAAAGTTAACCACATTTGCGTATTTTTAAGTCCGCGAAGTTCATTTTGAATGCTGGCAGTGTGGTCGAGTTGAATTTTTGGCAAGCAAAAACAAATTGCAATCACTGTTACAAATGCAATTGAAGCTGAAAATTCAAACCCAGTACGCCAACCATAATGTTGTCCCAACCATGTCGCAAAAGGCACGCCAATAACCGTTGCAACATTTAAGCCCATCATGAGTTTGGCAACAGCAGAAGCACGTTTTTGTTTGCCTGCAAATTCAGCAACAACTAAGGCTGCGATACCGAAATAAGCACCGTGAGGCAACCCTGCGATAAAACGTGATAGCAACATACTTTCATAGCTATTTGTTAAAGCAGTGATGACATTGGCGATACCATAAAAAAGCATCAACCCAATCAATAAGATTTTTCGGGGTACTTTAGCCGCTAAGATTGCGATGATTGGAGCACCAATAGTGACGCCTAAGGCGTAAGCACTAATAAAATGACCCGCAACAGGAATACTCACATTTAAATTATGTGAAATTTCTTGGATAAGACCCATCGCGACAAATTCAGTTGTGCCTATACAAAAACCACCTAAGGCAAGTGCAAGAATAACCCACAATAGGCGATAGGATGGCGTAGGATCAGTCGCCGTATTTATATCCACAGAGATCATTTTTAATAGAAACATTGGGAGGGGGAGAATGAACAATTATAGGTGAAATGAACGAATAATGTTAAGTAATTCACTCGGAATTTATTGTAATTTGAACGTAATTGAAATTTTGAATGTTAGATTGGCTGTTTTAAATTAATGAATTTAATCATATAGATGAGATAATTTTTTGTATATTTTTGATATAAATTAAAGGATATGTTCAGTATTTTTTTAAAGAAAAAGTATTAAAAAATCTCACTTGATGCCTGAGTGTATTTAACCTAAAGATTAAGGAAAATATATGTAAATGCGATCTAATAAAGAGATGCTGAAATGAACAAGTGGTGAAATATATTAATTTATTTTGTGATAGAATGAGTTAAATTCATTTTTTTTGATTTTTGTTTTTAATTATATCAATCAACATTTATGTCGTTGCTCGCTCGGTTTGCGGTATTTCATCCGATTTAAACTATTACGCAGACATTTTATTTTTGATTTTTTGCGGACTGATAATAAACATGCTTGAAATTCGACATCTAAAAACATTACTCGCACTTCGTGAACATGGCTCTTTGGTTGCAGCCGCCAATGATTTGTGTTTGACGCCTTCGGCTATTTCGCATCAATTAAAAGAGTTAGATCATTGGTACGGGGTAGAGGTGGTGAATCGTCGTAGCCGTCCTGTCTCATTTTCCAATGTAGGACAACGTCTGTTAAAGCTTGCAGACGATGTTTTGCCACAAATTCAAATTGCACAAACTGATATTACGCGAATTGTACATGGTCAAACTGGACGTATTATTTTCTCCTCAGAATGTCATAGTTGTTTTGATTGGCTCATGCCATTGTTAAATCAATATCGCCAGCAATATCCAGATGTAGATTTAGATTTTGCTTCTGGCTTCGAAGCCAATCCGCATGAGTTGTTACAAAATGGCGAGTTTGATTTGCTTATTACCGCAGATCCAATTGCTTTAAAAGGGGTGGATTACTTTCCAATCTTTGAATACGAATCGCGCTTAGTATTATCCAATACACACCCTTTGGTACGTGCTGAAAAGATTACAGTACAGGATTTGGCTGAAGAAACTCTTATTACTTATCCAGTTGATAAACATCGCTTAGATATTATGTCTAAGCTATTCATTCCAGCGAATATTCTACCTAAACAGATCCGTACCACGGACTTAACTCAAATGTTAATTCAATTGGTGGCAAGTGGGCGTGGTATTGCGGCTTTGCCTGATTGGGTTGTGAATGAGTATGAGCAAAAAGGCTGGGTAACATCACGTCGTTTGGATTGTGTTTCTGAAAGAGGTCTGCGTAGGACATTATATGCTGGCTATCGAACTGAGGAAAAAGAGAAGAATTATTTTGAAGGCTTCTTGAAACAGTTGGATAAATTTTCACAGAAGCGTCATCAGTATTATTTGTCTTAATCTAATAGATATGTTTGCTGTGATGGTGCAATTCAAAGATTGCATCATCACATTCAATTGAATTGGGCTAAGAGTGTCCTATAAATAATGACAACACGCCTGCGGCAATTAAAGGACCTACAGGTACCCCACGTAACAGAGCAACCCCTGCTACAGTTCCAATCAGTAAACCTGCAACTATATTGGGTTGATGGGTCATCAGTTTGACCCCACGTCCACCTAACCAAGCCACAAATACGCCGATTGCAATTGCAAGTAATGATTTCCAGCTTAAAAATGATTTAAGAATGGCTTCACCAGGGATTTTGCCACTGGCAATTGGGGTTAAAACACCGATGGTTAAAATAACAATACCAATATTTAAACCGTGTTGTTGTAATAGCGGGAAAAACTCACTTAATGGTGTTATTTTGAAGACAATCAGTACAGCAGCGGCAATGGTAACAGCAGAGTTGTGACTGAAAATACCACAAGCCACTAAAACCAAAAGTACTATCAGATTTAAATCTAAATTAGGCATGAGATGCAGGGAGAATGTGTGAAAATGCAACTATTGTAACGACTTTTTATACATTGCATTCAGAAAATCAGCGGGAAATTAGAAAATTGTTTAAAATGCAGCACTTTGATATAAGGTTTTAAATTATGTATTTGGAAAAAATGTTGCAATCTCAAGGTTTTGGTTCGCGTAAGCATTGCCAGCAATTAATCAAATCTGGAGTTGTTAGCATTGACCAAGACATTATGCAAAATCCTAAGCAAAAGCTAAATTTAGAAAACTTAGTTTTTGATGTGTATGGAAAGCGCTATCAATATCGAGAAAACATTTATATTGCGCTAAATAAACCTGCGGGCTATGAATGTTCTCATCAGGCAACGCATCATTTTAGTGTATTTGACTTGTTTGATGATGTACTGTTGAATCGTGGATTACAATGCGTTGGACGTTTAGATCAAGACACCACTGGCTTATTGCTGCTTACGGATGATGGTCAATTTCTTCAAGCATTAACCCATCCCAAAAAGCATGTGGGTAAAGTTTACCGTATGCAAACTGCTGATCCAATTTCCTCTGAACAGATTGAGCAGCTTAAACAGGGGGTTGAGTTACGTAATGAACAAGGTACTTTTGCAGCTACAGATGTACAGCAATTGGCAGCCTGTGAGTTGCAAATGACAATTCATCAAGGCGTTTATCATCAAGTGAAAAGAATGTTGGCTGCAGTGGGCAATAAAGTAGAACAGCTGCATCGTGTGCAAATTGGTGCGTTAGAGTGCCCTGAGCTAAAAGAAGGCGAATGGATTTATTTGACACCTGAGCAGATAGCGTTAGCACGTACCCGAGAAGCTATTTGAGGAAACAATGGTAGGTTCTAAACTCATTATCAGCAATAAAACCCATAGCTTCATATAGCCGATGAGATTCACGATTGGTTTTTTGCGTTTCGAGGCTAATGCGAAGCGCATTTTCATGTCGTGCAAACAAAATGGCAGTATCAATAAGTTGTTTGGCTGAGCCTTGACGGCGAAATTGGGGTGTTACATAAACATCGTCTAAAATATAGTAGGTTGAACAGGCAACAGAAGAGAAACCTAAATAAAGCAAAATGAAACCTGTAAATACTTCATCTTTGATATGAATAAAAATGACACTTTCTTGGTTTTCAAAGCGTTGTTTTAAAAATTGTTGGGAAAGATTTAAATTGGAAGAAGCACCATAAAATTGGCGGTATTCATCAAATAAAACTGCAAGTTGATTGAGATCATCTAATGTCGCTCTTTTTACAATCATTGATTGCTCCATGCATTTTTTATTGTCATTGCATGAAGCATACCTAAGTTTTTAAATGAAAAAATTTAAATAATGTATAAAAATGCAACAGGGTTAATTTTTATCACCTTCACCCAAGATTGCGTTAAGTTCTTCAAATAAGTCTAGATGGTCATCATCAATGAGAAATTCATCGTTATGTTGAATGCTGTTTGAGCTGTCATTGCTTTCATGCGTAACAGCAGCCGTTTTCTGCTCTTGTTTGAGTCGTCTTAACTTAATCAATTGCTCTAAATTGATATTCTGATTTTCAATAGAAAAGGGGATGGACTTTGTCAGTACAACTTGTTTGAAAAAAAGCCGCACCGCTTGTGCTGGCGTGATCCCCAACTGTTTAAAGACAGCAAAAGCCTGTTTCTTTTCCTGTGAATCGAGACGAATTTGATAAACTTCGGTTTTTCTCATGATTTTTATAAATTTGAAGATTAAAATTTTAGACTTCATTTTAATCAATTTTATTGTAATTTCAATATTCTTGAGCTTAAAACTTTATTTTTTTGTAATGACAAACAAACTACAGTGTCAGTTCAAAATTGGATGAAAAGTCCATAGACTTGTTTGTAACAGGATCGATGAATTGAATTCGCTTAGCCAGTAGTTGTAATGGGTTAGAGAAATCATCATCAGATTTGTGCTGCACTATTGGGTAAAAAGGATCATTTTTAATGGCTATGCCTAAATGATTCAGGTGAACCCGTAATTGATGCTGTTTTCCAGTTTCGGGTTTTAGTAGATATTTCGCCCATTGAGAGTTGTGTTCCAAAATATCAATCTGGGTTTCGCTGTTTGGTTCACCTTCTACAATTGTCATGGTGTAAAAAGGTTGACCTTTGTCCATTCTTAAACAAACGGTACGTGGGAATTCAAGAGTGGAATGATAAGCTGCAATCGCATGATAAGTCTTTTTAACTTCACGGTGAGCAAACATTTGTTGGTAAATACCACGCGTTGCTGGCCGTTTAGAAAATAAAACCAGTCCTGCCGTTTCACGGTCTAAACGATGTATCGGGGTTAAGTCCGCATTTCCCGTTTGATTTTTTAAGCGAACTAATAAAGTTTCCTGCACATACTGCCCTGTAGGGCTCATGGTCAGGAAATGTGGTTTATCAACGATATATAAATCATCCGTTTCATACAAAATATGATGCTGAAATGGAACATGGATTTCGTGTGCTAAAAAACGATAGTAATAAATATGTTGATTGGCAAGATAAGCGCTATCTAAACTTAGAATTGTACCGTCGGCTGCATAAATCAATTGGTCTTGAAAACGTTGTTGCCACTCTTGTGCTGAAATATGTGAAAACTGTTGGCAGAGATAATCATACAAACGCTGTGGCGCAGGTTGTAAAGCTGGTAAGAACAGTTTGCTTGCAGTTACTCCGCGAATCATCGGCGGAACAAAGTCATGCGCAGTCATAAGATATCAATCACAACAGGTTGGCAGAATGCATGTGCTGTATTAAAAATACACATTTCGTATGCATGGCATAGGTATTAACAGCGTGGCGATGCTATCATAATTCTACTTTTGAATCATGTTGTGAGTCATATGTCGTATTCATTTCATTTGCCCCTAAACTCTGAAGCAGATACCCAGCAACTTGCACGTGTGGTTGCACAACATTTTACTGAGGGTGTAATTTATTTAATTGGCGATTTAGGTGCAGGGAAAACGACATTCACTCGTTATTTGTTACAACAACTTGGGCATCAAGGTTCAGTAAAAAGTCCAACATATACTTTGGTGGAACCATACAGCATTCAGAATAAACAGGTATTTCATTTTGATTTGTATCGACTGAATGATCCCTATGAACTTGAGTTAATGGGTATTCGCGATTATTTGGATACACCCAACGCTTTATTCTTATTTGAATGGCCAAGTAAAGGTGGTGAAGAAATTCCTACAGCAGATTTAACTATTGAGATATTAAAGTCCGAAGACGAGCTAACTCGTCATGCCACATTGAGCTTTAAAGATGAAGTGCTCTATAAAGCACTTGAGCAGGCATTTCAACATGCATGATGAAGTTTCTGTTCGCCGCATTCACACTTTAGATCCCGCACTTGCCAACCAGATTGCTGCGGGTGAAGTAATTGAACGACCAGCTTCTGTCGTCAAAGAGCTGTTGGAAAACTCAATTGATGCAGGTGCAACAGAACTGATCATTCGTGTTGAACAAGGTGGTAGTACGCTGATTGAAATTATCGACAATGGTCGAGGTATTCATCCTGATGATTTGTCTTTGGCGGTGATGCGTCATGCGACCAGTAAGATTCAAACCGCAGAAGATTTACATGCGATTGTGAGTTTGGGTTTTCGTGGCGAAGCATTAGCATCGATAGCAGCAGTTTCTCGTTTAACCTTGACCAGTAGTCAAGTAGACGATGGTATTGGTTATCAGGTTGAAGTGAATGGCACTGCATTTCAACACCAACAAATTCAAGCTGTAGCAGCATCGCGTGGCACACAGATTCGAGTACAGGATTTATTTTTTAATGTCCCTGCGCGCCGAAAATTCTTAAAAAAACCAGGCACGGAATTCGGTCATATCGAAGAAATTGTGCGCCGCTTAGCGCTTACTCATTTTGATATTCGTTTTGTGCTAGAACATAACAATAATATTCGGTTGAATTTGCCCGTTGCCGATAGTGGTGCATTACGCTTTCAGCGGGTACAACAATTACTGGGGCGTCAATTCACAGAAAATGCGTATTGGATTGACGCAGACAGCGTCAATATGCGTCTTAGTGGTTGGTTGGGTCATCCTTCGGATGCAAGAGCACAAGCAGATTTACAGTATGTCTATGTCAATGGACGGATTGTCAAAGATAAAACGATTTCTCACGCTTTACGCATGGCTTATGATGGTATTTTGCACGGGCATCAACACTCTGCATATTTGTTATTTTTAGAAGTTGATCCTGAAAATATTGATGTCAATGTTCATCCAACTAAGCATGAAATCCGTTTTCTGAATCAACGCGAGGTTCATGAGTTTGTACGTCATTTTGCAAAAGACACGCTGTCTCAATTTCAAACTGCGAGCGCAGATTTAGCCCAAGCATTGAAAGTTGAGCCAACAAGCCCAACTAATACACAGCAACCGCGTTATCAGGAGCAGTTCCAACTGCATCGTTCGGTAGAGTCTACACCAACACCTGAGTCTGTCGCCATATTAACAGACTTCGAGTCTTCACAGCCACATGCTGTGCAATATGTGGCGCAAGATTCCCGAGCGTATCAAGTCAATCCTACATCAAGGATAAATGCTGCTGCTTTACAGAGCTACCTCGCACCATTACGTACAGTAGCTGAGTCTACTGATGATGTTGTAATTGATGATGTGGCACCTAAGGTAGATGAACATCCCTTAGGGATTGCAATTGCACAGTTGCACGGCATTTATATTTTGGCACAGAACACCGAAGGTCTGATTATTGTTGATATGCATGCTGCGCATGAACGGATTTTATTACAACAAATGAAATCTGCTTGGGAAAATCCAGAGTTTTGGATCTCTCAGCAGTTATTGATTCCAAAAGTAGTTAATGTGAATAGGATGCAGGCCCTTCGAGTAGAAGATTTGAAAGAACCTTTAGCACGCTTGGGTTTGGAAATTGATCAATATGGAGATGAACAAGTCATTGTTCGTGGTGTGCCTGCTATTTTACACAAAGCTGATTTTTCGGCTTTGATTCCCGAATTACTCAACGATTTGGATCCAACAGATGAGGTGCGTGGGCTATTGCAGAAACGTGATCAGATCTTGGCGGGTATGGCGTGCCATGGTGCTGTGCGTGCGCATCGATTATTAAGCCTTTCTGAAATGAATGCCTTGCTTCGTCAAATGGAGCAGACGGAATTTGCGAGTCAATGTAACCATGGTCGACCAACTTGGCGTGCATTCCCATTGGCTCAGCTAGATAAACTTTTTGCTCGAGGAGAGTAAACCTAAATGTCGAATCAATTGTCTGTCATCAATTTGATGGGACCTACAGCCAGCGGTAAAACGGCTTTAGCATGTGAGTTATATGAACAGGGCAATTTTGAATTGATTTCTGTTGACTCGGCATTGGTTTATCGAGATATGGATATTGGGACAGCGAAACCAAGTAAAGCTGAGCAGGTGCATTATCCACATCATTTGATTGATATTATAAGCCCGTTAGAAGTGTATTCTGCTGCGCAATTTGTAGAAGATGTATCTAAACTTATTGATGGCATACATGCCAAAGGGAAAACGCCGATTTTGGTCGGTGGAACGATGTTGTATTTCAAGGCTTTGCTAGAAGGCTTATCAAGCAATCTACCAAGTGCGGACTATGCTATTCGAGCAGAAATTGAGGCACAAGGTGAGCGTGAGGGCTGGGAGGCTGTATACGCATCGCTATGCGCAGTGGATCCATTGGCGGGCGAAAAGTTCAAGGTGAGTGACAAGCAACGTATTATTCGTGCGCTCGAGGTGTTTCGTATTACAGGGCAACCGATTACCAAACTACAAGCAGAACAACCTAAAAATGTACCATATCGTTACACTTTTCATAATTATGCTTTGTTACCAGATCGGTTAGAATTGCATAAGCGAATTGAAAAACGCTTAGAAATTATGTGGGATATCGGTTTTTTAAATGAGGTCGAGTCACTAATTGAAAAATACGATCTAACCGATGATTTGCCTTCAATGAGATCAGTAGGTTATCGACAAGCCTTAGATTTTTTATTAAAAAGCGACAAAAGTCTCGAAAATAAGAAAGAAATGGAGGATAAAGCCCTTTTTGCGACACGACAACTTGCCAAACGTCAATATACTTGGTTAAGATCTTTGCAACAGTCGCATAAATTTAAAACATATTTAACAATAAAGCAGGCTCAAGAAGACTTGCGAAACTGTTACGGATAAAGCAAAATTTACATACTGTCTTTTTTATAATTTTTAATTGAAAAATAAAGATAGTTTTTTGCGCTGATTTTTAATATTTTTGGAGTTGTATAACATGTCTAAAGGTCAAACTTTGCAAGATCCGTTCTTGAATTCTCTCCGTAAAGAACGTATTCCTGTATCTATCTTCCTTGTAAACGGTATTAAGTTACAAGGTCATATTGAATCTTTTGACCAATATGTTGTTCTGTTGAAAAATACTGTAAGCCAAATGGTTTATAAACACGCTATTTCTACGGTTGTTCCTGCACGTAACCCTCGTCCTGCTGGTGCTCCTGCTGGTGCACAAGGTGCTGGCTTTGGTGGCGGTCAAGGCGGTGGCTTTGGTGGCGGTCAAGGCGGTGGCTTTGGTGGCGGTCAAGGTGGCGGCTTTGGTGGTGGTCAAGGCAGTGGCTTTGGTGGTCAAGGTGGCTTTGGCGGTCAAGGTGGTGGTTTCGGCGGTCAAGGTGGCTTCGGTGGCCAAGGTGGCTTCGGTGGTCAAGGTGGCTTTGGTGGTCAAGGTGGCTTTGGTGGCCAAGGTGGTTTTGATAGCGAAACTAAATTTGATGACTCTCAAGAAGACGACAACAATCGTTAATTGATATTCATGAAAAAAGCCTCTCAAATGAGAGGCTTTTTTTTAATAAAAAATACGGGAATTTAAGAAATTGTTCGGGATAGATGTTACAGGATAAGGTTCATGCAAAGTTAATAATAAGTATAGAAGGTGTACAAAATTTTTATAAATGGCAAATGAATTACATAACTGTAGTAAAAAAAGCCAGTCATTTGACTGGCTTTTCAAGTTACCAATTAAGATGTTTTATTGTTCTTACGATCCAAGTTTGGGTCTTTAATTTCAACAAAAGCATTATTACGAATTTCACGTAACCAACTATCTAATTCGGCATCAAATTGGCGCTCACCTAGAATTTGGCGAGCCATGCGCTCTTGATATTCCTGTGTCATATCTTGCTGGCGCGTCTCAGTCACTTGAAGAATATGCCAGCCAAACTGGGTTTGGAAAGGTTGGCTAATTTGACCTACAGGAGTGCTCTTCATTTGCTCTTCAAATTGAGGAACCATCATACCTGGGCTTACCCAACCTAAGCTACCGCCATCACGAGCAGAGCCAGAATCATTTGAGAATGTAGCTGCCAACACTGCAAAATCTTCACCCGCTTTAAGTCGGTTGTAAATGCTATCAATCATTTGTTTGGCGCCTTCAGGACTTACAACTTCAGAAGTTTGAATCAAAATATGACGCGTTTGATATTGTGGAATAATGGCTTTTTGTTCAGACCCTTTGCGTTCTAATAGCTTAATCACATGAATACCATCACGTGCGGTAATCAGTTCACTGGTTTGACCAACTTGGAGGGGAGTAACACGTGCAGCAAGTTCAGTGGGAATTTCAGAAAGATTTCTGAACCCCATATCTGCACCTTCAACTTTAACGCTGTTGGTACTGAATTGCTTGCTAATCGCTGCAATATCATCGCTGCTGGCTAAAGCAGTGCGTACTTGTTTGGCAACGGCTTCTACATTGCTGTCACCCGCTATACGCGCATGAATGACATGAACTTGGCTGCCCAGAGCTGCTTGTCCTTGCGGGGTTTTAAGGAAATTGGCAACGTCTTGATCGCTAATTTTAATACGTGACATCACAATCTGTTGGCGTAAACGAGTGATCGCTAAATCTTCTGCAATACGTTTGCGGAGAGATTCGTAGGTGCCTGGTGCCATTTTGTCTAACTTTTGCTGGAATGCTTCTAACGAGTTGATTCCAGATTGATTGGCTACTTTAAGCACAGCTTCATTTAAGCTCTTTTCATCGGCTTTAATGTTATAGCGTTTTACTTGCTCTAATTGAGTTTGACGTAAGATAAGTTGCTCGAGTGCTTGTTGCTCAAGATACTGCTCTGGCGGAACAGGGCGCTTTTGAGCTTCTAATTGATGTTTAGCTTCGGCAACATTCTGCTGTAAATCACTGCGTAAAATGACACTGTTGTCGACAACTGCTACAACTTCATCTGAAGTTTGGGCAAATGTCGGCATTGATGAAGAAAGGGCAATTGCTAGTGCAGTCGCCTTAAAGAATTGTTTTAACTGTTTTGTCTTCATTAACATCGTGTCCAAATTAATTAATATGATCGTAACCTAAAATTCGATTTTCAAGCATGGATGCCAGTTTATTATTGAAACCAGCTAAACCTTTCAGGTTAATTTCAGCCATAAAAGCACGTTTTGGTTTAACGCTAGAATCGCTTACATCATCCAAGTCGTTGTAGTAAGAACGTCCGTAGAGAGAAAGCCCCCAACAGCACGATTCGTAATTCACACCGAGTAAGTATTCACGCGCAACATTATTGTCCATGTCATATTGAGCGTGGCCCATAATACGCCAGTTGTTGTGAATAGGTTGTATAAATGATGCAACAAATTGGTCATATTTTTCTTGGCGGTTAGCAATTTCCTTGCGATAGAAATAACCTGCACTATAAATATTCCCTTGGTCGCCCATGTAGTAAATTTGCACATCACGTTGAGCATTGTCTCCATTTGCCATCCAAGCTGAGTTGGCGCTTACACGATAATGCTGCGAGAGTTGGCTTGAAAGACTAACAATTGGGCCCGTATGTGATTCTGTATTTAACTCATCTGTTGTGCCATCTAAAGTGACTCGGCGATCATCAAAATAGAAACTTTGGCCTACGCTCGCTTTGATGCGTTCTAAGCCAATATCATCAAATAAGCTATAACTTAAGCCCAATGATAAGAAATTGTTGTCCTCTAAACGGTCATGACCATAGAAACGTCTTGAACTAAACAATTGATCATAGTTGATTGAGGCGCTAATAGTGTCGAAGTTTGGATAATCCGCTTGATTTTCATAAGGCGAATATGCATAGAAGGCACGTGGTGTAATGGTTTGTAAGTATTTGCCATCTTTTTCGAATGTTAAACCGGTGTCCAAGCTAAATTGCGGAACGACGACAGATTTGTTTTGGTCAGCATTACTGACACTTGTGGTCTGATTCTGCTGTGCTGTAATCGTGTCTTGGTCGTAGAAGGTATTAATACTGCGTACCGATACTTCTGGGATAACAAACGACCAAGGATTGCGGTAATTGTAGCGTACAGCAAAATCGTTATAGAACCTTGTGCCGCTTGGTTCTGAAGTTGCTGAGGTTGTACTGCCAATATTCTTTTTGAAATAAGCAGTGTCGTTATTAAATTCATACTGGAAACCTTGTGGATTTCCACCTTTGTAGGTGAGTAAGAATTGAGGTAGACGCGCGTAAGGACGGTCTTCATCAGAAACGGTTTTATCTAAAGTCTGGAAATCTTCAACTTTTAATTGTGCAGTAAGACCAGGGATGCCGTTTTTGTAATTAAGTTCCCAAGCGCGGCGTAAGTTCAGGTCGGTTTTGGTGTTTGGATTATTATTTAGGTCGGTAAAGTAGTCTTTATCCGATGCATAGTTGTATTCGAGGTTGGTTGAGAAGCTGTCGTTGATTTGCCATTTGTGGATAACGTGCAAATCTTTACGATCTTGATTTTTATAGCTTTCATCTGAAGGTAAATAGCCACCCCAAATTTTACCTTCACCAAAGTTTTCTGTTAAATAACGGAACTCAGCATCTATCATGGCGCCACGGTCGCTCATATAGCGTGGTGTCAGTGTGGCATCATAATTCGGTGCAAGGTTTAAATAAACAGGAACTGAAAACTCGATACCACCATCGTTGGTATAGCCAAAACCAGGAGTCAGAATTCCTGTAGTTCGACGGTCATCAATCGGAAAGTTGAAATATGGTACAGCTAAAACAGGAACATCCTTCACATATAACTTAGTGCCTTTGGTAACACCACGTCCAGTGTCTTGATTCAATTCAATTGTATTGGCTTGAATTTTCCAAGTTGGTTTTTGTTCCGGTGGGCAAGTGCTATAGGTGGCATTGCTTAATACGACAACATTTTCAGAGGTGCGAGCAATTTTGGCTGCGTGACCATGCGCATGTTGTTCTTCGGCAATATAGTAACTGTTATTTAAATCACCCTGTTGGGTTTTTAAATTGTAATTAATTTGGTCACTTTGCGCCAAAAGACCAGCTTGTGCCATTTGCACACGTCCTTGCGCATTGGCGAAAGTTTGTGTTTTATCAATGGTAATTTTATCGGCACGAATTTGACGTCCTTCTTGATCTATCAGGACATTACCTTCAAGAACAGAATCGCCGTTCGGGTCATAGTGGCCATAATCGGCCGTAACCACAGAGGTTGCTTTACTTGGATCAACCGCTGCTGTATTCGAAGCAATTGGAGTGACCCATGCGCCTTGACAATAAGCTGCACTCAGTGATTTACCCTGACGTTGCTGTGCTTCTGGGGCGGATTTGTCGACATAGTATTGTTCAAAAAAATGCTGCCCCGCATAGGCTTCATTTATACTTGCTTTCAGTTGTGCATTGGTTAGGGATGAAACAGTATTAGATGTATCTGCGTATGCCGTAATCGAGCTTCCGCATAAGAGGCTGAAAATAGCAGTCGCTAAAGGATTGAATTTAAACTGATGCTTCATTTGTATCATTAACCAAGTATGCTTAATCGCAATTAATTATTGTCGCATCATAGAGAAAAAGTTGATAAGTGGCTACACTTAGCACTTTAAAAACTCAGCCTGTATTAGAATTTATCGCAAATGAATACACAACGTGAACAATTGATACAAACATGGATTACATCTGTACTTGGTTCAGATCAATTTGAAATTAATTTTTTAGCAGGCGATGCAAGCTTCCGTCGTTATGCACGAATCAATTTGAATCATAAAACATTTATGTTGATGGATGCACCTCCTGAGAAAGAAGATTGTGTACCTTTTGTGTCGATTGATGAATTTTTTGATGCACATGGTGTACGTGTACCCCATATTGTGGCGAAAGATTTAGAGCAAGGTCTGTTGTTGCTTGAAGATTTTGGCGATGTGTTGTTATCAACCCAGTTAGATGAAAACACCGTCGATGCACATTATGAGCAAAGCTTTAAACAGTTGATTCAATTACAGTCAATTAATGGTGAGGGACATTTCCCCGCATATTCTTATGAAAAGTTAATGACTGAAATGTCGTTATTAACCGATTGGCTGCTGCCAAGTTTACAGATTCAACCTTCGGAAGAGGAATCTGCGCTGATTAAAAGAACATTTGCGATTTTAGCTAATGCTGCTTTGGCCCAGCCACAAGTGATTGTACATCGTGATTTCCATAGTCGTAATCTCATGCTTTTGGCAGACGAGCAAGAGCAAGGTGTGATTGACTTTCAAGATGCGGTGATTGGTGCAGATACTTATGATCTAATTTCAATTACGCGTGATGCTTATGTACAGTGGGATCCTGTGCGCGTGTATGGTTGGTTTAAAGTGTTTTATGACTTATTGCCTGTTTCTGCGAAAGAAGGTCGTGACTTTGAGCAGTTTAAGCAAGATGCAGACCTAATGGCGATTCAGCGCCACATCAAGATTTTAGGCATTTTTGTACGTTTGTTTGAACGCGATGGAAAATCGGGGTATCTCAAAGATTTACCGCGAGTGATGTGGTATTTGCTGGAAGAAAGCAAGCCATATGCAGAATTACAACCATTTATGCAGTTCATTCGGGTTAAAGTTATGCCAAAATTTGAACAAAAATATGGCAAATACGAGGTCGTTGCTGCATGAAAGCCATGATTTTAGCTGCGGGATTGGGCAATCGGATGCGTCCCTTAACGCTGTATAAACCTAAGCCTTTACTCGAAGTTGGTGGTAAGCCACTGATTGTATGGCATATTGAAAAACTCAAAGAAATTGGTGTGACAGACATCGTGATCAATTCTGCATGGTTGGCTGATGTGTTGATTGGTGCATTAGGTGATGGCTCGCAATTTGGTGTAAATATTTTTTGGACACGCGAAGAAGAAGGTTTAGAAACAGCGGGTGGCATTATTAATGCATTGCCTTTATTGGGAACAGAACCTTTTATTCTAGTCAATGGTGATGTCTGGACGACCTTTGACTTTGCTTCATTACTGGAAATACAACTTGATCAGGATTTGGCGCATTTGGTCTTTGTGAAAAATCCCCCACAGCATTTACAGGGTGATTTCACATTGGTGAATGGACGAGCATATACTTTTGAACAAGCACAGCAAGGCGAAGATTTAACCTATAGTGGTGTGGCTGTTTTACATCCGCAGATGTTTGCTGGCTTGGAAAATGGTAAACGTCCTTTGGCGCCTTTATTGAAACAGGCGATGCTAGATGGTCGAGTTTCTGCAGAAAAAATGCATGCTTCATGGGTTGATGTGGGCACGCCAGAGCGTTTAACTGCTCTAGATTTGCAGATTCGACAAGGCATGTATGCTTAAGTGAATATTCACTAAGCACAAGCCACTATGACTTCATGGATAAATCGGTATACTTCACCTAACATTTTCGAGACGTTAATTGTATATGCACATGTTTTTTCAAGAACTAAAGCAGGGTAGTCAAACTTTAGGTTTAGAGCTCAGCGAAGAGACTTTAAATTTATTACTCAAATACCAAGACGCTTTAGTCCTTTGGAATAAGGCGTATAACTTGACAGCAATTCGTGATCCTAAAGAAATGCTGGTCAAGCATTTGCTTGATAGCCTCAGTATTTTAAAAGACTTGCCAGAAGGTCGCTTGCTCGATATTGGTACTGGTGGTGGTATGCCAGGCATGATCATTGCATTATGTCAGCCTGAACGTAGCTGTGTGTTATTAGACTCGAACGGTAAAAAAATTCGTTTCTTAAAGCAGTTTATTGCAGACTTAAAATTAAAAAATGTGGTTGCTGTACAAACGCGTGTTGAAGATGAAGGTAGTATTCAAAATTTAGGAAAGTTTGATGTCATTACCAGTCGAGCATTTGCTTCGCTGACTGACTTTGTAACTGCATCTAAGCCATATATGCATGAAAAGAGCATCATTGCATCAATGAAAGGTTTGATTCCTCAAGATGAAATTATCGCGTTAAAAGATGAATATAGTTGTGAAGTGATCGAGTTAAAAGTTCCTCGATTAGATGAGCAACGCCATTTATTATTATTGAAACAGATTTAATTATTTTCGAAGGACTGGGGTTACCATGGCTCAAATTATTGCGATTGCGAACCAAAAAGGTGGCGTAGGAAAAACCACAACCGCAGTTAATTTGGCAGCATCATTAGCCGTGCTGAAAAAAAGAGTTTTACTTGTGGACATGGATTCACAGGGTAACGCCACAATGGGGTCAGGCATTCAAAAGAATGACCTATTATATTCAGTAACAGATGTACTTTTGGGTGAAGTGCCAATTGAAACGGCAATTACCAAAGCAGAAGTAGGTTATAAAGTTCTTGGGGCAAACCGAGATTTGGCGGGTGTAGAGCTTGCAATTGCCGAGCAAGAGGGTCGTGAGTTCATTTTGCGTGATGCTTTACAAAGTATTGATCATGCCTTTGATTATATTATTGTGGACTGTGCGCCAAGTTTAAGCTTAATTACAGTAAATGCATTAGCTGCCGTTCAAGGTGTCATTATTCCAATGCAATGTGAATATTATGCATTAGAAGGCTTGGCAGACTTAACCCAGACCATTGACCGTATTCAACAGGCTTTGAATCCGCAGTTAGAAATTGTGGGTGTGTTACGCACCATGTATGACGGTCGTAATGCTTTAACCCGTGATGTATCAGCTGAACTAGAACAGTATTTTGGTAAAAAGCTATATGACTGTGTGATTCCGCGTAATGTACGTCTGGCTGAAGCACCTGCTCACGGTTTACCGATTATTTATTTTGAAAAAAGTTCCAAGGGTGCAGTTGCCTATTTAAATTTAGCAGCTGAGATTTTAAAGAAAAGCAAAGTGAAGAAAGGAAGTAAAGCATGACCTTAAAAAAACGCGGACTTGCCAAAGGTCGTGGTTTGGATGCCTTACTTGGGTCAATCCAAAAAGAAAAACTACAACTTGAAGTGCAAGCATTAGATCATGGTCAGCTAAAACAAATTGATGTTAATTTGCTTAGACGTGGCGAATATCAACCGCGTCGATTTATTCAGGAAAATGATTTACAAGAATTAGCTGCATCCATTAAAAAACATGGCGTGATGCAACCAATTGTGATTCGTCCGATTGCCGATGAAGAGTACCCGTACGAGATCATTGCGGGTGAGCGTCGTTGGCGTGCAGCTCAATTGGCGGGATTGACTGAAATTCCAGCATTAGTTCGTGATTTGAATGATCAAGTCGCAATTGCTTTGGCGTTGATTGAAAATATTCAACGTCAAGATTTGAACCCAATTGATCAAGCACTTGCCTTACAGCGCTTCCATGATGAATTTGGTTTAAGTCATCAAGAAATTGCAGACACTGTGGGTAAAGCACGTACCACAGTGAGTAATTTGTTGCGTTTGTTGACGCTGGCTGAATCTGTCAAAGATATGATGCAACAAGGTCAACTTGATATGGGGCATGCGCGAGCAATTCTGACTTTGAAGGCGAAAGAACAAATAAAAGTCGCAGAGTTGGTGATTGCTAAAAGCTTATCGGTACGTCAAACAGAGCAACTTGTACGTGATTTGACTGCACCAAAAACTGAAAAAGCGAAAACTGAGATTGCACCAGATTTACAGCAGCTTACACAGCGTTTAGCTGAGCGCTTTAGTGCAGATGTAAAAATTGATCATAATAAACAGGGTAAAGGCAAACTCGTGATTCATTATCATTCACTCGATGAGCTGGATGGTATTTTGAATATTTGTTTAGCTGATTAATATTTTAAAATTCTTGGGGAAGAATAATGTGGGAATTAGTAAAAGCTGGTGGATGGTTAATGATTCCACTGGTTTTGTGTTCCATTTTTACAGTAGCGATCACCATTGAGCGTTTTATTCGTTTGAAACGTTCAATGGTATTACCAAAAGAGTTGTTGTTGAGTGGTGGGCAGGATGTACATCAAGTCGTACAACAATTACAAAATAATCAAAACTTGCAGTTAAGTAGTCTTGGACGCATTTTAGTTTCTGGTTTAAATAGTCAAAAGCAAACAGAGCAATATGCACGTGCCCAAATGGAAGCAACAGCATCACAAGAAATTGGTTTTTTAGAAAAAAATATTAATTTCTTAGGCACTTTAAGTGCGGTTGCGCCACTCTTGGGATTATTGGGAACAGTTGTGGGGATTATTGAATCCTTTTTAGTCATTGATATGGGAAGCAACAGTAACCCAACCATGATGATTCCAGGGATTTCAAAAGCTTTAATTACCACAGCTGCGGGCATGTTGATCGCAATTCCAGCTTTATTTGCCTATCGTTATTTTCAGCGTTTGGTACAGGAATATGTAGCAGAATTAGAGCAGCAATCTACCTTATTTCATGCAGCACTTTACTACCAAAACTCTGCTGTTGAAGAGCAAGAACTTCGTAAAGCAGGCTAAGGTGAAATATGAAATTCAAGCGTAGGCAAGTTGAAGATATTCATATTAATTTGACACCAATGATTGACTGTTTATTGTTTATCTTGGTGTTTTTACTGTTATCGACCACATTTAATCAGTTTAGTCGCATGAACCTGACGTTGCCCGATGCGCAAGGCGTTCCACCGAAGCAATACAATCAAAAGATTGAAGTGATTGTGGACTCTTCAGGGCACTATGCCGTGAATGGACAGGCCTTATCGAGTAAAGAAGTTGCTGATTTAAGTACTGCAATTAAACAGATCTCTAATGAGCGACGTGATTTAATGTTTGTGATTGCTGCTGATGCAAAAGCTACGCATCAAGATGTCATCCGTGTCATGGATGTTGCAGGGCAACTCGGTTTTGTGAATATTAATATCAGTACCAAAGTACCATCTCGAGGTTATTAGTGAATCAGGATTTCAAGGTCTATCTGCGTCTTCTGAGCTATCTGAAGCGATTTTGGGGCGTAGCGATTTTAATCGTCATTGGTTTTGCTATTAACGCAGCAACCGAAGTATCAATTGCCAAGTTGCTGGAAAAAATTATTACAGCCATTCAACATCGGGATCAGGGTTTTACCAACCTTATCCCATTTTTGGTTGTGTTATTGATGTTCTTTCGAGGTGTAGGATCCTTCATTGGTGGCTATTTTACGGCGGTTATTTCACGAAATTTAGTTTTTGATATTCGTCAGGAAGTGTTTGCCAAGCTATTACGTTTGCCTTCGCAATACTACTTAGACAATACCAGCGGACACATTACCGCCAAAATTATGTATAACGTGGAGCAGCTCACCGCTGCTTCATCTGAATCGCTAAAGACCATTGTTCAACAGGGCTTAATTACCTTGGGGTTGTTGGGATATTTGATTTATACCAACTGGCGCTTAACCTTAATTATTCTGATTTTCGCGCCATTAATTGGTTTGTTGATTCGTAAAGCATCAAAACGTATGCGTAAATTGTCATTACAAGTGCAAGACACGATGGGTGACGTTAACCATGTCGTGCAAGAAACGGTCAATGGTAATGTGGTGGTGAAAGGTTTTGGTGGACAAGCTTATGAACAAGAGCGTTTTAAAGCGACATCTGTTGAAAACCTAAAACGTGGTTTGAAAATGGTTGTGGTACAGCAGTTGAACAGCCCAGTAGTGCAGTTCATTATGTCCATTGCTATGAGTATTATTATGTGGATTGCCTTGCGTCCTGAAATTTTGCGAGATACCACAGCGGGCGAATTCGTTGCCTATATTACTGCTGCAGGTATGCTAAGTAAGCCAATTAAAGCTTTAACCGATGTGAATGAAAAACTGCAACGTGGTATGGCGGCTGCGCATTCAGTTTTTGAATTAATTGATTTACCAGAAGAAAAAAATACGGGGACTTTAACACCAGTATTACAAGGTAATATCCAGTTTAAAGATGTTAACTTGGTTTATTCTGATGGTCATCATGCCATTCATGATTTTAATTTGCAGGTTAAAGCAGGTGAAACGGTTGCGTTGGTTGGACGGTCGGGTGCGGGTAAAACATCTTTAGTCAACTTGTTGCCACGTTTTCAAGAGTTAAGTTCGGGTCAGCTATTGTTAGATCAATATCCAATTGATGACATTGAAGTGAATTGTTTGCGTTCGCAAATTGCGATGGTGAATCAGCAAGTTGTGTTATTTAACCGTACAGTGCGTGAAAATATTGCCTATGGTTTATTGCAAGATGCAACTGACGAGCAAGTGATTACTGCTGCGAAAGCCGCTTATGCACATGATTTTATTATGGCGTTACCGCAGGGTTATGATACGCAACTTGGTGCGCAAGGCTTAAATTTATCGGGTGGACAACGACAACGAATTGCAATCGCACGTGCGATTTTGAAAAACGCACCGATTTTAATTTTAGATGAAGCAACTAGCGCATTAGATAACGAATCGGAATACTTTATTCAGCGAGCGTTTGATTCAGCAATGCAAAACCGGACTACGATTGTTATTGCACATCGATTATCAACAATTGAGAGTGCTGATCGAATTGTGGTGATGGATCAGGGGCGTATTGTTGAGCATGGCTCTCACGTAGAGTTAATCGAAAAACGTGGTGCATACTTCCAGTTACATCAACGTAATTTTGAGGAAAATTAAGCATGTCGGTGGCACAACTTATTCAAAATGCTTGGAATAGACAAGCAAAGTGGTTAATTGTGCTACGTCCTTTGTCATGCTTGTATCATTTTGGTTTTTGGGTGAATCAAAAGCTTTATGAAAAAGGGATAAAATCAGTTTATACAGCACCAGTGCCAGTCATGATTATTGGTAACATTACTGTGGGGGGAAGTGGAAAAACACCGCTCTTAATCCATTTAGTGAATTACTTACAGTCCCAAAATGTACGCGTAGGAATTATTAGTCGCGGTTATGGTGGCAAAGGGCCATTCCCTGCATATGTAGGGTTGGATGCTACACCAGATCAAGTGGGTGACGAACCGTGTCTGATTGTACAATCTACTGGCGCTGCGATGGCAGTGGGGTCAAATCGTCAACAAAGCATAGAGCTGCTGTTGGCTAAGCATGAGCTAGATCTCATTATTAGTGATGATGGTTTACAACATCACGCGCTTGCACGACAACTTGAATGGATTGTATTAGATCGTAATCGTGGTTTAGGTAATGAAAAATTGTTGCCTGAAGGTTATTTACGTGAACCGAAAAGCCGTTTAAATACTGGAACAGTGATTGAACATGCTGCTCAGCCTGAAACAGAGCTGAATATGCACTTAGAAGTTGCAACACCTTACTTGCTGAATGCCTATGAAGCGCGAACCTTTGATCCTACACAAGATTTTTATGCCGTTGTGGGGATTGGCTTTCCGCAGCGTTTTTACCATACGCTTGAGTCTTTAGGTGTGGAACAGTTTCAGTGCCATGAATTTCCAGATCATTATGATTATGATCTAACAGATTTACAGTTTGAAGATACCAATCCGATTATTACTACGGAAAAAGATGCAGTTAAACTGCTGCCTATTTTAAAACATCACCCAGATTTTAATCGTGAAATTTGGGTAGTGCCCGTTGAAGCTGTACTTTCAAGTGCATGTTATCGTGTGCTTAATCAGCAACTGGCTGATTTAGGCATTTCAATTGAATAAGAGTAAATTATGAAGCATATCGTCATTCCTGCGCGTTTTTCCAGTTCAAGATTACCAGGTAAACCATTATTAGAAATTCATGGTCGTCCAATGATTTTACGTGTGGTTGATCAAGCAAAAAAAGTGCAAGGTTTCGATGATTTGTGTGTGGCGACAGACGATGTACGTATTGCTGAAGTGTGTCGTGCGGAAGGTGTAGATGTTGTACTGACCAGTGCAGACCACCCATCAGGTACAGACCGTTTAAGTGAAGTGGCGCGTTTAAAAGGTTGGGATAAAGACGATATCATTGTGAATGTACAGGGCGATGAACCATTGTTGCCTGCGACATTGGTGAAGCAGGTAGCGGAGCTTTTGGTTGCGCAACCTGATTGTTCGATGTCCACTTTGTGTGAGCCAATACATAGTCTAGATGAATTCCAGCGCGACAGCATTGTGAAGGTGGTCAAATCTAAGTTTAATCAGGCGCTTTATTTTAGTCGTGCGACCATTCCTTATGACAGAGATGGAGCTAAACTGAGTCATCCAGAGCTGCATCAACAAGCGTTTCGTCATTTAGGTTTATATGCCTACCGTGTTAGTTTATTGCAAGAATATGTCACTTGGGACATGGGTGTTTTAGAAAAATTAGAAAGTCTTGAGCAACTACGTGTATTGGAAAATGGACATCGTATTGCCATTGCTGTTGCAGAAGCGAATTTACCACCTGGTGTAGATACGCAAGCGGATTTAGATCGCTTAAACAGCATGGATGTTGCACATTTTGAATAAGACTGATAGATGATGCAAACCGATATTCAACCACAAGTTTTCTCATGGCAACAACATGTGTGGGACACCTTAACGGGGCGTTTCCCGCAGTTGGGGCATGGTTTATTGTTTTATGGCAAAAAAGGCTGCGGTAAAGAAGCGTTTACCCAATATTTTTTGGCGTGGATTTTGTGCCAACAACGACATCTGCATAATGCACCTTGTGGAGAGTGTGGCAGTTGTCAGTGGTTGAAATCGGATACACATCCGAATTCTGTGTATATCTCTACGGACGAAGAAAATAAAAAGCAGAATGCTAAAATTAAAATTGAAAAAATTCGAGAATTATTGCCATTTGTGCAGCAAACCGTCGATGGTTGGCGAGTAATTGTGATTGATCCAGCCGAAGCCTTAAATACTGCTTCTGCAAATGCGTTGTTAAAAACTCTGGAAGAACCAGGTGATCGAGTTGTCATTATTTTGTTGGCAGAACATTACTTAAAACTACCTGCCACAATTCGTAGTCGATTGCAGCATTTTGCACTAGATCGTATCAGTACAGAGCAAACACAAGCATATTTGTCAGCACATCTTGCTTCAGAGCTGACAGCAGAGCAATTGAACCTATTACTCAATTTATCTAATGATATGCCCTTGCAAGCTTTAGAGTTGGCGCAAAGTCAATGGTTGAATTTACGTCAAGATTTTCTAAATGATTGGCAAAAATTAGTTCAAGATAAACATATGCCTATGGCTATCGCGACTAAATGGCAGAAAGCCTTGCCCTTTGATGATTTTAGTCGCATGTTTGAATACTTGTTGGCTGACCTGATTTGTGTCAAGCTAAATCAACCGATAAAAAATATAGATTTGGAATTGGTGCAGCTTTCTGAGCAATATTCTTTAGAAACGCTTTTTAATTTGTATTCAGATTTACAACAGTCCAAGCAGTTTATTGAGCAAAACGTACAAACAAACTTAGTACTCGATCAACTGTGTATAAAACTAATGAATGTTTAAAGGGGAAAACAATGCAACCACGTATGGGCGGTATTATTCAGGCAAATATTCCAGATAAGGAAACCTTGTACCAATCGTATATGCCTTATGTTGTAGGCGGCGGTTTATTCATTCCTTCAAAACAAGCAGTTAAGTTAGGTGATGAGGTTTTCGTACTCACGACATTGCCAGAACAATCTCAGAAAATTCCCTTAACGGGTAAAGTGATTTGGATATCACAGAAACAAAATGGCATTAAACCACAAGGTTTTGGTATGCAATTATCGGGTGAAAAAGGGGTTTACTTCAAAACCGAAGCTGAAAAAATTCTGGCAGGCTTTAAAGCTGAAGGTCGTTATAGTTACACCATGTAAAGTGGTTGAAAAATAGGAAAAAATTGTGTTTGTAGATACTCATTGTCATTTAACTATGCTAGATCTAACTCCATATGATGGAAATTTGGATATGGCATTGGCACAAGCCCGCGAAGCGGGTGTAACCAAATTCATGGGTATCTCGGTCGATTTAGATGACCATATTGCTTTAGCGCAAATTGCAGCAAGACATGCTGATGTGGGTTATACCGTGGGTGTACATCCATGTGAAGATGCGGCGACCATGGCGCGAGCAACAACTGAATATCTAGTTGAGTTAGCACAAGCAGAAAAGGTTTGGGCACTCGGTGAGACAGGGTTGGATTATTTTCATAGTACCGATTTTGTTCAAGCACAAAAAGAATGTTTTGCCCGTCATATTCATGCTTCTCAAATTGTGAAAAAACCAGTTGTGGTGCATACCCGTTCAGCGAAACATGACACAATTGATATTATTCGTGCAGAAAAATCAACACATGGTATTTTGCATTGTTTTACAGAGGACTGGCCGACAGCGAAAGCTGTTTTAGATTGCGGCTATTATATTTCTTTCTCAGGCATTGTTTCTTTTAAAAATGCGCAGGATTTAAGAGATGTCGCAAAACAAGTTCCTTTAGATCGCGTGCTGATTGAAACGGATAGTCCATATCTGGCACCTGTGCCTTATCGTGGTAAAACAAATGAGCCAAAATATGTGCCATATGTAGCCAAAGCTTTGGCTGATGTATATGATAAGTCACTGGAAGAAATGGCATTGATTACCACACAAAATTTTGAAAACTTGCTGCAATTAAAGTAATAGATTGTGTGGCTTTAGACTGAATATAAGAATTGAAGAGAGTGTAGAGTGAAGATGGATCGTCAAGCTCAGTTTCGAGCAAGAGAAACTTTAATTTTTCAAGTGGCTGAGCAATTATTGCTAGAAAATGGTGAATCAGGCATGACACTCGATGCCTTGGCTGCTGAACTTGATTTAGCCAAAGGCACACTCTACAAACATTTTCAAAGCAAAGATGAGCTGTATATGCTGCTTATTATTCGTAATGAGCGAATGTTGCTAGAGATGATTATGGATTCGGGAAAAGCCTTTCCTGAACACCTTGCATTTTTCATGCTTCATCATCTTCATCATCCTGAACGTACTGTCCTTTTTCATCAAATCGAAGAGCGCCTTTCAATTACAGGGCAAGGTATTCAGCACTTATTCAGTGAGTTATACAAAGTGCGACGTCACCGCTTGCGACTCATTATTAATATGACAGAAACCTATTTGGATTCGATTCAGAGTTTAATGTCTGTACGCGATTATCTGGCGTCAATTTGGTCTTTGACTCATGGTGCTGCTGCGATTTTGAATTCTAGCTTCTATCAGCGCTATCTTGGCTCGCGTGATACTTTACGTGTTGCTTATATTGATCAAGCTCTTGCATTACCCAAACAAGTCAATTCGTAGACATTTAAATCATGAAATACCATCAATATGCTTCGAGTCGAGGTTTTACACTGATTGAGGTAATGGTGGTCATTGTGGTTGTCGCTATTGTGACATCATTAATCATGATGAATTTTGGTGGAATTGATCAGCGTAAAGCCATGCAAGCACGTGAAATTTTCATGATGAATCTGCAACGTATTGCTCGTGAGGCGAACGATCAATCGCTTGTTTTGGCTTTGAATGTACAACCAGCAACAGATGTAAACCCTTTTCGATATACCGTTGTTGAATATCATCCTGCACAAACTGAAGTAAATATGGTTGAGAATCAGCCCACGTGGACTGAGTATTCTGCTTTTAAAATACAGTCTTTACCAGAAGATGTTAGCTTTCAAATACAATCGACAGATTATCAATATGATAAGGCACAGAATTCAACTTTGTTAGATGCTAAGGCACCCCAGTTAATTTGGTTGGGTAATGGCGAAGTTAAACCTGTCAGAATACAATTTTATTTTGCGCAGCAACCGATTGGATCTGAAATTGAAATTGACCATTTAGGTAAAATGAATGAAATCTAAAGGGTTTACACTATTAGAAGTCATGGTGGCTTTGGCGATTTTTGCAACAGCGGCAATTGCATTGACCAAAGTCGCAATGCAATATACGCAAGCAACAGCACAGGCAATTTTACGAACGAAAGCTCAGTTTGTTGCACAGAATGAAATTGCTGAAATGCAAATTAAAGGTGAATGGTTGGATGGTACTCAATCAGAACAACTTTCCCAACAGGGTGAGCATTGGCAAGTAGAGAAAAGCGCACAATCCACAATTAGCCCTAATGTGCAACGCGTAGAAATACAAGTACGTTTGTTTAATACAGAAACTGGTAAGGCAGAAGCGGGAGTTACCCATCTGGTCTTTTTTAATAATAGAACATAATTATGCACAAACGAGCTGGTTTTACTCTGGTTGAGCTGTTGGTTGCTATTGCAATTTTTGCAGTATTATCTGCTTTGGGGTGGAAAGTTTTTGATTATTTAATAAAAGTAAAAGAACGTAATGCTCAACATGAACAAAAACTGGCGAATTTACAACAAGCCTATCAGCAGATTTTAAAAGATAGTATTCAGATTGCACCGTTGACCTCAAATATAAATGGTGAAATTGAACCTGCTTTGGTTTTGCAGAATGAACGTTTTGCTTTTAGTAAAATAGGCGTCACAGATCCGCTATTACAGGGTATTCCAGCAGAGGAACGTATCCAATATCAATATCAGGCAGATACACAACGATTAAATCGATTACGTTCACGTGGTTTAAATGCAGCAACACAGATACAACCTGAGTCGAGTGTATTGCTTGAAAATGTTGAGCAATTTCAGGTGAGAGTATTGAACCCGAATGAACTCACGACTTGGCCTGAATTTGCAGAACAGCAAGATGATTTGGTGCAAAAAAAGAAACTACCAAAGGGAATAAAAATAAATTTAACAGTCAATGGTGTGGCCTATGAATGGGTATTTAGTCTGCTGAATACAGATTATTTAGAGCAGAAACAAAAGAGTTAAAGCGCAGTCAATGTTCATGAATGCACACAATGGGATGTCAAATGAATAAGCAAAAAGGTATCGCATTAATCACGATATTGGTGATGGTGGCTTTAGCTACTATTTTGGCTGCAACGATCGGTCAACGTCAAAAGTTTACAGCAGATAATACAGCTTATTTGATGAGACAAAATCAATCATTGTGGTATGCAAAAAGTGCGGAAACTTTTTTTGCGGAAATGTTAAAAGAAGATGCTGAAAATGCAGGTGATGTGGATTATTTACAAGAAAATTGGGCAAAACCCATGCCTGCATTCCCTGTTGAAGATGGCTACGTGACTGGGCAACTCTATGACGAATCAGGTAAATTTAATCTGAATAATCTGGTGGATGATTCAGGACAAGTCAATGTGGCAGCAAAACAATGGTTCGAGCGATTACTTGTGAATGCGGGGTTAACAGCAGAATTAAGTGAAGCTGTGATTGATTGGCAGGATGCTGATAATGATAATGTAGGGCCGATGGGAGCTGAAGAAAGCTATTATCGTGGGCTTAATAATGCGTATTTGCCAGCAAATACTAAATTTCATGCGGTAGATGAGCTAAAAATGGTTCGAGGGTTTGAAGGTGAAAATTACCTGAAAATTGCACCCTACGTCAGTGCTATATCGGTGAAAGATGCCAAAGTGAATGTGAATACTGCACCTGCAATCGTATTGGCGAGTTTAGGTGAGCATTTAGATGTAAAAGCAGTCCAAGCTGCATTGGAAACCAAGCGACAGAATATGGAGCATTTTTCTAATTTAGAAGAGTTCTGGAAGTTAGAGCCTTTTAATCAGGTTAATTCGGATATACAGAGCTCAGTGCAAGGTCTACTTGGAGTCAAGTCGAGCTATTTTCGTGCCAAAATTGAAGTGATGCTCAGTGAAAGGAAGCGGAAGTTTCAGACATTTTTTTTGAGAGAAGATAAGAAAATTTCAGTATTAAGTCGTTCTCTTACTCCTGAATAAGTAAATTAGAATAGACCGATCATGTTAAATGGGAAAATTAATGTGCTTTGGGTCACTTTTGTTCTATAATTAGCATTATTTCATTGATGACTGATACCATTAAGGCACATGTTAATTCGTAAGTTATTTAAGTTCGAAAATGCGCATATAGTGCGAAATTGCACATCAGATCGCTGCAAGCGTTCGATTCATGGGCATAGCTATAAAGTTGAATTATTACTTAAAGCTTCGAAGTTGGATCATGGTCAAATGGTATATGACTTTGGTTTACTTAAAGGTTTAATCAAAGATATTTTTGACAGTTTTGATCATGCAATTTGTTTTTGGCAACATGATGACTTGGAATATATTCAAGCATGTCAAAAATTTAGTGCACGTTGGGTCTCATTACCAGTTTCGCCATCAGCAGAACAGTTTTCTAGAATATTTTTCTTTTTAGCACAACAAATTTTAGCATCGACTGAAACCCAAAATGGTGAAGGTGATGTTGAAGTTTATTCTGTGATTGTGCATGAAACTGATACAGGTTATGCACAAAGCTTTTTGGAAGATATTGAAAATGAGCAAATGGGAATTTTACGCCTAGACGAAATTATATTTTCTGAGCAAGTACAATCAGAATGGACTGATCCATTCATGTACGACAAGCTGAAACAAGGCTTTAAATTCCAAAATCCAAGTGTGGATTTACAAGTAAAAATTTAATTTAAAAACTAAGAAAGAATTCAAAGGGATTAGGAAATAAGCATGTCTTATACCGATCAACAACTCTACAAGTTGGACAAAGTTCAGCTTGAAGCCAGTTGGAAATATGGACTCAGTGATTTCTTACTCAGCTCAAAAATGGATGAGTTAAGAGATTTTTTGGTGTCAGAAAAACAAGCGCAGAAAGAAATTTATCCACCGAATAGCTTGATTTTTAATGCGTTTAATATGACACCTTTAGAGCAAGTCAAGGTGGTGATTTTGGGGCAAGACCCATATCATGGACCAAATCAGGCGCATGGCTTAAGTTTTTCTGTGCAAAGAGGTGTTGCATTACCTCCATCCTTACGTAATATTTTTCATGAATTACATGCGGATGTTGGTGTAGAAATTCCTCGGCATGGCGATTTAACCCGTTGGGCGGAACAAGGGGTGCTCTTATTAAACAGTGTGCTTACCGTTGAAGCAGGTCAGCCGACTTCACATCAAAAGCGTGGTTGGGAAAATTTTACCGATCATGTTATTGATGTATTAAATGAACAACGTGAACACATCGTATTTATTCTTTGGGGCGCATATGCTCAACGTAAAGGACAAAGAATAGATCCAAATAAGCACCTCATTTTAAAAGCAGCACATCCATCTCCGTTGGCTGCAAATCGTGGTGGTTTTTTTGGATGCAAAGTTTTTTCGAAAACAAATAATTATCTCAAACATAATGGCATTGAGCCTATAAATTGGCAGCTGGACGCATGACACATTCTCCCGTAGTAAAAAATTATCATCCTGACATCCTCGTACAAGAAGCGATTAATGGCTGGCGTATTGTGCGTTTGAATCGCCCAAAGTCATTACATGCTTTAGATGAATCAATCGTCACGGCATTATTGGAAGTATTTCAAGATTTCCATCATGACGATCAAGTAAAAGCTATTTGGTTGGATTCAACCACACCAAAAGCATTTTGTGCGGGTGGAGATGTACGTAAATTGCGTCAGTTGGTCATTAATTCTGAAGTTGCTGCTGCAAATAAATTCTTTGAACAAGAATATGCGCTTGACTTGCTTTTACATAACTATGCAAAGCCTGTATTAGTTTGGGGTGAAGGCTATGTCATGGGTGGTGGCTTAGGATTGTTTATGGCCGCTCCATTCCGTATGGTGACACCATACTCACGTTTAGCGATGCCTGAAATTAATATTGGTTTATATCCTGATGTTGGGGCTACACGTTTCTTGGCAGATCGTGGAGCGATTGGATTATTTACTGGTTTGACTGGTTCGATTATGACGGCTGCTGGTGCTTATAGTATTGGTTGGGCGACGCATATTTGTGATGCACATCGTGATAAAGTGCTAGATAAGCTCATCAATATTGATTGGGGACATTACCCAGCAGGTGATTTCCGTGCAATTGATGACACTTTGAATAGTCTACATAGACCTGTTGGACCCGGGCCATTACAAAACTCTCTGGATGTGATTCAAAGTGTTTGTCGTGGTGTGAATTTTGAACATGATTATGAGTCAATCATAGGGTTACGTGATGCGCGTAGCGATTGGTTGCGTCAAGCCAGTGAAAATTTACAAAAAGGGTCGCCTGCAACTGCTGCACTCACTTGGCTATTATGGCAATGGGGTAAGCAGATTCACTCTTGGAATGAAGTATTTGAATTAGAAACGCAAATTTCTGATTGGAAAATTCGCCATGCAGACTTTGTGGAAGGTGTACGTGCACGTTTGGTAGATAAAGATTTAGCACCTGAATGGACAAAAGGAACAGATTTGTCCCTAAAAGGAATTTTATCTGCAAACCCGCCTGTAACAACGATTGAAAGCTGGAATCAATTGCTGAAACAGTATGGTGTGATTGCCTAATTGAATGGCTGAGTTTGAACTTTATTCCGATGAATATTGGATGCAGCTTGCTTACGAGCAGGCTGCTATAGCTGCATCAGAACAAGAAATTCCTGTGGGCGCTGTTTTAGTGAGTCAGAATCAAATTCTTGGAATGGGACATAATGCACCTATTTCAAAGATCGACCCAACAGCACACGCGGAAATACAAGCAATTCGACAAGCCTGCCTTAATCTGCAAAATTATCGTTTGCCTTCTGATGCAGTTCTATATGTAACTTTAGAGCCTTGTACAATGTGCGTTGGGGCTCTAATACATTCACGTGTTGCAAAGGTGGTATTTGCTGCGACCGAACCCAAAGCAGGTTCTTTGGTTAGTGCACGTAGGTTATTGGAAACAGGTTACTATAACCATCAGTTTGAAGTGGTTTCTGGATGTTTGCAGGAGCAATGTTCTCAGCAGTTGAGTGATTTCTTTAAAATGCGTCGTCAGCAGAAGAGAGAACAAAAAAGACAAGAAAAACTTCAGGGTTCAGATTAATTAAATAAATTCATGTAAAATCTAATGACAATAAAAATTGTCAAAATGGATATATGTATGAATTCAATTCAAGTAAAGAAGAAATTTGAAGCGCCAATTCAACAAGTTTTTGATTTATTAGCAAAACATGCAACATATAATGTTGCTTTTGCTCCCATTCAAGTCGAGCGAATAATCGACTCAAATGATCCACAAAGACCTGATGGTTTAGGTTCGGTTCGTCGAATGGGGATTGGTCCTGTAAAGCCATTGCGCGAAAAAATAACTTTAATGCAAGAAAACCAGCGGATTGAATATAAAATTATCCAAAATCCACTCATTAAGCACCATCTTGGGATTATTGAATTTGAAGCATTGACGCCAGATTCAACATTAGTCACCTATACGATTGAATTACAAGCACGTGTTCCTTTTGTGAATAAATTAATTCTTGCGCAGCTCAAATCTGCGATTAAACTAGGTTTTTCTAAACTCGCGAAATCTGTATAAGGCAACAACGGAAAAGCAATGACAGTTAAAATTATTACGATTGATGGACCTAGCGGTTCGGGTAAAGGTACTTTGGCGGCTAAATTAGCTGCACATTATCAATTTCATTTATTAGATTCTGGTGCTTTATATCGGTTGCTCGGCCTGTCATTGCATAAACAAGGCTTATTGGAAGAAATTGATTCCCATCTTGATCATTGTGCAGAAATTGCAACAAATTTAGACATACAATTTGTAACAACCCCAAATGAAACACAAATTTTGTTAGATGGTGAAGATGTCACTCAAACTATTCGTACGGAGCGAGTGGGTGAGTTTGCCTCAAAAGTTGCTGCAATTCCTGTGCTTAGAACAGCATTATTCGAGCGCCAGCGTGCCTTTGCACAAGCGCCAGGCTTGGTCGCAGATGGTCGCGATATGGCAACTTCAATTTTTCCAGAAGCGCCAGCGAAGATTTATTTGACTGCTTCAGCACAATCCAGAGCTGAGCGTCGGGTAAAACAGTTGCAGGGCATGGGGCTGGATGTTAAAATAAACGACATTTTAGCTAATATTGAAGCTCGCGATAAACGAGATATGGAACGTGAAGTCGCTCCACTCAGACCCGCAGTAGATGCTTTGATTATTGATAGCTCTGAATTAAACATTGATGAAGTGTTTAATCTTATGACTCAATATATCGATAAGCAGTTAGCCAAGTAAAGAAATTTTTAGCGAAAGCATAGCTTGATCAGTTTATAATGGACTATGTAGACGCTTAACTAAAACGGCCTTGTCTGATCCAAGACCGCATACTTTATCGGGTATATCATGACCGAATCTTTTGCAGCCCTCTTTGAAGAAAGTGAATTAAACCTCAACGTTGAAAAGGGTGCTGTCATCCAAGGCGTTGTAGTAAGCATCGACTCTGACTGGGTAACAGTTGACACTGGCCTTAAATCTGAAGGCGTAGTTGACCGTGCTGAATTCTTAAACGAACAACGTGAACTAGAAGTTCAAGTTGGCGATACAGTTGATGTTGTTGTTGAAGCTCTTGACAACGGTATGGGCCAAACTGTTTTATCACGTGAAAAAGCGAAACGTGCTGAAACTTGGACTAAACTTGAAAAAATCTTTGAAGATGGCGAAATCGTTACTGGTGTTATCTCTGGTAAAGTTAAAGGCGGTTTCACTGTTGACATCGGTCCAGTTCGTGCGTTCTTACCAGGTTCTTTGGTAGATACTCGTCCTATCCGTGACACGACTCACCTTGAAGGTAAAGAGTTAGAATTCAAAGTAATTAAACTTGATGCAAAACGTAACAACGTTGTTGTATCTCGTCGTGCTGTTATGGAAGCTGAATCTTCAGCTGACCGTGAAGCTCTTCTTGCTCAGCTTGAAGAAGGTCAAACAGTTACAGGTACTATTAAGAACCTTACTGACTACGGCGCGTTCGTTGACCTTGGCGGTATCGATGGTCTTCTTCACATCACGGACATGGCTTGGAAACGTATCAAGCACCCATCAGAAGTTGTTGAAGTTGGTCAAGAAGTTACTGTTAAAGTACTTAAATTTGACAAAGAGCGTAACCGCGTATCTTTAGGTCTTAAGCAATTAGGCGAAGATCCATGGTTAGCGATCATGAGTCGTTACCCTAAAGGTTCTATCGTTAAAGCTCGCGTAACTAACTTAACTGACTACGGTTGCTTTGCTGAAATCGCTGAAGGCGTTGAAGGCTTAGTACACGTTTCAGAAATGGATCACACAAACAAAAACATCCACCCATCTAAAGTTGTTCAGATTGGTGATGAAGTTGATGTTATGGTTCTTGAAGTTGATGAAGAACGTCGTCGTATTTCTCTTGGTATTAAACAAACTCGTGCTAACCCATGGGAAGAGTTTGCTAAGAACCACGACAAAGGCGAGAAAGTTTCTGGTACGATCAAATCTATCACTGACTTCGGTATCTTTATCGGTTTACCAGGTGGTATCGACGGTTTAGTTCACTTGTCTGATATTTCTTGGAACGAACAAGGTGAAGAAGCAATTCGTCGTTACAAGAAAGGTGACACTGTTGAAGCGGTTATCTTATCTGTAGACGCTGAAGGCAACCGTATCAGCCTTGGCATCAAGCAAATGAACAGCGATCCATTCAATGATTTCTTAGCTGCTAACGAACGCGGTGCTTTGGTTAAAGGTACTGTAACTGCAGTTGACGCTAAAGGCGCTACTGTTAAGTTGGCTGACGAAGTAGAAGCTCAATTAAAAGCTTCTGAAATCAACCGTGATCGCGTTGAAGATGCAACTAAATTCTTAGAAGTTGGTCAAGAAGTTGAAGCGAAAATCATCAACGTTGATCGTAAATCTCGCTCTATCAACTTGTCTATCAAAGCGAAAGACGAAGCTGAAGAGAAAGAAGCTGTTGCTAACTTGAAGACTGCATCTGCATCTCAAGACAATGGTCCTAAGACTATTGGTGACTTGATCAAAGCTCAAATGAACCACTAAGTAGGTCGTATAAATTGTATTGTTAATGTAATTTAACTAATACTTTTTACACAAATACTGTAAACGGTAGCGTAGTATTTAATTATTGCGCTACCGTTTTGTATTTAAACAGGTTATTATCAGTTTAGGTACAAGTAGCTTGATAATTAAAGAGGTCGCCGATGACTACTGAAGCACTTAATAAGTCTGACTTAATTGAGCGTATTTCTCTAAAAAACCCGCACTTAGCGGAGCCGTTAGTAGAAGAGGCTGTTAAGATCATGATTGATCAAATGATTGCATCCCTTTCATCTGATAGTCGTATTGAAATTCGTGGGTTTGGTAGCTTTGCATTGCATCATCGTGAGCCACGAATTGGTCGCAATCCGAAAACAGGAAAATCTGTTGAAGTGGCAGCAAAAGCAGTTCCACATTTCAAACCTGGTAAAGCATTACGTGACGCAGTGAATGAAGCTATAGAATAATAATAGGTGGGGTGTATATGCGTTATGTATTGGTCGCCATATTAATCATTTTATTTGGTTATTCATTGGCTTTGGTTTTACAGAATGGTACCGAAGTCACTGTCGATTTGTTATTTACACAAGTTCCAGCTATGCGCTTAGGTTTGGTTCTATTACTGACTTTAGCCTTAGGTGTGGTGGTCGGATTATTACTTGGTGTGCAAGTATTCCGCGTGTTTCAAACAAGTTGGGAGATTAAGCGCTTACGTAAAGATATTGATCACCTGCGTAAAGAACAAATTCAGGCTGCGCAATTGGCTGCTGCTGAAGCTGCTGCAAATGCAAGGCATGAAAAAACTGTATTTGATGTAACAAACGATAATAAAAGCCCATTATAATGGGCTTTCTTTTTGTCTAATCAAAGGTAAATTCTCTTGAGTATCATTGTTGCACTAGATGCTAAAAGCCAAATTGATGCATTGCACATTGCAGAGCAGTTAGATCCTGCATTATGTCGAGTAAAAGTTGGTAAAGAGTTATTTACTCATGAGGGACCATCTGTTGTTAAAGCTTTGCATGCAGAAGGGTTTGAGGTTTTCTTGGACCTAAAATTTCATGATATTCCAAATACCACAGCACAAGCAGTTTGTGCAGCTGCGGATTTGGGTGTATGGATGGTTAACGTGCATGCATCAGGTGGCCGTAAAATGATGGAAACCTGCGTAGAGCGTTTAAAAGCAGGGAATTATGCAACTCAGTTGATTGCTGTGACTGTTCTAACTTCTATGGGACGTGAGGACTTGCGTGATATTGGTTTGGATGTTGAGCCATTTGAACAGGTTAAGCGTTTGGCACAATTAACCAAAGAATCAGGTTTGGATGGTGTGGTGTGTTCTGCGCAAGAGGCAAAAATGTTGCGCGAATTGTTGGGGCAGGATTTTGCATTGGTGACACCTGGAATTCGTCCTGAGGGGGCTAATGCAGATGACCAAAAGCGAATTGTTACACCAAAGCAAGCAATGCTAGATGGTTCTACACATTTGGTGATTGGTCGTCCAATTACAAAATCTGAGAATCCACGTCAAACCTTAAAAGATATCTTGGCAACACTGTAATCTTTAATATTACGAATAATTGATAAAAGCCTTTCTAATGAAAGGCTTTTTTGTATGAATACACCATTAAAAAGGTGAATAGGTGGTAAATAAAAAATGTTAGAGTTCGATGAGATTGCTGAAGCGGAGAATTTTGCCACGTTACAGAACACGTTAGAAGAAACGAAGTTACTTGAAGAAAAGAAAGAAGGCTCTTCTACTGATTGGTCGGCTGGAATTGATTTGGTAGATATCGGATCTGCCATTATTGAAGCTGTGGGTGATATTATTGGTAATATTGATATAGACCTGTAGGGTGTCTGGTTCGATCTTATTAACTCCCTTGGCGTTAACTCTTAAATTAATACCAAGGGATGTCTTATTCTTAAAGTGCAGCAAGCACACTAACAGCAATCGGTGCAAGAATAGAGAGAATAAAACCGCTGACCATTGCATGAGGGATAAAGTCATTACCACAAGCTTGTTTGACCATTGGAAGGGAAACATCCATTGCAGTGGCTGCTGCTGAAGCGATTGCTGAACGCGGATAACGCCAGCCAATACAATACATGAGAATGATTGCAAAGATCTCTCTAAATAAATCATTAATTAGCGCAATACTGCCTAGGGCAGGATTTTTAAGTTCTGAAACAACAATTCCGCTCATGGAGTAGAAACCATAACCTTGAGATAGCATAATCAGATCTTTCAATTGTAGTTGTTTTAGAAAAATACTACACAGTAAGGCTCCAATAATAGAACCAACAATACAACCAATAGGCACTAAAAGAATTTTAAAATTTAACCAAGAGCGATCTAATGGGCTGAATGCAAGATCGAGTCCAATCAAAAACATGAAAACCAGAAGTAGATACCATGTATTTACTTGGGTTGGAATTCCTATATTTTCCAGTAATTTTGCTAAAAGAAATCCTACTGCTAGTGCTATACACGCGTAGGAGATACTCATGAAGGACTTGAATAATAATGACAGTGAAATTTTGCCAGAAACAGGTTGTATGCCAATAAATTTATAGAGAGCAAAACAACATAAAAATGACCCTATTGTTGTAAAAAAAGCCAGTGCGGTTGCACTACTTAATATTTGAGAAGAGCCATGAATATTTTCAAGGGCATGGGTGAATTCCATGCTAATCCCAATCAAGAGCAAATAAGAAAAGTAAGGTAAGACTTTAAAGCATAGTTTAATTAAACTACTTGGAATTTTTTTTGCAAAGAAATATCCAGCGGCTAAGCACAAAAGAAGCTGAGATATAAGAATAAATGCTTGCATAGGTAAAGCGATATTTTAATGATGTGCCATCATAGCCTAAGTATGCAAATGTTGCAGTGGTTGATATCGATATGATCGAAATTTTGACATTAGATTCGGGCGGCACGAAATCCTACATCTTTATATACGATTGTAGTTTGATAGATTCGGCAATTTTCAAATACGGGGAATTGAGTTAAAAAAGGGTTCTTATCTTTATTGACACAAATATGAAAAGATCGATTCTCAGTCTCATGTATTTAATACAAGCGATGCGTAAAGCTGGGATTGATGTTGATCAGCAGTTAAAAGGCATTGGTTTAAGTGTCGATACCTTGGACCCGACTGCGATTATTCACCCCAGTTTAGAGTGTGATGTATTGATGGTCTTGGGTGAGCATATTTCGTCTGAGCAAGGCTTAAATATTGGGCAACATTATACGTTAGCAGGGTATGGTCCTTTATTGATGCTATTGGTGACCAGTGACAATATTAGAGTTGCCCTTGAAAAAGTGATTGCATATCAGCCGCTAACACATCTTACAGCTAAACTGAGTTTAAAATTTCAAAATCATCAGGTGGCATTGTGTTATGAAGCCAATGATTTAACTGATGAGCTAAATATGCTACGTACGCAATCTGAATTGGCGGGTACATATAAGTTTATTCAGGAGTTGTATAAGAAGATGGGGCTAAGCGTGCCTCAGCTAAAAGTTGAGTTACCCTTTGATCCGCCTGAAAATACTGAGATTTTGGCAATGTATCAAGCATACTATGGGATGGATATTACCTTTTCAAAGCCTTATGCTGCATTTTGGTTTGATGAGGCTGTTTTGGGGATTAAAATTCCTTCGGCTGATCAAATGACATTCCGTATTTATGATTATAAATGTCAGGCTGAAATGAAGCGATTGTCTCAGCAATCAGCAGTACCTGATTTGGTGGAGCGCGTTCAGGACTATTTGGACTTGCAGCAAGGTGTTATTCCAACAATGGCGGAAACAGCACAAGCATTACATGTTCCAGAGCGCACACTGAGACATCAGTTGCAGCAGCTAAATAGTAGTTATAAGCAGATTAGAGAACAATTAATTAAGGAAAAAGCGCTGAGGTTAATTGAATATCAGGAGTACACCATTGAAATGATTGCTGAATTATTGGGCTATTCTGAACCAGCGGCATTTAACCATGCCTTTAAACGTTGGTTTGGACGCAGTCCTCGGCAATATTCCAAGTAGTGTTACTCATGCCAAAGTTTTATTTATTGTTCCCTAATTTTCGTTATACTTTCGTCAGACCAAAATAGTAATCAAGATATGTCGGATTTAAATCTTCACAGCACCGCCTTTGCTCCATTATCACCAGCTGAACGTTACGCGCAAGCTTTGGCTTCTGGGCAATTTATGCCTGATGAAGCTCAAGCACAGGCCGTACATGAATTAGACCGTGTCTGGCAAGAACTGATTCAGCGCTATAAGGCATCAAAGAAGGCATTTCGTCGCTTTCGTCGTCAGACATCTCCACAAGGTGTTTATATGTGGGGTGGGGTGGGTCGCGGTAAAACATGGTTAATGGACCAGTTTTATGATTCGATTCCATTCCGTCGTAAAACACGCATGCATTTTCATCATTTTATGCAGCATGTGCATCGTGAGCTAAATAAATTGTCTGGTCAGCGTAATCCCCTAGATGCGGTTGCGGATCAGATTTATAAAGATGCCGTGATTATCTGTTTTGATGAATTCTTTGTTACCAATGTCACGGATGCAATGATTCTGAGTGAGCTATTCCAGAAGTTGTTTAGCCGTGGTGTAACTTTGGTTGCGACATCAAATATTGCTCCAGATGGTTTGTATAAAAATGGAATCCATCGTGATCGTTTTATTCCAACCATTGAGATGGTGAAGAAAAACTGTGTCATCTTAAACGTAGATGCGGGTGTGGATTATCGTTTGCGTGTACTTAAGCAGGCACAATTGTTTAAGCATCCTTTAACACATGATCATAAAGTTTGGATAGCTCAGCGTTTTACAGCATTGACGCAAACACAACTTCAGTCGCAAGAGCCGATTGTAATTAATAATCGCTTGGTGGAAACAATTGGCCATACCGAGGATGTATTGTGGTGTGAGTTTTCTGAACTGTGCTTGAAACCTCGCAGTCCAGCCGATTTTATTGAAATTGCGAATATCTATAACACGGTATTGGTGAGTAATGTTCCACATTTGACCGATTATCTTTCTGAGGGAACGCGTCGTTTCATCTATTTAGTGGATGAATTCTATGACCGTGGAGTCAAATTATTGCTGACTTCGGAGGATACGATTATTGATATTTATCAGGGTGAAAAACTAGCATTCGAAATTGAGCGGACACGTTCACGCTTACTTGAAATGCAATCCGATGATTATTTGCATTCAGAACACCGACTCATTGAGAAATCTGCCAAAGATTTTAACGAATAAGCAAAAAACGCCATGAATTGGCGTTTTTTTATGGGTGAAAGTATTGTATGTTAAATCAACATTTTTTCTTGTATAGGGAAATGTGAATACCTTAAAACAAGTAAAAATTCAAGAAATGAGGCAGGTTTGAATTAACGCTGAACTTAAGTCTAATTTCGACATTTCAAAAACTTAATACACTGTAAAAAGAGTATTCATGAGCGTGATAATACAAACTAAATAGGATTTTATTTGATAATGTCAATATTTATTGCACAGAAAATGCTTACTATTTAGGAATGTGATATTCGTATTCAGAAAAGTATAAATAGGTATACTGGAATCTCTTGTTATAAAAAGTAGCAATATCAGGAAAGACAATGACTGTACGTATTCAAAAGGGTAAGTTAGCGATTGCTAAAGAACTTTACGATTTTATCGAGAATGAAGCTTTACCAGGTTCTGGTTTGGACAGCGAAACATACTGGAAAAACTTTGAGCAAGTCGTTGTTGATCTTAGCCCAAAAAATAAAGCGCTTTTGGCAAAGCGTGAAGATCTTCAGGCTAAAATTGATGAATGGCACCGCAACAACACATTTGAATTAGAAGCTTACAAAGCTTTCCTTAAAGAAATTGGCTACTTGGTACCAGAAGTAGAAGATTTCCAGATCAGCACAGAAAATGTTGATGAAGAAATTGCATTATTGGCAGGACCACAATTGGTTGTGCCTGTGCGTAATGCGCGTTATTGCTTAAATGCGGCAAACGCACGTTGGGGTTCACTCTACGATGCACTTTACGGTTTTGATGTGATCTCTGAAGAAGGTGGCGCTGAAAAAGGTAAAGGTTATAACCCTGTTCGTGGCGATAAAGTTATTGCATTTGCTAAAAATTTCTTAAATGAAACTTTCCCGCTTGCACAAGGTTCACATGCTGACGTAACACGTTATGCAGTGGAAAATAACAAATTAGTTGTAACACTTAAAGATGGTTCTACAACTGGTTTAGCACATGAAGCACAATTCGTTGGCTTTAATGGTGAAGAAGCAAACCCTTCTGAAGTTGTTCTATTGAACAATGGTTTACATGTCATTATTGAAGTTGATGCAACAAGCCCAGTAGGTAAAACTGATGCGGCAGGTGTGAAAGATTTAGTTCTTGAAGCAGCAATTACAACCATTCAGGATTTAGAAGACTCTGTTGCAGCAGTTGATGCTGAAGAGAAAGTAGAAGGCTACCGTAACTGGTTAGGCCTAATGAAAGGTGATTTACAAGAATCAATCGAGAAAAATGGCAAGACCATTACTCGTACATTAAATAAAGACCGAACAATTAAAAACTTGATTGGTGGTACGACAACTTTACATGGTCGCTCGTTAATGCTTCTACGTAACGTCGGGCATTTAATGACGAACCCTGCAATTTTGGTTGATGGTGAGGAAATCTTTGAAGGCATTATGGATGCCTTAGTAACGCCATTACTCAGTGTTGCTGATATTCGTGGTCAAAATGAGAACAAAAACTCTCGTAAAGGCTCAATGTATATCGTTAAACCAAAAATGCATGGTCCAGAAGAAGTTGCATTTGCAGTTGAATTGTTTGAACGTGCAGAACAAGCAATTGGCTTACCAGCGAAGTCTTTAAAAATCGGTATTATGGATGAAGAGCGTCGTACATCAGTTAACTTGAAAAACTGTATTGCGGCTGCAAAAGACCGTACGATCTTTATTAACACTGGCTTTATGGACCGTACAGGTGATGAAATCCATACTTCTATGGAAGCAGCACCAGTTGTTCGTAAAGAAGCAGTAAAAACACAAAAATGGATTGCAGCTTACGAAAATCGTAACGTAGCAATTGGTTTAGAGTGTGGCTTACAAGGTAAAGCGCAAATTGGTAAAGGTATGTGGCCTAAACCAGACAGCATGAAAGATATGTTGGCAACTAAAGCTGCACATCCAAATGCAGGTGCATCATGTGCTTGGGTGCCATCTCCAACAGGTGCGGCACTCCATGCAATGCATTACCATCAAGTGAATGTAAAAGCACGCCAAGATCAATTGAAAGCAGAAGAAATGCTTTCTCTAGATGATTTGTTAACGCCTCCGTTTGCTCCAGAGACTAACTGGTCAGCTGAAGAAATTAACAATGAACTTGAAAATAACTGTCAAGGTATCTTGGGTTATGTAGTTCGTTGGGTCGACTTGGGTGTAGGTTGTTCTAAAGTTCCAGATATCAATAACGTTGGTTTAATGGAAGACCGTGCAACATTGCGTATTTCTTCACAACACGTTGCAAACTGGTTGCGTCACGGTATCGTTACACGCGAGCAAGTTGAAGAAGTGTTGAAGTGCATGGCTAAAATTGTAGATGGTCAAAATGCTGATGATCCGTTGTATACGCCAATGGCAACAGACTTTGATAATAATATCGCTTTCCAAGCTGCTTCTGATTTAATCTTCAAGGGTGGTGTTCAGCCTTCAGGTTACACTGAGCCATTGTTACATGCTGCACGTTTGAAACTTAAAGGTTATACAGGTGATTAATTTCGATTAGTTGCGTGAATTTGACAAAGACCTTTCAATTTTGAAAGGTCTTTGTTTTTATAAGAGAAAAAATTTAACAACAAAAAGAATAAGGTTGTATTTAGATAAGTATAAGAATTGAGATTCAATAGAATGATTTATTCCGTATGACGGTGATGAAGCCCGCTATGATTATGTCTATAATATTGAAGTTGCAGATTCTAATAGTTATTTTGTGACTGAAATGAGAATTCTAGTTCATTGTGATATGAAAGAAAGCATCTATCGGATTCAATAAATGTGTGCCAATTTTAAACCTCTAACCTTGTCGCAACTACAGCAATTGGGCTTGCCACAAATTCCATTTGAATATCTGGAAGAGGTTTATCCTAGTTATAAAACTCCGTTATTGTTTAAATCTGAACATGGATTGGAATGGCGAGAAGTGTTATTTGGTTTAGTGCCGAAATGGGCTGAAGATGCCAGTGCCTCTAAGCGTACTTATAATGCTAGACATGAGACTATTTTTGAAAAGCCAAGCTTTCAAGATGCGGTTTATAAATGTAAGTTTGGTGTTATTCCAGTCACTGAGTTTTATGAAAGTAAATATATTGAAAATAAACCGCAACGATGGGGTGTGAGGCGTAAAGATGGTAAAGCCTTCTTTATTGCTGCAATTTATGAAATTTGTAAAATCAATAACGAATTCATTCGTTCTGCAGCAATGCTGACGATGAATGCAATAGACCACCCTATGATGAAAGAGTTTCATGAACCTGGTGATGTAAAACGATCAGTTGTCATCATTCCACATGAGTATCTTGATCATTGGCTAAGCTTAAAACAGCCACATCAAATGACTCAATTTATGCAGGGATTCCCAGTTGAGGAGTTTGAATGTTCACATGTGCCTAAAGCAAAAATAGAGAAAATAACAGCTCAGTTGAACATGTTTGATCTTTTCTAAATATAAAAAAAGGGTTTCATTTGGAAACCCTTTTTTATGGTTTATAAATTAACGGTTAAGATTGTTAAAAATATGTTTTAAGCTGTCCATCATTTTTTCAATCTGTAAGGGTGTTAAACCTTCAAAGGATTGTTCGAGTACAGCACTAGTCAAATCATTGATTTTATGTGTCATTTCATTGCCCTTTTCGGTAAGAACAACACGTGTTATACGAGCATCATCTTCACATGAATAGGTGTTAACGAGCCCTTCGTCTTTAAGACGATAAACAATCTTTGTCGTTGTAGACATTTTCGATACGACCATATCGGAAAGATCGGATACGCTAGCATTTGGTTTAGATTTTAAAGCAAGTAAAATGCGACGACGAGAATTATCTAATCCGTATTTTTTTAGGACTTGATCGACCTTTTGCACATGTTGCGAATAAACCTGAGTGATCCAAAAAAAAGGAAAATTCTCTAGAGTAAAGTCGTCAGCGGTAGGTAAAAACTTCGCATACTTTTTAGTCATATGGGATTCCAAATATTTATTTTTATATTGCTTAATATTATGTGAAATATGACACGTTAAGCAATATAATTGTGATGAAATGTTCAAAATTCGATTTGTGTATTTGCAGTGACTTGATGGCGAGTCTATACCCGAGGAAATTTAAATGACTGCTCTAGTGCTAAATGAGCATCGTTTTGATGCAAATTAAGAATGCGCATTAAGGGGAGATAAAAGGTCAATCCTGTTCCTTCTGTCATAGCAACCAATCCTGTAAATAAATCTGAGTTAAGTAGGTAATTCATTTACCATACATATTGAGTAATAAATAATTTGATAGATATTCCATTTAATTTTTTCATTTTAGTATAAAAACTTCTTTTGAAAACTGGCTTTGTTTACAAAACATTTCTGTTATTTGAAGCATTAATTTAAGAAAAATTAATATTTAAATACTAAATAATCAATAAAAAGAATAATTTAATTCATTAGAAATCCTTACACAAGCAGTATGAGACTATTTGTGACTACTCAGTTTTCTTTTTTTGTTACAATCAACTCTGTCAATGTATTTGAATTGTATCTGATGATAATATTTTAATCTTTCTTGACAATAATATCTAGTAAGTTGATTTTGTAAAAAAATTAAAAAAAATAATTACAATGTAAGAAGAGTATGCATAATAAAACTATCTATTGTTAAAAAGAGGTTTTACATGGATCCGTCGCCGTGCAGGTCTAGCTTATTAAAATTTTGCCTTGAGTTAATCGAGGTGCGTCAATAATGGAATTCTTATTAGATCCAGGAATTTGGGTTGGCTTACTTACCCTAATTGTCTTAGAAATTGTTTTAGGTATTGATAACCTAGTCTTTATTGCCATTTTGGCAGATAAACTTCCACCAGAACAGCGTGATAAAGCGCGTATTATTGGTCTTTCACTCGCATTGATTATGCGATTGGGGTTGTTATCCGTTATCTCTTGGTTGGTTACTTTAACCAAACCGCTCATTCAAATTGCTGATTTATCTTTCTCGGGGCGTGATTTAATCTTGCTCTTCGGTGGTCTGTTCTTGGTCTATAAAGCCGTGACCGAGTTACACGAGAAAATGGAAGGTAAACCCGAAATTAAATCAATATCTTCAGTGGTGTATGCAAGTTTCTGGGCAGTCGTTGCTCAAATTATTGTGCTTGACGCGGTCTTTTCTCTGGATTCTGTCATTACAGCCATTGGTATGGTAGATAATATCTACGTGATGATGGCGGCAGTAACAATTGCAGTTATTGTAATGTTGTTTGCCTCTAAACCACTCACTAGCTTTGTAAACCGTCACCCTACAGTCGTCATTCTGTGTTTAAGTTTCCTATTGTTGATTGGTATTAGCTTAATTGCGGAAGGATTTGGTTTCCATATTCCGAAAGGTTATATTTATTCGGGTATTGGTGTGGCTATTTTAATTGAGGCCTTCAATCAATATTCAAAACGCAATGTGGCGAAACATGAATCTAAGATTCCATTGCGTCATCGTACTGCTGATTCCATCTTGAAATTAATGGGTGGAAAAGTAGAACCTTCTCATATGGATGCTGAGCAAATTGAAGCTCAGGAAGCCTTTGCAGATGAAGAGCGTTACATGATTGGCGGGGTCTTAACTCTGGCAGAACGTTCTGTTGCTTCTATTATGACACCTCGAAATCAGATTTCATGGGTCGATTTAAATGATACTCCTGAAAAAATTCGAGAGCAGGTACTTGCAGTACCGCACAGTTTATTTCCAGTCTGTCGTGGTAGCTTGGATAAAGTTATCAGTGTAGTGCGTGCGAAAGAACTGCTTGATGTGCTAGATGATGGTGAAGAGGCGTTAAAATCATTGATTAAACGTCAACGTCCAATTTTTATCTTTGAAAAGATGAAAGTGATTGATGCCATTAATACCTTAAGGACATCGAAAGGTTCATTGGTTCTGGTCACTGATGAATTTGCTAATGTTAAAGGGTTAATATCTCCACTGGATGTTTTTGAAGCAATTGCAGGTGAATTCCCTGATGCTGATGAACAGTTGGACTTGGTCAAAATTAATGATCAAACATGGAAGGCTTCGGGCATGTTGGATTTATATCAGCTTGAGCTTGAACTTGGTGTTTTTGATTTAGTCGAAGATGATGCAGGCTACATGAGTGTGGCTGGTCTGATTCTGGATAAGACGCAAGGCGAAGTTCGAGTTGGAACTCAGCTTGATTATCAAGGTGTCCATTTTGAAGTTACTGAATTAGATGAAAATCGCATAAAATTCGTGACAATCATTTATCGCCATTAAGTTATGTAATGATGAAAACGCCCGAATAATCGGGCGTTTTTTTGAAATAAAAAGCCATCAAGCTGGATTGGAGATGAAATACAACTTGATGGGAAAAACTAGATGTAAAGTTGTTGTTCGATTAAATCCCAAATATTGCGATGTGATTTACGGAACATTTGCATATGACCAATGCTTTTGTGTTGAAATTGTTTTGGCTTAAGTTCAATCATATTTGTTTCAGCATTCGGATAAAGATTGAGAAGGGCTTGAACATTCGCCTGAGTTGCAATTTCATCGTCTGATGCCCAAATTGCAGTAATTGGGCAGGTAATTTTGCTGTGATAATCAGGGAGCAGTTGTTTCTTGACAGCATGCATTACATAGCTTTGTGTCCCACAAAACTGAGCCCATTGTTTTGCGACATTTTTAGGTAAATTTTCGCCCATTCCAATCATTTTAGTAGCACCATATCCTTTGAATTTACTCGAAATTGGGAAAATGACATGGAACATAATCGGTGCAAGGAACTTGGTTTTACCTTTTAAGCCGCGAACATGACCTGTTGATCCTGCAACAGCAATAATTTTTGCGACTTTATTATAATTTGGTGAAATACCTAGAAGCTGACCACCAGCGCTATGGCCAAGTAGAATAATTTTTTCGGCTTGTGTTTGTTCTAGTAGACAATCAATCGCTGCTGTAATATCTAATTGCCCCCAATCGACAATGTCTGCTTCAGATTGGTGCAGTGGGCCGTATAATGAAGCGCCAATTCCTCTAAAGTCAAAGCACATGACTGTATGCCCAAGCTTATTTAACCATTCAGCATAAGAGTGGTAGAACTCTTTCACAATGCCAGTTGCTGGGCAAATGAGAATAGGGAAAGGTTTGTCGGAATTTATTTGATTTTGATAGAGTTTGGCACTTAATTTATAGCCATCGGCACATTGTATTTGAATAGATAGTGGTTGAGTATTCATGAGCGTCTTGTCGTTGCTGTTTTAAACATACTTTATCTAAGTTCTAAAAAGAAACTTGCTAAAAGTATGACTTTGAAGTCAGAAAATTCATATTTAAGAAGGATAAGGAGGAGTGGTGTTTGATCATTTTTCAATTGCTATGAAATTGGCAATTCTTTTTAGTGGTGTGTATTTGTGGTTGGGTATGTTAACAGGGGTTTGGAAGTATTGGCAGATTAGACGTTCGATTCAAGCAAGAGCACATTATTATGTGGATATCGCGCATAGAAGTAGTTTGTTATATGCATCTGCAACTTTGATTTTAGCTGTGCTTGCTGAATTTTCAATTTGGTCTGAAACGTGGAATCTGATTTTTGTAATGATCAATTTGGTTTTCTTTAGTGCATCAATATTGAGTTATGCATTGCATGGTTATTTAAAAGACACAACCAATCAATTTAAAGTACCACATCAATTGGGTAATAAGGTTTTACCAAGAACGATGATGACTTTGGCAATGGTTTTACTGGTGGTAGGTGAGCTGTTTGCGACGGGAATGTTGATAATAGGTACTGGGCTTAATTTATTTTAATTATTTATATATTTTTTAAAGATGGATGAATAATCATCCATCTGTTCAATCAAAATTCTTAGATTTTTTCTGGGCACGGACTTTTTGATCAATTACAGCCCAACTATAGAATGCTGCAGAGACGAACAGAGCGTACGCGAAATATTCAGCTTTCAGGTGACCTTGAATCAGTCCATGAAAAAGCAAAGTAAGCATAAGGGCCACGGTCGTACTTAAGTACGTGACCATATTCTTGTTTGCCTTTAGAGCGTTAATGAAGACTTGCTTGTTGAAATGTAATGATAACATCTCCATCCCTCCTAATGAATTTGACCTAAACCTAGCGTTTCGGTCGGATTGGTTACTAATGTTGTACTGTGAATTAAAGGGTATTTCAATAGCTAATACCGTTATTTTTTCATAAAATTTTTACTAGTATTGCAATTTGGATGGTGGATTGTTTAATTTATGAATAGTTCATATTTTGTTGAGTAATAATTACCTGTACATATTGTTTTGATCAAATATGTTATCAATATGATATTGATAACCTTAACACTTAGCCTACTTCTATATTTGAAAAAGCTTAATAGTGCTTAAGTCGTATAAAGCAAAAATTAGACCAAAAAGTTCAATTTGGCAAAAGAGATTAACTCGAAGGGATATTTAGGCATGCAGGGCATGGTATTGCATGACTGCGAAAAGTAAACAATAAAAGTTGATTTGGGTAAAACCGACGTTTATTGGTCACATATAAAATCTAATTTGGGTAAAATTGGATTTTAATTACAAATTGAAAACTTATTTTCTAAATTTGTCGCAGATTAGAGCAATAACCAAGACCAGCAAAGATGGGATTAACCATGCAAGATTTTGTTCATTTAGGGGTAAGTGTTGAACAAACTCTGGTAAAAACGAATTGAGTTCAGCTGCTTTTAGACCTTCTAAAATTCCAAAGACAAAAGCAATTGCCGTTACTGGTGCAATTACTGCTGGAGGATTTTTCCAGAATTTTGCAAAGAAACTGAGCATGATCACTACAATTGCAGGGGGATAAATTGCACATAGCACAGGCACAGATACCGCAATGAGTTTGGTTAAACCTAAATTAGAGATCAGAAGCGAAAAACCAACCAAAACAAATACAAAAATCTTATAAGGAATTTGAGTCAGTTCTGAAAAGTATTCAGCACATGCACAGGTTAGGCCAATTGCAGTAACCATACATGCAAGGAAAATCATCCCTGTAAGGAAGATGGAACCTAAATCGCCAAAAGCATGTTGCACATATGCATGCAAAATAACAGCGCCATTTGCTGCATTTGGTGCGACTTCATGACTTCCAAGTCCAAGTTTAAACAAACTGAGATAAACCAGCGTTAAGCCAATACCAGAAATAATACCTGCGATAACCGCGTATTTTGTCACTAACTTTTTGTCAGTCACACCACGTGAGTGAATCGCATGAATAATGACGATACCAAATACTAAGGCACCTAGCGTATCCATAGTGAGATAGCCATTGACAAAACCTTCAGATACAGGGCTGCTTGCATAATTGTTGATAGCAGGAGGGATGTAACCCGCTGGAATTAAGAATGCTGCGATACCAAGTACGGCTAATGAAACGATTTTGATCGGTGCAAGGAAGTGACCTACAGTATCCAATAATTTGTTTGGATAAAGTGAAACCAGCGTCACAATTGCAAAATAGATAATGCTGTAAATTAGCAAACTATTTGGCGAAGTACCAAAATATGAAGAAAAACCAATTTCATAAGAAACTGTTGCTGTGCGTGGTGTAGCAAAGAGTGGACCTACAGCCAAATAACAGACAACAGTTAAGATTAAACTGGCAACTTTACCTAGAGGTGAGCTAAGTAGTTGAATTGAACCTTCAACACGTGAAAGTGCAATGATGGTAATAACAGGTAAACCCACTGCAGTAACTAAAAATCCGGCAGCGGCTAACCAAACATGTTCACCCGCTTGTTGGGCAACAATAGGAGGAAAGATAATATTGCCTGCCCCAATGAACAGAGCAAAGGTCATGAAACCCAAGGCAATAATATCTCTAGTACGAAGATTCGTCATGTTGAGAGATGCATTGACTAAAAACAGGCGATTCTAGTAGAAAAATAAGGACTTGGGAAAATTTTTTATATGTAATATGAATTTTTTTTATACAATATTTCTGTAGTTTAACTAATGGTTGAATTATATGGCTGAAAATTGATAAAAAATTATTAAAGAGTCTATTTAGAAATTTATAAAAAATTTAGCGGGTAGAAACATTGTCTGTTATTTTTCTGCGGTTATTTTAAGATCGTTGCAGTTGTTGTGGTTGCTTAGATTACTCGCAACATTTTTAAATGAAAAGGATTATAATGCCTGCATCATTTAAGAGGGTGAGAATATGCTAGCTTCTTCAGTCGTGATTAAAACTGAGCAAGATATTGAAAAACTGCGCGTGTCAGGGCGTTTAGCGGCACAAGTTTTGGCAATGATTGGCGAGCATGTTAAGCCTGGGGTCAGTACTGAATATCTGGATGATATTTGTCACGACTACATTGTAAATACCTTAAATGTGATTCCTGCAAATATTGGTTATTACGGTTATACCAAAACCACGTGTATTTCACCAAATGAAGTGGTTTGTCATGGTATTCCTTCGGCTACTCGTATTCTACAAGATGGGGATATTATTAATATTGACGTTGCGATTATCAAAGATGGTTACTTTGGTGACACCAGTCGTATGTATTACGTGGGCAGTATCAAGCCAGAAGCAAAAAAATTGGTCGATACGACTTATGAAGCCATGCTAGCAGGAATTCAAGCAGTTAAACCTGATGCAACATTAGGTGATATTGGCTTTGCGATTCAGTCTGTTGCACAGCGGGAAGGTTTTAGCGTTGTTAAAGATTATTGTGGTCATGGTATTGGCAAAGTTTATCATGAGCAGCCAAGCGTCTTACATTATGGGAAACCAGGCCTAGGCTTGAAGCTTAAAACAGGCATGGTATTTACTATTGAACCAATGATAAATATTGGTCGTGGTAGCGTAAAAGAGCTTCAAGATGGTTGGACTGTTGTGACGACTGATAAGTCGCTGTCCGCCCAATGGGAACATATGGTAGTAGTCACAGATACAGGGTTTGAATTATTGACACCTTGGCCAGAAGGGACAGGGGATTATCCAGAAATTAAGTGTCAATCAAATTAAATCGAATTTAGACTTAAGTCTAAGTTGCTCATTTATTCATCTTTATTAATAGCTAATTTCGATCAAAACTTACATTGAGCTAGATCTTTTCAGCTTTGTGTGATTATTAAGTAAAAATATTAATCGTTTTTTTGTCTTTGATTGAATAAGGGGCTGTATATAAAATGCATCCCAAGATTCTCGCTATAGTTTCTTATTTCAAGCTTATCCTCCTCGGATAAGCTTTTTTTTATCCTTACTTATGTTTATGTGCTAAATGTTCAACTAGGTAATCAATAAAAACCCGAACCGCAGGAAGTTGTCCTCTGCGAGATGGGTAGACGGCATGGAAAATACCATGAGGTGCTTTCCAGTCAGGTAAGACGCGGACCAATTCACCTGTTTTGATATAGTCCTGAGCAATCGAGTCTGGCAATAAGGCAATACCGCAGTTCTGCCGAGCTAGCTGTGCCAGCATCATTAAATCAGAACCCATGACAACAGGATTTACCTTAATTTTTTTCTGATGATTTTGATTGTCATGAACAATAATCTGTTGATCAAGATGTTCATCAACCATACTTAGTATATGGTGATGAGCCAAATCTTCAGGTTGTTTCAGTTCACCAAATTCATTTAAATAGGCTTGACTGGCAAAGAGATGTTGTTCGATTAATTCAAATTTTCTTAAAATTAGGCTTGGATCATCATCAAGATTTGATCGGACACGTAGAGCTAAGTCGATCCCTTCATTAATCACATCCACACGACGATTACTCACCAAAAGTTGAACTTTAATCTCAGGGTATTTTTTTAAAAAACCAGGAAGAATTTTGGTCATTTCGTTTTGGGCAATCGAAACAGGTAAGCTGACTTTAATGACACCACGTGGTTCAACGCTTAAATGATCGACTAAATCATGAGCAGCTTGTGCGGCATTCATCATGACTTGGGCATGGCGATAGACATTCATGCCAATTTCAGTTACTGCAAAATGACGTGAGCTGCGTTGAATAAGGCGTACACCAAGACGTTCTTCTAAATTATAGACACGACGGCTCAGTTTGGACTTGGGGATGTCGGTCGCCCGTTCTGCTGCACTAAAGCCCCCATGTTCTACAACTAAAGCAAAGCAATAAAAATCATCAAGGTCGGATAACATTTATAATTCCATTTATGCAACAATTTCTAAAATTTAGTGTGAATGTTGCATATTGTCAATTTTAAATCCTGTGTCTTTTCATGTAATTTTGCTGTTGAATCTATTAGACTGCACAGAATAGATTACAGTTGATAAAAGATGTACCAGCAAATTATTGAAATACATTCAGCAGAAGAGAATATTCGTTGCCCTATATGCCAACATGCTGTTGTAGATTGGACGGAAGAACAATATATCCAGCCATGTGAACATACATTATTTATTGCAATGGATTTGGGCTTTGAATTTGTCTCGGATCGTTTTGAAGAAAAAATGTCACGTTCTGTAGATCAAATTCATGATGATGAAGCGGCAAATGTATTTCAAGAAATCCTCAATGTTGAGTTTAATGATGCCATTTTGGTGCGTTCAGAATTGGGGGTAGAGAATATGTATCGTTATACTGGTTTTGCAACATAGTGATAAAATAAAAACAGCTCCTAATGGAGCTGTTTTTATTTAAGGATTAGCCTTCAATTTCTTCTTCAATGTCATCATCGGCTGTATCCATACCAAGTTCTTTCAGTTTACGCGTCAGAGTATTTCGTCCCCAACCTAAAAGCTCAGCAGCATGGCGTTTGCGACCACGCGTTTGCTGTAGTGCAGCATTGATGAGTGTGCGTTCAAACATCGGTGTAGCAATGTCAAGAATCTTCATTTCGCCATTTTTGAGTTTCTGAATAGCCCATTGACCGAGTAACTCATCCCAGTGGTGTAATGAGATACGGTCAAAATGTAGAGTTGCCGCATGTTCTGATGCTTTCTCAATTGGAATTTGTTTTAGCTCAGATGGAAGATCTTCTGGATAAACTTCACGACCTGTAATCATGACCGTAAGCCAGCGGCAGGTATTTTCCAATTGGCGTACATTACCTGGCCAAGGAAGTTGCTGCATATATTCCTGTGTCTCAGGACGTAGAATTTTTGGACTAACGCCAAGTTCTTTGCCTGCACGTGCAAGGAAATGCTGTGCCAGCATAGGAATATCTTCGCTACGATGCGCCAGTTTAGGAATATGAATGCGGATCACGTTAAGACGGTGATACAAGTCTTCACGGAAGCGGCCTTCATTGACTAATTTTTCAAGGTCTTGGTGGGTTGCGGCCACAATACGGACATCGACCTTAACAGGGATATGGCCGCCAACGCGATAGAACTCACCATCCGCCAAGACGCGTAATAGACGAGTTTGAGTTTCAAAAGGCATGTCCCCAATTTCATCGAGGAACAATGTACCGCCATTGGCTTGTTCAAAACGACCTTGACGTTGCGTATTGGCGCCAGTAAACGCGCCTTTTTCATGGCCAAAAAGTTCAGTTTCGATTAAATCTTTTGGAATTGCAGCCATATTTAAGGCAATAAATGGCTTACTACTACGCGGTGAGTGGCGATGTAGCGCATGTGCAACTAATTCTTTACCTGTGCCAGATTCACCATTAATCAATACAGTGATGTGTGATTGTGATAAACGACCAATCGCACGGAAGACTTCCTGCATGGCAGGAGATTCGCCAATAATTTCTGTAGATTGAATAGGTGATGCTATTTTTGCAGATTCTTGTTGTTGTAACTTGGTGATATGCAAGATTGCTCGATTGACCAGTGCTAATGCTTCGTCAATATCAAAAGGTTTTGGTAAATATTCAAAAGCACCAGTCTGATAACTAGACACTGCCGATTCAAGATCGGAGTGCGCGGTCATAATAATGACGGGTAGGTCTGGGTAATTGTTCTTAACTTTAGCTAAAAAAGTCAGACCATCAATTCCCGGCATGCGAATGTCGGTAAGAATTACATCAGGTGCATCAGTCGCCAGTTGATCTAAAGCAGATTGTGCTTCTTCAAAGCTAGTAACATCAAAACCTTCTTCTTTGAATGTTTTTTCAAGTACCCATCGCATGGCGCGATCATCATCAATTACCCATATTTTATTTCGCGACATGGTTAGACTCCCAAGGTAAATATAAGCTAAATACTGTTTTTCCAGGAATAGATTGGCATTCAATCATTCCGTTATGTTGGTGCATAATGTTTTGTGCAATGCTTAGGCCGAGACCAGTACCTTTGGCACGACCGGTCACAAGTGGGTAGAACACAGATTCCAAAATTTCCTCAGGAACGCCTGGTCCATTATCTTCAATATCAACACGAACCGCAGAGCGATTCAGTACACCATTAATGGTGACAAGACGTTGAATTCGAGTTCTTAAGACCAGTTCTGGTTGATGTTCGGTAAAGAAATCTTTGTTTTCCATCATGGCTTGTACTGCGTTCACGCTAATGTTTAGCATGACTTGAATCAATTGATCACGATCTGCTTTAACTTCAGGTAAGGATAAATCGTAATCACGTGTGATCTTGATTTTTTTCTTGGTCTGGTTGGCAATCAGAGATCGAACGCGTTCTAAAGGCTCATGTACATTGACTGGTTCATAGCTTGGTAATTGGCGAGAACCCAACATGGTGTCGGCAAGATTGCGCAAACGATCAACTTCACTGATGATAATGTCAGTGAACTCTGAGTATTCTGGATTATTTAAACTGCGAGCTAAAAGCTGTGTAGCACCGCGAATCCCACCTAAAGGGTTTTTAATTTCATGGGCTACCCCACGAATTAATTGACGAGCTACTTGATGTTGTTGAATCAGATTTTCTTCTTTGGAGATTTTCAGCATCCGATCAATCGGATTAAGTTCAATGAGCAGTAAAGGGTGGTAGGGTTTACCTGCATTGAGTTGTGAAACGGTATAATCTACATGAATGTCTTTAAAGTTGACGTTAATTGTAGCTTCACGACGAGTATAAGGCTGACCAGTTGCTAAAGTGTTAAATAATGCTTCTTCTGTATTAAATTCATCATTTGGCATATGGAGCAAATTTAGGACAGGTTGCCCATTTGCTCGTAATAAACTCATATCAAACAAAGATTCACATGATGAGTTTAAGTAAAAAATATTAAGTTTACTGTCGACAAGCAAAATCGCGGTGGTCAAATTGTCCACCAAAACGCGATAGTCGATAGTATGTGGTTGATCCATTAGCGAAGGTATCCTGTGTTAAAATGGCGCAATGGCATCTTCAAAAAGCAATTAATAGTCCAATATTGGAACGCAATTGATGCAGATTAAGCAAAATGCACGCCAACTTTAAATTCAGGGTGTCAAAGTTGAGCCTTTATTAAAAAAATGCGCCGAAATTGGACTTTATTAAAATTGTAGGCCGAAGATATTAAGTAATTAACTTTTAAAATGTATCAAAATGGTGCAAATGTAAATATATAAGACAAACAGTGGATTAATTTTGGTGCATTACATAAAGAGTCGGCTTCCCACCTATTTTTATCAATCGAAAAGTCTTACAATACGCGCATTCTAGTGGAGCGCAGATTCATGAAGTCCCCCAAAGTCGGTTTTGTTTCTTTAGGTTGTCCTAAGGCATTGGTAGATTCTGAACGAATTTTAACTCAGTTAAAGACTGAAGGTTATGATGTGGCATCAGATTATGATGGTGCCGATTTGGTTGTTGTTAATACCTGTGGTTTTATTGAATCTGCAGTACAAGAATCATTGGATGCGATTGGCGAAGCAATGAGTGCCAATGGTAAAGTTATTGTGACAGGCTGTTTAGGCAAAGACGAAGATAAAATTCGTGAAATGCACCCAAATGTCTTAAAAGTCACAGGCGCGGCAGCTTATCAGGATGTCATGGAAGCAGTACATGAATATGTACCAGCACCGCCAAAGCACAATCCATTTATTGATTTAGTGCCAGAGCAAGGCATTCGTTTAACCCCGAAACATTATGCTTATTTAAAAATATCGGAAGGATGTAACCATCGTTGTACCTTCTGTATCATTCCAAGTATGCGCGGTGATTTGGTATCACGCCCAGTTGGTTCTGTACTTGACGAAGCGGCTGCATTAAAACGTGCAGGCGTAAAAGAAGTATTGGTGATTTCTCAAGACACCTCTGCTTATGGTGTAGATACCAAATATAAACTGGATTTCTGGAATGGTCAGCCAGTTAAAACCAAATTTTATGACATGTGTGAAGCCTTAGGTCAATTAGGGATCTGGGTTCGTTTGCACTATGTTTACCCATATCCGCATGTAGATGCTGTTATTGATTTAATGGCTCAGGGTAAAATCTTACCGTACTTAGATATTCCTTTTCAGCATGCCAGTCCGCGCATCTTAAAATTGATGAAGCGACCAGCCCATAGTGAAAACACATTAGAGCGCCTGAAATTGTGGCGTGAAAAATGTCCTGAATTGGTGATTCGTTCAACATTTGTGGTCGGTTTCCCAGGCGAAACTGAAGAAGATTTCCAAATGTTGCTGGATTGGTTGAAAGAAGCGAAGTTAGACCGTGTGGGTTGCTTTACTTATTCACCAGTCGAAGGTGCTACGGCTAACGATTTGCCAGATCACGTACCTGAAGAAATTAAGCAAGAGCGTTATGAACGTTTTATGGAAGTTCAGCAGGAAATTTCAGCAGCTAAGCTACAAAAGCGTATTGGTCAGGTCATGATGGTCTTGGTTGATGATCTTGAAGAAGAATTTCCTGTTGCAGTAGCTCGTTCATATGCGGATGCACCTGAAATTGATGGGAATGTCTTTGTTGAAGATATCGACAAGAATCTGATTAAAGCAGGCGATTTGCTTGAAGTAGAAATTACTGATGCAGATGAATACGATTTGTTTGCGAAGTTGATTCGAGTGAAATCGGCTTAAGTAAATCCATATATAGAAAAATAGAAATTAAGTTAATTTGGAGTTTGGAATGTCAGATTCAAAGAATCCACGCTATTCACGCATCTTGCTAAAGCTTTCAGGTGAGGCGCTTGCGGGCAACAAGGACATGGGTATTGATGCGCAAGTATTAGACCAAATGTCTTTATCTATTGCACATTTGGTTGGCCTTGGTGTGCAGGTGGGTATTGTTGTTGGTGGTGGTAACTTATACCGTGGTAGTCAACTACAGAAAGATGGTTTGGTTGGCCGAGTAACGGGTGACCAAATGGGTATGTTGGCAACTGTTATGAATGGTTTGGCTATGCGCGATGCATTGGTACGCCGTAACATTAAAACACGTTTAATGTCAGCATTGCCAATTGGTACTGTGGTGGAATCATATTCTAGCCGTGATGCAATTCGTCACCTGACTCAAGGTGAGGTATGTGTATTCGTTGCAGGTACTGGTAACCCATTCTTTACAACAGATACTGCAGCATGTTTGCGTGGTATTGAAATTGAAGCTAGCCTCATCTTAAAAGCCACTAAAGTTGATGGTGTTTATAATAAAGACCCAAGCAAATTTGATGATGCAGTGAAATACGACAATTTAACATTCGATCAAGTGTTGGATGAAAAGTTGGGTGTCATGGATTTAACTGCAATCTGTTTGTGTCGTGACCATCATGTACCGCTTCAAGTATTTGATATGAACAAGTCTGGTGCGTTGCTTTCAGTGGTTATGGGTGAAAAAGAAGGGACTCACGTTACGAACTAATGTACGTGAGCCTGAAAGCTCTTTATACTACACGCTATTTTAGTAATGACATCTTTTAGAATTAAGTAAGGAAGATCATATGATTAACGATCTTAAAAAAGACGCAGAAGACCGTATGAACAAGTCACTTGACTCGTTGGAACATGGTTTTGCAAAGGTTCGTACTGGACGAGCGCATCCATCCATTCTGAACGGTGTAATGGTTCCTTACTATGGCTCTGATGTGCCTTTAAATCAGGTTGCCAACGTTGGTGTTGAGGATTCTCGTACACTTTTAGTTCAACCTTTTGAACGTTCAATGGTTGCGGCAATTGATAAAGCAATTCGCGAATCAGATTTAGGTTTGAATCCTATTACAGCAGATGCGATTCGTGTGCCAATGGCAGCATTGACAGAAGAAACACGTCGTGACATGCAGAAAGTTGCACGTAATGAAGCTGAAAATGCAAAAGTAGCAATTCGTAACATTCGTCGTGATGTGTTGGGTGATATCAAAGCATTGTTGAAAGAAAAAGAAATTTCTGAAGATGATGAGCGCCGTGCGGGTGAAGATATCCAAAAAATCACTGATAAGTTCGTTGCTGAAGTTGAAAAGCGTTTGGCTGCAAAAGAAGCTGAATTGATGAAGGTCTAAAATTAATGACCACATCTGAAGACACTACACATCTTCCAAAACATGTTGCCATCATTATGGATGGCAACAATCGTTTTGCCAAAAAAATGCAGATGCAAAAGGGTGCGGGACACCGTAAAGGTAAAAATGTCCTTGATCCAATTGTTGAGCATTGTCGAAAAAGAAAGATTCAAGCATTAACCGTTTTTGCATTTTCAAGCGAAAATTGGAACAGACCTCAGTATGAGGTGGATTTGCTGATGAATTTGTTGGAAGAAACAATTCATGAGCAAATCCCGCGCATGGAAAAATTTGAAATCGCTTTAAGATTTATCGGTGACCGTTCTCGTTTGTCTCCGCATTTACGTGAGTTAATGTTGCATGCTGAGCAAAGGACTGCTAAGTTCACTCAAATGACTTTAACCATTGCGGTAAGTTATGGTGGCATGTGGGATATGGCACAAGCTGCGCAACAAATTGCTCAGGAAGTCAAAGCTGGTAAGCTGGAAGTGAATCAAATTAATGCCGAGCTTATGGGGCAGTATATTAGTTTGTCGGATTTACCAGCTGTTGATTTACTGATTCGTACAGGCGGTGATTATCGACTGTCGAATTTCTTGCTTTGGCAAGCCGCGTATGCAGAATTATATTTTACTGAAACTTTGTGGCCTGAATTTGGTGTGCAAGAGTTTGATCATGCACTTGAGGTTTTTGCAGGGCGTGAACGTCGTTTTGGTAAAACATCTGAGCAAATTCAACAAGATAAATTTGAGAATTAATAAATGTTAGAGCGGATTATTACCGCCTTGGTATTGGTGGCAGTTGTACTTAGTTGTATGTTTGCTACTCAATCTCAGTATCCAATGTTGATGCTGATGATTGTTGCCGCTGGGGTTGCTGGTTATGAGTGGTTTAAGCTCATGCCGAGAAAAACAAATCATATTATTAAGCCTTTTGCATGGTGCTACGGTATTGTTACTGCTGCATTGGCAACTTTGGCTTTGTATTTTAAAGATATTGCACTTTTATTATGGTGTGCATCCATTTTATCTTGGTTAGTCAGTGTTTATTGGGTAAAAAATTATCCAGAATACGATGGTTGGTATAATAACAGTCTCTATTTTTCAGGATTTATTTTAGTTTCTGCTGCCGTAACAGCAATTTTCGCGCTATGGGTGAGTTCTCCATGGTGGTTAATGTATCTGTTCTTGTTGGTTTGGGGAGCAGACAGTGGTGCATACTTTGTTGGGCGTAAATTGGGTAAGAAAAAACTTGCGCCAGATGTAAGTCCAAATAAATCCGTTGAAGGGTTGTATGGTGGCATTTTAACCTCAATGTTGATTGTAATTGTTGTTGAAGTTTTATATCTAGACTTAACGTTAGCGCAACATATTTTGTTCCTGATTCTCTCTATAGTCACTGTGTTTAGTTCAGTCTTGGGAGACTTGTTTGAGTCCATGATTAAACGCCGAGCGGGAATTAAGGATTCTGGTCGAATCTTACCTGGGCATGGCGGTGTATTAGACCGTATTGATTCTTTGCTTTCTGCAGCGCCAATATTTGCTGCGGGGATGTATGTGTTAAAACTAATTGGCGTAGATTTGTAAATGTCACAAGCAGTTTGTATCTTAGGTGTAACGGGTTCTATTGGGCAAAGTACCTTAAAAATACTGCAACAGCATCCTGAAGATTATTCTGTTTTTGCAATAACGGCATACAGTCGAATTCAAGAATTGGTGCAGATTTGCAAACAGTATCGCCCCAAAATTGTGGTTATTCCATCTGCCAAAGAGCGAGAGTTACGACAAAGCTTTGCGCAAGAAAATATTAATGATATCGAAATTTTATTTGATGAAGCGGGCTTAGAAGCAGTTGCTCGTCATCCCGATGTCGATGTGGTGATGGCTGCAATTGTCGGAGCGGCGGGCCTATTGCCAACTTTGGCCGCGGTTAAAGCGGGTAAGCGAGTACTGCTTGCCAATAAAGAAGCCTTGGTCATGTCTGGTGATTTGATGATGCAGGCTGCTCGGGAGCATCAAGCCTTATTATTGCCCGTAGACTCTGAGCACAATGCAATTTTCCAATGTCTACCTGAACAATATTTGAATGTAGAACGTAATGGTCAGCCTAAACTGGGTGTTTCGCGTGTTTTATTAACAGCATCTGGTGGGCCATTTCTTCATCATTCTCTAGAAGAGTTGAAAAGTGTTACACCTGAACAGGCCTGTAAGCACCCTAACTGGTCTATGGGGCAGAAGATTTCTGTTGATTCTGCGACTTTGATGAATAAGGGGCTTGAATTAATCGAAGCGTGTCATCTTTTTGCAATTTCAGAACATTTTGTAACAATTGTTGTTCATCCACAGAGTATTATTCACTCCATGGTGCAATATGTTGATGGTTCAACTTTGGCGCAAATGGGGAATCCGGATATGTGTACTCCAATTGCTCATGCTTTAGCTTGGCCTAAGCGTATTAATACCCATGTTCCAGCTTTGGATTTATTCGTAAACCATCAGCTTGATTTTCAAGAGCCAGATACAACGCGCTTTCCTGCTTTAACCTTGGCTCGCCAATCTATCCAAGCGGGTGGCTTGGCTCCTACAGTTTTAAATGCAGCAAATGAAATAGCGGTGGCATCTTTCTTGCAAAAACAGATTGGTTTTACCGATATTCCTGTGGTGGTTGAACATACGTTGAATCAAGTTGAAAATGGTTCTGCGGATTCAATAGATTTAATCTTACAAGTGGACTCAACTGCCAGATCTATTGCTCAGCAGTTTGTAAGCAGTAAAGGAAGCTAAAATGAATGCCTTGTTTATTATTGTTGCAGCAATTTTATTGCTCGGGCCTCTTATCGCGATTCATGAGTTCGGACATTATTTTGTAGCACGTAAACTCGGCGTTAAAGTTTTGGTTTATTCGATTGGCTTTGGGCCAACTGTGTTGAAATGGACATCTAAGAAGTCAGGTATTCAATATCAATTGTCTGCTTTGCCTTTAGGTGGCTATGTCAAAATGTTGGATGAGCGTGAAGGTAATGTGGCGGAAGCTGATTTACCTTATGCATTTAACCGTCAACATCCATGGAAGCGTATTGCGATTGTAGCCGCAGGACCGCTGATCAATCTTATTTTTGCAGTGTTATTATTTTGGGTGCTATTTTTACCTGCACAAGAACAATTAAATACACGTGTGGGTAAGGTCTTGGTGAATTCACCTGCCGCAACTGCCCAAATGCAGGTCGGTGACAAGATTACAGCTGTTGATGGCGCTAAAACCTCAACTTGGGAGCAATTGAATTTTGCTTTGGTTGATCGTGCTGGCGAATCGGGGGTCATTCAGATTGAAGCAGATCGAAATGGTCAAGCAAAGTCTTTTGAGCTTCCTATTCAGAATTTCTTAAAAGATCAAAATCAATCGCCATTGGATAGTTTGGGCTTTATTCCATATCGCCCGTATATTCCTGCAACCGTCATGAAGTTAAGTGAAGATGGTGCAGCGATTCGACAGGGAATGAAAGCGGGTGATCAGATAGTTGCAATTGATGGCGTAAAAATGAAAGATTGGTTTGATGTTGTTGAGGTAGTTCAAGCCTCACCTGAAAAACTACTCAAAATTGATGTATTAAGACAAAATCAGTTGGTGCATTTAGAAGTGATGCCTCAAGGTAAGCGAGACAACATGGGTAACGTGTCTGGTGTGCTTGGTGTGCAAAACAATCCTGGTCAAGTGGTCATTCCTGAGGAATATAAGCAAACGATTCAATATGGCCCTGTAGAAGCATTTGGAAAAGCGCTTGATAAGACAGGGCAAATCAGTACCATGATTTTGAACTCTATCGTTAAGATGGTTCGTGGTTTAATTGGTTTGGAAAACTTATCGGGTCCAATTACGATTGCAAAAGTCGCTGGACAAAGTGCTGAAATGGGATGGCAAACGTTTATTTCTTTTATGGCATTGATGAGTGTTAGTTTAGGAATATTAAACTTATTGCCGATTCCTATGTTGGATGGTGGGCATTTAGTGTACTACTTTGTGGAATTGATTCGTGGTAAACCTGTTTCTGAACAAATACAATTGGTTGGTTTAAAAATTGGTATGGTACTGCTGGGTAGCATGATGCTCCTTGCATTATTTAATGACTTTATGCGTTTATAACAACGTCGCTTTGAAATTAACATCGGAAAAGACTGGCATGCAGCACACACATTTATTTATGCCTTTGGCACTGGTTAGTGCTATGGCAGCAGTACAACAAGTATATGCAGCGGATGAATTTATTGTCCGTGATATAAAAATTGATGGACTCGTTCGTTTAACTCCTGCCAATGTGTATACCATGTTGCCAGTACATAGTGGTGATCGTGTTGATGATCAGGCTATTTCGAATTCAATTCGTGCATTGTATGCTTCAGGCATGTTTGATGACATTAAGGCATCGAAAGAAGGCGATACGCTTGTATTTAAAGTGATTGAGCGTCCGCTTATATCTAAAGTTGAGCTGAAAGGCAATAAACTTATTCCCAAAGAAGCTTTGGAAGAAGGCTTGAAAAAAATGGGTTTGGCTGAAGGTGAAGTGTTAAAAAAATCAACACTTCAAACAGTTGAGTCTGAATTAGAGCAACAATATGTTCAGCAAGGTCGTTATGATGCTGATGTAAAAGTGACAACTACAGCAAAACCCAATAACCGTGTAGATTTATTACTCGAGTTTAATGAGGGTAAGGCTGCTAAAGTTGTCGATATTAATGTTATTGGAAACACCGTTTTCAGCGATAGTGATATTCAACAAGCTTTTGCTGTAAAAGAAAGCAGTTGGAGTTCAATTGTTTCACGTAATGACCGTTATGCACGTGAAAAAATGGCTGCAAGCTTAGAGGCGTTACGTGCTTTATATTTAAATGCAGGTTATATCAACTTTGATATTACTAATTCTAGCTTGAACTTAAGTGAAGACAAAAAGCGAATTTTTATTGAGGTTTCTGTCAATGAAGGTCAGCAATTTAAGTTTGGTGAATCTAAATTCTTAGGAGATGCATTATATAAGCCTGAAGAATTGAAGGCGATGCAGATTTATAAGGATGGCTCGACTTATTCACAAGAAAAAGTAAATGCTGTAAAGCAATTGTTGTTACGTAAATACGGTAATGCAGGTTATTACTATGCGGAAGTGAATGTTGTTCCGCAAATTAATAATGAAACACGACAAGTCGATCTAAATTACTATATCAATCCAGGTCAGCAAGTGACTGTACGTCGTATTAATTTCACAGGTAATACCAAAACTTCTGATGAGGTATTACGTCGTGAAATGCGTCAAATGGAAGGTGCTTTAGCAAGTAACGAAAAAATTGATTTGTCTAAAGTGCGTTTAGAGCGTACTGGCTATTTTAAAACGGTTGATATTAAACCGACGCGTATTCCAAGTATGCCTGATCAGGTCGATTTGAATGTGAGTGTTGAAGAACAACATTCAGGTACAAGTACCTTGGCAGTGGGTTATTCACAAAGTGGTGGTGTTACATTCCAAGCTGGATTAAGCCAAACCAACTTTATGGGGACGGGTAATAGTGTTGCAATCGATTTGTCTCGTTCAGAAACTCAAGACTACTACAATCTCAGTGTAACCGACCCATACTTCACCATTGATGGTGTGCGTCGTGGCTACAACATGTACTACCGTAAAACCAAATTAAATAGTGACTATAACGTTAACAACTATGTGACGGATAGTTTTGGTGGGGGTATCAATTTTGGTTATCCAATTGATGAAAACCAAAGCGTTAGTGCGGGTTTAAATATTGATCAAACTGATGTAACGACAGGTCCTTATGTGTCGACTTATGTGCGTGACTATTTAAAAGCACATGGTGGTAAAGTCAAAAATACAGCAACTTACTGTACTGTTGATCAGGTATTAGATCCAGATACAAACACTTATGTTTGTCCTGATGGTAAAACCTCTGATCCATATGAATCTGAATTTACAGGTGATTTCCTTACATACAACCTAACACTCGGTTGGTCATACAATACACTGAACCGTCCAGTGTTCCCTACAACGGGTCAGTCTCACCGCGTCAATGCTGAAATTGCATTACCGGGTAGTGATGTTGAGTACCAAAAAATTACTTACGATGCACAGGCATTTTTGCCGTTAGGTAAGGACTTTGTTCTGCGTGGTTATGGTAAGTTGGGTTACGGTAATGACTTACCTTTCTATAAAAACTTTTATGCAGGTGGCTATGGATCGGTACGTGGTTATGACAACAGTACTCTAGGGCCAAAGTATGATGGTGTTTACTATAGTGAAACGAAGCAAAAAGACCCATCACCAGAAGAAGTGGGTGGTAATGCTCTAGTTCAATTTGGTACTGAGTTGGCTTTACCTTTACCATTTAAAGGTGATTGGACACGCCAAGTCCGCCCAGTATTGTTTGCTGAAGGTGCACAAGTCTTTGATACTCAATGTGATGTGTTTAGTACAGAAGCTGCAAAGAAAACATGTAAAGATGAATATGGTTTTGACTTAGGTAATATGCGTTATAGCGTGGGTGTAGGCTTTACCTGGATTACCATGATTGGTCCATTGTCGTTAAGTTATGCCTTCCCGCTAAATGACAAACAAGGCGATGAAACTAAAGAGCTTCAATTTGAAATCGGTCGTACTTTCTAAGTACGATCTTTCTAAAACCAAAGACAATATACAATAAGGCTTAATAAATGCGTAAAATAATCAAGGCATTGGCTTTTACTAGCATTTCACTCAGTTCGATGGTCCATGCTGCAGGCTATGGGGTGGTAGACCTAGAGCAGGTAGTAGAAAATAGTACTTATCTCAAAGCACAGAATGCAACGCTTCAACAGTCAATTAAGCCGCAAACCACTCGTTTAGAGCAGTTAGGTAAAGAGCTTGAGGCAATGAAACAAAAGGCTCAGACAAGTAAGCTTTCTGAGGCTGAAATGCAGAAAATGAGTGCGGAATACCAAACTAAGCTAAACGAGCTAAATGGTATTCAACAAGGTCTGCAAGGTAAAGTTCAAGCGTCTTTGCAAGTAATGAACAAGACATTGGATTCTCGTATTAAGCAAGTTGCTGAGCAACTGCGTAAAGAAGGTAGTTTAGATGTAGTGTTGAACAAAAACTCTGCACTTGCCTATGACGCTAAGTACGATTTAACTGATAAAATGATTCAAAAGGTTAATGCAATTAAGTAATCAATGAATCTTAACAAAAAAAGTTTAGAAGACCTTGCTCGTCTTGTTCAAGGCGAGTGTATAGGTCAATCCAATCTTGTTATTCAAGGTTTGGCGAGCCTCGATGCAGCATCTGCACAAAATATTTCCTTTGTGACAGATGAAAAGTATTTAGATAAGGCGCTTGCATCAAAAGCGGGTGCTCTTATTGTCACTCAGGCTTTACAAGAAAAATTGCATAGCCATCAAAACTTTATTCTTGTTCCCAATCCATATCTTGCTTTTGCAATTCTCACTCATGTGTTTGAGAAAAAGCATTATGATGTTGGTATAGAAAGTACTGCACAGATTCATCCTTCAGCAATTATTTCAGATTCGGCTTATATTGGTCATTACGTTGTGATTGGTGCACATTGCGTGGTTGGTGATAACACTGTAATTCAACCGCATGTACGCATTGATGATGATGTGGAAATTGGTAAAGATGGATTTATTGATTCGCATGTGACATTAACAGGCGCATGTAAAATTGGTGATCGTGTGCGTATCCATGCCAATACAGTGATTGGTGGAGAGGGTTTTGGTTTTGCACCTTATCAAGGTAAATGGCATCGTATTGCTCAATTAGGTTCCGTTCAAATTGGAAATGATGTTCGAATTGGTTCAAATTGTAGTGTCGATCGCGGTGCTTTGGATGATACCATTTTGGAACATGGTGTTAAGATTGATAACCTTGTGCAAATCGCACATAACGTTAAAATTGGTGAAAATACTGCAATTGCCGCAAAGAGTGGAATTGCAGGTAGTACAACAATTGGCAAAAACTGTATCCTTGCAGGTGGTTGTGGGGTAGTTGGACACATTTCAATTGCTGATAATGTGACAATTACAGGAATGTCAATGGTCACAAATAATATTTACGAAGCGGGAAGTTATTCTGGTGGTACGGGATTATTTGAAACACCGCAATGGAAGCGTACAGTTGTAAGGCTTCGACAATTAGCAGATGTGCCATTGACCCAATTAGTCAAACGACTTGATCATATGCAGACTCAAATTGAGTCCCTTGAATCAACTTTTAAATTGCGTAAATAGAAATATGATGACTGAGTCGACTTTACTATCATTTACGAAACCAGAATTGCCAATGCATATTCAGCAAATTCGTGAATATTTACCACACCGTTATCCATTCTTATTGGTTGATCGCATTGTTGATGTAACTGATAATGGGATTGTGGGTTATAAAAACGTTTCAATTAATGAAGAGTTCTTGCAAGGACATTTCCCGAATTACCCAATTATGCCTGGTGTATTAATTGTTGAAGCCTTGGCTCAAGTTTCAGGTATTTTGGGCTTTATTATGAACAATGAGAAACCAAGTGAAGGTTCTTTGTTCCTTTTTGCAGGTGCAGAGAAGGTAAGATTTAAAAAACAAGTGGTTGCGGGTGACCAACTTGTATTAAAATCTGAGCTGATTATGCAAAAACGTGGTATTTACAAATATAATTGTATTGCCACTGTTGACGGCGTAGTTGCGACAACCGCGGAAATTATGGTTTATCATCAGAAAGTATAGAGCAGGCATGAGCAATAACGAATTCATTCATCCAACCGCTATTATTGACTCATCAGCAGTAATTGCTCCAGATGTACAAATTGGGCCCTATTGTATTATTGGTCCACAGGTCACAATTGGAGCTGGTACAAAACTTCACTCACATGTTGTAGTTGGAGGTTACACGCGTATTGGTAAAAACAATGAAATTTTCCAGTTCGCGAGTATTGGCGAAGTATGTCAAGACCTAAAATATCAAGGTGAAGAAACCTGGTTGGAAATTGGTGATCACAACTCAATTCGTGAACATTGCAGTTTACATCGTGGTACTGTGCAAGACCAAAGCTTGACCAAAATTGGTAGTCATAACTTATTGATGGTAAATACCCATATTGCACACGATTGCATGGTAGGTGATCATAATATTTTTGCTAATAATGTAGGGGTAGCGGGTCACGTTCATATTGGTGATTACGTTATTGTTGGTGGAAACTCAGGTATCCATCAGTTCTGTAAACTTGCTTCATTTAGCATGATCGGCGGTGCATCTTTAATTCTGAAAGACGTGCCTGCTTATGTAATGGCTTCTGGTAATCCTGCACATGCTTTTGCAATGAATGTGGAAGGCATGCGCCGCAAAGGTTGGTCTAAAGAGGTTATTCAAGGCTTGCGTACAGCGTTTAAACTTATTTATAAAGAAGGTTTAACGACAGTTGAAGCTATTGAGCGTATCCGTCAGGAGATTTTACCTACGGTGGCTGAAGCTCAATTGTTAATTGATTCTCTGGAACAGTCTGAACGCGGTATTGTGCGTTAATTGATTGTAAAAAAAAGACACCTTAAGGTGTCTTTTTTTTACTTTTTGAAATAGCCTGCTTCTTCGCTTTTTGGATATTGTTTTAAGAGCTTTGCTTTGTATTGAGTTGCCAAAGCTGTATTACGGTCAACATCTTTGGCTATGCTATACAGTTGATAAAGTGCTCGTGAAGCTTTGGAAGATTGAGGGTACTGGTTGACTACAATATTATAATTTCGCTTGGCTTCGGTATAGTTAGTAGGTTCTATGGCTAAGTTGAATTCTGCTAACCAAAAATATGCATTACTAATATAAATGCTATTGGGATGGTTTTTGATAAAGTTTTGCATTGGAGCAATCGCTTTTTTCGCACCACCTTGTTTATATGCATCTAGTGCGACTGTGTAAGCGGCTTTTTCCAAATCTGGGGTTTGTTGTTGAGTGTTTGCTGTAGTTGTTGTATCTATGTTTGTAGCTTTAGTTGAGTTAGTTGCTACGGGTGCGGGATTACTTACATTATTTACTGCTGGAGCAGTGGTTGATGTGGTGGTGCTGGGAGAAGTATCTTGTTGATTATCCTCCGTTTGGGTGGCACTGTCAGGATCAACCTTTTGCTGTAATAATTCTAAACGTTGATCTAGGTCGGTATAGCGGTTGTTTAGATCATTTTTAAGTTGCTCAATCGTATTTTCTTGTTCTTCAATACGCCCACGCAGACTTCTAATATCATTTTCAAGTTGCTGATTTTTCTGCATCAGTTGCCAATTGATGTTGGTTGGTACACTGGCCTCTGCAACAGGGGTATTGGTTGAAGTTGAGCCATAGTTAGAACCAGAATCGTTTTGACTTAAACCGCGAGTTTCAATTGGGACGTTGGCAAAAATAGAACTGGTGCTGAGTAAGGTAAGTGCATAAATTGCATGCTTATATTGCATCATAAAAACATATCCATTTTGTATTACTTGCTTAAAGCCTTGAGTTTGTGTGGCTTTATTCATTTCATCTTGAACACATTTAAAATGTTCAAGTAGAGAAAAGCAATAAGTGTTTACAATCTTGTCGTATGTTTAAGGTAAACTTATCCTGCATGTCGAAGAAAAATGTCATAAATTAGTATTTTTGTATTTTAAATAATCAAATGAATAGCTTAGCTATATTAATTTAGATTAAAGGCTTGCAACTTGAGTAAAAATCTCTATACTCTGTTCTTGCAATGGTAGCCCTGCCGGTTACTTCGCAATTGCACTCTGCGAACCCCGCCAGGACCGGAAGGTAGCAACGGTAGTAGAATTGTGATGTGCCGAAGCTTTGCTGGTAGGGTTGCCACCATTTAATTTTATAGCATTTTATTATAATTATTCTTCATCTTCTTTTTTGTTAATTGCTTTCATAATCACGTCCATATCAAATCCTCTATATTGTAGAAAACGTATCTGTTTTGCTTTGAGTTTTGGATCTTTTTCGACAGTATTGCCAAATTTTTTGATTTTGAGTTGATAAGCTTGTTCAACCCAGTCGATTGCCTTTAGTTCTTCTTGAATCAGTTCACTATTAATTTTCTTATTTTTCAACGCTAATTTAATACGTTGCGGCCCTTTGCCTTTTCTTTTTTGGCTTGATAGCACAATGTCTGCTACGCGCTGATCACTTTGATAGTTCTGCTCGGACAATTCATTTACAAGATTTATGACTTCCTCACGACTTGCTGCGTAGGCTGCAAGCTTTTCAATCAGTTCGGCTTTGGAAAACTCTTTACGAGTGAGTACAGCAAAGGCGTAAGAACGTAAGCGTGAGCCTGTCAGCCCTATATTTTGGGAAGATACTGCTTCTATGCTGGCATCACTGTAATCCGTTGTATCGGGTAGTGATGACTGCTCAGGCTCAGAAGTTCCAAACTCTTGTTTTAGGCTCTGATAGTCAAGTAATTTGGGAAATTTAGATTGGCTCATAATTTTATAATCTAGATTGAAAAACGCCCCGAAGGGCGTTTAAGTGTAACAGGTATATTTCCAAGAGGCAGACGCTTTAAGCATCGAGCAAGAGGTCAGATTCATCCTCTTCTTCTTTCTCTTCTACAACACCACCCGTTGTTAATAATTGGTCACGGATAATGCGTTCCACTTCTTGCGCCAATTGTGGATTTTCTTCAAGGTGACGAATGACATTGTTTTTACCTTGACCAATTTTGTTCCCTTGATAAGAATACCAAGCACCTGCTTTTTGAATGATGTCTTGTTGAACAGCAAGATCAACCAATTCACCTAGTTGGTTAACGCCCTTACCATAAAGAATCTGGAAAAGAGCTTCTTTAAATGGAGGCGCCATTTTATTTTTAACTACTTTAACTTTAGTTTCTGAACCTATAATTTCGTCACCTTCTTTAACTTGGCCAACACGGCGAATGTCAAGGCGAACAGAAGCATAGAATTTTAATGCGTTACCACCAGTTGTCGTTTCAGGACTACCAAACATCACACCAATTTTCATACGAATTTGGTTAATGAAGATCACCATACAGTTCGAACGTTTGGCATTACCTGTAATTTTACGTAAGGCTTGGCTCATTAAGCGCGCTTGTAGCCCCATGTGTGAATCACCCATTTCACCTTCGATTTCAGCGCGTGGTGTAAGTGCTGCAACAGAGTCGACTACGATTAAGTCAATTGCACCAGAACGTACTAGCATGTCTGCAATTTCGAGTGCTTGCTCACCATGGTCTGGTTGAGAAACTAAGAGGTTGTCAATATCAACACCAAGCTTGCGAGCATATTGTGGATCAAGTGCATGTTCAGCATCGATAAAGGCACATGTACCACCTGCTTTTTGACATTGTGCAATTGCTTGCAATGTCATGGTGGTTTTACCTGAAGATTCTGGACCGTAAATTTCAACAATACGACCCTTTGGTAAGCCACCAATACCTAGTGCGATATCGAGTGTCAATGATCCTGTTGAAACGGCTTCAACAGCTTGCACTGTATTGTCACCAAGGCGCATAACTGTATTTTTACCAAACTGTTTTTCAATTTGGCTTAGGGCAGCATTGAGTGCCTTACTTTTATTCTCATCCATCTTACAACCTCAAAACTTTGTCACTTTACTTTTAACCTAAAGTGGATGTCTTACATTACAAGCGTTTTCCACTTCAGTATAGTGACAGAATTATTTCTGTTATTCTATGCCTGTTGTATCTTGTGCGACACAACATGACGCGACTAATTTAATCATCATTATATGACCAATGTTGGTCAAATTGCTGATCATTTTCTTGTTTAAATCTACTGATTTGTCGACGATCTTTTTTCGAAGGTCGATGATCAGGTCGAGCAAGATTATGCAATTTTCTTTGCGATGCAAGCAATTCTCTTTTTGCTAAACTGACTTCAGTTTCTTCATATAATTGCTGAGCAATAGGAGCAGGGCCACGCATATTAGAAATAGCTTTAATAATCACAGTTTTTTTCTCGAAACCTTGTTGGATGGTAAGTTCCATGCCTACACGGACTTCTTTAGAAACTTTGACGCGTTCTCCATCGAAATGGACTTTGCCGCCTTCAATTGCAGACTTAGCAATGCTTCGAGTTTTAAAAAAACGTGCAGCCCATAGCCATTTGTCGATACGTACAGTTTCGACAGGAAGATTTTGCTCTGCTTTAGGCATATTGCTTTTGTTCCTCAGCTTGTTCAAGTAAAGGGATTAGGTCTGTGAGTCTATCAATCATTGGGAAATTGGAATTCTCACGTACTAACCCTGTAGATGAGGGCTGTTGGATCGTAATCAAATGCTGTAGTCCAAATTTTTGTGCACCCAATAAAACTTTTTCAGTGTCATCAATAAAATAAGTTTGCTGCGCATCAAAAGGATGCAATTGGTGTAACTTTTCCCAGAATGCAGTAAATTCTTTGGCGTGCCCTAGAGTTTCACTGCTCACAATCACATCGAAATATTGCTCAATACCTGTTTGCTTAAGTTTAAACTCTAGACTGGCACAGTCTGCATTAGTGGCTAACCAACATGGATAATGATTGGCCTTTAGATATTCTAATAATTCAATACAGCCTTCACGGCGGCTTACTTTATGTTGCTGCTTTTTTTGTAATGCAAGCACATCAAAGCCGACTTTAGTCGACCAAAAATGTGAAGAATACCAGTTTAAAGTGTGGCTATGTTCTTGATAGAATTGGAATAGGACTTCTTTACTTTGTTCGATCGAACATTGATGCACTTCAGCATACTGAATGGGCACAAGCTGATTCCAAATCAGGTCATCATAAGCAAGATCGAGTAAGGTTCCATCCATGTCAAAAATGACTGGAGGTTTTTGAGAAAAGTTCGACATATATAAGGTGATCTATGTTTAACACAACAACAGCACCGCAAGACGCAATGATCTTGCAGCTTGTGCCCATTGTGACACAAGCGTGCGAAATTTTGCGAGAAGAATATCAACGCTATTGTGCTGGTGAGCAGTTTGATATCACCCAAAAGCATGATGATTCACCTGTCACTCAGGCAGATTTCAGAGTGAATCAATATATTACAGAAGCTTTGGCACAGCAATATTCAGATATCCCTTTGCTATCAGAAGAAGGTGAGTATGATCAACGCCAGCAATGGCATCAGTTTTGGTTGCTCGATCCCTTAGATGGTACTAAAGAGTTTTTGCATAAACGTCCTGAGTTCACGATCAATTTAAGTCTGGTTGAAGGTGTGCATACGGTTTTTGCAGTATTGGCAATTCCTGCTGAGCAGGTGATGTACTTTTGCCCTAGGCAAGGGATGCCATTGAAGTTAAATCTCAACAGTCAGCGGTGGTCTGTATATGAATTGGAACAGGCAATAACTACACCTGTGCATATAGGTTTAAGTCAAAGTACACAGCATAAGTCTGAATACACGGCATATTTAGATGTACTGAAAGATCTGGCTGCCTATGATGTATTTAAAGCAGGTAGTGCCTATAAGTTTTGTATGATCTTGGAACATAAGGTGGATATTTACCCACGCTTTCATCCAACCAGCGAATGGGATACTAGTGCGGGACAATGTTTAATTGAGCGAATTGGTGGTGGATTGGTTGATTTTAAAGGGCGACCATTTGTCTATAACCAACGAGAGACTCTATTGAATGGTGGTTTTATTGCTTATCGGAATGCAGAGATGAAAGAACTCGCATTACAAGCACTTTCGGCAATGCAGAGTAAGCATTGAGCAAAAAAATTAAAATGTTATAGTGTAAGCTCGACGGAAGAATGATGGTCTTATGGCATTAGAACGACTCCCACATAGTATGCTAAAAGCAATCGATTTATTGCCAGATACACATACTCCAGTCACATTATTTACACGGCATTCCATTCGCGAAATGGTGAGCGGGCAAGGCTTGGCTGGTTATGATTTGCAGCTAACACCGCAAGGGCGTGATTTGGCGCTAGCATGGGGCGGACATTTAATTGCTCAAACAGGTCGAATTATTCAACATTGTATATCGAGTCCTATTCAACGTTGTGTGGATACGGCTGCTTTAATGATTCAAGGGGCAGATTCTATCAGCCTACAAAATAATACACATCATATTGAAATAGTGCAGCAAGGACTTTTGGTTGAACCAGGAAGTTTTGTACTTGATATTAAACAGGCGGGTCCTTATTTTCGGGAACAGGGTGCTTTAGGTTTTATCAACAGCTTTGTAAATAATGCTTTACCGGGAATGAAACACCCGATACGAGGTGTGGTTGATGTACTTGAATTAATTTATAACACGCATCCCCAACATCATAATGGGCTTAGCCTAGCTGTGAGCCACGATACCATCATTGCAGCAATTATTGCTGTAATTTCAGGTCGAAATGTTATTACTCAAGAAGACTGGCCACAAATGATGGAAGGCTTATTTGTTTGGTTTGAGGGAGATGAATTTTTAGATTCAAAACTAAAATGGATTTGGCGTGGTGAATTACATGAGTTGAATATTCGACAGTTCAATCAGCATCATTAAAAGAACCAAATTAACCTAAATTTTAAAATATCTGCTAGATCAGATATGTCTTTCATTACTCTCATTTTTTGTATTTTATAAAAGTATAATATATTATTTAAAATAAAATCATGTTTTTAAATGATTTAATTTACATTTGGTTTTTAGAATTTATAACAATTGGGGATTTTTGTGAAAAATGTGATGAATTACCATTCGCATGTTTTGAGTGTGTGTATTGCCTGTATATTATTGTCAGCATGTGGCGGTGGAGGAGGAGACTCCACTGGAGGAGGCTCTAAAAATCCAGATTCATCTGTTGATACTGCACCGAGTGCGCCTGTATATCCTGAGCCAACAAAAGATGTATTGGATGAGGAGACGTTGGGTTTTTATGATTATGATGCAACTTCTGCAACTTCTGCAACTTCTGCAACTTCTGCAACTTCTGCAACTTCTGCAACGCGAGTAATTCGTTCTAATTTGACAGGTTCATTTCAGGGTATGGTTCAATTTGCGCAAGCGCATGTGGTTGATCCGAGTGGTAATGAAGCTAAAAAAATGCCCCGACTTACCTCTGAACGTGAGGCATTATTGTTGCTTACCCCTACTGGTGCAATGGGTGATATACAGAGCTTAGAGCTTGAAATATATCAGGATGGTTTATTTGTACGAAAAGTTAAGCTGGATGATCCATCACAAATACCACTTTCAGATCAGAGTAATCAAGATCAACGACCACAGGTACTTTACAGTAAGCGAGCTTGGTCAGCTAAGTTAAATTGGAATGAAGTAAAACCTGGCCTGAAACTCAAATTTGTTGATGGGTCAGGTCGTGTGGGAGAGTTGCAGGAAACTCAAATTGACTTTGCTGCACCCGGTGTATTGGTATTGAATAATATCCGTTTAGGTCTGCTTACAGATCCACCTGTTTCTACAGGGCATTATATGTTGCTTGAACCTGAAAAGGCGGGCACGGATTATTTTCAAACCATTCCTGCCTCAGAAATGATTGTCGCAAAATATGATGACATGAAGCTAAATCGAGTCATGGTCGCGAATGGAACCATTTATGACATTAGTAGCGCGGTAGAGGGTGGTGTATATTCTGGTGATATGCGCGAAAATGTTGCGAAATCGACTTTTAGTGTTGGTATTAATTTGGCTAACTGGGGCGTGACGAGTGCTTCAATGGCAAGTCAGGAACAACCTCAACTCACTGAAAGTGTGATTGTGCATCATGCACGTGGTCAATATACCAATGGTATTCAAAACCACGGTTTGAGTGGCGGTAATGGTATGTTGACGCTAATTGATTCGATTGGTAATGAGTTTAGCCATGAAATTGGACATCATTATGGTTTGGGACATTATCCTGGCGCTGTTGAGACAAAAGATCAGCCAACCAATTACTTCTGGTCCGCACACCATGCAGACAGTGGATGGGGGTATATTTCTTTCCGTAATAAAATGCGCGGTAATCTTAATTGGAAATCGACCACTTTAGGTGATGGTAGTAATGGTGTTCCTAATTTCTTAAAGCTTTATCCATATAGTTGGGACGCGATGGCGGGTGGGTACACTGCAAGTTCAATTTCGCAGTTTACGCATTATACAGGCTACAGTACTTCTATTAAAATTCAGCCTCATTTTAATCGAGAGATGTGGGATCCGAGCTCACCAACAGGCTATACAAAGTGGAATGCAACAACCCGTAAAATGGAAGTTGTGCAACCCCGTGTTCCTAGCTCATCAAAAGTTTGGTATAACCGAACAGATGGTAATTATCTGAAACCTCGTTTATTCGGTGTTCCTGTATATACAATTTTAGGTGGATATGACCCTGAAAATCAGGTGGGTTTATTGTATCCAGCGGCACGAAGTAACTGGGGTAATGTATTTGATTTACCTGAAGCAAATACGGCAGTAACTCAAGCAGCGTGTTGGCTCAATATTCGTTCGGTAAGTGGTAATAAGACTGTTGGATTGGCGCCGAATCGCATGGATTCGACGAATAGTCCTGCAAATAAATTACACGTCAATTTGGCAATTTCTGATCAGCCCCAGCACGTCGATTTGTATTGTAAAAAAGCCAATCAGGCTGAAAAATTGCTTTCTAGTATTGATATTCCAACCTATGCTGAAGCGATGAAGCCTGTGGTGAAAATTGGTCGTGAAAATGGCTATGATGCTTTACGTAAAATTGAATTACCAAATTTAGAGCAAGAATTACTGGCTCAAAATGGCAAACCAATCGTAGCTTTATCTGCCCAAACTAAATTACTGTACGATTCTTATCGAACCAACCAAGAAGGGTTATCTGCCACTGCTCAGCAAGTACTTGCACAATATTCAGACCAACAGCAAAAAATCTACCGTTTAAACCGTTGGATGAATGTGTATGCACAGGATTTAGCTGCAAATAATGTAGCAGCTAAATCTGCTTTGGCTTTATTTATTCAGCAGTTAGGTTTAGAAACGGACTCTTTACTGAATCAACAAAGTACTTTACTGAATAGAACCAATTGCTTGAAAGTGGAGAAAACAACTTCGGGGCAATATAATCCTTATATTAGTGGTCCAACGGGGTGTACGGGTGATGACTCGGAGAAATGGATTTTAGATGGTTTGGGGCGTATTCATAGTAAATGGGCTGTGGATCAATGTTTAACCAGTAATGGAAGTGGTGGAAAAATTACACTTACTACGTGCTCAACGCAATTAAGCAGCCAAGTCTGGATTATGGCAGCAGATACTCAGTCTATTCGTCAAGGCAATCAGTGTTTTGATTTGAATCGTGGATATTTGGTTGATAATCGTGCTGATTTAATCCGTTATTCTTGTACAAATGGCGCGAATCAGAAGTGGAGTATGTTGACTCCAAATAATAATTTAATTTTATCGTATTTAAAGCCTAAAAACTTAGCTGTACTGGTAAATTAAAGTTTGCGCTCCTTCACTGATGTGGGGGAGTGTATTTGATATCTTGTTAGAATTTATAGGTTGAATTATAAAGCTATAGATGTAAAAAAAGCCCAGATGGGCTTTTTTTAATACAACAAATTAGTTAGCTAACGCTTTAACTTGTGCATTTAAGCGGCTCTTATGACGAGCTGCTTTGTTTTTATGGATGATACCTTTATCAGCCATACGGTCAATTACAGGAACAGCTTTTTTGTAAGCTTCTGTAGCAACTGCATGGTCACCAGCAGCGATAGCAGCTACTGTGCGTTTGATGTAGGTACGAACCATAGAACGCAAGCTTGCGTTGTGTTTACGTGCTTTAACGTTTTGACGAGCACGTTTTTTTGCTTGAGCAGAGTTTGCCACTCGTGCACTCCTTGAATTAGATTGGTCTGGGCGGGCTGAAATTCATACTGAAAACCAACATCAGTAGAACTATCACCAGCCCGTAAACAAGTGCCATATTTTGATTAAACACGACTACGAAGTCAAGTCTTGACATGCTTTGACAACATTTTAGATGCAGAAAAATGTTAAAGAAAACGTTAGATTACTCATAAAACATGGAGAACGGTCAAAAAATGATAAATTCGATTCAAAATGCAATTGTGATTGGTGCAACAGGTCTTGTAGGTCGGGCCTTAATAAAACAATTAAATGAATTAAGCAGTTGTGAACAAATTACGGCAGTGGTACGACATTACGATGTTGAGTTAAGTCAGTTGGAAAAAGTCCATCAATTTGTACTGGAAGATTTCTTGTTACTGAATGATGAGGATGTGCATGGTCATAGTCATGCATTTAGTTGTTTAGGATCAACTTTAAAAAAAGCAGGCTCAAAAGCGCAGTTTTATAATATTGATTATGAAATAAATGCACATTTTGCAGATTTATTTGATGGATTAGAAGTACATTACTTGTTGGTGAGTGCACTTGGTGCCAATCCGAAGTCACCAATTTTTTATAATCGCGTTAAAGGTGAGTTAGAACAGCATATTCGTGAATTGGGTTTAGCGAAGACTTCAATACTACAACCTTCTTTATTGTTGGGTGAGCGATCAGAACAACGTTTGTTAGAAAGTGCTACTCAGCGTTTATACCAAAAGATGTCACATTTGGTACTAGATTCTTTTAAATATAAGCCAGTGACAGCAGAACAAGTGGCTCATACTATGGTCGTGGCTGCTCAACATCAGACTGAAAAGTTTGAAATTTATGATAATTTACGCATACAAAAAGCCAAATAAATGGAGAATGATGTGACAACAGTTCTTTTTGTAACTTGTGATTTATTAGACGATAACCCTGAAAAAGAACTTCAGGTGGTTACTCCATCGATGGACGGTAAATTTTTTAAAAGCTATGGGGCGCGCAAAAGTTTTGGTGGTCAGGTGGTGACGGTCAAATGTTTTGAAGATAACTCGCGAGTCAAAGAGCTTTTAGCGACTGAAGGTGCTGGTAAGGTGCTCGTTGTAGATGGGGGAGCTTCAATGCGCTGTGCCTTGATGGGAGATCTGATTGCTGAGTCAGCAGTTAAAAATCATTGGAATGGCGTGATTATTTATGGATGTGTCCGTGATGTGGATGCCATTGCAGAGTTGGATTTGGGTGTACATGCATTGGCTGCAATTCCACAAAAAAGTAATCGTAAAGGCATAGGCGAAACGGATATTCCACTCTATTTTGGTGGGGTAAGTATTCAATCTGGCGATTACATTTATGCCGATAATAATGGCATTGTGGTGGCTAAAGAACCATTGGTCGCACTATAAGATCATTAAAAATAAGGACAAAATATGGTGAATCATCAAATAAAAGTTGTTCAAGCTTTGGCTTCATCATTTGTGGAAGGTGGTCGAGGAGTCTCTGGTACAGCTTTTCCAAAGCAACCAGAGAAATCATTGAAACTCTATGAATTTGAAGGTTCTCCATTTTGTCGCCGTGTGCGTGAAGTTTTAACTTTATTAAATTTGGATTATGAAGTTTATCCATGTCCAAAAGGTGGAACAAAATATCGTCAAATCGTAAAGCAATTAGGTGGAAAAAAACAATTTCCTTTCTTCATTGATGATAATACTTCAACGCAGATGTATGAGTCCCAAGACATTATTCATCATCTCTTTGAACATTATGGGCAAACAGGGAAAACACCGAAAAAATTTGCGCATTATCCCAAAATCCCTATTATGGCACTTGCTGGAACCATTATTAATGGCGCGCGTGGTGTTTGGGTGGATCAACGTATTGTCAACCGTGAAGCACCGCAGCAGTTGCTTGAATTATGGGGATTTGAGGCGAGCCCATTTACCCGTGTCGTTCGAAGTGTGTTAACGGAATTAGAGCTGCCATTTATATTTCATAATGTGGCAAAAGAGCGCTGGCAAGATATGGGACCTGCTGTATTACGCTTAAAGCCAGGAAAGTATATCCCAATCAAAGAGGGTAAACGTGAAAAGGTAATGCTGTTGATGGGACGTGATATTCAAGTGCCATATTTAGTTGACCCAAATACACAAGTAAGGATGTTTGAATCGGCAAAAATCGTCAACTACCTTAAAAAGCAATATGGTGCTTAGAATCCTAGGTATAAAAACTTGAACTCGGATTAGATCATGGATAATTGCTTAATCCGAATGGTTAGTTTAATTGGTCAATAGCTTGAATAATTGTTGCATGCCTTCGGTTGCGGTTTGTGTAATAAGCTGATATTGCGGAGGCAGGGTTTGTTGATGCGCTTTGGGGTCAATATAATATGCTTTACAGTGTGGTGGAATTTCATGGATTAATCCTGCAACAGGATATACCTCTAAACTTGAACCGATCACAATAAAAATATCTGCGTGTTGTACAATTTTTTGTGCCTCGTCATAAGCAGGTACCGCTTCGCCAAACCAGACCACATGCGGTCGCAGTGCGTAGCCTAAAGGGCAACGATCTGTTTCTAAATTAAGTTCCCAGCCTTCTATAGGGTAAAACTCAGTTGCATATTCGGCATGGGGGCCAGAACTCTTGGCGAAGCGAATATTGCCATGTAAATGCAATACATTGTCATTACCTGCACGTTCATGCAGATCATCAATATTTTGTGTAATGACATTGAGATGATAGTGCTGCTGTAATTGGGCAATCAGTTGATGAGCACGATTCGGCTGAGCGTGTAAAATATGTTTACGTCGTTGGTTATAAAAATCTTGAACCAATTGTGGATTTCTGGCCCAAGCTTCAGGTGTTGCGACATCTTCAATGTTGTAATTTTCCCAGAGTCCGTCGTGATTACGAAAGGTTTGAATGCCACTTTCGGCACTCATACCTGCACCTGAAAATATCACTAAGTTTTGCATGATTTCCTCATTGTTTACTTATTCTTGGGCTTAGGTATCAACTGAAGTGAAGTTTGAAATCATTTTTACTTCATGTTGAATCCAGTCGACAAACTTGCTCAAAATAGTTGATGGCGCTTGACTAGAATGCACCAAATAATATGCACGATTACTCGGTAATGGACTGCTACTAGCAATCACCAAGGTTTGATTTTTTAGTTCTTGTTCAATCAGCATTTGCGGAATTAAAGCAACGCCCATCGAATGTGATGCCGCTACAGCGAGCATGGAAAACAGCTCATGTCGTTGTCCTTCGTCGGCTTTAGGGTGGTCGATTTGATGTGCTTGAAACCATTCCTGCCAAATAGTAGGTCGTGTGGTTTGCTGTAATAAAGGAAGTTGCGTAATTTGCTCTGGGTTTAAATGATAGCTATATGGGGTGAGTTTTTCTGCATTTGGGAAATGTTTCAAAATAAGTGAAGGTGAGCAAACAGCGATAACATCTTCATGCATTAAAAAATGGGCTTGGATGCTTGGCCAGTGTTCAATCTGTTGCTCTGTACCTGCATAAATGGCTGCATCGAACATATGCTCATTAAATAGAAAAGGCTTCGTACTGGTTTCCAAATGAATGGTAATTTCAGGATAACGCATATTAAAACCATGGAGTTTCGGTAATAACCAACGAGTAGCAAAGGTAGGTACAACACCGAGTTTTAGTGTCCCTCCTAAACCTTTATGTGCCATGACTTCTTGTGTGGATTTTTCTAAACCGAGTAAATAGGGTTTTATCGCCGCATAATATTGTGTACCCGCAATGGTCAGTTCCATACCATGTCGTGTTCGTGTAAATAACTGAATATCTAAAAATTCTTCCAATTGCTGAATTTGACGTGATACTGCACTTTGGGTCATAGATAGTTCTAAAGCTGCATGTGTGTAACTGGCATGTTTAGCAGCCGATTCAAAGCAGAGTAAGCTCTGCATAGAGGGAATTTTTCTTCTCATTAGCGTTGTCATTCAGTCATTAGGATATTTCAAAAGTGCATAAAGCATCTGGATTGAATCATAAGAACATACTTTAGAAATGTCATTTTTAGCAACTTATTGTTTTTTTAATGTGAAAAAAATAAACAAGATATGCGTTTAAAGCATATCTGCATGCGAATTAATCGTTTGAATTATTTTGTGTGCAGGCATAGCATCATTATAAATAACAAGACCTAGCAGAGGATGCGTAATGAACCAAATGGTGAATACAAAAGCGGCACGTGTACAATTTGATTGGAAAGATCCATTTTTAATTGAGCAGCAACTCACAGAAGAAGAGCGCATGATTCGTGATACGGCATATGCCTATTGTCAGGAACAATTAATGCCACGTGTATTGGAGCAGTTCCGTTATGAACGAACTGATGCGGGTATTTTCCGTGAAATGGGAGAACTGGGCTTATTGGGGCCAACGATTTCTGAACAATATGGCGGCGCAGGTTTAAATTATGTGAGTTATGGCTTAATTGCACGTGAAATTGAACGTGTAGATTCAGGCTACCGCTCTATGGCGAGTGTACAAAGTTCTTTGGTGATGGTGCCAATTCAAGAATTTGGTACAGAGCAGCAAAAACAACAATATTTACCAAAACTCGCATCAGGTGAGTACATCGGTTGCTTCGGTTTAACTGAGCCAGACCATGGTTCAGACCCAGGAAGTATGATTACACGTGCTAAAAAAGTAGCAGGTGGTTATCGCTTATCTGGTGCGAAAATGTGGATTACCAATAGCCCAATTGCAGATGTATTTGTGGTGTGGGCAAAAGAAGTATCTGAAGAAGGACATGTGGGTGACATTCGTGGCTTTATTTTAGAAAAAGGCTGGGAAGGGCTTTCGGCACCTGCGATTCATGGCAAAGTGGGTTTACGTGCATCAATCACAGGTGAAATTGTGATGGATAACGTTTTTGTTCCAGAAGAAAATGCATTTCCTGAAATTCGTGGTTTGAAAGGTCCATTTACCTGCCTAAATAGCGCACGCTATGGTATCGCTTGGGGCGCGATGGGTGCAGCAGAATTCTGTTGGCATACTGCGCATCAATATACAATGGATCGTAAACAGTTTGGTCGTCCTTTAGCAGCAAACCAACTTATTCAGAAAAAACTTGCTGATATGCAAACTGAAATTGCTTTAGGGTTACAAGTTGCTTTGCGTTTTGGACGTATGAAAGATGAAGGGATTGCATCGGTTGAAGGAACCTCTCTAATCAAACGTAACAACTGTGGTAAAGCTTTAGATATTGCCCGTTTAGCCCGTGACATGATGGGGGGAAATGGGATTAGTGATGAGTTTGGTGTCGCACGACATTTGGTCAATTTAGAAGTGGTGAACACCTATGAAGGCACCCATGACGTACATGCACTAATTCTTGGCCGTGCACAGACGGGTATTGCTGCATTCTAATTTAAAAAAATCATTTTGATTAAAATCAGGGTGCTCGAAAGAGCATCTTGAGGGCAAATGCATCTTTGAAAATCAAAAGTAAAACGAAGATGTAAGTTTGAGGAGCAAATAATGGGTGCGTTAAAGGGAATTCGGGTTTTGGATCTTAGCCGAGTATTGGCGGGCCCATGGTGTGGGCAAATTTTGGCAGATCTCGGTGCTGAAGTCATTAAAATTGAGCGTCCACAATGTGGTGATGATACTCGCATGTGGGGGCCGCCGTGGATGCTTGATGCTCACGGTGAACAGACTCGTGAGTCAGGTTATTACCAGTCGGCCAATAGAAATAAATATTCAGTCGCGATTGATATTACACGCTCAGAGGGACAGGCTATTCTGCATGAAATGGTCAAAACGGCAGATGTCGTGATCGAAAACTATAAAGCGGGTTCATTACAGAAATATGGTCTGGATTATGAAACTCTAAGTGATATTAATCCGAATCTGGTTTATTGCTCGATCACAGGTTTTGGACAAACAGGACCACGTGCGGCTGAACCAGGCTATGACTTTATCATTCAGGGTATGTCAGGACTGATGAGTATTACGGGTGAAGAGGAAGATTCAGGGTGTGGTGCACAGAAAGTAGGTGTCGCTGTGGTCGATATTCAAACAGGACTATATGCCACGATTGCCATTCAGGCTGCACTATTGGCTCGTCATCAGATTGGACGAGGGCAACATATTGATTTGTCATTACTGGATGTTCAGGTGGCAGGTTTAGCCAATCAAGGTATGAATTATCTCACTACGGGTGTATCTCCAAAGCGTATGGGAAATAGTCATCCGAATATTGTTCCATATCAAACTTTTAGCGCGAAAGATAAAGAATTTATTGTCGCTTGTGGTAACGATAAGCAGTTTAAAGATTTCTGTATTGCGATTGGTTATACCTCGCTATTGGAAGATGGGCGTTTTAATCGAAATCAGGATCGAGTACGCTACCGTGAAGTACTTATTGAATTATTATCTGCTCATTTTGTACAGCAAAATGCAGAGTCGTGGGTGAGTGCAATTCATGCATTTAAAGTACCTGTTGGGCTTATTAATTCTGTTGCCGAAGCTCTGCAAGAACCCCAAATTCAACATCGGGAAATGGTGGTGAATATACAACATCCACTTAATCCAGAGTTCCAGATGATTGGTTCGCCTATAAAATTGTCTGAAACACCTGTTGAATATCATCATGCACCGCCACAATTGGGAGAACATACCATGTTTGTATTGTCTCAATTTAAAGCGGAACATGAATTACAACTGTTAAAAGGAATGGGTGTAATTGATGGTAAAATAGCCTAAGCAAATTAATTATTAAAAATATGACTTAGAAGGGCATTTAATTTTGTTTGAGATCAAAAAAGTTTAACCAAGGCTTTCTTTGATTTGAATCGATGAGTTTGATGCTCTTTATAAAATAAAGTTCATCCTCATCACCAGGCCCGACAATGCGTCCAGCATTAATTTCATAAGACAAATCAACTACAGCTTGGCGACCTTTGAATTGGTTTTTGAGTTTCTCACCCAGTGAGTCTTGATCAAACTCAAACCAATCACCACATTGCTGGCTACAATAGGCGTGATATTCTTTTCCTTGCTGATCTTTTAAACCAAGTCCGAGATCATCTACGCCACCCCCATAAATGATGGTGTAGGTTTCGAATTGTGAATTTGCAAAAGCAGACATACTTGAAAGCATAAGAATACAGTTGAAAAAATATTTTTTCATTTTTACAAATTCTAGGGGTTATGAAGTTAGTGGACGGTATTTAAACAAACATTTTAGACAAAGAAAAGCCTCAACAATGTGAGGCCTTTGAGGACGGTATTCTTATACAAGAAACTGTTTTAAAGCTTCATTAAACGCCGTTGGCTGTTCCACATTAGAAATATGTGACGCATCAATTTCGACCAACTGACTCTTGGGAATTTGACTCTGCATAAACTCAGCATCCGCCACCGTTGTCACAGGATCTTGCCGTCCTACAACAATCAATACGGGCACCGTAATTGTCTTTAATTGCTCCCGAACATCCGCTTTAGCCAAAGCTTCACAACAACTCGCATAACCTTCTGGGCTGCCAGCGCCTAAGTCGTTTGAAAGCGTTGCAACCGTTGCCGCGTTGCTTTGGATAAAGGGAACTGTAAACCATCGCGAAGCTGCACTGTCCGCGATAGATTGTAAACCTTGAGATCTGACCAAAGCCGCCCGATCCAGCCAAGCCTGCTCCTGACCAATTTTAGCCGCCGTATTACACACCACCACATGGCTAAAACGCTCAGGATAATGAATAGCCAACCATTGACCGGTTAAGCCCCCCATAGAAATCCCACAAAATGCAGCTTTTGAAATCTTTAAATGATCCAGCAAATGAATCACATCTTCACCCAATTGTTGCAGGCTATAAGGACCTTGCGGGGTAGACGAAGCACCATGACCACGCGTGTCATAACACACCACAAAGAACTGCTCTTTTAAAGCATTAAACTGCTGTTGCCACATGCCATAATTGGTCCCCAAAGAATTGGAAAATACCAAAGCAGGATTGGTGGCATCACCAAAAGTTGCGTAATTGATGGTTGCATCATTTGAAATAAATGTTGGCATAAAATCCCTCCCGACCTCCCTTTAAAAAAGGGAGGGGAAATATCTTAAATAGTTATGATTTGTTAAACGCGCTGAATAATCATTGCAATGCCTTGACCGACACCAATACACATCGAACATAAGGCATAAGTACCACCCGTTTGTTCTAATTGGTTTAAGGCTGTGGTGACTAAACGTGCACCTGAAGCACCCAACGGATGACCAATCGCAATCGCACCACCATTTGGATTCACTTGTGTCGTATCGTCTGCCAGACCTAAATCACGGGTAACCGCCAGTGCCTGTGCCGCAAAGGCTTCATTCAGCTCAATCACATCCATCTGCTCGATGCTGAGATTAGCTTGTTTCAGCAATTTCTTAATCGCTGGTGCTGGAGCAAAGCCCATAATGCGCGGTTCAACCCCCACAGCCGTAGATGCAATAATCTTGGCACGTGGTTTAAGTTGGTATTGCTCGACGGCTTGTTCCGAAGCAATCAGTACAGCAGCCGCACCGTCATTGATGCCTGACGCGTTTCCCGCTGTGACGGTGCCTTCTGCTGTGACGACTGGCTTCAGTTTCGCCAAACCTGCTAATGTGGTCGATGCACGAGGATGTTCATCGGTATCCACCACAATCGGATCACCCTTACGCTGAGGAATACTTACAGGGACGATCTCATGTTTAAAAAAGCCTTGAGCTTGCGCGGTTGCTGTGCGCTGTTGACTCGTCAAGGCAAACTGGTCTTGATCTGCACGATCAATCTTAAATTGTTGTGCCACATTCTCTGCAGTCTGTGGCATGGTCTCTACACCATACATGGCTTTCAGCTTCGGATTGATAAAACGCCATCCCATGGTGGTGTCTTCAATCTTCTGGCTACGACCATAAGCCGTTTCTGATTTACCCATCACAAACGGAGCACGCGACATGCTTTCCACACCACCCGCAATGATCAGGTTTGCTTCACCCGCTTTAATGGCACGGGCTGCAATCGCAATCGCATCTAAAGATGAACCACATAAACGGTTAATCGTCGTTGCTGGAACTTCGACAGGTAAACCTGCAAGTAGTGCTGACATACGCCCCACATTACGGTTGTCTTCACCCGCTTGGTTGGCACAGCCGTAAATCACATCATCAACTTGTTTCCAGTCCACGCTTGGATTACGTTGCATTAAGGCCTGAATCGGCACAGCACCCAAGTCATCTGCACGGACTGGTGCGAGTCCACCGGCATAACGGCCGAATGGGGTACGGATGGCATCGATAATATAAGCGTCTTTCATTTTTAATCTTGTCCTTTGAATCCCCCTTAGTCCCCCTTTAAAAAGGGGGAAACGCTTCCCTTTTTAAAGGGAAGTCGGGAGGGATTAATTATCCTTGTGTCGCATCCACCAACGGAGCACCCGTCATCGCCTGCAATTCTGCAAAGCTTAGACCGTCGACTTTCTCGATCACTTTTAAGCCTTCCGCAGTGACATCAATCACACACAGATCGGTATAAATACGGTCAACACACTTTTGTCCTGTGGCGGGGTAAGTCAACTCAGCCACAATCTTCGGTTCACCGTTCTTGGTGACATGATCGGTGGTGATAAACACTTTTTTAGCGCCTACCGCCAAATCCATCGCTCCACCTACTGATGGAATTGCATCGGGTGCGCCAGTATGCCAGTTGGCTAAGTCACCATTGGCTGCGACTTGAAACGCACCGAGAACCGCAATATCCAAATGCCCACCACGCATCATGGCAAACGAATCCCCATGATGGAAAAAGGCACCGCCTTGTAACATGGTCACATATTCTTTACCGGCATTGATCAGCTCAGGATCTTCTTCCCCTGCAGCTGGCGGTGGACCAAAAGCCAATAAGCCATTTTCAGAATGCAGGAAGATCTCTTTGTCATTCGGTAAGTAGCTGGCAATCTTGGTGGGTAAGCCAATGCCTAAATTGACATAAGCCCCATCCGGAATATCTTGGGCCACACGTTCAGCAATCTGGTTGCGGTTGAGTTTTTGATAGCTCATGATGTTCTCCCGATTACACAGCCACAGGTTCAGGCTGAACCTGTACCACATGTTGAACGAAGATGCCTGGGGTGATGATGTGTTCTGGGTCCAAAGCACCGAGTTCCACCACTTCAGACACTTGGGCAATGGTCACATTGGCTGCCATGGCCATGATTGGGCCAAAGTTACGTGCCGATTTACGGTAGACCAGATTGCCCCAACGGTCGCCTTGCTGGGCTTTAATCAAAGCGAAGTCGGCTTTGATCGGGTATTCCAGTACATAATCTTTACCGTCGATGTGACGGGTTTCTTTGCCTTCAGCCAATAAAGTCCCGAAGCCTGTAGGGGTGAAGACTGCACCGAGTCCCATGCCCGCAGCTTGAATGCGACAGGCCAAATTGCCTTGAGGCACCAGTTCCAGTTCGATTTTGCCTGCACGATAGAGTTCATCGAAGACCCAAGAGTCGGACTGACGCGGGAATGAGCAGATGACTTTTTTGACGGCGCCGGCTTTCAGCAGTTTCGCCAGACCATAGTCGCCATTGCCTGCGTTGTTGCTGACAATGGTGAGGTCTTTACGTCCAAGCTTGATCAGCCCGTCAATGAGTTCAGCAGGTTGTCCTGCTGTACCAAAACCACCAATCATGATGGTTGAGCCGTCTTGTATCTGGGAGAGCGCTTCCGTTAAGGTCGCTGCACTTTTATCTATCATAATATTTCCTAGACCCTATATAGGTCGGACTAACTTTTACTCGATTGAGTGGATGAAATAGTGGTAGGTTCAGTAGGGCGTTTGGTTAAAATGACATGTGCGAATAAACCAATCACAATGCCCCAAAAAACGGAACTTAGGCCTAAAAAATGCATTCCTGAAGCTGTAGCTAAAAAGGTAATGAGTGCGGAATCCCGTTGAGGCTCATCCCTCATAGCAACAGCGATATTGGTTGAAATCGCGCCCAATAAGGCCAATCCAGCCAGTGCTGCAACAAGCTCTTTTGGCAGTAAGCTGAAGAGCAGAACGATACTGCCTGCAAACAGCCCACCTAAAATATAAAAGATACCGTTGGCAACCCCTGCGATGTAGCGTTTTTCCTTTAACTCATGTGCATCTTTACCCATACAAAGCGCAGCGGTAATCGATGCCAAAACGATGGTAATGCCACCGACACAAGCGACAGCCAATGACGCAATACTGGTGGACGTGATAATTGGCTTGGCAGGTATGTCATAACCGCTTAGTTTCATGATGGCCATGCCCGGTAAAAACTGTCCCGTCAGACTGACTAAAATCAAAGGTAGGGCAAGGTTTAAGGTGGAATGCCAAGTCCATTCTGGAGTGATCAACTGAGGTATGGCAAGTTGGAAATCTAAACTCACAGCATTCATTTCACCAAGCCCAAAGCTCAATGCAACACCAGAAAGCAGCACCCAAAGCATGCTATAGCGTGGAGAAATTCGTTTTGCGACTAAAAAGACAAACAACATGCTAAATACAATAATCGGCATACTATTGGTTGCGCTAAATAACCCTAAACCAAACTGAAATAAGATCCCTGCCATCATGCCTGCGGCAACCGACTGAGGAATCCATTTCAACAATTTATCGAAATAACCACTCATACCAATAAGGAAAATCACCACAGCAGAGGTGATGTAGGCAGCAACCGCTTCATTCAGGCTAATATTCGGGAACAGGGTGACCAATAAAGCCGTACCCGGTGCAGACCATGCCGTAATCACAGGGACTTTAAATTTAATGGAAAGGAAGATCCCTGCCACGGCTGCCCCAATCGAAATGCCCCAAATCCATGAAATCATCATGGTTGGGGAAACCTGAGCTTGTTGCGCAGCCTGAAAGAAGATAATAAGTGGGCCTGAATAGGAAATCAGCACTGCCAAAAATCCTGCGACAGTGGCTGAAATAGACCAATCTTCTTTCAAAGTTTTAAACAGGGTAGCCATTCATTTGCCTCCATGCAGACATGATCCTGTATATAAAGTTTTGTGACGATCAATTAGCCTTGATCGCCACCGCCTACAGGAACCACTGTACCTGTCATATATGACGAATCATCTGAAGCAAGGAATACAATTGCATTCACTTGTTCCTGAATCGTGCCATAACGGTTCATAAAACTACGATCAATGGTTTGATCGACCACTTGTTGCATCCATGCTTTTTCATTTTCAGAAAGAGGGTTTGCATTTCGTGGTACTTTACGTGGCGGTGCTTCTGTTCCACCTGTAGCAACTGCATTTACTCGGATGCCATCTTTGGCATGTTCAAATGCCAGTGATGCGGTGAGGGCATTGACACCGCCTTTGGATGCTGAATAGGGCACGCGGTTAATGCCGCGAGTTGCTATAGAGGATACATTTACAATCGTACCGTGCTGATTTTTAATCATTTCAGGTAAAACAGCGCGACAACACCACAGCGTTGGGAACAATGAGCGATTGACTTCTTTGATGATTTCTTCTTCAGAAAATTCTTCAAAGGGTTTCATCCAAATTGCACCACCGACATTATTGATGAGTACATCAACACGGCCATAGACTTCAAGTGCTTTTGCTACAACGGCTTGTGCGCCTGCGAAAGTTTCAAGATTGGCTTTGACTGTTATAGCATCACCTTGAAGTTCTTCAATCTCTGCTAATGTTTCATCTACATAGTCAGATAAATCAGCTAAGACAACTTGCGCACCTTCTTCAGCCACTTGGAGTGCAACCCCACGACCAATGCCTTGAGCAGCACCAGTCACAATCACGACTTTGTTTAAGAATCTTTGATTTGACGCCATTTTTTGAACTCACTTATCATCCAATATAAAGATGAATTTTAAAATTTATACAATTTGGCATGCCTGCATCCTAATAACTGGACATCAGTTACTGGATTAACCTTCGGTTAGATTTACTTTCCTTTTGGGAAAAGTAAGCAGAACCATTGTCATTTGCAGAACTCGTCGAAACCTACGACTTGATATCTTCCTCGCAGAAAAAGCATTTTTACCAAGTGGTCTGGCCTCGAACAATTGCAAATGACATTTCCGCGTATCATCTTTTCTATAACTTAAATATTAGGTGATGTATTAGTTTGCAGAGAATTTTTCAAATAGGAAGTTTGCAGGTTTTACACCTTCACTATCTAACCAACTGCGAACAGCATCGACCATAGGAACAGGGCCACATAGGTAGACATCGACATCGCCACCATTGAGCCATTCATTTTCAATGTGTCCAGTCACATAGCCTTTGCGCTCATGTGCTGAGTCTGGGCTTGCAACCACGGTACGATATTCAAACCATGGAAGTTTGGCTTGAAGTGCATCAAGTTGTTCTAAAGCAACTAAATCAAAATCATTGGTTACACCAAACACTAAACGTACAGGGTGCTCTGAGCCTTTTTCTTCTAACACTTGAAGCATGGACATAAATGGCGCAATTCCCGTTCCGCCAGCAAGCATGACGACAGGGCGAACTACATTACGTAAGTAGAAACTGCCAAATGGACCTGTAAAGGTCATTTTATCGCCTGCTTTGGCGCTATTACTTAAAAAGCTACTCATTTTTCCATTAGGTACGTTGCGCACCACAAAACCTGTTAAACGGTTGCCTGGTTTAGAACTAAATGAATATGAACGTGTTTCTGTGGTATCTGGAATGCCAACATTGACATATTGACCAGCAAGGAAGTGAATATCAGGTTGACCTTCGTCAAGTTGAATATCAAAAGTGATGGTTGAGTCTGATAAGTTTTCCACAGCAACTAAAGTGCCTTGGTATTGGTGAATCTCGGTTTTACATACTTCAGATGATGCTTGAATTTGGAATACAGCATCGGATGTTGGGCGGCATTGGCAAGCTAGAATATAGCCTTGCTCAGCTTCTTCTGGGGTGAGTGCATCTTCAATGTAGGTTTCTTCAGGCATGTCATAACTTCCCGATTCACAGAAAGCTCGGCATGTTCCACAGGCACCATCGCGACAATCTAAAGGAATATTGATTTTTTGACGGTAAGCCGCATCAGACAAAGTTTCGCCCTGAGCGACGCTAATAAAACGGGTAACACCATCTTCAAATTGAAGTGCAATATTGTGGTTTGACATGGCTAGAATCCTACTAAAAACTTTGAAACTTGACCTTCAGTCAACATTCCATTTGACTGAAGGGATGACGCTTAAATCAGAGGTGGTAAATATCAATGACTTGATTGATATAGTCATTTTTCAGGACCACGTATTTGCTTAAAATCTGTGGTTGCGCGCCTGAAAAATCGATTTCATAACGTGACATGCCGAAATAGCTATAGTTGGTTTTGTAACGGAAACTTAAGGTGTTCCAGTTAAAACGAACTGTTACTTTGTCACCGTCACGTGCCATTACTTCAATATTGCTGATGTTGTGGCTGGTACGGGTATCTGGCATGGTTGCAGAAGAGCGTTCAGTTTTAATACGGAACACACGGTCTTCAAGACCTTGACGGTCTGGGTAATAAATCAGCGAAATTTCAGACTGAGGATCTTCAGTTAAACGGTCATCATCATCCCAAGCAGGCATCCAAAAAGAAGCAGATGGGGCATAACAATTTAACCAGTCATCCCATTGCTCATCATCTAGAAAACGTGCTTCTTGATAAAGAAACTGCGCAATCTGTTCGAGAGAGCTGCGTTCTAAAGTGGCAGTGGCATTCATGCGATCTCTCCTTGTTCATTCACGAGTGCTTTTTCTGAGGCAATGGCATGTTTCATCGTTTCTAGCCAATATTGATGTTGAGCGAGGTACAGACCTTCATCTTCGGTTTTAATGCCGCTGAGTTTTGGTTTTAACCCAATTTCATTGGCAGCGTCATCAGGGCCTTGAATCCAGTGTTTCGAGCCACGGCACATGTCATTCCATTCCAGTTCAATCCCTGCATAACCTGCTTGGCAAGCACGGAATTCTTCAAGATCATCGGGTGTTGCCATGCCTGAAGCATTAAAGAAATCTTCATATTGACGAATACGGCGAGTACGTGCTTCTGGTGCTTCACCTTTCGGGGCGATACAGTAAATGGTCACTTCAGTTTTGTTGACTGCCAGTGGGCGTAAGACACGAATTTGTGAACCAAACTGATCCATCAAATATACATTTGGATATAAGCAAAGATTACGTGAGCGCTCGATCATCCATTTCGACATTGGCGCACCGAATTTCTCGGTATATTCCTCTGCTTTAGGGTAGTTCGGACGGTCTTCAGGGTTTGCCCATTGTGTCCAGAGCAACATGTGTCCATTGTCAAAACCGTAAGAGCCACCGCCTTGTTTACCCCACGAACCTGCGCTCATGGCACGGATGTTGTCACCCGCTTCTTTCTCTTTACGCTGTTGGGTTGTGGCTGCATAGTTCCAGTGTACGGCAGACACGTGATACCCATCGGCACCATTTTCAGCCGTCAGTTTCCAGTTGCCTTCGTAAGTGTAGGTTGATGAACCACGTAAAACTTCCAGACCTTGCTCAGACTGATCGACAATCATGTCAATGATTTTGGTAGTTTCACCTAAAAATTCTTCCAGTGAAGGTACGTCAGGATTTAAGCTACCAAACAAGAAGCCTTTGTAGTTTTCAAAACGTGCTACTTTTTTCAGATCATGTGAACCTTCTTGATTAAAGCAATCTGAATAACCAGCTTCACTTGGATCTTTTACTTTCAGGAGTTTACCTGAGTTATTAAACGTCCAACCGTGGAATGGGCAGGTGTAAGTTGCCTTGTTGCCACGTTTATGGCGGCAAAGTTGTGCACCACGATGTGAACAGGCATTGATCATGGCATTGAGTTCACCATTACGGTTACGCGCAATAATGATTGGCTGGCGTCCCATATACGTGGTGTAGAAGTCATTATTATTTGGAATTTGGCTTTCATGTGCCAAGTACACCCAGTTACCTTCAAAAATGTATTTCATTTCAAGGTCAAATAAGGCTTGATCAGTAAATACTGAGCGATGCAGTTTAAATTCGCCAGTTTCAAAATCGTCAACAAGCAATTCATCAATACGATCGAGGTGACTGGTGTTAATTACAGGAATACGAGGCATGTCCGTTCTCCGAGGTTCCAAATGTGGGGAACACTCCGAAATGACAGTTGATTTAGATGTCATTTCGGTTCCTAAAATATGGGTTAAGCGCTAGCGCGACGACGATCTACTTCAGTTGAAGGAGCGCCTTGCTGTTCTTTTACTAACTCAATATTGAATGTGATGTGCTTGAACGGTTGATTTAAACCGCGACGAGCAATTTCAGCTTCATCGGTCACATCTACAGCAGTAGCGACTAAACCATCACGGGTTGCAAAGGCAAAGTCATCCCAAAGGTATTGGTCACCTTCAATGTTGAACTGAGTAGTGAGCTTGCGATAACCAGGAGCAGAGACAAAGTAATGTACATGTGAAGGGCGGTTACCATGACGACCTAGCTTATTTAACACCGCTTGAGTCGTACCATCAGGTGGGCAACCGTAGCCTACAGGCATGGTGGTCTGTGCCACATATTTGCCATCAGCATCCGTTAAAATACTACGACGTAAGTTAAAGTCAGATTGTGATTTATCGAAGAATGAGTAGTTGCCTAAGCTGTTGGCATGCCAAACTTCAACTTTGGCACCTTCAATAATGTTGCCATCAGTATCAGTTACTGTACCTTCAATAAACAAAGTTGGAATTTTGTCAGTTTCAGAACCATCATCCATGCGGGCAAAACCTGTCGATTCAGGTGCACCTGCAACATAGAGTGGACCTTCAATGGTACGTGGCGTACCACCTGTAATGCCTGCTTTAGCATCGGCTTCATCGGCACGAAGGTCTAAATAATGTTCTAAGCCTAACCCCGCTGCGAGTAGACCTAATTCATTGGCTTGACCTGCATCGGTAAAATATTCCAGACCTTTCCAAAGTTCAGTTTGACTGATGTCGAGGTCTTCAATGGCTTGGAACAGATCGCCCACTAAGCGCACAACAATTTGTTGTACACGTGCATCGACAGGACCAGTTGCAGTGTCGACGTTCATTTCTTTTACGAGGGCATCAATTTGTTGGCGGTTCATACTGTCGCTCCTTAAGTATGTTTGAGTGGCTGGCGCATGTTTGATCTCATCAAAACACTTAGCGGGCCACATTCCTTGTGAATACAGATTTTTTTTACACGTTGGGAAGCTGTCTTCCCATTATTCCTTTGCTTAACGATCATCTTCACGAATAGAAGAGGGATGTCGATTCAGTGGCATCACTTCAATATTCATGTAGGGATAAAGCGGTAAACCCTGCAACAGGTTATGCAACTCTTCATTGCTCTCGACATCAAAAATACTGATGTTGGAGTATTGACCTGTAATACGCCAAATGTGGCGCCATTTGCCTTGCTGTTGCAGTTCTTGTGAATATGCCTTTTCAACCGCTTTAATTTCATTTGCCTGTTCTGCTGGCATATCCTGCGGTAGGTTTACATCCATTCTTACGTGGTAAAGCATGTAGAATTCCTTTAATTACTGACGACGCATACGGTCAATTTTGTCTTCATCAATTTCAATACCCAGTCCAGCTGTGGTCGGTAACATCAGCTCGAAGTTTTGATATTGCAGCGGAGTTTTTAAAATTTCTTCGGTCAGCAACAGTGGACCAAACAGTTCGGTGCCATACGCTAAATTGTGAAAAGTAGAAAAGACTTGCGCCGATGCCATAGTGCCAATTGGACCTTCAAGCATGGTGCCACCGTAAAGGTCAATTCCTGCCAGTTTGGCAATTTTTCCAACTTCACTGGCTTCAACCAAGCCGCCTGATTGCGCGATTTTGACTGCAAAGACTGAAGCTCCATTACGCTTTGCTAAGCGATAGGCACTGTCTGGACCCATTAGCGATTCATCAGCCATGATGGCAATATCAAAGCGACGGGTAAGACGTTGCATAGCATCAATGTTGTCGATAGCACAGGGTTGTTCAATTAAATCAACACCACCATCTTGTAACTGTTGAATGCCTTTAACTGCTTCAAGTTCTGACCAAGCACGATTTACATCTACGCGAATAGAAACATCCGAGCCTAGAGCTTGCTTGATGGCTAAAACATGCTCTACATCTTCTTCCACACGACGCGAACCAATTTTTAACTTGAAGGTATTGTGGCGTTTGCTGGCAATCATCTGCTGTGCTTCAGCAATATCTTTTTCTGTATTGCCAGAAGCCAATACCCAAAGTACTGGGACACTATGCCTTAACCGACCACCAAGTACTTCACTGATGGGTAGACCTAAGCGTTGTGCTTGAATGTCAAATAGAGCGGTTTGAATGGCATTTTTAGCAAAACGGTTGCCATTGATATTGCGTTTGATTGTTTGTATGGTTTGTGCGACATTCAAACCAGATAATGACTTGAGTAATGGCGCAAAATAAGTTTCGATATTGGTTTTGACGCTTTCTGGACTTTCTTCGCCATAGCCTAAGCCACCAATTGTGGTTGCTTCGCCCCAGCCAGTAAAGCCATCTTCTGTGGTGACTTTAACCAGAACCAAGGTCTGAGTTTGCATTGTTGCAACCGCCATTTTATGTGGGCGGATCGTCGGTATTTCTACAAGCAACGTTTCAATCGATTTATACATCTTTCGGCTTCGCTATCTTGATTTGTCTAATTCATGTGATATACCTTAAAAGAATGAACTAAACCTGTCGAAGATCATTTTTGCATTTTTTTATATTTAAAAGGTATGAAGTCTTATGGAACTTAGACACCTACGCTATTTTGTAGCGGTTGTAGAGGAACAAAGTTTTACCAAAGCAGCAGAAAAACTGTTTATAGCCCAGCCTCCGCTAAGTCGGCAGATTCAAAACCTTGAAGCTGAGTTGGGAATTCAGTTGTTTGAGCGTGGTAGTCGGCCTTTACAGACCACGCCAGCAGGTCAATTCTTCTATCAGCATGCGGTTAAACTTTTGTCTAATGCTGAAGAAGTGAAGTCGATGACTAAGCGTGTAGGTATGGTCGAACGTACCGTAACCATGGGATTTGTTGGATCATTGCTCTATGGTTTGTTGCCAAGAATTGTGTATTTATTCCGTCAGCAGCAACCACAGCTTAAAATTGAACTGATCGAAATGAGCACTAAAGACCAAATTCAGGCGCTTAAAGAAGGGCGAATTGATGTTGGTTTTGGGCGGTTAAGAATTTCGGATCCTGCAATTCGTCGTGTGTTATTGCGTGAAGAACCTTTGATGGTTGCGGCTCACAGCAGTCATCCTTTAGCATCGCAAAAACAAGGGGTATATCTTGCAGATTTAGTTGAAGAAAGTTTGTTCTTATATCCAAGTCATCCTAAACCTAATTTCTCGACCCAAGTCCGTAGCCTATTTTCAGAGTACGGTTTAGAGCCACGTAGTTTGCGAGAAGTCCGTGAAATTCAATTGGCACTGGGCTTAGTGGCAGCAGGGGAAGGAATTTGCATTGTGCCTGAAAGTGCTTGTAGTATTCAGTTTCCTCACTTGAACTACATCCCTTTGTTGGATGATGCCGCAGTTAGTCCAATCTTCCTCGCTATTCGTAGTATGGATGAAAGTGAAGATATCCGCTCGCTATTTGATTGCATTTATCAAGTTTATGATCTTGAAGCAATTAAATATGATCGAGCGGTGCTTTAATTAAACTAAAGTTTTGTTATTCGGACTGATTCAAAAGAAAGCGGGAAATTTCTCGCTGAAATTTGAAAGGTTCATTAATCAAAATAGCGTGGCCTGAGCGTTCAAAAATAACTTGCTTGGCATTTTTAACACTATTCGCGATAATTTTTTGCCCTTGGGATGGATAAAGTATCGAATTTTCCCCAATGAAAAAAGTTGTGGGACAGCTCAATTCTGTTAAAGATTCTCGGTAATCTTCATTGTGATAGAGATAGTTATTGATATACCACGCTAAATAATCGAGACGGTGTAAGGGTAAGAGATGCTTTTGTAATTTATCGTATTTTAAGGCGGTGTTCCATAAGATGGGACTTAAGCGATGACCATTTTGTAATGATACGAATTTACTCCATATTTTAATAAATTCTTGACGTGAAGCTGGGTCAAGATCTTCTAGACTTTTAATAGGAGGTAAGGCCGAGAAAAACAGTGAAATTTCAGCTAAGAGTTTTTTAAAATTTGAGTGTTGTTGACTGAGTAAACCATACGGCCAACGGCTATCTACTGTAATTTTGGGTGCTTGATCAATATGTAAATAACAATTGATCGATTGTTTAAAATTTCCATATTTCATGCCATGCATGGCTATTGTTGCGCCCATTGAGAACGCAATAACAGTGAAGTCAGGATACTTTAATTGTTGGATTAATGCCTCTAAATCACGCCAATGACTAGAAATAGCATCTATTTCAGGTATACGGCAGTGTTTTGAACGACCAAATCCGCGCCAATCTGGAATAATGAATTTAAATTGGTTACTGTTTTGAATTAAAAAAGGTAGCCATTGCCAACTTTGCATGCCTAAACCTGAGAGGACTAAAACAGGTTTGCCCTGACCAAATTCACGAACGTACAATTGTTCTTGATCGGGCATTTGATAGTAAGGCATGGTAATTTCTCTATTTCTTAAGATTGCTCAAATTTTTTCAGGCCTGTAATCATGGTTTCAAGCCATTCAATCCAGCCCACTTCTAAGTTAATGCCTAACTGTAAAATCATTTTATGAATATATAAAGTGCGATTTTCATTTTCTGTAGATGAGAAGTCTTTGGCAAAAATTTGTTGATAAATTTTCAATTTTTCTTGATGCAACATCAAGTGTCTTTCTAACTCAGGCAATACAGTAGCCTGACCGACTTGTGCTTCTGCTCTTAAACGTACCATCAGTTCTTCACGCAGTTGAGCGGGCGGGCTTTGCTTGACCATCCAGTCAGCCAATTCAGTTCGACCCATTTGCTCCACTTGATAGGTTTTTTTTCGGCTATTGGAACTTTCATCTTCAATGGTTGAAATCCAGCCTTTTTGCTGCATGGCACTGAGTTCACGGTAAATTTGCTGATGCGTCGCATTCCAAAAGAAACCCATAGAACGGTCAAAACGCCGTGCCAGTTCAATCCCTGTACTTGGTTTTTCCATCAGACTGGTCAACAGAACATGTGCTAAAGACATAAGTTAGCATCAAAAAAAATAAGGTACAGATATTATGCAACATGTTGCATAGATTTCAAAATTGGATTATAAATTAGTGCAACAAGTTGCATAAAAGCAAAATTTAGCCAGCACATTGCAAGCCATGGAGGTCTCATGTCCAATTATCCACATTTACTCGCCCCATTAGATTTAGGATTTACTACACTTAAAAACCGTGTACTTATGGGTTCTATGCACGTTGGTCTTGAAGAAGCGCCAGGTGGTTATGACCGTATGGCAGCATTTTATGCAGAGCGGGCAAAAGGCGGTGTTGGATTGATTGTGACGGGCGGTATTTCACCCAATGATCATGGTTTGACTTTTAAAGGTGGTTCTAAGCTCGATACTCGTGAAGAAGCAGAACACCATAAAGTCATTACGCAGGCAGTTCATGATGCGGGCGGTAAAATTGCTCTGCAAATTCTGCACACTGGTCGTTATTCATACCAAAAAGATATTGTTGCACCATCTGCAATTCAAGCACCGATTAATCCAAGCCGTCCTAAGGAATTAAGTTCTGCTGAAGTTCAGCAAACGATTGATGATTTCGTAAACTGTGCCAAGCTTTCGCAATACGCTGGTTATGATGGTGTAGAAATCATGGGTTCAGAAGGTTATTTAATCAATGAGTTTATTGCTGCCAGAACCAACCATCGTGATGATGAATGGGGCGGTAGTTATGAAAAACGGATTCGTTTCCCAATTGAAATTGTAAGACGTACCCGCGAAGCAGTCGGTGAAAACTTCATTATTATTTACCGTTTATCTATGTTGGATTTGGTTGAAGGTGGTTCGAGCTTAGAGGAAGTTATTCACTTAGCTAAAGAAATTGAAAAAGCGGGGGCAACCATTATCAATACAGGTATTGGCTGGCATGAAGCGCGTATTCCGACTATTGCGACTAAAGTGCCTCGTGCGGCATTCACTTGGGTGACTAAAAAATTAAAAGGTAGCGTAAACATACCTTTGGTTACTTCTAACCGTATTAACACACCTGAAATGGCAGAGTATGTTTTGGCATCTGGTGATGCTGACATCGTATCGATGGCTCGACCAATGTTGGCTGACCCTGAGTTTGTACTTAAAGCTGAACAAGGGCGTAGTGATGAAATTAATACCTGTATTGGTTGTAACCAAGCTTGTTTAGATCACATTTTCTCGATGAAAATTGCAACATGTTTAGTGAATCCACGTGCATGTTATGAAACAGAGTTAATCTTTAAAGAAGCTGGTCAAGCAAAAAATATTGCGGTGATTGGTGCAGGTCCTGCGGGTCTAAGTTTTGCAACTTATGCAGCAGAACGTGGTCATAATGTCACTATTTTTGAAGCGGCGAATCAAATTGGTGGTCAGTTCAATATTGCGAAAACTGTACCAGGTAAAGAAGAATTTTATGAAACCTTACGCTACTTCAAGCGTAAAATTGAATTGTTACAACCGAAGATTAAGCTGCAATTGAACCATAAAGCGACTTATGAAGAACTCAGCCAAGCCAATTTTGATGACATTGTGGTCGCTACAGGTGTAACGCCACGTGAGTTGAGCTTTGAAGGGATCGATCATCCAAAAGTGTTGAGCTACATCGAAGTATTAAGAGAGCGTAAGCCAGTGGGTCAACGCGTCGCGGTGATTGGTGCGGGTGGTATTGGTTTTGATACGGCTGAATACTTGAGCCACGAAGGTGAAAGTGGCAGTTTAAATCCACAGAAATTCTATGATGAATGGGGTATTGATACGCATTACAACGATGTGGGTGGTCTAAAACAACCACAAGTAGAAGCTTCTGAGCGTGAAATCTTCTTATTACAGCGTAAACCGACATCTGTGGGTGCAGGTTTGGGTAAAACCACAGGCTGGATTCACCGTACAGGATTGAAAAACCGTGATGTACAGATGATTGCGGGCGCAAGCTATGAAAAAGTTGATGACCAAGGTCTGCACATCATTGTGAATGATAAATCAATGATTCTAGATGTAGACAATGTGGTGATTTGTGCAGGGCAAGAACCTTTCACTGCAATGTTCGATCAATTAAAAGCTGATGGTAAAGCCGTACACTTAATTGGTGGTGCAAAAGAGGCAGGTGAATTGGATGCGAAACGTGCAATTCGTCAAGGTGCTGAGCTTGCAGCAGTCATTTAAAACCAAAGGGACCTATGGGTCCCTTTTTCATTAATCAAAGAGAAAACAACAATGCAATTAAAACAAACCCAAGATGGATTACATAAATGGCACCACATGGTTGCAACACGTGACATGGACTATTTAAATGAATTGTTAGCAGACAATGTGGTCTTCAGATCTCCTGTTGCTTTTCATCCTTATGAAGGTAAAGCCGTGGTGCAGTTTATTCTGAGCAATGTGATTCAGGTGTTCGAAAACTTCACCTATCATCGTGAATTTCTGACAGAAAATGCTCAATCTGTTGTTTTAGAGTTTTCGGCAAATGTCGGGGACAAAAAGTTGAAGGGGATCGATATGATTCAATTCAATGAACAAGGTCAAATTGTTGATTTTGAAGTGATGATCCGACCAAAAAGTGGTTTGGAGGCATTGGCTGCTGAAATGGGACAGCGTATTAAGCAGTTTCAGCCCGCTTAATTTAGACTTCTTCACGCAATTACGGAGATGAAACAGATGTGGTTAAAACTTTCGACTTTAGCTTTATTGCCTGTGTTGGTGTTCCAAGGAGTAAAAGTTCGCAAGAATACACCACGTCTTTTAGAAGCCAGTGGTGATCGTGAGGGAATAATTGGTCAAGGGCAGCCATTATCCTTATTAATTTTAGGAGACTCGGCTGCAGCAGGAGTTGGAGTAGAATCACAAAGTGAGGCTTTGTCTGGCGCGATTCTTCAAGTATTACAAGATGAATATCAGATTCTCTGGAAACTACATGCAAAGACTGGCGATACAACGGATCAAGTCATTCGGGCAACGCAGCATTTAGCACCCCAGCAGTATGATGTGGTGGTGACATCGGTCGGTGTGAATGATGTCACCAAATTGACTTCAGTCAAATCTTGGTTGAAGCAACAACAGCATTTATTTGAGGAAATACAGAATCGGTTTCAGCCGAAATTGATTATTGTTACAGGTGTCCCGCCTATGCAGCATTTTCCTGCATTGCCGAATCCATTGGCATGGTTACTGGGACAATATGCAACTGCAATGAATCAACAATTACAGCAATATTTAGCGCAGAACAATCGGTTTAAGTTTCTACATTTTGATATGCATGCTTTTCAAACAATGAATTTGCCGATGGCAAGCGATGGTTTTCATCCAAGTAAAGAAATTTATGCCATTTGGGGTCAGCAGATCGCCACATTAGTACAGCAATCTTTTACTCATCATCAATAATGGTAAATCGATATGAGAATATCTACTTTAAATAAAATTAAAGTTCTAGGTTCGGAATGGATTGATTCGGTTATCGGTGCTGAACAACCAAAACTGTACTATAGCCCACAAGGGCAAAGTAAAAAGGTGCTAGAAAAGTTACCTCAGCTTCAACAGAAATATCGCCCAACCCCGTGGTTATCAAACTCACATGCACATTTATTATATTTTGATGTGATTAAGAAGCGAACCATTCAACTTGAATATGATCGAATTGATCAGTTGACCATGCAAGATGGTGGTGTGACTGCGGTGGCGTGGTATGGTCTAGCTTTACCTCCAGAAACCCCGACGATCATCATTTTGCATACGATTACGGGCAATTTAGCCAGTATGAGAGAGTTGGTTCGAGATCTGCATCAATATACGGGCTGGCGCATTGCTTTGTGTTTACGCCGTGGGCATGCAGATTTACCTTTACCTGTACCGAAAATGAGTTTGTTTGGTTTTACTTCCGATTTACGGGAGCAAGTCGCCTATATTCAGCAACAATTTCCAGATTCACCTTTATATGCCGTAGGTTCATCTGCGGGTACAGGATTATTGGTTCGTTATTTAGGTGAACAAAGGCTTGATACTCCTTTTAAAGCCGCTTTCGCATTATGTCCTGGCTATAACACTGAACTTGGCTTTGTAAACATTCATCCTTTTTATAGTAAGGTCATGACTAAAAAGTTATTCAAGACTTTTATCCAGCCTTATTTAACAACTTGGGAACCTGTGACTTCATTGTCGAAGGTATTGGCGGTCAAAACACTGGCCGAATTTGAGAAAAGTTATTTTGAATTGGCTGGTTATCCAGACTATGCCAGTTATACCCAAGCCATTAATCCTATTCATGTATTTGAAAATATTAAAATACCTTTGATGGTTTTAAATTCTGAGGATGACCCAGTTTGCCATATCAAAAACTTTTATCCTTATAAATCAGTGATTGAAAGAATGGAAAATGTTATTGTTGTGACGACAAAAAAGGGCAGTCACTGTGGTTTTTATGAAGGGATTACGCAAACCCGATCATGGGCTGCAAAATTAATGGCAGATTATTTAAAATTGCATGCAGATTAAAGTCCTGATGGCTTTTTATTGAGCATTAAAAAAACCAGTTCATTTGAACTGGTTTTTTTAATAAATTTTAAATTATTTATTGTCTAATGCAGGAGTTGCAGCAGCAATTGCAGCAGCGACAGCATCATCTTCTGACTGAGCAGCAGTATTTGGTTTCGGCTGTTGTACAGCTTGAGCTGGTTTCTCTTCAGCTTTAGGTGCTTCAACTACTTGAGGAGTAGCTGGTTTAGGTGCTTCTTCACGACGAATTTCAGTCGTAGTATTTGGAGTTTGCTCACGCACAACTTCAACTTGGGTCGGGATTACAACTTCAGCTTCAGGTTTAGATGCTTCTAAAGGTTGGAACTGCGCTTGTTCAGTTGGTTCAGATGCAGCTTGAGCTGTTTCAGTTTGCTCATCCTTAGGCTCTTCTTTTTTCACACAGGCTGTAAGTAATAAACCCATTGCAAGGGCACCACAAATTAAAAATTTCTTATTCATAATTGCACAAAATAAAGCATAAATAGAGTGCGCGTAGTATAGCAGCAAAATTACAGATGAAAAATCCTGAGATTCCCCACTAAATTTTTATCGGAAATGCTGATAGAATAGCCAATTGTTTATTGATCTATGAATTGCTGCTAATTGACTTTGCTTTCTAGGTGCAGAGTAAAGTAAAATCGCACAACATTGTAGGCCGATTTAGGCTCCATTGTACGAGAAACTTAATGACCCATTTTATTTTCGTTACTGGTGGTGTAGTTTCATCACTAGGTAAAGGTATTTCAGCTGCTTCAGTTGCTGCACTTTTAGAAGCCCGTGGTTTAAAAGTCACCATGGTCAAAATGGATCCATACATTAATGTCGATCCAGGGACGATGAGCCCATTCCAGCATGGTGAAGTTTTTGTCACAGAGGATGGTGCTGAGACTGACTTGGATTTGGGTTATTACGAACGTTTCTTACGTCGTGCGAAAATGACCAAACTCAATAACTTTACTTCTGGTCGTGTTTATCAAGACGTACTCAATAAAGAGCGTCGTGGTGATTACTTAGGTGGTACTGTTCAAGTAATTCCACACATTACAGACAATATTAAAGAACGTGTTCTTCGCGCTGGCGAAGGTTATGACGTTGCCATCGTAGAAATCGGTGGAACTGTAGGTGACATTGAATCTCTCCCATTCATGGAATCTGTACGTCAGTTAATGGTTGAATTAGGCCACAAACGCACAATGCTGATGCATTTAACGTTGTTGCCATATATCAAATCTGCGGCTGAGTTAAAAACCAAACCGACTCAACACTCTGTAAAAGAGCTGTTATCTATTGGTATTCAACCAGATATCTTAATCTGCCGTACTGAATACGATGTAGATGCGGATACGACACGCAAAATTGCATTATTCACCAACGTAGAAGCGCGTGCGGTTGTGGTGTGTAAAGATGCGAAAACGATTTATCAAATTCCTCGCACATTCTATGAGCAAGATGTTGATGATTTAATTTGTGAACGTTTTGGTTTTAATAATTTACCAGAAGCCGATCTTTCAGATTGGGACAATGTAGTAGAAGCATTGTTAAACCCTGAATACACAGTTCGTGTTGCAATGGTGGGTAAATATGTTGAACTTCCAGATGCGTATAAATCTGTAAACGAAGCTTTATTACACGCTGGTATTCAAAATCGCGTTAAAGTTCAAATCGATTATGTGAATGCTGAAGACCTTGAAAGTCAAGACGTAGCAACTGCATTGAAAGATGCTGATGCGATTCTTGTGCCAGGTGGTTTTGGTGAACGTGGTACTGAAGGCAAAATGAAAGCAATTCAGTATGCGCGTGAAAACAATGTGCCATTCCTTGGTATTTGTTTAGGTATGCAGTTGGCTGTAATTGAGTTTGCTCGTAACGTTGCAGGTATTGCAGATGCGACTTCTACAGAGTTCAATCGTTCAACTAAATCACCATTGATTGGTTTGATTACTGAATGGTTAGATGAGCGTGGTGAAGTCCAACAGCGTAGCCTAGAGTCTGACCTTGGCGGCACAATGCGTTTAGGTGCACAAAAATCAGAACTGGTTGAAGGCACAAAAACACGTGAAGTGTATGGCAAAGCTGAGATTGTAGAGCGTCACCGTCACCGTTATGAAATGAACAATCGTTTCATTCCAGTACTTGAAGAAGCGGGGATGAAAATTTCTGGCTATTCACCTGTACAGCACTTAGTAGAAACAGTTGAAATTCCTCAACATCCTTGGTTTATTGCTGTACAATTCCACCCAGAATTTACAAGTTCTCCACGTGATGGTCATCCATTATTTGCAGGTTTTATTGGTGCAGCGAAAGCAAAACATCAAAAAGCTTAAGAATAAGGTAGGTCTAGGACTAAACTAGGAAAGTTTAAATGTCACAATTAAAACCACAAGAAATTGTACGTTTAGGCGATATACAAATGGCAAACCACTTGCCATTTGTACTATTCGGCGGCATGAACGTATTAGAGTCAAAAGATTTAGCTTTTGAAATTGCAGAAACTTATGTTGATATTTGCAAGCGCTTAGACATTCCGTATGTGTTTAAGGCAAGTTTCGATAAAGCGAATCGTTCGAGCTTAAATTCATTCCGTGGTCCTGGTTTGGAAAAAGGAATTGAATGGTTGGCAGACATTAAAAAGCACTTTAATGTGCCAATCATCACCGATGTGCATGAGCCGTATCAAGCTGCGCCAGTGGCTGAAGTTGCAGATATCATTCAGTTGCCTGCTTTCTTAAGTCGTCAAACTGACTTGGTTGAAGCAATGGCAAAAACCGATGCCATCATTAACATTAAAAAAGCACAATTCCTTGCTCCACACGAAATGCGTCATATTTTGCATAAGTGTCTAGAAGCTGGAAATGACAAGCTTATTCTATGTGAGCGCGGTTCTGCATTTGGCTATAACAACCTTGTTGTAGACATGTTGGGCTTCGACATCATGAAAGAAATGAATGTACCTGTATTCTTTGATGTGACGCATGCATTGCAAACGCCTGGTGGTCGTGCAGATTCAGCGGGCGGTCGCCGTGCGCAAATCACAACACTTGCTCGTGCAGGTATGGCAACAGGCCTGGCTGGTTTGTTCTTGGAAGCACATCCAGATCCTGAAAAAGCCAAATGTGATGGCCCATGTGCATTACGTATGGCCCAACTTGAGCCGTTCTTAGCACAGCTAAAAGAATTAGATACCTTGGTAAAAGGTTTCGCAAAATTAGATACTCATTGATGCTTTCTAAGGCATCTCGTTATTAATCAACTGAGGAATTATTCATGAGCCAAATCGTTGACATTCGTGCACGTGAAATTTTGGACTCTCGTGGTAACCCAACCATCGAAGCAGACGTTATCCTAGAATCTGGTGTTGTAGGTCGTGCATGTGCACCTTCTGGTGCTTCAACTGGTTCTCGTGAAGCTTTAGAACTTCGTGATGGCGACAAAGCACGCTATTTGGGTAAAGGTGTTAAAAATGCGGTTAACAACGTAAACACTTTAATCCGTGATGCTTTAGTGGGTAAATCAGTATTTGAGCAAAAAGACATCGATAACACGATGATTGCGCTTGATGGCACTGAAAATAAAGAAAAACTAGGTGCTAACGCAACTCTAGCTGTTTCTTTAGCTGCTGCACGTGCTGCTGCGACTGAAAAGAAAATTCCTCTTTTCCAATACATCGCAGACTTACGTGGTCAAACGACTTTGAGCATGCCTGTACCAATGATGAACATCATCAATGGTGGTTCACATGCAGACAATAACGTTGATATTCAAGAGTTCATGATTGAGCCAGTTGGCTTCACTTCATTCGCTGAAGCATTACGTGCGGGCGCTGAAATCTTCCATTCTCTAAAATCAGTTTTAAACAAAAAAGGTTTAAACACTGCTGTTGGTGATGAAGGTGGTTTTGCACCGAACTTGCGTTCAAACGAAGAAGCAATTACCGTAATTCTTGAAGCTATTGGTCAAACTGGTTACAAAGCTGGTTCTGATATTATGCTTGCGCTTGACTGTGCATCTTCAGAATTCTACAAAAATGGTCAATATATCCTTGCAGGTGAAGGCAATAAAGCATTCACAAGCAACCAATTCTCTGACTATTTAGCAGGTCTTGTAAACCAATATCCAATTATCTCAATTGAAGATGGTTTGGATGAGTCTGACTGGGAAGGTTGGTCTTACTTAACGTCTATCCTTGGTGATAAAATCCAATTGGTGGGTGACGATTTATTCGTAACGAATCCTAAGATTTTACAACGTGGTATTGACCAGAAAGTAGGTAACTCTATTCTGATCAAGTACAACCAAATCGGTACATTGACTGAAACTCTTGATGCAATTTACCTTGCGAAAGCAAATGGCTACTCAACTGTAATCTCTCACCGTTCTGGTGAAACTGAAGATTCTACAATTGCGGATCTTGCAGTAGGTACAGCGGCTGGTCAAATCAAGACAGGTTCACTTTGCCGTTCTGACCGTGTTGCAAAATATAACCAATTGCTTCGTATTGAAGAGTTGACTAATGCAATCTATCGCGGTAAAGCTGAGTTCAAAGGTTTGAACTAAGCGATTGAATGCTATTTATGTTAAATGTATTTGACTCCGTTGCGAGTAAATTACTATTGGGCCTTGCGATCGTACTGATCGCAGGGTTTCAGTACTTATTTTGGTTTGGTGAAGGTGGTTATCATGATCATCAGCAACTGACTCAAAAAATCCAACAACAAACAGAAATTAATGATGAGCTTAAAGAGCGTAATCGCGTTCTTGCAGCTGAAGTTTATGATTTAAAAAATGGTGTTGAAGCCATAGAAGAACATGCTCGTTTAGATTTAGGTTTGGTTAAACCGCGTGAAACGTTTGTTCAAATGAGTACCATCAGTACACAATATAAACCTATTTATATTGATCCTAATGCTAAAGCAGATTTGCGCACCAATGAAGATGACAATGCCATCCCACCAGAGCCAGTTAATGAGCAATAAGCTTTGGGTGGTGATTCCTGCAGCAGGTTCTGGACGTCGTTTTTCTCAGTCGGAATTAAAACAATATCAATTGCTTGATCACAAAACTGTATTAGAGCATACAGTGGAGAGATTAAACGGTTTAGCACTAGCAGGTTATGTACTTGTTGTTGCACAAGATGACAATATAATTTCAACCTTGGCTTTAGCTGCTCCTGAGAAATCACATTTTTGTATTGGCGGTAACGAGCGAGTTGACTCTGTATTAAATGCATTAACTTATCTCACGCAAATTGCGGATAAAGATGATTGGGTATTGGTGCATGATGCAGCGCGTCCTTGTGTCACTTTGCCTGTGTTAAATACATTGGTTCATAAAGCGATTGAAACAGATCAAGCTGCTATTCTTGCTATTCCAGTCCGCGATACTTTAAAGCGGGTTGAAACTGAAGCGATCATCAGCCGGACAGTGAGTCGTGATTTATTATGGCAAGCTCAAACTCCGCAAATGGCTAAACTGGGTGTATTAAAACAAGCAATTGAACTGGCTTTACAAGATCAGCAAGTGATTACAGATGAAGCAAGTGCGCTTGAATATGCAGGACATCCTGTGCAAGTGGTTCATGGGCGCTCGGATAATATCAAAATTACCTATCCAGATGATTTGCAGTTGGCGCGTTTGATTATCCAATCGCAAAGTTAATTTAAAAAACTTCTGCGCTTGCAGTGAATGTTTACGAAATAATTTTCCTGAACGTGGAATTAAGCATTCACTCTATCGCAGTTTAAATTTATACTCTGCTCACTTTTAGCTGTATTGCCTCATCAGATGATACCTTCTCAACAGTATCGTTTCTTACGCCAATCCTTACGTGATGGTCGAAGTATTAAAGACGATTCCTCCAAATGGCACCGTTTACATCTTGATCCTTGGTTGTTGGGATTGTTGGTTGTAAATTCTATTATTGGTTTAATGGCGGTTTATAGTGCCACTGCTGAAGATATGGGAATGGTACTGCGTCAGGCCACCAGTTTTGGTGTGGGTTTTATTCTGTTATTTCTTTGTGCACAAATTCCACCGAAGGTTTATCAGGCGACCAGTCCATATTTCTATCTGATTTCAATTGTGTTGTTGGTTTTGGTACTTGTGATAGGTGATACTCGTTTAGGTGCTAAGCGTTGGTTGACTGTACCAGGTATCGGTAGTATGCAACCCAGTGAGTTTATGAAGTTTGCCATGCCGTTAATGATGGCATGGTATTTTGCGAGAAAGCCATTTCCACCCAAATTGATTCATATTTTGGGGGCACTGGTCATCATGTTTGTGCCATTTGTATTGGTGGCTTTGCAGCCCGATTTATCCATTGGTTTGATTATTCCAGGGATTTTTGTACTGTTTTTAAGTGGTATGTCTTGGAGACTCATTCTAGGGGCTTTAACGGCGTTGGCTATTGCTGCACCCGTGTTATGGATGTATGTTTTACAGGCTTACCAAAAGAAGCGAGTATTAACGTTATTTGATCCAGAATCTGATGCGCTAGGTGCGGGCTGGAATATTATTCAGTCGAAAATTGCGATTGGTTCTGGTGGATTAATGGGTAAGGGGTATTTGGAAGGTACTCAATCTCATTTGGGTTATTTACCTGAACATCATACCGACTTTATTTTATCGACCTATTCAGAAGAGTTCGGATTTTTAGGTGTGATGTTCCTATTTGCGCTTTATGCAGCCATTATTTTCCGCTGTATGATGATTGGTCTAAACTCCTTCCATAACTATGGTCGTTTGTTGGCGAGTGCAATTGGTCTGACCTTCTTTTTCTTTGTTTTTTTAAACTCTGGCATGATCAGTGGTATTTTACCTGTAACAGGGGATCCCTTGCCTTTAATGAGTTATGGAGGTACAGCGGTAATTGCACTGTTGGCTGGCATGGGAATAGTTATGTCAGTGCATACGCACCGTTAAAAAGCATTAGCCCCAATCGGGGCTTTTTTTATACTTTGAAACATTATTTTTTCATTTACTACATCAAAATTCTCAAAAATAATAATCTTATAAACACATGAATTTAAAGGTAAATAATCTAGACTATGCTAATTTGGTATAATAAAGCATTTAATTTGTGTATTTTGCACTCGTAAATGGTATATATATTGCTCATATTATAATAAGCAATTATTGCAGGAGAGAAGCACAGTATGTGCTCGCCGAAGGAGCAACGACCCCGGAAACTCTCAGGCAGAAGGACTGTAATAATTTCAAAATCTGGAGAGAAGTGCATAAACATAACAAAGGCACTCACCGAAGGGGATGGTTATATGTTCAATATGATCGAAGCTCTCAGGTACCAATGACAGATGGGGCACAACACAAGGAATGCATGCATTTCCAAGGAGTGCTTTATGCCACATATTATTGTTATTGGCTCTGGAATTACTGGGGTAACTTCAGCCTACGAATTGTCACAACTGGGCTACGACGTAACCGTCATCGATAAACATCTTTATCCTGCAATGGAAACTTCATTTGCCAATGGTGGTCAGCTTTCGGCATGCAATGCAGAAGTTTGGAATCAAAAATCGACTGTATTGAAGGGCATTAAATGGATGTCTCGCAAAGATGCTCCGTTGTTGTTAAACCCATCTTTTGATGTGCATAAATATGCATGGTTAGTCGAATTTTTGGGCAATATTAAATACTATAAAGAAAATACCCGTGATACGGTGAAATTAGCACTGATCGCACGGAAACGTTTATTTGATATTGCTGAACAGGAACAAATTCAGTTTGATTTGGAAAAACGAGGCATTTTACATTTTTATCATAATCAGGCTGATTATGAAGTGGCAACACGAGTAAATGAATTACTTTGTACAGGTGGTTTAGAGCGCCATGCAGTCACACCTGAAGAAATTAAACAGATTGAGCCAAGTTTGACGGGTGACTACTATGGTGGTTTTTATTGTCCTGGTGATGCAACGGGAGATATCCATAAATTTACCAATGGACTAGCCAAAGCGACAGAAAAATATGGAGTAAAATATCGTTTTGGCTTAGAAGTGACAGATGTACAGCACCATGAAAAAGGGGTAACAGTGGTCTGTAAAGCCAGTACTGAAAATATGCATTCAGTAGAACAGACATCAGAATATTTTGACGCCGATGCTGTGGTGGTTTGTGGTGGTGTAGGTAGCTATCAATTGGCACATTTACTGGGTGATAAAGTGAATGTTTATCCTGTAAAAGGCTATTCAATAACCATTAACCTAAATGATGAGCAAAGCGTACAACATGCGCCATGGGTGAGCTTGCTCGATGAAAGTGCCAAGATTGTTACATCACGTTTAGGAGCTAGCCGCTTAAGAATTGCAGGTACCGCAGAGTTTAATGGGTATAACCGTGATATTCGTTCCGATCGAATTCAGCCTTTGGTGGATTGGGCGAATAAAAACTTCGATATCTCCACGCAGAGTGTCGTACCTTGGGCGGGTTTACGCCCCATGATGCCGAATATGATGCCAATTGTGTGTCGCGGTCGACGTGAGCGAGTATTTTATAATACAGGACATGGGCATTTAGGTTGGACCTTGTCTGCTGCTACCGCAGTGATGATTAGTCAGGAGATTGCTTCAGCTTATCCAGCTTAATATCAGCAAAAAAAGGCACAGAATTTTCTGTGCCTTTTTTTATTCCGTGAAGTTGTATAGATTAATCATATAGGCGATAAACACCAGTAAATCGCTCACAACCTTTTTGTTGGGTTTTGACAGTTAAAATTGCTTTGTAATAATCAAATTGATATTTACAGTCATGTTCATTGTCGACAATATTTTGTTTTTTCTCTGGGGTCGTATAAGCCAAGAAAGGAATCGTTTGAGTTTCTTTCTTGTTGTTTGGGTTACGGTAGGCAACCCCTTCAATTTTAATACTGTCTTTACCAAGCTGATGAACTTGTAGATGAATCGGTTGTTGCGCAAGTTTACCATTTTCAAATTTTAAATAATGTTGGGTCAAACTCTGATTCAACGAAGTATAAAAATTTAAATCATCGGTACGAAGCTCAAATTGTTGTTTAAAACAAGATTCAGACTTACATTGTTGTGTGCGTTTCAGCCATACACTATGGGTATCATCTAATAATCGTAATGGTGCATCACTGATTAAAAATGCGGTCAGATATTGATTTTTGAGTTTTTGCCGTTGCTGTTCGAAACTACTAGAACACATTGTTTTAATTGCAGCGGTGTCAGTTTTACTACAATCAATTTCTTGAGCGTAACTCAGGTTAGTGTACATGCAACCGATACCAATGAAAAATGCTATAGTTTTAAGGAATTTAATGTCTGTATTCAACAACATGATGGCTTATACTTTCACAACACTGTGCTAGTGTAACTATAGCGAAGTCGAAACACTGAATACAAGATTTCAAGCATTTATTTCTGAGGGAGCGTAACTTAATGGTCGCACATATTCGAATTGGTCAGGGAATGGATGTACACGCTTTTGAAGAAGGCGAATTTGTTACTTTGGCTGGCGTTAAAATTCCGCATACACACGGTTTAAAAGCTCATTCCGATGGTGATGTAGTACTACATGCGTTATGTGATGCATTATTGGGCGCACTTGCACTGGGCGATATTGGTCAGCATTTTCCAGATACAGATCCTGAATTTAAAGGCGCAGACAGTCGAGTGCTATTAAAACATGTGTACCAATTAATTTTAGATCGTGGTTATGTATTGAATAATGCTGATATGACAGTAGCCTGTGAGCGTCCAAAATTAGCAAAGTATAATTTAGAGATGCGACAATCAATTGCGGATGTGCTGAATGTGGATGTTACTCAAATTAGTATTAAAGCAACAACCACAGAAAAACTAGGTTTTACGGGTCGTCAGGAAGGTATTTTGGCAACCGCTACAGTTTTGATTAGCCATCAAGCAAAATGATTTACACTCATCAGTGACTGTTGTAACTCTTTGGTAGCTTTACGACCTTGAAGTTGTAAGGCTACAGCATGAATTAGTCCTGTCCACGTCTCATTTGGTTCCCAAACGGCATGTAGCAAATCTTGAGCGCTGGCGATATCTATGTCCATATAATACTGGCGATAAAGATAGATTAGGCTACTGACACGAAGGTTATGAGCACAATGAACCCAAACCATCTGCTCTTGAACCAAATGATGCAACATGTCTAAAACTAAGAGACATTGTTCATCTGAAGGTGTGTCCCAAAGAATAGGAATATGAACATAATTCAACCCTAGTTCTAAGCAAATACGGTCTTCATTCTGAAGATGGTTTTCAGCATCGTTTAGTGCCAGATTGATTACAGTTGTTACACCATATTCTTTGATGTGTTTTAACTGTTCAATTGTCGGTTGCCCAGAACTGAATAAATGTTCATGCACGAACTGGAAATGGTCAATGTGGCTTAAGGCGTTTTCAAGTTGATTCATAACGGTAACTTTTCATTGGCATTAAACAAAACGCCATCCTAGGGGATGGCGCTTGGATGCTTAGCGATTTGGTAATACATCTTTCAAAGCGTTGTGCATTTCTAGCAATACTTTCTCTGTTGTATCCCAGTCAATACAGCCATCTGTAACTGACTTACCATATTCTAAATCACATAGGTTGTCAGGAATATCTTGACGACCGCCTTTTAAATGGCTTTCAACCATAATACCGACAATCGATTTGTTTCCATCTAAAATTTGTTCAGTAATATTTTTTAGAACAAGAGGTTGCAAGAATGGGTCTTTATTAGAGTTGGCATGACTTGTATCAATCATGATTTTGGTACTGACTTTGGCTTTTGCTAATGCATTTTCAGCTTCTGCCACTGAGCCTGCATCATAGTTAGGTTTACCATTACCGCCACGTAAAACCACATGTGCATATGGGTTGCCGCTGGTGCGAATCACAGAAACTTGACCAAGTTCATTCAAACCTAAGAAACTATGCCCGTGTTTAACCGATTGCATCGCATTAGTTGCAACAGTTAAGCCGCCATCCGTGCCATTTTTGAAACCAACAGGGGAAGATAAACCTGAAGACATTTCACGGTGAGTTTGGCTTTCAGTTGTACGTGCGCCAATCGCAGACCAAGAAATTAAATCTTGATAATATTGTGGTGAGTTCGGGTCAAGCGCTTCAGTGGCACAAGGTAAACCTTTTTCATTCAATTCCAACAGCAATTGACGACCGATACGTAGACCTTTTTCAATATTGAACGAGTCGTTCATATCTGGGTCGTTAATTAAACCTTTCCAACCTACTGTAGTACGCGGTTTTTCGAAATACACACGCATTACGATATAAAGTGTATCTTTAACTTTTTCGCTGAGTACTTTTAGGCGATCTGCATAATCATGAGCAGCAACTGTATCGTGAATAGAACAAGGACCAATTACGACAAAAAGACGCTTATCTTTACCATCTAAAATATTGCGAATCGTTTCACGACCTTTAAGTACGGTTTGATATGCATTTCCAGTTAATGGCAATTCTTTTTTTAGTTCTGCTGGAGTTACTAAAGGCTGAATGCTTTTCACATTTAAGTCGTCAATGTCTGATTGAGTAATAGGGGTTGGCTGTTGTGTATTCATTGCTGTCACTAGATCGATCATACAAGAGTTTTTTAGTTGATTGAATATAGCACGATTTAATTAGCCTTTTGCTATACAAAAGACTAATAAAACCGTGAAAAAAACAGATTATCCCAATAGATAGTTTAAACGCTGTGTGATTTTTCTACAGTATAAACCATTGCAGTGGTCGGTTTTTGAACAGGTTTCGCTTTTACAGGATGAATCATAAAATTCACACCTAGGGCAAAAAGTGTGATCCCCAAGATTTTACGAATAATTTTTTCGGGTAATCGAGAACTAATCAATGTCCCGATAATGATGGCAGGAATTGAGCCGACCAATAACCAACCTAAAAGTTGGAAATCGACATTACCTGAGCTCATGTGACCAAGACCAGCCACGAGCGTGAGTAGAACAGCATGTACTACATCAGAACCAATGATGCGAATCATAGGTAAATTAGGGAACATGATGACCAATGCCATGATACCAAACGCGCCTGCACCTACAGAGGATAAAGTAACAAATACACCAAGCACCACACCCATGATAATGATATAAGCACGTTTATCTTTTGCTCGGAAGTTTACTTTTTCCAAGTCTTCGGTCATATCTAATTGTTCATCTTTGCGGAATTTATTGAAAAAGCGTTCAATATGCCCACGGAAAATAATAGATACACCAGTTAAGGTCAGCATAAAGCCTAAGACCATTGTCAGAACAGCTTTATAGTGTGTGGACTGACTTAAATAATTATCAAGCACCCAATGTGTGGCAAAAGAGGCTGGAATACTTCCTATTGCGAGCCAAAGGACGATGGGCCAGACAATATTCATTTTTTTGGCATGGACCATCGAACCGCAAAACTTAGAAATCGATGCATACAATAGATCGGTTCCAATTGCGATGTGAGGCTCAATTTTAAACAGGCTAATCAGAATAGGGGTCATGAGAGAACCACCGCCTACACCCGTAATACCCACACAAAACCCAACCAAAACGCCTGCAAGAATATATTCAAGAGAACCAAACATGTATAGAAGCCAAATATGATAAACCATGCATATGTTATGACTTTTTGAGATAAGTGTTTGTCTTGATAAATGATTTGCTTATGCAAAAAAACGCTAAAGCAATCTTTAGCGTTATATGAAATGATGTAAATTTTAGCTTCTTTTCTTTACCGAACTCTTTTTTAAGTCATTGATACACATAATTAAAAGAAGGGATACTGGGCTGGCAAAAATCCACCAACTGACAAATCCAATTGAGATTCCATAATGATCAATTAAAATGGCAGCAGCACTAAAGAATAGAAGATAAGCTAAACAGCGACTAATGAATGGATATTGCGTCAAAACATGTAGCGAGGATTGCTTGGTTTTCATAATCTGCTTGCTACTAAGCAAGTGCAAAACCCACAAACCTAGAAAGATAAAAGCAAAGCTAAACATAATCATCATGACGTTTTTACCTCTGGTGTTGAAGTGAGTTTCTTGATGATTTTTTGTTTAGCTGTTGTTTGAATCGGATGAATATTCTTAAAAATAAAATAGCTTAAAATAGCGAGTAAAATAAAAAATAGATCTACACGGAAAAAAGCCCAGTAGCTCTTAAGACTATCAATATACTGGTGCTGAATTAAGTAAAATAAATCAAAAACAGGTAGACATGCAGCCAAGATAATTAAGCAGATCAATTGAGACCGCCACAGCCATTGTTTTGGCGTGAAAAATGCTGCGACCAAACTTAAGCCCCAGAATATAAAGAAATTGTAAATTTCATAATTGGGCATATCAGCGGTGATAAAGACCAAACGATTGGTATAGAAATAACCCATCATTGCGAAGGGTAAACCCACAAAAGTCGCTACATTCAGTCGGTCGACAAGATAATGACCCCAGTGAAACTGCTGTGTTTTATTTTGGAGTTGTCGTTTTAGACTCCATAACAATAGTCCCGATGCAATCATGCAACAACCTAACAGCCCTGAAAAAAATAAGGCCAGACGTAACAAGGGTTGAGCAAAGGTCGCCATATGTAAGCCATACACACCAAAGCTTAAGGTGGCAACAGCACTATCATTCCGTGTTGCGGCTGTCATCAATGCATCGTGCCCACGTAAAGTAATTTGGGGTTGATTGCCCGTAATACTATGATCTTGTAGCTGTGTAAACGTGTATAAAGCTTGATTTGTATTTGGATTTTGTACCGAAATGGAACGCAATTCTTGTTTGCCCCAATGCTGTTCCACTTTTTGCAGTAATTCTGACATTTGCAAATTAGCCTGAGGTGTTATTGATGTGTTTTGCGTTACGACATTGGTTCGGATTTCAGTAAAATACTGATATGGATTTTCAGGATAAAGCGCTTTCATACCCCACGGAAGATACAAATAAAAGAAAATTGCTAAACCCGTAAAGGTAATCATCAAGAAAAAAGGCAGTGCAATCACAGAGGATACATTATGAAAATCAAGCCAAGAACGCTGTGATTTAAAGGTTCGAAGAGTAAAGAAATCAGTGAAAATCTTTTTATGGGTAATAATGCCTGAAATTAGGGCAATCAGCATAATAAAAGCAGCGATAGAAACGGCAACTCGTCCGATATCAACTGGTAGACCAAAAAGTTGGTAATGGAAGTGATAGAAAAAGTCGCCACCTTCAGTAGCTGAAAGGCTCAATTCTTTTCCTGTAGTTGCATCTAGAGTTTTACTTTCATAGCCGCCATCTGCTTTTTGCCAATAAATATTATTGACAGGTGATTCGGCTGAGGCAATACCTATAAACCATGATTTTGCGTCGGGTGCATGATTTTGCAAATAGTTTGTCGCCGATAGAATGGCGATTTGTTGTTGAATTTCATATTTTGCCAGTTGGGGTTGCATCCATAAGTTAATTTCGTGGCGATAATACGATGCTGTTCCCATTAGGAATATTGCGAATATGACCCATCCGAGCAATAACCCTGTCCAAGAATGTAACCATGCCATCGATTGACGAATACTTTTATGCATGAGTTAACCCATTCCAAGAAATAAGACAAAAAGAACAGCACAAGATGCCGTGCTCATGAGAGTGAGCTTCATCAGTGATTGAATGCAGAAACTGGTAATCACAAAGAAAACATAAAAAAGAAGACTGATGAAAGCCGCTAAAAAGATTGATTCTGCTTTGGGTAAACTCAGATGAAACAGATGTGTTAAGGCTAAACTGAGTAAAGCGGTACAAATAAAACCGAGTATGAAGGCTATAATAAAACGATACAGCACTTGAATACGGTAGGTCAGAGAAAGAGGTAATGCTTTACTCATAAAATGAATCACTATGGAAATGCAAAAAACCAAGCCTGATGGTTCAGGCTTGGCGGGTTCATTAATACTTAAATTTTACAGACACTGTATAGTTTGCTGGCTCGCCATAAAATGCTTGACCATTAGGGAAGCTATTTAAATACTTCTTATCGGTAATATTATTACCGTTAACCTGTAGGCTGACATGTTTGTTGACGTCATAGCTTGCCATTAAGTTGATTAGGGCATAATCATCCTGAGTGATGGTGCTGTTTAAATTTGAGTCATAGAGTTTAATATTATCTTGCCATTGAAAACCAGCACCAACTTTTAATTTAGGTAAAGCAGGCATTGTATATGTCGCTAGTAGGTTAATTGTCTGATTTGGATTGTAGGTTCTGGCGGCACCACCATTTTTCAGATCTTTCAGGCTGAATTGTGTATATCCAAATGCCAGATTTATGTTATCGGTTAATTGACCAGATAGACCAAGCTCAACACCTTGGGAGCGTAGGTCACTGCTTTGTACCTTACGATTTAATGGATTGCCATCAGAGTTGCGCAGAGGATAGTTATTTTGCTCTGTTCTAAATACAGCAAGTGAGCCAGTTAATTTATCGTCTAACCATGAGCTTTTAAAACCAGCTTCATAGCTTTCACCTTCGACTGGTTTGAGTGCTTGCCCCGTGGTTTCTTCTATACCCGTTTGTGGTCTGAAAATAGATGTATAGCTCATGTAACCCGTATATTCTGGTGTGAAATTATAAGTTAATCCTGCATATGGGGAGAACTTACTTTCATCATAGTTCATGGCAGAGCCATAACTTATGCCTTTACTCGAGGCCTCAACATAATTGCCACCTAAAATGAATTTTAAATTATCGGTTAAATGTAGACGTGTGGCTGCATAGAAAGAGTTGATATCTTGTTTATAGTCGGCTGCATCAGAAAATGCAGACCATGTGACTGATTTGGGTGTCCAGCTTGCCCAATTGGTTGTGTATTGTGTTGTATATGAAACACCATTATAAACACTAGTTACATTGTTGATATTACTGTCATTAATAAAGCCGCTAGATTGCTGATCATTCTGTTTAGATTGAATGCGGCTGTATCCGAAAGTAGCTTCGTGTTCTCGATTAAATAAGTCGTAACTTCCTTCAAAATTTAGGTCGGCAAGATGTTGACGTAGATGTTCTTTACCACCCCATGCTGTGAGGGAAACTCCTGAACCATCGGCTTGTGGATTGCCGTAATAATAGAGTAAACGGCTATTATGTTCTAAATCATTGTAGTTATAGGTAAGTTTAGCAGCCCATTTATCTCCAAGTTTTTGTTTTAACTCTACAAAGGCATTTTGAGCAGTATTGTCCCAATGTGCCCAGTCTGGGTTTGGATTGTATTTTTGGTCATAAGACAGTTGTTGACCATTTGCTCCAAGTAAAGGTAAAGCTCCCCAGTTGTTTGCATTAGGTTTATTCTGATTTTGGCTATAACCAACAGTTAACAAGGTCGTATCTGTCAGATCCGCTTCAATTACTCCTGCAAAACCATTTTTTTCAGAAGAATACCGATCTAAATAAGAATCCCGCGTTTGTTCATAGCCCATTAATCGGCCACGAACGCGTCCATCTTGAGTAAGAGACCCTGAAATATCTGCTTCATAACGTTCAGTATTCCATGAACCATAGCTCATTCCTGCATTGGCTTGAAACTCTTTGGTTGGGCGTTTACGAATATTGTTAATTGTCGCGCTAGGGTCACCAAAGGCATTGGAAAGGGCATCGGCGCCTTTAATCACTTCAACTCGATCATAGAAGAAAGTATCAGGATTGGTATTGTTATAGTTCCAGTTAGAAAGAGGAAAGCCAACACTGTCAGTAAGAATATTAGAGATTTCAAACCCACGTGCCATATAAGTAGTTCGTTCAGTTTCCTGATTAAGAACCGTCACCCCTGGCGTATTTTTTAATACTTCGCGTGTTGAATTTAAGCCGAAATCATCAATTTGCTGACGTGTCACCACATTTACGGTTTGTGGTGTTTCCTGTGTATCAATATTCAGTTTGGTTGCACTACTGCTTTTTTTAACGTTATAGGCCTTGGTTTGCTCGGAGTTTTGATTGGTTGTTACATCGGCTTGTAACTGAATAGTAGACAGGGTTGCAACATCATCTTGGGCAAAACTAAGATTGATATGAGCAATGGTAAGAGCAAGTAGGGAATACTTAAATAACGCGGGCGACTTTGACATGATAATTGATAGTGTAAATGATTCGCATTAAGTTTATTTTTAAATTTAATGATGTTCAATTGTGTAACTATTGTAAATCTAGATGAATTAAAAAGACTTCATGGTCAAATTAGATTTAGAAAGTGGTGTAGTTTTACGCTTTAGCCATTTTCCTAAATTTTTCAAATGCACTGCCTATGCTAGAATATTGAGACGTTTAACTTTGAACAGAGCATAAAGTCTTGAACAACAAAAAATTAAAAATAGGCATCGTCGTCGGTGAAGTTTCTGGTGATACTTTAGGTGCTAAATTAATTCGCAGTTTTCGTGAGCAAGGAATTGATGCTGAGTTTGAAGGAATTGGCGGCCCACAAATGATTGCGGAAGGCTTTCAAAGTGACTATCCGATGGATATTTTATCGGTGATGGGGATTGTTGAGGTCTTAAAAGACATTAAAAAATTATTTGCAGTACGTGATGGTCTGGTTGAAAAATGGACAAAACAACCCGTAGATATCTTTATCGGTATAGATGCACCTGATTTTAATTTGCGCTTATCGAAAAGTTTGAAACAAAAACAGTTACCGATTAAAACCGTACAATATGTCAGCCCTTCGGTTTGGGCATGGCGACAAGGACGTGTGCATGGAATTAAGGCAAGTATTGACTTGGTGCTGTGTTTATTTCCGTTCGAGAAAGCATTTTTTAAAAAATTCGATGTACCAGCAGCTTTTGTTGGTCATCCATTAGCAAGTCAACTGCCTTTAAAAAATGATTTGGTCGAAGCTAAGCAAGAACTTGGTTTGGCAACGAATCATAAGCATATTGCGTTATTACCAGGCAGTCGCCGTGGAGAGGTTGAACGCTTAGGTCCATTGGTACTCAAAGCGGGAGAAATTCTGAGCCAAAAATACCCTGACTACGAATTTCTGATTCCAGCGATTAATGATGCACGTAAACATCAAATTGAACATTTACTGCAACATTATTCTGATGCTTTCCGCGCTAAAGTGCATTTATTAGAAAATACAGACACGGAGTCTAAAATTGGTCGTCAGGTGATGAATGCAGCTAATATTGTGGCTTTGGCTTCAGGCACCGCAACTTTGGAAGCGATGCTGTTACACCGTCCGATGGTGACTTTTTATAAACTCAATTCTTTAACTTATTTCATTGCAAAATTACTGATTAAGATTCCTTATTATTCTTTGCCTAACATTATTGCAGGGAAAAAAGTGATTCAGGAGTTGATTCAGAATGATGCAACACCAGAGAATTTGGCACATGAAATCGAAAAACTGATGAATATTGAAGTGGCGCAAATTCAGGTTATGCAGCATATTACCATGCATAAACAGCTACTTTCGGGCAATAGTGAAGATCCCGTACAAGCCATTTTAAGTTTGCTGTAACGTACGCCGTATTTATGCTATTGCATAAATTGTTGGCGATATTGAGTAGGTGTGAGATCAAATTGCTTTTTAAAGGTTTGACTGAACGCTGTTTCGGACGCATAGCCCACCAAATGGGCAATTTGTTGAATCGTGTATTGTCCTTGTCTTAGGTATTGTGATGCAATGCGTAGCCGATGTTGCTGCAAATAGGCAAGAGGCGTTTCACCCACAATTTGACTAAATAATTGAGCAAATTTAGAACGGGACATACAGCATTGTTCTGCGAGGGTTTCTACCGTCCAAGCGCGTTGCGGTTGCCCGTGAATGGCTGCTAAGGCATTGGATAATTCTGGATGAGAGAGAGCCGCTAACCAGTTTTTGCTATCACTCAGTTGTAAAATGTAATCTCGAACGCATTCAATAAAAAATATACTCACTAAATGATCTAAAATTTTGTCACGACCTGGCTGGACTTGTAGCGTTTCTACCGCTAAAAACTGTAAGCCAATCTGTAACCATTCAGGAATCGTTTGTCCATTCATTTGATGCAGATGAATAGAGTGGGGTAAGGCATTTAACAATGGTCGTGCCATGATACTGTCCATATGGCAGCGGATTGCTAAGATGACAGTCTGTTTTTCTTCACCCGTGCCAAATTCAATACTTTTTTCACCAGTTTCATCGAAACGATGGGTAATATTTAATGTATCAACCAAAGGGTTTGGCGTATTAAAGGCGGTATGGCTTTGACCCGAAGGGATTAAAATTAAATCGCCCGCACGTGCTTGAACTTGTGTAGTTGCATCTAATTGAATGATGGCATGACCTGTGACCATAGCATAAGCCACCATCGCACTCTGGTCTTGATATTGAAAACACCAGTCTCCTTGCGCTTTCAAATAAAGGTATTCCGATTTGTTCAGATGAATATCATCAAAAATTTTACTTAGTGCATCCATGTCTTTTCATTCTTTCTTATCTGCTGAAATATACAACGATCAGCAGTTTGTCATATGTGTTTGTAGGTCATTGTTTATCAAATTAAGCCAAAGACGATTACATAGTTTTTATGGACGGTTACTACTGTAGCTTGAGGACGAATTAAGAAAATATATACATAACAAGAAAAGAAGGAAAGGTTTGCAAATGAATGCAACAGTCAAAGTAACAGAACAGGATTCGATTTTGCTTCCAGTTAAAGCGGGGATGGCTTTAGATAAAAAACGTTATTTATGGGCAATCAGTCCCGCTTTACCTGTGATTGGTATGGGAATTTTAGCAGGCTATCAGTTTGCACCACGTCCATTAAAAAAGGCATTTGCTTTAGGTGGCCCCTTATTGCTTCATGTCATTATTCCTACAATTGATGCATTAATTGGTAAAGATCAAAACAACCCATCTGCTGAAGATGTGAAATTACTAGAACAAGATCCTTATTATGCGCGTTTGGTAAAAACTTTTATTCCACTTCAATATGCAGCCAATGTTTATGCGTGTTATTTGGTGGGACGTAAAGAGACGTCTTTATTGGACAAAATTTTACTCGGTGTTTCTATGGGAGCAATTAATGGTATTGCAATCAATACAGCCCATGAATTAAGCCATAAGTCGGATCGCTTGGATCATATTCTGTCACATTTGGCCTTGGTCCCGACAGGCTATAACCATTTTCGTATTGAGCACCCATATGGGCATCATAAGCGTGCGGCAACACCAGAAGACCCTGCATCCTCGCGTATGGGGGAAACTTTTTATGAGTTTTTACCTAGAACCGTGATTGGCTCGTTTAAATCTGCAATTGAAATTGAAAGTAATCGTTTGAAGCGTAAAGGCAAGACGTTTTGGTCTAAGGATAATGAGTTATTACAAGGCTGGGGAATGAGTGCCACATTTCATGCCAGCATGATTAAAATGTTTGGTGCAGGTATTACGCCATATTTACTCACACAATCTTTATATGGCATTAGCTTGTTTGAAATTATTAACTATATTGAGCACTATGGTTTGTTGCGCCAGAAAGACGAAAATAGCAAATATGAGCGAACCATGCCTGAGCATAGTTGGAATAACAATAACATTGTGACCAATTTGTTCCTATATCAATTGCAACGTCATTCAGATCATCATGCTTATCCAACACGACCATTCCAAGCTCTGCGACACTTCGATGAAGCACCAGAGTTACCAAGTGGCTATGCGAGTATGCTTTTACCTGCGATGATCCCGCCATTATGGTTCAAAATGATGGATAAGCGTGTATTTAAACATTATGGCGGTGACTTAAATAAAGCCAATATTCACCCTAAGCGTAGAGCACAGATCTTTAAGAAATTTGGTGTAATAGATAAATTACTGAACTCATCATGATTTATACACCATTTAAAATTGAGTAAGCAATGACATCAATTCAGTAGGATTGATGTCATTTTTGTGCGTATTTTAAAGGGTTTTTTCCATCCAGATTTCACAGGCATGGCTATGACCTGTATGACCTTTGGGTGCGGATAAGTGTTGAAAGCCCAACTTTTCATAAAGTTTTACAGCTTGCCATAAAGATTCGGTGGTTTCCAAATAACAGGAACGATAGCCTCGTGCCAAAGCAAATTTAAAACATTGTTCTAAGATTTGTTTGGCAAAACCTAAACCACGAATTTCAGGTAAAAAGTACATCTTTTGAATTTCAAGTGTTTCATGATCACCCATAAGCGGCGAAAGCCCACCACCACCTAAAATTTGACCTTGTGCATTTTCAATCACCCAATACTGTGCATTGGGCTGACTATAGACTTGATATAAATTGTCTAAAATAGGGTCTGCAACAGCAAAGCCAGATTCAGGTGCAAGGCCAAATTCTTTAGACACTTCACGAATAATTTGGGCAATTGCGGGATTATCTTGTTCTTGGAGCGTACGAATTTGAAACATTAGATAAGTAAAGTATTTAAATGATGGATTGTTATAGCAAATAATCCATCATTTGTAAGGGCATTTTTAAGCGGATAGTACTTACTTTAATTCACTTGAATTTTTACCCAGTTCACGCCGTGCAATAATCAATTGCTGGATTTGCTGCGTACCTTCAAAAATGTCTAAGATTTTAGAATCACGTGCCCATTTCTCTAAAAGCTCGGTTTCGCTATAACCGACAGAAGCTGCAAGTTCCACACACTTTAATGTAATATCATTGCCAACACGACCTGCTTTGGCTTTTGCGATAGAAGCCTCTTTAGAGTTTGGTTTTTTATTGTCTGCCATCCACGTAGCTTTTAACATGAGCAGACGTGCGGCTTCCCATTCTGCTTCCATTTTATAAATCTGCGCTGCTAGGTTGGAACATTGCAAATAAGGGGTGGCATAGTTTGAATCAAGTTGATCCTGAAAAATTTCTTTGATGCGTTCTAAAGAGGCTTTGGCACATCCAATAGCCATTGCAGCGACCAAAGGACGCGTGTTATCAAAAGTTTCCATCACCCCAGCAAAGCCTTTTGCGACATCAATTTCGGCATTGCCGAGTAAGTTTTCCGCAGGGACACGACATTGGTCAAAACGAATCACGGCAGTATCAGATGCTTTAATTCCGAGTTTGTGTTCCAGTCGTTCAACTGTCATACCTGCTGTACCTTTTGGGACTACAAAAGATTTGATGGCAGCACGACCAAGTTTTTTATCCAGTGTCGCCCAGACCACAACAGAATCGGCACGTTCGCCAGAAGTCACAAATATTTTTTCACCATTTAAGATGTAGTCGTCACCATCTTTAGTGGCTGTGGTGCGAATAGCAGCAGAGTCAGAACCACAATTGGGTTCGGTGATTGCCATTGCAGCCCATGTGCCTTTGAAGCGCTCCAATTGTTCATCGTTCGCAACGGCAGCAATCGCTGAATTGCCAAGTCCCTGACGTGGCATAGACAGTAACAGCCCTGTATCGCCATAACACATTTCGATAATGCCCAATGCTGTAGACATATTGACGCCATTTTTATTGCTGTCATCTTGTGAACCGCGTTTTCCTACCGCAGCTCCAGCGTTAATGCCTTCACCGCCGTCATTCATGCCATCGAGTAAGGATGCGAGCATATCCAGTTCTTTTGGGTAGGCATGTTCGGCTTTGTCGTATTTGCGTGAAATTGGACGTAATACATTTAATGCAACTTCATGGGCTTGGTCGAGTAAGATTTTAAATTTTTTAGGGTTTTGTAAGTTCATAATCGATACCTTTATTTTATTCTTTTAAGCGTGTAAACCTGAATGTAAGATCGCCGTAGCACGTAAATCACGGTACCAACGTTCTACGGGATGTTCTTTTGTGAAACCATGTCCACCTAAAATTTGCACGCCGTCTGTACCAATTTTCATTGATTTTTCAGCGCAAAGTAGACGAGCAAGATACGCTTCACGATGATAAGGTTTACCTGCTTCTGCCAAACTTGCAGCATTCAACACCAACATACGCATGGCATCAATTTCAATCGCCATATCTGCAATCATAAAAGCCACGCTTTGACGATGAGAAATCGGTTCACCAAAAGCTGTTCGTTCATTTGCATAGCGAATACAGTATTGTTTAACTGCTTCACAAGTGCCTACGGCCATGGCACACCACATAAGATTTCCTAGATCTATAAAAGCTGTGTAATCAAAGTCATCATCTCCTAAGCGTTCAGCTGGAGTTTGATTAAACTGTAAAGTCATGGTTTCCGTGGCTTTTAAACCCATTGCAGGATTTTTCTGAGCACGAATAGAAGTATCACGTTTCACCACAAATACATCTGGTCGACCTTGAAATTCAGCAGTTACAAGAAATACATCGGCGGTTTCACCCAGCATTACCAATGTTTTTTCACCACTTAAATAAATTTGACCATCATTGTTGAGGGCTTTGGTTTTAAGCTGCATTGGATTGAATGCAGGTGTATTTTCTTGGACAGCAAAGCTGGCTATGACTTCACTATCTTCAGCAAATGCAGATAAATAACGTTCTTGTATCTGTTCGGAACCCCATTGTGTTATGGCATTAATTACACTAAACGTTGAGAGCATTCCTGCTGTTAGGCTGAAATCGCCTTTGGCCAAGTGTTCTGCAATTAAGATATGACTGATGATGTCTTTTTCAGTGGCAACACCCCCAAAAGATTCAGGTAATGCATAATAATTTAAGCCTAATTCATCAACGTGTGCCCAGAGTTGCTGAGGGAATTGTTCTTGATGGTCGGCTTGATGGGCAAGTGGGTAGAGAACTTCTGTCGCAAACTGACTCATGGCATCGCAGGTCATCTGCTGTTCCGCGGTTAAGCTGAGGTCGAACAGAGATTTTTGCTGACTAGGTAGGCGTTGTTTAGCATAAGGCTCCGCACCATTAAAAACCTTTTGTGTTTTGCTTAGGGCTTTAAAACTGGTTTTAGAGCCTTGATATAATGATTTTTCTAAGAATTTTCTGAGCTTAAGTTGATCCAGAACGTCGCTTCCAGCAATTTTTGTAATCAGCGATAAACCTAATCCTTGTGCCTTATTGACCATATTTGTCATTATTTTTCGTTCCATATGAGCATAATTGCTATTTTTATGCTGACATGACGTTATATAAAAAACTATGTCATTGTTGACATACTCAATTGTCAAAGATAAACGGTAATCTAATAACAGGATTTGGATTAATGTACTGATTTATATTATGAATATTTATGGTTGAATTGTCGAAATGAGGTGTGTATTGACTAGAATGACAAAGTTGCCATTCTAGTCCGAGTAAATTAAATAAAAGATTTAATCATGTCGCGGACATTGGTTTTGGCATCAATTACGGTCATAAAGGTATATGCCCCGATAAATTTGCGACTAATAAACATAAATTCTTTTGGTGGAACACTGAAATAACGGGAAGCCATTGATTTAGACGCTTGTTGCATCACTCGGCTATGTAACAGACTTTTTTTCCAGTCGTAGCGGTAATGCTCATCCATCACACCAGCAGGCAAATCTTTGTTATTGGCAGGGCAGCTAAATGCTTCGGTTGCCAATAAGAAAACTTTCGCCATATCGGGTTTAATACTTTGCGGGATTGAGTCAAAAAACTCATATCCAGTCATTGCATTTACCATTGCTTGTGGATCATGCAGATAACCTGCATGAATAAGATTGCGAGCCACACTGAGTAAGTGTTGATCGAATTGACGAATGGCACCAAAGTCGAGTAAAACAATTTGGTCAGGTTGTTGCTCTCCATCTCCTAAGCGAACTAAATAGTTGCCAAAATTAGGATCGGTTTGCATTTCACCCCATTCAAAAATCTCACGTACCGCAATTTCTAAAGAAGCTTCACCTAAAAGATTACGACGATTTTGTGGTAAGGAAAGCATCACGGGGCTGTTAATCGGCACACCACGTTCAAATGTCATGCATAGAATTTGGTCAGTACAAAATTCATCAATAATTTCAGGCACGATGTAACGCGGATCATCTTTCAGTCGTTCAGCAAAACGTCTAGTGGTTGCCGCTTCAATGTCGTAACTTACTTCACGATGCATCATTTCGCGCACTTCATCAAACCACTGATCAAATTCTCGGGTTTGTGGCACCATGCGCGTCAATTTGAGCATGTTTTTAAACAAGCTCATATCGGAATCAATTGCATCAGCAACCCCTGGATATTGAATTTTCAATACCAGTTCTAATCCGTCCGATTTACGTGTTGCACGATGGACTTGTGCCAATGAAGCTGTACCAAGTGGCTCATGATCAATGGTCAGTTCATGAATTTTATCACCCAGTTGTTGCTCTAAATGCTGCTTAATCGCAGGCCACGCCAGTGCAACGGTTTGGTTGTTCAGGGTGTTTAGAGCTTGAGTAATTTCTTCTGGCAAGAAATGTTCGCCATATAAAGCCATCATTTGTCCAATCTTTACAATCGAACCTTTTAGTTTGCCAATTTCAGCAACTAAATAGTTCGCTTGCTCTTTCATGGCTTGTTTACGTTTTTTTTCTTTTTCAGCTTCACTAGAGAACATTGATGTCGCATTGGATGCCGCCCAACGAGTTCCCGCCAGTAAGGATGCTTTTGCAATAGATAAGCGACGATCCATAGAGGAGGTTTTAAGTTGTTTGAGCTTATCATTCTGATCTGACATTCAATGCAATCCTTAATCAGCAATTCACAGAAAAGTTAATTGTAACGGATATTAACGTGTCTTCACGTATTAAAAAAGTTCAACTTGCTGAATGACGCGGTTTTTTTAGAACTGTATCTAAATTTATGCAGAATCAGAGCATTCTGTTTACATATGAAATTTTATTTTCAGTGCTTCTTTGTTCGAGAGTTGTACCTTATGGTTTTGGATATAGGTTGTAATCATGTTTTGCACGCTAATGTGAGTAAAACCATGTGCATAACCTTTAACAATCACAATACTGGGTAGGCTGAAAAATAAATATTTAGCGTCATCTAGAGTAGGGCTATTAAAAACCTGATGTTCTGAGAGTTGTTGCATTAAAAATAATTTTTCAGAAAGAATATCGGGCGATTCATTGCTCCAATAGTTTTGGCGCATCGCCATAAGATTGTTGTGTTTATAGCTCATATCAAGAAAAGGAGTAAATAATGAGCTATTTATAAGTCTCTAAAGTCTCTAATTCAAGTTGCTTTTGGCGAGAACGATTAAAGTTTTGTATCTGTTTATTAAGGGGCAAGTTTGGATATTAAATCTATCCAGTAGTCTTATATAGATTGAATTTTAATGAAATTGCAGGTGATTGAAAAATGGAATGAAATAGAGAAGAAACACAGTTAAGCATTATAAAATCAGGCAAAACAAGGTATCATAAGCCGTTTTTTATGATTTTGACCTTGGAGACGCCTTAAGTGGATCGACCGACTATTAGCCCTGAACATTTACAGGAAGCCGCTGAAACCCTCACTACTATTCGTGATTTTATCCGTTTTGGGGTAACAGCATTACGTCAATACGATGCACACTTAGGTCAAGGTACAGAAGACTTTTTTGCTGAAAGCTCAGCATTAGTATTACAGACGTTATCTTTAGACTGGAACGCAGATTCTGAAATTTTAGATGCAAAATTATTAGCAAGTGAAAAAGCAGAATTCCTACAATTGCTTGAACGCCGTATTAATGAAAAAGTACCCACTTCATATCTATTGAATTTGGCGTATTTCTTTAATAAGCCATTTTATGTGGATGAGCGTGTACTTATTCCGCGTTCGCCAATTGCTGAACTCATTGAAAACCGTTTTGCACCTTATTGTTTAGATGAAAATGGTGAAATGCGTGCAGCGGACAATAATCTTCCTATCAATACTCAGCCTAAAACACCGCAACGCATTTTAGATATGTGTACTGGTTCAGGTTGTATCGCCATTGCTTTGGCTTATGCATTCCCAGATTCGGAAGTGGATGCTACAGATATTTCAAAAGAAGCATTAGAAGTTGCTTCTATTAATGCTGAACATCACGATAAGCAATATCAAGTTGCGTTATTAGAGTCAGATTTGTTCGCTAAAATTCCTGCTGAAAATCAGTATGACTTAATTGTATCGAACCCACCGTATGTGGATGCGGAAGACATGGCAGATTTACCAGATGAATTCCGCCATGAACCAGAGTTGGCTTTGGCTGCTGGACAAGATGGTCTTGATTTAGTGCGTAAAATGTTGGCACAAGCCGCAGACTACTTAACAGAAGATGGTTTAATTGTTATCGAAGTTGGAAATTCTGAATGGGCGATGAAACAAAACTTCAATACCATCGATTTCCATTGGTTGAAATTCCAAAAGGGTGGTTCAGGCATCTTTGCTTTAACAGCTGCACAATGTCGCCAATTCCGTGATTTATTCATTCAATCTGTTCAAGCATAAGGAGTTGTGAACATGGCAGGTAATAGTATTGGACAACTCTTCCGTGTAACGACCTGTGGTGAATCTCATGGTGTAGGCTTGATGGCAATTGTGGATGGCGTTCCACCAGGGCTTGAGCTTTCTGCTGAAGATTTGCAAAAAGATTTAGATCGTCGTAAACCAGGAACCTCGAAATTTGCCACGCAACGTAAAGAACCTGATGAAGTTGAAATTATTTCAGGGGTTTTTGAAGGTAAAACTACAGGTACACCGATTGGTTTATTAATCCGCAATACAGATCAAAAATCTAAGGATTATGGCAATATCGCGCAGACTTTCCGTCCAGGACATGCGGACTACACTTACACACAAAAGTACGGTTTCCGTGACTATCGTGGTGGTGGTCGTTCTAGCGCGCGTGAAACAGCGATGCGTGTTGCTGCGGGAGCTATTGCGAAGAAATACCTTGCAGAAAAATTTGGAATTTTAATCCGTGGTCATGTGACTCAAATTGGTACTGAAAAAGCAGAAAAGTTAGATTGGAATGAAGTTCCAAATAATCCATTTTTCTGTGGCGATGTCGATGCAGTGTCACGTTTTGAAGCCTTAGTTACTTCATTGCGTGAGCAAGGTACAAGCTGTGGTGCAAAATTAGAGATTTTGGCTGAAAATGTTCCTGTGGGTTGGGGTGAGCCAGTATTTGATCGTTTAGATGCGGATATTGCCCATGCCATGATGTCAATTAACGCTGTGAAAGGGGTTGAAATTGGCGATGGTTTTGCAGTTGCTGAACAGTTTGGGCATGAAACACGTGACGAATTAACCACAGATGGTTTCTTGGCAAATCATGCAGGTGGTATTCTTGGCGGTATTTCCAGCGGTCAAACCATTCGAGTTGCGATTGCGCTTAAACCTACTGCAAGTATTACCACACCTGGTAAAACCATTAATATTGATCGTGAAAACACAGATGTTTTGACCAAAGGTCGTCACGATCCATGTGTGGGTGTGCGTGCGACACCAATTGCAGAAGCCATGTTTGCGATTGTGCTGATGGATCATTTCATGCGTCACCGTGCACAGAATGCCGATGTAATCGCACCATTTGCACCGATTGAACCAAAATAATTTGCATCAAAAAAACCAGTTCACATGAACTGGTTTTTTATTTAATTTTAAATAGCCTAATCATAGAAAGTAATTATAAATTCCAGAAATAGATCGCTTGCTATAAAACAATTTCTCACACCAAAATCTTGAAAATATTTAAGGCTGGATTCATGCAATCATTAAAGTTTCGTAAAGCGGAATTGACCGATTTAGACCGTCTATTACATTTAATTAATTTAGCTTATCGCGAAAATCCTATCCAGAGCTGGACCAATGAAGCAGATTATGTGTCGGGGCAAAGAATTAATAAACTGCAATTACAACAGGCTTTGATGGATGATAATTATCATCTATATGTTGCTGAAGTTGAAGATGTTATCTCTACAACATCCTTAATAGGATGTATTGGCTTGGCGTTTAATGAGGAAGAAGTGGAAATAGGGACTTTTTGTGTAGATCCTGTCTTTCAAAATACGGGTGTGGGCAAGATGATTTTATCATTCGCTGAAACGCAGGCTTTGCTAATACAACCTAATCTTAGATTGTATATGATGTATGTACTTGATATTCGTTCTGAGCTTATCGCTTATTATCAGCGTCGGGGCTATAGTTTAACTCAGGTGCGGAAGCCATATCCGATTGATGCTAACGTCGGAACGCCATTATTAAATATTGAATTACAACAATTAATTAAGCATGTCAGTTAATGTTTTAGTTCATAAAAAAGCCCTCATCATAATGAGGGCTTTTTTATTAGGCAAGGAACCAAGTGTAATATCCCCATAACATCAGGGGCCAAGCAATGAAAGGGCTAAATAACCACTTCCAGAGCCAAAAGCGAGGGATAAATCCTACGCCGTAAATGAAACCACCTGAAATACCAATCATGATAAACATCATGGCGCGGTGACTATATTCACCATTGGCATCTAACATTGCACTTGGGTGGATCAACAAGACCGCTGCGAGAGGCAATGCCAACAAAAAGGACACTGCCATTACAAACTTATTTGGTTTTTTTGGCTGTTCTGTTGTCATTGCTACGTCAGTCATGCTTTATTCCTCATCTAAATCTTGATGATGCTCGATATATAGGGCACTGAGAACACCAGCAAAGCATGCCATCAAAATACCGAGAATCCATGTAAAATACCACATAATTTATTCTCCTTAGCATCGCCTTAGTACAGGCTATGTGAATTCTCTTGAATATGTTTTTTGGTAATAACGCCCCACATTTTGTAGTAGCACCAAGTGGTGTAGCACAAAATAAGTGGTACAAAAATACATGCAGCAATCGTCATCACAGTAAGCGTAGTTTGACTTGAAACAGCGTCCCACATGGTCAAGCTTGCAATAGGATTGATACTTGACGGCATGAGGAATGGGAACAAAGCAAAACCTGCTGTTAAAATTGCACCTACAACCGCTAAACTTGAACCTAAGAAGCTAAAACCCGCTTTGTTTTTGCCTGCTGCAAGTACCACAATCAAACCACCTAAGATCCCTGTAATTGGGGCAATCATGGTGATTGGATAAGTTGAGTAGTTGTTCATCCAACCATGATTGGCATTGGTAATGACTTCTTTTGCTAATGGGTTTGCTGCACCATTGGTGTCAAATGGAGTGACTAAGGTATAACCTTCGATTCCGCCAAAATACAACCAAGCGCCAGCACCCAAGAAACAGATAAGGTAAACAATGCCCATCAATTGTGTCGCTTTAGCAGAGCGCTTTCTTAAATCACCATCTGTACGTAGCATAAGCCATGCACCACCATGTGCGCAAAGCATAGATAAACTTACAATACCGCAAACCAAAGCAAATGGATTGAGTAGCGCAAAGAAGCTGCCTGTGTAGGTCGAACGTACAGTCTCATCAAGGGTAAAGGGTACACCCAAGAACATATTGCCAAAGGCCACACCGAAGACTAGAGCAGGTACGGCACCACCGATACATAATCCCCAATCCCACGATGTACGCCATTTGGTATTTTCGAGTTTAGATCGATAGTCAAAACCTACTGGCCGTAGAAATAAGGCAAATAGAACCAGCAATAAGGCCCAGTACATGCCAGAGAAGGCTGTCGCATACACCATAGGCCAAGCAGCAAATAAAGCACCGCCCGCTGTAATAAACCAAACTTGGTTGCCGTCCCAGTGCGGAGCAATCGTATTGATTGCTGCGCGTCGCTCTTCATCTGTTTTACCTACAAATGGCATGATTGCCATAGAGCCCATATCGAAGCCATCGGTGAGGGCAAAACCAATCAGCAAGACACCGACTAAAACCCACCAGATAATTTTGAGTAATTCATATTCGATCATGCTTGAGTCTCCTCATTGCGAGCTGCTTCAAGTTTTTCAAAATGGTATTTACCTGTGTGAAGCGAACTTGGACCAAGACGGGAGAATTTGATCATTAAATACATTTCAATAATCAAAAGTACAGTATAGAACGCAGCTAAAGCAGCGATAGAACCCCATACATCACCAGTGCTTAAGCTAGATGCTGACAAGTGTGTAGGTAGTACTTCACCAATCGTCCATGGTTGACGACCAACTTCAGCAACGTACCAACCTGTTTGTGCAGCAACCCACGGAAGTGGTAAAGCTAAAAGAGCAAACTTGAGTAACCATGGTTTGTTTTCGGCATTGCGTTTTGCTACTGCAAAAGTGGCTAAAACAAATAGTAATAACATTAAGAAACCAGATGCTACCATTGCACGGAATGCCCAGAACAAACTTGGTACATGTGGAATAGTATCTAACGCGGCAGATTTGATTTGATCCTCAGACGCATCTACAACATTCGGTGTATATTTTTTCAAAAGTAGACCGTAGCCTAAATCTTTTTGAGATTGCTCAAAAGCAGCTTTAAGTTCAGGAGATGTGTCACCTGCACGAAGCTTTTCAAGTTGAGAATATGCAACCATACCATTGCGAATACGATTCTCGTGTTGAACTAAGAGGTCTTTAATGCCTGTTACCTCTTTGGTTGTCGAGCGTGTTGCAATAATACCCATGACATACGGAACTTTAATTGCATAGTCTGTGGTCATGGTTTCTTTATTTGGAATACCAAACAGCGTAAATGGTGCAGGTGCAGGGTGTGTATCCCATTCTGCTTCAATTGCGGCAAGTTTGGTTTTTTGAACATCACCTAACTCATAACCAGACTCATCTCCGAGTAAAATTACAGAAAGTGTTGATGCTAAGCCAAAAATTGCTGCAATCGCAAATGAACGACGTGCAAATGGAATATCACGCTTTTTAAGTAGGTAATAACTTGAAATTGCCAATACAAAGATAGCGCCAGTTACATAACCTGCTGAAACGGTGTGTACAAACTTAACCTGTGCAACTGGGTTGAAAATGAGTGCGCCAAAATCGACCAATTCCATACGCATGGTTTCGTAGTTGAACTTAGAACCAACAGGGTTTTGCATCCAGCCGTTAGCAACAAGAATCCACAGGGCTGACATATTAGAACCTAGAGCAACCAACCACGTCACACCTAAATGCTGAACTTTGGAAAGTCGATCCCAACCAAAGAAGAATAAGCCAATAAAGGTAGATTCTAAGAAGAAAGCCATGAGACCTTCAATTGCCAGTGGTGCACCAAAGATATCGCCTACATAGTGTGAGTAGTACGCCCAGTTTGTACCAAACTGGAATTCCATCGTTAACCCTGTTGTTACCCCGAGTGCAAAGTTAATACCGAAGAGTTTCCCCCAGAATTTGGTCATATCTTTATAGATTTCTTTACCAGAAATGACGTAAGTCGTTTCCATAATGGCAAGAATAAAAGCTAAACCAAGAGTTAGTGGAACAAAAATAAAGTGATACATCGCGGTCATTGCAAATTGAAACCGCGAAAGATCGACCACGCTTTCAGAAATCATCAACGTGTCTCCTTGATTTGGGATGGACTGCCAGCAATACGCTCAGCAACTTGATTGTCAAAGTTTTTGGGAATAGTCGGTGCATCAAACCAGATGTGTTTAATCGTGAGTAGGATAACGACCTTAATTATTAATATGATCGTTATTTCACGGACTAGGCGTTGATTAAAATCTTTTGGAACTAAGCTCATGGGAATAAGCCTGTTTTGAAACATGATTAATATTATTAAACAATTTCATACAAAAAATAAATAGGAAATACAATTAAAATAGAAATATATTATTAATTTGATATAAATCAATATTTTATGAATAACAGTGTATTATTTTTATTCTAATTTATATGGTTTATTTCAGACTAAAACAGTTGTAATTTAATTAAATTAAATCTGACTAAAATGCTTATATTTCAAAAATATTAAAACAAAGTATTTTGGTCTATTTTATAATTGACCAATTATTAAACTGTACTAAATGAGTTGGATTAGAATTTAGTTTTATTAACTAATTCTCGTTGATATTGATCACTGATTAATAAATATACACCTAATTGGGTGGGATGAGGAAGATTTATTTATTTTTCTAAAAAATAAAAATATAGGTGTATCTATGTCGTAGAGTGTTGGATTGGATTGGATTGGATTGGATTGGATTGGATTGGATTGGATTGGATTGGATTGGATTGGATTGGATTGGATTGGATTGGATTGGATTGTGAGCAAAATTACTACATTCTAGTAAATCAGCGATGAATGTATCAATAAAGATAATTTAACCGCTCGATATCATTTAGATTGGTTGGTGGTGAATCAAAGTTCCGAAATTTATTTCTGCATCTCATTTGAGAAAAGTTCATTTGATTTTGAAATTTTTTTGGCGATGTAATGTGAGTGTTTCATTCGAATTAAAATAATTTGAGATTGAAACTCCAACTCGCCAAATTCTGGTTCTACTTGTATGTAGTGTAATTGACCATATTCATCTCTAACGCGAGCTTGAGCGGAAAAACCCGGGCGAGCATTACCACTTGAAATCGTTGCGAGTCTACCTAACAAATTAGACTGGAGCTGCATTTGCGTAGGTTTAATCACCTGATCCAGACAGTGAATCATAAATACAGTAAAGAATATCGCAATAATTAATGCGGGAAGAATAACGTAATATGCGGGTAAAAAATGCTCTTGCTGTGCGAAATAGCTAAACTGAAGGAAATAGCCTGAAAAGCTAAAATTCATTAACAGGAAGACTAAAATTAAGATTTTAGAAAACTTTACGTTGAGTAAGGGGGCTTCTGCGAGTTTTTGTGGGATAACACGCTTAAAAAATTGGCTTGGTCGGATATGTAGAAAATAACCAATGGTTTCTACCAAGCTGAGTAATACAAGGGCCAATAAACTTAAATGAAACGGCATTAAATTTATATCGTGTATTAACTCAAGCATGGCAAATTCCATAGGTTATTCAGGCAAGTAGATTCCGCCATCAGAATGCACAGTTATCTCGACCTTTTCAAGTGACTGACCTAAACAAGGACCAGAGATACATTCGCCAGTTTCTACGGTAAAGAGTGCACCATGAGTCGAGCATTCAATATATTCTTGGTCACGGTCAAGGAACTGATTTTCTAGAAATTCAAGTTCTACTTGTAAGTGTGGGCAAACATTTTGATAGGCAAAAAAAGCGCCATCTCGCTGTGTAATAAAAATCGTATCACCATTTGGCGTTTCAAAAGCACGTGCTTCACGCTCTGGAATGTCTTCGGTCACACAAAGTTTATGCATTAGGCACATTCCTTCTTTTGAAAGTTTGTTAGCAATTGTGCATAGTCTTGATTTGCAAGACGTGGACCAAACTGTGAAACCACTTCACTGGAAATCAAGATCGCAAGTTCAGCCGCAGTCTGTAAATTATCACCTGTGTTCAGCGCATATAGGAATGAACCAGCGAATGCATCGCCAGCACCATTGGCATCAACCGCAGTCACAGCACGACCAGATACACGAATGGTTTCTTGTTCAGATGAAATAATCGCACCTTCTGCGCTTAATGTAATTACAACGTATTTACTATGTAGCTTCAATTTAGCCAATGCATCTTCAACTGTGGTGGTTTCGGTATACATCATAGCTTCTTGTTGATTACAGAAGAGTAAATCTACGCCATCATCTAACAATTCATTTAAACCTTCACGCGCATATTGCACCATGGCTGGATCAGACAGCGTTAATGCAATTTTGACTCCATGAGCACGTGCAATTTCACGGGCTTGTTTAACTGCTGCACGTGCTGTAGCGCTGGTAGATAAATAACCTTCGATATAGAGCCACTGTGCAGTTTTTAATGGCTCAAAATCAATTTGTTCTGCAGAAAGTTCTGCGGTAATGCCTAGGTAGGTTTGCATAGTACGTTCTGAGTCAGGACTGACCAAGACCATGCAAGTTCCTGTTACACCTTCACTGACTGATTTAGCCGTTGTTTGAATACCAGCCTCATTTAGGCCGTCTAAATAAATTTTACCTAATGCATCATTACCTACGCGGCAACCATAAAATGCTGTACCGCCAAGTGCACTAAACGCTACGGTTGTATTGGCAGCAGAACCACCTGAAGCCTGACCTTTATATACTTCGGACTGTTTAAGTTGAGTATATAAATTTGCTTGTTGATCACCATCGGTGAGTTGCATGGTTCCTTTTTGCAGGTTGTGTTGCGTAAGAAATTCATCAGAAACTTTAAATTCTTGGTCAATCAGCGCATTACCAATTGCAAAAAGATCAACAGAGGTCATGTCGTTCAATCACATCTAAAATAAAACACTAAGTTTACACCAATGCTCAGGATTGCAGAAGTTTTGTGAATAAAATTCAAGATTGTACCTAATTGATTGTGTTTTATTGTTTAATAGGCAAAACCAGTGTTAGGTAATAGATAGAAAATGGAACTCATCATTAAAGAAGCTGAACAATTACCTGCTCAAATTGAGACTTTACTCAAGTTGGCAAATAAGGAAGGAGTGAATGTTGTTCAGCGTCTCATTGACGAATATGTAAGTGGCCAAAATCAGTTTAAAGACGAAGGTGAGTTTTTATTAATTGCATACGATGGTGATAAGTTAATTGGTTGTGGTGGTTTAAACCAGCAACGCGAAGAAGAAGGACAAAGAAGTCGAATTGGACGAGTGCGACGTTTTTACGTACATCCCAAATATAGACGTCATGGAGTAGGAAAAGACTTGTTGGCATATTTAGAAAATAAAGCCAAGCCTAATTTTTCAGCGCTCTGCTTACAAACAGATACACGTTTGGCAGCAGATTTCTATCAAAAACAGAACTATGTTTGGGTCGAAAATAATCCAAGCTATAATTATTTTAAATATTTAATTTAGTTTTCAGTTATTTACTTGATTAGATACGATGCGCAGTGTGTTACTGTGTATGGTTCTAGACCTGAATAAAATACTCGGGTTTATACGTGAATTATGGCTCAAACTAAAGCTATAATCATTTCAGTTTTATTTAAAAGATTATTAGGAGCGCACATGACTGTAGATGTGACTGAAACTATTTCTCAAACTGTACATCCAGCGTTTCAGTTGATTCGTCAACACCATGTTGAAGCCTTAGATATTTTAGTGACTGAATACCAGCATAAAGTGACTGGTGCGGTACATTATCATCTTGCGACTAATCATGATGAAAATGTGTTCTTGGTGGCTTTTCGTACTCAGCCCATGGATTCAAAAGGTGAAGCGCATATTTTAGAGCATACTGCATTGTGTGGTTCAGAAAAATTCCCAGTGCGTGATCCATTCTTCTTAATGATTCGTCGCTCATTAAATACTTTTATGAATGCCTTTACTGCTGCGGATTGGACAGCATATCCATTTGCCACACAGAATAAAAAAGATTTCCAGAATTTGCTTGAAGTGTATTTAGATGCAGTATTTGCAGCCAATCTGAATCCATTAGATTTTGCGCAAGAAGGTATTCGTATTGAGCTTGAAAATGGTGAGCCAGTATATAAAGGTGTGGTTTTTAATGAAATGAAAGGGGCTATGAGCTCACCCTCAGATCAGTTATATCATCAGTTAGCACATCACTTATTCCCTGAAACCACCTATCACTATAATTCAGGTGGCGACCCTAAAGATATTCCAGATTTAACTTACGATGAGTTAGTAAGTTTCTACAAGTCACACTACCATCCAAGTAATGCCGTTTTCATGACCTTTGGTAATGAATCTGCTTACAACTTACAAGAACAATTTGAAACTCTGGCATTGGCGAAGTTTTCAAAAGGTGAAACGCTCTTTTCTAAAGAAGAGCGTCGTTTGACTGCACCACTTGAAGTGACTGAAACTTATGCAGTGGACGCAGAAGATTTAAAAGACAAGACTTACCACATTATTTCGTGGTTATTGCCTAAAGCCAGTGAGATCAAACTGCGCTTAGGAATGCGCCTTGTAGAAGGTGTATTGTTGGAAGATTCAGCTTCTCCGCTACGCCATTATTTAGAGACTTGCGGTTATGCGCAGTCTACAGGCCCAATTATGGGTGTAGATGACTCTAACTATGAAATGACCTTCTACTGTGGCGTACAAGGTTCAAACCCTGAGCATGCAGCAGAGTTTAAAGCAGGTGTATTTAAAGTTTTAGAAGATGTGGCTTCGAAACCTGTCGATCAAAACATGGTCGATGCGATTTTACATCAAATTGAATTACATCAACGTGAAATCAATGGTGATGGCATGCCGTATGGTCTAAGCCTCATTTTAAATGGTTTAGGTAGTGTTATTCACCACAGTGATCCAATCACGGTGTGGGATGTAGACTCAGCGATTGCTGCAGTGAAAGAAGAACTGAAAGATCCAATGTGGTTATCAAACTTAATCAAAACACATTTGATTGATAACCCTCATCGTGTGCAAATGATCTTAGTGCCTGATGCAAACAAATCTGCGGTGGAAGCGGCGGCAGAAAAAGCACGTTTAGCAGCCATAGGCGCCCAACTGACAGATGCTGAAAAAGCAGAAATTCAGGCGCAAACTGAAGCATTGAAAGTTCGTCAGGATACACCAGACGATCTTAACCTTCTGCCAAAAGTAGGTTTAGAAGATGTACCTGCGGAACTACAAATTGTACAAGGGCAATTGCGTGAGATTATCTCAAACCGTATTGACTATCCGTTAAACCTTTATCATGCGGGTACGAATGGTATTTACTACAATCAGGTGCTGATTGAAATTCCGCAAGATGTAGTGCAATCACCATACTTTAACTTGTTATCTATTTTGATGGGTGAAGTTGGTGCGGGTCAGTATGACTATCTTCAACTACAACAAGTGCAAACTGCGGTGAGTGGTGGTTTGGGGATGGGGGCATCTTTACGCTCTAAAGTCGATGATAAACACAAGATTAGTGCCTGGTTAACTTTGACCACTAAATCGTTGGTGAGTAATTTTGACAGTATTGCTTTGTTAAAGTTGGCGTTTGAACAACTCCGCTTTGATGAGAAAGATCGAATCATTGAGTTATTACAGCAACGTAAAACGCGTTGGGCATCGCGTCTTTCGGGTTCAGGGCATAGTTATGCTATGCAAATTGCGGGACGTAACCACAGCGCTTTAGCGCAACGTGACTATCATAATACAGGCTTAGGTGCATTAAATTGGTTAGGCGATTTGGTCGGTCGAATTGAAAAAGATGCAGCAGCTTATGATGATTTAATCAATGAATTAAAAGCGATTCATTTGAAACTTTTACAAGCACCAAAACAGTTCTTACTAGTCTGTGAAGAACATCAGTCAGACCGTTTGGTTGAAGAAGTGCAAAATGTTTGGGACAAGTTAGATGTTCCTCAGCATAGCGTTGCGCTTAAAGCTGTTGAACAGGTCAATAACCATGCAAATGAAGCATGGTTAATTCAAGCCAATGTACAGTTCTGTGCATCTGCATACCCAGCGGTAGATGTTGCACACGCTGATGCAGCGCCACTCATGGTATTGGCAGCATATTTACGTAATGGTTTCTTACATAGCGCAATCCGTGAAAAAGGTGGAGCTTACGGTGGGGGTGCAAGTTATGACGGTAACGCTTGTTCTTTCCGTTTCTATAGCTACCGTGACCCACGCTTAGCAGAAACATTTAATGATTTTGAAGCCAGTGTGGCTTGGTTGTTGAATACTGAGCAACAACCGCATCAGTTGGAAGAGGCTATTTTAGGTCTGATTGCTTCAATGGATAAACCTGGCTCACCAGCGGGCGAAGCTATTACTGCGTGTTATTCATTATTACATGCACGTACACCTGCATTCCGTAAGCAATTACGTGAACGTTTATTGACTGTGACATTAGATGACTTGAAGCGTGTAGCGGAACAATATTTGCTTAATCAAGAAGCCAATAAAGCTGTTGTGGCTCCGATGGCGAAAAAAGATGAATTGTTAGCATTAGGCTTCCAAATTCATCAAGTGAATTAATACAATAAGAAAAGGGGTGTGTTTATGGCGTTCAAATCATTTGAACGTGGTGTGCTATCGCTGAGTGTTATTATGCTCAGCTCAGCATATACTGCTGCCTATGCGCAAGATCCAGTAGAAAAAATTTCACCTGCGAGCCCAGAAGCTTGTGTAGGTTTGGAGTCTAACGCAGATCGATTAGCTTGTTATGATGCTGTATTTAAGGTGCCTGCAACTGAAGTAAAACCAAAGGTTGCGGAGCCTGTTTTAGTCAAGCAAGCTGCAGTGAAACAGGAACCACAAAGCTCGGAAAAACAAGGCAGCAGTTTTAGCAATTTATTTGCACTGGAAGGGCCTAAAATCGACCCAAATCAATCTTTGCTAGATAAACGCTGGGAACTATCTCCGGACAGTAAATTAGGCACATGGAATATTCGTGCTTACAAGCCTGTATATTTGCTGCCTGTGTTTTGGTCAAGCAAGAAAAATGAATTTCCAGATAGTCCAAACCCGCGTAATACCGTGGATGAAGACCAAAATTTAAAATCGACTGAGGCGAAATTTCAAATTTCACTCAAGACCAAAGCTGTAGAAAATTTATTGGGTGATAATGGTGATCTTTGGGTGGGATACACGCAGTCTTCGCGTTGGCAAGTTTATAACGAAGATGAGTCGCGTCCATTTCGTGAAACCAATTATGAGCCTGAAGCGAGTTTAATGTTTCGCACCAATTATGAAATTTTGGGTTTGAATGCACGTTTATTTGGAATTACTTTAAACCACCAGTCTAATGGTCGTTCAGATCCTCTGTCGCGTAGTTGGAACAGAGCAATTTTAAATTTAGGTTTTGAGCGCGACAACTTTGCTTTGATGATTCGTCCTTGGTATCGTTTTGATGAAAATGCTAAAGATGATAACAATCCAGATATCAAAGATTATGTGGGACGGGGTGATATCACAGCATTCTACCGTAAAGATGATCATGATTTTTCTTTAATGTTACGTCACTCTTTAAAAGGCGGAGATGATTCGCACGGTGCAGTTCAATTTGATTGGTCTTTTCCAATTCATGGCAAATTGCGTGGTCAATTCCAGTTGTTTGATGGTTATGGTGAAAGTTTGATTGATTATAATCATCGTGCAACCTATGTTGGTTTAGGGGTATCGTTACTGAATTGGTACTGATACTTTTTTGAGTAAGTTTTAAAAGCCTGAAATTTTAATTTCAGGCTTTTTTAGTTGGAGTGATTTCTATTTTTTTTTTGCTGCGTTGAGTCCTTTATTTGTCAGTATTCAGTGTTGTAAATTACGCTGTACTCACTCATTGAAAAAGAGTTTGTAATCACTTTAAATTTGACATTATTTGAGCTTCGCTCATGGTTTATCCGGACAGAATAAAATTGAATGCCATTTAAATTTTCAAACATTTTTTCTTTTGAGTAACGAGGCATCCTGAATCCTTCAACCGATCTGAATATCCGTAGGTGGATGTTTTAAACGTGTTTTCTTTGGCGTGGCAATCATATACGCCAAAGTAAGTGGGCCCAGTCGACCAGCAAACATCAACACCATTAATGTAATTTGACTTGCAGGTTGTAAGTCGGAAGTAATACCACGTGATAGACCAACGGTACAGGCTGCTGATACAGCCTCAAAGAGTAAATCGAGAAAATGGTGTTTGGGCTCTAAGAGCAATAAGGTCAAAAAACCCATAAATACCAACATGGCAGTAATAGACACTACAGCCATTGCTTTAAATGAAGTATTTTGCGGTATCGAAAAATTAAAAATACGTATTTCATCGGCACGGCGTAAAAAGCTCACTACGCTTAAAGTGACGACAATAAAGGTGCCGACTTTAATACCGCCCGCCGTACTTAAAGAACCTCCACCAATAAACATCAGTACCATAGTGACCAGTGCGGATGCATCGGTCATGTCGCCCACATTCAAACTGTTAAATCCAGACGAGCGAGGGACTGTCGCATGAAACCATGCATTAATAGCTTGTTCCATCGTACTCATAGGGGCAAGTGTAAGCGGATTATTGGCTTCTAATAGCCAAAATACTATAAAGGCAAATAGATTCAGCCCAGTGATTGTTAATAAAATCAGTTTGCTATTTGGGCTGAGTTTTTTCCAGCTTCTTTGCTGTTTAATGTCCATTAAGACCAAAAAACCAATCCCACCAATGATATACAGCATGCTAATAGTAAATGTAATGAAATATTGGCTGGAAAAGTCCATTAAGCTATTCGGAAATAAAGAAAATCCACCATTATTAAAGGCAGAAACACTATAAAAAGCAGCATAAAAAAAGGCTTTTAAAAAGTCATATTCTTGCATCCACGCAATGGTGAGAATACATGTGCCGATGGCTTCAAAAAATAATGAATACAACAAAACGGCTTTAATAGTATGAGAGACTTTGGATAAGCTGGTATGTCCAATAGTCTCCTGTGCCATAATTTGCTGTTTTAATCCAATTTTATTTGAAAGGCTCATCACGGCTAAAATAGCGAAAGTCATAAAACCTAAACCGCCGCATTGCAGTAATAGCATAATGACGACTTTGCCAAATACTGTATAAGCCTCACCAACATTCACTGCAGACAGGCCTGTAATGGTCACTGCTGAAGTTGCGGTAAATAGCGCATGAATCCATGACAAGTCACCATGATGGGCAATAGGTAGTTTGAGTAGTAAAGTCCCCATTAGAATAAAACTTAAAAAACCAAGTGCTAATAAGCTTGGAGGACTTAAGTTGACCGTATTTTTTGGTTTTTTTCGTATTGTTTTCATATTATTTAAAACGATTCGATAATTTTCGTAATTGTTCCAGATGACCCTCAACGACAATAATATCACCACGCTGTAATACTAAATTTGGGTCTACCTGATATAAAAGATCTTTGCCGCGCTTATGTAAGATGACATTAACTTCAGGATTATATTCACAAATTGTCTGAAAACGAGTGCCATGTAAATTGTCTTTAACTTCAATTTTTACCATATAGCGATCATCTTCCAGAGACATGTAGCGACTGACCATTGGATAACTGAGCGACTGTGCAACACGTACACCCATATCCTCTTCTGGATGAATAATTTTATCAATGCCTAAATGGCTTAGGATCATATGGTGAGATTTTGATTTTGCTTTTACCCAAATTTTTTCGATGCCCAGATTTTTGAGATGTAAAACACAAAGAATACTGGCTTCAATATCTTCACCGATGGCTACTACAACAGCATCACAGTTTTGAATATTTAATTCATTGAGTACGTGTTCATCTGTTGCATCTGCAATTACAGCATGAGTGAGGACATCAGAAATGTTTTCTACATACTTTTTATTGCTGTCGATACCCAGTACATCATGCTTTAACTCAACCAATTCAGTTGCAACAGTTGCACCAAAACTTCCTAAACCAATCACTGCAAATTGGGCCATGTTAGGTCCTTATCTTGTTAGGTGTATTATTATTTACACATTTGAATTTCATAATGTCTAATCATAGCGTTAATTGATGCTTGAAATGAAGTTTTGCTGTATCGACTGTGCATTTAGTAAAAGCAAAATGACTAAAATAATTAGGGTTTTAACATGAATGAAAAGAAAATTTATAAGCAGTTAACAAAATGGTTTCCTGAGTTGAAGCAGAATCCATTGCCTAAAAAAAAGCATCGCGCAAAAGCGGAGTACTTTTTAACTTGGTTAAATTCTCAGGAGAGTGAACAAGCTGTTGAATATATGATGGGACTGAATATTCATCAATATTTGGAAAATGGACTGGCAGAACATCCTTTTTTTCAGCACATGACCACTGAAATTGAAATGGTACAAGCACAAATACAATCACGTGCAGATCCAATTTTAAAACACTATGAGCAATTTGAGCATGTGATTGGGCGTTTTTATCGGGTACAAGATCAAATTTTAGAAATCATTTTGGACGAAATTTATAAATTTCTAAAATTGCAGAATTTCGCACTATTGTTGCTTTGGGGTAAAGAGCATTATTGGTTGGCCGTGCCGAATCAACCCAAAAAAATTGAAGTATTTTGTGAGTTATTTAATCGGCAATTCGATGAGGCGGGTTTGAAAGTAGAAAAATATCAACCTTCAGAAATGTCTTGGTCTATTTGAATGACAAACAGAGCCATAAAGACTCTGTTTGTATGGAGCGATTGATTATTTTAAGAAGCGCTGGTAACCCAGATTGTTGGTAATTTCCACATATGGATAAGTAATGCTTTCTAGTGTTTCAATTAAACCATCTGGGTTTTGTTTGGCATCGCTGGCTTCTAAACCGACCAAAACACGACCTTCGGCAGCACCGTGGTTACGATAGTGGAAGAGGGTAATGTTATGAGTTGGCCCTAAACGCTCAAGGAACGTTAGTAATGCACCTGGACGCTCTGGGAACTCGACACGGAATAAACGCTCGTTTTCTAAGTCTGCATGACCACCGACCAAGTAGCGAATGTGTAGTTTTGCAACTTCATCATCAGAAAGGTCGTCTACATCATATTGAGTCTTCAGTAATTCATGAATGTCATGACGCTCTTTTTCACCATTTTTTAGGCTAATGCCTACAAAAACTTGTGCGGCAGATGCATTGCTTGCACGATAGTTAAACTCGGTGATGTTACGACCTTGTAGTGCACGACAGAATTTGAGGAAAGAACCTTTTTCTTCTGGAATCGTTACTGCAAAAATCGCTTCTTTGTGTTCACCAAGTTCGGTGCGCTCTGCGATATAGCGTAAGCGGTCAAAGTTCATGTTTGCACCGCAAACAATTGACACCATGTTTTTACCGTGAATATTGTGTTCTTCAACGTATTTTTTAATACCTGCTAAAGCCATCGCACCAGAAGGTTCGACAATGCTACGACATTCGTCATAAGTATCTTTAATGGCTGCACAAATTTCGTCAGTGTTTACTAGAACGACTTCACGCTCAACAATAGGCCCAGAGTTGTCCGATTTTTGCAATTGTAAGACTTCAAATGGCTTTTCACCAATTTGTGCAACGGCTGTACCATCGGCAAATAGACCAACTTGAGGCAGAATCACACGCTCATTGGCTTCAAATGCTGCTTTTAAACAAGCCGATTCGTCATATTCAACAGGAATAATTTTGACATGCGGCGCAACATCGCCTAAATAAGCTGCGATACCTGCGATTAGACCGCCGCCACCAACAGCAACGAATACATATTCGACATCACGCCATTGACGTAAAATTTCATTGGCAATGGTGCCTTGACCCGCCATGACCAGTTCATCGTCATAAGGGGGAATAAACGTCATACCTTCATCTTTGGCACATTGAATCGCATATTTATTGGCAACATCGAATGAATCACCATGTAGAACGACTTCACCACCCAAGCGTTTGACTGCTTGTACTTTAATGTCAGGTGTCGTTTTTGGCATGACAATAATGGCGCGAATACCTAACTTTTGACCAGATAAAGCCACGCCTTGAGCATGGTTACCTGCTGAAGCAGTAATAACGCCACGTTCCAACTGAGATTTCGGTAATTGACTAATACGGTTATACGCACCGCGTAGTTTGAAAGAAAAGACAGGTTGTAAGTCTTCGCGTTTAAAGCGAATGTTGTTGTTTAGCTTTTCACTAATTCGTGGCGCTGCTTCGAGTGGGGTTTCGATTGCAACGTCATACACCGTTGCTTGTAAAATTTGTCGAACCAAACGAGACAGCATGTTAATTTTCCATCTAACAGTTTAAAATAGGCGCTTATTGTAACAAACCCCTACACATTTGCGTTTTAAAATTGCGCAAAACGTGAAAAAAAGTTGAGTGATGTCATGAGTCTATATGCAACCCAAGATGAGAAAAAACAAGCAGCAGCGAAAGCAGCTTTAAAACACTTACCAAAAGGCGGCATCTTAGGGGTGGGTACAGGCAGTACCGTTAATTTTTTAATTGAACTTTTACCAGAGCTTCAACTTGAAGCAGCAGTTGCAAGTTCAGAAGCAACCGCAGAACGTCTAAAGAAACTCGGCATTGAAGTGGTTGATATGAATCATGTCGGCGGTTTAGATGCTTATGTTGATGGTGCAGACGAAATTGACCGTCATATGCATATGATTAAAGGCGGCGGTGCTGCTTTAACTCGTGAAAAGATTGTGGCATCAATTGCCAAGAAATTTGTGTGTATTGTTGATGATTCGAAATGGGTTGAACAATTGGGTCGTGAGTTCCCATTACCTGTAGAAGTGATTCCAATGGCGCGTTCGGCTGTAGCACGTAAAATCGTGAGCTTGGGCGGTGACCCAGTTTACCGTGAAGGTGTAGTGACAGATAACGGCAATGTTATTTTAGATGTTTATAACTTAAATATTCTGAATGCACTCGAACTTGAAAAGACTATCAATAACATTCCGGGTGTAGTGTGTAACGGTATTTTTGCGTTGAATAAAGCGGATATCGCTGTAGTTGCAACAGACAACGGCATTGAAGAACGTACTGCTGTTTAAAAAATCCTCCCTGACCCTCCTTTGAAAAAGGAGGGTAGTTTCTCTATTTGAGCTAACAATTTAAGTCATGTTTTAACTTTTAGCTTAAAGTGAAGACTGAATAATCTAAATAAAATTTCAAAATAAATGACCCATACACTGCCAGAAATTCAGATCACCCATCATGCACGCGCAACACGTTTAAGATTACGTGTAGAGCCAACACAAATTCGTTTAACTGTTCCAAAGGTTTGTACAAAAAAACAGATTCAGGCTTTTTTACAGCAGTCTGAGCAATGGATGATTGAGACTTGGCAGAAACAGCAAAAAAAATCAGGACAGCTTGACCGAAGCCTGCCGATACAATTGAACCTATTTAATCTAGAGCAACCTTTACCAGTAATTTATAAAACACAAAAGCAATCTTTTATTTTTGATGAACAAAAGCATCAGCTTTGGGTGAGTGATCGACAACCAGAACAATATCTCAAAGCATTTGTGATTGCGTATGCTAAGCAGCATTTACCACATTTTTTAAAACAAGTCAGTGATGAGATTGGTTTGGGGTATTTGGCTTGTAATATTCGACAAGCAAAAACTCGTTGGGGGAGTTGTAGTGCAAAGCATGACATTATGTTGAATAGTGGTTTAGTATTGTTTCCTAGGGAAATTACGCGCTATGTGTGTGTGCATGAATTGGCACATACGGTTTACTTTGATCATAGTGTACATTTTTGGGCAAAAGTGGCTGAATATGATCCAAATTTTAAGTCGCATCGTCATACATTAAAAAATACAGCATTGCCGTTTTGGTGGTTCTCTTCTTGAAAAAGCTAAATTTTATGATGTGATTAATCTGATAGATTTGAGTTTGAATGAGTAAATAAATCATCTACACTGCGATTACTTTTAGTACAAGCTTTTAGTCTTGGGCGTGAATTTTACAGATACCCATTATTTTATATTAATTGTTCCTGCTTGCCTGATCTTAATGGGAAGCTTGTTTTTAATATGCCATTATTTTTATCAGGCTCCAAAATACTTATTTTGGCTAGGCCTAGGTTATATCGTGCCTTCTTTTTCATTGGCAGCACAAAGTTTTATGTCTAATTCAGAGCTGGCTCTGTCTGCACCTTTACTGGGAGGGATGTATTTATTTGGCGCTTGGGCAAGTGCCTATGCAATGGCATTAAGAAAAAAAGGCCATGCGCATTCATATTGGTGTTTGGGGTTAATTGCGATAGCTCTATTGTTGCTGAGCTATTTTTCATACGTAGATAATCAATTATGGATCAGGATGTTGATTCTTAATTCCACTATTGCAACAGTAGAGTCATTGGTTTTGTTTTCGATATTTAAAAACTATCAAAACATTGATATATTTAATAAAATTGTAGATTTTTCTTATTTTTTTATTGTAATTTATACTTTTACACGTAGTTTAATTATTTATCTATTTTTGAGTGATATTGAAGCTGACATGCTGGTCACCTCCGTTTGGTGGTTAATTATACTTGCTGCAAGTATTTTTTTAAGCATGTGGTTTGCGATTGTTCTGTTAGGGACTTTGGTGCGAGATATTATTCATAAGTTGAATGATGAGCGTCAGAAAGACCCATTAACCAATTTATTAAACCGACGTGGTTTTTATGAAAAAGCCAAGTCAGTACTTTCATATACATCTCAAGACACCCATTTTTTACTGATGTGTGATATTGATCATTTTAAGCAAATCAATGATCAATATGGTCATTTGATTGGTGATAGCATTTTGCAACAGGTTGGTGAAATTATTCGGGAAAGTGTTCGAGGTCAAGATTTGGTTGGGCGTTTTGGTGGTGAAGAATTTATTTTACTTCTAAAAGTAAAAAACCAATATCAGGCTTATGCAATTGCCGAACGTATTCGCATCGCTATAGAAACTAAGCGGTTGTCAGTGAGCAAAATATCGGTCACAGCCAGTTTTGGTTTAGCACAGATCGTTGAGCAAGATTTTATACGTGCGATTGGTGCTGCTGATCAATTACTGTATTCCGCGAAGCAATCTGGACGAAATTGTATTGGTTTGGATTGTACCCAGATGATTTCTACTGCATTGAATTAAAGTGTTAACAACACTAAAACATATAAAATCCAAGCAAAACAGTTTAGAAAGCCTCAACTTCCTGTCATACTACGCAGTTACAAAATGGCTGCTTTTGAATAGGGGTAAAGCGCGTGATTTCAGTAGGTATTGTTGGTGGAACAGGTTATACAGGTGTTGAATTATTGCGCCTATTGCTTCGACATCCAAATGTACAAGTAAATGTACTGACATCACGTACCGAAGATGGCCGCCGTGTCGATGATATGTTCCCAAGTTTACGCGGACATACAGATCTTAAATACTCAGACTTAAATATCGAACAATTAAAACAATGTGATGTAGTTTTTTTTGCAACACCGCATGGCGTAGCGATGAAACATGCGGAAGAACTGGTCGCAGCAAATACTAAAGTGATTGATTTAGCCGCTGACTTTCGTTTGCAAAATTTGGTGCAATTTGAAAAATGGTATGGCATGCAACATGCTTGCCCTGAACTACTTAAAGATTCGGTCTACGGTTTATCAGAACTAAACCGTGACAAAATTAAGCAGGCAAATGTGATTGGTAACCCTGGTTGCTACCCAACAACGGTGCAACTGGGTTTGGCACCATTGTTTAAGCACAGTGACACATTGGTTAAACCTGAGAGTATTATTATTGATGCGAAATCAGGTGTTTCAGGTGCTGGGCGTAAAGCAAGCATGGGTATGATTTACACTGAAAACGCTGATAACTTTAAAGCTTATGGCGTCGCAGGACATCGTCACCATCCTGAAATTGTAGAAGCCTTAGAAAATATTTCAGGTCAAACAGGTGTTTTTGATCAGATCTTGTTTGTTCCGCATTTAGTACCCATGATTCGTGGCATGCTCAGCACTATTTATGTGGATTTGACTGATGCAGGTGCTGAGTTCGATTTGCAAGCATGGTATGAGCAATTCTATGCAAATGAAAGTTTTGTAGACGTGATGCCTGAAAATAGTTCACCTGAGACCCGCTCAGTGCGTGGAGCCAATCAATTGCGCATTGCTCTATATAAACCACAACCTAAAAAATTAGTGGTTTTGGTTGCGCAAGATAACTTGGTTAAAGGTGCTGCTGGTCAGGCTGTTCAAAATATGAACTTAATGTTCGGTTTTGATGAAACAGCAGGTCTAGAAGGCATTGGTTTATTGCCATAAAACTTATTAAATACCTTCACACACATTTAAATTTAGATTTAAATGTGTGTTTTGAATAATTCAAAATAAGAGATGACGATGCAGAATACTGACTCGAACACTACGTCACAATCGAATGAACCTGTCAAAAAGCCTTTTCTTGAAACCAATTTACCTTTGGTGATTGGTGCTGCCGTTTTGGTGCTCGGAAGTGGGTTTATTGGCTATTCGGTCGGACATCGGCAGGGTTTAACAGTGGTTGGTTATGATGCAGATGCCGAACAACTGGTTGAAGTTGTGCAAAAGCAAAAACAAACGCTTGAAGGCTTAAACAAAAGCATGAATACCGCAGTACAAGAGCGTGATGTTGCGGTCAGTAATTCAAATGATTTATTCACCGCACTCAATCAGGCGAAAGACAGTGAAACTCAGGCTAGAAGTTTAAGTGCACTATATCGGGAAATATTACGTCAACGTGGTGGTTTAAGCCTTACTGTACAAAATTTAAGTATTAAGCCTTTACCTGAAAATGCTTTTGAATATCAGCTAGATTTAGTACAAGTCAGCCCAAGTAAACGTAATACTTCTGGGGAAGTAGCCTTACATCTTATTCAAGGCACTGAAGTTTTGGTTGTTCCAATGGAAGATAAAAACTTTAACTTTGATGAATATGAGCGTTTGACTGGACGTTGGACAATGCCTAAAGGCTTTACCCCGCAATTTGTAGAAGTTCGTTTAACTGGAACGAATACACCTGTAATTAAACGCTTTAGTTGGGCGAAAGGAAATGCAGTTGAGTCACCATCTGCCAATATCTCTGAAATCCCTCAAGCTGAAGCGAATGCTCAATAGTTGTAAATGATCATATGCGAAATTCGAAACGCCCAATTTGTCTAAACGACATTAAAAGTAGTTTTTATCAGTCTGGTTTAGTGGACTGGCATTTTAATCCGCGTTTAGTGGATGAACCTCAGCACGATGAGCATGGGGATGTTGCTGTACAAACTGCGCCACCCGAATTAAAGCGTCCATCTTTGTATGCTGTCGTTTTAATGAACGATGATTACACCCCAATGGACTTTGTAATTGAAATTTTACAACAATACTTTGCAATGAATCTTGACCAAGCCACTCAAGTAATGTTAACAGTACATTACGAAGGTAAAGGTATTGCAGGCGTATATCCAAGAGACATCGCGGAAACCAAAGCGAACCAAGTCAATAATTACGCTCGATCTCAAGGTCATCCACTACTTTGTCAGATTGAGCCAAAAGATTAAGGGGGTTACATGCTCAGTCGTCAATTAGAAGTATCATTACGTTTGGCTGTAAGCATGGCTCGTCAAAAGAGACATGAGTTCTTAACAGTTGAGCATTTATTATTGGCATTACTGGACAATGACTCTGCTGTGAATGCATTAAAAGCATGTGGCGCAGATATCATCGTCTTACGGAAAGAATTAGAAGAATACGTAGAACAACATACTCCTAAACTTGGTGAAAACAGCGATCAGGCGCCGCATCCAACTGAAAGTTTTGATCGTATTCTGCAACGTGCCATTTTCCACGTACAATCGAGTGGTGGTGACCGCACTGTAGAAGGGGCAGATATTTTAGTTGCAATGTATTCCGAACGGGATTCATTTGCAGTTTATTTATTAAAACGCCATCAAATTAACCGTTTAACCTTAACGCAATACTTGTCGCATGGTACGCGTAAAGATGAAGTGCAAGTCGAAGAAGAAGCCGAAGAGTTGGATGGGGAGTCCGCATCTTCAGCCAATGCTGGTCCATTAGAGCTTTACACGACCAACCTGAATCATGAAGCACAAAAAGGTAAAACCGACCCACTGATTGGTCGTGAAAAAGAAATTGAACGTGCGGCACAAATTTTATGCCGTCGCCGTAAAAATAATCCATTATTGGTGGGCGATCCAGGTGTGGGCAAGACTTCGATTGCGGAAGGTTTAGCTTGGCTTATTGTTAATGGTAAGGCACCAAAGCCGCTTGCAAATGCTGAAATTTTTAGTCTGGACATTGGTGCATTAGTGGCTGGTACTAAGTACCGTGGAGATTTCGAAAAACGGCTAAAACAATTGTTAAATGCGTTGAAGAAAAGACCTGAGGCTGTCTTATTTATTGATGAAATTCATATGATTATTGGTGCTGGCTCAAGTATGGGGAGCACAATGGATGCATCGAATTTGATCAAACCAGCTTTGGCGAATGGATCGTTGCGTTGCATTGGTTCAACCACATTCCAAGAATATCGCCAAGTGTTTGAAAAAGATCATGCACTGTCACGTCGTTTCCAAAAAATCGATGTTAATGAGCCATCCATTTCTGAAACGATTGATATTTTACGTGGTTTAAAATCTAAATTTGAAGATTTCCACCACGTGAAATATGACGATAAAGCACTGGTTTCAGCGGTAGAGCTGTCTGCGAAATTTATCAATGATCGCTTCTTACCAGACAAAGCGATTGATGTAATTGATGAAGCAGGCGCACAGCGTCGTTTGAAAGCAGAACAAGATGAAAGCTTGATTACTGTTGAAAATATTGAAGATATTGTTTCCAAGATAGCCCGTATTCCACCAAAAACAGTATCGAAAGATGATAAAACAGTTCTGGAAAATCTTGAACGTGATTTAAAACGTGTGGTATTTGGTCAAGATGAAGCAATTGATGCATTGTCTTCTGCCATTAAGTTGTCACGCGCGGGTTTAAAATCTCCAGACAAACCTGTCGGAAGCTTTGTTTTTGCAGGCCCTACAGGGGTCGGTAAGACAGAAGTTACCAAACAGTTGGCGAAGTTGCTCGGTGTTGAACTGGTTCGTTTCGATATGTCTGAATATATGGAACGTCATGCAGTTTCACGTTTGATTGGTGCGCCTCCAGGCTATGTAGGATTTGATCAAGGTGGCTTATTAACCGATGCGATCCATAAGAATCCGCACTGTGTATTGTTACTTGATGAAATTGAGAAAGCACATCCAGATGTCTTTAATTTGTTATTACAAATTATGGATCATGGTTCTTTAACTGATAATAATGGTCGTAAATCAGATTTCCGCAATGTGATCTTGGTTTTAACCACGAATATTGGTGCAGAAAGCATTTCTCGTGTCAGTATTGGTTTTATGGAACAAGACAATAGTCGTGATAATCAGGAAGCGATGAAACGAGCATTCTCTCCAGAATTCCGTAACCGTCTGGATGGTGTGATTCAATTCAAAGCACTCCCTACGACTGTTATTGAGAGTGTGGTAGATAAATTTTTAACTGAGCTGCAAGCGCAACTCGATGATAAGAAAGTCATGCTTGAAGTCGATCAAAGTGCACGTGAGTGGATGGCTGAACATGGTTATGACCGCCTCATGGGTGCTCGACCAATGCAAAGATTGATTCAAGAGCATTTGAAAAAACCACTTGCTGAAATGATTTTATTCGGTGAGCTGGCAGAACATGGTGGTAACGTAGCAGTTTCTGTGAAAATGGAAAATGGTGAAGCTGTTGGTTTGAAACTTGAAGTGTTTGAAGATCAAACTGCTGAACCTGCTTAATTTACTTTTTTGAAAATAACCCGTGTTTACACGGGTTATTTTTTGCTCATTTTTTAGTAGCACTCTATTTATAGTTTTCTGACGGTGACAAATATCTCTATGGATATGCCATTAATCAAAATTTTGACCACAGTTTTCTTATTTGTCCTTACAGCAATTGCTGAGATTTTAGGTTGCTATTTTCCATATTTAATTTTAAATCAAGGGCGTTCTTATTGGTTGTGGATCCCAACGGCACTTAGTCTGGCTATTTTTGTGTGGTTACTGACTTTACATCCCGCAGCTTCTGGTCGGATTTATGCTGCTTATGGAGGAATCTATATTTTCACTGCACTTATGTGGTTACGATACGTCGATCAAGTTATGCTATCAAGATGGGATGTATTGGGTGGGATAATTGTATTGGCTGGGGCAGCAATTATTATTATGCAGCCCCAAGGACTCATTCGTTAAAGTCTGTTATTCAAAATTACAGTCTGAGTTCTTTAAAGTAAGATTATAATTTTTTTGTTCTGAAGTGAGTTTAATTTGAACTTGATATGGATTTACTCTTTGGAATTGATGTTCGAAAAATTTAGGACAACTATGCACTAATGTTTTTTTCATCATTTCATGAACTTGATCATCACCAATGTCTTGGGCGAATTGTTTAAAGTCTGGCGAAGTAATTAGCCCTGATATTTCCATGCGATTTGCATATAAGCGCATTTTTTCAATCACGATGTTTTGATCAAGTTGATAGGGCATCGTACGAGAATCTTCATCACTAATATAATCTAAGATTTCATTCAGTGCAGTTGAATTTTTAACTGTGTAATTTGTATCGACGATCTTTTTCTTTAATAAATATTGATCTAAATCTGTAGGTTGTGCCAAAGCAAACATGGTGAAAGTCGTGGTGAATACACCAAGAATAATAGTTTTTAATTGCATATGTTTAATCACTTATAGACATTATGGTTTTGATTATATCGTCGCCTAAATAAAAAAAGCACCCAGAGGTGCTTTTTTTAGATGGATTTCTTAGTCTTTTTTAAGATTTTCATTTATAAGAAATTCAACCAATGCCTTTTGAGCATGTAAGCGATTTTCAGCTTCATCCCAGACTACAGCATTTAAATGGTCTAACATGGTTTCAGAAATTTCTTCACCACGATGAGCAGGTAAGCAATGCATAAATAGACAGTCTGGGTGAGCAAGATTCATTAAGCGTTCATTGACTTGGTAATCAGCAAAAGCTTTTTCACGGATTTTTTGCTCTTCTTCTTGGCCCATGCTTGCCCAGACATCGGTTACGATCAAGTCAGCATTGACTGCTGCATCTTCTGCTGAGTCAACTAATTCAACACAGTGAGCAAACTCAGACAAGAATTTTTCTTGTGGTTCATAACCTTTTGGTGCTGCAATTTTTAGTTTAAAACCCCACATATGTGCAGCTTCAATATAAGAATTACACATGTTATTACCATCACCAATCCAAGCGACGGTTTTACCTTCGATTGAACCACGATGTTCAAGAAAAGTCTGCATGTCAGCAAGTAATTGGCATGGATGATGGTCATCTGTCAAAGCATTAATTACAGGGACTTTTGAATAAGAAGCAAAACGTTCAACAATATCGTGCCCAAAAGTTCGGATCATCACGATATCTAACATGCTTGAAATAACACGTGCTGAATCTTCAATAGGTTCACCACGGCCAAGCTGAGTATCACGTGGAGATAAGAATATTGCGCTACCACCAAATTGGCTCATGCCTGCTTCAAACGACACGCGTGTTCGGGTGCTCGATTTTTCAAAAATCATGCCCATAACTTTACCAACAAAAGGTTGAAAAATTTCGTTGTCGTGCTGTTTTCGTTTCAATTCGATTGCACGATGCAAAATTTGATTGAGTTCTAAAGTTGATAAATCGCGTAAAGTAAGAAAGTGACGTAGAGCCATGGTTACTCCACAATAATTGCTGTTTCAAGTACAACAATTAGTTGTTGGTTGGTTAAAAGAAAAGACTAACAGTTATATACTAAAAATGTTAGGAAATGCAAAAAAACTAGACTTTTTGATGACCTTCTAAGAAGCGATCGACACAATAATGAATATATTTTAAGTTTTCGTGCTCATTTTCCTGCACATAGATATTCATGAGCACTTGCCATTCTAAATTGCGCACGATGCCAAAAAAGAGTTGAGCAGAATATTCAGGTTCTTCACATGTAATGAGCCCAAGTTCATTGGCTTTGGTTAATATACAAGCAATCGCATTTTGAATATGCTTTGGACCCTGTTCATGGATATGTTGAGCAAGCTGCTTACTACGCTGGGTTTGTTCCATGATAAGACGAAAAAAAGAAGCATTTTCAGGTAAGACGAGATGGATTTGTAAATTCAGTAAAGTCTGGATGAGGTAGTTGCGTAAGTCATCTTTCTCAATATTGAAGGGCATACAAATATCTTTAAAAAATTGCTCACGACGATAGTCACAGATTGCAGTAAATAGACCTTCTTTATTCCCGAAATATTTGTAGATAGAGGCTTTGGAGCCACCAGCATGATTGACGATGTCATCTAATGAAACAGCATCATAGCCATGTTTTAAGAACAAGTCGTTTGCACTCAATAAAAGCGCAAGACAACGCTCATGACCACGTTTGGTATGTGGCACGTCGCGTGCAATAGGTTCTAAATCTGCTATATCATGCATGTTTCTGAAAAGTATCTTTAAAAATCACTTGAAATTATAGCAAAAGTTTGTACAAATTTATTTAATCCATAGTATTTATATGTATTTCTGCTGTTATGAGATTAATTAATAACACTATATTTATCTATTGTTGTAATGCATTCACTTTTAGATTGGATCAATCATAACATGGAGTAATGTTTCTCCATGTTATTTAAGGTGTTGTGGCTTAGTGACTTAAGCTTATTGTGCAATAACTTTAACTAAAATGGTTTGGCTTTCTTCAAAGTCATCTTGAATTTGTTTGCGCTGCAACTCTTTACTTTTCACTTTAAAATCTCGATTTTGAAAGTGAATAAGTAGTGGGATTTGATCAAAATATTGACCATCGACATCTAATTCTTCTTCAAACAGTGGTGTGCCAAGTTGGTAATCTTTACTTTTTAAAACCACATATTTGACGGTTGTTTTCATTGTAATCTCTACCTTTCTTTCTATGCTTTATTTTTAGTTGTATCAGTTTTTAAGCATAGAATAAACCGTTATGCTTAGGGTTTGACTACGAATTGGACAAATAACACTTAAATAAGCTCATGAGGCATTATGGGGAAATTATGCTCAAGCAATGTTGTAATGAATTAGAGCGGCAGCAGCTCAAAATAGCATTCATAGAAAGTGCCAGTTCTGGTTTTTTGTGCAGCCAATTTTCGATTTATAAACATAGTGGTGCAGAAATATTATTGGGTGGTTTGGTTTGTTACGATCCAAGCATTAAGCTACAAGTGTTGCATCTTGATCCAAAATTAATTGAACAGTATACAGCGGAGTCTGCAGAAGTCACGCAGGCATTGGCAAAGACCGGACAGAAACTATTTACACATGCTGATGTGATTGTCGCGTGTACAGGTTTGTTAAAACCTGGTGGAAGTGCAACAGCAGAAAAGCCAGAAGGAACTTTTTTTATAACCATCCTATTTGCTGGAAAATTATATGATTACCGTTATTTGATTACAGGCACACCATTACAAAGGTTAAATGAACTAACAGAAAAAGTTGCTACGTCGGTTTTGTTATTAATTACGACAGACTGAAAATTATCTCATGAATAAAAAAGAGTGTGATGTTTGATTAATAATGTTTCTTTTTTGTCTATAATTGTCAAAAAATGTCACACTTTTGGGTTGTAAATGTAGTTTAAACATGTCTAAATAGAACTACCTCTTAAGAAATGGGGGTGGGGTATGAAAGCTTTAGAATTATTAATAACGTCATCGTCGGTTGTGATGTTGATGATAGTAGTTTATGCCTTTGGGCAAATGATGCATTAACGACTTTGAAAATATCATCTTATTTTTAAAAGTTAGATAAACCCTAGTTTTATAACTAGGGTTTATGCTGTGAGCGATGAAAATGAATGCTTTTCTTTAGCTCCACCAATAACGCAAAATATGAAAAAAAATCGGCGCTGAGAAGCAGATTGAATCTATACGGTCTAACATGCCACCATGACCATGAATTAACTGCCCCCAGTCTTTGACACCTCGGTCTCTTTTGATCGCCGACATGACCAGACCGCCAAAGAAGCCAAAGATACACACAATTAAACCAATGAGAGCTGCCTGCCAATAACTAAATGGTGTTAGCCATTTCATCAGAATGCCGAGACAGGTTGCCAGAAAAATACCGCCTAAAAGCCCTTCAATGGTTTTAGATGGTGAAAGTATCGGTGCAACTTTATGTTTTCCAAATAGTTTTCCGCAGACATATTGCAGTACATCAGAGGCTTGTACAACAATAATCAGCCAGATGGCCAGCCAGATTTTTTCACCTTGAAAGCCAGGTAATTTTAAATTGATGAGGGCTGGTACGTGCGAAATACAAAACACACAAACCATGAGTCCCCATTGAATTTTGGCACTTCGTTCTAAGAAATGTTTGGTATCTTCCTGTTTTAAACTAGCGATTGGGATTAACAGAAAAACATACAATGGAATAAAAATGGAATATAGACCGTACCAATCGATATAGACCAAATAATATTGATAAGGAATAACGAAATAGAAAGCGATTAATAGTGGAAAATAATCACCACGTCGGGTCGGCAATAAGCTAATAAATTCTCTCAGGGCAAAAAGTGAGATAATTGCAAAAAGTAAAATAAAAGTAACTTTTCCCATTAATATCGCTGTAGCAAGCACAATGAGCATGACCCACCAAGCATTGATACGTGCGTTTAAATTATCAATGACAGGTGAAATTTGCTGAGCAGTCCGTTTCTTTAAGATCCAACCAACGGTTGAAGCAAAGACCAATATTCCAGTAAAAATTGCAAAGAGCAAATAGGTTTGCTGTAAGTTGGTTGCTGTCATTGGAACTCAACCTCTTTCAATTCTAATAATGCTTTCTGTGCTTGTAATAAGAAGTCATTTTTATCTGTATGGGCTGTGAATGTTAATGGAGCACCAAAAATCACAGTCGATAATAATGGGAGCGGCACCAGTGCACCTTTAGGCATAACACGTTTAAGATTCGAAATCCAAACAGGAATAACTTCAACATCTGGAAATTGTTGACTTAAATGATAAAGCCCGCTTTTAAAGGGTAATAGTTCGACATCATCATTTAAGTTACGCGTTCCTTCGGGGAAGAAAATAATAGAGTCACCTTGCTGAAGTACTTTTTTAATCGGTTCAAGTGGGTCTGATTGACCATTATGGCTTCTTTGAATCGTCACCCCTGTAAAGGTGTCATGAATCAGAAAGCGTCGAAAGCCATCTTTCAGCCAATAATCTGATGCGGCTATAGGGCGGGTTTTGCGGCGTATAGGCGTTGGTAGTGAAGACCATAATAATATAAAGTCAATATGACTATTATGATTGGCATAGTAGATTCGCTGCTTGGTAGCAGGCTTGCAACCAACCCATCGACTACGTGCACCTGTTAACAGTCGTGCACTACGACGGGTTAAAAAAGCAATAAAACGTGCCAGTGACTGAGAAAGAAAATGGGCTTTATGATCGGTTTCAGTTGAGGAAGAATTTGTACTTTGCATAACGTCACCGAGTTTTATTTTTGTTGTAATAAAAATATCATGAGCGATATTAAAACGATATATTGGCATAAGATCAGAAATACATGAAGCTTAAATAAGCGCATACAGCCTTGAATACGAATATCCCAGCTACGCTGACATTTTTCAGTAGGAATGAGTCCTAACTCGAGTAAACTCTGGTCAAGTATTTGCGTTTTCTGAACGATGGATTGTGCATCTTCAATCTGCTCTGAGTTAGTCCCGATCAAACTTAACAGCTCCGCATCGAACTTAATTCGAATACTAAGATAATGTTGGAGTAGGCATAAAACAAAAATAACGATGAGCGAGAGATAGACACCAATCGACTGCCAAGCGTAAAAAAAATAGCAAAGCACGGAAAGCGTAAATGCGATGTAACCTGCATTACGAAGGCCATCTGTATTTTGTAGTAACTTGGCGACAATCAGTAATTTCATGCCTTGACCTGCTGTAAATATTGTTTTTGATAGATCTCTATCGCTGCGAGTTGCTGGGCATTCAGTACAATCCAAGGTCGAGCCTGACGAATGATTTGAATGGCATCATCAACTTGATGGGCATGCCCAGTTTGGAGCAACCATGCAGCAAGTATACTGCTACTGCGTGAATATCCTAAGGCACAAAAAATCAGAACTTTCGTATTATCGTATTGTGAAGACAGCAATTGATTCAATGCTTGTACGGCAAGATTTAGCTGTTGTGCTTGTAAGGGAATGAGATCAAGACTTAGATATTGCTGATAATCATATGGTGGTTTTAAAGGCAGTTCTGCACAACAATCAAATAAACCATCATACTGCTGCATGTTTTGAGTTGAAGGAATTCTGCCTAGAAAAATCTGAGTGTTTTCATTGGTCAGAATTAAAGAATCGTTGGGATGTGTTCTGGTCCAGATACGGCTATTGAGTTTTGCGAAAAGAAAATAAGGTGCAAATAAAACCCACGCTGCAATGCTCATGGTGCCATTGGGTTGTTTCTGAAAAAAATGTGGACGATTCAGGCTATAAGCGCAAGCAACCAAGAATAAACTGCTTGCGGGGTAAGCCAACCAGAGCATCCATCCTTTAAAAAACAGAGCTAAAAATGTGAGAAGGAGTGCGGCAATAAGATAATAACTAGCTAATTTAAAATGCTTTAAAGTTCGTTGCTGTACTTTTTGTGTTTGTAATGGAGATGATGCATAGAACGGAAATAACCACAAACAGAATGCACCAACCCAAATGCCAGTCGGGATATCAATAAAATGATGCTGCCATGTGGTTAGTACCGATACACCAATGAGAAAACTCCAAAGATCGACAAACCAGCGATAAGAGGAAGGTACATGTCGACGATAAAAATCCCACAAGATCATTAATAGGACAATATGTAAGGATGGGGCTTGATTAAATGGTTTATCAAAACCCATGAGAATATCAAACCAAACACCAAAGAAGCCTTGTAGTTCGGGGCGCTCAAAACTGAATTTCAGTGGAAATAATAAAAAACAGCCAATAGAAATCAGTTGTGCGCTGAAAAGTCGAAACACATGCTGTTTGAGTTCAAATTTATTCCAGCACAGCAGCAGTGAAAGTCCATAAAATAAGTCGATTGACCAATAAGGAACAATTGTCCATGGCCATAGCGGAATATATTTTTCCCAAGTGAACACAATGCTTGGAACATAATTTAGCCCCGCAGCATAATGATTGGCAAAGCCGTAACTTAAAAAGAAAAAAGGGGCAAGAAATAACAGGCAGAGTATTCCCCATTTCCATGTACCTGCCTGATGTATGAGTGTCTGCATAGAATGTTACGGCTCGATCTTTTGCGCGACAGAAACCGTAAAAATGCCGAACTCATCAATAAATTGATCAATTTTCTTAAATCCAGCTTGTTCGACTAAAGCATCCATCTCCGCTTGTGAACGTAAGCGCATGACCCATGCTTCACCTTGACGATGTGAAGTGAGTGCGCGGGCAATAAACTCTTGCTGTGGATGCCAAATTTGTCCCGTATAAATCAGATAGCCATCTTTGAGCATGGCTTTATATAGTCCAGTTAGAGATTGACGTAATAAATCATTATCACTAAACAACTCATAGAGTCCTGAAACAACAGCTAAGGTTGCTTTGGGTTTAATGTTTGCGAGAGATGCTGTATCAAAGGCATCGGCTTGAACAAAAGTTGCAATTTCGTTTAGGCCTCTTTCTTGAATGAGTGCTTGTCCAGCTTTAACATTGAGTTCGCTATAATCACGTAGCAGAATAGATTCTGGTTGTCTAGGTAATTGTGCAACTGCATCTAAAATATAACGCCCATGTCCAGCCGCAATATCTAAGATACGAACTGGTTTACGTTTTTTAGCCAACAATGCGGCATATTTTTCCAGTAGGGATTCAATATTTTGTTTACGGACTCGAATGCCACGCCAGCCAATCGCATTTAAATACTGTTGATCAATGACTTTACCTAGTAAATTCTGGCTTTCTGGTTGATTACGATAGACAAAGTCTAGGGTACTGCCTGAGTCGTAACCTGTTTGTTCACCAATTTTAAGGCCTCTAGAAAACTGACTACCAAATTTGAGTTGACGTTGAGCCAAATCCCAAAACAGTTTTTTAAGCGATGTTTTTGGGAGTGGTTGACTAAATTGTTCAGCAGTTGAGCAACTTGCGCCAATTTTATCGGCATTTAAAACGTCTGGCGTATCGTAAGGATGCGCAAAACATTGTTGAATAAAGCGACGGACTTTTTTAACGGCAATCTCGCGGTTTTGTTCTCCTAAAGTATCGTGAAAAAAGCCTTCTAAAAGATGAAATTCTTTATTTGGATGCGCCAAACGTTCATAAAAATCTCGTTGCGGTTTCTGCTGCACCACAAAGTCAGCACCTGAACATAGGACTTGAGTGGGGACATAGATATTTTGAGCATCTTTAACCAATCGTTCGGCAGCATCATACAGACCAAGTAACATGCGTACAGAAATCGCTCTGGCAATTTTAGGGTCATGATCATACTGCTGGGCACGGTCTAAATCATGCGTCAGCATTTTGGCTTTGACATAACTTTGGATAAAGAAATTGCCGCGTAATTTATTCAGTAACGTTAAACCTTGTTTAGCAAAGGGTACATACAATTTAATATCAAAGGCAGGTGATGCTAAACATAAGGCACGAATTTTAGGTGCATAGTCATGTACCCATGTCGCTGCCAATACAGCGCCAACACTTTGAGCAACAATTGCAATATTTTCAGGTGGAATCGCATAGGTCTGTTCGATATGCTGAACAAAATATTGAATGTCTTTCACACAAGCCGAAAAACTGGGTGCATCGCCACGTTCACCAGGTGATTCACCATGACCGCGTGCATCCCATGCAAAAAAATCAAAATCAGGCAGGTCTAACTCTTCCACCAAATGCTCCATTCGACCCGAATGTTCATGCCCACGATGAAACATCACAATGGCTTTTTTCTCTGGGTTATGAGACGAAGCCCAATGTTGATAGAACAAGGATGTACCATCATGGCTGGTGAAATGTTGCTGACTATTGTTATAAGGCATTCTTTATTGTCCTAATGATCAATTAATTTGAAGTCTTTTCAATTGCATTACGTATACGGTTATAGATCGTAATCACGAGTAAAAGGGTAATAATAGCTAATAAGCCATTACTTATTAATTCTTGTAGCTTAAAAGTGATATGTGCTGAAAAATATTGGCTGAGTACGTAAAAGACGGCTAACACACTAAACCAGAATGCACGGTCGCTCTTTCCCATAGGGCCATCATAACGGCGCTCTTGCCCAATCACAGGGGCCATGACTCCTGCGTATTCACTGAGGATGGCTAAGAATACAACGCATAATAACAATGTTGGAGATATGCAACTCAATACTATAAAGCACAAATATAGCGCCGTGTCTGAAATCACATCACACAATTCATTTAGATAAGCACCTAATTGTGATTGTTGATTAAATTCGCGTGCCAACATGCCATCAATCGCATTAAATGCCATCCGTATAAGCATCCAGATTGGAACAAGTAAAAAAAATGCGGCATTTGCCATCGGTTGCGCGTGGAATGTGTAAGCCAAGAAACTTGCGATCAGCAAAGAAATCAACATTGCAAACAAAGTTACCTGATTTGCAGTAATACCATGTTGATATAAGCGACGAACAAAAGGTCGTAAAAAATTCTGAAAAGCTGGTTTAAGCTGATAAATAGAAGGCATTGGCTTTTTTAAGTATCGTATTTTGCTTGAATTGTACCCATTTCAGGAAGTTGAATTCAAGCTAGATGAATTTCGAAACTAATAGCCTAAGTGGAATTCACATTTTAATTATGAAATGCCTATAATTACGCGGTTTATTTCAATTGTAGAAGCAAGATGACGCCAGCCTGCAAATTATTAAAAAGCAAAAAAGTTGACTTTTCTATTCATGAATATGAGCATGATGCCAATGCGAAAAGTTTTGGTTTAGAAGCAGCAGAAAAGCTGAGCTTAAAAGTAGAGGAAGTGTTTAAAACACTTTTAGTCACCGATGATAAGAGCTATTACGTTGCAATTTTACCTGTACATCATTTACTAAACTTAAAAAAAGTGGCAACAGCAGTCGGGGCAAAAAAACTGCATATGGCCGATCCTAAAGATGCCGAGCGTTTAACAGGCTATTTGGTTGGAGGCATTAGTCCAATTGGACAAAAGAAAAGACTTAAAACTGTAATTGATAAAAGTGCTCAAACCCTGACCAAGATTTACGTGAGTGGTGGAAAACGTGGATTGGATATTGGTTTAGCGCCACAAGACCTGAGTGAAGTTTTAGGTGCTATTTTTGCAGATGTTGTTGATGAATAATCATACATTAAAGGGAGATGTAAATATTATTTAATGATCTGATTTGTTTAGATAAAGTCAGAATGATAATATGCGCGACCTTAATCAGTAGCGAACAGGGATGAAGTAAGATGGGGAAATTTTGGATTATAGCAACGCTATGCATGAGTCTTTTGCCTTTATGGGGGTGTTCTGTAGCACCTGTAACAGCGCCACCACCACCAGTTGCCATGATACCTATTCATGATTCAGATGTTATGACTCGACAATTTACGACATCACTGGCCGATTTAACTCCAGTTGCGCATAGTACCCGACCTTCCGCCGTGATCTTTTTTAATAAAGGTGTGAATGCAGAAAAATTTAACAAAGCGCTGTGTAAGGGATTTGTACAATTAGAAACAGCTCAAGATGTTGAATCCAATCAAGGCGTCGCTATTGAGAATCAAGTTGTAACCAAAGTTCCTGTAACAACGGATTTGTCACAAAATACTCGTGATTGCGATTTAATTTTAAGAGTATATGACTATAATCTTGCGGAAAGTGAATTGGTTAAGCTTAATCCTAAGTTGCTCTATTCAACGGGTCCTTTTATCGCCGTATACAATCCTAACTCTTCTCAGATAGATCAGATTATTGATTTAAGAGGCACTTCTACTACCGATTTGGAAAAATTCGGAAGAAATTGGAGTTCTATATTTACTCAGGCAGCTCAGCAATATGAGCAGGCGAATTCAAACATAGCAAATTCAGATGAAGCCAAAGAATTTAATATTTGGTTGTTCGTTCGAGATTTATTTCAAGCTTCGGTATGTGCTACAGATCCAAATTTGATCTACATTTTTAATGAGCCTGCTGGAAAAATAGCAGATATTGTTTGTAAAGGGACGAAATCATAAGTTTTTAAAAGCACTGTAGCCCATCATCAGATGGGCTTTTTTGTGCGGTTTGCTTCGTATGTCAAGATCGCGTAGTATGTAAGTCCAAAGTTGGATACGCTTTGATATCCATTCTACATGCTTTGCTGATGTAAATATTATAAGTTCATAGGCACAATGCCGCTTTATAGAATAAACTCCAAACTCCCCGAATGGTCTTATTTATGAAATACTTTTTGTTTGCAAAGGCTCAATATATGAGTAATTAAATTGATTTTTTTAAATGGCTGGACGACAGCAAGAGCCATAAATGGCGATGAAATACGTGTGAAAATTATCCCTCTCAAGCGCAAACAAAGTAATTTATCTGGTGTGAGCTGGGTCGAAGTGGGTAAACAGGTTGAATTTGAGTCTGGCGAAAAATGCGCTCTTAATCTCGATGGCAAATCGTTTTATACTGAGTTGAACAAGCTTTACAAGTTAAAGAGTTAAATCAGCTATCATTTCGTCAATAAAACGTATATATTTATACATACTAGAAGAATAATTTTATTGTGTTTACTGATTTTATTGTGTTGTTGATTTTCATCCTTCATTGTATTAAAGGTTTATGTTAAATAAATTATTTTCTATTCTCAGCTTAATCTTATAGGAAATATCTTATGTCTAATTTAACGACTGGTACTGTAAAGTGGTTCAACGAAACTAAAGGTTTTGGTTTTATCGCTGCTGACAATGGTGAAGATGTATTCGCACATTTCAGCGAAATTCAAACCAACGGTTTTAAAACTTTGCAAGAAGGTCAACGAGTACAATTCACTGTAACTGCAGGGAAAAAAGGTGCTCAAGCTAGCGGCATCACAGCAATCTAAGTCTGACTTGATTGTTTTTTGTCAAAAAAGCTCGCATTAAGCGGGCTTTTTTATTGTCTAATTCATAGGTAAAACTCAACTGTTTTAATGCAAATATAGTGAATTATTAATGAATACGTTATTTATTTAAAATAAAGTTTGCTTTATCACGCATTAGGGCGTATAAAGTCAACTCGTTGATGCGGGATGGAGCAGTCTGGTAGCTCGTCGGGCTCATAACCCGAAGGTCGTTGGTTCAAATCCAGCTCCCGCTACCAACGAGAAAAGATTCAAAGTTTATAGCCCAGTCTTCCTAGATTGGGTTTTTTTATGCCTATTTGATTTGGACTTTGGGTGAGATATCCGAAAATACATGCATGATTAATATTGGGTTGAAAAAGAAAACCATAAAAGAAAGCATATGGTCATGCTTTGAGTGTTCGAAAAATAATCATTATTTCGTCACTTATTAATCATTAAGTTGTTTAACATTGAGCTATACCATCTATGTTTGGTTTTTTCAACTGGTTATTTGATGGGAATTCAGGTACAAGTAAGCAAGGCATATAGTAGAACAATAGAGGATAAATACGTGGATGATTTAAGTTTAGCAATTTTAGACCAAACCTTAGATAAGTACGAAGCGAAAGGCAAAAAAATTAAGAAAATTCGGATTGGATATAAGCTCTATGCAAAATTTATGGCAGATCAAAAGTTTGCTGACGAAGTCATTAATTCAGCGCTAGACCCTGATAAGCGCTCCTATCGCGGTGTTAGAGTTAAAATTACACATGATGATGAAGAGTTAACATTTTTAATGAAAAACTAAATTTAGAGTTAGTCTTTAAGTATTTAACCTACCTTATTTTTGGGGTAGGTTTTTTATTTTCAGTGTTTTAAAAATCCCAAGATGCATACTTTGATTACATAAGATTACCTAGATCTAAACAAATAAAACAAAAAATAAGGAATTGTTGGTTATTGTGAGTAAATTTTAATCAAAATTATTTCATATCGTGTCATTTTTACTCAGCTATTGTGTTTTTGATTAGGCTAAAAGCTGTACATAACAATAATTTGAGGAGCATAAATGCTGAAATTTCATGATGATGTGATACTGGGTGCAATTTTTGATATGGATGGAACAATGTTTGATACTGAACGTCTTCGGTTTCAAACATTGAAACAGGCATCTCAAGAACTGATTGGGCAATCATTTTCCAATGAATATTTAATGGCATGTTTAGGCTTAAGTGCCAAAACGGCACAAGCTTTGGCACAGGAAACTTATGGAGCAGATATTCCTTATGCTGAAATCCGTAAACGTGCCGATGAATTGGAGTTGGAATCTGTACGAAGCTGTGGCGTTCCTATTAAAAAAGGATTGGTTCAAGTTTTGGAACGCTTAAGAAAGTCAGGTTTGCGTATGGCAGTTGCAACGTCTAGTCGCCGTGCGATTGCTGAAGAATATCTGATTAATGCCAATGTGTATAAATTCTTTGATGTCGTGGTGTGTGGTGATGAGGTGGAGAAAGGTAAGCCTCATCCTGAAATTTTTCTGACGGCAGCGGAAAAGCTGAATCTTAACCCTGAACATTGTTTAATGTTTGAAGATTCGGAAAATGGCGTGACTTCAGCATTTGAAGCCAAAGGTATTACGGTTTTATTGAAAGATATTAAACCCGCAAATGCCAATATGCGAGCCAAAGCGAATTATTATTATCAGTGTATGTATGACTGTTTGGCAGATTTAGATGGTTTTACCGCAAAACAGGATTTGCCACAGTTGCAAGAGCCCTTTCCGCAAACGTTGAATCAATTGACTGTGGGTATTCATGGCTTTGGGGCAATTGGTGGTGGTTATTTGGCACAAATCTTGTCGCATTGGGATGGCTACACGCGACCTAAGCGTATCTTAGCTTCGACGCGCAATGCTTTGTTTCGTGAGGCGGTAAACGCTTTTGGTGGTTACTGCATTCGCTATGGACAAATCTCCTATGATGAGTCAATTCAAAATATGACTGTGATTGATGCAGATGATGAAGCACAAATGTCGGACATGTATGTTGAATCTAGTTTGATTGCTGTGTGTTTACCTGAAAATGCCTTAGTACATGAAGTAAAGATGATTGCTAAAGGATTGTATGAGCGCCATACACATCAAGCAGGTCAAGCTAAAGAACCGCTGACCTTTTTGATTATCTTGAACAAGGTCAACGCCAAACAACTTTTCCTTGATTATTTACGACAAGCCTTAAATGAATTAACCAGTGTGGCTATTACCGAGCAGATTCTACAACAACATTATTTTTGCGATACCGTAGTCAACCGTATGGTGTCGAAGCTAAGTCAGAAAAATCTATATCGTCAACTGAAAATTAAATACAACATTTTTAAACAGTTTCAGGAAGAAGTCGAAACTGAAAATACAGATCTAGATGAAAGTCTTCAGTTGGATTCGACCCAAGAGCATCAAGCTGCTGTGTATATTGAAGATTTGCGCCGTAATTTCCAACCGAGTCATATTTTACAGAGTATGGATTTAATTCTGTTTCATGCAGAGTTGGATATGCCAATTTATGTGGAAAACCAAAGCCCTTTACTGAGTAAAATGCGACAAATGGTTTTGGTCGATGATATTTCCGAGATTCAGTTGATTAAGAACCGTATGTGGAATGGAACCCATGCCATGATGGCGTGGTATGCCAGCCTATTGGGGCATGAGACGATCGGTATCGCCATGGGGGATGTACAGCTACAGCAGTTTAGTCAGCAACTCTTAGCACAAGTTAAGCAAGGTTTATTGCTGCAACTACCGCATTGGGAAGCAGACTTAAACCGTTTGGCACAAAGTTTTATCGACTCTTGTAAATTTGCCTTTAAAGACCCTTGTTCAAGGGTAGCGCGAGATCCTTTACGCAAACTGGAGTCAGGCGAACGGGTTTTATCTTCTATTCGGCAGAAAATCTTGAGTGGACAAGCATATGACCAATTGATTGCGGGTGCAGTATTGGGTTATGGCTATGCCATTTTGCATGATCAGATAGCTATAGATGATGTGATGAGTACGATGCAAAATGAAGTAGAAAAGATGTTACTTAGCACTCCACAGCAACAAGCGTTACTGATGCAATTAAAGCATGGTTTAGCAGATCTACTTCAGCATCCCGATCAGTTTGATCCTAAACGAATTTCAATTCATTTAAGTGATACATCTGCTGTTTGTGCATAATTTGAATCATTTTCAGTACAAGTTGAATATTTATAAACTTTGCCTTGCATGAGTCTGGCAAAGAACGTGTTTTAATATCACTTTGCAGTTTAAAGTGATATTAAACGTGTTTTTAGATCACATTCATCATGTTGTTCCCACGATTCACCGTGATTATCCAGAATGGCATCATGGTCGGGAGCTCTATGCACTGTGGTATATTGAAATTCAAAATCCAGACTTGATTTTGTATCTTAATCAAGTTCAAGATTATTTCTCCGAATATCTATTATTTCCCAATACACGTCAATTTCATATCACATTGTTTATTTGTGGTTTTTTAGCACAAGATCAAGCCATTTTTGATGATGACTTCACGCAACAGCAATTCCAACGACAATATGCAGAGTTGAAGTTAAGCCGATTAGAAAAATTTAAACTGAAAATAGGTGCTCTGAATAGTTTCAGTAGCGCCTTATATCTAGAGGTTATCGATACTGACTTGGCTTTAGAAAAAATCAGAGCGCAATGTGCCCAGTTTAGTGATGAAGTTGCGGCATTAAGCTATTGCCCGCATATTACCGTGGGTCTATATAGCGCTGCGTATCCCAGCCAAAGTATTTTAGACAAAATGGCTGCATTTCCTGCTCAGCAGTTTGAAATTGACATTAGCCAGATCAAGTTTGGTTATTATCATGCCCAAGTCTTACAAGGTCCTTTACATACTCTACAGAACATTTCATTAGGTGACGTATGTTGCAACTCATATTAGGGGGTGCTCGTTCAGGTAAAAGTCGTTTGGCTGAACAAATTGCACAAGATTCGGGGCTTAAGGTTCACTACGTGGCAACCGCTCAGGCTTTAGATGTTGAAATGCAGCAACGGATTCAACATCATCAATCGCAACGACCATCACATTGGCAACTCAGCGAAGAGCCGCTGTATTTGGCCGATTGTTTGCAGCGTATAGATGCGCCAGAACAGCTGATTTTGGTAGATTGTCTGACCTTGTGGATGACCAATCTCTTATTGGCGGATAATCAAAACTTATTGGCACATCAGCTGCAAAAATTACTCGACGTTTTACCGACCTTATCTTCCACAATTATTCTTGTGAGTAATGAAACAGGTTTAGGCGTGGTGCCTATGGGAGAGTTAAGCCGTAAGTTTGTGGATGAATCTGGGCGACTTCATCAACAACTGGCTCAACTTGCCGATAAGGTGCAGTTTTGTGTAGCGGGATTATCAATGCAATTAAAAGGAGACAAATCATGAGCTGGTGGTTAGAGGCGTGTCAACAACCGAATGATGCAGCGAAACAACGTGCAGAAGCGCGCCAATTACAACTCACCAAGCCTACTGGTTCTTTGTCTGAGTTAGAACATATCGCAATTTTATTGGCAAGTTTGCAGAATAAAGATCAACCCGATATTCAAGCGCCGTGGATTAGTATTTTTGCTGGCGATCATGGGGTGATGGAAGAGAATATTTCGGCTTATCCTCAAGCGGTGACCCGTCAAATGTTAATGAATTTCACCACGGGTGGTGCCTGTATTAGTGTCATTGCCAAGGAATATGCGGCGACTTTACAAGTGATTGACTGTGGTACGGTGGGAGATAATTATCAATATCCACACGTAGAAACCCATTGTATTGCTCCAGGCACAGCCAATTTTGTCAAACAGCCCGCAATGACTGAAGCACAATGTAGTGCAGCCATGAATTTGGGTAAGCAAAGTGTCGAACGTGCCGTAAAGGAAAAAGCCTCTATTTATGTTGCGGGTGAAATGGGCATTGGCAATACCTGTTCGGCTTCTGCTCTGGCTTGTATGTTACTCAATGAAGTGGCAGAACAACTTACAGGGGTTGGCACAGGCATTCGTGCAGAGCAATTAGCACATAAAAAACAAGTGATTGACCGTGCAGTAGCATTACACCGTGATGATGTTCAGCAAGATGCTTTCAAAGCCTTATGCGCTGTCGGTGGTTTAGAAATTGCCGCGATGGTCGGTGCATATATTCGTTGTGCGCAATTAGGTCTACCAATGGTTGTTGATGGCTTTATTAGTACGGCTGCTGCACTGGTTGCAGTCAAACTGAATTCTGCGGTACGTGAATGGATGCTGTTCGGACATCAGTCTGCCGAGTATGGGCATCAACGCTTATTGCAAGAGTTAAACGCAGAACCAATTTTAAAACTGAATTTACGCTTGGGTGAAGCCAGTGGTGCAGGTGCAGCACTTGGGATTATTAAATTGGCATGTCATTTACATAATCAAATGGCCACATTTGCAGAAGCCGCCGTGATTGGTGAGAAAATTTAGGAAATCTGCTATGTATTTAAAGATTGATCTACTACGACATGGCGAAAGTGAACTGAGTCATACCCTACGTGGTTCACTGGATGATGCGCTGACGGCTCAAGGTTGGCAACAGATGCTCTGTAGTATCGATCAATCGCAAACGCAGTCTCTATCTCAGTCTCTGCACTGGGATGTGGTCTTTTCCTCACCCTTACAGCGTTGTCGTATATTTGCGGAACACATCGTGAAAGAGCAGGATATACCGTTAATTTTAGATGAAAGTCTGCAAGAAATGCATTTTGGCGATTGGGAGGGACAGTCAATCCAACAGCTATATGAACAATTTCCTGAAACTTTGGCAGACTTCTGGCAAAAACCAACGCAGACTACACTTCCTAATGCGGAAACTATGCATCAGTTTCATCTCCGAATCAGTACAGCGATGTCGAACATACAGCAGCTGATGCAGCTCAATGGTTGGCAATCGGCATTGGTGATTACACATGGCGGGGTCATTAAATTATTAAAGTGTATGGTGTTACAGCAACCTTTGGATGATGTGTTGAAAATGACGGCTGAATTGGGACAGCTCAGTTCTTTTCGCTGGGATACGCTTACACAGACTTTAGCTTTGCAGGAGTTAACATGACTCCATTTCTGATTGCTTTACAGTTCTTGACTACGTTACGAATTCAACTTAAAGAAATGCCGACGGCTCAGCAGAATGCAAATTCGATTTTATTCTATCCTTTAGTGGGGCTGATTATCGGGCTGATCTTATATGTCGTGGCGCTGTTGTTGTCTGGATTGCCTATAGTTCTACTCTCAAGTTTAATTCTGATGCTTTGGATTTGGTTAACAGGAGGTTTACATCTCGATGGTTTGGCGGATACTGCTGATGCATGGGTCGGAGGCTTTGGAGACAAGGAGCGCACACTACGTATTATGAAAGACCCGAGTTGTGGGCCAATTGGGGTTTTAAGTTTAATTATTGTCTGCGTATTAAAATGGGCTGCCTTATATGTATTGCTAGAGCAGAAAGCAGCACTGGCTTTATTACTTTTTCCCGCGCTTGGGCGAACTATCCCTTTGGCACTCTTTGTGAGTACACCGTATGTGCGTTCCAATGGATTAGGTTCGAGTATTGCAGCACATTTGCATAAGCGCCGTGTCTATTGGGTCATTGGCTTGAGTCTAAGCCTTGTTATGTATTTCTTAGGCTTAGGTCTGCTTACAGCACTGGCATGGGTTTTAACATTTATCCATCTACGGACTAAGTTCCTGCAACGTCTAGGAGGCATTACAGGAGATACCATTGGTGCCAGTATAGAGCTGAGCGAAACAGTTTGTTTACTGGCGTTCGTCATTGGTCTGAGTTATCTACCGATAGATACACTGTTTTAAGGATTCTTGATCCAAAAATTAGCCTAAGCAACGTAATACCAGATGAATTAAGCTCGGGCCGAGGATCACCATAAATACACCTGCTAAAATCATAGTTAGGGAAGCAATTACACCTTCTTCATGATGACGCATGAATGCTTTACTGGTACCAAAGCCGTGTGCTGCATTGCCTAGCGAAGCGCCTTGTGCAAAGGCAGAGTTTAGTTTTAACAGTAGTAAAACAGTATCTCCCAAAAGTACGCCTGCAATCCCTGTAATCATTGTAAATAAAATCACCAGTTCAACTGAGCCGCCAATATGCGCGGTGAGTTCCATGGCAAAAGGGGTAGAGATAGAGCGTGACATGAGGCTATAAGTGGTTTGGCTGTCAAAATGAAACAGTTTTGCTAAATAAAAGGCACTTATTACACCAGCACTCATTCCAATCACAATACCCAGACTAATTGAAAACAGATGTTCGCGAATCAGTTGACGATATTCATAGATAGGGATGGCAAAGGCGATGGTTGCAGGTCCAAGCATCCAAACAATCCAGTGATTATCGGTCATATAGGTGTCATAGGAGATATGGAATCCCAGTAAGATTAAAATCAGCACAAAAGGAACGAGCATGGCAGGGGACAGCAACATATAGGGATAACGACGATAGAGTTTTTTCGCCAAAACGTACCCGATAATGGTTGTAATGAAACAAAATAGCGCCGTGAAGTTCATGAGTGTGCTTCCAATTTGGCTTTATGATGATTATGTTTTTGCTGAAGTTTACGTTCTAACTTAAAACCAAAATGAACACTGTATGCGGTCATTACCATAACGCAGACGGTTCCAAGTACAACTGCGAGAATGAGCTGCCAACCTTGTGTGATAAAGAGTTGTTTATATTTGACTAAGCCCACGACACAGGGAATAAACATCAACACCAATTCGGCAAGAATGAAATCTGCCCCTGATTTAATCCACACCAATTTCATGATGCCTGACATCAGGGCAAATAGAAGCAGAATGAGTCCAATCACGCCCGCAGAAATTGGAAGATGAAAAAATTGCTGAATAAAGGAACCGATCCACCAGAGTCCAATTAAAAATAGCAATTGAGCGGTGACTTTTAGGAGATTGTGAATTTTTGATGCATAAGGAGAGGACATGATACAAACAGGTTTAAACAACATGAAGGTATTTTAAAATTGACCTGTTGCATGAATTATGAATAATAAAATAATAATTATGCAAATATGGAATATTGGGTGTGGATATTAAAAGTCTACAAGTTTTTGTCACTCTTGTTGAAACGCAAAGTTTCACTCTAGCCGCTGAACAGCTAAATTTAACCCAACCGACCATTAGTAAAGCGATGCGCAGTCTAGAAGAACAATTAGGCGTTATGCTGTTGCATAAAGGGGAGGCAGGACGCAAACGCGGCGTAGCTTTGACCTATGTGGGCCAACAAGTGTATGAACATGCTTTAATTATTTTGAATGAACAGCGACGTATTTTTGATACGGTGACACAAGTCAGAGGTTTAAAGAAAGGTAAGCTGACGATTGGTCTACCACCTTTGGCAGCCATGATGCTAAGTACCGTGATTGCCAAATTTCATAGTCAATATCCGCATATCGAGTTGAACTTTTTGGAAGTCGGGGCGACAGGTATTGAGGAGGCTATTTTGCGTAAAGAGGTTGATGCTGGGGTGGTGATGGGAGAGCTAAAACCTTTACTGAGTGGATTTGAAATTATCAACTCACCGATTTGTCTACTGGCAAAGAAAAGCTCACATTGGCGTAAAAAACAAGAAATTAAACTGATTGAACTCAAGGAGGAATCTTTTTTACTGTACGCCAATACATTTACGCTAAATAACGTCATTATTCAGGCTGCACAATCTGTAGGTTTTAAACCCAAAGTGGCATGTCGGAGTAGTCAATGGGATTTTATTGCTAAGCTGGTGGAATCGAATGTGGGAATTGCATTATTGCCACAAGCCTATTGTGAGCGACTAAATAGTGAAGAGTTTCATATTGCTTTACTGACAGAGCCGAAGATCAATTGGAACTTAAAAATGGCATGGAACAGTACTGTTGCGATGACACCAGCAACACGCGCTTGGTTAAACATTATTGAAAATAATCTAGAAAGCATTCATTTTTAGTTGAAGAAAACGATATCAATGATGTCCCAAGCTAGAATCCGTATGTTTATTGGTTAAAATGATTCTAGGGAATGTACGTCAAAGATTATTCATTATCACCTCAAGCGAATTTGCAAGGTGGGTTTGCATAAAATTTATACAAAATTGCTCTTGAATAATTTATAAATAAACATATTATAAAAACATATATTGTTTTAAGTGGAACGCAGAAAATGCATGACTATCTAACCGCTTTTATCGGTGGGACACTGCTGGGTGTATCCGCCGTGGGTTATCTGTGGGTCAATGGTCGTATTGCAGGAATTAGCGGCCTAATTTCACAAGTCCTTAGCCCTAAAACCTTGTTGAGTACACCTGCACTTTGGTTCTTATTAGGCTTAATGATTGTGCCATTTGCCTACGGGGCATTTACACAACCACAGATTCAAATTGAGAGTTCACCGTTCATTATGATTTTAGCGGGTTTACTGGTTGGTTTTGGTACGCGACTCGGTTCTGGATGTACCAGTGGCCATGGTATTTGTGGGATTAGCCGTTTATCGAAACGGTCAATTATTGCAACGTTAACATTTATGCTTACGGGTGCTGCGACTGTATTTGTAATGCGTCACATATTAGGAGCATGAACATGAAAAATATATTTGCCTTTATTTTTGGCGGTTTATTTGCCACAGGTTTAATGTTCTCAGGCATGGCTAATCCAGAAAAAATACTGAATTTTCTTGATATTTTTGGTAGCTGGGATGCAAGTCTGGCATTTGTGATGATGGGTGCGATTGCTGTAGCATTTATTCCATTTCAAATCTTATCCAAACAGAAAGCACCTAAAACGGTGTTTAAAGAACCAATTGAGCTACCTAAGAATACACAGATTGACACTCGATTAGTTCTTGGAAGTGCTATTTTCGGTATTGGTTGGGGCTTAGCAGGTATTTGTCCTGGACCAAGTCTTACTTTAATTGGTTTAGGGCACTATCAAGCGCTTTATTTTATTTTTGCTATGATCATTGGTGTATTTATATTCAATAAAACGATGGGAGCTAAATCATGTTGATAAAACCAATCGTTAAGGCTTTTTTTGATAAAGAAACTAACACTTTTAGCTATGTGGTCACAGACCCGAACAGTCGCCAATCTGCGATTATCGATAGTGTGCTGAATTATGATGCTGCATCAGCAACGACTCACACAACTTCGGCTGATGAGATGATTGATTATATTCAGCAAAATAGCCTAAGCATAAATTGGATTTTAGAAACACATGTACATGCAGATCATTTAACAGCTTCACAATATTTAAAACAGAAGGTGGGGGGAGTGGTTGCGATTAGTGAGAAAATTGCGGTTGTGCAGGAAACATTTAGCGCAATTTATAACCTTGAACCCAAATATTTTAATGCGACAAGCTCATTTGATTATTTATTTAAAGATGGTGAACATTTTAAAATTGGTGAAATAAATGCATATAACATTCCAACACCAGGACATACGCCAGCTTGCCTAAGCTACGTGATTGGTGATGCTGTATTCGTCGGTGACACGCTATTTATGCCTGATTATGGTACAGCACGCTGTGATTTTCCTAAAGGTAGCGCAGCGACATTATTTGATTCAGTGCAAAAGCTGTTTGCTTTAGATGGTGATATGCGAGTGTTCTTGTGCCACGACTATTTACCTGAAGATCGTGATCACTTTGTTTATGAAAGCAGTATTGCTGAACAAAAAAAGCATAATATTCATATCAATGAAAGCATTAAAAAAGAAGATTTTGTTCAGATGCGAAATCAACGCGACGCAACTCTAGCCATGCCTAAATTGATTTTACCTGCTATACAAATCAATATGCAGGCTGGACAATTCCCTGAACCTGAAGAAAACGGCATTCGTTATTTGAAAATTCCATTTAATTTTTTCAAACCTAGCATATAAACATGAGATAAATTTAGAAAAATCAGGATAATACATTACTATTATCTCTGATTTTTGGTATTTTTATAAATAGCCTAAGCAAATTTATTGATTCTTAAAAACTAAAAAGCCACTATATATAAAAATACATGATAGAAGCACTATGATCCTTAATCATCAAATACAGAAATCAGAAAACCCAAGCGAACTAGAGCCTGTTTTACTTATTCATGGGTTATTTGGCAGTTTGAGTAACCTTGGTATGCTAGCGCGGGCTTTTGATCAACGTACTGTAATACAGCTAGATGTGCGTAATCATGGGTTATCTGAACATAGTGAACAGATGAACTATGATTTGATGGCGCAGGATGTATTAGAGACTTTGGATTATCTACAGATTCAAAAATTTTCCCTTATTGGACACTCCATGGGCGGAAAAATAGGCATGAAAGTAGCAGAGAAGGCCGAAAATCGTCTGGTACGCCTCATTGTGTTAGATATTGCACCATTTGCTTATCAAGAAAATCATCACGAACAAATTTTTAAAGCATTATTTGCTGTACAAGAAGCTGCACCAGCATCAAGATTACAAGCTACTGAAATCATGAAGAAATTTATTCAAGAAGATATGGTGATTCAGTTTTTATTGAAATCATTTGCACAAGGCAAATGGCGTTTTAATTTAAATGCCATTTTTGCGCATTATGCAGAGATATTATCTTGGCAAGAGATAAAGCCTTATACAAAGCCGGTGTTATTTTTACGTGGTGGGTTATCTCCATACATTCATAAGCCTGAACATTTTGATGCTATTAAGGAACAGTTTCCTGTTGCTGAAATAAAAGAGGTTTTAAATGCGGGACATTGGCTACACGCTGAAAAAACAGATGAAGTATTATTAGAGATCTCTAACTTTTTAAAATAATAAGATGATGTTCTACGGCGACTTTGTTTGTGCAAGGTCGCGTAACTCTGTGTTTGTATGGGAAGATTACATTGATTTCGTATAATGTATATTATGTTAAATAACATATCAAAGACTGTAGCCTACACAACGCAGTTGTTGCCACAGCTCAGCATCATGAATCTGCAAAATTATATTCATGATGCTGAGTACGTGAATGAACATAATATTCGTTATGCCGAAATCCTTTGACTCATGTATCTATAACCATGAATAAAATAACTCTCCAAAGTTCTACAAACATTTTCTGCATGATTTATTTTGTCGTATTATAGTTTTACAACAACTCTACCTCGAATTTTTCCATCTAAAATTTCATTTGAAATATTTAAAGCATCTGTTAACTGAATTTCAGTTGTTACTGTTTCTAATTTTGTTTGATCTAATTTTGTAGCTAAACGTTCCCATGCTTCTTTTCTTAATTCAATTGGTGCCATCATGCTATCAATTCCATATAACGTAATCCCTCTCAAAATAAATGGAGCAACTGTCGCTGGAAAATCCATTCCACCTGCCAAACCACACGCAGCAACTGCACCACGATATTTTGTACTAGCACATGCATTGACTAAAGTATGGCTTCCAACAGTATCAATCACGCCAGCCCAAATTTCTTTGTTTAATGGCTTTCCTGGCGAAGATAATTCAATACGATCAATAATTTCACTCGCACCTAAATAGGTTAAATATTCCGACTCTTGGGGACGACCAGTTGAAGCTGTGATCTCATAACCAAGATGGTTCAAAATAATAATCGCAATACTACCAACACCACCATTTGCACCTGTTACTAAAATTTTCCCATCACTTGGTTTAATACCATGTTTTTGTAAAGCTATGACACACAACATTGCGGTATAACCTGCTGTACCAATAACCATCGTATCTTTAAAAGAAAAAGCAGAAGGTTTTTGTATGAGCCAATCGCCTGAAACAGTAACTTGCTCAGCTAATCCCCCAGAATATTTTTCGCCAACACCCCAACCATTTAATAAAACTTCATCTCCTTGTTTCCATGCTGGATGTTTTGATTCAATCACAACACCTGAAAAATCTATACCCGGTGTTAACGGAAAACTACGAACTACTGGAGAGCGCCCAGTAATGGCTAAAGCATCTTTATAGTTCAAAGTTGAATATTTGACTTCAACTCTAACCTCGCCTTCTTCTAAAGGCTTTGATGCAATCTCAGTAATTTTTGATGTGTAACCTGCATCATCTTTAGTAATTACTATACCTTTGTACATAGAACTTCCTCTCTATTTAATTGGACTACTTGTCTAGAATTAATTAAAAAATAAATGCAGACATCTGCATTTATTTTTTAATTAATTTTTTAAGTGATTTTGTTGTTCTACAGCTAAAGTAAACAAGCGATAAAATGCATCTAAAGGACTTGTTGATTTGACCAAACGTGCTCTTAGAACTGCACCTTCCCATCCAATCCAAAACTGATAAGCAGCTTCATCACAATCAGTTACGTTATATTGTGAATTTGACTGATGTAGGCAATCAGAAACTACTTTCTCCCATACTTTAAAAATACTTTCAATTCGGGCGATGATCTCCGGTGGCAAATACGAAACTTCTTGTCCTAAGTTACCTAAAATACAACCTCGTTTAAAATCATATTTTTGCAGTTTTTCACCCGCATCTTTTACAAAATTTTGCAGCCTTTCTAATGGTGAAAGATTAGTTTGACTTAAAAAATAATTCAATCGCTTCACAAAATAAAGCTCATAAGCATCTAGAACTTCTAAAATAAAAGCCTCTTTATTTGCAAAATAATGGTAGAAAGACCCTTTAGGAACTTGGACTGATTTCATGAGATCGTCTAAGCTCATAGCATTCATTCCACGTTCGGTCAGTAACTCGATACCTCGGCGGATTAACACTTCTTTAGTGTCTGCATAGTTACAACCATGTTTGGTTGGTCGACCACGTGGTCTTTTGGGTAAGGGAGAATAATTCATAAAATAAAAATAGACTGTGTGACTAGAAATATCAATAATAAAATTATTTGATTGAAAATTTTATCTAAACGGCATCTATTTCTTTTCTGGGAGAACTTAGCCTTTTATATAAATGTACTTAAAAATTCTATGAGTTCATGAACTCATTTTTGAAAAGCTGTAATTTTCTATGTTAATTACGTTTAAATTCCAACGCTCCCATTTTCTAACTTGCTCAGGTTATAATAATGGCCTCCAAAATATGGTTGATCTATTATGAACGCCTCCAATGACTCTCTACACGGCAAAAAACTTGCTGACATTTTGGATGAATTATTGGATTACTACGGTGGCTTTGAAGGCTTAAGTCGTAAAATTGAAATTAGATGTTTTTGTATAGATCCAAGTGTTAAATCATCATTGCGATTCTTGCGTACCACACCATGGGCACGTGAAAAAGTAGAAAACTTATATTTGTATGTCTTACGCCAAAAAGCCAAACAGAAATCGTAGCTATCAAAACCCAACCTCAGCATAATATTTTATACCAAATACTAAGCTACACTTATTAAATAGCCATCGATTTTGTAGACACCTGTTAGTTAGTGGTGGTAGTCCACCGCTCTCCTAGACAAATTTAGTCTATTCTTAAGACTTTTTAGTAGGAAACTATGTATTCATAGCTAGGTTCATGAACCAAAAGCTCAGCATCATGAATCTACAAAATTATATTCATGATGCCGAGTACGTGAACGTGAATGAACACAATATTCGTTATGCCAAATCCTTCGCTATCTCATGCGCTAGATATGATAGTTTAATTTGAGTTTCCTCTCAGAACACGTTTAACCTTTTGTTTAAAATCCTGTTTAGCCCAAGGTTCATTAATTGACATCAATAGTGTGCCTTTAAGGGCATCATTAATAATATTAGGATTTTTTTCTATCCAATTTAATGCTAAGTTTGGCCAATATATACTTACACTTTGTGTTAGAGAAAAATTTAATATCTCTAATTTATTATCATTATTTAAAAGATCAAAATCATCATTTTGATCTTGCTTCTCAAGCATTAATAACCCATTTCTAGCATCTGTTAAATTATTTTCCATACTACTCACTTTTATACTATTTAGACCAACTCTCATGCACTAATTTAATACCTTTAGTGGACATAGACTCTTTAAACTCATATTTATGATATTAAGCAAACTTTAAAGGATAAGGTGAATAAATGATCCCCCTCACCCCAACCCCATCAAAAAATACTCAAGCAACCTCTCCCGTTCATCTGGTTTGTTCGGGTCTAAAAGCTGAACCATTGCCCCGTCTATCACAAACAAAAACATGTGCGCATCTTGTTTTAAAGCATTCGAATTAGTCGTTAAAAGCAAATTATAGATTTCATTCATCAGCCAGTTTCGGTAGTCAATTACAAGCTGATACGCCTTTGGATATGTTTTCGATATTTCAAAAATAGCTTTAAACGGTAAATGGTAAAGTCCTTCAAAGTTGGCATGTAAAAAGAAAATTTTGCGAAGTTTTTCAGCCATAGATAATTCTTTATCAACGTAAATAATCGAAATTACTGCATGTTTAAGACCATCTTTTTGAAAAGTTAAACTCATTTCAATAAGACGTTCTTTTGAGTGAAAGGAATTATAAAATGTCGCTTTGGGGATTTTTGCAGCTTCAATAATTTGGTCTAATCCGACATTGTGAAAGCCATATTTATTAAAAAGAAACCTTGAAGTATGAAGCACACTTAAAGCACGAAATGAGAGAATTAAATTTGTCATGGTTTTACCGTTATAAAATAAATTCTTGTTGTATATAAAAGAGATATAAAAGCCTTTTACTTTTTTTAAGGTGAAAAAAAGGCATAGCAAAGCCGTAAAGACTGTGCCTAACACATCTCAAGTTTTATTGTTGATCTAAGTTTTTTAGTAATAACAAATGAAAGCCTGAACAGCCGAACGGCGGTCAAAACTTTGTAAAAAGTTTAAGTTGTGTCGTTATAGTGTACTTTGGCCATGGTTGCCAAAAAAATATGAATGTGCAAAGTCAACTCCTTATATTTGGAGTTCTGCCAGAGCATAAGAGGTTTATGGTGGCAGAACGAAAGAGGGTTGACAGACTAGTCACTCAACTAGCACACCCGAAGGTGTCCCTCTCCCGTCCTACCGCAACGGGAGGGAACGAGATATACACGCAAAACTATCCCTCAGAAGGAATAGTTCTGATATGTGAGTGAAACGGTCTGTCAAAACCGACTGGCAATGTGGCCAGCATATAAATGTTAATCTTCAATATTTATGGTGTCAATGTAGGACTGACTAGAAAATATTTAAATAGTTGTTATTTTTCATTTAATTACATATTTAAGGGTATCTATTAATCATCCTCCGAATTAAAACAAAAACCCCGCCATAGCGAGGTTTTTGAGGTTTAATATTAGTTAAGCTTCAACTTGAGTGTTTTGAGTAAACTTTTCTTTATCAACTTTCAACACGTAGCGGGTATTACGTCCACCACCTTCAAGTTTATGCAGTACATCTCCTTCCAGAAGTTCGGTTAGGTGACGTGTTGCTGTAGCTTTACTTACTCCAGTGACCTTTTGATACTGTGAAGCATTAATGCCTAGAGGGAAATCATTCTCTTCGCCATTGAGTAAACGATTTAAAACTTTATTCTGGGCTTCATTGAATTCGATATGAGAATAAGAGCTCCAAAATTTCGCTTTTGCAATCGTTCGATCAAGTCGTAGTAAAGACCTATCTATACTTTTCTCTAAAGTATCTAAGAACCAGACCAACCACTCATTAATCGTATAGGTATTATTCTGGCATTTCTCAAGAACTTCATAATAACTACTACGATTTTCATGGATGGCCACGGACATGGCGTATAAACGGATACTTTGGTGATCCATTTGGGCTAATGCTAAATCTGTAATGACACGAGTGATACGACCATTACCATCTTCAAATGGATGTAATGTCACAAACCAGAAATGAGCAAGTGCAGCTCGCAGTAACGGATCAAGCATTACATCTTCTCTGGAACTATTGAACCATTCTATAAATTCATTCATTAGTCCCTGTAAATGCTCTCCACCCTCTGGTGCTTCAAAGTAAACCTTCGTTGTAGTGCCATAAGGAGAACCACCAACAACCTGCATTGGTGCCTCATTATCACGGATCTCTCCTACTTTGATTTTTTGGGCAGCATAATCGAAGCGTTCTATGGTTTGAAAAAGCCAGTTATGCCATTGTAACAAGCGCTCCATGGTTAATGGCGCATTATGATTGCTCACTGCATCCATCATGATATTGGCTAAGCCTTCAGTTTTATCTTGAATTGGTGCAGGATTTTCTTCTGTTACCCCTAAACGCCGAGCTAATGAGGATTTGAGTGAACGAACATTCAACTTCTCATCTTCAATGAGTGAGGATGCGACTAGGTTTGTGAGCAGTGTATCTAATGGTAATGCCTCAGCATCTGGTGATGCTTTGCTCTCTCCGACCAATTGACCTATCTTCTTATGAATTAAACGCAGTTTTACCGTAACGAGTGCTTCATCCCATTTAAATTTAGTCCAGTTTGCTTTTTGCCATACCCATTTTTTCATAAGCATTCCCCTACTGCATAAGCCGATTGTAACACCTATTCGGCTCATTTTGTGAGCTTATTAGTTGAATTATTCAGCTCATTTTATGATTTGTGACCTGATAAAAACGATACTATGAGCCGAATAAATGGCTTAAACAGCTCATATAGTGAGCCAAATATATGGGTTATTCGGCTCATTTACTTCTTTTTAGCCAAAAGGCACAGTTATGTAAGTTAAAAACGCAGTAATAGGTTGGTATTATGATTTTTTGATTGCTATCAATGAGTAATAATTATTCTAAAAAATACTATAAAAACACTTTTGTGAATATTTTTGCTCATTTGAACAAGGCAGAGTTACTTACGGCGAACTTAACGATTCAAAATAAAAAGATGCAATAGACGTTGCATCTATTGCATCTTGGTTTTGCTAAATGGTTTAGCAAGCCATTAGGGGTGAACAATAATTTTTACAGCAGACTCATTATTATGAATCAGCGTTTCAAAGCCTTTAGACACCAGATCATCTAATGCAATACGTTGGGTAATAAAAGGTTCTAGATTAATCTTACCTTGCTCGACTAAACGGATGGTTTCCTGATGGTCATTGACATAAGCAATCGTGCCACGAATATCTAGCTCTTTCATCACTACGCTATGTACATTAATTGTGGCAGGATGGCTCCAAATAGAGACGATAACGACTACGCCAGTTGGTTTGATTGCTGCAACGAGTGTATCCATAACTTTATTGACACTACTACATTCAAAAGCGACATCTACACCACGACCTTCAGTAATTTTCATTACTTCATCAACCACATCAACCTGAGATGGGTCGAGTACATAATCGGCAACACCAGACTCTATCGCTTTTTCTTTACGTTTTGCACTCAGTTCAGTAATGATGACCGTAAGACCTTTGGCCTTTAAAATGGCTGATAAAAGTAGGCCTATTGGGCCTGCTCCACCAACCAGTGCAATATCGCCAGCTTTTGCACCACTTCTGACATAGGCATGATGACCAACAGATAAAGGTTCTATCAACGCTGCTTGGTCTAAGGGAATATCATTTGAAATAGGATGTACCCAACGTCGTTGAACCGCAATTTTTTCAGAAAGACCGCCACCACGTCCGCCTAAACCAATAAAATTCATATTTTTTGATAAATGATACTTATCATTCGGGCCAGTCGGCACATCATCAGCAATAATGTAGGGTTCAACTACGACATGTTGCCCAATTTGGATATCATCTACACCCTCACCAACTGCATAAACCACACCTGAAAATTCATGTCCCATTGTTACAGGTGCAGATTCTCCCGAAATTGGATGTGGATGACCACAAGGTGGAATAAAAATAGGGCCTTCCATGAATTCATGTAAATCTGTACCACAAATACCGCACCATGCAACTTGAATTCCAACTGTGCCTGGAAGTACTTTCGGTTCAGGAATATCTTCAATCCGAATATCCCCTCGGTCATAAAAACGAGCTGCTTTCATTATGTATTCCTTATATTATTTATATTAACGGTAAACCATTCCACCATCTGTCAAAATAGACTGACCTGTAATGTAGTTTGCATCCTCACTGGCTAAAAAAGCAACTAATGCAGCCGCGTCATTTGGTGTTTCAGCACGTCCTAAAGCAATACCATCTACATATTTTTTATACGTTTGACCAATTGGTGCACCTGTAATTTCAGAGAAACGCTGATCTATTTCGATCCACATGTCTGTACCTACAACACCCGGACAATAGCTATTTACAGTAATTTTAGCACTGGCATATTCTTTAGCCGCTGCTTGCGTCAATGCACGAACTGCAAATTTAGTTGCCGAATACACACCGAGTAAAGCAAAACCTTCATGACCTGCGATTGAGCACGCATTAATAATTTTTCCAGCCTGTTGACGTTGTTTAAATTTATTTGCTGCGGCTTGAATCCCCCAAAGCACGCCACCAACATTGATGTTCATAATTTGGTTAAATTCACTCGGTGTTACTTCTGCCAAAGCTTTAACTTGTGCAATACCTGCATTATTGATCATGATATCAAAACCATTAAGTGTCGATTCGGCATGATTGATTGCATGACTGACTTGTATTGGATCTGAAATATCTGCAATAAATGTGGTGGCTTTTACGCCAAAGGCTTTAACTTCTTTTTGAACAGCATTTAATTTTTCTTGATGAAGATCGACCAAGGCAATATGAACCCCTTCTTGCGCTAAACGTAAGGCAATACCGCGTCCAATGCCTTGTGCCGCACCCGTAATTAATGCAACTTTATTGTTTAAACCTCTAGGCATGTTGCGACTCCTTAAATATGAATTGCACGTTGCATCGCCGACAGTACCGACTCATGCATCGCCTCAGACAAAGTAGGATGAGGGAAAATGACCTGCGCTAAGCTTTCATCCGTCGCTTCTAGGTATTTTGCGATGGCAAAACCTTGTATGTGTTCGGTGACTTCATGTCCGACCATGTGAGCACCCAACAATTCACCCGTTTCCTGACTAAAAATGGTTTTAACAAATCCTGCGCTATCGCCCAAAGCCAATGCTTTACCATTGGCTTGTAAAGGGAACTTACCCACATTGATATTCAAGCCCGCAGCTTTCGCTTTCTGTTCTGTCAAACCAATACTGGCAACTTGAGGATGAGTAAAAATACAGCCCGGAATTTGTGTACGATCTAAAGCATGTACATGACTTAGACCTGCAATTTTCTCCACACAAAGAATGGCTTCATGACTGGCTTTGTGTGCTAAACACGGCGCGCCTGCAACATCGCCAATTGCATAAACGCCCACAACATTGGTTTTGCACCATGAGTCGACTTTAATAAAATCATTCTCAAATTCGATACCCAAAGCTTCTAGTCCCAGATTTTCAGTATTTGGTTTCACTCCAATAGCCGAAAGTACCTTTTCAACGCTAATGATTTGCACACCTGTGGCAGTTTCAATATGACAATGTACTTGAGCTTGATCAGTTTCTATTTTTTTTACGGTCGCTTCGGTTAAAACCTGCATACCCTGTTGTTCAAATTGCTTTTGTACATACTTCGCAACTTCAATGTCTTCGCTAGGGAGAATCTGCTTTGCGATATCAACCAAGGTGACTTGGCAGCCTAAGTCTTGGTATAGGCTTGCAAACTCACTGCCTATAGCACCCGAACCAATGACCAGTAAAGATTTTGGTAATTGTTCTGGAACTAAAGCCTCTTTGTAACTCCAGACCTGATGGCCATCTACAGCAATATGAGGCAAATTGGCTGCACGTGCACCTGTTGCGACAATAATATGCGGTGCAGAAATCTGCTGTTTTTGACCATTCGCATCTGTAAGCTCTAATCGTTCTTTGGCAACAAATTGAGCTATTGCATTTAAAACAGTGATTTGATTTTTTTTCAATAATTGACCGATACCTTGCACCAGTTGCTCAGAAACCTGTCTACTATGATGGACCAGTTTTTGAATGTCAAAATCAATCGCGTTAAGCGTAAAACCAAACTGTCCTGCATGTTTGAACTGCTGCGCAAGCGCAGCCCCGCTCAATAATGCCTTGGTTGGAATACATCCCCAATTCAGACAGACTCCGCCTAAGTGTTGTTTTTCAACGATTGCCGTTTTTAATCCCAGTTGCGCTGCGCGAATCGCAGCGACATAGCCTCCAGGACCAGCACCAATAACCACAAGATCAAATCGTGTATCTGACATGGCTATTCCTCCTACACCAAAATTAATGCAGGATTTTCGACAAACTGCTTCAATGCCGATAAGAATTGAGCACCCAACGCACCATCAATGACACGATGATCACAAGATAAAGTCGCTGTCACCATTTCACGAACAACAATCTCATCATTTTCGACGACAGCACGTTTTTCTGCTGTACCTAAGGCCAGAATCGCACCTTGAGGAGGGTTAATAATGGCATCAAACTGTTGAATACCCAGCATCCCCAAATTGGAAATACTAAAACTACCGCCTTGAAACTCGTCAGGTGCTAATTTTCCAGTTTTGGCACGTGTCGCCAGATCACGCATATCATTGGAAATTTGCGTCAAAGATTTACGGTTCGCTGCTTTAATAATTGGTGTGATCAGTCCGTTTTCGATGGCCACAGCAACCGAAATATCAGCTTGTTCAAACTGTAGAATTTGCTGATTTTCTTCATCAAACTGAACGTTAACCTGCGGAACTTTGATCAGTGCGGCAGCAGCAGCTTTAATCAGCATATCGTTGATAGACAGCTTAACTTGCGGCACCGTATTGTTAATTTGCTGGCGCAAAGCCTGAACCGATTCAACATTTAGGTCTATTGTTAAGCGAAAATGTGGTGCATTACGTTTTGCTGCTTGTAGCCGTGAAGCGATTGCTTTACGCATAGCATTCATAGCCACAGTGGTAAATTTTGCTGACTCTGTTGGATGCGCATGATCAGCATGTTGAGCTTGTACAGGGTTTTCACGTTGATATACAGCTTCAACATCTTCCTTACAGACTCGTCCACGTGAACCCGATGCACGACAATCATGCAAATTAATGCCCCATTGTTTTGCCAAACGGCGAGCAACAGGTGTTGCTAGAACATCACTATCATCTGCTTTAGATTTCGCGGCTTTCGTACTGGCTTGATGACGCACATCTGGCCAAGAACCACCAGCAGCTTGAACTGCGGCCTGAACATCTTGAACACTAATACGACCTTCACGTCCAGAACCAGTAATCTGAGAAAAGTTTACATTATGCTTTTCAGCCAATTTCAAGGCATGTGGCGTTGCAAAAATATCATCGCTTTGTTGGTAGCCTTGTAACGCAGCTGGAATTAAATAGCCATTATGAGGCAGCGCTTTGGATTCATTACTCACCGTGTTTTGTTTAGGAGTAGCCTGTACTTTGGTTTCAGCTTGAGCCATAGCTACTTTTTCAGGAACCGCAGCTACTGCTTTATTTTCAGTTACAGCAGGTGTTCCACCTAAGGACTGTGCAAATGCTTCAACTTCTGCATCGGAAACTTGAGCGTCTGCACAAATTGCAATGACTCCTCCTACGACCAGCGTGTCACCATCTTTAGCAATAATTTTTCGTAGCAAGCCATCGAAAGGCGCTTCCAGAACATTGACGATTTTTGTGGTTTCAATTTCACAAATTTCCTGTCCTTTACTAAATTGCGTACCTTCCTGAATCAGCCATTGGGCAATTGTGCCCTCTTCCATGGACAAACCCCATTTTGGGATTTCTAAGGTTTTAATTTCGCTCATCCTAAGCCTCCAACGTCTTACGTACAGCCTGTTCGATGCGTTCTACACTTGGTAGCCATTCTTTTTCTAATACTGGCGAAAATGGTACGGGTGAGTGTGGTGGAGTGACTAACTCGATTGGTGCTTTAAGATAATGAAAGCCTTTCTGGGCAATGAGTGCAGCTACATCATGTCCGAAACCGCAACGCGCTGCAGATTCATCTACAATCACTACACGACCTGTTGAAGCCACTGACTCTAAAATGCCATCTTCGTCTAGTGGAGAAATGGTTCGAGGGTCAACCACTTCAACCGAAATACCTTCTTTTGCGAGCTTGTCAGCAACTTCATTGGCACGATGCACCATCAGGCTTAAGGCAATAATGGTGATATCTGTACCTTCACGGGTGTAATTTGCGACACCAAAAGGAATAGTGTAGGCCTCATCTGGCACTTCGCCCTTAATGTCATATAACAACTTGTGTTCACAAAAGACCACTGGGTCATCATCTCGAATGGCTTGAATCAACAGACCTTTCACATCATAGGCACTCGAAGGCACCACCACTTTTAAGCCTGGCACTGAGGCAAACACGTTATATGGCGACTGGGAGTGTTGTGCTGCTGCGGAAAAACCTGCACCAATCATACCACGTACAACGAGTGGCGCTTTGGCTTTGCCACCAAACATATAGCGGAATTTAGCAGCTTGGTTATACAACATGTCATAACACACGCCGTAAAAATCCATAAACATTAAATCAGCCACAGGTCTTAAACCCGTTGCAGCAGCACCTGCCGCCATACCAATAATCGCAGATTCTGTAATTGGAGTATCAATGACTCGTTCAGAACCAAATTCAGTCCATAAACCTTTGGTTACACCAAGTACACCGCCAAAACCTTCCAGTTTATTGTCATCGGTATTTTTGCCACCATGCCCACCACGAACATCTTCACCAACCACAATGACACTTGGGTCTCGGCGCATTTCTAATTCAATTGCTTCTTTAATTGCGTTTCGATAACTTTTATTTGGCATTTTTCTACTATTCCTTTAGTAAGAGACGTAAACATCAGTAAGTAACTGAGAGACTTCTGGGTACTTAGCTGCGCGTGCTTTTGCAACGGCATCGTCTACATTGGCTTTAGACTGGGCATCAATCGCATCCAGTTTGGCTTCGTCAATTTTGCCTTTGACTTTTTCACGGAATATTTTCAATGGGTCTTTATGTTCTTTGACATAATCCAGTTCCTCTTTAGAACGGATAAGCCCCGGATCACCTTCAAAATGTCCATAAAAACGGTTGGTTACTGTTTCAATCACACTTGGACCTTCGCCACGGCGGGCACGTTCAATGGCTTTTTGTGCAACTTCATACACAGCAAAAAAGTCTGTTCCATCTACTTTTTCAGCAGGTAAGCCAAAACCTGCTGCTCGACCTGCAATGTCTTTACTGCCTACTGCATAATCATGTGCAGTACCTTCACCAAAACCGTTATTTTCAAAAACAAAAATGACAGGAAGCTTTAACACCACAGCCATATTAATGGCTTCAAAAGTTAAGCCCTGATTTGACCCGCCATCACCGGTAAATGACAGACCAATACCACCATTCTTGAGTGTTTTGGCACTTAAAGCAGCACCAATCGCTAAAGGTGGACCACCACCCACAATACCGTTTGCACCAAGCATGCCTTTATCTAAGTCTGCAATGTGCATTGAGCCACCTTTACCACGACACAAACCATCATCTTTGCCAAAAATTTCTAGCATCATGGCGTGAATGTCACAGCCCTTAGCAATACAGTGTCCGTGACCACGATGTGTTGATGTAATGAAGTCCTTATCTGTTAAATTTTCACAAATCCCTACTGCAACAGCTTCCTCACCGCTATAGAGATGGATGAAACCAGGGATATCACCTGTATTGTTTTCATCGTGAAGTCGATCCTCAAATTCACGAATGTCGCGCATTCTTTTGTATGCTGCTAGCAATTGCTCTTCCGTTAATTGCATATATTTGTTCCTTATTCACTACGCTTAAAAGAAAAACCAAAATTGAATAATTGGATTTTTAAATCGTATATTTATATAAGAATATTTTTATTTAATTTCATATTAGACTAAAAAAATATAATGCATAAAAAGATGAGATAAATATTAAAAACAGAAGGTTATGAAATTAAAAATTTTTGTAAAATTTTACAATAGTTCAATAACATACAAAAACAAACCTTTAACCAACCTTTGTTTTATATGATAAGTTTTTTGCCCTGTTTTAATATTGTTAATGCATTTAAAGTAGCTTATTTAATATCAGGGTCTATATTAATTATTTTAAACGACGGAGTGTTTGAAATGGATTTAAATAACACGGTATTAACAGGAAAGAAGTTACGTGGCGCTGAAAAAATGGCGCGTATTCCAATTAAAGTTGTTCCAACGGAAACGACACCGAAAAAGCCAGAATGGATTCGGACTAAAATTAGTCAACCTGAGGAAGTCCAAATCATTAAGGATTTATTAAGGCAACAAAAACTACATACGGTTTGCGAAGAAGCAGCTTGTCCTAACTTGCCGCAATGTTTCGGCAGTGGAACAGCAACATTTATGATTATGGGAGATATCTGTACTCGACGCTGTCCATTCTGCGATGTCGCTCATGGTCGTCCTAATATCCTAGATATTAATGAGCCAAAGCATCTGGCTGAAACAGTCAAGAATTTAAACTTAAAGTATGTCGTGATTACTTCGGTTGATCGAGACGACTTAAAAGATGGTGGCGCACAGCATTTTGCCGATTGCATTCGAGAAATTCGTGAGATTAGCCCAAATACTTTGATTGAAATTTTGGTTCCTGATTTTCGTGGTCGTGCAGATATTGCCCTGAAGATTCTGAGCCAAAACCCACCCGATGTTTTTAATCATAATATTGAAACCGTTCCACGTCTGTATAAAGCCATGCGACCAGGCTCTAACTACCAGCATTCATTGGATTTGCTCAAAAAATTTAAACACTACTGTCCTGACATCCCAACCAAATGTGGTTTGATGGTCGGTTTAGGTGAAGTTGAGGCTGAGGTTATTGTGTTATTGAATGATTTGAAAGATTACCACGTTGACTATGTCACTATCGGTCAATACTTACAGCCATCTAAGTCTCATGCGCCAATTCATCGTTTTGTTACGTTGCAAGAGTTTAAGCACTATCAAACACATGGAGAGCGCTTAGCGTTTAAAAATATTTGGAGTGCGCCATTGGTACGATCAAGTTATTTTGCCGATCGTCAGTATCATGGTGAGGCTGTGCCTAACCCTTACATGAGCGAATGAATTTTTATCCTATTTACGTTTATTAACATTTCAGATGGAAATAGTCATTTTCAGCTCATACGAACACTTTTAAAGTAACTCAAGGACTGGTAAAGCCAAAAGATATGATTTAACCAAGCAAAGATAAAAGCATTTAAAATCGAAGCAAGAAGAAATGACGTAAATGACTATAAATTTGGAAGCTCATTTCTAAAGTTTAAAAATATTACAGTCTCATCATAAAGGAATATGATATGAACCTGTTCAATACACCATCTGTAAAAAAGCTGCAAACAACCCATTTAATTAATCAAACTACTGTGCATGCTGCCCCTGTTTTAGCATTGCCTCAAGACGATCAAACGTCTTTATTTCGCCGCTCTATTCAACATAATTATGCAGATTTACTCAAAATAGCGGATGATTCAGATATGGCGATTGGTCTTACAGATCATCACGGGACTCTCTTATGGACATGGAGTAGTTCAGCCATGCTTTCTTCTGCTGAACAAGTTCATTTTATTGAGGGCGGACATTGGTCTACACAGGCAGTTGGAACCAATGCGATTGGTATGACGTTAAACAGCCAAATATCAAGTTGCGTCTATTCTCATGAAAATCAAATGGACAGTGTTCGTGATTGGGTCTGTTATGCCGCACCGATTTGGGACCCGACATCAGGACAATTTCACGGCATTATTAACCTTTCTACAAAATACAAAAAACATACGCCTTTAGGGCTGCTCGCAGTTGAACGCTGTGCAGATTTAATACAGCGTGCCATAAAATTTGAGCAGCAAAATTTTTTATACATTAAAGCGCTAGGTTCACCTTGGGTTCAATTTAATGGGCAAACTTTAAACTTGACTCACCGTCAAATTGAAATACTTTGCATTTTAGCTTTGCATCCCTATGGTATTGGTTTAGAAGAGTTACACTATGCCGTTTATGGTGAACGTAGTGTCAGTCTAAAAACCTTAAAGGCTGAGCTTTCACAATTGCGTACTCTACTACCACACTGTATTGAAGCTCGTATTTATAGACTGACCTGTGAGGTTCAATGTGATTTTTTACGTGCTGAACAATCATTAAATGCGAATCTTATTGCCAGTACATTTTCGTTATATAAAGGGAGCTTTTTATCTAAATCAGAAAGCCCTTTATTGAGTACTTGGAGACATTGTTTTGATGCCCGTTTAAGCCAAATGATTTATCAAATAAAAGATATCGATCAATTATTGCGAATTATTGGTCAAACTCACGATCGTATTGATGCAATACAACGCTTATTAGAGCTATTACCACAAGATAGCGCCCACCGTAGCTATTTTTTAAATCTGATTTAAATCTAATCTATGGCTTTAATGCCAAAGCGTCATTGTATAAGTTTTTATTATGTAGCAGATAGAAAAGGAAGCATGGTGTCCATACTTCCTTTTATGTGCAACTAAAGGCAGCCAATCAGGCTTTTGGTCATGTACTTATTCTAAAGCCCAGTTTATTCTTGCGAGAAGCTAGACTTCTTACTGATGATGACTTTTTAGGTTGAGAATCATTTTTTATTTTCTGGATACACCTTTTATTTATATAAATTTTTACCCTTTGAAGAAAAGAAAGAGTTCGCTGAATTTAAATGATATTACACAGAAACACTAAATTTTAGATGATTGTATTTTAAGCTTAATGAGATCTTATCCAATAACGTAATAATATGTTCTTCAATAGTGTACATTCCAAAACTAAAGCGTACCGTATGTTCCGCGAGTTCTTCAGTAAGCCCTAAAGCATTTAACACATGTGATGGCGTTGCGTGGTGAGAATTACAGGCAGACCCGCTTGAAACAGCAGCAACTTGTTTAATTGCAGATAAAATAGAGTCTGCTCGCTCTCCTAAGAAACTGATATTCAAGTAATTGGCAACATGTTCGGTAGGATGGCCATTCAATTTTACAGGAGTTAACGCTTCTAAACGAGTTAAAAATTTATTTCTTAACTTTTGAATACGCAGTTGTTCTTCATCTAAGTTTATTTTAGCCAGTCTGCAAGCTTCTCCCATTCCAACGATTTGATGTGTGGCTAAAGTTCCCGAACGTAAACCCTGTTCATGTCCACCGCCGTGAATTTGCGTCTTGATTTGTTTTTGTACTTCATGACGCACATATAAGGCACCTATACCTTTAGGTCCATATATTTTATGTGCAGATAGACTGAGTAAATCAATATGCATCGCCTGAACATCAATCTCTGTCTTTCCTGCGGCTTGGGCGGCATCGACATGGAATAAAACCTGATGCTGATGTGCAATATGACCAATCGCTTGAATATCGGTTAACGTCCCAATTTCGTTATTCACCATCATGAGCGAAATTAAAACCGTATTGGGCTGAATGGCCTGTTCTACCTGTTCTGGACGAATCACACCTGTACCCAACTCAGGTTGTAGATAAGTGACCTGAAAACCGAGACTTTCTAACTCGGCACAGGTATCTAGCACAGCTTTATGTTCTATTTTACTGGTAATAATGTGTTTATTTTGATTTTTATAACGATCTAAAGTGCCTTTGATTGCAAGGTTATTTGACTCTGTCGCACCAGAAGTCCAAATAATTTCTTGAGGATTGGCATGGATTAAATCAGCCACATGCTGTCTAGATGTGATGATATGCTTGGCAGCATCCCAACCATAATGATGGGACTGAGAAGCAGGATTTCCGAAATCGCCGTCTACAGACAAACATCGAATAATCGCTTGCGTAATTTCAGGAAGAATAGGTGTTGTTGCTGCATAATCTAAATAAATTAATCTACTCATTTTAATCACTATTAAAAATAAATTTAAAATGATTATAAAGGATGAAATTTATTCTATTTATATGGATTTAATCATACCTTATCAACAAAATTAAACTTATAAAAAAATCGTTAGTTTTATCATTCACCAACGATTTTAATATATAAAACTAAAATATATATCATTAAAAAATAAGACGCAAATTTATAAAACCCGAGATAAAAAGTTTTGGGTACGTTCTTCTTTTGGTTGTTCTAAAACCTGTTGAACCGTTCCTTGTTCAACAATTCGCCCTTGATCCATAAACACCACATGATCGGCAACTTCTCGTGCAAAAGCAATTTCATGCGTCACAATCACCATGGTTTTGCCTAATTGAGCTAAGCTTTTGATTACATTCAAAACTTCCCCAACCAGTTCAGGGTCTAAGGCTGACGTTGGCTCATCAAATAAAATTACTTTGGGGTCTAGTGCTAAAGCTCTGGCAATCGCAACGCGTTGCTGCTGACCACCAGAAAGTTGTTTAGGCCATGCTTCAACTTTATCCCTCAGCCCAACTAAACCCAATAATTGATTGGCTTTTAAAATGGCTTGATCTTTGCTGAGTTTTTTATGGGCTAAGGGTGCCTCAATAATATTTTGCAAAACATTTAAATGTGGAAACAGATTAAAATTCTGAAAAACATAACCCACCGATTTACGTTGCTTTAAAATATCTCGTTCTTTTAACTCATAGAGTTTATCGCCTTTTTTACGATAGCCAATAAACTCATCATCAATTTGAATAAACCCTTCATCTACACGCTCTAAATGATTTATCGTTCGTAATAAAGTGGATTTACCCGACCCTGAAGGGCCAATAATTACCGTGACAGAGCCCGCTGGAATATCAAGGCTAATATCGTGTAAAGCCGCATGTCCTGCATAATTTTTAAATACATGGCTCACTTGAATATGACCATTTGCAGGAGATATTGATTGATTAATTATCATAGCTTGCTCCTATACGTGGCTGAGTTGTGTGTGGCTGTGCCTTCTTGAAAAAAGCAAAACTATTAATGGCTGATTTCCGCTCGCCTTTTGCTAATATTTTTTCGATATACCATTGCACGATGGAAAATACGCTGGTCACAATCACATACCAAACGGCAGCGACCATCAACAATGGAATCACTTCTTGGTTGCGGTTATAAATCATTTGTACTGTGTAAAAGAGTTCAGGCATTGCCAAAACATATACAATCGATGTGCCCTTTGATAAACCCACACATTCGTTGATAATTGCGGGGATAATACTGCGAATGGATTGCGGTAAAATAATGCGCGTCGTACGGCGCCACCATGACAGACCTAATGCTGCCGCAGCTTCGAATTGACCATGATCGACAGACAAAATCCCACCTCGAATAACTTCGGCCGTATAAGCACTTTGTACTATCACCAAACCGACTAAAGCTGTTGAGAACTGATCCAGAGCATTAATGGTTTTAAACTGAACAAAGACTGTGTCGGTAAAAGGCACACCAACATTGATATATTCATATAGATAAGAAAAGTTATAGAGAATAATCAACACTAACAGCAGTGGTAATGATCTGAACATCCAGATATACACCCATGCCAGTGAGCGAATTAGCCAAGATGATGACAGTCTCATCATCGCCACAATGGTGCCCAAAATTAAACTAAACACGATTGACCAAAAGGTCAGTTTCAGCGTCATCATCAAACCCTGAAGAATCGCAGGGTTAAAGAACCACTGTCTAAAAACAGGCCAGCCCCAGTTTTGATTGGAAAATATCGATTCCGTGACCACAGCAATAATTAATATCGAAAATGCGACACCAATGTAGCGCAGTGGATGACGTGCTGGAACGATTTTATAGTGTTCTAAACTCATGCGACCTCCTTTTGCAGTAAAGTCTTTCTAAAAGGAAGTCCACCGTATAAAGGCGCACCAATGTATCGATCAAAATTAAAATCTGGAGTGAGTTCAAACTGGGGTTCATAGCCTAGACTCAAATACAATTTCACTGCTGGAATTTGTTTAAACCCTGTAGTGAGAAAGATTTTGCGATACCCCGCAGCAAGCGCACTTCGTTCAAGTTCTTTGACTATTTTTGCAGCCAATCCTTGTTTACGTAAGTCTCGATGTGACCAAATCCGTTTCAGCTCTGCAGTTTCTGCGTCATAGCGTTTATACGCCCCCATTGCAATGACTTCATCATCACGTTTAAGCACAACAAACAACCCATGCGGGGGTAAAAAATCTTCCGCGCCTTCATAGCGTTCCCGATGTGTGGCTTTTTTACGTTCATCAATCACTTGTGCATCTTGACGCGCAAAAAAATCACCATAGATTTCTTCATATTCAGCAAATAACTGATCAAGCAAAGGTTGTGCTTCGGGTACATCGACTGGCATTTGGATAAATTTTTCTTGCATAATGACCTCTTATTTATCCTGAATCAGTGGGTTAATCACTGATTGTGGAATTCCTTCATTTTGTAAATTCCAACGTGTTAAAGCTTGGGTATATTTGCCATTCGCAATGACACCGTTTATAGATGTTTGAATGGCATTCACTAGCCCAGTCCCTTTTTTGACGGCAACTGCAACAGACCACGTCCCATTTAAGGTGCCCACTGCTTTAATATTGGCACCATTGGCTTGTTGCCATACGCCCATCACATTGGGTATGAGGTAAGCATCGACACGACCAGACTGCAACGCCAAAGCTGCTGCTGCACCGTCTTCCAAATAAATCGGCTGCGCTGGATCCAGCCCTTTTTGTCGATTATTTTCAATCCATTTCAACAATAACCGTTCTTGATTGGTGCCTGAACCGACCACAATTTTGAGTCCCGCGATATCATCTGGCGTTTTAATCGTTTGAATTTTGCTGTCTTTAGGCACATAAAAAGCCAACATGTCTTGACGATAAGTCGCAAAGTCGTATTTCTGTTTACGCTGTTCTGTGACGGCAATATTACTAAGCACGGCATCGAATTCCCCCGATGCTAAACCGAGTGGCCAGTGTTCCCATGAGGTTGGAATCACTTGAAGTTTTAGACCTAAGCTGTCAGCAATTAACTGTGCAATATCAATTTCACTACCAATACGGGTCTGGTTATCTTCTGCCAAAACATGGAGAGGTGGAAAACTGTTGGTTCCCACCGCAACCGTGAAATAACCCTCATTTACAAACTTAAAACCTTGAGGCAATTGAGCAATTGCCTCCGCATTTTGAGTACTGTGAATAGCCACCATGTTATTTTTTAAGGTCTGTTGCTCTTGTTCAGTAAACTCAGTTTTCAAACGATTTTCTTGCGTATGAGTTGCTTTCTCATTGTTGTAGCAACCCGTCAGGCCTAAAGCTGCCAGTGTCAGACTAAAAAATGCGACAGTCTGAGCTTTGTACATGTTAGTCTCCCAAGCCTGGAGGGTTAATTGCAGAATGTTGAATCGCTTCTGCCTGAGTCCCCCAACGTGCTAAGACTTTTTGATACTCGCCTGTTTGAATCACTCCATTTAAAGCGGTTTGTACTGCATCAACTAAGCCACTGCCTTTTTTCAGCGTGACTCCCAATTCGGCAGGTCGTGTTCCACCTCCGAGTGCTGTCCCAGCCAGACGGATTTTTGCACCATTTGCCGCTTGCCATGCGTAAGCAACATTCGGACCAAATAAAGCATCAACCCGCCCAGACTGGAGGGCCAAACTTGCAGATGCGCCATCATCGTAATAAAGTGCCTGCCCAGGCGGCAGTCCTTTCTTTTTATTGTCTTCAATCCAGTCCAACAGTACTTTTTCCTGATTGGTACCAGAACCGACAATCACTTTTAAACCTGAAATATCATCGGGACCTTTGATGGCTTTGATTTTACTTTTCTCTGCGACATAAAAAGCCAATACGTCTTGACGATAAGTCGCAAAGTCAAATTTCTCCTTGCGTTCTTTGGTGACGGTAACATTGGCAATGGCTGCATCATATTTGCCACTAAGGACACCGAGCGGCCAGTCTTCCCATGAGGTGCGAACCAGTTTCAGTTTTAAGCCCAAACTGTCTGCAATCAAACGGGCAATATCAATTTCAGTTCCAATATAGGTTTGATTATCAGGCCCCAATACACTTAAAGGTGGCGCTCCTGAAATCGCAGCAACGGTAAAATAACCCGCATTTACAAACTTAAAATCTTTTGGAATTTTTTGACTGGCTTCCGCATTGTGAGCAACATGAATCGGCGTCATATTCTCTTTCAACTTTGCAAGCTCACGGCTATAGAAATCGGTTTTATCGGTCGACTTTGTAGACTCGTCTGTTGAGTTAGCCGTTTGAGTAGATGCCTGTTCTTTACTGCATCCAACCAGAGAAATGCCTAGAAGTAGTGCTAAACCAATCGTCAAAGGTGTTTTATTCAACCGCATGAAGGTGTTCCTTTTCTGATTGTTCAAATTGATTTTCTGGTCGCTTCAAACCAAAACTAGCGCGTAAAGTAGTGCCTGGATATTCGGTACGATATAGCCCGCGTTGTTGCAGCAATGGCACAACTTTTTCAACAAAAGTATCTAAAGTTTTTGGTGTTGCACCCGCAATAATGAAGCCATCTGCTGCCTCTTCTTTTACCCACAGTTCTAACTGATCTGCAACTTCTTCTACCGTTCCAGCAAAAGGCGGACGTGGAGTTGCTGCTTGTAGTGCAACCTGACGTAAAGTTAAATTTTCTGCTTTGGCCTTACGTTTAATTTCATCAGTACCACTTTTAAAGCTGTTTTCACCCAGTGTGCCCAGTTCTGGAAAAGGTGCATCGAGTTCATATTGAGAAAAATCATGATGTTCAAAGAAACGTCCTAAATAATTCAGTGCGTCATCGATCGTGACTAATGCGGCTGTTTCAAGATATTGACGTTCTACGTCTTCAGCAGAATCTCCGATCAAAACCCCAATGCCTTGGAAAATGAGCAAATCATCTGCATCACGACCATTCTTAATCACTTGCTGTTTCACATCTAAGTAAAATGCTTGTGCTTCTTCGAGCGTGGCTTGATGGGTAAAAATGGCATCGGCATGTTTCGCGGCTAATGCACGACCTGCACCTGATGCTCCTGCTTGGAATAGAATCGGACGGTCTTGTGGCGAACGCTCTACATTGAGTGGACCTGCCACTTCAAAATGTTTACCTTTATGGTTCAAGGTATGTAATTTACTGCGTTCAAAAAATTGTCCTGTTTCTTTATTGCGAACAAAAGCGCCTTCACCCCACGAGTCCCAAAGCCCTTTTGCGACTTGCAAATATTCATCTGCAATTTCATAGCGTTGGCTGTGCTCAGGATGCTGTTTACGGGTATGATTTTTTGCAGTGCCTTCAAGTGGTGTGGTCACCACATTCCATCCTGCACGCCCACCACTTAAATGATCCAGACTGGCAAACTGACGCGCAATCGTAAATGGCTCACTATATGAGGTCGACACTGTACCTACTAAACCAATATTTTGAGTCACACTGGCTAGGGCTGAAAGCAACGTAATCGGCTCAAAACGGTTGAGAAAATGGGGAATCGATTTTTCATTGATATATAAACCATCAGCCACAAAGACAAAATCAAATTTTGCCCGTTCAGCTTGAAGCGCTACGTTTTTGGCAAACTCAAAATTAATACTGGCATCGACCACCGCTTCAGGATGGCGCCATGCAGACATATTTCCGTTTGCACCGTGTAAAATAGTTCCAAGGCGAATTTGTTTGTGATTACTCATGTTAGACCTCTGCATTTTTATGAATAGACTCAAGTGCTTGTGTTGCTAAGGCAGCAAAGTATTGAGCAGCTGGATAAATTAAAGATTCATTGGGTTGATATTGGGGATGGTGCAAACCGAAGGAACTGGCACTGCCGATACTGACAAAGGCACCGGGGATGTGTTCTAAATAGGCGCCAAAATCTTCACCGATCAAATAAAGCGGTGCCTCTTGCACCTCATAACCTTGTGCACGTGCAACGGTTTGGCTCAGTTCAGCCCATGTTGCAGTGTTGATTAATGCCGCGGGGCCATTGTCCCAATCCACTGCAATGTCGACTGAGTGGGCAAGTGCAATACCTTGTGCAATTTGTTTAAGTTTTTCTTCAACAGCTAGACGCACCTCAAGAGAATGGGTTCTTACCGTGCCCTCTAAGTGAGCTTCTTCTGGCAGGATGTTCCAACTTGTGCCCGCATGTACTTGGGTAATACTAACTACACAGGTGTCTAAATTATTTATGCTACGACTGGCAATAGTTTGCACAGCACTAATCAACTGCGCCGCCACAACGATTGGATCTTTGGTTTCATGCGGACGCCCTGCGTGACCGCCCTTGCCTTTAATCACAATTTTGAATCGGTCGACGTTGGCATAAAATGCACCAGAGCGCGTTGCAAAAGTGCCTAGAGCTAACTCAGGAACATTGTGAAAACCGAAAATGGCGGATACATCTTTTAAGGCTCCACTCTTCAGTACTTCATAAGCACCACTATAAGTTTCTTCAGCGGGCTGAAAAATAACGCGTACCGTGCCTTTTAATTCAGACGCTTGCGCTTTAAGTAAAATCGCAGCGCCTAAAATGGTCGAGCTATGTAAATCATGACCACAAGCGTGCATTATTCCGTCTTGAGTCGAGCGAAAGTCTTGCTCAATTTCTTCATGAATGGGTAACGCATCGATGTCTGCTCGAATAGCCACAATTGGATAACCAGTGCCAATATCTGCAATCAGTCCTGTTTTTAAACCCCAAGTTGAAGTTTCAATGCCATATTCAGACAACCATTGTTTTAACTTATCCGTGGTTTGAAATTCTTGCCCTGATAATTCTGGATGACGATGTAATTCATGTCTCCAACTCAGTAACTGCTGTTCCAGTAATGGTCTATTTGACATCAGTTTCTCCAACTCAAGCTGCAAGCACAGCGTGCTGTGCCAGTAGTGTTAGAGATTTCAGACGCTTTGCATGATCTAACAGTGGCGATTCAACAATAAATTCATGGATTCCATGTTGTTGATGCAAAGCGTATAACTGCTGATGAACATCATCGACTGTACCTTTGATAATATTTAACTGCTCTTTTTTAAGGCTTTTAATTGCAGATTGAGCTTGTCTCGAAAACTCTTCTCCACTTTGTTCATTTGGAATTTTTACTCGTTGACCATTATCAAGTTCTAACGTCCACACCGAAAGCCCTGCTGCCAGTTCTTCGGCTTGATCACGGCTATCAGCCACAATAATTTGTGCCGCAACAATCGCTCTTTTTCCTGATGAATAGTGTGAGTAAGTCTGTAAAGCATCTTGAAGTAGCTTGGCATCGCCATTTAAATGTGCAGCAAATACAAAGTTCCAGCCCAAATCTGCTGCGAGTCGAGCACTTTCAATACTCGCACCCAACAAAAACTTTTCTGCGACCTGATCTGGTGTTGGAGTTGCAGCGACTTGATCTGGCTGATTACGATCAAATTTAGAATGTAAATAATGATCTAATGCTTGTAGCTGCGCCTTAAAGTCGCCCTTTTGTGTTTGATCTAAACCAAGCTGTAATGCTTGAGTTGAGACAGGGAAACCACCAGGTGCTTTGCCAACGCCTAAATCCACTCGATTGTTTGCTAGACCTGCCAGTACATTAAAATTCTCTGCAACTTTATAAGGGCTGTAGTGCTGCAACATTACCCCACCAGAGCCAATTCGAATGGTTTTAGTCTGAGCCAACAGCCATGCAATTAAGATTTCAGGCGATGGACTTGATAGCAATGCTGTGGAATGGTGCTCAGCCACCCAGTAACGATAAAACCCTAAGGCTTCTGCTGTTTGAGCAATTTGCAATGCATTTTTAAATGACTGTTCTGCGCTAATCCCTTCGGCTCTTGGACATTTATCCAGTATGCTTAATTTATAATTCAGCCCCATTTTCTATTTTCCAAAAGATATAAAGTTGGAACCTATTAAACGGATTTAGCTTTTAAAAATTAAATATTAAATAAACTTAAAGTTATATAAAAAAGTGAAAATATGATTTTTATAAAGAGATTGAAGTGTTATTAAAAATAAAGAAAACCTTATTAAAATTTCAATGTAAATATATTTAATCAAAACTGATATTCAAATGATTATTTAATATTTAACAATAAAAAAACAATCGATATATTGACTACCAGAGTCGAAATACTCATCGGATTATTGTTTTAAGTAAAACTCTCTAAATTACATCATCATTGGAAAATATAATGTGGCAAACCAATCTAATACTGGCTCAGCGCGAAAAGCTGGTTTTTAAAATATCCCCTCTTCATCAATCCATTTTCTTTGCTTTAACTTGTGGAATTACAGGTTCTATTTATGCGCAAGATGTGAATAAAAATGCACCTACATCTTCTGAAAAAGAAGATGTTCAGCAACTAGAAAGTGTCGTTGTGGTGGGAAATCGTGGAGGTATACGCACCGTTACTGAAAGCCCAGCACCTGTGGATGTAATTAGTGGTGAACAGTTGCTCAAACAAGGTAATACCCTTGCGCTAAGAGACATTTTGGCAAAAGTGATTCCATCTTTCAGTGTTGCTACCGTACCTAGTCAACCTGATGGTTATGGGGCTGTTGCCCGTTCTGCAGGTTTACGTGGTTTGGGTGGTGGTCATACCCTCGTGTTGGTGAATGGAAAACGTCGTCATGTCGGTGCTTTAGCCATTAACAAATACGGTTTTGGTGAAGGCTACCAAGCAGCAGATTTAGACCTCATCCCGATTGGTGCTATTGCACGTGTTGAGGTTTTACGTGATGGTGCTGCGGCGCAGTATGGTTCCGATGCGATTGCTGGGGTGATCAACATTGTACTCAAATCTGCTGATAATGGCGGCAATATTAGTACCACCTATGGTGGACGAGAACACTATGATGGAACTGGTCGAAATGGAGAAACTTTTCAACTGAATGCCAATGCTGGTGCACCTTTGGGTCAAGACGGTTTTATCAATTTTGGTTTTGACCTGAAAAATCAGGATGCTACCACCCGTGCTGGCCCTGTTTCAGGCAGAATCTACTCTAAAGTAAATGGTCAAGATGACCCACGCGAAGCCACAATAGATCGTAATTTAAATAAATTGGGGCTGCCTTCGGTTGAACAGTTTAATGTTTCTGCAAATGCTGAACTTCCTTTAAGTAAAGCTGCAACTTTGTATAGCTACACCACCGCAGGTTGGCGTGATGCTTCTACAGGAGCTTCCTATCGTCGTCCGAACTCTAGATCGGGTATTGTTGAAACCTTCCCGAATGGTACGACACCAGATGTCATTTTAAATGAAACAGATGTTCAAACTGTTTGGGGGCTAAAGGGCGATAATGTACTTGGATGGGCATGGGATGCGAGTAGTTCTTATGGTAAAAATACACAAGATCACTCTACACGAAACAACCTCAATCCATCTCTTGGCCCCTCTAGCCCAACTTCATTTGGTCTACAAAAATATGATGCTTATCAATGGGTCAGCAACCTTGATCTGAAGAAAACCTTCGATATTGGTTTTGGAGCAAACCCACTGAGTGTTGCATGGGGACTAGACTATCGTAAAGAAGGTTGGGCATCTAAAGCCACTGATCCTTTAGCCTATAAAAATGGCGGTTATATTATTCCTACAGGTGATAATGCAGGTTTACCTGCAACCGTTGGAACTTTTGGAGCACGAGTCTTATTACCTGAAGATGAAGCTGATATTAGTCGGACTAACACTGCTGCCTATTTAGATTTAGGGTTAGATGTAACCAAAAACTGGTTTGTGGGTTTAGCAGGTCGTTTCGAACATTATGATGATAGTTCTGGTGATACATTCAACGGAAAAATTAACAGCCGTTATGAATTCACACCTGAACTTGCAATCCGAGGAACCGTAAGTACAGGCTTTATTGCACCGTCGCTATACCAACAAGGATTTGCTAGTACGGGCATTGTAAGCACGGTAAACAATGGCGTCCGCTCAGATGTATATAGTAAATCTGTACGTACTGATTCAGCATTAGGAAAAGCTTTAGGTGCAGAGGCACTTGATCCTACCGAATCGACTAACTTTTCTCTGGGTTTAACTTATAGCCCATTCAAGAATTTCAACCTTGCAGTTGATGCTTATCGTATTGAATTAAAAGACCGTATTGCTTCAACAGCAGGTCTTACTGGTAGTGGTATTAACAACATTTTGGCAGCCAACGGCTTTTCTAACGTTAATTACGTGACTTACTATGCCAACTTATTTGATACAGAAACCAACGGTGTTGATGTTGTTGCAGACTATACACAACAACTGAATAAATATGGACGTATCCGCTGGAGTTTAGGCTTCAACTGGAATGAAACCGATATTACAGCAATTGCGGATAATCCAAGCCAGTTAGACGGTATCAATATTGATCGTATCACCCGTCGTACCAAAGGCATGATTACCGATGCAGATCCGAAAACAAAATTCACCTTAGCAGCAAATTGGCAGTATGCAAAAGTAGATTTGAATACCCGTTTATCTCGTTATGGTAGTTACATTGCACGCAGTGAAACAGCCGCCACAGATCAAACCTTTGATGCTAAATGGATTGTTGATTTAGATGCAACCTACCATCTTACAGACAGTCTTTCATTGACTTTAGGCGCGGACAACTTATTTAACACCTACCCTGAAAAATCCAACATTGTCGATGGTTTGGGTGAGAATTATTATGCACAGCTTTCGCCTTTTGGACTCTATGGTGGCTATTACTATGGTCGTGTCAATTATCGCTTCTAAAAATATTTAAACCAAATGCTTTGGTGAAATTTCAATATCGTTTAAGTCTTTCTGATGGTTCAGAATCGATGATTATTTAAATACTGAATTTCACCAAAGGACTGTTTCACACACATTCAAAATTTTTGAGAAAATATATGAGCATTACTATTTGGGGCAGACCCAATTCTTTAAATGTCCACAAAGTACTTTGGCTAGCAGCCGAACTTGGACTTCAATTTGAACATATTCCTGCGGGACAACAGTATGGTGTGGTTGATACTGCCGAGTTTTTGGCGCTCAATCCAAATGGTCTGATTCCTGTCATTCAAGATGGTGACACGGTTTTATGGGAATCAAATACCATTTTGCGGTATCTCACTGAGGTATATGGAAAAAATACATTATGGCTTGAAGACCCTAAACTACGCTTTAGCGCAGAAAAATGGATTGACTGGTATACTACGACCGTCCTGCCAGTGTTTGGAATTGTGTTTTTTAATCTGGTTCGTCAGCCTGAAGATAAAAGAGATTTGGCTGCGGTTAAAGTTGCAGCAGAAAAACTAGAAAAAATATTGGATGTTGCCAATAGCGAGCTGGCTAAACAGCCCTATCTGTCTGGTTCAAATTTTGGGGTTGCCGATATTCCGTTGGCTTTAGCCCTCAATCACTGGTTCAATTTAGATGTTGAACGCAAGCATGATCATACGCACTTAAAAGCATGGATCGAACGCATCCGAGCACGGGAGCACTTTTTAAAAGTGGCTAATATTCTTTAGTTAAGCATTATTGCTCTATTTTTAAAAATTTTAGCTTTAAATAGCATAAGGCTGTTCTATCTATGAACGGTCTTATTGCATATAAATTGATTTATTTAGTAGAGATATTAAAAATAGATGCAGAGAGAAAATAAATACAAATAAAATAGATATCTTGAATATAAAATAAATTATCTTTAATTATTATAAGTCGCTATATTTGATTAATCTATTATCACTTTTTATAAAAATACTAATCTAAAAAAGTTTGTTTTCTATTTTTAAAAAATAACTCATTATGTTTTTAATGTTTTATTTAGCTAAATTAATTTTCTTATTTGTAAGTTAATGGGGAAATTCAAATCTGAAGAATTTTTTCATATTCAAAATTAAGCCGATTTAACTTAAGAAATAAAGAAGATTCTGCAATACAAATTAAATCTTATTGAATGGTGCATTACTGATATGAGTGAAGTCAGTCGAAGTCCTTATAAAAAGGCAATTTTGTTTGAACAACTTCAAAATGTTCAGTCCAATGTATTTCATGCTGTCGATCCATTTGTTGCCAATCTGGTAAGTCCGATTACAGCAGAAAAACCTGTTCAAACCAACAAAATTTTTTGGGCAATTGCTGCTGTTCTGGCGTTACATTACGGCATCTTTTATCTTGCAAAGCATCTTCCTACTCCACCTTTGATTGTAAAAAAACCAGAACCTATCGCGGTTGTAATTGAAAAACCCAAGGAAGAGCCGCCTAAGGTGATTGAACCAAAACTCAAGCAGGAAATACAAAAGCCGATTATTCCACCTGTTTCCGCAAAACCTCAGCCTGTCCAAAAACAAGTGGTTGAAAAGTCCGTGCAGAAACCTGTAGTACAAAAATCAATTGAGCAGCCTAGACCCGTTGCTAAATCCGTTACGCAACCAGTACCGCAGGCTGAACCTACAGAAAACGTCACACCGACCCAGAAAGTTGCTGAACTTGCGACTAAGCCCGCACAAGAAAACTTACCTGTGACAGCAGCCAAAGGTTATGCCGGTTATCTGAGCAATCCTGCCCCTGAATACCCAGAAGTGGCGTTAGACCGTGGTTGGGAAGGCGTTGTGATGTTGCGTGTAAAAGTCTCACCCGCAGGCAGCCCTTTAGAAATCAACCTGAAAAATAGTAGCGGCAAAAAAGCACTGGATGATGCTGCTCTAAAAACTGTGAAGCGCTGGAAATTTTCACCGGCACTGCGTGGCAACACGCCAGTAGAAGGTTGGGTCGATGTTCCGATTCACTTCAAATTACCCAATTAAACTGTAAAATTTTATCTTAGGAAAATTCGATATGTCTGATATTAATACGATTATTCATGATGCAACCATTTGGTTATTGATCGGTTTTTCGATCGTAACCTGGGTTTTAATTGTGGTGAAAGCTATACAAACCTCAAAAGCTACCAAAGAGAGTAAACTTTTTGTCGATAGTTTTTGGTCAGCCCAGAACTTGGCAGATGCAATTGGTCAGTCTGAAGATGCTCAGGGACCTACAGCACGTATTGCTCAAACAGGTTTTAAAACCTTAACTGAAGCCAATGAAAAAACCCATCAAGATTTACAACAAACATGGAGTCGTCAAGATTTATTAGAGCGACACTTACGCAAGCAAATTTTTACTGAACGCCGTCAACTCGAAAAAGGTTCTGCCATCCTCGCAAGCATTGGGAATAATGCCCCATTTATTGGTTTATTTGGAACGGTGTTTGGGATTATTCATGCCTTACAAGCAATCGCCCAATCTGGCAGTGCCAGTATGGATGTGGTTGCAGGTCCAATTGGTCAAGCACTGGTTGCAACAGGTATTGGTATTGCTGTGGCTGTGCCTGCTGTACTTGCCTATAACTATTTTGTCCGTAAAGTGAAAAGTATTGGCGCAGATTTAGACGACTTTGCAACAGACTTTGTCAGCCTCACTCAAAAGGTTGGTTTCCAACTCCCTGCCAAAACTCAAACTACACATATTGCAGCAAAAACAGTTACGGCTCAGCAGTTGACATCTCAAGACAAGGAGGCTTTGGCTTAAATGGCGATTTCAACTTCTCAAGATGATGATGTGGTCAGTGACATCAACATTACTCCGCTCGTCGATGTCATGTTAGTGCTATTGATCGTGTTTATTGTGACAGCACCTTTGTTAACCAACAGCGTGAAGGTCAACTTACCGAAAGCTGCTCCAACACAATCGACAGATCAAAACAAAGCACTGGTGATTAGTGTAAAACCAGATGGTGCAATCTTCTTAGACAAAGCCCCTGTCAGTCTCGAAAATTTTGAGCAAGAAATCACACAGCGTAAAAATGCCAACAGCAAGTTAGCATTAAACTTAAATGCCGATGAAACCGTTCCTTATGGCACGGTGGCTAAACTTTTAGCCAGTATAGAACGCGTCGGCGTAGAGAAATTATCAGTGATTACTGAACCGAAATGATCGATTATTCATTTGAAGTCTACACATAGACAACATTTCGAGCTGTAATAATAAAAAAGCACCATCAGGTGCTTTTTTATTTATTCAATGTAATCCAACTACTATGCTGAGAGACTTAGCGACTCACACGTTGAATTGCCTCATCATAAGTCGCACTTGGTTTATATTGGTTTGCTAATTGGTAATGCTGTTTGGCTTGAGCATAGTCCTGATTATTTTCATAAATTTTACCAATGTTGTAATGTGAGTATGCTCTGGTATTATCATTAGATGCTAAGGCAATCGCCTTTTGATTTGCCCATAAAGCCTCAGATGAACGATTCAACTTTTGATAAGCAACGGCAAGATTACTATAGGTTTGTCCAACGTTTGGATTGTAATCAATAGATTGTTGATAAATCAGTGCAGCTTGTTCAAATTGATTGTTTTTATAGGCTTTATCCGCTTTCAAATTTAGCGCTTTGGCCCGTGCCTGTGCATTAGCTGAAACAGGAACGTATTGAACTTGAGTTGCTTGGCTTTGATAACTCGACACAGTTGAGCCAACTTGGTTCGCTCCAACAGTTGTCCCTGAAATACGATTAATATCTTGGATTTCGCCCTCAGGACTAATGCGAAACACAGTCCATAAATTCCCTGTCAGTCCTGTAGGAATATAATAAGAACGTATCAATGACTCACCTGCATAAACCATAACTTTGGCTTGGCTATTCGACAGGTTCGTAGTATTAGGTTGAGTATGATCTGAATAATCATGGACCGAATAAACATAATATTGTCCGTCTAAACGTTTATCGATGGTTACTGTTTCAGGACCATAAGAGTCTGTATCATCAACATCCAAATTGGCATCTTGCCCTTGTTTATTGTCCCAATATACATGTTGATTTCTATAGCTTAAATGCGAGTCTAAATCTAAGGGACTCTGCCCCCAGTTCAAAACGATTCGCATACTGTTTAAGTCTTTTAATACAGGACTTAAGGCATAGGTCATACCCTCACAAGGACATTTTGCAACCAGTGTTGAATAGCCTGATTTTTTGATAATCAATAAATTGTCTGCACCATTCGTACTGCTACTGTTCACCGTTGCACGTCCGTCTACATTGGTTGAAGCTGATGCAGACTGTTCACCATTTTTTTGTAAAATGACTTGTGCATTAGCAATATTTTGATCTTTTACCGTTGCACTTAAAACATGAATATTAGTGGTATCTGCATAGCCCAAAGCAGGGATGCTTAAACCAAGTATAGAAGAATAAAGTAGATGTTTTTTCATTGTTTATCTCTTATTAAGTTGCATATTACATTTTAAAGTCTTATCAACACTACGACTCAAACATTAAATCATGCGGTACATTTATTGCGTATGCTATGGCTAAGGATAGATACCACCAGGTTGTTTTCAACATAGATTACACGATGAACATTTAACAAGCTAATGAAGATATTTTCGACACTCATGCAATTTGGAAAGTTTGAAAGCTTTACTCATGTAACGAATCACTCTCTATTTTGATCAAGCAGGTTGTATAATTAACCACAGGTTATGATTTATTTAATTCTAATATGAAGAATACGTTTTCTGACAATAAGCAAGTTAAAGTAGTTTCGAATTTTCACGAACTCGTGAATGCACATTTTCAAGGCGAAATGAATGCGCTTTGCTGGTCCAGAAATTTGCTTGGAGATTTCCAAGAAATCGTCGCTAAGCTTGAATTAAAAGAGAATATTACAGAGGTTTCTGCGGATCATCTTTTGGCGTTACAGCTTTCAGAATTAGGTAATTTAGCGCGAGAAACAATCTTAAATGATATACAACTATTGACGGATTACGGCGCATCTCCTTCGCTTAACTTACTAAAAAGTTATGAACGGGACGAAGAGTTTGATTTTATTTCAACAGATGTATATTCATATCATGTCGATCGTTCGCCTATCGCAACAGATACTTTTTTATGTACCTATCATGGTGCTGCAAGTGAAATTTTACCCAATCATCAGGTTGTACAAAAAGTGTTGATTCCTGAAATTAGAACAAAGCTCAAAGAACTGCATGATGGCCCAGAAGCCGAATTTGAAGCTTTTCTCGAAGACTATTTTTTTGATCTGCATTATCAGCCTAAACCGAATGTAAAACCTGTAAATTTAGGCTCAGGACATCTTTGGCGTTTAGCGGTAGACCATCCAACACAACAGGTTTTACCCTGTGTTCATAGAGCACCTGTTGAAAAAGATGGTGAATATAGACTGCTTTTGATTTGCTGAATCCTTAGCACTGACTCTGCACAGAATGCCTTAGTGGTTGATCTAACGATAGATGGCTAAAAAGACAGCTCTTTTCATGAACAATCAGTATTTGAACATACAGAAAGTTGCATTCAAATTGCGTCATATATTTTTATAAGCTCTCTCACTAAAAACCCCGCTGTTTTTTTCGAAACGTACTTGGCGAACTACCAACATGGAGTTTAAAAGAACGTGAAAAGTTAGAAGCTGAGGCATAATCCAGTTCTTCCGCAATCTCAAAAATACTTTTACTGGTATGACTTAGCATTTGTTGAGCTTTTTCCATTGAGACATCAGTCTTAATTTGTTGATAGCTTATATTTTTTAACTTTAAATGCCTTTGTAAGGTTTTACTGGAGATATTTAAAAGCTGAGCACATTCTTTCATACTAATAGTTTCAGTCGAGCTCATAAAAAGATGTTTCAACCATAAAACCAAATCCATATTATTTTTTATTTCATAGATTTGTTCTTGGCATTTGAGTTCTATCGCCCTGCGCGTTCCTTCATCGGCTAAATGCAAGGATTGTTGAAGTAAGGGTTTAGTTAAGCGAACTCTAAAACTGGGTTGTTTTAAAGTATTAAAATGAAATTTGACCTTAGATAACGTTGAATGTGTAAGGGTTCATTAATGGACATAAAAATATCATAGGCAAGTAGCCTGTCTTCAACTAACTCCTGAATAGAGCAATGTAAAGCAACAGCGATTGCCTCCAAATGAAAATTTAGAGAAAGCGTATCCATGTTATAGACTGGTTCACAGACCAATTCCATAGACTGATCTTCATGATAAAAATAGCTAAATTTGAAACTAGGAATAATTAGGGTGAAATACTTGGAAATATAGATCAAAGCTTGTTCCAAATTATTACTGGTAAGAATGGCATATCCAACTAAATTATGTGAACTGACCTTGAGCGAACGACCTATTTCAAATGCCAAATCATAATTTTTAGGGTATTTAAGGCAAAATGAAACAAATTGACTGACTTGTTCTTGGGTAATTTTTAAATCAGGTGAAGTCAGATATTTTTTTAAATCTACGTGAATACTAGAAAGCACCGATTCTGTTGATATATTTCTTTCTTCAAGAATATTCAGAATCTTAAAATAGTAACGGGCTGGTATGTTCGGAATGTGATTTTGCATAGTCTTATCTTTCTACAAGGCAGCAAATAGGAGCCATTTGCTACTGATTTGACATTAAATTTCTACCATTTCGAAATCAGACTTTGAAACACCACAGTCAGGACACGTCCAACTTTCAGGAATATCTTCCCAAGCAGTTCCTGCTGCAATTCCCTCTTCTGGTATACCATGAGCTTGATCATAGATCCATCCACAAACAATGCATTGATAACGTTTCATGAAACTGTGACCTCTTGTGTGGCATCTGTGAAGTCATCTGCATATTTTTCTAAAATCTTTTTTTGTTCAGGTGCATATACATTTATTTTGTGAATATCACCCTGATAAAATTGAATTACCTGTTTATCCATAATACTAAACCAAAATGGTGGAATAAAGACTTGTAAAAATAAGCTGGCATAGCCAGATGACAGTTGCGGCACATTCTCATAATGACGTAGCGCCTGATAACTTCGAGTTGGATAGGCATGATGATCGGAATGACGCTGTAATTGATACAATAATATATTGCTGAATAGATTATTGTTATTCCAGCTATGAACTGGCATGGTGCGCTCATAACGTCCATTTTCTAATTTTTGACGTTTTAGACCATAATGTTCCATATAATTCACTGCTTCAAAAAGTGTAATCCCATATAAAGCTTGAGTAATTTGAGTCGGCATGATGTTTTTGCCAAAAAATTTTAACATCAATGCATGATAAGTGGCGGACATTGCCCAGCCTTGAAGCAACTCATTATGAATCGACCAAAAAGGAAGCCCTTTACGTTCTAAGCGTCGTTTTTCGATATGAATTGCCGATTTAAAACTACCTTTAACTGTTCTTGGCCAGAATTTCCAGAAGCTTTCACCAAATTTAGAAGATGCTGGATCTTCAGGCGTAGCAACACGGAGGTGATGACCATAAGGATGCTCAATTCGAAAGTGGTTATAGCCTGTAGGGGCTAGGCACAAATGAGATAAATAATGTTGTAATTTACCTGACTTATGGCTGAGTTCATGGGCAGTATTAATCGCTACACCATTGACGACACCCAGTGTCAGACCAATTAAAATACGATCGCTTGTGGGTGTACTTTCTTTACTGGCAATATAATTTCCATAGATATTGGCAATGTATTGCAACGGAATGTATAGGTTAACAATTTTGGCGTAATACGGGTCTGCTTCTAATTCAGCAATGGCCTCTTCGGGTGGGTTTTCAGGGTCTTGTCCGATGTATTTATCCAATACAGGAATTAAACCATGTAAAACCAAGGGGCCTGCAGCAGCAAAGAGCTTTTTCGTTTTTTTAGGTCCAAATTGATAACCAAGCAATGCAACATTGGCAATATTTGGAATTACTAAACCAAGTATCCATAATTTTCTTTTTTTGTCTTTAAATTTAGGGGCTTCTGCAGTAAGTTTTGTAATAGCATTCATTTAACAACCTCATCAAATATGACTTTGAGTTGTATAATGATTGTTGATTATGACCCGATTTAGGATGCTTTAAAGGACATAATCTATTCTTTAGTGGACATTTAACATTGTAGTAAAGCTGAAATTTGAACGTTGGAAATGATGTCTGCAGTCCATCAATAATTTTATGAAAATAAAAATGCTTTACAATTTTCAAGCATTATCAGTCTTAAGTGGTGTTTCAGTTTCTGAATAATAAATATTCATCAGACGTTTCGCATTATCCTCACAACTCATATCTTGTGGTTTATTTTGAATTGTTTCAATCAGTTGTATGAGATTCTGTTTATTTTCTAACAACATTTTCTGCATTTTGGTGATTCCTTTGACTTTTTCACTCAGGGTTCCAATCAATTTCTCATGATCCCAATTTGAAATGTTTGCAGGAATTAAAGATTTAATTTCTTCAAAGGTAAAACCCACTTGCTGTGCTTGTTTAATCAGGTTGAGTTGTCTGAGGTCATCTTCAGAATATTTACGGTAGCCGTTTGCTAGTCTTTTGGCTTTTGGCAAGGGAAATAAAACTGATTTTAGTCATTTAGATTTTTTCAGCTAATACATCTCCATAATATATACAGACTATATAATTAGACATTTAAAGCGAAAACCTCGGCTGTATTTTGCTGTTCAAGCAAGCTATGAATCGTAAAGTTATTATTCTCTTTTTTCTGTTCACATGTAAACTCAGATTTTTGATTCAAAGATAAAGTACATCCACTTAATAATGGGCATTCAGCAAATAACGCAGCAACCCAATCGACAAACACACGTACCTTAGGCGATAAATGCCGATTCTGTAAATAAACCACAGAAATAGGTAAAGGTTCAGGTAACGATTGATGTAGAACTTCCTTGAGTGCACCAGACTCCAGATGTTTTGCAACCATGAAGTAAGGACATTGAATTAAACCAAAGCCTTGAAGTGCCAGCTCAATATACGAGTCACCATCATTGACAGAAACTGGTCCATTAACTGAAATACTTTGAATTTCACCATCTACCACAAAATTCCAGTCAATATTACGGCCTGTACGACTGTTGAAATATTGCACGACCTGATGCTGCTTTAAATCTTCAATTGTTTCTGGTGTACCGTGTTCAGCGAAATATTTTGGCGATGCAACCGTCACAAACTGAACCGTACCAATACGGCGCGCCACTAAACTAGAATCTTTAAGTTGACCAATCCGAATCACGCAATCGACGGCATCCTGAACTAAATCTACAGGACGGTCATTCATACCAATGACTAAATCAATATCAGGATATTTCGTATGAAAATCACATAGCATAGGGATTAAAATCATACGCCCTATCGAAGCTTTAACATCAATTCGTAAACGGCCACGTGGTCCACGCTCAGTGTCATGGAAGTGAGACTCAATGTCCTCAACATCAGCCAGAATTTGTACACTGCGCTCATAATATACAGCACCATCAGGAGTCAAACTAAGCTTGCGCGTGGTTCGATTCAATAAGCGAATTTGTAAATGTTTTTCTAATCCCTGAATCGTCGTAGTCACTGAAGCACGAGGTAGTCCTAAGCTATCTGCTGCCAAACTAAAACTGTTGGTTTCGACTACTTTATTAAACACTTTCATGGCATGAAAAAGATCCACGCATTGCTCCTAAGACAGTAACATTTGAAATTCAGTATTCGATTGTTATGAATTTTCGAATAGTGTTATCAAATTTAATATATTTATTCGTAATTCACAAACATTTAAGCTCCGATTTCTTCCCCTCACCTGTTTCTCCCATCCGATATGTATTTATCGTCAAACAGGTATACGAATAAAAATAGGAGCTTTTCATGTCAATTTCCCGCAAACAGTTCACGCTGTCTGCAGTGCTTGTCGCTATTTTAGCTACGGGGGGTAGTTTTATGTTTTTACATAAAAATGCCGATGCTAAAGCTACACAAGATACAAATGCACAAGCTGCTGTGACCGTCGATGTTGCAAATGTTGTGAGCCAAACCATTACCGATTGGCAAGAATATTCTGGTCGCCTAGAAGCGATTGACCAAGTGGATGTCCGACCGCAAATTTCAGGCAAACTCATCGCTGTTCATTTCAAAGATGGCAGTCTGGTCAAAAAAGGTGATTTACTTTTTACGATTGACCCACGACCATTTCAAGCAGAGCTGAATCGTGCCAAGGCACAACTGGCTGCGGCCGAAGCCCAAGTGACTTATTCCACAAGTAATTTATCTCGCAATCGACGTTTGATTGAAAGCAATGCTGTCGCTCACCAAGAGCTTGAACAAGCAGAAAATGAAGCACGCACTGCAAGTGCCAATGTTCAAGCCGCCAGAGCTGCTGTCGAATCAGCACGTTTAAATCTTGAATATACCCGCATTACTGCACCTGTCAGTGGTCGTATCTCTCGTGCCGAAATAACGGCTGGAAACGTGGTATCTGCGGGTAATGGTGCACAGGTTTTAACCAGTATTGTGTCAGTTGCCCGTTTATACGCATCTTTTGATGTCGATGAACAAACTTATCTGAAATATTTGAGCGATCAAAATAATGCCGCTCAGATTCCTGTATCTATGGGACTTGCTAATGAAGAAGGTTTTTCACATACAGGTGTAATTAGTTCATTTGACAATAATTTAAATACCACATCGGGAACGATTCGTGTCCGAGCTACTTTTGACAACCCTAAAGGGTCTCTTCTGCCAGGTTTGTATGCTCGCATTCGACTGGGAGGTGGGCAGCCTCGTGCCGCAATTTTGATTAGTCCAACCGCAATTGGGGTCGATCAAGATAAACGCTTTGTCGTGGTTGTAAATAGTAAAAACCAAACCATGTACCGCGAAGTAAAACTGGGCACAGTTCAAAATGGCTTGCAAATTGTTGAGAGCGGACTACAAGCAGGTGAACGGATTGTCGTGAATGGTTTACAGCGCATTCGACCTGGGGATCCTGTTACACCGCATCAAGTCATCATGCCAAATAGTCAAGTTTCAACTGCGCAACAACCTCAGCCAACTGAAAACACAGCTAATTCGGCAGCGGGTTAATCTCATATGAACATCTCTAAATTTTTTATTGATCGGCCGATCTTTGCAGGTGTGTTATCAATCCTGATTGTATTGGCAGGGATATTGTCAGTTTTTAAACTGCCTATTTCTGAATATCCAGAAGTTGTTCCACCTTCTGTGGTTGTGCGTGCACAGTATCCAGGTGCAAACCCTAAAGTGATTGCTGAAACCGTGGCTTCTCCGCTTGAAGAATCGATCAACGGCGTTGAAGACATGTTGTATATGCAATCTCAAGCCAATAGCGATGGTAATTTAACCGTTACTGTGAACTTTAAACTTGGGGTGGATCCAGATAAAGCACAACAACTGGTACAAAATCGGGTATCACAGGCTTTGCCACGTTTACCCGAAGATGTTCAGCGTTTAGGGGTGACGACCCTGAAAAGCTCTTCCAACTTAACCATGGTGGTGCATTTAACTTCGCCAGATAATCGTTACGACATGACCTACTTACGCAACTATGCGGTGCTGAATGTCAAAGACCGTTTAGCACGTTTGCAAGGTGTGGGTGAAGTCGGTTTATTTGGTTCTGGGGATTATTCTATGCGGATCTGGCTCGATCCACAGAAAATCTCTGCGCGTAATTTAACGGCAAGTGAAATTGTCAGTGCCATTCGTGAGCAAAATATTCAGGTTGCCGCAGGAACCATCGGTGCATCTCCAAGTAATGCTCCGCTTCAGCTTTCGGTAAATGCACAAGGTCGTTTAAGTACAGAGCAAGAATTCTCCGATATCATTTTAAAAACAGATCCAGACGGTGCGGTAACTCGTTTGGGTGATGTTGCCCGTGTTGAGCTTGCAGCATCGCAATACGGTTTGCGTTCATTACTTGATAATAAACAAGCGGTTGCCATTCCAATTTTCCAAGCACCGGGTGCGAATGCACTGCAAGTGTCTGAGCAAGTCCGTGACACCATGCAGGAATTGTCTAAAGATTTTCCTTCATCGGTGAAGTATGAAATTGTTTACGATCCAACTCAGTTCGTTCGCGCAAGTATTAAAGCGGTTGTCAGTACTTTGCTAGAAGCAATTGCACTGGTTGTCGTGGTGGTAATTTTATTCCTGCAAACATGGCGTGCTTCGATTATTCCTTTACTTGCAGTGCCTGTGTCTATTATTGGTACATTTGCATTAATGCTAGCCTTTGGCTATTCCATTAATGCACTTTCGCTGTTCGGGATGGTCCTTGCTATTGGTATTGTGGTCGATGATGCGATTGTGGTGGTGGAAAATGTCGAGCGGAATATTGAAGCTAGACTCAGTCCAAGGGATGCAACCTACCGTGCCATGCGTGAAGTAAGTGGACCGATTATTGCCATTGCATTAACGCTGTGTGCAGTATTTGTCCCGCTAGCCTTTATGACAGGTTTAACAGGTCAATTTTATAAACAGTTTGCCATGACCATTGCGATTTCAACGGTCATTTCGGCATTTAACTCACTTACGTTATCCCCTGCTTTAGCTGCAATCTTGCTGAAAGGTCATGATGCTAAGCCCGATGCTTTAACACGAGGCATGAACCGAGTCTTTGGGCGATTTTTTAAGGCATTTAACCGCCTATTCTCACGAGCGTCGGATCAATATGGTCGTGGTGTAAGTCGGGTGATTTCGCATAAAACCTCAGCGATGGGCGTTTATGCCATTCTACTTGGTTTAACTATTGGTATTTCCTATATTGTGCCCGGCGGATTCGTTCCTGCTCAGGACAAACAGTATCTGATTAGTTTTGCTCAATTACCGAATGGTGCCTCTTTAGACCGTACTGAAGCCGTCATTCGAAAAATGAGTGATGCTGCGTTAAAACAACCTGGTGTTGAAAGTGCAATTGCCTTTCCCGGCTTATCGATTAATGGTTTTACCAACAGTTCAAGTGCAGGCATTGTTTTTGTCACACTAAAACCTTTTGAAGAGCGTAAAAGCAAAGAACTTTCAGCCAATGCGATTGCGGGTGCTTTAAACCAAAAATATGCTGCCATACAAGAAGCCTATATTGCTGTTTTCCCACCGCCACCAGTAATGGGACTCGGCACAGTGGGTGGTTTCAAAATGCAGCTTGAAGACCGCGGAGCATTGGGTTATTCCGCATTAAATGATGCTGCGCAGAACTTTATGAAAGCAGCACAAGCTGCACCCGAACTTGGTCCAATGTTTTCAAGCTATCAAATAAATGTACCGCAGTTAAACGTAGATCTCGATCGTGTTAAAGCCAAGCAACAAGGTGTTGCTGTTACAGATGTATTTAACACCATGCAAATTTATCTGGGCTCACAATATGTGAATGACTTTAACCGTTTTGGACGTGTTTATCAGGTACGTGCACAAGCTGATGCACCATTTCGTGCAAATCCAGAGAATATTTTGCAATTAAAAACCCGCAACAGTGCTGGGCAAATGGTGCCTTTATCTTCTCTGGTGAATGTCACACAAACTTATGGTCCAGAAATGGCCGTACGTTATAACGGATATACTGCGGCGGATATTAATGGTGGCCCTGCTGCTGGCTATTCATCTAGTCAGGCAGAAGCCGCCGCAGAACGGATTGCCGCACAAACCTTACCACGTGGAATTAAATTCGAATGGACAGATTTAACCTACCAGAAAATTCTGGCAGGCAACGCTGGGCTATGGGTCTTCCCGATTAGTGTATTGTTGGTCTTTTTGGTATTGGCTGCGCAGTATGAAAGTTTAACTCTACCACTGGCTGTGATTCTTATTGTACCGATGGGGATTTTAGCTGCGCTTACAGGGGTGTGGCTGACTAATGGCGATAACAATATCTTCACGCAAATCGGCTTAATGGTATTGGTGGGACTGGCCTGCAAAAACGCAATTTTGATTGTGGAATTTGCTAGAGAACTTGAAATGCAAGGCATGACCGCATTTAAAGCAGCAGTTGAAGCGAGCCGTTTACGTTTACGTCCAATTCTAATGACTTCAATTGCATTCATTATGGGTGTTGTTCCCCTTGTGACTTCTACAGGTGCGGGTGCAGAAATGCGTCATGCAATGGGCGTTGCCGTATTCTCAGGCATGATCGGAGTTACCTTCTTTGGCTTATTCCTGACCCCTGCCTTCTATGTACTCATTCGGACTTTAAACCGTGGACATAAACTGCATTCAGCCAGTCCGCATGAAGCTCCAATCAATCCAAATCACTCATAAGGACGATATGATCATGCCTAAAAAACAGATCTGGTTATTGTCCTCGCTCATGGGAAGCCTGCTGCTCGCAGGCTGCTCACTGGCACCACAATATGAACCAGAAAGGGTTGTCATTCCATTGCAATTTAAAGAAGCCAACCCCTTGCAAGAAAATGAAAACTGGAAAATAGCACAACCGAGTGATGCAGCTTCCAGAGGTGAATGGTGGCTTATTTTTCAAGATGCTCAACTGAATGCACTTGAGCAGCAAGCCATTCGTGAAAACCAAAACTTAAAAGCAATTGCTGCAAATGTTCAAGCATCACGTGCTTTGAAATCTGCGGCAAAGGCTGAACAATTGCCGAGTATAGGTGCGGGTTTTGGTCCAACCCGACAAAAACTTTCACCTGCATCTCAGGGGCTTGATGCGAATGCTAATACCTCTGCCCAGACGTTATGGCGTGCCCAGACAAATGTGTCTTATGAGTTAGACTTATTTGGTCGTATTGCCAGTAGTGTCAATGCGGCAACAGCAGATGTGCAGCAACAAGAAGCCTTATATCACTCTGCACTTTTAGCTTTACAAGCCGATGTTGCGCAAAATTATTTCCAGATCCGCCAACTCGATACGGAACAAATCATTTATGAACGAATGATTAAATTACTGACTGAATCACGCGATTTAATGCAAACTCGTTTTAAAAATGGTGCAGTCAGTGAAATGGATGTATTTCGTGCACAAACGGAATTGTCTACAGCACAGACTGGTTTATTGAGTCTTATGCGCCAACGAGCAAATATAGAACATGCGCTTGCCGTGTTATTAGGCAAAACGCCTGCGGAGTTTAATTTGGCGCAGCAAAGCTTAACGATCAATACCATTCAAGTACCTGCGGGTTTACCTTCTATTCTTCTTGAAAGGCGTCCTGATGTCGCCGCTGCTGAACGTGCTATGGCGGCGGATAATGCCCGAATTGGTATTGCACGTGCAGCTTTTTTCCCACGACTTAGTCTTACAGGAGCACTGGGTTATGAGTCTTCAACGCTTGGAGATTTAGCCCAATGGTCGAGTCGCACTTTCTTGCTGGGACCTATCGCAGGGACAATTTTATCCTTACCTTTGTTTGATGGTGGTCAACGCAAAGCAGGCGTCGCACAGGCCAGAGCTGCCTATGAAGAAAGCGTTGCCAATTATCGACAAACTGTACTGAATGCATTTCGTGAGGTTGAAAATGGGCTAACGGATCAACGTATTCTGGATCAACAAATGAATACTCAGACTCAAGCCCTGATTGCTTCACGTCATGCCAATAAACTTTTACATCTGCGCTATCGTGAAGGTGCAGTGAGTTATCTAGAGGTTATAGATTCTGACCGTACTGTTCTTCAGCAAGAGCAATTGGCTATACAACTTAAAGGTAGCAGAATAATTGCAAGTGTGGACTTAATTCGAGCATTAGGGGGCGGTTTGACAACTCAGGATCAAACCTAAGTTTTACCGCAGTAACCGATCAGGCTTATGGGTATGAATGGGTAATATGCTCATTCATACCTAAGCTATTCAAATTGCACCACCATAAATTTTCATATTGAAGCGCAAATCCATTTTATCGCACTGCTGCAAAACAAAATCTTGGTCTGGAAACATGCTTAATATTTTTCTTAATAACTTTAATGACAAGTTTAGATTATAAAAAAAAGTCCGTATCACTCTGAATTTTTGGCGAAATATGCTGCTCAACCCACGTTAACCATGCTCTTGTTTTAGCATCAATAAAATGACGCGATGGTATTAAGGTATAAACACCAATATCAGGTGATCTCCAATCTGCCAAAATCCGACGTAATCGCCCAGTACGTACCGCTTCAATTACAGTAAAGGTCGGAAGCAATGCAATCCCCATGTCTTGTTGTACCATGTCCAATAACAGTTCTGGTGTATCTGCAATCAAAGGTCCCGTAATATCAATTTGATACGAGCAACTTTTTTCACTGATAAGATGCCATTGCGGTGTAATTGAGGGATTTACCAATCTTAAACATGCATGTTTTTGTAAATCATCTAATGATTTTGGCTCACCATATTTTTCTAAATAGGTTGGTGATGCACAAAGTAATGAAAATATTGTCCCAATTTGACGAGCAACAAAGCGTGAATCAGCCAAAGATTCCGCGAGATATAAACTAACGTCAATTCCTTTACCTAAAAGGTCTGGTACATTCTGTGAAGTACGATATTCCACTGTCAGTTCTGGATAGGTTTGACAGAACTCCGCCATCGTCGGAGATACATAATGATGACCAAAACTGGCCATACTCAACACACGTAACCGTCCCTGAGGTTTAGTTGCCCTTCCCATTGCTTGAGTTTCGGCTTCATCCACCATTGCGAGTACATGACGACATTGCTCTGCATAAGTTGCACCAATATCGGTCAACGCGTGCTGCCTCGTGGTTCGTTGTAGTAATTTTGTTCCTAAACGCCCTTCTAATTCGCTAATGAGTCGCGACACTTGCGCTGTTGTCAGTTCCATCTGATCTGCGGCGGCTGTAAAGCTTCCACTATCAATGACTTTCAGGAAAGCTTGCATTGCATGGAGTAATCCACCATCAAGATTTTTGCGCATAACGTAAATATCTTTTGCTTAATTACGCATTGTTGCACCAGTCTGGATCAATCACAATGACATTAATGTACATAGATTGAGCAGTTTTTCGTGTTCTGAATAAACTAATCAATCTTTTTCCGAGTATGTCATTTACTCCAAATATTCAACGGGATGTTGAGAAAATAAAGTAGCTCGAACTACAAAATTCCAAGGAGAAATAAATGAATATAGCGACAAAATTTACTCCAAATAAGATTCCTACAAAGGATGTATCACTTGATGATAAATATTTAAGTGATGACGGTACTGCTTACATGACAGGTATTCAGGCAATGGTGCGTTTACCACTTGCGCAAACACGGCGGGATACTTTAAACGGTTATCATACTGCTGGTTTTATTTCAGGTTATCGAGGTTCCCCTGTCGGAAACTATGATAATTTTCTCTGGCAAGTTGAAGGCATACTCAAAGACCATCATGTGGTTTTTCAACCTGGCGTAAATGAAGATCTCGCTGCTACTGCAATTTGGGGTACCCAACAAGCAAACCTCACAGGTCAAGGTAAATATGATGGCGTGACTGCTTGGTGGTATGGTAAAGGTCCAGGTGTAGATCGTTCTGGAGATGTTTTCCGTCATGCCAATCTTGCAGGAACATCAGAGTTAGGCGGTGTGGTTGCCTTCTTTGGTGATGATCATTCTTGTAAATCATCAACTGTGCCGCACCAGTCAGAACACGTGATGATTGGCTGTGGCATTCCAATTTTTTATCCAACGTCCATACAACAAATTCTTGATTTAGGTGTTCATGCCATCGGAATGTCACGCTTTGCTGGGGTATGGACTTCAATGAAACTGGTCAGTGAAATTGTTGAAACCTCTGCTTCTGTTCATGTTGATTTAGATCGCGTTACTCCCGTATTACCCCAAAATATGCAAATGCCAGAAGATGGTGTCAACATACGTTGGCCAGATCATGGCATTCAACAAGAAGAGCGTCTTTATAAATATCGTTTACCCGCTGTATTGGCTTATGCCCGTGAAAATGAACTGAATCAGGTGACGTGGCATTGTCCTGATGCACGTATTGGTATTGTTGCAAGTGGTAAAGGTTATTTAGATACCATCGAAGCCTTACGTATTTTAGGTATTGAAGGTGAAACAGCCGAGCAACTTGGTCTTCGAGTGTATCAAGTTGCTTTAATTTGGCCCTTGGAACCACAAGGTCTACATGAATTTGCTGAAGGTTTAGAAGAACTGATTGTTGTAGAGGAAAAACGCCCAATTCTGGAAGCACAAATTAAAGATGAACTCTATGCACTTCCAGATGGAAAACGCCCTCGTATCATCGGTAAAGCCTGTGATGGTAAAGGTGAATGGAGTACATCGATTGATGAAGCCCCTTTGATTGGTCATTATGAGTTCCAACCTGAACCTATTGCAAAAATGTTGGCAGCTCGGTTCTTAAAATTAGATATTCCAGAAAGCTTAAAAACGCACATTCAGAATAAAGTTGAGCTATTGCAAAAAGCAGAGCAAGCGTCACAGCTTGTTTTAGATATCGCAGAACGCAAACCTTTCTTTTGTAGTGGCTGCCCTCACAACTCATCAACTAAGCTACCCGAAGGTAGTCGTGCACTGGGCGGGATCGGTTGTCATTATATTGCCGTGTTACAGAATCATGGAACAGAAACATTCTCACAAATGGGCGGCGAAGGCGTAAGTTGGGCTGGTGCTTCCCATTTCACCAATGAAAAGCATATTTTTGCCAATCTAGGCGATGGAACGTATTTCCATTCAGGCTATCTGGCTATCCGCCAAGCGATTGCTGCAAAACTTAATATGACCTACAAAATTCTCTATAACGATGCAGTGGCAATGACGGGTGGACAGCATGTCGATGGTCATCTTAGCGTGGCACAACTAACACGACAACTTGATGCAGAAGGCATCACAAAACAAGTGATCGTCACAGATGAACCTGAATTGATTCATGCTGAAGAAGGTATAGCGTCTCATGTTGAGATTTACCATAGAAATGAATTAGATGATGTTCAGCGCAAATTACGTGAAATTTCTGGTGTTACAGCATTAATTTATGTTCAAACCTGTGCCAGTGAAAAACGCCGTCGTCGTAAACGTAATGCTTATCCAGATGTTGCAGAGCGAGTTTTTATTAATAGTGAGATTTGTGAAGGTTGTGGGGACTGTTCTAAAAAGTCCAATTGTTTATCTATCGAACCTATTGAAACGGCGTTAGGAACAAAACGTCAAATCAATCAAAGTAGTTGTAACAAAGACTTCTCATGTGTCGAAGGTTTCTGTCCAAGTTTTGTGACCGTACATACCCGCGACATAAAACGCCCAGAAGTCTTTAAAGGTATAGAAGCTGGCTGGCCAGAAAAGCCAATCATCCCAGAGTTAGATCAACAACCCATCCGCATTATGGTTGGTGGTATTGGTGGTACAGGCGTAGTGACCGCAGGTGCTTTACTTGGTATGGCTGCACATTTGGAGAATAAAGCTGCACGTATCATGGATATGGCAGGACTTGCTCAAAAAGGTGGTACAGTTTATTCCTACATACAGCTTGCGACAGAAGATGATCAAATCTCTGCAACCAAAATTCCTGCGGGTCAATGTGATATTTTAATCGGTGCAGATGCCATTGTTGCAGGAAGTAATGCAGCACTTTCACGTTTAAAAGCGGATGCTGTTGTCATCGTGAATGAAGATGCTTCCCCTACTTCTGCTTTCCTTGAGTCGCGTGACTGGTATGCACCAATTACGGATTTAATTCAGCGACTTCGTGGTCGGACGACACAAGGCAAACTTATATCTTTACCTGTAACACGTATTGCCACACAAGTACTAGGTGATGCAATCTTTGCAAATCAGATTTTACTTGGCATGGCTTGGCAAGCAGGTCAGATTCCGTTGAAACGTGAAAGTATTGAAAAGGCAATTCACCTAAATGGTACAGCTACTGAAAAAAACCTTGAGGCTTTCCGCATTGGTTGCCATTTGATTAGCAATCCTGACTTGATAAAACATATTATTGCAACGATACCAACGACCCGTAAACCAACCACGTTGGCTGAACTTGTTGAAGATCGTTCTGCGCGTCTGGTCGAGTATTGGAATCAAGATTATGCAACGCAGTATCGAAATCTTGCTGAACAAGCTGCCAAAGTATTGCCTGAAGAACTCGCAGAAACAATTGCGACACAGCTCTATAGAGTCATGGCCTATAAAGATGAATATGAAGTTGCACGCTTACTCACAGGAAAAAGCTTTAAACAATCAATTGAAGCACAGTTTGGTCAAGGGTTACGTTTAACCTATCACTTAGCTCCTCCTGCTTTTGGTGCTCATGGCGCTATACGCAAACGTGCTTTCGGCTATTGGATGCGTATTCCAATGATGATTCTTGGTCGACTACAGTGGCTTAGAGAAACATTCCTTGATCCATTTGCTTTACAGCAAGAACGTCAAAAAGAACATGCGTGGCGTGATCGTTATATCGCATTTGTCAAAGCGATTAGTTCTGCACCTGAAAAATATGACTTATCTGTGGCAGAGAAAATTGCTCAATTACCAGCAGATGTACGTGGTTTTGGCCATGTCAAAATGCAAGCAATGGAAGCCGCAATACAACATTGGGATCAACTTTCATTGAGTCTTCGTAAAGCTGATCAATAAAAGGAATAAGTGTTTATCAACAAGTAGCTGATACAGGGTCAAACTTAGCTTATATTCATACTAAGCTTATATTGATCAAGTTCAGCTACTTTATATTTATGATCTAACAGCGAGCATAAATACAATGTAGAGGTTCTCTAAATAATCACGACTTAGCTGCGAGGAAATTTAAGAAATCTTCTCAAATACATTCGTCAGGTTTATAAGCTATAACGGTTTTAAACAAATAATTTATATGAATAAGATATTGGAAGTTATAGATAAATTTAAAAATTATTGATGAACTAGCCCCTCGGTGAGCAAAAGTTAAATACCCTAAACGAGGCTCTAGCTTACATAACTCAAATAAATGTAAATACGCTAAAGAAAAAAATCCCCTAGCGACCTGTTGAGCACTTTTATCATTATCTACATCTTTTCCATAGCGAACATTGATGTCATTTTTGAACTGTATAAACATCGGCTATGGTTTTCGTATTCGCTGATGTACTAGTTCAAATGAAAACTTAGGGTTTGACCATCATCAGGAATATAGACGCGATCTTTTTCCCCAATTTCGGCAACAATATTTTGAATATCAGCTCTTTTCACTGGGCAGTGATTTAACGCCTCAAAATGATTCGCAATCACATGCTTTGGGGAAAGTTGGATAAATTTTCTGACTTCACTTTCAGTCATTAAGATGGGTTTCCCAACATCCATTTGTGCTTCGCCTGCTGCCACAACAGTAATATCTGGATTAAACTGAAAAATCGCAGTTTTAACATCCTCAGTGAGCACGGTATCACCACTGATATAAATTGATGGTTCATTCGGTAGATCTAGGAAAAAGCCACAACCATTCGCCATAAATTTACTGATCCAACCATGCCCATGCTTAGCAGGGACAGCAACGAGCCGACCACCCAAAAACTGGATTTCTTTCCAATGCTCAATTCCAGCCTGAACATTTAGACCCAGATTTTTCAGGTAAGGTGCATCATGACTAAACGTATATACAGGAATTTGTTTATCCGCTAAAAACTTCTCTCCAGTTCGATCTAAATGATCGGTATGCTGGAATGCTCTGATATTGAAGGTTTGGCTGTGAGTAATAAAACAATGCGTGACTTTATCTAAAAGTTCCGCTGCATTGTCGGGAAGTTCAACCAACGGATTTTTCTCAGCCTTAAATTTCACATAGGAAAATGCAGGGAGAGAACCTTTTTTACCTAACATTGGGTCAATAAGAATGAAATTATTCCCAGTTTCAATGATAAAAGTAGCACTACGTAAATGATGAATGTTCATTGTAAAGTCTGTCAATTTTATTGCTATAAAGTAGAAATATGACCTTACAATGACTTTATCAAATGGTGCAATAACGCTTTTGGGTTATATTTTGCTAAATTAAACAAAAACTGACTTTGTCCATGTGAAGTGAACTCATGTCAAAGTTGATAAGATCTGTCCTCGCTCTCAACGGATACCCAATTTGAATCCACTAAATGCAGTTTGAGTGAGGAATTTCATTGGACACAGAGGAATGGTCCACCTCGATTTGGCCACTCCATAATTAATAATCTGGAGTGGTTTTATTGTGAAAGCATATAGGTATATTTATGATATTTAACTAGATCATTAATTTTTTTCTAAAGTTAAATATTGGACAGTGCCGTAATATGTTCAAAAAAGCTAGTTTCCTTGCCAGCAGCATTAACATGGTTGAAATAGTCATACCAACCACTCGCTTTAATACCAGCAAGTAACACATCACGAATTTCTTCGTTAGGGAAATGCCAAATTCCTAAAAATTGATGCTCGCTACTTTGATCAATATTAGAGTCAATTTGTGTGAGTGTTAATGCTTTAACACCAAGATCCGATAATTTGCCCATTGCAGCTCCAACATTATTTAAATATTGGGTACGCTCATCTAATGATAATGCTTTCCAAGCTGAATTAGGGGTATAGAGTTCGATCAAATACTGATTCATAATTATTCCTTGTGATGAAGATTATTGGAAACCTTTGTTAATAATTGGGTTAACTGTTTGTGCTCTTGTGTAGATAAATTCCCAAATATTTTTGCAATCCAACGGCTATGCTGATCAAATACATTTTTAGCCATAGACTCCCCTTTCAAAGTAAGTCTAACTTTGAGAGCACGGCGGTCTTCTGTATCAGCATGTCGTTCTACCAACCCTTCACGCTCTAAACCATCAAGTAGACCTGTAACTGTTGATCGGGTGATACCTGCTTGCTCAGCTAAAGTCTTCGGTGCTATTTCTTGATTTGCTGCATCAAGTAAAAATAACAAAATAAACCGTCCTTCTGATAAGCCATGGACAGAAAGTTGGTCTGCACAATCTTTATCTATATGTGAAGCAAGAGAAAGTGTCAAAAAGCACAGCTCAATACTTTTAATATCAGGAAGTTGACGTTTATTTGCTTCACTTAGAAGCACTTGGTATTTTTTATCAAGAGGCATTTAGTTAGTCGCAAAATAGTAAGTCGGCTAACTATATTGATATCTATGTAATATTGTCAATATTAGATTTGAGTTAAACAAAAATTAATTTAATAGGTCTTTTCGACATAATACAAAACCTACATGCCTCTGAATCGCTAGGAAAAACATGAGATATGATTCTCCTAACCCCCATAAACAATAGGTTTTATACCATTCTCTTATCTAAAGTTTGAGTTCATATTTAATTTTTGCACAGACCTTTAAAGTCGAATCCACTTCATTTTCATTCAGATTGAGTTTGCATTTAGTATCGTGGAAGATTTTCGCAACAGGATCTTTTAAATTCTGACCAGATTCAGTTAATGAAATATATTTTCGACGACGGTCGAGCGTGTCCACTGATACAACAACAAAACCCGCTTTTTCAAGTCGTTTTATGATTGGGGTAAGTGAACCAAGATCAAACAGTGTTTGTTCACTCAATTCGCTAGATGACAAGTGATTTTGATTCCAAAGAGCAGCCAACACCAAAAGTTGAGGATATGTTATTCCAAGTTCAGATAATGGTTTGGTGTAGTTTCGCATCATAGCATTCGTCGTCGAATACAGTGTAAAACAGAGCATTTTGTCAAAATTAAATGTATCTAGCATCGAACTCATCTGTTATGTCCTGAAAAAATTAAAAACGATGAACAGCCTCAATTAACACGGACACCGAATCTGGGTTTGTTTCCTTTGAAATTCCATGCCCTAAGTTAAACACAAAACCTGTATCATCTTTTTGTTTTCCATAAAAAGATGTCATGACTTTATTCACTTCGTTTTGAATTACAGAATCATGGGCAAGTAATACTGCGGGGTCGAGATTACCCTGCAAGGCAACTTTAGAACTCACTCGCTGACGTGCTAAATCCAGATCAGTCATCCAGTCGAGTCCTAAAGCATTAGCTCCACATCCTGCCATTTCTTCAAGCCATTGACCACCTCCTTTTGTAAAGACAATTGAAGGAACTGAACGCTCACCTAACTGTTTTTTTAAACTATCTAAAATAAAGGTAATGTACCTGAGAGAAAATTCTTGATAAGCAGCTCGACTTAGTAACCCTCCCCACGTATCAAAAATCATGATGGCCTGTGCGCCAGCCTCCACCTGACATTTAAGATGCTGTACAACGGCTTTGGCATTTTTTTCTAGTAATTGATGTAAGATTTTCGGGTTGCTATAAAGCACACTTTTTATCGTTATAAAATCTTTTGAACCCTGTCCCTCAACCATGTAACAGGCCAATGTCCACGGACTACCAGAAAAACCAATCAGTGGAACTTGACCATTGAGCTCATGACGGCATTGGCTGACTGTTTGATATACGTAAGATAAAGATTCTTGGGAAGGAATCTCTAAATTATTGATTGCTTGTTCAGAACGTATAGGGTTTTTGAATTTAGGTCCATGATTTTCTTCAAAATATAAACCTAAACCCATTGCATCAGGAATAGTCAAAATATCAGAAAATACAATTGCTGCATCTAAATCATAACGTCGAATAGGCTGCAAAGTTACTTCAGTTGCATAGTCAGGTGTTTTCATTAAATTAATGAAATTTCCTGCCATTTTACGTACTGCTCGATATTCAGGAAGATAGCGCCCAGCTTGGCGCATCATCCAGATTGGTGTTCGATCTACGGGTTGTTTTTGTAATGCTCTAATAAAGTTAGTATTTTTAAGCGGTGCAAAATTTGTCATTTGAGACTCTAATTATATAGATAAGGATTTAGCTAATTCGGTTATGATTCGCAGCATTTTTCATTTCTGAAATAGCTTCTTGATAATTAGAAGTATTGAAAATCGCCGTTCCAGCTACGAATGTATCTGCGCCCCATTTAGCAATTTCAGCGATATTGCCCGCATTCACGCCACCGTCCACTTCAAGACGAATATTTCGACCACTTGAATCGATTAACTTTCGTGCCTCAGCAATTTTTGGAAGAACACCAGGTATAAATTTTTGTCCGCCAAATCCTGGATTTACCGACATAAGGAGCATTAAATCGATTTTATCCATAAGGTACTTGCATGAATCAAGCGAAGTAGCTGGGTTGAACACCAAACCAGCTTTGCATCCTAAGTCTTTAATGAGCTGAATTGAACGATCTAAATGAACAGTGGCATCAGGGTGAATAGAGATATAGTTTGCACCAGCTTTTGCAAAATCAACGATCAAGGAATCCACGGGTGAAGCCATTAAATGCACATCGATCGGTGCTTGAATTCCTTCAGATCTAAGTGCAGAACAAACTTGGGCCCCCATGGTTAAGTTGGGAACATAGTGATTGTCCATAATATCAAGGTGAATCATATCTGCACCAGAATCTAATACCGACTTCACTTCTTCACCTAAACGGGCGAAATTTGCTGCTAGAATTGAGGGAGCAATCCAAATGTCATTCATATAAAGAGCCTAACTATAAAAATTATTATCAATGATTTGCAAAAGAGGATTTGATATCCAAAATCATCTCGTGACTTAAGTTTTCTAAATGTAAGTGATGACCACCTTCGTACCAGCTTACTTTTGCATTTTTTCCTAAATATTTTGATTTTGAATGAAATTTATCACCAACAAATAAACCGCTTGTTCCAAGCAGAATAGTCAAAGGACAATCAATTTGGTTTAGAAAGCGACCAGCTTGTTCATCAGTTAACTGAATTGGTTCAGGTATAGTAAGTCGAGGATCATGGCGCCACCGATAGCCTGATTCGACTGCTCGAAGATCACGTTCTGCAAGACGTCTGGCACTGTCTAAAGAGATAAATCCACCAACTACTTTCTGGCGGGTTTTCACTGCAACTTCCATACTTGAAAACAGAGGTTGGTTCTTTTCTGAAAAACCGTTGAGTTTGGTCAAATGTGCCATTTCAGAGAGTCGAAGTGATGTTTTCAAATGCCGTACGACATCTTCAGCCGAGACGGTAAAAGGAGCTCCCATACCATCAATGAAAACTATGCGTTTTATTCCTTTACTAATGGTATTTAAAATTGATGCAACACCCGTACCCATTGAATGAGCCAAAATAGAATAACTGTTCCACCCCATTTTTCTGACAAAGATAGATAAATCAATTGCATAATCCCATAAGTAATATGCGTGATTTGACTTTCTATGATCTGATTTGCCGTGTCCAGCTAGGTCAGGAGCCACAACATAGTAGTGATCTAAGTAGGGAGCTATTCGTGAGAATGATGCACAATTGTCCAACCACCCATGTATTGCTAGAATTGGGGGATTTTTTTCATCCCCCCAAGTTTTCACTGCTAAGTCCAAGCCATTCACATTCATCGTGAATTCACGCTCTATAGCAGGTAAAACTTTAAAAGTTAAGCTCATCATATTCATATCGTTTTCTGTTTAAATTAAGTCTCGACGAATTAAATAACTTTTAAACAGCGACATCTGATCTTGAGGTTGTTTCGGCAGCTAATTCGCTCTCAATAATTTGTTTTAAGTGGATTAAATCAAATTTACCGTTTGGAGTGCGGGGAAACGAATTCAAGAATCTGATCGTATTGGGAACTTGATGAGGTTCCAAATCATTTCTGCATTTTCCTAATAGCTCAAGCTCGTTAATATTTTCATTATCAGCTATTTGAATAAAAGCATGTAAGGTGCCACCTAAGTTCTCATCTTCAATGCCAACGACAGCAGCCGATTCAATGTTAGGCAAACTATAGAAATAATTTTCAATTTCAACAGGGCTAACTTTCATACCACGAGATTTGATAACGTGATCTGTGCGACCACGGAAGTACAAGTAACCATCTTCATCAATAAGGCCTAAATCGCCAGTATGTAAGACATATTCATTAGGCAAAGGTCCTGGTTTGAGTTTTTCTTGAGTCGCTTTAGTATCGCGCCAGTACCCTGCCATAACAGTTGCACCACGTATCACAAGTTCGCCGATTTGGTTTGGCTTATTAATTTTGTTTCCATGAGAATCCACTAACCACATTTCTGTATTGGGAATTGCGATACCAACACTATCAGGTTTCTTGTCTATTTGGTCTGGTGGGAGATATGTGCAGCGCTTACACTCCGTTAACCCATACATAGAGAATATTTCTGCGTTCGGAAAGAGTAATTTCATCTGCTGGATGTGATGAGATTTCAGTGCTGCACCAGTGTTTGTTACTATTCGGACATCAGGAAAGATAACGCCTGATCGATGTGAATACTCATAGAGAAGTGATAGCATCGTAGGAACAAATGGAATGACCGTTATCTTATGCTGTTTTATTTTTTTAATTAAAAATAACGGCCATGTAAGTTCCTGTTCGAGAAATAACGTTGCACCTTTACTCATAGACATAATCATTTGGTAAAGACCATAGTCAAACGATAATGGCAGTGAACAAAGAATATGATCTGATTCTTGATAACCTAGATAAGTATTCAATGAATCTAATGCTGCACACATGTTTCTATGTGTCAGCATTACACCTTTGGGTGTTCCAGTTGAGCCAGACGTATAAACAATGGCTGCTAAATCAATGTCGAGAATATTATTATTCAGATATTCTACTTCATTGTAAGAAGTTGCTAGCTCCCATGAATCTACATCAGGATTCACTACTGAATTGGTAACAACAACACTTTTAAATAGAATACTTTTAGATGCTACAGATACATCTTGAAACTTTTGATCATTTGTGATCAAAATGGAAGCCTGAGAATTATCGATAATATAATTTAATTTATCGGCGGTTGTGTCTAAGCCTACATTACATACAACATAGCCCGCTTTCAGTACGCCCCAAAAAGCAATAATAGTTTCTACTTTATTTCCTAAACAAAGTACTACTCTATCACCACGATGAAGACCCTGAGCTTGTAAATAGCCACTTAAGCGCGAAGACAACTCATCAATCTTGCCGTAAGAATGGGAGATTCCATTCTCTACAACTGCTACCTTTTCGGCATATTGTTGTGCGACATAAGGTAAAGTGTGATGCAGTAAAACATTACACATTTGCATGACACTGCTCCTTCATCTCAACTTGATTAAAGCGGTTTTTTTCAACTTCGATATAAGATGCAAGTGTTTCAATTGTATTGAAATGCTTCGGTTCTATCGTTTCTGGATTAACAAAGAAATGTTCGATTTGATCCTCTAAAGCGACCAATACTTCTACAGAAGAAAGTGAATCAATCCCCAAATCATCACGAAGATGAGAGTTCGCAAGAATAGTTTTGTCTTGAGGTAATTTTAGAATTTTACTAACAATAGTGGCAACGATACGCTGTGTGTCATCTGTAATGACTTCATTATGCTTTTCTTCAGTAATGACTTTGTTTTGTCCTAGCAGTTGCTCTAATGAAATATCGGTGTGCATCGAAATAATATCTTCAACTGTATCTCTATAACGTACTAAATTTAGATTTCCATTTGAGTACAGAACTTCTGCTGGATAGCCATGACCGTGAAATAATGTTGGGGAAGCCGTAGCCCCATAAGCACCAGATGATAAGACTGCAAGAAGATCGCCAGATTTTAATTTTTCAAGTTTTATATCTTTTGCTAATAAGTCGTCAGGATTACATAATGGTCCAGAAACATGGTAGGTTTCAATTTCATCTGATTTTTGATCAGTAACTTTAATAATCTCAAAATTTCGTTTTAAAACCTGACCAGAACCTACAGCTGCTGAATGGCAGTTTGTTCCACCATCGGTTACGGCGAAATTTTTGCCATGGTTTTGCTTGATATTATCAACAGTCACTAACAGAGCCGCACTTTTACCAGCAATGAAACGTCCTGACTCCATAATGATGCGAGTTTTAGGATGTTTCTTGTGAAAGTCATTGAATAAAGGATGTAATAATCTTGTTAATTCTTTGATGTCTAGATCTTTTTCATTTTCATAATACTTAATACCTAGACCACCACCAACATCAACCATCATCATGTCTAATCCATACAGACGTGAAATAGTTTCAAATAGCTCCAAAACATATTTTGAATTGTCGTAGATAGACTGTGCATCTAAAATTTTCGTTCCATTATAAACATGGAGTCCTTTTAGATGAATGTTAGGAAGTTTTGCGTAACTCCCCATTTTTTTTACGGCCGTTTCTTCTTCAATACCAAAATGTGTTGGTCTCCCCCCCATTTTCCATGGAGAACCAGATGCTGAGAAATTCGGATTAATACGTATTGCTACTGGCGCTAAAACCCCCATTTTTGAAGCTAAATCTGATAATTTTTCGAGTTCTTCTTCAGATTCAACAACAATAGCAAAAATATTTAATTCTAAAGCGCGTCTATGTTCTTCTTCTTTTTTCATTGGCCCCAAGAAAATTATATTTTGAGGGTTCACACCCGCTTTTATTGCAATTTCTAGTTCAGTTAAAGAACATACTTCGGTGTTCCCACCGTAAGACTTGATTAATTTAACAACCGATAAGTTAGGATTAACTTTGAGAGCATAAAAAATATCAACACATTCTGGTAATGCATTTCTTAGTTCTTGAAAGCTGCTTTTCAACTGGCTTTCATCATAAATATACGTCGGTGTCCCAAAATTTTTCTTTACTTTCAATAAAGTATCTGGAGATATATTCATTTCTAAAAATTCCAATAATTTGTACTTATATAATTCGGGCACAATTCTACAAAAGAAATACTTTGCGCGCAAAGTATTTCTTTTGGTAATTGCAACTAAAATAGCTTTATGCTTGTTGTGTGAAGTTTAATCAAAATTGTCGGATTAGGATTTTTTTTAATTTATAAGGTCTATAATTAATGCACGAAAGATTTATCGCTGAAATTCATGTGGAAGCATAAGTTTTACTGTAATCTTTTTTTAAGGAATTTTTCACATCTTAATGTTGTTAAGTCAAAATTTTTGTCATATGGCTTAAATTAAGTCATTATCTTGAGATTTGAGGCATCTTTCTGTAACCACGTTTGAATGTATTCAGCATAAACTGATAGTTTTTCATAGATATACTCTGCATAAAACATATCTTCAATCAGTCTGGATGCTTGTTCCAAGCTATAACTTCTATTCGCGCAGAGTAATTGTGCATTTGGTTTTGAAAATTTTTCACATATTCCTATATAAGTTTCATCTTTACGTTTAAATAGTAACTTATGCTTGTTAAGTTCAGTGCAATCTGTGATTTGGTCATATGGGGCAATTTGAATAATGGGATAGTAATGAAACTTGGATGGTTTTAGGTGGCGCAGGATTATTTGCTGCCTTCCCTTTAGTTTATTCAACCGTATTATCTGCACTGTATCAGCCGATTATTCTGATGGTCGTAGCTTTGATTATTAGAGGTGTAGTGTTTGAGTTTCGCTTTAAAGCACATCGCACTAAATACCTCTGGGATTTGGCTTTTAGTGGTGGTTATTTTTTTCTCAAGTTTCTTTCAAGGTGTCATTTTAAGAGCTTATATTCAAGGCATTGAAACTCAGAATGATATTTATAGTTACTATAGTTACGATGCCGAATCTTTTCTATTTCAGTCCAGTCCCTGTTTTTGTTTTGATTTTATCGGGATTGATTTTTAAAGCATGTGCTCAACGAAAAGACATTCAACCGTTTGTTTTTACACTCGGTTTAGTCTTCCTCACATTTACAGGCTTTGTCATTAGTTTATGGCCGAATATTATTCCTCCTTCTGTATCTATCTGGCAATCAGCGGCACCTGAATCCAGTATGAAATTTGCGTTGGTGGGTACCGTCATTCTAATTCCAATTATTCTGATTTACACCTTTTTGTCCTATTGGGTATTTCGTGACAAAGTACGTATAGGTGATGAAGGCTATCATTAATGGAGATAACGACGATGCAAAATCCGATGCAAAAATTGCAAAATCGATTGAGTCCGACTGCTTGGTTCATTCTATTATGGTTTTTGGGTTTCTTATCGCTTAGCTTAATTGCTGGATTCTTTAGACTTTTGTTAAGCTTTGCATATTAATAATCAACCTCCTACTTTAAACTGTGGATAGCTGTATTAAGGCTGCTATCCATTTCTTAGATGAGCATAATTCTTTATGTATAAATCAGAACAACTTGCACTAAGTCTAAAACATCTGATTGAAACAGGAACTTGGAAGCTACACGAAAAACTTCCTTCATTACGCCAACAAGCGGAAACATCAGGATTTAGTCTGATTACCGTTATGAACGCGTATCAAGAACTTGAAGCACAAGGACTCATCTACTCAAAAGAAAAATTAGGTTATTTCGTTGCTGACAATCCATTACAGACTGCTTTGGCCAAAAAGGTTGTACTGAATGAAAAAATAGAAATCAACTCTTTAGTTTTTAGATATTTAAAATCAATTCAATCTGAAAAAATTGTACCTTTGGGAAGTGCATTTCCAAATAGCCAGTTGCTTTATTCTCCTAAGCTGATGCAAACCTTAGCACAACAGGCAAAACACCGTATTAGCTATGAGCAAACGCCGAGTTTACCACCTGGTAATTATGAATTAAGAAAACAGATAGCTCAACGCTATTGTATGCAAGGTATTCCTACAGATCCTTCAGACATTGTCATTACTTCTGGTGGCTTAGATGCTTTAAATCTTTCCCTCAAAGCCATGACTCAAGCAGGCGATTATATTCTTCTACAAGAAACTATTTTCTATGGTGCATGGCAAGCTGCTGAAAATTTGGGTTTAAAAGTTATTACCTTTCCAGAGCATCCCGAACATGGCCTAGATTTAGAAGCTTTCAAAAAGGCCATTACAAGCTACCCTATTAAAGTTTGTTTGCTTATGCTGAATAGCCACAATCCAATTGGATTTACGGTAAATGAAGACATCAAATTTGAATTGGCAAAGCTCTTACATGAACATGAAATTTATTTAATCGAAGATGATGTTTACGAAGAACTTTATTATGATCAAAAAAAACCACTTTCTATGAAATATTATGATCAACAAAATTTAGTGCTGCATTGTTCTTCTTTTTCTAAAACATTGGGTGCAGGCTTTCGTGTAGGTTGGGTCTATGCGGGAAAATTCTCTGAACATATACAGCATGTGCAACTTATGAGCACCATCTCGGTAAACTCTTTTATTCAAAATGCACTGGCAGATTATCTAACACATCGCCATTATGAAAAACATTTAAAGAATTTGAGAAATACGCTTAAGCGATTAAAAAATCAATATTATCAATATTTAATAAAGAAATTACCCGAAGATTGTCAGGTCAGTTATTATCCTTCAGGTTATTTTCTTTGGATTACCCTACCACAACATATTGATAGCAGTCGCATTTATGAACAAATGATTCTGAATGATATTGGTGTCGCCCCAAGTATCCTTTTTTATCGGAAAAATAAAAAGCAGAACCACATCCGTATCAACTGTTCTTTCGAAATGAACGATGAAATGATCAATAAGATAGACCTTTTGATTGCTCAGATTTCAGAGCGATAGTTCAGTCTTGATCAAAATAATCAGGTTTTGCGACTTTTTACCTAGGTGCACTTTAGATTTGAAACCTATTCAGCTACCGAGTATTAAACTTGATCTTCAAATACAAGGACATCTCAGGTTAAAAAATATTCCCAAATAATAAAACCGATAAAGAACCCGAGAAACGAATATAAGGTAATGATAAAGAATACAAACCAAGCTTTATTTTTTTTAAGTAAAAAATTCATAGTGAATACCTTGCTGTCCTAACTTAGTTATTATTTTACTGCCCATAAAATTTAACAATAGGTACAGTTCGCGTCGAAATCAATATAACAGACAGCACGTATATATCATTAAAAATAATAGCTTTAGCTTGTTGTTGCCTTTCAGAAAATCATTTATAAAATGCGTTATATTTCCCGAACAGAAATATCCGTGATTTGATCAGAGTCTCGATAATGAGATTTTAAAAGTAGCACCAATTCCTTTGCCCTTTTTTCCGTATAGTGACAATTACCATCATTTAAGCTAGCCAACCACTCTGGAAGCGAACCCAGTATGGTTTGCTTACATTCGCGAGTGCCATAATACACGTCTCTGCCCGATTGCTTAGCAATAATGATAAAATTTGACATAAGGAATATCCTAAGTCACGGAATCAATTTTAAGAAGTTATTTTGAATAACATCCTGAGTTTTTTCTTCAACACGTGTAGTGATTCACTCTTAATTTTATTGATGTGTTTATCATTTTTGTTACATTTAGTGATAAAAAACCACTATATCAATTTAACAACTTTACGTACATAAAAGAAGCCTATTTTGAATGTGAATCTTGTTTAAGTCCTTTACTAGAACTGCATGCTCTTGAATAGATGATGATTAAATTCGATACGGAGAAACCTCGGCCATCTTAACAGTGAGTGCACAGATGGAATTAAGCTATTTATACTTTGTAGTTACGCAGAAAAAGCTTAAATAACATAAATTTGTTCTATACATTTCACTTAGATTGATACAAATTTGAGAAGATCATCATCCATTACACAGAAGAACTGAATATTATGGAATAGAAGATTCGGCGTTATGTGGTCAATCAAAAAAAAACCTCATCTTTTTCTAAATCAACAATTTATATTATATTTGATATTAAGTTTCTTAAGGATGAAATATGCCAAATAATTCATACAGTTCAGGGATAATTTGTCCCAACGAAGCATGTAAAGGAAAAATATTCATTTCCCTACAAGATTTATTGAATAAAAAATCTATCTAATGCCCTCATTGTTTATTGGAATGAACCCTATACAGCCAGCAATCTGGTGACGATATTGAGTGTGCAATGAAAATAAAGAGTGGTTTAACTTAGAACTTCAATCTCAAAGAAAAAGCAGTCTTAGTTTTTAAGTCTATGTTAAAATTAGAGTAAATCTATGACAAATAGGTCCAGCTATGGAAACAATTATTATTACATTCATCATGGCGATCATTCTTGTGCTACTTATCTTTTTCTATAATAAAAAAAAGTGAAAACGTTTAGCACTCACCTTTTAACCTTATTAGAAATCTATGATAATAAAAAGAAAAACATCGCCTAGGCGATGTTTTTTCAACAATACAATCATTAATAAAATCATTTTGATTGCTTAGGATGCATTTTGATCATTTGGAATGAGCGGTTGCGCCAAAATGCTCTCGTGCTCTTCAACTTTATTGCCTTCAGTTTTTGCAATTACAGCCGTCGCAACACTGTTACCAATAATATTGGTTGCGGTACGCCCCATATCTAGGAAATGATCAACTGCAAGAATCAGTAAAATACCTGCTTCTGGTAGTTTAAACATCGCTAATGTCGCAGCAATAACCACTAATGATGCACGAGATACACCTGCAATCCCTTTACTGGTGATCATCAAGGTTAAAAGCATTAAAATTTGCTGGGATAGGCTTAATTCAATGTTATAAGCTTGTGCAATGAATAACACTGCAAAAGACATATAAATCATTGATCCATCTAAATTAAATGAATAACCTAATGGTAGTACAAAACTGGTAATACGTTTAGGTACACCAAATTTTTCTAAGGCAATCATAAGCTTTGGATAAGCCGATTCACTACTTGCAGTGGCAAAACCTAAAACGGCTGGTTCTCGAACTGTTTTGAGTAAACGAAAAACGTCCTTTTTGAGAAAAATGTAGCCTACAGTAATGATGATTGCCCAAAGAATGAGTAAACTTGCATAAAACTCGCCAATAAAAACACTATAGTCGAGAATAATTTTTGGACCTTTTAAGGTAATTGCGGATGCAATTGCCGCGAATACAGCGATTGGTGAAAACGTCATGACATAGTCTGTAATACGGAACATGACACGGCATAATTCATCAATAATTTTTGCAATCACTGTACCTTCATCTTGCTGATGATGTACATACGCAAGTGCTGAACCGAAGAAAATAGAGAACACCAAAATTTGTAGAATTTCGTTATTCGCCATGGCTTCAGCAAAACTTTTCGGGAAAATATGTGTAATGAATGTTTGTAAGCTTAGATTTGTTGCACTTACGCCTACATCAACTGGTGCCGTTGGAATTGGGAGATTCATACCCACGCCAGGTTGAAATAAATTGGCTAAGCCCATGCCTAAAAGTAGAGAGATAAGTGAAGCGCCAATGAACCAACTCATTGCTTTAAGTGTGATTGAACCTAAAGATGATGATTTACCCATTGAGATGAGGCCAGACACAATCGTGGCAAATACCAATGGAGCGATAATCATTTTAATTAATCTTAAGAATACATCTGTAAGAATCTTAAGATATGAAGCAATGTTTTCAGTCTGAGTAGTGCTCAAATTACTATGAAAAAGCCAACCAATTAATATTCCAGAGACCATAGCAACTAGAATAAACTTTAATAGTTTCTTCTGATTCATATAAAATTTCCTTTTAATACCCTAAAATCTATAGAAACATCTTATTGTTTTATAAGATGTTCTGATTTCCTTCCTACTACGTCAAATATCCATTTGACTTAGGGGTGTTTGGCTGAAACTAAACAATATCAATACAAATTAACAATGCAAAAAAGTATTTATCTATGCAAAAAATGCATAGTGATTGTTAAGTATTTATATAAAATGCCAATGACTGTTTGAATTAAAGAAACTTAAATATGGAATATGTTTGTTGAAATCAAACATTACAGTGGAATTGACAGAACTAGGATTTGGTTAATGATAAGTAAAACTCTCCAATCATGCGGCTTGGCACTTACTCTCCTTGCATCATCTATGTCGCTTTATGCAAAAAACAATGTTGTTGTTGTTGCTACGGGCGGTACTATTGCTGGCGCGGGTGCAAGTTCAACGAATAGTGCAACATATAGTGCTGCAAAAGTACCTGTTGATGCGCTAATTAAAGCAGTCCCTCAAGTAAATGACTTGGCTAATGTTACGGGTATTCAGGCACTTCAAGTTGCATCTGAAAGTATTACAGACAAGGAATTGTTGTCTTTAGCCCGTCAAGTAAATGATCTAGTCAAGAAACCTTCAGTGAATGGCGTAGTGATTACTCATGGTACAGACACCATGGAAGAAACGGCATTCTTTCTTAATTTAGTTGTTCATACAGACAAGCCAATCGTATTGGTAGGTTCTATGCGCCCATCTACTGCTCTATCGGCAGATGGTCCTTTAAATCTGTATAGTGCTGTTGCGCTTGCTTCATCTAATGAAGCAAAAAACAAAGGCGTAATGGTACTAATGAATGATTCGATTTTTGCAGCACGTGATGTTACAAAAGGAATCAACATTCATACCAATGCCTTTGTAAGTCAATGGGGAGCTTTAGGAACTTTGGTTGAAGGTAAACCTTACTGGTTCAGAAGTTCTGTAAAAAAACATACCAATAATTCTGAATTTAATATTGAAAAAATTCAGGGTGATGCATTACCAAGCGTACAAATTGTGTATGGTTCTGACAATATGATGCCTGATGCATACCAAGCTTTTGCTAAAGCTGGCGTGAAAGCGATTATTCATGCAGGTACAGGTAATGGTTCAATGGCAAATTACCTAGTTCCTGAAGTAAGAAAATTACATGATGAACAAGGTATTCAAATTGTACGTTCATCACGTGTTGCGCAAGGGTTTGTTCTTCGTAATGCCGAACAACCTGATGATAAATATGGTTGGATTGCAGCACATGATTTGAATCCACAAAAAGCACGTCTTTTAATGGCTTTAGCGTTAACTAAGACCAATGATGCAAAAGAAATTCAAAACATGTTCTGGAACTACTAAGCGTTAAATTAACGTTATTGATCTAAAACATTAAAGGCAGATTCAGCAAAAAATAGTTGAATCTGCCTTTTAGTTTTCATACTTTCAATCAATATATTTTTTTCTAAAAAACTTTTTTGTGATGTTTTTTTGTTATTTCCTCGATATTTTTGGTATCTATAAACTATATTATTTTTTAAGTTTGTAATATTTTGCCAATCGCCACTCAGCAAAATAACTTGAATCTTATTCACCCTGCTCTATTAAGACTGAAAATCTCACTCTGACTTAGAATTTATCCTTATGAATATCACTGACAATCTGAAGAATTTACCCTATTCACAGCATTAATTCGTCCATTGTATGTAACTGTAGCAATACAACTATAATTACTGGCATTCCACCAATAATTGGTCTTCGAGCTATAATCTGCTGAGCGACTAGTAAGCAGATAGTTGTATCGATGAAAGACAGATTTTGCCGCATTTGCTTTTGTTTCTTCTAGGTTTTTGATTTCTGGAGGCATTTGTATACTTTCATTTTTTTTATTACTGGCACGTTCATATTGAGTTAAAGCGGAAAACGATGCGATGGATAATGCAGCATTAGAGAAAGTTGAGGGGTCTGTTGCATACTGATCTAATGGATTAGTTTCATTTTCTCCAGAGCTAGCCGTAGTACTCGCCAAGTCCGAATGTTCAGACAAGGTTTCTGCTTGTGCTATAGAAAAAAATGGGCCAATGAAACATAAAATACAAATTGTTTTCTGAATATTGTTCATTTTATGACTCCCCGTATCCGTGAGAAGATTATTGTTATAGAAATACTCTAAGCCTTTTTTTTCAAAAAAAAAAGAGCTGGAATGGTTTTAAATAAAACAAATCTTATTGAATTTTATCCTTATTTTTGGACGACTTTATTCTAATCAGTACTTTATCAAAAACCAGAATTTGTCCATTTTAAAAAACAGCTAGAAGCATAGGTTCTAGCTGTTTAAGCCTATCGTTTTAAAGAAATGTTTTAAACGTAATCGACTTTACTTTGATCCAATAGATTCAGCTTTAATATTTTTTTCTTTTTATAGCGATAACCGATAAAGAGACCCACAAACCAAATTGGAGAAAGTACAAGTGCAATTAAAGTATCATGATCAAATGCTAAAATGACAATCGTGAATACCAAGAACAGCATAGTAAACCATGCCATGAATAGACCACCTGGCATTTTATAGTTTGATTTAAGATGTAATTCGGGATCTTTTTTACGATATGCAATATAAGAAAGTACAATCAACATAAATGTAAAAATACATAAAATTGAAGTCAATGCAGAAATAATCGTAAATGCAGTCATAACATTTGGCACAATAAATAGAATTGATGTTCCAAGCGTTACGCATAGCATAGAGAAAACTAAGCCACGAATCGGAACTTTACGTTTTGACAATTTGCTAAAGCTTTTAGGCGCATCATTTTCTAAAGATAAACCATATAACATGCGACTGGTCGCAAAAATACCACTGTTGGCAGAAGAAAGAGCCGATGTTGCAACAACAAAGTTAATTAGGCCCGCGGCAATAGGTAAACCGACATGGGTAAACATTTCAACGTATGGGCTTTTTTCTGGTGAAACTTGTGCCCAAGATGTCACGGCAATAATACAAACCAATGAACCTACATAAAACAGTAAAATTCTTAACGGAATAGAGTTAATCGCTTTAGGTAGAGATTTGTGCGGGTCTTTGGTTTCAGCAGCCGTGGTTCCGACCAATTCAATACCAACAAAGGCAAAAATGGCAATTTGGAAGCCTGCCAAGAAACCAGTTAAGCCATATGGAAACATCGAACCACTTTCTAGTAAATGTGAGAAAGATGCTGTGACACCATTTGGTGAAACATAGTGCGTACTAATTAAATAAAGCCCCGCAACAATAAATAAAATAATCGCAACAATTTTAATCAGAGAGAACCAAAACTCTAATTCACCAAACATCCTTACCGCAACAAAATTTAATATGGTCAAAATGGCAAGTGAAGCAAAAGCGGGTATCCATACAGGCATATCTGGATACCAAAATTGCATATATCCACCTATGACAATAACATCTGCAATTGCGGTAATAATCCAGTTACACCAATATGACCAACCTAGAAAAAAACCTGCCCATGGTCCTAAATACGCGGTCGCAAAATCGGCAAAGGTTTTAAAATTAGTATTGGCCAGCAATAGCTCTCCCATTGCACGCATAACAAAGAAAAAGAAAAAGCCAATAATTAAATATGTCAGAATAATTGAAGTACCTGAAACACTCAGTGTTTTACCAGAACCCATAAATAATCCTGTACCGATTGCACCACCAATCGCAATCATCTGGATATGACGATTTGTCAATGAGCGTTGCAATTTTTCTTCATCTTGTTCAGTCATGTGTTGACTACCAAGAAGGTCTCCTTCTAGAAATTGCTTTCCCTTGTTCTTACTCATGTAATATTTACTCCAATTTATAACAACCGTTACAAATCCTTTAATAACGACTTAGCCCACATAATGAATAAACTTATTTATTTAAATCCACTATTCAATTAATCAAAATAATTAGGAATAAAATCCATTTATTCTGATTTCTTAAGTCTTGCTTTGCAGCTTCTAATTAAATGGATGACTTAAATAAAGCTTATTTAAAAATCAATAATCACCCCAAAAACTGAAAATAAATATTTAACCAATAATCAGTTTGAATTTGGTTCAGTACTATATTTAACCCAATAAAATTTCTGCTGGATCATACAGCACGCTTTAGACTTTTTTGTTTAATTACACTTTGTTTTTGTTTAATTTAAAACCATTTGTTTGCTTTAAAATATACGTTTAGTTAAAAAATATACGAGCAAATGGTTGCAATTATCCATTAGTCTAGTGTGCATTATTTTAAAAATTGATGGTTTAAAATAAAAAACCATCAATTCAATTGCGGATTTTCTGAGTATTTAAAAAACCTGATATTGATAAAAAAATATCAGGTGAAAGCTTATCGGCTAAAATAACTTAGTCACTTTCTAATGAAGCTATAGGCCACGCACAATAATCAATAGAAAGCACTATTGCAGACTGGATCTGTCTTAATCCATTCAGCACTAAGCCCATTCAGCCACTGCCCTTGTATAAATTATTTGCCCTGAATCATGCTTTATGTTCCTTCGGATTTAAGGACAACACACGAACCACATCACCCTGAGTTACTTTGAGTTGCTCAGCCTGCGTTTGTGTTAGCTGTATAGTTTTATGTTCAGGATCATGCTGAACTAAAATGCCACGGTAGTCTTGGTAATGATCATTTGAAATTAAGTAGGGTTCAGCTTCATCCAAAGTTGCTGTGTCAACAATTTCAACAGGAAGAACAGTACTTTCTTTAATTGAACGTAAGTTCTCTACATCGGCTTCTAAAGTCGCACCACCATCGAAAATATCGACATAACCTTGGAAACGTAAACCTTCACCCAACAGTAATTTGTATGCAGGTAAAGTATTTGGATGGACTTTACCAATCACTTCTTGGGCTGCCGCAGGTAACATATCGACATATAAAGGATAGCGTGGCATCAGTTCTGCAATAAAAGACTTCTGCCCTGTACCGCTAAGATAATCTGCCTTTCTAAATTCCATATCGAAAAACTTATGTCCGACTGCATCCCAGAACGGAGAATTCCCGACTTCGTCCGAATAGCCGCGCATTTCAGCAACGATGCGTTTTTCAAAAATATTTCTGAAGGCGGCAATAAACAAGAAACGGATTTTCGAAAGAAATTTTCCATTCATTTCTTTACGATAATCCGGATCGAGGAACAACGTACATAATTCACTACAGGTAGTATGGTCATTGCTTAAAAACAAAGTTTGATGTGACTTATACACATTGAGTGTTTTTGAAGAATGTACTTGAGTGCCCACATGGAAGTTGTACCAAGGTTCACTTAAGCCCAGCGCAACTTCAATCCCACAGAGCCCAACTACCTTGTTAATGCGGGTATCTTCTAAAACAAAGAAATAGCCTTGATCTGCTTTGCTCAGTTTGCCACGCACGGTGTCGCAAGCGCGTTTCAGTTTTGCCGCCAAAATTTCCAAGTTAGGCTGTAATGAAGTAAGCCCATAACCTGCTTTTTCAGCAAGTTGATAGATGTCATTGATATCATCTTCTCGGATATAACGAATAATCATCATTTATGCACACTCCTTCAATTCGTGCGAAAATTTTTCAAGAGCTTGCTCAAAACGGCTTAACCCTTCATCGATATCTTCAAATGGAATAATCAGTGAAGGTGTAAAACGAACAACATTTGGACCTGCAACCAGTGCCAGTAAGCCTTGCTCACCTGCTAAATTGACAATATTTTTGGCTTGACCTGCATGCTCAGCTTTAAGCACACAGCCGATCAGTAAGCCTTGACCACGGATTTGCTCAAATACATTAAATTTGGCATTAATCTTATTTAGACCAGTGACAAAATAATCAAATCGTTGTTGAACACCCTCTAAAACTTCTGGTGTATTGATAAATTCGAATACCGCATTTGCCACTGCACAAGCCAATGGGTTGCCGCCATAAGTTGTGCCATGATCACCCACTGCATACATATTGGCGTATTGATTTGTGGTAATCATCGCGCCGATTGGGAAGCCCCCCCCTAAAGCTTTAGCAGTGGTTAGAATGTCAGGAGTAACACCTGTATTCATATAAGCATAGAGTGAGCCAGTACGCCCAACACCTGTTTGGACTTCATCAAAAATAAGCACTGCACCATGTTCATCACAGAGTTGGCGCAAGCCTTTTAAAAACTCAAGATCAGCAGGAAGTACGCCGCCTTCACCTTGAATAGGCTCAACAATAACGGCACAAGTATTTTCATTGATCACGGCTTTTGCCTGCTCTAAATCATTAAATGCAGTATGTTGAATACCTTCTGGTAGCGGTGCGAAATCTTGAGAATACTTTGGCTGACCACCAGCAGTCACAGTGAATAAAGTACGGCCGTGAAATGCATTCTTAAACGCAACAATTTGATTTTTATTTGCGTGACCACTGAGCAAACCAACTTTTCGTGCAAGTTTTAAAGCAGCTTCATTTGCTTCTGCGCCTGAATTACAGAAAAAAACTTTGTCTGCAAACGTGTTCTCAACGAGCTGCTTTGCTAAACGAAGAACAGGCTCATTGGTATAACCATTGCCAATGTGCCAAAGTTGAGTCGCCTGTTCCGTTAAGGCCTGAACTGCAACTGGATGTGCATGACCTAATGCATTTACTGCAATACCGCCTGCAAAATCAATATATTGCTTGTCGTTTTGATCCCAAACATGAGAGCCTTGACCACGAACTAAGATAAAATTTGCTGGGGCAAAAACTGGAACCATCCAATCATTAAAGTTTTGACGTGTCACTGCTAAGTTATTCATTTTGCTATTTTCTCCTATAGGTTTTAAATTCGCTTTATCTTTAGTGGCTTAGAAATAGGTCTGGATATTCATTCATGCGGCTGTGTGATGTGCCCTAATTCCGTGTAGCAATAGCCGTTATAGGAAACAGAAAATAATGAAGACGGCTTGAGACCGTGTGAAATTTTGGATTGAGGAGAAGAACCTACAATCGCGTTGCCAGTATGATTTTCTTTGTTAGTCATCTATTTTCCCTTAACGACCTAAGCTTCCATCTGCGCTTAAAACCCTTTAGCGAGACTTTAGATCTCTAACTGAATTTAAGTTTGATATAAAACCGAATCATCAGCAGGCTTAGCGCATTTTTCTATTATTAAGGATCAAAATGACTTAAAAAATTTGTAGTTTTTTCTAAAATGAATTATTTTTTTCCAAATTGACAATTGCAGGAAGCAAAATGAGCGAAATAGATCAAATCATTCTCGGTTTGCTAAAAGAAAATGCTCGAATGTCTGTTACAGATTTGGCAGAAAAAACTGGGGTATCTCGTCCAACTATCAAGAGTAGAATTGACTATATGGAGTCCTCTGGCATCATTACAGGATATACTGTTCGATACCGCCCAGATGTAGATAAAAATATTATTCGTGCTTGGATGAGTATCATGGTGGAAGGTACTAAAGCCAGATCGGTCATTAGTGAATTACGTTTAGATTCAGCCGTTGAGCGCTTGCATAAAACCAATGGGAAATGGGATATTTTGGTTGAAATTCAAGCAGATTCGCTAGAGAGCTTTGATAAAGTCTTAGAAAGAATTCGATGCATTTCTGGTATTTATAATAGTGAAACAAGTATCTTGCTCTCGACTTTTAAAACCTAATCTTAATAAAACTTAATTTGGATATTCTAGTGATCAAAATGCAGAAAAACACTAAATATAGATAAAATTTAGGTTTTATTTGTTTTTTATAAACTAAAATTTCTCTACTTTGATCAGTTGTTTATTAAGTATTTTAAACAATCAAATAGTGCTCTTAATTGAAGTTTTCTTAGCATTAAAACAACCTTTTGGGGTGAATGAAGAATACGGTATTTAAAATACTTTAGAAAATGAAAAGTAATGTTAGGATGTAAGCGAAATAATCTTATGAGTTACAAGGAAATATAAGTATGACAGTATCACAATTAGAGTTTTATCAAGCCAAGTTAAATTATGAAATGGACTCATGGGATTTGTTTGAAGCCTTAAATCAAGGACACAAGATTATTGTCGTTGATGGCCGCAGTGCTATAGCCTATCAACATGAGCACATTCCAAATGCAATTAATATTCCGCATCGAAGTATTACGCAGGAGACATTAGCTCATTTGGATCAAACTGTGTTGTATGTCACTTATTGTGATGGTATAGGCTGTAATGCCTCGACCAAAACGGCGCTCAAAATGTCGACTCTAGGCTTTCAGGTTAAAGAATTAATTGGCGGCCTAGATTGGTGGAAACGAGATGGCTACCAAACAATGGGTGATAATGCACATGCTGGAACGAGTATCGATTGTGGTTGTGCAGGTTAAATTATTCAGAAGAAACTGTACTGCACTACAGTGCAGCTTCTTCCAACTTCTAGTATTTTTGACTTAATCTTATATATTTCAAATGCTTAAATTTTGCTGTGTGAGTCTTTAGATTGGTTGATTGCACTGATATGCTTTATGAAGAAAACTAAATTTTAAAATAATAAAATAGCTATAAAATGAATAAGGCATTGAAATTTTTATTTACATAAGAATAAATAGTATTGCTCTAAAAAACTTTATTGATGCACTCAAGCTAAGGATAGCGAGTATGGATTTGAAGACGCACGGTAAAACCCATCATCTCTTTTCTTCACATGCGATTCTGATTATCACTTTTGCCCAGCTTTTTGGCACATCATTATGGTTTAGTGCAAATAGTGCAGCAGCCAATTTAATTCAAGAATGGCACATTACTGTTGCGGATATTGGTTGGTTGACCAATGCTGTACAAGCAGGTTTTATCCTTGGAACCTTTTTGATTGCCTTTACGGGTTTTGCAGATCGTTTTAAAGCAAGTGTTATTTTTACTGGTGCAGCACTGTTGGGTGCATTTTTTAATTTATGTTTTGCATGGCTAGCGCAGGGTTTAATCGATGGCATGATCTATCGCTTTTGCGTGGGTCTGTGTTTGGCTGGCATTTACCCCATTGGGATGAAATTGATTGTGCAATGGGCACCTCATCGAGCGGGAGCTATTTTAGCACTTTTGGTTGCCATGCTTACATTAGGTACAGCATTGCCGCATGCTCTGAATGGCTTATCGGCCAATTTAAATTGGCATTATGTCATTACTTTTTCATCTATTTTGGCTTTAGTTGCCGCATTGCTTATTTTTAAATTGGGTGATGACCAATCTGCGCAGGTCGTTAAAAAAAGAATATCGACTGAAAATGCATTCCAAGTCTTTAAAATCAAAAAATTTAAAGCCTCCGCTCTCGGATATTTTGGTCACATGTGGGAGTTATATGCTTTTTGGACCATTTTGCCTCTTTTTATTGCTCATTCTGGCATTTTAAAACCCCTCGGCTTATCGAATGTGCCATTGGCTACATTTTTAATTATGGCATGTGGTGCTGTTGGCTGTCTTTTAGGTGGATATTGGTCAAAGACATATGGTAGTGATCGCGTTGCAATGGGTGCTTTATTTCTCTCTGGCCTATCTTGCCTGATTTTTGCATTTGCTTGGCGTTATTTACCTGCGTGGTCCTTGCTGATCGTTCTAATTGTATGGAGTGCATCTGTAATTGCAGATTCACCACAATTTTCTGCATTGGCTTCCGTTGCATGCCCACCAGAAAAACTGGGTGCAGCACTCTCTATTCAGAATTCTATTGGCTTTGCGATAACCATCGTATCGATTGCATCTACGACCTATGCTTTTGATCAGGTAGGTTTAGATTCTGCCTGGATTCTTTTATTGGGTCCTGTTTTGGGTATCTTGGGCTTTTATAGGACGATGTCAAAAACTGAATGAAGTTTTGTTCTTGGTAAATTGATTTTTGACTAAGCTGTTGATTTATATTAGTTAGTTGTATGAGTCAAATCGATGTGTGATAGCTTATTCATATTCAATATAAATAAGCTATCTTCTAAAAAGACTAGAAGAAAATCGTATTAAAATTTAAAGCTATAATCCAGATTAATACGCGTTTCATTTGTGGAATGGAAGGTCATATTGGTTGGCATATCATTTCGATAATGAGAAAAACGCGTTCTAAGTCCCAAGCCTTTTAAACTCCCTTCAGGTATGCGATAACCGAGCTCAAACTCTAAGGATTCTTCTTCAAAACATCGGTCGCCATATGTTAATAAATCAATGTCATCCCCTTTGGCATAACGCGTCATAAAGCGCAGACCATTAAGTGAAGTTTCACCCAGACGAACATTTTTAAAATCATAGTCATAACGCAAAGAAACCACTTTTTCATCTTTATTGGAGTAGTCCGAACTCATAAAATCAAGCACAACTGGACTTTCCGCACCCGATAAAAATGGCAGACCTGTATCACCAAAAGACTGCATATAGCCAATCGATAGTGTATGCCCCTGTGTATTTAAGCCAAACAATCCGCCTAAGTGACGATTATCTACAGTGCCTATTTTCTCGCTTCCCGTATCATTACTGTTAAAGAAGCGAACATCGGTTAAAAAATTGTACTGATCTGAAATAGGATACTTACCTACAATACCTACAAATTGTTGCTGATAAATGTCCTGTAATTCAGCATGATACATACGAATACGATAAGCATCACTGAGTTGGTAAACTCCTCCAAGGGTATAGAACTGATTCGTGGTTGCAGCCCGATCAAAGCGATGGTTGATATTATCAATACCGACGTCAGTGTAGTGAATAGAATCTCTTTGACGGACTTTATCGACATAAAACCCTTCCAATTGCAGCTTAGGAATTTCTGTAGAAACGAATCTTACACCACGATAAGTTTGCGGGAATAATCTTGCTGGTGAAGAAAAAATTGTCGGAAGTTGCGGAACCAGATCTCCCACAAAAAGTTCATTTTTACTCAATCGTACTTTGCCAGTTACGCCAATTTTTCCATAATAATCATCTCTTGAATTGTCCGAATTGAGAGCCAATAAGCCTGTTCGTGCATAATCATCTGCATGACTTCCCAATAAATTAAAACCAGCCATTGCAAGGACATCTACACCAAATCCTATGGTTCCATCGGTATAACCCGATTGTCCTTTAAATATAAGACCCTGCGCCCAATCTCGAGCAGCAGTGTAAGGATAAGGATCTTTTTTATAATCCCGATCAAAATAGAAATTTCGCAAGGTGATTTCGGCCTGACTATCTGCAATGAACTGCGCATGTGCCATGTTGACAAAAATTGGGCACAAGCAGATCCCCATCCAGAAAGATGTCTTTTTCATTTTTATCTCAGCTTTTAATTTTTAAACAGATACTTAGGTCGATGTGTTGAGTGAATAATTTTGAGTTTTTTGATGTCGATACACAGCTTTACCTAAGATTAAAATCAAGAAAATTGCTAAGATAAATACAATGCCGTAGTACGCATAAAGATGCTGTGGTGTCATACCTTGATCTAAAAATAGACCTGCAATGGTTGGAGATAAAATGGCTCCAATGCGCCCAAACCCAATTGCATAACCTACACCACGACTTCTAATATCTGCCTCATAAATGGTCGGTGAGATTGAATAAAGTCCAGCAACACAGCCATTAATGAGTGTGCCCAGTAATAAACCGACCAATAATGCAATGCTGACTTGCGATGAAACGGCAACAAATAAGAATATACAGAGCGCTGTTAGGCCTAAAAATAAGCTGAGCGCATAGAAAATTTTAATTCGTGAAGCTAAAAGCCCAATAATTGCTGCACCAAAAATACCACCGATACTAATTAAAATTCCTGTACTGACACCTTGATCTGGCGACATGCCCATTGCAATTAAAATTTTAGGCGTCCAACTCATCACAAAGTAAAAACCAAACATGACCAAGAAAAAGGCAAACCATAAACACAAGGTTTGAAACCCCTGATGACCACGAAATAATTTCGCTATATCACTGCCCTTTTGCTGTTCGATTTGAGCATACTCTGGTAGCTCCTGTAAATGCTGCAACTGCATACGTTGTAAAATCGTATTGGTATTTTCTAAGGCACGTGCAGGTTTTTTTGCCAATAAATAATCAAGTGATTCAGGTAATAACCACAAAGCAAAGGCAAACATGATCAATGTTGTCATACCGCCTGCTAAAAAAACTGAACGCCAACCTAGATGTTCAATTAAGAAGAACGTTAATACGCCACCTAAAGTTGCGCCAATACCGTAACCTGTAGACATCAAGCTGACTGCCAAACTTTTCCAACGCACGTTTGCATATTCACTTGCCAGAACGATACTACTCGCCAGAATCCCACCAACGCCAACACCTGTAATAAAACGTAAAATAGCCAACATCATGTGATTTTGAACCAATGCACATGCAGACATACTTAATCCAGAAACAATCAAACAAATTAGAATTAAGAAGCGGCGGCCAATTTTATCTGCTAAAGGTGCTAAGAAAATAGAACCTGCTGCCATGCCAAATAGGCCTGCACTGAGTAATATCCCGATTTGTGCGCCAGACAACGCCCATTCTGCGGATACTGAAGGTGCTGTGAATGCCATCACCATAACGTCAAAGCCATCAATGACATTCAGAAATATACAAATCAGAATCACGAACCATTGATAACGGCTCATTTTATTGTGGTTGATTTCGTCTAAAACGTTTCTTTGCATTGTGTATCTCCCAATTAGGAACGGAAATACACACGACCATGTAGGAACACAACATTGGGTGATTATGCATATCCATATCCATAATTGCCTTGAAGGGATAATTAAGAATTAAAGTGATCTGATGTACAGATCATTTTTATGAAGCATCCTGCTTATTGGTATTTTGCAAAATGGGATCCAAAAATACAAGATAATTGATATAAATTTATTCAAAAAATAAAAAATGTAAATTAAGCTATTAAAATAATTCATATTTTTAATTATGGTTAATTTTTTTAAATTAATATGGATCCAATTAATAAAATAGCTTATGCTTTCCAATAGCACAATTTACAGCCAAGTAAAGTGCTCTACGAAAAAAAATTTAGTTGCATGATGCACTAAAAAAGAACTTCAAAGGACTGTCTTATGACACTTAAAAAACTAAGCCAATTATCTTTTGGCTTAATCCTCTCAAGTACCATCATTGTGCCTAGCTACGCAGCGAACCAAATCAAAGCTCCGCCAAACATCATGATTATTCTGGCTGATGATTTAGGTTTTTCTGATATTAGTGCCTATGGGAGTGAAATTAAGACCCCGCACATCGACAGCCTACTCACTCAAGGGAAAATGCTGTTTAACTTCCATGCATCTTCCATGTGTTCACCCACACGTGCACAACTCATGACAGGAGCTGACAACCATTTAGTTGGCTTAGGTGCAATGTATGAGACCTCTAAACGCCAAGAAAAATTGGTCGGTGCGGACAGTCTTCGTGCATTATTAAAAATTGATGGTTATTCTGGGCACCTAACCCAAAATGCCTATACACTTGCAGAAATGCTCAAGCAAAAAGATTACTATACCTTTATGGTGGGCAAATGGCATTTGGGTTTTGAAGCCAACCAAAACCCTAAAGCACGTGGTTTCGATCAATCTTACGCTTTATTAGATGGCTTCGATCTACACTTCAAAGAGCAACCTAAGAATTACCCACGCAACACCCAATATACTGAAAATGGTCAGAAAGTATCTTTGCCAGATCACTACTACTCCACAGATTTCTTTACCCAAAAAGCGGTTGAATATCTGGATAAAAATACACAAAACAAGCCATTTTTTGCCTATTTAGCTTACACCGCACCGCATTGGCCAATTCAAGCTCCAGCACCTTATCGAGATATGTATAAAGGAAAATATGACCAAGGTTATGATGCGATTCGAAAAGCCAGATTTGAACGCCAAAAGAAACTTGGACTTATTCCTGTCAATGCCGTATTTCCTGAACAACGTGGTAATTAAGCTTTATCGACAAAAGGTTGGGATCAACTCACATCTGCTGAACGTAAATATGAAGCGCGTAAAATGGAAGTTTATGCAGGCATGGTCACCCAGCTTGATGATCGTGTTGGCGATGTCATTCAGTACTTAAAAAAGCATAATCAATATGACAACACCGTGATTGTATTTATGTCTGATAATGGTGCTGAAGGCGGTGATCATAATTTCCCGATGGGAGAAGCTGACAATAGCCTTCAGAATATTGGCAATGCAACGTCTTATGTTTACATGGGACCACGCTGGGCGGAAGTCAGCAGCACCCCTTTTACCTACTGGAAGTCGGCTGCGGCAGAAGGTGGCGTACGCGTACCCTTCCTCGTCAAGTACCCAAGCCATCTTTCCAAAGACCATGGTATCAACAACAATTTTGGTACGGTTCGCGATATTTTCCCGACACTCATGGAATTGGCGGGTATTCAACACAACCAGTTATACACTGCGGACAGCAAAAAAATTCAACCTTCGGGCTATAGTTTAATTCCTGCTTTTAAGAATAATGCTGCACGCATTCGCCCAGTAAACTACTATGAGTTTAAAGAACTCCATGGTAGTCGCTATGCAAAAAATGATGAATGGAAGCTGGTTGAAAACTCTCCTTCAAAATTTAATGGTCATGGTTGGGAGTTGTATCATCTTAAACAAGATTTCAATGAACAGCACAATGTTGCTGTACAACACCCAGAAGTTGTCAAAATTTTAAATGACAAATATCTGTCCTATGCAGATAAAAATGGTGTCGTTGATTTTGAGCAATACAACAAGAAGTAAGGAATAAATAATGATGAAGCGTATTATTTTGTCTTCATCATTCATCCTACTCAGTGCTTGCCAAGACAGCTCCAAAGCCACCCAACCAGCATCTATTGCAGATTTAGGCGACCGCACCAAGTGCGCAGCGTATTCAGGCTTGCCGCAAGGTTGGCCTAATCAAAAAGATGCTGGAATGGTGAAGCTCCCCGCTGGAAGCATACAACTTGGCACCACTCACGGATACGATGATGAACGACCATTCAACCAAACCAGCAATCAGGTTCCTTCATTTTTAATTGATGCTACTGAAGTCACCAATGCTCAGTTCGCTGAGTTTGTAAAACAGACTGGCTATATCACCGATGCAGAAAAGCAGCATGGTGCCGCGATGTTTGTTCAACCCACGCAGCCAGTTGCTGAACTTGGCTGGTGGAAATTTGAACCTGAGGCAAACTGGAAACATCCTTGGGGACTTAAAAGCCGCAAGCAACCTGAACCCAACGAACCTGTCAGAATGGTCACTTGGAACGATGCCTATGCTTATGCCAACTGGTTAGGACATGATTTACCGACAGAACTTGAGTGGGAATATGCAGCCAAAGGATTTCAGCAAAACTCCGACCTAGGACCAACCCACCATGGTCATATCACTGCCAACTATTGGCAAGGTGAATTCCCTTATCAAAACAATCAGGATGATGGTTTTGCTGAGGTTTCCCCTGTAGGGTGTTTTGACAAAAATCCATTTGGGTTATACGACCTGATTGGCAATGTCTGGGAATGGACGCAAACCCCATACACTGGACCACGAGACCATCATATGGGAGATCCTGAGCAATATCGGATCAACCACAGGGATGTCTTGAAATACACCATTAAAGGTGGATCTTACCTATGTGCATCAAACTATTGTGCACGTTACCGTGCTGCCGCGAGGCACCCACAAGAACTCGACTTAGCCACCAGTCATGTTAGTTTTAGGACAGTTAAACGTTTTTAAATGGAATTAAAATGAAACATATTTTTATGAATGGGATCTTATTCTCAGGGATATCTATTGCCTGTTGTTCAGCACAAAGTGCTGAATCTTACACCTTTAAAAATGATCTGGTTTTAAAAACGTTTAGTTTTGACCGAGACTACAAAGACAGCAATAGCAAAGACTCTAGCAGCCTGAGTCAAGGTTTCATTTATCGTGGTGACTGGGCTATGAAAATTGATCAAGTACAGCTTCATCTCATGCCAAGCTTGCAATATGCCTATCGCCTTAGCTCAGATCAGCACACCAGTGATTTGGTGCTACCTTTTGATCCTGTGAACAAATCACAAGCCCAGGACTATATCAAGTATGGTCTAGGTGCTGGAATTGAATATCAAAATACGCGATTTAATTTTGGTGAGCTTACGCCAGATGACCCTCTCACCCCGCAAGTGGACACTCATCAATTAAGAGTAAATTACCAAGGTGCAGAGCTTAAATATAAATATCAAAATCAGAATTTTGATATTGGTTTAATTAATCGTTACTCCCCTCGAAATGAAGAGGATTACCGCAAGTTAGCCATTTCCAAACAAGAGTCTGATGGCTTATATTTTTTACGCTGGGATGGTAAAACCAGCAAATACTCATGGAAGTTTTATGATGGTTATTTGCAAGACATAATCAACCAGAGCTATTTTGCGCTAGATTACAATTGGACTTCGCAACAAACCACCAAACTACGCTTGTTCCGACATGATGATGTAGGATCAGCCAAAATTGGGGAATATGACAATACCTCACTCGGTGTCATGCACTTTATGAAGCATGGCAATTTACAGGCTGGTATTGGCTATCAAGAGAATTACGGCAAAGATGGCATTCCTAAACTTGATGGTATGCCTATTCCGCATATGGTGAACTGGACGCTAGGTGCCTTTACCAAAGCTGATGAAAAATCCTACCATTTTGTCGCCTCATACAATCTTCAGGATTACATCAAAGGGCTAAAAATCACCTACAAATATATTTATGGTGATTCATTTCAAACCAATAATCAGGATAATTTTGAACAAGAAAGTGATGTCTTGGTTCAATATGACTTAAATCACTGGGTCAAAAACCTTAAATTCCTGTTCCTGAATATCAATTACGATATTAAAAATGGCGAAAGCTTAGATGAGCAGCGTTTTATGCTGCATTACACCCTGAAATTTTAATAAAGCCAATCCCTCCAAAAATCTGCGAAATGTGGATTTTTGGATCCATTAAGATTATTTAAGTGTGCTTTAAAAATATCTAATAAACTATAAAACCATTAATATCTTAGTATTAGACTAAATATTCTCATAATGTGTAAATTTATATCAAAGCATCAATTGACCATATAATAAAAATACTATAAATTGGATCCAATAACTGACAAGGAGTCATTACAATGTTCATAAAAAATGCATGGTATGTTGCATGCCGTCCTGAAGAAATCCAAGACAAGCCACTCGGTCGTACTATCTGCGGCGAAAAAATTGTGTTTTATCGTGGTAAAGAAAATAAAGTGGTTGCTGTCGAGGACTTTTGCCCACATCGTGGCGCACCACTTTCACTCGGCTATGTTGAAGATGGAAATTTGGTCTGCGGTTATCATGGACTGGTCATGGGCTGCGAAGGAAAAACCATTGCTATGCCTGCACAACGTGTACAGGGATTTCCTTGTAATAAAGCCTATGCTGTGGTGGAAAAAATGGGCTTTGTCTGGGTCTGGCCGGGTGAGAAAAATCTTGCAGATGAATCCAAACTTCCTGAACTAGAATGGGCCGATCATCCAGAATGGAGTTATGGCGGAGGCTTATTTCACATTCATTGTGACTATCGCCTGATGATTGATAACCTCATGGACTTAACCCATGAAACCTATGTTCACTCTAGCAGCATTGGTCAAAAAGAAATTGATGAATCACTGCCAATCACCAAAGTTGATGGCGATCATGTCATTACCGAACGTTATATGGATAATGTGATTGCCCCTCCTTTTTGGCAAATGGCACTTCGAGGCAATAATCTCGCAGATGATGTACCTGTAGATCGTTGGCAGCGTTGTCATTTCTTCGCCCCAAGTAATGTGCATATTGAAGTAGGTGTTGCACATGCAGGTCATAGTGGCTATGACGCCCCTAAAGACAAAAAGGTGTCTTCAATCGTGGTGGATTTTATTACGCCTGAAACAGAAACCTCTCATTGGTATTTCTGGGGCATGGCACGCAACTTCCAGCCTGAAAATATCGAACTCACAGATCAAATTCGTGAAGGACAAGGCAAAATCTTTACGGAAGATTTGGAAATGTTGGAGCAACAACAACAAAACATTCTCAATAATCCGCAGCGCAAACTGCTGATGCTTAATATTGATGCGGGCGGAGTTCAATCACGCAAAATTATTGAGCGCCTATTGAGTGAAGAAAGACAGGCTGCAACCCCAATTGAAGTGGTCAAATTTCCAAATATTCATGTGATTTAAGGATAAAAACATGGACGTGATTATCAATAAGATTCATCAACTCACCCCTTCCATTCGTGCATTTGAACTGGTTTCCAGCTCAGGCTCGGCTTTGCCGCGCTTTGAGGCAGGTTCGCATATTGATGTCCATCTTAAAAATGGACTTACACGACAATATTCACTTTCTAATTGTTCGAGTGAAAACAATCGCTATGTGATTGGGGTGTTACACGATGAAAATTCACGTGGAGGTTCACGCTGCATACATAATGACTATCAAGAAGGTGATGTATTAAGTATTGGGCAGCCTCGTAATTTATTTGTATTGCATCGCAATACAAAAAAAGCTGTATTGTTTGCAGGGGGAATTGGAATTACCCCTATTCTTTCAATGGCTTATCGTTTAAAAGCACAGAATATTCCATTTGAGTTGCATTATTTCGTACGTAGCCATGAAATGATCGCCTTTTATGGCAATTTAACCCAACACTTTGCAGAGCAGATTCATTTTCACATTCAAAATCGGGTTGATACTGAATGTAATATGGCAAACGTATTACAACAACCCGATGTGAGTAAACATTTGTATGTCTGCGGGCCAACAGGCTTTATGCAATTTGTGATGCAGTCAGCTGAAACAGCAGGTTGGCAACCAGAACAACTGCATCAAGAGCATTTTGTTGCACAACAAAGCAAGCAGGAAAACGATGAAGCATTTACTTTGGAAATTGCTGGCACAGGAAAGCGAATTGAAATTCATGCAGAACAGACCGTAACTCAAGCCTTGTTAGAACATGGTTTTGATGTGCCTGTATCTTGCGAACAAGGTATTTGCGGTACTTGTATTACCCGTGTTGTTTCAGGGGTTCCAGATCATCGGGATGTATTTATGACTGACGAAGAACGTGCCTTGAATAATCAGTTCACACCTTGCTGCTCTCGCGCTAAATCCAAACATTTGGTAATTGAGCTATAGGAATACTCATTTTACTCCTGCCCAAATTCATTGAGCAGGAGTTTTTCATTACACTTCAGTCAATATTTTTTTTACGGTTTCACCGAGTAAAGCGACACTGCTATGTTCTCGCATTAAAGTTTCGGCACGACCTGACTGGTGCTGAAGTAAAGCTTCATAAATAGAGCAATGCTGCAAATGTGCGTAGTGTAAGCGACGATATTCAGATAAGGCTCGTGATTCATCGTAAGTAATGGCTTGAACGGAAGCCATAGGCAATTGATTGTTTTTTGCCAAGGCTTGAATAAGTGCAATATTTTGCGCACCTTGAATAATCGTGTCATGAAAAATCACATTAAATTCATGATAACGCTCTAATTCTGCATCACCGAATTCGGTATGTTCTGCAAAAAGCTGTTCAATTTGTTCTATACAGTTCTTGAGAGTTTGTTGCTGTACGTCCGATAAACCTTGCTCAGCTAAAGTTTTGGCTGCTAAGCCTTCGAGTACGCCGCGAACTTCCAAAGCATCATTGACCAATTCATTTGAAATTTCACGAACGGTATAACCACGGGTTGGGTTCTTAATCAACAGCCCTTCTTGTTCTAAAAGCCGAAAAGCTATACGCACAGGCTGACGGGATACCCCAAGCAACTCTGCTGTTGGAATTTCTGCAATTCGACTACCGCCTTCAAGTTCACCTGCGATAATCATTTTTCTTAATTTAATTAATACTTGTTGCCCTGAAGACATCCTAGCCACACTTGTTCAAATATTTCAAAGTCATGCTAACAAGTTCAATCCTCAAGTGACAATACATTTTGAATAGAGAAAAGGTCTACATGATATGCATTGGGATATTAAAGCTTAATTCTGACTTACTCTGAAAGTGTTTCAACTTGAGATTGTTTTAAGTTATTGACCATAATATCCAAATTATTACGAATTAAATAAGCCAAATTCATATCAACGCCTTGCAACATTTTACTTTCCAATGCTTCAACCACCGCATTGCACTCGGCCAATTTAGCCAAACCAGTTTCTGTTACTGTAAGCAAAATACGACGACCATGGGTTGGATCTGGCGTTTTCTCAATCCATTGTTGTTGCAATAAATCTTGCAAAATTTTATTGGCCGACTGTGGCTTAATAAATGAACGTTCTGCAAGCTTGGCATTCGACAAATTATTTTTAGAGGCTAAAACAGATAAGGCGGTGAACTGAGGCAAAGTGATGTCTAAATCTTTTAAATGTTCTGTTAAATATTTACTAATTACCCGATCTATACGTGCGATGGTATAGCTTAAGCGAGGACCATCTTCTATTTTTTTATCAACGATATTTGAACGCATCATAATTTTCATCACAAAAGCTAAAACTAAAAAGAGTATGAGAGTGGACTCTCATACTTCCTTGGACTTAACGAGCTGTCGTACTTTGTATTAACTGTACAGGCTGTTTAGGCTTTCTGACAAGCATCAAAGCAGAAATCGCTGCGATCAGAATAACTGGAATACTTGAACCAATCACAATCGTAGCACTTTGCCCCAATGATAGTAAAAAACCAGCAAGTAATGGACCCGCAAAAGACCCAATTCGACCAACAGCTACGGCTGCACCTACACCTGTGCCTCGCATTTCTGCTGGATAATAAATGGCAGCAAGTCCATATAATGCAGACTGTCCACCGACAATAAATAACCCACAACCCACTGCTGAGAGTGCTAGTACTGCTACGGTTGGAGAAAAAGACAGACAACACAAGGATACCAAAATGCCGAGATAAATAAATTTAATCACGAAACTCATACGCATTTTGTCTAACATCATACCCATTAAAATTGAGCCAAAAACACCACCAATGTTATAGCCCATTTGCACATAATTGGCTTGCAGTTTGGTCAAACCTTGAGCACCCATCAATAGCGGCAGCCAATTCAGCAAGAAGTACAGCACCACCAACGTACAGAAAAAACTGATCCAAATTTGAATCGTCGACATTCTTCTTTCTTTAGCAAATAACACTTCAAAAAAAGGCGTTGCCGATTGAGTTTTATGGGTTATGTAATCCGATGATTCAGGTAGATATTTCATCAATAGTGGGATTAATAGAATAGGTGCGATTCCTCCCACATAAAAGATATGACGCCATTCTGCATCGCCAGCCAAAAGCATCGCAACCACAGAAGTGAGTAAGCCACCACATGGAATTCCACTGTACATAATACTGACGGCGGTACCTTTACGGTCAGATGAAACTGCCTCAGATGCCAAAGTAATCATCATTGGTAAGGCGCCACCCATTCCGAGTCCAGTCAAAAAACGAATGACTAACAGGAGTTCATAATTAGCTGCAAAAGCAGTCACTAATGACATGACTCCAAAAAGCAATATACTAAAAATTAATACTTTTTTACGACCAATAATATCCGAAAGCCGTCCACCGACAATTGCACCTGGTAATGTTCCGATAATTGCAGCACTGAAGGCCCAAGCCATTTGAGCATTATCCAACATAAATTCTGCACGCATACGTGGGGCGGCAACTCCCATAGATTGAAGATCGAAACCCTCAAAAATTGCGATTGCAAAGCATAAAAGCAATGTGAGTTTGGCCCTTCCTGAGGGGTGATGCACTTTATCCATAATTAAATCCTTGTTTTGATATTTCCATGACATCTTGTTGTTTTGTGTTGTTCATCGAACACCTGTAAAATATCAGTTAGACTGATTTAAAAATCAACACAAAATTTTATTTATTTTATATAAAAATATTTTTATTTATATTTTTCAGTAATATAAAAAAATTAAAGAAAATTTTTCAAAAAACACTTGAATGTAAGTTTAACTGATATTATGTTGAATAAAGAACAAACAAACTGTCATTCAAGGAGTAAGCACATGACATATGAAAAGCGTTGGGAAACCGTTGATGTTAAAGTTCAAAATGGAATTGCTTGGGTAACATTCAACCGCCCAGAAAAGAAAAATGCCATGAGTCCAACATTGAATCGTGAAATGATTGATGTATTGGAAACTATCGAACTGGATCAAGAGGCTCGCGTGGTAGTTCTTACAGGTGCTGGAGATTCATGGACTGCGGGCATGGATTTGAAAGAATATTTCCGTGAAGTAGATAGTCAACCAGAAATTGTACAAGAGCGTATTCGCCGTGATTCTTGTCGCTGGCAGTGGCAATTATTGCGTATGTATTCAAAACCAACCATCGCTATGGTTAATGGATGGTGTTTCGGTGGCGGCTTCTCGCCGTTAGTGGCTTGTGATCTGGCTATTGCAGCAGACGAAGCAACCTTTGGGTTATCTGAAATTAACTGGGGAATTCCACCGGGCAACTTAGTAAGCAAAGCAATGGCAGATACTGTTGGACACCGTACCTCGCTGTATTACATTATGACGGGCAAGACTTTTAGTGGAAAAGAAGCTGAAAATATGGGCTTGGTCAATAAAAGTGTGCCTTTGGCTCAACTTAAAGCAGAAGTCACTGAACTTGCCAATATTTTACTAGAGAAAAACCCTGTGGTATTGCGTACTGCCAAAAATGGCTTTAAACGCTGTCGCGAACTCACTTGGGATCAAAATGAAGATTATTTATATGCCAAGTTAGATCAATGTAACCATCGCGATACCGAAGGCGGACGCCAAGAAGGTCTGAAACAATTCCTAGATGAAAAATCAATTAAACCAGGTTTACAAAGCTACAAGCGTACTGGCTAATTTCTGTTTTTTTTAAATGGTTAAGTAAGGATACAACCCATGCATAATGTACAGTTAAAACAAGATGAATCTGTAGAGACATCAAACAGCCATACGGTGCAATTGCTCATTCACGGGCAATCTGTCGATGCATCGAATCAGGCAATATTTGAACGGATCAGTCCGATTGATGGTCAAGTCGCCAGTATTGCGGCGGCTGCGACATTAGCCGATGTTGATTTAGCAATAGCATCTGCGGAAAAGGCTTTTCCTATTTGGTCGAAACTTTCTCCTACTGAACGTCGCTTACGTTTACTCAAAGCAGCGGACTTGATGGATGCAAGAACAGATCAATTTATTCAAATTGGGATGCGTGAAACAGGTTCAACTGCGACATGGTATGGGTTTAATGTCCACCTTGCTGCCAACATGTTGCGTGAAGCAGCAGCCATGACCACACAAATGGATGGCAGTCTTATTCCGTCCGATGTGCCGGGAAATATGGCAATGGGGATCCGTGTTCCGTGTGGCGTTGTAGTTGGCATAGCGCCTTGGAATGCTCCTGTAATTTTACCGACTCGTGCATTAGCAATGCCACTGGCCTGTGGTAATACTGTGGTACTCAAAGCATCTGAAGCTTGCCCTGCAACACAGCGTTTAATTGGTCAAGTGTTGCATGAAGCAGGACTTGGCGATGGTGTGGTAAATGTCATTACTCATGCTGCTGAAGACGCACCACAAATTGTGGAACGCTTGATCTCGCACCCTGCGGTCAAACGAATTAATTTTACTGGCTCTACCAAAGTCGGAAAAATTATTGCAGAAACCGCTGCCAAATACTTAAAACCTGTTCTACTCGAACTTGGTGGAAAAGCGCCTGTAGTGGTGTTGAATGAAGCTGATGTTGATGAGGCTGTCAATGCAGTTGCATTTGGTGCTTTTTTCAACCAAGGGCAAATCTGTATGTCTACCGAACGTGTACTCGTTCAAGATGGGATTGCAGATCAATTTATTGAAAAATTGATTGAAAAGACCCGTACCATTCATGCAGGAAATCCAGCATTTAAAGGGCATGCTCTTGGTGTATTGGAAAGCCAGCGCGCTGCAAATCGCATTCGACATTTACTTGAGGATGCGCAAAGTAAAGGGGCAAATTTACCGCTCGGCATTCAAATACAAGACACCACCATGCAACCAACTTTGGTTTTAAATATTCAACCCGAAATGCTGCTATATCGTGAAGAATCTTTTGGCCCTGTTTGCACGGTACAACGCTTTAACAGTGTTGAAGAAGGCATTGCCCTTGCCAATGACAGTGAGTTTGGTTTATCTGCTGCCGTGTTTAGTCAAAATATTGCACAAGCACTGGATGTTGCAAAACAAATTGACTCGGGTATTTGCCATATTAATGGTGCAACTGTACATGATGAAGCACAAATGCCTTTTGGTGGAACCAAAGCCAGTGGATACGGACGCTTTGGCAGTAAGGCTTCGATTGCAGAATTTACAGAATTGCGTTGGATAACCATACAAACACAACCGCGTCATTATCCAATTTAGTAATTGGATTTGACCTTAATATTCAATAAGAATGCATGAAGCAAAAATATAAAGCGCAGTGATGCGCTTTCCATGGAGTGAAAAACAATGCAAATGAATGCCACTCAATCACAAGATCGCGAACGACTGGTAAAACTTGGGCGTCATGATATTGATTACGTCTACAAAGATCAGGTTTTGTATCTGCATCCGAAAGAACAACTAAACAGCTATCCGCAAAAATTGACTGATCGCCTGATTCATTTTGCACAAACCAAACCAGAGCATATTTTTGCGGCAAAACGGAATACTCAAGGTGAGTGGGTCAAACTCAGTTATGCTGACACCTTGCAACGTGCATGGCATATTGCCCAAGCCTTACATAATCGCAATTTGAGTGAGCAGCGCCCTTTGCTTATTTTATCGGGCAATGATCTTGAGCATTTAACGCTGTCGATGGCTGCGATGTTGGCTGGTGTTCCATTTTCTGCCATATCCCCTGCTTATTCACTGATTTCACAAGATTTTGGCAAACTCAAACATGTTTTCGATGTACTTACTCCAGGTATGGTTTATGCCAATGATGGTCAGGCTTTTGCCAAAGCCATTCAAAGTTGTGCCCAAACGGAGATCGAAGTTGTTACCAATAAAGGGATTCTAGGTGAACATAGTTGCACTTCATTTCAATCACTTTTAGATACGCCTGTCATGAATGTGCAGGAGCATTATCAACGTTTAGACGAACATCAAATCGCCAAATTTTTGTTTACTTCTGGTTCGACTAAACTGCCAAAAGCTGTTCCAACTACACATTTGATGTTAAGTGTAAATCAGCAAATGTTATTACAAACTTTCCCTGAGTTCGAAGAAACACCGCCAGTCTTGCTTGATTGGTTGTCTTGGCATCATACCTTTGGCGGTAGCCACAATGTCGGGATCGCCTTATATAATGGCGGCACTATCTATATCGATGATGGTAAACCTGTTGCAGGCAAGTTCGATGAGACGATTCGAAACTTAAAAGAAATTTCACCCACAGTTTATTTAAACGTACCCAAAGGTTGGGAAGAACTCACCGATGCACTGGAAAAAGATGCTGAACTGCGTGATCGCTTCTTTGCCAAAGTGAAAATTCTATTCTTTGCAGGTGCTGCTTTATCCGAAGCAGGTTGGAATCGATTAGACCGAATTGCACAGCAACATTGCGGTGAAAAAATCCGCATTATGAGTGGACTTGGCATGACCGAGACAGCCCCCTCTTGTGCCTTTACCACAGGCCCGCGTGTTATGGCAGGCTTTATTGGCTACCCTGCACCAGGTTGTGAAATCAAATTGGTTCCATATGGCGACAAACTTGAATTTTGTGTCCGTGGCAAACATGTCATGAAAGGTTATTGGCGCTTAAATGAAGATCAGCAAAGTATCGTTTTTGATGATGAAGGCTTTTTTCATACTGGCGATGCGGTACGTTTGGTCGATGAACAAGATCCAACTCAAGGCTTAATGTACGATGGACGTATTGCAGAAGACTTTAAACTCAATACAGGTACGTTTGTAAATGTCGGGACGATACGCAATAAGGTTTTAATTCAAGGCAATCTACTGATTCAAGATGTCTGTATTACGGGGTCTAACCTAAACGCGATTGGTTTTTTAATTTTTCCAAAACTGGATGCCTGTGCCGATTATGCAGGGCTGTCTTTATCAGAACATCGCGCTGAAGAAATTTTGAAACATCCGAAAGTTCAGCAATGGTTCCGTCAATTTTTAATGCACTACAACAAAGATGCAACAGGAAGTTCCAATCGCGTTTCTATGCTATATCTGCAAACTGAACCACCACAATTGGATGCAGGTGAAGTTACCGATAAAGGTAATCTCAATCAAGGCAATATCATTAAGCGTCGTGCCGAGAAAATTGAAGAGTTGTATCAAAAACAGACCGATAATTCGCTGATTATTCGAGTCCCAACTTTAAACAACTAAATCACTGAAATAACAGTAAAAAAGCTCAATTTATTTTGGGCTTTACCCTTACTTTTGCCAAAAAAAGGTTAAGTATGCAACAAGATACTGAATTTGAACTGTTTCGCGATAACTATCGCCGCTTTCTAAAAGAATTTGTCGCTCCACATTATGAGCAATGGGAAGAAGATGGTCTGATTCCGAGACAATTATGGAACCAGCTAGGTGAAAACGGCTTTTTATGTATTGATGTGCCTGAAGAATATGGCGGTTATGGCGCCCCCATTCACTATTCTCTGATGCTGGTACAGGAAACTGCACAAGCAGGTTTTACCTCCTTGGCTGTTGCAATTGGTGGACAAAATGAACTGGTTTCTCCATATATCCAAAACTTAGGCAGTGAAGAACAAAAGCAATATTGGCTACCCAAAATGGTTACTGGCGAAGTCGTCACTGCGATAGCCATGACTGAAGCCAATGCAGGATCGGACTTACAAGCCATTCGTACACAAGCTATTTTGAATCAAGACCATTATCTGGTGGATGGTTCAAAAACTTTTATTTCCAATGGGATACATGCCGACCTCATTGTCTTGGTGGCAAAAACTAATCCCGAAGCTCGAGCAAAGGGCATTTCCTTGTTATTGGTTGATGCTGCATTAGAAGGTGTTGAAAAAGGGCGATCTTTGAAAAAAATTGGACTCCATGCCCAAGACACCGCTGAGTTATTTTTTGATCAGGTCAAAGTACCTAAGAATCAAAGACTGGGAGAAGAAGGTCAAGGTTTTGCCTACCTCATGCAGGAGTTGCCCCGTGAACGTTTAAGTATTTCTATGATGGCATTGGGTTCAATTTTAGGTGCGATTGAGCTCACCAGTGATTATGTTCAGCAACGAAAAGCCTTTGGTCAACCTTTAAGTCACATGCAAAACACGCGTTTTGTGTTGGCCAATACGCAAATTAAAGCCAAAGCAGCTCAGGCCTTTGTCGATCAATGTGCGGAACAATATAGTCGAGATGCGTTAAGCGTCAGCCATGTTGCTGCCTTGAAATGCTTTATTACCGATACCCAATGCGATGTGATTGATCAATTACTACAACTGTTTGGTGGCTATGGCTACATGCAGGAATACCCAATTTCACGTTTCTTTGTCGATGCTCGTGTGCAAAAAATTTACGGCGGCACCAATGAAATTATGAAAGAAATTGTCGCGCGGGAAATGCTCGGAAAATAATTCGTTTAAACAACAAATGAAGAACAGACCTTGGTTTGAGGTCTGCATGTAAAACAACAATGATATTTCAGGAAGAAATGCAATGCAGTCTAAATTATGGATGTACTCTACCCTTATGCTCTCCAGTTCAGTATTTGCTGGTAACTTTATTGATAACAGCACAGTCGATTTAACCACACGAAATTTTTATTTTGATCGTGATTATCAAGAGCAGTCTAAATACCCAGCCGCTAAAGATTGGACACAAGGATTTATTCTAAAAGCCAATTCAGGCTATACCGAAGGAACAATTGGTTTTGGGATAGATATTTTAGCGACGGCTGGGTTGAAATTGGATGCTAGTGCTGACTATGCAGGAACAGGAAATTTACCACGAGATACTGTGACCAATGAACCTGCTTCCAGTTATGGGGAAATTGGAGTCACAGGTAAAGCTAAAATCAGTAAAACTGAATTAAAGGTTGGAACACTTCGACCAATGAACCCTGTACTGGTTGCCTCACCTGCCCGTTTATTACCACAAACCTATCGAGGCATTTCCTTAGAATCGAAAGATATCCCAAATCTGGATTTCCAATCGGCGTATATTGATCAGGTCAATCATCGTGATTCAACTAACTGGGAAAATCTGCGCATTTCAGCAGTCAATGGTCGCTTTAAAAGTGCCGATACCGACCAACTGTATTATCTAGGTGGTCATTATCAGCTTATTCCAAGTACCAAACTGACCAGCTTTTATATGGATGTGCAAGACCTATATAACCAGTCCATGTTTGGCATTACCTATAACCACAAATTCAATGACGGCAATAATTTTAGCTCACAATTACGCTATTACCGCAGCCGAGAAGATGGGCAAGCTAAAGCAGGCTTAGTGGATAATGACCTGATTCATGGTTATTTTGAACTGAAACATCAAAATCACAAATTTATTTTGGCGACTTTCCACCATAGTGGTGATACCGCATTTCCATATTTAACAGGTGGTGAAACAGGTTTGCTGATCGATACTTGGCCTGCGGAATTTTTGAATCCCAAAGAGCATGTGTATAGCTTACGTTATGAATATGACTTCAAAAACTATGTACCGGGCTTACGCTTTATGACCCGTTACACCACTGGTGACAATATTTATGCACCAAAACTAGGTGGAACCGATTTAAAAGAACATGAAACCGATTTTGACATTGGTTATACCGTACAAAATGGACCATTAAAAAATCTAGGTTTACGTGCCCGCTACGCCATGTATGACAACAATATGCTCTCTACTGCCAACATCAAACCGTCCAACGAAACACGCATTAACATCGACTACACATGGAAATTTAAATAATGCCTACAGAGGTTCTGCTGCTGCCAGAACCTTTTTTTGTGAGAGAAATTTGATGAAAAAAATACTCGGTCTTTGCTTTGGTCTGAGCCTATTCAGCCAGAGCTATGCTGAAACGCAATATCAGCCGCCAGCACCTCATTTAGAACCACTGGCTCAATTTAGCGTGGATTTGAATGCGCCTGTTTGGGAGCTTGGAGCTACTAGCGATAGTGGCAAACGTCGAATAATTCCAATTATAGGTGGCACCTTCCAAGGGAAACAACTCAAAGGGCGTATTTTAAATAATGGAGCAGATTGGCAAATTGTGGACAGTCAAGGACTTGCCATTATTGATACTCGATACCTACTTGAAACTGAAGATGGCGCTTTAATTTATTTACAAACCAAAGGTTACAGACATGGCTCAAAAGAAGTGCTGCAACAACTGGCGCAAGGTAAAGATGTCGACCCGAACAAATACTATTTCAAAATTACCATGCAATTTGAAACTAGTTCGCCGAAATATGCGTGGCTGAATCAAACTGTTGCCGTTGGGAGTGCCATGCGTTTAGGCAAAGCCGTAATTTATGACGCTTACACGCTGCAATAAGCATCGAAGCTTTATCTATCTTTTCGTCATTATTCGAGAAACGGATCTTTCATTATGACACCAAGCACTTTAACAAACCTTCCCCCCATTCATCATCTTCTGGGAGGTCACAATATCCAATGGAATGCTGACCAGACTGAACTAGAAATTAGTTATGTCGCGCTGGACAGCTTTACCAATCCGCGAGGCAGTGTAGAAGGTGGCATGGTCTGTGCCATGCTAGATGATGTGATGGGGCTGTTTGCTTATCTTGCCAATAATCAAACTCCAGCAACCACCATTAACTTAACTATGGATTTTTTACGTCCCTGCCAAGTGGGAACTGTACTCACCAAATGCCGCTTTACCAAACAAGGCAAAGCCATTCTGAGCCTTGAAAGCGAAGGATGGCAAAACCAAAAAATGATTGCGCGAAGTACCGCCAATTTCATGGTTCTCCAATCTTAACCTTCAACATTGATTGATATGGAATTTCAATAATGCAAAAAACCTTAAAACAAAAAAAGTGGCTGAAGCAACTGAGCTATCTGATGTTATGCACTACCCTTTCTGCTTGTGGTGATAATGACAGCTCAAATACGCCACAAGCGACAGTATCAATTCCGCAAGTGACGCCTGCTGTGGGCACCAATTTAAAAGGTGCTTGTACAGATTTAAATGGCTTTCACTATGCAAACACCAGTATCACTTCAGCAACTTTACAAGAAGCGGGCAGCCTCAAGGTTGCGGGGCAAGACATCGCTGCACATTGCTTAATTACAGGCTACATGTATCCACGCGTCAGTCCCGTAGATGGTCAAACCTATCAAATTGGTTTTGAAATGCGCTTACCTCTAGATTGGAATGGTCGTTTCCTTTATCAGGGGAATGGTGGTACAGATGGCAATATTGCGACAGCAACGGGGCAAGTGGGCAGCGGTGGCCCATTGGCCAATGCCCTGCATGATGGCTTTGCTGTTATTTCATCTGATGCGGGACACAATGCAGCCCAAAACCCATTGTTTGGCTTAGACCCACAAGCTCGAATTGACTATGGGTATGGCGCAATCACTAAACTCACGCCAATGGCGAAAAATCTGATTCAAGCCGCTTATGGAAAATTGCCAGATCGTTCTTATGCAGGTGGAACTTCAAACGGTGGTCGACATGCCATGATGGCGGCAACACGTCTAGCAGATCAGTATGATGGTATTCTTGCCAGTACACCGGGTTTCCATTTACCACGTGCTGCGGCAGCACAGCTTTACACGGCACAACAATTACGCCGAGTAGTCACTAATGAAAATGATTTAAGTACGGCCCTCACCCTATCTGAACGGAAAGTGCTGGCGCAATCTATTTTAAATCAATGTGATGGACTTGATGGTATTACGGATGGTTTAGTCCAAGACGTTGAAGCCTGTCGTACGGCATTTGATATTCACCGCGATGTTCCAGTATGTTCTAGCACACGAGATGGAAGTTGTTTATCTACAGATCAAATTGATGTGCTTGCCAATATCTATCAGGGTCCTGTCAATGCAACAGGTGAAGCATTATATGCCACACAACCGTTTGATCCGGGGCTGATCGGCAGTAATTGGGCCAGTTGGAAATTTGATTCGTCTGTTGGTACGGCACGTGACCCAGTTGCAGTCGGAATAATTTTTCAGGTTCCACCAAATCCAGACGTTATGCTCAATTCTCGCCAATTTGCCTTCAACTTTAATTTTGATACAGACTACGCAAAATTATCTGCCACCAATGAAACCTACCCAGAAAGTGCCATGTCTTTTATGATTCCACCTGATGAGTTGAATTTGGATAAACTCCTTGCACGTGGCGGTAAAATGATTGTAGTTCAGGGCACTGCTGACGGTGTATTTTCTGTAGATGACACCCAGAACTGGTACGATAAATTGCTGCAAAAATATCAAAGTAATGCCTCTGGCAATGCTCCAAGTTTTGTCCGTTTTTTCCGTGTTCCAGGCATGAATCACTCTCGTGGTGGTATCGCAACCGATCAGTTTGATGCACTCACAGCCTTGGTCAATTGGGTGGAATATGGTCAGGCGCCAGATCGAATCATTGCTGGAGCACGGGGTGAAGGCAATGCCAGTGGGCAAGTGAATACTGAATTACCTACCGATTGGTCGGCCACTCGTACACGCCCACTTTGCCCATATCCTTTAATCGCACGTTATAACGGTCAGGGAGACAGTGAGCAAGCCGAGAATTTTAGCTGTAAATTGTAATCAAAAATAAGTGTTTAGAAACAAAGAAAGAGCTAAAAATTAGCCCTTTCTTTGTTTGAGTCTGGTTAAGGCTATGTATAATTGAATGGCTCTAAAACCATCCTCAAACAAGACTTCTCCCCGAACGTTCGATTTTGTCGGTATAAAGTCAAAAGTTTTAGAAGAGTTTAGGCTGTTGACTGTATCTATCAAAAGACTTGCATGGAAAGATTAGCAGTTTTAATCCTCATACCTCATTGTATTTTAAAGATTTGAATTTTAATATCGTAATTTCAACAGCCTTAACATATGGTTATGCTTTATTGATGATTAGAACTCAATCCCTAAAATTAACCGTATTGCGATTGCACCCAGTAACACGCCCATAACTTTTTCTAAAATAGAATTATATTTCAGAAAGCCTGATCTGATTCTAGGCTGCGTAAAAATCAAACTGACTGCAATAAACCACAGCGTATTCACCAGACACATCCATCCACCATACAGGATCTGTATGTATAACGGCGTTGTTGTGCTGACTATACTGGTGAAAATGGCCAAGAAAAAAATGGTCGCCTTCGGGTTCAGTGCATTGGTCCAAAAACCTGTCATGAATGCCTGATGATAAGATATCGTCCTGTGTTCAGAGGTAACAACCGTGCTAATTTCAATTGGACTCGACCCTCCTTTCAAACAATTCCAGCCTAAATAGAGTAAATATAAGGCACCAATGATTTGAAAAAGACTCATGAAAATATGATTTTGAGACAGAACAAAACCAACGCCCATAAGGGTATAAAACACATGAACAGAAATGCCACAACCAATTCCTACTGCGGTTATACAGCCGATTCGATAACCGTGTTGGGTACTTTGCCGCACACTAATAATGAAATCGGGACCTGGAATAATGACTGCAAGAAAATGTATGAGGGCTAGCGTAAGAAACTCATGGTAATAGACATTCATCCTGAAATACCCTTAGCTAAGGCATAATGTACGGTGAGTTTGCCTTTCTTTATTTCCATTTTAATAATTTTGACGTTACCAACTTCCGATAAAGATAGAACATGCGTTCCACCACAAGGATAGGCATTCAATTCACCAAACTGAATTTCACGAAATCCATTCTCATTAAGGGTAATCTTTGCTGCTAAATCTGCATCGATAAAGGCTTGTAGACGAGTTTCTAAATACATAGAATCCACAGGTTCACTGTTTTGGGTCGCCAAAAACTGTACTTTTGAATTATTTGGCCAGTGTTGTGCTTTGATTGGTTGCCAACCATAACTTTCAACAATATGTCCAATCAAATGTCCTGCACTGTGCAAACGATTGTGGAGTCGACGGGCTTGAATATCAACTTTTGCATATACTCGACCTAATGCTACAGCACTTTTACATAGATGAATAATCGTGCCATTTTCAATTGCGACATGGACAACTTCACTCTCTGCAATATATCCAGTATCACTCGGTTGTCCCCCACCTTGAGGATGAAATGGCGTGTTTTCTAATTTAATTTCAAATTGACCATTTTCCAGTAAAGTACAAGCCACAACTTCGACGAAACTTTCAGTAACACCAGATAAATAAAGATGTTTAATCATGAAATAATAACCATATCTAAATATGAAAAAATTGTATAACTTTGTCTATGGGGTGATAATCTAGAAAATTATCAAATAACTTTTGCTTCATGAGCACAAATCAAAATTTAAACTTACTGAATGAAATGGTGACATTTGTAAAAGTGGTAGAAACAGGTAGTTTTTCTGAAACAGCCCGTCAGTTTGGAACAACACCTTCCGCAATCAGTCGAGCAATTTCACGCTTAGAAAAAGCATTAGGGACCCGACTACTACAAAGAACCACTCGTAAGTTACGTATAAGTGAAAGTGGACAAGCTGTATACGAGCGTTGCCTAGATATGGTGAATGCAGCTCAAGCCGTAATGGAAAGTTCGGAAAAATTTCACTCAGAACCTCAAGGTCAAATTCGAATGAGTGTGCCTAAGGCCGTTGGGCATTATTTAATTCACCCCTATTTACCTGAATTTTTGAAACTTTATCCTAAAATTGATATTCAACTACTATTAGAAGATCGTTATGTTGATTTAATTGAAGATCAAGTCGACCTAGCTATTCGTATTACGGAGAAGCCACATGATGGTTTGATGGGCCGTAAACTTTTAGAAATAGATCATGTAATTTGTGCAACGCCTGAGTATTTATCAAGGTTTGGTACACCTCAGCATCCACACGATTTGAAAGAACATCAGTGTATCTTTTTGGGTGAGCAAGCAATAGATTCAAAATGGAAATTTCAACAAGGGAACAAAAACCTTTCAGTCCATGTCAAAGGTCGCTACGCGGCGAATCATACAGGAGTACGACTTGATGCAGCCTTACAGCACCTTGGAATTGCCAGTTTACCGTTCTTTGTAGCAAATAAGGCAATGAAAAATAAGCAGTTAATTCAAGTTTTGCCAAACTGGTATTTTAAAACCTACTATAGTGGCGAAGCATGGTTGTTGTACCCAGCGACAAAACATTTGCCACCAAAACTAAAAGTATTGATTGAATTTCTGGCACAAAAATTGGCACAAGAACCGACATTGTTAAGACCAGATTGATAAAAAAATACGCAAAAGGTTGTATGCTGAAGCAATGAAGGAAGGTGCTTTAAATATGAGCAGAACCAGTAAATGTAAGAACAATTTTTGTTATTTATATTAGAAAAATAATATTGGCATTGTATAAATTTAATAGATGAAAATATTATTTATACAATGCCTAATTCATATTAATTAGTTAAAGTATTCCATATATAGTCCATACGTTGAGAATATATAACTTTACTGCGAATAAGATAAACATCTTGGAAAAAATGATAACCATCTAAGACGCGTAATTTATTTTCAGCAATTTCTTCTTCTACTAATAATTTAGGCAACCAAGCAACGCCTAGTCCTTGTAAAACCAAAGCTTTTAAATCTCCAGCATTATCTGTTTCATATAAAATTCGATAATCTAATTTATCTTCAATTTCACGATCGACACATTTTCTTAAATAAGCCTGCTTACTATAAGACAGCAATGGAAAATTTTGATCTAAACTGTATTTCTCATATTTATCGCGTGCAGATGCAACAGGAAGAATTTCCATTTTCACAATTTTATGAAATGCAAAAATTGCATGGTCTAACTGTTTTAGAGTTTCTTCATCACAATAGCAAATTAAAAAATCACATGAACCTTCTTTCAACAGTCGCATGCCCTGTTTCATATTGGCTGCAATAATTTCAAGCTGTAGATCTTTAATATCTGTATATAAATTGTGAATAAAATTAGGGAAAAACTGTGTAATTAACGAATGGGACACGGCAAACTTGATAGAAAGCTCATTGTTCCTAATATTTTTTTCCAGATACTTTATTGTTGTATCCAATTGATTTTGTATGTTTTTTGCAGATGACAGCAGGATTTGACCAGCATCTGTAAAGTCTACATTCTTGCTATAGCGTTTTAAAATTTGAAAGCCTAAAGCATCTTCAATGGCTTGAATTCTGCGTGTAAAGGCAGATTGTGTTACATGTCTGAGTTCGGCCGCTTTTGAGATAGATTTTTCTTGTTCTAAAGCAAGTAAATCTTCAATCCAACGAATTTCCAATGACATTTGCGCTGTCCATAATCTAAGCGATATTGATAATTATACAGTGTTATGCAAAAAATGCATGGATAAATATTTTTTTACATTAGTCAGGCTGGGTGTTCTAGTTCTAAGATAAAATTATTCCCGCTATAGAGCATTTCTAAATGAATATTGAAATTAAATCACGGACTGAAAAAGATTTACTTGGTTTTAAAGAAGTCCCATTCCATTGTTACTACGGTGTACAAACACTTCGTGCATTGGAAAATTTCAATTTAAGTCCGAATAAATTAAGCCATTTCCCAATTTTCATTAAAGCATTGGCAATGGTTAAATCTGCATGTGCAGTTTCAAATTTTAAACTAAATAAATTAGAAGAAAATAAATACAATGCAATTCAACATGCTTGCCAGCAGTTGATGAATGATTTATATCATGATCAATTCCCAATTGATATGATTCAAGGTGGTGCTGGTACTTCAACCAATATGAATGCAAATGAAGTAATTGCAAATATTGGTTTGGAATATATGGGACATGCCAAAGGTGAATATAAATATTTACACCCAAATAATGATGTAAATATGTCACAGTCAACCAATGACGTATACCCTACAGCAATTAAAGTTGGTTTATTATTTTCTTTAGATCAACTTAACACACCATTCCAAAGCTTAATCGATAGCTTCCGTGTAAAATCTGAAGAATTTGCGCATATCTTAAAAATGGGTCGTACTCAGTTACAAGATGCTGTACCAATGACTTTGGGTCAAGAATTTGGCGCTTTTGCTAATACTTTGCAAAATGACTTGAATATGCTTTACAGCATCATGCCGAATGCATTAAGTGTTGTGAACTTAGCGGGTACAGCAATTGGTACAGGTATTAACACTGAAGTTGAATACCGTCTTCACGCAATTGAAGCATTGTCACAAATTACGCAAAAGAACATTTCAAGTTCTCCTGACTTAATTGAAGCGACTTCAGACATGGGCGATTTCGTTCTATTGTCAGGCTTCTTAAAGCGTACGGCGACTAAACTTGCTAAAATTGCCAATGACTTACGTTTATTGTCGAGTGGTCCACGTGCAGGTCTAAATGAAATTCACTTAGAACCACGTCAACCAGGTAGTTCAATCATGCCAGGTAAAGTGAACCCAGTAATTCCTGAAGCAATGAACTTGGCATGTTACCAAATTATTGCAAATGACTTGGCAATTACCCTTTCTGCTGAAGCGGGTCAGTTACAGTTAAATGCAATGGAACCGTTAATCGCATTCAAACTTTTCGAATCAATTGATTTGTTAGGTAAAGCAATGCGTATGTTCCAATTGAAATGTATTGAAAACATCCGTGCGAATGCTGAACATTGCCAACACTTGGTAGATAACTCAATTGGTATTATTACTGTATTGAACCCATACCTTGGCTATGAAACGACGACTCGTATTGCCAAAGAAGCAAACGAATCTGGTCAAAGTATTCTTGCGCTTATTAAAGCTGAAAACTTGCTTTCTGATGAAGTTTTAGCAGAAGTACTTTCAGTACAAAACATGGTACATCCTAAGCAATCTGCATAATATTTTTATGTAATTGCTCAAGAAAAAGGAACTTAGTCATAAGTTCCTTTTTTCTTTGTCTTTCATACTCAATCAATCCGATACAGGAAGAATGTTACATACGATAATTTTTCATTTTGGTTAATGAGTACTCTAAAGAATGAAGAATATAAAATCCTTTCTTCACTTTTACGACAAGCGATTTCGAAACAACCAAGTAGCCAAAGGTAAAGTTATACAAGTCAAAATAATCATTGGAACAAAGTCATATTTTACTTGGGAAAATTCTGCACCTTCTAAATAAACACGTAACACTAAATCAATTCCAAATCGTAATGGATTAATATATGTCGCAATTTCCAATACTTGAGGCATATTTTGAACGGGTGTTAATAAGCCTGAAAGAAGCATCAGCGGCATGATCAGTAAAAAAGTAAAAAACATGGCTTGTTGCATATTGAGTGCAATGGCTGAGATCGATAGCCCTACACCAACAACAGCCACATTAAAACTAAAGAGTCCCAAATATAGCAAGCCAATAGAACCTTGCATTGGAATTTGAAACCAAAACAATATAATAAGAAAAATAATCGTGGATTGAATTAAACCCACAAATATAGGCGGTAATGCTTTACCAATCATGATGTGTACAGGGGTGTATGGGGTGACCAGTAATTGATCGAATGTTCCTTGTTCCCGTTCCCTTGCTACAGATAAAGAGGACAACAATAAAGTTTGCATCATACTTAATCCAGCAATCAAAGATGGCATAATTCCCCAACGAGATTCATGATTCGGGTTATACCAAATTCGAGTTTCAATATTTAGTGGTGCTGTATTCTTTAAGTATTGTTGATTAAACTGTTGCACAGTACTTGCAATGTATGAGCCTGCGGCACCTGCTGTAGAAGAATTCCGCCCATCTACAATGACTTGAATCGGTGATGCTTGCTGTTGAGTCAGCTTTTGTTCAAAATCTTGGGGAATGGTAATGACTGCCAGTGCTTCACGATTGTTAATTACTGACGTAATTTGCTGGCTATTTTCGAGTGTAGCAGTGCGTTGAAAAATACCTGAACCATCTAGTTTTGCAACAAATTCAGTCGCTGTTTGGCTGTGACTTAAATCCAGAATGGCATAATCAACCCGATTTACATCATAAGTTGCGGCATAACCAAACAGCAGTGACTGAATCAGAACTGGTGCAAATAAGACGATTCGGTTTGCAGGGTCGCTAAAAATAATCAAAAACTCTTTTCTGACCAATACAGCCAGATATTGGAACCATGACAATACGCGCTGAATCATGTCGTTATCTCAACTGTTTTTTGAGTGATTTGCAGGCAGCAAACATCAGCACAATCACATATAGCATTAAAATACTGCATTCTTTGAACCAGAGCTTCCAGTCATCTCCACCTAAAAATAGGGTTTTAATTAAGGACATAAAATGAGTGGCTGGTAATATTTGGCTAACAATTTGGATGACAAAAGGCAGATTACGAATATCGAATACAAAACCAGAAAGCATCATTGCGGGCATAAAACTGGCTAATAACGCAATCTGGCTGGCTTGAAACTGGTTTTGTGCAAAACCAGAAATTGTTAAACCGAGCAATAAGGAGACCAATAAATATAGAAAACATGCACTGAGAATTGAAAGCATGGAACTACGCATTGGAACTTCAAATAACAGTGAGGATGCAATTAAGCAGACGACAATATCAATGAGACCAATCACTAAGTAAGGTGTCAATTTGGCAATGACCAATTCTAATGGTCTTACTGGCGTCACAAAAAGTGCTTCTAAAGTTCCTTGTTCACGTTCACGGGCAATTAATAATCCTGTTAAAAAAGCCCCGATTAAGGTGAGTACCAAAACAATTAAACCAGGCACTAAAAACCAAGTGCTATTTGCCGACTCATTAAACCACATACGCTGTTCTATACTCACAGTCGCTTGTGTTGCTGTCGAATTTTGTCGCTCAACTTGTAAATTTAAAGTATTAGAAATTGCGCCCGAAACATAGCTTTGCATACTCGAGGCAATACTGGTCGAGCGTCCGTTGCTTAATAACTGAAGTTTGCCACGACCTTGTAATTGTTCAGCTTCAAAATTGGCTGGAATGACTAAAATAGCATCTACTTCATCATTTTTTATGGCCGTAATGGCTTCGGGCATCGCAAAAAATTGCTGAACAGTTAAATACGGACTTCCCTGCATTCCCGCAACGATTTGTTGCGTTTGAGGAGATGGCTGTTCTATGACGACAGCAACTCGCCCATTACTTAGGTCAAAAGACAAGCCATAGCCAAATAGTAGAATTAAAATAATCGGTAGTAATAGACCAATTGCCAGACTGCTTTTGGCACGTAACAGTTGAATAGCCTCTTTATGTATTAAAGCTTTTAAACGGATGAGAAAAGAAGACTGCATCTAAACACTCTCCTTGGATATGGTATTGACATGACGTGCTTGCTCAACAATTGCAATAAAAGCACTATTCATATCTTTACCTGCATACATTCCTGCTTGAAGTCGGACTTCTTGTGGTGAGCCAAGCGCTAACAATTTACCTGTATCCTGAATGGCGATACGGTCACAATACTCGGCTTCTTCCATAAAATGAGTTGTCACAATAATCGTGATTCCCCGATTTGCAAGCTCTCCAATCGTATGCCAGAAGGTTCGACGTGCGAGTGGATCAATGCCGCTCGTTGGCTCATCTAAAAATAGAATTTCAGGTTCATGTAATAACGCCGCAGCCATAGAAAGCCTTTGTTTGAATCCTGCAGGTAAATTTCCACTGATGGCTTCAGGCTTCAAATGAAACTGAGTCAACATTTTTTCGATTTGTTGTTTTAATTTTTTCCCTGAGAGACCATAAGCACCGCCAAAGAATTTGAGGTTTTCATGTACACTTAAATTTCCATATAAGGCAAATTTTTGTGATACATAACCAATTTTGGCGCGGGCTTGTGCACGAGCCGTACGTAAATTTACTCCCGCGACTTCAAGTGTGCCGCTGCTTGCTGGCAATAGTCCGCATAACATGCGGAAGGTTGTGGTTTTACCTGCACCATTTGGCCCCAACAAACCAAAAATTTCTCCCCGATATACCTCAAAAGACGTACTCGCAACCGCAGTAAAATCCCCAAATTTACGCGTCAAATTTTGGACTGTAATGACCCTTTCATCACCATTATTGGATTGAATTGATTTTAAAATGTCTAATTCATCCACCTTCTCTAATTCATTTTCAATCAGTGTTTCTGTAGAGGATGTTTGTTGTGTTCGATGCAGAATCAACATAAATGCATCTTCAAGTTCAGCGGTTCTGGCTTCAGGTTTTAATTCTTCCGGAAAAAGCTGTTTTGGAAATTCACTATAGGCATCTTGGGTAATAAAACGCACCATTTCGCCCTTGGGTACAGCATCACAATAAAGCTTGGTATTCTCCAATAGCGCTGCTTGAAGCACTCTGGCTTTCATATGTTTCGGTGGTAAAACTTGCCATGTTCTATCCTTGGCATAGGTGCGTAATTGTAGAGGTGTTCCCTGCTGTATTACCTGTCCGTTATACATCACATAGACTTGGTCACAACGCTCGGCTTCATCCATATAGGCTGTGCTAATAATGACATTGAGATTGTCCTCTTGCACCAGTCGTTCAATGATGGTCCATAAGTCACGACGTGAAAGTGGGTCTACGCCAACGCTCGGCTCATCCAATAAAAGCAATTCTGGAGAACGTACTAATGTACAGGCTAAACCCAACTTTTGTTTCATACCGCCAGAAAGTTGTCCTGCCAAACGTTGAGTAAATGCAGTTAAATCGGTAATTTTAAGCAACCGATCAAAACGTTGTTGGCGGTCGTGCTTAGATACACCATGCAAATCTGCATATAAATTTAAGTTTTCGATAATGCTTAAATCTTCATACAGTCCAAACCGTTGCGGCATATAACTGATTCGGTTTTGAATGGCTTGCGCATGTTCAGCAACATTTAACCCTAAAACTTCTAGCACACCAGTTGTAGGCTGATATAAGCCTGCAATTAAACGAAGAAACGTAGTTTTCCCTGCACCATCAGGTCCTACCAAGGCGGTTAGTTCGCCTGCTCTAATTTGCATATTTATATTTTGTAATGCGCAGGTATCTTCTATGTGTTTTTGTTGAGACTTAAACACATGCTTCAAATCTTTTGCCTGAAGAATGTAGCTCTCACTCATCTTATTTTTTCTCTTGGATACTTGATGCAGTGGGTTGTATGTCTACTTTTACGGGTTGCCCCATTTTGAGTTGGTCATTTGGATCTTGTACATACACACGTACTTCATAAACCAAACTGGTTCTGATGTCTTCTGTTTGTACTGTTTTAGGCGTAAATTCAGCAACAGAAGCGATATACCCTATTTTCCCCTGAATAGGTTGATCAGGTATGCTATCGCGATAAATTTGGGCAACATCACCTAAATGAATGCGATTAAGTTGAGCTTCGTTGGCATAAACACGTACCCATTTAGGATTGGTTAGCGCCAGTGTATAAACTGCCTTTTGCGCATTGGTCATATCGCCCACTTCTTGTAAGCGTGTCCGAATGACAGCATCCGTTGGGGAGCGTAAAACGGCTTGCGTCAGCTGATATTGAATTGACTCTAAATTCGCTTTAGTCGCTTGGTATTGAGCTTTAGTTGCTTCACGATCTTCTTTACGTGCACCTTGGAGTAATAAATCTAAGTTGGCTTGACGTTCTTTGACCGATGCTTGAGCCACGTTTTGATTGCTTTGAGCAGCATCTACTTCTTGTTGACTGATGGCTTTTCCTGCACTGCTTGAGTTTAAAGCAAGTAAACGTTGTAGTGCTTTACTGGCTTTGTTCAGTTCTGCTTGTGCAGAGGCAATTTGAGCTTTAGCTTGCACAATCTCTTCTGGTCTGGCGCCTTCGTCTTGGGTCAAAATAGCTTGTTGTTGAATGATTAATTGGGCTTCAGCTTGTTTTTTTTGAATAACTAAAGCGGAAGTATCTAGTTCTGCCAGCGCTTGTCCTTGTTTTACATGATCACCTTCTTGTACTTGAAGGCTTTTGATTCTTCCTGAATTTTCAAAGGCTAAAGATACCTGACGGATATCAACATTACCGTATAAGGTTAGATCATTTTCAGGCTGATGCTTCTTGAAATAAAACCAAGCAATCCCACAACTAAGAATTACGATCATAGCCAAAATCAAGATTACCGCTGTTTTTTTCATTAAGATCAGCCTTTATTTATTATACTCAAACAATAAAGTTTAAATTCAATTTAAATTTAAACTATCATAAAATTAAGATCAAAGAATATACTTTATACCAATATACAATCGAGTAAGCAGATGTCCAGAGCCAGACGCAGTGATGGTGATTTAACCAAGTCAAAGATTCTTGAGGCCGCGGGTCATTTGATCGCCCAATTGGGTTGGGCTAAAACCAGCAACAAGGAAATCGTTAAATTGGCGGAAGTGGATCTTGCGGCAATTAACTATCACTTTGGTGGACGAGATGGCTTGTATCAGGCTGTTCTTAGCGAAGCACATGCACATTATTTAAATGAGCAAGAACTACAAGAAATTGCTGAAATGCAATGTGATCCTGAAGAAAAACTGGGAGTTTTTTTTGAAACACTGGTTATAAAATTAGTGGAGCAAGACGTATGGCGCGGCAAAGTTTTTATTCGTGAGATTTTCTCCCCTTCAGCACATTTATTAAATTTTTTTGGAACAGAAGGTACACGAAAGTTTCAGATAATCCGTCATATTATTAGCCAAATTACCGATTTAGATGAAAATGATCCCACACTATTGCCCTGTATATTTAGTGTCGTTGCACCATGCCTAATGCTGATCATGACTGGCGTTACGGCATCAGGTCCGTTGCAAAATATGCGTTGCATACCAGCCAAGCAGTTGGCTTTACATTTTAAGACCTTTTCTTTGGCGGGTTTAAAAGCGGTTATACATTCCCAAAAGGAAAATTCATCACAATGAGCTAATAACTATTCGATTTAGAAGTTTTTATATGGCACAGTGATTTTTGACAATGTGATCTCATCGATATCATTTGCATACAGTTTTCCACTTTATCTTCATCAAACTCATTCCATAATAAAAGCAGATCAATAAACAGAATAATCAAGGTATATAACAATGAATAATACAAATGGAACTGTGAGTCGTGAAATCCAAGATCATCTTTTATTCATTGGTTTAGATCGTGCCAGTAAACGAAATGCTTTTGATAGCCACATGATCTTGGCATTGTCTCAAGCACTCACTGAATATGAAGCAGATCCGGCTTTAAGATGCGCCATTATTTTTGCACATGGTGATCATTTTACAGCAGGTCTAGATTTGCTTGAACTGCAAGATAAATTGACTCAGGGTGTTTTTAATTTTACTACTGATCAAATTGATCCTTGGGGAGTAACGGGAAAACCCAGAACTAAGCCTGTCGTCGTGGCTGTACAAGGCATCTGTTTTACCGCAGGAATTGAACTGATGTTAAATGCCGATGTTGTGATAGCCAGTGAAGACTGTAAATTTGCACAGATAGAAGTATTACGTGGCATTATGCCTTTTGGTGGAGCTACTGTACGCTTTGTCCAAGCCGCAGGTTGGCAAAAAGCGATGCCATACCTTTTGACTGGGAGAAGTTTTACGGCAGCAACGGCTTTAGATTTAAATCTTATTTCTGAGAAAGTTGAATGCGGTCAACAGCTTGCTCGAGCAACTCAAATTGCTCAGGAGATTTCTACAGCGGCACCCTTAGCGGTAAAAGCCTTACTCTGCTCTGCCCAAGAAGCGCAACAAAAAGGCTCAGCCTATGCCCTACAAAATTTAGCCTCCTATTTACCTGCTTTGTTCCAATCTGAAGATGCACATGAAGGTGTTATGGCCATGCTGGAAAAAAGAACCCCAATGTTTAAAGGCAAATAGAAATTTTTACTTTTCAAACTTTAATGAAATAAAGACAGATACTTTACGCTAGATAAGGTTTAAGTCATAAAATGCCTTTAAAACATCCATCACGCACACAAAAAACATAACAGAAGTTTGAAATTCTTTTCTTCTGTTATAGTTTTTTATTTAAAAAGTGTATCTACAGCAGTCAACAGAACTTCGCCATAATCATTACAAGCCATAATAGAGTGAGTTTTGTGATGAATGATGATCAAGGTTCAAGAAAGCCAGAAAAATATGCGGACAGTTCTATTTCGGATAAAGCCTTCAAACGAATGATTCTTTGGTTTTTCTTATACTGCGCATTTTTTTGTATCTGTGTAATTTTTGTAGTCAATGCTGATTCTGCATTTATGCCTTGATGTCACAGTACAAAATAACTCTAACCCAACCCTACATGAGATTTGCATCAGCAATCGAAATCTTCAAATTTGATGCTGATGCAATACAAATTATGATTTTAAATCAGACTTTTCAAATATTCTCAAAGCCAATTTGGCGTCTTTAGTCCTGTAATTCAATCTGACTCAAGTTCAAATTATGATGTCCTCTGACCGCATAATCAGTTAATATTTTTCAAAATAATTCAATAAATATGAGAAATATATGAGTGCAGAAGCGGATTCTATCAGTCTAATTTCCCCAGTAATCTTGCTAACTGCGGCAGTCATCGCTGTGCCAGTGATCAAACGCTTGGGGCTGAGTTCGGTATTGGGCTATCTAATTGCGGGATTAATTATTGGGCCATTTGGTTTGGCTTTTTTTTATGATTCAGCATCAATTTTACACATCGCTGAACTGGGTATTGTGATGTATCTATTTGTGATTGGGCTAGAAATGCGTCCTTCACATTTATGGAGTTTAAGAAAGGAAATTTTTGGACTCGGAACCTTACAAATTATCGCATGTTCAATTGGGCTGACTGGCGTTGGCTTAGTTTATGGCTATTCTTGGCAAGTGAGTTTTGTGTGTGCTGCGGGTTTTGTTCTCACATCTACTGCCATTGTGATGCAACTTTTGGGCGATCGAGGTGATATTGCACAACCTCGTGGGCAAAAAATTGTCTCTATTCTTTTATTTGAAGATTTGCTGATTGTTCCTTTACTCGCGATTGTTGCATTTATCGCTCCGAATCATGTTGTTGAAAGCACCTCGGTGCGTTTGCAAAATATTGGTATTGGCTTAATTTCAATTGCGGGTTTGATCGCGGCTGGTTATTGGTTACTCAATCCTCTATTCCGTCTATTAGCAGCAGCGAAAGCACGTGAAGTGATGACCGCAGCAGCATTGTTAGTTGTCTTAGGCGCAGCATTGCTCATGCAAATTAGTGGGCTTTCTATGGCAATGGGTGCTTTTCTAGCGGGCGTACTCCTCTCCGAATCAACCTTCCGCCATCAAATTGAAGCCGATATTGAGCCTTTTCGAGGAATTTTACTTGGTTTATTTTTCCTTGGCGTTGGAATGTCCTTAGACCTCAACGTGGTGAGAAATAACTGGCCACTGATTCTCAGTGCCGTCATTGCTTTAATGTTTGTTAAAGCAGTGATGATCTATCTTACCGCTCGTTTAACCAAAAGCCCGCATATCGAAGCACTTGATCGTGCATTATTGATGGCTCAAGGCGGGGAATTTGCTTTTGTGCTGTTCACGGCAGCAATGAGTGCTCAAGTAATCAGCGCTGTCGAACGCTCGAATCTTACCGCTATTGTAGTTTTGTCGATGATTCTTACACCAATTATCGGTATTTTATTTAAACGATATACCCAAAAAACAGCACAAGTTTCATTAGATAATATACGTATTGCAGATGGGCTTTCGGGTAAAGTTTTGATGATTGGTTTTGGTCGTTTTGGGCAAGTCACTAGTCAATTGCTACTCGCGCGCGGTGTTGATGTCACGATTATTGATAATGACATTGACATGATTCAAAACGCGGAACGTTTCGGTTTTACTATTTACTATGGAGATGGTTCCCGTTTAGATATTTTACATGCTTCAGGAGCAGACACCGCTGAAGCCATTGTGGTCTGCGTAGACCACAAAGAAACTACGAATAAAATTATAGAGTTGGTACAACATGAATTTCCCCTAACCAAACTATTGGTACGCTCCTATGACCGTGAACATGCCTTACATTTGGCTAAACAAAATGTCGATTACATGATTCGAGAGACTTTTGAGTCAGCTATGGTATTTGGTGGTGCGATTTTAGAAGAACTTGGCGTTGATCTAAACGAGGTTGAAGAAATTAGTCGCGAAATTCGTGAACGCGATAAAGAACGTTTTGAAACAGAAGTCGCAGCAGATGATGTTTATGCAGGAATTGGCCTACAATACACAGGCCCACGCCCGACAGCACCATTAATCACGCCTAAGCATGCAGGGCAAATTATTAATGAATGCGACACACAACAGTAATCAAAACTATAAAAGTCATAAATAAAAAGAGGTCTGATTAGACCTCTTTTTTATATTTTGAGAAATTTTTATCGCGCTAAAATTTCATGGCACATTTGTCTTAGCCATTGATGGCTGGTCTTATGATGACATGACATATGCCAAAATTGTTTTACGCTATAAGTCGGAAATGAAATAGGCGCATTAAAAATTTGTAAATTACCTCGCGATAAGAGTACTTCACTCAGGTAATAAGGCACGGTGGCAATTGCATCGGACTCTTGCACTACCAAACCCACCCCCAAGTAGCTTGGTAAACGCATGATAATATTCCGTTTTAAATCTAAATTTAACAGCTCATTTTCAATATGATAATGACCAATGCCAGCGTCAATATCTATATGTGACTCTGCCAGATACTGTTCAATAGTTAAATGATTTGGCGTTAAACGAGGATGGTTTTTCGCGGCAATCACCACATAGTATTGTTCAAATAACAATTGTTGATAAAAACCATTTTCCATATGCGGCAAGAAACCAATCGCCAGATCAATTTCTCCATTTGCCATTTGGTAACTAGTTTCAGAGGTAATCGGGCGTACATTCAATCTTACATGGGGCGCATGCTGTTTCAAGTATTGTGAAATCTTTGGCAGCAACACTAAATGTGATACATCTGTCATCGCAATGTTAAATTGCTGATGTGAATTCATTTCATCAAAATCGATGGTGAAATTATTAATTAATTCAATTCGGTTTAAGGCTTCACTCACCAAAGGAAAGAGTTGTTTGGAAAGTTCCGTTGGCATCATTTCATTGCCAATACGTAAAAATAGCGGATCGTTATAATGTTGACGGATTTTATTTAAGCTATTACTGACCGCAGGTTGACTCATGCAGAGTTGTTCTGCAGCAACCGAAACACTTTTAAATTTATACACATAGAAAAAAATGCTGAGAAGTTTACAGTCAAGTTCGAACACTAAAATAGAAATCCTGATTTTATTTCAATAAGCGCATATCATCGCTTTTTTTCATATTTACGCCAATATCAAATTCTATCTTTTTCTGTGATTGTATGTATTTTCTTAATTATTTAAATTAATAACTTCCCCTCACGCATGGTGAGAATCTCCGCCTCTAAGCTTTTTAATTCATCCATATGATGCGTGACATAAATCATCGGTAAATTTAGTTCATCTTTAATGCGTTTAAAAAAAGGTAATATTTGTTGTTTGAGTTGACGATCTAAACCTGTAAGTGGTTCATCTAAAAGTAATAAATTGGGTGACGACAACAATGCACGTCCAATACAAACACGCTGGGCTTCACCCCCTGATAGTTGATGGGCTTTGCGTTGAATCAGATGTTCTAATTCTAATAATTTTACAATTTGTGCAGAGTGAAATTTAATATCTTGAGGATCTTGAAGTTTTTCTGCATATTTTAGGTTTTGTTGAACATTTAAATGTGGGAATAACAACGCTTGTTGAAAGACTAAAGCAACTTGTCGTTGATGGGGTGCTAAGTTGATCTTCCGAGATGAAGCAAATAAAGTTTGAGAACCCAATTGAATATCACCCGATAGCGGATTGAGTAATCCTGCTATGTTCTTGAGCAAGGTGGTTTTACCACTTCCCGATGAACCGACAATGCCTAAAATTGGGTGCTGCATTTCAAGTTGAATATTTAAATTAAAATCAGCTCGTTGATAATGGAATTTACAGATCAACATGACGTTAAACTCCTAATTGCTTTTGATATTTCTGCAAAATCATATAATTGGCAATTAATGCACTAAAGGCCAACAGCATAGAAAGTGCAACTAAGCGCATTGCCATTTCTTCGCCATTGGGTTGTTGTAGAAATGAATAAATTGCAATCGGTATCGTGCGTGTTTCATCTGGAATATTGCCAACAAAAGTAATGGTTGCACCAAACTCACCCAGACTACGGCTAAAACACAAGATGCTCCCAATAATGATGCCGGGAATTGCTAAAGGTAAACTAATACTACAAAACACCCGTATCGGGCTGGCACCTAAAGTTGCCGCTACTTGTTCTAATTGTTGATTAATCAATTGAAAAGACAGACGAATGGGCTGAACCATCAAGGGAAAAGCCACGATCATTGAAGCAAGTACGGCGCCTTTCCAGTTAAAAACCACCTGAATACCGAGTTCATTTAAGTAGCGCCCAATCCAGCCTTGTTGCCCCAATAGAACCAAAAGTAAATAGCCCAAAACTACGGGAGGTAATACCATCGGCATTTGTAAGATGGCTTCTAATACAAATTTAAGCCGAAACTCATAACGTGCTAAAACCCAAGCCAACGCAATAGCAAAGGGTAAACTCAGCAAGGTTGCAAATATCGCGACTTTGGCTGATAAATATAATGCACTGAGTTCCTCTGGGCTTAACATGGATTCAGTCCTATTGTTTTAAAACAAAACCATAACGTTGAAAAATTTGCTTTGCTTTGCTATTCGTCCGCACATATTGTTCAAATAGTTTGGCATCCTGATTTGCTACACCTTGCTGAGTAAGCGCAATGGGATAAATAATCGGATGGTGTGAATTGGCTGGGAAAGTCCCAATAATTTTAACTTTCTGGCTAATGAGTGCATCGGTTTTGTAGACAATTCCAACAGCACATTCCCCGCGTTCAACAAATGCCAAAGCAGCGCGCACGTCGTCTGTTCCTACAATTCGACCTTTTAAAGCATTGAACCAATTCAGTTTAATTAAACTTTGCTTGGCATATTTCCCCGCAGGGACAGATTCCATTTGCCCTGTACACAGGTATCCCTGAAAAGCTCCTGCAAAGTTAAATTGTGGTTTGGCTTGAAACTGAATATTTAATTGACGTGAGCTAATGGCGACCAATTGATTCAATAAAAAAGGATGAACTTGCTTACCGCTAATTTTCTGTTTTTGTACCAGATAATTCATCCAATCTAAATCCGCAGAGAAATAGATATCGCTACTTGCTCCTGCTTCTATTTGTTTGGCTAAGGAGGAAGATGCGCCAAACACAGGCACAATCTTAGTTTTTGGATATTGTGCCTGATACTGTTTGTAAATATCAGTTAAAGCATTGGATAAACTGGCTGCGGCATAGATTTTGATGGTATTGGCATGACTTAAAATGCTCAAACAGCAGGTTGTAACAAGCACTAAAGCAGGTTTAATTTTCATACAATTCCAACCTCTTAATTTAACGATAGTGGTTTGATTACAGAAAAAGCCCTTGTACCGTTGATCCTGCACTTAAAACCTGATTTTCAGGTATTCGAACCAAACAATTTGCGTGCATCAAATTACTCAGCATATGTGATTGCTGTTTTGATAAATTTTCGACCCATAATTGCCCTTGCTCAAAATGAGCAAACATTCTCAGAAAGCGTTCTCTCGAATCACTTTTGATGGATTGCTTTAAGGTTGCGCTAAACCAGTTAGGTAATTGAGTCTGACCTTGTAATGCATTTAATAAGGTTGCAGTATAAATTTGCATGCCGACAAATACCGCAGCGGGATTCCCCGGTAGTCCTAATAAATAACAGGTATCGCCAGATGCACGTTGATATTCTGCAAAGAGCATCGGTTTACCGGGTTTCTGTTTCACTTTCCAAAAGATTTGCTGAAAGCCTTCCGCTAATGCCACAGGTCGCACAAAGTCGTAGTCTCCGACTGAAACCCCACCCGTGGTCAAAATGACATCACACTCTTGTTTGAGTTGTTGAATCAACTGTTGTAGCGTCAGTTCGGTATCTTCGACATGGTAAATGTTGACATTTTGCTGCTGTTGTTCAAACCATGCTTGGATTAATGGGGCATTGGCATCAAAAATTTTACCTGAAGTAAAATCATCTAGTGTTTTTGCGACTTCATCTCCAGTAATGACCACAGCAACTTTGGGAAATTGATAGACCTCAACCTGTTGAACTCCGGCCATCGCCAATGCAGCAATTGCCCCAACACTTAAATGCTGTCCTTGGTTTGCCAGTAGTTGTCCACGACTCAATTCTTCTCCTACATCACGAATATCGGCATGTATTTCTAAGGCGACATTGATTTGAATTTGATCAGGGCTCAATGCTGTGACAATTTCTTGCCGTGCAACGGTTGTTGTACCTTCAGGGATTTTTGCACCTGTGAAAATACGTAGTGCCTGTCCATTTTCAAGTTGCAAGTTTTGATCTTGCCCTGCTCGAATTTCACCAATCAATTCAAACTTGGAATTCTCTAGGATTGGCTGATTGCTGCATAGGGCATAACCATCGACCGCACTTTGACTAAACAAGGGCAAATCAATTTCAGAGTGAATATCTGCTGCTAAGTATCGATTTAATGCCTGTTGCAATGGAATACTTTCACTGGCTAATGCATGAACTCGATCTACAATAGTCGCAAGGGCTTGATCTACACCAATCAACCCTTTTTCAGCACCACAACCTGACATTATTGATACCCTCCGGCATGGGGAATATTTTTTTGGACATCAAATAGATGAATTAATGCAGGTTGAATCGCAATGAGGGATTCTTTCGAACCCTGACGGCTTCCGGGTAAAGTGATCACTAGACTCTGATCGATATAACCTGCAACACCACGGCTAAGCGCTGCATAAGGTGTGCGTTTCTGACCAAAACTACGCGAGGCTTCCATCAACCCCGGAATTTCTCGTTTCATTAAGGGCTGTAAGGTTTCTACTGTAAGATCTTTCGGACCAAGCCCCGTTCCACCCACAGTTAGAATAAGAGGATACTCATTTTTTTGCTGTTCGATTAATGCCAGCAACTGTTCAGGACTGTCTGGAATCACCTGATAAGCAATCTCTTTAAAATTGGCTTCTTGAAGGATCTCCAGCACATTTAAGCCTGCGGTATCTGGCTTTTTGCCTGCGGCAACCGTATCAGAAAGGACAATAATTGAAGCTGGAATGGCATCTTTTAGTGCGCGAGTATAATGAGACTTGCCCCCTTTTTTCTTCGCTAGTTTACATTGGTCTAGGCATAAATCTTCTGGTTCGCAATGTGGTTTGAGCATGTCATAGAGGGTTAATCCCGCTAGACTGACCGCGGTTAAAGCCTCCATTTCTACCCCTGTTGGGCCAATGGTTTCAACCGTTGCGGTAATTAAGACATGCTGCTCAAATAGTTCATATTCCACATCTGCACGATAAATAGGTAAAGGATGACACAAGGGAATCAGCTCATCGGTACGCTTTGCTGCAAGGATTCCTGCGATACGGGCAGTTTTTAGTGCATCACCCTTATCGGTATTGCCATTGCGGAGTAGCTCAATACAATGTGCAGGCGCATACAAAATACCCGTTGCTACTGCGGTTCTATAGCTTTCGGCTTTCATGCCTACATTTTTCATGGTGCTTTCCTATTGCTAAATATTAAATGGCTGCCGTTGCTGTGTGATGGTGTGAACATGATTCATGATGAGCATGTGACTGAACAGGCGTTGTAATGGCAACATAATCCTGATCTTTACGGATACAGCAACCTTCTACATATTGGCTCGAACCATCTGTATAAAACTCTTCTTTCCAGACAGGCACTTCATGCTTAACCCGTTCTACGGCTTCTTCACAGGCTTGGAAGGCTTCTCGACGATGTGCGGCATAAGCCATGGCAATAATTGCAGTATCGCCAATATCTAAAGCACCAATGCGATGAACCACCCGAACATAGGACACTTGATATTTGGCTTGAATTTCTTGCTCAATGGCGCGAATCATTTTTTCAGCAACAGGAGCATAAGCAGTATATTTCAACGCTTTGACCGCTTTACCTTCATGGTGATTACGTACCGTCCCGACAAAGATGCCAATGCCACCACATTCAGGAAAATGTTGAATACCATCAAAATCACTTTGCGTTAATGCGGTGGTTTGAACTCGTGGGAAATTCTTCAGGCTCATCAGACTTAACCTCCTGCTACTGGCGATAACAATATGAGGGTCATTTGATTTTTAATGATGAAATGACGCGGGATAATGTCTTCACCGATTGCACAGGCACAGCGCTCAATCAAGGTTTTAGCTTCAGGATAAAGTGACATGACTTGGCTTAAGGCTGCCCCGATATCACTATTGGGCGGGCTGTAAATCACAAGGTTTGCAGGCAATAATTTTTCAACTGCACCATAAGCTTCAATTTTAATTTGGATGGTTGAATTTGATTGCAACATATTAACCTCCGATCATATGCATACTAATTTTTCTATAGGTTTGCTGTGCCTGAATGGCATGAAACCCCGCTTTTTTGTTCCAGATATAAGATTCAAGTTTCTGCTGTAACAGATTTGCATTTTGTTTCGTCTGAAGTTGCTCAATTTCAGTTTTAAGCGCTAGTCCTTGTGTGGCAAATAGGCAGTTATAAAACTCACCTTGTGCGGTCAACCTTAGACGATCACATTCACCACAAAAAGCATGGGTAATGGTGGAGATAATGCCGATTTGATGCCCATCGACCCAATACTGTCTTGCTGGACTTCTGGACTGCTCTTGGATGGCTTGAACATTAAATTTCGATGCAAGCGTATCCAGTATCTGCTGTTCACTGACCACATGTTCAGCGTTCCAATGTCCATCCCCATCCAAAGGCATAAATTCAATAAACCGTAGTGGAATAGCGAGGTCTTTTGCCCATTGCACCAAGGGAATAATTTGGTCTTCATTTTTCCCTTGTATCAGTACGCTATTGATTTTAATAGGTAAACCGACATCTAAAGCAGCCTGAATGCCTTCCAATACAGTTTGAAGTTGTTTTTGGGTAAGCTGAAAGAACTGTGTTGCATCTAAACTATCTAAACTGACATTTATACTGTCTAGCCCTGCACGTTTTAAATCTTGCGCATATTTTTTTAAGTAGTGACCATTGCTGGTCATCGAAATTTGTTTCAGTCCGATTTTTTTCAGCTTTTGCAGTTCCGCAACAAAATGCACAACCCCTTGACGCATTAAAGGTTCCCCACCCGTAATGCGGATATGCTCAATCCCGTTTTGCACCATAAACTGGCAAAACTGAAACAATGCCTCAAAGCTTAAAATCTGATGTTTCTTCATCCACTCAGGATGTTCAGGCATGCAATAGACGCACTTAAAATTACAGCGATCGGTCACTGAAATTCTGAGTTTACGCTTGCTGCGACCAAATTGATCTATAAATGCAGCACGGGTTTCTACCATAGATACTGTCATGCATGTTATTCCATGTGGAAATGACCCATTGCACAAGGATTGTGCTTATTAACTGATTGCACTTTCATTGTGCTCATAGCTATAAATGACTCAGCAATAAGTGTTCCAACTTTGTGCTATCTCTGGATTTAATTAAGAAATTTTAATTGTTGGTACTGTTGTAGTTCATCGAGTGAGTTAATACTGTGAAAAAATAGATTTTTATGACTAAACCGTGCAACTTGAGGGTGCATTTCAGCAAAACACTTTTTTAAACTGAACTGTTTTAGTTCAATGTCTCGATTTAATTTTTCCAACGCGCTACGTTTTAACAAACAGAAGGGATACAGTGCACGTCCATTTAATTCGACATAAGCCACTTCAGCCTGTGTGTTTTTTACCAGTACAGCATGAAGTTTCTCAAGCACACGAGATGGAATGTAGGTGACATCACAAGGAATAAATAGAACATAGTCCGATGGGACATTTGTCCACGCGCTTTTCATGCCCATCAGTGGACCTAAAAACCCAGATTCCTCATCTTGATAATAGGCAATACTTGGCACTAAGGCGCGGTAAAGTGAATAGTCTCGATGGCTATTCACCCAAATAGAATTCACCTTCTGTTTTAGGGTTTGATGAATTTTTAAAAGCTGGATTTGATCATCAAAAGTTTGTAAAAGTTTATTCATTCCGTTCATACGTCGTGCTTGTCCTCCTGCAAGAATGACAAGATCAGTGGCAGGATAAGCTTTAATCATTCCACATCCTCCGTTTGACAGGCTTTAATTAAGCCGCGAATTTCAGGTAAGCAAGAACCACAATTGCCTCCTGCCTTTAAGCAAGCTGTAACTTGCTTTTCATTGCTGATGTTTTTCTCTTTAATAGTTTCAATAATTCGATTTTTACCCACTTTAAAGCAACTACACACCAATGGGCCTTCATTGTTGTTCATCGAAATAGGTTGACCCGCCAATAACGCTTTACGGTGCATGGCACTTAATCGCTCACGCTTAAATAATCCTGCAACCCAGTCTCGGTCTGGCAGTAAACCACGTGGGGCAATATATAAACTGGCAATCAAAATGCCATCTTTTAAGACGATGCTATGACTGATTTGTGCCGAATGATCGTCAACATTTAACCATTCAAAACTTTCATCTTGAAACGGTAAAAGTTCTTTTAAATGTTTGGTAATATCATCGTATTTACGGCGATCTGCCAGTTCATAACGAACAGCTTTGGCAGTGGTCACTTTGGTCCACCACACACAGGTTTCTATAGAAGCCTTGACCATAGCGGCGTACTCATTGCGAGCATAAAATACGCCCTGCCATTGAGTATAAAATGGTTGCAGCATCACGGGTGTGTGCTTAAATTCTGGCTCACCTGAAATAGCATCCACCACAGGATTGACCACTCGACCAATGCGGGCATCTGAAGCGACTTGATCGTTCCAATGGATGGGGGCAAAAACTTGCCCACGACGGATGCCTTGAGAAATAGCAGTTTTTAAAACACAGCGTCCCCAAGTCGATGAAACTTCGACCAAGTCCCCTTCTTTCAAACCATATTTCAAAGCATCCTGCGCATGAATCTCACAAAATGGTTCTGCGCGATGTGTACTTAAGTTAGCCGATAATCCTGTTCGACTCATGGTATGCCACTGATCACGAATACGACCAGTGTTCAAAGCTAGAGGATATTCACTGGTACAGGCATTTACAGGAGCAATGTTTTCAACAGCAATAAATTTGGCTTTACCATCAGGATGGCTAAATTGCCCATTGGCATAGATATGTCGTACCGTTTCAATGGCTTGCTGTTTATCCCATACTGGCCACTGAATGGGGTTGAGATCATCGTATTCTTGTAAGGTTAAGCCTGTTAAACCTTGTAAATTAAAATAACGAAAGCTCTTTGATTCATCACGTTGTGCTAAGGGGACATTTTCACTGGCTGAAAGTTGTGCATGCTCGTTAAATATTTCGCTGACATTTTCAAAATTAAAACCAGAAAATCCCATTCTTTTTGCCACTTGCGAAACTGTCCACCAGTCTGCTTTGGCCGTTCCCGGTGCATCTAAAAATGCCCGTTGTCTGGAAATACGTCGCTCAGAATTAGTCACCGTGCCATCTTTTTCCCCCCAACCTAAAGCAGGCAGTAAAACATCGGCAAATGCTGTCGTGTCGGTGTTCTGGCAAATATCTGAAACCACCACAAAAGGACATTTTTCTAAGGCACGTTTGACCTGATCTGCATTGGGTAAACTCACCACAGGATTGGTGGCCATAATCCAAAGTGCTTTAATTTTGCCACTTTCAACGGCTTCAAATAAATCAACAGCTTTTAATCCAGCAGATTTAGCAATGACAGGACTTTGCCAAAAGTTTTGTACCAATTGCTGATGTTGAGGGTTATCAATATCTAAATGAGCTGCCAACATATTGGCTAAACCACCTACTTCACGTCCACCCATCGCATTTGGCTGACCTGTCATTGAAAATGGTGCCGCACCAATCTTGCCAATTTTTCCACTGTATAAATGGCAATTGGTAATTGCATTGGCTTTATTCACACCTTGTGAAGACTGATTGACCCCCATTGAAAATAGGGTCATTACTCGTTCAGTCTGTGTAAATTTGGCATAAAATTGTTGTAATTTCTCTAGTGTAATTCCCGTTTGTTTTGCGACATCTTCTGGATTTTGTTCTGCTTGGCTACTGAGCAAAGCAGCTTCAATACCTTGCGTATTTGCATCAATAAAGGCTTGATCTGCACATCCATTTTGATGCAAATACTGCAGGAGTCCATTAAATAGTGCAATATCTTGCCCTGGTAAAATTGGCAAATGTAAATCGGCTTGTTCACAAGTACTGGTAAAACGTGGATCAATCACAACTACAAAAATATCGCGTTCGGCTTTGGCTTGCATAATCCGTTGATACAATACGGGATGACACCATGCCGTATTTGAACCTACCAAAACCACCATATCGGTTTGTTCGAAATCTTGGTAACTAGCAGGAACAATGTCTTCACCAAAAGCCCGTTTATGTGCGGCCACAGCAGACGACATACAGAGGCGAGAATTGGTATCAATATTGGCTGTACCTAAGTAGCCTTTTACGAATTTATTCACCACATAGTAATCTTCGGTCAGTAATTGCCCCGATACATAAAATGCGATGCTTTCAGCCCCATATTGCTCTATACAGCTTTGGAATTGCTGCGCAATTTGATCGAGTGCAGTATCCCAAGTTGTCATCTTTTGCTGTGTATTTCTTCCGAGCATTGGCTGCAATAAACGTGTTTCTAAGCCAAGGGTATCCGCCAAATTACTGCCTTTAATACACAATTTTCCATAGTTAGAGGGATGTGATGCATCCCCCTCTACACTCACAACTTGACCTTGCGCCGTATGTTTAACATGTGCGATTACACCACAACCCACACCACAGTACGGACAGGTGGTTTTTGTGCTCGCTGTAACTGGAGCTGTTGAGTTTTGGAGTTCCACAAATGGAATACTGGTCATACGGTGCTCCCTATTCTTACTTTTAAAACCATGGCAGCAAAAAATGATGCGTGATCTGAATTAACCTACTTTTTTTAATGCAAAATCCCGACCAAAAAGCAGCTTATTGCGAATATTGGAAATTGGGGTTTGATCTGCAATCAGTTCGGCATACCAAGCACCATCTTCTGTATCTCCGAACAAGACGGCTCCAATAACTTTGTCTTGTTGAATGATGATGCGTTTATAAATTTGACGTTTTTCATCATTTAAAATAATGTCTTCAAAATCATCTTTAGGCTCAAAATTCCCTGCCGAAAACACATCGACACCACTGACTTTTAATTGGGTCGGAACCGTTGGAGCTTTAAAGGTCAGACTGCCATGCTCTGCCAAGTGACTCGCGCAAATAAAAGCCTGTCCCCATAAAGGCTCGACTAAACCAAAGGTCTGACTGCGATGTTCAATACATTCACCCACTGCATAAATACTCGGGTCAAAAGTTTGCATGGTGTCATTGACCATGACGCCACGGTTGGTTCTGAGTCCTGCGCTTTGTGCCAAACTGATATTTGGTCTAATGCCGACAGCAAAGACCACCAAATCTGCATCTAACACGCTGCCATCTTTTAAACGTACTTGGCGGACTTGACCATCTGTACCCACTAGCTCTTCAGTATTGGCTTCAGTAATAATTCGAATCCCTTTTTGCTCAATACTATGACGAAGCATTTGACTGGCACGATCATCCAGTTGACGTTCCATAATCCGATTCATTAAATGTAAAACGGTGACATTCATACCACGGCGTTTTAAGCCATAAGCAGCTTCTAAACCGAGTAACCCACCACCAATCACCACAGCATTACGTTTGTTTTCACAATATTCCAACATGATATTGACATCATAAATATCACGGAAACTCACGACACCTTTTAGGTCTGCACCTTTTACTGGCGGCACAAAAGGCTTAGACCCTGTGGCTAAAATGAGTCGGTCATAATCCACCACAATGCCTTTTTGCGTATGTACTTGTTTACGTGGTCGATCTATTTTCACGGCAGGATCATCTGCAATAAAACGCATACCTTTGTCGTGATACCACGCATGTGGGTGCAACATAATGTCTTCAACCGTTTTTTCACCTGATAACACTGGCGACAGCATAATGCGGTTATAGTTTCCCCAAGGTTCCTCACCAATCACGGTAATTTCATAACGATCGGGTGCCATATCCAACAAATCTTCAAGACAGCGCATACCTGCCAAACCATTTCCAACCAAAACCAACTTCATTTTTTCTGAAGAAGGTCCATTATTGGTGATATAGGTTTTTTGCGCTGTTGGACTCACCCAAACACGACCATCCTGAATTTTGGTTGGGAACACCAGTAGTTTTTGATCTTTATTTTCTAAGCAACGACCAGTCGCTAAACTAAAATGCTGCTTATAAATGGGCGATGCAATGACACGTTCACCTTGTAAGTCGCCAATAATACCGCGGCTCATGACATTGGCTTGGCTAAATGGGTCTTTATTGCTCAGTGCATAAACGCGTTTTTCTGTACCGACACGGAACAACGCAATCGCTTGCCCTTCAACCAAAGCCCCTACGCCCGTATTCGGGGTGATGTCATTTAAATCACAGACCTCAACCCAGTTTTGATCTGGAAGCATATTTTTATCATTTAAAATAGTCATTTACGTTCTCCTTATTATGCTTCAACCATTGGAATACGGTCTTCAGCGCGTTCTGCGCTGTTTAATGGGCGAATTTGTCCGCGTTCTTGAGTAAATTGAATATGCGGATCAGCTTGCTGTTCAGCATTGGCATTGATATAGGTTTGGAAACGTTTACGAATTTCAGGATTTTCAACCGCAGTACGCCATTCATCTTGATAAGTCCCAACAATGTGCTGCATACGGCGTTCAAGTTCTGTGGCTAAACCCAGTGAATCCTCAATAATCACGGATTTGAGATAATCCAAACCACCTTCCATGTTGTCGCGCCATACGCTGGTACGTTGTAAACGATCTGCGGTTTGAATGTAGAACATAAAGAAACGGTCGATATAACGAATTAGGGTTTCGGTATCCAAGTCAGATGCGATCAGTTCTGCATGGCGTGGTTTCATGCCACCATTACCACAGACATAGAGATTCCAACCTTTTTCAGTGGCAATCACACCGACATCTTTACCTTGCGCTTCTGCACACTCACGGGTACAGCCAGAAACTGCCATTTTTAATTTATGTGGGGAGCGTAAACCTTTGTAGCGGTTTTCAAGGAAAATGGCTAAACCGACTGAATCATCCACACCATAACGGCACCATGTACTGCCGACACAAGATTTAACCGTACGTAATGATTTGCCGTATGCATGGCCAGACTCAAAACCTGCGGCATTCAACTCTTCCCAAATCAACGGCAGTTGATGCACTTGCGCGCCAAACATATCAACACGTTGTCCGCCTGTGATTTTGGTGTACAGGTTGTATTTTTTTGCAATTTGACCTACAGCAATTAAGCCATCTGGTGTGACTTCACCGCCAGCCATACGTGGTACAACCGAGTAAGAACCATCTTTTTGGATGTTTCCTAAATAGTAGTCGTTACTGTCTTGTAAACCTGCATGACTTGGTTCAAGTACGAAATCATTCCAGCAAGAGGCCAAAATGTTTGCAGCCGTTGGTTTGCAAATATCACAACCTAAACCATGCCCATGCTGGTGAATCAGGTCATCGAAGGTTTTAATTTCATTCACACGAACCAAGTGATAGAGCTCTTGGCGGGAGTATGGGAAGTGTTCACAAATATGGTTATTAACTGTAACCCCTTGGCGTTGTAACTCCGCCTTTAAAACTTGAGTTACTAAAGGAGCACACCCCCCGCAAGCCGTCGCAGCTTTGGTACATTTCTTTAACGCACCCAAAGAGGTCGATCCGTCACTAATGGCTTGACAAATATCGGCTTTCGACACGTTATTACATGAACATATTGTGGCACTGTCTGGCAGTAAATCGACACCGCTGCCGCCTGCTTTAGCGCCTGAGTCGGTAAACCCTGGCATGATGAGACTTTCTGGAACTTCAGGTAACGCCAGACCATTTAACATCATTTGTAGCAAGTCGCTATATTCTTTGGCATCACCCACCAATACAGCACCCAAAAGTTTGGTTTTTTCTGCATTGACCACGATTTTTTTATACACCAATGCATCTTCATCGGCATAGAAATAGCTCAATGAATTTGGAGTCATGGCATGTGCATCACCAACTGATGCGACATCTACACCCATTAACTTCAATTTGGTGCTCATGTCTGCGCCAGCGAAAATGTTGCATTCTTGCTGCATCACATGCTTGGCCGCAATACGTGCCATGTCATAGCCTGGTGCGACTAAGCCAAAAATTTTATTGTTCCAAAGTGCACACTCACCAATGGCATAAATATCTTCATGACTGGTTTGGCAATAATCATTAATGACGATACCGCCACGTTCACCAATGGCTAAACCGCTTGAGCGTGCCAGTTCATCGCGTGGGCGAATACCTGCTGAAAATAAGACGATATCGGTTTCAAGTTCAGAACCATCACCAAATTTCATTACATGAACTGCGGATGAGCCATCTTCAATACATTGTGTGGCTTTTTGGGTATGAACTTTGACCCCGATGTTTTCAATTTTAGTACGGAGTACTTTGCCGCCTAAATCATCAATTTGCACCGCCATTAAGCGTGGCGCAAACTCCACCACATGTGTTTCTAAGTTCAGGTCACGGAGTGCTTTTGCTGCTTCAAGTCCTAATAAGCCACCGCCAATCACCACCCCTGTTTTTGCATTTAAACTTGCAGCTTTAATCGCATCTAAGTCTTCGATGGTACGGTAAACAAAACAGTTTTGACGTTCATTACCCGGAATTGGCGGTACAAAAGCATAGGAACCTGTTGCTAAAATTAATTTGTCATAACTTAATGTTTCACTATGATTGGTGGTTACCAATTTATTTTCTGGATCAATTGCAGTGGCTTTGGTATTTAAACGCAGGTCGATGCCATAGGCATCGGCAAAGTCTGCACGTGCAAGTGATAAATCTTTGGCACTTTTACCAGAAAAGTATTCGGTTAAATGCACACGGTCATACGCTAAACGTGGTTCTTCTGCCAAAATGGTAATTTCTACTTCGTCACCTGCCTGCTCAAGTACACTCTCAATGAACTTGTGCCCGACCATACCGTGACCAATCATAAGTAGTTTCATATTCTTTCTCCTTAAATTTTTTTACTTATGCCATGTTGTTACGATCAAGCACGGCTTGTTCAAATAGACGTTGTTCTTTCTCTTTGTGTTCGACCGAAAAGCGAATCATGAGCACAAAACTTGCTGCTATCACCACCAGTCCACCCAGAACCATGAGGCAAGTTTGAATATCTAAGACACCTTTGAGTAAGAAACCTGCTGCAACCGCACCCACATTGCCACCCGCACCGATAATGCCTGCAACACCTCCTAAGGCATCACGATCAATAAATGGCACCAATGCATAGGTTGCGCCGCAAGCCATGTGGGTAAACAAAGCAAATACTGTCATAGTTAAAATGGCCAATATCGCAGTATTCATTTGTGAGAATACTATTAGGAACAGACCTTCCATCAAAATCATGCAGAACAAGACTTTAGTACGACCATCCAAGCCTTTTTTAGTTGCAACTTTGTCCGAAATAATGCCACCCAGAGCACGAGCAAACAGTGCCAAGAGTCCAAAAATACCCGCAGCCAAACCTGCTTCTTTTAGTCCAAAGCCAAAGTTTTCCACGTAGTACATGGCGACAATGTTATGAATAAAAATTTCGATACCAAAGCATGCGGCATAAGAGCCAAATAGAATCCAGACACGATAGTTACGGGCTGCGTGCATTAAGATGTTTAAGCCACCTTTTTTCTCGCTACCAACTTGAATGCCTTGAGCGCGTAATTCTTTAAAGTTGCCTTGCGGACAATCTTGTGTGTATTTCCAGTACAGTCCGCCCACAATCAGCATCATGATGCCAGGAACAAGCAAGGCAATACGCCAACCCATAGCTTGTTCTACACCGAACATCACTAAAGCTGAAAGTAGAAGTGGCATTAAGGCTTGAGTGGCACCACCACCTGCATTTCCCCAACCCGCAGTAGTGGCATTTGCAGTCCCGACAACATTCGGGGCAAACATAATGCTGGTATGGTATTGAGTGATGACGAAACTTGCGCCAATTGCACCGATGAGCAATCTAAAGAACAGAAAAGATTCATAACTGTTGGCCGATGCAACACCAAATACAGGAATGCTGCCAAGAATAAGTAATGCAGTATAAGTTTTGCGTGGACCGTATTTGTCACACAGTGGACCAACAATCAAGCGAACCAAAATCGTAATTGCAACGGCTGCAATATTAATGTTCGCAATTTGATCTTTAGTCAGATGGAATTCGCCTGCAATCACAGGCATGAGTGGTGCACAGGCAAACCATGCAAAAAAACAGACAAAAAAGGCGAGCCAACTCATGTGGAAGGCCCGCATCGCTGAAGTCTTAAAATTAAAAAGACTTATTGTTGTGGCTTTTTTCTCATATAAATTTGAAGACATAACCCTCTCCTTCCTGAACTGAACGTATATAAATTCCCACTCGGCAGAGTGATCTGCTTTACAGGTCGATCAGAACGGACATCGTTGGCCGTCTTGCAAATTTTTAAGAGTCGTCTTTGACTCATAAGGGATAATGCAATTGCTATGCCAATATTAATACCATTAACTTAAGATACTGTTTTATTGAAATAAATTTATAAATAACTATGTTTTCTTATATTGAAGCTGAAATTATGTTCAATCTCAAGTATTGGATAATTACTAGAAAAACATCGGAATTTGAGCTTCTGCCACTAAATTGCACATTTTGCTTTGTAATGGTGCACAGATAAATTTTAGGATTTGCTTATTTGTATTTTTTTGTATATTTAATCACCAAAATGGTACATTGGCATGTTTATTGCTTGTTAATACTACAAAATAAACATCATTTCTGCCCTGATTAGCAGCCCAATAGCGATAGCTCAAATATGCCAAAGCTTAAAATTGCCCTGATTGATGATGATCAAGATCGTGCCAACTATATAAAAGATTCACTGCTTCAACACGATTTTGACGTGGTGGCCTGCTTAACCATCGATCATTTAAATATGTTCAAATTAGAGCACTTACAGGCTGATGTCATTTTGCTGGATATGGATCATCCACATCGTGACATTATTGAAAGTTGTGTGAGCCAGTTTGATTTACCCACTGTGCTATTTACCCAAAATAGCCAAAAAGACATGATTAAGAGTGCCATTGATGCTGGAATTACGGCTTATATTGTCGATGGAATTGATCCTGCAAAATTAGATAGCATTTTAGAGATATCTATTGAACAGTTCAAAAAGCATAAGAAATTACTGACAGATTTAAAGGAAACCCAGAATAAACTGGCAGATCGTAAAGATGTCGAGAAAGCCAAAGTTCTTTTGATGCAACTGCATCAGCTCACTGAAGACCAAGCATTTCAATTACTCCGTAAAAATGCCATGAGCCATCGAATGACCATGGGAGAAATGGCGCGTCGCCTACTCGATGCGCAAGAATTACTACAAACCAAGTTGAAGGATTAAGCTATGTCTACATTAGAAAAAACACATATTCAACTTGGCTATATTCCATTGCTCGATTGTATTTCTATACTTTGGGCAAAACATTGTGGTTATTTTGATGAACTTGGATTAGATGTCACACTGGTTAAAGAAGCCTCTTGGGCTAGTCTGCGAGACCGTTTGGCTTTTGGATTATTAGATGCAGCACACTGTTTATCAGGTATTTTACCCGCAGCCTCAATCGGTACAGATCATATTGGCATTCCATTTCAAACCCCTTTGGTTTTAAGTGTAAATCGCGCTTATATCAGTTTAAGTCAGAAATTATGTTTTGAGCTGGGCATTACCCATAACGACACCGCAAAGGAAGTCGCGGCTAAAGTTGTGACCGCGATTCAACACGGACAAAATATTCAATTGGCACATGTATTTGCCAATTCCATTCATCATTTTTGTATTCGTGAATGGCTCGCACTGGCAGATGCAGAATTAGCCCAAAGCATTAAACTCAGAATTTTACCGCCACCTTATATGGTAGAAGCCTTAAATAATCAGGTGATTGATGGCTTCTGTGTTGGGGAGCCTTGGAATACTCAAGGTGAAGTTTTAGGACTGAGTCAAATCGTGGCTTCTAGTCAAGATGTCATTCCTGAAATTGCCGATAAAGTATTAGCGGTGACCAAAGAATGGGCTACAGCCCATCCGAATACCTTAAAAGCAATTACTCAAGCCATTCAAAAAGCCCAGCGTGAAATCAAAACCATGCAGAATTTTAGCCAGATTTGGGCATTATTAACTGAATATGAAGTTTTACAATTTGAATGTTCAGATCGTATCCATGTTCAAGAATTTTATAAAATTCAAAATATTATTAGAAATTTCATAGAAGATACAGCCACCCCTAAAGTTGAAGATTTTGAATGGCTGATTCAGCAAATGGAGAAATGGAGCAATGTTCAAGTGAATCATGCTGAGCTTAAAAACTTAAGTCAGCAATGTATCATTCAACTTTAGCTTTTATGGTTTAGATTAGAGTTTTCGTAAGGTTAAGATTTGTTCGCTGCGACCAAAGGGGCCATGTACATCATGCAGGACTGCACTGGTCAAACCAATGCCATCTGTACCATATTGCTGTTCGACGTCTAAACCGAGCCATTGTCCCTGAGGAATGCGATATAGATGAATTTGCAAATCTAAATTTGGAAATGCCCAACCTGCTTGCGGGTCTTGGCGCGGCACAACCCCATTTGCCGTATCCACCATGCCCATCAGTTTGACAAAATCTGATGTGGTTTTACCTTCCACCATATTACATGGGTTGGTTAGCCAAACGAGCCCTTTTCCTGCTCTGCGGGACGTTTCGGCACGGGTTTCAATACTCTGAATATAACCGCCTGGCCAGCACTTCATGCCATCCCAAACAGGCAATTGCTCTGGATGTTGAACTTTTTGATCTTCAAGTCCCGCAACACTATGCGTGTCCTGTGTAAGCATTTTCCATGCACGGGCCACAATACAGGTTTTACCATTGGCTTTCATTTCGCTTTCAATCAGCTCAATGGTTTTTCCACCTCGAACCATACGTGTGCTAATACTAAAATCGCCAAATCCAATTAAACCAAAAATATCAAGACTAATGCGCCCTATTCGCATGTCATCTCTAGGTAAAAATTGTTCCAATTCTGCACAAATTACACCTGTTGCAGGTGCCATATGTTGCTCATGCGGATTCCAAGCGCCTTGAGCATGCAAGTTCGATTGATAATGCGCAGTTACACTTCCATCTGCATGTTGTTCGCGTTGTATTAAACGATAATAAGCAGGCATATTCAGATCCTTATTCTTTTGTGTATTCCTTAATTAAGCTCGTTGTTTCAATGGGCATTATTTCACTGCACAAAATCCGTAATAATTTAGAATTTGACTGTAGGTTTTAACTTTTTTAAATCCAACATTAGATAAGAGTTGCTGCCCCATTCTTGGCGACACCAAGAAAAAATCTTGCTGTAATCGTTCAACCATTTTTTCACTTTGAAGTGTGGTTAAGCCATTATTTTCACAAAGTTGCTTTAGTACAAAAATCTCATGTGCTTCGGTTTCTTTCATTAAGTCATAAGTCAGTAACATTCCATTGGGTTTTAGTTGAGTAAAGATATCTTTAAAGAAGTTTTGCTTTGATTCCAATGGAATAAAATGTGCCACTAGAATGGATAATACCGCATCAAAAGTATGCGTTGTGCCAATGGATTTTGTATCGCCATGAATAAAGCGAATACGGCTTAAAACACCTTGCTTTTCTAGATGCTGCTTTGCCTTACATAACATGACATGCGATGGATCTAGCGCTGTAAAGTTCCAAGTTGGATGCTTTTGCGCCAAATATTGAATTTCATATCCTGTTCCACAGCCCACCACCAAAATGTCTACATGTTCTTGTTCGGCATAATGATGAGTTAAGATGGCATCGACCTGCTGATGCGTTAATTCATAGCCTGGAATAAGCTTGCGGATATGGTCATCGTATCCATCCACCACTTGTTGGTTATTAAAGTCTTTTGCCATATTGCACTCTATTTAATTGTTATGTAGATGATATGAATGTGCTAAATGCTTTTTCATGATTGCGTACTGCTTTCAGATTTTGCTTAAGCCACTGACATTGCATCCAAAGTCAGTTCCGCAATTGATGGTTTTGGCCTCTCAACAGTTAAACCTAATTTTTGAAATAATTGTTGATCTTTGCCCTGTGCGACATTCGGCGTCGTCAGCAGTTTTTCACCCGAGAAAATGGAATTTGCACCAGCCATAAATGCCAATGCTTGATCTGAATCAGATAAAGATTCACGACCTGCGGAAAGACGAATATAGCTTTTTGGCATAATGATACGTGCAACGGCAATGGTACGAATCCATTCAGTCACATCGAGCTTTTCTACATCTGCCAATGGCGTACCTTCAATTGGAACCAACATGTTAATTGGCACTGATTCTGGCTGAATAGGTAATGTTGCTAGTTCAAGTAATAAGCCAATACGATCGGCAGTATCTTCACCCAAACCCACAATACCGCCGCTACACACTTTCATGCCTGCACCACGTACATATTCAAGTGTATTTAAACGATCATCGAAAGTACGGGTACTGATGATATTTGAATAATACTCACGCGAAGTATCAAGGTTGTGGTTATAGTAATCTAAACCTGCATCTTTTAAGCGTTCAGCTTGAGACTGGTTTAACATGCCTAAAGTCATGCAAGTTTCCAAACCTAAAGCTTTTACTTCACGAACCATTTCAAGTACATAAGGCATATCACGCTCATGCGGGTTACGCCATGCAGCACCCATACAGAAACGAGAAGAACCAGACGCTAATGCTTCTTTAGCTTCGCTAATAACCTTTTCTACAGCAATGCGCTTTTCTGCTTCTAGTTTTGAATCATAACGAGCAGATTGAGAGCAGTATTTGCAATCTTCAGGGCATTTGCCAGTTTTTATTGATAATAAAGTGCTGACTTGAATCTGGTTCGCATTAAAATTTTGTCGATGGATTTGTTGTGCTTGAAAAACCAAATCTAAAAAGGGTTGCTGATATAGATTTTGTATTTCTGCGCGAGTCCAATCGTGACGAAGTTCCATCATGATTTCCTTATTCCATTTGAATTATTCAGACTTTTTCGTTTTCTCCCTTTACCCTGAAGTAGAGTAAAGGGAAATTCCAAGTCAGAAGATCACGTTATGCAATATCTTCCATTAAATTCAGCTCTTTACGCATAAATTCTTGAAGTCGGAATTTTTGTGCTTTACCTGATGCGGTCATTGGAAACTCGGTAAAGAAACGTACATAACGTGGTACTTTATTATGTGAAATATGTTCAGCACAGTAACGTCGGATACTTTCTTCTGTCGTTTCATGGTGCTCATGCAAAATGATGCAGGCACATAATTCTTCACCATAACGTGCATCTGGCAGACCAATCACCTGTACATCACTGACATCTGGATGGGTATATAAGAAATCTTCAATTTCTTTCGGGAACAGATTTTCACCACCGCGAATCACTACATCTTTAATGCGACCTTTAATTTTTACAAAGCCGTCATCATCCATTTCAGCAATATCACCCGTATGCATCCAGCGCGCGTTATCAATCACTTCTTGGGTTTTTTCACTATCTTCCCAATAACCCAACATCACTGAATAACCACGAACACAGAGTTCACCGAGTTTGCCACGTGGTACGACTTTTCCTGCTTCATCCACAATTTTGATTTCTAAATGTGGATGTACGCGGCCTACTGTTCCCACACGCTGTTCCACGGTATCAGTGGTCGAGCTTTGTGCACTGACAGGTGCAGTTTCGGTCATGCCATAACAAATCGTAATTTCCGTCATGTGCATTCGCTCCATGACACGTTGCATAATTTCACGCGGACACGGGCTACCTGCCATAATGCCAGTACGTAAACTACTCAAATCAAAGTCGTTGAATTGTTCATGCTCTAAAGTGGCAATAAACATGGTGGGCACACCATAAGCTGCTGTACATTTCTCTTGCTGAATGGCTTTTAAAGTGTCTAATGGGTTAAATACAGCCGATGGATAGACCATGGTTGAACCATGTGTAATACAGGCTAAATTCCCCATTACCATGCCGAAACAGTGAAATAATGGTACTGAAATACACACACGATCTTGTGGAGTCAAATGAATCGCTTCACCCACAAAATAACCATTATTTAAAATGTTATTGTGTGTGAGCATGGTGCCTTTAGGGTTACCTGTGGTTCCCGAAGTAAACTGAATATTAATGGTTTCATCAAACTGCAACTCACTTGCAATCCCTTCTAAATGATCAAGTTGTTTTGCAGTAGGTTGCCCCAAAAGATCTTGAAAACGATGCAGACCTGTATGCACTGCTTCATCAATTTTAATCACGTGTTTTAAATGAGGTAAACGTAGCGCATTTAAGATTTTATCTTCAGCTTCTTGCAGCTCTGGTGCAATTTTGGTTAAAAGCTCTTGATAATTTGTGGTTTTAAATTGCGATGCAATGACTAAACCTTTACAAGAGACCTTATTCAGTACGTATTCTAGCTCGTTACTTTTATACGCGGTGTTTAGATTAACGAGAATAATACCTGCTTTAAATGCAGCGAATTGAGTAATGGTCCATTCCACACAATTGGGGGACCAAATGGCAAGCCGATCGCCTTTTTTGAACCCCAGTTTGAGTAAGCTACAAGCAAAAGCATTCACCTGTGCTTGTAGCTCTTTATAGCTTAACCGTACATTCTGATGCACACTGACCACAGCATCTTGATCTGCATATTGCAGACATGCCTGATCAAATTTTTCACCAATGGTCATGCCCAGTAAAGGTTGACTGCTGGTTCCATACGCATAGCTTAACCGTACCTGTGTCATTTGAATCACTCTCCTTGATTCTTTGTAATTCTGATTCTTACTGTTTTATTTTGATCACAGAGATTACTTTGTACGGATTTCCCTCCTTTGCATATAAGACTATTTAATTACGATCCTGTAATTGCACAGCTTGTACACAAAAGTCTGCAACCTGTTTCACAAAGTAATCTTTGTAGTTTTGATCAAACATCACATTACGAGATGGATTTAAAGGCTCAATTACGACGAAAGTCATACTTCCGACAATGCATAACGCCACCGTATTTAAATCTTCAAAACCGAACTCACCATTGACTTTCCCTTCGGCAAGAATCTCGTTAATCGTTTGTTTAATTAACTGTTTACTGCGAAAACGCTCATGCTCAACAATTGGATCTACAGGTTCGAACATGAGTGAATACGACAGTTGAGGACTGTTGAGTGCCCGCTTAACAAAGGTCGTGACTGCCTTATGTAATTTTTGTTGTGCTGTTAACCCTTCACTGCTCGCAATCGTATTCAGAATATGAATTTCATGCTGAATCGCTTCAGACAACACTTCAATTAAGACTTCACTTTTATTATCAAAATAGCGGTAAACCAAGCCACTAGAAACGCCTGCACGTTCCGCAATCGCTTGAATTTGGGCATCTTTAAATCCCCCTTGAGCAATAAGTTCTCGCGCAGATTGCAAAATCGACTGTCGATTTTGTTCCATTCGCTCTTGCATCAATGTCGATCTTTTATAACTCATAATCTTATTCTCATCCAGATAAAATGAATTGTAAATCATTTTGTGAATTTTAGTTCACTTTTTTAAAAAATAGATGTATTGTAAAACTACAAGCACAACAACAATGCTTATTGGACAACAAATATAACCTCAGGATGAACAGCATGAACGCACACGTTCCATTACAACTTAGTCTACAAACCTTAAGTTTCGGTTTAGATGAAACTTTGATCGCACTGCGTGATTCAGTTGCTGCATTTTGTGCAAAAGAAATTGCACCAATTGCGCAACAAGTGGATCGTGACAATGTATTCCCTGCTCACCTTTGGAAGAAAATGGGTGATATGGGCTTACATGGTTTAACAGTAAGCGAAGAGTATGGTGGTTCTAACCTCGGTTATTTAGCGCATATTATTGTTATGCAAGAAATCTCACGTGCATCTGCCGCTATAGGATTGTCTTACGGAGCACATTCTAACCTATGTGTGAACCAAATTAAGCGAAATGGTAACGAAGAACAGAAACAACGTTATTTGCCTAAACTTATTTCTGGTGAATTTGTAGGTGCATTGGCAATGTCTGAACCGAATGCAGGTTCTGATGTGGTCAGCATGAAATTAAAAGCGGAAGAACAAGGCGATCATTACCTATTAAATGGTTCGAAAATGTGGATTACCAATGGTGGTGATGCCGATGTCTTGGTGGTTTATGCCAAAACCGATTTACAGGCTGGACCTAAAGGTATGACGGCATTCCTGATTGAAAAAGATATGCCTGGATTCAGCCACGGTAACCATCTCGATAAATTGGGGATGCGCGGTTCAAATACGTATCCATTGTTTTTCGACAACGTTAAAGTGCCAAAAGAAAATGTGCTTGGCGGTGTGGGGAATGGCGTAAAAGTGCTCATGAGCGGTCTGGATTATGAACGTGCAGTATTAAGTGCTGGTCCTCTAGGCATTATGGATGCCTGCATGGATACCGTAATTCCTTATATTCATGATCGTAAACAGTTTGGACAAGCGCTTGGTGAGTTCCAGCTCATGCAAGGCAAAATTGCCGATATGTATTCAACTTGGTTAGCTTGTAAAGCACTTGTGTATGCAGTGGGTACTGAATGCGACAAAGCTGAACATAGCCGTAGCTTAAGAAAAGATGCTGCCAGCGCCATTCTTTATGCTGCTGAAAAAGCAACGTGGATGGCAGGTGAAACCATTCAAGCATTGGGCGGCAATGGCTATATCAACGAGTTTGCAGCAGGTCGTTTATGGCGTGATGCAAAACTTTATGAAATTGGTGCAGGAACTTCTGAAATCCGCCGTATGTTAATTGGTCGTGAATTATTTAACGAAACGGCTTAACGCTTCTGGCTCAACTTATACAAGGAAGTTTCTATGAATCAATTACAAACCCAAATGCAAAGTAGTCATGAAGAGTTGAATCTGGTGAAAATGCCAAAACAGAGCAATCAAAACATTACTTTCGCAAGCCAAGGCTCAGATTTAAATCAACTGCAAAGCAAAATTAACAGCCGCAGTAAAGAATTTAAAAACAATCAGGCGACTATGCTGAATTTGGTGCAAGATTTAAAGCAAATCAGCCAAAAAATAGCCTTAGGTGGTGGTGAAAGCGCGCGTCAAAAACATGTTGCCCGAGGCAAATTGTTGGCACGTGACCGTATTGATCAACTGATTGATGCAGGTACAGCTTTCCTTGAAATTGGACAATTGGCTGCACATAAAGTCTATCCTGATGATGTCCCTGCTGCTGGTGTTGTGGCAGGAGTTGGTCAAGTGAATGGTATCACCTGCATGATCGTGGCTAATGATGCAACGGTGAAAGGCGGTACTTATTACCCGCTTACTGTGAAAAAGCACTTACGCGCACAAGAAATTGCAGAACAAAACCACTTGCCTTGCATTTATTTGGTGGATTCGGGCGGTGCGTATTTACCTATGCAAGATGAAGTGTTTCCAGATCGTGATCACTTTGGGCGTATTTTCTATAACCAAGCCCGTATGTCGAGCTTAGGTATCGCTCAAATTGCCGTCGTGATGGGTAGTTGTACCGCAGGTGGTGCTTACGTCCCTGCCATGTCGGATGAAACCATTATTGTTCGTAACCAAGGCACGATTTTCTTGGGTGGACCACCATTAGTAAAAGCTGCTACAGGTGAAGTGGTCAGCAGTGAAGACCTTGGTGGTGGTGACGTGCATACTCGTCTTTCAGGAGTTGCAGACCATTTGGCCGAGAATGATGAACATGCTATTCAGATCGCGCGAAATATTGTGGCGAACTTAAACATCAAACCGAATAAAACAGTCGAAGGAATTGAAGAACCACTTTTCCCTGCTGAAGAGCTGTATGGCATTGTGCCAAGTGATACCCGCAAACCCTTTGATGTACGTGAAATTATTGCCCGTATTGTCGATGGTTCGCGTTTAGACGAATTTAAAGCACGTTTTGGAACAACTTTAATTACGGGCTTTGCCAAAATTTATGGTATGCCTGTCGGAATTATTGCCAATAACGGCATTCTATTCTCTGAGTCAGCACAAAAAGGCGCGCACTTTATCGAGCTCTGTGTACAACGCAATATTCCATTATTGTTTTTACAAAATATCACGGGTTTTATGGTTGGACGTCAGTACGAAAATGAAGGGATTGCTAAACACGGTGCCAAACTGGTGATGGCGGTTGCCACAGCCAATGTGCCTAAACTGACCTTGATTATTGGTGGATCATTTGGGGCTGGAAACTATGGTATGTGTGGTCGTGCTTATTCGCCACGCTTCTTGTGGACTTGGCCAAACTCTCGGATTTCAGTCATGGGTGGCGAACAGGCAGCGAGCGTACTCTCGACCATCAAACGTGATCAAATTGAACAAAAAGGTGAATCTTGGTCTGCCGAAGCAGAAGATCAATTCAAACAACCGATTCGTGATCAATATGAACGCCAAGGTCATCCATATTACTCTTCTGCGCGTTTGTGGGATGACGGTGTAATTGACCCTGCTCAGTCTCGTCAAGTGTTAGGCTTAAGTTTGGCAGCAGCATTAAATGCTCCAATTCAGCCAACCAAGTTCGGCGTGTTCCGCATGTAAGAGGTGAAAAATGGACTATCAATTTTTACAACTCGAACAACAGCAACAAGTGGCAACAGTTTGGATCAATCGCGCTGAACTTCACAATGCGTTCAACACAGCAGTAATTGAAGAATTGCATCACTGCTTTCAACAGTTAAATGGACGAGTCGACATTCGTGTAGTGATTTTAGCGGGCCGTGGCAAAAGCTTCTCCGCAGGTGCTGACTTAAACTGGATGAAACAAGCAGGACAAGCCTCTCAAGCAGACAATGAAGCTGATGCTTTGAAACTGGCGAAAATGCTGCAAAGCTTAGCAACTTTAAAACAGCCAACCATTGCGCGTGTACAAGGTATTGCCTTTGGTGGGGGCATGGGTCTCGCCTCTGCTTGCGATATTTGCGTGGCGAGTACCGAAGCGAAGTTTGCAACCTCAGAAGTGCGTCTAGGTTTAGCCCCTTCTACCATTAGTCCTTATGTAATTCGTGCCATTGGCGCACGTCAGGCTTCACGTTACTTCCTCACAGCAGAACGTATTACGGCTGAGCAAGCATTACAGATCGGTTTAGCGCATGAAGTGACCACACCTGAATTACTTGATGTCAAAGTTGATGAAATTGTACAAGCACTGTTGTTAGGTGGACCTGAAGCACAAGCTGCGTCGAAGCAACTGATTCAAATGGTGAATCAGCAAAGTGTGGATGAAAGCCTACTGCTTAAAACTGCACAACATATTGCCCATGTACGTCAAGGCGAAGAAGCAAAAAATGGACTAAACGCATTCTTAAATAAACATAGCCCAGCTTGGATTAAGGCAACGGCATAACGATAATAAGGACAGAACAATGTTTGAAAAAATTCTAATTGCAAACCGTGGTGAAATTGCCTGTCGTGTTATTCGCACTGCTAAAAAACTCGGCATTGCGACAGTTGCGGTTTATTCAGATGCCGATGCACAATCTCAGCACGTTAAACAAGCAGACGAAGCAATTTATATTGGTGAATCCCCTGCTTCTCAAAGTTATTTACAGATTGATCGTATTATTCAAGCAGCTCTAACGACAGGCGCTCAGGCCATTCACCCTGGCTATGGCTTTTTGTCTGAAAATGACCAGTTTGCAGAAGCTTGTGAAAAAAGCAACATTACCTTTATTGGTCCTCCTGTTGCTGCCATTTTAGCTATGGGTCTAAAAGCGACCTCTAAAGCACTTATGGAAAAAGCGGGTGTGCCCTTAACTCCGGGTTATCATGGCACCAATCAAGATGCAGCTTTCCTAAAACAGCAAGCAGATCAAATTGGTTATCCTGTGTTAATTAAAGCCAGTGCTGGCGGTGGTGGTAAAGGGATGCGTTTGGTTGAACGTGAAGCTGATTTTTTAAGTTCCCTTACATCTTGTAAAAGTGAGGCCAAATCAAGCTTCGCCAATGATGACGTATTGATTGAACGCTATGTGATACAACCACGCCATATTGAAGTGCAAGTTTTTGGTGATACCCACGGTAATTATGTACACCTATTCGAACGTGATTGTTCAGTGCAACGTCGCCACCAAAAAGTGCTGGAAGAAGCACCTGCCCCTTTGATGCCGCAGCATAAACTAGAGGCGATGCGCCAAGCTGCAATTGATGCTGCACGTGCAGTGGATTATGTCGGTGCGGGTACGGTTGAGTTTATTGTAGAACAAGACGGTACAGCATATTTCATGGAAATGAATACTCGTCTACAAGTAGAACACCCTGTAACAGAAATGATTACAGGACAAGACTTAGTCGAGTGGCAATTACGTGTCGCTTATGGTGAGCCATTACCGAAGCAACAACATGAATTACAAATTCTTGGTCATGCAATTGAAGCGCGAGTTTATGCAGAAGAACCTGAAAAAGGCTTCCTTCCTGCGATTGGTCAAATTAGTTATTTACATTATCCAAATCAAAATCAGCATGTCCGTGTGGATAGCGGAATTGTTGAAGGCGATGAAATTACCACGTTCTACGACCCAATGATTGCCAAGTTAATTGTTTGGGGCGAAAACCGTGAAGCAGCATTGGTTCAAATGCACCATGCTTTAGGTCAGTTTCATGTAGAAGGCTTAGGCAATAATATTGCATTCTTGGACCGTATCATTCGCAGTGATTCATTTAAAAATGCCAAACTGGATACTAATCTGATTCAACGTGAAGATGCGTTTTTAATGAATGCGGAAGTTGCTTCATCCGAAACCATTGTATCAGCGGCATTTATTGAACTATTGAAGCGTTTTCATCAGCAGCAAAATGCAAATCCTGTTTGGTCATCATCACCGCTTTGGCGTGTCAATGTGAAGACTAAATACGGCATAAAATTGCAACTGAATCAACAAGCCATTGAGGTGCGCTTTACGGCAATTGATCACGGCTTTATTGCACACTATCAAGGTCAGGAATATCCTATTCAAGGTCAACTGCTAGATGCACATATAGCCCAACTCAATCTGAATGGCAAACAGTCGAAATTGGCCTTTAGTATTGATGCAGACCATTTAACTGTTTTCGAAAATGGGCAAACGCATAAATTTGCTTATATCCGTCCGAGCTATGGCAATGTCGATACTCAACATAGTGAGGGTAATCTGAAAGCGCCAATGCCTGGTGTGATTACCCAAGTCTTGGTTGAAGCCAATGCGCAAGTCAAAAAAGATGACATTTTACTGACGTTAGAAGCCATGAAAATTGAATATGCTATTCGTGCTCCACGCGATGGTGTAATTACTTCGTCCTACTTCCAAGCTGGTGATCAAGTCAAAGCAGGTGATGAACTGGTGGAATTTCAGGCTTTAGCAGAGGAAGTGGCATGACTGAATTTGTGAAAATCGTTGAAGTCGGTCCGCGGGATGGGCTTCAAAACGAGAAAACTCCGCTCACGCTTCAAGATCGTAAACAACTGATTTTGGATTTAATGCAGACGGGACTTAAAGCCATTGAAGTCGGTTCTTGTGTGTCTCCGAAGTGGGTGCCGCAAATGGCATTGAGTGATAAACTTTATGCTCAATTGCCCAAGGACCCGAATGTCCAATTCAGTTTGCTCACGCCGAATATGAAAGGTTTTGAATCTGCTTTGGCTGTTGGTTGTAAAGAGGTTGCGGTGTTTACCGCAGCTTCTGAAAGCTTTACGCAAAAGAACATCAATTGTTCAATTGATGAAAGCTTTGAAAAATTTGCCGACATCCTAAAAGCAGCCAAAGAACATGACATTAAAGTTCGTGGCTATGTGTCTTGCGTGGTCGATTGCCCCTATGAAGGTGCGATTGATCCGAAACAAGTCAGTAAAGTCGTGACGCGTTTATTTGATATGGGCTGTTATGAAGTTTCTTTGGGTGAAACCATTGGGACAGCAACCCCCAACCGTGTCAAAAAGATGTGGGAAGCTTGCTTAAGCGAATTAGATGCCCAATTCATGGCAGGACATTTCCACAACACCTATGGCATGGCGATTGCCAATATTTACCAATCCTTAGAACAAGGCATTCGTGTGTTTGATTCGTCAATTGCAGGATTGGGCGGGTGTCCTTATGCCAAAGGTGCTTCAGGGAATGTCAGCACCGAAGATTTATTGTATTTACTCAATGGCATGGGCTTTGAAACAGGGATTCATGTTGAAGCATTGATGCAAGCCAGCCAAAACATTAGTCAACGTTTAGACCGAAAAAATCCTTCAAATTATGCCAATGCATATTTACAAACGCGTTGTGCTTAACAAAAATAATAAATCAGCCGCTTATTCAGCGGCTGATTTACATTTCATACAGATCAAACCAACTTAATCAGCCGAAATATCTTCAAACAGAACTGAAGATAAATAGCGTTCACCGCTATCAGGTAAAATCACCACAATGTTTTTGCCCGCATTTTCAGGGCGAGCTGCCAATTGTGCTGCTGCTGCCATCGCTGCACCGCTAGAAATACCCACTAAAATTCCTTCTTGTGTCGCAGTTTTACGCGCCCAATCAATCGCATCTTGACTGGTAATAGCTACAACTTCATCCACCAAATCAAGGTCTAAGTTCTTCGGAATGAAGTTTGCCCCAATCCCTTGAATTTTGTGCGGTGCAGGAGTAATTGCTTCACCACGCTTGGTTTGTCCAATAATTGCAGATTCAGCAGGTTCTACTGCAACTGAGTAAATTGGCTGGTTTTTCACTTTTTCAAAGAAACGCGAAATCCCTGAAATGGTACCGCCTGTACCCACACCTGCCACTAAAATATCGACTTGACTATTGGTCGCTGCCCAAATTTCAGGGCCTGTCGTGTCTTCATGAATTTGTGGATTGGCTGGATTTTCAAATTGTTGTGGCAGGAAATAATGTTCAGGTTGTTCAGTCGCTAAACGTACCGCTTCATCAACAGCACCTTTCATTCCTTTAGCTGGTTCAGTCAACACTAAGTTTGCACCTAATGCTTTTAACACTTTACGACGTTCAATACTCATGCTTGCAGGCATGGTTAAAGTAATCTCATAGCCTTTTGCCGCTGCAACAAACGCTAAAGCAATTCCTGTATTACCACTGGTCGGTTCTACAATATGCATACCTGCTTTTAACACGCCACGTTTTTCTGCATCTGCAATCAGTGCCGCACCAATACGACATTTCACTGAAAAAGCAGGGTTTCGGCTTTCAACTTTGGCAAATACATTTGCACCACCTGAAATGACACGATTAATGCGTACTAATGGTGTATTACCAATCGCTTCGGCATTGTTACTATAAACTGCGATACCTAAATTATTTGGTGTTGGAAAGGCTGAATCAGTACTCATGTTATATCCCTAAGTTTATTGACTATTTATAACTGAATCATGATACAACCAATTTTTAGCAAATACAGAATACAGTTGAAAATTTCTGTTGATTTCTCTTTTAACGCATCTACTTCATGATGAAGATTTCGGCATTTCCCTATGCCGTTTTATATTCAGGCTTCTAAAACTGTTTGGTTCCATTGTTCAAGTACGGAAACTGCCGCAGTAAAATCCATCTGCTCGGCTTGTGCTTTAGGAATTTCCTTAAACAGCGCTTGAATACTTTCAAAAATCGGCACGTTTGAATCCTGCTGTTGCGCTAAATCCAAGCCAATACCAATATCCTTTTGCAATAAATTTAGGGCAAAGGTCTTAGGAAAACTACGGTTCAATACCTTTTGCGCCATGATGGAATCAGACACGGTACTTTTACCACTGGAGTGATTGATACAATTCAATGCTGCTGAAACATCAACCTGTCGCTGCTTCAGAATGGTCAGTCCTTCAGCCAAAGCCCACAAATGGGTTGCCATCAGTACATTATTCACGGCTTTCACCGCAAACCCTGAACCACTAGATCCAACATATTCAACCAAACCTGAAAAGGCTGAAATAATCGGTAAAGCACACTGATAGGCTTGCTCATCTCCACCTAACATTACGGTTAAGGTTCCCCGTTCCGCACCAATCGTTTGACCAGACACAGGTGCATCTAGATAGGCAACCTGATTTTGCCCAAGCTGCTGAGATAACTTGCGTGCTGAATCTGGCACACCACTGGTACAGTCAATCCAGATACTGCCTGCTTTTGGCGGATACTGTGCAATTAACTGTTCGACATCCGCACTGGTCGGCAAGCAGGAAAATATAAAATCGGCTTGCACGGCTTGTTCCAAACTCACAGCCTGTGTACCAAACTGCTGTGCATGTAGCTCGGCTTTTTCAGTTGTACGGTTCCAGACATACACGGGTAAACCCAGTTTTGGCAGATGAGAAGCCATATGCCAACCCATCGCACCTAATCCAATAAAAGCAATACTTTGACTCAATTTCTCTCTCCAATCAGGCTCATTAAGAACCTTGTGCAACGCTGCTGTTCGCTTGGCTTTCCACACTTTGAACTTTTGCTACAGTCTCTTCACCACGGTTTAAGAACAGGTTAAGTAGAATTGCTGCAAGTGTTGCGGTACCAATACCACCCAAGTCAAATGATCCGATATGTAAACTGAAGTTTCCTGCACCCATAATTAAACTTACGGCTGCAATAATTAAGGTGCTGTTTTGGGTAAAATCAACTTTGTTATCGACCCAGATTTTTGCTCCAGCGACGGTAATTAAGCCAAATACAACGATAGATGCCCCGCCTAAAAGTGCGACTGGAATGGTACTGATCACCGCACCAAACTTTGGTGATAAGCCAAGTAAAATGGCGAAGATCCCTGCGACTACAAAAATGGTGGTTGAATAAACTTTGGTGACGGCCATTACGCCAATATTTTCTGCATAGGTGGTCATACCTGTACCACCAACCGAAGCGGATAAAGAAGTACACACACCGTCTGCGAAAAATGCGCGGCCCATATACGGCGACAGGTTTTTCCCTGTCATGGCTGAAACTGCTTTGAAATGTCCTAAATTTTCCGCCACTAAAATAATCGCGACAGGTGCAATCAGTAACATGGCATTTGCATTGAATACAGGAGTATGGAAAGTTGGTAAACCAAACCATGCAGCATTACTAATCACTGAGAAATCAATAGGTTTACCCCAACCCATGACATTCGCAAACAAGAAGTACACAAAATAAGCAGAACAAAGTCCAATCAGGAGCAATAAACGTCGCACCATACCGCGAGTAAACACTGCAACAGTACTGATACAGACAATGGTAATCACCGCCATCCACGTATCGAATGTATTGGTAGATACACTTTTAATCGTAATGGGTGCAAGGTTTAAACCAATGATCATCACAATCGCACCTGTAACAATCGGCGGCATCAGCTTTTCGATCCAACCTGTTCCCGTCTTCATCACCACAAGACCAATACCGGTATACACCAGACCGCAGGCGATGGTTCCGCCAAGCGCGAGTGCTAAGTTGGGATTCGAGCCTGCACCTGCGTAACCTGTTGCTGCTGCAACTGCCCCAATAAAGGCGAAACTGGAGCCCAAATAACTTGGCATTCGACCGCCCGTCATCAGGAAGAATAAAATCGTGCCTATCCCTGTAATGAAGATGGTTAAGTTGGGATCAAAACCCATCAGCAACGGTGCAAGTACCGTTGCTCCAAACATGGCAAAAGCATGTTGCAAGCCTAGAACGATACTGCGACCGACAGGAAGATATTCATCAATTTGAACAGGTGTTGTATCTAAATCGCCTTGGTAAGGCTTAAATTTTGGAAACCACGATTGTTTTTCTTGCATGGGTTTCCCCTCCTTCTTATAGGGTTTGTTCTTTAGCACATACGGTGTGGTTCACAATAAGCACGGTTAAAATACATCAACGCATTTAAGCCCTGATTGTGTTGAATGGCTTTGACCTGACAGAACAAAACATCATGACTCCCCACACTCATGCTTTGTACAATTTCACAGTCGAAACTAATCAAGGCATCTTGCAAAACAGGTGCCTGCGTGGTGAGCGTTTCCCACAGTCCTGCTGCAAAGCGTTCTGGCATAGGTGTTTTGCCACCAAAAACATTGGAAAGTGTCATCTGATGTGAAGCTAAGGTATTTACACATAACACTTTATTGGTCTTAAAAGTCTCAAATACAGATGCAGAACGATTGAGGCACACCAATAAGGTCGGTGGTGTATCAGTCACACTACATACGGCAGATGCGGTAAAACCTGCGACACCTGCGGGTCCAGAAGTAGTAATCACATTCACTGCTGCCCCCAGATTTGACATGCCTTCGCGGAATGCTTTCTGATCGACTTCAATATGCGTGGTTTTTTGCGTGTTATAGATTTGTTCTAAACATTCTTCTTTAATCAAACTTTTGAGTAATTCTGCATTCATATTTATTCTCCTTTCGGGGCTGATCTCGCTACTACCTAAGCAGTAGCGACATGGGCAACACTGGCTATTTCAACGAGGGCATCGGGCTTCACCAAACCAGCCTGAATGCAGTAACGTGCAGGCTTGTCCCCTGGAAAATACTCGGCATAGACTTGATTAATCGCCGCATAATCTGCCCAATCTTTGACAAAAATATGGTTAAAGGTCACATCATCCATACTTCCACCTGCTTCTTTCAATACTGATTGAATGGTTTCTAAAATATGTCGTGCTTGAGCAGCCGCATCACCGACATGAACCACATTGTTATTTTCATCAAAAGCCAATGTGCCTGAGACATACACAATATTGTCTGCCTTGGTTGCAGGAACATAGGGTGCTAAAGGTTTTGAGGTTCCTGCTGGAATAATGACTTGTTTCGGCATGGTAATCGCTCCGTATTAGGCAGATTTGGCAAGTGGGTTGGTATTGGGAACAAAAGTGTCGACAAAACTTTGCGTATCTGACACCCAGCCAAAGAAGGTTTTGATGTTGTAGAGGCTTGCAGCTTGAATTTCTGCTGAACCCGCCTGATAACACGCATCTTTTAAGGCTACTCCGAAGTACTCGAGGAAAAAGCCATCTCTTAAGGTCGATTCCACACAGACATTGGTCGCAATACCCACGAAAACCAGATTACGAATACCTCGGGCACGTAACATGCTGTCCAATGCGGTATTAAAGAAACCGCTGTAGCGAGGTTTTTCAATGACAATGTCTTGGGCTAAAGGTTGTAATTCATCAATCAATTCAAAGTCCCAACCGCCTTTCGCCAGTAATTTACCTTGTAGTTCAGGCTGCTTACGCATGGTTTTCAGTGCATTGGATTTATGGAAATTCGGTGAGCCACGTCCTCCAGCTTCTACATATTGATCATCCCAGCCGTTTTTAAAGTAAATCACTTGAATATTGGCTGCATGTGCTGCTGCTACTGCCTTTTTAATGTTCTGTACCACAGGTTGAGTCGTTGAAACATCAAAACCTGCTAAATCCAAATAGCCACCAACGGAGGTATAAGCATTCTGCATATCAATGACGATTAAGGCCGTTTGCTCAGGTGCAAACTGAATATTTTCTGGTTCTGCTTTCAAGGTTTTGCCTTGCCCTGTGGCTTCGGTAAAATCACTGATAACGGTATGTGTATTGACTTGGCTCATGCTGATTTCTCCAAAACTGTTACAGGTGCTTGTTCCGCCAGATCCATCACAACGTGTTGACGGCATTGCATAAGCGGTTGAATTTTTTGACCAAAATCTTCGACGCCCTGAACGAAATCATCAAAAGTTAATAAAATGCCTTCTGTACCTTTAATTTCGCCAATTTCATCCAACATCGCTGCGACTTTTTCATAAGAACCGACCAAGGTGCCCATGTTGATATTGACGGGAGATACGCTCGATGCCATTTGGCGAATATTGGTATCGGTTCCTGAAGTGGTGTCTTTGCCGCCTTGATTCATCAGCCAGTTAATTGCTTCCATGTCTGCGCCATCGTTATAGCTTTGCCATTTCGCCAATGCTTCTTCATCAGTTTCAGCAGCAATCACCATAAACAACACATAAGTTTGAACATCACGTCCAGTTTTATCAGTATGTGCTTTTAGGCGATCATTGATTTCTGCATAAGCGGTTGGTGTGTTTAAACCTTTACCAAAGACAAAGTTGTAATCTGCATATTGCGCAGAAAATGCGAGTCCAGTATCAGATTGACCTGCACAGATAATTTTCATATCCGCTTGTGGAGTTGGGCTGACACGACAATCTTGCATTTCAAAATGTTCACCTTTGAAATCTGACTTGCCTGTTGCCCAAAGTTCACGAAGAATTTGTACATATTCAGATAAATACTCATAGCGTTTGCCAAAATATTCATCTCCTGGCCACATGCCCATTTGCGTATATTCAGGTGCTTGCCAGCCTGTCACGACATTTAAGCCAAAACGACCATTGGAAATAGAGTCGATGGTCGATGCCATACGCGCCACAATTGCTGGTGGCATCACCAAAGTTGCTGCGGTTGCATAAATTTTAATTTTGCTGGTAACTGCAGCTAAGCCTGCCATAAGTGTGAACGTTTCTAAGTTGTGATCCCAAAATTCAGTTTTGCCACCAAAGCCACGCAGTTTGATCATGGACAAGGCAAAATCGAAACCATAATGCTCAGCACGTTGTACAATTTTTTTGTTGAGTTCAAAGCTCGGCATGTACTGTGGCGCATTTTCAGAAAGTAACCAGCCGTTGTTCCCGATTGGGCAAAAAACACCTATTTTCATGTGTTGCATCCTCATTCAATTATGAAATTTCTCAAAATCTATACCCTGTTATTCTTTGGGATATAAATTTTTATATTCTTGATTTTATGATTGCATGGAGTGTGCCAACTTTTTAAATTTATTTAATATCAATAATTTAAAATCATTAATAATTTTATGTATTTTACCAATGGGTAAAATTACTATTTTTTACATGCACTTTTTTTGTGACTCATGATCTAAATTCGTGCACTTTTTTGACCAAATGGAAAAATAACCACAATAAAAAAAGCACTGAGCTAAGCAGTGCCTTTTTGAATTTTTATATCAACCTATAGAATGCTAGAGATGAACCTCGGTTGTTAACTTGCAGCTAATTTTTCAGCAGATTTCTTCACCAATTTTTCTAATAACAATTGATTGAATATTTCAGGTTGTGTAACCGTTACTGCATGCGCACCCTGCGGCAGCACATCTAATTCAGCATATGGAAATAGCTGTTTTAATTGATAACTTTGTTGATACGGTACCAGAAAATCATCTTCAGTCGCGATTAAATACAGTGGAATTTTATTTAAACTTGAAATCGTTTCATCCTCCAGTTCATAACGCATTAAAGCTTTAAGTCGGGTGAAGACATTAAGTAAAGGCGGAAATTGCTCAATTTGCTTATTTTCCTGAATTTCTAGATCTGAAATATGTGCCGAAATCCATGCTGGCGGATATAAGAACAATGCTTGCGCTCGGACATACGCTTCGACACCTACATATTGTAATAACGCGATTCGTGTACTAAAGCACTTGTGTGTATGCGCATCTAACTGTTGCCAGCCATTGATAACCGTAAGTGACAACATAGTTTTTTCAGATTTTTCGAGTAAAACGGCCAATTCCGCGCCAATAAAACCACCCAAAGCATGCCCAATAAAATGGAATTCTTGAATATTCAATATAGATAATAAATCCATGACCTGTTTGGCTAAGTCGGTCATACTGTAGTTTTCATCAAGGATAGCTGCATTTTTATGACAACCTTCTTGGTCATAAATCACCACATGAAAATGTTGTTGCAATGCTTTTATTTGCGGTGTCCAAAACTGTCCATGTCCACCTAAACCTGCCGATAAAATGATATATTCAGCGGATATTTTTTGTGAAGGAAAAACCTGATAATGCATAATGATTGACCTCTTAAGAAAAATGTATTTAATAGAGTTCAGCAAAAAATATGCCCATTTACTTTTTTTCAATAATTCAAACAACGTTTTGATCTTTATTGTCGTATTTTCTAAAGATACGATCTGTTACATGCTTTATGTTCTATTTAGCATCAAAAGCATTTGTATTCTTAGACAAGATTGAACAAAATAATCTCCGAAACATGGTTCATAGGAATAACAATGTCCAATAAAGGTTATCGCCAATTTTATCGTCAACTCACACAGAAAATTCTAAATAAAGTGGTGAGTCCACAAGTATTAGGCACGACCTCTGAACTAGAACAGCAATATTCAGCTTCGTCCAACACTCCTATTTGCTATGTATTACAAGATGCTTCTCTCAGTAATGCTGTATTGATTGATCATGAAGCTCAAAAGAGACAGTTACCTTCAGTCTATCAACCTTTAAAGATTGGAACGGTACAAGAAGAAGATTCCATTTTAGTTTTGAATGAAAAGAACCAACTTAAACAAGGATTACATTATCCTGCGAAACTTATTCATTTAATTGAAGTTCTAGATAAAAACCCAGAATTGGATGTCGATTTGGTGCCTGTGACTATGTTGTGGGGACGTGCACCAGAATACGAAGATTCTTGGTATAAAGCCTTATTTGCTGATGCATGGTCAACACCATCTCCACTCAAACAAGCCATGAATATTTCATTGTATGGTCGTGAAAACTATCTAGAGTTTCATAAGCCACTTTCCTTAAGAAAGTTACTTAATGAAGCAAAGGAAGTGAGTCCAAATTTTTCGCCTGCTCACCACATAATGAAAGAGCTGAATACCAACTTTAATAAATATAAAGAGGCAATTTTAGGGCCAGACTTATCAGACCGTCGTAATGTCATTAATAACCTTTTGATTAGTGATGGCGTTAAACATGCAATTCGGAAAGAAAGTATTGATGAAAATATCAGTCTGTTTGAAGCAGAAAATCGTGCACGTCATTATTTAACTGAAATTGCCTCTGACTTTTCCTATTCCACGTTACGCTTTGGTTATCTTGCTTTAACCAAATTATGGACTCAACTTTACGACGGCATTGAAGTTCATAACTTTGATACCGTACGTGAATTGGCTCAGGACTATGAAATTGTTTATACCCCCTGCCACCGTAGTCATATTGATTACTTGTTACTGTCTTATGTAATTTTTAACCGTGGTTTGATGGTGCCGCACATTGCCGCAGGTATTAACCTGAATTTACCGATTGTCGGTCAATTGTTCCGTGGTGCGGGTGCTTATTTTATTCGCCGTAGCTTTAATGGCAACGAACTGTATACTTCTGTATTTAAAGAATATTTACATAGTCTGCTGATGCGTAATACTCCTTTAGAATATTTTATTGAAGGTGGACGTTCACGTACAGGGTTATTGTTACCAGCCAAAAAAGGCATGTTGTCGATGACCATTCAAAGTCACCTAAAAGGAAATTCCAAACCTATTGTCTTTATTCCAACTTACTTCGGCTATGAAAAACTATTGGAAGGGACTTCATATTTAAATGAACTCAGTGGCAAACCTAAAGAAGCTGAATCACTTTGGGGAATTTTAAGTTCTGCACGCAAAATTGAGAAAGTGTTTGGTCAAGTGTATGTTAACTTCGGCGAACCTGTTTTTCTAAATGATGTATTAAAACAGCAAAATGCTGAAAATATTAAACTAAAAATCAATGATAAACTGCCCGCTTCAGTGGTTAATACTGTTGATCAAACAGCACAATCGATTTTAGAAAATATCAATAAAGCTGTGGTGATAAACCCAATATCTATTATTTCTTTAATTTTATTGAATGCTCCAGAGCATCAATTGACTGAATCAAGTTTAGTTGCAATGCTTGATCAATATCGGAAATTACTGGAACAGAATCGGTATGATGACCGCATGATTATTTCTGAACTTTCTAGTGCAGAAATCATTCAGTACGCATTAAAGTTAAAGCAAGTTGAAATTCATCATCAAAATTCAGAAACGTGGGTTCGTGTTGCCGACAGCCAAAAAATTCTATTGAGCTATTTTAGTAATAATATTCTACATTGCTTTATTTTGCCGTCACTTGTGGCACGTATTATTCAGCATCATGAAAAAATTGAAATTTCTGATTTAATTCAATTGGCACAGTCTTTATATCCATTTATTCAAGAAGAATTTTTCTTAAAATGGCAGCTTGATGATGTCGAAATGCAGATACATGCTATTTTAGCTCATTTTGAGGATGCAGAGTGGATAAAGCGTGATGCTAACCACGTTATGCAATTATCTACTGAAGGCACAGGATTACACACACTTGCTGCCTTATCCGAGCGTAGTTTAAATAACTTTATTGTGATGCAGAGCATAATCTCTCACTATGCAAATACCCAAACATTTTCAGAAAAAGTGTTCGAAAAAATGGCAAAAGCTGCATTGCAGCAGCTAAGCCAAAATCAGGTTATTACTCAAGGTTACTATTTTGATAGTGCAACTTTAAAAGGTTATTTAACGACCTTGAAAAAGCTAGGACTTGCCGAAATTACCCGTGAGCATCTACTACTGGCTCCCGATTTTGTACCCCAAATGCAACATCGTTTAGCATGGTATGCGCAAGATCACCAAGATGCATTTGAACATGCGACGCAATTTAGTGAAAAAGAACTGAAATATTTTTATGACAGTGTAAAGGTTAAAAAAAGCTAAGTTCGGTGTATAACGGCATGTGATCGAAGTCGAATAACATGCCGTTACATGGATCTCTTATAAATAAATCTGATAATTGTTTTCATTAAAAACCATCGACATTGAAATTTTAGCTACATGTAATCTGTACGTTGTACGCTTATAATATCAAACTGATTTTAGTGAGGCGTTCTAATGGAAAATGATTTTGAAATTACATCGATGCGTAATTCCGCTGAGCATGTTGTGAGTATTTTAAAATCACTAGCCAATACTGATCGTTTACTGATTTTGTGTCATTTAGCAAAACAAGAACTGAATGTATCTCAAATTGAACAAATCACACAAATTACCCAACCTACACTTTCTCAACAACTGATGATGTTAAGAAAAAGTGATGTGGTCAGTACACGCCGTGATGGCAAGCAAATTTTTTATTCGATTAAAGATGAAAAATTAGTACAAGTTTTACAGACCTTATATGAACTGTATTGTACCAAGTCTGTATTAAGTTAAATAAAATCATTAATCTATTTCTCATTATTACTGTGATTTCTGTGCATAATATATTCAAATTTGCGCTTTAGATCAGTCTATGTCTAATTCAAAGAAATCATACTCGAAGTATTTTCCAGCTTATATTTGGCTTGCAGATTATAGTTTCGCTAAATTCAAATCTGACCTACTTTCCGCACTCATTATAATCGCAATGTTAGTACCACAAGGTATGGCATATGCAATGCTTGCAGGCTTACCACCAATTATGGGCCTATACGCTAGTATGTTGCCCATGATTGTTTATGCTTTTTTTGGCAGTAGTCCGACACTTTCGATTGGCCCCGTGGCCATTATTTCGATGATGACTTTTGCCACACTGACCCCATTTTTTGAGGTAGGTTCAGAAGCTTATATCCAAGCAGCCTGTTTACTGGCGATAATGGTTGGGACTATTTCTTTTTTATTGGGCATCTTTAAATTCGGATTTCTCATCCAACTGATCAGCCATCCTGTTATTCATAGCTTTATCATTGCCTCTGCGCTACTCATTGCTTTAGGGCAAATCAGGTTCTTACTGGATATTCCGCTGCAATCCAATAACATTCTTGAATTGATCGTTAGCTTTTATCACCATGTAAACCAAACACATTGGGGTACTTTGCTATTTGGCGTGGCAGCTATGCTGTTCTTAATTTATATACCCAAATTGCTCAACTTAAGTCATATCCAACAACGGTTTAAATTTTCAACATTTCTGATTAAAGCAATACCGCTATTTCTCGTTGTTTTTTCAATTGCTTTGGTTTCTGTTTTTCAACTTGAAAGTATTGGAATTAAAACTGTAGGCGAAATTCCATCTGGCTTTCCACCGTTAAGTATTCCAAACTGGAACTGGGATTTAGTGCTGCAACTTCTGCCAGGAGCCAGCATGATTGCCATGATTAGCTTTGTAGAATCACTTTCAATTGCTCAGGCAACAGCTTTGCAGCAACGCAGCGCATTAAATAGCAATCAGGAACTGATTGCTCTTGGACTTTCCAACTTAAGCGCAGGTATAAGCTCTGCTTTTCCAGTGACTGGAAGTTTGTCACGTACCGTCGTAAATGCCGATGCAGGTGCCAAAACACCGATGGCAGGTATTTTATCGTCCTGTTTTATAGTGGTTGTCAGCTTATTCTTTACGGTTTTTTTTAAAAACCTCCCTTTAGCCATTCTTGCTGCAACCATTATAGTGTCAATTTGGAAACTGGTTGATTTGAAACCATTTTTGGAAACATGGCATTACTCTAAAGCAGATGGGATTGCCATGTGGATTACTTTTTTTGCTGTGATTTGCATTGATATTTCTACAGGATTAATTTTAGGGGTTATTTCAACCTTTCTATTAATGCTCTGGCGTATTAGTCGTCCGCATATGGCTGTCATTGGATTGGTGGAAGGTACACAACATTTTCGGAATCAGCAGCGTTATCCTGTCAAAACTGTAGATACAATTCTCTCCCTACGGATTGATGAAGGCTTGAACTTTTTAAATGCCAGTAGTTTTAAAAGCTTCTTTATTAATGCGGTCAGTGAACAGAAACATGTGCAATTTGTAATCGTAAATTGCTCTGGGGTAAGTAGTATTGATTATAGTGCCTTGGAAGTATTAGAAGAATTAGATGCTGAACTGCATAAACTTAATATCGAACTTCATCTTTCTGAAGTTAAAGGTCCTGTAATGGATAAACTGATTCATTCCCGACTGTATGAAAAGTTAGATGGACGAATTCATTTAACCCATTACCAAGCCATTCAGGCTTTAAATCCAGAATTTTTAAGTTCAACTTGAAAAGCTAAGTAAATAATTTCAAAGCTGTTATTACAGATAAAATGCATTAAAAACCGTTTTTTGCAATAAAATTCTGTTTTTTGTCATTTTAAATCAGAAAATATCAACTTTAAAAAGAATAAGTTAGTTTTTATATCAAAATATCTTTTATTCATTTTAAATTTTAGGTATAGAATTGCACACTTAATTTTAACTCTCTGCCCTCGTAATACTGACAAGGCTAACCTATGTTTTCAGCTTTTGCGCGTTTAAGTTTAGTTACGCGAATCCTCATCGCCATTATTTTAGGGATGGTCGTTGCCTTTGTATTCCCTAATGCTGCTCCTTACTTGAGCCTTTTAGGTGACTTATTTATTAAGGCCCTAAAATCCGTTGCGCCTATTTTAGTTTTCGTTTTGGTCATGGCCTCCATCTCCAACTTTAAAGTTGGACATAGTGCAAACCTTCGCCCAATTATGATCTTATATGCGGTGGGTATGTTACTTGCTGCATTTAGTGCAGTGGCTGCGAGCTTGGTTTTTCCGAGTACGTTATTTTTGGACATTCCTGCACAGGGTGAATTACAACCACCAGGAAACTTGGCAGAGATTTTAAAGAATTTACTTTTAAGTTTTATTGCGAACCCAGTTACAGCAATTAGCGAAGCAAACTTTATTGGTATTTTAGCTTGGGCGATCGCACTAGGTGTAGCTTTCCGTCATGCACATGACAGCACCAAAGTGTTTATTGCAGATGCTGCAAACGCAGTAAATCATGTTATCCGTGTTGTAATTAACTTTGCCCCTGTCGGTATTTTTGGTTTAGTCGCAGTTACATTTGCAGATTCAGGTTTAAAAACTTTGTCAGCTTATGCGCAGCTTTTAGCTGTATTGCTTGGAACAATGTTCTTTGTTGCATTGGTAATTAACCCAATTTTAGTTGCTTTAACAACTCGTCAAAACCCTTACCCTCTTGTATTCCAGTGCTTACGTGAAAGTGGAATTACTGCATTCTTTACGCGTAGTTCGGCTGCAAATATTCCCGTCAATCTTGATTTAGCAAAACGCTTAGGAGTAAACGAAGCTACAGCCAGTGTTGCCATTCCTTTGGGGGCGACAGTCAATATGGCAGGTGCATCAGTGACTATTACGGTATTAACTTTAGCAGCAGTCCATACTTTAGGTATTTCTGTAGATTTCACAACTATGATGATTTTATCTGTTGTGGCATCAATCTCAGCATGTGGTGCTTCAGGCGTTGCAGGTGGTTCTTTGTTATTAATTCCAGTTGCATGCGGATTATTTGGTATTACTTCAGATATCGCAATGCAGGTGGTGGCTATTGGTATGGTTATTAGCGTACTACAAGACTCAACAGAAACGGCATTAAACTCGTCTACAGACGTTTTATTTACTGCAGCAGTTGATCGTGCGTCACGTTAATACTATTTTATAAATAATCATTTAGACAACTCTTGGATGGTTGTATCGCGATATGCCATTTCAAACTTTACCACTTTGGATGCAATTTGGGGCATTCTTTCTCGCAACCAATGCGGGCATGATTAATGTCCTAGGGCTGGTGACCGTATTACACCAGTCCGTTTCTCATATGACTGGAAATGTCAGTATGTTGTCGATGGCAATTGTCCATTGGGAACCTGCGTCAATTCTCTATCTTCTTCTCGTCATCCTGTGTTATGTCGCAGGGTCTTGCTATAGTGGACTGATACTGGGAAATGGCAATTTTCAATTGGGACGGCGCTACGGTGTTCCGCTCAGTTTGGTTGCTTTCTTTATTCTGCTGTGTTGGTTACTTTTGCCCTATTTTCCACGTTATGCCTTATTGTGGGCATGTGCTGCTATGGGCGTTCAAAATGCAATGGTCAGCCATTATAAGGGGACAATTATTCGTACCACACACTTATCCGGTGTTTTGACGGATCTCGGACTCGCATTAGGCTATGGACTGAGAGGTTTAAACGTCGGCCGACGGCGAATTATTTTACATTTGCTTATTTTATTTGGCTTTCTACTGGGTGGACTGGTTGCAAGCCTGATTTATCCTTATTTAAAATTAGACGCATATCTCATTCCAGTCGGTTTAAGTTTCTTCTTAAGTCTAGTGTACTGGATCATTTACTTTAAACATCGTCATCATTAACCCTTTTGGAATTTCTTATGGTTAAAAATGCTTTACAGGCACAATTATTAAAAGCGGGTCTGGTAGACAACAAGAAGGCAAAAAAACTGTCTAAACAAGCGGTGCATGAGCAACGTACTGGACAAAATGATGATGCAGAAATCAAAGCAAAAATTGCCCAAGATAAACAAGATAAAATGGCAAAAGACCAAGCTCTTGAACAAGAAAAGAAAAGCATCTTACAAGAGAAAGAATTAAAAGCCGCAATTGTACAAATGATTCAGCAACACAAAATTAAAGATGTTGCTGGTGATGTTGTCTATCAATTTATTGATGAATCAAAAATTAAAAAAGTGTATCTACAGCAGCAAATATATAATGCTTTGGTTTCTGGCAGTTTAGTGATTGCGAAGGATCAGGACAGTTATGCGTACTTGCCTAAAGCACTGGCAGATCGTATTAATGAAAAAATGACAGGCTTCATTATTGTGAACAATTCTGAAAAGAATGAACAAGTAACAGATGAAGAAGATCCATATGCAGCGTATGTGATTCCAGATGATTTAATGTGGTAATCAAAAGGGCGTCATTTAGACGCCCTTTTCAATAATGATAAAAAATATCTTTAGGACTTCATCGTGGCTTTTAACACTGCTGAAGTATTGGAATTGAGCATTTCTACTGATTTTGACGTAAGTGAAGAATTATTCGTCTATGATTGCAAGGGTTGAAATATTCAAGATATTGATTTGAAAATATATTCTAGTGATCGTCACTAAAAAAGAGAATAACTAATATCTATCTTATTCAACGCTTTGAATAAATTCCCATATTTGTTTAATTATTTTAATAAAAATAGACAGCATTCGATCTTTTCAGGGACGGGACCTCGAAGAATATCGAAAAATAATGATATGTTTAAAAATGTTATTCAACTTCAATCAAAAGCTATTAATTTATAAAATATAAATTAATTAAAAAATTGCATTGAGGAAAATTTTGGAGCATTTCACTTTTATTGAACGTATTACAGCGTGGTCAAATCAATATGCTTGGTTAGATATGTTTTTATCATTAAGTCTATTGATATTACTCGCGATTTTAACCAATTTTATTGCGAAAAAAGTTGTTGTTCGCGGTATTCGTAAAGTAATCTCCAAATTAAAGTTTGCCAATCATGATATCGTTACTCAGCATCATGTCATTAGTAGAATTGCCAATATTGTTCCTGCTCTAGTCATCATGAATGGGATTGTGGCCATCCCTCATCTATCTGTGAAAATTATTAGCTTGGTTCAAATGGCAGCTCAAGCTTTTATCTTTCTTACTTTTGCACTTGCAATCGGTGAAAGTTTAAATATCTTTAATGCAATTTATCAGCGTAACCCCAAGTCTAGAAACAAGCCGATTAAAGGCTATTTACAGTTGGTGAAGCTGGTCATATTTGTGGTCTGTGCTTTGATGATTATTGGTACATTCTTGAAAAAAGATGTATTCACCTTGTTGGCTGGTTTTGGTGCTATGGCTGCCGTATTAATGTTGGTGTTCCAAAATACTATTTTGTCATTAGTGGCTTCTGTACAGATTTCATCTTATGACATGGTCCGCATCGGAGATTGGATTGAAATGCCTTCTTTAAATGCGGATGGTGATGTCATTGATATGTCATTACATACAGTCACCGTTCAGAATTTTGACAAGACTTTTACCACCATTCCAACCAATAAACTGGTGACCGACACCTTTAGAAATTGGCGTGGTATGGCGCAGGCAGGTGTTCGTCGCATAAAACGTGCAATCTTTATCGATCAAAGCAGCGTGCACTTTATGGATAAGGAAGAACAACAGAAACTGAAGGAGTTCTTACTCCTAGATCAGTATTTAAATACGAAACAAGAAGAAATAGAAGAATTTAATTTGCAACTCTCAAATCAGGCCATTTATAACCAACGTCGTCTGACCAATTTGGGTACATTTCGTGCCTATGTTGAGTTTTACTTAAAACAACATCCTGGTATCGCACAACATCAAACTATTATGGTGCGTCAATTACAACCAACCAGTGAAGGTCTACCTCTGGAAATTTATAGTTTTGCCAACACTACAGTATGGAAAGATTATGAAGCCATTCAAGCCGATATTTTCGATCATTTAATTGCAATTTTACCTGAGTTCGGTTTAAGAATTTACCAAGCACCGTCTGGTTCTGATATGAAAGTTTTAGCACAACATTCAGTACATACACCGAATGACTACCTGCTAGACCCTACTAAATCGCATATTTAATAGTATATGTCCCCTTGCTTTTTGTAAGGGGATTTTTTAACTCAAATGTATTATTCAAGGAACCAGTAAAAATACTTGATTTAAATTGTTCTGCCCGAAAATTATTCACTGGCTTCGGCATGTTCACAATAATCAAAATATTCTAATTTAAAACTTTCTATAGCTTGCTGCTTTTCGGTATCGTTGAGAAGTATAGGTACATCATAAGCATCTTCTACAATTGCCTCATACAGCTCTCTTGCACCATCTTTATATTCAAGTGCAATACTTTTTTGGACACTAAGAGGCACATCATCTTGTCTTTGCTGCATCACATTCCCTGCGACAATCGCAATTGCTTCGCAAAAGCTGATATTGTCTTGAACAGAGGCAAATAGCGCTCCAGAATACAAACAGCAGCAACACATTATTATTATTTTCATAATGCACCTGTTTTATATGCTTTAGTTGTATTTTAACAAGCAAAACGTGAAGCTGTTGTAATTTCTTGTTGGACCAAAACAAAGTTACAGCCCTTCTTTTTTTCTCCTCAACTTGAACTAACGCTTACTCATTACAAGCTTGATAGCAAATAACAAGAAAATAGTTCCTGTAATTTGATCTAAACGTCGAACAATTTTGGGTTGTTTCAAAAATCCGGAAATTGGCTGCATCATGAAAATAAGTATACTTGACCAAAGTAAACCCAATACAACATGTATCGTAACCAGTCCCATGATCCAGAAAAATGGGGTTACATCGCTAGGAATAAATTGTGGTAAAAAAGTGACATAAAACAGTCCAACCTTAGGATTCAGAATGTTGCAGAAAAAACCTTTAAGAAAATAGTTGGTTGTTTTCTTAATTTCTATTTGATTTTCTAAATGACTGCGTGGCTTTATTAATAACTGTAGTCCTAACCAAGCCAAATAAGCTGCCCCTATCCACTTTAAACAGTTAAAAGCGAGTTCTGAGGTGGCTAATAATGCGCCTAGTCCACATGCAACAATAATCCCCCACACCATACATCCAAAGCTAATTCCTAATGCCGTTTGAAAAGAACTTTGACGGGTTTTAAGCGAAGCTGTGCGAATAATTAACGTGGTATCTAAACCAGGCGTAATCGTTAAAATAATAATCGCTATAGTAAAGGGTATGAGTATTTCAAGCATGTCTAACTCACTTTTTAAGTATGAGTACAATGAATAGTGGATTCATTCCGATTTGGCAAGTTTTTACTTAAGCCTTTAATATAAAAAGTATTGTAATAAAGATAGTATGAACACTTCATTCTACTTTTAAGAATTCGCAAGCAGCTAATCTTACATTCAGACCAAGTATTCCGATCCTGTAATTAATTCTGTAGCAAATGCAGAAATTAATGAATAAGGTCTATCTAAATAGACCTTATTCGATATTTTTTGAAGAGCGGGTAAAGATGAAAAGAAAATTAATGTGTATTTTTTACTTCCCAAACAGAAGTGACTTCAGCACCGTCTATAATAAAATCAACAACGAGACCATCAATCGGTAAATTATTCGGATCATTCCATTGCTCTACAGCAAAATAGAACCATTCACCACATTCATCACGAATCATCCCCAATTGTGTTTGGGAGTCGTATCGTTCTACACTTCCTCTCATATTGTCACCTTTATTATTGATTCAATTATTTAAGTTAACAATTACAGGATTTTAAAGTTATCAATAAACCTGTATCGATAAAAATATTATCATCTTTTTTTCAAAAAATACGACGCTTTGCACATTCTTTTAATAATTTTCGACTGTGTCTGCTATGTTGCAACAAATTTTAATCGAAATCACTTTCGTCTATTTTCAACTCAATTGTCTCATTATTTGACCTGAAAATAGTGTTTATCCGTGACTAAGGTAATTTTGAGTTTTTTATAAAATCTAACGATTGGATTTTCAGTCCCTTTCATGATCTGGTCTGCGAATTTATCATCTTGCATAAGCACCGCGTAAGTTTTATAGCCAAAAACTAACTCGCTTGGTATCTTTCCACTTTGTGTAAATTCATCAATTTGCTTATTTATTTTCTTCACCGATAAATCATTCATTGGGTTTCTAAGTCTCATATTTGTCTTACTTTTTTATAATTTAAATATGTGACAAAAGTGTGAACACCCCCGTGATCTGCACGCTTAGACTTTGTGATGGTGAGTTAGATTGATATGGATTACAATGAATCCCAACAGATTTTAGTTGTTCTCCCGCACGTGAAAATCGCGTTAAATAAAACTTTTCGTCTTCATAATCTGTTATTTTTGACAAGATAGCCCATACTTTTTCTTGCAAAACTGGTAATTATCTTATTGTTTTTTAATTTTAAAATTATGCAACTTTATCAAGAGGTTAATATTAATGCTTAGATGGTTCGAGAAGCGAGTAGATCCCTATCCTAGCAAAGGTTTAAAAGATCCACTGCCTACAACTTTCTTTGCATTTGTCTGGAGTGCATCCAAAGGTGTACGACCTTATTTGCTTATTTTGGTACTTTGTACTGCTGGTGCTGCAAGTTTTGAAGCCCTGTTGTACGCCAAAATTGGCGATTTAGTCAATTGGCTCAGTAAAAGCCAACCCGATACATTCTTGGCAGAACATCGTCAAAACTTAATGTTACTTACCATGATATTACTCGGTAATATCTTTTTTGCGAACTTCCAGTCTATTATCAAACACCAAATTCTGTTTAGTAGCTTTCCAATGCGTCTGCGTTGGAAGTTCCATAATTTATTATTACAACAAAGTCTGGACTTCTTCCACAATGATTTTGCAGGACGACTTTCTGCGAAAGTCATGCAAACAGCCCTTGCTGTACGTGAATTCTGGATGATTTTGGGTGATATGCTGGCTTATGTCCTAATCTACTTCTTTACAGTCAGTATTGTACTCGGCTCAATCTCCCCATTTCTAATTATTCCCCTATTGGTCTGGTTGGCTTTATTCCTACTCGCAGCTTGGTACTTCATTCCTAGACTCAGCAAAATTTCCAATGAACAAGCCGATGCGCGTGCAGTGATGACAGGCCGAGTAACCGATGCCTATACCAATATTCAAACTGTTAAACTGTTTGCTCATGCAGGTCGTGAAAGTGAGTATGCCAAGTCATCAATGCAAGAGTTTATGCGCACGGTCTATAAGCAAATGCGGTTGGGTTCAGGCTATGAAATTAGCATTAACTCGCTCAGTATTGTGCTCTACGTCGGTGTACTTGGCACAGCATTATGGTTGTGGCTAGAAGGTCGTGCAGAGTTGGGCATTATCGCGGCAACGACTGCTATGATTTTAAAACTCAACAGCATTGCTGAATTTATGATGTGGCAAACTTCTGCTTTATTTGAAAATGTCGGCACCATTCAAGATGGTATGAAAACATTAGGGCGTCCGATTAGTATTCAAGACAAACCGAATGCCACCACACTTGAGGTGAAACACGGCGAAATTAAGTTTGAAGATGTCTGCTTTGCCTATAATGAAAAAAATGTCATCGATCACTTTAATTTAACCATACGCCCAGGTGAAAAAATTGGCATTGTTGGTCGCTCCGGTGCTGGAAAATCTACGCTCATTCAATTGTTATTGCATTTTTATACCATCAACCAAGGTCGTATTTTAATCGATGGACAAAATATAGAGGATGTAAGCCAAGATAGCTTACGTAAAAGTATTGCCTTAGTGACACAAGATACATCGCTATTGCATCGTACAGTTGCGGAAAATATTAAATACGGACGCCCAGATGCCAGTGATGCAGAAATGTATGATGCCGTTCGCAAAGCCAAAGCAGAGGATTTCATTCCACAACTGACTGACCTTCGTGGTCGTAAAGGTTATGAGGCTTATGTGGGCGAACGTGGGGTTAAACTTTCGGGTGGACAACGTCAGCGTATTGCTATCGCGCGGGTATTTTTAAAAGATGCTCCTATTTTGATTCTTGATGAAGCGACCAGTGCCTTAGACTCTGAAGTAGAAGCAGCAATTCAGTCCAGTCTGGATGATTTAATGCAAGATAAAACGGTTATTGCAATTGCGCACCGACTTTCTACGATTGCGCAAATGGATCGTTTAATTGTGCTCGATCAGGGGCGAATTGCCGAACAAGGTACACATGATGAATTGGTTGCTTTGAATGGCATTTATGCGCAATTATGGCAACGTCAAACTGGTGGTTTTTTAATTGAACAACATGAACTAAAAAATAAGGATAGTGCTTGATGTTGTATTTGGAAGATCTACATGTAGGGGATCGCTTTATCAGTCGTGCCTATGAAATGACTGTAGATGAAATTAAGCAGTTCGCGCATCAATTTGACCCGCAGCCTTTTCATACCAATGAGATCGAGGCAGCGAATCATCCAATTTTTAAAGGCTTGGCTGCTAGCGGTTGGCATACTTCCGCAGTTACCATGCGACTTTGGACAGAATGCTTTCCTGTAGCATATGGTTTAATTGGTTCCGAAGCACAAGTGCGTTGGCCAAGACCGACTCGCGCAGGCGATCAAATTCATGTCGAGGTGGAAATTACCGAAATTAAACCGTCAAAATCCAAACCTGACCGAGCCATTGTGAGTTACACAACTGAAACGCTCAATCAAAATGATGAAGCGGTATTACTCGGCAATACTAAAATTTTAGTATTTAGTAAGAATTATCAACCTGATCTTTAAAAGACGATGATTCTAAAATCACGTGTGGTTTTAGAATCTGCTTTGTTCAGTTTGTCGAACAATTTATAAGGTGCATGCTACGATTTCATGCCAATATAAAAAACTGATTGATATAACAACATTAAACGTGCAATGGATCGCGCATGAATACTATTTCGTCTAGACAAGACCAAGGAATTCCTGGAGTCTATGGTCTGTTACTTTTAGATGTCGTGTCACGCTGGGGCTATAATGCAGATAGTTTATTTGCCCCATTTCAACTCAATAGTGAGAAATTAGCGGAACCAGATTTTCGAATCTCGACGTCGGTTGCCAATGCATTAATTCAACATGCTTTAACCTTAACTGGCGAATCAACTCTGGGCTATCATTTGGGTACGCAAATGCGTATCTCTATTCATGGTTTTATTGGTTATGCCATTATGACCGCAAATGATATTACCGATGCGCTTGTCCTTGCCAACCGCTTTGTGCAATTACGACTGCCCTTCCTGCAAATCTATTTTTCTACTTTTGCTGAGAAAGCAACTTTGCAGCTTCGGAGTGATGTCAGTATAGAACCCTTACGTTCAGAAATTTGTATTGCATTAACCATTGGCATCATTTCTATGGCCAAGGCTATGACAGGTGTCACTGATTTGGGAGGTGAAATTGATTTTGATTTTCCCCAACCCGAAGGTTTTGAACGCTATATTACCAAGTTCCCAAATCATCAGTTTCGTTTTGATCAACCTCATTTATTGATGAGCTTTGATAAAAAATACCTCGCGTTAAAAATGGTAAATGCTGACCCGATTGCCAGTCAAATTGCAATCAACCAATGTGAAGCTGAGCTTTCGGCTTTAGGTGAGCGAAGACGGCTTTCTATGGCGGTTCGCGACATTTTGACGCATTCAGAGCAGCATTATTTAAGTATTGAAAATGTGGCATATCGCTTACATATGTCAGATAGAACCTTGAAGCGCCAGTTAGCGACTGAAGGAACCTCTTTTTCAACAATTGTTGATGAAGTACGCTACCGTCATGCAACGTCGCTACTCTCCCGAACAGATTACACACTAGAACAAATTGCAGATGAACTGGGTTATAGTGATGTTGCAAATTTCAGCCGTGCTTTTAAGCGTTGGAGTGGACGTAGCCCAAGTAATTGGCGTAAAGATCCGTACCTATAAACCTTTTGTTTTTATGTAAAAACATGTATAAAGCATGACAAAAATAAATGAATACTTTTAAGGAGTGTCATCATGAATCATCCTTCAGATTTAAAATATGCGAGCACGCATGAGTGGGTGAAAATTGAAGGTGATCTTGTTGTAACTGGGATTTCAGACCATGCGCAGGATGCCTTAGGCGATTTAGTTTATGTCGAAATGCCAGAAGTAGGACAACACGTTACTGCAGGTGAACAAGCGGGTGTAGTTGAATCTGTAAAAACAGCTTCTGATATCCATGCCCCTGTTTCTGGGGTTGTCGTAGAAGTGAATACTGCACTAGAAGACGATCCTGACTTTGTAAATGATGCTCCATATGGCAAAGGCTGGATCTACAAAATCAAGCCAAATAATATCGATGATGTAAACACGTTGTTGTCTAGTGCGGACTATGAAGCGGGACTCTAAATGAGCTACGCATCTTAAAAAAATCAGCCTTCGAGCTGATTTTTTTATGGGTTAAGTTGATCGATAATCAAATAATGATAATTTAAATATACATTAAAAACTTTAATAGAAAAAAATCTATCAAAAATATCAATTTACTTTATTTTTCCTCTTTAATTGGTTAATATTAAACCTTATCTTCATGACCTTGGTACGCTCAGGGAATACATAAAAAGTTTAGCTACGTTGTCATGATTCCCTTACTACTTCTGGGTCAATTATGCCTCATTCAGCTTCAATACAGCTCTGGAATAAGTCTTTTATTCTGTGTTTAGCCAATAACTTATTTCTATTTGTTTTTTATTTTGCACAGACCACAATTCTACCAATCTATATTTTGCAAGATTTAAATGGCAGTCTTACTCAAGCTGGGCTCGCCATGACTTTATTTATGGCATCTTCTATTGCGGTACGCCCATTTAGTGGATTGATTATTGAAAAATTTGGTCGTAAAAAAACGTTTTTTGTTTCCGAGTTTTTGTTCTGTTTATTCTCAATTGCCTATATTTTTGCAGATAATTTACAAGTTTTACTCTGGTTACGCTTTTTACATGGAATTTGGTTTAGCATTTTAACTACAGTTACTGTACCTATTGCGAACGAATTCATTCCAGATTCACGCCGTGGAGAAGGTATGGGTTACTTTGTCATGTCAGTCAACTTAGGCATTGTCTTAGGTCCACTCATTGGTTTATCGCTTATTCAGCCATTATCTTATGCTGTTGTAGCAACTATTCTTGCTGCGATTGTATGTCTAGGTTTTGTGTTTTGTTTTCTCATTCCCGTGCAAACTGAGACTTCAACTATGCAAAAGATGCAGAAAAAGCAGTTATCTATTCATGATTTTGTTGAGAAAAAGGCGCTGCCTGTTTCTATTATGGCCATGATGGTTTCATTTGCGTATGCCAGCATTATGTCATTTATCTCAACCTATTCTGCATCAAAAAATTTGCTTGCATATGCCAGCCTATTTTTTATCGTTTTTGCGATTTCGATGATGAGTCTACGACCTTTGACTGGAAAAATTTACGATCGCAAGGGTCCAAGCTATGTTATTTACCCTGCTTTAGTATTGTTTGCAGTAGGTCTTATTCTATTAAGCCAAATCAATAGCTTGATCGGATTTATGCTTGCAGCCATTTTTATTGGAATGGGATTTGGTTCTGTACAACCCTGTTTACAAACACTGGCGATCCAACGCGCTGCGCCTCAACGGATTGGGCACGCAACCTCTACCTTCTTTACTTTTTATGATTTAGGTATTGCATTCGGTTCAATACTGTTAGGTATTCTGATCACAGCACAAGGCTATAGCATGTCTTATATCTTATGTGCGGTTCTCGTTCTACTGAGCCTATTATTTTATAAATTCTTTGTGGTCAAAATAGCATAAAAAATTAAGCCCCTGTTTTCAGGGGCTTTTTTACTATTTACTTTTTATGAATGTAATTGTTTTAATTGCTGTGCAGCTTCTAGCAATAGATGTTCAGTTTGTTCCCAACCAATACAACCATCTGTTACCGATTGACCGTAGATCATATCGCAAGAAATCTTTTGATTCCCTTGAACCAAATGACTCTCCAGCATGACACCACGTACTTGTGTTTCTGCTCGTTCTTTCACAATTTGACGCAGCACATCTGGCTGTAATGCTGGATTCTTGCTGCTATTGCCATGACTACAATCAATCAATAGCGCAGGCAAATTGCCTTTTACTTTCACTTTAATTTTATTGATTTCTTCCGCCTGATAATTCGGACCAGTATTTGAACCACGTAAAATTAAATGCGCAAGTGGATTACCACGAGATTGAAGCACACATGGCAAACCAGACTGACTCATCCCTAAAAATTGATGAGCATGGGATGCCGATTGAATAGCGTCTAACGCAATTTGAATTGAACCATCCGTACCATTTTTGAAACCAATGCTATATGGCATTTGGCTTGCAATTTCACGATGAATTTGAGACTCACTCGTACGTGCTCCAATTGCACCCCAAGCCAATAAATCATCGAAGTAAGCCGTAGCCATTGGGCTTAAGATTTCGCTCGCTATCGGCAAACCCATTTCAATAATGTGTAGATAAAGTTGGCGTGATTGCTCTAGACCCGCTTGTAAATCTGATGATCCATCTAAGTCAGGATCATACATAAAACCTTTCCAACCCACTGTTGTACGCGGCTTTTCAATATAAGCACGCATCACTAGAAAAATTTGATCCGAAACTTGCGCTTGTAAGTGTTGTAATTTTTGCGCGTATTCTAAAGCCGCGACAGGGTCATGAATAGAACAAGGCCCAGTAATGACCAAAAGACGTGGATCTGTACCAGCCAAGATATTTTGAATAGTTTGACGATGTTCGGCAATCTGTGCCGTAAGTGACGCAGAAAGAGGAAGTTGTGTTTTGAGCTGCTGTGGCAAACTCAATAATGTTTCTTGTGAAGTCGGTTGATGTTGTAGTGCAGTATTTAGAGCGTTCATCGGTCTTTCCTTTGGACTGTCTATTCAGTCCGATCTTTTATTTGCGCGTTTTGGATCTATGGGATGATAAGGATTGCGTCATAAACTGACTAAAGTAAAACCAATAACCGTTGCTAAAATATGAAGTGTTAAATGCGTACATGTGAATCTCCTAAAAAATATATAAAAAACAAAGCATAAAAAAACCTGACCGGGGTTGCCGATCAGGTATCAACTGGTGGGCAACCTTTATTTTGCCCAAACGCGTTCAGGCAATTAGCTAAACTGCCAGAAATAAAAATAAGCTTTTGCAATTAAAGGTTGCTTTAACATCTTTGTTTCATCAAAAAAGTATCTTGAATTAAAAAATACGCCTTATTGCTACTTTTGACAACCTTTATTTTTGGAAAAATAGTTATGTCTAGAGCAACTTTTACTTATCAATCAATTAAATGATCTTACTTTTAAATCCATCGCTTGAATTGTTCCTTCCAGCCATTTGGTAATGAGCATTGGCCAAGTCGAACCCAAACACTTACGAACTGTTTGATAAAACTGGCTTCATTGTAGTGTATGCCATACTCAGCGCACAGGGCTTTAACCTTTGGTGCTACTTCTGCATAACGGTTGGCTGGCATATCTGGAAAAAGATGATGCTCAATTTGATGGCTTAAGTTTCCACTTAGAATATGGAGCCATTTCGTACCTGAGAAATTGCTCGAACCTCGAATCTGGCGTAAGTACCACTCCGCTCGAGTTTCATTTTCTGTATTGTCTAACTCAAAAGTTTCAGCATCTTCAGTAAAATGTCCATTAAAAATCACAGCGGATGCCCATAAACTTCGGATCACATTGGCGACCGCATTCCCTGCAAAAACGGGAATGGCATTTGGTCCTGCTAATAAAGGAAAAAATACATAGTCTTTAATGACTTGGCGCTTTACTTTTTTACGTAATTTTATTGCATCTTGCCAGACTTCACGCCATGTTTTGGTTTTATACGCCAATACATCTTCCAGATGTAAATTCTGTACGCCCACATACCATTCAAAAAAAATCATCAATTGGATGGCTAGCGGAATGTTGAGTAAAAATCTTGGCTCCCAAGGTTGGCTTTCACTCACTCGAATGAGTCCATAGCCCACATCATGGTCTTTTCCAACAATATTGGTATAGGTATGGTGCACATAATTGTGAGTATATTTCCAATCATCACCTGTTGCAATGGTATCCCAATCGTAATTTGCACCGTTTAAACTGGGGTCATTTAACCAGTCAAACTGACCATGCATAATGTTATGCCCTAACTCCATATTTTCTACAATTTTGGAAATCCCCAACAACCCAGTTCCCAATAACCAAACAGGTGGTAACCAGCCCGCGACCATTAACATACCGCGTGAAGCAATTTCACTGTAGCGGACAAAATTTCGGATTTTGTAGATATAAGCAGCATCTTGTTCACCTAAACTTTGCATTGTGTCACGGCGAATGACTTCGATTTTTTCTCCAAAAGACTGAATTTCTTCATCTGTAAGATAACGAGATTTAGTATTACTTTGAAAATTAACGGGTTTATTCATTTTATTTGTCCCTACATTAAACTTTTATAAATTTATAACCACTGGGCTAATGGCCTGTGAAATACATAGTTTGATCTGTGTATTACTCTGCTCATCAATTTCACCTGTGAATACATTTCGAACTACCCCCTGTACTTTGGTACAAGAACATGTATTACAAATACCCATACGGCAGCCATGTGCAGGTTTAAGCCCTGCTTTTTCCGCACTTTCTAATAAATTATTTGTCGCTAAAAATTCCTGCTGCGCACGTAGAAAAGTCACAGGTTGTGCTTCTAGTGATTGATCAATCTGGATTTTAAAATATTCCATCTTGAGTAAATGAGAGATGCTTTGATTAACGTAAAGCTGCTGCACACTTTGCATCATGTTGTGTGCACCACAGGCATAACACTCACGGCGCTGATAGTCAGGTACAAGTTGCTGAAGTAGTTGCTCAGTTAAGTGCTGTGAATTTTGTAAAGTATTCAATGGATGGTATTTAAACTGCGGATATTGTGCTGTTAAGGATTCTAGTTCTGTGTGGTAGGCATTATCACGATTAAAATACAATAAATCGATTGGTTGTTCGGTACTTTTCAATGCCTGTTTGACTAAAGCGTAAATTGCAGTAATACCACTTCCAGAGGCAAGAAATAGCATTGCTGTTCCAGAGCATTGATTCAACACAAACTCGCCTTGAGCTTGAGAGATTTCGACGACGGAACCTAATGCTGAATTTGTTAAAACGTTTGAAACAGTGCCTTGTTGTTTTACCGCAATTAATACATCTCCATTGTCGAGGATATCGACTATAGAATAACTGCGCTGTTGTCGAACACCTGCTATTACAACCGTGATCAACAGGCTTTGACCTGACTGAGCTTTCTCTGGTCTAAAATTTTGATTTGGGCGTAACTGTAACTGAATAAAGTCAGCACTTAATACTTTGCGCGCAACAAGCTGAGCTTTGACTCTTTTCCACGCCCAAGTCGGATGCACTTTTTCCGCGATGAAATCGACAAAATCTTCGCGTATCCATTCAGGCTTATATTGCACATGATTTCCCATAATTGTACTCATCTGAATCAATCTATATTTTTATACAACTGTCTTTTATTGCTGCGTTAACAATAGATTTAACTGATTCAGGGCTCTATGTCAGATGAGGACAAAACATATCATTTGGCATTTATTATCATTTTCTGTCTAACAAAATGTCATTTCTTGCCAATTTAGACGTTCAAAATAGCAATATTGATATAGAACAAATAAAAAAGACCAAGCTTTTGCTTGGTCTTTAGTCGTCACTAGGTGAATTTATTCAGAAAAATGTACCACTGAACGGATAGATTTTCCTTCATGCATTAAATCAAAGGCTTCATTAATTTTATCTAAACCCATCGTATGAGTCACAAAAGGTGCCAGTTGAATCTCACCTTTCATTGCATCTTCGACCATGCCTGGTAGTTGTGTACGTCCTTTTACGCCACCAAAAGCTGTACCCATCCATTTACGCCCCGTCACCAATTGGAATGGGCGTGTTGAAATTTCCTGACCAGCACCTGCTACGCCAATAATCACTGATTGTCCCCAACCTCGGTGTGCACATTCCAGTGCTGAACGCATGACGTTGGTGTTACCAATACATTCAAATGAATGATCGACACCCCAACCCGTCATTTCAACAATGACTTGCTGAATTGGTTGTTCGTAGTCTTTAGGATTTAAAAAATCTGTCGCACCAAACTGTTTCGCCAATTCAAATTTGTCAGGATTCATATCTACTACAATAATACGGCCTGCTTTCGCTTGTTTCGCACCTTGTACTACAGCTAAGCCAATACCCCCCAAACCAAATACAGCAACTGTGTCACCTTCTTGTACTTTGGCGGTGTTATGTACTGCACCAATCCCTGTTGTTACACCACAACCCAACAAGCAAACTTGCTCAGGGTTAGCTTCAGGATTAATTTTAGCTAATGATACTTCAGCAACAACGGTGTATTCACTGAAGGTAGAACAGCCCATGTAATGGTAAATTGGTTCGCCGTTATAAGAAAAACGTGTCGTACCATCTGGCATTACACCTTTACCCTGAGTTGCACGGACTGCAACACAAAGATTGGTTTTTCCTGATTTACAGAATAAGCATTCACCGCATTCTGCGGTATACAGTGGAATAACATGATCGCCTGGTTGAACGCTGGTTACGCCTTCACCCACTTCAATCACAATACCTGCACCTTCATGCCCCAATACAGCAGGAAAAACGCCTTCAGGATCATCACCAGATAAAGTAAATGCATCGGTATGGCATACACCCGTATGGGTAATTTTGACCAATACTTCCCCTTTCTTAGGCGGAGCAACGTCAATTTCTACAATTTGAAGTGGTTGTCCTGGCGCAAAGGCTACGGCTGCACGTGATTTCATGCCATGTTCATCCTTATATCAATATTTAACAGATGAACTACAGTAACCGCTTTTTAAACCTTAATACAACCATAACAGCATGATAATATGTATTTATATTGGTAATAATGAATTAGAAAAAATGCAGAAAAATACCAGGTACTTCTCCTTATTATTATGTGCAAGCATGAGTTCACTGACTGCCTGTAGTCTCCCTCAAAACGAAGCCAAAAAACAATCTGCATCAGACTACCACACGGAACATTGGATACAACGCCAAAATATTGATGCCCAACTCAAACAAGGTCTTACAGCCTATTTAGCATTAGATGATGCATTTATGAGTATTGCATCACGTATTTACCTAATACGCGATGCGAAACATACCCTCGATTTGCAATATTATATTTGGGAAAATGACTCATTAGGCCACATGATGCTGGCTGAACTGTTAAAAGCAGCAGACCGCGGTGTTAAAGTCCGCCTTATGATTGATGATCAAAATGGCACCAAATTAGATCCATTACTGAAAAAGTTAGTTGCACACCCAAATTTTGAAATCAGACTCTACAACCCTTATAAATATCGACATTTTAGGGTTATTGATTATGCTTTTCGGTTGAAACAGATCAATCATCGTATGCATAACAAACTCATTATTGCTGATGGTGCCATTGCAGTGACTGGAGGACGTAATATTAGCCGTGAATATTTTGATGCAGGTCAGGATTTTCAATTTACTGACATGGACGTCTTGTTCTTTGGTAATGCAGTGAAATCCGCCAATCAAATTTTCATTCACTTCTGGAATAGTGACCTGAGTTATTCAGTACAACAACTGATTGGGGTCGAATCGGCTGATGATTTGAATCTGCTTCGTAAAAGTTATGCGATGAACGATCATGGAAAAGAACGGTTCATTAACCAACTAGATTTGGCGCAGAAACAAATCATGGCGCAATTGCAGGAACGTCAGGTTGAATGGGTTAAAGCCCAATTCTTGGCTGATTATCCTGAAAAAACGCTTGGCAACATTGCTCAAGATAAATTGCTGTATTCTCAACTCAAACATGCAATGGGTATTCCTAAAGAACATTTGGAATTGGTATCAGCTTATTTTGTGCCCTCTAAAGATGGTGCTGCTTTTCTTGCAGATCTTTCACATCAAAATATTAAAGTTCGTGTTTTAACCAATTCTTTTTTAGCTAATGATGTGGCTTTGGTCCATGCTTTCTATCAAAAATATCGGAAAGAGCTGCTTAAAAATGGCATTCAACTTTATGAGTTTAAACCAGATATTCAACGAAAACAGCGTACTTGGTATGAGGTATTAACAGGTAATGCAATTCCTGCCAAAGGAAAAAGTTCGTCAAGATTACATGCCAAATTTTTTGACGTAGATGGCAAAGTTTTTATTGGTTCATTTAATTTTGACCCTCGTTCAGTGAACTTAAATACTGAGGTTGGATTGGTGGTCGAATCTGAACATTTACAAAACCAAGTCACAAGTGCGATGGATCACTATTTACCGCAAATTGCATACGAACTAAAACTTAATCCTCAAGGTGAAATTATTTGGTTAGAACATCATGAAAATGGGCAAATAACTGAATATCATGTTGATCCGCACACCACAAAGTTTCAACGTTTCACTTTTAAGAGTTTGTCCTACTTACCCATTGAATGGATGATGTAATGACAAAATCATTACATCTCATACATTTTCTCATCAAAAAATTAATTCGGTTGCATTTCATTCTTATTAATCAACATTTTGGGATTTGGTTTTTCATGATCAAAACTAAAACTATCCATCACTTGCGCAATGATCTCAAATATTTGGGGATTCATGCACTGCGCAACATTAAAACGCATTAAATGTTTTGCACCTTCTGATTGGCTAAATGCATGCCCTGGAGCAAGAATTAATCCACGTTTTAGACATCGTCTAGATAATTCTGCTGCATCAATCTCTGAAGGAAGTTTACACCATAAGAAAATTCCAGCTTTGGGAATAAGTACAGGTTCTATATGCAGTTGCCTTAATCGTTGAATACATAACCCCATACTGGTATTGAGTTTCTTTTTTAATGACTCGATATGTTTTAAATACTGACTGTCCATGAGTGCAGAAAATATGATTTCTGCATTCAAATGTCCACTACTAAAATTAGTTGCTATTTTTAAATCAATATATTTTTCAATATCTTGTTGACTAGAAACAATATAACCACAGCGAAGTGAAGCGGTTAAAGTTTTAGAAAAACTACCGATTTGAATCACCCGCCCTAAACCCATAAGTGTGCAATAACGAGGTGCGGGAACATATTCAAACTCTGAAAAAATATCATCTTCTACAATCATTAGATTCGCTTGATCCGCTAATTTGGCAACTTGATAAGCTCGTTGTATAGATAAAGTCGCACCAGTTGGATTATGAATTCCAGAATTGGTTAAATAAAGCTTGGGTTGATATTGTAAGGCTTGTTCGAAACGTTCAATATCAGGACCTTGGGCTGTAAATGGAATTGCAATTGCCTGTAAATGGTGGGCTTGAATCAATGCCTGAAAATTAAAATAGCATGGATCATCGACTAGAATGACATCCCCAGCTTTCAAATGTACACGAAAAATTAGGTCTATAGACTGAGTACCAGAATCTGTAATTAAGATTTGTGAGGGTTCAACTTGTATTTCATATTGATTATTTTTACGGGCAATCCATTGTCTTAAGCCCATATGACCATGCGGTACAGGATATTCTATCAGCATCTTTAAAGATGATTTAGCTGCATGTTTTAGCGCTTTACGTAAACTACTTTCAGGCATCCACTCTGGAGGTAACCAGCCGCAACCAGGTTTTAGCATTTCTTCATTCGCATCCAAAGATTGGCGTGAAATCCATAAAGGATTAATTTCTCGATCATATTGAACATGATGCTCTGTTATTTTCTTCGCTTGCATCTGTCCTTTAACATAAAACCCAGAACCCGCTCTTGCCTCGAGTACCCCCTCTGTAACTAAGCGTGCATATGCTTCCACCACTGTCGAAATTGAAAAATTCATATCCTGCGCTAAACGCCGTACCGAAGGTAAGCGTGCTCCAGCAACAAAACGTTGGTTTGAAATTTGGGATTTGATTTTTTCAATCACAATATCAATTTTGCTGTGTGTATGCATGATGGCTAAATATTCAACTTAATCGATTTCTGACAGTAGGAATTGTATACCAATACAGTTATTTAAAATTGTACTGGATTGTATCTGTTTAGAGCTTCCCATTTGGCATGTAATTGAATCATAGAAAAATGAGATTTAAGCATGAAGCAAAGTAATATGGGTTGGATACATGGCTTTCTAGGTATGGTCATTTTCGCGGGTTCTATGCCTGCTACACGTCTTGCTGTGGTGGGATTCAGTCCAGAATTTCTCACAGGCGCTCGTGCTGTGATAGCTGGTGGACTCGCAATGTTATGCCTTCTATTATTTAAACAACCCTTTCCAACCCTTAAACAAATCAAATCTTTAATTGTAATTGCATTGGGCGTTGTGTTCGGTTTTCCCTTTTTCACAGCACTTGCTTTAGAACACATAACTGCGGCACGTGCTCTTGTTTTCGTGGCATTAGTCCCTTTAGCAACTGCTATTTTTGCCGTGTTACGTGCAGGCGAAAGACCTTCAAGTAAATTTTGGCTTTCTGCAATCATAGGCAGCAGCTTTGTTGCCATATTTATGTGGTTTCAATATCAGCAAAGTTTTCATCTTAGCAGTGATCTATATATGCTTATTGCTGTATTGGTTTGTGGTTTAGGCTATGCCGAAGGTGGACAACTCTCAAAACAGCTCGGTGGTTGGCAAGTCATTTGCTGGGCATTGATTATTGCTTTACCTTTAATGTTGCTGTTATTTGGCATTTATTATCCTAAAAATTGGGCATCAATTCCTGTTACAGCATACGCAGGATTGTTCTATGTTTCCCTTTTTAGCATGCTGATTGGTTTTGTTTTTTGGTACAAAGGTTTGGCATTAGGCGGCGTTGCACGTGTTGGGCAAATTCAACTTTTACAACCTTTTTTGGGGCTCATACTTTGTACTCTAGTACTTCATGAATCTATCGATTTTGCCATGATTTTCGTGTGTTTCGCCGTCATTATATGTGTCTTCTATGCCAAAAAGTATGCCTAAGACTCTAGGCTCTAACTTGAAAGATACATCTATTTAAATTAAACCAATTTTTTGGAAAAGCTGTTCATAGGCTTCAGCTTTTTTCTCTAATGCTAATGGGTACGTGCGCGAAGATGATGGCATTCGAGATAAAGTTAACTCCCGATCTGCAAAAAATGTCTGTGAACTTGTCCCAATTATAGGTTTTTCCGTGCCTTCAGGCATGGATAACATAAGCGTGTCGGTCGCTTTATCCCCTGTAGTGACAATGTTTTGACAAAAAGGAATCTTGGCTAATAAGGTCGTTAGATCGGTCGGAGTTTCTATATGCAAAAATTTATCTGAGGCATTATCTTTTAAACGAACAACTTGATATGCCGTATCAAAAATAGCGATCCCTTTTTCAGTTAAGAAATCACGGATTTGCTGCTCATAAAAATTCTTATTTGGAAGATCTAGAAAATACGCTTTGTCTTGAAAAAAGATAAGACCAAAGATTCGCCACATGTCGTTCTGATAATTCGGATAATAAAAATCCATTTTCCAACGTGTTTTCGGTGGTGGAAAACTGCCCAGCATCAGTAATTTTGCATTTGCTGGTAAAAATGGTTCGAGTGGGTGAGTTTCTATTTTAAATTCAGACATTTAGTTCAATATAAAAAAGAGATTTTTACTCACCAATCTTAGCATAATTGTATGAAATTTATCGAATGAGCTTTTCAGATTTTTGAGTTCTAAAAAATCATTCACAATATTTTCACAACATTCATTTTTTAATTGCTCGGCTAATTGGCTTAAATGACGTTGATTTGAAAAGTAATTTTAACTTGATAGTATCTGTTATTCTTCTGTTTTAGAATGATCAGCATACGCATGAATACTTACTATACCCCTGCTGCATCTGAAATCATGAAGATACCGATAGCTACAAAATAGATTAGAAACTACCGAGTCTTTTATATTGCCATTAATGAAGTAAATCCTATCAAGAGCTCTAACTAATCATTTACGATGAATTATTACTTTTCATCTATCATTTCTAAGGCTCTTTTCACGTCTCCAACTTCTATAAAATCTAGAGTAAACTCATTCATTAACAAGTTGCATAGAAACTTTCTTACTATTATTGACTGAAGGGGGCTAAATAAAATTAATGATTCACGACTAGCTTCTTCCATTAACAATCTAGAAAGCCATCTATCAAAAGCCACTCCTTTAAAATACTCTAGGTTTGAAGCCAAATATAAAATTAAGGCTGGGGTGTAAAATATATATGCTTCAGGTGTAATGAAGTAAAATCCATTTGCATATTTATTCAAATAATCAAAAGGAACCTCTTCCCATGTTTGATAATGATTATAAACACGTTTCCCTTCACTAATTGCTAAAATTAAATCTCTTTTCTCACCATCTAATAAGTCACTGTTTTTTATTTCACTGAGTAAATTACTCTTTGAAAAGTAACCTATACTATTCTTATCATAAGGATGTTGATGTGGATACTTTCTTAAGTAACTCGTATCTGCAAAGTCTTCTTCTAGAAGCGTAAATCTATCTTCTAACTGAACATCATCAAAAGCATCATGCAACTCTTGAATAAAAATTTGGTCTACATGAGATAACTCGTACATTTTACCCTCAATTTCTAGGATCTTATTCTTACTGTAAAACAGTAAATACACTAAATCAGGAGAACCAACAAGAATTTTCATTTCTTCTTAATTCCACTTAAGTTTCAACCTCTAGATTTAATTAATATAAAATTACCCCGAGTGAATGCTTAAATGGATTTTTACCATCTCTATTGTGAGTCAAATAAATAAGCAAAATAGTTATTGTGAGTGCGGTTACTTTCAAATAAGTGAATAAAATTATTTAAAGCAATATATATCAAATTTGGATCTTGGTTCATATTTATACTTTGCTTATTTTCAGCTACTGTAAAAAATGAACCAATTTCACTTTTAACTTTAACAAGTCAAATCAAAATTTCTTAGATACGGTTGGATAAACAAGTACGCGAAGTTCTTTTCGATTCTCATTTAAACCATCAATATCTGATTGGTTGATTTCACTGATCGTTGAATTTACAAGAGACCACACTAATTCTTTTTCTTCTGCTGTAGTCCGAGTTGAACTCCAGTCCATGTTCGAGTTAGTGTAAGTCGAATAAATAGGTCTATCACTGTCCTTCACACGGATAAAAACAGCAGCTATTGTTTGATTATTAGTAATACTTGAATTGTAATTGATTGAAACACTAGCTTTGGCTTTTTCTAACAGTTCACAAACTTCATCATAGTTTTCAAAACTAAACCCATCTTCCTGAATTTGATCAGATAACTCATCATTTGCATGATAGTTAATCGTACATTCTTCAGCAGCAAAAATATTTTGTGCAAGTAATGCGAAAGTAAATCCTAACAAAACCTTTTTCATAAAATTATTCTCAAGTAATAAAAAAAAGCTAATCAAAAGCCACCTCAAAACCCAAAGGATAACTTCAAATATTTAAATGACATATATGAAATTCTAATGAGGTTTTTAGTAAATGTAAGTGACTTTGATTTTAAATTGTGGATTTTAGATCCATATTATTTAAAAATCAATTTTTAACAATTTTACATTTAGACTAGATAATAAATATAATTTAATAAGCACAACGTATGTTGCTGCCAAACTTGGCCGAAAAATTATGCTTTAGTAATTACTAACGACGCTTGTACAGAGCCTGTTACAGATAAGCCATGCTTGCAAGTACATGAAGCCTATGTAAGTAACTTGAACTAATGAGTTTAAGAAGGATGCAATAAAACTGTTTAAAAATTAATCTTGATTTTTTGATAAATCACAATCTAAATTCAAATAAAATGGGCTTTAGTATGAAAAATTTTCCCTACTTTATAATTTCAACATTTACAATTTGTCTATCTTTGCAAGCTTATGCAGACCCAAATTTAGTTTCTAAAGAATATACAATCGATCCTCAAACAAAATTATTTCATAAAAAAATTGTCACTTATACCAGCTTTCACGAGTACCAAGAAAATTTAACCGAAAATGTTAATTACATTATGGATGTAATTGATAAGAAGAATAAATTTGAAACAGAAAAAAGGCTTTTGAGTACTCAAGAAAACTATGACTTGGCCTGTCATTTGAGAGACTTTTCTGAAAAATCACTAAAATATATAAATCAGTATCCTCAATATAAAAAGCAACTTTATAACTATTTTGAAACAATCCAAAATTTCAATACTAGTTTTCAAAATACTATTAAAAAATACAATATTTCATGCTCGAACGGTTATGTTCCCCCACCATTTAGCCCTGAATCAAAATGGAAAGAAATTCCATCAAATGATGACTTTAGTATCACATATGTGGATACAGATTGGCATATTAACTCATTACTTATTCCAGATGCTGACGTTGTTAAAATAAGATCTGTGATAAAGCAAAATCCTGATCTCTATCTTGATGGTGATTACTTAATTTTTTGCAAAACTAAAGAGTACGCTATCACCAAAATTCAAAAATCCACTGATCCTATAAATTCAGAAGATGCCGAACCTAAACTCCCCATAGAAAAACACCCTATGGATGAATTAAGCAAAAGAATCTTTGATTATCAGTGTAAATAAGGGAGGACTACTCTAATTTATTCATTTTTATATCAAGTAAATACCCTTGAGCTGAGGGCCTTCATTTGCTTTATTTGTCAGATTTAGAATTTTCGTTTAAATCACATTTAAATATCTTCGAGAACAACCTATATTCTATATATTTAATTTAATATCAGTAATTTACATAAATTTTCAATCTTTTCATAAGTACACCCACCAATAATCCCCACTACTGACACCTGTTATCAAATTGAACTTTTTCATTGAAGAGTTTAATGTTTTCCTTTAGGCGAACCACCATTAACTGCAACAAAGCAACCCGAGCAGAATTGAGTAAGTTAGGAAGGGCTTAAATTGATGTATTTGATACATTGAAATGCAAGATTTCAGCCCTATCCTCAATAAGATGAATATCAACAAGAATTTGATTTCTAACTTATAAAAAATATCTAAAACTGTAAAATCCATTCACCTCTGACATAGGGATAATTATAATTTGGACCATTGAAAGAGGCACTTTTATTATATCCAGCATTCATACGAAAAAATTGAGATCCATACACTGGACTTTGCAAGTTTAATTCAAAAAGTTGAGTTGACTGACTTGGATCATCATTAATTTTTTCCCGCCCTAGGCCAACTGTTAAGCCTGTAGACCATTTAGCAAAGCGCTGACGCCAACCAACTGCCAACATAGATTCTTCATAGTTCTTTGGATTGAAATACGCACCACCAACATCCTCTTGACGACTATGATAGGTTCGATAGCGTGCTTGAACCGTAAGGCCTAGGTTGAGTGAAGGTTGATAAATCACTTTAATTCGACCATGATCGCGGCGATTATCATCTGAAAAAAATTGTGTTCCAGCCAGACCGACTAGTGTGACATGATCACCTAAGCCCTGATCTAAAGCAGCACCTACGAAGGTGAAATTAATCCCCTGATCCAGAGCAGATTGCGTTTCTACCCAGTCACGATTGGCAAATACTTCTAAGGCAGTTTTATCAAAAAACTGTGTTCGATAGCTACCATCAAGTGTTAACAATGTATGGTTATCCTGCTCGAATAGACCTGCATCTAAAAACCAGCCATTCGCAGTGGCTGAATCTACATCTCTCCCTACAAAGGATATTTTCTGTCCATCTCGATTCCAGTTATCGGCCTTATACTGATAAGCACTAGCACGCACACCTAGATAACTATCGCCACTTTCATATTTAGGAAAAAATTCTGCTGATAGCTTACGAGTTTGAAATCCCTCACTATCATCACTGAAAAAGAATTCTGTTCCGACAGCCCGTCCACTTGTGCCTTTTTTTTCTTCTAATTCATTAGCAAAACAGCCCATGCTAATCATCATTAATAGAGGAATAGTAATACATAAATTTGTTGGTTTTATTTTCATTTCGTTCCCCATGTTTTTCGCGTTCTCAAAATTTCGTCCAAATATCCGAGAATACTCGCAGGTTGTAATAAGAAGCTATATGCAAAAACATATATTAAAAAACCAGTAAAATTCTTACGTACTTTCAGCCCCATTTCATCAAACATCTGTCGTTCAATAAAATAATTTAAGAGACCTAACAATAAAGCCATAGGAAGCAGAACCAACGTCATAATGCCGACAATCCAGTAATAGCCAAAACACGCCAATACTAACCCAGGCAAGAATCCAAAAGTAAAGGCCAGATCTAACCAAGGAAAAAGCAGATTCCAATAAATAAAGAATGTTGAAAGTCGTGGTTTGATTAAAATGGATGGATGTTTAATAAAAGCTTCCATCATGCCTCGTGCCCATCGCTGGCGCTGCTTAATAAAAACTCTGAGTGTGGTGGGCGCATTAGTAAAAAGACAGGCATCCTCACAGTGCCCAACTCTGTACCCTGCATTCAGTAATGACCAAGTGAGTACAATGTCTTCGCCTACGCATTCTGGCCAACCACCAACCTCAATCAATGCAGCACGGTCATAAATAGAGAAAGCACCTTGCGCAACTAAAGTACCTTGATAAAGTGATTGCATGCGCTTGGTTGCTGAAATTCCAAGAAAATAGTCCCATTCTTGAGTTTTAGTCAGCAAATTCTCTCGAGAGTTACGAACCAAAATCTTACCAGCCACAGCGCGAGTATTTGGTGGATCTAAAAGATAGCGTTCAACAATATTAATCAACGCAATACGATGTAAATATGAATCAGCATCAATGGTGACTACAAGGTCATGTTCAACCAATTTAAACCCTTCATTTAAGGCATGTGCTTTACCAGCATTTTTTTCTAAATCAAGAAAAGTAAGCCATGAAAACTGTTCTTGTAAATTTCTAACAATATTCGCTGTCTCATCTTTAGATCCGTCATTAATGACAATGACTTGTAACTTACCAGGATAATTCTGTTGACTGATACTCACCAAAGTATCTTTAATCGAAGCAGCTTCATTATAAGCAGCAATCAGAATACTGATGCCAGGATAAAATGGAAGTGCCTCTCGACGAGGCCTTTTATCCATCATTAAGCTCAAAGCAGCGAATGAGTTCATAAAGCCTGGAATAATAGCAATTCCATAAATCAGAAAAATAGCAGCAAACATACCAATGTGCGTACTAAGATCATGTATCCACGCTTGTGCTATCCATATTGAAAACCAAGTCCAAAGACAAGCACCCATCAAAGCGATACAAAATTTAAAACGTATCGAAAAATAAATTAGAGATATTTCTTTGTCAGTATCAGTACTAATCATTATACTTTTCCATTAATATTTTTATAACTATAATCATACTTAATAACACGACTCAAAAATAAATTTAATAGTTACTAAACTTATGTGAAGTCTTAATTATTGTTATACCAAATGCTTTTAATTTTGTAGATACTTTTTAATCATATCTAATAGCTAAACATCAACCAACACAACAGGATCTAATGACCCAAATGCAGAAATTTAGAAAAAGGCATAAAGGAACACTCTTCACAAACAAGTCAAAATGATATTCACCTTATTCTGTGCAACCAGTACCTAGAAACGGTTAAAACTTCCAGTACTAACTAATCAGTTTTGGTTAGTATGTGACAGAGTCTATGAGGATCATGAGATTCATCTTATTTGAAAGATTTCGGTGAAAACTGTGGAATTGACCAAGCCCATTCTCTTATGAAAACGGATGTTAAAAAGCTCTCGGAAGTAAACCTCTTAGCCAATTGAAACCTTGTTAAATTAAAAATACGGTAGCTTTAATACAAACTGGCTAGCCGAAAAAAGCCCACTTTAAAATCAGTCGGCTTCTCAAAATAAATAAAATGACTTAGAAATATTTCTAAGCTAAAAGGGAATTAGCCCAATTTATTCACAATCCGCAAAGGTAAGACCTTCATCGCTAAGCTCATGGGTAGCCACGGCCACTTTGGAACATATGCTTTGACAGGCGCTTTCTCAATCGCTTCTGCAAGTAAATGCGAACCTGTCTTTTCATCGACTTCAAACGGCAACTTTTTTGCCCCTTCATTCAATTCAGTACGAATATAGCCTGGGAAAATGGTCGAAACTTTAATAGGTGTATCAATCAGTTCGGCACGAATCCCTTCTGCCAAGTGAGCAACAGCAGCTTTACTGGCGGCATAAGTTGAAAGATGTTTTGGTAAGCCACGCATCGCACTCATAGAAGAAATCACCACGAGATGCCCTGAATTTTGTGCACGGAAAATTTCAACGGCCGCTTCACATTGTGCCAATGCAGAAATAAAATTAGTCTCGGCTGTTGCTCGGTTAATCTCAAAATTACCTTTACCAATACGACGACCTTGTCCAACTCCCGCATTTACAATAATTCGATCTAATTTGCCAAAGTCTTGTTGGAAAGCCTTAAACACTTCGAACACTTGATCGTAATTGGTCACATCTAAAGTTTTGGCAATTACCTGAATACCATACAGACTTTCAAGCTCTTGTTTAAGTGCTTCTAGTCGTTCTAGACGTCGCGCACAAATGGCAAGGTTATAACCTTTTTGAGCAAATTCACGCGCCATACCTGCGCCTAAACCTGAACTCGCCCCTGTAATTAAAATGGTTTTTGCCATGAGTCAATCCTTGTTATATCCATGTTAAAAGTTCTGAGTCATCTGCTTTAATAAAATGATGCTCATTTAAACTGAGTAATTGCGGTTCATTTCCAACTAAACGCAAAGTGGTCATACTGGTATTAGTAATCGCCCAATTCAGCGCAAAAGTTCGATTGGGGTTCAGTTCTAGAATCTTTCCTGCCGCTACAGAAATTACACCGCCAGAAGTAAATACAACTGCATAGCGTGGCTTAGTTTGTGCTAACTCATTACACAAATCTTGCAAAGCTGTTTCGACTCGGTCTTTAAATATCGGCCATGACTCTTCATATTCATGATGATATTCACCACCTGTCCAGCGCTTTATTGCCCCTTCAAATATTTTTGCCAGATAGGCACGTGGGTTTACATGCTGCGCGACATCTGATTTCAACAAATGTGGCTCATTGAATCTTGGCTCATACTGAGCAAAAACTTGTTGATGATTGAATTCATTCCATTGTGAATCTGTCACGACTTGGCTATGAGGAAAACATTCCGCCAAAGCCAATTGCGCCGTTTGCTGATGGCGATGCATTGAACCAGCGACCACATACGGTGATTCTTTTAAAATATTTTTGAAATATTGACCTAATCGTTGCGCTTGTAATTCACCTTTCTCCGAAAGTTTGTCATAACTCTCGGCACCGAAAGATGCCTGCCCATGACGAATCAAATAAATGGTGGTCATTTTTCTAAAATTTCCTTAAATTTTTCCATATATTTATGTGCAATTTCATTGGCCTCGAGTTTTTGAATACCAATCAGTTTCAACGCTCGGATATGCAGAGCATGAATGATCACCCAAAAATCTTTAAAGGCTGGATTGTTAGTTTGCTTATGGAAATAGCGATAGTAAATTTGCTGCGCGATAACTGCTAGACGGAAGATGCCAAACACCTCGTAAAAGGTCCAGTTTTTAGGCTGTAATCCTGTTTTCTCTAGGTAATATTCTACGACTTGCTTTCGGGTAAACATGCCTTTCATGTTAGTTGGTTGGCGTCGTGTCGCTTTAAAAATTTTACTGTCAGTTTCTTCTACCCAGTATGCCAATGCTGAACCCAAATCCATGAGCGGATCACCAAGCGTTGCCATTTCCCAATCCAAAACCCCAATCACTTGTGTCGGATCTTCTGGATTTAGAATTACATTATCAAAACGCCAATCATTATGGATCAAACAGGTTGCCGAATCCTCTGGGATATTATCTAAAAGCCATTTACGCACAAACTTGAAGGTCGGAACATTGACCGTGTGTGCTTTTTCAAAACGCTGATCCCAACCTTCGACTTGTCTACGGCAATAACCTTCACCTTTGCCCAACTTTTCCAGTTCTGTGCCTTGATAGGGTACTTGGTGCAATTCGATGAGTTTATCAATCACATTTACACATAACTGATGCACTTGCGCTTCAGAAAAATGTAATTCTGGTGGAAGTTTTGCGCGTGGAATAATACCCGCAATCCGTTTCATGACATAAAAGTCACAACCCAATACAGACTCATCCTGACAAAGCCCGATCATCTCAGGTAATACAGGATAAAACGGGGCCAGATTTTTCTGCACCGTATATTCACGAGCCATATCATGGGCAGATTTTGCTTTAGTACCTTTGGGTGGGCGACGCAGAATCAGATCAGTGTTGTCATATTTGAGTCGATACGTCCAATTTGAAGCGCCACCCGAGTATTGTGTGACTTCAACTTGTCCTTCTAATACAACACCTTGTGACTTGAGCCAATCTTCTACAGCCTGTACATCCAGTTCTTCACCTTCACGTACATTGCTACCTACATCAATTACCGACATACCCGTTATCCCTGATTCTTAGAATATGAATGTTTTACTTAGTTTTACCACAGCTTTATTTTTTACGCGCGCCGTATCCACGTTTTTTCAGTTCAAGTTTGGCAATCATCCCTTTATGCACTTCATCAGGGCCGTCGGCTAAACGCAAACTTCTTGCTTGAGCAAAAAATCCTGTTAATGGTGTGTCTCGAGAAACACCTGCACCACCGTGAATTTGTATTGCCATATCCACCACTTTTTCCAACACACTTGGTGCAACCACTTTAATGGCTGAAATTTCAGTTAAGGCAGCCATGTTGCCTAAAGTATCCATTTTGTATGCAGCATACAAAGTCAGTAAACGTGCTTGATCAATGGCAACTCGAGCTTCTGCAACACGTTCTAAGTTACCACCCAATTTCAGAATTTCTTTTCCAAATGCAGTTCGACTCATTCCACGGTCAATCATCAGTTCTAATGATTTTTCCGCTGCTCCTATACAACGCATACAATGATGAATACGACCAGGCCCTAGACGGCCTTGTGCAATTTCAAAGCCTTGACCCGCACCACCAATAAAGTTAGATACAGGAACACGCACATTATTGAAGCTAATTTCGCCATGGCCATGTGGTGCATCATAATCCCCAAATACGGGTAACATCCGCTCGATGGTTACACCTGCTGAATCAATCGGTACAAGAACCATCGAATGTTGATGATGACGATCTTTAGTTTCATCAGGCGTATGCGCCATAAAAATAATAATTTTGGCATTTGGATCACCTAAACCTGATGACCACCATTTACGTCCATTCAAGACAATTTCATCACCCTCAACCACAGCAGTTGCCTGCATGTTGGTTGCATCACTCGAAGCAACTGCGGGTTCCGTCATACAAAATACTGAACGAATTTTTCCTTCCAATAATGGCGTTAACCATTGCTGTTTTTGTTGATCGCTACCATAGCGCCATAACACTTCCATATTACCGCTGTCTGGGGCATTACAGTTAAATATGGTTGGTGCAACTAAGCTACGACCTGTTAACTCTGCAATATGCGCATATTCTTGTACGGAAAGCCCTGCACCCAATATTGGATCGGGTAAGAACATATTCCATAAACCTGCTGCTTGAGCTTTAGCTTTTAATTGTTCTAATTGCGCTGGCCATTGCCATTGAGTCCAATCCCCATTGGGATTTAAGTGATGTACTTCATTCCAAAATTCAGTTTCTATTGGCTCAATTTCATTTGTAATAAATGTTTTTGTGCGTTCTATATAGTCTTTGGCACGTGCTGAGAGTTCAAACATAGGTTTATCCTGTGAATTTTGTATATTTTCGCTTTACAGTACATTAGCTCGAAAATTAGTATGAATGAAATGATTTTATTTAATCTAATACTATGAGCAATATTCATAATAATGTAGACATGGATTTAGCGACGTTCTACCGTATCGATATCAATCTTTATCCTCTTTTTATTGCTATTTATGAGTTAAAAAGTATTTCAAAATCAGCACATATACTCAATATTACACAATCTGCTGCTAGCCATGCCTTACAACGTTTGCGCTTACAACTGCGAGATGATTTGTTCATTCGCGCTGGTCATAAGATGCTACCTACACCGTTTGCAGAACAATCTTATCCCATCATCAAAAAAGCTTTGCATGCTATTCAAAGTGTTTCACTTCAGAAACAAAGCTTTGAACCCATCATGATTAAAACACTTAAAATTGCTGTCCATGATGAAATTGAACCGATTATTTTCCCACGACTTTTTCAACACTTCCAGCAACTCAATTTAGAGATTCAATTTACAAGTTTTAAATTAGATCGAAAAACCGTTGTTGCGGATTTGGCTGCACAGCAAATTGATTTTGTAATGGATTTAGAACAAAATTTTGGAGAGAAAATTCAATTTCAAGCACTGGTAAATGACCGTTTCGTTGTCTGTACACGACAAGCTCACATGAGCGAAAAGCATTATTTTTCTTCTCCACATATTGGCGTATCTTCCCGCCGTACAGGGTTATTATTAGAAGATATATATTTTCAACGTCAACAATTGAATCGGAACATTTTATTACGTTGCCAGAACTACTCTACTGCTCTCCAAATATTAGAACAAAATGATCAAGCGATTTTAACTCTACCAGAGACAATTTTGTCTCACTTACAAGTCGGCTCATCCTTGAATATTTTTCCTGCCCCTGCTGAATTACCTTATATGAAGATGGGTATGTTTTGGCATAAAGATTTAAATGAAAATTTAAGGCATGCTTTTTTGAGAGAGCAAATTAATTATATTTTTACTTAGGCTATTTAGGGGATACATATAAAATGCTTAGGCTATTTATCTTCTCTAAATTGGCTTATATCGACACTAAATAAAAAAATGGTTTGCATTGCAAACCATTTGAACTGAAAGATTCATCACTTAATAATTTAATCTAGATCTATTTCCATCTATCCAAATCTATTTAATTTATTGATTAGAACCTATACCACTTAAAAGAAGAAATCATAAAACTTATTTTCTCATTCGAATCTAGATTTATTGGAAAACTTTAAATCGTTCGGCATTTTCAATATATGTTTTTTCTTTAGCTTCTGCCTCTATTGAACCAAATACAAGTTGAGCACGTAGTTTCCAATTTTTAGGAATGTCCCATTCATTATGGACTTGCTCATCTACAATTGGATTGTAATGCTGTAAAGAAGCCCCTAGCCCTTCTGTATGCAACGCTGTCCATGTTGCAAATTGAGCCATAGCAGTGGAATGCTCTGCCCAGATTGGGAAGTTTTCTGCATACAAGGCAAAACGAGTTTGTAAATCTTCTACCACGCTCATGTCTTCAAAAAATAGAATTGTGCCCAATCCTGCGGCAAAACTATCCATTTTAGCCGCGGTTTTAGCTGCCGCTACTTCATCAGTTGCGTAAGTCTGTAGTTCTTTTTTCACAAAATTCCAAAACTTTTCATGCTCTGCATTAAATAAAATTACGGCGCGTGAAGACTGTGAATTAAATGAAGATGGACTTTCGCGAATCGTTCGCTGAATTAAATCCGTTAAATATTCAGGTGTTTGTTCTACATTTTTTGCCAATGCATAAATGGTACGGCGTTGTTCAATTAAGTTCAGGAATTCATTTGCCATGTTGCATGCCTTGAATGATGGTTTAATAAAAGGAGAATTCTTAGCATATGGTTTGCTAATATTGAATATTATGCAAAATCAATTCCAAATTTCTTATAAATATTAATAAAAAACATATCTATATTTTTTATATTTGGTAAAAATAGTCTTAAGAGACACTTATACGATATTTAGAATAAAGCTCAAATTTATGAGCCTATCAAATCATTTAGCGAATAAAAAACCATTTAGCCGTTAATGACAAATGGTTTCTTGTTTTAAATCAGGGGTTTTAATAAATCTTAAGCTAGGTTCGCTTGCAATACATTATTTGGAAGGTGGGCTTTCCAGATTTCTCTTAATGTTGGTAAATAGAACTTCTCACCTAGCTCAACTAATTCAGCGTCAATCAAAGCATGAATTTCGTGCATGAATAGATAATCGAGTTCTACTGTTTTTAATTTTGCATGCTTTTGGGCATCAGTTTTGCGCTTTTGTTGTGCACGCTTAACTAATTCATCCGCAAATTTTTTATCCTTAAATTTTGCCAAGGCTGTCAAACGTAGTTCAATCACACCCCAACCACTTAAAAGCAACTTAAATAGTTCAAAATCCTCAGTGTTTGACTCCCATGTCATTTCCTCTAAATTTTCATTTTCAGGCAATACTGGAAGTAACAGCTCCATCACACTTGGAAAAATCTTTTTAAAATTTAGAATAAATTTAACAGGATGCTCGCCTGGGTAATCCTTAAATTGAATACGTTTCTGAACATCTGTCAAATAAATATCTAGCATAGGTCATCATCAGCGGTAAAAATCTAATGCGTATTGTACGCACTTATGCAACAGATAAAAACCGCTGATCTCATTTCGATTTACAGAAGCTTATTTTACGTTCGGCGAAACCATATTTTCTGGTCGAACCACTGCATCAAATTGCTCTTCTGTCACCAATTGCAGCTCAACTGCCACCTGCTTAAGGGTTTTACCTTCTTTATAAGCGGTTTTAGCCACTTTTGCTGCATTCTCATAACCAATTACAGGGTTCAATGCCGTTACTAACATTAATGAATTATGTAGGAAATAATCAATTTTCTCTCGGTTTGGCTCAATTCCGACCGCACAATGCTCATTAAAGCTATTACATGCATCACCCAACAATTGAATAGATTGCAATAAGTTATATGCAATCACAGGCATAAATACATTCAGTTCAAAATTACCTGAAGCACCTGCAACGTTAATCGTTGTATCATTGCCCAAGACCTGTGCAACCACCATGGTCATAGCTTCGCTTTGGGTTGGATTCACTTTACCAGGCATGATACTTGAACCTGGTTCATTTTCAGGGATACGAATTTCACCAAAACCGCAACGTGGGCCACTGGCCAACCAACGAATATCATTCGCAATTTTATTCAGACTTGCTGCCAGTGTTTTTAATGCGCCTGATGCAAACACTGCTGCATCACGCCCAGCGAGTGCTTCAAATTTATTTGGCGCTGTAACAAAAGGAAGTCCGGTAAGCTGAGATAGTTGCTCAGCTGCTTTTTCCGCATAATCAGGATGAGCATTTAACCCTGTTCCGACAGCCGTTCCTCCTAAAGGCAACTCATATAAGCCTGACAATGCCTGATGTAAACGTTTTAAACCATGATCTAGCTGAGATACATAACCACTAAACTCTTGGCCCAAAGTTAACGGCGTTGCATCTTGTAAATGAGTACGCCCAATTTTCACAATATCATGAAATTCTTGTGCTTTAGCATCTAAGGTGTTTCGCAATTGTGTTACTGCGGGAATCAATAGTTCATTAATTTGCAGACTCGCTGCAACATGTATTGCGGTTGGGAATGAATCATTGGTTGATTGTGCACGGTTTACATGGTCATTTGGATGTACAGGTTTTTGTGCACCGAGAGGATTACCTAATTTCTGATTGGCGATATTGGCAATCACTTCATTGCAGTTCATGTTACTTTGCGTACCCGAACCAGTTTGCCAAACGACCAGTGGAAATTGGCTGTCCCACTGTCCCTGAATCACTTCTTCTGCTGCATCGACAATATAGTGTGCTAATTCTTGTGGAATTTGATTCAAATCAGAATTGGTCAATGCAGCAGCTTTTTTTACAAGCCCCATCGCTCGAATCATTGGTCGAGGTAAACGCTCGCCACCAATTTTAAAGTTCTGCAAACTCCGTTGAGTCTGCGCCCCCCACATTGCATCTGCGGGAACTTCAACTTCACCCATGGTGTCATGCTCAATACGTGTATACATGTTTACCTCTATCTTCTTTATCTATCTATGATCTTTTTTACTTATTCAGGTTGAATAGTGTTGTTATTTTAATGTAATGATACGATGGAGTAAACGATAATAATTATCATTTACTCTGGCTTTGATTCATTTAGGTGCGTAGCGTATTCTGGTAAAAACGCCACTCATCTTCCAACATCTGGGTCAAACTACGTTTTGCTTTCCAGCCTAAAAGTTGTTCCGCTTTCTCTGTATTTGCTCCAACCTGATCTAACTCTTGACTAATCAAGTAGTTGGTTTTCATGGTTTTGATTTCAGCCCCTGTTACTTGGGCAATCTGTTGCAATAAACTTTGAATCGAATAATTTTCACCTGTGATATTAAACGCTTCACAAGTATGCTGTTGAGTATATAGCCATTTCAGAGCGGCAATAACCGCATCACAACTATCCAAAACATGTACAAATCCACGCTCTACAGTACCATCCGCAGTTTTTGCCTGTTTATGTAAATCAATATATTCGCGCTGTCGAGCAGCAACTTGCATGGCTAACGGCACAATATTTTTCGGCAACGGTTGTACAAACTCACCTAGAACACCATGTTCAAACGCACCGACTACATTACCCAGTCTTAGAATGGCAATATTCCATTCTTCATCGGTCTTAAAAGTGTCACGTATGATTTCTTCAATCATTTGTTGAGACTTAATATACGGATTGGGGTATGCATAGTTAAATGGCATATCTTCTTTCAGATCCAGACTCGATTCACCATATACCGCCAAACTCGACAAATGAACCAAATGTCGCACGCCTGTTCGTTGCATGGCACGCATTAAACTCATAATACTACTGACATTGTCATTGTAATACTCAAGTGGCTTTAACACCGACTCTTGCAAAGATTTGAACCCAGCCGTATGTACAACAGCATTGACTGTATATTGCTCAAAGACCTTATTCAAAGCAGGCGTGTTGCGAATATCTAGCTTTGCAAATGGAACGTACATCCCAGAGATGTACTCCAGTCTTTCCAAGGTCTGTAGATTGGCATTGGACAAATTATCTACAATAATGACTTCCTGCCCCTGAGCCATTAAGCTAAGAGCGACATGCGAGCCTATAAAGCCTAATCCACCAGTTACTAAAATCATTGTATACTACCTATTTCTTATGAAGTCTGGACGTTCCAAGTTTCGATTGGTACAGCCTTTAAGTGAATTCCATGAGTACATTACTGTTAATTACCTCTGCTCCTACATCTATTCATGCTTGGCATGCACTCGGGCTTGCGCAAGCGTTACATACACAGCAAGAAGCATTCCGTGTTTTCTTTTATCAAGACGGAGTTTCCGTAGCCAACGCCCTGCAATGGGTGCCCGATGACCAACGAAACCTCACGACAGAGTGGCAGAAACTTGGCATTCGCTTACCTGTTTGTGTAAGTGCAGCTTTGGCAAGGGGTATCACAGATGAAGAAAATGCAAAAAGACACAATATTGACCAACATAACTTAGCGTATGGCTTTGAATTGGTCGGTTTAGGTGAACTTGCCGATGCCGTACAATCCACTGAACGTCTAATTCAATTTTAAGTGGTTATTTTTGGCGAATTTGTTGCATTTAAAAGGTAAATTGTGTGAAAACTGTACTCGTGATATTAACCCAAGCCAACCTAACCAGCTTACACGTGCATGAAAGCCTTGCTGCGACTATGGTTTTAGCGACATTCGGCTGTGAAGTCAAGGTTTTACTCGTGAACGCCGCGCTCAGTCTATTACAAGCGGAACAACAGTTTGACAGCGTCAAACATGCCTTTAAACTGGCATCTAATATGGTTGATAGCTTTGAATTTTACGACCTCACCCCAGTTTTGGTCGAAAGTGTGAATCAAGACCACCCTTTTGTGGTTCAGTCCCAACAAGAAATTGAGTTTGTTGAGCTAAATACTGAGTTTTTACAAACTTTTGATCACGTTTTATATTGGTAACGGATGAATATTTTTTATGCTAACAGCTACACTTTATTTAATTCAATCAGATTATTCATCCGCAGAGGCTAAACTCACTCAACTACAATCGCTGTTACATAGCAGTGATAGCGTTGTGTTAATGGGTGATACTGTACTTCATGCTCATCATGCAGCTTTAGCTCCGATTTTACAGTTGTACGTCCTCGATACAGATGCTTCTTTATTAAGCCATCCTGAACCAGCACAATTAAAAGTAATTTCTTATTCTGAATTTGCCGACATTTGCTTAGCACATACACGCTGTATGACCATTAAATAATAGGTTTGGAAATATCATGATGAATCTAGAACTCGATCAAGATGGTCATTTGGTCGATTACACCATCTGGACACCTGAAGTCGCTCAAGAGCTTGCAAATAGTCTTGAGCTTGAATTAACTGACTGGCATTTAAATATTTTGCATGCTGTGCGTCAATTTTACCAGCAATTTGGGCATTCACCTGCAACCCGCCCGCTCATTAAATTTTTAATGAAAAGCGTTAGCCCAGATATTAACAATGCCATGCTGCAAGAGAAATTTAACACGGGTCTTGTTGCCCGACATTTAAGTCGCCTCGCAGGTGTTCCCAAACCAGCCAATTGTTTATAAAAACGAAAGCTTAAGCCTGTTGTATCGGCACAGCAGGTCGAGCTTCAGCATGAAATGGATGGTGACGAAATAGAGGTTTAACCTGACGAGCATGCAGAGGCTCTCCGCACTCAGAACACACGGTAATCGCAGTAAAGACTTTACCGCATTGTTTATGCATAAGCTGCATAGGCTTACCTGTACCATCATCCATCCATTTATCAGCCCATGTCACCATACTCATCAGTACAGGATAAAGCTCCAGACCTTTTTCAGTTAAGCAATACTCGAAACGCTGCTGTCGCTCAGTATAAGGTCTTTTTTCTAGAATTTCATGGTCGACCAGACGCTTTAAACGGTCAGCCAAGACATGCCGAGTGACCCCCAATTGCTGTTGAAAATCATCAAAACGGCGCATACCCATAAACGCATTACGTAAAACCAATAATGTCCATCGATCTCCAATGATCGATAAGGCTCGTGCAATCGAACATGGTTGCTCGCCAATTTCATCCCATTTCATAGATTTCGTTATTCCAACTGTTCTTTTTCAAAAGTATCGGATTGTGGCAATTTTGACAATATTGCGGTCTGAATCTATAGCAGCAATAAAAAAAGCCATGTTATTCACATGGCTATTAAGAGGTACAAACAACAACTAGGGAAGTAGTTGCTGGTTAACGGGCACTCACCCTTTTAACACGGCTATTGTGATCGTATTTAACGTATCATTTCCCGTCATTTTCATGTCATTTCCAGACAAATTTAAGCCATTTGCTTAAACTTCATCCCCTTCTTTCCAGACATCTTCATATTCTTCACGATCAATCATAAAGCGGTAGCCATGCTCCAATGCCAAATATGGCAGAACTTCTGGCAACAATTTATCCAGCTCTTTGACGGACACCGTTTGGAAGAAATCTTCACTGTCGTCATGTTCGCCTGCATAAATAAACCAAGTGACATCTTCCCCTGCTTCTGGCTTGTTACGAATGCCCACAATTGGTTCTTGATTTAAAGACGCGACTGCAACGGCAATCACATCATTTTCATGCACTGCAATATACTTTGAGCCATATTCTTCACATACCAGTTTTTGTTCAGTGATTAAATCCATATCCATTGTGGATACCAAATGTAATGATTGATGTTCCGCAGTTTAGAACCAAGCGCCATTTGTCTCAAGTCATCCCCACACAAAATATACTGTCGCAGGTTGTATTTTTCTGTTAATCTTGATTTTGTAACTTTATCAAGGTGGATTATGAGCGAATCAAACAAAGCCTCTCATGGTGGCAAACGTGCGAATGCAGGACGTAAATCACAATACACTGAAAAAACGGTTGTCATGCGTGTTCCTGAGTCTAAAGTCATGGCTATTAAAGAATGGCTGAAACCTGTACCTGAAGATGACCGTCAAAATAATATTCAACTGAACCCAATTCATTTACAAACTGAATTGGCAATTCCATCTCCACTCGAATCTGTCGCGGCAGGGTTTCCTTCTCCCGCCCAAGACTACATAGAAGATTATATCGACCTAAATAAGTATTTGGTTAAAAACCCAGCCAGCACTTTTATTTTACGCGTGAATTCTTTATCTATGAAAAATGCAGGGATTGATGCAGGAGACCAAATTCTGATTGACCGTAAATTAAATGCAGAACATGGCGATATTGTATTAGCACTCATTAACAACGAATTTACGGTTAAACGCTTTATGCAAGATAAGCATGCAGATAATGGTTTTAAGTTTTGGCTAAAAGCAGAAAACCCCGACTATCCAGACATCTACCCGCGTGGTGAGGAAAATATTGCTATTTGGGGTGTTGTTATCTGCATTTTAAAAAAGCTCAAATAAGTGACTATTATGGACAAGCTTTATCATCAAGAATTATTCGCGCTGATTGACATCAACAACTGTTATGTCAGTTGTGAACGCGTATTTAACCCAAAATTGAATGATAAGCCTGTAGTCGTGCTCAGTAATAACGATGGCTGTGTCATTTCACGTAGCAATGAAGCCAAAGCTCTGAATATTTCTATGGCAGTACCTTGGCATGAAATTGAACGAGATGCGCTAAAAGCTGGTGTACAAGTCCTTTCAAGTAACTATCCACTTTATGCCGATATGTCACGTCGTTTTTTTGATATTTTAGGTGAGCACTTTAATGAGCATGATCTTGAACCCTACTCGATTGATGAATGCTTTATACGGCTCACGAGCTACGCACAACTTTTCGATATCGAACAATATTGTCGAGAACTTGTGAAAAAAATTGCGCAATGGCTTGGTTTACCGTGCTGTATTGGAATTGGTTATTCAAAAACTCAGGCAAAACTTGCAAACCATTTTGCCAAGAAACGAAAGAGCTTTAATCAGGTCTGTTTTTTGCCCACATTGGACTTATGCAGTTTTGAAGGGCTACTGCTCGAAACACCTGTAGAAGAAGTTTGGGGTATTGGACGAAAAATCAGTAAAAAATTACAGCATTATGCAATTCATAATAGCTTTGACTTAACTTTTGCCAATGAACATTACCTCAGTAAAGAGTTTTCTGTCCTGATTGCACGTACAATTCGTGAACTAAAAGGTCAGTCCTGCATTGCATTAGATGATCCGACATTACCAGCAAAAAACATTCTTTCCTCTCGTAGTTTTGCCAAAGCATTGGCACAAAAAGAGGTCATAAAACAAGCAATGATTTTTCATGTCAATCGTGTTCATAAACGCCTGATGCAACAACAACAACTCTGCGCCTGTATCCATGTTTCTTTGTATGAAAAGGTACCTAAGTCACCCCATAAAAAGAGCCATTCACATGCCATAGGCTTACAATATGCTAGTGATGATCTATTAATTTTAAACAAGGCTGCTCTACAGCAAATTGATGTTTTATTTGAAGAAAATAAGAAATATGTGAAAGTTGCTATCATGCTTTCTGCACTACATCCCAAAAGTCAGCATATTGATGATTTGTGGCAACCCATCGACCTGATTCAACAACGCGAAGAACTGATGAAAACTTTGTACAAAATGAAACATCGTTATGGTTCTGATTGCATACAAATTGGTTATCATTCCAACAGCACTGTATGGAAGATGAAACAACTACATCGGTCGCCACGTTACACTACTTGTTGGAATGAAATGTTAACAATTGATGATTCTCTATTCAGCCAAACGACTTGTAAATGAGCTGTTTTGGTCAATTCATGCCTTAAAAGAAAATAACTGCTCTATTGTAAATTTTGTCATTTTTTAACATTGCCAATTGTTAGCAAAGTTCGCAATATATGTCCCAAGTTCTGGCACATACCTTCTACAATAATTCAAAGAAAAAACAAAAGACTTGTAGGATATTATGCCATAATAAGCAAACTTTGCAGACATCTTGCAAAGCAATATTGCAAACTTAAAATTGGAGCGTGCTGAATGAGTTCGACCATTTTGGTCATTCATGGACCGAATTTAAACTTACTAGGAAAACGAGAACCAGAAGTATATGGTCATCTCACCCTAGAGGATATCAATCAGCAACTCATCTCTCAAGCGCAAAAAGCATCAACAACTCTCGATACTTTTCAAAGTAACTGGGAAGGTGCCATTGTCGACCGAATTCATCAAGCGCAACAAGAAGGCGTACAGTTCATCATTATTAACCCAGCAGCACTAACACATACCTCAGTTGCTGTGCGTGATGCCCTTCTTGGCGTAGCAATCCCTTTTATTGAAGTGCATTTGTCAAATGTTCATGCCCGTGAAGCATTTAGACATCACTCTTATCTTTCCGATAAAGCCGTTGGCGTAATTTGCGGTTTGGGTGCTAAAGGCTATGCTACTGCACTCGATTATGCCCTCGAAAAAATTCAACCATCTAAGTAATCATAATCAGGAATACTGTCTCATGGATATTCGTAAAATCAAGAAGCTCATCGATTTGATGATTGAATCTGACTTACAAGCGATCGAAGTTAAAGAAGGTGATCAATCGATTGCATTAACTCGTCGTAGTCCAGTCGTTGCAGCAGGAATTGCGGCAATGCCAGCTCCATCAGCAGAAATTCCATCTGCACCAAAATCTTCACCACGTGGTGCTGTTGAAACTTCACCAATGGTTGGTGTGTTCTATGCTGCGCCAAGCCCAGGTGAAGCACCATTTATTAAGGTAGGTCAAACTGTAACTGCTGGTGAAACACTAGGTATTATCGAAGCAATGAAAATCATGAACCCAATTGAGGCAACTCAAAGCGGCGTGATTGAAGAAATTCTTGTGAAAAACGGTGAAGTGATCCAATTCGGTCAACCTTTATTCCGCTATCGCGCATAACACCACGGGGACTTACAATGTTGCAAAAAGTTCTAATTGCAAACCGAGGTGAAATCGCTTTACGTATCACCCGTGCTTGCAAAACCTTAGGAATTAAAACTGTTGGTATCTATTCAGATGCCGACAAAGACCTAATGCATTTACGTTTTTGTGATGAAGCGGTGTGCATTGGCCCAGGAGCGAGTAGCGAGAGCTATTTAAATATTCCTGCAATTATTACTGCTGCAGAAATTACAGGTGCAGATGCCATTCACCCTGGTTATGGCTTCTTATCTGAAAATGCTGAGTTTGCTGAAATTGTAGAAACCTCTGGTTTTATTTTTATTGGTCCACGTCCTGAGCATATTCGCTTGATGGGGAACAAAGTATCTGCAATTACCGCTATGCGTAAAGCAGGTGTACCAACCGTTCCTGGTTCTGCGAATGCTGTAACACCACAAAATGCCCTTGCTGAAGCAAAAGAAATTGGCTTTCCACTAATTGTGAAAGCAGCTTCAGGTGGTGGTGGTCGTGGTATGCGTATTGTAGAACGTGTAGATACACTACTTGAGTCTGTACAAGCAGCTCAACGTGACGCAGAAATGTGGTTTGGTGATGACACGGTTTACATGGAACGCTTCCTACAAAAGCCACGTCACGTTGAAATCCAAGTTCTGGGTGATGGTAATGGCCATGCAATCCACTTATTTGATCGTGACTGTTCTTTACAACGTCGCCACCAAAAAGTATTGGAAGAAGCGCCTGCACCAAACTTACCAGAACAAGCACGTGCAGACATTTTAGAAGCATGTGTGAATGCATGTAAGATGATGCAATACCGCGGTGCAGGTACATTTGAGTTCTTATTTGAAGATGGTGAATTCTTCTTTATCGAGATGAACACCCGTGTTCAAGTTGAGCATCCTGTTACTGAAATGGTTACAGGGATCGACATTATTGAGCAGCAATTACGTATTGCGGCAGGTCTTGGACTTGAAATTGCTCAAGAAGATGTTGAATGTAAAGGTCACGCGATGGAATGTCGTATTAATGCGGAAGATCCTTCTACATTTATGCCATCTCCAGGTAAAATCGAGCATTTCTATGCTCCAGGTGGTGCGGGTATTCGCCTAGACTCACATATTTATCAGGGTTATAGCATTCCGCCTTACTACGACTCAATGATCGCCAAGCTCATTGCACATGGTAAAGATCGTGAAACATGTATCGCTCGTATGCGTCAAGCCTTAGATGAAATGATCCTGACTGGAATTAAAACCAATATTCCTTTGCATAAAGATCTAATTCTACAAGACAAAAACTTCTGCAAACATGCGATGGATATTCACTATCTAGAAAAGCATTTGTTGAAGCAACTTGAAGGTCAAGCAGAGAAAGCTGCTTCTTAATTATTGCCCCCGTTATAAAAAAGCCAGTCAATAGACTGGCTTTTTTAATTTATGTGATCGTATTTGTCTACATCAAAATATTCTTAGGGCAAAACACGACGCAATGTTGCAAAACATTGACCGGCTTTTTCATTATTACAGAAATTAATGGTCGTCGGATTTTTCCATTGCACAAAATACTGAGAAATTTCACCAGACTGGTCTTGTTTATATCCAGAGCAATCTGCTTCGTTGTTATCATATTTTACCTGTAACATTAATACAGGAAGTTGAGCACCCGTATCTTTCGAAGCCTGATAATCATAGATTCCCGTAGACCATTCTTGACCACTTTTAATGAATACATCGTTATTACTTTTAAAATTATAGTATTCAATACATTTTTTATTGTTAGGAATTTCCATCCCCCACAAACCTACAATTTCAGGTCGAGTCATAATACGAATTGTATTGGCACCACGATCTGCCTCATCTTGAGCATTTTGCGTTGCAGTGGAACTTTCATTTGCCATGCTCATTGCTGAACATAACATCAAGACCACTGTAAGATATGCTTTTTTCATATAGTTAATCAGCCATTGCATCCCTGCAAATACGTTATCATATTTTTAAGCAAAACCATCACTTATAACCATTTCACTACAATCTATTTGTATAAAAAGATGCGCTTTTACCATCTAGTACTAGCACTTTCTTCTTGGAAATCTATAGAATGATTTCCAACAGCTTTTAAAATCAAAGCGAATATTGAGTATACTTTTATTTTCTTCAATTAGTAGAAAATCATAACGCTTAAATTAAGGATGATTATTTGTAAATGCAAATCAGACAACTTATAACTCCTTCAATTCAACAACAATCTTATGCTTTTTTAATAATCGCAACCGTCATTTTTGCTTGCTGTTTAATTGGTATATTTACACGTCCAATCACTTTTTTAGCCTTATTATGGCCTGCTAATCCTGTGTTATTAGGATTATTCTTACGATTTCCAAAACTCAATAACTTTGGCGGTTGGTTGGGTGCCATTATCGCTTATGCTATTGCAGATTTGATTACAGGTAATTCAATTGAACTTACACTTTATTTAACTATATCGAACTTAATTAGTGTCTCCATCCCTTTAATTCTGGTTCATTTCACAAAACTAAATTATCGTGACTATAATAAGGGCTTAAGCTTTCTATATTTATTCGCCATGTGTACTTTGGGTGGTTGTCTGCTAAGTGCTATTTTTGCAGTTCAGACGATCACACACGTACCAAACAGCTTTATGTCTCCTGAACGTTTTTGGACTGAATTTGGGATGTGGTGGACAGGAGAAATTTTTAACTTTGTGACTTTTCTCCCCTTAATTCTTACATTCCCCACAAGAAAAGAAAGTCAACAATGGATTTTTGAACTCTTTACTGAACCACTAAAAACCAGTGATATTCTGCCTTTTATCGCTATCATCATTTCAGTCGCTTTCACACACATATTTTTTGGCCCAGGTTCATTACTTTATCCCTTAGCAGCCTTAATTTGGGCCGCACTAAGTTATAGATTATTTTCTGTTGCATTTATTAATAGTGTCGTCTGCATAGTGACCTATCATAGCTTAACCTACTTTTACTTATCATCTTCATCTAATGCTTTTTTAAGTACGACCATATCTATTCGTATTGGGTTATGTATGCTTGGAATTGCACCTCTCATTCTGTGTGCAATCAGCCAAAATCGTCAGAAACTTTATCGTCAAGTTCTCGACTATGCCAATCATGACAGTTTAACAAATACATTGAATCGACGGTATTTTCTGGAACAAAGTCAATTATTTATTCAAGAGCTCCAGAATAAATCTGTAAGCATTCTCATGATAGATATTGACCACTTTAAGCAAATGAATGACCGATACGGCCATCACGTAGGCGATTTAGTCTTACAACAGTTCGCAAAATTAGTAAAACAAAAAATTGGTTTTGATGACTTATTCGCACGTATTGGCGGTGAAGAATTTACTGTGTTAACGTTGAATACATCACTCGAAGATACAATTCAGTTAGCTGAACGCATTCACCATACCATCGAAACCGCTATTCTAAATATTGAAAATCAGTTTCAAATTCAGATGACCATCAGCATTGGGATTGCACATCAAGCCTTACCTTTATCTGGAACATTGCAACAACTGATTGTTCAAGCAGACCAAGCCCTTTATAGTGCAAAAGCCCAAGGAAGAAATCAGATTATTATTTCAACTAAATGAGTATAAGACAGTAAATCTGGAGTAAAACAATAATGAAGTTTTCGGAATATCAACAGTATGATGGTTTAGGATTAGCTGAACTGGTTGCTAAAAAAGAAGTTCATCCTCATGAATTATTACTTACAGCATTGTTAAGGGCTGCAGAAGTCAATCCCAAGCTCAATGCCATTACCATTCCAATGCATGATTACGCACAAAAACGTTCTCAGCAATCTCTTCAAGGTCCCTTTGCTGGCGTTCCCTTTTTAGTAAAAGATTTATTTCAAGAGTTTAAAGGCTATCCGAGTACCTTTGGTAGCAAAGCATTTAAACGGGCAAATTATATTGCACAAACCAATTCTGAAATTGTTAATCGTTGGGAAAAAGCAGGTATTGTGACGTTTGGTCGAACCAATACACCTGAATTTGGAATAAAAGGCATTACAGAGCCAGAAGCCTGGGGAGCCTGCCGCAATCCATGGAATTTAAAGCACAATAGTGGCGGTTCTTCAGGTGGGTCTGCTTCTGCTGTTGCCGCTAGTATAGTGCCTCTTGCAGGTGCTGGTGACGGTGGCGGCTCAATACGCATTCCAGCTTCTTATTGTGGCTTGTTTGGTCTAAAGCCAAGTCGAGGCCGAACACCATGGGGACCCCATTTAAGTGAAGCTATGCATGGGGCAGCCATGCAACATGTGTTAACTAAATCGGTACGCGATAGTGCAGCCATGCTAGATGCTACACACGGCTCTGAACTCCATTCTCTTTTTTCAATTAAAACACCAGAGCAAAGCTACCTAGAGATTATTCAACACCCACCAAAACAGCTCAAAATTGCCTATAGTGTGACATCTCCAATAGGAACTAAAGTTTCTAGTGAGGCTGAAGCAGCCATTTTACATACTGCAAAGTTACTCGAATCTTTGGGACACATCGTGGTAGAGGCTCAACCGCCTATCAATGGCATGTCGTTAGCGAAAGACTTTATCACCACTTGGTTTAGCCAGTTTGCCTATACCATTCAGGAAACACGATCTCTGTTTAATATTCAAAATGATGATTTTGAACTGGATTCATTAGCTTTGGCTGCATTTGGCGAAACAACAACAGCATTACAATATATTCATAACCTTAATAATTGGGGCCAATATGCAGCACAGATGAATCATTTTTTTGAACAATATGATTTATATCTCATTCCATCAACTGCAACAACCGCACCCAAGAATGGTGAAATTAAAACACCTCTATGGCAAAAACAATTATTGAAAACTCTTCTTAAAATAGGCCAAGCGCATCGACTTGCTGAAGGAAAATTTATTGAAAAAATCATTAAAGAAAATCTGAAGTGGGTACCATTCACCCAATTGGCTAACATTACAGGCTTACCCGCAATGTCCGTTCCACTTTATTGGAACAACAACCAACTTCCTTTAGGCTCGCAATTTGTTGCACCATTCGGACGAGAAGATCGACTTTTACAATTGGCACAACAATTGGAACAGGCCCAACCTTGGGAAAAAAAATATAGTCAAATTAAGATTTAAGCTCAGCTAAATGGTCTTTCTGTACTTTATTGGGCAATCCTGCAACAAAAATTAAGCCCATAAATACAGAAAGTCCAGCAATTATAAAGACATGTTCACCTGAAATTTCAGTCCAGTACTTACCCGCTAATAAACTGCCTGAAGCAACTCCTAATCCCCACATTGTACTGTACAGAGCTTGTCCACGTCCCTGCTGCCCAGACATAAAATTTTCAAAGATAATGCGCATCGCAATCATATGAAAAAGACCAAAACTAAAAGCATGAATCGTTTGAGCAAACAACTGCATCAAAAATATATTCGGGAAAAAGCCGACGATTAACCATCGAATACCCGTGAGTATCAAACACAGACTCACCAAAAAGCGCCACGAGAATTTCTTAAGAAAAATATTAGCAAAAGCAAACATAATAATTTCTGCTATTACACCAATTGCCCATAAAAAACCAATTTCAGTTGTTGAATAGCCGCCCTGTTTAAGATAATTACTATAAAAACTATAAAAAGGTGCATGTGATAGCAACATAATAAATTCAATAATAAAGAAGGATGCGACCACCGGTTTTTTTATAATTGGTAACAGTGGTTCAAGTTTCTTCTGTGATTTAGGTGCACTCTTAGGTTCATGAATAGTAAATGACCATAGAAAAGCTAAAAATGAGATACACAGCAATAGAATGGGTAGCATAGAGATCGGGATTATTTCTAATAATGCCCCTATACAAAATACACCCACGATAAAACCGATAGACCCCCATTTTCGAACTTTGCCATATAACTCAGCCCTTTTATCTCCCAACCAGAATAATGTAACGCCCTCAAATTGCGCTAAAATTGCATTTTGGAAGAAACTAAAAATCAACATCAGCAAAGCAATCGATTGAAAACTATTTGGTATGAGAAAAATTAAGAACCATATACAAGCTTCCATCCAAGTTGCTATTCTAACTAATAACATCCGTTTGCCAGATTTATCAGCCACCCATCCCCATATAAATGGTGCAAAAAAACGAGTAATAATGGCAATAGAAGATAAAATACCAATTTCCTGAAAATTAAAGCCTTGGTCTTGTAAATAAAGACTCCAATACGGCATAAATGTTCCAACAATACAATAGTAAAAAAGATAGAAACCACCTAGTTTAGTCGTCATTGGAAGGGTTAGCATCAGGTCATTTTCTCTAGTATTTACAATAGCTTAAATCTTTTTAAAGTTGTATCCGTTTGTACCTGCAATGCTTAGGTATCAGTTACCAAAGATAGAAAGCACTCAAATCAATGATTATATCCGCTTATATACTACATTGTCCCAATAACAAGCTCTTCTAAAAACAGGTAAACCCTTAAGAGTTAAAGAATATTTATGTGATTTTTGGATATAATTCAAAATTGAATTTTTACGGAATATCTATTGAAATACAATAACTCAACGATACTCCGTGTGCCATAATTAGAAGCTATAATTTCTATCATTACCTAGTTTTGAAAATTGATCTTCCATATCATTAAATGCATCGGTAAAACCATCTAACGAAATTTTGTTCTCAATAAGTTGTTTTTTATTATTCTGAAATCGTGTAAAAGCATAATTTCCACTTTTAAATTGCTTAATCAATTCTGAACCATTTCTAAATAATCCTTCACGCTCTTGAAGGATTCCTTTGTTATCCACATGAATAAAAACTGGATTATCCTTTAAATGTTTTTCACCAATATTTACAATGTATTGATAATTAACATGCAAAATGGAAATAGGTCCTTTACTCATAACACATGCTTTCATATCTTCAAATACTTTGTATTGACATTTTATTTTCCAGCTAGCGCGCCCGAGCAACTTATTCTCGATTAAGTCCATTTCGACATAATTACTTGATTTAGCATTAACTTTTAAAATTAAATTGGAAATTTGATCTTCAGATGCATTAGTGTTACTAGCTATGATAGAGCTTATAATAAAAAAGATAAAAAAAAATTACGCATAATGAAATCCCCAGTACATTTAAAAAAGCTATAATAATCAACATTTTTTTGATATCTATTGCCTAATGTATCATTTTTAAAAAATAAGTGTGTTTTTTTACAAATAAATCTAAATATGTTGCTTATTACTCATTTTTTACTCAAAGTACTTCCAAGTTGCTCTTGTTATGATGTCTGTATTATACAAACTTATAAAATTTGACTACACAGAATAATAAAAAAGCTATATTTTCAAGTATTTTACTGTCTACATTGTGGCTAATTGATCTTAATCACATTAATATAAAACTTCTAAATTCTCTATGAAGTAAATTTAAAAATTAATGTATTTCCTATTAACACATAACTTAAGGAGTTTCTTAAAATAATAATCCCACTCTTTCTATAAAGACTTTATTAATCTTTATCCATCGCATCAATCTATATCTTTTTAAAAAATTCTAAGTTATTTACATATAACTATTAATTCTACAAAAATTAAATTTGTACTTTATATTATTTAGCACTGCACATTCAGAAATGTTTTATATTTTAATCAATAGAATACAAATTAAAATATGAATAAAAAATTATCAAAAAAACCATACAAGGTGGTTTTCAGATTTATTAATAACCAGTAAGCTTCAAACTATTTTTCAATTTTGTGTTTAACGTGTGCAGGAATATTGATGTAATCGCCCGTGGACAACTCACGTTTTGAACCGCCCTCAAATTCTAGTATTGCTTTCCCTTCAACAACCATGACCCATTCATTCTCATCCTGATCATACCAACCTTTATCAGGAGAGCTATGTCCTTTAGAAACAATACGCTCTATTCTTATGGTTAAAGCATGAATAATCTCTTCACTTACTTCTACGCTTAGATCTTTTGGCAGTGAATCGAATATATTAACTGAATTCATTCTTATAGATTCGTCTTATGTAATTTATCCAATTATATCTTATCCATCTATTCATTATTTTCCATATAAAAAAACACCCCCTTCTTATTAGAAGGGGGTGTTTGAATTAATGAGCTGGCGATGACTTACTCTCACATGGGTAACCCCACACTACCATCAGCGCTAAGAGGTTTCACTTCTGAGTTCGGGAAGGGATCAGGTGGTTCACTCTTGCTATTGTCGCCAGCACAACTGTTTATGGATACTTGCTTGGTCTTAAGTTTACATTTCTGTATGTGCCAAGGTTTTTTCCAAATGAGTTATTAACGGATTAGTTAACTGAGTCGAATTTTATGTTCTAGCTTTCACTAAATCAAGTTTTTTGTTTCAGATCAGGGTTAACTGATCTTTTATGAATCGATTATAAGCTTTAAATACAACTGCTTGGGTGTTGTATAGTCAAGCCTCACGAGCAATTAGTATTGGTCAGCTTCACATATCACTATGCTTCCACATCCAACCTATCAACGTCGTAGTCTTCAACGGCTCTTTAGAGGACATAAAGTCCTAGGGAAATCTTATCTTGAGGTAGGCTTCCCGCTTAGATGCTTTCAGCGGTTATCCCTTCCGAACATAGCTACCCGGCGATGCGACTGGCGTCACAACCGGTACACCAGAGGTTCGTCCACTCTGGTCCTCTCGTACTAGGAGCAGATCCTCTCAAATTTCCAGCGCCCACGGTAGATAGGGACCGAACTGTCTCACGACGTTCTAAACCCAGCTCGCGTACCTCTTTAAATGGCGAACAGCCATACCCTTGGGACCTGCTTCAGCCCCAGGATGAGATGAGCCGACATCGAGGTGCCAAACACCGCCGTCGATATGAACTCTTGGGCGGTATCAGCCTGTTATCCCCAGAGTACCTTTTATCCGTTGAGCGATGGCCCTTCCATACAGAACCACCGGATCACTAAGACCTACTTTCGTACCTGCTCGACTTGTGGGTCTCGCAGTTAAGCGCGCTTTTGCCTTTATACTCTACGCGTGATTTCCGACCACGCTGAGCGCACCTTCGTACTCCTCCGTTACTCTTTAGGAGGAGACCGCCCCAGTCAAACTACCCACCAGACATGGTCCTCGTCCCGGATAACGGGACAGAGTTAGAACCTCAACATTACCAGGGTGGTATTTCAAGGACGGCTCCATTGGAACTGGCGTTCCAACTTCAAAGCCTCCCACCTATCCTACACAAGTAAGGTCAAAGTTCAATGTCAAGCTGCAGTAAAGGTTCACGGGGTCTTTCCGTCTAGCCGCGGGTACACTGCATCTTCACAGCGATTTCGATTTCACTGAGCCTCTGCTGGAGACAGCGCCGCCATCATTATGCCATTCGTGCAGGTCGGAACTTACCCGACAAGGAATTTCGCTACCTTAGGACCGTTATAGTTACGGCCGCCGTTTACTGGGGCTTCGATCAAGAGCTTCGCTTACGCTAACCCCATCAATTAACCTTCCAGCACCGGGCAGGCATCACACCCTATACGTCCACTTTCGTGTTTGCAGAGTGCTATGTTTTTAATAAACAGTTGCAGCGGCCTGGTTTCTGTGGCTGCCAATAGCTCAGGGAGCAAGTCCCATCACCGTCAGCAGCGTACCTTCTCCCGAAGTTACGGTACCATTTTGCCTAGTTCCTTCAGCAGAGTTCTCTCAAGCGCTTTGGTCTACTCGACCTGACCACCTGTGTCGGTTTCGGGTACGATTCCTGTGTAACTGAAGCTTAGAGACTTTTCCTGGAAGCATGGTATCAGCCACTTCACTGTACAAGTACAGCTTGCTATCAGTTCTCAGCATAGAGTACCCCGGATTTGCCTAAGATACATGCCTACAACCTTCCACCTGGACAACCAACGCCAGGCTGACTTAACCTTCTCCGTCCTCTCATCGCATTACACAGAAGTATTGGAATATTAACCAATTTCCCATCGACTACGCCTCTCGGCCTCGCCTTAGGGGTCGACTCACCCAGCCCCGATTAACGTTGGACTGGAACCCTTGGTCTTTCAGCGAACGGGTTTTTCACCCGTTTTGTCGTTACTCACGTCAGCATTCGCACTTCTGATACCTCCAGCATACTTCTCAATACACCTTCATCGGCTTACAGAACGCTCCCCTACCACTTGACTAATGTCAAATCCGCAGCTTCGGCACATAGTTTTAGCCCCGTTACATCTTCCGCGCAGGCCGACTCGACTAGTGAGCTATTACGCTTTCTTTAAAGGGTGGCTGCTTCTAAGCCAACCTCCTAGCTGTCTATGCCTTCCCACATCGTTTCCCACTTAACTATGATTTTGGGGCCTTAGCTGGCGGTCTGGATTGTTTTCCTCTTGACTACGGACGTTAGCACCCGCAGTCTGTCTCCCGGATAGTACTCATAGGTATTCGGAGTTTGCATCGGTTTGGTAAGTCGGGATGACCCCCTAGCCGAAACAGTGCTCTACCCCCTATGGTATTCGTCCGAGGCGCTACCTAAATAGCTTTCGGGGAGAACCAGCTATCACCAGGCTTGATTAGCCTTTCACCCCTATCCACAAGTCATCCCCTGGCTTTTCAACGACAGTGGGTTCGGTCCTCCAGTTAGTGTTACCCAACCTTCAACCTGCTCATGGATAGATCGCCTGGTTTCGGGTCTACACCCAGCAACTAAACGCCCTATTAAGACTCGATTTCTCTACGGCTCCCCTATACGGTTAACCTTGCTACTGAATGTAAGTCGCTGACCCATTATACAAAAGGTACGCAGTCACCGAACAAGTCGGCTCCCACTGCTTGTATGCATGCGGTTTCAGGATCTATTTCACTCCCCTCACAGGGGTTCTTTTCGCCTTTCCCTCACGGTACTGGTTCACTATCGGTCAGTCAGGAGTATTTAGCCTTGGAGGATGGTCCCCCCATATTCAGACAAGGTTTCACGTGCCTCGCCCTACTCGACATCATCATGTAAGCCCTTTCGTGTACAGGACTATCACCCACTATGGTTGCACTTCCCAGAGCATTCCACTAAAACTTACATGACTTAATGGGCTTTTCCCCGTTCGCTCGCCGCTACTGAGGGAATCTCAATTGATTTCTTTTCCTAAGGGTACTGAGATGTTTCACTTCCCCTCGTTCGCCTTGCAACACTATGTATTCATGTTGCAATACCTACCTTATAGTAGGTGGGTTCCCCCATTCAGAAATCTCCGGATCAAAGGATATTTGCCGCCTCCCCGGAGCTTATCGCAGGCTATTACGTCTTTCATCGCCTCTGACTGCCAAGGCATCCACCACATGCACTTAATTACTTGACTATACAACCCCAAACAGTCGCTAACACATACAAGTGAGTGTTATCGTTGCAAACTTAATTGCTACTGATTTGTTGTCTGTGCACTTAAGCACTGTACAGCTTCAATCTAAATTCATATACCAAAACGCTTGATTCAGTGTTTTTGCTAGTTCTCAATCAACTTAGATCAAAGAATTACTTCTTCTTTCTTCGTCATTGAGTGAACAATTTATTTCAGACTCAATTTTCTAATCTGTTAATGATTAACTACAGCCTCGTCAGCTTGCAGTAAACTGTGATAAATCACAGAAGTTAACAAGACGCGCATATTACGCTAACTTCTTATTAATTTCTATAATCTAATACTTCGTTTGCTTGTTTCTTAGCTCATTGCAATGCAATGTGATGGTGGAGACTAGGAGAGTCGAACTCCTGACCTCCTGCGTGCAAAGCAGGCGCTCTACCAACTAAGCTAAGTCCCCAGCTTATCAATAAGTCAATGTTTCTGATCTTCCGTACTTCGTCAGTAGTGGTGGGTCTGACAAGACTTGAACTTGTGACCCCACGCTTATCAAGCGTGTGCTCTAACCAACTGAGCTACAGACCCTCAGATACATCGTCATGAAGAACAACTTGTTGTGGATTCTTACCAATCGTCAATCTTTCGTTAAGGAGGTGATCCAGCCGCAGGTTCCCCTACGGCTACCTTGTTACGACTTCACCCCAGTCATCGGCCACACCGTGGTAACCGCCCTCTTTGCAGTTAGGCTAGCTACTTCTGGTGCAACAAACTCCCATGGTGTGACGGGCGGTGTGTACAAGGCCCGGGAACGTATTCACCGCGGCATTCTGATCCGCGATTACTAGCGATTCCGACTTCATGGAGTCGAGTTGCAGACTCCAATCCGGACTACGATCGGCTTTTTGAGATTAGCATCCTATCGCTAGGTAGCAACCCTTTGTACCGACCATTGTAGCACGTGTGTAGCCCTGGTCGTAAGGGCCATGATGACTTGACGTCGTCCCCGCCTTCCTCCAGTTTGTCACTGGCAGTATCCTTAAAGTTCCCACCCGAAGTGCTGGCAAATAAGGAAAAGGGTTGCGCTCGTTGCGGGACTTAACCCAACATCTCACGACACGAGCTGACGACAGCCATGCAGCACCTGTATGTAAGTTCCCGAAGGCACCAATCCATCTCTGGAAAGTTCTTACTATGTCAAGACCAGGTAAGGTTCTTCGCGTTGCATCGAATTAAACCACATGCTCCACCGCTTGTGCGGGCCCCCGTCAATTCATTTGAGTTTTAGTCTTGCGACCGTACTCCCCAGGCGGTCTACTTATCGCGTTAGCTGCGCCACTAAAGCCTCAAAGGCCCCAACGGCTAGTAGACATCGTTTACGGCATGGACTACCAGGGTATCTAATCCTGTTTGCTCCCCATGCTTTCGTACCTCAGCGTCAGTATTAGGCCAGATGGCTGCCTTCGCCATCGGTATTCCTCCAGATCTCTACGCATTTCACCGCTACACCTGGAATTCTACCATCCTCTCCCATACTCTAGCTGACCAGTATCGAATGCAATTCCTAAGTTAAGCTCAGGGATTTCACATCCGACTTAATCAGCCGCCTACGCACGCTTTACGCCCAGTAAATCCGATTAACGCTCGCACCCTCTGTATTACCGCGGCTGCTGGCACAGAGTTAGCCGGTGCTTATTCTGCGAGTAACGTCCACTCATCAAGGGTATTAACCTTAAGAGCCTCCTCCTCGCTTAAAGTGCTTTACAACCAAAAGGCCTTCTTCACACACGCGGCATGGCTGGATCAGGCTTCCGCCCATTGTCCAATATTCCCCACTGCTGCCTCCCGTAGGAGTCTGGGCCGTGTCTCAGTCCCAGTGTGGCGGATCATCCTCTCAGACCCGCTACAGATCGTCGCCTTGGTAGGCCTTTACCCCACCAACTAGCTAATCCGACTTAGGCTCATCTATTAGCGCAAGGTCCGAAGATCCCCTGCTTTCCCCCGTAGGGCGTATGCGGTATTAGCATTCCTTTCGGAATGTTGTCCCCCACTAATAGGCAGATTCCTAAGCATTACTCACCCGTCCGCCGCTAAGCTAAGGTGCAAGCACCCTCGCTCCGCTCGACTTGCATGTGTTAAGCCTGCCGCCAGCGTTCAATCTGAGCCATGATCAAACTCTTCAGTTTAAAATCAATAGTGCTTTATTCTAAACACCAAATCTGGCTCATCAATTTTCTGACATTAATTTCTCAAATAAACTTCGAGTAATTTCTACCATCAATCAATGAAAATAATTTCGATCAATCAATCAGTAAAAATCCACACAAGTTGTTCTTCATAATCTCTTAATGATCTACCCAATACCTCGTCAGTATTAGATGCTGGACTCAATATACTCAACAACTCAGTGCTTCGCACTTCGTTCGTTTCCGTCTATCTCGTCGGTATGGGGTGCATTCTATACGGTTTTATTTTCAGTGCAAGCCAATTTTATAAATAATTATAAAATATGCAACCAAGCGATCAATATTCACCCTAATTGAACATTTATAGCACTAAATTTAAAGTCTGAGTACACTTTCCATAGGTTTTGATACACAAAAAACTTAGTCCATAACAGATGTGCTAAGTTTTTGTGCTGCGATGTGATCTAGTTTGCTTGTGTGGCGAGCCAGCTCATAAATTTTTGACGTTCTGTTTTATCTGCTTTTTTCCATAACTCAATTAATTGTTGATCTACAGCTATAGCATTTGATTTTGCATTCGTAGCAATTTGTTGAGTCGAAGATTGTGGGTTCACAGGTTGTGTATATACAGCTGGTGGCTGATTAGCAGGCTTAGCATTTTTTTGTGTTAAATCTAAAGCCCCTCCAAACATGCTTCGACTTAACCATGGTTTCTGTTCTGTATTCGCACCAGTTTGCTGAACCAATACTTGCTGTTTTTTATCAAAAAGTGCAATTGTCGGTTGCTGTGCGTATTTTTTTGCATCTTCAAACGTTTTTGGAGCATTGATTAAAGCTAATTTATAGGTTTCATTATCCTGAAGGCTTGGTGTTTTCAAAGTAACGACACCTGATTTTACGATATCGTGCTCACCAGACATATGCTCAAAGTATTGAATGTAACGAACACTAATGTCTGAGCTGCCTGCATCTAATTTATAGACGTTACTTTCTGAACGAAATAAACCTGTATTCACTTCTTGATCGTTTACTGCAAGGATCTTGATTTCTTCTGGAGCTGTAATTGTAACCGCTGAAAATACTGAACTACTTACTATTAATGCCGCTGTAGCAAATGTTAAACGTAAAACCATTTTGCCTTCTCTTGATTCATTGTTAAATTTTAGTTGCACTATGCAATTTATAAATGACAATTTTATGACAAAGTCATTTTTGAAATGCAATCGTTTTCTTGAACTTATTTTTATATGCTTTACACAATAGAAGATATTGGCATTTGGTCGAGAAAACGTTTATTTCACTAAATTTCTGTATACGTGATTATTGTTATTGGAACATTTTGTGATACCGCAACCATCAATATAGATAGTTGCGGCTAAAACATTTAGTTAAATGTTTTAAAACGAATATTATCTTCTAGATATGTTTTTTCGCCAGCAGGAGCTTCGATTGAACCTAATACTAATTGGGCGCGTAGTTTCCAATTGCTTGGAATGTCAAAAGTTGCCGCAACTTCAGCATCAACCACTGGGTTATAGTGTTGTAAAGATGCCCCAATGTTATGTTCAGCCAATATTGTCCAAACTGCATATTGGGCGATTGCTGATGAATGCTCCGACCATACTGGAAAGTTATCTGCATAGAGAGCAAATTGCTCTTGCAAGGATTTAACGACATCTTGGTCTTCATAAAAAAGAACCGTAGCGTAACCTGCTGAAAAGCTATCTATTTTTTTACTCGTATTCTCAAAAGCTTCTGCTGGAACCATTTTACGCAAAGTTTCACGTACAATTTCCCAGAACTTATGATGTGATTGACCAAATAAGCTAACAACACGTGAGGTTTGAGAGTTAAATGCAGAAGGACTTTCACGTACAGCATCTTTAATAAGCTGTTCAACTTCCGTTTGTTGCAGATTTACATTTTTTCCGATTGCATAAATTGTACGGCGTTTTTTCATATGCTCTAAGAATGCCATTATTATTTCCTCATTCATTGGTTCGTTAAATAGAGATTTATATCTCAATTGACTTAGGAATATCATAAGTCCTTTGTAAATTATATAAAGACCTATGGTTGTGACAGTCTGTCTTATATTTAGAACGTTCAAAGCATAACAAAATTTGCTTCATTAAAGCCTAAACGGAATTGTCACTCTTTATTTAAAAACTAAAAATTCTGCTTCTTTATTGGTAGCTTCTAGATGTTCAGCATCTTGTTCAACAGAACCAAATACCAATTGAGTTTGCAATTTCCATTTTGTGCTTATTTTTAAGTATTGCATAACCTTGTAATCAATTGATGGGTTGTAATAATTAAAGTTTGCTCCTATTCCTATTTCTGCCAAAGCCATCCAAACCGCATACTGCGCCATTCCTGAACTCTGTTGTGACCACAATGGTAATTCTGCCGAGTTTAAAGGGGAATTCTTTTGCAAGTTTTCAATGACTGTTTGATCTTCAAAGAATAAAACCGTCCCATAAGCCGCACTACATTTTTGAATTTTTGTTACCGTTGCAGAAAATAAATGTTCTGGTATTTGAGTTTTTTGAATCTCTTGTACTAAATTCCAGAAATCCTTATGTGCTTTTGAAAATAAAATAACGATACGTGTAGTTTTCATGTTCAATGCAGATGGACAATTTAGAACCGCTGCCTGAATTAAATCGATTAAGTATGCTTGATCATGTGCTACGCGCTTGCCTAATTGTTGTATACAGCGACGTTGTTGTAATTGTAGTAGATAACTAGACTCTCTTGAATCCGTTTCATTTTTTCTATTAAAAATTAAGTCTGTTGTAATTTCAGTCGTTAGCACTTGGCTAAGTTTATCTAATAGTGCCATTGATTACCCCATAAAACCGAATATACATATTTTTTTTAAGGGTTTTATTTTAACGCTAAATTTTCGGGAAAAAACTATTTATCGTAAATAAACTGTTCTCTTTTAAATCAAATAGATACCCTAAAAAAGACAAACTCCGCATTTTGCGGAGTTTGTGTGAAATACACTACTTTTATTTTTCCGTTTCAAACAATGCAGCTACAAATGATTTTGCAGAGAATGGTCGTAAATCATCAATTTTTTCACCTACACCAATAAAGCGAATTGGAACATGTGTACGACTTGCAATATTAAATAGAACTCCACCTTTTGCCGTTCCATCTAATTTAGTGATCGTAATACCTGTAAGACCAACAGCCTCATCAAACAGTTCTACTTGGTTAATCGCATTCTGGCCCGTTCCTGCGTCGACCACCAACATAATTTCATGTGGCGCTGTAGCATCAATTTTTTGCATAACACGTTTAACTTTCGTCAACTCTTGCATTAAATGGCTTTTGTTATGTAAACGCCCAGCCGTATCAGCAATTAGAACATCTACCCCTTTTGCACGTGCACTTTCAAAAGCATCAAAAATAACAGAGGCACTATCTGCTCCATGACCTTGGGCAACGACAGCGATATTGTTACGCTCCCCCCAAATTTGTAATTGCTCAGTCGCTGCTGCACGGAAAGTATCCCCTGCGGCAAGCATGACTTTCTTACCCTCACCTTGCAAACGCTTAGCCAATTTACCAATAGTGGTGGTTTTACCTACACCATTTACGCCCACAACCAAAATTACAAATGGATTTTTATTTGGATCAATATGTAAGGGCTTAACACGTGGAGCCAACAAACTTACCAATTCTTGCTGTAATGCTTTATACAAAGAATGTGAGTAAATTAAATCACCACGCGCAGTACGCTCTGTTAAATTCGCGATAATTGTTTTGGTCGCATCTACACCAATATCTGCAACTAAAAGCTGCTCTTCAACTTCTTCGAGTAGTTCGTCATCAATTTCTTTACCGCCGATCAAAATATTGACCATACCATCAGCAAAGTTTTTACGGGTTTTGGTTAACCCTTCTTTCATTCGGCTAAAAAAGCCGCCTGTTGGCTTTTCGGTAGTTTGCTCATCAGAATCTTTTTGAACTGGTGTAACAATTTCTTCAGCTTTTGGCGTCTCAATAATAGGCACATTTACCGCAGGTAAACTTGGTAAAGTTACATCATCATCCCCAATATCAGCATCAATCAAAAATTTATTTTGCCCAGTAGATTGTTGTTGCATGCCGAATCCTTTGAAAAGCAGCGTGTTAAAAGTTAATAATTTTAGCATAAAAGATAAGGATTTTCTTTATCTTGCCGTAGCCTGTAAATCAGCTACAAAAAGCTACACCCTTATATTGCATTTATGCGTGATTTTCTTAAAAATGAATTTAAATACCAAGGTCTGTGAGTTCCTTAAGTGTTTGGCAAAAATAATAATAAGCACCTAGAAAAACCGTCTATATTACTAGGTATATTACTTTTTATTTGTCCAATTTATTGCTCTCCTGTTTACGCAAAACCCCAAAACAATCTGACTCATTCAATCTCAAAATATACTTTAGACAATGGCCTGAAAGTAATAATTCGTGAAGACCATCGTTCACCTATGGTCATGACACAAATTTGGTATGCCGTTGGCAGTAGTGATGAATCAGGAAATCAGCTTGGTATTTCACACGCTTTAGAACATATGATGTTTAAAGGCACAACCCGAGTACCTAATGATGAATTTACCCGCCTAAGCCGTCTCTACGGTGGCAGCGTGAACGCAGCAACTTTTACCAACTACACCAATTATTATCAGCTCTACCAAAAAGATTTTTTAGCTTTAGCATTGGAAGTAGAAGCTGATCGGATGAGTAATTTACTGCTCAGACAACAAGATTTTGATACTGAAATTAAAGTCGTCATGGAAGAGCGACGTCAAAGAACCGATGATAATCCACGTGCCCTTGCATCGGAACGGTTTAGATGGATTTCTTATCCAACCAGTCATTATAGACAGCCTGTAATTGGCTATATGAAAAATCTCAACACTTTACAATTAAATGATCTCAAAAAATGGTATGAAGACTGGTACGCTCCCAATAATGCTATTTTAGTTATTGTTGGTGATATAGATACAAAACAAACGCTTCATCAAGTAAAACAATACTTTTCTTCAATTCCAGCAAAGACACTCCCCCAAAGAAATGATGTTCAAGAACATACAAATATTGGCTATCGCTACATGGAGGTTAAACTTCCCGTACAAGTACCAAATCTCTTTTTCGCTTGGAATGTTCACTCCTTAGCCACTGCGCAAAATCCACAAGATGTCTATGCGTTGGTGATGATCAAAAATATATTGGATAGCGGAATAACTTCACGTCTACAAAATAATTTAGTCCGTAAACAGAAGTTAGCAACATCGGTTAGTGTATCTTATGATCCATATAATCGTGGCGATAGTCTGTTTAGTGTTACAGCTCTACCTGTTGAAGGAATTTCACTTGAGGAGATTGAAAAAGCCTTATTGGCTGAAATTGAAAATCTTAAAAACACCCCAGTCTCTAATGATGAACTGAATCGTGTAGTGACACGATATATGGCTGATTTGATTTATAGTCAAGATGATATAGCTGGACAAGCTCGAATGATTGGAACATTGGAAGTAAATGGATTGAGCTATCAATTAATTGATCAATTACAACAACACTATGAATCAGTTACCCCCGAAGATATTCAACGCGTAGCGAATACCTATTTCAACCAAAACAATTTAAGCAACATGCATATTCTCCCTGATCAGAAAAAATAACCAATGGAGAAGAAAATGTGGAAATTTCATTTATGTATTATCAGCTCTTTTTTATGTCCACCTGCTAGTTTTGCCGAGGTTGCACCAAGCACGCAATCAACAAATGAGTTCAAATCAATTACTCAGCTACAAAGCCTCAAAAATATTCAGGAAAACCCACATCAAACCGCACCTTTCGTACATGAATTGAATAATCGCTTTCATGTTCGATCACTGTTTGTAGAATCTCCAACTCTACCCATGGTGGATATTCAACTGACATTTAATGCAGGTTCAGCACGTGACTCGGAAATAGGATCTAATCTTTATGGTTTGTCCAACATGGTGGCACAGCTAATAGATGAAGGAACCAGCAACTATACGGCGGAAGAAATTATTTCTACTTTCGAAAGTGTTGGAGCAAAATTCAGCGTAGCGTCATATCGAGATATGTTTATTATCAAATTAAGAACCTTATCTGACCCAGAAAAGTTACAACCAGCAGTGGCAATGATGCTTGACATGTTGAATCATTCAACCTTTCAGACACCAAGTATCGATTTAATGCTCAGTAATAGAGCAGTGGGGCAAAAACAATTAAAAGAAAATCCAGAGCGTATGAAAAATATTGTTTTTTATCGCACTTTATATGGGAAACACCCTTATGCCGAACCGATTACAGGAACTCAAGCCAGCATTAAACGCATTACGCCTGAAAATTTGATCGAGTTCCGCAAGCAATTTTTAGTACGTAATAATTTGAACATTGCAATTACTGGTCAATTAAATCCAAAAGAAGCATTAAAACTGTCTGAAAAAATAGCCAAGCAATTACCCGCAGGAAACAAGGCTAATGCCCTTCCAACCCCCAATATTCGTACAGATTTTAACATTCGGCATATCCCTTATGCTTCAAGCCAAGCACATATTATTATGGGTGAAATTGGAACGACTCGTGATGATCCTGATTATTTAGCGCTACTACTTGCCAATCGTATATTCGGCACAGGTGGATTCAATTCTATATTAAGCCAAGAACTACGCGTAAAACGCGGACTAACCTATGGTGCTTATAGTAATTTTAGTTTTATGCAAGTCGCTGGTCCTTTTAGCTTAGGCTATTCTACTGAGCAAGAACATTTATTAGAAAGCATTCAAATTGCACATCAAGCCTTAGTCAATTTCATCCATACTCCGATTGATAAACAACAGCTTGAACAAGCAAAATTGGGCATGATACGAGCTTTTCCAAATCACTATAGTAGCAATGCCGCGATTAATGCTCAGTTAGGTGCTATTGGTTTTTATCATTTACCTGCTAATTATTTAGACTACTACACTGAAGAATTAAGTAAAGTTACCGCTACTCAAGTACAAGGTGCTATTCAAAAGCATTTACATCCAGATCGATTAACGATCATTATTTTTAGCAAAAAATTAGATAAATCTGCCTTAGAGCAAATTCTACAAAATAATTTAAATGACAATGAAAAACTCATTCCAAACGAAGCAGCACGACCAAAATTCAACGAAGCGTCTCGTCCGCCAAAGGAGGAAGCTCCTGCGCCTGATTTTTCTCCACATGATACGCCCGCATCAGTTTTAGGTAATGACCAATAGTAATCTGATGCTTATACAAAAGCTGATCTGCCATATCTTGAGTAGAAGGATAATAAGCTTGTCGAGATAACTGCTTGATTTGATGATATTGCTCTGGTGTGACAGGTCTAAATAATGCAAAAGTGGCCAAAAAAAGAATTGCCCCAATAATCAGCAAGACCAAGAAATAATATAAATTCTCTAATTTGAATTGATTTAAAAAATGAATAATTTTTTGCTTTGCGCTATGCATACACTACCTCGAATGAGTAGGTAGAGTAGGTTGACAACAATAGAATCTCAAGTTTATTTGCCCAGTCTTAACCTCAACTGGCTAAAAATGGGCAAATTCTGTCTTAAGCACTGGTAATATTACGGACTACAGCAAAATAAAGGATAAAAGCAATTAACGCTAATGCCAGTACAATGGTAAATACGCCTACACCATGTTCTGCATCTGCAGGATGTAAGTCCTCATCATCAGCAATTCTACGCAGCTCCCCATCATACATTTTATAAAATTCAACTCGCTGTTGCGGCTCTAATGTTCGTGTAAAATCATAAACACGTTTACGTTGAGCTAAACAATATTCCCCCAAATGAATCTCATTATGAAAAACAGCTTCATCTAACTGTTGACGATGATAATGAGCCAATTCAATAATTTTTTCCGCATTGAGTGGCAAATCAAAAGTAAAACCATCTATTGTATTTGTCATATTATTCTCCTTTTAATTACAGTATCCTGTAGTTCCATCTTAATAAAAAAACTTTTTGACTATTGTTTAATCATGTAACTTGAATTTATTTAGACTACCCCCACATCTTATTTGACTTTTCACTTAATCTGTAATATTAGTTTAATAATACTTAGTTAAATTAGTATGAAGACTATAAAAGTCGAGCTGTGCAATCATAATTACAATAAGGAGTTATCTATGATTCAACAAATTTCTCATCATGAGTTAGAACATGTGTATGCTAATGCGGTAAACACAATTCAATCGCAAATGAACTTTTCAGAAGCAGTTTTACAGTTGGAAGATGCTGCCCGTGCAGGTCATGGTAAAGCAGCAATGTTTTTAGCTGAACTTTATTACCAAGGTTTTCGTGTAGAACGTGATTCTCTTAAAGCTCAGTACTGGCAGAAAATGGCCACAATGCAAGCATAATGAAACGTCACTTAGGTGGCGTTTTTTTTGGGCTTTATTTAAAAAAATATTTACTTACGATTTTTCGCAAAGCTTACACTGAAATTTAACATGATATTTTTACAATAACCCATGACTTCACAAAGTTTGTCCAATATGAAACAAATTAGTCAATTACAACCGATCGCGAAAGACTTATTTTTTAAAATTACTGTTCTTAAATCCATGATGTACTGCGGTGTGTTGTGGGGTTTATATAATGAAGGCTGGGCAATCATGTCCGACCAAGATGATTTTATTTTTCCATTCTGGATGAATAGCGCTCAAGCATATAAATACGCAGAGGTACATTGGCCGAGCTATACACCTCGCAAGATTACCCCTACCGATTTTCAAAAATCGTTGCTTCCAACTTTAACTCGACTCAAAGTCATTCCTGCGCTATGTAATTCTTCTAGTCAAAAATTTAAACTCACCACTCAGCAAATGCGACATTTTTTCTTTGCTGATGTGCAATTACAGCCCGCTTAAAGCAAATTAAATTAGGTGTTTACACTTAACACCTAATTTTTTTAATTTTATGCAATTTATGACTGCTTAGGTATTTGCATTTTGCATATTTCAAGTTAAGTTAAAAGTCAAACAATAAACAACATCAGAGATGAATAATATGACTAAAGTTGTACAAGTCCTTCAAGATAAATCCGAACAGTCAGTTTTTACAATTCGTCCAGATTCAACCGTATTTGAAGCCATTACACTTATGGCAGACAAAGGTATTGGTGCTTTAGTGGTAACACAGGACGAAAAAGTCGTTGGTATTATTTCCGAACGTGATTACACGCGTAAAGTTGCATTAATGGAACGCACTTCATTTACAACCAATGTCAGTGAAATTATGACGGCCACTGTATTGACCGTAACAACCAGCACCAGTATAGAAGACTGCCTGGAGTTAATGACTGTTCGCCACCTACGCCACTTGCCTGTGGTTGAGAATGAACGACTGATTGGCTTAATTTCAATTGGTGACTTGGTAAAAGCAGCGATGGCAGATCAGAAAAACTTGATTGAGCAATTGCAGCAATATATCTCTGGCTAATCAAATATCAGCCCATATAGAAAAAAGGTCAGCGCTTGCTGACCTTTTTAAGTGTACGTTTTAATTGAGACCAAGTTTATCTGCAACATAATCAGAATCTTTATCACCACGACCTGATAAATTCACCACAATTTTCACATCTTTAGGTAATTTAGGTGCTTCTCGTAATGCCCATGCGACTGCATGTGAGCTTTCTAGTGCAGGTACAATCCCTTCAACACGCGACAAAGTCATAAACGCATCTAAACACTCTTGATCGGTTGCTGTTGTATATTCAACACGCCCTAAATCTTTAAGAAAGCTGTGTTGTGGTCCTACACCAGGATAGTCCAAACCAGAAGCAATTGAATGTACAGGTAAAGGCTCACCTTGTTCATCTTCCAGCACATAACATGCCATACCATGAATTTGACTTGGTTTACCTAAAGTTAAAGTTGCAGAATGCATTGCTGTATCTAATCCATGACCAGCAGGCTCAACACCCACTAATTTCACCTCAGGATCATTTAAGAATGCAGTAAATGCACCAATTGCATTGGAGCCACCACCTACACAAGCCACAACATAATCAGGACTTTGCCCAAATCGGTCTTGGGCTTGCACTTTAATTTCTTTACCAATAATACTTTGAAAATCACGCACCATTTTCGGAAATGGATGCGGACCAACAACCGAACCAATCGCATAAATATAATTTTTTGGATCGTTTAAATATTCTTCAAAAGCACTGTCTACTGCATCTTTAAGGGTCGCGGTCCCACGTGTGACCGAAACCAGTTTCGCCCCGAGAATCTTCATTTTCACAACATTTGGATGTTCTTTCTCAATATCCACCTGTCCCATATGAATTTCACAAGGAATTCCAACTAAAGCACAGGCTGTCGCCAAAGCCACGCCATGTTGCCCCGCGCCTGTTTCCGCGATGACTTTAGTCTTTCCCATGTACTTAGCAAGTAATGCTTCACCAAGACAATGGTTAATTTTATGAGCACCTGTATGGTTCAAATCTTCACGTTTTAAATAAATTTGCGCGCCGCCCAATTGCTCAGACAAACGTTTCGCGTGAAATAAAGGGCTAGGACGACCTACATAGTTTGCAAATAAGTCCGCCAACTCATTTTGAAATTCTGACGTATGACGAATTTCTTCATATGCCAAGTTAATTTCATCCATTGCTTCTTTAAGATGCGGAGGAATAAACTGACCACCATAAGGCCCAAAGAAACCTTCGGCATTTGGTAAATCTACCCCATTAATTTGATGATTCATCGCTTATCCCCCCTTTATCACATTTATTATTTATCAAATATTTAATACTTACTTAGAAACATAAAATATTTAACGTGCTAAGTATTTGGTTAAATCCTCTACCCCTTTTAAGGTCATCGGATACATATGCTGCTCAAAAATCTGTTTGATTGCACCAATGGTCTGCGTGTAATGCCAATAATTTTCTTCTTCAGGATTTAGCCAAGCCGTTTTATCAAAATGCTGACGTAACCGATGTAGCCACACCTGCCCCGACTCATCATTCATATATTCGACCGAGCCTCCAACCGAATTAAGCTCATAAGGTGCCATACTTGCATCACCAACAACAATTACACGATAGTCTCGCCCATAAGTATTGAATAAATCCCATGTGTTCATGCGTGTATTTGAGCGACGTACATTATCTTTCCAAACATAGTCATACAAACAATTATGGAAATAGAAATACTCGAGTGTTTTAAATTCTGTTTTGGCTGCACTAAATAATTTCTCACATTGTGCAATATGAGAATCCATTGAGCCACCCACATCAAACAACATCAAGACTTTAACGCGGTTACGACGTTCAGGCACCAATTGAACATCTAAAATACCCTGCTTTGCTGTTTCTTTGATGGTGCCATCAATGTCTAGTTCTTCGGCTGCACCTTGGCGAGCAAACTTACGCAAACGGCGTAATGCCAATTGCATTTGACGTGTCCCCAAAATCTGCTCATCATCCAAATTTCGGTATTTGCGCTGTTCCCAAACCTTTACCGCAGACCGCTTTCGACTTGGACCACCAATACGCACACCTTCAGGATGGTCTCCATAAGCACCAAAAGGAGATGTTCCTCCCGTACCAATCATTCGATTGCCACCTTGATGCTTTTTATGTTGTTCGCGTAATCGCTCTTCCAATATTTTCATCAATTCTTCGAGAGAACCTGCTTTTTTAAGTTCTTCACGCTGCTCTGGCGTAAGGTGCTTTTCTAATAATTCTAAATCAAACCAATCTTTGGGTAACTGCTGAACTTGATTGAGTAACTCATCCAAGTCAAATGTTGAAATACCATCGAAATAGTCCTTCATACCCCGATCAAATTTATCGAAGAAACGCTCATCTTTCACCATAATGGTTTTAGCAAGCTGATAAAACTCTTCTTGATCGGCAAATACTAAGCCTGATGCAACCGCCTCATTCAGATCAATGAGCTCTCGTGTAGATACAGGCACACCATATTTGCGTAAGGTATAAAACAAGCGCACAAACATGCGTGTTTCTCCTTTAGCGACGCGACATAAAGGCTAAACGCTCAAGCAACTGCACATCTTGCTCGTTTTTAATTAATGCACCATAAAGTGGTGGAATGGCTTTAGTTTTATCATGGTTACGTAATACATTTTCAGGCATATCATCTGCCATTAACAGGCTTAACCAATCAATCAATTCAGAGGTTGAAGGCAGTTTTTTTAACCCAGGAACCTGACGTAATTTAAAGAAAACTTGAAGTGCTTCATTTACTAATGCTGTTGAAACCTGCGGGAAATGCACATCAATAATTTCACGCATGGTTGCTTCATCTGGAAACTCAATATAATGGAAGAAACAACGACGCAAGAAAGCATCTGGCAATTCTTTTTCATTATTGGATGTAATGATGACGATTGGGCGTTGAGTCGCAGTAATGGTTTCGCCTGTTTCATACACAAAGAAAGACATTTTATCGAGTTCATGCAACAAATCATTAGGAAACTCGATATCCGCCTTGTCAATCTCATCAATCAACAATACGCAGCGTTCTTCACTGGTAAATGCTTCCCACAACTTACCCGGTTTAATGTAGTTCTTAATGTCGTAGACACGGTCATCACCCAACTGGCTATCACGTAACCGCGAAACTGCATCATATTCATACAAACCTTGCTGTGCTTTGGTTGTCGACTTGATGTGCCATGTGATGAGTTTTAAACCTAAGCTTTCTGCAACCTGCTCTGCCAATAAAGTCTTGCCTGTTCCTGGCTCTCCTTTAACCAATAATGGCTTTTGCAATGCACGCGCAGCTTTCACTGCTAGCTTTAAACTATCAGTCGCGATGTACTGACTTGTACCCGAAAATTGTTGAGTATCAACAGACATAAGATAACCTTATTTTTTATTTAAAGTGGTGAACTTTTCTTGTTAACTACAGGAATTCCGCGTTTATCACTGTACTTAGACCAGCAATACCCAACGATCAAACCCAAACCCAGAACACATAAAATTGCAGATAAATTAAACCAAATGAGCGGGTTTTCTTTAGTTAGTATGCCAAACATCAAACCAAAAAATGCAGGCGCAATCGAAGCATTTGTCCCTTCAGAAACCGTTGGCGTTAGCATCAAGGCAAAAATAACCATCCAGCTAATACCGCCAAATGGTTTTGGCAAGCGTTTCGCTATTGCATACCAGCACCATAAAATAATGATGCTACCTAACAAATACACACTCACTGCAATCGTATCTTCAGGAATTGTGTCTAAAATTGAAAGTAAATTATCCATAGTACAACTCCTGAATGAAATTAAGCGCCACGCAAGCCTTCTGGGGCTACAGCATTCGGATTAATTAACCCTTCTGGTGGCATTTGAATGAAGAAACCGTTGGTTTGTATCGAATCCATTACATGCAATACATTTACACGTGCCAATTTGCGTGTCTCAGACAACTCAATATGCATCACGAATGTAGCACGACCAAAAGCAACTCGCAGTGCTTCAGGAACAACGTCTAATGGATTAGATGCTTCTGCATCATTTTCAGAAGGACGAGCAACATAAAGGTACATCTCGTCTTTTTTGCTCGATTTATAGATTGAACAATGCATGTTTAGAACATTACTTAACTTAGAAAATACAGCGCCAAGCATACAACAAAAAATAATCTGATTCAGTAGTGATTATTAACGCAGCAGTCGTCAATTTGTCTAAGTGTCAATTCTTTAAACAAATCTGAGTGACTATTGGGCGACTTGCATTTGTGTAGATAAATATTGCTGATCGTCGTGTAATACTTGAATGAGCGGCCTAGTCAAAAGCTCATAACGCCATCCAAGTAAATAGTTTGGTAAATCCTGCTCATCATGACCCGAGACGACATGCTGATACATAGCATTGAGCCACTTTTTGCGCAATAAGACTTCCTTCGGAACTGCTGTTTCATTGACCACTTTTTGAATGACAGCATCGACCTTATTGCCAATTTCTTTAGATGAATGGCGGATTGGGCGTGCCATACGCAATGGCCATTCTTCTTGAGCAGGTAAAAACTTCAATAAGTCTAAAATGGTTTTCCCATGTTCACGTAGAATGTTTTGACGAATATCTTTGACATTACACAATTGAAAATGATTTTTCGGATTTTTCTCGACCAAATCAATCATGGTCGAATTTTTAAGAATAAAGCTACGCGGCTGATTGAGTGCCTTAACCATTTGCTCACGCCAAACAGCCAATTGCTGTAATTGCATCAGCTCACGGCGTGAATGACGATAATTTCCAATATCTTGATAAAGCAAAGCCAATGGCGTTTCTTGACCAATTTCATAGGTTAGATTTCGACAATCTTCCTGAGCAAAATCTAATAAATACTTTTCTTGTAATTCTGATCTGACTTTTTGTGCCAAAGCCATGATGTACAGTACATCATTCGCAGCATAATTGAGTTGTTCTGGAGACAATGGACGCGCCAACCAATCTGAACGGGTCTGATCTTTATCAATATCCACATTCAACATTTGTTTCAACGCATTTTGATAACTGACTTGCAAGCCATGACCTAAAAATGACATCCCAATTTGGGTATCAAAAACATTACTGAGTGACTTGTCTTTTGCGTAATGATAAATTAAATCAATATCTTCGCCGCAAGCATGAAACACATTCAATTGCGCAGTAAAGATTTTTTTCCAGAATAATGTGAGATCTAAAGTCGTCCCATCTAATAAATAGACTTGATTAGCAACGTTAATTTGGAACACACCAAGCTTTGGCCACAAGGTATCCACTTTAATAAACTCTGTATCAAGCCCATAAATGGAATTTTGATCCATGATGGACAAAAAGTTATTGAAATCTGTTTGGTGCTGAATAAACTGAAACATACTGCCGAGTCTAGGAATAGATTCTCTAAAAAGATATCTTACCTTATATATAACAATTATCTATAAAAATTTTAAATTTCTGTTAAATAATTATTTTAAATTTTAGTACATAAGCTCTATTTATCTGTTTATTGATACTTTTTTTATATTATTAATTTCCTAAAAATATACCGATCGTTAAAATATCTTTCAAAATTTAAAGGACTATTCCTCTAAAATGAACATGAAACAAGTATTTACTTATTTCATGCGCATACGGTTGTGTACAGCCTGACTCAAAGTATGACTATCCACATATTCCAGCTCACCACCTTGTGGTACGCCTTGTGCAATTCTTGTCATATGGACAGGTAAATGCTTACAAGCTTCAACCAAATAATGTGCAGTTGCTTGACCTTCAACGGTTGCGTTGGTTGCAAGAATCACTTCTGTAATTTTGCCATCAGTTAAGCGCTGTACTAAATGAGGAATGCCTATTTCGTCTGGTCCAATACCATCGAGTGGTGACAAATGCCCACCTAAAACATGATATTTGCCTCGGAAACTTCCACTTTGCTCAATGGCCATCACATCCGCAGGAGACTCTACCACACACAAAAGCTGGTCATCACGCTCGTTAGAAAGGCAGATATCACAGACTTCTTCTTCTGTAAGTGAATGACACACACAACATTCATGAATATGATTGGTTGCTTCGGTCAAAGCATGAGCTAAACCTACTGCACCTTCCCGATTTTTCATAATCAGATGCAATGCCATACGTTGTGCAGACTTTGGCCCCACACTCGGTAAAATTCTTAAAGCTTGAACTAATTGTTCAAATCGATCACTAAACACGATTATTCCTATATAAAAATACCTCCCTAAAAAGGGAGGTAAGAAACCACTTAGGATTAGAACATCCCTGCAAGACCTGGTGGTAGACCCATGCCTGAACTTGCACCTTTTAGACGCTCTTCAGAAATTGCTTCTGCCTGACGTGCTGCATCATTCATTGCAGCCGCAATCAAGTCTTCAATCATATCTGGATCGTCTTGTAACAATTCAGGATTAATTTCGATACGTTTCACTACATTACGGCAAGTCATCGTCACTTTAACCAAACCACCGCCCGCTTCCGCATGAACTTCAGTCTGTGCAAGCTCTTCTTTGGCTTTTTTAAGATTAGCTTCCATATCTTTTTGCATGCGTTGTGCTTGCTGCATCAGCATATTAATGTTCATTAAAATCTCCGAACATAAAATTAAAAAATTAAATTAAATTAAATCTAAACCACGTGCGATATCACGAATAATATCATCAATGTCTTCTAAACCGACTGAAACACGGATTAAACTTTCACGAATACCCGCCGCTTCTTTTGCTTCAGGCGAAAGCTTACCATGAGTCGTGGTTGCGGGATGGGTAATTGTTGACTTCACATCACCCAAGTTACCTGTTATTGAAATAAATTGGGTATTATCGATGACTTTCCAAGCCTCTTCACGCCCACCTTTTACTTCAAAAGATACAATACCACCAAAGCCAGTTTGTTGTTTTGCTGCAAGCTTATGCCCCACATGTTCAGGCAAACCTGCATAATAGACTTTTTCAACTTTATCGTGCTGTTTAAGATATTCAGCTAACTTTTGCGCACCTTCAGAGTGTGCCTTCATGCGCAAACTTAAAGTTTCCAAACCTTTGAGGAATACCCACGCATTGAAAGGACTCATTGATGGGCCTGTTGTACGCACATAACCAAAAACCTCCTCAAGAAGTTTATGACTCCCCACGACAGCACCACCCAAGGCACGACCTTGACCATCTAAATACTTTGTTGCTGAATAAACAATTAAGTCGGCACCAAACTGAATTGGGCGCTGTAATACAGGCGTACAGAAGCTATTATCTATCGCAAGTAATGCATTATTTGCATGTGCAATATCTGCCAAGGCCTGAATATCTGCCACTTCTGCCAAAGGATTTGATGGAGACTCCACAAATAAAAGCTTAGTGGTCGGTTTAACCGCATTTTTCCAAGCTGACAAATCCGTTAAATCTACAAAATCGACTGCAACACCAAATTTAGCCACATACTTTTCAAATAATGAAACTGTAGAACCAAAAACAGCGCGGGAACAAATCACGTGATCCCCTGCTTTTAAAAACGACATTGCCACTGCCATAATTGCAGCCATACCCGAACTGGTTGCAACTGCACGCTCAGCACCTTCCAAAGCAGCTAAACGTTTTTCAAACATCGATACAGTTGGATTGGTAAAGCGCGAGTAAATATTTCCTGGTTCTTGTCCAGAAAATTTGGCCGCAGCTTCAGCCGCATTTTCATAAACAAATGATGAGGTTAAAAAAATTGGCTCGCCGTGCTCACCCTCAAAACTACGCGTATGACCAGTACGAATCGCTAATGTATCGAGTTGATATTCAATGTCGTCTTGTTGGCTCATTTCTACGATTCAGTTCTCAGAACTGCCTTTGTGAATAATTGCCAACATTTTGAGCGTCTACGCCATTTCAGGTCAAGGTAAAATATAAAATTATCGTTTAGACTTCGAGCAAATCTTCAGGTAGGCCAATTAAAATGTCCGCGATGACACAACTAAAACAACGGATCGCCAGTCAGAAAGTCCAACTTAAAAACTTATCTACGCGCATCTTCAAGCAACATTCACTCATTTTGTCCGAAAGTACGCCTTTTGAAATTGTGGCACACAATGATTATTCTAAAGTGCGTTATTACCCTGCTGTCTCAAATCGTTATCTCGAACCGCTAGTTTTTGTTGCACCTTTTGCCATTAATATGGCGATATACGATTTGTTTCCTTATCGGTCTTTAGTAAAACATTTTCAAAATCAAGGTTTTGATGTGTATTTAGTGGAATGGAACCACTTTCGTTTCCGTGACCGACATATTCACTTCCTCACCATTATTGATTACGCACTTCCTGACTGTATTAACAAGATACGCAGTCATGCTCAATCTGAGCAAATTTCACTACATGGCTGGAGTATGGCAGGCATTTTTGTTTTACTTTATAGTGCTTTACGACAGCCTAATTTTGTAAAAAACTTAATTATTTTAGGCAGTCCTATTGATAGTTATGCTTCAGGATTCATTGGTAAAGTGAATCAAAATATGTATCGACTGATCCAAAAAAATACAACACTGCATCAATTCTTATTTTCAAGCCATATTCCCAAAAAATTTACTCATACACCAGGGCGCTTAAATTCAATTGGTTTTAAAATTCTGGACCCTAAAGGTTGGTATGCAAGTTATAAAACCCTTTTGAACAACTTAGATGATTTGGAAACCATCAGTGAAAATGCCACGATTAGTCAGTTTCTCAATAATATGATTGACTACCCTGGTGGTATCAACCAAGACATGATTTTTAAAATTTGGCTGAAAAATGAACTAAAATATGGGGTTATTCAACTTGAAGATAAACAAATCAAATTAAATTCAATTACTTCATCCTTATTGATTGGCGCAGGTCAAACCGATCAACTTGTTACAGAAGGAGCAATAAAACCATTATGCGAATTGACAAACAGCCAAGATGTCACGTTTACTCTTATCCCCGGAGGACATTTGGGCTTAATGTCAAATAAGGCAAGCGCTGAACAATTTTGGCCCAAACTCACCTCGTGGCTAGAACAAAGATCGACAAAGATATAAAGGAAAAATCATGATTCATTCAGTTGCTTTTATCGGTTTAGGTGCTATGGGTTATCGTATGGCAGCTCATCTCCCTAAACATTTTGAAACCGTTTTTGTTTGGAATCGTAATTTTTCCAAAGCTGAACAACATGCAGCTGAATATGGAACCCTTGCTGTTTCTTTACAAGATGCAGTTCAGGCAGACATCATTTTTTCTTGCCTTCCAACAAGCCAAGATGTTGAAGCGCTTATTTCTGGATTAGAGTTAAAAGCAGGCAGTATCTGGATTGATTGTACAAGTGGTGTACCAGAGTCTGCTAAAAATCTGTCAGAAGCTTTACAAACACAACAAGTGACTTTCTTAGATGCTCCTGTAAGTGGTCAAACGATTGGCGCTGAAAATGCTACACTGACCGTTATGGTCGGTGGTGATGCAGAAGCGTTCGAAAAAGCTCTCCCTGCCTTGCAAGCGATTGGAAAACTCATTAAGCATGTGGGTAACTCAGGTGCTGGTTTCGCTGTGAAAGCTGTGAATAATATGCTTCTTGCTGTCAATCTTTGCTCAGTTGCCGAAGGCTTGACCACTTTGAAAGCACATGGTGTAAATTTGGGTGAAGCACTAGATTGTATTAATGCCTCTAGTGGTAAAAGTGGTGTGACTGAAACCGTATTACCGCAACGCGTCTTAAACCGTAGCTTCCCGCTTACCTTTGCTTTACCATTGTTAGCAAAGGATACTGGAATAGCATTAGATTTGGTCCGTGATGCTAAACTTTCAGCACCTGTAATTGCATTGACACAAAGTCTCATACAAGCAGCAAGTGATCTTTCACCTGCAGAAAGTGATTTTTCTAGTGCAGTAAAATTATATGAATCTTGGAGCAAAATTACATTGGAATGATTTGGTTTTTTATAATCAAAAGTTTATTTCAAATTTAATAAAAAAACCCCTACTTAATATAGTGGGGGTTTTTATTTTAATAATTTTAACAAAATCAGACATAACCCAATTGGCTAATACCGCAATCTTTTAATCAAATAATTTTGACCAATTGGTCGCCAGATGCTGTTCATTCTTTTCTACCACAACTCCAGAGGATGTAATTCTCATATTTTCAGCCGTGATAACCAATTCTGGTACAGTTTTGTTAAATTCAAAAACAAATTGATACTTATCATTTCCTAGATCTTTAACTTCGTAATCAATTATGTAAAATTGCCCGCAACTTAAATCATTCGTAATACTGAATTTATCAATTGAAGCATTTTCAAATGTCACTAAGGCTTTCTCAAGCGAATATTGCTCCAATTCACAATCAAAATCAGAGAAGATATGGACATATAAAATAACATCGAATTTCCATAATTCTGGATTCCAATCAAGTAAGAATTCATACAATCTGGCATCATGTAAAGCCCCAAGATATTTATAAAAATTTTCAATCATGTCATTCCCCATAACAAATTCAAAAAAGTCCAACATAACGTTGAACTAGAGACAATAACAATTAAAGTTAAATGAGTTAAATTTTTATTATCAATTTAACTTTATAAAATTATTGATATATATAACTTTTGCCTATCATGTTAAGCAAAAGTACGCTAGAGTAATTTATTGCCATTGAAGATGACAAATTAAACCCAATATTGTAATAAGGTATTAAACATATACTGTTACAAACCGTGAGGAAACTCTTATGAGTAAGTTGCTTATTGCTTGTCTTGCTGGTCTATCTACCCTTATTGGTGCAAATACTTTGGCTGCTACGCCAGAGCAAGAGTGTCAAAAACTCAAGAATGATCATGATGTCATCTATGCATCTAAAGGTTTCTGTTTTAAAGACCCTGAAGCAAAAGCAAAGTTTGGTAATGACAATTGCTATACTACCAAACCTAAATTTTCAGACAAAGAGCAGCAACGTCTTGATGAAATCAAAGCTCGTCAGAAAGAATTAAATTGTAAATAACCACCAAGCTTCTCCTTAAATGGAGACTGTTAAAGGAATAATTATGGCTTACGATGATCAAAATATTTTTGCAAGAATTCTTCGTGGAGAGCTTCCTGCAATTAAAGTCTATGAAGATGATCAGGTTCTTGCTTTTATGGATATCATGCCGCAAGCTGAAGGCCACACCCTAGTCATTCCTAAAACTCCAGCTATAAGCTTACTTGATTTACCTGCCGAAGCTGCCGCCTATACCATTCAGGTCACACAAAAAATTGCACGTGCAATAGAAAAAGCATTGGGTGTAGATGGCATTATCTTAATGCAATTAAGTGGAGCACCTGCTGGACAAACTGTTCCGCATGTCCATTTCCATCTCATTCCGACCAATGTGCATCATTTAGGTAAGCACGCTGCACAAATGGGTGATCAAGAAAAGATTAAAGCTCAAGCTGAAAAAATTAAAGCTGCTTTAGAATCTTAACTTGATAACCTACACAGTCAATGGAGCCATTCGGCTCCATTTTTCATTTAAGAGAAAAAATAAAACAAAAACTGAGTGTTATCCAATCACATCACGTCATCAAACTGTCATTTAGTTTTCACTTTGCTGTCACAAAGTTTACAGATACTGCATAGCAAGTTGGTGAGCTATGTAACGAATTGTACAGAAGCGAGCTAAAAATAAGAGTTTGTAGGCACTTGCCATAAAAATCGTGTTTTGGAGAAATCTCAATGAAAAAATTGCTACTTGCTGCAGCAGTGACAACTTTAAGCTTAAACGCAGCACAGGCAGCGCCAACATTGTACGGTAAACTAAACGTATCGATCGACAATGTTGATAACAAAAGTTTTGATGGCAAGAGTGATGTAACTGAAATCAACTCTAATGCTTCTCGCTTTGGTATTAAAGGTGAAGAAAAGCTAACAGAAAAATTATCTGCAATCTATTTAGCTGAATGGGCAATTGCAACTGATGGTTCTGGTTCAGATACAGACCTCAGTGCGCGTAACCGCTTCATTGGTTTAAAAAGTGATGGTATTGGTGCACTAAAAGTAGGTAAATTTGACTCTTACTTCAAAACAGCTGCTGGTAACAATCAAGATATCTTCAACGACCACACAATTTTAGATATTACCAATACCATGTATGGTGAAGAGCGCTCAAACAACGTCGTTGGTTTTGAATCTGACCCTAAATTACTTGCTGGCTTATCATTCAATGTAATGTTCCAACAAGGTGAAAGTTCTTCTAGCGTAGTAGCGGGAACAACTGGCAATAATGATAAACGTGATGGCTTTGGTGATGCTGTTTCAGCTTCATTAAACTATGAAAATAAAGATTTAGGTCTAGCCCTAGCAGTTGCTGGTAACTCTGGCATTCAAGGTAAATACAATGCATATAGCTTAAAAGATATTTACTCTGATGCTTACCGCGTAACAGGTTCTTATGACTTCGCTTCAATTGGTGTGAAAGGTCTGGTACTTGGCGGTTTGTGGCAACATGCTGAACCAAAAGACGACTTAACTGCTTATGACACTGGTAAAAAAGATACAAACGGTCAAGCGATTCTAGCTAACTACAAAGGTCTAGAAGAAGATTCGTGGATTGCTGCTGTTACTTACAAAATTGGTAACACTCCTTTTGCTGTAAAAGGACAATACCAATCAGCAAAAACTGCACGTGATGGTCATGATGATCGTACTATTGACCAGTATGGCATCGGTTTAGACTACAAAATTAACAAGCAAGCACGTTTCTACGGCATCGTAGCACAACAAAAACGTGATTGGTTAAGTGATGACGACAAGCGCACTGTGATTGGTACAGGTATGGAATACAATTTCTAATCCTCACCAATTTTATAAAAAACACGCTTAGGCGTGTTTTTTTTATTTGGGATTAAACCAATTCACCCAAGAACTTGTGCCGCGTAATTCTATAGGCACTGTGTCAATTAAGCGTTCTTTTAATATCGCTATTTGGTTAGTCTGCTCTGCCAAACGCGCTTTAACCGAGTGAATACATTCGCGATCTCCAAATTCACACCGGTCTAAAGTAGTTCCACCACAAGGACCATTCGCTAAGCCTTTGGGACAAGTTTCAGGGCAAATATATAAGGTGTCCGCTAGACGACATTGACCACAACTTTCACAGCCTACCACACCATGTTTAGACATGTATTCAGACTTCATAAGCAATTTATTGGCAAATTGCCCCGACCAAAGCTTAGGATTAAAAAATTTACGCCCTAGACTCCTCGCAATCTTGGAATCAAACATTGAATCATGCATAAACTGCATACTTTTATACTTGAGCGTTTGCTCTGAAGACACTTTCTTTTGAAATACATCAGGTTTAGGCTTAAGCTCATCACCCGATTTCAATTGATGCAGTTCACTCCAAATCTGCATGCATTGCTCAAAACTAAAATCCTGAAAACGCTCAAGCGCCTGTTCTAATTTTTTTTGCTCTTCGGCCTTATGACAGGCAGATAAATGCACTCCAGCAAATCCCCAATATCGGCAAATTAAAATCTGCAAAGCACAACGTGCGTAAACATTTTGTTCTGCAATGGCTGCATCTATACTTTGCTCGTGTTTAAGCAACTGTAAAAGATGCGGAGTCAAAACAATACCTGCAACTTTATGCTTAACCATGAATTCGGCTCGCGCCGCTGTTAATGGCATGACGCAGGCAAATAAATCCAAACATGAGGGCAGTTTATCTAAATAATGCTTAGCTTCTTTTAACGCGTCCAAATCAAAGCCTAACTGCGTGACAACATAGTTTGCACCAGCCTGTACTTTCTTATCTAATTTAAAATATTGAGCATCGTGCTCCGCTTTTGTATATTTAAATGGATTCAGCGCCACCCCAACTTTTATTTGAGGCGCAAGCTTTTTGGCCTGCATTACAGCATTTACAGATTCTAAATAACGCGTTCGTGGCAAATTTACATCTTGACCATCTTGATGATGCTTTAACTTATCACCTGTCAGTAACAATACATTAGAATATCCTTGTTCCTGTATCGCCCGAATAAATTCATTAAAATCCGCTATGTCTCGCCCTTTCCCAGAAAAATGTAAAATTTTTGGAATCTCAGCAGCATAATTTTGGGCAATTGCTAATGGCTCTGGATCATCATCACTACGTACACGATCAGCAATCGTCATGGTCACTGGATAGCCAGCTATGCACGACGGCACAAGTTGTGCGTGCTTAGTCGGCAAGTATTCAAGAAAAATAGAAAAAGGCTGATTTTGCAAGGAATCAGTAAGTAAAGGCATCATATCAGGAAGATGTGTGACAAATGTCAAAAAAGAAAGCAGCTTATTATAAAAGATGAAAATGCTCATTGGCAAAATAAATAATGAGCTTGTTCAAACTTAAAAAAGCACAAACTCATTTTTACAATTATTCCCCAAACGGAAAAATCACCAGCGAAATTTATTCCAGTTCTCAGGATTCGCCCAGTATTTAGAGTTAAACCAATCTGGGACATGTTTGTAGTTTAAAATGTTGAATTGCCAGATTGCCAAATCATTACCCTGTGCTGACTTTTCAATAAGTTGGGTAAAACCAAGTGAGCGCATTAATTTATTATCTTGCTCTGTCGTGACCACAACCAACTTTTTCGCCATTAAATCACGTAGCTTCACTAAAAATTGTGCCTTGGTCACATCTGATAAGCCACTCATCTCTGTGTTATCCAACACAACAAAACCCAAATCATACCGCTGAGTAAAAGGCAGACTTAGCAACTCAGTTACGTTAAAATAAGCCCAACGAATTGATTGATTCTGGTCATATTGTTCTAAATTTTGGCCAATACACAATGCAGTTTGAATAGGCTGTTCCTGAGATAAATCGTCTAACATAGAAGTGATGACATTCTGTTCAGCCATAACTGCATCCTTAATATTGAGTGAGCTTTTCATGGAACTACAAGGCATTTGTCATAAAATGCAAGCAGGTCTCAAAGACCTTAGTGTAACTGATCAACAGACTCGCAAGGCAAATGTTGAATATAAATTTATCTTAGATCGCGCAGAAATTGAGCTTCCATTCAGTTTAGGTCAAGAAATTGAGTTGGAGTGGACTGGAAATATTTACTGTGTTTCTTGTGGCAGTAAAACACCGAAGTCTTATTCTCAAGGGCATTGTTTTAAATGTTTTAAAACCAAAGCATCTTGCGACATGTGCATTATGAAACCAGAAACCTGCCATTATCATTTAGGTACATGCCGTGAAGATAGTTTCGCGCATGAAGTATGTTTTCAACCGCATATCGTTTATTTGGCTAATTCCAGTGCATTGAAAGTCGGAATTACCCGTCTTGGACAAATGCCTACACGTTGGTTAGACCAAGGTGCTACTCAGGCTCTTCCAATTATGAAAGTGGGTTCTCGTCGCTTATCGGGTCAACTCGAAATCATGTTTGGGACTCAAGTTGCTGATAAAACTGACTGGCGCAAACTTCTTAAAGGTGAAGCTGAACCTATCAACTTACTTGAAGTACGTGAACAACTGATAGAAGAATTTGCACCTAAAATTCAAACTATTCGTGATGAATTTAGCCAAAATCTTGAATTTAACGAAAGCGTTGAACTTCTGGAAAATGAACAACCTCGTGAGTTCATTTATCCTGTCGAACATTACCCTGAAAAGATTAAGTCACACAATCTAGATAAGACTCCGATCATCCGAGGGAAATTACAGGGTATTAAAGGTCAATACTTACTGCTCGATACAGGTGTGATTAACATTCGTAAATATACAGGCTATGAAATTATTCTTCGGGCTGAATAATCTTATAAGCATAAAAAAACCAGCCTAGGCTGGTTTTTTTATTACTGTCGTCTATTTAATTTTCGCTTGGCTCTTTAAATATTGAGTGTAGTCATCAAGTTCTTGCTGACCACGAAGTTGTTGATAAAGCTTTGTCAATTCTGCCAACTGTTCTGGTGTCAGAGCATTTGCAGCAGTTTTGTTCACATTAGAAATCGCAACCACAACAAACTCATTTGGTAACGACGCTGTTGTTACTGACCACATGCCTGCTTTAGGTGCTGGAACACTGAATGCCGCACGTTCAATCTGGCGTTTTAAACCTTGTGAGCGCGTAAACACACCCGCATCTTCAAAACTTAATTGATTTTTAGCAATTACTGTTGCAGCTGGTTGAGTTTTAAATTCATCCAATGCTTTTTGAATTTTTGCTTTAGCAGCAGCCGTAGCTTTCAACTCAATCAATTTTGCTTTCACGCGCGCGCTTGCTTCAGCCAGTGTTTGTTCACCAGCCGCATGATAATCACGTACTTTTACCCAAACAACATCGCCATTAGCTAATTGGATGTTACTTGAAGCATTACGGTCACCACTTTTCACATCATCATTAAATAGTTTAGCTTTTACATTTGCTTCGCTTAAAACTGGATGCTGCATGCCTAAAGTTAAACCTTTAATTGATTGAACCTGCACTCCTTTAACTTCTTGAGCTACAGTATCGAGCGCATCACTACCCACTACCATTTCATTCAAGTTATTTACAGTATCAGAGAATGCATTTGCCGTTTTCGCTTTTTGTACTTCAGCAATTAAACGTGGTTTTTCAGCTTCAAAAGATGGCAACTTAATTGCTGGCGCTTCAGCAGAAATAATGTGATAACCGTATTGGGTTTTCACTGGCGCTGAAACCTGACCTGATTTTAAAGACGCAACAGCTTTATCAAATGCATCTCCAAATACACCTTTATCATAGGCTGCAAGAACCCCACCTTTTGATTTTGAGTCAGTGTCATCAGAATACTTTTGAGCAGCATCAGCAAAACTCATACCTGCTTTAATTTGTGCAGCCACACTATCAGCTAATTTCTTCGCATCAGCATCTGAGCGCGAATCAGCCGTAATAAGAATATGCTTCACTGAAGGCTTAACTGTAGACTTTTGAGATTCAACAAATTTTGCATAAGCTTGTTGCAATTCTGCATCCGTAACCTGAGTATTTACCGCAGGTAAATTCGCTGGGCTAAGCACCACAAAATCGACATCAACACTTGCAACTTGTCTAAATGCATTTTTATGCTTGTTATAATAATCAGAAACTTCTTGCTGACTAACTTGAATGCCTTTTTTATAATCGTCAAGTTTGATACTTGCCAAATGAATAGTACGTTGCTCAGTTTGCAAATTCGCAATTTGCTGAATATCAACCTTACTTACCAAGGCATAATCCATCACCATTAACGACATCATCTTCAAAGCATGATCTTGACGTAAATTTTCAATCCATGCCTGGCTTGTTAAACCCACTGATTTTAAATAATTCGCATAAAGCGCTTCAGAAAACTTGCCGTTTTCTTGCAAGCTTGGTTGTTGTGCAATCATTTGCTCAATTTGAGCATCGCTCAATGAAATGCCTAATTTTTCTGCTTGTTGTAATAATAAGTTACGTGCAATCAATGACTCTAAAGCTTTATCTTTAATAAAAGACTGATTCAACAAAGTTTCATCACCATTTACATAAGATAAGTACTGCTGACTATACGACTTCGTCGCGTTTTCCAGCTCTTTATTGCTAATTTCTTGCCCATTCACTGTTTTTGCAGTGTCCTTAGAACTACCACTACTAAAATATCCTTCAATACCTACAAGTGCTAAAGGGGTCAAAAACAAAATGAGCAAAACTTTGCCCAACCAGCCCTTAATAACTTTACGAAAAGATTCCATAAGTATTCCAATATTTTATTTGTGCCGCATTTTACCCGAAAACCTGATATGAATGAATGCGTTTAGACATCAAATCAGCATTATTAATAAAAAACGCGCCAAGGAGGCGCGTTTGGTAAATCGTTAAAAGATTAAGCTACAGAATCTTTTAAACCTTTACCTGCTTTAAAGCTAGGAACTTTGCTAGCTTTAATTTCAAGAGTCGCACCAGTTTGTGGGTTACGACCAGTACGAGCAGCACGTTCTTTCACATTGAAAGTACCGAAGCCAACAAGTGTAACTGTATCACCAGATTTAAGTGCTTCTGTGATTGAAGCAATTGTCGCGTCTAAGGCTTTACCTGCGTCAGTCTTAGACAATCCCCCTTTTTCTGCAATTGCATCAATTAATTCTGATTTATTCATGAAGATGAAGTCCTCTAATATCGTTTATTTAAGGTTCAAGGATATAGTTTAAATTACCATAACGCCTTTATAGCAATGCTTTAGGGGAGAACGCAATACTCCTCTTGAGCTTTTCTACAAATTTAATCGCAAATTTACTTGGAAAAAATAGCAAACTTCCGAAATCTGTCATTTTTTATCAATTTTTGCTTTCAGTTGTTCATTTTCTATAATCAAAGCATCAACCTTACTATGTAATTGTAAAATCAAACTTTCCAAATGTTGAATATCTTTTACGGTAACCAGACCGATCCGATTTAAAGAATGATGCACACTGTGATCAATCAGCTTCTCCACTTTGTCTTTAGTATCAACGACTGACTCTTTAGCTTTCTCTGAAACTTTTTCGACCGTTTGGTCAGCAATTTCCGTTGTTTTGGACTCAAGCTCTTCACCAACTTTAACCAAAGAGTCAAATAGCTTATTTCCCTCTTCTTCCGCTCTTGAAAAAGCCCCCAAACCTGCCAGCCAAATCTGTTTGGTATATTTTCTAAAATCCAGCCCAGCTTTTGATCGATGACGGATACGCTCTCTTTGCATATCATCCAATGCGGAAACTCCATCTTCATTATTCTCTGTTTTTGTCGTTTTATTCATTCGAGCTACTCCAGCTTATTTTCTGTCCCATTCACACAACAACCGTATAAATAAACTCATAATAGCAAACTTAACACTTGATCGATTTGCAAAACTGTTCTACAAAGCAGGTTTAATATGCAATTAATTTCAGTCCTCAAACACATACAATGAGATAGGACAATTTGTTTACCCGCAAGGATTAGGTTTTATGAGCGATTCGCAACAAAGACAAAATCAACCACATTTGTTGCTGACAACATCCATGATTGTTTTAGAAACGATTTTTACTTTTATTGTTAAACGCGATCCTGTTGTTGCATTACAAGCTAAAAAATTTATTGAACAGAAAGTTGCGATCAAAATTAATAGCTATGTTCCCTATTTCGACTTTTATGTGCAATTTAATGAGCATGGCATCCTATTTGATACCAAAGCACCTGAGAAACCTGTAGATCTTGACGTCAGAACCACACTTATGGATCTCGTCAAAATTTTTGTCTTTGCAAATCGACGCAGTATTAAAACGATGCGTATAGATGGCGATATTGTACTAAAAGATGAGTTTCGTGATTTGGTGTTGCTTTTTAGTGCCCCTAAAGTACTTGCTGACTGGAAACAGTGGTTCCTACGACCTGTTGATGATGAAAAGAATATTACCTCCTCCAATAAACGTGTTGCACCACTTTTAGAGAAAATTGACCAACAACGCTCTAAAATAAATTCGCTTCAAGTCGAGGTAAAACAATATAAAAATCGCATCCGCCGCCTAGAACAAAAGCAAAAGCGTATTAATGCTGCCTTTTTTGTAACCACAGTACTTCTTATTACTTTATTTGTGTATAATGTTTGGCTTTCATAAATTACTATTTTTACTATTAATTAAAACAAAATAAATGGTCTTAAAAAAACTTGACTATTTTAGTCAGGATTCATAGAATCTACACATCTAGTCTAAACATGTGTATCGAATCATGCGCTTAACAACTCGCGGTCGCTACGCGGTGACTGCTCTACTTGATCTAGCTTTGCAGCCTACTGAACAAACGATCACTCTGGCCGAAATTGCAGCTCGCCAAACTATTTCCGTTGCGTATCTTGAACAACTTTTTGCCAAGCTAAAACGTCATGGATTAGTTTCTAGCGTTCGTGGTGCGAATGGTGGATATCACCTTGCTCGTAGCGCTGAAGACATCACTGTGTTAGAAATTATTGAAGCTGTAAATGAAACTGTAGATGCAACACGTTGTGACCATAAAGGCAACTGTCAAAATGGTGCAATGTGTTTAACACATGATTTATGGCAAGAACTCTCTCACCACATTGCCGATTATCTCGCTAAAATCACACTTGCTGATCTTGTAGCCCGCGACAACGTACAAACCGTTGCAATTCGTCAAAATACAGCATCATTTGATTCAGCCCTTTTATCGGTTACAGGTAGTATTTGAAATGAAACGTCCGATTTATCTTGATTATGCAGCAACCACTCCTGTAGACCCTCAAGTTGCAGAACGCATGATGGAATGTTTAACTTTCGAAGGTACTTTTGGCAACCCAGCTTCTCGCTCACATGCATATGGTTGGCAAGCTGAAGAGAAAGTTGAATACGCACGCGAACAAGTTGCGAATTTAATTAAAGCAGATCCACGTGAAATCGTGTGGACTTCTGGTGCAACTGAGTCTGACAACCTAGCATTAAAAGGTGTAGCTCAATTTTATGCTTCTAAAGGTAAGCATATCATTACCAGTAAAATCGAACATAAAGCAATTTTAGATACTTGCCGCGAATTAGAGTCGGAAGGTTTTGAAATTACTTACCTTGAGCCTTTACCACAAACAGGTTTAATTACCCCTGAAATGGTTCAAGCTGCAATTCGTCCAGATACTATTCTTGTTTCACTCATGATGGTAAACAACGAAATTGGCACTGTAACTGATGTTGCTGCAATCGGTGAAATTACTCGCGCCAACAAAATTTTCTTCCATGTCGATGCTGCGCAAGCTGCTGGTAAAGTTGAAATTGATCTTTCCACTTTAAAAGTAGACTTAATGAGTTTCTCTGCTCACAAAATCTATGGGCCTAAAGGCATTGGCGCGTTGTTTGTTCGTCGTAGCCCTCGTGTACGCTTAAAAGCACAAATGCACGGTGGTGGTCATGAGCGTGGTATGCGTTCTGGTACTTTACCAACACACCAAATCGTAGGTATGGGTGAAGCATTTGAACTAGCAGGTAAAAACTTGACTGCTGAACAAACTCGCTTACGCGCACTACGTGACAAACTTTGGAATGGTTTACAAGATCTTGAGCAAGTATTCCTTAATGGTCACCCAACTCAAAACGTTGCAAACTATCTCAATGTCAGCTTCAACTTTGTTGAAGGTGAATCATTAATGATGTCCCTCAAAGATGCTGCCGTTTCTTCTGGTTCGGCATGTACATCTGCAACTTTAGAACCATCTTATGTACTTCGTGCATTAGGTCTTTCTGATGAGTTGGCTCACAGTTCAATTCGTTTCAGCTTTGGTAAATACACCACAGAAGAAGACATTGATCATGTGTTAAGCGTGACCCGAGCAGCTGTTGATAAGTTACGTGAACTTTCTCCGCTTTGGGATATGTATAAAGAAGGTATTGACCTTTCTACAGTCGAATGGGCTGAACACTAATTCTCTGCTTTCAATGAGATCATTTCGCATGATCTCATTGATTAAACCGAATTTACCCCCATATTAATATTAACGCTGACCCCGAGGTTTGGAGAAGCATCATGGCATATAGTGAAAAAGTAATTGATCATTACGAAAACCCTCGTAATGTAGGTGTTTTAGATAAAAACGCTGAAAATGTTGGTACTGGTATGGTTGGCGCGCCAGCTTGTGGTGACGTTATGCGTCTTCAAATCCAAGTTAACGACGAAGGTGTAATTGAAGAAGCTCGCTTTAAAACTTATGGTTGCGGCTCTGCAATTGCATCAAGTTCGTTAGTGACTGAGTGGTTAAAAGGCAAAACCTTAGACCAAGCACAAGCTATTAAAAACATTGATATCGCAACTGAGCTTGCACTTCCACCAGTGAAAGTTCACTGCTCTGTACTTGCAGAAGATGCAATTAAAGCTGCTGTTGAAGACTATCGCAACAAGCAGACTAAAGCTTAATTGTTTCAAAATCAGTGAAAGAATAACGGAGTTTTCATGATCAATTTAACTGAAAATGCTGCAACTCATATCAGCAATTACTTAAAGAATCGCGGTAAGGGTGAAGGTATTCGCGTTGGCGTGAAAACTTCTGGCTGTTCAGGCTTAGCATATGTACTCGAATTCGTTGACGAAGTTGATGCACATGATGAAATGTTTGTACAGTTCGGTGTTAAAGTCTTTGTAGATCCAAAAAGTTTAGTCTATCTCGATGGTATGGAAATGGACTATGTGAAAAATGGTCTCAACGAAGGCTTCGAGTTTAACAACCCGAATAAAAAAGGTGAATGTGGTTGCGGTGAATCTTTCACTGTTTAATAGCCCTATTGCCTTTCTTTTTTAAAACAGTGTCTTTACACTGTTTTAATTCTATTTATTTACATGAAATTATTGCGGATTCCATCTTCCATGAATCATTTTGAGTTGTTTAACCTTCCAGTAGCGCTCGATATTGATTTAGCAAGTTTAAAAAGCGAATTTTTAAAACTGCAGCAACAATATCACCCTGATAAAGCTGAAGATAAAGATCAAGCCTTGATTAAATCAAGCGAAATCAATCAAGCATTTAAAGTTTTATCTCATGTCGATAGCCGTGCTGGTTATTTGTTAGCTCTCAAAAAACAAGATCATCATTTAGATCAATCAATTAATGATTTTGAATTCCTTCAATCTGCGCTAGAAATACGTGAACAGCTTGATGAAGCATCTTCGACCGAAGATCTTATCTCGCTTAAAAAAGAAGTTTCGCAATGGATTGACGGCTTAGTTCGCGAGTTCAAAATCGATTATACTGATGAAGATTGGGCTGAAGCACGTGACACGGTCAGAAAATTACGTTTCTTTCAAAAAGTCATGCTCGATATCGACAAAGCTGAAGATCGTTTCTTGGATGATGATAGTTTCGATCTTGATGATGATTTCTAATTTTTTAAATTTTGCTGCTCAAAGGATGTAACGCATGGCACTCTTGCAAATTGCAGAACCGGGGCAATCAAGTGCACCTCATGAACACCGTATCGCGATTGGAATTGATTTAGGCACAACCCACTCTTTAGTCGCAACTGTACTTTCAGGAAAAGCCAAAGTTCTTAACGATGAACAAGGTCGAGTGTTACTTCCTTCAATCGTTCATTACGCTCCACATCAAGCCCATTATGGTGACGATGCAAAACCTTTTATTACCACAGATCCTAAAAATACTATAGTTTCTGTTAAACGGTTTATGGGACGTTCTAAAGCTGACATTAAATTTCAACACCCCTACACACTTGTGGGTGAAGATCATCAAATGCCTGCATTTGAAACTGCACAAGGTCGCAAAACACCTGTTGAAATTTCTGCTGAAATTTTAAAACAACTGAAAGACCGTGCTGAAGAAAGTCTTAAAAATCCAGTTAATGGTGCTGTTATCACGGTTCCTGCTTATTTTGATGAAGCTCAACGCCAAGCAACACGTGATGCTGCTCAACTTGCAGGCTTAAATGTTCTTCGTTTATTGAATGAACCAACAGCTGCGGCGGTTGCTTATGGTTTGGACCAAGAAAGCAATTTAGAAACAGATCGTAACTATGTAATCTATGATCTAGGTGGTGGTACATTTGACGTTTCTATCCTTCGTTTTTCGCAAGGTGTATTCGAAGTTCTAGCAACTGGTGGACACACAGCATTAGGTGGTGATGATCTTGATCGTCTGATTGTGAAATGGGCAAAAAAACAATTAAACATCGAACTTCTTGATGATGCTGAATATGCGCATTTCGTTGTCGCTGCTCGCAAGGCAAAAGAAGCATTATCTGATGTTAATGAAGTTGAGCTCAAACTTCTTGATCAATCATTACAGCTTGACCGCCCTACTTTTGAATCGATTATTCAAATTGCACTTGATAAAACCATCAGTGTCTGTAAACGCGTTATGCGTGATGCTAAATTAGAACTTGATGACATTCAAAATGTAGTTTTAGTGGGTGGCTCTACACGGTCTTACGTTGTACAAAAAGCGGTTCAAACTGTATTCAACCAAGAACCGCTATGTACCATCAATCCAGATGAAGTAGTCGCAATTGGTGCATCTATTACCGCCAATCAATTAATTGGCAATTCGACTGATGGCTCATTGCTTTTAGACGTTACCCCTCTTTCTCTTGGCTTAGAAACCATGGGTGGCTTAGTTGAACGCCTAATTTCTCGAAATACTGCTATTCCTGTTGCACGTCGTCAAGAATTCACTACATATCAAGATGGTCAAACAGCCATGTTAATTCATGTGGTACAGGGCGAACGCGATCTAGTTGAACATTGTCGTAGCCTAGGTCGTTTTGTGCTACACGGCATCCCACCGATGACTGCAGGACAAGCTCGCATTGAAGTGACCTTCCAAGTCGATGCTGATGGTTTACTCACAGTGGCTGCAAAAGAAACCACATCTGGTGTACACGCGCAAATTGATATCAAGCCATCTTACGGTTTATCTGAAGCAGATACCGAACGACTATTACTTGATGGTTTTAAATATGCCGAAGAAGACAAAAATCTTCGTCATCTTCAAGAAACCAAAGTTGAAGCACAGCGTGAACTTGAAGCACTAGAGCAAGCCCTAAAAGTTGATACCCATCTTTTAAGCACTGAACAGCTTGACCAGCTAAATACAGCTAAGACTCAACTAGAGACTCAGCTAAAAAGTGATGATATCAAAGCTATTGAACAATCAATCGAACAGCTTAAAATACACAGTGATAATTTTGCCGCATTACGTATGAATCAACATATTGATGCCGCATTAAAAGGCACTAAACTCGAAGACTGGTCAAACTCAAACTAATTAAGGTAAAGATTATGCCACGTATTAAAGTACTTCCACATGCGCAATTCTGCCCAGAAGGTGCTGAGTTTGAAGTAGAGCAAAATGCAAACTTATGTGAAAGCCTATTAAAAAACAACATCAAAATTGAACATGCATGTGACATGTCTTGTGCATGTACGACTTGCCATGTGATTGTACGCAAAGGTTTTGATAGTCTCGAAGAAATGAATGATGTTGAAGCTGATCTGTTGGATCGTGCTTGGGGATTAGAACCTGATTCACGTCTTTCATGCCAAGTTGAAATTGTAGATGAAGATTTAGAAATTGAAATTCCTAAATACACCATCAACCACGCATCAGAAAATCATTAATCTATTCCCGTGTAAAAAACCACGCTAATGCGTGGTTTTTTATTGTTCAATTTCTTACTTATAGAAAATCACATCAATTTAGGATTAACTTGATTTAATGAATATGCGTATTTTCAATAGGCTGAATGACTTCGTCTTCAAGTTTTAACTTCACAATACCCTGGGAGTTGGTTAATTTTTGCTGAGTTTGGATGCGCTTAATCATTTTATCTAACACTGTGATCAACTCTGGATACTCAAAGTTTTGTACTTCATCTAAGTTCAGCAATAAGTGAAAACCTTTATATTCATAATCAAACCAACGCTGATAATCTGTTTTTTGAGAAGTATACTTTTCCATCACCTGCCAAGTACGAACAGGCCCCTGAATTCCCTTCAAGTAAATTGGTGATTTAGGCGCACATAAATAGTCATTTTTAATCAGATTATAAGTATCATCCGAAATTAAAATTTCATCGACTGCTGCCGCACTTTGTAAGCGAGCTGCCAAGTTCGCATCACGCCCCACAATTGTATAAGCCATACGATGTGCAGCACCATAATTCCCAACGTGGCAATATCCCGTACTAATTCCCATGCGGATATGTAATGGCGGATAACCCATTTTAATCCAACGCTCACGAAGCAACTTCATTTGCTGGCGCATGACCATCGCCATTTCTACACAGGTTTTCGCATCTTGCTCAACACCTTGCGTATTAGGATCACCAAAGAAAATTAAAATAGCATCACCCATAAATTTATCAACAGTACCTTCATATTGCTTAGCAATTTCGGTCATGTGACTTAAATAATCATTGAGTAAGTAGGCAAGATCATCTGGAATTAATGTTTCAGACAGCTCGGTAAAACCTTGAATATCGGAAAAAAAAACTGTCATTTTTTTACGTTTATATTCAATTTTGGCTTCCGACTCTCCTTTCATAATCGATTGCCAAAGCTGTAGTGGTGCATAACGACTGAGTTGGTTTGCGAACTCCATATAGCGGTTCATCTGATTATAATAATATTCACGTTTGGTATGGATATAGCGAATGCGACGGGTTTGATAAATAATTCCAACGCCAAAATAGGTGATTAAACATAAAAATGAAAGAACTGTCAGTTCTGACGATGTATGTTCGAAATACTCACCGAAACCGAAAATAAAAATATTACTAAAGTAAAAAACAGCTACACCAAATACACAAGTGAGCATGGCAGAGAAAAAAGAGACTTTTGTATTTATAGATGAAAATAAAATTGCAAAAATTGCAGTAAAAGTCAGCACCAAACTTAAATGCACTGCCGACAACATAATTGCTATGACTACAACATCAATCGCAAATAATGTATTTCGTTTAGCATGGTAACCAAACTTAAATTCCAACCAATTCGAAAGTTTAGGAAGAATTAATGCCACAACTCCAAGCAGAATTGGGACATAAATTTGATACTTGGTTTCTGGGGATGTGTAGTGATAAACAACTAAAAGTAGAGATAGCATTGCATATCCCATCACACGATGAAGATATTCAAAATGCTTAGGGTCTCTATCTATCCAATTGCTTAATGATAGCACTACCTACTCCAGAACCCGAATCTAATCACAATTCATCCATAAACAAATGATTTCTGGGATCAATCCATGCGCCAGTCAAATGGCATATCGCCTTGACCACGTAGAGCAAGCATTAATGTTTGACGCATGTGCGCAAGAACTTCATTGGTATATGGAACTGCTGGTGTGCCCCAAACTGGTTTAGGCCAAGCCACGTCATTTTGATAACGAACAACATGATGGAAATGTAACTGAGGAACCATGTTACCCAATGCTGCAACATTCATTTTATCAGCGCGGAATACACGTGAAAGTTGACTAGATAACCAACTTGATTCCCTCAAGAACTGCTCTTGATCTGCTTGACTTAATTCATAAAGCTCAGTTACTCCAGGTACACGTGGAATAAGAATAAGCCAAGGAAACTGCATATCATTCATTAAACGACATGTAGAAAGCGGAAAATCGCCTACAAAAAACGTATCTTGAGCAAGTTGTGGATGCAAACTAAACATATCTTTATAAATGATGGAAAATTAGAATGATGGTTAATACTATCACATCAAACTAGAGCTGAGTATTCTATAAAAGGTGTTTCATTACAAATAAAGTGCTATTTTATATGATATTGATCACATTTAACACTTTAATAATTTTTCCAAATAAATCAATTGTTTCTTTGGCTATCCTTCTAATCTTACTTTTAGAAAGTCAAGCCAAAGAAGTGTTGCCTATCAACTAATTTAACTCTTTAAGCAAACTCTCAAGTAACTCATTAATAAATTGGATTCTTTTTTGAAAATCTTCCAACATCACCATGACTTTTAAGCGCTGCCCGCCTTCCATACGGAAGAAGGTTGGATGTTTTTGCATCATACTAATGATAGTCATCGCCTGGACGGGAGTATCTTGCGAAAACTCGATATAGCCACCATTGGTATTGATATCAATTTTAGTAATCCCTAAATGTTCAGCCTTAAGACGCAGTTGATGTACAGCAAAAAGCTGCTTTACAGGTTGCGGTGGAATACCAAAACGATCAATCAATTCCATACGAATATTATCGAGTTTCTCTTGCTGATCTGTATTACTAATGCGCTTATAAAAAAGAAGTCGTTGATGCACATCTCCCAAATAATCATCTGGAATTAATGCAGGCATATGCAAATTGATCTCAGCCGTTAACGACAATGGTGCGTCAAAGTTTGGTGTCTTACCTTTCTGAATTGCTTTGGTCGCCTTTTCAAGCATTTCCATATACAAACTATAACCAATTGCTTGCATAGAGCCACTTTGCTGCTCGCCGAGGAGTTCACCCGCACCGCGAATTTCAAGGTCTTCAGTTGCCAACATGAAACCAGCACCTAATGTTGCAGCACGCTGAATAGCATCGAGTCGTTTTTCTGCATCACCTTTAAGTCCTTTAATAGAAGGCACTAACAAATAGGCATAGGCTTGGTGATGCGAACGCCCTACTCGTCCACGCAATTGATGTAACTGCGCTAAGCCCAATTTATCGGCTCGTTCAATTAAAATTGTATTGGCATTTGGGACATCAATCCCTGTTTCAATAATGGTTGAACAAACCAATACATTGTATTCTTTATGGTAGAACTGCTGCATGACTTGCTCAAGTTCGCGCTCTCGCATTTGTCCATGTGCAACCGCAACCCGTGCCTCCGGCACAAGCTCACGGATACTTTCTGCTGCTCTTTCGATGGTTTCCACTTCATTATGCAAGAAATAAACTTGCCCACCACGAAGCAGTTCACGCAAAATCGCCTCTTTTACCGATTCTGATGTATGTTCTTGTACAAAAGTTTTCACAGCTAAACGACGTGCAGGAGGTGTCGCAATAATCGATAAATCACGCATTCCGCTAAATGCCATATTCAAAGTCCGCGGAATTGGCGTTGCTGTAAGTGTCAGCATGTCCACATCGGCACGCATCGCTTTGATTCGCTCTTTGTCACGTACACCAAAACGATGTTCTTCATCTACAATCATTAAACCGAGATTCTTAAATTGGACATTCTCTTGCAGAATCTTATGGGTACCCACCACAATATCAACTTTACCTTCGGCTAGATCTTCAATAATTTTGAGGTGAGTTTTGCTAGAACCAAAACGCGACAATACTTCTATACGAATTGGCCAATCTGCGAAACGATCTTTAAATGATTCATAATGCTGTTGCGCCAATAAAGTGGTTGGCACCAATACAGCAACCTGTTTATTGTTTTGAACTGCTAAAAAAGCCGCACGCATGGCAACTTCAGTTTTACCAAACCCAACATCACCACAGACCAAACGATCCATCGGCTTGGCCAATTGCATATCATGCAGCGTTGCTTCAATTGCATTGGCTTGATCTAAAGTTTCTTCATATGCAAATCCGCTGGCAAATTGCATATATAAGCTTTGATCCAACTCAAAACTGATGCCTGGTTTAGATTGTCGACGCGCCTGTATATGCAATAACTCTGCTGCCACATCATGAATTTGCTCTAAAGCTTTTCGTTTTGCTTTATTCCAAGCATCTGTACCCAGTTTATGTAATGGGGCTAAATCAGGATCCCCACCACTATATCTGCTGATTAAATGTAAATTCGTGACAGGAACATAAACTTTGGCTGCATCAGCATAATCAAGTTGCAAAAACTCATGCTCTTGATCATCAATACTTAATGTGACTAAACCTGCATAACGTCCAACCCCGTAATCAATATGCACCACTGGCGCGCCAATACTCAGCTCAGTCAGACTTTTAATCAGAAACTCTTCTGAAACTTCCTGCTGACGCTTACGGCGGCGCTGTACTACGCGATGCTCATAGAGTTGATTTTCTGAAATTACACTTAACTGCCCTCGAACAACCAACCCTCGATCAAGTGGTGCGCTGGTAATTGCAATTGCTTGTAAAGATTGCTGAAAATCAGCAAAGCTTTCGACACTTGGAATATCACCTAAAAAAGGCCGCAAAGCATCTTTTAAAGTTTCGCGTCGACCTGCACTTTCCGCAACAAGTAATACTGGATGATTAACTGCATCTAAATATTGCTTTACAGCAGCAAAAGGCTTTTCTTGCTTAGGATCAACCGCTAACCGTGGTGGAGTTTCCGTATCTAAATTGATTGCTCCAGCGCGCTCTTCTACAGCTTCAGTTGATGCAATAACACGAGCAAATTTATTTAATTGTTCTAAAACAACATTAGGTGAGAGAAATAGCTCTTCTGGTGGCAAGATCGGATGATCAACGTTATGACGACGGTCTTCATAACGACGTGAAACTTCTTTCCAGAAGCTCGATATCCCATCATCCAATCCATTATCTGTAATGACAATGCCATTCTGTGGTAAATACGCCATAAGCGTACTTTGACCTTGCATCAAAGACTTATCGAAAAAAAGTGGCAAATAAAACTCTATGCCTGGCGAAGCAATCCCTTCAAGTACATCTTGATAAATTGGATTTTTTTTCGGATTTGCTGTTGGAAAACTTTCAGCATAACGATCTCTAAATAAAGAACGTGCTTCTTTTAATGGAAATTCTTTTGCAGGGAGTACACTAAATTTTTCTAGATTTTGCGTGGTACGTTGGGTTTCAGGATCAAAAAATTTTAAACTTTCGATTTCATCATCAAAAAGATCGATACGTATCGGTGAATTTTGCCCAGATGCAAAAATATCCATAATACTGCCACGCACGGCAAATTCACCATGGTCATATACTGTATCAACCAGATGATAGCCTGCCTGAATCAATCGCAATTTTTGCTTTTCAATATCAAATTTTTGTCCAACTTGAATATCGAAATGTTCTCCCAACACCCAAGAGGTCGGTGCAACGCGCTGTGCCAAAGTTGAGGCTGAAACCAATAACACCCCTTGTTGCGGCATATTAGATAAAATTGCCAAACGCTCTGAAACAATATCTTGATGAGGAGATAAACGGTCATAAGGTAAGATTTCCCAATCAGGGAAAATGGTTGGCTTTAGTCCATAAAACTCAAGTTCACTTTCTAACTGAGCTAAATGCTGACTATTTCGTGCAACGAGGATAAAAAGTTGCTGATGTTGTTTTGAGATTTCTTTAAATAATAGTGCTGCAGCTGAACCTTGTAGTTGTCCGATCCAGCGTTTGTCACCTACTTTCAACTTAGAGAGATTGAGTTGAGCAATTTCTTGTTGGAACATGTAGATCGCTTTTTAGAGATAAGTCACTTAGTTACAATCTTATCACGCAGCTAAAAGCACATAAAATTTTTATGCAGCTATATAGTGACTAAATCTAACTCACCGAGTACGCCCCTTATACGACTAGATGGATAAATGGCATGCTTGGATGTATAGGTTTTACTTTCTAGATTCTAATTTTATTTCTCTCGAATAAAATTGCGATAGTAATCGTTCAGTTTTTTTACAATGCTTTTAAATTGGAGTAAGTTTTCTTCCGTATTGCCTAAACGTACGACAAATTTCTGTTGTGTAATTTCCAAATCAATTTTTTCATTAATTAACATAGCCGCATAGTAAAGTGCTTTCAAATCATCAAACTTATTTAAGCGACGATTGGAAAAATACTCTAAGCGCTCTGATAGAGCTTGATTTAGAACAATACCATCTACAATATACCCCTGTTGTGGATTGAACTGAATCGCATGTTCATGCAGATAAGCCTCTTCCTCTTTTACTCTAGAACTTTTAAATACATCTTTCAGCTTATTTAGCATCTCAGCACATCTCTCCAACATTTTGAATGACTATTATATAGTGCAAATACCTCTTATCTCTTGCCCAACAGGACATTTGATATTCACTTTTATAAATTGACACCAGCAACTCTAAAAAAGTGCCATACAAATATTGCGTTCAAACTAGGTTTTTATTTTTATAAATGAAAACTAGATAGATAATTTTCTTCATCGTTTTCTTTGTGACATTAAAGCCAAGTGATCACAAAAATTTAATAAAATAATTATACAAATGTAGAATATAGAAGATTAGAATCCAACCTTGCAGAATTTAATTGAAAAATATAGCAATATCTAAAATGCTCTAAAAATTCTAATTTTCAAATTTCATGACTTCATTGCGCTAAAAGCAAGAGTCAATTAAAGCTATCCAACTAATATTTCTCACAAATAAAGCATAATCTGATTGTTATTTTATGTAACAAAATCATTATTTTGATGAAATTCCATCTTTATAGGTTAAATTATCATCAAATATAGTGAATAATCATCTTTTTAACGCATCCATTCTTTTAAAAAGACCATTTTACATATGCTTAGTACAATTTTTTGTCATTTTTAGTTTTGTAACCAAAATTACATTTCGCTACACAAAATGACTATAAACACCCTAGAAATGTAACAGTAAGTAATTTTGCTTTTATGATTGAATCACCTCCTCGCTATTGCAGCTCAAAAAATCATCTTGGATTGATGGTTTTAGGACAAAGGATGGGCATATGAGTCAAGTGAACCCTACATTAATCACCTTTATTTTTTACATTATCGCAATGGTCGGTATTGGCCTATATGCCTATAAGGCAACTTCAGATTTCTCTGACTACATTTTGGGTGGACGTAGTCTTGGAAGCGTTGTAACTGCACTTTCAGCAGGTGCATCGGACATGAGTGGCTGGTTACTCATGGGTTTACCAGGAGCAATTTATCTTTCTGGTCTCTCTGAAGCGTGGATTGCTATTGGTTTAATTATCGGTGCATGGCTAAACTGGCTTTTAGTCGCTGGACGTTTACGTGTTCACACTGAATTTCAAAATAATGCGCTTACATTACCAGATTATTTCACTGGTCGTTTTGGCGACAAAAAACGTGTGTTACGTATTATTTCCGCTTTCGTAATTTTAATCTTCTTTGCTATTTACTGTGCCTCAGGTATGGTTGCTGGCGCACGCTTATTCGAAAGTTTATTTGGATGGGACTACTCTACTGCCCTTTGGATTGGTGCACTCGCAACAATTTCATATGTATGTATTGGTGGGTTCCTTGCTGTAAGTTGGACTGACACATTCCAAGCAGGCTTAATGATTTTTGCCTTACTGTTAATGCCAGTGATTACTTACCTTGCAATTGATGATCATAGTCAACAATTCGGTGTACTGCTCGAAACTGCTCGTCCACAAGCAATGAATATGCTTGAAGGTTTAAGTACTGTTGCTATTTTATCTTCAATGGCATGGGGCTTAGGCTATTTCGGTCAACCCCACATTTTAGTCCGCTTTATGGCGGCTGATTCTGCAAAAACTATCCCTGCTGCTCGTCGCATTGGTATGGCATGGATGATTTTATGCTTAGGTGGCGCAGTTGGTGCTGGTTTTGTTGGTATTGCTTACTTCCAGCAACACCCTGAATTTGCAGCAGCAGTAACACAAAACCCTGAAACTGTTTTCATGGAATTAAATAAAATCTTATTTAACCCATGGGTAGCAGGGATCATTCTTGCTGCAATTCTTTCAGCAGTGATGAGTACTTTAAGCTGTCAGCTTTTGGTATGTTCTAGTACTTTAACAGAAGATTTATACAAAGCGTTCATCCGTAAAAATGCTTCTCAAAACGAGTTGGTTTGGATTGGTCGTTTAATGGTAATCAGCATTTCAATCCTTGCGATTGTGCTTGCTCAAAATCCTGATAGTAAAGTTTTAGGCTTAGTAGCTTATGCTTGGGCTGGTTTTGGTGCTGCGTTTGGTCCATTAATCATCTTGTCATTGTTCTGGAAACGCATGACACTCAACGGTGCAATCGTAGGTATTCTTGTAGGTGCAGTAACCGTAATCGTATGGAAAAATACGATGGGCGACACTGGTATTTATGAAATCATCCCTGGCTTCATCTTGTCATTCGTCAGTATTGTCGTGGTGAGCTTACTTGGTAAAGAACCTGAGAAAGATGTTGTAGAACGTTTTGAACAAGCGGATGCATTCTATAAACGCGAAATGGCTGAATTGAAGAATAAATAATTCTTCGTACAGTTAAAAAATAAAGGGGCTAAACGCCCCTTTATTTTTATCTACTCTTTTTAACTTTCAGGTTCAACTTCGCACTTTCTTTAATAACTTCCATAACAGGATAACTTCGAGTTTCTTTAATTCCTGGCAGTTGCCACAGCACCTGACCTGAAATTTTACGAAACTCTTCCATACTGGCGCAGCGAATCTTCACAACAAAATCAAATCCACCACTAGTCATATGACATTCAACAATTTCTGGATACTGCATGACTGCCTCACAGAACTCATCTAATACATTCGGTGTAGTTTTATCGAGTAAAATCTCTACAAAGACCACAAAATTTGAATTCAACATCGCAGCATTTAACTTGGCTTCATAGCCAAGAATAAATCCATCTTTACTGAGCTTCTGTACCCTTGCAAGCACAGCCGTAGGAGATAGATTCACCTCTTCAGCCAATTTAATATTCGATATTCGTCCATCGTTTTGCAGAATATCTAAAATTTTAATATCCGTTCGATCAAGCGATAAAATTTGGCTAGACATCTGAATTAATCTCTAAAAATAAGGGAAACAATAGTGAGTTATTCGGGTTTATTTCTGTGATCATTAATTATATACGGCAATTTGCTTAACTCAATCTTTTCAGTCACAGGAAGTTGGCATGAATACGATCACCTCCCCAATTGATGGAACAAAGCCTCATCAAGACTATATTACGCTTTTCAAAGAAAAGACCGCTTACGAAACAGAAATTAACACTGCTTGGCGCCGTGCCGAATCTGAATGTGTTGAGAATCTACTTGAGCATAGCAAAATTTCAGATGAATTGAATACACGTATTCAGGACTTAGCTTTTAACCTTGCACATACTTTACGTGAGCGTAAAAGTTCTGCAGGTAAAGCTGGTATCGTACAAGGTTTATTACAAGAGTTCTCTTTATCTTCGCAAGAAGGTATTGCACTCATGTGTCTTGCTGAAGCGTTATTACGTATTCCTGATACTGCCACACGTGATTTATTAATCCGTGACAAAATTAATCAAGGTAATTGGAAAGACCACGTTGGTCAAAGCAACCTGATGTTCGTTAACGCCGCTGCATGGGGCTTAATGTTAACAGGTATGCTCATGGAAACACCTAAGCAAGCTAGCCTTTCTAGTATGCTTACAGGCTTAATTGCACGTAGTGGTCGTGGCATCATTCGCAAGGCCGTTGACGTTGCTATGCGTATGATGGGCGAACAGTTTGTTACTGGCGAAACCATCAAAGAAGCGTTAAGTAATGCTGAACGTCTTGAAGATAAAGGTTTCCGTTATTCATACGATATGTTGGGTGAAGCAGCGTTAACTGATCACGATGCTGAGCGTTATTATGATGACTACACCAATGCGATTCATGCGATTGGTCAAGCATCTAAAGACAAAGATGTTTATAGCGGCCCTGGTATCTCTATCAAGCTTTCTGCATTACATCCGCGTTACCAACGTTCTCAAACTGAACGTGTACACAAAGAACTTTATAGCAAAGTTCTTGAACTCGCGCGTTTGGCAAAAGGCTATAACATTGGCTTAAACATCGATGCTGAAGAATCTGAGCGTTTAGAACTTTCTCTAGAGCTTTTAGAGCGTCTTTGCTTTGAGCCTGAATTGGCAGATTGGAAAGGTATCGGCTTTGTTATTCAAGCGTACCAAAAACGTTGCTTCTACGTTGTAGATTATATTGTTGACCTTGCTAAACGCAGCAACAAGCGTCTGATGATCCGTTTGGTGAAAGGTGCATACTGGGATAGCGAAATCAAGAAAGCACAAATTGAAGGTATGACGGACTACCCTGTATTTACCCGTAAAGTACATACAGACTTGTCTTATATCGCATGTGCAAGAAAATTATTGGCTGCACCAGAGCAAATTTACCCTCAGTTTGCGACGCATAATGCTCAAACTGTAGCGACAATTTACCAATTGGCAGATCCTGCGAAATATTACGTTGGTCAATACGAATTCCAATGCTTACACGGCATGGGTGAACCTTTATACGAACAAGTAGTTGGTCCAAAATCTGAAAACAAATTGGATATTCCTTGCCGTATTTATGCACCAGTAGGTACGCATGAAACATTATTGGCTTACTTAGTTCGTCGTTTACTCGAAAATGGTGCAAACACCTCATTTGTAAACCGTATTGCTGATAAGAGCTTGGAGATTCAAGACCTGATCGAAAACCCTCGTGAAGCGATCTTAACTTCTGCCAAACAAGAAAAAGGCGTTGGCTTAAAACACCCTGCTATTCCGCTACCACAGAATTTATATGGTGCATTACGTCAAAACTCTTCAGGCGTAGACTTAGCCAATGACAGCGAATTGTTAAACTTGGACAAAACAGTTCAAAGCCTGATGTCACAGCAATGGTCTGCTGAATCAATGGGTCCTGGTTTAGCTGAAATTGCTGCGGCTGCAGAAGTTGATGTAATCAATCCTGCTGTACACTCTGACAAAGTCGGTAGCGTAAAAGAAGCATCTGCTGAACACGTAAACCTAGCATTAACGAATGCTGCAAATGCACAAGCAGCTTGGGTAAATACACCGAAAAATGAGCGTGCTGCATGTTTAAACCGTGCTGCCGACATTATGGAAAGCCGTATCCAAGAATTGATGGTGTTGTTATGCCGTGAAAGTGGTAAAACTTATGCCAATGCGATTGCTGAAGTTCGTGAAGCGGTCGATTTCTTACGTTACTACGCTGCACAATGCACAAACTTGGCTACAAATGCTCAAATTGAGTCATTAGGCACAGTATTGTGTATTAGCCCATGGAACTTCCCATTAGCAATCTTCAGTGGTCAGATTTCTGCTGCACTTGTTGCGGGTAACACTGTTATTGCAAAACCAGCTGAACAGACACCACTCATTGCATCTTTAGCTATCCAAATGCTTTGGGAAGCTGGCGTACCTCAAGCTGTTGTACAGTTAATCCCTGGTCGTGGTGAAACTGTTGGTGCACAATTAAGTGCTGACCCACGTATTCAAGGCATTATGTTCACAGGTTCGACTGAAGTTGCGAAAATTCTTCAGAAAACTGTTGCGAAACGCTTAGGTACAAATGGTCAACCTATTCCGTTAATTGCGGAAACAGGTGGTCAAAATGCCATGATCGTGGATTCATCAGCATTAACTGAACAAGTGATTCTCGATGTTGTGAACTCGGCTTATGACAGTGCTGGCCAACGTTGTTCTGCACTTCGTATCCTTTGCGTACAAGAAGACAATTCTGAAAGCGTGATTCGCATGTTGAAAGGTGCAATGCAACAGCTCAATGTAGGTAACCCTGCATTATTAAAAACTGACATCGGTCCAGTTATTGATGCTGAAGCACAAACCAATATCCAAAACCACATCCAAAAAATGCGTGGTAAAGGCTATGCGGTGCACCAGTTCATGCGTAACGAGGCTGCTGAAACAAGCTTGAATCAAGGTACATTCATCCCACCAACGTTAATTGAATTACCAAACTTAAACGACCTTGAGCGCGAAGTGTTTGGTCCAGTATTACACATCATCCGTTACCAACAAGGTAATGTGAAATCTGTAGTGGATCAGATCAATGCGAAAGGCTACGGCTTAACTATGGGTCTACATACACGTATTGATGAAACCATCAACACTGTGATTAGCACTTCTGAAGTGGGTAACTTGTATATTAACCGCAACATCGTTGGTGCTGTTGTTGGCGTACAACCTTTCGGTGGTGAAGGCTTGTCTGGTACCGGCCCTAAAGCAGGTGGTCCACTTTACTTGTACCGTTTAATGCAAGAATGCAGCGCGAAACAGTTAAGTACCCCATTTGCAGTAGGTAAAGTATTACAAGCTGCACCAAAGAATGAAGTGTACGAACAATTCAGCGCTTGGGTGAAAAAGCAGTTCCCACAAGTGAAATTGCCTCAAGTTCCTGCGCTTGCTTCTGGTCAAGTGTATGAATTAAATGGTCCTACAGGTGAAAGCAACCAATATACAATTGTTGCTCGTCACTGCGTATTGTCTCTTGCAGAGCAAGAACAAGACCAATTGGTTCAATTGAACGCAATTTTTGCTGTAGGCAGCAAAGCGGCTGTACTTGCTGACAATGTATTCGCATTGAAGCACATGTCAACGATGCCTAAAATGGTGGCTGAACAATTCAAAGTGATCCAAAGCATTGCAACAGGTGATTTTGATGCAGTTCTACACCATGGTACAACGACTCAAGTGCTTGAATTGCAAACTGCAATCGCACAGCGTTCAGGTGCTATTGTGGGTATTACCCATTTACAACCTGCCGAACAAGACATTCCAGTTGAGCGTCTTGTGATTGAACGTGCAATCAGTATTAACACTGCTGCTGCGGGTGGTAATGCCAGCTTAATGACCTTGAACTAAGGTTTAAAAGCATCCTGTTCAAGGGTTATCTTTCCCTTACCAAGCCATTACTGGTTTAATGGCTTGGTTTCTTTTTATTTGAGAAAAGCATATTTTCTCGGTATTCATCCAACTATTCTCTAGTTCTTTAGATTTTCATTCGAAGTTGCTGAATTCGCTTAGTCTTCTTCAGTAAACTTTGTTACCATCCCTATTTTCTACGTTTTATAATTTTTGACTGCATATGACTTCATCTTATCAGCAACAACTTGATGCCAAAGTTGAACGTATTTCTGCGCAATTTGCCGAATTCAATCCCCCTTCACTTTCTGTATTTGCATCTCCAGAACAACATTTTCGTATGCGTGCAGAATTTCGTATTTGGCATACTGATGACGACATGTTCTATGCCATGTTTGAACGCGATGAACAACAACAAAAACAAGTGATTCGTATCGATGAGTTTCCGATTGCTGATACCAGTATTAATCAACTGATGCCTGTGCTTTTGGCAGAACTGAAAAGTCACGATGCACTATCAAAACGACTATTTGAAGTTCATTTTTTAGCGACTCTAAAAGGTGAAATGCTTGTTTCACTGATTTATCGCTGCCCACTTGACGAACAGTGGCAAGCATTAGCCAAACAGCTTGCTGAAAAACTAAATGTTAAAATTATTGGTCGTAGCCGTGGTCAAAAGATTGTGCTGTCTGATGAGTTTGTGGTGGAAGAACTACAAGTTTTTGGGCGCAAATATCAGTACAAACAAATCGAAAGTAGTTTTACCCAGCCGAATGCTCAAGTCTGCCAAAAGATGTTGGAATGGGCTTGCGATGCAGCAGAGCAATCTTCAAAAGACTTATTAGAACTTTACTGTGGTAATGGTAACTTTACCTTGCCACTGTCTACTCGCTTTAATCGTGTATTGGCGACAGAGTTAGCAAAATCATCTGTCTACGCAGCTCAATGGAATATTGAACAAAATAATATTGATAACATTCAAGTAGCGCGACTTTCTGCTGAAGAGTTTACCCAAGCCTACAATGGTGAACGTGAATTTAGACGCTTACAAGAAGCACAAATTGAGATCAGCAGTTATGATTTTGACACGGTGTTTGTGGATCCACCACGTGCGGGTATTGATGATGAAACGCTGAAACTGTTACAGCGCTTTGAACGTATCATTTATATTTCTTGTAATCCAGATACCTTACATGACAATTTAAAACTACTTACGCAAACGCACAAAGTTACACGTTTTGCTTTATTCGATCAGTTCCCGTATACCCACCATGTTGAATCTGGTGTGTTACTGGAAAAATTGTAAGAATTATTTAATCATCTCCTTTACGTCCTCAAGTTATTTAAAACAATAACTTGAGGATTTTTATTTGAAATAAAGTAGTTAATTTCACCGTACATTTTGACCTGTCATAAAACCGTTAAATCTTGCCATTATGATTGAAATTTTGCGTGTTCAACTGCTGCTTTTATCACTTAGATCATCTTGCATTATTTATAGAATTGGCTATATTTCGTTCTATGTTATTCATGAATGAAGGCTCTATGAGTTTTTGGCAAAAATTGTTTGCTGCACCGCAGCAGTTGAATGAGCATAAAAATCAAATCGCGTGTGTCGAGAACGATTGCTCATGCAAAACAGATGAACAACTGTTAAAGGCTCTTGCTCAAGCCACAGATGACGATGTCATCATTGGCATCAAACGTGTTCTAGCCTCTCGAGGTTACAGCCGCAAAGAGCTAAACGAAATCACCCATTCACCATTACAGTGATGCCAATTTCGTCATTAAGAAGCATTGGAACAACCAATGCTTTTTTATTGCCTTTTCTCTACTCACACTCCTGATCTTCAATATACGCCAACATCGGTCCAAACGGACTACTCTGAATATTGATATCCTTCTCAGCCAGATACATCGCTGAAATGGAGCCATCTAGATATAAAGCTTGCTCTAACTTGAGCTCATTTTGCATAAAGCTCGCTAGAGCATAAAAATTTACAGCTTGCTCAGTCAGCACAAAATATAGCACTTGATCTTTTATCCCCACGGCGTTACGTATTTTCAGAGATGAACTTTCTGCTATGAAAATTGGATTGATTAGTTGATTAGACACCAGCATCGGCCCTGACTGCGTTGCATAATCCGCTTTAAATTTACCTTTCACATATTGAGAAGTGCTTAAAATAACAGCCTGTTTACTGTTCCAAGCCAAAATACCATTCGGCTGTAAATAGAAATTTCCCCATCCAAGGTGCTGGTTCAGTGGAAAGAGCTTTTTCTTATTTTCAATATATAAACCTACAGGATGGAACGTGTAATGAAACATGCCCGCATTCATTGCAAATAGCATTTTCTCACATGTGTTTAATTGTGTCGGGATTTGGCTAAAGTAATTTACTGGTGTTTGATCGTTCTGTTTATTTAACAATAAACGAAGCTTGGATAAATCATGGACTTCAACTACGGTATAGTTAAGATCATTATATTGCCTCGTATAGCTAGTCACTTGAGCAAATTGAGACATAGACATTAGGCTACTGATCAGCATAGTGATCAATTGCAGAACCTGTCTCAATGTTATTGTCATGTGAACTATTACACTTTCATCACTTCTCTTCTATTTTATTGCTTTTTGTAGCATTCATATGCAACTATTCACTTATCTTCATTATTCCAAGTAAACTACATGCTAATATAATGCTTAAGTTTATTCGTTTAGTGTAGCGATGCATCAACAGAAAAAACCGTTTCATATTGGGGCACATTTGGTGGTAAAACACTTCGCCTACTCTCATCATGGGATTTATATTGGGCGTGGACGTGTTATCCATTATTCAGGTTTTGCCCATTTCTTCAAAAAAAGACCGATTGAAACCACCACTCTGGCAGAATTCTGTCATGGTAAAAAAATTGATGTTGTGCATTACCAACATTCTAAATATTCGGGTCGCAAAGTCGTACGCCGTATGCGCTCACGTATGAAAGAAAACCACTATCACCTGATTATGAACAATTGTGAACATCTTTGCACTTGGGCAATTACAGGTGTGGAAAGCAGTCCACAAGTGGTTCGTATGATGAATCGTTTAACGACTATCGGTTATGTAAGCTCAATTATGAGCTATATGAATGGGATGTTGCTCACTATTACCACCACTTGCTTTGCACTTGCGCTATATATTAAAAAGAAACTGCGTGATAAAGCAAAAATGCAAAGACAGACTTATTTATTCTTCAAAGATCAAGAACATAAAAATCGTTAAGTTGATGTTTAAAAGTACCATTTTCTCCTTTTAAGCGATCCATCATATTTAACTCACTTTGCAATCTCTATTTCAAAAAACATTAGACATTAAAAAAGCCCCTCAACTCACGGTTCAGGGGCTTTCACATTTCAAATCAGGTTTTATTTACCTGGTTTAAAACTGTCTTTTAAATCTAAAATACGGTTAAACACTGGCTTTTCAGCTGAATGGTCATAACGATCTGCTACAAAATAACCTTCACGTTCAAATTGGAAACGTTGTTCAGGCTCTGCTTGTGCCAAAGCGGGTTCAATCACAGCTTGTACCACTTGCAATGATTCTGGGTTTAGATTCGCCAAGAAATCATCGGTTGCATCTGGTGCAGATTCGGTGAATAAACGGTCATAAATACGTACTTCAGCAGGAACACCTTTGCTTGCAGATACCCAGTGAATTACACCTTTCACTTTACGACCTTCAGGATTTTTCCCTAAAGTTTCAGGATCAATTGAACATTTTAGTTCAACCACTTCACCGTTTTCATCCTTAATGATTTCATCACATTTAATGACATAAGCATGACGTAAACGCACTTCACCTTCAGGGACTAAACGCTTGAAGCCTTTTGGTGGAATTTCTTCAAAATCTTTACGATCAATATAGATTTCAGAAGTCAAAGGAATAACACGCTCGCCCATATCTACATTTGGATGACGTGCATGAACCAAGTCCAAAGCTTCAGGTAAATTCGTTAAAGTGACTTTCAATGGATTTAAGACGGCCATACCACGACCAGCAGCATTTTCTAGCGATTGACGGATACAGAATTCAAGCATTGCCACATCAACAATACCATCAGTCTTAGACACGCCCACACGCTTGCAGAAATCACGTAAACCTTCAGGTGTAAAACCACGACGGCGCATACCGACAACCGTTGGCATACGTGGATCATCCCATCCATTTACATAACCACCTTCAACCAATTTACGCAATTTACGCTTTGAAGTGATGGTGTAATCAATGTTTAAACGGCTAGATTCGTACTGACGTGGTACTGTTGCTGAATGAACTTTATCAATCACCCAGTCATAGAATGGACGGTGGTCTTGGAATTCCAAAGTACATAAAGAGTGCGTAATGCCTTCAATTGCATCAGACAATGGATGAGCATAGTCATACATTGGATACATTTTCCATTTGTCGCCCGTTTGATGGTGCTCGGAATGCAATACGCGGTAAAGAATTGGATCACGCATGTGTACATTTGGAGATGCCATGTCAATTTTGGCACGTAATACCGCTTCGCCTTCTTTCATTTCACCATTACGCATTTTTTCAAAGCTTTCTAGGTTCTCTGCAACTGTTGCATCACGGTAAGGTGAATTCTTCCCAGGCTCAACAAAGTTACCACGGTTTAATTTAATTTCTTCAGGTGATTGCAAATCCACATAAGCATCACCTTGTTCAATCAATTGCACTGCCCATGCATATAATTGATCAAAATAACCCGACGCATAACGTGGTTCATCTTTCCATTCGAAACCTAACCATTTTACATCGTTGGCAATACCATCAACATATTCTTGTTCTTCAGCATCGGGGTTTGTATCGTCAAAACGAAGATTACAATAACCATTAAATTCCTGTGCAATACCAAAATTTAGGCAAATTGCTTTTACATGACCAATATGCAAATAGCCATTTGGCTCTGGTGGGAAACGCGTTACAACGGTTTGTGTACGCCCAGAAGATAAATCGTCAGTAATGACCTGACGTACAAAATCCAAGCCAGGCTGTTGTTCTTGCTGCGCAGCATCGACAGAGGCATGATTACTTGGTGTCGGGTTATTTGGCAGAGATGCAACAACATCATTTGGCTTCATAGTAGATAGATCACTTCTAAAAATAAAAAACAGGATATTTTAAACGCAATTTCAGTATTTTTAACAAAGAAATGTACGTTTTTACTTGCCTTGTAGTTTACAGTTTGCTTATGCTTCTCTCAACCAAAAACCCATGGCTTTTATGTCCATGTTAAGGAGATTACACAATGAGTTTTCCTCAAGTCGAATTAAACACCAATAAAGGTCGTATTGTTCTTGAGCTTAACGCTGAAAAAGCACCTAAAACAGTTGCTAACTTTTTAGAATATGTTCGTGACGGTTTCTATGACGGCGTAATTTTCCACCGTGTGATTGATGGTTTCATGATCCAAGGTGGCGGCATGGATGAAAACTTCAAAGAAAAAGCAACTCGTGATTCAATTGAGAACGAAGCAGACAACGGTTTGAGCAATGACGTAGGTACTATCGCAATGGCGCGTACCCAAGCTCCTCACTCTGCATCTGCACAGTTCTTTATTAACGTGAAAAACAACTCTTTCCTTAACCACACTGGTAAAACAGCGCAAGGTTGGGGCTATGCAGTATTTGGTAAAGTTACTGATGGTATGGATGTAGTAGAAGCAATTAAAGGCGTTCGTACTGGCAACCGTGGTTACCACGCAGACGTTCCTTTAGAAAACGTTGTAATTGAATCTGCAAAAATCATTTCTGAGTAATTAATCTCCCTAAATCCCTCTTTAAAAAGAGGGACTTCCTCCCTGAGTAAAGGGAGGTTAGGAGGGATTATTTAAAGGATAAAAGCGTGACCTATCTGTTTATATCAGATTTACATTTGTCACCCGATCACCCTCGACTTGTTCGAGGGTTTTTCGCTTTGCTTAAAGAATATCAATTTAAGCAAACTCAGCTCTATATTTTAGGTGATTGGTTCAATGCTTGGATTGGTGATGACTATACTGCACCATGGTTAGATGAACTCGTTGCTGCATTACAACAGTTTAATGCCGCAGGTAATCAGATTTATTTCCAAGTGGGTAATCGTGATTTCGCCTTAGGTCAAAAATTTCTGGATCAGTTTAATGGCATTTTATTGCCTGACGACTATGTCCTAAACATCAATCAACACAAGCTCCGCCTAGAACATGGTGATGCACTTTGTACCGATGATGTCGGTTATCAACGTTTTAAAAAAGTGATTCGCAATCCTATCATCCTTGGGTTCTTACGGAAAACCCCTTTAAGTTTCCGCACCAAGCTCGCCAACGGTTTCCGTAAAAAAAGTTACGCTGCGCAGCAGTTTAAAAGTTATGAAGTGATGGATGTCAATCAACAAGCCGTTACCCAAGCTTTAGCGGATGTAGATATTCTCATTCATGGACACACCCATCGTGCAGCCATTCATGAACAAAACGGTAAAAAGCGCATTGTGCTCGGTGATTGGAAAGAAGATTCAGCGCAAATTTTGTTTGTTGATCCAAAACAACAGGACTTAATATTAAAATTAAGTACGTTTAACTACTAAGTATTTAAAACTCTTGTTTTTCGCTGGCTTACCTGTTCAGGGTTAATAACCACCTTCTACTCGCTTTTCCTCACTGCCCTTTTTATACTTCGCCAACAATGTTCTTAATCCATTCATCAAGACACTGGTATCTACGCCTACAGCGACAAACTCTGTTCCTAATTCTATGTATTTCTGCGTGACTTCATCTGTAGTGGATAAGATGCCTGCGGCTTTTCCTGCGGCACGAATCTTTTGGATGGCTGCTATGACAGCTTTCTGTACGTCAGGATGGTTCGGATCACCTTGATAACCCATCGTCGCAGATAAATCGACTGCTCCAATGAATACTCCATCAATCCCTTCAATTTTAAGAATTTCATCTAAATGATTTAAGCCTTGCACTGACTCAATTTGAATCAATAAACAAATTTGTTCATGCGCGTGTGCATAATAATCAGGAATACTGTTCCAACGCGTTGCACGCGCCAATGCTGCACCGACACCACGAATCCCTTCTGGTGGATAACGTACCGCTTTTACCATAAGCTCTGCCTGCTCAACCGTTTCTACCATTGGAATCAATAAGGTTTGTACCCCAATATCCAATAACTGTTTAATTAATTGAACACTACCAATGGGTGGACGTACCACCGCTTGTGAAGGATATGCTGCCATGCTTTGCAGTTGTGATAATGTCGTTCTTAAATCACTCGGGGCATGTTCACCATCAATCAGTAACCAGTCATAGCCCGCATTTGCAATCAGTTCAGTTGCATACGCATCTGCCAAACCAACCCAAAGCCCTATTTGTTGTAGCTTTTTTAAATTTTGCTTAAAGTAATTAATCGTGTCAGTCATCATGTTCAACGGTCATAAACGCACTTACTAAAAACAGTAAAGCCTTCTTCACACCTAAATACCAATATTGATTTTCTATTTGATCATTGCATTCACCACTTAATCTTGCAGAATCCCCTCCAATCTCATAATTGAACAATCTTTGATAGATCATTCGTATACGCTGCTTGAATGTATAACTCTAAACGATTAATGTGAATTTTCAGCTAATGACAGCATCCATTTGACCTCGGAGAAATTTTCATGGATCTTTTGAACATTTCAAAAACTCGTTATACCACTAAGGCTTACGACCCTTCCAAGAAAATTCCACAAGAGCAATTTGAACGCCTACTGGAAATTTTACGCCTAACACCTTCTTCAATTAATATTCAGCCTTGGCATTTCTTTATTGCAGATAACCATGCAGCCAAAGAACGCATTGCCAAGGCTTTGGTGGGTAAATATGCCTACAATGCACCAAAAGTATTAGATTCATCACATACCATTTTATTTTGCACCAAAGCAGATATTACTGAAGAACATTTAGAAAATTTATTGGCGCAAGATGATGTCAGTGGTCGCTTCAAAGACGCTACTGCAAAACAAGGTCAAAAGGACAGTCGTACAGGTTATGTCGATTATTACCGTAATGAAAAAGGTGATATTCAACGTTGGGCAGAGAATCAAACCTTTATCGCGTTGGGACAAATCCTGCTTGCAGCAGGGATTGAGCATATTGATGCCACCCCTATTGGTGGTTTTGATGAGGATTTATTAACTGAAGAGTTGCAACTTACAGAAAAAGGCTTAATTCCCTCTGTGCTACTAACACTGGGCTATCGCAGTGAGACAGATTTTAACGCCAAGCTACCAAAGTCTCGTCTAAAGAAGGAAGAAGTATTCACTAAGCTGTAAAATTTACTTGTAATAATCAGGGACAATTCATTTGTCCCTTTTTCTCTAAAGGAAAGGAACAAATCTTGCTTAATTAAGATATGAGTTTTACCTAAGCAGAGGTTCGTGATGTCTTTATTTATTCAACTTCCAATTAAATTTGAATGTAAACATTGTCAAGTTACCTATTTTCATCTCTGTACACAGTCTATGCTACATGAACCACACTGCCCTCAGTGTCATCATACTGGCTTCCTTATGGGTGCTGCGGAGAAAAAAGACTTACTTCTCTACTCAATAACGTCGGCTGTTAAATTTATCAAACAATCATGGCATAGGCTAAAAAAAGTACACTCATAATTCCTAAGCCCAACCCTAGACTGGTGCTGGTTTTAAGTTTTTCCTTAAAGAAAATAAGCCCACTCAAAACACCCAATAACACCACCAAAATATTCATCCCTGCAAATACAATTGCAGGACTATCTTTAAGTAATATGTGTGCTTTAACGTATAGTGCGATATTGGCAAAATTAACTACACCCAAACATAATCCCAAAAAAATGTTTGTAGATGAACCAATCTGCTTTGTAGTTAATACGACATATAAAAGTGAAAAGATAAAGGCACATATAAACATTAAGTTTAAAGCCACAGAGAACTGCACACCCAAACCTGTCGTGTATTTCAGCAAGATATCCACCAAGGCATACCCCACCCAAACACTTACTAAATAAAACATACCTGAGGAACCAGCACTCGCTTGAGTATGACTGCTGCGATGTGAATAAATAATACATAACACTGCTGTAATACCTAAACCAATCCCAATAAGTTTGAGTACGCCAAACTGCTCATTAAAAATAAAATAAGCAGCACCCAACGACAAAACCACTGATAAACGCTGTGCGACTTCAGTTTTGACAATGCCCACAGTTTGTAATGATTTAGATAAAGATAAAAACACACTCGGTAATAACAAGCCTAGGCTGAGAATAAGCCACCATGGTGTATTGCTTGGAGAAACATGGCTCAAATCAGGCTTAAACCAATAGAAACATAAAAGACTTGCAATCGCATAATTCCAGCAAATCATCTGCATAGGATTTAAGCCTTTAGCCTTAGAAACTTTAAGCAGTATTGAGACTAAAACGCTGCAAAGTGCTGCTGCAAGGATCAGTTCCATTAGACATTTACCCCATCTGTTCGTCAGTCATATAAAAAGCCCACATAAATTATGTGGGCTTCTATTTATAAATAATTTGTGGAGCGATTATTTATAACGTTCAACCATTTTCTCTAAAGAAATTGGACGAATCTTGTCAGCGTTGCCCGCAGTACCAAATGCTTCATAACGGTCGATACAAATTTGTTTCATTGCATCAACAGTTTTTGCGAAGAATTTACGAGGATCGAATTCACTTGGTTGTTCTGCCATCATACGGCGCATTGCACCCGTAGATGCTAAACGCAAATCTGTATCAATGTTGATTTTACGTACACCATGTTTGATTGCTTCAACCAATTGCTCAACAGGAACACCGTAAGTTTCTTTGATGTCTCCACCATACTGGTTAATTACAGCCAACCATTCTTGTGGCACAGAGCTTGAACCGTGCATTACAAGATGCGTATTTGGAAGTGCCGCATGAATTTCTTTAATACGGTCAATTGCCAAAATATCGCCTGTAGGTGGACGCGTAAATTTGTACGCACCATGTGAAGTACCAACCGCAATAGCAAGTGCATCGACATTGGTATCTGCAACAAACTGACGTGCTTCTTCAACTGAAGTTAACAGCTGAGAATGATCAAGAACACCTTCTGCTCCCACACCATCTTCTTCACCCGCCATACCTGTTTCAAGGCTACCTAAACAACCGATTTCACCTTCAACAGAAACACCGCACGCATGCGCCATTTGTACTGTACGACGTGTTACATCAACGTTATATTCATACGTGGTTGGTGTTTTACCGTCTGCGCCCAATGAACCATCCATCATTACTGATGAGAAGCCCAATTGAATTGAACGTTGGCATACATCTGGATCTGTACCGTGATCTTGATGCATCACCACTGGAATATGTGGCCATTCTTCAATTGCAGCCAAAATAAGGTGACGTAAGAATGGAGCACCTGCATATTTACGCGCACCCGCTGATGCTTGTACGATAACAGGTGAATTTGTCGCATCTGCTGCAAGCATGATTGCACGCATTTGTTCTAAGTTGTTTACGTTGAATGCTGGTACGCCGTAAGCATGTTCGCCGGCGTGATCCAAGAGCTGGCGCAATGAAATAAGAGCCATAATGTCCTCCCAGGTAATGCGACATATTCTACATGCTGAAAGGTTTCAATTCAGCAATAAATAACACTATTTAAAAAAAATCCCTGCAATTGCAGGGACCTTCTAAGAAAATACGATAATTTATTGAGCAGTCGCCTGTGAAGCATCTGCTTCTGTAGCAGGAGTCGCCGCATCGGCATCTGCATTGGCTACTTCAGCAGGAACATCTGTATTTTTTTCGTCCATAACTGGCTTATCTAATGAATCGATTGCAGCTTGTTGCTCTGGAGTAACTTTTTCTTCTACTGCTGCATCTGTTTTCGGTGCTTCATCTTTTTTGGCACAAGCCGTTAGAGCCAATGGTGCGATTAATAAAGCAGCAAGTGTTAATTTTAGGTTCATCACATTATTCCTACAACAGGTGATTTAATAGGCGTGATTTTATTTCAGAGATATGACAGTTTGATGACCTAAAGATGAATGCAATAAAAAAGGCTGACCTCAGTCAACCTTTTCTTTCATTTCATCTGATTCGATGAATTATTTTTTTCAAGCACGCTCTAGAAGAACAGCAACTGCTGGAAGTGTTTTACCTTCAACAAATTCAAGGAAAGCTCCACCACCCGTTGAGATATAACCAATTTTATCAGCAACTTCGTATTTATCAATTGCAGCTAAAGTGTCACCACCACCTGCAATAGAGAAACCTTCAGATTCTGCAATCGCTAAAGAAAGCGTTTTAGTGCCTTCACCGAATTGATCAACTTCAAATACGCCTACTGGACCATTCCAAAGAATAGTTTTTGAAGTTTTTAAAATTTCTGCAAACGCTTGTGCTGTTTCTGGACCAACATCCAAAATCATGTCGTTATCAGCCACATCTTCAACTTTTTTCACAACAGCTTTTGCAGCAGCCAATGAACCCAAGAAATCATCAAAATTGATTTCGCTAGCATCAGCAACCACAACATCTGTTGGAAGTGGTACAGATACTTTTGCAGCAATTGCTTTAGCAGTGTCGATTAAATCATTTTCACACAATGATTTACCTACGTTATAACCTGCCGCCGCCAGGAATGTATTGGCAATACCACCACCCACGATCAATTGATCACAGATATCTGACAATGAAGTTAAAACATCAAGTTTAGTCGATACCTTAGAACCTGCAACAATAGCAACCATTGGTTTTTCAGGGGTTTGTAGTGCACGACCCAATGCATCAAGTTCAGCTGCAAGAAGTGGGCCCGCAGCTGCAACAGGTGCTAAACGGGCAACACCTTCTGTTGATGCTTCTGCACGGTGCGCAGTACCAAATGCATCCATCACGAATACATCACAAAGTGCAGCATATTTTTGTGCTAGTTCTGGGTTGTTTTTCTTTTCACCGTGATTAAAACGGCAGTTTTCTAAAAGCACCACTTGACCCGCTTGAACGTCAACACCATCAAGGTAGTCCGTCACTAACTGAACGTCTTGGCCTAGAGCTTCGGTTAAGTATGCTGCAACTGGAGCTAATGATTGTTCAGCTTTTGGCTCCCCTTCTACAGGACGACCAAGATGTGAATACACCATGACTGCTGCGCCTTTATCTAATGCAGCTCTGATTGTCGGTAATGCAGCACGTAAACGTGCATCACTGGTAATCACACCATTTTTAACAGGAACGTTTAAGTCTTCACGAATAAGAACTCGTTTACCTGCTAAATCAAGGTCAGTCATACGCTGAAAATTCATGTATAGCTCTCTGAATATATAAAATCGGCACGATTTTAAATGATTATACAGAAAAAGGTTAGCTTCTTTTGTATAAAAGCTGCCGAAAGCGTTAGTTTTGATTATGATATTGAAAAGCCACAAATTGATTCACTGTTATGTCATTTCATCCAGATCCTAAAATTAACCGCTTAAATGTATTTGGCGAACCCTTAGCCAGTTGTTGTTTTGACCCGATTACGGGTTATTTTCGCAATGGATTTTGCCATACTGCAACGACCGATTTAGGGCAGCACACCCTGTGTGCGCAAATGACTTCTGAGTTTCTAAATTTTTCACAGAAAGTTGGCAATGACTTAATCACCCCTTTACCTGAAGTTGGTTTTCCTGGTTTACAACCAGGCGATTTTTGGTGTATTTGTGTGACACGTTGGGTGGAAGCTTATCAGGCAGGTCAAGCTCCTCCTGTTAAAATCCATGCCTGCCATCAAGCCGTTCTTTCTTATGTTCCACTGAATGTATTAATGGATTATGCCATCTGATGAATACCCAAATCATTCTGGCTTCAAGCAGTCAGACGCGCAAAGATTTAATGGATCGCTTAAAGATTCAATATGATTGTGTTGTACCAGAGATTGATGAATCACCACGTGGTGAATTACATGCAGATGATTTGGCTCATCGTTTAGCCTTTGAAAAAGCCAACACCATTGCACAAAAATTTCCAGACGCCATTGTGATTGGTTCAGACCAAGTGGCTTGGCGTGAAGGTGCCCCTGATATTTTTATTGGTAAACCACTCTCGGAAGATAAAGCCATTCGTCAGTTACAGGCTAACTCTGACAAAATTGTCTATTTTAGTACCGCGCTTAGTGTGCAACAGCAGTCAACTGGCTTTGAGCAAACTCTTGTAGAACACTACAAAGTAAAATTTAGAAAACTAAGTTTGGCAGAGATTGAACGTTATGTCGCTATAGACCAACCGCTACATTGTGCGGGTAGCTTTAAATGTGAGAGTTTGGGCATTAGTTTATTCGAACAAATGATTGGACACGATCAAACAACTCTCATGGGTCTGCCAATGATCCAACTGTGCCAAATTCTTCGTCAATTAAATATTTTAGTTCCTTAATTTAGGCTGTAATTTATGTCCCAACCTTTAGACATTTTAGGCGGCATCACCGCTGAACAGTTTCTTCGCGAATACTGGCAAAAGAAACCTTTACTTGTACGTAATGCTTTACCTGAAATCATCAACATCTTAGAACCCAATGATGTGATGGAACTGGCTTTAGAAGAGCATGTGACAGCGCGTTTAATTAAGCAAAAAGATAAAGACCCGAATCAGTGGACAGTAAAATCTTCACCTTTAATCAAGGGTGATTTCCAAAAGATGCCAAAACTTTGGACCTTACTGGTTCAAGCCGTCGATCATTACTCTTTTGATTTGGCTGAATTATGGAAAAAGTTTCCATTTATTCCACAATGGCGCCGCGATGACATCATGGTGTCCTATGCGCCTAAAGGCGGTTCAGTTGGAAAGCACTTTGACTTTTATGATGTGTTCCTTGTGCAAGGCTATGGGCATCGTCGTTGGCAGCTTGGACAAATATGTGATGCCAATACCGAATTTGTTGCAGGTCAACCATTAAAATTATTGCCTGAAATGCAGGTTGATTTTGATGACGTACTCGCACCTGGAGATTTACTCTATGTCCCACCGGGACTATCACATTATGGTGTTGCAGAAGATGACTGCCTCACCTTCTCATTTGGTTTCCGCATGCCAAATATGACAGATTTGATGGATCGTGTTAGTGACAAGTTTGCTGATAACACTTTTTTAAAAAATCCATTGCTTGATATTCAAAGACAACAAGCCAATCCTATTGGGCAAATCACCAAATCAGAATTAGATTATTTAAAAACCTTGTTACTCGAACGATTACAGAATTCATCTGAACTGGATAATGCCATTATCAGTTTAATGTCAGAGCCAAAATATCCTGACAATATTCCTGAACCTGATGAAATCGAAGCAGATGACTTGCGTGAAATTTTAGATACTGGTTATGAGATTTTGCTTGAACCTGCGTCACGTTTATTGTACGCCGAACAAGACCAAGAATTATTATTCTGGGCAAATGGCGAGCAAATTTGTATTTCTGAAGATTCTAGCAATCTGTTAAAACAAATTGCAGATGGGCAAGTATTGGCATTTGATCAACGCTTTAATCATGACGAAGTTTTGGCTGACTTTGCTCAACTGATGAATGATTCAATTCTAATGTTACTTCCACCAGCTGAAGAATAAGTTAAAGTTACAAAGGCATTCAATTTCGTTTTGAATGCCTTTTCTAATTATTTCTCTTCTCTAATTTCTAATAGTGCTTGAACCACAGTTCTACCTTTTTCAGAGCTGACCTGTAACTCTGCCCCGACACGTTCCAAACGCATTTTCATACTTCGAATTCCAATGCTCATCCCATTTTGAAAATTACTTTTCACATCAAAACCAACGCCATCATCCTCAATGGTTAAAATCAGTTGGCGTTCATACGGAAATACCATAGAAACAAAGACATGTTTCGCCTGACTATGTTTCACAATATTGGTTAGACTTTCTTCCAAAACCCGAATAAGGGTTAAACACTGTAAAGCATTCGGCACATAGCCCCAATTTTGTGGAAAAGACCATTTAGACTCGATGTCCAATTCATCCATGAGCTGACTAAAACGATGACGAACTGGTGCCACCCACAATACTGGATTCCCAGGCACGCGTGATTCAAGACTTGACCCACTATCAATGATTTGCCTTAAATCATCCCGCAACAACTTTAAAATAGATAAAAATTGTTGATTCGTCATATTGTGTTCCGCCTGATCGACAATAATCATGGAACGTACCAAAGATGAACCTAACCCATCATGTAAATCATGCGAAAGCTGAATTCGTTCTTGTAAACGAACATTTTCCAATTCCAACTTATGTTTTTCATTCACACTGGCATATAAATCTTGACTGACCTGATGTACTTTTTCTTCTAGTCTTTGATTAAATTTTTCTACACGGCGTGTATTTCTGGCCAATTTCACCCCTAAAATAAGCACGACAAAGACCGTAATAATTGGTGAGGTATAAGGAGAAAGTGGTTTGATATTTTTATGCAAATTTGAACCTAAAAGTAAGCTATCAAATAAGGCACAAATTAAAATACCAGTAAGACATAGCAATAAAAATATATACTCTCTTTTCTTAGCTTTAATTGTAATATAAGCCAAATAAAAATAAGTCGATAAAAATAATAAAATATAAAGGATAAAAATCTTAATAAAAACTGGTGTGATCCATTGTAGTGGTGTAAAGAAAATAATAATTAATACAATAAACGTGAGACCCCAAATACAGCGCTCTACGCGTGGAAACTCAATACGAATAAATCGAAGCAGATACGTACAAAAACACACCATATAAAGAATAAAAAAACTGAGATTGGCTTGTGCAGAAATCACGTTATTCGGAAATGGTTTTGTTTCTGTCATTAAAATATTTGAAATAAATAAAACCCAAAGTATGCAACTTAGTGCAAACCATGCAAAGGTTGTTTCTGAACGCCTAAAAATCCATATCGAAAAGCATAAAAGACCTAATACCAATGAAATGATGATATTGATTTCAAATAATGTTCGTCTATTCCAAATCTGTTGCTGATATTGAGCATCAGCAGCTTGTACATTATGGAAAGAAATCGCTCCTAATCCTGCTTTTTGAAAAGCATAACCATTTGCATAAATTAAAAACTCATTCTCTCCTGCTTTAATACTGGATGGTGTTAATACCCAATACCTTGGCATATTCCAGCTTTTTGATAAGGGTTCAATTAAATTTTTATCACGCCAAAGTACGTTACGATTAAAATAAACCGTACCCGCAGAATTAATATATTCAATTGAAAATGCAAAAGATTCACTAATTGTTCCCGATGAACAATCAGGTTTCCAAAGTATTTTATACCAAGCACCACCATTATAATTTGGTTCATGGATAGCCCAGTTATCAGGCAACTCTACTTCTTTCCAACCCGATGTAGGAATATGATGAATCGAATTTGTTTTTACAAATTGAATAGGTTGTACTTGAATCGTACAATATGGGTCTATGGAATAATAAGTTGATGCTGCGTAAGTCTGCATATGAATGCAAACCAATGCAAACATACCAAAAATCCGCAGAATCAGTCTGGTCATATAATCCCTAAAGTTCTTGCTGCACTTACAGCTTTTGTCCTTTTTGAAACGGAAAGTTTCCGATAAATATGCTTAATATGACTTTCTACCGTATAGCGCGAAACAAATAATTGCTCAGAGATTTCCCGATTACTTAAACCTTGTGCCACCAAATCCAAAATTTCCTTTTCACGATTGGTCAATGCTTCCATATCGGATGGTAACGCTTCCCGATGTTCACTTTTATCTTGTGAATTTTCTTGTACCGCAATTTGACTTAAAATCTCACGTGCAATAAAAGGATCAATAGGTGCACCGCCACGCAAAATACTACGGATTGCTAACAAAACTTCAGAATCATCACGCTCTTTTAAAACATAGCCTGTCGCCCCAGCTTTAATTGCAGAAAACAAACTTGACTGTGTACTCCAAGCAGAAATCACCAGAATTAAGGCACTTGAATCTCTTTCACGTAATTTTTCAATAAACTCCACGCCATTCCCATCAGGTAAACCCAAGTCGACCAACGCCAATGAAATTGGAATTTCCTCTATTTTTTCAAATGCTTCCTTAAGATTAAAGACAAAGTGTAATGTCTCATTTTCATATCCCAGTTCAGTTAGAATTCTTCTTAGACGGTTTTGTATAATTGGTTCATCTTCCAGAATAATGACTGGCACTGGCAATATTGTTTCATCATTGCTCATGTAACACCCCATTTTTGGTATGCACTATACTCAGATTTTTAAGATGACTCATATCCCTATAATTTGGGTAAATTGAAGTTTTCTCCTTAGATTTAATCCTTATTCTTCTAAGATACACTCATCGTTTACTTTTTACACAAAAAAACTGCCCAGTCGCATAAATTAAATGAAAATAAACATGATTGTTATGTAAACCACTCGACTTTTTAAATGATTTATTGAAGGCCCCCTAACACAAATCGTTACTTGTACTCATCTGCAAATCTTGGCATTGTGAAATCAAATCAACATCAGGCACAAGGATGAATTATAAGTATGCCGAATCCTGCACAAATTGTACGCCATAAATTACTGAACACTTTTTTCTCGCGTCATTCTGTTTGGTTCACTTTTATTTTTATCGCACTTAGCATCACTTGGTTTAGACTCAATTATGCTCCTCATTATATTTATTATTTTCTCTCCGATACGACCCTCAACGTATTGTGGTTGGTGAGTACTGTCCTAAGCATTGTCGGGTTATATGATTTATTACAAAATCGACACTCAATTTTAAAAAACTACCCAATCATGGGACATTTCCGCTTCTTATTTGAAGAGTTCCGACCAGAAATTCGACAATACTTCATTGAATCCGATGAAGATGCTTTACCTTTTTCAAGAATGCAACGCAGCTTAGTCTATCAACGCGCTAAGAATGAAAACTCAGATAAACCTTTTGGTTCCATCATCGACGTGTATCAACAAGACTATCGCTTTATGACGCACTCCATTCAACCCTGCCCTCCTGCCGACCCATCTACATTCCGCATTCAAATCGGGAGTTCACAATGTACTCAACCCTATAATGCTTCTATTATGAATATTTCTGCCATGAGCTTTGGTAGTTTAAGCGCTAATGCCATTCGTGCATTAAACAAAGGAGCACAATTGGGCAACTTTTACCACGATACTGGTGAAGGTAGTCTCAGTCCTTATCACTTAGAATATGGCGGTGATATTGTCTGGGAACTTGGTAGTGGATACTTTGGTTGTCGTACGGAAGATGGCACTTTCGATCCAGTAAAGTTCGCACAGCAGGCTATTCTTCCCCAAATTAAAATGATTGAGATTAAGCTGTCACAAGGTGCTAAACCAGGGCACGGTGGTATTCTTCCTAAAGATAAAATCTCTGCGGAAATTGCGCAAATCCGTGGTATTCCACGTGATCGTGATTGTATTTCACCTTCTAAACACTCGGCCTTCAATACCCCTATTGAAATGCTACAGTTTATTCAAAAATTGCGCGAACTCTCTGGTGGCAAACCTGTCGGTTTCAAACTATGTATCGGTCAACCTTGGCAGTTTATGGGGATAGTCAAAGCGATGCTGCATACGCAAATACTCCCTGACTTTATAGTAGTCGATGGTTCCGAAGGTGGTACTGGTGCTGCACCGATTGAATTGATCAATCATATGGGAACGCCGCTCCGTGAAGGCGTACTATTTGTACACAATACCTTAGTTGGTGCTGGATTAAGAAAGCAGATCAAAATTGGCGCCAGTGGGAAAATCATCAGTGCTTTTGATATTGCAAGTACAATGGCAATTGGTGCCGATTGGGTTAATTCAGCACGTGGCTTTATGTTCGCAATTGGCTGTATTCAAGCACAGAGCTGTCATACCAACCAGTGCCCCGTCGGTGTTGCAACCCAAGATCAAGACCGCCAAAAGGCAATACATGTGCCTACAAAAGCCGAACGTGTTTTCCATTTCCACAAAAATACTCTACACGCCCTATCCGAAATGATTGCTGCGGCAGGTCTACGCCACCCTTCTGATATTAAAGCCCACCATTTAGCACAACGTATTAATGATCGTGAAATTAAAAACTATGCTCAACTACATTTTTGGTTAAAAGAGGGTGAACTTCTAAACTGCGAAAATAAAGATCAGGAAAACTTTTATTTCCGTATGTGGAATATGGCAAAAAAAGAATATTTCTAATGATAAATGGACTCGGCTAAGCTTTTAACCGAGTCCATTTTAAACATGAATTTCAAAAAATAATTTTAATAATACTCGCCTGTGCTATGCGCATGTAAAAAAGCAGGGATTAGACCTGTTAAAGCGGCACGAATATCAGCTCGTTCATTAATTAATTGATGAGAACCTTCTTCCAACATCAACAAAGTCTGTAGTCGAAATTTTTGACGAATAAACTCAATGTTATAGCGCCAGTCTACGGTTTGGTCTAATGCACCTTGAGCCAACCAAACTGGTATACGACAAGAAGGTCGCTCTTCCATCTGTTGCATCCACTTCGACATTGCCAAAATCCAGTCCATACCCATCATACGAGGTTGCAAAGGATCTTTTAAACGAACAAAGCGTAAAAATTCAGGATTATGATTATTACGACGGAAATGTCTCGGAACTTGACGCTTAATGCGACGAATAATGCCCAAACCGACAGAGTTGTGCCACCAAGCCGATTTTGCAGGTCGAATTAAAGGTGACAACAGTAACACACGCTCCACATAAGGATTTTCACGGCGCTCGGCAAACTCAAGTAAATGATGCATCAGGATTGCACCACCCGTACTTTGTCCAATTCCCAACCAAGGCTTAGGAAGCTGCGAAGCATTTTTCACATATTGATATACCGCATGTAGCACACGCTGATAATGATCAAAATCTTGAATACTTGCGGGTGAACCATCGCTTAATCCATGACCTGGAAGATCATACGTAAGCACACTAAAACCTTGTTCAAGCAGTTCACGGATAATTGGCTGATAAATTCCACTGTGCTCTAAATAGCCATGCAAAAGGAATACTGTTCCTTTTATTACAACCTTTCCTTCTGCATTCGCTTTAGGTTGAAACACTTGCACATGCAACTTAAACAAAGGCATTTGCACAAAACCTTGCCAATGCTCACAATCCAGCAGATGTAACCCATACAACTTACGATATGCTTGTAATTCTACAGATGGTGAAAAAGCATGATTCAAATTTAATGGACTTAAAACCTGTGGTGTCGTGTCCCGATTAGGTACAGGTAAATCTAATTGTTTCAGAATATTCGGATTTAAGAATGGAATTTCAGGCATTAAGGTACCTCTCGGCAATCACTAGAGCCGAATAACATGTCGCGAATAGTCGCTAACATTTCATAATTTGCACGGCGGCTATGATCATAGTTTTGTTGGCTAGGCTGCCAAGCTGTTAATTGCGTCGGCATTGGTGCTTCAATAGGTACAGTTTCAATGCCATTTAAAGCAAATAAACGGCGTGTTCTAGGCATATGATATTGATCTGTAATTAGAATCACGGTCGGTGCTCCCCCTTTCTTTTGTAATAATAGCGAGCTAAAGCGTGAATTTTCACACGTATTCATACTTCTATTTTCTAACAGCTTGGCATCTACACCGCGCTCTTTTAACCAAGTCTGCATAAAAGGTGCTTCTACACCACTAAGCACAATGGGTAAGTTATACTGCTTCTCGACTTCTAAAGTTTTCTCCAGTCTTAATTTTGTATAGTCATTCACGACAATATCTTTTCTATTTTTGTCCAAGGTTAAACCACCACCCAACACCACAATCGCATAAGGTTGTGATAAAGTCCCTTTAGGTGTTTCATTTTGTTCTTTAATTTGGGCAATATCTTTTTGAATTTGCTGTGCATCAACACTTTCAACTACAGGTTCGATTTTATGTGTCTGTAGAAAATCCAGATATTTTTCCATCAAGGCTTTATTTTCTTTACTATCTAACTCTAGTAAGTCTTTTACATTTTGAGTTGGATCTTCAGGTGCTGATGCGGCTTGCTTTGGATCTGCCAAAAGAGGAACTTGAGGACGTTCTTCCTCTTCGTTTTGTTCTTGCTGCTCTTTATTAATTAAATCTTGCAAGGCTTTATAACGTGCTTGAATTTGCGGTAAATTTTCAGAATTATTTTGCTGAATTTCTTGTTCCATCAATTTAAGATACGCTTGACGTGCAATCCATAAATTAGAGCCTGGTTCAAGATTCTCAGCTTCACTCAACGCTGCCATTTTTTGACTTTTCGCAGCAACTTCATTCACCTCTACAGGAACAAAGGTATTTAATGCTTTGACGACCAATTTTGAATAAAATGGCGAATAGATAAAAATCACCAGACAGCCTAAAAGTACAAAAAGCAAAGCTGCGATTTGTACAATACGAACCATCCAATGTGTTTTAGCCATTCATTATTCCACGTGTGATTGAATTAAACCAACTGCATTAAAAAGAACAGGTTCTGGCTCTAGACGAATATTGAATTTATTTAGCACATCTTGTTGAACTGCACGATAGGTTGCCTGAACATCCAATAAAGTAGCATCTTCATAATTCACCAAAACCAACGCCTGTTTTGCAAACATACCAACCATGCCCAAACGCTTACCCTTCCAACCGGCCTGATCAATTAACCAGCCTGCAGCAATTTTAATCTGACCATCTGCTTGAGGGTAATGGGGCAATTGAGGGAATTTCGTATTTATTTGGTCAAAAGATTGTGCAGAGATCACAGGATTTTTAAAGAAACTGCCCGCATTCGGATATTCTTTCGGGTCTGGTAATTTACTTTGACGAATTTGAATAACCTGATTTTGTAGATTTTCTGCACTCAAATCTTCACCCACGGCTTGTTTTAAATCACCGTAGCTTAGCTTTAAATTTGCATGTTTAAGAAGCTGAAAAATCACTTGAGTGATGACATAACGCTCAGGTTGATCTTTAAAAATACTGTGTCGATAAGCAAATTGACAATCTGATGCAAGAATTTCAGTAAATTGCTGTGTTACGCGGTCATAAACCCGCACAGCCTGAATAAACTCACCAACTTCTACACCGTAAGCACCAATGTTTTGTACAGGTGATGCCCCGACTAAACCAGGAATTAAAGCTAAATTTTGCAGACCATATAAATGCTGTTCAGTCGTCCATAACACAAAATCATGCCAAACTTGACCCGCACCAACCGCGAGCGTCTTGGTCTGAGCATCTTCATTTAAAGTTTCAATCCCTTGAATATCCATATGGATAACCAAAGCATGAATATGTTCAGGCAAAAGCATATTGCTCCCACCAGATAGAATTAACACATTGAGCTGCTGCTGTTCTGCATAAGACAAGGCTTCCAACAACATGTGTTCAGTTTCAATTTTTACATAGTGTGATGCAACCGAACCCAAATTTAAGGTGTTAAAAGGCTGAAGTTGAACGTTATTTTGAATATGCATGCTAAAACCCGAACTAGCCTTTCAGCTGTTGTTGAAGTACCTGAACCCAAGCAAAACTACTTGATTCACATTGATCAAGTACACGCTCAAACCCATCATCGCCACCATAATAAGGGTCTGGCACCGCTTGTTGAAGGAATTTTTGATCATGCTGACTCATCAGGGCAATCTTTGCACGAAGCATCCGCTGCCCAAGAACTGATTGAGCCTGTTGCATTAAAATTTGAATATCATCTAAGTTCTCATAATCCATTGCCAAAATCAGATCAAACTCAACGAAGTCTTGAATCTTGAGCTGACGCGCACGCAATGCAGATAAATCATACCCTCGTTTTATGGCATGTTTTTGGCTTCTTAAATCAGGCGCCTTATTCGGATGATAATTGCTGGTTCCAGCAGAATCGACCTCAATATTCAGTTGATGTGCATCACAGTAATGTCTAAATACCACTTCTGCTGTGGGTGAACGGCAGATATTTCCCAGACAGACACATAACACCTTGTAGGGCGTTTGCGATGACATAAGCACCTCAATAGAACGTTTATTTTGCAATGTCTTATGTTAAGTTATTTGGAGGTTGAATCCCACTAAAACTGTATAACAAAAACACGTAAATATTGATAAAGCATGAAGGAATTGCCAATGTATGACTTTCAGTTTCAAACTGTTTCCCGAATTATTTCAGGCCTCGGCTCAATTCAAGAACTCACAACGGTCTTGACTGAGCAAAGTAGTAAAAAAGTGTTGTTGGTGACAGATAACGGTATGCTACAACAGCAGTTACATCACCCTATTTTAGAAATTTTAGAACATCTGTCATTAGCACATGTGATTTATGCCGATGTCATTGCTGATCCACCCGAACACGTTGTCAATTCAGCCGTAGAATTTGCAAAACAAGAAAAAATTGATACGGTGATTGGCTTTGGTGGAGGCAGCTCTTTAGATGTTGCAAAACTCATTGCAATTTTAGCCCATCCAGACCAGTCGCAAAAGTTAGCTGAACTCTATGGAATCAACAATGCAAAATCTCCTCGATTACCCTTAATTCTCATTCCGACGACTGCGGGTACAGGTTCTGAAGTCACGCCAATTTCCATTGTGACTACAGGTGAAACCACTAAAATGGGCATTGTCTCATCTGTACTGTATGCTGATGTAGCCATTTTAGATGCAACTTTTACCCAAAATTTACCCGCGCATATTACGGCAGCAACAGGTATTGATGCCATGGTTCATGCCATCGAAGCATATACTTCAAAAATTAAAAAAAATCTGTATGCCGATATGTTAGCCAAACAAGCATTAAGACTACTCAATCAAAATTTAAAGCTGGTATTAGAAGATGGTTCGAATCTTCAAGCACGGCAAAATATGCTGAATGGTTCGATGTTTGCAGGTCAGGCATTTGCCAATGCCCCTGTAGGTGCAGTACATGCATTGGCCTATCCTTTGGGTGGACATTTTCACATTTCGCATGGCCACAGTAATGCCTTGGTTTTAACTGAAGTCTTGAAGTTTAATGCACCGAATGCCAAGCATTTATATGCAGAACTAATGACATGGATAGATCCTTATAGCAATGGTTGCACTGATGGATTATGTGATTTATTTATTGATCATATGCAAAATCATTTAGACCGAAGTGGTTTGACTTTAAAGCTCAATGCACTGAATGTACCAAAGACTGCCCTTTCAACACTGGCACAGGATGCCATGTTACAAACCAGACTATTACAAAATAACCCGCGCGATCTAAACTTGAATGATGCTGAACAAATTTATCATGCAATTTACGCTTAATTCATCACTTAGCAAAGGACATGCAAAAAATGAAACCCCAAGCCAAACTTAGAGAAAACTATCCTTTTATTTTTCCCATACAAACACGTTGGTCAGACAATGATATTTACGGACATGTAAATAATGTCAATTATTATAGTTTCTTTGATAGCGCAGCGAATGCGCTGCTGATTAAAAAAGCTCATTTTGATATTCACCGCTCAACAATTATTGGCTTAGTGGTGAGTTCATCTTGTCAATTTTTACAAGAGCTTTGTTACCCCGAAGTGATTGAAGTCGGTGTGGCAATCAAACGTATGGGCAATAGTTCTTTAGAATATGACTTGGCCATCTTTAAAGCCAATCAAAATACAGCTGCGGCACAGGGACAGTTTATTCATGTTTTTGTAGATCGAGAGCAGCGCAAAAGTACACCGATTCCCATGAACATGCGTCAGGCTCTACAAGCTTTTATGCAAGTCAAGCCTGAACCTAAGCTCATCTAAGAGTTATTTCAATTGAATGTTATGTAATTCAGCATCAAAACTTTGGATTAAATCACGTACTACGGGTTCAGTTTGTAACAATTCCTCTGCCCGCTGATAAGCTTGCTCTTTACGTTGGTGCTGTAAAATATAAGGTGTGGTATCTGTAACCGCACCATATTCAATTTTGAACAGCGTATTTGGCCACTGTTTTTTCAGCGCTTGTTCCAAAGAATGCTGTGATTGACCCAATAATTGCTGATATTGCTCTGGAATATGAAACACAGATTCCGCATCAATTTTCCCTGTCATTACACCATGTTGTGCTAACTCTTGCACAGCAGGCGATAATTCACTATGCCTGAACCAGAACTCCCACTTACCAAGCGTCCACTCACCTTCCAAAACTTGTTCTTGTACACGCAAAATATCTTGCGGCATAAGCTTTGCAGTTTCTATATTCGAAGCAGTTGGTGTTAGCAGAGATTCTATTTCAGGCTCAGGTTGCTCAATAAGTGTCTGAACCGCTGAATCTGTTTCGACTTCATCAACCGCCAAATTCAAGAGTGTATCTTGAGCTTTATCACCATCTGTGAAACCTGAATCGGCTGATAATGAATCATTTTCATCAGATGGTTCAACTTGACGTTCTACTTTTTCTTCTACAGCAATTGGTGCAATTTCTTCAAATAAGAAATCATCACTACTTACTTCAGATGGAGCTTCGTATGATGTATCAGTATCTTCATCAAGGTCGAATAAAACATCTTCACTCTCAGGATCAAACACGATTTGATCTGAATGACTGGTTAGATTAGCCGTTTCTTCAACCTGCTCTGGAATTTCTGGTAATGCAGGCTCATCTTGTAGATTTGTCTCAACAGCAAGGTTTTCGACAGGTGGTGTAACTTCCGCTATCGCTTGAATTTGCTCTTGCGGAGCTGCAACTACCGTATTGATATTGCTGACAGCTTGTTCAGTAGCTAACACTGGTGCCGACTGAATTTGTGTAGTAGGCGTTGAAACCAAGACTTCATTTGGTTGCAAAGGTCTAAATGCCAACAAACGCAATACGCACATTTCAAAACCTTGCTCTTGCGTCACCGCAAGTTGCAAATCTGCACGCCCTTTACACGCAATCTGGTAATAAAGTTGTAAATCTTGATCTGCGATGAGCTGAGAAAGCTGGGAAATCTTTTGATTAATTTCGGCACTATATTTCAAGCTTAGATCAGGTAAATATTGCAGCAATGCTAATTCATGCAAAGTTGAAATCAACTGATCTAAAACCAGAGAAACATCTAAAGCTTGCTGTCTAAATTGCAGCAATAATTGACTCACACGCGCTTTCTGATTTTGATGAATCGCCATCAATAAATCATAAATGATCGTACGATCAATCAAGCCTAACATCTCTTTTACATCTTGATGCTGAATCGCACCTTGACCATAGGCAATCGCTTGGTCAGTTAAAGAGAGTGCATCACGCAGCGAACCTTGTGCAGACTCAGCAATTTGCCAGATTGCATCTTGCTGAGCTGAAATCTGTTCTTTTTCCAGAATTTTTGTCAAATGCTCGGTAATTTCATCGACCGCTAGAGGACGTAAGGTAAATTGTAAGCAACGCGAAATCACCGTAATTGGGAGCTTTTGCGGATCGGTTGTTGCAAATAGAAATTTCACATGCTCAGGTGGTTCTTCTAAGGTTTTAAGCAAGGCATTAAATGAGTGTGTAGAGAGCATGTGTACTTCATCAATCAAGTACACTTTATAGCGTCCCTGAGTTGGAGCATACGGTACGTTATCTAAAAGTTCTCGCGTATCTTCTACTTTGGTTCGTGACGCCGCATCAATTTCAATCAGATCGATAAAACGACCTTCATTCACCGCTTTACACGTGGCACAGACTTCACACGGCTTCGCTGTTACACCTGTTTCGCAGTTTAAGCATTTCGCAAGAATACGTGCAATTGTGGTTTTACCCACGCCACGTGTACCTGTAAATAAATACGCATGGTGTAAACGCCCACGTTCCAATGCACTACTGAGTGCACGCGAGACATGGTTTTGCCCCACTAATTCATTAAAATTACGGGGACGATATTTACGCGCAAGTACTTGATACATGTATGCTCCTTTTCACAGGTCTAAGCATACTGTTTTTTTGCACAAGAGTGAATGAAGATCTCAATCAGTGGAACTAATTCGATCGATTTCGTCAAATTTAACCATTTTAGCATTAGATTCCTCTAGGACTTTTTGATTTAGCGGTTTTCCAAGATAACGATAAAGTTTATTTGTATTTCAAAAATGATTTAATCACTTACAAATTGTCTTTTTGAAATACGTTCCGATACTGTTCCTTCATCCGTACCTATTTGTACCCCTACCCCTCGTACCTTATACCCAGTTTGCGTAAATTCTTGAGCTACATAATGGTCTGATGTACTTTTATAAAATTTTGTACTCAGCCCCCATAGCTCACCAAGCCCTTGCCACAAGCCGTCACCTTGTGCATATTCAATTGAGTAGTCTCCAATTGGCAACATTAATTTTTCGCTACTTCCTCTTGGAACTTGTACAATGGCTATAATTGCATTGTTTAATTTATTCCTAACAATAAATACAGCATCTTTCTTGTTTGATGCCTTCAAATGAACCGGTCCTAGAACTGAACCATCATCTGAATAACGAAGCATTACTTTCGCTAAAAATGGCTGAGCATTTTTTTGCAATTCCGCTCTGCGCCTTTCGTCATCGTTTTCAATATTTTCCAATGCATTAGGCTGATCGTTATTTCCAACAGGAGAATATGAATTCTGAAGTACCGCAGAGTGGTTAATATTTTTATCAGTGAAAAAGATATAAAGACTTCCTACAATCACTGCAGCAATAATAAAACCTAAAAATTGTGAACCTAATTTGTTATTTTTATTAAAACTCATTATATGCTCTTTCTTTCAATTAAATATAATTTAATCAATACATTATAAATCAAAAAAAGCAATTCCTCCACTACTCATACTTTCGTCACAAAGGTATAAGTTATCTCTATCTTAAAACCAGCCTTTATGTCCTGTTAGAATTTTATCAGCACAGCGCAAAGTTTCTTGCGTTAAGCCCCACAAACGATAATCCCCAGTAATGGACGCCGTTACAAAATTATGTGTGTAAGCAAAACTTAATTGCCGCGCTGGATCACACCAAGCACCTGAGCCATTAAAACCCAAGTGTCCGAAACCTTGTGGGACATGTTTCCCTAAAGTCAGGACACGGTGATATCCCAAACGCCAATGCATTGGAATCGGCATAATTCGGTCACGATGCTGATATTGAATTTGCGACATGCGTTGAAATACTTCAGGTTTAATCAATTGTTGCTGTTGCCATATCCCCCCTTGTGCCAACATGGCATAAATTTTTGCCAAACTTTCGGCAGAGAAAACACCATTCGCAGCTGGAATTACAGCTTGTAGACCTTGTTCACTAAAAAAACTAAAGTTCTTCATACCTTTAGGAATCATAGCATCTTGAAAATCTTGCGGATTTTGACCTGACCATGTTGCAACACGATCCATTAAAGTCATTTTCTTGGCTGTATTTTTTCTTTTTGAAGAATCAGAACTTGAGCTTTTAGAGTTCGCTGTGAGGAATGGTCGTGCAACCCGATCAAGTTCTGATGTTGGCACACCAAAATAAGCATCTTGTATATGAAGAGGTTGTAACAAATATTGTTGCATTAAATGAGATAAACTTTGCCCTGTAGCTTTTTCCAGAACACCGCCCACTAACCAGCCAAAAGTTAAAGGCTGATACGCTGCATCTTCACCAACAACAAAGCGCGGTTTGGCCTCAGCAATCCGATTTAACATAAGCTCCCAATCGGCCATTTGCGCTGCGTCTTGAACCAAATTGCGAATATCAAATAAGCCACTTTGGTGGCTTAAAATGTCTGCCAAGCAAATATTAGATTTACCATTTTGTGCAAATTCAGGCCAATACTTTGCAATTGGTTGATCATAATCAAGTAACCCGCGACTCACTAAAATATGAGCTAAGGTTGCCAAAACACCTTTGCCTGTTGAGTAACAGACCGACAAGGTGTTCTTTTCCCATTGTTCTGTCGCTGATTTTTTCCCTATACAAATATCAACAACCTTTTCTCCTTGAAAATACACGCAAAGTGCAGCCCCACCTTGATGCATTCGCGGATGCTGTAAGCGACTGAACTGTTTCGCCAAATCTTCAAAATTTTCAGTGACATCACCATGATATTGATTTGGACTCGCTGATAAATATGCTTTTAGTTCTTTCATCTTACATCCTTATAATTTTTTAATTATTGATACATACATAAGTAAAAAAGCCCAAATCCTTAAAATTTGGGCTTTTATTCAGCGCTATTAGCGTGCGGTAATATGACCTGTCACATGTGGTTTTTTATTCTTACTATTTTGTATCATAAAATCGATATCCTTACCTACCTGCGCAGTGAGGAACTCAACTTTAGAAGGCAAATACATAGGTAATTTAAACCAAACATCAGCCTCATAGCTGTCGGGTAAAGTTAAATTGGCTAAGGCTTTTGCTTTGCTCCACATACCATGTGCAATCGCTTGTTTGAAACCAAATGCTTTTGCCGTGATGGCATGAATGTGAATTAAATTAAAATCACCAGAAGTTAAGGCATAACGACGACCCGTATTTTCTGAAACTGTCCACTCTGCCTGAAGCGTATAATTTGGGCGAGTTTCTTCTTTTGCTTTAGTAGCCGCTTTTGTTTCAGTTTTTTGACGTGCAAGATAAGTCGTCACCCCTTGCATCACGACTTCATTGCCCACTTTTGCGGTGGTAATAAAATCAAACTGCACGCCTTTATCGTGCGGCTTTAATTCACCAAACTGGCAAGATAGACTTAAGCTTTCATTTACACCAATTTTACGGCTTTGAGAAACTTGGTTACGAATATGTACCAAACCTAAAATTGCAAAAGGAAATGCCTCTTGCGTCATCATATGCATTTGTAAACTTTGCGACAAAACAGCTAAATAAATCGCTGGAATATAACCATTATTTTTAAAACCACATACTTCGTTATAGGCTTTTAGATGTTTTGGATCAACTTTGAAAGAATCCACCACATATTCAACTTGCGGTAGAACTTTTTCGCCTTTAGGCTTTTTAAAGATGAGTCCCTGCACGACTTTCGGATAAGCCAAATAAGGTTTCGGAAGTTGAGAAAAATGGCGCGTATTCATGTTGAACCTATGTGAAGTTTTTATTTCAATATTTTTTGAAAGCTTCTTCTCCTTCAGGGAGAAGGTTAGGATGAAGGAAGAATTCCATTCCCTTTATTGGCTTTCCCTCTCCTTAAAGAAGAGGGAAAATTCTAAACTTTTATAATTAAGCACCTAATAAACTTTGTCCGCAAACACGAACAACGTTACCATTTAAGCCCGTCGAAGCCGTTGAAGCAAATAAAGCAATGGTTTCTGCAACATCAACAGGTAAACCGCCTTGACTCATCGAGTTCATACGACGGCCTGCTTCACGGATAGCAAAAGGAATTGCTGCTGTCATTTGTGTTTCAATAAAGCCTGGTGCAACTGCATTAATGGTTATACCATTTTTTAAAATCGGTGCAGTAAATTTCACCACTCCAATAACACCTGCTTTCGATGCAGCATAGTTGGTTTGACCTAAGTTCCCAGCAATACCTGAAATTGAAGATACACAGATAATACGACCATTGGCATTTAAACCATCATGTTCAAGTAAATAATCATTGACACGTTCAATCGCAGACAAATTGATGTTGATAACCAAATCCCAAAGTTCTGGCTTCATATTGGCCAAAGTCTTGTCACGGGTAATACCTGCATTGTGCACAATAATATCAACACCGCCCTGTGCTACAGCAGCTTCTTTAATTTTCTGACCTGCATCTGCTGCGGTAATATCAATCGCTAAAGTCGAACCACCAATTTCACTCGCAACACGATCCAAGTCAGCTTGCTGTTGTGGTACGTCTAAACAAATGACATGTGCGCCATCACGTGATAACACATGTGCAATTGCCTCACCAATACCACGGCTCGCACCTGTGACTACAGCAGTTTTACCTGCAAGTGGTTTCACCCAATCTACATCAATTACATCTGCTTTAGATACACGAATGACTTGTCCTGAAACATAAGCAGAACGTGGCGATAAAGCAAAACGTAACGTAGACTCTAAATTCGCTTCCGCGCCTTCATCTACATAGACCAATTGTGCAGCAATACCTTTTTTGAATTCTTTGCCTACAGATTTAACAAAACCTTCTAAAGCGCGTTGAGCAATGGCTTGCTTTACTGTTTTAGCCGTTTCAGGTGTTGTACCAACGACAATGACACGACCCGAAGCCAAAATCTGGCGTGCGACAGGGTTGAAGAAATTATAAAGCTCTTTGAGCTGTTCAGAATTTTGAATACCAGACGCATCAAAAACGACGGCTTTGAACTTCGACTCACGATCACCATCGTTAAATGCATTCAGTTTTAAACCTTGGGTTGCAGCAACTTGTTGTAATTCTGCATTGTTGCCTGCATAGCTGTTTGCGTGAATATTCGCCAAAACCTGAGAAATTGCACCAGATAATGTGCCTGCTGGTGCTGCACCAACCAAAACTGCACCTTTAATTACAGGCGTCGCAGAGTCAAAACGATCTAAAAAAGTGGGTGCTGGCAAACCTAAATTTTTAATGACAAATTTACCAATTGGAGATTTTGCGAATGCTTGGTATTGGTCAGTCATGTTTATTATCTCTCAAAACGAATTAAATTTATTTGATGGCTTTTAAACTACTGTTTAACTTCAATATCATGTCAAAGACGTAGATTTCAATAGACCCATCAGTTTCCGTTGAATCATACTTGAGTTAATCTAGTGATGACTTGACCTGAATGTATTCTGCAATGTCATTGTAGTCAATTCGAGCTATGCTGTATTGTGTTAATGTACACCTCAAGAATACTGTAACATGCTTGGAAAAGCCTTATGAGCAAAACAACTCAAGATAATCCAGCAGTCGATCATTCTGTGGCAGAAACTGTGTCAAATACATCAAAAGCACGTACTCGTACACGCAAAACAACTGACACAGCTTCTACGTCTGCAACCCCAACGACTAAAACAACACGTACACGTGCAACTTCTTCGCCTCGCAAAAAAGCAGCACCTAGTACAACTAAAACTGAATCTACAACTCAAACTTCTGTCCAACAGGAAAAAATTATGAGTCAAAATACTCCTCGCCGCGTTGCAATTATTGGTGGTAACCGTATTCCATTCGCTCGTTCGAATGGTGCTTATTTCACAGCATCAAACATGGATATGTTTACTGCAGCATTAAATGGTCTTGTTGAACGTTATAATCTTCAAGGTCAGCGCCTAGGTGAAGTAGTCGCAGGCGCAGTGTTAAAACATAGTCGTGACTTCAATATGACTCGTGAGTGTGTGCTAGATACTGCTTTAGCACCTGAAACTCCTGCTTATGATTTGCAACAAGCATGTGGAACAGGCTTACAAGCAGCGTTCCAAGTGGCGAATAAAATTGCCTTGGGACAAATTGAAGTGGGTATTGCTGGTGGCGTAGATACCACTTCAGATGCGCCAATTGCTTTTGGTGATGGTTTACGTAAGGCATTGCTTGAGCTCAATATCGCAAAAACAGGTAAAGACCGTTTAAAAGCATTAACCAAAATTAACCTGAAAGATTTGATGGATGCCCCTAAAAATGGTGAACCACGTACTGGTCTATCAATGGGTGATCATCAGGCGATTACAGCATTGGAATGGGGTATTTCGCGTGAAGCACAGGATGAACTTGCAGCCTCTTCACATCAAAAAATGGCGAAGGCTTATGAAGAAGGTTTCTTTGATGACCTGATCACACCATTTTTAGGTTTAGAACGTGATAACAACTTACGTGCTGATTCTACAGTTGAGAAACTGGCTAAACTTAAGCCTGCTTTTGGTAAAGGTGATGCACGCACCATGACTGCGGGTAACTCTACCCCATTAACCGATGGTGCATCTTGTGTGTTACTTGCCTCTGAAGAATGGGCAAAAGCAAATGGTTATGAAGTACTAGCTTATTTAACCTTTACTGAAACTGCTGCGGTAGACTTCATTGGCAAGAATGGACCAAAAGAAGGCTTATTAATGGCCCCTGCTTACGCAGTTCCTCGTATGCTTGAACGTGCTGGTATTACTCTGCAAGATTTTGACTATTACGAAATTCATGAAGCCTTTGCTTCACAAGTGCTTTCAACTTTAAAAGCTTGGGAAGATCCACAATTCTGTAAAGATCGCTTAGGCTTAGCTGCACCATTAGGTTCAATTGACCGTAACAAACTCAATGTTAAAGGTTCTTCTTTGGCAGCAGGTCACCCATTTGCGGCAACAGGTGGACGTATTTTAGCAACGGCTGCAAAACTTCTTAACCAAAAAGGCTCTGGTCGCGTACTCATCTCGATTTGTGCGGCGGGTGGTCAAGGTGTAACGGCAATTGTTGAAAAATAATTGACTTACCCCCTCTAAAAAAGCACTTCTACGGAAGTGCTTTTTTTCCCTCTGAGACTTCAATTAACTCTCAACTTCATGATCTATTTGTAGCAAACTCAATGATCTTTAGATTGTTTAAGGAATGAAACCATCCAAAAGAGAAAACGAACCAATAAGATACAGGTAATCACTGCGACAATGATCAAGGCTGAATATTCGTCATGTTGGACTACCGCTTGCCAGAACAGATGCAACCAATGCGAAACTTGCAAACCAACACTTACAATAACAAATGCCCAAATAAAACAAGCCAATAGATTGATTGCCATATAACGCAAAACTGGGTATTGCTTAATCCCAATGATCATAGGAATAACTGTTCTTAAGCCCCAAGCAAAACGCATCAATAAAATACTTAAGGTTGGATAGTTTTCAATTAATACACTGGCTTTTTGAAATCTCAGTTTTAATTTTGGGTGCTGATCAATAAAGTCATATCCATACCGTTTCCCAATTTGGTAATACAACTGATCACCAATAAAACCACCAATCATTGCAGAAACAATCAACAGCCAAAAATTGAGAACATGCTGATGTACGGCATAAGCACCGAGCATGAGTATCGTTTCACCTTCGAAAAAAGAACCAATGACGACGGCAAAATAACCGTAATGTTGTAATAAGTAAGTCCAATCCATCTGCATACTCTTTTTATCGTTATTAGGATCTCTTTATTTAAAAATTAAAGCCGAGATACCACTCGAACTTTTAAAGATTATAGGATAGATCATTTAAACAACTAAAACCGCATTTGAGATATGATTACCAAGCTATTTAATCTAGCTGAGATCTGACTTCAAATGCATCAACTATTATCCATCGTCAAACAATTGAAATAATACAATTTTTTTATTTTTGCAATGAGTTTACTGTTAAGCGATTCAGCATCCATACATAAAAAAAGCCACTTATTTGTGGCTTTTTTACTTCTTATGACTGCTGAACAGGAGAATACCCTAATCGCATTTCAATATGGTCATAACACCATTGGAAAATAAAGGTATATACCAAAATACACATGGTCAAACTCAGATCCAATAATATGGCTTGCCAGATGGTCATGTCCATTGCATACGCTACCATTGGAATAGTGGCTAACATCAAACCACCTTCAAATCCAATCGCATGCATAATACGAACGCCAACAGTACGTTGCAATTTACGGCGTTGCTCAAACTTTTCAAAAAAATGATTAAAAATCATGTTCCAAAATACGGAAGTGATTGCCATAGCTATTCCTAGGCTTCCCGTCACTTCCATGGGCATGTTAAAAATAAAACTTAATGCGATGGCAATGATGACCAACAGGATGATCTCATAGCTTAACGCATGAACAATCCTTCTCTTGGAAATCAACATTTAAAAATACTCTTTGTCTTAGATGTTTGCTATTTTATGTTTATGATATTGATTAATCGAGTTAGATTCTTTCAATATTTTTGAAAGGTTCACCATGAAACTTTTTTTAGTAACTTAAGCAAAATATACGCCAATGAATATAAACCAAGATCAACTGATTATTTTCCAAACCGTCATTGAAACTGGTTCTTTTTCAGCAGCCGCAAGAAAGCTGGGTAAAGTTCCCTCTGCGATTAGCATGTCTATTGCGAATCTTGAAATTGATCTAGATCTTACGCTTTTCAGCCGTCAAGGTCGTGAACCAATTGCAACTGCACAAGCCATGACTTTATATGAGAAGACTCAACAGCTTCTCATTGAAATGAATCAATGGAAACAACATGCCTTTGCCTTAGCTGGAGGCCTAGAGTCGAATTTAAATATTGTGGTAGTTTCTGAATTACTCCATACGCATTGGACGGACTACATTCTGCTACTCGAGCAACGTTTTCCTGAACTTCAAATCAACATTTTTTCGGCACCTCAAGAAGATGCATTACAAATGCTGCTCGATCAATCTGCACAATTAGCATTAATGTTTGAGCGAGAACAATTACAAAGTGGTGAACAATTTGTAGAGCTCAAACGAGAAACGCTTATTGCAGTCGCATCAAAACAACATCCTCTCGCTCAACATGAAAAAATAAGCTACGAACAATTACTGCAAAGTCGACAAATCGTTGTGGCCAGTCGTGACCGAAGTTTAAAGCCTGAATTACTTTTTTCTAAAAATTATTGGCGTACTGATAATCATCACTCATCATGTGCCATGATTTTACAAAATCTAGGCTGGGGTGTACTCCCTTATGAAATGCTCAATGAAAATCCAGCATTGCAACAACAATTAAAAATCCTGAATTTCCAAGATTTCTCACCCAAATTTGAATATTCGGTTGATTTAGTCTGGAGCCGTGAAAGTCAGCTTGGTGCGGCAGCTCGGTTTTTGATTGAACATATTCGAAACAACAAAAAAAATACGAATTAAATGTGCTCGAAGCCCTGATTTTGCTTGGGCTAAGCAAAGTTTGTGGTATAACTAAATGACGGATATAACTTTTAAGAAATAGATTTCAATGACACAAAATGCGTTAAACCAATTAAAAAAGATGACAACCATCGTTGCTGATAGTAGTGACTTAGCGGCAATTGAAAAATTTCGTCCGCTCGATGCAACGACCAATCCTTCTTTAATCACAGCAGCAGCCAATCAACCAGAAAATAAAGTTTTAATTGAAGCTGCGTATGATCAAGCAAAGCAAGAAGGCTATACTTCTGATGAATTGATTGAACGTACCATTGATATTCTGACTGTAAAATTTGGGGTAGAAATTCTTAAACTGATTGAAGGCCGTGTTTCAACCGAAGTGGATGCTTCATTATCTTATGACACCGAAGCAACCATCGCCAAAGCCAAATCGCTTTTAGCACTTTATAAAGCTTATGGTATCGATCAAAACAGAATTCTGATTAAAATTGCTTCAACTTGGGAGGGCATTCAAGCTGCTCGAGCACTTGAAGCTGAAGGTATTCACTGTAACCTCACCCTTCTGTTTGGTTTACATCAAGCTCAAGCTTGCGCTGATGCTAAAGTGACTTTAATTTCTCCATTTGTAGGTCGTATTCTGGACTGGTACAAAAAAGCTGAAAATGTAGAAAGCTATCCTATTGATAAAGATCCGGGTGTGGTCTCTGTGAAACAAATTTATCAATACTACAAGCAACACCAGATTAAGACTGAAATTATGGGAGCAAGCTTCCGTAGCATCGATCAAGTCCTTGGTTTAGCAGGTTGTGATTTGTTAACAGTATCTCCTAATTTATTGGCTGAATTAGAACTTGATACCCGTGAAGTACAACTTCAGCTCGACCCAAACCAAATTACAAGCAGTTCCGAACAAGCAGTCATTCTTGATAAAGCGACGTTTAAAGACCATTTAGAACATGATCTAATGGCCTTCCAATTGCTACAAGGCGGTATTGATGGCTTTATTAAAGCACGTGAACAACTTAATACCTTATTACGACAATCATTCGGTTTGGATGCTGAAATTCAAGCTTAAAAATTCTGCACCATAAGTGCGCAAACTTTAAGCTCATTTTGTTACAATAGCAAAATGAGCTTTTTATAATGAGTATATTGTGTTTGGCATTACGGATCTCAGTACCTATATTATTGGAACAATTTTAATTGTTATTCTTCCAGGTCCAAATTCGTTATATGTCATGTCCATTGCATCACGTTTTGGAATACGTATAGGCTATCTTGCTGCTTTAGGCGTTTTTACTGGCGATCTCATTCTGATACTTTGTACCATCTTTGGTGCTGCTTCTTTATTACATAGTTTCCCATGGCTGTTTATTATTCTAAAAGTAGTTGGTGCAGCTTATTTATCCTATTTGGGTAGCCGACTTATCATTGCAAGTATACGAACTTGGAAAGGAACTACTGCTCAGGCTTTAGAGGGTTCCAATACTCAGCTCACCTATAAAGAGGCTCAGCCCTATCGTACCGCTTTGACCATTAGTATTCTGAATCCTAAAGCGATTTTGTTTTATCTGTCTTTCTTCGTTCAATTTGTCGATCCGAACTATGCATACCCAGCGATTAGCTTTACCCTGATGTCTGTTATTTTACAGATCATTAGTATGCTTTATTTAAGTATTCTGATTTTCTCTGGCGTACGTTTTGCAGCATTTTTCAACCAGCGTTATCGCCTCACTTCAGTTGCTGTAGCAATCGTTGGATTTGCTTTTTTAGGCTTTGGCATGAAATTGGCATTTTCAACACTGTAGTTGAAGAAATTTCAATAATGATCTTTAAAACGTGAAATATCGTTTAATTTTAAGATATTTACTTTTCCCCAATATAGCTTAAGCGTATGATGCAAGACCTATATTTAAACTTTTGGTCAAAATAGAATAAGTACGGATACATGCAAAAACTCATTCAAGATTTTTCTATTCCCGCAGTCTTCGCTGGTTTCATTACATTTTTAATTGGGATCAGTGTATCTGCGGTGTTGGTCATTCAAGCAGCTCAAATTTTAGGTGCAAGTACCGAACAAATTACCTCATGGTTTTGGGCTTTAGGGCTTGGTATTGGTCTGGTGGGCATGTTTCTATCATGGAAACTAAAATACCCAGTGTCGACTGCGTGGTCTACCGCTGGTCTAGCGCTCATCATTGCCACAGGCAGTGGTTATAGCTTAAATGAAGCCATCGGTGCTTTTCTGGTTTGTGGTTTGATTACTGCGGTTTTAGGTTATTTAGGCATTTTTGAAAAAATTCTAACGCTTATTCCACAAAGTCTAACCAGCGCAATGTTAGCAGGTGTCTTATTAAAATTCGGCATCGAACTTTTTGCCAGCCTTAAAACTGATTGGGAATTTATTCTATCCTTATTAGCCGTTTATATCGTTGCAAAAAAACTTACACCTCGCTATAGCATCGTATTAACAGTGATCGCGGCGATTGCCTTGTGCCCCGTGTTTTTGGACTTCCATCCCCCCACAGTTTCATGGAGTATGGCTCAACCCGTCTGGATGACACCTGACTTTACTTGGTCTGCGATTTTAGGTCTTGCACTTCCCCTATTTGTCATTAACATGGCCTCGCAATATTTACCTGGCATTGCCATGATTAAAAGTTATGGCTATCAACCTCATGTCAATCAATTAATTGGTGGCACTGGACTCATTCAAACCGTATTAGCACCTTTTGGTTGTTATAGTGTCAATATTGCAGCCATTAGTGCCGCAGTGAGCTTAGACGATCAAGTACATCCAGACCCAAGCAAGCGTTATATTGCAGGAATTAGTTGTGGTTTTTTCTATGTCTTAATGGGGTTATTTGCAGCAACCCTCACTAGCCTTTTAATGTCTTTTCCACATATTTTTATTGTGGCCTTAGCTGGAATTGCACTATTTGGAACCATTAGCCACAACATAGCACTGGCTTTTCATGATGTTTCTGATCGTGAAGCTGCATTGATGACTTTTTTATTTAGTGCTTCAGGCGTTCAGTTTTTTGGCATTGGTTCTGCATTTTGGGGGCTACTATTTGGTTTTGCCGTTGCATTTATTATGAAATTGAACATCAAAAAATAAGCTCTGTCTAATAAAAAAAGCATACATATTTTGTATGCTTTTTTTATATTATTTCGTATCAATGCCCAATTGAGTTTGAGAAAACATTCATAACAATTACTCCACCCACAATCATGCCGATTCCAATTAAAGCAGGTAAATCCAAAGTTTGTTTAAATACAAAAAAACCGACTAAAGCCGTCAATACAATACCAACACCACCCCAAATTGCGTAAGCAATTCCCAAAGGAATAGTTTTGATTACTTGCGATAACAAATAAAAAGAAACGACATAAAACACGACGACCAATAAACTAGGTCCTAATTTTGTAAAACCCTCAGATTTCACTAAAAATGCCGAACCCGTGACTTCAGAAACAATTGCCAAAGCCAACATGGCATAAGCTAACAGTAGGACATTCATGCTTGTGTTACTTCACCAAATTTTCTGGATGCAGATTAACAGTTCATAGATACGGATTATAGAGTTTTTCTACGATGAGGCATCCAAATTACTGAATTGTTCTATAAAAGAAATGGTTTGATCAAAAGTTTGCTGACTGGCTTTTAACCCCATAAAAAATTGATACTCATGAACTAATGGCTCTTTACTTTCAGGATAAAACACAGCAGTTGCAGGTATTTCATGCTGCTTTAATGCGGCAACGAAAGGAACAGATTGAGTCGCTGTTAAAAAGTCCTTATGACCTCCACTAATAAATACTGGAGGATAATTTGCAGTTAGATGCTTTATTGGCGATATTTCATTTAAGAAAGCGCCATCGTCCTTACGCTCCCCTGTGTATGCCTTAACGAGGCTATAAATACCCCATTCTATAATTTTATGCTCATCAGGTGCTGTCGTCACAAAAGAGGCTATATCGTAAATACCGCAATGCAGAATTAATCCTTTCAACTGTTGCGGTTGGATTGCAGGTACAAAATTTGATTCTCGGGCAAATTGAGGATTTGTAAGCAACGCTGCGTAGTGACTTGCTAAATTAGCACCTGCTGAATCACCTGCCATATAAAGTTGATTGGCATCAATCTGATAGTCCTCAGCATGCTTACTAATAAACTTAAGTGCCCGATTTATTTGCAATAACTGATTAGGATAAATCACTTGAGGGGCAAATTGGTACTCGACTGATACAATATTAAAACCTTGTGCAGCAAGCAACTTAAAGTATCCACGAGCATTTTCTTTTGAACCAGAAATCCATCCCCCACCATGAATCCAGATAATTGTCGGTCTTAAACCCAGTTCTTCAATATTTTCAGGTTGATATAGATCGAGTCCTAATTTTGGATCTTTTAGATACTCAATATTTGAATAGATCAACACATTTTTAGGTGCATGTTTATCCAACATTCTTTTCTGTATTTCTGTGGCCGTATTAAAACTTCGTGCAATAACTTTGCTACTTTTTTGAGTATTTTGGCATGCCGTTAACAACACCAAAATACAGCTTAAAATGATAAAAATTGTCTTTTTATACATGAGCAATTCCACAGTTTTTAAATATTTTCATAATGATGTGTTTTAAAGAATCTTTTTCAGCAAGCGTATTTTAGCGAAAAAATAATACTCGATCATAAAAAATGAAAAAAACCATTCCATTTTGATTAAGCCTTTCCTGATAAATCTGATAAAAACACTCAACTTACTAGCTTTTAGAAAGCCTTGAGAAAGATTAAAAATCTCTAATTAATTGAATGAATTTACGCTGTTTTTTCATTTTATAAATTGATCACAATCCGACTATGTGCTATCTATAAATAAGTAGCAATAATGATAAACAACAGGAGTAAATCCGATGTCTTACCAACATATTTTAGTTCCAGTAGACGGCTCTGCAATTTCATTTTCCGCAGTTAAACAAGCCGCGATTATTGCGAAAGCATTTGGCAGCGAATTGACTTTGATTAGCCTTGTTGCAGAAGATCCTTTTACAGAAGTCGACTTTTATTATTCTTCTGCCATTATGAAAGAATACTTTGTACAAGCTTATGCCAATGCTGAAAAAGCCCTAAAAGAAGCCATTGTTTTTGCTCAAGCAGAAGGTGTTGAGCCAACAACACAAATCATTAAAGGACAAGTTTCTGCTGAAGGTGTAGTTCAAGCTGCTGAAGAGAAAAAATCTGATTTAATTGTGATGGGTTCACATGGTCGCAAAGGCTTCCAAAAGTTTTTACTTGGTAGTTTTGCACAAGATGTACTTCGTGGTACGCATCTGCCTGTTTTAATTGTAAAAGAATAAGCCAATAAATCGAGCACCTACTTTTAGGTGGGTGCTTATAGAAGTATCTTTTAAGGATACTTTTAAATTTTACAAATGCAGAAAGCTAAGTTTTTTATAATCATAATCGAAGGTGTGCACCCATGACTTATCAACATATTTTAGTACCTGTCGATGAATCTCCAATTTCATATACCGCTGTTGAGCAAGCACTTTCTTTAGCAAAACTCCTGAATTGTCGCGTAACGGTTATGTGTGTCGTGGCTGTCGACCCTTTTGTCGGCGTCGACTTTTACAAAGTTGCTCCAGCAATTACCGATTATTTCATGCAAGCAGAAGAAAATGCCCAAAAGCGTTTGGCAGATATTAAACAATCCTTCATTCGAGATGAGATAGAGGTTGACACTAAAGTAATTCGTGGCGTTTCCGCCGCAGAAGGCATTATCCAAATTGCAGATGAAGTTAGTGCTGACTTAATTATTATGGGTTCACATGGTCGTACTGGTTTCAAAAAGATGATGCTCGGTAGTGTTGCACAGGCCGTACTTACTCAATCCCCTATTCCAGTTCTTGTTGTAAAAGTCTAAAGTTAAAAAATCCCTCGACGTCGAGGGATTTTTTATATATCTATTCAGCAAAATTCAGAACTTACGTATTAAAAACAGCCTTATTTTTTAATTTGAATTGCACGTGCCATTACATCTTCAGGCACTTGATCTGTAAATACCACTGCTAAGGCTTTGTCATTTTTAGGCATTTTTTCAGTATTATTAGCTTCTAATACTGCGTTAATATCCTCTGGTGTGAAGCTGTACATAGCACCTGTCGCTGGATCTACTGCCAACAAACCAATTAGCCCACCAAAAATAATATTACCAAAATACCAGCCACTAACTGTGCCTTTTACTGTCACGGTTTTCGGTGTAAACCCATCTTTACTAAAAGTAATTTGATATTCTTCTGGTTTGAAATAACCAGCACCTTTTTTCAAGCTTACTGTAGTAGGTGTTTGCCCAACATGTACACTTTGCCCTGCGCGGTTTTTAATTTCAATTTTGGCTGAATCTGGAACGCTGGTAAACGTTAGCGTTTGAGTCGACCCCTTAATAATACTTGCACAACCTGTCATCAGCATTGTTGCAGAAATCATAGAGGCAACTAATAATTTATTCATTTTTATTACTCTTTTAAAGAAATCTGGCGAAATGTAACAGAAAGTTAACAAATTATGAAGAAAATATGTAGAAGAAGTATTTAATTGATCATTTTTTATGACAAAATTATCTAAATGTCTTTTTCAATTATTTTCAGAAGAAAAAAGTTCAAGTAAATAAATATCTTATATTGCTACATTTATTCAGTGTTTCTATTTTTAATTTTAATGAAACCAATAAAAAGGCTATTTCCCATTGCTGAAAAATAGCCTGAACCAGCTTAAACTCTAGAATTTTTTATCAGATGCTCAGCATACTGTTTAAAGTTTCCACCACATTTTTAGATTTCACTTGTGGCTTTAAGGCTTCTAAAGATGCCAATACATGTGAACGTTGGGGTTCGGCTAAAGTATACCAACGAGATAAAACCTGTAATAAACGTGAACCTAAAATTGGATTCTTTTCATCTAAATACTTGGCCAAATCTACAAAATGGTCAACACCAAAGCTCCAAGTATTTACAGGGTTGCTATTTAAACCACCACTCACAGCACGAATTCGGTTTGGTACTCCCAAATCATAATCTGGATGATTAATCAAAGTTTGAATACTTTCTGCAGTTGCACTCGGATTTGACGCTTGCACTGTAAACCACTGGTCAAGAGAAAGTGCTTCATCTTTGAAGCGCGTATAAAAGTCTTGGAGAGCAGTTGAAGCTTGTGGTGCATCATTCCAGACTAAAACACGTAAAGCCCCTAAACGCTCAGACATATTGGTCGTACTGGTATATTGACGGTAAGCCAAATCAAATGCTTCCGTATCACCTTGTCGTGCCAACATCATCAACATGATATTTTTCAATGCCCGAACGCCCATGGCCTGTGAAAAATCTTTCTGCAAATCAGGATCTAAAGCTAAGTATATTTCTTTACAGAATTGACCTAATTCACATGCCAAGGTGTTTAATAATGCATTACGCTTTTCTTGAATTACCTCAGGATTATAGTTTTCATCAATACGACTACCCAAATAACCTTCGCTCGGAACATCAAACAAACGTGAAGCCAGTAAAGGATCTTTTTCGACAAGTGCAGGCAACGTATTTTTAATGGCTTGAACATAAATTGCTGCATCATGATCATTCAATAAAACGCGCTCTAACAAGGTTTGTGTTGCCTGCCATTGGTTAAAGCCGTTGGTTTCATACTGAATCAGGAACGCCAATTCTTCATCTGAATAGTTAAATTCAAGATTGACTGGTGCAGAGAAATTACGAAGCAAAGACACGACAGGTTTAGCTGTTACATTTGTAAAGATAATGCTCGCTAGTTCTTGATCGAACAAATACACACCATCTTTGACGCTATTTTCAAATAATGCATCAGATTGCAGCGTGTATTGTTCACCTGTTTCCGCATTGAATAATGCCAGAGCCACAGGAATTGGAACTGCTTTTAAGTTCGGATATTTCGCATGGGCTTTAAGGCTTTGTTTAAAACTCAAACGATAGGTTTGTGCCGCAGTATCATACTCACCTATCGCTTCAAGTTTTGGCGTGCCTGGTTGATTATACCAAGTCAAAAAATTTGACAAATCAACACCTGAACCCGCAGTTAATGCAGCAACCCAATCTTCAACTGTTACAGCTTGACCATCGTGACGGCGGAAATATTCATCTGTGCCTTTACGGAATTTTTCTTTTCCTAATAAGGTCGCCATCATGCGGTTAATTTCAGCCCCTTTCTCATATACAGTAGCTGTGTAAAAGTTATTAATTTCTACAAAATGGTCAGGACGCGGTGGATGAGACAATGGGCCCGAATCTTCTGGGAATTGATGTGCTTTAAGTACAGCGACATCATCAATCCGTTGCACGGCTGCCGATTGCAAATCTTCCGAAAAAGATTGATCACGAAAAACTGTTAAGCCTTCTTTTAGACATAATTGGAACCAGTCACGGCAAGTAATACGGTTACCTGTCCAGTTATGGAAGTATTCATGCGCTATGACCGACTGCACACGCATAATTGCAGCGTCTGTTGTGTATTCTTCATCAGCCAGTACACATGAAGTATTAAAGATATTTAAACCTTTATTTTCCATTGCGCCCATATTGAAAGCACTGGTGGCAACAATCATATAATTGTCTAGATCATATGGACGACCGTAGTGTTCTTCATCCCAACGCATCGAATGTTTTAAGGCTTCCATCGCAATATGGCATTTTGGAATATCTTTTTCTTCAGCATAAATTTCCAAAGCCACATCACGTCCTTCAGAAGTCGTGTATCGATCTTTTAAAACAGCTAAATCACCAATCACACAAGCAAAAAGATAGCTTGGTTTTTTGGTTGGATCTTGCCAAATCGCAAAATGGCGGTCTTCGCCAACCGAACCTGTTTCAAGCAAATTACCATTGGCCAGAAGCACTGGATATTTTTTATCGGCCTCTACACGCGTCGTAAATACTCCTAAAACATCAGGACGGTCTGGATAGAATGTAATTTTACGGAAACCTTCTGGTTCATTTTGTGTTACATACAAATCTGATGCTGCTTGGTATAAGCCTTCAAGCTGCGTATTTGATTCGGGATGAATGATCACTGATGTTTCTAAGATGACTTCATTTGGTGCATTATGGATAACAAGTTGCTCACTATCTAAAGTGTAATTGCTCACATTTAAAACCTGACCATTTAAGCTTATAGACTTCAGCTCTAAATCACGCCCCAATAAGACCAAATCACCGTCAGTCTGGCGTTTCATGACCAAATTGGCATCCACTTGAGTATGTTCTGCATACACCTGAATATCTAAATTGATCGAATCAACCAGAAATACAGGTTTTTGATAGTCTTTTAAATATACAGTTTGATCTGCTTCTACCACTGGGTTTGCCGCAATGTTCATATCATTTCCTATTTGTCTTTTTAGCATTGACTTTTGCATTGCGTAAAATCATTCATCACAGTACAAGTATCTTTGCCCTTGTTTATCATTCAATATGGGTGTTTATTTTCCGCATTTCAATCACGATTGCGCATAATTTTAAGGAGATGTATTTTATTTATACGCTTTATTCCTCCTCTACGAGTATGTCGGCTAAAAATGAAAATACAACACCTGATTTACGGCATCATCTTGTCAAGTTTTGCATCCATTGCAATTGCCGCGCCAACTCTTCAATACATGGAATGTCTTGCAGCGGATCAACAACATCATTTTGTTTTGGTTGCCCCAGCCCAAAATGCGCAAACAATAAAACTGATGTATTTTCCTTATTTAAAGCCCATTTCTTTGCATTATATAAAAACTGAAAATATTGAAATGGCAGAAGATCGTCCTTATGAACAGCACCTTTTTTTTAACGAACGTAATTACGGACGCAATACAGGGCAATATGAAATTATTCTGCAAGGTGCACGCATTTATGCAGTGATTTATAGCGCGAAGCAATCTGGTGCTATAACAACTTATCAAAATTATCTAGCAGATGAACAAAAACAAAAAGTGAATCAGACACTCATAGCCCATAAATTACAGTGTATTTAGCGCATACCTCTCTATTTCAGTTACACACCGTTTCGTATCACTTGTGCGAGTGACATTTTTATGAATTATCTTTCAAACTGACTACAATTTGTGCACGTTTTTTGCTTGTAAATAGATGTGCAAAGCGCACTATAAAATGAGCAAAATAAAAACGAGGTGCAAAATGTATATCAAAGAACATTTGATTCGTACGGAAAATATCAAAATCATGCAAACCTTGCACGCGGCAGGGATTGATCACAAAGTGATTGCTACATTTATGTGTTGTGAAGGTATTGCAATACAAGCACAAGAGGTTAGCACCGTTTTAAATCAATATGATGCTTTAGGAAGCAAAAAAATTCCTTCCAAAAAAGTGAAAGCTTTAATTTATGCCAAACAACTCGGAGAAGATGACGAAACACTGCCTTGCCCTGCAGCCTATTAAATTCTTTCTAACTGCTACCGAATAAAGAGCTACTCGAAGCAGTAGCTCTTTTTATTTGCAAAACATCAGCAAAGCTTTGCACAAATGCTTAACAGTTCAACTCTTAACAACACCTAAACGGTGTATAATCTTAAGCACTGATTCAATTATTCGATGACTAACCATGCTGCTCCAAATTCTGCAAAAACAACTGGATGAAAGCACAACTTGTCCGCTTTGTCAGGCAGCAATGTATTGGGTAGAAGCCGAACAATATGATCAAGATGTGCAATTCCATGAATGTAGTCACTGTGCGCATCGGGTATTTCAGTCGGATAAATTCACGTGTCACTGTGACAGTTGTGCTTCAAAACGTAAAAAATTACTTCAAGAAACGCGACTGCAAGAACAACGTAAACTCAAGAAAAAAGAGATTGTAGAGCTAGAACTGCGCCAACTTAGCTTTCTACACAAACTGTTTTTACTCAGTATTCTGGATAATCAGATTCAGGAATATTCAGCACATGACGAATTTATTCATTGGGAAAAAATTAAATATCAACCCATTACCCCCAATTATTATTTTCAAAGTACCTTGCTCAAGCAACTTTTAAAAGACCAAATTTTAATTGCCAAAGACTTTGCAGAAGAAGCGCATGAATATTATGTCAATGTCCGTCTAGAAGGTTATACAGAGCCAAGTTTATTCAGTATTACCCAACAACTCAGACATTGGTTTTACGAAAATTTAAAACTCGGCATCCCATTTAAAGATGCTGAAGAAGTTAAAAACACCCTGTATTTGATCTTATATCAAGAAATCGTCCAGTTCATGCAATATTACTGCAAATCTTGGGGGGTTCAAATTGCGGGAAATCAGAGCTTTCAAACTTTTTGTTATCGTTTAATGGATACTCTCGCGGTAGGTCAGATTTATTATCTCATCCAAACTGCATTGGAATATTTATATGAACAAAAAGCACTAAAGCCACGCAATGAGAACTTCATCAATACCAACTTACTCAAAAAAACTGTTCAGCAGTATCGGGAACGATCTCTCACAGAAAAATGGGAAACATCTACACTTCCTCGTTTACCCACTATGCCGCTCAGTAAAATGAGTGAAATCCTATTTTTTAAATTTCTCGGTTATGATGAACGGATTTTCTTTCAACCTGTCTGGCGTTCGTGGAAGAAAATTGAACCGCGTTTAAATTTCTATTCAGTCAAACGCTGTATGTATTGTGGTTCCAACGACTTAGCCGTTGACTATGATGCCGAAGAATACGTATCTTTATTTTGTCGACATTGTAAGCATCAGGACCACTATTTCACACAGTGAATGGTGAACATCATGTCTACACTTTCAAACCAGCCAATATTTGACCTTCAGGATAATCTAGTGGATCAAACTGCACCATTACTACAGAAAATTGTTGAAGCGCATACCCAACTCCGTGCAACTCAACCTCTAGTGCAATGTATTACCAATAGTGTCGCTGCCAATTATGTAGCCAACGTACTACTTGCCTGTGGTGCTTCGCCCGCTATGATTGATAACCCATTCGAAGCAGAAAATTTCACTCGGATTAGTAGCGCACTCAGTATTAATTTAGGTACACCAACAACGGAACAAATGCAAGCAATGCAAATTTCTGCCAATACAGCACAGCAAGCTTCCGTTCCTTGGGTACTTGACCCTGTGGGTTATGGCAATATTTTATCTTGGCGCTCAGAAATGACCAATGAGCTGTTGCAATATCAACCCTCTGTAATCCGAGGGAATGCTTCGGAAATGAGTGGATTAGCAGGCAATCAAGTGACAGGTAAAGGGGTAGATAGCACGCTAGATAGTGCAGAAGTTTATATACAAGCTTGGACTTTGTTAGACCATGCTGAGTGTATTGCAATTTCAGGTGAATCTGACTTTATTCTCTCTAAAGAATTAAACAGCGTCATTCAAGTCAATGGCGGTTGCTTTCTACAACCAAGGGTGACTGCAACAGGTTGTGCGCTTGGTGCTTTAATTGCAGCTTATTGTGCTGTAACCGATGTTACAATTGCCACTTTGTCCGCACATGTACATTTTGCTGTCGCAGGACAATTAGCATACCAAACAGCACAAACTGTAGGTTCATTTAATGTGGCTTTCTTAGATGCACTTGATAGCCTTACAGCTGATCAAATCAGTGAGTATGCAAATTTCAGCATCATTCACAGGTAAAAAACAGATGTGAGCATAAGTAGAATATGCTCACATCTATTAACTCGCTGCGCGTTCTATCGCATTTAAAATTGCGGCTTCGGTTAACATTTTAGTATTCAATTTACTGACACACATCATCCCCATCCCATCAAAAAAATCTGGTGTGTGCTGCATGAAGAAATCAATATGCTGATTCGCCTGATCATGCATATGAATCGACTCATCTAAAGTCGTTTCTGGAATTACTCTTGGATGCACATAAATATCTTCACGACGTTTTTGTACATCTGGTTTACGTACCGCAACCAATTTAAGTACGTCCAGATAATCCTGTGGCGTATCTACATCTGTTCTCGGGTAAAAATTTTGTGCACACGATGCAAGCAAGGCATAGGCTTTCGGCTGCATCATCGTCACGACAAACCATAATGGAATCAGCGGATGTTTAATGCTGTGCTGTACAGCGACTTTAATCACTGAATTCACAGTTTTATTGCCACGTTGATAATTCGGTAAGAATGACCCACGTGAATTCACCACAAAAATATTCTTATCTCGAATAGTCAGTTTTAATATCAGAATACTGTTATACCCAATTAAACGAACACCATCAAAATACTCTACAACTTGTACAGAGATCGCATCTGAATCATGCATAAAATCATGCAATTCTTGCTTACAGGTATCTGGAAAAATAATACGGTCAAATGCTAAAAGTTGTTCTAGATATTGGTTCTGATGTTCAGGTAATAGCTTCTTATAATCTGTTATTGTTTCGGAAATATTCATAACTCCGTCCGAGTTGAATAGACCTGATCATTCTAATACGAGATGATTCTGTCCGACATCCCCTAAACTAGGTACTTAAGGCTCATATGCTTTATTAAAGGGTGATTATTCATATTTTAAATCAATAGATTACAGAATTGTGTATTCAGCAAAATCAATAAGATGCAAGTAAAATACAACTTTAACCCAATGAGTCTAAATCTTTTAAATTTTAATAAAATAACCCATAAAAAATTTAAGCATTTTTATCAATCATTTTTTAGTTTTAGATCATTTTCACTGATTGTTTGAATATCTGATGGCATCGTAAGTTATAAAAACGAACCATTAGCACCTTTAAGTCACCCTTCCCTAAAGGTGCTAATGGTTCAATTATCACCTTTAACCCATTCAGTGATAATTTATATCTCTAGTCTAATCATTAACTTGCACAAATGTTTACTGTATTTGAAGGAATTTATTTAAATTTCAGCATAAGAATGAAGTATATTTATATTTTAAAGAAGATTCTTCTGTGGAGTAAGTTTTGAGCAGCACAGAATACATGCTAGATAAAATTGATCGAAAGATTTTATCTGCTTTAAGACAAAATGGCAGATTGACCGTCGCACAACTCGCAGATGAAGTAGGACTTTCCTCCTCTCCGTGTTGGACACGCTTAAAACGTTTAGAAACTCTAAAAATTATTGATGGCTATACAGCCAACATCAATCCGAAGGCAATTGGCATTAATGAATTATTTTTCATCGAAATCACCTTAGAACGACATGATGATGAAATTTTGGAGCAATTCAGCCAAACCTTAGCAGATATTCCTGAAGTGATTGAAGCGCATTTAGTGACGGGTGATTATGATTATTTAGTCAAAGTAGCAGTGAAAAATGCTGAACACTATGAACGGTTTTTAAGAAAAAAACTCTATTCAATTAAAGGTATACGTCATACGCGCTCTACTTTTGCCTTACGCCCGCTTAAGTCTGCCACCACATCTGATTTAATGTTGATTGAATAATCGAAAACTCTTTTACTGCAATTTATGTAGATCTATGTTTTAATAGGCGCAGTATGAGATGAGCCTTATATGAGTATAGAAATATCTATACGACTAGCCCTGCGAAAGCAGGGCTTTTTATTGTCTATTTGAAACGATAAATTCATAGTAAATGTATATAACAACTATAAAGAAAAAATGAATTGAGTAGCATCATGGTGTTATTGACGTCAAAGACTGATTAGGCAAAATTAAAATCAATCTTTTATTGGGAATATGTTACTCACACTAGACTTCAACATAATCAATGTTCATTATTTATTCACATAATAACTATATTTTTGGAGTGCACTTCAATGGGGTTTAAACTCATACCAACCATAATTTCAGTATCACTTACCCTTATTATTTGGTTTTTCATCCCAGTCCCACACGATGTCTCTGCAAATGCTTGGCTTCTATTTGCCATGTTCATCGGGGTGATTGCTGCCATTATTGGTAAAGCCATGCCAATTGGGGCAATTTCAATTATTGCTATTGCACTTGTTGCGATTACCCGAGTAACCAACGATAACCCAAGTGATGCCATCAAGGACGCATTAAGTGGTTTTGCCAATCCACTGATCTGGTTAATTGGTATCTCCATCATGATCTCAAAAGGATTACAAAAAACAGGCTTAGGTGCTCGACTTGGATATTACTTTATTGCAGTTTGGGGCAAAAGAACCATCGGTATTGGCTACAGTCTCGCGTTATCTGAACTCATCCTTGCCCCAGTGACCCCAAGTAATACTGCTCGTGGTGGCGGAATTATCCATCCCATTGTACGCTCTATTGCAACGAGTTTTGACTCCGACCCTGAAAAAGGTACAGAAGGAAAAATTGGTAAATATTTGGCTTTGGTCAATTATCACTCAAACCCCATCACTTCGGCGATGTTTATTACCGCTACCGCACCGAATCCATTAGTTGTTGAGCTTGTAGCAAAAGCCACCAATAGCCAGATTCAGCTGAGTTGGACGACATGGGCATTAGCCATGGTGTTACCCGGTATTGTGGCTTTGGCGTTAATGCCAATTGCACTTTACTTTATGTACCCGCCTGAAATTAAAAAAACACCCAATGCCGCTCAGTTTGCCAAAGAGCGTTTAAAGGAAATGGGCCCCGTTACCTTACACGAAATGATCATGCTTGCTGTGTTTGGAATTTTACTCTTACTCTGGGCGGGTATTCCCGCAATGCTGTTGGGTGATATGTGGACATTAGACCCCACCACAACCGCATTTATTGGTTTATCTCTTTTATTACTTAGTGGTGTTTTGACTTGGGATGATGTCTTAACTCAAAAAAGTGCATGGGATACCGTAACATGGTTCGCTGCACTGGTGATGATGGCCACCTTTTTAAATAAGCTTGGCTTAATCGCTTGGTTTTCTGATGTTTTACAAACGAGCATTGGGCAGCTTGGCTTAACCTGGGTTCCAGCTTCCATGCTTTTACTATTTGCTTATATGTACGCCCATTACATTTTTGCCAGTACTACTGCACATATTACCGCTATGTTTTCAGCATTCTACATTGCAGGTATCGCATTAGGTGCTCCTCCAATGTTCTTTGCACTGATTATGGCAGCAGCATCAAGCATTATGATGACACTGACCCATTATGCGACGGGTACATCCCCTATTATTTATGGTTCGGGTTATACAACACTTGGTGAATGGTGGAAAGCAGGTTTTGCCATGAGCATTATTAATATGGTTATTTTTATAGTCTTAGGTGGAATTTGGTGGAAGATGTTGGGTTATTGGTAAGATAATTCAGTATTAAAAAGCCCCATCAAGGGGCTTTTTAACGTCTGTATTTTCAAGAGACTAAGCTACAACTCTATTTATTGGATTTACACTAATCAGGTTCATTAATCAGGCTTAATATCATAAACCCAATTTCGCGCCTGTTTGTCTGTGGCCGTTTCACAGACATAGTAGTCATGATCCCATGAGTCTTGGTGGAAAATTTCCATTTTTCGGTAAGTGACTTGTTTGCCATTTTCGACACATACAAAGCTGTCACCTTGGTCTTTTACGGCAGAACCGTTAAGAAATCCACCAATACAGAGGAAGCGGGATTGTTTAGGCATTTGCTTAGATCTACTTTTAATCTTACTAAATAATGAGGTAATTAAACGATTTATTAGCTAAACTGTATATATTTTTATTGCATTCTCTTTATCTAAAAAAACAACTTACCTAATATCAATATTACTTCGATTCTAGTCGTAGGCTACGGTTTCTTAATGACTGTATCACTCACATTCTGGTATTTGAAAGTCATTTTTAGATGCAATTTCTTTGAAAATCTTGAAGGTTTCAACAGGATTTTGTCTACATGCCGACTTAAACCATTTTAATGACTCAGCTTGGTTCTTTTCAACACCTAACCCACCATAATAGAGTGAAGCTAAGCCAATTTTAGACTTATAATCCCCTCTACCTGCCGCCTTTAAAAACCAATTATATGCTTTAACATAATCAGGGTTTTGAATATTGCTTTTAAGATATATCATTGCAATCCTTGATTGATATTTCAATACTTCTTTTTCTGCTAGCAATAGTGTTGGTTGCTCAGCCAAAATCATATTATCTAAATCGATATAATAATAGTCTGCTAAACTCTCGATATCTTTTTGTTGCCCTTTTTCAGCTAAATCTATGAGAATTTCTTCAACTTTTTTTTCATTTCTTGGTACTTCTTTTAAATAATACATTCTCAACAAATTACGCTGAGAGTCTTCAACTTTTCGGTCAGCTGCAATCGAAAACCATTTGGCAGCCTCAGGATAATTAACAGCAACACCTTCACCTTTATAATAGATTAGTCCTAAATTATGATTTGCAGAACGATGCCCTAATGCCGATGCCCGTTTATATAATTCAATAGCTCCCTTTAAATCTTTTTCAACTCCATACATACCATTTTGCTTTAGTACAGCCAAATCATAGAGCCCTTGCTTGTTATTGTTTTTTGCCTTTTCTAACGTACCAGCCAGATCAAAAGATATTTGTTCTTCCGCATGTATAACTGTTATAAAGCTAATAACCATCATAGCAATGCTAAGTATATTTTTCACAGACTTCATTTTTCTTCATTTAAAAATTAGGTAGAGTAGACCGATTAGCCTCAATATATAAGTGACTATATAAAATAATGACTGATTCTAAATAAAATTACTTAGTATTTATTTTAAATAATAAGGGCTGATTAATCAGCCCTTATTTTTAACTCATTAAAACTTAATTATCAATTAATTAAGTTAACTGAGCAGCAGCAATTTTCTTAGTATCTACCTTATCCGCAGCATTTGTATATTCGCCCATTTGGTCGAAATTCAAATATTTGTAGATGTCAGCAGACATACTGTCAATTTGAGCTGCATATTGTTGGTATTCTTCTGGAGTTGGTAATTTACCAAGTACAGCAGCAACAGATGCAAGCTCAGCAGACGCCAAGTAAACGTTAGAACCTTGACCTAAACGGTTAGGGAAGTTACGTGTAGAAGTCGATACAACCGTTGTGTTCGGCGCAACACGTGCTTGGTTACCCATACATAATGAACAACCAGGCATTTCAGTACGTGCACCAGCACGGCCATAAGTGTTATAGAAGCCTTCTTCCATTAACTGGTGTTCGTCCATACGTGTTGGTGGAGCCAACCATAAACGAGTTGTTAATGAACCGCTTGGTACTTTCTCAAGTAACTGACCAGCAGCACGGAAGTGACCAATGTTCGTCATACAAGAACCGATGAATACTTCATCAATTTTGTCGCCTTGAACGTCAGAAAGAAGTTTTGCATCATCTGGATCGTTCGGGCAGCAAAGGATAGGTTCTTTGATGTCAGCAAGGTCGATTTCATACACTTTCGTGTATTCAGCATCAGCATCAGCTTTAAGAAGTGATGGGTTAGCCAACCATTTTTCCATGTTTTCAACACGGCGAGCCATCGTACGCGCATCGCCATAGCCTTGTGAAATCATCCACTTAAGCATTGTGATGTTAGAACGTAGGTACTCAGCAACTTTCTCTTCAGAAAGTGTGATTGCACAACCAGCAGCAGAACGTTCAGCAGAAGCGTCAGAAAGTTCGAATGCTTGTTCAACAGTCAAATCAGTTTCCATTTCTGACAAGTCGATTTCTAAGATACGACCAGAGAAGATATTTTTCTTACCTTTTTTCTCAACAGTAAGATCGCCTTCCTTGATTGCATAGTAAGGGATTGCATGTACAAGGTCACGTAAAGTGATACCAGGCTGCATTTTACCTTTAAACTTCACAAGAACTGACTCTGGCATGTCAAGTGGCATAACACCAGTTGCTGCAGCGAACGCTACAAGGCCAGAACCTGCTGGGAATGAAATACCAATTGGGAAACGAGTATGCGAGTCACCACCAGTACCTACTGTATCTGGAAGAAGCATACGGTTTAACCAAGAGTGGATAATACCGTCACCTGGACGTAAAGAAACACCACCACGGTTCATGATGAAGTCAGGAAGCGTATGTTGCATTTGTACGTCAACTGGCTTTGGATAAGCAGCAGTGTGACAGAAAGACTGCATAACTAGGTCAGCAGAGAAGCCCAAGCAAGCTAAGTCTTTTAACTCGTCACGAGTCATAGGACCAGTTGTATCTTGAGAACCCACTGTAGTCATCTTAGGTTCACAGTAAGTACCAGGAATTACACCTTGACCTTCTGGAAGACCACATGCACGACCAACCATCTTCTGAGCTAAAGTGAAACCTTTACCAGTTGCAGCAGGTTGTACAGGAGTACGGAATAAAGTAGATGGAGCAAGACCTAAAGCTTCACGCGCTTTAGCAGTCAAACCACGACCCACGATCAAGTTAATACGGCCGCCGGCACGTACTTCGTCTAGAAGAACTGGAGTTTTAAGTTCAGATTCAGCAATTTGTTCGCCGTTTTTGAACGCAGTTACTTTAGCCGCTGAGTGATCTATTTTAAGAACAATTTCGTCACCCATGTTCATGTTCGCAACGTCAATCTCTACAGGTAACGCACCAGCGTCTTCCATAGTGTTGAAGAAAATCGGAGCGATTTTAGAACCTAAGCAGTAACCACCGTCTTTTTTGTTCGGAATGTGCGCGATTTCGTCACCGAAGAACCAAAGTACAGAGTTAGTTGCAGACTTACGAGAAGAACCTGTACCAACAACGTCACCCACGTAAGCAACTTGGTTGCCTTTAGCGATGAGTTCTTTAATTTGGTTAAGTGGGCCAACTTCACCAGGAACTTCTGGGTTGATTCCATCACGTACGTTTTTCAACATCGCATTCGCGTGTAATGGGATATCTGGACGGCTCCAAGCGTCTTGAGCTGGAGACAAGTCATCAGTGTTTGTTTCACCAGTTACTTTGAATACAGTAAGTTTAATTTCTTCTGGAACATCTTTACGGCTAGTGAACCATTCAGCATCAGCCCAAGATTGAAGAACTGCTTTCGCATTTTCGTTACCCGCTTTCGCTTTGTCAGCAACGTCATGGAATGCATCAAATACAAGAAGAGTTTTCTTTAATGCTTCAGCAGCTAAGCTAGCCAATTCTGCATTGTCTAAAAGCTCAACTAGAGGTGCTACGTTATAACCACCAAGCATAGTACCTAGTAAGTAAACCGCACGTTCTTTAGAAACTAGTGGAGAAGTCGCTTCGCCCTTAGCCAAAGCAGCTAAGAAAGCAGCTTTAACGTATGCAGCTTGGTCAACACCCGCTGGAACACGGTTTTCTAGTAAATCAACTAAAAATGCTTCTTCGCCAGCTGGTGGGTTTTTTAATAATTCAACTAATTCAGCTGTTTGAGCATCATCAAGTGGCTTCGGTGGGACTCCGAGTGCGGCACGTTCTGCAACGTGTTGGCGGTAAGCTTCTAGCACGGTGTTATTCCTCTTTTTTAAAAAATTATTTACGCATTCCTGCTTTAAACAAAGCTACGCAAATAATATGGACTGCTTGATTTTACTAAAATTCCAGTTAAAAGTTAATGCGCTACAAGTGTTTCTTCGTGATGCCCATTATTTTCTAACTAAATGATGCTCATATCAATTGCATATAAAAACAGCAATATAGTCAGATCATTTGGGCTTTTTTCACATTAACTTTGAACTGCCATTCAAAAACAAAAAAGGCAACCTATGTTGCCTTTTTTTACTACAGATAAATATTCAACCTTAGTGGACAGTCGTGTCCTTTAAATATTCAGCCAATCCTGATTCATCACCTTCAAATTTGATCTGAATTTCATCTTCATGCAACATCATGTGTTGCGCACTGGCAAAAGAGATTTTTACAGCATAGAGCTTCAGATCCGTGTCTATTGAGTGTTGTATATAAACTCTATCGCCAAGACTCAGCACATAATGACTCCCAGATATGATCATACAATGTGTTTCGTCCTGTAAAAGTAAATCAGCTTGATTTAAATATCCAGCTACTTCCATATCTCACTCCTTCTGCTTGTTATTGTTCTGTCTTTATTATTGTTTAAAAATGGACTGTTTTCTATATCTACAACCCTATCAAATCATATATTTAAAATATGCTTAGGCTATTTCAATGACCTTAAATATCAAATCATTCCACTTAAAAATCTAGTAAATAAAAGCCTTATGTATCTTTCCACAAGGCTTTTATTTAAATTTTAACCGTAATGAGCAAGTTAGAACTGCTTATACTCTGGCAATTTATCGTGTGGGGTGACCAAACATTTCTCAGTAATTTGCGTCTTAATTTGCTCACGTGCTGCATCTTTATCTTGTTTAATTTGCGTTTCAGGCATTGCGTACACTTGTTCAATAATGTCCAGAATGAATTTTTTGGTAAATTCATCATCAATTTTGTTGGCGTGCTCAATCGCCTTATTTTTTTCAATAGCACTTTGACGATCAAGCATAATTGAACGTGCAGCATTCCCCATACTGGTACAGTAGCCGTGCCATTGTTCTTCAGGAGTTAATGGCTTCTTTTCAGAACATCCTGCTAATGCTGCCACAATAGCTAAAAAATAATTTTTTTTCATGCATACTCTCCAATTTTGCGCACTATGATAGTCAAACTTTTTGAAATGATGAACCATTACTGGCTTTGAATATTAAAAAAGCCCTAATTAGGGCTTTTTTACTCGATCAATTAACCGCAATTTGCTTGAACTACTTTATTATCTTTAGGATTAATAGTTACAGTTACCCGGTCCTCGCGATAATCCATCGTCACAGGTTGACCTGGCTGTACTAAGCGCACAGTTTGGGCATTGGTTTTTTGTTTAATTTGCGCCTCAGTCAAGCCACTCTGCCCAACCAAAGTTGCTGCTTGTTCAGGTACACATTTTGCCTGATTCTCACGGAAAAATTGCCATTCTTCTACAATTTGCCCATTCAGTAAATGACAATACCCAACCTCACCATTGGCTTCTTTTCTAATTTCCAATTTACCATCTTGTTCAACACAAAAAGTGCTTGCTGGATTCGCCATCCCAATGTTCGTTTTTCCAGTTTCTGTCTTTTGCACTGTACTACAACCCGACAGAATCACCATGATCAACCCAAACATCATATTTTTTTTCATAAAGGATATTTCTTTAAATAAAAGATTAACATAGCAAAGATATTGAAAATAAACTGTGCGAGTTTTGCAAAATATCAATTAAAAAAAAGCCCATCAATCGAAGGACTTTTTACTTAAGACTTATTTTATATGCCAACTTTAATTCACTGAATGAATATCAAGTTCTTCATTTTTCGCTAAAACTACCGAAGCTAAAATTGGGACACCCAAAATAAAAGGTACCGCAAAAATCCAAAAAATCACGGTATAGTGCGGATTAAAGAGAAATTTAATAGCTATTGCCGCCAAGATTAAAACTGAAAATAAAATCGCTGCAAAACGCAGTACAAATTTGATTGGCATGGTGATTATCGCTCAAAATTAGCAAGTCCAATTACTATACACCTACTTTTCATATGGTTTAATTGGTTTTAGGTATCTAGTGGCTGTTATCTATAGGTTTTCTTGATCCAGGCAAACCACCTTAAGTACGATGGAAATACTTTTTCGAAGCTCATTAAAATATAAAGATCATAGTGGAAGCTATATTTTTAAAAATAATGCCCTAAAGATACTCTTTCGAGGTTCTGTTCTTAACTTTAACTTATTAACCCAAATTTGAAGATGCTGAGTTCTAAAATGATCCACATAGTAAATGAAACAGCCTATAAAGCAGTAAACCTAGGATTTAATATATTCAAAAATTAAAATCATGTGGAAATATAAGAAAAGCATACATAAAATGCCCACGTAATCTTTTCATCAACATCATTATGCAATTTTTTCCAATTGATGCCTTATATCTTTTTCTAGTCCTAGTTTTGTGTATCGGGCTTGCCGCTATTCTCTTAAAAAGAGCTCAATTTTTACCGAGTGAAATCATTCAGCGTGCTTCTCCACTGGACGGTTTACGTGGGATTCTTGCTCTTTCTGTACTTGCTCATCATTTCTACATCACTTATGTATGGAAAACTGTGGGTGAATGGAAAAAACCTGAATTTATTTTAATCAATAATTTCGGAGGAACTGCCGTTTCGCTCTTCTTCCTCATTACTGGTTATCTTTTTATTAATAAAATGATGCAAGTGGATATCAATTGGAAGCAACTTTATCTATCTCGAATAAAGCGGATCTACCCTCTTTATATAGCAGCTTTCATCTTCATTTTTGTTATTACTTTACTTAATGTTGAGATCAATAGTGCTATTTTTGGGGCTTTATTGAAATGGGTCAGTGACTGGCTTCTTTTCAAGGGTGGAAGCTTTGAAGGATTTGAAAGTGGTCTCATCATAGCAGGTGTAAGTTGGACATTGGCGTATGAATGGAAGTTTTACTTTAGTCTTCCAATTATTTATTGTGTTTATCACAAAAAAATTCCCTTAACTTTGTCCATTATCATTATTGCAGCCTTATTTTTCTATATTTTAAAGGAAAAGTCTCACTATTATTATGCCCTATTTGTTCTTTCTATCCCCGCAATTAAACTGAAGCAACAATTTAAAAAATTTATGTGTGAGTCCCCTCATACAACCAATGTAATTGTAATAACATTAAGTTTGTTTTCTTTATTCTTTACAGATCCTTATACATTTTCACAAATGATTCCTCTAGCGATCATTTTTGGATTTATTGCAAATGGTTATAATTTCTTTGGTGTACTCTATCACAATGGTTTACGGATACTTGGAGAAGTTAGCTATAGTATCTATCTTATTCATGGTGCCGTTTTGTACTTTTTCTTTTCTATTCTAAATGTTATAGACTTCAATAATATTTCTTTGCACTCCTATTATCTTTTATTTCCAATTATCTTCAGTTTTGTTGTGTTGTTATCAATTTTTACATACAAATTTATTGAGAGTCCCTTCCTAAGAAAAAAAGCAACACGATCTAAAGTTGATCATTCATTAGTTATAAATAAGTAGATAACAATGGTCACTTTTCGAGTGATCATTTTATTGAGAAATAATTTTGATAGACTCCATTCAAACATACTTTTATTATCATAATTCAGCGAAGTTATAATATATTTTTTGCATAAATCATAAGTTACCAAAATCGCATATAAGATATTTTCACATCATAGATTCCAATACTGAACTAAAAGTATCTATAATCTTTTGAAAATAGATAACTAGTCCCCTCATTTTAATACTATATTAAAATGGGAAATTTTTTTAATAATAAATCTACTCTACATAAAAAAGCTCGATCCTAAATCGAGCATTATTTTATCTATAAGATTTAAAAATTTTTCCCACGTAACTTTCTTAACAATGATTTGAAAAAGAAAGGGAGGATAGATGTTTTTTTTGCTTGGCTGAATAAATCTAAAAACGATTTCTGATCTAACAGCATTTGCTTTACAAGCTCATACTTATTCATTCTGTCTTCAATAAGTTTAATAATGATTGGATCTACCTGCGCTGTTTTACTATCTATAAGTCTTTGGGATAATACTGGAAGCATAATGTTCACTTCTCTTATCTGCATTTTTTTACGAAGTTCAGAGTCGGCTTTAGCTTTATTATCATACTTTCCGGACTCGGATATACCCACACCTAAACGATACTTCACAAGGGGTTTATTTATATAAACCAGTCCTTTCAGTATTGAACTACGATATGCAAGCACTAAATCTTCATAAGCTTTAAGCTCGGTAATCTCACCAAATTTTTCAAATAAGCTTTTATGCCAAGCATGTGAAGCACCACAAATTAAAGCTGAACTAACAGCACATTTTTCTACAGCTCTACCATGCTTTTCTACTGGTGGAAGACTAACCTTGCCAAGTTCACCAGAGGGTGACATTTCCAGAACATCTGAGTAAATCGATGTAGGCTGATTCGTTGACTTGCAATAAGCAGTGACAATTTCAGTAACCCTATTCGGCTCAGAAATATCATCTCCTGCGGCTGCAACTAATAACTCTCCAGCAGCTAATTTGTTCGCTAGGTTAATGTGCGGAATTAATCCAATGTTATGCTCATTTTTATTAAGTTTTACCTTATGCGGCCCCGAATATTGCTCTGCAACTTCAGTCATTATCTTAAAAGTATCATCACTTGAACAATCATCAGAAAAAATAATTTCTAATGGTGAATAGTCTTGCGCTAGGATGCTTTCACAAGCTTGTTTAATATATTCGGCTTGATTATAAGCAAATAAAAAAACTGTTACCGAGGGCGCTTTTCTCACAAACTCTTGATTAGTGCTATTCATGAGAACCCTTTTAATACACCAATAATATAAGAAACTGATTCCTCACTTAGATGAGGACCAATTGGCAAGCTCAATATTTCATTAGAAACGTTTTCAGTTAGTAGAAGCTTACCCTTCAAATGTGATAATTCAGTCTCATAAGCACACTGAGCATGTGGTGGGATAGGGTAATGAATCAGACTTTGAATACCATGCGCTTGTAAATAGTCTTGTAACTTGTCTCTCTGTTTAGATCTAATTACAAATAAGTGCCACGCAGAATTTGCCTCTGGGATAATCTCAGGAAGAATAAAATTTGTACCCGAAAGTCCTAAAAAGTACATTTCGGCAATTTTTTGTCGACGCGCATTCCATTGATTCAAATGTTTTAATTTCACACCTAAAATAGCCGCTTGAATTGGATCTAGGCGACTGTTATACCCTTTCTCAATATTTATATATTTTTGTGCAGAGCCATAATTTCGAAGAGTACGTAATTGGTCAGCAAGAACTTTATCATTAGTTGTAATTGCACCACCATCACCTAAAGCACCCAAATTCTTACCTGGATAAAAACTCCATGCTACAGCATGACCATGACCACCAATTTTTTTCCCCTTATAGGTAGAACCATGTGCTTGAGCAGCATCTTCTAAAACTTTTAAACCATATTTTTCAGCAATTTCTAAAATTGGATCTAAATCAACAGGCTGCCCATATAAGTGCACAGGAATAATGACTTTTGTTTTATCTGTAATTGCTGATTCAATTAATTCAGGATTAATGTTGTAAGTTAACTCGTTGAATTCTACTGGAACTGGTATAGCACCACACTGACTAACTGCTAATAAAGTTGCAATATAAGTGTTAGATGGAACAATTACCTCATCCCCCTGAGTTACACCCATTGCTCTTAATGAGAGCGTCAATGCATCAAGGCCATTAGCGACACCAATACAATAGTTTGCTCCACAATATTCTGCAAAATCTTTCTCAAACTGCTCGACTTCAGGGCCTAAAACATAATAGCCACTATTTGTCACTCTTAAAATTGCTTCATCAATTTCTGCTTTTAATTCTAAATATGCAGCTTTTAAATCTAAAAATGGAATATTCATGTTTCGTCACTAGGCTTTGAAATTTTAAGAATTTTTGCAGGATTTCCTACAACAGTAGCATATTCAGGCACATCTTTAGTTACGACAGCTCCTGCCCCAACAACGGCATAAGCTCCTATTACAATTCCTGGCAAAATTGTGGCACCACCACCAATTGAGACATTATTGTGAACTAGTGTATCTAACTGCTCATAATGTTTATTACCGCTAATTGGATATCTATCATTTGTAAAAGTCACATTAGGACCAATAAAAACGTCATTACCAATCGTTAGACCATCCCATAATTGAACGCCCGATTTTACTGTAACGTTATCGCCAATTACCACTCGATTTTCAATTAAACAATGAGAGCAAATATTACAATTTCGACCAATTATGGCTTGCGGTAGTATTACAGCAAATTGCCAAATTCTTGTCCCGTCACCAATTGCTTTACTCTGAACATCAGATAAAGGATGAATAAAGTAGTTCACTATTGGCACTCTTTTATAAAGTCTTCATAATTACGAATATAATCACTTTCATCGTAGAGCTCACTTGCCAGCACCATAAGCACGCAGTTTTCTGAAAAAGCGAACATTTCACGCCAAATTAAGCCTTCCAAATATAAACCTTGATTGGGTGAGTCTAATAATACGGTGGTTTTTTCTTTCCCATTGTCGATTAAAATTTGACACGATCCATTCACACAAACTAAAACTTGTTTTAAGTTTCTATGAGCATGAAATCCTCTTTTAACATCCGTCTTCGTGTCAAAAATGTAATAGACTCGTTGAATATCAAAAGGGATGCTTATATTTCTTTCAAGTGAAATCAATGACCCTCTATCATCTCCTTTCACATTAAAATCAATGAGCTGAACGGCTCGAGAAAAATTTTTCATATATAATTCATAATTAAATAATGTAGCCAATTATACAATTTACCTGTTTACTGTCTAATAAAACATACTCTAAATAGTTCAAAATTTTAGCATTAATTCAAATTTAAGGCATAAATTAATTTTCAACTAGTTATCACCTAGCACTAGCTTTGTGTTATACATAACCTTTTTCCCATTTGGGCTTTCCATGAAAACCTCTTCTTCTAACGACACCGAATCAACCGTTTTGGGTTGGAAATTTATTGTTATTGTTGGAATTATCACAACCATCTTTTTTTCTTTTCTATATTTAGCGATGTCAAGCGATCCAGACTATATGCCTAACCGCGAACCAAAAGTCGCCCAAAAACCAACAAACACTGCAGAACATTCAACAACCGGATCTCAACATCCAACTCATAACGGCGGAGATAGTTCCCAATAAATACGATAACAATAGACCTGTTAAGTGTCATTTCAGACTAAATCTACAAGTTAAACCTTTGTATTTTTAATCTGAAATTACTTAACAGTCTACGATCAGCATTCCTTAACACTGGTTAAATCCCAAACAACACGATCATAAATAATATGCTACAAAAGAATATGATTTCCGTGACTTAGAAACGCCAGTTATAGAAGAAATCTACAGCGCGATCAACAGACTGACTTGCTTCCAAATATAATTTTTGATTGATTTGATAGCGTAACGTTAATTTGTTTACTGGCGTAAACACCCCAACTCCATAACGAATATACAGATCTGGTGTGATATATCCCGTTACACTCACTTGAGTATCATCCCCCGTACCTTGAGCATCTAATGCTAGTCCACTTAAACCAAAGGATTGCCCCAATTGATTGGTAAAGGCACGTGTTCCCCCTAAACCCATACTAATTCCTGCTGCCGCGATGGTGTTATTTACATCTGACTTAAATGTTTCAGTCTGATTAATATTATTTGCACCCTCATCGATACGCCCTGTAATCAATGCATTCATGGCTTCTTGTTCAGTCAAACTACCATCATTGTAAACTTGAATATTTGGATTACTTGCAGTACCCGTAACACGTACTCCAACGATGGTTCCTTGTATGATTTTATTGGTATCGACATCCAAAGTTGGATTTGACAAAGGGCCATTGAAACGTGCAATTGCACGATTTAAATCAAGACTTTGTCCATAGGCCTCGATTTTAACTTTCTGACTTACGCCTATCGCACCATTCGCACGCATGGCTGTTTCAAGGCCGCGTTGTGATAAATATAAGCGCCCAGCCAATGGAATCCGACTATTAAAACCTTGGAATACAACTTGTTTGCCTAAATTAATCATCACATCTGCCTTAATATCCCAAGGACGTGCTGACTTTAAGATTGCCAACTGATCTTGACCTTCTTGTACAATTCGAACATCAGAAGAGACATCTACCACTGGGGCAGAAGATTCAGGCATCGAAATTAAAGCACGTGGTACGTCAACCTCACCTTTTAATACTAATTTTTTCTGAAAAGGCATAACATCCAGACTAAAATCAGGTGTAACAAGTGCAGTGATCAGTGGAGCTTGGCGAATTAATAGATTATTGCCTTTTAAATGTAATTGAATACGTGGCTCATTTTTCCAGTCTACATTTCCTGTAAGTAAACCAACCCCCTGACCACTGTTAAATGCTCCATTAATAATGGCATGGTCATCACGAATGGAAGAGTAGACTTGTACATTAGTCAAATTAACTGGTAGCGAAATCATACTGATTACGCCATCTTTCAAACGCATTTCACCCGTTAAGCGTGGTGCCATAAGTTCACCACCCACTTTCCCCGCAAAAGAAAGCGTTCCACTTAATGTACGTATATCTTTTATAAATGGCTTGAAGACTTTCAATTGCACTTCATTAAACGCAATCTCACCTTGTATAGGTTTATTCGGTTTGAAAGGATCAATAATTACATTGGTATAACCCGTACCAATTTCTGGAGCTTTTACATCTAAACGAAGCTGCAAGCCTTGTGTAACACTTTTTGCATTCACCGAAATTTCATCATATCTCAATGAAGATGCCGTATCTTGAGGATCCTCAGCAGCAATCCCTATAATGCCTTGACGCGATACCATTCGCGCATCGATTTTAGGTTTACTACCTTGTGCCCAAGCTGCTTTCGCATAACCATTAGCCTTTCCTGTAATTGCTAAACCTTCTGGCATAAATGCAGCAAAGTCATTTAAGTCAAGGTTCTTAGTCAGAAAAGAAATATTACCTTTGGCTTTACTAATTCGAATGGGTTGATCGAAACACAACTCACTTTGCTGACTTGCCCAACAATGTGCTCCTACAAATAATTCTGTCGTATTTTGATTGAATACCACCGAAGCATTCTGACGTTGCACCAAACGTACGCGAACCGAGTCAAAGTCACCCTTTTGAATCTGACCTAACCATGAGTTATTACCATTAAACCCACCAGCAAGCTGTACATAAAAATTACTAAATCGGTTATTGCCTTGGACCTTTAATACATGTGCTTTTCTCGTTCCTGCAAGTGAAACTACACCATGTTGGATTTCTCTATTGCCACTTCGTAAATTTGTCATTTCAGCTTTAAGCAATGTTGGTGTAATTTCAGAAGTTGGTAACTGACCTTGTACGCGCAATTTTTGCATACTCAGAATATTACCCACTCTAAAATCATCAACTGCAAGATTTGCCGTTGCCTGTAAACGCGGTTGCGACTGTATATTAAGATAACCGTAAGCTCTACCTCTTAAGCCGCCATACAGTTCGTATAATGCAGGTGCATTAATTTTAAGTCTTAAATTTTGCGCATTGCCTGTGGCTTGAATTTGGTTATTTGCATAAGACATATACAAATTATTGGCTTCAAAGTGCTGTGGTAAAAAACCTTTTTGCGTGTTATTTAAAACCAAAGCCAAATTACCCGTACCACGTACAGGCTTATTATTAATATAGCCTGCTACATTCAACTTCTGAATATTGATACGTTTGAGTGCATCAGACCAAAAGCCTTCTGTTTGAACAATACCTGATATTTCACCACGAACCGTAGAGACGAAATACTGAGGTTTAAAGCGGACCAATGAAGCATTAATATTCCAACCTATCCCCTTGCTTAAATCGACTTTACCTTGTGCAAGAATTTTACCAGCAATACCATCATGTTGAAGTTGATCGATTTTAAGTAGCTGAGGTGTACCAGAAATTTTAACTTTTAACAGTCCGGTACTTTCTTGGATTTTGCTCGATTTTAATGCACCATCGTAATTTACTGCAAAGCTTTTAAAGCCACCACCTACTTTAGCATCATGAAAAAGTACAGCTACTGTACTTTTACCTGTGAGTTGTACAGTTTCTTGTTGAGCCTGTTGTGGTAAATGCCCAATCAGGTTAATTCCTTTAAGCTCAATAATATGTTGATTCGGTTTTGCATATCCGCTCGCCTGTATTTGACCATTAACTAAATCGACTGGTGCAGCAGTAACAACAGTTTGTGGGTTGAAATCTTGAGCCTTAAGCTTAGCATCCCATTTTAATTGCGTTTTCTCTGTAGGCAAAATGACATTCGCCTGCCCACTTAAACTCCCTTTATTGGCAACATAACTAAAACTTGGCACTTTTAATATATTTTGCTTAATATTGAGTTGCGCCTTATATTGACCTGCTGGAAGTAAGGCTGATTCATGCTGACTAATCACCGAAGAAACCACCACATTTTGCTGACCTTCAATTAAGCGAAGCTGAACATCGCCTGAATCACTCTTTAGCCACCCAATATAAGGCATCGCACGATCAATATTTCTCCACGCAACGTCAAGTAACATTGGTTGATGCTGTTTCGGTTTCGCTTCATTCTGATTTAATTTTAAATTCCAAGTTTCATATTGATCAAAATCAACCAAACCTGTCAGATGTAACCCTTTTTCTAAACGACCAGTCGAAGCAATTTTTGCATCAAGGCTTGGCGGTAAGAAATCTTTAACTACTTGCGGAATCAACTTATCTTTTGGGTTAATTTTATTTAAACGTCCCTGTACATCCCAATGTACATGCTTTTCCCAACTGACCAGACCCTTGGCATCAACTGTTCCATTCATCACTTGACCATTAAACTGGTCAATGTTCAATTGATGTACCAAGTCCGTGTGCATAGCAGCAGTATATTTACCTTTTGGAAGATTTTGTCCTGTTAAATCAGTTGATAATCCGAGATTGAGGCGTTGTATATCCCCTTGATAACGAAGAACACCTGCTTGGGTAAATAATTTTTGATCGGTCAGTAATGGCCAGTGATAATTTTCGAACTTTAATTGTCCAAACATAGGAACATGACTACGAACGGGATGTACAACCCCCCAACCAGACAGCAAATCAGGTGTGTTAGTCGCAAATCCAGCTGTAACCGTATCCAAACTTCCTTTCGCAACAACCTGAATATCACGAACATTTAGACTATGATTTAACGCTGGAATATTCACTATTGCTTTTGCATGTAATGGATATTTACCCTGAAAATCCATATTTCCAGTCGCATTTTTAATGGCTACATAGCCCATATCCGCACTAGAGTCTTCAAACTCTAATTTGGTGTTGGACCATAATGCTTCATTTAATTGAATATCTTTAAAGTTCACTGATGCTGCATGTGTTTTAATCAATAAATGATCAACATCTGCATGATCTAAACGAAGGGTAAATGGCAACTTAATTTCTTTAAACTGAAAAGGCTCATTACTGGGTGCCGTTTTGGTGATGACCTGCAAATTACGGACATCGGCACTATATAAATGAACTTCTTTATGAACCAAAGCCCTCCACCCTAAAGTCACTTCGGCACGATCAATCTTCACATCTACCGCAGACAAGGTCACCAAAATATTTTTTAAAACAATGCCTTTTAAAAGATTACCACCTTCATATTCATAATGAATAATATGTTGCCGTTCCAACACGCGATTCAGGAGAAACTTACTTCCTTTGTCGGTCGAAAACATGATGGCAAAAGCAGATACAAGCAAAATTACCAAAAGGAGTAGCGTTAAAAGGACACTCCTCATAACACGACGCTTTTTAGGCAGTGGTGATTCGGGCAATTCTTGTTTTTGCTGTTCTACTTCAGCCATAACCTTCTCAAGTATAAAATTAAGTTTAAATTTTAAAGTGGTGAACCAATAAAGAAATGCACGCGAATTGGATGATCTTCATCCGAAATACCCGATGCAACATCTATGCGTAAAGGCCCAATAGGAGATGCCCAGCGAATGCCTAGACCAACGCTATATTCTGTATCATTACTAAAGTTTTTATCATACGCATTACCAAAGTCACTAAATAATGCTGCACGCCATCCATCTTTAAATTGATAGTTATATTCGAGTGAACCAACTGCTAAAGCTTGCCCCCCAATTTTATAACCATCCACTTCTGGTGTTAAACTCTTATAGTCAAAACCACGAATAGATTGATCTCCACCCGCAAAATACCGAAGATTATAAGGAATTTTATTAAAGTCTTCAGTCACGATATAGCCCAAGTCACTACGGCCTATAAACTGGTGGTCATTATTTTCACCCAAGGAATAAATGAATCGCCAGCCTGCATTTAATATTGCCATATTTGCATCAGATAAAAGTGCCTCACTTCCGACTTCTACTTTATAAATTTGTCGAAAGCCTTTTGTTGGATTTACACGTTTATCTGAATCTACACGTGAAGCTTCATAACCTACCAGCAACGATTGTTGCTCCGTATCCGAGCTCGCTAAAAATGCATCAGGAATATCACTTTCATCAATTACCCCATTTTGGCTTAGACGGTCTAATCGATAACGCAAACCAAATGTATGCTGCCAATTGCCCACGGAACGCTTAATAATACGGTCCGCCCCGACAACCGCAGATTCGATGGTTAAACTATTCCCCTGAGCAACACCATCTCGCTCTTCACGCTCATATCCTCCGACTAAACTAATATAATCGTTTAATGGATGGTTATATGGAATGTTATAGCGGGTATCCACCGCTTGTCGAATTTGTGATAACTCTAAGTTCGCATCAAATGAGTGACCTCTTGAGTTCACAATAGCTCGACGATAAGTCGTTCTTAATCTTGCACCTGTATCCGAACCCCAGCCTAAACCAACTTCAGCATTATTTAAACGGTCTGCATTTAAAGTAACAATTACTGGTACTTTTTTCTCATCACGTGCTTGTATTTTCAGTCGTTCATCTTCTTCTAAACGAGATTCTTGAGCGGCTCTCTGCTGTTTAATATCAGGACCAAGTTCCTTATCATTTGCACCAGCAAATTGATCTTCGTTGACCACAGATTGCGTTACTTCCTTCGCAGAATTTACGTCTTTTTGGTCTTGAACTTGCAAATCGCTACTTGCAATTTTTTCTTGGTCAACTAAGGCTTGCAAATCTGGTGGAAGCTCTAAAGGCAACTCAACGGGGTCAGGACGTACCGCATCAACCAAAGTATAGTTAAAATAGCGTGAATTGGTTAAATTGTTTGCTAAAGTATTCACACGCCACAATGCATAATCCGCACCATCCTCCCATGGCACCATCATCTTTAAGATATCCATATCCAGCGGGAATGGTTTAGCGGGATCACTCATGCGAAATTCTACGTCAGCAAGCTTATAACGTTCACCCGTTTCAAACCGCAAATTAATGTCAGCCAAGTCTTGAGGCTGAGCAACTTTCACATCATGCAAACGCCAATAGGCGTCAAAATAACCGTTGTTTGTAGAAGCATCGACAATCCGTTTTTTTGTATTTTCATACTGCCCGTGATTGAATACATCTCCAATATCTAAGTCTGGTAACACGCTAATGACTTGGAACTGCGGACTATTGGCACCGCCACCACTAAATTCAATGTTCTGACTATTAACCAAAACGGGCATATTCGGTTTAATGCTAACTTTGACACGACTTTCGCTGGTTTTGTGGAACTGAAATTCAGCATGATAAAATCCTACGGCCTGAGCAGCTAAATTGGCTAAACTTCTTAACTGAGGTAAAGCTGCATTAAAATCACCATAAGATTCCTGCGTAAAGCTAGACAGTTTCGCACCCACGTTATTTTTTAAATTTAAAAGTGCTTGTTGATACTCTTTTTCAGGCAAATCTGGATTAGTATTTTTTGCATCCACTATGACAATTTCAGCTTTAATCCGCGGCACTTTCGTCGAAGTCAGCTCATTTTTAGACGGCCTAAATTTATAATACCAACGTTTTAAAAAGCCCTTTTCTTCTACTGCAGGTTCCGTGACTAAGCCTAATTCTGGCAATGTTTTACCTGACTCATTTGCCTCTACGACAATTTGGCTGTCCGCCTGAATACGATTCATTAATTGGTCGACATTTACTGGCGCCTGATTAATTTCGGTCAGTTCCTGCGGAGTCGGATTACGTATTACTACTTCTTGAGTCTGACCTGCACGATATCTTTCTGCCTCAGCCTTTGCTTCGTTCGCTACTTTATAAATTTCATTTGCCATACCCTGATCGACGGGTGTTTCAGGCAGCTCTTCTAAATCTTCAAAGGCAATTGGCTTAAAAGCATCGATTTGACCATTCTGTTGGATTTGATCTTGGAGCATTACATAACTATCAGGTACTGAATCCTTATTTTGATAGTTTTCAACTTTTTCTAGTTGCTCCGCTTGGCTTAAATTCTGCGTCTGTGCTTCTGCTTGAATTTGTGCATTCAGCTCATCTTTAGCCGCCTGCTCAATATGGGACGTGGCTGCATTTTTAGGTTGTACCACACTCATCTCTTGAGCGAAGCCATGTTGGGCAAAAAACATTAAAAAAGCGCTCAAACACAAACTTTTATTGGTATGATTCAACTCCAAGATAGAGTTCATACTTAGGGTTAAAGTCGACTTTTTAAAATTGGTTTTTACAAGCATAGAATACTCTAAACTCATGATGGGTCTAATCAACAGCCCTTCGTATTTGTAATGAAAAGTTTAAAATTTACACTGGCTAAAGAACTCAATTTTATTGATTTTTTCACCACAGCATAGGATTAAAATATCATACATGATTTTCATGGCTATTTTACCAGATGCTCACATTTCTTAATAAAACTTTATGAAGTTCACATTGTCATGGAAAAAAAAGAACATCTTTTAAGCACTCGTCGTTTTTTACCGATGTTTATGACTCAGTTTTTAGGCGCATTAAACGACAATGTTTATAAACAAGCCTTGTTGTTGGTGATTACCTATGGATGGATTAATCAGCAAAGTGCCAGTGTAAGTACACTCAATAACCTTGCAGCACTATTGTTTATTCTCCCTTACTTCATTTTTTCAGCAACAGCGGGACAAATTGCTGACAAATATGAACGTGCGCGCTTGGTGCGCGGTATTAAAATTCTTGAAATCATTATTATGTTGATTGGTAGTGCAGGTTTTTTGCTTGGACATTTATGGCTATTGCTACTCGCGCTGTTCCTGATGGGCACGCACTCTACCTTTTTTGGCCCTATTAAATATGCAATCTTGCCCGAAATATTAAAACCAAATGAATTGATGTCGGGGAATGCCTTATTTCAATCGGGTACTTCAATGGCTATCTTAATTGGTATGATTTTGGGCGGTGCTGTTATTTCTGCTTCAGATGGTAATTTACTCTGGATTAGTTTGACGATCGTTACGATTGCGATTCTGGGTTACCTCTCTAGCCGTTTTATTCTTAAGCAAAATGTCACCACACCTGATTTAGAAATTGATTGGAACTTTTTCAGAACCAGTTTTCAAACATTAAAGTATGCAAAGAGCATTCCGCTCATTTATTTAGTGCTATTGGGGAACTCTTGGTATTGGTTTTACGGAGCAACCTATTTAACTCAAATCCCACAACTAACGCAGCAAAATTTACATGCATCTGAAAATGTCGTCAGTCTTCTATTAACCTTTTTCTCTGTAGGAATCGGTATTGGTTCATTATTATGTCGCAGAATTGGTGGCACAGAAGTTAATTTAAAAATGGTTCCAATTGGTGCCATTGGCTTAACGGTATTTGCCTTATATTTGGCTGCCAGTCTCACTTTTGTTCCTGTACGCACAGGGGAACTCCTACATCTTGCCGATGTATTCCAGCAAGGTTGGAGTTATTACCATGTCATGTTGGCGGTTACTCTACTTGGAATTAGTGGCGGTTTTTACATTGTTCCACTGTATGCCATGATGCAAGCGTATTCACCTCGATCACATCGTGCACGTGTTGTTGCTGCAAACAACATATTAAATGCAGTGTTTATGGTCAGCTCGGCTATTTTTTCTATTATCATTTTAAGTATTTTAAAAATTGATATTAAAATACTGTTCTGTATTACCGCTGTACTTAGTGCAATATTTAGCGTTTGGCTATTGGTTCGTTTAAAACCACTAGTCAACACAGCTCAAGTCTCTTTAGAGGATTAACCCTATGCGTCACTATACGGGCATTGATAAGCTCATTAACTCTTTTGACCAAGCACTTCGCAGTCTCGTGCCAGGGACGACAGCAGCTCAGCGAGAAAATCCTGCTGTTCCAGAAGAAACGCAATTGGCTGTAAGTGAAGCACGTCATGTGGCAGGACTCATGCGTGTCAACCATAGTGGTGAAGTATGTGCTCAAGCGTTATATCATGGGCAAGCTCTCACGGCTAAACTGCCGAATGTCCGCCTTGAAATGGAAAAAGCGGCTCTTGAAGAGCAAGATCATTTAGCATGGTGTGAAGACCGCTTAAAAGAGCTCGATAGCCACACTAGTCTACTCAATCCTATCTGGTATAGCTTGTCTTTTGGTATGGGGGCACTCGCTGGTATTGCAGGTGACAAATACAGTCTAGGTTTTGTGGCTGAAACTGAACGCCAAGTCAGTCTGCATTTACAACATCATATTAGTCAACTGCCTGCTCAAGATAACCGTTCACGTAAAATTTTAGAACAAATGAATGAAGATGAGCTGCATCATCGTGATACAGCGCTCAATGCTGGTGGTGTAGATTTGCCTATGCCTGTTCGCATGACCATGACCGCCATTTCAAAACTCATGACTAAAACCAGTTATTTTATTTAACTGACTCAATATATTTTGCAGTAAAAAGCAGTGCCAAATGACACTGCTTTTTACATTTTCAAATTTCGTTATTGAATTAGAACCCTGTTTCCACTTTGTTGCAAGTTACCTGTATATTTAGGTTCTAGTGAAGGGTTACCTGGATAACTTCGACCATTAAACTTTAGAATGACTTGTCCCGAACCACGTGAATAAACCGACAAATCTGACCAACCTTGCGTCTTACTATTTAAAACCACAATGGGTACATCAGCTACAGTCATTTTACTGTGGGGCTGAAATTTATCACGACTCATGCCCTGATAAACCAATACTGTACATCCGCCTGAGCCACACCAATTTGTACCTTTCAACATCACAATCGCATCTTGAATACCATCTTGATTCAAATCATAGAATGCATACTGATATAGAGGCTGTTCCTGAAGAGACAAATAGACGGCTTGTTTGAGCGCATGCAGCATCGTTTCATCACCAGCCAAATCCGTTATAGAAATTGGTGGTGTCGTTTGTGTATTTTCCATAGGAGTATTTGAGCTACATCCCACGACTAGACCACTCAGCAGTGTACATAGAAAAAGATGAATTTTCATAACAGCAAATCTCTTACAGCTGATTCAATATTCATTTTAAAATAGTCAATAAAACAACCTCGTTTTTATATGTTAATAACTTCTAGACATTTAATTGTAGGGAACTCATGTTTTGAATCCTCAAAACTTGGATGTGACCAAACATCCGCCATCGGAATTTTCACATCGAGTGCTAAAGGCATTTTTTTAGGGTTAAATTGCATCTGCTCTAATGACATTCCCCATGCAATCAGATCAACATCCAATGATATTTGATGAGATGGACGAACACGACCTGTATCTGCTTCCCATTGCTTTAATTGTGCAATAATTTGCTCAGGGGTTAATTTTGAATGTAATAGGCAAGCTGCATTCCAATAGTCTGCCCCTACACCATCACGGCATGGAATCACATAAATTTTAGAAAACTCAACCACACCAAGCCCACATATCTGATGATAGGCATAACGAAAATTGTGTTGGGAATTAAGATTACTCGCCAGTGCTAAGGCGTAAATCGTTTCGGTGGCGTTCAATACGAATTCCTACAGAATTGGCTTCTGCAATAATGGCAGGCTTACGAATCGTAATTTTAATCGATTCTATCGCAGGATAGGTAGAAAAAAGCGCATTAAGTACCAATTTTGCAGCATGTTCAATTAATTTAGGCTGAGCTTTTTGGATCACTTCTGCAGAAATGCTACAAATTTCAGCATAATTTAATGTGTCTTCAAGTTCATCCGAACTGGCTGCTGCTTCTAAATCAGCATGAATGGTCAAATCTAACATTAAAGGTTGAATGATCTGTCGCTCCCAATTAAAGCAACCTACCACGGTATTCACCTTTAAGCCTTCAATGACTATCGCATCCATAAAACATGATCCTTAAATCTCAAACTATTCATGGCTTAATGGCTTTGCCTTTTAGCCATGAATAGATAATAGAAATTTGAATATTAATTTTTCAACATCAAACTTGGATCGATAGTTTGCACCATTTGCAAACGTTGGTCTGCATAAATATCAGTATAAGGTGCAAGGACGCGCATAAATCGATCAAAATACAGCATTTGTTTGAACAATAAGGCAAAATCACGCGGGAAGCGGATACCATGACGCTCACCAACAGCAACCATGTCCATCATAATGTCATTTAAGTCCGCTGGGTTAGAACTCAAAATTTCTTGAGGATCTGCCAACAAAACTCCACTAAATAGTCGTTCCAAATCTGCAGCTAAAACCTGAGTATCAATAGCGACATCAGTCATCCCCATTTTGAGCATGTTCTCTGCCATGAGCTTATAGTCTGTCCGTTGCAATGCATCCATAAATGCCATACAAGCGGTCCAAACTTCAGGTTTCAACTGCCCCACAATACCAAAGTCGATAAAACCAATACGTCCATCTTCGAGTAGCATTAAATTGCCTGCATGCAAGTCTGCATGGAAGCTATTACACATCATTAGACTACCAAACCAAGTATTCATTGCTGTAATCAGAACTTGCGATGGATCTTTAGAGTATTTTTTTACCACTTCAAAATCAGTCAGAGGTACACCAAATAAACGTTGCATCGTCAACACGCGACGGGTTGAAAACTGATGATAAACTTTGGGTGCAGTTGCAGCTTTATTATTCGTCACATTCAAATAATTGACAAAATCATCAATATTTTGAGCTTCTTCAATAAAATCAACTTCACGAACCATACGGGTTTTAATTTCATCGACAATGTCTGCCAATGAAGCAAATTTAACTTTGGGTACTGCTTTTTCCAAAATTTTGGTGGCCCAGTGCAAGACATTCAAATCGGTATAGAGAATTGTTTCTACACCTGGTTTTTGAACTTTGAGTACGACATCTTCACCTGTAACCAACTTTGCAGCATGTACCTGTGCAATTGAAGCAGATGCCAGCGGCTTTTCCTCAATTGAAGCAAAGATTTCATCTAAATTTCGACCAGCAAATTCAGAGGCTAAAACCTGTTGAACATAGCTAAACGGTAAAGATGGCGTCTGGTCTAAGCAACCTTGAAATTCTTCTACAAACTCACGAGGAAATAACGATGGTGTACTTGCAATAAATTGCCCAAGCTTGATATAGGTCGAACCTAAATCTTCAAAAGTTTCACGCATTAATTTGGCATTACTTGGCTTTTCAGTTGCATATTTAAAGCCAGCCTTTGCCGCAACAACTGCGGTTTCCCCCATACGGGCAACGGAACGCAGTCCATCGAGCCAGATATTATTTTTCATCATATTTAAATGTGGTTAAAAATTCATAGTCGTGAGTTTAACAAAAAATTAAGACTCTAAGGTCGATCTTGCCTGACAGTCTGAACAATTTTGGTCTCTCTCAAATGCCAAGATTCGCTGTTTCATAGTTAAACCATCCCAAAGCAACAGTTTCTGAAGTAATGGCATACGGTTTAAACCTAAGTACAATAAAGCATGATGCGCTTGCAAACTGGCCATCACATTCGGCGTGGTCGAAAGCACACCCGAATCGGCACAGCGTAGGCTTTCATTGTGATGCTGTTCTTTAGGGAATAAGCAGTTATAACAGGCAGAGTTCCCTTCAACCATGAATAATTGCCCTTGAAAACCAATTGCTGATGCACTAATCAAGGCGACATTCAACTGTTTACAAGTTTGGTTGACCAAATATCGTGTGGTGAAATTATCGCAACCATCAAGCACTAAATCTTGCTCGCTGACCAATGACATCGCATTGGTTTCATCAAGTTTGGCGACATGATGTTCAACCCGAATATATGGATTTATTTGAATTAAGCGCTTTGCTAGAATTTCTGATTTATAAAAACCAATGTCCGGTTGAGTAAATGCAATTTGTCGCTGTAAATTACTGATCTCAATATGGTCTGCATCAATTAGGGTTATTTTACCAACCCCTGCTCGTGCTAATAACTCTGCAACTGTACAGCCAATTCCCCCACATCCTACAATCAGAACATTCGCTAATTTTAGTTTTTCTTGTGCGTCTAAATCCCAACCTTCTAACAAAATTTGTCGGCTATACAAATGCATTTCTTCGTCTGTTAATTCCAGATCATTCTCAGGTACTAAATTCACTGTTCTTCCGTTGAAGGGGTTATGACTGCTGGTCAATTATAATGGATAACTTGGCGTTGCCGACTAAATTTTATTACACTTAATAAGTGACTTAGTGCACTAATTCAGCATTATTAAGTTAAAATATGAACAGTTACCACGTCTAATTTCGGACGAAGTTATTTATTTCAGGTATGCTGAAATAAAACGTATAAATGTAAAAAAACCCGCACGTTATGAAATTATATTATTCTGCTTTTTTCGTCTGTACTCTAGCAGCAGCATCTGTTTATATTTATGCTGCGCAACAAGACTCAACTTCATTTAATGTCAGCATCACCATTAAAGAGATGTGTAATATCACAACAGGGAATGGAACAGACTTAGATTTTGGTACAGTCAGTCGTGCCTCGAACCCCAATATGCAAAGTACACACCTTGCTGTAACTTGTACACAAGGTACACCTTATAATATCGCTCTACAAAGTCAACGAAAGATGACTTCCACAGAAGTCAATAATGTCAGTATTCCTTACAACCTTTATCAAGATGCCAATAGAACTACCCTTTGGGGAGCTGAAGCTCAAAATGCTTATCGCAATATAGGTACAGGTAGAACACAAACCGTACCAGTATGGGGCACAATAAATCACTCCGATACAGATGTACCTGCTGGGGTTTATAGCGATAAAGTCACTGCTGTGATTACCTACTAATAAGTTAATGTGACCGTGATGGTATCTTGATAATCTCCTGGCGGAACACTCAAGGCACTAGGTGGAACTTTGCCATAAATTTGAATTGTTTGCATCCCATTCGTCCCTGTTCCCTGTGAAGTATTCATACTATTCCAAAACTGCTTATAACTCACATCTTGGTAAAGATCATAGGCAATGTAGTCTGTACCATTTCGCATACGGCGAGTTTTACCATCATAATTCAGCCCTTGATCCAACCCTACCTTCCATGTTGTATTGAGTGGGCAAGATAAACTGACAGTTGTACTACTCATAACCCCTTTAGATAAATCATCAATATGCCCAAAATTTAAGTCTGAGGCTGCCATAAGGTTGCAACTATTTTCATAGTTGGCAGTTACGCTTAGGCTATTTGATGTTTGATTTGAAGATTGCTTTGCCATCACATCTTCTGTAGTTGGCTGTTTCTCTTCGCTAAAGCCGTACAATAAGGTGACCGCAACATCATTATTATTTCTAAAACTACCTGCGGTGACATTTTGACCCGAATATACTCGTCCATATAAAGGCAAATCGAATACTTTGGTATTTTGATTGACTGATATGGTTTTATAAATACACTGTAGCGTTGATAAATCAGCTTTAGTATCAATACGTTTCGTTAAAGCAGCATCATAAAACAGGTCATAAGCTAAATAACTCTGTGGCCAAGTGGAATAATTAACCATCAAACGTCTGTTATTGAGTAAACCCAATCCACCTGCTGTTGCATATGGGCACAATGCAACATTCACCGTTTGTTTATGGCCATATTGATTACACGTTACTTGCCAGTTGGTGTAATTACTTTTACCGTTACTCGAAACGGAACCAAAATTTAAGGCTGGACCTGACAGCCAACAGCTTCCCGTAGCTGCATGTACAGAAGAACTCAACAAAGTTGTACTAAAAATGATAATGACTGCAAATAGGCTATATAAACTCAACGCTCGAATTATTGTTTTTTGAGAGAAAAGACTTACTGACATTGTACGCTCCCCATATCCAGAAAGCCGTATTGTTGACTAAAATCTGGTAGAACCACATTACATACCTGTCCATCTTGCTCAACATAAAGTTGTTGCGATGATGGATTTTCGAGATAGATCATTCCGTCACGTCCCACAATCGTGTGTTCTATTGACTCCAAATTCGGCAAAGTATCTTGTACCCAAACACGACTACCCATTTTCATTGGAATACCTTGCGGATCTGTTACGCTCAATTGAATTGCACGCATTTTATAAATTGGAAATTGAATCACCACACCGCTAGCGTTATATGGCACTGCATCTATACGTGTAGTTTCAATTTTATATTCCAATGGCAAGTCTAAGGTATCAATCGAAATATCATTATGTTGATAGGGATTTAATGTATCGATGAGCATTAAACCCTTTCGATTAGTTTTACCAACCACTCGATTTTCTAAGCGAACTGGAATGTCAGAAACCCCTTCGGTCGAAACCACAGCAAAAGAGTTAAGCGATTGTCTCATTGGGAACACTGACTTTTCCATCATCACCAAACTGCCTCGGGCAGAACCGACCACTGTAGTATAGTCTTCCGAATGAGTTTTAGCGCTTTGTAAACCGACATCCCATTCACCCGTCTGCGTTTCACGCTGAATCTGCCCTTGCAAGCTATAGTTGTTGTTATCACTAAACTCAAGACTCGTTTGCCAACCCCAATCATCTTCATTCTGTATTGCTGTTTTACGAATATTGGCAGAAAACTTATTTCGGTCGGCATCCTGCTGAGCATTTAAGGTCGCATTGACCTGACGATCCAAAGGTATATTTAAAGAGAGAAAGAAGGTGTTTTCTTGTTCATTTAAATTTCGAGTCATATTTAAAGTTAAATATTTCTTTGAAGGAAAGTAGTAAGACCAGTTAAAAACCAAATATTCATTTTCAGAATTCTGATTTTTTTGTGCTACATAACTTCCACCAAATTGACCATAATCTGTATTTACACCTAAGAAAACATGATCAGACTGCTTAATATAACCATAACCTAGAGCACTAGCTAAATCACCAAAATCACCATCACTTTTTTGATGTTGTAGAGAAAAATTCACATAAGGATTGTTCCACTCATAACCTACAGCATAAGATTGCCCTAAGTTTTGATTGAGATCGCTATAGCTATAAGCCCCATTGATTAGGCCCCAAGTATTTGGCAAACGGTGGATGACACCAAATCCTGCCAAAGCGACATCACGTGAATATTCAGCATGACTCTCAATAGTCGTATTATTACTTAAACCATGCCTTAATGTTGCATTTACTACAGGATCATCTGAATAACTAAATGATTTAACTGCATAATCGAGCTTATGGACCCCCAGATTAACCTCCCAATCAGTCAAACCTTTTTGCAATAATTGTGAAGTACCAAATAATGAGAAATTTACAACTCGCTGCTGACCATTTAAATCGGTTATGAGAAGCTGTGCATTACCTGCCCCAGTAATAGAGGGTGATGCTTGTATATCGAATTGCCCAGGAAGTACATCACTGGTACTTTGTTGTATACCATTAATTAATAAATCAACTGTCGAAGGTACAAGCACTGAACCTTTAAAGGACTCCAGTGGTGATGTGACTTGATAAGGTTGTAAACTGAAATTTTTAGCTATTTTGATTCCCGAAATACGTGTTGAACGCGTCCACTCTAAAGCACGGGATTGACTATCACCGACTGTCAAAGTAATTGCTTGATCAGCAAAATCTTTTTGCCAATAGGTATCTAAAATTTGGCTTAAAAGCTCATTCGTCGTTTTGGTTTTTGTATAAGCATGATTGGCAGAAATACTGAATGTATTCCCTGTCCCTATACCAAATAACCGCAATTCATTCCATCCACTTAAAGACCAGACATCGTCTGTAACTTGAGAATAAAGATCATAATTAAACAATAGACCTGGCTTAATCTGTGCAGGATTAACTTTGGCAGGCGGAATTTGCTCGTAGCCCAAAGTGGTACGTGCTTTTAAAACCTCAACAGGTACAGTGAGTTCAATGTTCTGCTCTGCTGAATTATATTGATAACTAAGCCCTTTAATTTGGGATAAAGCAACGAAACCTGTGTAACCTAAAGCATCCACAGCGTGAATGCTTAACTGTAATTCTTGTAGTGTTTCTCGAGAAATTAATAAATCTTGTGGTGTCTGAATAAAATGCCCATAGACTGGACTAGATGCCTGATTCAATACCACACTTAAATACAGTTCTTGCTGATCAACAACATCAGAACTAGGGTGAATCATCTCATTTGCCAGAGTGACTTGTGCATGTAATGAAGATGTGCATAACAGAGCTCGACATAGAGCACAACGGTAAACAAACTTGTTCATCACCAATTATGGAATAAGTAATGTCTGAGCTAAACCATCGGCATTTATTCGCGCTTCAAACCTACCTTTAGGCTGCATTTGTGCATGAGATGGAATATCCCACTGCATGGTTTGACCATTCAGAACATACCCTACCAAACCCTGAATTAACGGAATTTTTTCACCATTTGGGTTGATATAGCTTAATTCACTTAAACGAATATGGCTTTTACCATTATTCTGAACACTAAGCTTTTGATTACTATAATTAAATATGACTTGATCAAGTGAGGTTAAGCCACTTTTAGATGGTGTAATTTCTGTCGATTGAACAAATACAGGAATAGAATATTGTAATAGAAGCTGCAATCCAGTTTGTTGATTACCATGACTTGAGTTCGGAAGTTCATCAATCAATAATCGATAAGTCTGCTCTTGCACTGTATTCTGCACATTCATGCTTAATACACGAATCAATTGACGGTCACCTGCTTTTATTTCAGTTATTGAAGGACTGGCGACCAAATCTCTTGAAGCATTCAGTTGATCTTTGCCTGCTTCTTGCGTCCAACTGAGCACTCGTGTTTGTGCACGAATCGGTTGATCACTAGTGTTCGTTAACCAAATCTCTTTGGCTTTTTCACCGGTGGAAAATGTCACTGAAATAGGTGAAACTTGCAAACTCGCAGCCGAAAGATTGAATGAACAAAGTGAAACAATAGCTGCACAAATACTTGGAATAAATTTGTTCATATATTGCGTCACTCTATTTATTCTACTTCAAACTTAGTAAGTTACTGTCGCAACCACTGTATCTACATAGTTACCCGCTTCAACGTTCGTATCGCCTGCCAATTTAGCATAGACAGGAATTGCTTGGTCTTTACCACTACCTGTTTTACCTAATAAATTGATTGCATCCCATTCTGTTTTACGTGCTGCATCTTGATACAATTTGTACGGAACTTTACTGGTTGATCCAGTATTTGTATTCTGCATTGCACCTGTACCAGCTAAGGCAATTTTATAAGGTGTATTTAATGTACAAGTCACATTCAATTGACCCGTAGCAGTACTATCCGTACTGCTTGAGCGATCAACAGCAGCAAATACCACATCATCTTTAGAGGTAAATTTACAAGATTCATTAACCGTAATCTTTACTTGAAACTGAGTTGTATCCGTTCCTGCAGCATGTGCAGCAATAGAAGAAAATGCAAAAGTAGCAATAACTGAAGAAAGAATGATTTTTTTCATAAACAACCCCAAAAAAGTGACTTATGACACAGTTACACAAGAATGTTTGGCATTATATCGTTCATTTATTGTCTGTAAAGGCTTTTTACAAATTTTAATCACATGAAAAATATTTTTAAATTACTTAAAAAATAGAGTAAATGATTAAAAAAACGCCCCGTAGGGCGCAAGAGCAAAATTAGTTGAGTTTAAAAGTTATTAACATGCGTGCTGTATTTGCTGTAACGCAATCTCTTGTTGTTTTAAAAGATTACGTTGGATTTTACCACTCGATGTTTTAGGTAAACTTTCTACAAATTCAATTTCTTTAGGATAAGCATGTTTTGATAAGCGAGAACGAACATATTGCTGTAATTTTTGATTCAAATCTTCACTCGGCTGATATTGCGGCTTCAAGACAACAAATGCTTTCACAATTTCAGTACGTTCTGGGTCTGGTTTACCAATGACAGCAGACTCCAGCACTTCCTCACACTCTAATAATGTACTTTCCACATCAAAAGGCCCCACACGATAGCCTGACGTTGTAATGACATCATCATCACGTCCAATAAAATCTATACCGCCATACTCATTCAGTTGAACCATATCACCTGTCAAATAATAGTTACCGACAAAGGATTTACGATTCTGCCCATCATAGCCCTTAAACCAGAATAAAGCGGATTTAGAACAGTCGATTGCCAAAGTCCCTACTTCTCCCTGTTTTACTTCCTGATGCTGTGCATTCAGGACTGCGAAGCGATGCCCAGGGATGGCAAAGCCCGCAGAACCCACTTTTTTCGGATGTGCTAATGCATGATGATTCGCAATGACCATTCCAAGTTCTGTTTGGCCATATTGATCATAAATATTGACGTCTAAATCATGGTTAAACCAATGAATCACTTCTGGCGTCAGTGGTTCACCAGCACTACTTACTACACGTAAATGTTGTTTAATTGACCCATTAAATTTCTCTTTGAATCCAAAGAACATTCGAAAAGCAGTCGGTGAACCTGTCAAATTAGAAACCTTATGTTTTTGAATCACTTGAATGGCTTGATCTACATTAAATGCGCGCTCATCCATAATAATGCTATGACCTAAACTGAGCGGACCAGTAATGCCATAATACAAACCATAAGCCCAACCTGGATCTGCCAGATTCCAAAAAGAATCTTCTTCACGTAAATCTACAGCATGAGTCATATATCCCTTAAATGCTAAAATCGCACGTAATGGTACTGGAACCGATTTCGCCAAACCTGTCGTACCTGATGTAAACATCATCAAAAAGTCATCATCAAAATCCCGCATTACCGCAGGACATTCTGCATCTTTCGCATTAAGTTCTTGCCAGAAATCTGCATCGGTTTTAAGGCTTTGTTTATCATGATGTACAGTCAAAATTTGAGCAATATGAATATGATTCAGCTTAGACCGTTGTTCAGAATTGGTCACAATCAGTTTTGTTTTAGCAACCTCAATACGATGCTCAATGGCCTTAGACTCAAATGCAGTAAATAAAGGCTGATAAATTGCACCAATACGCCAAGTTGCTAGAACAGTAATCAGTAATTCAGGGGTTCGTGGCAAAAGCCCTGCAATACAATCACCTGCCTGAATTCCAGATTGCAAAAAATAGTTTGCCAATTTACCTGAAGCTTCATCCAACTGCTCAAAGCTCCAACGTTCTGATTCACCCTGTTTACCTTCCCAGATTAAAGCCGTTTTATGTTGTCCTAAATAACGTGCACAACATTCAACATAAGCATTTATGGCTTGCGGAGTTCCGACTAAATGATCTTGAATTGCTTTTTCAAGACTAAATTCTTGATGGGCTTCTACTAACGTCTTCATGACTTGAACCTCTTCCTGATACAAAGCATCTCGCCTTGTTGCTTAGCTTTTATTGTTTTCCACAATCTATTCTAAAATAGGGTGATCTGTACTTAGCTAATCATGCCTTGATGGCTGCATCAATTTCCAAATCCATCAATCTGATTGCTGTTTTATGCACATCAAGAACAAGACATCTTTGATGTGCATAATGGCTTAAATATGAGTAATTTCTCGGGCAATCAACAGTCTTTGTATATCGGATGCACCTTCATAAATTTGGCTAACACGCACATCTCGATAAATACGTTCCACTGGAAAATCATTTACATAGCCATAGCCGCCATAAATTTGAATCGCGTCGGAACAGACTCTTTCTGCCATAGTAGATGCAAACAATTTGGCCATTGAGGCTTCTTTTAAACAGGGCTGTCCAGCATCTTTTAAACTTGCAGCATGCAAAATCAGTTGTCGTGCTGCTTCAATTTGTGTTGCCATGTCGGCTAAACGGAAAGCCACAGCTTGATGCTGTACCAACTCCACTCCAAAAGCCTTACGTTCATTGGCATATTCAATAGCCGAATCTAAAGCCGCGCGAGCCATACCAACTGACTGCGCCGCAATACCAATACGACCCGACTCTAAGTTGGATAATGCAATCTTGTAGCCTTGACCTTCTTCACCCAATATATTTTCAGCAGGAATTCGGCAATTCTCAAACACAATAGTGGCTGTGTCTGAACAATGCTGCCCCATTTTTTCCTCAATTCGCGACACGATATACCCCGGGGTATCCGTTGGTACGAGGAAGCAAGAAATGCCTTTTTTCCCTGCGGACTTATCCGTCACAGCAAAAACTATTGCTAACTGCGCATGCTTGCCTGTCGTAATAAACTGCTTTGTTCCATTCAAAACCCATGTATCACCCTCACGCTCTGCACGACATTGCAATGCCCCAGCATCAGAGCCTGCCTGCGGCTCAGTTAAGCAAAAGCAGCCTAACCACTCTCCTGTTGCCAATTTTGCTAGATATTTCTGCTTTTGTTGTTCTGTACCATATTTATAGGTAATGCCACATGGCAATGAATTTTGAACACTAACAATTGTGGAAATTGCACCATCACCCGCTGCAATTTCTTCAAGGGCCAAGACCAGTGATACATAATCCAGACCTGCACCACCCCATTCTGGCGGTATGGTCATACCCAACGCACCGAGTTCACCTAACTGCTTTAACTCTTCGGCAGGAAATTGCCCAGTTCTATCACGCTCAGCCGCTGTCGGTTTCAGTTGTGTCTGTGAAAAATCGCGCAACATCTCCTGAACCATTTTTTGTTCATCATTTAAAATCATGTAAATACTCTTATCAATTTTCTATTCTTTCTTTTGCACATCCCAATTGTACAAACTTATTATCTATACACGTATTTAGCTTTATTTTGGTGCCATACGAATCGCACCATCTAGACGAATCACTTCACCATTCAAATACGTATTTTCAACAATGTGCCCAACCAGACTTGCAAATTCTTCAGGTTTGGCTAAACGTGGTGGAAACGGCACCATTTGTCCCAAAGCATCTTGTACATTTTGCGGCATACCTTTAAGCATAGGCGTTTCCATAATGCCAGGTGCAATGGTCATTACACGTATCGCATTCCGTGCCAGTTCACGTGCAAGCGGTAAAGTCATAGCCACAATTGCACCTTTTGATGCCGAATAAGCTGCTTGACCAATTTGACCATCGTATGCGGCAACGGAGGCTGTATTAATAATCACACCTCGATCTTCTTCGTCGTTTTGTAATTCATACTTCGCCATCAATTCCGCAGCAAAACGAATCATATTAAAGCTACCTGTGACATTCACTTCTAGGACTTTTTGAAACATCGCCAAGTCATGTAAACCATCACGCCCTAATACTTTTGCCGACGGCGCAATGCCAGCACAGTTCACCAAGCCATTCAGTTGACCAAAATCTTGCTCTACATTTAAAAAGAAAGATTTCACGGTTTGTTCATTGGTGACATCTAAAGGATAGAACTTCGCATTTTCCCCTAAATGTTGTTTTAAGGCATAGCCTAGTTCTTGATTCATATCAACAAAAGCAACACGAGCACCTGCATGAACCAGATATTTAACTGTGGCAGCACCTAAACCTGAAGCACCGCCTGTGACTACAAAAACTTTATTTTGAATTTTCATTTCCCTGTCCTATCTTTTTGAAAGTTCATACTCGACTTTAACTGCAGAGTAAACACTGTCAAGCTTGAGTACAATTTCCAAATATTGCATTCTTAATGATGGATTTGGACAGTGGAATGTCTGGAGATTTGGATTTTTACATGCGTGAACCACAATTAAATTTCGATAAAGGCAGTATTTCGATGAGTCTAGTACAGGAAGCTGTACTTTCTGCGCATCATCAAGGACACAATATTCAGGAAATCTTACACAGTGCAGGAATTCCCGCAGAATTAATGCAATCCAATAAGGCCCGTGTATCTATTTCACAATATGCACAACTTTGGATTGAACTGGCTAATCGTATGAACGATGAGTTTTTTGGTATGGATCACCATGCTTTAAGGCGTGGCAGTTATCAATTTATTTCTAAAGCTGTTATTCAGAGTGAAACCGTTGAAAAAGCACTGAAAGATATATTAAAGTTTTTTAATTTGGTGTTGGATGATTTCCAAAGTGAATTAATTCTTGAACAGCATGTTGCACGTATTATTATTCATGATAAAAAGCAGCCAAAGCGCATGTTTAGTTATGCAACCTACCTGATGTTAATTCATACTTTAATGTGTTGGTTAGCCAGTCAACGTATTCCCCTCAACTCAATCCAACTCAAGTGTGAAAAACCTTTAACAGATGAAGATTATCGCATTCGATTCTGTTCCAATATTGCCTATTCTACTCAGCAAAACGTCGTCGAGTTTGATCGAGACTATTTAAAGATCAAAATTAAACAAGATAAAAAATCGTGGTATGAGTTTATTTCACAAACGCCACACAATCTCTTGGTCCGCTTTAAAAATCCACATGCACTCAGTACCCAAGTACGTAAATATCTACTTCAAGCCCCACCCGCAGAATGGATTGAACTGAATGTACTGGCACAACAACTTAATATGTCTGAGGCAACCGTACGCCGCCGACTGAATAGTGAAGGTTGTAATTATCAACAATTAAAAAATGATATTCGTCGTGATACAGCAATAGAACTTTTAACTAAAACTGATAAACCCCTGCATGAAATTAGTGATGAACTGAATTTTCATGACCCAAGTGCTTTTCATCGTGCCTTTAAAAAATGGACTGGACTGAGCCCTGGTGCTTATCGTCAATCCAAAGAATAAGCACGCTCACAACGAAATGATAAAGCCATAACTTTTTTATTACTGCTCAGTCATCTAGATTGAATTGCAAATTTCGCCATATTAGTATATTTTTCACTCAATTCTAAAGCATAACTTTATGCTTATTTTCGGCTGTCCTCCTCCTGTTTTATCACCTTAACTTAAAGGTAAACATTATGTTTAAGATGATTGATGTACTAGATCAAAATCTCGTGCAAAATTTTACCCATTCTCTAAACTCCCCAACTGAATTAGATGAATTATTCTGTCAAAGCTTGTTGAATGTTTCTGAAATTGAGCTACAAAATGTGATTGCCCAATTTTTCTCGCAACATGATGCTATGGCAAAAGCAAAGGCACTCGAACTGAGTGATGAAGCTATTCTGCGCTTACGTACAGGTGAGAACCTAACTCAAGGCACAACGCTTACTCATACCTCTAAAATTGTCGCACTCTGTCTGGCAGAAGAAATTGATGCATTATCGAAAGTTGAGATTTCCGAAATTTCATCAGACTATTTCGTTTAATACATTATTTTAGCTATTAGAATGAACTGGAAAAGACGACATTGATGTCGTCTTTTCTTATAAATGATTTCACTGTCTCTTGCACAGCACAGTTTGTCTGTGGAACACTGTTCTTGTTATAGTGATGGTGTAGATCAATGATTGTTAGAGATAAAAATAATAGTTTCAAATTACTTTTCGCATGGTCTGGCACCATACTTCCTAAAGTACTCCCTGCACTATTAATCGTCATATTGATTTCAGCGATTCTGGTCTACCTATCTTCACATCAATACTTCACTATCCCTGCGGTTCCAGCGATTGGCTTTACCATTTTCGGTATCATCCTCTCCATCTTTTTAAGCTTCCGTAACAACGCCTGTTATGACCGTTGGTGGGAAGGACGTAAACTCTGGGGTGCATTAATTGCCAATTCACGACATATCTCTCGTGATTCGCATGTTCTCAGTAATGAACGTCGCAATATCTTGATGTATCGTGTCATGCTATTTACTCACTTATTACGTGATCGTCTTAGAGCTCAACCTCAATCTTTCGAGTTTTATCACGATAAAGTGGATTTCAATTCAACACAGTTGCAACAACTCAGCAAAAAAATTAATGCTGCGCAATATGTGCTTGAAGCTATTCAAAAAGATTTAGTCCTTGCATTACGTAACGCAGAAGTATCGGACATTATTTATAATAGTTTAAATCAGCATATTGTCGATTTAGGCAATATTCAGGCTGGATGCGATCGTATTTTAAGTACTCCTTTACCCTATTCATATTCAGTACTTTTACATCGTACCGTTTATTGTTTCTGCTTTATTTTACCCTTTAGCCTAGAAGCGAGTTTAGGCATTTGGACTCCAATTTTAGTGGGCTTAATTGCTTATTTATTTTTAGGCTTAGATGCACTGAGTGCACAAATTGAAGAGCCTTTTGGATTACAAGACAATGATCTGCCATTAAATTCAATTGTGCGTTTAATCGAACGAGAAATGTCAGAATCACTTGAAGTTGAATTACCTCCCGCAATTCAACCAATGAATCATAATTTAACTTAAGTCTTGCACCGTTTAATACTCTGTGGCTTTATTTAAAGCCTTATTCAATCAAATTAAAAAAGCACAACTGTTGGGTCGTGCTTTTTAATTTTACAAGTATAAAACGCGATAATTACTGCAGTTGCCCCAAAGTCACACGGTCATTACCACCATAATCTTTGACAGTTCTGACCTCTTTAAAACCCGAATTTTTAAAGATATTACGTACCGCTTCACCCTGATCATAGCCATGCTCAAGTACAATCCAACCTTGTGCAGCTAGCCACTTTTTGCCCTGCTGAATAATATGTTCAATATCCGCCAAGCCTTGTTTTTCCGCAACCAAAGCTCGTTCAGGTTCAGCAGCTAAACTCAGCATGTGCTCATCTTTTGCATCAATATATGGCGGATTAGACACAATCACATCAAAATATTGACGATTCAACGCAGCAAACCAACTGCCTAAAAAGAACTTCACCTGTGTTAGATCATGCTTTTCGGCATTTTGCAGGGCTACTTCTAATGTCGGTTCATAAATGTCTGTTGCAATGACAGACCAGTTAGGACGTTCGCTCGCCAGAGACAATGCGATTGCCCCCGTACCTGTACCTAAATCCACAACACGTGTGTCTTCGGGTAAATCCAGACGTAAAACGGTTTCTACCAATACTTCAGTATCTGGGCGAGGCACCAAAGTATCCTGAGTCACGATCAGGTCTAAGGTCCAAAATGGTTGAGAACCCGTGACATAAGCCAAAGGTTCACCTGCTGCAATCCGAGCCAAACCATTTACATAATCTTGCTCTTGCTCTGCGGTAAGTTCTTGTGCAGATTTGAGTGATAAATCAAAAGCATCAATTTTGAGAATATGCTCAAGTAACCAAGCATTCTCTTGACGCTCATAACTTTCAGCCTCTCCACGTAAGGCTAATGCCTGTGCAATATTCATTAGCCACCGTTTTGTTGAGCTAGCATTGCCAATTGATCTGCCTGATATTCACGGTGCAGACTATCAAGCAATTCGTTTAAATCACCTTCCATCACAGCATCTAACTTATATAAAGTTAAGTTGATGCGATGGTCAGTCATACGACCTTGCGGATAGTTATAAGTACGGATTCGTTCAGAACGATCACCCGAACCTACCAAATCTCGACGCATTTCAGAAGTCGCTGCATCAGCCGCAGCACGTTTTGCATTTTCTAAACGTGAAGCCAGTAAAGCCATCGCTTTGGCTTTGTTTTTATGCTGTGACCGTTCTTCCTGACATTCCACCACAGTTCCAGTAGGAATATGGGTAATACGAACAGCCGAATCAGTTTTGTTGACGTGCTGACCACCCGCACCTGAAGCACGGTAAGTATCAATACGCAAGTCTGAAGGATTGATATCTACAGTCGTATCTACATCAATCTCAGGTAAAATCGCAACTGTACACGCTGAAGTGTGTACACGACCTTGTGACTCTGTCGCAGGGACACGTTGTACACGGTGAGCGCCACTTTCAAACTTCAAGCGACCATATACCCCTTCACCATTCACTAGGCAGATAACTTCTTTGTAGCCGCCATGTTCGCCTTCATTTTCTGAAAGCACCTCTATACGCCAACCTTTCGACTCAGCATACTTACTGTACATACGGAATAAATCACCAGAGAAAATAGCGGCTTCATCACCACCAGTTCCTGCACGGATTTCTAAATAGGCCGAATTTGCATCATTTGGATCCTTAGGAATCATCAAGATATTAAGATCAGCTTCGAGCTGTTCAATAATAGCCTTATTTTCCTTAATTTCTTCTTGAGCCATTTCTTTAAAATCTGGATCAGACAACATAGCATTTGCTGTTTCAATATCAGCTTCTGCTTGTCTATACTTTGCCCAGACTTCCGTAATTTCTGTTAGATCATTATGTTCGCGTGACAATTGACGAAAACGCTTGTTATCCGAAATAACCTCAGCATCAGCCAATAGTGCTGTTAACTCTTCATGACGGTCAGAAAGCTGATCTAATCGCAAACGTAACGATTCTTTCATTGTTTAATCTATCTCAATAGCTCAAGCAGTCTAAATTAGGCTGCATAATTTCAAATTTGAGCATAGTTTACCGATTCTGCCCTTTAATTGACATATCTATTATGCTGATAAATAAGCTTTGGAACCTTTCACATTGCTCATATTTTACTTTTTTCTGCTCTTCAAAAAGTTGTTGCTTATTTACCCATACAATGATTAATCAGCCATAAAATGAACGATTTTAATTAAACTCATACAAAGCACTTACCTAACAGTACAACTTAGTGTCTTGCTCTCCACATTTATGACGATGCGTTTTGTTAGATTTGCCACATCAAAAAATTTCGTCCGCATTTTTGGACATGGAGAATACGATGAAATTGAATGCCGTTTTATTAAGCACCGCATTGGCTGCCTCTTCAATGTTTGCAATGAATACTCACGCTGATAGCACAACACGTGTTGCAGCAGCAAGCGCACTAGGTAGTGTTGCGGGTACTGCTGTAGGTAAAAGCATGGGTGGTACTACAGGTGCTACAATTGGTGCTGTACTCGGTGGTGCGGGCGGCGCAACGGTAGCAAGTGATCGCCGAAACCGCACAGAATCTGCTATTGGTGGTGCTTTAGGTGGTGGTACAGGTTATACCGTCGGTAAAAGCATGGGTGGTACTAGCGGTGGTTACATTGGTTCTGCACTAGGTGCTGCGGGTGGTGCTGCTTTAGGGAACAAAATTTCTAAAGACAAAGCTGAAGAAAAGGCCAAATCTTCACGTAAATGGAAAAAACGTCACCGTCACTACCGTTAATCGCTTCAGTTCCATCATTCAAGCACCATTAGGTGCTTGTCTTACGTTGGGTTAGAACAGCGAGATCTGAAACTGAAGTATTGGGTTCTAAATTGTGAATTTGTTATGAAGAAACAATACAAAGTAATGACAAAAGCCTCATGCTCAAACACAAAGTCCTTCATTTTAATCCGCTCAACTCTTTTAGATTGGACTTAAGCACATAGCACTTTAAAAATGGAGTTTGCAATGAAACTGAATCATTTAATTTACGCCTCATTAATCGCGACCACAATGATGGGAACTGCATATGCCGATAATGGTACTCGTGTTGCAGCAACATCTGCCTTAGGTAGTGTCGCAGGCACAGCAATCGGCAAACAACTAGGCGGTACTACTGGCGCTACAATTGGCGCTGCACTTGGTGGTGCAGGTGGTGCTGCGGTGGCAAGTGATCGCCGTAACCGCACATCTGCGGCGATTGGTGGAGGTCTTGGTGGTGCTGGTGGTTATACTGTAGGTAAAAATGTTGCTGGAACCAATGGTGGCTATGTTGGTGCCGCTTTAGGTGCCGCAGGTGGTTCAGCGCTAGGACGTAAAGTAGCTGAAGATCGCCGTGATGATGAACGCTATGATAATCGTGGCTATCGCTCAGATCGTAATTATCGCTATAACGATGCACGTTACAATGATCGCTATTACCGTCATGACAACGGACGCCATTTGGGTCACCACAAGAAAAAACGTTGGGATGATTAATCCAACACACTACAAAGCATCTTCGGATGCTTTTATTTTGCGCTCAAGCAATATATCGAAATTAAACGATATACAATAACCCACTTATATCGTATTATTTCGATATATAGTTTTCGAGTCTGGATATGCCTACTCTACAAAATACCCAATTTTCAATTCTGGAACTAGCCCCAGTCCGCGATGATAAAAGTATTGCCTTTTCTCTGCATCACGCCCTTGAGCTTGCTCAACACGCTGAAAAATTGGGCTTTGAACGCTTCTGGTTAGCCGAACATCACAATATGGATGGTATTGCCAGTTCCGCTACAGCCGTATTACTAGGCTATATTCTTGCCAACACGCAAACACTTAAAGTCGGTTCAGGTGGAATTATGCTGCCTAATCATGCACCGCTTGTTGTTGCTGAACAATTTGGGACTTTAGCCACACTTTATCCTAACCGTATTGAGCTTGGTTTAGGTCGTGCACCTGGTACAGATCAAGTGACTATGCGTGCTTTACGTCGTGGGCGCCAAGAAACTGAGGATCAATTTCCACAAGATGTCGCGGAAATATTACAGTACTTTAAAGCGCCTGAAGAACATCAAAAAATTGTTGCTACACCAGGTCAATCTACCCATGTGCCTGTTTGGCTTTTAGGATCTAGCCTTTTTAGTGCCCAACTTGCTGCGCGTTTAGGACTTCCTTACTCTTTCGCATCGCACTTTGCACCAAGAATGCTCGGGCAAGCGATTCAACTTTACCGCGATAATTTCCAACCATCAGAATATCTGGATCAACCTTATGTTTCGATGGGCGTGCCCACAGTCATTGCAGACACCGATGAAGAAGCTCAATATCTTGCAACAAGTGCCTTCCAACGTGTACTTGCCTTAATGCGAGGACATAGCCTAAAACTTAAACCGCCTGTAGAAAGCATGCAAAATCTATGGTCACCCGTCGAAAAAATGTCAGTGAATAACTTCTTTGCCTTAGCACAAATTGGGTCGGCCCAAACTGTAAAAGAAGGTCTTGAAGATTTACTCAAGACCTATCAAGTAGATGAATTTATTTTCACCTGTGATATCTATGATACTGAAAAGCGTTTAAAAAACTTTAGCTACCTGATGGATATCAAAAATAATATTTGATTAAACCCATTTGAATGCCATCAAGCCTAAGAAGAATCATTCTTAGGCTTTTAATATTTTTCACAATCGAAATCCTTCAATCCGTCAAAAATGACTCCCGAGTTGCTGAATCAACTTTACGCAGCAGATGAATTAATATTCAATTAGAAAACAAAAATTCTGACAATAAAAAATGATTAAGGGATAATCATGCAACAATTTAGTAAGCTGAATACTTCCGGCTATATTTTTCAACATCAAAAACAAGATTATGAAGTATTTAAAGGACTAATCCGAACATCAGCAGAACTAAGCCTAGATACATGCATCGAGCAAAGAGTTGCAATCATTGGGATCGATCAAAAAATTGCAGCATTGCTTGAAAAAATTCGTAATGTTTCAAGCTCGGTGTATGTTTTTCAGATACAACCTGCCCTCATTCTTCCACAGTCAGAGCAACGATATAGCCGTTATGTACACCATCCATTACTCTTTAAAAACAAGCGCCTCATCAACCCCCGTATCAAAAGCATTTTAGCCCTGCGTTTTTTGGATTCTCAAATTCAGGACAACTGGCTAAAACGACAACTAACGCCAAATATTACGCGTGAAAAGAAAGAATTTCTGAAATCTGATGATTATTATCACGCCTTGCAACAAGAAAAATGTCAACTTATTACTTGGCCAGTCAAAAAAATTACAGAAAGCTGCATTGAATGTGTAGATGGCTCTATTTATCCTGTCGACTTAATTATTACAACGAATTTGCATCAATAATTGCAGAGAATTTCAAATGAAGTTTCATATTTATAATTAAAATAAGTGCAAAAAAAACCCAATCTAATTATTTAAATTGGGTATTAATTCATTCAATTTTTATATGAATAGCGGCGTAATTTAATACTATCCGATTCGACGTTTTAAACCGGTCATTTGTAAGACACGCGTAGAAATTTCTTCAATCGACATTTCAGATACATTCAGATATTTAATCCCTTCTGAGATATAAATACCTTCAATTGCGCGCAACTCCATTTGACATTGGCTAAAGCTTGCATAGCGGCTATTGGCTTTACGCTCTGAGCGAATCGCAACCAAACGCTCAGCATCAATCATGAGTCCAAACAGCTTATGCTTATGCGCTTTCAGCACAGAAGGCAAACGATTGTCATCTAAATCTTCTTCCGTAAGTGGGTAATTTGCTACACGAATTCCAAATTGTAATGACAAATAAATGGATGTTGGTGTCTTCCCTGAACGAGAAACACCAATCAGAATTAAGTCAGCTTTATCATAATGACGAGTACGTGCGCCATCATCATTATCAAGTGCAAAATGTACAGCATCAATACGTGCTTTATAAGACTCCGAATCGGTCACGGCATGCGTTTGTCCGACTAAAGTTGTAGGTGGTGTACCCAACTCTTCAGACAACTTACTAATAAGCCCTTCAAACACATCCAAATTCACAGCATTCGCCGTATTAATAATATCTCGCACATAAGGATCTACTAAGGTATCGAACACCAAAGGCTGCTGTCCATCACGCTCAGCTCTTTGATTTATCTCAGAAACTACATTCATAGCAGCTTCTTCAGACGTAATATAAGGGATAATATGAATGTCAAAATCTACATTTGGAAACTGGGCCAGTAAAGAGTGTCCAAGCGTTTCTGCTGTAATCGCAGTTCCATCAGAAATAAAAAACACACTTCGCTTTATTTGTTTACCTTCTGACATTAAAATTCTCCTCGAATATTTGTCTAAGTGCTATATAATCATTATAGTAAACTGATCTTACATGACTGTCGCTTAGTAAAATTAAAAAGCTAAGCAGATTTGTTTTAAATTCATGCCAAGATAGTGATTAATACTGCAAAAGTGGAGTAACAACTTTGGAAGCGCGCGTAATAGGTCTAGAAAAATTAGGGAAACACGATGTAGAGCTCGTGGGTGGGAAAAACTCATCACTGGGTGAGATGATTAGCCATCTAGCGAATGCAGGTGTATCAGTACCTGGAGGCTTTGCTACCACTGCTGCCGCGTATCGTGAATTTCTCGAGCAAAGTGGCCTTAACGCTAAAATTAACGCAGAACTTGCAGCATTAAATGTTGATGATGTTGTTGCACTTGCAGAAACTGGTGCAAAAATCCGTCAATGGATTGTCGACACCCCGCTTACTGCAGATCTCGAAAAGGAAGTCCGCGACGCTTTCGCCACCCTTTCAAACGGCAACCCTGATATCGCGGTTGCCGTTCGTTCATCTGCGACAGCAGAAGACTTACCTGATGCGTCTTTTGCAGGTCAGCAGGAAACCTTCTTAAACATCCGTGGTATTGACAACGTTCTTATTGCGATTAAAGAAGTCTTTGCTTCACTTTATAATGACCGTGCTATTGCTTACCGTGTTCACCAAAACTTCGCGCATGACATCGTTGCATTATCTGCGGGTATCCAGCGAATGGTTCGTTCTGAAACTGGTGCAGCGGGTGTAATGTTCACTCTAGATACAGAATCAGGCTTCCGTGATGCTGTATTCATTACTGCTTCATATGGTTTAGGCGAAATGGTTGTACAGGGCGCAGTAAACCCTGATGAATTCTATATTTCTAAACCACTTCTGAAAAATGGCAAACATGCTATTTTACGTCGTAATCTTGGTTCTAAACACCAAAAAATGGTATATGGCGAAGAAGGTGCTGCCGGCAAATCAGTGGTCGTCGTGGATGTTGAAAAAGCAGAACGCCAACAATTTGCATTAAATGATCACGAGCTTCAAGAGCTTGCTAAACAAGCCCTGATCATCGAAGAGCACTATCAAGCACCTATGGATATTGAATGGGCTAAAGATGGTGACGACGGTCAAATCTATATCGTTCAAGCACGTCCAGAAACAGTTAAAAGCCGTGAAAATGTCGGCACCATGGAACGTTACCTACTTAAGCAAAAAGGTACTGTAATTTGCGAAGGTCGCTCAATCGGTCAACGTATCGGCTCTGGCAAAGTACGCATCGTGACGTCTATTAAAGAAATGGACAAAGTACAAGAAGGTGACGTACTTGTTTCAGACATGACTGACCCAGACTGGGAACCAGTAATGAAACGTGCTGCTGCGATTGTTACAAACCGTGGTGGTCGTACTTGTCATGCAGCAATTATTGCTCGTGAACTTGGTGTACCTGCAATCGTAGGTTGTGGTAATGCAACCGAGGTTTTAACCGACGGACAAGAAGTGACTGTTTCATGTGCTGAAGGTGATACAGGCTTTATTTATGAAGGTTCGTTAGATTTCGAAATTCAACGTAACTCTATTAACTCAATGCCAAAACTTCCGTTCAAAATCATGATGAACGTAGGTAACCCTGACCGTGCATTTGACTTTGCTCAAATTCCTAACGAAGGTATTGGTCTTGCACGTTTAGAGTTCATTATTAACCGTATGATCGGCGTACACCCTAAAGCGTTATTGAACATTGACAGCTTGCCACGTGAAACTCGTGCAGCAGTTTTGGCTCGTACTGCAGGTTATGCTTCTCCTATCGAATTCTACGTTGAAAAACTTGTAGAAGGTATTTCTACACTTGCTGCGGCATTTGCTGATAAGCCCGTGATTGTTCGTATGTCTGACTTTAAGTCAAACGAATATGCGAACCTAATTGGCGGTAAGCTTTATGAACCAGAAGAAGAAAACCCAATGCTTGGTTTCCGTGGTGCAAGCCGTTATGTATCTGACAACTTCCGTGATTGTTTCGAATTAGAATGTCGTGCATTGAAAAAAGCACGCGATGAAATGGGCTTGACCAATATTCAAATCATGATTCCATTCGTTCGTACTGTACATGAAGCAAAACGTGTCATCGAATTGCTTGCTCAAAATGGTCTTAAACGTGGTGAAAATGGTCTTAAAGTGATCATGATGTGTGAATTACCAACTAACGCACTGTTAGCTGAACAATTCCTTGAACACTTTGATGGCTTCTCTATCGGTTCTAACGACTTGACTCAGCTTACATTGGGTCTGGATCGTGACTCAGGTATTGTTTCTCACCTGTTTGATGAACGTGATGCGGCAGTTAAAGCATTGCTTTCTATGGCAATTCATGCATGTCGCAAAGCTGGCAAATATGTTGGTATTTGTGGTCAAGGACCATCTGATCATCCTGACCTTGCAAAATGGTTGATGGAACAAGGAATTGAGTCAGTTTCTCTTAACCCAGACTCAGTTTTAGACACTTGGTTCTTCCTTGCAGAAGAAAAAGCTCAACAAGCTTAAGAAAACATGTTAAAAAAAGACCCATTAGTTGGGTCTTTTTTTCTCTTTTCATTTTTTGAGATTTTATTTTTATGCAAATTTACTTGGCACGTAATAATCAACAAGCTGGTCCGTATACTTTAGAACAGTTGAATCAAATGCTTGCCAGCCAACAAGTACTCTTAACAGATTTAGCTTGGCATGAAGGTATGACCGAATGGAAAGCTTTAGGTGAATTAACCCAAGGGAAACTTGTATACACACCAACAGGTTATGTTCCTCCAACACACACGCCGTTACATAACCCCACAATTATCCAAACTAAAGTTGAAGGCAACGTATCTAAAACTGAACTTGCATCAGTCAATATTCGCGCATTAGCAAAAATCATTGATTTATTACTTTGGTTGCCTGCGGCAGCAATTCCTTCTTTCTTTCTTAACGCCAATCAGGTGAATGAGCTAGCTAGCATTCAGCAAAAAATGCAAGCCGCAGATACATCCACTCAAGCAATGCAATTGCAACATCAACTTTTTGCGCTTATTCCAATTGAAGCTTGGCAAACAATGTTTGCCTATATCATTATTATGTTGGCTATTCAGGCGTTCTTTTTAGCAAAGTCTGGGCAAAGCATTGGTAAAAAGTTAACTCGAATTCAAATTGTAGATGCTGATAGCGGTGAAAAAGTTAATTTGACGCGAATCTTCCTGTTACGCAGTATTGTATTTATCATTTTAAATATGCTGTTTATGCCGTTTATTACGATTGCCGATTATTTATTCGCATTCGGTAAAAAGCGACAAACATTGCATGATAAACTAGCAAAAACCATCGTGATAAAGCAATAAACGTGACAAAAATAAAGGGATGATCGGTTCATCCCTTTTTTTATACATAAGTTTGATATTTCAATAAAAAAAAACCAAAAACATCCAATTCCGACCACTAAAATCAGGTTTTATAACAGACATTTAAAGCGACTTTATATATAGCTTAGTTTAACGATATCAGGCATAATGCCCTACAACGTAGCGGTGCCACATGCTTGAGAAGTTTTTTTTATTCAAAAATCAAAATTCTCAATCATGCGACACTTTAATCGCTATCCCATATTATTTAGGGAATGGGACTCTTCACCGAGGTTGTAAAATGAGACAAACGATTTTAGCTGTATTGTCTTTATCAACGATTGCTGCACTCTTAACTGGGTGTGGTGGTGATATGGTACTTCTAAACTCTAAAGGTCCAGTTGCACAAGGTCAAAGTGACTTGATGATGACTGCGATCTATTTAATGCTATTGGTCGTAATTCCTTCGATCTTAATGGCATTATGGTTTGGTTGGAAATATCGCTCGTCGAATAAAGATGCAGACTATAAACCTACTTGGGCACACTCAACTGCTATTGAAATTGTAGTTTGGGGTGTTCCAGTTATTATTATTGGTATTCTAGCTTGGTTAACTTGGTGGGGTTCACACAAGTATGACCCGTACCGCCCAATCGATTCTGATAAAGCACCATTAACAGTTCAAGTTATCGCTGAACAGTTTAAGTGGATCTTTATCTATCCTGAGCAAGAAATTGCGACTGTTAACGAAATTCGCTTCCCAGAGAAAACTCCTGTGAACTTGCGTTTGACGTCTAACTTCACAATGAACTCGTTCTTCATTCCTGCACTTTCTGGCCAAATTTATACCATGGCTGGTATGCAAACTCACCTGCATTTGTTAGCAAATGAAACTAGCCCAGCTGAAGGCTACCGCGGTTTCTCTTCTAACTACTCAGGTTATGGCTTCTCGCAAATGCGTTTCCGTGCGCATTCAGTGACTGAAGCTCAGTTTGCTGATTGGGTCGCAGCGGTGAAAGCAGGCAACGGTACTTCAATTAACCCTGCTGCAATTCAGAAAGGTGTTTTAGACCAAGCCGAATTCGCAACCTTGCGTGATGGCAACCGTTCGCATCATCAGATCGAAGTTCTTATCGCTAAAGCGACTACTCCTGAAGAAAAGGCTGCTGCTGAAGCAATGAAGCCTTATCCAACTAAGCCACATCCAGTGACTTACTACTCTTCTGTTGAGAAAGGCTTATTTGAATCAGTGATCAACAAATACATGAGTAACTATCACGGTGCTGATCATTCAGCTACTGCGAGTGCTCACGGGGCTGCTGCTGACGCACATGCCGTAGTTGAACCTGCTTCATCGGCTGTAGGGGAATAAGACATGAGCTTCTTAGGTAAGTTAGGTCCAGACTCGATTCCACACGATCCAATCGTGTTGGTAACGGTTGCATTAATGATTTTAGGTGGTATCGTTGCTGTCGCAGGTATTACCTACTTCAAAAAATGGAGCTACTTGTGGAACGAATGGTTCACATCTGTAGACCATAAAAAAATTGGTATCATGTATATTTTGGTATCTGTGGTCATGTTACTTCGTGGCTTCGCAGATGCGATCATGATGCGCTTACAACTTTTCCTCGCTCGTGGTGGCGGTGAAGGTTACTTACACCCAGAACACTATGACCAGATCTTCACCGCTCACGGTGTAATCATGATCTTCTTCGTAGCAATGGGTCTTGTTGTTGGCTTAATGAACATCTCTGTACCTTTACAGATTGGTGCTCGTGACGTTGCCTTCCCATTGTTAAACTCTGTAAGTTTCTGGCTATTCGCTGGTGCTGCTGGCTTAATGATGGTTTCACTTGCTTTAGGTGAATTCGCTGCTACAGGTTGGATGGCTTACCCTCCTCTTTCTGGCATTGAATACTCTCCTGGTGTTGGTGTTGACTACTATATCTGGGCGTTACAGATTTCAGGTTTAGGTACGCTTTTAACTGGTGTTAACTTCTTTGTTACCATCATCAAAATGCGCGCACCTGGCATGAAACTTATGGATATGCCAATTTTCACTTGGACTGCACTTTGTACAGCAGTTCTGATTATTGCTGCATTCCCAGTGTTAACTGCAACAATTGCAATGTTATCTCTAGATCGTTACTTCGGCTTCCATTTCTTCACAAATGAGCTTGGCGGTAGCCCAATGCTTTATGTGAACTTGATCTGGACATGGGGTCACCCAGAAGTATATATCTTGGTATTACCAGCGTTTGGTATTTACTCAGAAGTTGTATCAACATTTGCTCGCAAAACGTTGTTCGGCTACAAGTCTATGGTGTATGCAACAGTTGCAATTACAGTATTGTCATTTGTTGTATGGCTTCACCACTTCTTTACCATGGGTGCAGGTGCCAACGTTAACGCGTTCTTCGGTATCATGACTATGGTTATTGCGATCCCGACTGGTGTGAAAATCTTCTCTTGGTTATTCACCATGTATAAAGGTCGCATTACGTACACAACTCCAATGCTATGGACACTTGGTTTCCTTGTGACTTTTGGTATCGGTGGTTTGACTGGTGTATTAATGGCTGTTCCACCTGCGGACTTCCTTGTACACAACTCTTTATTCCTTATCGCTCACTTCCATAACGTAATTATTGGTGGTGTTGTGTTCGCAATGTTTGCGGGTATCATTTTCTACTGGCCAAAAATGTTTGGTTGGAAGCTTAATGAAGCTTGGGGTAAAGCAGCATTCTGGTTCTGGTTCTTCGGTTTCTATTTTGCATTCATGCCGCTTTATATCCTTGGCTTCATGGGTATGACTCGTCGTTTGAATACATATGACAACCCTGAATGGGATCCGTACATCACAATCGCATTGTTTGGTGCAGTATTAATCGCAATCGGTATTGCATGTTTCTTAATGCAAATCATTGTTGGTTTCTTACAACGCCATGACAACATGGACGTTACAGGCGATCCATGGGATGGTCGTGTACTTGAATGGTCTACATCTTCACCTGCTCCGTTCTATAACTTTGCTCATCTTCCAAAAATCAGCGGTATCGATACATTCTGGAATGACAAAGAGAATGGTGTTGCTTATGCACGTCCAACGTCTTATGAAGATGTACATATGCCAACGAACCGTGCTGCTGGCTTTGTAATCGCAATGTTTATTACTGTTATGGGCTTCGGTTTAATCTGGCACATTTGGTGGTTAGTTGTCGTGACCTTTGTTGCTGCAATCATCAGCTTCATCGTAAGCTCTTTCACTAAGAAAGTTGATTACTATGTTCCTGCTGCTGAAGTTGAGCGCATTGAAAACGAACGCTATGCGATTCTTGAAAAACACTTGAAGAAGGACTAAGACAATGGCTGAAGTACTTCATCACGATAACCACGGACACGATGAACATCATCATCATGATGATACAGACATTACTGTCTTTGGTTTCTGGTCTTACTTGATGAGTGACTTGATCCTATTCGGTACACTCTTCATTGCTTTCGTTGTATTAAGTGGTCATGTTCCACCAGGTACCCCAAGTGCTAAAGAACTATTCGGCGAGTCTTTAGGTTTCGTATTAACAGAAACTTTTGCTCTCTTAATTTCTTCAGTTACATTTGGTTTTGCTGTACTTGCATCATACAAAAAGAATGTTAGCCAAGTTTTAATTTGGTTAGCAATTACTTGGGTATTTGGTGCATCATTCATTGGCATGGAACTGTACGAGTTTAATCACCTTGTACATGCTGGTCATGGTCCAAGCACAAGTGCGTTCTTATCTGCGTTCTTCACTTTAGTTGGTACGCATGGTATTCACGTAACTTCTGGTTTGGTATGGATGATCGTGTTAATGGTTCAAATCAAAAAATATGGTTTGACATTACCGAATACACGTCGCCTTGCTTGCTTGAGCTTGTTCTGGCACTTCCTTGACATCGTATGGATCTGTGTATTCAGCGTAGTTTATTTGCGGGGAGTTCTCTAATGGGTCACGATAATCATGCGTCTGATGCAGCTCACGGCACCGTGAAGCAATATACTATTGGTTTTATTGTCTCTGTGGTATTAACCATTGTTCCATTCTATATGGCAATGAACCCAGAAAACTTCGGTCGTGGCGCAACCCTTGCAGTAGTTGGTATTACTGCAGTTGCTCAGGTTCTTGTACAATTGATTTTCTTCTTGCACATGAACTCATCTGCAGAGCAACGTTGGAACGTAATTGCATTTATTTATACAATTCTTACAATTGCCGTTCTTTTGATCGGTTCTGTATGGGTTATGAATTACCTCCACTTCAACATGATGCTCTAAACTGGTTGTCATGTTAAAAAAGTATTTATTCCTGACTAAACCAGGAATTCTCTTTGGTAACTTCGTTACCACTTTGGGCGGCTTCTTCTTAGCCGCCCAAGGTTCTGTAGATTTCCTTTTACTTCTGATTACACTACTAGCTACAACTTTGGTTGTTGCATCAGGATGTGTAGTTAACAATGTCATTGATCAAGACATTGACCAGAAGATGCAACGTACTCAAAACCGTGCACTTGTTAAAAAAACGATTAGTCCTAGTGTGGCACTGATTTTTGCCGCAGCTTTAGGTCTTTTAGGCTTTGGCATGTTATGGTTTTTTGTCAATGCATATGCTTTTGGTTTTGCTGTTCTTGGTTTTGTTGTTTATGTTGGGTTTTATAGTCTTTGGAGCAAACGTACCACCATTCACCAAACAGTGATTGGAAGTATCTCTGGTGCAAGTCCACCTGTGATTGGTTACACGGCTGTTTCTAACGAATTCGATGTAGCTGCTTTGCTTATTTTCTTAGCTTATGCACTTTGGCAAATGCCTCATTCATGGGGAATTGCAATCTATCGTTTCGATGACTACAAAAATGCAGGTATTCCTATTTTACCTGTTGCACGTTCAGTTTTTCGTACTAAAGTCGAAAGTCTGATTTATGTACTTTTATTTGCAGCAGTATTAAATGGGTTATATTGCTTTGGTTATACAAACTTATTCTTCTTGATTACTTTTAATGGTTTATGTGCTTATTGGGTATATTTATCAATTATTGGTTTTAAGGCCGAGAATGATCAAGTTTGGGCTAAACGTTATTTCTTGTATTCTGTGATTCTGATCACGGCATTAAGTTTTAGCTTTAGTTTTAGCTATGTAAGCCCTGCCCCGCATTTACCCCTGTTTTAAAAGATAGAGACCTCCTCTCTATCTTTTAAAGCTGGTCTTCATTTCTATACATAATTACTATTTGTAAGTTAATATCTATTCCACACCTAGATAAATCTTCTATATCGCCACTTCTTTGCGCATAAATTTAATATTGCTTGAATTTTATTGCCAAACCTTCTAAAATTCACCCCTCGCATCTAATGCGACACAACCTTGGTTGTGACTCCTTGCTTCTAACAATTACGTTAGGGGCTGTATAATCCGTAAGGAGCTGACAATGCGTCACTACGAAATCGTACTTCTGGTACACCCAGATCAAAGCGATCAAGTTGTGGGTATGGTAGAACGTTACCTAACTCACATCAAAGAAGCTGAAGGTCAAATCCACCGTCTTGAAGACTGGGGTCGTCGTCAATTGGCTTACCCAATCAACAAGATCCACAAAGCTCACTACATTCTTATGAATGTTGAGTGTGGTCAAACTACTCTTGATGAGTTAGAAGAATTGTTCCGTTACAACGACGCGATCCTTCGTAGCTTAATCATCCGTCGTGAAAACGCAATCACTGAAGAGTCATTATTGGCTAAGAGTGCTGAAGAAAAGCGTGCGCGTAAAGCTCAACGTGAAGAAGCACAACTAGCTGCTCAAGACTCTGCTGAAGCATAAGGAGAACATCAATGGCACGTTTTTACCGTCGTCGCAAGTTCTGCCGCTTTACAGCTGAGAACGTTACGTACATCGACTACAAAGATATCGACACTTTAAAACAGTACATCACTGAAAATGGCAAGATTGTTCCTAGCCGTATTACAGGTACTAAAGCTCGTTACCAACGTCAATTAGCGCTTGCTATTAAACAAGCTCGCTACTTGTCTTTGATCCCTTACACTGACAATCATAAGTGAGGTTGAGCTGTGGATATTATCTTATTACAACGCATTAAAAACCTTGGTAAATTAGGCGACAAAGTATCAGTTAAAGCTGGTTACGGTCGTAACTTCTTGATCCCTCAAGGTAAAGCTGTAGCTGCAACTGAAGCTAACACTGCTGCTTTTGAAGCTCGTCGCGCTGAACTTGAAAAACAAGAAGCTGAAGTATTAGGTGCTGCTACTGCACGTGCTGATCAATTGAACGAAGTTAACATCGTTATCACTGCTAAAGCTGGTGACGAAGGTAAACTTTTCGGTTCTATCGGTACGCGTGACATCGCTGACGCTTTAACTAATGCTGGTCTTGTTGTTGACCGTGCAGAAGTTCGTTTACCAAACGGCGCTCTTCGTCACACTGGCGAATTCAACATCGCAATCCAATTGCACCATGATGTTGTTGCTGAAGTTCTCGTTACTATCGTATCTGAGTAATTTCTTGCAAGAAAAAAGGGCATGCTCACGCATGCTCTTTTTTTATCTCTACATTTTTCTAATCTTCAAATGTCAGGCTAAAATCAGCTGAAATTTTGATTCTATTTTTATATCAGAGTGCGTATTATTGATGAAATTATCATGATGCGATGCACTTCAATATGCATGATTCATCCCTGCTTTTATCTTTAGGTTTTTGATATGTCTCAGGCGAATGCCACTGCTACACCAAACTCACCCAAAGCAGACAACAAAATAAATGAGTCGAATCAACTCAAAGAATTTCGTACACCACCACATAATTTAGCTATTGAACAGGCTGTACTTGCAGCACTAATGACTGTTGCTGAGTCATTTGAGCAAGTAAGTGATGTGCTCAATGAACAAGATTTTTATGCAACACGCCATAAGTACATTTATCGTGCAATTGAAAAACTTGCACAAGAAAATTCTCCTTATGATGCAGTATTGGTGAATGACTGGTTAATTAAGCAAAATTTGCTTGATGCAATTGGTGGTGAAGAATATTTAATGCAACTTATGGCAGACTCTCCTTCAAGTTTTTATAACCTTGAAACCTATGCCAATAAAATTAAAGAATTCTCGACTTTACGCAATATGATTAAAGTCAGCTCTGAAATTTTACAAAATGCCTATGACACCAAAGGTCGTAGTGTGAGTGAAATTTTAGATTTAGCTGAGACCAATATTTTCTCAATTGCCGAACAGCACAATAATAATAAGAAAAATTCAGGTCCTAAAGCCATCAACACTGTTGTTGCAGATGTCTTTGATAAATTAAATGAATTGTCACAGCTAGATGGCAATATCACTGGTTTAACAACAGGTTTTGTTGAATTAGACAATAAAACCTCAGGTATGCAAGCGGGAGACATGATTATTGTCGCAGCGCGTCCATCTATGGGGAAAACTACTTTTGCCATGAACTTGGTTGAAAGTGTATTGTTTAACTGTGACTTACCCGCGTTGGTGTTCTCAATGGAAATGCCCGCGGACTCGATTGCTATGCGTTTAATTTCTGCATACGGCAAAGTACATCAAGGGCATTTACGTTCAGGCAAACTCGACGGTGATGAATGGTCTAAAGTCACAGGTACGATTTTACAGCTACAAGAGAAGCATCTGTATATTGATGACTCTTCTGCCCTACCTCCAACTGAATTACGTGCTCGTGCGCGTCGTATCGCCAAACAGCATGGTGGTAAATTGGGCTGTATCATGGTCGACTACTTACAATTAATGAAAGTCCCTGGTATGGGTGATAACCGTGTTGGTGAAATTGGTGAAATTTCTCGTAGCTTAAAAGCTCTTGCAAAAGAAATGCAGTGTCCCGTCATTGCTTTATCACAGCTTAACCGCTCTCTGGAAAACCGTCCTAATAAGCGCCCAGTCATGTCTGACTTGCGTGAATCAGGTGCGATTGAGCAGGATGCCGACTTAATTATGTTTATTTACCGTGACGAGGTTTATAACAAAGAGTCGAAGGAAGCTGGTACGGCTGAAATTATTATTGGTAAGCAGCGTAATGGCCCGATTGGTACAGTCCGATTGGCTTTCGAAGGTCAATATACACGTTTTAGTAACTTATCGCCTGAGTACTATAGTCAGTACGATGATGAAGAATAAAAAATGGGCACTCAGCCCATTTTTTATTTACTCATGAATAATGCAAATAGCATCATTTTACAATCGTCTTTATCGAACAAAACCGATAACTCATAGATTTAAATAGAATAAAGCCATGAAATAAGATGGGTATTTGATTTTTATAGGTCTACAATAACTAACGTATTTTATGGATATTTGCCTGAACGGTAATACCCTTCCATGTTTCTGATTCGATGACTTGAAATAAAACCCTAGTTTTAATCTTGCCATTCTCTATTCCCAAAGGAGTCATTCGGGTGCGCCAAGCAACAGTTTGTATTGATCAATCAGCACTTCAATATAATTTAAACCGTGTTAAACAACTTGCCCCTAAGGCAAAAATCGTGAGCATGGTCAAAGCCAATGCTTATGGACATGGTATCAAAGACTGTCTTGCAGCCTTGAATAATACCGATGCTTTTGGTGTCGCCTGCTTGCAAGAGGCAGTAGAAATTCGTGCCTTAGGCTATGAACAACCGATTACATTAATTGAAGGAATATTTTCAGCGGATGAAATGCCGACTGTCATAGAACAAAAGCTTGAATGTGTCGTGCATCAACAACAACAAGTGAACTGGTTACTTGCCCATCAAGAGCAATACAATGCACTTGGACTTAAAGTCTGGATTAAACTCAATAGCGGCATGAACCGACTTGGTTTTAAAGCAAGTGAAATTATTGCCGTCATTAACACTCTAAAAGCGGCTGGTTTTACCTGTGTATTAACTATGCATTTTGCTAATGCTGATGCCGATCACCCCTTAAATGAACAGCAAATTGCACAATTTATTGATATAAAACAAAGTTGTGCTCCAATTCTGGCTTCATGCTGTAATTCTGCTGCAATTTACCGTTGGCCTGAACTCCATTTTGATTATGTTCGCCCAGGCATTATGCTGTATGGTGCAACACCATTTGCAGACCAAACAGTAAGAGACTTAGACTTACAACCTGTCATGACTTTTACTGCTGCAGTTATTGCCTTGAATCATATCCAAAAAGGCGAAAAAGTGGGCTATGGTTCAACCTATACTGCAACACAAAATACCGATTTGGCTATTGTTTCTATTGGCTATGGCGATGGTTACCCGCGTGCATATGTCAAACAAAATTATGTAGTAATTGAAGGGAAAATGCTTCCTGTTGTCGGACGTGTAGCGATGGATATGGTTGCTATTGATGTTACAGGGTTAAAAGTTGCTCTAGGCACACCTGTTGAGCTTTGGGGCAAACAACGTTTGGTCGATGATGTTGCTGATGCAAATGGTACCATTGGGTATGAGATTTTATGCCGTTTGAGCCAACGCCCTCATCGAATAGTGAAATAATAAAATATTGCTTTAGATACTGCTTTCTTCGATGAGTGGTATCTAGGGTTGTATGGCTGAGCTGAATAGAATTTATAATTGCTGTTCTGGAATACGATATAACAACTGCAAAAAAAGCTGTAATGATTCATGTTGCAGCAATAAAGGATTAAATGTGCTAGATCCCAATTGCTCAAAATAATGATGTACTTCTGAATGCCGACCTATATATTTCATACTCCAATCTGAAAAATGCGAATCACTCAGAATGTATTGTTGTGACAATATCGTTAAATCAAAGTGTCGTTGATCTTTTTCTATTTTATTCAACAAATTTAAAACCGAATCTTGTTCTCCTTCCAAACATTGGAAGAAGCAGCCATCTGCATAACACAATACGCCTTTGATCTTCAGCTTTACGTTAAAATCTCGGGCTTCTGATAGAATGTCTCTTAAATCTTGTAGTAGTGTTTCGGGGTGAAATTTGGCCTGACTGGCATAGCAAAGTTGGTACATTTTTGATTTCCTATCTTATTGTTTTATTGATTGTATAAATAAAAGCATAGCGCGATTTTTCGCGCTATGCTTTAAAAATAATAATACATGATTATTTAAAATAATCTTCCGACGGCTTTGGTAAATTCTGTAATCCACTCCGTAGTGTATCTGACCATTCCTTACTAATATGTTCGAAGTAAGGGTCTTCTTCTGTGATTCGCTTACCTTCAGGAATATGTAAACTGTTCTTGTTATAGATGAGCGCATCAAGTGGCATACCCACCGATACGTTTGAGCGCAATGTCGAATCAAATGAAATTAAGCTGCAACGTAAAGCTTCACTGAGTGGCATATCATAACTTAAGGCACGATCTAAAATTGGCTTACCATATTTGCTTTCTCCAATCTGGAAATAAGGTGTATCGCTGGTTGCACAAATAAAATTACCTTGTGGGTAAATATTATAAAGCTGCATTTCTGCTTGACCAATTTGTCCACCTACCAACAAACTACAGTAATAATTACTTTGTTCCTGCGTGTTTTCAGTTACATCTGCAATGACCTTTTGCAAGGTATGACCGACCAATTCAGCTACTTCAAACATGGTATTTACACTATATAAATTTGGTGTTTGTTGTAATTCTAAATGGTTTTTTAGATGTCCAATCACGGCCTGCGTTGTCGCTAAATTACCCGATGTTTGAATCGTGATAAAACGTTCGCCTTCAATTCCAAATGTATAAAGCTTTCGAAATACAGAAATATGATCTACTCCCGCATTCGTTCGCGTGTCACTGATAAAGACGAGACCTTCTTTTAATCTAAGCGCACAACAATAAGTCATCTCTTCCCCTTAACTTACATCCATTAACATGCAAGTACTTGAACAATTGAGTGCATCGTTTCAATTCCCCCTTTTTCGCGCACTCCACGAATTGGGGCAACATCCCAATAATCTCGACCAATTGCCACATAAATATGCTTGTCTGGGCTAAAAGTCTGGTTACTGATATCGAAACAATACCATGTGTTTCCCAGAAATACTTCCGCCCATGCGTGACTGGCAAGGTGTGATGTATTTGGCACAAATAAATAACCTGAAACATAACGCGCTGGCAAGCCCAAAGCTTTGCACATCGCAATAAAAACATGACTATGGTCTTGGCATACCCCCTGACGATTATGAAATGCTTCAATGGCAGACGTATTGACTGAAGTGTGATTTGGAATATAAGGAATATGCTGCAAAATGGCTTCAGCAAGTTTAGCCAAATTTTCATGCGTAAATTCAGGTACAAAACGATGCGCAAATTCTTTCATTTCCGCATTGCACATGGTCGTTGGCGTTGGTTGTAAGAATTGATAAGGATTTAGATGATCTATTAGACCCATCACCGAAGGCTGCTTATTCAGCTCAACAATGCCCTGCGCCATAATTGTCATTTGCTCATAAGCATAACGTTGTGAACTGGTAATCCAGATGTTATTGAACGAATCTCTCTTCGTACAACGCTCACCTGGCACACTGACATCCCAGTAATGCACATTCTGATGTGCATTATTCAATGGGGTCATTTTAATATACTGAATACTATTACATGCCTGTTCAGTATATTGATAGTGTGTCTGGTGATTGATCATGAGTTTCATGCATTCACCTCAAAGAAATATTGAATTTGGTCACTAAAGTTATAAAAATTCATTTGATCAGGTTGAGCTTTAAGTTGTTGCCAAGCCGTATCTAAACTATCCCAACCCATTTGCGCTAAAACTTCGATTAATGCTGCAATTTGCACTAAGGTTTGTGTCTGATCTTGCTTTAAGCGAAGTTGTCGATCTAGTTTCTCTAAAGTTTGCCCCAAAGAATAGAACAAGAAAGTTTCTTCAGGCTCAGTTTCTAGGACTTCACGACAATCTGCAATCACATCACAAATACACGTCGAACTCGCACTCGCATTCCGAATATATTGATTGAGTTCTGCATAGGTTTTTGCAGAAAAAACGCCTCTCAATTCTTGAACATTGTCTTTGGCAAACTGAAACTGTTGAATAAATGAATAAGGTTGTTCTGGGTCTAATACCAATTCATTTAGCGAGCTTGCATCAAATGCAGGTAAACAAAAAGCATGGGCATAAGACACAGCTTTCTGATCATCCATAAATGGAAATTGCTGACATAAATATTCAATACGCGTTAAATAACGACCTAACCAAAAAATTTGCTGTGCATTCGTGCTGAGTAAGATCATGAAATTGCTCCTTCATTGTTTTGGTTACTTATGAATGTAAATGGTCTACAACCCATGTATCTTTAATGCCACCACCCTGTGAAGAATTCACCACAAGAGAGCCTTCTTGCATTGCCATGCGTGTTAACCCCCCCGGTACAATTTCGGTACGATAAGGTGAACTCAGCACAAATGGACGCAAGTCAATATGACGTTCTGATAACCCTGTATCAGTTAACATCGGACAAACTGACAAATCCAATGTAGGTTGAGCAATGTACAAATGTGGCGTTGCTAAAATTTTATCTTTGAAAGTCGCAATTTGCTGTGCAGAAGCATGTGGCCCGATGAGCATGCCATATCCTCCTGAACCCTGTGCTTCTTTCACAACCAGTTGAGCTAAGTTGTCTAATACATATTCAAGGTCTTTGCTTTCACGACATTGATAAGTCGGTACATTTTTAAGGACAGGTTGTTCAGCTAAATAAAACTGAATCATTTTATCGACGTACGGATAAATGGATTTGTCATCTGCAACTCCTGTACCAGGCGCATTTGCAATCACGACATTCTTTTGTAAATAGGCAGACATTAAACCCGCAACACCAAGTGTACTGTCAGGCATAAAACACAATGGATCGAGATAATCATCATCAATACGTCGATAAATTACATCAACTTGCTGTTTGCCTCGCACCGTTTTGACATAAACCTTATCGTTTTCGACGTAAAGGTCACGCGATGTTACTAAAGGCACACCCATTTCCCTTGCCAAAAAAGAATGCTCATAATATGCGCTGTTAAAACGACCTGGCGTTAAAATGACAATAAAGGGATTATCGTTAAAGGCATTTTCGGCCAATATTTCTTTCAGTAGTAATGGATAATGCTCAATACCTTGTAAGTTATTTTGCAAACACAATTCAGGCATCAGTTTTTGGCTGATTTTTCGGCTTTCCAACATATAAGACACACCCGATGGCGTTCTTAAATTATCCTCAAGCACATAAAACTCACCATGACGATCTCGGACAATATCAATGCCACTAATTTGGCTGTAAATTTTGCCTTTTAAGCTCTGATTACACATATGTGGCTGAAAAGCCTCATGCTTGAGAACTTGTAGTTCAGGCACAATACCTGCTTTAAGAATATCTTGCTGATGATAAATATCATGTAAAAACAGATTTAAAGCCTTGACGCGTTGTGCACAGCCAAGCGATATCTTATTCCATTGCTTTTTCGCAATTACTCGTGGGATCACATCATAAGGAATGGTACGCTCTGTGCCTTCTGCTTCTCCATATACCGTAAATGTAATGCCTTCATATAAAAAATGCGCTTTGGCATGCTGATTTAAAGCTTGTAATTCATCTAAATTGTATTGTGAAAGCCAATGTTCAATTTTTGCGCAAGCGGTTTCTGAAACTGCTTGATCATCTAACATTTCATTAAAAAAAACAGAGTTCGTTCGCTCAAAAAGTAACTGTGTCTTCTCCTGCGGTTTTGCTACACCCTCCACTTTTGCTGTCAATTGCTTATTATTCACTTCTAGTGATAAACCATTAATATCTAAAATCTCTTTTTCATTAAGCATATGACCCTCTTTATAGTTATAGCCAAACTCATTTTTTATTAAGCAATAAGAATGCCACTCCTTGCATCTCTTATACTGATTTACTATTAATCCATTCTTTTCACTTCGACTCAATGTCATTTCTGCTTGATCTTGTGTCTAAATTTATTGAACTTTCTTTGCCCGATTCGGTGATAAATACTTGCCAATTCAGTTAGGTTTTCTTATTGTGTTTAACACTGTCTTGTTAATTCCCCACTTATTTATTTTTATTTGAATTATGTCTGCACAAGAAAAAGAAACATCGAATAGCCTTTATCGACAATGGCAAATCCTGTCCCGTCTTTCTACAGGAAAATGGATGGGAACTCGTGAAATACAGGAAATTTTGCAAAGAGAAGGCATCGATATCAGCTTGCGCACCATTCAGCGTGATTTGAATCAGATTTCACAGCGATTTCCAATTGAGAGCAACAAAACCGTTCCACAGGGATGGCGTTGGCGTTCTGATGCGCCGATTCAAAGTTTGCCCCATATGACCAGTTCTCAAGCCGTCACTTTTATGATGGTTGAGGAACACTTAAAGCACCTTCTTCCTCCAAGTTTACTGGAAGAAATGAATCCGTGGTTTGATTTGGCTCGTCGTAGTTTATCTACCCAAAATAATGTACGCCAATGGATTAATCGAGTACGTATAGTTCCTGCTAATCAACCTTTAATTCCACCTGTGGTGGATCGTGCTGCACAACAAGCTATTTATGAAGGTTTATTACAAGACAAACAATTGGAATGTGTTTATCAAAAACGTCCTCAAGCTGAAGAAAGCGTTTATACATTGAACCCTTTGGCATTGGTGCAAAAAGGTGCAACTATTTATTTAATTTGCACTCGCTATGATAAAACCGATATTCAAACTTTTGCTTTGCACCGTTTTAAGTCAGCCAAAGTACTAGATTCTCGTGCACTACATCCTGTCAATTTCGACATTGATGCCTATATTGACTCAGGTGCACTTGGATTTAGAGTCGACTATAACAAACCAACAGATAATGTTGCTTTAAAACTGACCATTCCAGAATGCGAGTCACATTATTTTGAAGAAAGCCAATTAAGTCGAGATCAGGTGATTACTCCACTTGAGCATAATCTGGTTCAAATTTCTGCAACGATTCCTTTTACCTCTCAACTCACGTGGTGGCTTCGCAGTTTTGGTAATAAAATTCAGAAAATTGAGCCTGAAGATGTTGAACGTGTAGTCCGACAACTTGACTGAAATGATTGTGGCAAAAATTTCTAGGCAAAAAAAAGTCCCAACTATTGGGACTTTATAATTTTATTGTATTTATCTGTTTTAATTTATAATCTTGCGTGGTGAAAGTTTTAGACATTATGTTTCTGAACCCCGACTCATATTGTCTACATCGATTGTATTTTTTGCTGCACATGGGATGGTTCAGCAAGCAAGTTCTCCTCGGTTATATCGAATGGATTTAGTGGTCATCACTGGTTTCTCCGTGTGGTTTAAGTTCATTTAATATACTGAATCTTCTACTTGACCTGAAATAAGCAATTGTTCCAATCAAATCATATTTTCTGCTTAAATCAATTTATGCAAATCATCTAATAAATGAGATCATCAATAAAACGTCATCTTGTGTTTATTTTATTTAAGAATAAATATTCTGCTGCTTTTCAATCCAAAGTTCTAAACCAGAAAACGTCTTAAAATCATCCACTGCTCTTACATTTAGATGTGGACTACGCTCCAATACCATTTTACTTAAAGCATTGCCTGGCCCAATTTCTAACACAATATCGGGCTGGTTTTCTTGCATAGCGGTTAAACACGAATCCCAATCTATGGCATGGTTCATTTGATCAATCAGCGCTTCGACTGCATCGCAGCTTTTAAAATATTTATGCCCACCTGAACCACTAATGATAGGTACTTCCAAACGATTAAACAGATGCTGTTGTAAAACCTGCCGATAAGGAGCTACAGCACCATTCATTAAAGAGGTATGGGAAGGAATACTGACATTCAGTCGCTTCACCGAATGTGTTCCCACCTGTTTAAGTTGTTGTGTCAATTGTTGTAAGTTCGATGCCAGACCACCGACAATAAAATGGCTATCGCTAATTTTTATTGATAATTCAGTCTCTATGTTTGCCAAAATGGGGGATACCCCTACCCAATTCATGCCCTGAATAGCCAACAAACCACTCGGTACATGCACCGCGTTTGACATCAATATGCCCCGCTGTCGGGCTAAATAAAGTCCTTGTGCAAAATCTGTTTGAGTTGAGCAAATCAGTGCACTTAATTCACCAAGTGAGTAACCTGAAAAACTCATCGTTTCTTCTAAGCAATGTTTTAACTTTTGCCAGCGACACCACTGTAGGGCAAAAATAAAGGGTTGAGCAAAATCATTACAATACAAATCTGTCTCAGATAAGTCAGCCTTAAACAACTCAGGCAGATGTTGCGTGAGCTGCAAGTTGACATCTAACTCTATAGCAAGGTCTTTCAATTGCTGAACATGAGCTAAGTTCTGCACCCCTTGCCCACTAAATAATATTGCGAAATTCATGTTCCACCTTCAGCATGAACAAAGTTACCCCCAATAAGTCTGCACTTCCGCCAGGACTAAGATGATGTTGAACAAAGTAATCTTCGATTCTTTTCACTTCTTGCATCCAGTCGACTTGTAGTACCCCACCGCGTACCAAAAACTGCTTCGCCATATCTTGCACAATATATAGAGCCGATAAACCGCCACGCCAAACAATATTGGTATCTTGTAAATGAGACATTAATGCAAATAAAGCTTGAAGCGATGCACGCTTTTTATCTTCTGTTTTTGCATAAATCTCTAAATAATGTGGAACTGCAACATCTAACACTGTTTTAAAACCTGAAGCGACTTCCTCAATTGCACCTGTAATGCCGTATTGACTGCGCATGCGTTGCCCGTGGCTGTTGGGATTACGCTCTAGATGATGGAGTAATTCCTCTTGCCATGTTTGCTGAATCATACGACTAATCGAAATCGCATTCAGTGCAATATCTTGAGCAAAGCATTTTCCTACTGCTGCGCTGGCAAATCCTAAATTAAAAATAGCCCCTTTGTGGGTGTTAATCTGTGCAGTTGCATCCATCATTTTTTGTTCAGCTTGAATGCCACATTGCCGAATATTATCAAAAGCAACGTGCTGATAACCATTCAAACATTGGGATTGAAAATAACCCTGTAAAGCGTCAATACTGCGCTGAAATAATGGAAAATCCATATCAGTATGACTGCCCTGTGTTGTCGGACATACTAAACCGGGCTTTTGTTCTAAACTCACTTCTTCATAAAGCGCTGTTCGCGCTAAATGATCTAATCGCATAGCATACTGTGAAATATCCAATACACAGTCATGCTTCTGTATAATCTGCATCTTCAAGCGTACCTTCTAATAATTGTTCTAATCTCAGCATATCCACCCGCTGCAATCCTTTTACAATAATGCTCTGCGATTGGTCTGGATAAATCATCAGGAGTTCATTAAACGATACATGCCAAGCTGGGTGTATTTGGATTTCTCCATCCAAACGTATCTGGCTCAGTGCTTGAGCCTGTTGAAGCAGATTTAGAATCGCTGAAATTTGTGTTAAATCTTTTGGATATAACACCAAATCCAAGTCGGATGTTGAACGTACATAGGCTTCTTTAGTGAGATATTCATAGGCATAAGACCCGTAGACATACACTTCGCAGCCAAGCTGTTGCAAAGCCTCGGCAAAATCATGAATTACTGTATCTGAAAAGGTGTTTGCATGCTCTTTTAAGAGCATATGTAAAGATAGTGGTCGGGCGATCAGTTCAATTTCAGTAATATCGACTAAACAAGCAACCCGATATTTACACCCCTCAACAAAGCAGTTGATCGCCAGCTTAACTTGTCCATCAGCCGAACTTTCCTGCCGACATACCGTCATTGGAATGTGCTGATTCAACAACTGGTACACTTTTTGTCTAGCAGGTTCAGGTAAGGAACTATCCAAAAAATGTAATGTTGCTGAATCATAGAGATAAGCTAAGTCATGACGATCCATATTCTACTCCTTAGCTGAGTGCTACTTTCTCGACAATTTGATTACAAAGCATTCGCCCCTGACGTTGCTGACCAACTACACGGCGCTGATCTGTCATATAACTTTCGAGATGTTGCTGTTGATTGACTAATGCTTGACTCACCCAATCGGTGTCCAAGTTTTCCCATACGGCGTTGATAGCGCCCATCTTGTAGAAATTTTCGACTCCTGGGGCAAAGATGGCTGAGCTTTGCGACAGTTGTTTCAACTTTTCTACAGGAATTTTGGTGACACGCGCCATCGCGTTCAGATCCATGACTTTGACCTGAGAATCGCTCAGTGCATACACTTCATTTGCCATTAATCCATAAGACAGGAAGCCACCACTGACAGCTTGACCGAAAATAATGGCAAGATTGGCATGTCCACTACGGCGTAATAAATCTACACATGAAGCTAAATGTGCAAAAGTACGATTGAGACACAACAATTCATCGGCACGGGAAAGATCTTGTCCTTGCGTATCTACAATAAAAACCACAGGAGTTTGATCACCTTGTTGTACCAATTTTAAAATTTCAGAAGACAACTGAATGGCAATGTCTTGATTAATCGGCGCGGCATTAACCGTACCCAAAATTCGTACTGGGCCAACCGCAGTCTGTGCATCCCCTTTAATGACATAACCCTCAATCTGATAATTCAGTTGATTTGGAAAAAGTTGTTTCAAAACTAATTCTGTATTCATTGCATCATCCTTGCTTTAGCATCACGACTTCATGCGCCGATAGCATTGGAATTTTTTCTGGCTGAGCAATGCCCATTTCATGCCAAATCTGTAAGCCATCGTTTTTACCAAACCAGCGTTGCTGTTGTTGCTCAAGCTGTTGCTGTTGCTGCAATAATTGTTCTAAGTCTAGAGGGGCCGTCTTAACATCTAGCTGCGTTAAAATCGCATCGCGAATATCTGTAATATCATCCTCAACCAAAGCTTGTACATGATTGAGTAAATAACGATGTTTACCACCTGTGACACGCCAAACCAAAGCACGGTCTTTCGAGTCAAATTCTTCCACGCCTTTGACCGTTTCAATCACTTCTGGACCCGATAAAGCCAAACGCCCTTCTTCTGTCATGATGATGGCACTGCTCAAACATGCACTAATACCCATACCACCAAAAGCACCACAGGTTCCACCAATCACCGTAATAATCGGAATACCTGCATGTCGCACTTGCAACATGGCACGCATGATTTCTGAAATTGCGATCAGGCCCGCATTGGCTTCATGTAAACGCACACCACCTGAATCCACAAAGAACACCACGGCTTGTGATTGATCCTGAATGGCTTTTTGTAAAAGACCGACTATTTTTGCCCCGTGGATTTCCCCCACGGCACCGCCCATGAACTGTCCTTCTTGGGCAATAATATGAATTGGGGTTTGATTGATCGCTGCTGTACCTATAATCACACCATCATCAAAACTGCCTGGAATGTCCAAAGCAGACAAGTGCGGACTGACTTCGATTTCGGTCGGCTTCAAGATTTCTTTAAAGCTGTTTTCATCGACCACAGCTTGAATACGTACACGTGCGGTTTTTTCATAAAAACTGTTTTTGAGCATCACTTGATCCATGTTCTATACTCCCTTAAACATAGATATTGCTTGGCTTAAGCGCAGGTTCACTACCGCTGGGGTCGCCCCCATATCATTTAACTGAAATTTAAGCCCTGCTACCGCATGACGTTGTGCAAACTCATTCAGTACAGACTGCCAAACATGTTGAAAACCAACGGCTGACGTAGTGACTTCAATCTGACAAATATCTGCCTGATCATGCTGTGAAACTAAGACTTCTAAATTTCCAGAACCAACCACACCACAAATAACAGCCGCCTGTTCAGCACTCAGCGGTGCTGATTGCAATTCAAATTTTAACTTTTCCATGTCAATCACCAGTTTCTAAAGCGGCTTGGGGGGCTATATAAACCACCCGACCATTTAACTAAATCTTTCACCGATTTTGCTGCGAGCAAATCACGACTCACTTGTGTCGGATCAATGCCTAAATCTTCTGGACGTTGAATAATGCCGCGCTGACGTAATTCTTCAACTTTCGCTGTATCACGCTTCATCCCCACTGGGGTATAACCTGCTACACCACGAATCGCTTGTTCCCGTTCTTCTGGGGTCCGACATAACAGTAAGTTGGCAATGCCTTCTTCCGTCACAATATGGGTCACGTCTTCGCCATAAATCATGATTGGTGGGAGTTCGCTGTCCATTTTGTCTTGTAACTGCCACGCATCTAACTCTTCTACAAAGACAGGATGCATATGTTCACGGTACGTTTCGACCAACTGCACTACCAGTTTGCGACCTTTTATGAGTTTGCCGTCCACCGCTTCACGCCCTGCTTTGGTATAGGCATAACTGGCATGACGACGTCCATGCGGGTCAGAACCCATATTCGGTGCCCCCCCAAAACCAGAAATACGGTCTACCGTCGCGGTTGAGCTGTTGCCTTGCAAATCAATTTGTAATGTTGAACCAATGAACAAATCACACGCATATAAACCCGCAGTTTGACTAAAGGCACGATTCGAGCGCATGCTGCCATCACTACCCGTAAAGAACACATCTGGACGTTCTTTAATATAGTCTTCCATCCCGACTTCAGAACCAAAGCTATGAATTGATTCGACAAAACCACTTTCAATTGCTGGAATTAAAGTTGGGTGCGGATTCAAAGCCCAATTGGTACAGATCTGCCCCTTTAACCCCAATGAAGCCGCATAAGTAGGCAGCAATAATTCAATCGCCGCAGTATCAAAACCAATGCCATGATTTAATCGTTGAATTTGATATGGTGCATAGATACCTTTAATAACCATCATCGCCATTAAAATTTGCACTTCGGTAATTTGTGCAGGATCACGAGTAAATAACGGTTCTATATAGTTGTGCTTGGGACTTTCAATATAAAAATCGACCCAATCCGCAGGCACATCCACACGAGGTAACTTATCGACAATTTCATTGACCTGCGCAATCACAATGCCGCTTTTAAATGCAGTCGCTTCAATAATTGCAGGCGTATCTTCTGTATTGGCACCCGTATATAAATTTCCTTGACGGTCTGCCGCATGTGCCGTGATTAAACACACATTTGGAGTGAGGTCGATAAAATAACGCCCGTATAACTCTAAATAGGTATGAATTGATCCGATACTAATTCTTTGCTGCTGAACCAATTGAGCCAGACGCAAACTTTGTGGGCCAGCAAAAGAAAAATCAACTTTAGAAGCAATACCCTTTTCAAAGACGTCTATGTGACTCGGTAAAGCCAATACAGACTGAACAATGTGTAAATTATTCACCACATCTGGATTACATTGACTTAAGCTCTTGGAGAGAAAATCTGCCTGTTTCTGGTTATTGCCTTCTAAACACACTCGATCTCCGCAAGCAATGACCGTTTCTAATAGTTCAATGACACGTGCATGTTCAACTTTCTTTTCAAAGCCTTTTTGCTTTGCTTGATTGAGTTTTTCTTGTCTACGGGTTCTCTGCTTATCCCATAAATGCTTCTTAACCATCTGGTTCATGTTGACACCTTTATGCTTTGATTAACCGAAAATGGCATTGATCGTGAGGAAAAATACCGATGGAGCGAGCAAACAACCCAAACCTGTATAGAATGTTGCAACTAAAGCACCATAAGGAACTAAGCGCACATCTGTACCTGCCAAGCCAGCCGCTGTACCACTGGTTGTACCCGCCAGACCACCAAAAACCATGGCAGAACGAGGGCTTTTTAAATACATGAATTTTGCAAGTAATGGTGTTCCGACCATAAAGAACACTGACTTAATCAAACCAATCGCAATTGATAACGCAATTACTTCTGAGCTTGCACCCACTGCTGTGCCTGTTACTGGGCCCACGATATAGGTCATTGCGCCTGCACCAATTGTGGTCATAGATGCTGGATCTTTATAGCCCATGAGCCAAGCGACCATAGCACCAATCACAAAGGGAATCACACAACCCAACAGCAGCGCGATCAGGCCAACTTTGCCTGCTTTCTTGACTTCTTTTACATCGACTTCAAATGCAGTAGAAGCAATTGCCAAGTCACGTAACATGGCGCCACCAAGCAAAGCAAAACCACCAAAAATTGCGATGTCTGAAATGCCTTTTTCACCTTGGGTATATACGCCTGCAAAGTACGCCAAAACCAAGCCCATGGTGATGGCAATCGCTGAACTTTGTAATTTACCTTTGGTCAGATATTTTGAGAGGAGATGCGAGACATACATCATCAACCCCGTTACTGCCAACGCTGTGACTAACGCATTTTTCGTCAATACTGTGACTATTTCTTCCATTACGTTTCTTCCTTGTAACCTAACCAACCGTTTTTATTCTGTATCCATGCCTGACTGGCTGTTAGACCGCTTTTTCTACTGTTTCAACTGACCATTCATAGGTTGCATAATCACCGCTAGATTTGTTTAACCAACGAATGACCAATACCGTACCAATGAGTGAAGCGACAGAAACAATCAGTCCCAACATACCGCCTGATAAAGCGGCAACTACGTTTTGCCCTGCTGACATGGCAACCACGATTGGAATGTACATCCCTGACCAATACAACACACCGAACTGTGTGACTTGTGGCAGGTGTCCACGTTTTGCTAAAAGCTCCTTTGAGATAATGAGTAAAATCATGGCAATTGCGACACCACCAACATTGGCTTTAACGCCAAGTGCCATACCTAGAATATTGCCTAGATAAACACCGAGTAGATGGCAGACTGCCAGTATGGCTGTTCCGTAAATAATCATCGCTGAATCCTCCCTGGATCATGCTTTGCTTCTAATAATCTGACTTATAATTTGCTATAGTTATAGCCTATCTGTATTCAGTGTACAATGTTTTGTACTCAAATAAACATAAATTGTATACAATTTTTGGTGGTGTATGACTTCTATTGCAGAACTCCCTCTTTCTATTCAAATTAGTAAAAAGTTAGAGGACGATATTATTTATGGTTTCTTCTTACCTGGAACCAAACTTGATGAACAAGAACTGTGTGATCGCTATGGTGCTTCTCGTACCCCAATTCGTGAGGCATTAAAGCTTCTTGCAGCCGAAGGTCTGGTCGAAATTCGCCCACGTCGTGGCGCCATTATTCCGACCATTAACCCATTAACTTTATGTGAAATGTTTGAAGTGATGGCTGAATTAGAAGCCATGTGTGGACGTTTAGCCGCACGTCGTATTCAACCTGAAGAAAAACAAGAATTACAGCGTTTGCATCTATTGTGTCAGGATTATTTAAAGCAAAATGATTCAGAAAACTATTATGAAGCCAACCGCTTATTTCACTTTGCCATTTATCAGGCCAGTCATAATGCTTTTTTAATTGAACAAGCATCCACCTTACATAAACGTTTACATCCCTATCGACGACTACAGCTTCGTGTAAATAATCGAATGAATAATTCTTTTTCGGAACACAATGCCATTTTAGATGCCATTTTTGCAGGTGATGAACAACAAGCTGAAGATTTATTGAAAGCCCATGTGGTCATTCAGGGTCAAAAATTTACAGACTTTATTTCAACAATCGAGAGTATTCAGCCCAAAAGTTAGTCTTTTGTAGAGATTCGAGCACCCAGATAGGTGCTCGTCAGTTCAGCCACTTAAAACAGTTCACGTTGATGAAACCGTCGTGATTTTTGGGTGGTTCAATTCTGCAAAATTTTGAATTTTATCAATGTCTTTTTGAATCGAGCTCGACACCACATTCGGTAGCACCTGATTCACTTTGACAAAGATTTTTTCAGGATATCCCACTTGATAGTACAACTTATCGTTCTGTAAAAATTGATATAGCTCTTCAGCTACAAAAGCAGGGCTGTCCATTTTTACACCCAGCTTTGCATTCATTTCCACTACTACTGGACTGTTCATGGTGGTGGCGGTTGCCCGAGGTGAAAAGTATTTAAACTGAATCGGTGAGTTGGAATATTCACGTGCCAAGGCTTCGGTTGCACCGCGTAAGGCAAATTTACTGGCACAATAACTCACATAACCTGGGTAACCAATACTGCCAAAAGTCGAACCCATGTTAATAATTTGACTTGGTGCAGTTTTCGACATTAATGGAATAATGTGCTGAATCAATTGCAGTGGATAAACCACGTTAATCAGCATCATCTGTTCAATCGCGTCGCTAGATTGATGACTAAACAAAGAAAAATCATTCACCCCTGCATTATTAATATAGTAATTAATGTGAATCTTTTGCTGCGTCAGTGCTTGAATAAATTGTTCACGACTCTCGGCATCGCTCAAATCGCAACGCAGACTTTGTAGCTTTAATTGAGGATATTGTGCTTTAAGCTCTGCCTGCATAACTTGTAATGCTTCAGCATTACGTGCCACAAGTATCACGTTCACATTGTTTTTACATAAATTTTCAACGATAGCTTTACCTATGCCACCTGTTGCCCCAACAATCACTGCAGTTAAATTTGACATAACCCTATTCCTTTTCATTGTATTAAGACTAGTGCTTAAAATGTTTCGTTCAATCCTAAACCCATACTGATATAGAGTTTACGCTGCTCAAGAGGGACTAAAATTTCACGTCGACCATGCATAAAACGTTTGTTGTCGATAATCGCAACATCACCATCTTGCCATTCAATTTCCTGCGTATGCTGTTCGCAAAGTTCCGCAAGTTCTGTAATCAGTTCCTGACTTATCTCGCGACCATCCGCAAAAGTAAATTTCGGTTTTTGATAATTGTAGGAGGGTCCCAAAATGGTATTGGCAAATGCAGGCACGCCTTTCAAATTATCATGGCGAATCATGTTCATTTGCAGATGGTATTCCACACCTTGATCGTGAGAGGGAGTGATCGTTTGTCCTGGAATCATCCGAATAAACTTATTTAAATCCTCCCAAGTTACCGAATCCACCTCCGCAATATTGAAAGCAGTCGCCACATATTTCTGCCAAATCTGTTTTGGTAAATAGCGGCTAATGGTCATCGGTGCAGCAAACTTTTGTTTTAACGGCTCGGATAAGTTTTTCCATACTACATGTCCATCACACACAGTGGTCTGTGAACCTTGAGAAGCACTCACTTCACTAAAAAAAGCAATAATATCTGGAGGTAATGGCGTAGAACCATTTTCAATATGCAACCCAACAGCCTGAGTGCCTGCATCCACTTTCTGAGATTGTTGCGTGATATTTTCACGAGCAGGATCATAAGTCAGCTTTTGGCATAAGGCTGTCATCAACTCACTAAAACGGTGCACGTCATAATGTTCATGTCTGAGTAAAATCCAACCTTGCTCACGTAAGGTATTTTTAATTTCTGCATGGCTTGATGGTGAATAGCTGTCGCTATGCTCAAGGTCAAATACGGATTGTTCAATATTCATATCTTTACTCACTATTTAGTGAAATTTTATGCGTGGAAATTAAATCTTCAGGTCTTATTGCGGCTATCGTTTGCTTAGCTGAACGACAGCTCATTGAAGCGATAAATACTGCCCAAATTGCTTTTTAATTTCGTTGCGTCTCAATTTCCCGTTGTCGGTTAACATCTGATTATTCAGTGAAAATGGTTCTGATGATCGATACCATTGCTTAATTTGGGCATAGTCAGGCATGCGGTCATTCGCTTTCTGTATCGCTTGCGCTAACATGCCATCCGATACATTGTCTTTGGCATAAATCACGGCAGAAAGATAAGGCTGTGCTTCCCCAAAGATAGCAATCTGATTAATTTCGGGTTCACTCGAACCATTCGATTCCACCCATTCAGGTGAAATATTGCGCCCAAAACTACTGACAATAATTTGCTTAATACGACCCGTAATAAACAGATAACCGTCTTTATCAAAGAAGCCTGCATCACCTGTGTGAATCAGAGGATCAACTGCAACCTCATTGAGATAACCCTGCATGGCATTGCCGCGTACTACCACCTCACCATTGTCCGCAATTTGCACATCTACATGGGGTAATGGTTTGCCGACACTGCCAATTTTTCTGGCATTCGGCAAATTGAGGCTAACCACTGAAGCGCATTCTGATAGTCCATAACCCTCATAAACAGGCAAATTCAACTGTTGCGACTGCAACAACAAATCAGTCGAAACCTTACCACCACCAACTGCAATAAATTTCAAACTCGCAAAAGCCTGAGCACCAAATTGCTGAATATATTCCACCATTGCCTTGAGCATTTGCGGCAACAAAATCACGCTCTGAATCTGGTATTGCTGTACCGTTGCTGCAAAGTTTTCCACCTTAAACTCATGGTTCGATACCAGTCCAAAATGACTGACATTATCGACTACAATTGAACGTCCCATATTCAAGGCAACATAAATGCCTGCAATGTTTTCCAATAAAGTAGCAAATGGAATCAAACATAAATGTCGTCCCAATTGGCTCGACTGTAATGCTGCACTGAGCGATTCTGTAATCGACTGAATCGTGTCTTCCGCCAGACATACCCCTTTAGGTGTACCTGTGCTGCCTGAGGTGTAAGTAATCTTTGCAGGAACGACAGAATCCATCGTTGTTGGTGCAGTCACATTTAAACGAATAAAAGTGCCAGAAGCCTGTTCAGCATTAAGTAATTGTTGAATACGGCCTTGCTCACTCAAGGTATGCAACCATGTATGATTTTGCGCCACACAATCAAGGTGATACGCTGACAGGGTAAGATTTACATCTGCCATAAAAATCGTATCGACTGCACTGTCTTTTAACAGATGTAAAATCTGCTGAGCACTAAAAAATAGAGGGATCGGAATCACGGTAATCCCTGCTTTTTTAGCAGCTAAATCAATCAACACCCAATCAATACTATTCATGCCCCAGATCGCAAGTTTCTGCGTCTGTAACAGCCCCAGTTCCTTACTGAGGCGTTCCATAGCATGATGAAGTTCTGCATAACTTACTGTACGTACTTCGGTCACAATCGCTTCACGTTTAGGCGTTTGTTTAGCATACGCTGCAATAACATCGAAAAGTTGATTCATAGACTTCCCCCACTGATTGCAGCATGATTCACTTTGAAATCATAATGTTGTTGGGTTACAGCCAAAGCATCAGCAACATTAATTGCCAACACCAATGGTTTTTGCTGATAGTAATTTCCCCACTGTTTTTTGGCTTCACCCAACACTTCAGGATTTGCCTTTTCTAATACATGAAAATGCAACCCCATTTGCTGTAGTACATAACGTACGGCTATCGTACCCGTACATACCGCCCACTCGACTTCCGCTACCGTGAGATAGAACACCAAAAATGCCACGATCATTTTGGCGTATTCCATGTTCTGAGAGGCCAGATTACCAATTTCTACAATCTTGTCTCGCGCCACATCGCGTTGAATCATTTTTGTTAACGTTTGTTCAATCGGTTGTACGAGGTACTGCTCTAAAAATGCCTGATGGGACTTGAGCGGTTCAATGCCAATCGCCACTTGAGTTTGATGCTGAAATTCCCCTACAAATAAGGTGGAGGAATAATGTGATAATGTTGCTTTATGCATTTCCTGATACTTAGTACTGATAAAAGCTTCCACCTGTTTTCGCTCAGGTTGGCCTTCTTGCACAGCATGAATATGGAGCATCATCTTTTTTTGATGTGACACGACTCGATAATTTTTCTGACAGTTTAATCCATTCAAATATTCTAGTTTTAATACAGAATTTTCATAAATTTTATGATTTTTATAATAATTCAGACCACTAAATGTAGTTGAAAATTTTTTCCCAAAGATGAATGTCGTCATAGTCATCTCGCCATAAATTGATTCATTAAAAAATAAGTTTTTAAACTTAAAATTTACTTAAATATTTATGACAATTTTATGACAACCACAACTCTTAATAATTTATTTATTTTTATATTCAAACACTTATATTATTTCAGCTTCATTACATGAGATTTAAGATACAAAACAACATATTGTAAACCATGACCCACAATCTAACTGAAAATTATTATCTTTTACACTATTCATTATACTCACCGAGTGCTGATGAGATATTTTACAAAGCCTAATTCGAAAAACTAAAATAAATACACACTAAACAATTAAAATAATTATATTTTATTAAAATATATAAAGTATAAAATTACCATCTCCATTTTTTTAATTCACTCAAATGAAATTGATTATAGCTTACACTTAGTTTTAGTCTTGAAAAATACTAAAAAATTTTTTTAATAAAACAATATATTGGATAATTTGACCTATAACTACCCATTGAGTCATAGGTCAAATATTGAATCTATTAAGCTTGAGCCAAGGCAATCGCTAAGTCACCCGTACCTTTTAATTCCGAGACTTGCCCATCTAAAGGCTGACTGAACTGAATACGCTTGATCTTCGAAGCTTTTTGTTCAGAAAAGACTGGAATTTGGCTCATGGCAAATTCAGACAATGCAGTAATGGTTAAAGATGGATTTACCCCTAAATTACCTGGGACAATTGAGCCATCAATCACACGTAGGTTTTTATAACCAAATACTTGCCCTGTAAAATCAACCACACCATTTGACTGGTCACGCCCCATCGGCACACCACTCATAATATGAGCTGTGGTAGGTGTTCCCAATATAATTTCTGTCAATGCAGAACCAGGTTCTCCACCCAGTTTTTCAGCAATCAGTTTGGTCGCTTTTTCAGCCGCAGGGAATGAAACCGTCAATGGTGTGTCTTCAGGCTTTTGAACTGCAGTAATACTATTTTTAAACAATCGATACCACTTACGGCGCCATTCCAGATGAATAAAGGCTTCTGACTTTTGCATGACCAATAAGATAATAGAATTTTTAGCTTTGCCCTTATAACGCAGGACTTTATAAGTTTTCCAAGGGTGTAACAAGGTATTGAATACAAACTTCATAAAACGAATAAAACCTTGTCCTGTGACCATAGGTACATAAGGAATGTAGATCCAAGAAGCATCCGCCCCTTCAGGAAAACGAGTCACCTCAATATTGGTATCTTCATCGACTGAAATAAAGGAACTGATCGCTACGCCATCATCTAATCGTTCACGCGTGTTGTTCGCTGTGGTTAAGGTTTCCGAATTGGTGCGAATCTCTTGCCCTAAGAGTTTCGAGATATTCGGTAAAGTCTTGTGTTGATCCCGCATCTTGAGCAGCATCGGCACAGTACCCATGACTCCCGCGGACAGCACCACACCACGACTGCGTAGACTATATTGACGAACCTGCTTCCCTAGTATTTCTTTAACAATGATTTCATAACCTGCACTACCATCTTCATTCAGCGGGGTAATTTTGATGACTTCAGAACTTGGACGAATCTCAACCCCATTACGTTCGGCAAAATACAGATAATTCTTCATCAAGGTGTTTTTCGAATTATTACGGCAACCCAACATACATGCACCACAGTAATTGCAAGTTTTACGTTCTGGTCCATCACCATTGAAATACGGGTCCTTCACTGCTTTATTTTGTTGACCATCCGCTTGCGGAAAAAAGACGCCAGTAGTCACCGTTTTAAAAGAATTGGCATAGCCCATTTCGCTTGCGACTGCTTTTAAGGTATGGTCTGCTACATTGGTATAGGTATTATGGGTTGTTCCTAACATGCGCTGCGCCAAACCGTAAAATGGTTTGAGCGTTTCTTTCCAGTCTTTCCGAATTTTAGTCCATGCCTCTGACTCAAAAACCGCATCGGGTGGAATCAAATGTACATTGGCATAAATTTGTGAGCCGCCACCGACCCCTACGCCATGTAAGATGGTTGTCTTACTGGTAAAGGTAAATTGCATGGTGCCTTTGAATCCTAATTCAGGCATCCACAAATAATTTTTGGTATCTAAATTGGTGGTTGGAAAATCATGGTCTTCGCGGCGTAAACCTTTCTCTAAGATCAGGACGTTATAGCCTTTTTCACTTAAGCGTAGCGCACTGACCGAACCACCAAAACCAGATCCAATGACAATCTGATCAAAATCAAAATGTTGATCACCCATTCTATTAACTCCTTTAATAGCTTTTTTTATTTTTAAACATGCATCAGCCCTGAGCTTCAAAAATTATTCTGAAGCTCAACTGCCCTATTTAAGGGTTTAAACAGTAAAACTAAGACTTCATACGAATTAAAAAATTCAGCACCCAAGTGGCAAACTTGCCATACGGCGGCGCCAGAAACTTCAAACTCGAAAACCCTGCCTGATAAAATACTGGGCGCATTTTTGAGAACGTGAGAAAGCCTTCATAACCATGATAATGCCCCATCCCACTTGCCCCCACACCACCAAAAGGCAAGTCATGTTGTCCAACGTGGAATAATGCATCATTTACAGACACACCTCCCGACATGACATGACTAATATAGAACTCGACTAAGCGTTTATTGTGACTAAATGGATAAAATGCCAATGGTCGATCACGATGTACAATGTAATCGACCACTTGATCAGGGCTTTGATAGGTTTTCACCATCAAAATGGGACCAAAGGTTTCACGCGTATCAATTTCCATCTCAGCAGTGCTGTTGAGCACCAAAGTCAGCGGAATTTTTCGTGTTGCAGCATCGGCTTCTTGTTGGTTTAAATTAATCAGCGTTGCCCCTTTGGCTTCAGCGTCAGCTAGACTGTGAACTAAACGCTGGTAAGCACGATGATCAATCACCGAAGTATAATCTTTACTATGAATATCAGGCACATGCTCTTGCACCCAAGCCTTCGCAGTTTCAATAAATTCCTGAAGTTTCGATTCATGCACAAATAAATAATCGACATTGGTACAAATTTGTCCCGCATTAAACTGCTTCACGAACATAATCCGCTCAACCGCTTTGTCGGTAGGATATTCTGGATCGATGACCGCAGGTGATTTACCACCGAGTTCCAAAGTCACAGGAGTTAAGTTTTCAGCCGCAGCCGCCATTACTTTACGTCCTGTAGTACCAGAACCCGTAAACATCAGATGATCAAATGGCAGTTTTGAAAATGCGACACCAACTTCGCCTGTTTCATCAAAAATTTGTAATTTTTCTTTGGCAAAATATTTAGGGCTAATCTCAATAAGCAACTCTGCCAAATGACGTGAATTTTCCGACATTTTCACCATAGCGGTATTCCCCGCAGCAAACACGGCAGACAATTGCGAGAACATCAAATTGACTGGAAAATTCCACGGCACAATAACGCCAATCACACCCAGTGGTTGAGGAATTAGGCGATTCTTGGCACCAAAGTACATGCTGTGATCGACTCTACGCTTTTGTACCTTCGTCCATTGGTTCAAATGTTTAATACTGCTATTAATATCGTCAGTAGCCGTAATAATTTCTGCCAGTAAAGTTTCATGACGTGAACGATTGCCATAATCACGATTTAAAGCTTCAATAATCGCTTCCCGATGATTATTGATCATGGCCTTTAAATTCAATAAATGCTGTTTGCGTTGTGAATTGCTTTCAATGCCTTGCTGATGAAAGCTCGTGCGCTGTAATTGGAAACAGTCTTGTAATGTCTGTTCGATAACTGTTTGCTCTAAATGCGACTGAACTGTAAGTTCCATAGTCTTTCCTTTTAATGGCTAACGGTGGTAGACGCGTTCTTATGCCTAAATGGAGAAAATCTCTTACTCTACTCTAACAAAACACTTGAATTGAGCTTGACTTTTTAGGACACTAACTTGATCTTTTAGGACATTCAGGATCATTGTTATGGCAAGTTATATCCGTGCAGCCAGCCTTGGCGGGTTCGAAGAACTTGTTCGTAGTTACAGTGTAAATCCTATAGAAATATTAAAACAAGTCGGTATTTTGCCATCTTTACTACGCGATCCAGATGCTTTCATTCATTATGATCATTATTTAAGTTTATTAGAAAATGCTGCTTTGCACTGCCAAGAAGAATGTTTTGGTTTAAAACTTGGCGCACTACAAAATATTAGCACGATTGGTTTAATTGGCGTGTATATGTCCCGACAATCGACTATTTTAGATGCATTACGTGTTGCACAGAAATATGTCTATCTGCATGCTGAAGGCGTGGTTTTTCATGTCAGCGAAGTGAGTGAACAACTTTGTAAACTCTCTTTTGTTCGCTTAAGTGAATACAATGTCGAAGTCCCACAAAAGTCACAACTGGCAATCTGCCTCGTGACTAACATTTTAAAAGATTTGATTGGACCCGCATGGCATGCCGAAAAAATTCATCTTAAGCAACATGCTCCCAAACACCCTAAAGTATTTACTGACCATTTCGCTTGCCGAGTTGAGTTCAAAACAGAAGAAGATGCACTGTATTTTCCAGCCAGTTTTTTAACGCATAAACCTTATGCGTTTAATGAAGATCTGGTAGATCAACTGATCGTACAGCGACTGGAAACGCAAAGTAGTACCAAAGGTGATAACGACACTTCTCTAATTGAAAGCTCAGTTCGCATGTTAATGGCAACAGGTGACTGTAGTATTGAAAATATTGCTTTATGTATGGGCATGCATCCAAAAAAGTTACAACGGCTCTTAAAAATGCAAGGCACGACTTATCGAGGCTTGCTCGAAAACGTCCGCAAGAAAGAAGCGCTTCGTATGATTAACGCGGGTAATGTCAGTCTCACAGATCTAGCCTTACAACTCGGTTATGCAGAACTCTCCATTTTCAGTCGTAATTTTAAACATTGGTTTGGCACAAGTCCTTCCGAATGGCGTGATCACAATAAACAAGCGTTTACACATTAAAACCATATTGAGTCTTTGAGCATAATTCGATTAGCTTCAACGCATTCACACATAGAATATGCTCTTCATCATGATGAGCGATTGGTAGATGTCGTAATATTGCTATAAAAAGTAAAGCTAAGGATGACGACCCATCCTTAGCTTTACTTTTTATCTTCAGTTGTAGATTTATCGTCTTATATCAATCTTGGGATACATCAAGCCAGCACTTTAACCAACATTGAAATAGCGACCACAATCACAGTTATGGCAAAAATCTTTTGAATAACGCTTGATGGCACAAGGTTTGTTGCTTTACGTCCTAATAACATACCCACAATACAGGCAATCACAAAGGTTACTGAAATACTGATAGGATACTGAAAACCATCCAATACATGGATTGAAATACTTACACCACCGATCAAGAAGATAATCATCAGTGAAGTTGCAACAATACTATTCATGTCTAGATCAGTAGCCTTGCGCAATGCAGGCACAATCACGAAGCCTCCGCCTACACCTAGTAGTCCAGTCAACAACCCTGCAACCACACCAATAAAACCCAATACAGAAGCTGTTTTGAAATTCCAGATGAGTCGTCCAGTCGATTTATTCACTTTACAAGGTGGATTTTCCATATCATTGACTTTATTAAAAAAGACTCGATAAGCCACCACCAACATCACTAAGCTAAAAGCAATACTCAACCAGACTGGAGAAATGATATTAGAAAGCTGTACACCATAACGTGCTGAAGGAATACTAATCAGTGCAATCCAAATCGCAGCACGATAACGCACGATTTTTTTGAAGAAACCCTGAATTGTTCCCACAAAAGCGGATAAGGTAACAGCCAATAAGCCAACTGGGGCTGCCTGAGCTACACTCCATCCCTGACTCGCCATCAGTGCAGGAACTGCGAGTATTCCTCCGCCAGCACCCGTCATGCCAAGCAAACATCCTATTGCCAAGCCTTCTAAAACTAACAACCACATGGTTCTAGACCTCTTTACCTCATGGTGGACTCTTTTTTAAATAAAAGAGTCCCTCACCCATCTGTAAAATTACAGATAGGGACTGGTTTTTTTATGGAGTTAAAAATAATTAGCGTTTAGGTTTAACCATCCATTCATGCCCTTTGAGCATGCCATCCCAATACATCGGTGGAAGAATCTGCTCTTTTAACAGCCATGCCAATCGTGTCGGTTGTTCACCATTAAGCAGCCATTTTGGAAAGCTTGGGAGCAATTTTCCACCATAACCAAACTCGGCCAGTACAATTTTTCCACGCTCTACAGTCAGTGGGCATGAACCATAACCATCGTATTGGGCAAAATTGGTACCACCTTGTAAATACTCCAGTACATTCACAGCCACAATCGGTGCCTGCTTACGTGCTGCGGCGGCTGTTTTGGCATTTGGTGCATTCATGACATCACCCAAAGCAAAAATATGCGGATATTGGGTATGCTGTAAGGTATGTTGATCGACACTGACCCAACCTGCCTGATCGACTAAATTACTTGCCCGAATAAAGTCTGGAGCTTGCTGTGGTGGTACCACATGAATCATGTCAAAATCGGTTTCAATAATAGGACTGTTTTCACCATTCAGTTGCTTAAACCAAGCTCGCTTTTGTCGACCATCCACCTTGATGAGTTGATGGTTAAAATGCAAATTAGCGTCATAACGTTTGACATATTCCATCAAGGCAGGCACATAGGCTGGCACGCCAAATAACGCTGCACCCGTATTGTAAAAATCAATCTGGATATCTTTAAGTACGCTCTGCTTTTGCCAATGATCCGCAGATAAATACATGGCTTTCTGCGGTGCACCCGCGCATTTAATTGGCATCGGCGGTTGGGTAAAAACTGCCTTACCGCTTTTCATTTCTCGGACTAACTGCCAAGTGTAAGGGGCTAAATCATAACGATAGTTAGAAGTCACACCATTTTTGCCCAAGGTTTCAACCAAGCCCTCAATACCATGCCAATTTAGTTTTAACCCTGGGCAAACCACCAAGACCTCATAATTCAGCGGCTTGCACCCTTCCAACAGCACTTGCTTATTGTCTGGATCAAAAGCTGCCACTGCCGCTTTAATCCATTGCACTTGTTTTGGAATTAAACTGGCCATGGTTCGCACAGTTTTTTCAGGCTTAAAAATACCACCTCCCACCATGGTCCAACCCGGTTGGTAGTAATGAACTTCTGCGGGATCTATAATGGCGATGTCTAAATTCGGCTGACGTGAAAGTAAGCTTGACGCCACAGAAATACCCGCAGCACCACCACCGACAATGACCACACTCAACTTTGGAATATGTTCTTGTGCATGTGCCGATTGCTTTAAAATACGGGGGATTACACCTTGCAAGTCGTATCCTAAAGTTCTTGCTGTCAATAACATTTGCTCTAGGGTCTGATCTGTTACTTGAGACAACGCCCAAAGGGTAATAGACCGTGTTCCAGATCGGCAATATGCCAATAATGGCTTTTGCGCCTGTAGATACAGGTGTTTGAATTCCTCGGCTTGCTCATCAGTCACTTTACCGCTCACCACAGGCAAATACTGAATTTGAATCCCGTAAGGTTGTAAAGCCTGTTCAATTTCAGCCACATTCGGTTGATCGGGACCTTCACCATCAGGACGATTACAAAAGATGGTTTTAATGCCACGTGCTGCGATCAATTCAATGTCTTGCGTAGTAATTTGATCGGCAACCCAAAATTCAGTATTGACTTGTTTTAATTGCATCTTCTCTCTCCTTTACTGACCACAAGCTTTATTGGCAGGTAATGCGATATCAATTTTTTTTGGATAAGGAAGATTTAAATTGTTCATAATTTCTACAAATTCAGCTTTACTTTTGCCTGCGCCCAAACGTGAATTGTGCAGACGCTCATGCCCGACTGTCGAAGCCAAACGACCTTTATAATCATGACCTGGGTAAACAATAGTCTCGTCTGGCAAAGTAAAGATTTGAGTATGAATGCTGTCATACAAGATTTCGGCATTGCCTTCCTGAAAGTCGGTACGTCCGCAACCATCAATCAGTAAAGCATCCCCTGTAAACACCATACCCTCAGCAACATAACTGGTACATGCATTGGTGTGCCCTGGGGTATAACGTGCTTCAATATTTATTTCACCTATCCGAATCACACTTTGATCGGTGATAAATATATCGCCACAGTTCACACCTGAATTGCGATGCAATACAGTCTTACAGCCAAACTTTTCACGTAATAAATTGGCAGCGGTAACATGATCCGCATGGACATGCGTATCCAAACTATAGACCAGTGTTAAGTTATGCATTTCTAAATACTGGGTATAGATGTCTATTTCAGAAGCAACTGGGTCAATCAATACTGCTTCACGTGTCTGCTCTGAAGCCAATAGATAAGTATAAGTTGAACTTTCTACTTCAAAAAATTGATGAAAGATCATGTTGTAACACCTGAATAAATACGTTTCTTTATTCTTAAATTGCAAACTCAGTGCCAACTTTTAGCTTTTTTAATTATATTCATTAAAAACAATATATTAAAGTTTAAATTATAAATTTAATCGTCTCTACCATTTCACCATTGTTTCATTTTATGTTTCAATAAGAAACAATTGAAACAGATAGTGAAACATTATGCTAACACTTAGTTTTACCTTACAAACTCAGCTAGAATTATTTTTAGAACAATTACAAAGTCTTATTGATGAAAGTTTGATCTTGATTCAAGAACAGCAGAGTCAAAACTTTATTTACGAATATGGCACATCCGAATTTAATAAAAAAACTATCACGACATTTAAAAATTTAATTCAAAATACACAACTACAAACTAGGCTGATTCATCTGCCTGAAAGCTCTGCACAATATTTATTGACTAGAAAAAAACTCGATGTCCTTGATCAACAGTTTGTAGGCGAAATTTTTGTATTACAGCCTGTCTCTTTAAATACGTTAAACCCAAAGCCTGTAACATCTTTATCTCTGCATGAGACTTTTCATAGCCAGTCAAGTTCGATGCAGCATATGTTCTCCATTATTGAGCGGGTTGCGATTACCGAATTTCCTGTATTGGTTCGGGGCGAATCAGGCAGTGGAAAAGAACTTGTGGCACAGGCTATTCATCAATACAGTCAAAGAAAAAAGCATCCGTTTATTGCCATCAACTGTGCTGCGCTCAATGCCAGTCTGTTAGAAAGTGAATTATTTGGGCATGTTAAAGGAGCTTTTACTGGCGCAATCCGTGAACATAAAGGTGTCTTTGAACGTGCGGCAGGTGGTACCTTATTTCTGGATGAAATTGCCGAAATTCCACTGGAACTACAAGCCAAATTATTACGGGTACTCGAAACAGGAGAGTTCACGCCTTTAGGTGGTGAAAAATCGTTAAAGTCGAATGTCCGTATTATTGCAGCGACTCATCGTGCACTACGTGAAGAAGTCAAGTCAGGACGCTTCCGCCAAGACTTGCTCTACCGTTTAAGGGTCATCCCGATTTTCGTACCGCCACTGCGTGAACGCAAAGAAGATATCCCTTTGATTGCCGAGTTTCTACTGAATGAACATCGGACTTCAGCACAAGCCCCTCTTCTTTCAGAGGATACCTTGCAAACTTTAATGGCATATGACTGGCCGGGGAATGTCCGCGAACTCAAGAATACGTTGTTATATGCACTGGCAATGGCGAATGGTCGTACCGCAATTACGATTTCTGATTTACCTGATGAGATCATTCATGGAGCACAAGATTCTGAATCTACAACTGAAACAAATGAGCAACCTATACGAATCAACTCCACAAAACTGGATGCCTATACCTTGCAGCAAACTCTCAAAAAATATCAATATGACTTGGGATTGACAGCACAGGCTCTAGGAATTAGCCGAACCAGTTTGTGGCGCTACCGCAAGAAATTTGGAATATAAACCTCTTTTCATGCGGGCTTTAGTCATTTGTAGAAAATAGAATCTGTTTTGCATTGAGTGTGGATAGGATACTTTTGCCTTACTATTTCAATGTTTTCAATGACTGAAATAAAGCCGAAGCCGTTGCACTAATCCTGGATCGGATTTTTTCATCAAGTTGGCATAATCACGTTGAGCCAGTTCTTTCATTAATCCCAGCCAGATTTGACGTTGCGCTAAACTAGAACCTCGTATAGAACCCAAATAATGTGTTTTTACCGACCCTACACCACAAAACTTTAATATCGTATCTTTAAGTTGTCGTGTGCTCGGTTCGCCAAAATACCATTTATACGTCCAACCTGGTTGGTCTAAGGTGGTAATGATTTTGGCCGTTTTGCGTTTTAAATGCCCACGAATACGGTTGCTGTTTTCAAAATAACTAAAGGCCTGACTAGGAAGAAATAAACGATCAATAAACCCTTTCGCTACAGCAGGTAAACCACCCCACCACACTGGGAAAATCCAAACCAAATGATCCGCACTCATTATTTTAGACCATGCTGCTTGTAAATCAGGTTCAAGCTCCATTCTTTGTTCATAACCATATTTCAGATTTGGATCAAAATGTAATTTACCAATTTCAATCACTTCAACCTGCAAGTCAGATGGTACAGCTTCAATATAGGCTTGCATTAAAGCTTGATTAAAACTGGTTGATGATGGATGAGCATTGATGACCACTATTTTTCTTTTCAACTGCTTACTCATATTCTTCTCTAGGTTAGAACAGATTTATCTTTTCAGATATCACATGATATCCGAAATAGACCTAGCCAAAATAACGCTTAAAGTTTAAGATATCAAGTGATATTTGAAATTTAAATTAATCTATGAAACCCACAAAAATTTCTCGTGATGAAAAACAAATTCAAACTAGAAATCAGTTAATTGAAGCAGGCTTTCATCTTATATCTGAGCAAGGCTATAGTGCGGTATCTATCCGGAATCTTTCAAAAAAGGCGGGCTATACGCAAGGTGCTTTTTATTCAAATTTTGAGCACAAAGAAGATTTTTTACTGACCTTAATGAAAATTCAATTTGAACAAGAAAATCTGCAATTACAGAAAATTATTACTCAGACACATTTGACGCAGTCTGATTTAATGGCCGCACTCGAACAGTGGTTCATCGAATTTTTCCAGAATGATGAATGGCTGAAAATTTCAATTGAATTGCAATTATATGCGGCACGTGACGAATTATTTTCCAATGAATATCAGCAAGTTTGGCAGAATCATCAGGCGCAAGTTTCTGAAGTTTTACAACAACTCATTCCAAATTTTTCTGCGGCAGAGTCAGCTCAGCATGAACATAAGCTTCTCGAAATTATCTCTTTGAGTTATGGCTTAGCGCTTCAATATATGATTTTTAAAGATGATGTGCATAAATATGTAAATATTATGATGCAGCAACTCACCCAAATAATGCCAGCTCGTTAAAGTTGGCTCTTTCAATACCTATCCCCTCATCAACCCCCGCATCTAAGCGCTTTAAAATAAAAGCAGCACAGACTGGATAAACATCTGGAAAAAGTGGATAGAGACAAGTGCTTAATCACGTTTCAATCAAGCTAAAGCTGATTGACTAAAGGATTGAGCACATGACCTCATCAAATTTACAACAATGGAATGACTTGGTGGATGGATGCATCGATTTCCGCCCTCAAGATGGTGTGTTTCGCGTCGCAAGGGATATGTTTACCCAACCAGAACTGTTCGATCTGGAAATGGAATTCATTTTTGAAAAAGTCTGGATTTATGCCTGCCATGAAAGTGAAATTCCCAACAAACATGACTTTTTGACCGTTCAAATTGGACGTCAGCCCATTATTGTCAGTCGTGATGGCAACGGCGAGTTACATGCCATGGTCAATGCCTGCGAACACCGTGGTGCAACACTTACCCGTGTTGCGAAAGGCAATCAATCGACTTTTACCTGCCCGTTCCATGCATGGTGCTATAAATCGGATGGTCGTTTGGTCAAAGTCAAAGCACCAAGTGAATACTGTGAAGATTTTGATAAATCAAGCCGTGGGCTTAAACAAGGACGCATTGCGAGTTATCGGGGTTTTGTGTTTGTTAGCCTAGACACGCAAGCCACAGATACCTTAGAAGATTTCTTGGGCGATGCCAAAATTTTCCTTGATTTAATGGTGAATCAATCCCCAACGGGAGAACTTGAAGTTCTACAAGGCAAATCAGCCTATACCTTTGCAGGGAACTGGAAACTGCAAAATGAAAATGGCTTAGATGGCTATCATGTCAGTACAGTGCATTATAACTATGTTTCTACGGTGCAACATCGTCAGCAAGTAAATGCTGCCAAAGGTGGAGAAATGGATACCCTCGATTACAGTAAATTGGGGGCTGGCGATGCTGAAACTGACGATGGCTGGTTTAGTTTTAAAAATGGACATAGTGTTTTATTCAGTGATATGCCAAATCCAACGGTACGTCCAGGTTATGAAACCGTTATGCCCTATATGGTCGAGAAATATGGTCAAAAATATGCTGAATGGGCAATGCATCGTTTAAGAAACTTGAACCTGTACCCTAGCTTATTCTTTATGGACCAAATTAGCTCGCAACTCCGAATTGTCCGCCCTGTGGCTTGGAACAAAACCGAAGTCATCAGCCAATGTATCGGTGTAAAAGGTGAATCCGTTGAAGCACGTCGTAACCGTATCCGTCAATTTGAAGATTTCTTTAATGTTTCAGGTTTAGGCACCCCTGATGACTTGGTCGAATTCCGTGAACAGCAAAAAGGGTTTCAAGCCCGACTAGAACGTTGGAGTGACATTTCACGTGGTTATCAAGCTTGGGAATATGGTCCAAGCAAAAACTCAATTGATTTGGGCATTGAACCTGTTATCACAGGGCGTGAATTTACCCATGAGGGTCTCTATGTCAATCAACATGGTCATTGGCAACGCCTAATGCTCGATGGCTTCAAGAAAAAGTCATTAAAAATGTTCGACATCACTTTTCAAAATCAAAACGTAGCGGATGAGGTGTAACCATGTCACAACAACTACAATTTGCAGTTTCTCAATTTTTGTATAAAAAATCAGAGCTTTGCGATAAATATGACTGGGATGCCTATCTTGATCTTTATGATGAGGACAGTGAATATCACATTCCACAGTGGATTGATGACCACAATTATGTGCAAGATCCGAATCAAGGCTTGTCCTATATTTACTATGCGGATCGCTCAGGTTTAGAAGACCGTGTATTTCGCATTCGTACAGGTAAAGCTGCATCGGCGAATCCTTTACCTCGCACCTTTCACAGCATTAACAATGTGCAGGTACAAACTCGTGAAGATGGTTTGGTTGAAGCCAAAGTGGCTTGGCATACCTTATATAATCGCCAAGGTTTGGAAGGTTCCTTCTATGGTCATGCGACTTATCTACTCCGTCAAACAGAGCAAAGCTTCAAGATTCGTCGTCAGCACAGCATTTTGCTGAATGACAAAATTGATTCTGTTTTAGACTTCTACCACGTTTAAGGAGCATAGAAATGGGACATTCTGTTGCTTTAAATTTTGCCGATGGTAAAACCTTTTTCATCTCTGTGAACCAAGACGAATTGCTACTTGATGCAGCGGTTCGACAGGGGATTAATTTACCACTCGATTGCCGTGAAGGCGTGTGTGGAACCTGCCAAGGAAAATGTGAAACGGGTATCTATGCGCAAGATTATGTCGATGAAGATGCTTTAAGTGAACGTGATTTGGCAGAACGAAAAATGTTGGCTTGCCAAACTCGAGTAAAGTCTGATGCCGCATTTTATTTTGATCATAATTCAAGCATCTGTAATGCGGGTGAAACTTTAAAAATCGCAACAACAGTCACTGCCGTTGAATTGGTTTCAGAGACTACCGCCATTTTACATTTGGACGCTAGTAGCTTTAGCACTCAACTACAATTCTTAGCTGGGCAATATGCGCGTTTGCAGATTCCAGACACGGATGACTGGCGCTCTTACTCCTTTGCTAACCGACCAAACGCCACAAACCAATTACAATTTTTAATTCGCCTATTACCCGATGGCGTAATGAGCAATTACTTACGCGAGCGCTGTCAAATAGGTCAGACGCTACTGATTGAAGCACCTTTAGGCAGCTTCTATTTACGTGAAATAGAACGCCCACTGGTCTTTATTGCAGGTGGTACAGGATTATCCGCATTTTTAGGTATGCTCGACAATTTGGTTGAACAACCGAATACCCCACCGATTCAACTTTATTATGGAGTCAATTCAGAGTCAGATTTATGCGAGCAACAGCGTTTACATCACTATACTGAGCGATTTTCGAACTTTAGTTATCACCCGATTGTGACCAAGGCATCAGATGAGTGGCAAGGCAAAGCGGGTTATATTCATGAACATTTGAACAAAGTACAACTGGCAGAACAAGCATTCGATATGTATTTATGTGGTCCGCCACCAATGATTGAAGCCGTTAAAAGTTGGCTTGATGAACAATCCTTACAAGACTATCGACTGTATAGTGAAAAGTTTTTACAGAGTAATACTGCACGAACCTAATTTTAAAACCTAAATTATGCATTCTTCATGGTAATTTCTAGTAAATAACCCCAAAAGAGCCAAGATTATCCTTGGCTCTTTTTTGTCACATCAAAATACGTATCTGATAAACATATATTCGGTCTTAAACATCAATACAGAGATCAAATAAAACTGATAAATCCGAAGATTTATCAGTACATTTTTGCTTAAGCCACACCAGCAAAGTCACGCAACATGCTAATGAATGCTTCTTTTTCCTGTTGTGGATATTTTTCAAACACTCCATTTTGATGGCTATCAGCGATTTCAAACAGATATTGTGCTGTTTGTTTGCCCTTTTCTGTCAATTGATACAAGTTCTCGTGATCTGAAAGTAGCCCTTCACGTTTTAAAATTTCCGCTGCGCGTTCTACTTCTTGCATCGGCATAGCAATATCCCGTGGTAAATCTTCCTTGCTCGAAGCAGTTCCGCTGGCAAGCACTAACAGCAATCGAGATTCACTGGTACGAAAACCCGATGCCAATTGCTTCGGAATATAATCCGTTTGATAGGCTTTAAAGGCACGGCTCATTAAATAACAAACATTGTTATATAAATGCCCTTGTTGTGGAATTTCAGAAAGTGTTGGTTCACTGTGTTTTAGCTTTAAACTTGGATGTGGCATCACGCATGAATATGCACCTTGGTGATAGACCAAAGGACTGCGCCCTTGATCATGAAATTTCACCACTTTACCAATCATAATCCAGTGATCGCCCCCTTCAATCACTTGATGGCGTTCACATTCAAATATGGCAGAACAGTTTTCTAATAATAAACTCGCACCTTCACCTTCTTGATAATTGGTTCCTTCAAACTTATCAATATTGCGGCGTGAAAACTTGTTGGACAGTTCAATTTGCGAACCTGATAAAATATTGACAGCAAAATGTGTTGCTTGCTCAAACACAGAAAAACTAGATGATTTTTTATCAATGCTCCATAAAATCAGCGGTGGATCGAGTGACACTGAGTTAAAACTATTGGCAGTTACCCCGACTTTTTCACCCTGTTCATTTTGCGCAGTGATAATGGTCACACCCGTTGCAAAATTGCCCAATGCGCGTCGGAATTGCAAAGGATCTATACTTAACGGTTGTACTTTTTGTATTACATTCATCTTTTTCTCCTTAATTTCCATATCACAAGGGAAAGGCTTAAATATCTAAAACTAAACGGGAGGATTTGGAACGAGAGCAGCAGACCAAAATTTGTTCATTACTGGCTTTTTCTTCATCGGTAAAATACACATCACGATGATCGGGTTCACCTTCAATCACATCACACATACAGGTACCACAGACCCCTTGCTCACAAGACATTTCAATGTTGATGCCTTGTTTGGCTAGTGCCTGCAAAATGGTTTCCCCCGCATCCACCAAAATAATTTTCCCACTACGCTCAGCGACCACTTCAAACGCATCCCCAGAAGTATCCGTTTCAACTTGGAAATATTCTTTATGAATCTGAGCTTGGGGAAAGTTATGCGTCGTAGCGAGATTAATTACCCAGTCCATAAAACCCACAGGGCCGCAAGTATAAATATGACTTGCTAAATCAATATGCTGAATCGCAGCTTCAAAAAACTGTCGATGGCTCGCTCCTTCAGATTTAAAGTGGAACGTTGTAAATTGTGCTAGTTCGCCATTTTTAATTTCATTGACAAAGGCACAACGGTCTTCGCTCGCACCGCAATAATGCAGCTCGAAAGATGCACCCTCATGCGCTAATTGATATGCCATGGTGATGAGCGGTGTAATGCCAATGCCTCCACCGATCAACACCGTATGTTTCGCTGGGTACAATGGAAATAAATTTTTGGGTGCACTCACCTGAATGTGCATTCCATCTTTTAAATCATCAAAAGCTGAAATTGAACCACCTCGTGATTCTGCATCTCTTAAAATGCCTAATCTGAACTTGCCAGCCTGATTTGGATTTTGGCAAAGCGAGTATTGACGAACCAGACCATTCGGTAAGTGCACATCAATATGGGCACCTGCTTCAATTTTAGGTAATACTTCGGCATTGGCAGACTCAAATTCCATGACAGCAATATTGCCACCTTCTACATGGTGGTTTTTTACGACAACATCATAAAGTGTAGTCATTTTTGTTTTCTCCTTTTCACTTGCTTGGCATAAGGCTTAGCGCATGAATAAACCACCATTAATATCCCAAGTTGCGCCTGTGACGAACCCAGCATTTGGACTTGCCAATAACGCGCAGGTTTCGGCAATAAACGACATATTGCCTAATGCTTTAACAGGAATATTCTGGATAAATTGTTCCATTTTTTCGTCTGACACTACGCTATGCACAATGGCTGATTCCATTGGCCCAGGAGCAACGGCATTTACTGTCACACCTTTAGCTGCAAATTCTTTAGCAAAGATTTTGGTTAAAGTCACAATGGCACCTTTGCTCGCTGCATAATGTGCGCCTGTTGCCGTACCACCATTTTGCCCTGCCAAAGACGCCATATTAATAATGCGCCCATAGCCTTTTTGCGCCATGTACTGACCAACAATTTGGCAGGACTGGAATGTACCGCGCTGATTAACTTGGGTAATCCAGTCAAAATCAGCAGCCGTAATCTCCAAAACTGGGGTTGCCTTAGTGACCGTCGCGTTATTGATCAACACATCAAGCTTTGCAAATTTTTGTTCGATCCACTGCACCACGGCATGAAAGTCGTCTTCAACTGAAATATCCAGTTTCACTGGAAACATTTGCTCGGGAAACTGACTTTCTACTTTGGCTTTTTCCGCCTTTTCCAAAGTACTGGCAGATAAAATTACCTGATGACCTTGGCTAGCAAAATATTCTGCAATGACATTGCCCAAACCTGAAGCAGCACCTGTCACTAATACAACCTGTTGCATGCCGATGCTCCTATAGAATGTAGCTAATACCTGCCAAGGTATCGGTAGAATTAATTAAATTAATGATTTTACGGTTAATTTTTAAACCTGCGTCGGTATCACGGTTTAAATGGTAAGTCACATCTGCGGTGTAGTGTTTGAGATTCTCTTTACGGAATTCACGCAAGTTTTGCGCACAACGTAAAACAATTTCACCATCTTCATCCTTTATAATACGAATACGTGAAATGCTCCGAACCGTATTTGCCTTGGGTGAAGTTGAAATTGCTTCGCCATTTTCTAAACGCTGAACACGCAATTTACGCATGTGATGATCGTCATAGGCATAGTTCAGGTTGTTTTCATAATCGGTAAGCGTCGGATCAATTGGAATGATATACACTCCTTTTTCATTCCAAAGATTTAACCAAGCATCATGCTCAGAGTGATCCAGCATATCGGCTTCTGCCCAAATAAACGCTGTGACTTCATTGAGTAAATTTAAATCAATTTTCATGTTATTCCCCTTAAGTCATCATCAACTTTTTCCACTGTTGATAGGCAGAGCGCATCCCTGTTTCAGCACTCACATCACTTTTTAAACCATCTTCAGTTTGTACTTCGCCAGCTAAACCACGGTTCAACATAATCCAGAGATTTTCGCCCGCGGCTGCCCCTTTTTGCACACGTTCCCATGCTTCGGCATCATCGGGCGTACCAAAACCAAATGGGCCTTGGAAATGCTCATGCAAACGCAGGCGATATTGATTCGCAATTTGTGGGCCACCATCCATCGTAATCACAGAGTGATGAATTTCTGTTTTATCGACTGAAATCGGCTGCATGACTCGGAAAAATGCCATTGAACAGGCAATGTTCGGAAACAGGTTTAAGTTAAAACCAGAACCGCCCACAGCGCGCACAATACGACGCACTTCCAATTCCGCATGACCTTCATCACGTAAAGCTTGTGCTAAATCTTCAAAACGTTCCTGAATTGGACGTTCCATTAATTCTTCGTCTAAATCGACCAATTCAGGAATCATCACCATCACGCTGTGACCATTGCCTAAGTCTTCGACATAACCGGGTTGATTTTCAAAGTTAAATAATTCTTCTGTTTTTTCATCAACTGAACTTAAGAAAGACTTGTGCACCAACGGAAAATGATAAGCATCAGTGGTGTTTTCAAGCTGGATTTTCCAGTTCCCTGGAAAAGTAAAACGATGTTCGCCTAAAACTTTAATTGGATAACCTGCACCTTGTTTCATGAACAAATCAATCCACTTTTTCGCAGGTCCAAGAAAATGTTCTAAAGGCTCTACATCATGATTGAATGACGCGAAAATCATGCCGTTATATTCTTCAACACGCAGGCTGACCAATGGCAATTCTGATTTATCTAAACATTCACCATAACTTTCTGGGGAAGGAACGCCGCGTAAACTGCCATCAAGTGCATAACTCCAACCGTGGTATGGACAAACAAAGCTATTGGTTTTGCCTTTTTTGTGTTCACAGACTGTCGCAGCACGATGACGACAACGGTTAAGCAATACATGCACTTTTTTCTTGCGGTCACGAACTACGACGACGGGTTGTTTGCCAATGTTGATGGTTTTATAGCTACCGCCTTCTGGGATTTCGCTAGCATGTGCTACCCAAACCCATGTGCTGTAGAAAATCTTCTGCATTTCCTCATCAAAGATACGCTCATCTTTGTATAAAGACGTATGTGCACGATCACTTTGCACCAATGCTTCATAATCCACACCAATATTCAGTGTTGATATAATTCCATTCATTTCAATAATCCTTTGATAAATTGGTAATTTAATTCTGGGTCGGGACAGGTAATTCAGCGTCACTGTGCCAATTTGTCACTGGTCGACTAAAAATATTCTGGGTTTGAAAATGCTTGATTTTCCAACTACCATCCGTCTGTTGTGCAAATTTCACGTTCAGCTTGGCGCTATTTAAATGACTGCGTCCATCGCGAAAAGTGGAGGTTTGCAACATCAGCCAAGTTGCCGTGGCATATTGTTGCTGCACTTCAATTTGCTCCGAACTGACAAAGTGAGCATTCATGACAAAGTGTGATTCTTTTTGGGTATAAGCTTTGAACATGTCGTAAATTGCTTGCCAAGAGTCATAACGCCCAAAAGATTTAGCGTACTTTTCCCCTATACCTTCCCAAATGCACTCCGCATCAAAAAGCCCCATCAGCTCATCTAAATTGGTCTTTGGACTCAGCTCATCACAAATTTCCATATAACGATTGAGACAATTACGGATGGCGTTATGTGCTTCCAACTGTTCTAAACGTGAGAGGATTTTTACCAAATTCACTTTGTCATCCATGTCCTGCACCTTAGCGTTGAATAATCAATTCACGTCCAACACGTGCTTCGACTTTGCAGTATTTCCAAAGTTTGTAAGGACCTTCGCCTACCACCGTGGTTCTGAACAAATTACACGCCGCATGTACAGTTTCAATATCAGGCACATCTGCCAATAAGTAGGTTGTCCATGGCCAGCCTGTACTAGGGCCAACCATGCTTTGGTCATCATCGAGATTGCCAAAAACATGTACGCCCGGCAGGTCATGAATTGCGTTCCACATCTCACCAAATGCAGCCCAAACCGCTTTTGCTTCGGCAGGTTCTGCATCAAAAAAATTCTGATTAATGCCCATACAGAACAACACACGTAAAGTTTTTTTAGCGTCCATTTTGATTTCCTTGTCTCAAGTTTAAACTTATAAATATCCTGGGCTTGGCTTTAAGCCAAAACGAATTGAACCCGCATTTTGTAATGTGGCATCCCCCATAAAGGCATGTTGTGTGACGACATTGGTGTCATTCACAAAACGACTAAATGGATTGTTGGTATAAATGGCGGTCATGCCTGCTAACATTTGCATTTTGCGCGTGACTTTGGCGCAAACCCGAGCAGCATGGGTACAGGCTAAACGCATATCACTAATCTGTTGTGTGGTTGCTACACGCCCTGCAACGACTTCGTGCCAAACGCTATCCATGGTCTGATAGAACCATGCTTTGGCTGCCTGAAATTCTGCATCTGCTTGAGCAAATTCATATTGAGTTACAGGACGATTCGTAATTTCAGCACCACCTGTAATCGATGCTTTTCCCGGTGCTAAAATTTGAAATTCTTCTAAAGCGGCGGCTGCGACACCAATCCCAACAACGGTTAAAACTTGAGTGGCTAGCGAAAGCGAAGGATATTTAAAGAAGGGTTCTGGTAGTTTGGAAGGTTCACCACGTACGAATGTCCAGTGCTTTTCCACTAGTACATCTTCCACAACCAAATCGTGACTACCTGTGCCTTTTAAACCCACTGTGTCCCATGTCATTTCAATTTTGGCTTTATGGGCAGGCATCACTGCCATGCGCGGTAGGCCCTGCATTTCATTATTTTTTAAAGGTGCAATACCAACGCCTATAATGTCTGCACCCATGCAGCCACTAGAAAACTTCCAACGTCCACTGACTCGAACGCCTTCATCGGTAATTTCCGCAGGTTGTGGTGGGAAAATTCCTCCCGCAAAAACCACATCAGGGCCATCTTTATACAGTTCTTCAAGTGTTGCTTCTGGCAGACTGCCTAAATAGGCTGGACTCATCCCAAAACTTGCCACCCAACCTACCGAACCATCCGCCTTAGACAAGGTTTCAATCAGTTCACAAAACTCACGCGGTGAAACGGCATCACCACCAAAGCGTTTTGGCACAAGCGCGCGGTAAACTCCCAATTGCTTGAGTTTTTCAATCATGTCCTGACTAACAAAGGCTTGATTATCAAATTCGCCCGTACAGGCTCTTGCTCGAATTTCTTGACATAAAGCATCTAGATCAACGGCTTTTTCTGATGCTACAAACTCCATTTTAGATAATTCATTCATTATCTAACTCCTTGTAATATATTTGTTTTAGTGCGAAAGATATTTTGCAATCGCGCATAATTTTTCGTCTTGCTGATGCCCAGCAACCAACTGTAGACCTACAGGGAAACCATTTTCGGTCTGTAATGGAATTGAAATGGCAGGATGTCCAGACAAATTAAAAGGACGAACTAAACGGGTTAAATTCAGGAAGGCAACTGTATTTTCAGCATCTTTTACTTTGGGTGGAATTTGTGGCAATGTCGGCAAAACTAAAGCATCATATTGATTTAATAACGTATTTAAAGCTTGGGTGAATTGTAATTTGACCTGTTCTGCCAGTTTCACCTGCTCTAGGCTAGTATCCGCTGCTTTTAATAGACGCTGCTTTACATCAGCACCAATTAAACCTGTTTGAGTTAATTCACCAAAGGCTTGCCAGTTTTCATAATTGATCATCTGCATGCCTGCATCATACGCAGCGTCAAACGAGTCGATGGCTTCATGCGGTAAATCAAGCTGATGCTGTGCAAAGAATTGCTCAATACAACGCCATACTTCATCACTCGCAGCTACATTTAAATAAGCCAACTTGGGCGGCTGTTGCAGTTTTGCAGCAGGCTGAAAACTTGGCTCAATAATCTGCATGGCAACTTCAAGCATTTCGACTGAATTTGCAAAAGGTCCAACACAATCCAAACTGCTTGTTACTGGATGCACTCCTTGACGACTGACACGCCCAAAAGTCGGTTTTAAACCATAAACACCACAGCATGCAGCGGGCATACGAATAGAACCACCCGTATCGGTTCCTAAAGAAAAATCTGCCAGTTTTGCCGCCACTGCCGCAGCCGAACCACTCGAAGATCCACCTGGAATTAATTCAGGATATTTAGGGTTAACAGGTGTTCCAAAAGCATGATTAATTCCCGTAATGCCAAATGCCAATTCATGTAAATTGGTTTTAGCAGTGATTTGACAATTCCCTTTCAAAATATTGTCGACCACTTCCGCATTGTGCTCTGCAGGTGGAATATTTAAATAAGCTTTACTGCCTGCAACCGTTTTAAAGCCTTGAATATCAATCGTATCCTTGATCATGACTTTAAGTTCGCCATGTCCTCGCGAAAGTGATTGTGCAATAATATTCATTCACTTTTCCATGTATTTTTATAACTTAATTCAAATATGGGAAATTTAAATGTAATTGTCAAGTAATTTTTACAAGAGTCATTAAGGCAAGCTGCAAAATTTTGTTTATAATAGCTTTCTCAATTTTTACTAAGTCCTTGCTTAGCCATGCTGAACCATTTAGAACAATTTTTACCTAACAATGAACCAGAAAGTCTTAAAAATTTCCCTTTTTTCTGGATTTCCCAAGTTAATGGAAAATACTCTCAACTTATTGAAAAATCTATTAAAAAATTAGGAATAGACAATACACGTCGTAAAATTATCCTGAGTACCAATGCCTTGGGGGAAGCCAGTATTACTGATATTGCTAATCTTTCTACACTCAAACTCACTACCGCAACCAAAGCGGTGTATCGCTTAGTGGAAGATGGCATTGTTGAAGTTTTTTCTTCCGCGACAGATGAACGTATTTCTATGGTAAAGCTAACAGATAAAGGCTTAAACCTTGTCGAACAGATTAACCAAATCAGTGCCGTTACTTTAGCAGGCATTTTGAATGCCTTTTCTGAAGATGAACTTCATCATCTGAACCTACAACTAAAAAAACTATTTGAATTGATGCCTTCTAGCTAAGTCTTACTTTTTAATTGTATTCAGCAGTTGATGAGTGAAAACTCATCTGCTGCACTCTTCTTTCCTGCAAACTCCTATCTAAAATTATAAGAATAAATCTTTGATCTAAAATTATTTTTTAGCTTAGTCATGTAAATAAAATACCCATAGGGTATTTTTAAATACTCAAAAAGTAATGGAATTTTACATATAAAAAGAAAATAATCCTTCAATGATCAACATCTCAATCGCTGAATGGCTGACTGAATTTTAATTATTTTACCTAAAAATATGATTGATCAAATACAAAAGTTAAGCCTCTGAATCTAATCCGCACTAAATCCATTCGTTTAGCGCAAGCAAACCTTATTCAGAAATTTCAAACCGAGCAAGCTAAATACAAAAGGACAAATCAATGGATCATGTAGATGTCTACGTAGAAAAAGCGGAGCATAAAAAAACCCATCTGTATTCATGGTATGTGGTCATACTCTGTATGCTGGCCTATATCTTCTCTTTTATTGACAGACAAATCTTAGCGCTCATGATTGAGCCAATTAAAGCCGATTTACATTTAACCGATACTCAATTTAGTTTATTACATGGCCTCGCCTTTTCCTTGTTTTATGCCTTTATGGGATTACCTTTAGCCTATATTGCTGACCGTTTTTCTCGCCCTAAACTCATCTCTATTGGCATTATTATCTGGAGTCTTGCAACAGCAGCCTGTGGCATGAGTAAAAACTTCATTCAATTATTTTTATGCCGTATGGGTGTTGGGATTGGTGAAGCAGCGTTGTCTCCAGCAGCTTACTCCATGTTTAGTGACATGTTTAGCAAGGACAAATTAGGACGTGCTGTAGGAATTTACTCTATTGGCGCATTCTTAGGCGGTGGTATCGCATTTCTCGTGGGTGGGTATGTCATTAAACTACTTAAAGGTGCAACTTTAATTCATGTTCCCTTATTAGGCGCTATGAAGGCTTGGCAAGTTGCCTTTCTGGTGGTGGGTTTACCCGGTATTTTCATTGGTTTACTGTTCATTTTGACCGTACGAGACCCTGAACGTAAAGGTCAGCGATTGAATACCTATGGTCATGTCGAAAAAGGTGAATTTAAGCAATGTTTACAATTTATCCGTAAACATGGCAAAACCATTACTTGTCATTATTTAGGTTTCACCTTTTATGCTATGGCTTTATATAGCCTAACCAGTTGGACTCCCGCTTTTTACATTCGCAACTTTTCGCTTTCACCGACTGAAACTGGCTATATGCTCGGTTCCATTATGTTAATTGCCAATACCTTAGGTGTTTTTTGTGCAGGCTGGCTGAATGACTGGCTCATTAAGAAAGGCAGACAAAATGCACCGATGCTCACAGGTGTGATTGGTATTATTGGTTTAACTCTCCCGATCTCTCTTTTCACCCAAGTCCAAAATCTACAAATTTCGGTAGCGTTACTTGTTCCTGCCATGTTTTTTGCCTCCTTCCCTTTGGTAATTTCTGCAACTGCTTTACAAATGTTGGCTCCCAATCAATTTCGTGCTCGTCTGTCTGCCATTTTCTTATTGGTCAGTAACCTGATTGGTTTGGGTATTGGCACCACTTTAGTGGCAATTTTGACGGATAAATACTTTGGCAACCCAATCATGGTGGGATCTTCATTGTCAATTATTGGTGGCGCATCGTGTGTGTTTGCTTTCATTCTCTTGCTTAAAGGCTGCAAATTTTTCAACGACAGTATGCAACGCGAAAAATTACATTAATTCCCATTTTAATCTCTGCATTCTGATGTCTGTCCCAAAGCAATGTTTTGGGAAGGCACTTCAGAATATTTAAAAAGTTAATGCCCGATATAAGCATTCACCTCTTGGAAATAATATGCAACGCTCAACGCATTTCAAACAACAAAAACTCGCCCTAGCCACCCTGCTGATATTCAATGGATTTGCAATAACAGCTATTCACGCAGCTGAATCTACAGCAGCACCAACAGATGAATGGAAATTCACGCTCAGAAATGCCTATATTGATCGTGATTTTGATAATGCTAGTGTCAAAGATACGGGCAGTTGGTCACAGGCAGCCTCTTTATTCTATAAATCTAAAATGCTAGATACCCCCTTAAATATTGCCGATCAACCCATCACAATTGGTGCTGATGCTTCTGTGCAATATGCTGTGCGTCTAAGTTCGGATAAGCATGTTTCCGATTCCATTCTTCCTTTTGATAAAGCCAACCAGTCACAAGCCTCTGATTTTTTAAAATATGGCGCAACTTTAAAACTTGGTTATGGTAATTCCTTATTAAGAAGGGGTGAACTCTGGTTGGATCTGCCTGTGACTTCAGTGGATACCAGTCGCCAGTTGTTAACCTCTTATTGGGGAACCAATCTTCGCTCGCAAATTACCGATCAATTTCAGACTGAAATTGGTCGCATCGAAAAAGTCTCGCCACGTAATGAAGAAGAGTTTCGTAAATTTTCCTATACCTCTAAAGGGGTCACACACTATTCAGATGGGTTGAACTATATTGACCTGCGTTATCAAATTACCCCAACGTTAAAGGGTGAATATTATTTTGGCAATCTGGAAGATTTATATAATACGCACTATGCAAGTTTAGATCACACATGGAAACAAGCGAATTTTTCGCTTAATTCAAAACTGAAATATTTTAATTCTAAAGACCATGAGGATAGGTTCACTATTGATGCGCAAAACATTGGTCTGATGGAAACATTGAAAGTGAGTAATCATTCTTTTGGCTTGGGCTATCAGCAAATTATTGGCGATTCTGCCTATCCATTATTAGATGGTTATCTACCTGAAACCTATTTTATTAACTGGAACGTCACAGGCTTTGCCAAACAAGATGAAAAATCTTATCACTTCATTTATAGCTATGATTTTAAGGACTTTGTACCAGGGCTCAGCACTGCGGTGAAATGGGTTTATGGTCATGATTTCAAATCATCCACAGGGGAAGATAATCAAGAAACCGAAGCCAATTATGTCCTCAATTACGCTTTTCAACAGCCTTATCTCAAAGGGCTCGGCTTTCAATATATTCACATTAATTATAATGTGAAATATGGCAATGACTTTACTGAAGACCGTATTTTTATGAATTATATGAAGAAGTTTTAAAGTTATTGCTTTCAGTCCAGATGCCTCATCCCGTATGAGGCATCTTTTGGCTTGTAGAATTTTTCAATGAAATCTGACATCTGATCAATTTAAGTTAGTAGAAATATTCTCAGTCCGATAAATTTCTTCAATACATTCTAAAATTTTGGGAATATACGCACTTTGATCCATGTTGCGCATCGACAACGAGACTGGACTATACGCTTCTAAATCTAAAATATCCAAATATTCCACATTCTTCATGCCAATATCGCACGCACTTTCTGGAATTAAGCAAATACCCTCGCCTGAGGCCACCAAACCCAAAGCCATGTGAATTTCACGCACTTCCGTCCACTTGGTCGGAATTAAACCTAACTGGGTAAACATCGCTTGTATGGTGGTTGAAAAATTCGGTTTCGGCGTATTGGGATAGGAAAAAATAGTTTCATTCACAATTTGCGATAAATACACGCCTTTTTCCTGATAGGCATTTAAAGGATGCTTTTTATAAATTGCCAGTTTTAATCTTTCTTTGCGTAGCAACAGTCTTTTAACGGCAGGATCACTGATTGGCAAACGACCAAAACCAATGTCAATTTTACCGAGTTTTAATGCCTCGACCTGATCTTTGGTACTACATTCAATCAACTCGACTTGAATCTCTGGATTTTTTTGGCGAAACAAATAAATAATCTGTGGCAATAACCCATATAACAAAGAACTCACATAGCCAATTTTTACACTGGTATTGACTGAGTTAATTTTCTTGATCATGGTCGTGGCTTGCGCCGCATGCGTTAAAATCTGCACCGCATGCTGATAAAAATATAAACCTGCTTCCGTCGCTTTTAAAGGTCGAGAACCTTTTTCAAAAAGATCAATCCCTAACTCTTCTTCTAATTTTTTAATTTGGCGAGTCAATGGTGGTTGAGCAATAAACAGCTTTTCCGCAGCTTTAGTAATACTTTGCTCTTCAACTACGGTCACAAAATATCGTAAATGTCTTAATTCCATCAACATACCTTTTTAGTATTTTAAAATACCACTTCATATCTATTTTAGGTGATTACATTCTTCTATGGTATACAAACAAGTTCGAAACAGTTGAAACTTCATGTATAAAAGCATAGAAACCATACTCGTGGATATCCCTACAATCCGCCCGCATCAACTGTCTGTGACAACGATGCGTATTCAAACATTGGTACTGGTAAAAATAACAACTACGGATGGTTTTGTCGGTTGGGGCGAAGCTACCACCATTGGTGGGCTGAATTATGGCGAAGAAAGCCCTGAAAGTGTTAAAGCCAATATTGATACTTACTTTGCACCATTACTGACTTCAGTTAAAGCATTAAATGTTGCACAAACCTTAAAACTAATCCGCAAAAATATTAATGGCAATAGATTTGCCAAGTGTGCCATTCAAACTGCGCTGCTGGATATTCAAGCTAAACGTTTAGGTTTACCTATTAGCGAATTACTGGGTGGACGTTTACGCGAAAGTTTACCTGTGCTGTGGACACTGGCTTCGGGTGATACTGAAAAAGATATTGCCGAAGCAAAACAAATGATTGAGCTGAAACGTCATAACACGTTCAAACTCAAAATTGGTGCACGTCCTTTACAGCAAGATGTTGACCATGTGATTGCAATTAAAAAAGCCTTGGGTGCAGACATCAGTGTTCGTGTAGACGTCAACCGTGCTTGGTCAGAACTGGAATGTATTCGTGGTATTCAGCAACTTCAAGATGGTGGTATCGACCTCATTGAACAACCGTGTGCTATTCAAAATACGGATGCTTTAGCACGTTTAACTCAACGTTTTGACGTTGCCATTATGGCAGACGAAGCCCTTACAGGCCCTGACAGTGCTTACCGCATTGCCAAAAGTCATGGCGCAGATGTATTTGCAGTCAAGATTGAACAATCAGGTGGTCTGCTCGAAGCCTGCGAAGTTGCCAAGATTGCATGTCTGGCAGGTATCGATTTGTACGGTGGCACCATGCTGGAAGGCCCTATTGGCAGTATTGCTTCTGCACATGCCTTCTCGACCTTTGAATCTTTAGCTTTTGGTACAGAATTATTTGGCCCACTACTTTTAACCGAAGAAATTTTAAAAACACCGCTTCGTTATGAAAATTTTGAACTTCATCTGCCTACAGGTGCAGGTTTAGGCATCGAAATTGACGAAGACAAAATTGAACAATTACGCCGTAAGAATAAGGAAGCTGTAAATGTTATTTCACGTACGCATGGATGTGCATATTCCGCTTGATATGCCCGTTGAAAAAGTCAATGAAATAAAAGCCATTGAAAAGGCATATTCTCAGGAATTACAACGTTCTGGAAAATGGCGACATATCTGGCGTATTACAGGCCAGTACTCCAACATTAGTATTTTTGATGTTGCGAGTAATGAAGAGTTGCATAACATTTTACAAGGTTTACCACTCTATCCATTTATGAATATTGAAGTCATGCCTTTAAATCGGCATCCATCTTCCATCCGTGAGGATGATTCATAGAGTCTGAATCACCATTAACCTGTATTTTAAACATAACAAGGACTGTGGCATTAGAACCAACTAGCTAAATCAATAGCCAATAATAATGCCATCCATAATCTACATACTTCAGGAGTTATAGTATGAACCGTCAACAAATTGATGCACTTGTAAAAAAAATGAATGTCGATACCGCACAAGGACCTGTCGATGAACGCATTCAACAAATTATTGTTCGCTTACTTGGCGATCTGTTCCAAGCCATTGAAGATTTAGATATCCAACCTTCTGAGGTATGGAAAGGCTTGGAATATTTTACCGATGCTGGTCAAGCCAATGAATTGGGCTTATTGGCTGCTGGTTTAGGTTTAGAACATTATCTAGATTTGCGTGCTGACGAAGCGGATGCCAAAGCAGGCATCACTGGTGGTACACCACGTACCATTGAGGGTCCTTTATATGTGGCTGGTGCACCTGAAACAGTTGGTTTTGCACGTATGGATGATGGCAGCGAATCGGACAAAATTGATACCTTACTTATTGAAGGTATTGTCCGTGATGCAGACGGTCAAATCATTGAAAATGCCAAAGTTGAAGTTTGGCATGCGAACAGCTTAGGAAACTACTCATTCTTTGATAAGTCTCAGTCTGAGTTTAACTTACGTCGTACTATTTTAACCGATGCACAGGGTCAATATGTGGCTTTAACCACTATGCCTGTAGGTTATGGCTGCCCTCCTGAAGGCACGACTCAAGCCGTACTGAATAAGTTAGGTCGTCATGGTAACCGTCCGTCACATGTGCATTATTTTGTCTCTGCGCCAGGTTTCCGTAAGCTCACTACACAATTCAACATTGAAGGTGACAAATACCTTTGGGATGACTTTGCTTTTGCAACTCGTGATGGCTTAGTGGCTACAGCAGTTGATGTGACTGACCCTGCTGAAATCCAGCGTCGTGGTCTAGACAAACCTTTTAAGCACATTACCTTCAATATTGAGTTAGTTAAAGAAGCTGCTTCTGCTCCTTCGACTGAAGTTGATCGTCGTCGTGCAGTAGCATAACGCTTTAATCGTTAAACTATGAATGAGCGAAGGCATCTCTTAGCTCATTCAATTCAGTTTCCAATTCACATTGCAACTTTTTAATTTCCTACTCCCCTTTTCGACATTTGATATTTGCACGAAAGAAGCAGATCCAAAATCAATGTATGGGTGCTTTACATGATCAATAAATCCTCGACTTCAATTCATGAAGTTTTATCCCAGATACAAGACGGCTCAACCATCATGATTGGTGGTTTTGGAACAGCAGGACAACCCGCTGAACTCATTGACGGGCTGATCAAACTTGGACGTAAAGACCTCACCATCGTCAGCAACAACGCAGGCAATGGCGATTATGGTCTGGCGAAACTGTTGAAAGCCGGTGCAGTGAAAAAAGTCATCTGCTCATTCCCGCGTCAGTCCGACTCTTGGGTTTTCGATGAACTCTATCGTGCAGGCAAAATCGAATTGGAATTAGTACCACAAGGTAACCTCGCTTGCCGTATTCAAGCCGCAGGCATGGGACTCGGTGCAGTCTTTACCCCTACAGGCTTTGGTACTTTATTGGCCGAAGGTAAAGAAACTCGTCACATCGACGGTAAAGATTATGTACTCGAATACCCAATCAAAGCTGACTTCGCTTTGATTAAAGCCCAACAAGGCGACCGTTGGGGCAATCTGGTCTACCGTAAATCGGCACGTAACTTTGGCCCAATCATGGCCATGGCAGCCAATGTGACCATTGCCCAAGTGTCTGAAGTGGTGGAACTCGGGACGCTTGATCCAGAACACATCATCACCCCAGGCATCTTCGTTCAACATGTGGTGCAGGTTCAGCCTGAACCTGTGGCTGTGTAATCGGGAGAACATCATGAGCTATCAAAAACTCAACCGCAACCAGATTGCTGAACGTGTGGCCCAAGATATTCCGGATGGGGCTTATGTCAATTTAGGCATTGGCTTACCCACCAAGATTGCCAGCTACTTACCGAATGACAAAGAGATCTTCCTGCATTCTGAAAATGGTTTATTGGCTTTTGGTCCACCACCTGCCGCAGGTGAAGAAGATCCTGAGCTGATCAATGCGGGTAAAGAATATGTGACCATGTTACAAGGCGGCGCCTTTTTCCATCATGGGGATTCGTTTGCCATGATGCGTGGTGGGCATTTGGATATTGCAGTCCTTGGTGCCTTTCAAGTCGCAGCCAATGGTGACTTGGCCAACTGGCATACTGGTGCATCCGATGCAATTCCATCGGTAGGTGGAGCGATGGATTTGGCCGTCGGCGCTAAAAAAGTGTTTATCACCACCGATCATGTCACCAAGAACGGTGAACCAAAAATTGTGGCTGAGCTGACTTACCCCGCCACAGGACAAAAGTGTGTTGACCGTATTTATACCGACCTGTGTGTGATTGATGTCACTGCGGAAGGGTTAAAAGTGATTGAGAAAGTCGACGGTCTAAGCTTTGCAGAATTGCAGGCCATGACGGGTGCTCCGTTGGTGGATGCGACACATTAACTGATTAGTTTGAAAATTTAATTGTTTGAATAAGGTCATTGCCTCGAATACTGGTTCAAACAAAAACGTTTCGTGTAGGCGATACCCTTACTTTTCAGAGATGAAAAGTAACAAAAATCTTTGTTGGGCTGATGGTATATCCATATACCACAGTCCAACGGGCGGCATCCATGCCGCCATCGAGAAATACTGAATGGAACACTTTGAATACGGTTCTTGCTTATTAAGATTTGGATTTTCCCCGTAATTCACTATCGTGACAGGCGACATGGATGTCGCTAAGTTGAACAGGGAGGCAAGGAAGCCTCCTCTGTTCAACAAAGGTTTTTGGTCACTTTTTTAAAAAAGTGACAAGAACGAGCTACTGGCATTTAGCTGAACATGGTAAGACTCCATCGTGACTAGATACAGTTTATCTATCAGCAGAGTCCCGTTTCAAAGGACAAGATTAAACATGAAAGACGCTTATATTATCGATGCCATCCGTACCCCATTCGGCCGTTATGCCGGTGGACTCGCACCAGTCCGTGCAGATGACTTGGGTGCTGTGCCGATTCAGGCCTTAATGCAACGTAATCCAAACGTGGACTGGAAACAAGTTGATGATGTGATTTACGGCTGTGCCAACCAAGCGGGTGAAGACAACCGTAATGTGGGGCGTATGTCAGCACTACTTGCAGGTTTACCTGTCGAAGTTCCAGCAACGACGATTAACCGTTTATGTGGTTCATCTTTAGATGCGATTGCGATTGCAGCCCGTGCCATTAAAGCGGGTGAAGCAAACCTGATCATTGCGGGTGGTGTGGAAAGCATGTCGCGTGCTCCGTTTGTGATGGGTAAATCAGAAACGGCTTATGGTCGTAGCCAGAAGATTGAAGACACCACCATGGGATGGCGTTTTATCAATCCGAAGCTGAAAGCCATGTATGGTGTAGAGACCATGCCACAGACTGCAGAGAATGTGGCACAACAATTTAAGATTGATCGTGCAGATCAAGACCAGTTTGCCTTGACGAGTCAACAGCGCACAGCAACCGCGCAAGCTCAAGGCTTTTTTAAACATGAGATCGTCCCTGTAAGTATTCCTCAGCGTAAGGGTGATCCGATTGTGGTGGATACCGATGAACATCCTCGTGCATCGACCACATTAGCAGGTTTGGCGAAACTGAAGCCAGTCGTCACAGCAGAAGGCACCGTCACAGCGGGAAACGCGTCAGGCATCAATGACGGTGCGGCTGCTGTACTGATTGCTTCGGAACAAGCCGTCGAGCAATACCAACTTAAACCACGTGCCAAGATTATTGCATCTACGGCTGTGGGGGTTGAACCGCGCATTATGGGCTTTGCTCCAGCACCAGCGATTAAGAAATTGCTGAAACAAGCTAATCTCAGCATCGAGCAGATGGATGTGATTGAGCTGAATGAAGCCTTTGCGGCACAGGCACTGGCGGTTACCCGTGATTTAGGTCTGGCAGACGATACGACACAAGTGAATCCAAATGGTGGTGCGATTGCGATTGGTCATCCGTTGGGTGCTTCAGGTGCACGTTTAGTCACCACAGCCTTAAACCAATTAGAACAAACGGGTGGTACTTATGCCTTATGTTCGATGTGTATTGGTGTCGGTCAAGGCATTGCAATGATTATTCAGCGCGTTTAACAAATCATAACTATTTAAGATATTTCCCCTCCCTTTTTTAAAGGGAGGTCGGGAGGGATTTTATGCCAACATTTATTTCAAATGATGCAACCATCAATTACGCAACTTTTGGTGATGCCACCAATCCTGCTTTGGTATTTTCCAATTCTTTGGGGACCAATTATGGCATGTGGCAACAGCAGTTTAATGCTTTAAAAGAGCAGTTCTTTGTGGTGTGTTATGACACGCGTGGTCATGGTGCTTCGTCTACCCCGCAAGGTCCTTATAGCCTGCAACAATTGGGTGAAGATGTGATTCATTTGCTGGATCATTTAAAGATTTCAAAAGCTGCATTTTGTGGGATTTCTATGGGGGGCTTAACCGGTCAATGGTTGGCTATTCATTATCCTGAGCGTTTTAGCCATGTGGTGGTGTGTAATACGGCGGCTAAAATTGGTCAGGAGCAGGCTTGGCTGGATCGGGCGGCTTTGGTCAGATCTCAAGGTTTACAATCTATCGCGGACAGTGCAGCTTCGCGATGGTTTACAGTTCCCTTTATCCAAAGCAACGCGGCAACGGTTGCAACGCTTTCAAACGACTTAGGCGCTGGCAGCCCAGAAGGTTATGCGAGTTGTTGTGAAGCTTTGGCTAAAGCGGATGTTCGGGAGCAATTAAAGACAATTACGGTGCCCGTATTGATTGTTGCAGGACGGCAAGATCCTGTGACAACGGTGGCGGATGCTGAGTTTATGCAGAGTCAAATTCCCAAGAGTCAGTTGGTCGAAATTGATGCATCGCATATTTCTAATGTGGAACAGCCAACGGCGTTTAATCAGAATCTTATGAATTTCCTACAAATGAATGTATGTCTCTAAGCATATATTCATTTAAATACATCATATTTCAATAAGATCAGCAGAATCCAAGTGATCATAAAATTGACCAGATCACTTGGATTTGCTATAAAATTGTATAGATCTTAAGGACTAAGATCTGAATAAGAAAACCAAGCGCATGGAATGGAATCTTCAAGTATATGCCTGTTATTAAACACTTAAAATAAGGATCTTGATTCCTTCACTGAATACTTGTTGAAAGCAGCATTTTTTGGCAATTCTGGTCTGTATCTTGCATTGATCTTTATATATTTTGCGCACAACTGAATCATCTAAGTGCAGTATTTACATCCCTTCAAAATTCTTCCGAGCAGAATTTTCAAAGGTGAAATACAAGCAGGAGTTAGCCAAAGGAATAACGATATGTATCAAGCCAACTCTTCTGAATTAAATGGACGGAATTTCCAGCAGGAATCTATTTTTTCTCCCCATAATTTACTCTTCAACCATCAAGATATAAATGAAACCTGTAAAAATGTAGGGCAAGTTTTTAAGCCTCACCTGTTAAAAATCTCTAAGCCACAGAAAAATTTTAGTGCAACCATGCACCATGTTAAAACAGGTGCCCTATCCATTAGCCGTTTAGTCTACGGTGCGGATGTGATTATAGAACCCGACCATTTAGACAAATTTTATTTAATCCAAATTCCAACCCATGGTTATGCCGAAATTGAATTTGGACGTCAAAAATTCATGTCCTATTCGCAAGTCGCATCCATCATCTCACCGCAACAATCTTTGCGGATGCGCTGGCATGCCAACTCTCCGCAACTTATTTTAAAAATTTCTAAAGATGATTTTCTGCATCATTGTCGCCAGCATATTCCTGACACTGACAACACTCCGCTTATTTTTGATCCTAAACTCGATTTTACCACCCAAAATGGCAGCTACTTTTTGCAATTGCTCCGCACCTTAATGGATGCACTGGCATGCGACAAACATCCACTGCATCATCCATTGGCTTTTAAACAGTTTGAATCGAATCTATTAAACGCGCTGATTTATGGGCAGCCCAATAATGGCTTAGATAAAATTGACTCTCATAAAGACAAAACCATTTCGCCACACTTTATTAAGCGGACTGAAGCCTATATCCAACAACATTTACATGAGCCGTTAAGTGTGGAAACGCTGGCCGAACAAGCGGGTGTAAGTGTACGTACGCTATTTACGGGCTTTAAAAACTATTTGGGCACGACCCCAATGGCATATCTGAGAGAATTACGTTTTGAGCAGGCGCACTTAGAACTCGTACGAAATGAACACTTAACCGTTACGGACGTGGCATTTAAATGGGGATTTACGCATTTAGGTAGATTTTCTCAAGAATATAAAAGACGCTTTGGAACTTTACCGTCATCTACACGTCGTTGTAGCTAAGGCAATTTAAATACTATCTGCAATAACTCATAAATTAATTGCCTTTTATCCTGCAAGGGATAAAAGGCATTGTTTTAATTAGAAATGATGAATATAACGAACTTGCATCCGCGTCCCTTCAGGACGATTTTCTGCATCTTGTTCAAAATAGGCATTGGCCACTACATGGTTATTCGGTGAAAAACTGTACATCGCACCTGGACCAATTGCCCAAACTTTTTCTTTACGTCCTTTTACTTTCTCGCCATCCACTTCGGTATCGGTAATTTGCTTTAACCAATACCCATTCAGCCCTAAGCGAAATTGTGGCGTAACTGCATAATCTGTTGCAAAGTTAGCATGTAATGCCTGTCCTGCTTGAATCTCATCTGCACCTGAAAATGCATAACTTGGATCATCATTTTTAAAATTATACAGATAATGCATACGTGTCGAAGCTGTCCATTTGGGATTAAACCAGTAGGTTGCCGCCCAATACGGATTCAACGAAACTGCATGATTACTTGGGTTGATATCTTTTTGTGAACTGTAATCCCCTGTTGGCAGGTTCACTTGGAATTCAATCCGATGTACAAATTTGGGACCCGCTGCTCCCATAATTGGATCGAATTGTACAAAAGGACCAATCATGATGTCACCAAAACCACCCTGTGATTTGATTGCCATTTGATTTAATCCATCATCCATATCCATTTTGCTCACAAATGGAATCAGAAAATTCATCCCTAAACTGGCATGATCGCCTAATCTTACATTAGACAAATAACTGACTTGTTCAACCAGTACTTGATAATTCAGATCTGTTTTGGGCAAGCCCAATTTATTTCCCTGAGCATCGACCAATTCATCACTGTCATAGTTTTGAAAATAGGTTTGTGCATACCAACCCGTTCCAGCAGGTAAGCCGCCATCTAAAAAACTGGTCATGCCTAAATTTACAGTTGGCAAATCATAGGCTTGAGCCATGACAGAAATACAACTCAAACTACAGAGCAAAACACTTTTTTGTACTACATGAGACTTCATTGTTTTTTCCTAAATAAAAAAGTCACGATGAAACATCGTGACTAAATCTTTAATTGCTTAGCTCTGGATGAGCAGCCGCGACTCGGTATTTCCCTGCATGGAAAACCAATGGCTCTCCCTGCCGTTGTTGATATTGCTCAATCTGACCAATAAAAATAAGGTGATCACCTCCTTCATATTGGGTCACATTTCGACAGACAAGGGTTGCCAGCACATCCTCCAGAATGGGTACACCTACGTCACATTCTCGATGTGCAATTCCAGCGAATTTATCGGCAGAAGCTTTGGCAAAATGCCCAGAAAGCAGATGATGTTCTTGCGCCAACATGTGAATGGCAAAGTGTTCTGCATCAACAAAATCTGACAGGCTTGGGGCCGTTTTAGACAAACTCCATAAAATTAATGGCGGGTCGAGTGACAAGGAGGAAAAAGAGTTGGCTGTCATGCCGACTTTACGTCCCTGCTTACTCCGAGTGGTAATCACCGTGACCCCTGTTGCAAACTGGCCGAGTAAATTCCGTATCTCTCTCGGGTTTTCTACATTTACTGGCTGTAGTGCCATATCTACAATACTATCCATCATGTCTAAGCTCCTTTTACCCAACCTGATTACGCAACTTTTTGTGCCGTTTTCGAAGCAATAAAATGCTGTGCCTGTTCGGCATCAAACCACCACGGCGCAAAGTCACGTGGGTCATCAAAGTTATTTGCCATCACTGATGCAATCGCTTGGTTCTGGCTGGCAGCGGCAAGTAATTCCACGACATGCGGTTGTGGTGGCAACAGCAGACTATTGGTCCATGCCACGACTTTTTCGGCGTATGCCCAATAGCGCTCAAAGGTTTGTTGCATCCATGCTTCACTAAAGGCTTGATCATCATTAGACAAAATGGCATCGAAATAGATCTTGCTGCATTTGGCTGCATTATTTGAGCCTTGACCAGTAATTGGATCATTTACAACTAAGGCATCTGCCATACCAAAGACTTTTTTGCCTGAAGGCAGCGTCAAAACAGGTTTACGCACTGTTGGTGGGAATCGACCTGCCAAATAACCGCCTGCATCGGTAAGTTCAACATTGCTGCAACGCTCAAATTCCCATGGCGCATATTTTTTAAGCAGTTCAAGACTGCGCTGTAAATGCTGTTCAGGCGTTTGTACATCTTGCCAACAGTCCATAGGGCCGTTGGGTATGCCTTCAAAAACCATAATGTCGCATGGTCCATTAATGGTCAGTGCTGGGAAAGAGAAGTATTCGCCCACTTCTGGAATGATGTTGAAAGTGACACGTGAATATGGGGAAACAGGTTTCATGCCTTTAACATAGGTCAGTGCCAAGGCACGTTGCGGTCGATCAAAAGTGCTTCGTTCCGCATCACGTTCAAACTGTTTGACAACCTCACCCTTTCCTGCGGCGAGCAAGACCAATTCATATTCATTGGCCAGTTGCTCTAGTTCTTCTATCCCAACATCCTGAATGATTAATCGACCACCACGTTTTTCAAATTCCTGCATCCAAAAGGGCATTTTCACGCGCTGATCGACCGATTGTGCATAGCGTTCCAGACGTGCACTCCATTCAAAGGCTTTGCCACCATGTTCAGGATTGACCAAAGCCAAGCCAATTCCTTCCACTGCAGGACATTGCTCTTCCCAAAAATTCAGCCCTAAATCCCGTTCAGTTTGTAAGGCAGTATGAAACATACATTGGCTAGACATGACTTTGCCCTGACGGATTTCATCAGCTGTACGGTTGGTAATTAACGTTACGTCATAGCCTGTATCTAACAGACCTAAGCCCAGTTGCAGACCTGATTGTCCTGCTCCAACAATTGCAATACGGCGCATGTGCTTCTCCAAATTTTTTAATGTTCTGAATAATGAATGTCTGTCTTAGCTGGCTAAGCGCGGAATGGCAGGTTGAGAACCTTCAGGTCCCATCACTGAATAGCCACCATCGACGGCATAATCTGCCCCTGTCACAAAGCTTGCTGCGGGTGAAAGTAAGAACTGCACCACATTGGCGACTTCTTCTGGATGCCCCAAACGACCCAATAAGTGATAATCCGCTGCAACGCCATCTGCTTTTTCACGGTTGTTGCCGCTGACTTCGGCAATCACCCGCGACCATGTCCAACCTGGGGAAATCGAATTGACCCGAATACCATCAGCGGCAAAATCCATGGCCATACTTTGAGTTAATTGGCGAATAGCCGCTTTGGATACGGGATATAACCAGCGTCCTGTTTGCGCATACTTGGCAGAAATCGAAGTAAAATTCACAATCGAACCACGATGCTCTTTTAAGTCTGGATAAAAGGCACGCGTTAACTCCACTACAGACAACACATTGACATCCAATGCCTTTAGCCAGTCCTGACGCGAGGACTGAAAGCCATCATCTAAGTAAGTACATGCCAAGTTCACCAAACAACTGACTTCCCCCAAATGCTGATGAATGTTCTTGACTGCCTGTTGAATCGCCACATCACTGGTCAAATCCACTTGTATGAACATCACGTCATAAGGAAAACTTTCTGCAACTTTCTTTCCGTTGGCATCGATATCTAGAATGGCAACGCGTGCGCCTGCATTCACCAAAGCCTGAACCACGGCCTTTCCAATGAGGGTTGCACCGCCACTGACCACGGCAACCTTGCCTTTTAAATCAATGTTCATAATCACACTCCCTCACCAATGGGTTTACCTTCGCTGCTGTTCCATGACGGCATCAGCGTATTGGAAGGTAAATCTTCATTCAGGAGTTTTTTAGCCGTCTCAACACCGGCCACAGGCAATCCCTCAGGGTTGAGTAAACCAATTTGCACTAGTACCGATGCCTGATCCCAATAAATATGTTCATGACACAGTTTAGAACCGCGAAATTGAATAACACCCAGCATTGGAATTTCGACGTATTTGCCTGTTGGTTTCACCCCTGGCAATAGCCAATCAATTTCGGTGTCGTGAGTAAAACTCATGATAAATTCATCGACCACCTGTGTTGATCCCACCGTGCGTGATATAGAGGTAATCTTCATGTCTTCAGGGTTTTGATGGACAAAATGGTAACGATAGAAACGCGCTAACTGACTTTGCCCCACACCACCTGTTAACGTTGGAATGTGATTTACATAAGGTTCAGCCACCATGGTTGCCATGGTCGCAGGGACATCTCGTGTATCAAACTCATGCCGAATATGCTCTTCCCATAACGCCACCAAATCATAATGTGGTCCAATCGTGTCATGCAGTGCAGTCACCGTTCGCTCATGGGCAAATCGGGCTGATGGTTTGTGGTAATGTTCACTTTTCGGTCTAGCAAAAGCATGATCGACATCTTCATAGACATAGGCTTTGACATTGCTATATTGACTCGCGGCTTGCAAAATCGCTTGTCGTGCGTCTGGTGGGGTGAATTGATCTAACTCTGCAGTATGCAGCACCAAACGTCCTTTTAGGTTAGCTAGCTCATCCAGTACATTTTCTAAACCAACCCCGTAGTATCCAACGGCGCAAGCAACTTCTGGTAAACGACAGGCAGCTAAATACGCCAGTTTTCCGCCCAAGCAATACCCAACAACACCCAGCCCTGTAGACGTATCACATTCAGGTCGTGTTTGCAGATAAGTCAGACTGTCCTGAATATCTTCTACCCCTAAATTTTCATCGTATTGTTGATAAAGTGCATAAGCTTTTTGAAAATCTTCTGGGGTATAGCCCAATTCAATATTGGCCGCACTCCGCCAAAACAAATCAGGAACAAGAACGGTGTATCCCTCTTCGGCAAGAAAGTTTGCCTTTTCCCGCATTGCGGCATTGACCCCAAAGATTTCCTGACACAACACAATGCCTGGACCTTTACCTGAAGATGGGGCGACCAAGTAAGCACTAAATTGTTTACCAGTCTCGGTTTTTATCTGAATCGTTTGACCAGCCATAATCGTCAACTCCTGACTTTGTTATGGCTTTATCTTCTATCCAAATTTTTAGGATGACTGTCCAAAAGCTGCGAGCACTATCCAATCCATGCGCAATTCTAAATTGCGTGTCTAAATATGGATGCTTCTTTTGCTTGCACAGGTGACAAAAATAATCTGTTAAAAAAAACGATCCAGCACGAATGGAAAAAATGGATGAAGTTCAGGAGTTAGTGGATAGTCCTCAAAGTATAAAAATAGTTCAATCAAGATATGTTCATACCTCGCGATAGCGCAACTTTCTCTACCGTTTAAAAAGAGTCTTTCTGTCGATCAGAACAAGGCGATGACTCTGGTGTAAATCGAACACCTTTCACTCATGCGCGAACATTGCTAACGCAAAATTCATCCATCAATGCCATGAGTAAATTTGTACAAAAAGGGTCAATCCAACCGAGCTAAAACATACATTCAAAGGAAGAATTATGAGAACAATTGAAGTAAATCAGATTATTAATCGGGAGAAGCTCTCCCCCCTACAATGGCTCGTTTTTATACTGGGTTTTTTGGTTTTTTTCTGTGATGGTCTAGATACAGGAATTATTGGCTTTATTGCACCTGCTTTACTGGATGATTGGGGCATTAGCAAACCACAACTGGCACCCGTACTCAGTGCCGCATTGGTCGGCATGTCAATCGGTGCGATTATCTCGGGGCCCCTGTCCGATAAGTTTGGTCGTAAAGGCATTATTGTCACAACCACCCTTTTATTCTCGGTGTTTACCATTCTTTGTGGCTTTGCTAGCTCTACCCAAGAACTGATGATTTACCGTTTTATTACAGGGGTTGGATTAGGTGCAGCCATGCCAAACATCAGTACAATGGTATCTGAATATATGCCAGTTAAGCGCAAAGCCTTTCTCACAGGACTCGCAGGTTGTGGTTTTATGTTAGGCATTTCTTGTGGTGGTGTATTGTCCGCTTATTTACTCGAAGGATTTGGTTGGTCGAAAGTCATTATTCTTGGCGGTAGTATTCCTTTACTATTGGTCATTGCATTACTGCTTGCTTTACCTGAATCGACACAATCGCTGATTGCGCGCAACCGCCAAGATAAAGCACTCGCCATCTTAGAAAAAATTCAAGGACATCCGTTTAGCGAACCTGTGAAACTGGTGTTACCACAAACCGAAACCACCAATGAAAATCCTGTAAAAATTGTATTGGGCAAATACTTATGGGGTTCAAGTATGCTGTGGTTATGCTGTTTTACCAGCCTCTTGGTGTTTTATCTTTTAACCAGTTGGATGCCAACTATTTTAAAAACAGCGGGCTTTAGTACACAACAATTTAGCTTAATTGCCGCCATCTTCCCTTTTGGTGGTGTAATTGGCGCAACCATCATGGGTTGGTATATGGATAAGGTGAATCCAACCACCGTAATCAAATATGCTTACCTCATTGCGTTCGGCTTATTCCTTGTTGCAGGTGTAGTCAGCTCAAATATTTTATTGCTTGGCATCACCATTTTCTTGATTGGTGCATTGCTTGCAGGAGCACAGTCATCACTCCTACCATTAGCAACTATGTTCTATCCAGCCGTTTGCCGCGCAGTTGGTGTGTCTTGGATGCATGGTATCGGACGGATTGGTGCGATCTTGGGGGCATTCTTTGGTTCCCTTATTTTCACCTTTAACCTAAGTTTAGGTGGCATCTTCTTTGTACTGGCTATCCCAACTTTCATTTCATTTATGGCTTTAACCCTAAAAGTCATTTATGAAAAATCTAAAACTAAAGCAATCTATAACTTAGAAAATTCAGTCTAAACCATTTGTATATTGCATTAAAAAACCCCTGATGAAATTTCTCAATCAGGGGTTTCTTATATCTCATCATTTATTCACGTGACTTATTTTTAGTTTCACTCGGCTTTTCACCAAACTCCTCTTTATAGTCTTGGGAAAAACGACTGAGGTGGGTAAAACCCCAATCATAAGCCAGTTTTGAAATCGATAACTTAGCATTCATATTGGCATGACTTAAAATTCTATAAATTTGCTGCAAGCGATATTTGCGCAAAAAAGACATCGGGCTAGTACCATAATATTGCTGAAACTCATCATACAGCTTTGACTTTGAAACACCTGCCAAACGTTGTAAATCATCAGCACGAATATCTTCATGCGCATGTTCAATAATGAAATTTTTAACTTTGCGAATATAGACCGGCTCTTGTTGCTGTGCATGTACTTTCAATGCCGCAGAATAATTATGCTCTTGAGAAAGCAATAACGCCTTAATCACAAAATTTTCATAATCATCAGACAGCATTTGTAAGCCAAAAAAACCATTATTCTGTGCATTAAACTGCAAGAAATTTTGGATGTTTTTCCACCATGCATGAATTAATTGAGTTGAATCGATATGCATTTCTGGATTAAAAATAATAGGCTGGTCAATGGACTGATTTAACAAATCCGCCAAAACCATATGCATACTTCGCTCAGGAATCACGACCTGTAATTTCTGACAATCACGGTTAATAACTAATTCCTGACAATCATTATTCGAGACAATTAACCCTCTATTCTCATCCGAAACATAATTTTCACCACGAATACTTAGCGCCTGTTTCCCCTGTAAAGGCAAGCTAATACTGTAAGCTTTTAAATTGGAAATATTGATGGCAACATTTGCACCATAACGAATCGTACCAATCGCCATTTTCCGATTAGGCAAACGCATACCATCGTAATGAAAATCTAAGGTATCGCGTGCACTTGTATCTAAACGATGTTCGCCACAAATGCTCGACATTAAATTCTGAGCAAAATCTGCTTGCCGAGAATGGTGGTTCACATTCATCTGTTGGCTGAGTGATGTCATATCCTTTTCACCTAGCTAAGACCCTATTGCTTAAAAAAGCAACTTTTATGCCAATCAAAATCCTTCGATTGGTCATTCTTCTATCCTTTCATTAAAACTATATATCAAGACAGAATCTTTTTCTTTTTTTAAAAGAAAAATTTAATTTTGTGAAATACCTCTAGAGTATATTTTTATATCAAACTGATTCATCGCGTTTGTTTTTGTTATATTTTTTAGAAGCTTTTCCGACTCCACAATCAGCATCGTACACCCATAAATCCTTTTTCAACGACAAAATATACAGACTTATATTCCAATTGCTTTTTAAAATTCTTATCACTAAATAATGCATCAATAATTCTTAAATGTATGCATAATAAAGAAGCATCTATAGTGAATTTAATTATGTGCATAGCAAAATTAGTCTTCTCATATTTTAGAAACTAACGGGCATATTTTAAATTATCAAAAAACTAATACAGAGATTGCGCAAGCTTTTTAATATTTGCTTGTATTTCATCAGGCGTATGTGCTGCATAACCAAACAGTACGGCGGGTCTTTGGGATGCGACTTGACAATATCTGGATAAAGGCTGTACAGCTAAACCCACTTTTTCACATTCAATAAGAAATTCTTTTTCAGTCCAACCATTCTTAAGCCAACAAACTAAATGAATTCCTGAATCGGTAGGCTGTACAGTTAGTACATCTGAAAGATAGGTTTCAATTGCTACAATTAAAGCCTGTTGACGTTCGTAGCAGGCTTTACGGACTTTACGTACATGTCGTGCATAATGACCATCTTTAATAAATGCCGCCAGTGCCACCTGTTCCAGATAGGAACTACGCGTGTCGGTATAATATTTTGCCAGACTAAAAACTTCAATTAAGGCTTCAGGAACGACCATAAACCCAAGTCGGAATTCAGGAAACATCATCTTAGAAAATGTGCCTGCATAAATCACACGATGCTGTTCATCTAAACCTTGTAATGCTTGTATAGGATGCGTTCCATAACGAAATTCGCTATTGTAGTCGTCTTCAAAGATCCATTTTTGATATTGGGTAGCCCAGTCCAATAAAGCAAATCGGCGAGCAAGGCTCAGAGTGTCACCAAGTGGAAATTGATGTGAGGGAGCTGTGTAAATGAGTTTGCTTTCAGCATGGTCATGAATAATTTCTTCAACTCTCATCCCCTCCTCATCACTAGTAATAGGGTTTACTATGGCACCAAAACTACGGAATATATTTAAGGCTGCGTCATAACCCGGCTCATCTAAACACACTTGGTCATTTGGCTGTAACAGCGCATATGCAGCCAAATGAATTGCCTGTTGTGTTCCATTCACAATCAGAATTTGTTCTTCCTGACAGTTTAATCCTCGTGTTGACTTAACATAATGACAAATTGCCTGACGTAAAGGCAGATAGCCTCGTGGATCATGAAATTGGCCTAATTGATAATAAGATTGTCGCCATGCACGCCCTAATAATTTCCCCCAGAGTTCATGTGGAAATAAGTCGACACAGCCTACACCCACATGAAATATTTTCTTCTCTTGACTTGATAATGTCTGCTTATTCCAATGAAGCAACAAATTAGTGAAATGTGGATTAATGTTGATGCTTTGCGTAGGTTGAGATTTTGTCTGGGTTATATCGTTTTGAATTTGAATTAATTGGTCTGGAATGACAGCAGCAACATAAGTTCCTGAACTTGGTTTAGTGACTAAATAGCCTTCATCGAGCAAACGTTCTAATCCCGCCAATACAGAATTACGGGAAATGGACATCATCTCTGCCAAATTGCGACTTGAGGGTAGTTTTGTTCCCCCAGATAGACGGCCTTCTAGAATTGCATCTCGTAAAACACAATATAAACCATCTTTTATGGGTTGCCCTTTAGGCAAAATTAAATGTGGAAAATAAGCAGAAGATGACGTTGTCATAGTGAACTGGTACTTCTAAAAACACCCAAACTGTATCTTATGACAATACCATGATTAAAAATACACTCAACGCTTTCATGGTTAAAGTTTTCAGAGGTTGGGGTTATGTCGGTTCGACTCGCAGTTTTTCACCGTTATTCCAAGGATTTACTCCCTCCTATTTTGGCAGGATTAATTTCGGTAATTGTCAATTATGGGAGTACATTCATTTTAATCTTCCAAGCAGCACAAATGGCAGGACTTAGCCCAGAGCTTACAGCTTCATGGGTATGGTCGATTTCTATTGGTGTTGGTATTACTGGAATATTATTAAGTTGGTACACTCGAGAACCCATCATTACGGCATGGTCTACTCCTGCTGCTGCATTTCTCATTACTGCTCTTGCAACTATTCCCTATGCTGAAGCGATTGGCGCATATTTACTTTCTGCCTTAGCCTTCGTAATTTTAGGAGTTACTGGTTATTTTGAAAAACTGATTCGCCTCATTCCTGTAAGTATTGCGTCAGGTTTGTTGGCAGGGATTTTATTACAATTTGGTATAACTGCCTTTACCAACACCATAATCGACCCACTTCTGACCCTGTCATTATTTCTAATTTATCTGGTTGTTAAACGTTTTTCTGCACGATATGCCATCGTCAGTGTTTTGGTTTTTGGTTTTATTTTTTTAATCATTCAGACTCGAATTGATTTTGCAGGATTTGAATTAAAATTAGCATCACCGATTCTTACTGCTCCTGATTTTTCCATCAATTCCACATTAAGTATTGCCATGCCTTTATTTTTAATCACATTAACAGGGCAATATATGCCAGGTTTACTGGTCTTAAAAAATGATGGATTTAAAACCAATGCCAAACCCATTCTTATTGTCACAGGTTTAGGTTCCTTCATCATGGCACCTTTTGGCGCTCACGCATTTAATCTTGCAGCAATTACCGCTGCAATCTGTACAGGTAAGGAATCTCATGAAGATCCTTCTAAACGCTGGATAGCAGGAATTGCCGCGGGAATATTTTATATTTTGGTTGGGATTTTTGGCGTCACACTCGCTGCAATATTTACAGCATTTCCAATAACATTTATTAGTACGCTGGCAGGTCTTGCATTATTAGGCACTATTACTGGAAGTCTAACCAATGCTATGAGTGATGGTGAAAACCGTGAAGCAGCTTTAATTACCTTTCTTGCCAGTGCTGCCAATATTACATTATTGGGGATTGGCGGAGCATTTTGGGGATTGATTTTAGGCTTAATCGCCAATTGTGTCTTGAATGGAAAATTTAAACGATTTGTTTCAGATAATTTTATAAATACGGTGAATGATTAGAAATCTTCAATATGCTGTTGGAAGTATTTTTTTCACGGCGTTTGGTATAAAAATCTTAAACTGGTACTGTAAAAAATACGAAAACCGTATCTTAAAACAGTACCATATCAAGATTATGCTTTACCAATCAATTTTTAATCACCAAAAATGATGGGAACATCACTATGCAAAAGCACAATATTCAAGTAATACCAGCGCAGTATCAAGACTACCAACAATGGCTACCGTATTGGCTTGCCTATCAAGAATTTTATAAAGTTAATTTATCTCATGAAGTCACACAAACCACATGGCAACGCTTTTTTGATGATGCTGAACCTGTGTACTGTGCTGTTGCCAAAGAAGGCGACAAAGTTTTAGGCTTTGTCCATTATGTGATTCACCGCTCAACTTGGGCAGAAACAGACTATTGTTATTTAGAGGACTTATATGTATCGCCTGAATCACGTGGGCAACACGTCGGGAAACGTTTAATAGAATATGTCCAAAAACAAGCGCTTACTCAAAAGTGTGATCGTTTATATTGGCATACTCAAGAGACAAACCAGACTGCTCAGAAACTTTATAACTGGATCGCTGAAAAACCTGGAATTATTGAGTATCGTATGCCTTTATAATTAGGTTATGTAGCAAAGCCAAAGTCCACAAGATTTTGGCTTTTATATTTTTCAACTTACAATTCAGTCATGAAAATTTGATGTAATGTTTGAATAATCTTGGTTATTTCAGTTTCATTCAGTGCAGCAAAGCCAAAGCGTATGTGAAAATATTCTAAACTGGTATTTTCTACACAAGAACCAAAGCAATATTCAGAATCAATCTGCAAATGACTTAAAGCTTCAGTATAGTGAGTTTGATAAGCTAGATTAAACCGCACCCATAATGCCATTCCCCCTGCTGGTGCAGTAATTTCAACGTTGTCCTGAAAAAATTGCTGAAAAGTCATCACAGCAAAATCTCGACGATTTTGATAAATTTTGCGCATCTTCCTTGTATGCCGCTTGATTTCACCTTGTTGCATCAACTCTGCAATCGCCAGTTCTGTAATGGCATTGCCCTGCTTATCAATAAGTAAAATATCCTGTTTCATGGCTTGGATAATTTCCAAATCAGCAACCACATAGCCCACTCTTAAACTTGGTGCAAAGACTTTGGACAATGAACCGATATGAATCACTTTTTCAGCCGCAGGTAAACTGATTAAAGGAGGGATAGGACGACTGTCATAGTGGAATTCGTGATCATAATCATCTTCAATAATATAAAAATCAAAAGTTTTAGATAGTTCCAAAAGCCTTAGTCGCCGATCCATCGACATGGAAACAGTCGTTGGATATTGATGATGTGGCGTAGTGTATACGGCTGCAACCGAATGACTTTTTAGTATTTCTGTTAAGTGTTCGGTATCTAAACCATATTGATCTAATCTGACCCGCACAATTTGAAAATGGTTGGATAGGAAGGTTTCAACTGCTGGTGGATAAGACCACTGCTCCACGACAATGACCTGACCTTGTACTTGTGGCTTGGCAAGCACTCGAGCTGCAAGGAATATCCCCATTTGGCTTCCACGAACTATACAAATATGCTGTATTGTGGTCTGAATAAATCGCTCCATTGACAACATATTTAATAAGGCTTGACGTAATTCCAGCGCCCCTTGCGGGTCACCATACCCCATAATTTGCTGCCTCGTCACCTTAATCAAGGCATGACGATAAGCACGCGAAAATAACTCATATGGAATCAGCCGAGTATCAGGAATCCCATCATTTTTAATCGTCGCTTCCTGTGGAGTAGATAATTCAGTAGAAGTTTGAGCTGATGTCATTAGAGCTAATGCTGAGTCAAGTTTGAGATCGGGTAACTGTTCAGAAATAAACGTCCCTTGTCTTGGCTTTGAGACTAACCAGCCCTGAGCTTCTAAATCTTCATAAACGGATTGTACTGTTTTACGATTAATTCCCAACTCATCCGCTAAGGTCCGCGAACCTTGCAAACGTGTGCCCTGCTTTAATCGCCCAGACAAGATTTCCTGAATAATCTGGTTTGTCAGTTTAAGAAAAATAGTTTTTTCTTTACGTTCAGCAAGATGTAGTCGCATTTCCCACGATTGTTGCATGATTATCTGGACCATATAAGTTTTAAAAACTGGATATTTTCTACCATCCACAAGTTTCTTATTCTGCCCATGTCCAAATGACAAATCAACCGAATAGGAGGTCTTATGGAAACTGCACTACTTGATAAACAGCAGCTCATGCACAACGCTCAACAAAGTATGCAACAACATTTTCAAGATGAAGATTACACCGATCCACAAAAACTGGCCTTAACTTGCCGTATCTTATTTGATCATGGTCATGATGCTGGACTTGCTGGACAAATCACCAGCCGAACAGATAAAGGAAATACCTTTATTACTCAACGTTTTGGTTTAGGCTTTGATGAAATCACTGCGGCCAACTTATTAGAAGTAGATCAAGACCTGAAACCTTTAAATGGTGAAGGCATGGCAAACCCAGCCAACCGTTTTCATACTTGGATTTATAAAGAGCACCCCGAAGTGAATTGTATTATTCACACCCATCCAACGCATGTCGCTGCATTGTCTATGCTCCGTGTGCCACTCGTTATCTCACATATGGATACCTGTGCTTTGTACGAAGATTGTTCTTTCGTAGGAGATTGGCCTGGTGTTCCTGTTGGCAATGAAGAAGGGATCTTTATTTCTTCAGCATTGGGTAAAAATCGTGCTGTTTTATTGTCTCACCATGGACAGTTGGTCACAGGAAAAACCATCGAGGAAGCTTGTAATCTCGCAATTTTGATTGAACGTGCTGCACGCTTACAACTTTTGGCCATGGCGGCAGGTCAAATTCAACAGATTCCACACGAATTAGCCAAAGAAGCACATGACTGGGTGTCTACAGATAAACGCAACAAAATCAATTTCGCTTATTACGCTCGTAAAGCTTTGAAAAATCACTCAGATTGCATTTAAAGGAGAATAACCATGAAATTAGAAGGCATTATTGCTTACCCCATTACTCCTTTTAAAGCTGAAACACAGGAAGTTGATTTTGATGCATTGACGATTACGCTAAATGCGTTGCTTGAGCATCAATGTGATGCGATTGCACCACTTGGCAGTGCTGGAGAAAGTGCTTATTTATCTTGGCAGGAATGGCAACAAGTTGCTCAAAAAAGTATTGAAGTTGTTAATCATCGTGTCCCTGTCATTTTAGGAATTTCCGAACTCACGACCTCAATGGCAATTCAAAAAGCTCAAAAGGCTGAAGAGTTAGGCGCAGATGTGATTATGGTCATTCCTGTTTCCTATTGGAAACTGACGGATCAAGAAGTTTATGAGTATTATCAAAAAATTGCAGCAGCGACTAAACTCCCGATTATGGTCTATAACAACCCTGCAACGAGTGGTTTGGATATGTCGCCTGAATTAATTGTCAAAATGTTTGAAGAGATTGAAAACATTTCTATGGTCAAAGACAGTACGGGGGATATTCAACGTATGCATAAATTCCATGAGCTGACACAAGGGAAATTGCCTTTTTATAATGGCTGTAATCCTTTGGCTCTTGAGGCATTTTGTGCTGGTGCAAGTGGTTGGTGTACCGTTGCCCCAAATCTGTTAGGCAAACTCCCCAATCAGCTCTATCAAGCAGTCAAAAATGGAGATCTAACTCAGGCACAAAACCTTTTCTATAAGCAACTTCCTTTATTGCGGTTTATTGTGCAAGGTGGTTTACCCAAAACAGTGAAGGCTGGATTGAATGAACTAGGTTTCTGTGTCGGAGACCCTAGAAAACCTTTACAAAAGGCTAGCTTAGCCGAAACTAACCAGTTACTAGGTTTTATTAAGCAAGCAACGAGTATTTAATTTTATTGGTTTCTTAACGCTGTATTTGACTCTATAAAGTTAAGTACAGCGTGCAGTCAAGTTATGCATTTGCGCGAATTATCATTTACAAGTGCAGTTCGTAATTGGGCTGGATGCTTTGAACTTGCCGATTAAGGGATTTTATTTTTAGATTAAATTGTCGAGCCACTCGAATTACAAAGTAAATTGCTATACGTATTACATGCATGAAGGTACTTTCGAAAGAGTTGGAGAAGAGAAAATACGATACGTTGAAGTTAGGATTATTGCCGCGACTAATCGAAAATAAAAACTGACCCAGTAATATTCGTGAATTACAAAATGTGTTGGAACATGCATTAATCACGACCATACACGATGCTGTTTCTTTTCAATATTTGCTTGAACAAGAACCATCTCAGACCATATAGTCCAATCACGTCTCTACAATCGAGCAAGTACTGACGATACAACAACTCAAACCGTTAGAAACTGAAAATCTTAAATCAGCAATCAAACAATGTGAAGGTAAAATTTTTGGTGATGTTGGTGCAGCTAAACTGTTAGGTTTTAATCCAACGACACTGATTTTAAAATTAAACAAATGGGAATTAAATATTAAACCCCACTCTTGAAAGCATGATCATGCTTTTCAACCAGAAATTAAATCTTAAATCCCTTATGTATCTAAAAAGATTAATGTTTCATTACTTGCGTGGGGTTGGGACTTAAGACAGAGGCATTCCTGCCTCAGCAGGAAAATGGATATCAAAAGGCTTATTGGTAATAAATAACATCAAAACATCATTATCACTTCGCGCACCATGAAACATGATTGCCCCCCTCAGGAAGCCAGACAAAACTTCCGAGTCCAAACTCGTCCTCGCTCGTAGCCAAATATCTCTCTAATACATACATGCCGTGTGCGCAATTATGCCAATGCTCTACCGTGCTAAACCCAGCAGGATAGCGCAACCTCCAAATCATTATGCCTGTATCTGGGTCTTGCAAACAGGTTTTTACTGGTAATTCACTCTTTAAATGGAATAGAAATAAATTCCCACGGCATGGTATTGGTATTTCACACAAAAGGTTTATCCGTCATTTTCTATTCTTCCCAGCGTTCTTTTTTTAAATTTTTAAATGGAATAACCTGATGACATCAATATAATCAGGTCACTCCCAATTAACCCCAAATCAGCCAATTTTAATAATAGGCTTTAGTGTGATTCCTTTATGGCTGTCTAGTGCGGCTTGATTGATTTCATCAAAGGCATAGAATTTCACTAACCGATCAAATGGAAACTTTCCTTGTTGATATAGTGTAACTAGCTCTGGGATAAATTTCTTCGGTGCACCACTGCCTTCAACCACACCCATAATGGTTTTTCCACCGAGTAATAAATCATTCACATCAAACTGTGCCGTGGTTCCTAAAGGGGGTGCACCAACAACTGCTATTTTGCCTAAAATACCCAAAGCATCTATGCCTTGTTTTAAGATTTCAGGGCGTCCCGTAGACTCAAGTGCAAAGTTAATTCCACCGCCCGTAATCTCTTTGATTGCAGCCACAGGATCTTGCGTTTTACTATTGATCACATGGGTTGCACCCAACTGTTTTGCCAACTCCAAACGTGATTCGACAATATCAACAGCAATAATGGTTGATGCGCCACAGACTTTCGCCGCAAGCAATGCACTTAAACCTACCGCACCAGCGCCCCATGTCACAAAACTACTGGCAGGGCTTACTTTAAGCGCATTGATACATGCCCCTGCACCCGTTTGAATACCGCAGCCTAATGGTCCCAGTAACTCAATAGGAACCTCTTTGGTTACCTTCACTGCATTATTTTCACGACTTAAGGCATAAGTCGCAAAGGAAGACTGGGCAAAAAAATGATCGTGTACTACGGTATGATCATGCCTACAAATCGCACTTTTACCTTCTAAGTCAGCACCGCTGAAGTTACGTCCGAAGAACTCTGAGCAATAAGCAGGATTACCTGTATTGCACTGGGTGCATTTTCCACAATAACCATAACTTAACACCACATGATCACCCACTTGCAGGTCAGTCACATTTGGTCCAATCGCTTCAATAATTCCCGCGCCTTCATGTCCAAGCACAGCAGGCAATGGCACAGGATAATACTGATCACGGACAATTAAGTCGGTATGACACATCCCCGTCGCGACAACTTTCACCAGCACCTCATCACCTTGAGGTTGACGGATTTTAAGGGGTTGCAATTCAAAATCCGCGCCTTTACATGCCGTCACAGCGGCAACGATGTCTTTCATTTCGTTCATGCGATTACTTCCTGTAATAAATAATTTAACTGATTAAAAAGGATAATGTGGTGCTTGCGCCTGTACGGTCATCCATTGCCACTGGGTAAACTCATCCGCATTGGCAGGACCGCCAATACGCGTCCCATTTCCTGATGCACCAAAACCACCAAATGGGTTGACCGTTTCATCATTTACAGTTTGGTCATTGATGTGTAGTAAACCGACTTTAAGTTGTGTACCAAGCTGCATCGCACGTCCAACATTTGAACTAATCACACCTGCTGAAAGCCCAAAGTCTCCATCGTTAGCAAGTTCAATTGCCTGTTCATCAGTAGTAAAAGGAATTAGTACAGCCACAGGTCCAAAAATTTCTTCACTGAAAATTGGATTATTTGAAGTTACATTCGAAAGCACAGTTGGTTCAAAAAATACGCCATCAGCACGCCCACCCACTTCTAATGTTGCGCCTTCCGCAACTGCGACATTCACCAGTTGTTCGACACGTTGCGCTTGTTTAGCATTAATCAGAGGGCCAATGGTGACATGACTTTCACACGGATTACCAACTACAAATTTTTTGACTTTTTCGATCACACGTTGTTTGACTTGTGCATAAATTTTCTGATGGATCAGAATTTTGCCAGAAGTCATACAAATCTGACCTGAATGCAAAAATGCTCCCCATGCGATATTTTCAGCAGCCAATTCAATATCAGCATCGTCCAAAATGATCAGTGAGTTTTTACCGCCTAACTCCAAAGAGACTTTCTTCAAAGTTTTTGCAGCATTGGCACCGACTATACGCCCGACATTCGTTGATCCAGTAAATTGAATACTGGCAATATTTTTATCCAGTGTCAGTGCTTCCCCGACCTCTGCACCGCCTGGTAATACATGCAATAACCCCTTCGGGAGACCTGCTAGCTCAAAAATACGTGCTATGGCATAACCACTACACACGGCTGTACGTTCATCAGGTTTAAGCACGACTGCATTGCCTAATGCTAAAGCTGGTGCTACAGCACGTAAAGCCAAATACAGTGGAAAATTAAACGGTGAAATGACCCCGACCACACCAAGCGGTACGCGTTTTGCAATACTGAGTTTTCCATTTTGAGTTGGCAAGACTGTGCCCTGATCCATAGCAGGCAATCCGATACAATGCTTAAGTACCTGAATGGCGATACTCACTTCAAAACCTGCTTTAAGCTGTAAAGAGCCGCTTTCTTTAACTAGCCAATCAATCAAATCGGCTTGGTGCTCTGTGAGCAAAGCTGCTGCACGTTCAAAGACTGCTTGGCGCTCTTGATAACTCAATGCCCACCATGCCTGTTGTGCTGATTTACCTTGTTTGGCTGCATTTACCACATCTTGAGCAGCAGCATAGCCAATCTCGCCCAGCTCTTGACCAGTTGCCACTTCAACAACCTTGTATAACTGCGGGGCTGACTGCCATAAGCCATTGAACAGTTTTTTATCCCAAATCTCTTTTGTTAATATCGACATAATGACCTCGTTAAAATTGTCTTGAACAACCCATACATCATTTCACTTTCATCGTGGCAAAATTAAAGCAATGGATGTGTTGTCATCACACATGTTTTGAATTAGAAAATGTAAAAAAGCCGAAAGTTTAGTCCTAGTTCTTTCTTGAAGCCGCTTTCAACTTGAGTATCTGAAGCTAGCTGTGCACTCAATTGAGTTTTGGCATTCATCATGTGTTGAAACTCAAATCGTACTTGCTGCTTTTCCATGTTCTGATTGAGTCTGATGCCATCCAAAAATTGCTCGCCACCATAGTTTGCTGCATAACCGAATGCCAGGCGTTGCTTGGCATTCAAGTCATAACGTAAATTGACCTGTGTTTGATAACTGGTGTCTTGAGACAAGGTCTGATTACCCTTGCCCGCTTCATCATTATCCCCATACCAGATGGCATCTTGATAAAATTCGAAACCCCATTTGCCAGAGAGCGGTTGTACCCAAGCCAACTGCACATCGTATTTAAAGCGGTTTTCTCCCAGATTCACGGCGTCATATTTGTCATACTGGCCCAGTGGCAAATAAATAAACGGTGTAAGGGCAAGATAACGTCCTGAAGCTCCTTGTTCAGGTTGATTAATCAACCAAAATGCAGAAGCAATAATCAGGTCTGCAAAACCAGATGCATGATTTAAATGCACATCGCCAATTTGAGTATTTCGCACTGAACCAAATGGAATGACCACCTGAGGTGTTGCCCGTAATCCAGCGATGTCAGTGTAATGAATGAAGCGTGCAATCCCAATATCTGAACGGGAGTCGGCATCGGTTTTATCATCCCTTTGATAATAGCCATCCATTTCACTATGTTGATAGTAAAAGACACCAACATTGGTTCCTCTTGGGAGGGTTGTATAATCTCCGACATTGACATCAATGGCGTAACTCTGTTGAGTAAGCAATGCACCCAATATGAGTAATCCCGCATTTTTATTCGCAAAATGCATAACCTGTTCCCTTTTCTTTAATTTGTCCTTATTTACTCATTCCGAAGACTGAAAATTTTTATGGACATTCCATCCATAGCCGATGTGCTAATCAGTTCAATCTAGCGATTAATCAAATATGAGTCAGAGAATAATTGCAGTTTGCATGCCAAGTTTTTAATTATTTAAAATCAATATCTTAAAGTTAGACAAGGATTTACCATGTCCATCATATTGACACATTAAAAAAGGACTGTTCAGTTCCTGAACAGTCCTTTGATATTAAGTATCTTAAAAAAAAACAGCGGGATGAATAGTTCCTACACAATGCTGCACAAACATCTATTTATGTCATTCAATAAACACTTCATTTTAAGCTAAATACAAAAGAACCTAACTGCTGATATATTTATACACCGTCGTTCTCGAAATATTTAAGCGCTTTGCTGTGCGTGCAATATTGCCATTCTCTTCATCTAATACCTGCATGACCATGTGTTTGGTCATTGCATTTAAATGTTGGTTTTTCGCTGCTAGCATAGGCTGATTCATTGTTTGAAGACTGACTGAGGACTCAGGCAAATAAAGTCGTGTCAGAACATCGCCCTCATTAAACGCCACCGATAACCTTACAATGTGAATGAGCTCACGAATATTCCCCGACCATGTATAAGTCTGAAACTGCTGCTCAACCTTGGCTGACCATTGTGATATGCCGAATTGATGCAGAATTTTATGGAAAATAGCCTGCTTATCCTGACGTAAACGTAAAGGCTCCAGATGCACTTGAAAGCCACAGATCCGATAATATAAATCGCTACGGAATGTCTGCTGTTCAATTTTCATTTTTAAGTCTTGATGGGTTGCGCATAATAACTTAAATGCTGATTTAATCGGTTTGCGTCCCCCAACCCGATAAAACCGTTGGTCTTGCAAGACGCGTAAAATTTTGACTTGCAAATGTAAGGGCAAATCACCAATTTCATCGAGAAATAGAATTCCTTGATCCGCCAACTCAATGAGACCTTTTTCACCCTGTTTTTTCGCCCCTGTAAAAGCACCGCCCTCATAACCAAACAGTTCTGCCTCCAATAAATGATCAGGTATCGCACCACAGTTAATGGAAATAAAAGGTAAATCAGCATCGAGCTTTTGATGTAATTGCTGTGCAAAGTGGTCTTTTCCTGTCCCTGTTTCTCCTGTAATCAGCACTGGAATATCTGCCTTTAAGGCTTTCAGTGCCTGATCAAGCGAATGAAGTGCAGTAATGGCTCTGGCTGGACTAGGAACATTTACATTGAACTGATGAAATTGTGCGTAGAAAAAAGCATGGTCATGACTTTGAATAAAAAAGGCATTATTGGTGTCAACCTGAGTCAAATGCTCAATAACAAAGAAATTATAAATCGTTTGATCCAAGACCTGCTCAATGGAACCATTGAGTAATTTCAATGCCATTTGGTTGGCTTTAATAACTCTATGCTGCTCATCCAGTACGATCATGCCTGTATAGGCATTTTCGAGTAAATCTTTGGAGTGCTGAAAATAAAGTATGTGCTGATTTGGTTTGATTTCAGCAAGAATCACTTTATTTTCTAAAATATAACTTTGATAAAGCAAATGTCTGAGCCAATTGCTTGCTAAAAGCCCTCGCGGTGAAGTGATATCCAAAGCACCCAAAACCGCTCCTGCCCCATTAAACACGGGGACTGCGGCGCAAGAATAATTGGCAAACTCATCTAAATAATGCTGATGTCCAGTCATGATCATCGGCTGTTTCGACAGAACACTACATGTAGGAGCAATCGCACCAAAGATAGAAGGATCTATCACCCGACCTGTCCGTAAAAAATGATATTGTTCATCTAAGTTTGGGTTGTGTCGTTCTGCAATAATCTTCAACTGCTGATTAATTAAGAAAACACTGACATCCTGCTGTCCAAATAACTGCCAAATGTCATTTAAAACCACTTCTGCCAATTCCGCGAATTTCATATCTTCTTTAGAAAGGTGGTCGACAGGAAAATCATATAAAGACGTCAGTTTAGAAAAAGGACTTAAGCCTGATTTTTTAGCACTTTCCCATGCTTGTAAAATCGGTGAATCCCGCTCCACCAGCTCAGGTAGTGCACCTGTACTGTAAAAATTATATTTTATATTTTGCCAAGAAAATTCAGATAAACTATCCATGAGCATATTCCAAACCAATCCATTTCTTTAAACCAAATACAGATAGATTGGAATGCATTTTGAATCTTCTTCAACGACCCATTTATAAGGTTTAGGCCAGTGACATTTAAGAACATTAAACGACATTCCATCTAAGCATAGGCAGCATCCTAGTTTTCATCACGTTTAACCATGACTTTTCCAGTTTTTCCTACAATTCAAGTATGCAATCATGATGAAAAGCCTTCGATGGCTACATCACCATAAAACTATGAATACGATTTCTCAATAGCAATATGTTGAAAATAAGTTCGATAGAGATAAACGCATCCGAGTGAAAAACTCACCATCAAACATGAAGCAACTGGTAAGTGCATCACACTGTCTTGTGGAAAGACAAAGACCAAAAATGGAAAGGCATACACCGCAGGAATCCGCATATCAAACAACTTGAGCAAAACAAACATTAAGGGCATATAAATGAAAGTGAGCAGCATCCAATCTTGAATCAAGAACAGCATCGCAACGGCTATAGAGATAGACAGTGTCAATAGAGCAACCTGCATAAGATACATTTTCAACGAATACATCATCATATTCAGAGACTCATACACCACCACCGTAATTGGAGGAATGAGTGCCATCGCTTCGACCTTGAATATCGCAGCGAGTGCAAAACCCATTAATGTAATACTGGCATACACCCCTATCTTTCTTCGATCAAAGTTCCCTTTCCGTTCCAACCCTTGGTTCAGTTTAAATAACACAACACCCAACATCAGGATAAAACTGGTGACCAAGATGGAAATCAAAAATGATAGTTCATCAGCTTGGGTTACAATCGGCAAGAAACCCGTGGCCAGTGCGGGTGGTAAGATATAATTAAACGTCCACATGACCAGCAGCATGGCACATAGCACCAAAACCAGTTTAAACAGGTACGAAACTGGCATTAGATTAATGCAAAAGCCAATTACTGCCGTCAAACTAGGCAAAATAAAAATTTTATCGGGTTGATTCAACCACTGTTTATCTCGATAAACCCATAACCCAACAGCCATCGCGACTATTTCAGGTAATATAATTTCTCGGTCATGCAAGCCATAAGCTGCCGCCACCATGAGCAAAATAAAGAGAAAAGCAGCAACATAACTTTTAGAGCTTAAAGTTATCTTTACATGTGACATAGGATTCATTTGCGATTCCTTATTTTGATTTAAAATGATATAGCGCCAAGGATGTGTTTCGTCAGTGCGATCACTGTAGGAGCAAATAGCACCATGATGATTCCTGAAATAATCATGGAAAGGCTGGCAATCACACCTTCTAATTCATGCCGTTGTCTTGCACGGGCAATCCCCATGGCATGTGCGGCATTGCCGAATGCTGCCCCTGAAGCAATCTTGTTCTTGAACCGTATCCATAGCAGCAGAGCATCTCCCAACAACATGCCGACCAAACCTGTAATCACGGTAAAGAGCGGAATTAAGCTAATTGAACCGCCAACTTTTTCAGTCAGCACAAAAGCAAAGGGAATTGAAATGGAACGTGCCAATAAACTATTTTTGACAATGTCATCGAAATTCATCAGACTGGCCAAAAACCAGCTACTGAAAATACCCACCAACATAGCAAGGCTAGAAGTCAACATGAGTACTTTAAAATGTTGCTGAATCATGCTGCGATAGCGAAATACAGGAATCGCAAAAGCCACTGTGATGGGACCAAGCATCGCGACCAAATACTGGGTATAGCGGTAATAGTCTTGGAACTGATGCCGTAACATAAAAATCAGCACGATGCTCAAAATAGGGACGACAATAATTGGCGATAAATAGATTTTTTGTGTTCGAACAAAGAACTGCTTTGCTATGAAATAACACACTACGGTCCAAACTAAGTAAAAAATCCCCCAGAACTCAGTCATACTGACCTTCCTGTTTTAGATCTTCACGCTTTAAGAACATCCGCACCGCATATACAGAAGCCATCATGACCAGAGTTGTGCTGATCAAAATCACCAACAGTATTTTCCAACCACTGATAATCAATAAGTCCTGATACTGAATCACACCGACCACAGGTGGAATAAAAAACAGTAACAGCTCGCCAAGTAAAAAGTCGGCACCATGTTCAACCTGAGCTAATTTCAACCACTTCATCTCAAGCAAGAACAACAACAGGAAAAAGCCCAACACACCAGATGCCAGAGGCAAGCTCAGTAGCCTTTGCAATACATAAGCACAGCTCCAAACCGCCAAAATGATGATAATTTGGTAGCTTGAGCTTTTTAGCCTGCTGGGCAGAGTTAAGATATCCAACATCAGCCTATGTCCGCATAAGCCCGTTCTTTAAATGGCTGAATCGAGACACGTTGGTAGGTTTCTAAAAAAGATTCATGCGCTAAACGCAAATCCAAATAAGTATTCAGAATTTCTTCGAGCACATCAGGAATATCTTCTGCTGGAAATGACGGTCCTAAAATATCGCCAACAGATGCGTCATGGTCGGAGTTACCTCCTAAAGTAATTTGATAATATTCAGCACCTTTTTTATCGACACCTAAAATGCCAATATTGCCGACATGGTGATGCCCACACGCATTCATACAGCCAGAAATGTTCAGATCAACCTTGCCTAAATTATATATAGTGTCTAGATCATCAAAACGACGAGCAATCGCTTCATAAACAGGAATAGATTTCGCATTCGCCAATGAACAAAAGTCACCACCGGGGCAGCAAATCATGTCGGTCAGAAAACCAATATGTGCACGGGCTAGATTGGCACGATCCAAAACTTGCCACAGTTCAAATAAATCTTTTTGTCGCACATCAGTTAAAGCTATATTTTGCTCATGTGTCGTGCGGAGTTCACCAAAAGTATATTGATCAGCTAAATCTGCAATTAAACGCATTTCATCGGAAGTCATATCTCCAGGGGCTACACCAGCCCTTTTTAAACTAATTGTGACTATACGATAGCCTGCCACTTTATGAGGATGAGTATTGATATTGAACCAGTGTTTAAATTTCGGATATTGCTTGAATAAAGCTTCAAAATCATACTGTTCTAAGTTTTCATACGTAAATGGCTGAAATACGACATCCATTTGCTCTAAAACACTTTGTTGAACTTTGAGTTGAGTCTGAGTATAGGCAAATTCTGCTTCAACTTTTTCAGCAAAGCCCTCAGGAGTTAATGCTTTAACGAGAATTTTGATGCGTGCTTTATATTTATTATCGCGACGACCATGTAAATTATATACGCGCATGATGGCATCTAAATAAGCAATTAAGTCTTCACGCGCTAAAAAGTGCTTGATCACATGCCCAGCTAAAGGTGTGCGACCCAAACCACCACCTACTTTAATTTGATAGCCAATTTCCCCTGTTTCATTTTTTACAATATACACCCCAACATCATGGAATGTTGTTGCAGCTCGATCCTCTTCTGGGTGTGCACAAACTGCGATTTTAAATTTACGTGGCAAGAATGAAAATTCAGGATGGAAGGTACTCCATTGGCGAATCAGTTCACAGGTTGGACGCGGATCGGTCAATTCCCCTTCAACAACACCTGCATACTGATCTGTAGTGGTGTTTCGAATACAGTTCCCACTCGTTTGAATGGAGTGCATGTGTACCGTAGCCAGTTCCTGCAAAATATCAGGTACATCTTCCAGCTGCGGCCAATTCAGTTGAATATTTTGACGGGTTGAAATATGTGCATAACCACGATCATACTTCTGTGCAACCTCAGCTACCTTACGCAATTGCTTTGCATTCATTAAGCCATAAGGCACAGCTAAACGTAACATCGGTGCATAACGCTGAATATATAGACCATTTTGCAACCGTAATGGTCTATATTCTTCTTCGGTCAGTTTTCCCTCTAAATAACGCTGGGTTTGATTACGAAATTGTGCAACACGTTCATTCAATAAATTCTGGTCAAAATCTGTATATAGAAACATCTGGGCTACCTATCTATTTATGCGATAAATATGAAATAAATGCATTTTTGATGAGAATGGAATGGATCAAGCTGAAAAAGTTACAGGATGATTAGAGACAGCATTCTGTAGACAGGTCTGCATATATTCAGCATAAACAGATAACTTTTCATAAACATGCTCTGCATAGAACATGTCTTCGACCAATTGCGTGGCTTGTTCTTGGTTGTAACTTCCATTCACACTGAGTAACTGCGCATTGAGTTTGGATAACTTTTCACACAATTCGATATAGCTTTGATCTTTATGTTTAAACAATAACTTACGCATATTTAATTCAGCACTGTCCATCATCTTGTCTAATGGATTAGTCTGAATACAATAGATTTTGATCTTAAAAAACTTCGCAATTGCAGCAATTTTTTGCATATCAACATTTAAATGGGTGATTAAAAAAATTTGAGTCACATCAGCTCTGCACAAGGCGTTTAGCAAGGCATAATAAAAAAACTCAATATCATCTAGGTCATTGTCATGCAGATCCAAATAGATATTTAAAGCTTGCAGCACATCATCAATTTTTAGGTGCGGTTTTTTCTCTGCCTGATAGTAACGGCTTAATAGATTCAGTACAGACGCGGTCGCTTGGCTATGGTAGATAGTGGTTTGATTTAAATTCCCTAGAATAAATGGCGCAAATAAGTAAGCCAAACTAGATTGTTCATGCTGAATTGCCGACTGTACAATATAGTTTGCTTTCGCCTTGGAAAGCTCGCGCAAGACTTTTGCTCGGAGTAGTGTTGCTTCTAAATTCACGAATTTCTGTGTCAGCTTCTTTTTCAACTTCGCTGAAAAAGCTCCCTGTTCAACTATCTCAGGAATTTTATTCAGACTTTCTGTAACAAACATTTCATCACCATCCAGATTGATTCATATTTGTTATTTTGATTCTTTTTCAAATCAGCAGTAGCTACAGAATTGTGCTGTATAAATATAACAGAGTATTTTTATCTACTTTCTCTGTTATATTTTATATAACATATTTTTGTACCTACATCTTGAATTCTGTGTCCTGCAAAATCTTGATAATTATTCAAAGTAGGTAGTTTTGATGAAACGATCTATAATTTTTTATAACACTAAAATAAATAGTGTTGATTTAAAAAATCTCAGAAACCCATGTCTAAAATGGGAGGTCCTATGAGCCTCGGTTTAACCGCACTTGAACTCGCACGAATTCAATTTGCCTTTACAGTTTCATTTCACATCATTTTTCCCGCTACTTCGATTGGCTTGGCCTGCTTTCTAGCACTGCTGGAATGGAAATGGCTGCGCACCCAAAACCCAATTTATAAAGATCTGTTCAAATACTGGATTAAGATCTTTGCCGTCGCCTTTGCCATGGGGGTCGTATCAGGCATAGTCATGGCGTATCAGTTCGGTACCAACTGGAGTGAATTTTCTCGAATTGCTGGTTCAGTCACTGGTCCATTGCTGACTTATGAAGTGCTAAGCGCCTTTTTCCTTGAAGCTGGCTTTCTCGGCATCATGCTGTTCGGTTGGGGGCGTGTTGGTCCTAAGGCACATTTTTTTGCTACCTTGATGGTCGCCATTGGTACCTGTATTTCTATGTTCTGGATTTTATCGTCCAACAGTTGGATGCAGACCCCACAAGGCTTTGCCATTGAAAATGGTATTATTGTTCCATCTGACTGGTGGGCAATTGTGTTTAACCCATCCTTCCCCTATCGCTTTGCCCATATGGCAACCGCAGCTTTCCTTGTATCTTCATTATTGGTTGTTGGTACAGCTGCTTGGCATTTATTCAAAGGTCGTCGCGATGAGTTAGTCAAGAAATCCTTCTCTATGGGACTTTGGATGGTACTCGTAACTTCATGCCTGCAAGTGGTGATTGGGGATCAGCATGGTCTGAATACCCTTGAGCATCAACCGACTAAATTGGCTGCAATTGAGGGTCACTGGGAAACCAACCATGATCATGGTATGCCGTTACTGTTATTCGCTTTACCCAATATGGAGAATGAACGTAATGCCTTTGAACTAGGCATCCCAAACTTAGGTAGCTTAATTTTAACCCATTCTATGGATGGCAAAGTCACTGGCTTAAAAGACTTTGCCCCTGAAGATCGTCCACCTGTTCCAATCGTGTTCTGGAGTTTCCGCGTGATGGTGGGACTCGGCATGCTCATGGTGTTGATGTCACTGACTGCTTTATGGTTACGTAAACAAGACCGATTATATGAAAGCCGCTGGTTTCATAAGTTTGCTACCGTTATGGGACCCACAGGTTATATCGCCTTGCTCGCAGGTTGGGTCACCACGGAAGTCGGCAGACAGCCTTGGGTGGTCTATGGAGTAATTCGTACTCAGCATGGATTATCACATACCGTGACTGCAGAACAAGTGGGTCTTAGTCTGATTATTTTTGTACTGGTCTATACCGTCGTTTTCGGCACAGGCATCTATTACATGCTGAAATTAATCAAGGTAGGTCCTTTACATATAGACAGTGTTGATCAGCAACTTGCAGGTCCTGGGCACTTTAAAACGCCAATGCGACCATTGAGTGCTGTTGATGAAACAATTGATGGTTCAGCAAGCCAAACACCTGAAAATAAGGAGCAGCATCATGATTGATCTTGCATTAGTCTGGGTCGGTATCATTGGCTTAGGTGTATTGATTTACGTGGTTATGGATGGCTTTGATCTGGGCATAGGCATACTGTTTCCATTTATTCAAGGGCATCAAGAACGCGACGTGATGATGAACACCGTTGCCCCTGTCTGGGATGGCAACGAAACTTGGATGGTCTTGGGTGGTGCAGGTTTATTTGCTGCCTTTCCGCTAGTCTATTCCACCGTGTTATCTGCCTTGTATTTACCGATCATTTTTATGGTAGTGGCTTTAATTTTCCGAGGCGTGGCTTTCGAATTCCGCTTTAAGGCCCACCGTAGCAAGCCGCTATGGGATCAAGCATTTATTTGGGGTTCATTCTTTTCTAGCTTCTTCCAAGGAGTTATTCTGGGAGCTTATATTCAAGGAATTGAAACACAAAATGGCATTTATAGCGGTGGCACACTCGACTGGCTGACTCCATTCTCTTTGTTTGTGGGCTTGGGTGTAGTTATCATGTATAGCGCATTAGGCTGCGCATGGCTCATCATGAAAACCGAGGCAGATTTACAAGCAAAAATGTATAGGCTGATGCCTAAGCTAATTATTACCTTATTAATTGTCTTTGGTGCAGTCAGTATCTACACACCCATCAGCCATCCTGAAATTGCACAGCGCTGGTTTAGCTTACCAAATCTGTTCTATTTCAGCCCTGTACCGGTGTTGGTACTGATCTGTTCTGGGCTTATTTTGAAAGCATGTGCACAGCAAAAAGATGCTCAACCCTTTGTTTTAACGCTGGGTCTGGTATTTTTAGCCTTTACGGGTTTTGTAATTAGTTTATGGCCCAACATCATTCCACCAACTATTTCCATCTGGCAAGCTGCTGCTCCTGAATCAAGTATGAAATTTGCACTGGTAGGTGCTGTCATTCTAATTCCGATTATTCTGGTTTATACCTTTTTATCCTACTGGGTGTTCCGTGACAAAGTGCGTATTGGTGATGAAGGCTATCATTAAGCAAGGTGACCCTGATGAAAAAAATGCAAAATCGTTTGAATCCTACAACATGGTTCATCTTATTATGGTGTTTTGGTTTCCTATCCCTAGGCTTAATTGCAGGAATTTTTAGACTGCTACTCAGCTTGGCTTATTAAAAGCATCTTTGATAAAACCTCGGATAGCCATGCAATCATGGCTATCCCCTTCTCATATGAGCATGTCCTTATGTATAAATCAGAACAACTCGCCTTAAGCCTCAAACATCTTATTGAAACAGGGACTTGGAAAACAGATGAGAAACTTCCTTCTTTAAGACAACAAGTCGAAATTTCTGGGTTTAGCTTAATTACAGTAATGAACGCCTATCAGGAACTGGAAGCACAAGGGCTGATCTATTCAAAAGAAAAATTAGGTTACTTTGTTACAGAGAATCCCTTACAAACTGCACTCGCAAAAAGAGTCATTGTGAATGAAAAAATTGAGATTAACTCACTGGTATTTCGTTATTTAAAATCCATTCAATCTGAAAAAATCATTCCCTTAGGAAGTGCTTTTCCCGATAGCCAACTGCTTTATTCTCCAAAACTAATGCAGACTTTAGCACAACAGGCAAAATACCGTGTTGGTTATGAGCAGATGCCGAGTTTACCACCTGGAAACTACGAGCTCAGAAAACTAATTGCTCAACGCTATTGTATGCAAGGCATTCCCACCGATCCCTCTGACATTGTGATTACCTCAGGTGGTCTAGATGCTTTAAATCTGTCTTTAAGAGCCATGACTCAAGCAGGTGATTATATTCTTCTGCAAGAAACTATTTTCTATGGAGCTTGGCAAGTTGCTGAAAATCTGGGCTTAAAGGTCATTACCATTCCAGAACACCCAGAACATGGATTGGATTTGGAGGCCTTTAAGAAAGCCATTACAAGCTATCCAATTAAAGTCTGTCTATTGATGCTGAACAGCCATAATCCGATTGGATTTACAGTCAGTGATGAGATTAAATTCGAATTGGCTAAACTGTTACACCAGCATGAAATTTATTTGATTGAAGATGATGTCTATGAAGAGCTTTATTATGATCAAAAACGACCGCTATCCATGAAGTATTATGATCAACAAAACTTGGTCTTGCACTGCTCTTCTTTTTCCAAAACTTTGGGAGCAGGTTTCCGTGTTGGTTGGGTTTATGCGGGAAAATTTTCTGAACATATACAACATCTACAATTAATGAGTACCATCTCTGTCAACTCTTTCATTCAAAATGCTTTAGTCGATTATCTCTCACATCGTCATTATGAAAAACATTTAAAAGGTCTTCGTACAACCTTTAAAAAGCTTAAAAATCAATATTATCAATATCTCAGCAAGAACTTACCCGAAAATTGTACTATTCATTATTATCCATCGGGCTATTTTCTGTGGGTAACACTACCTGAAGAAGTAGACAGCAGCAGCATTTATGAAAAAATGATTCAAAAAGATATTGGTATTTCCCCAAGTATTCTTTTTTATCGCAAGAATAAAAAGCATAACCACATTCGTATCAATTGCTCTTTTGAAATGAATGAAACCATCATTCAAGCACTTGATCTCTTGATTGAACAGATTTCAATGATGCTGGATGATCTGCATCTTTGAATCAATCGCGATTGAGGAAATAACTAAGCCTATCTCTCTAAATAAAGTAAGATCCCATTAAACCTAACTTTATTGGGTTGGATTCTGTGTTTTTTATGTTTTTAGATTACTTTATTACAACCATGGAGCATTCCTGTTACTTCATTTTGCTCAGATTTGGACTGATGATACAACAGTGCTTTGTATATGATATAAAATAATTTTTATAGGCTAACCTAAACCGCCCAGATTTTATCCTCACTGCCAGCAACAAAAATCTATCTTAAAACCATTCAGCACCGAACTTGAATTTTATCTAGACACAATTCAAGTTCATTATTTTAAATACTCAGTTGCCCTTTAGCATTACGGACTTCTTTAGGAGAACGACCAAACCAGCGTTTAGTGGCACGACTTAAAGCAGATTGTTCAGAAAATCCTAAGATATTGGCCAACTGGCTCATCGGAATTTTTGTTTCCCACAAATACTGTAAGGCAAGCTCTTTGCGAATTTCGTCCTTAATCTCATCAAAACTTGTCCCTTCACTGGCAAGCTTACGCTGTAGAGTACGTGGATGTAAGCCCAACATAGCTGCGATGCGAATTTTATCTGCACGCGGTGTGGCTAAATGAATTCTTAAAGCTTTGCGTACACTAGAACTGACCATTTCAGCAGGATTTCGAAAGTGCCGAGTAATATAATCTTGTGCGATTTCCCGTAAGGCAGGGTTACTGCTGTGTGGCTGACTTTCAAGGGTTCGTCTATGTAAATGTAATGCTGCTCTTTCTTGATTAACCAAAATAGGCGCACCAAAAAAACGTTGATATTCACTAATTGCAGCAATAGGTTTATGTGGTAAGGAAACGGCCTTTAATTCATAGTTTTCAGCAGCAAGCCATTTTAAAATACGATGGGTAGTCCCCAAACAGTTATCAATCGTTTGCCGCTGGGGTGCATAGCCATTGATTTGAATTTCAAATATAACTTCTGCGGCATCTTCAAAAAGTGGACTAGGTTGGTTTAGTGACATCACCAAACCTGGACCATGCAAAAACATAAAATCTGAAGTGTATTCAATCACACCACGTATAGACGATGCGCTTTGGAGAATAATCCCTAAAACCCCTAAAACACTGATGTCCTGATGGCGCGAAACACGTAGCCCCAAATCTGGACATTGCGCAATTGCTGCAGTTTGCTCAAACAAATTTATGACGCTTCTTTGGCATAGCCAAGCATCATCCTGTTTGAGTTGATCCAGCGTAATATTGTGCTGTGCGAGTAGCGGTTCTGGGTCAAAATTCAGATCTTGCATGACCTCAAGATAACCACGAATCCCACTGGCATGTACCATAATTGTCATGTCTTCTAGAGTTAAATATCTGTCTCCTAAAGTCAAGTTTAAATTTGATCAACCGCTAGTATTAAAGAAGGAAAAAAACAAAAGCGACAAGGAGCCGCAAAATGCAAATGGAATATGATGTAGTCATCATCGGAGCAGGTTTAGGTGGAATTGGCATGGGATGCCAACTTTTACAACAGAACCCCAATAAATCATTCACAATATTAGAGCGCCGACAAGCACTAGGTGGAACGTGGGATCTGTTTCGCTATCCAGGCATTCGCTCAGACTCAGACGTGATTAGCTTTGGCTATAAATTCAGTCCGTGGAATAGCGATAAAGTGCTTGCTGCGGGTGAGTCGATTAAGCAGTATTTGCAAGAAACAGCTCAGAAATTTAAGATTGATCAAAAAATTCGTTACGGCATCAAAATTATCTCTGCTAATTTTTCAACCCAAACCAATAAATGGACGGTAGAAACGGTTAATGAAACAACGGGAGAAAGTTGCCAATTCAACTGTAATTATCTCATTGCTGCAACGGGTTACTACAACCATGACCAAGGTTATACGCCTAAGTTTGAAGGTGTTGAAAACTTTAAAGGCCAAATCGTTCATCCACAGCACTGGCCTGAAAATTTAGACTATAGCAATAAGCGAGTCGTGGTGATTGGTAGCGGTGCGACAGCGGTGACTTTAATTCCTGCAATGGCCAATGATACTGCACATATCACCATGTTACAGCGCTCACCAAGCTATGTCATTAATGTGCCAAATACTGACAAACTGGTCGATGCTTGTCGAAAAGTCCTGTCTGAAAAACTGGTGTATAAAATTTTCCGTAAGCGTAATATTTTTATGCAGCGCAGTATTTATAAAGTCTGTCGTCGCTTCCCGAAACAAATGCGTTCATTCTTGCTTTCAAATGTTCAAAAAGCCTTGGGTGATCAATATGATATGTCCCACTTTACACCAGAATATATGCCTTGGGATGAGCGTCTCTGTGCCATTCCAGACAACGATTTATTTGACGTGATTCGTGACGGCAAAGCATCTGTTGTGACCGATCAAATTGAACGTTTCACTGAAAATGGTATTTTGCTCAAATCTGGTAAAACCCTAGAAGCAGACATCATTGTGACAGCAACAGGTCTTGAATTACAGTTGTTTGGTGGTATTCAACTTTTTGTAGATCAAGAGCAGATCAAACCTAATGAGAAAATGAGCTACAAAGGTACATTAATTGAAGATGTCCCGAATTTTGCTTACTTATTTGGTTATACCAATGCACCGTGGACCTTAAAAATTGATTTATCCAGCGACTATATTTGTCGTTTAATCAATGAGCTCGATATTCGTCAAATGACGGCAGTCAAACCTGTTGCACCTGCAAATGAAAAAACAAGCAACAGTATTGTTCACGGTATGCGATCAGGTTATGTACAACGTGGAGATTGGGTCTTGCCGCGCCAAGGTAAATCTACCGAGTGGTTTGTAAGCCATAACTTCGAAAAAGATGAAGCGATGTATAACTTGCCAATCGAAAGCCAGCATCTGGTTTGGACTAGCGCTGCGCAACAGCCTAAAGCGAAGGCTAAATCAAAAGTAGCTTAAGCCATCATTGATCATAGATTCATATGGAGATTCTTCATATGAATCTAGTGTGAACAACAAAAAATGGAAAATAATGATGAAAACTTCACAACTCAATTTTATCAGTCAAGGCACACGTTGCACGGGCACACTCCAGTTACCTGAATGTAATCGTAAAGCCCCCGTGATTATCATGGCGCAAGGCTTTGGTCTGATTAAAGAAGTGGGGCTCCCCCAATTTGCTGAACGCTTTGTTGCACAAGGCTATGCTGTATTTTCTTTTGATTATCGAGGTTTTGGCGAAAGTGAAGGCCACCCACGTCATTGGGTCAGTCCAAAACGTCATTTAGAAGACTGGAAAGCGGCATTAGACTTTATCAGAACACTGACCACAGTGGATACCCAACAAGTAATTCTGTGGGGCTATTCATTTTCTGGCGGACATGCGATTCAAACTGCTGCCGCTGATGGTCAAGTGAAAGCCGTTATTTTACAAGCTCCCCATGTCGATGGCCGATCAAGTTTAAAAGGTGTGCCATTTTCTAAGCTGGCAAAACTAAGCCTAGCAGGATTCATGGATCTATTTGGTGGCTTGGTTAATAAACCAGTTTATCGTCCGATTATTGGTCGTGAAAACGATATTGCTGCTATGACGGCTCCCGAGGCGTGGGACGGATATCTATCTCAAATCCCAGAGAATGCCAATTGGGAAAACAAAACCCGTGCACGTATTTTCTTAGAAGTTGCAAATTACAATCCAACTCGTTTTGTGCATAAATTGACGATGTCTACTTTGGTAATTTCAGGACAGCGCGATAGTATTATTCCCGAAGCATTGATTCGTAAAGCTGTGCAGAAAATGCCGAATGCTCAATACTTCATGCTGAACAGAAACCATTTTGAATTCTGCGAAGGTGATGTTTTTGAAAAGAACATTGCATTACAGCTCGAATTTTTAAAAGAAAATGTTCCTACTCATTCAATTGCAGCAGTGGCTTAAAAGAGAGGCTTCACGCCTCTCTTTTTTCTAAATTCGTACCACAAATCATACTGACCCTGTTACTGTTTCAATGTTCATAGCGCAAATTTTTTTCAAATTATAAATACCTCAACGCGCCTTTGATTGTTCATCATGCTTAAAAATAAATTTGGTTTTATATGATTGAGTTCGATTCTAGGCAATACGATAGTTTGACTCTTCTGGAATACGTTGCAATCCCTGACGTTGCTTTTTAAAGTATGGAAGAACGTGTTCACCAAGACGGTATGACTCTTCAAGATGTGGATAGCCAGCAAGAAAGAATAACTCTATGCCAATACTATTGTATTCTTCAATACGCTCAATAATCTGTTGGTAGCTGCCTACCAAAGCAACAACGGGTGGCACACCAATATATCCAAATCCAGACCAAACATTTGGATGGATAAAAAAGTCACTGACATTTTTACTGCCATCTTTTTCGGCATACTCTTTTTCAAAGCTTAATACCCGCGCTGAGCGTAAACCCGCATGGGCTGCCGCCGCGTGTAAACGTTGCTTTTCAGCAGCTTCATCAAGAAAGCGCTGTGCTTCAGCCAATGCTTCTTGTTCAGTACGGCGAGCAATGGTATCGATCGATAGACCAAATTTTATATTTTCACGACCATATTTTTTTGCACGACTACGTACGTCTGCAATAAATGCGGCAATTTCTGCTGGTTTTTCAGCTCGCATTAAATAATAGTCGGCATGTTTTGCTCCAAACTCGCGAGCAGCTTCCGAAGAACCTGCTGTGCAAATAATGGGAAGGCTTGCTTTAAGTGGATATTTTAAACCACCGCCTTCTACCAAATAGTACTTTCCTTTATAGTGAAATGAAGGATTATTCCAATATCCTTTTACAACATCTAGAAACTCTGTAGCATACGCATAACGTTCATCATGTGGTAAGTCATCGCCTAACCCAATCTATAATTTTTAAAATTACTCCTCAGCCCTTTAAATAGTGCCATTATTTACTTCTGATGGTTAAATTCAATCCTAACCATTTGGCCACCAACAACATTTGTCCGACGTAACTCAACTTTTCCGTGATATAAATCGACAATTTGCTTAACAATCGATAAGCCGAGGCTACTGTCAATAATGACACTGTTCTGATTCACCCTATAAAATCTTTGGAAAATCAGAGGTGTTTGTACTTCATCCAAACCAATTTCATTATCCTCAATCTGTACAAAATGGCTTTGTTGCATAAAGCCTTTAAAGATAGAACATTTCTAAGTCACTCAAATTTAAGTGATAACTTGGGTATGAGGTCTGCTTAATTCTGCAAAAAGAAGCACTTTTGCTCAGCTATTTACACTATTACTGTATCTCATACCGATATATCCAAAGACTGACTAATCAATGGAATTACCGTCATATCGTGTCTGACTTTGATTCAATATGCTCATTGTCTGAATAACCGCAATTCGTATGCGATGTGCGATTCAGGAAGAAGAAGGCAATAACAGCAGACAAGAGAGTAATGACGATCAAAACATGAGTCAGACTCTGGAACGCATTGGTATAACTCGAAAGAAGAAGGTTATGACTCATCTCCGGCAACATTACAGATGCAGAAGAGAGATCGCCTACAGCAATATGCTGTGACGCTTCCGTGATTCGCAAAGCTGTAACAGAGCTCGCACTATTTGATAATAAAAACTGTAGCCTCATGCTAGCGAAAGTCGACAGCAAAGCTATGGTAATGGCCAGCGCAATACCCTCGCTCGCAACTCGCGTGGTATTAAAAATACCAGTCGCCATCCCTGCCCTTTCTATAGGCACGACACTGATTGCAAGCTCGTCCATGAGTCCCCACGGCATACCAGCGCCAATCCCAATAAGTAACATTGCAATGATGACGGCATACCCAGAGTGACCATCGTTGATCAAGCCAAGCAAATAAAGCCCAATGGCAGCGATTAAAAAACCAATTCCGCACAGAACACTGGCTGAAATCCAGCGTGTCAACGAAGCAACCAGCATGGGGATCACGAGCAATGGTGCCGATAAAGCCAGCATCAACTGACCTGCTTCGATTTCAGAATAGCCACCAACGCCAATAAAGCGCAGCGGTAATAGTACAATCAACACGATATAGCAATAACAAGTTCCGATAGGCAGCATCTGCACGCCTATAAAACGTGGATAACGAAACAAACTGAGATCAAGCATTGGTTTCGTCACCCGTAGTTCAATTAAAATAAAGATGACCGACAAAACCAATGAGGCAATCAATAAAGTCATCACCTTTGGACTCATCCAGCCACTTTCAGGCACCTCAATGACACTAAATGTGAAAAGCGTCAAGGCCCCTGTAAAGGTCAGCATCCCTAACCAGTCGAATTCTGTCGCATCGGGATCGCGTGTTTCACGCATTTGTGACATTCCCAAAATCAGTGCCACAGTACCAATGCCTGCAATTGCAAAGAAAATTGACGGCCAACCAAATATATCAATCAATGCACCGGCCATTAGAGGACCGAAAGCAAGGCCTACCCCAAAGCTTGTGCCCAGCATACTGAAAGCGCGTGTACGCGCATGTCCCTCGAACTCCTGTGCCAGCGCAGATGAACCACCAGACAGCGATGCCGCTGCAGCGGCTCCCTGTATGGCACGTAATACATCAAGCCATGCTACAGTCGAGCACACGCTTAAAACCAGCGAAGTAATAATGAATAATGCCATACCCAGAATAAACATCCGTTTCCGACCAAATTTATCGGCCAAGGCCCCAGCGGCCATTAACAGACTGCCAAAACTTAACATAAAAGCGTTGGTGATCCATGTAAGGGCTGTGGCACTACCGCCCAAAGTATGGCCAATCATAGGCGTTGCAACTACTCCTCCGGTAAAGCTCAATGGCAGGACTACCGCAGCAAGGCAGATCGAAACCAGAATGAGCACTTTGCTGCGGTCAGTGGTGAAAGTCGCATTTGTCATGGAAATACCTATTTTGAAAAGGATGGATTCAGTGAATGGATTGCTATGATGAGTATAAATTCGACTTAATATTAGATAAATACGATATAATTCCACTTATAATGGAATAAAATTCTATAATTAATCGGGTATTTCATGGATAACTTTAATGGAATTGTCTACTTCGTAAAAACAGCTGAAGCACTCAGCTTTGTCGGCGCTGCCCGCGCACTCGGTGTTTCAGCATCTGCTGTGGGTAAAAGTATTGCTAAGCTTGAACAAACAATGGGAGTACGATTGTTTCAGCGCAGCACGCGCAAAGTTAATTTGACTGCTGAAGGTGAGATGTTCTATCAGCGTTGTCGATCAATCTTGGACGATCTCGACGAAGCACAGGCCATGCTGTCGCATGCCATTCAGACACCACGCGGTAAGCTACGATTAAGCTTGCCGACTATCGGTTACCACTTCTTACTTCCTGAGCTACCTGAATTTCGCCGACTTTATCCAGAAATTGAGCTAGACATTGATTTTAATGACCAACTTGTCGATGTCATCAAGGAAGGTTTTGATATCGTCATACGTAGTGGAGATCTGCCAGATTCTAAACTGATGTCGCAGCGGCTAGGAACGTGTCGCCACGTATTGTGTGCAGCGCCTGCATATCTGGCACATAGGGGCATCCCACGCACACCTGTTGAATTGGAACAGCATGACTGCATACGTTATCGCTTTCCAAATACTGGGAAGCTCATGGCATGGACGATGTCAGCCGATCCCCTCTGGTCACAACTACGGTTAAATACCATCTTAACGTTTAACAACATGGAGGCTGTATTGACTGCTACGATTGATGGGCACGGGATTGCTTACATGCCTGATTTCTTGGTGCATAAAGCTTTCGACGAGGGAAAGCTTCAAATTGTATTGAATAATGCCGAACGGGAACTCGTTCAGTTCTGGGCATTATGGCCGTCAAACCGTCATCTTTCTCCCAAAATCAGGGCTTTTGTGGATTTTATTTCAAAGAAGTTGTTTAGACTAAACTGGCTTTGTTGAACAAAGATTTAAAAATTAAGATTTCCTATATCTACTCAAATTTACATGGCAATTTGGGTGTGAGCTCGGCCTAATTCCGTAAATTCATTTAAGACTTGAGCAGCATTGCTACGCAAGGTGCATGCATCTCATTGACTTGGCTTTGAAAGTTTCTCGCACTGATCCATTCACCTTCACTTAAAAACTTTAAGCCAGTGGAGTCGACGAGTAGATGAAGACCATCACTACTTTTTTGATAGCTAATCGCAATATCAATATGCTTTTGTTTTCTGCAAAGGGTAGAATAATCCAGAGCGGTCCAGTTCAAACCAGATCGTTTAATGAGACTTTGAACAAAGCCAGTAACCATCCTTAAAGAAAGTCTAAATAACCCAAATCGCGGATAATCAATTAACTTGAAAAAGAGAAGGACTAGAGCCATCAGTTGAGTTACCACACCAAACTCACAACTCTAGTCCTTATGATTGATAGTACCCAATTATTCTGCATAATTGATGATTTCTTTCTAAAATTTGAATCTATCTATTGGAATTTCTTAAAGCAGAACCTTCGATGCTCAAGAGTTCGCCCTGCTCAGCTCAGTATTTCTGAAATTACCTTTATTGCAATTTGGTATAAGTGCTCTCATTTCAATAATTTCAAAGCATTCTTTACAGCGTTAAAATATAATAATAGCCATCTATTTAAACATCTACCGTGTTATCAACGCATGATTCATCTGATGAATACACATCAACTGGCTTTGCATGCCCTACATTTTGCTTTGATCAAAGATCAGCAAAGCAATTATTTTTGGATTGATTCAACCGTATTACCTGTCTGTAAAAATCAGCGAATACAACGTCATAAGTCTTTATCGGCTATTGCAACACGTGGAAAAAGCTCAATGGGTTGGTTCTTTGGCTGTAAGCTGCATTTGCTGATGAATCAATCAGGTGGAATAGTAAATACGATTTTATCCAATGGGCATACAGCAGATATCAAAATGGTGGAGCAACTCGTCAAAGGAATGACTGCCAAATTGTATGCTGATCGTGGCTATATTAGTCATGAGCTTAAGCGCAGGCTTAAATATCAAGGTATTGATTTGATGACCTATCATCGTAAAAACATGCAAGCGATTAAATTATCAAAAGCTGATAACTACCACATAAAACAACGCAATAAAATAGAAACATTATTCAGCTTGTTAAAAGGGACATACAACTTAGTCACAAGCAAAGCACGGAGTATTAGAGGTTATTTAGCTGGTATTTATGCATCTTTATGTGCTTATCAAATTTATGTGCTTATCAAATATGTCATCAAAAAAAGCCAATGATTCGTATTATAGAAACATCGGCTTAAGCAGGATTCAGGTTAATTTAAAATATAATTATTAATTAATCTTCAAAAAAAATATACTGATCTTTAAATCCATATTTAAATTTAATATATTTCAATGCAGAGACATAACTAAATTGGCTCAACTTATTTACTAATTCAAGCACATCCTTAATATTAAAGTTATTATCAATAATATACACATCTGCTTGATTTAAACTATATATTTCCAAAAAAATACCAATATCTGTATTTCGGATATTAAAACACAGTAAATCTGTTAAATCCATTTCCTGAATTACTATAACTTCTTTATCCATTAAATTTCCACTATTTATATAAGGATTTAACTTAACTCCATCCTCCTTATTAAAATCTGAATCTGATAAAATAGAATAAAATTTATTAGATTTAGTTTGAAATTTATATTTTCTCCAGAGCTTATTTTTCATTAATATCCTTTCCCATCTACAATCAAATATTTTTTATACAATAAATTTGTATTTACTGCCCTATCTAAATTAATTAAATTTTAATCAAAAACACATAGAACATGTTAAAACTATTAACACAAGCTCTATATATTTTCCTCTCAATATTTATCAGTTTCTCGCAATCAAAAACATCAATCTCTTAATATTTTCTCTAAGTTACTCCTCCTTACTAAATCTTCTAAAAAATTATTAATTTGATAGCTTTCATTTTGAATAATTCCATTTAAATTAAGCGATAAAAATGGTAAAAAATATTAATTAGCCCTAATAAATTAAAAAATATTTTCTACATCAAACTCAATAAAATCTAAAATTTTATTTTTTCACTTGAGTTAGCTAAACTTAAACAAAGTTCATATTCAAAACTAACACATTCAGCACCTAAATATTATTATATATAATATTTGATATATTCTCCTTTAAGCTCTTTATATCCCCACACTCTTTTTCAATTATAGGTGATTTCCAATTCATATCTTTTATTAATACAACTCTAAAAAAACCATCCACCTCTAGATCCGGATACCATCCAACATCTAATATTTTATTATTAAAAGAAATTTGTAATAAATCTTCAGATAAATCAAAAACTGTATCTTCATTTATTTCAAAATTATCATCAATCCAAGAAATGGAGTCATGACTAACAACTCCATTTTAATATCAATATTCCACCAAATATTCATTATAACCTCTTTTGATATTTATTGTGTGTATCTTTTTATATTGGATGACCATGTATTATCCCTTACGAGCACTCAATACATATATACTCTGTTTCTTTTCCACTATTAGTTCCAATTATATCGGATGACTTATATACTTTCCATGTTGAATTCTTACCTGCACCCGCATTTACTTTAGTACCATTAGCCCAAGCTACTCGATCAAGTGCCTGAATATTAATACCAGATTTATATTTAGCAGCATTATCATTTTTATACTATTTACTATCTACTTCCAACTTAATTTATTTTGTGATACATGCTTATTTCCATGATTACTCCATCCAATATTTATTGAATTCTCACATAGGACTGATTAAAAAGGCATGATCACAACAATAGAACCATACCTCATGCTCCATTTTAGAAACCCATAAAATTGGATAATAGGTTTATAATAGACCATTGCATATACCTTTTATCAAATTAAAAATAATTACAAATATTATTTTTAATATGAAAGAGATATCTACTAAATTGGTCACACAAATTTATTCACCTCATCTTCGCTCAAAAACATAAAACTAAAATCATCAGAATCTCTCCATTGAGCCAAACTAAGGTCAAAAATATTTATATCTTGATATTTATTTTTTTCAATTTCTTCTTTAACGAACTCACTGATAAAAAAAGTATCTTGAGCAGAATCCACATTATCAATTTTCAATATATTAACATCTAAATTATTTAAAAAATCTGCCTTCTCTAAAACTAAAAAATCATTATCCAATCTATAAATTGACTTATTTAAATCTAAGACATTTTTAAAATAAAAAATTTGATTAAATCTAAAAATATAATAATTTTTGTTATTTATTTTTCCAAACTCTCTCAACACCTCAACCCTTATAAAATCAAAATTAATATATTTCCCAAAAATATTTTTAAAAACTTCATCAACAACATATATATTTTCGTTTATATTTCCAATACTTATTTCTATTTTTTTACTTTTTAAGATAAGTACACCTTCGATAGGTAAATCACAGTTTTTGCTAGTTTTATAACTATACCACGGTAAAAATCCACATTCGATACTTTGGCTAGCTTGCTCTTTATTCATATATAGAACAGCATCATCCACAAGTGAAATTGGACAAAGACTACTTTGCGTCGCACTTAAAACAAAATACTTCATATTTATTTAACCCCAATCCAATTTAATTAACCAATTAATTTCTAAATAATTATTAATTTTTAGTATTCCAAGAAATTCATTTTGAATTTAAATTTATTAACAATAACAACAAATTTTCTGCTCACTAGGTAAATATAAGGTTTATCATTATCTCTAGCAATAAAAAAGCCATCTACTACAAGATCATTTTTTATAAAGTAATCTTCTTCTAATAAATTATTTTTTCTTTTAATATACATGGCATAAATATCTGCTTCTTGATTTCTTACATAACATCGATAGAAATCACATTCGTCTACAAGAACTTCCTTCATTTCATTAAAAAATCTTTTTGAAAAAATTAGAATTCCTGAAGATGAATAATAAAAATCCGTCTCAAATATTTCATTCAATTGATCAGAAAAAAGATTGTCATAATCTAAATTTATTCTAGGATTTTTTAAAAATTGATTACTTAAGTCAAATTTAAAATAGTCAACAATAATTTCTTGCTTCCCTTTCAAATCAAAAGAAAAATCTCTATCAATATACTCAGAAGAATAAATTTTATAAAATTACATCAACCAGCCTTTTAAAATACTTTATTTTAAATAGCACTTAAAAAGTACTATTTAAATTTTCAAACTATTCGGGCAATTTAACCATATGTCATAATAATATACAATTTCATTATAAAAATTATCACACTCAAACTAACTAATCATTTTATATGATAGTTCCAACACATCAATTCAACAAAAATATTGACAACTCTTCCTCATGATAGTTTTCAATAACCCATTTTTTATTTCCGCCAATAATCCAAAAATCCCAATCCTCATCAAAAATATTTTCTAAATTTTCTAATACAAACTTAATATCACAAAGAATTGAATATTTATTTAAATTTGACCAGAATACATGGACTTCCTCATGAATCGGCTTCTTCATTAAATATTTCCGTATCATATTCAGCAAGGATTCTCTATCATCCTGAACTATTAATTCCACCTTATCTGTCTCTTTATCTATTACTCCGTAGTTTAAAACATCCAAACCTAAACTTTTAATTGTATTTTCTAAATCAATTGAACTTAATGAAACTCTATTTAATAGAGTTTCATTAAGAAATGAAGGGATGATCATTAAGTATTCCTTTTTAAAAGAGTTACAAATGTTTTTTCATTACCTGGGAATTTTATAGCATAGCGCTTTCCACAAATACCTTTACCTACATCTACATTAATATGAGGGCCTTTAAGTGGATCATAATCCAATCTATATCGAACGTATTCTTTTTTTGCAGCACTAATCCCATAAAATCCAACCTTTTTCCCTTTTCCTTGACCTAGACTACCAATCTGTTCCTGTCGCGTACCTGGGACTAAAGGGCCAATTAACTGTAATGCACGAGTTCGTGCAGCTTCAAATGATCTAAAATTTTCAACTATTTCTGGTTCCCTTTTAGGGACATTACAATCTTTTTTTGGGGATAACCCTAACTGATCAATCCAATTATTAGGATTCGGCGCATATTCATAAACATTAACCCAATTGGATCTTTACTGACAAACCTACCTACATACGGCGAATAATATCGATAGCGATTGTAATGTAATCCTGTCTCTTCATCAAAATACTGTCCTTGAAAACGGATATTATTTGAAATAGTTTCACTGTTTTCGAAGAAATTCGACTTGGCTTTCTCTGCTTTACACTCACCCCAAGCTTTATATTCAGCTTTCCAAATAATTGCACCTGTATGGTCAGTCATTTCTTGCGGCGTACCTAAGTGGTCACAGTGATAGAACCATACATCATCAAATTCTTTAGCCTGTTTTTCAGTTTTCCAAAGCGGGTCACGGTGTATGTTATAAGGTCTATCTGACCAATCTGGAGTTTGGTGTAATTCTATTGGACTTAAATAAACAGCCTGTAGCATTGGTACAAAACTGTCTTTCATAGATGTAATGCTTGGTCAGTTCCTCTGTGGACTCATAAGCAAGCGTATCGCCATCCCATCCATAAATAATGTTCTGCTCTTGACCTGTATGGTGATGTTTACTCCGCTTTTGAATACGGCGGCCTAATGCATCATAGCGATATTCTGCCGTATTTTATATTCTAAACCTTATTGCCCACATATAACCCTCTGTCAACTATTCTAAACATCCCATGTTGCCAAAAATAAAAAATCTTCAGGTCTAATAATGAATTAATAATTTAAATAATTAACTCACTATTAAAAATTATTAATTCTAGTATTCCAAGAAATTCATTTTGAATTTAAATTTATTAACAATATCTATAAATTTTTTCTCACTACGTAGATATATGGTTTATCAGTATCTCTAACAATAAAAAAGTCATCTATTACAAGATCATTTTTTATAAAGTCATCTTCATCTAATAAATTATTTTTTCTTTTAACATACATGGCGTAAATATCTGCTTCTTGATTTCTTACATAACATTGATAGAAATCACATTCGTCTGCAAGAACTTCCTTCATTTCATTAAAAAATCTTTTTGAAAAAAGTAAAACTCCTGAAGATGAATAATAAAAATCTGTCTCCAATATTTCATTCAATTGATCAGAAAAAATATTGTCAAAATCTAAATTTATTATAGGTTTTTTTAAAAATTGATTACTTAAGTCAAATTTAAAATAATCAACAATAATTTCTTGCTTCCCTTTCAAATCAAAAGAAAAATCTCGATCAATATACTCAGACGGATAAATTGTATAAAAGCTCACAAAACCTACAAATTAGTTAAAAAAGTTATGAATATTTCAACTATATATTAAAAACACACCTAATAATTATTTAAGTTTTAAAAGCATTAGCCAGACTAATACTTTTAAAACTTTATCTATTAATTATTTAAAAATTCAATTTTGATTTTTTCAAAATTTTCAATAGGAATAACTACTTTAAAACTTCCTATAACTTAAAAAAAATTTAAATTTACTTTCTCTCAAACCATATCCAATGCTATTACCTTCTCTCACATCATACATAAAATCACCAAAATCTGCAGAAGGAATATAAACTCCATTTTTTACATTTAGTGTGTCTTTTATATTTTCAATAGATAAAAAACATATACCATCACTTTTACTCGAAAAACTACTAAAAAAGTTTTGAAAAGGAAAAGTGATACGAATAGTTTTATCAAAATTACCATGAGCTATAGTCAACATAATTTCATCTTGACCACAACTCAAATCCAATAACTTTGAATCATCACTGTTTTCAATTATTTCTAATAAACTCACAGATTTAAATGAAACTCTATACAACCTATTTCTAATTAAGTTACATTCCTATCATTTACAGTTGGTAAAAAAGAATAACCTTTCGCATATATTTCAAAGCAGTGATCATATGTCCATAAAAGATAGAGATTCAAACCATTCTTGTCATAATTTGTATAGTCTAAATTTGAATTGGATTTATGTGAATAAATATGCTCAAAATCATCATATTGAAACATTTTAAAATTATTCACATTTGTAAAAACAATTGATAACAACTCAGAAGATTTAAAACTTTTACCCTTTTCATCTTTTTTAATCTGACTAAATGTTAAATCAACTTCCAAGTTATTGCCTTGTGGATTAAATTTAAACTCATTTAACCAAAAATCAGTGCGAGATGAAAGAATCCCAAATTTTGTATGAATTGGTAAAAAATTTAATTGTGACATATAGTTTTTCCTGCATCATTTGTTGAGAATCGACGTAAAGTGGCTTCTTGCTGTATTTCTTCAGGAGTAGCCCATCGTGTATTTACGCCAGTTTTTGACTGTTTTGCAGCGGCTAACCTTCTATTGTCGAGTGAATACACCATATTGCTTTTGGCACCTTGTTCCAATAACTTTGCCTGAACATTCTGTGGAAGATCTTTAAATCTCACCAATCTAATCGGTTCGACTTTAGCGGCATAAGACGGATCCGCTGCCAATCTATGCGCCAGACCATTCACATTACCTCCATCTCCAAAACATGGGCTATAGCCATTTTGACTATATCGAATTGTCTTAGGTGATTTTATTCGTTCTAATCCTAAAGGATCAACCCAGCCGACAGGACTCGGTGCATAAACATAAATATTAGAGCCACCCAACAATCCAATCGGGTCCTTACTAATAAACCGCCCTACATACGGCGAATAATAGCGATAACGGTTGTAATGAAGCCCCGTTTCGCCATCAAAATACTGACCTTGGAAACGGATATTATTTGAAATAATTTCACTGTTTTCGAAGAAATTCGACTTAGCTTTCTCTGTTTTACACTCACCCCAAGCTTTATATTCGGCTTTCCAAATAATTGCACCTGTATGGTCGGTCATTTCCTGCGGCGTACCTAAGTGGTCACAGTGATAGAACCATACATCATCAAAGCCTTTACTTTGCTTGGTGATTTTCCATAGTGGATCACGATGTACACTATATGGTTTATCTGACCAATCAGGTGTTTGATGTAATTCAATAGGGCTTTGATAGACAGCTTGTAGCATTGGTATAAAGCTGTCTTTTTCGTAAATGTAATGCTTGGTGACTTGTTCTGTCGATTCATAAGCCAATGTGTCACCATCCCATCCATAGATGATGTTATGTTCAGCACCTGTATAGTAGTGCTTACTAAGTTTTTGAATCCGACGACCTAAAGCGTCATAACGATAAACAGTTGTATATTGAGCATTATGGCTATGTACTAATCTCCCTGATGCGTCCCATTCTAAAATTAAATCACCTTGACTTGATTTTTGCCGAGTGAGCTGACCATAAGCATCATACTGATATTGCTGATCAAGATACTCTTGAACCACGTTATTAACAAGTCGATTATAACCATAGCGTTTTTCTTCAACTGTTTGAGAATCGCTTTGGTTTTTATTTTTATTATATTGATCGATAATGTTATTTGCTGGGTCAAAATCAAACGTTTCTTTGCCTAATTTACCATTCGCCTCTAGCAATCTGCCTACAGGATCATACTTATAACTGATACTTCCTCTTTGAGTATCCTTAATATCTGTTAACTGTCCTGTTCTATCATACTTGTATAAACGCTGGACTAGTTTTTGCGAATCTTTAAGTGCATTATTTTGTTGTTTAATCGATGACTGATAGCCAAACTCATGATCACGAATAACTTGCTGCTGAATTAATCGCCCCATTACATCATAATGTTGCTCTTGACTGATCCCATTAGCATAGTGACGGATGCTTTCTCTGTGTAGATCATCTCTTTCAAAACTGACAATGTCTTGACCATTGACAATCAAACTTTGTGCATGAGCGCTTCCATAGGTAAGCCAATCTATATTTTGACCATCGGGACGTATTGTTTTAATCCGATCATTAATTTCGTCGTAGCCATGTTTCCAAACGGCAGTAGTTTTAGCTATAAAATCTTCATGATGTTCAATGTTCAAATTTCCGACAGGGTCATAAAAGAATTTCAGTTGACTTTCAGCGTTCTTCGCTAAAATAAGCCTCCCATGTGAATCATATGCAAACTCTTCAATTAATTGTTGTTCTAATTCATGTTCGATTGATCCAAAACCGATTTTACGTTGCTCTAGTCGTCCATTAATGTCAAATTCGAATAGCTGAACTCTATCTTTACCTGAAACCACTTTTTCTACTGTACTTACCAACTCACCAGTTGAATAACGATAATTATATTCGGTATTTTTTCCATCAAAATCTATTTCTTTAACTAAACGACCAACTTTGTCATAAAAAAACTCATATTTTGCTCCATTCTCATTAAATAAATTTTTCAACCGACCAAGTAAATCCCATTCATATTTCAATTTATGATTATTAGCATCAATTTTTTCAACAATAAGCCCTGCTTCATTATATTTGTATTGAGTAACTTGATTATTTGAATCTTCAAAAACCAATACACGCCCTTCTGCATCATGTATATATTTTACAACCGTGCCATCTGGAGATTTTATAGTTTCTAATTGACCATTTGCATTGCGTAATAAACTACTATCTTCATGATTTTCGACTGAGTAAAAATATTCAGTTTTATGACCTAAAGCATTTTCACTGCAAACTAATCTTCCATCATTATCATATACCCATTTACTCGACTTACCTGAGCAATCCGTAAATTCCACAAGATTTCCAGCACTATCATACTGTAAGGTTTTAACTCCATTTTTTGCATCAGTAATACTTATTGGCAAACCGGATTCATTGTAGTTGTATTTTATCTCTCGTTTAAGCGGATCAATTTCTTTTATTATGTTTCCTTTTTGATCATATTCTCGGAACCATCGACCACCATTCGCATCAGAAATTGCAACTGGTTGGTTTTTTTCATCGTATGCAATCACGATTATCGAGCCATCTGGTTGAATCTTTTTAACTAAATTTCCAGATTCATCATATTCAAAACAAGTTACTGCACCGTTAGGTTCAAAATGCTTAGTAATTCTTTTTGCATGGTCGCGGTAAAACCACTCCTCTAAGCCTGACGCATATTCAATTGATGTCGTGTATCCATCAATGTCATAATTGTGGACCGTTTCTGCTCCTGTAATATCTTTTACAGTTGTAGATCTAAAACGATTTGACCAAGTTAAAGTAACCTCAAAGCTCCCATCATCTGCCCACTCTCTAAAAGCTCTAGAAAGATACGAAGTACCATCCCAAGCTAAATTCATTCCACGTCCAGTTAAATCTGAATAATAAGTAATTAAATGGTTTGAATATTTATATCGATGAGATGCTCCATATTCATTTATCGCTTCCGTTAAATTTCCATTAATGTCATATTGATATTCAGCTAGTTTTTTAAATAATTGATTATCTTTAATTAACCATAACTTATTTATTAATCCATTTTTACTCAATTCACAAGCAATATGGAATAACTCCTTATCACCTTGCTTAAGCACTATATCTGAGATTAAGGTTTTATCATAACCAGCTTTATTTTTTATTTTATGGTCATAACATATTCCTAAAGAAAATCCCTTCGGATATTGAATAGCACTTAAACGGAATCTTTTTAAATCCTTTTCAAAATAATAAACTGTTTCATCTCTACGAATTATTACTATAGTATTTTCATCAATCATTTTGATTGAAAAATTTTCAATTTCCAGATGATATTTCTGCCCAATTTTCATATCAGGTAAATTTATAGATCGCGCATTTTCATCAATAAATTGCCACTTATTTTTATTCTTATGATGTTGAACAATTTGTATAGTCCATGGCAACACCCATCTTGAACCAAACTCACTTTCATCAAGCTGAACTAAATTTGAAGCATATTTTCGACTAACATTTATGCCTAATATATTGTTTAATCGCGCATCTAAATGCTCAATAGACTCATAACCTAGTGCAAAGTTAATACTAGAACCTGTATCTACAGGTGCAGGACAATTCAAGCATGAATTTGGAGTTGTATCTTCATGTGTTTTTTTCTGCCCTGGAACAACCTCACTAGGGTTTTGCCCGTGTTGATTATGGGCTTGCCCCGTTTGATTTGCAGGAACATTCCCACCTTTTCTTTTACTTTTTCTTCCGGCTAAACCAGCTGCAAATACTTCAACATACCACGCAATACTTTCGGCATTTTTAGCGTCCCCCATAAACTTTACTTTGTTTATTAATTCAGTTTTCAATTTATTTAATTTTGGTAATTGTTCACGTAAAATTTGTTTTATGTCTTCTGGTAATGCAATTTGCCATGTTGATTTAAATGTATTAACACTAAAGTTTTTATAATAGCTTCCTAAATATTTAAAAAAATTACGCACTGGCTTTTTAGGTTCATACCAACCAGCTATGTCTTTTTCCATATCTGCATTTATATTTTTTACAAAATCACTTGCTGGTTTATTGGCGATATCATCAATACCTTGTATTAATCCTGAAATTAGCTCATCACCTTTTTTTGCAACTTCATCTAACCATGTCGGTAATTTTACTTTTGCCTCGTTTACAAAGCCTTCTAAATTTCCAGCTGCAAAAAACCAAAGATCATTTTCAATTAGATTAAAAATAATTTCAGGTAAATCAACCTCATTTTTATTTAGGCTACTTTTAGCTAATACTTTTTTTTGCTTTTGAACTGCTTTAGAAACTTTCCCTATAGTGACTCTAAATGGGGCTATTGCAGATCCCATCGCGGGTACGATACCTAAAATAGAAATACATAACAAAACCCAATCTAAATTTTCTACTTCAAAATCTCTTTCAATAAAATCAACCATTACTGATACAGTACTAGCTGCTGCAATAACATTACCAACGACAGGTACAACACTAGCAACTGTTTCAAGTCTGTCTAACGTTATATATCCATCACTAATTTTCCTTAACCAAGCATCGAAATCATTTGCAAGATTTACCCCATCCTCTTCAATAGCTTCAGCAGTTACAACGATTGTTGCTAATTGAACAGGTTCATTATTATTTTCAATATCACTCATGTCTAGCTTATCCTCTAAAATTCATTAAATTCGGTAATGCTAAATTATTGTTGTTTTTAATCTGTGAATTTGATAATTCTTGAAATAATTGAATAGCACTAGTTCCATTTATATTCTTCATTTTTTTAATTTCATTTTTCATTTGAGTAGGATTTTGTAAGAGCTCTTTAAATTGAGTGTTAATAGTCTTTTGTAATCCTTTAGCCACATTATTTAGCCCCTCTGATGCTTTCTTTTTAACATCAAATTTAAGTTGATTATTAAATTCACTAGCAGGATCAAATGGATTTCTTTCATCTTTATCAAAAAGTATCTGTACACGCCCTGTCGCTAAACCTGAAACCAAAGCATACCCTTCTTTATTTAATTTCCCAGTAAATGTCTTACCTAATGAATCTACAACTGTGTAGTTAGACATAACACCCTGAGATAGTTCATATTTATTAAAAAGCTCTAAATTCCCAATTGTTTTTTTAGGTGGTGGCGGCAGATTAGATTTAGCACTAACACTTGCCCCAGATGTAAACACATGCTGCCCCGCCTTTACTTCAAACTTTCCACCCGTTTTGGGGAAAATTCCAGAATTATTCAGTGCAATCTGCGATGAACCACCTGTAATCAATACTTCTTTTGGGCTACTGATTTCAATGCGATCATCCGTCGAAGAAATTGTTATGCCTAGCTTGGCAAATACATCTAAAGCATCTGACTGTGCCTGAATCTCGACTTTACTCTGCGCTGCAATAGCTTTAATGCCACCTTGAGCAGCAAATAAACTGAGTTTGTTTTGCGCGTGTGCAATCAAATTCTTTTGCGTACTTAAGTTGATGCTATCGCCTGCAATTTGATTGATCTGCGAATCTGCGGAGATATGAATATCTTCAGGAGTACTTAAGGCAATCCCATCTGGTGAGTTTAATAAAAGCAAGGCTTTATTAAATTTAGCAATTTTTTGCTCTAACTGTTGTGCAAATTCTTTGAGTTGTTCAACCGATTCGATTTCATCCGTCTTTTGGTTTTTGGCAATATCACTCAAGGCTTTACTGTTGGTCTGACTACCCTCAAGTTGCTTTTTGGCAAGCTCTGAATCAAGGTGATCACCTTTTGCTTGGTCTTGTTTGTAAGTTGAGATGAGTAGGCCTTGTCCTGCACGTACTGCTCCCCATTGGTCAGTCCTTAATTCAAATCCTTCACCACGGTCTTCACTTTCTTCGGTGGCTTTGGGATGACTCAGTTTACCTAAATTGAGTTGACTTGCCGCATGGCTGCTTTGCAACTGGGCACTAATTTGACCCGTGGTATCGTCAAATCTCAGTTGGTTAAATCCGCCCCCATCGACTTCTTTAGAACGGATACCACTGAGCTTTTTGGTATCAGGCAGTTGTCCTGCATTATCGAATTTTGTAGGAGAACGCTGTGCTTCATGAAGACGTCCCACCACGAAAGGACGATCTATGTCTCCTTGAAAGAAGTCAATGACTACAATTTCCCCAATTCGTGGCAAGAAACGTGCCCCGTAGCCTTCACCTGCCCATGGGGTTAATACATCCACCCAAGCAGAGTCCGTATCGTTATCATTGCTGCCCGCACCACCATCATGTGTATGGTCTTCATTTCTTGTGAATAAAAAGCGAACTTTGATGCGCCCCCATTCATCGACATGGATTTCTTCACCATTCGGTCCAACCACCTGAGCACGTTGCGGGTAGGCAGCTGGGCGATGCTGCTCGGGATGATAAGCGGGGACAGTTTTAATATGTCGACGTTGTAAGCTCAGCAGATTGCCTTGGCGCTGTTCACTTGCAATGCTGCTCAGTGTAGACGTGAATTGCCAGTGACTTTGTTGGAGAAGTTGCTCCAATTGCTGGTTTAAATCTTTAGGTAGGTTATTTTGGCTATAAAAGGTTTTTTCGGTAATGAGAAATTCTTTGTCTACACCACTGTGTTGATTAATTTCAGGATGATCTTGCAGTTCAAACCAGTAACCCACATGAGCATCTCGCACCGTAGACTGTGCACAGAAATGCTTGGCTTGTGCATTGTAGTAGTCCGATAGCTGCTGGTTAAATTGTTCTAGTTGTGGATTGCCCGATGCTGTTGCACCATCCTCCCCATTCAGGTCTTGCATCCATGCGGGTGAAAAATGCCATGATTGCTCTAGCCCTAAACTTGCAACATCATATTGCTCACTCTGCTGATGTTTGCTTTGCACGCTGCCTGCACCATCATCTTGTGTCAGTGCATCAGCTTGCCAGCGCTGAACATGCACTGCTGTGGGCTGTAACTGGCGTTGTGCCTGCCAATCGATAATGCTATCTGCGGCTTGAACAGCACTACTCTGATGAAAGCGGATAAAACGTCGTGGCAGGGCTTGGTAGTGCTGGTTATCGTCAATTAAGCGTAGCTTTTGTGCTTGAATCGGTTGGTGAATTTGGGCAAGCAGTGTTTGTGCTTCATCAATCAGCCAACTCATCCCTTCACTTCTGAGTAGACGTGTCAGAAAGTCATAATCACTTTCATTGCTTTGCATGATGAAAGGTCGAATGTCGTACTCTCGGCTCAGCCCTGCTAAATCAAGGCTCAGGCTTGCCGCAAATAGCGGACTTTTTTGTTGCCACTCTTGGAACAGTATGTTGACCACATCCACCACATTTTTATTCATAAACACACGACTGTTACGGCGTTGTTTCCATAATGTGGTCGGGTCTTCAAGTGTGAGGCGATATAAGGTCAGTGCACCATCGCTTGCTCCAGCTTGAGCTTGGGTGATGATGCCTGTGATACGGCTCAATTGGCCTGTGTCAGTCACTTGGTCTATAGCGACCTGACAGCCAATAAACTGTTTTAGTGGAATAAATGCATGTGTCGACAAGCAAATTAAACTGGCGGTTAAGCCTTGATTTAAGCCATGCGTCCCGTCTATTCGCTGTAAATAGACCTGCTGATTCAGCAACGCATTGGCAAACTGGATATGCAATACACGTTTTTGTGTAGTGAATCCCAGCTGTTCTAAAGCAGCATAAATATGATTCAACATAATGTTTTTAATAAATATAAAGTGGATGTCGTAATTATAAAGTTTGCCGTATAGTATAAAAATTTAGCGTTTTTGACCAGTGCTAGGCTGAATTTTATGGCACTTTATGACATAAATTGCGTACGATTACAGGCTTTATCCAGATAGGTTATGTGGTTTGACTTGGACAGCCCCAGATTACTCTAAACTTTGTATAAGACTAAAACATATTGATATTGCAATTAGCTATCAGAAAAGCAGTGATGGCTTCATCTACTCGTGGACTCTACTGGCTTGAGGTTTTTAGGTAAAAAGGAATGGAAACAGCTCTGTTGCATAATGCGAGTTGATGTAATTGAATAAAGTGAACCATGCGCTGGTAACAAGGTAAATGCTCAAATAAGTGGTTATTATTGTGCTTTAAGGCATCAAAGAATGCTTTGAAATTATTGAAATGAGAGCATTTGTACCACACAGTAATGAACACAATTTCAGAAAGGTGGAGTTAGTGCTGGATAATGACCTATAGTGATCGTTTTAAGCGAATTATCTATAGGCTACGATATCTCTATTTAAAACTTTTAACCCCTGTCTTACCACAGCCTAATTCCATTTCTCTTTTGTTCATTGACCTGAATTTGCTACCATACTCACCTGAGTCAGTAGAGAACTAACTCGCTCACTCCGCCAAGATCTTTTACATGTTTATAGATGGTCTTTTTCTACTTATAATGAAGTTTACAAATCATCATTTTTGTAGATTCTAAAATTTAACCCATATTTTATACGATTGAAACTTAAGGATTTCATATACATGAGCTTGCAAGACATCATAGCCAATATTGATTCACATACCCCTATGATGCAACAGTATTTAAAAGTCAAAATGCAGCATCCTCATGCCTTAATGTTTTATCGTATGGGCGATTTCTACGAACTTTTTTTTGACGATGCGCATAAAGCAGCCAAACTGCTCGGCATTACGCTTACCCACCGTGGTAAAACCAATGGTAACCCAATCCCAATGGCTGGCGTACCCTTTCATGCAGCAGAAGGTTATCTCGCACGTCTAGTCAAAAAAGGCGAAACTGTCGTGATTTGCGAACAAGTGGGCGAAGTCACAGGCAAAGGCCCTGTAGATCGTCAGGTGGTTCGTATTCTCACCCCTGGTACACTCACTGATGATGCCTTACTCAATAGTCATCAATCTTCGAATTTGGTTGCACTATGCTTACAGCAAAACCAAATTGGTATTGCCCTACTCGACTTAAGTGCAGGTATTTTTAAAGTCCAACAGCAGGATTTCAAGCTAGAACAATTGAGCATCGAACTGGCACGTCTTATGCCAAGTGAAATTCTAGTCGATGAAGATATTGTTGACCCCAACATTTTAGAACAAGTCAAAAAACAACTCGACTGTCCTGTGACTAAGCGCCCAAATGTGGACTTTAATTTAAATAATGCGCAAAAAACCTTGTGTGATCAGCTTGGGGTTTCAACGCTTTCTGGTTTTGGGATTGATCATTTGCCGTTGGCAAAAGCTGCGGCGGCCGCACTGATTCATTATGCCAAAGAAACACAAAAAACCGCATTGCCCCACATCCGAAGTATTCAGTTAGAACAAAGCAGTGACTTTATTGCACTTGATCCTGTGACACGTCGCAACTTAGAAATTGTGGATCCGTTATTCGAACATGGGACGTCATTATTTCAACTCATCAATGATTGCCAAACTGCTATGGGAAGTCGGTTATTAAGCCGAACCCTCATGCAACCACTACGCGATACAGCTCTACTTGATGCACGTCTTGACGCCATTCAAGCTTTTATTGATGGTTATCATGAAGCTCCTATTCGATTAGTCCTGAAAGAAATTGGGGACATTGAACGCGTGCTTAGCCGCGTTGCTCTAGGAAACGCGCGTCCACGCGACTTGGTACAACTGCGTCAGGCGAGCGCCCAGCTTCCATTTTTACGTCATGCTTTAAACCCAGTTGTGACCAATCAACAATCTCGATTGGTTCAACAGTTAAATGAGGAATTAGGTGATTTTAATGGTTTATACCAGCGCCTCCTCGCAGCAATCGTTGAAAATCCACCTGTGCTGTTACGTGATGGCAATGTCATAGCAGAAGGGTTTGACAGTGAACTGGATGAATTACGCAAAATACGTGACCATGCTGGGCAGTTCCTGATCGATTTAGAAATTAAAGAGCGTGAACAATCGGGTATTCCTACCCTGAAAATCGGCTATAACCGTGTCAGTGGCTATTACATAGAGTTAACTCGTGCTCAGGCAGAACAGGCACCCGAACACTATATTCGCCGTCAGACCCTCAAAAATACCGAACGCTATATCACGCCAGAACTGAAAAGTTTTGAAGATAAAGTGTTGTCCAGTGAATCTCGTGCTTTAGCGCGTGAAAAAATGCTATTTGAAATGCTTTTAGATGAGCTACGTCAAGACATTGCAAATTTACAAGTTATGAGTGCAGCCATCGCTCAAATTGATTTGCTCAGTAACTTTGCACATCAAGCCCGTTTAAGAAACTGGTCTCGACCCGAATTTAGCCCAGAAACGGGCATCAAAATTATGGCGGGTCGTCATCCTGTAGTCGAAGCATTAAGTAAAACAGCATTTACGCCGAATGACACCCATTTGGATTATGCACATCGCATGGCAATTATCACTGGTCCTAACATGGGTGGTAAATCGACCTTTATGCGTCAAACCGCATTAATTAGTTTACTGGCTTATTGTGGTAGTTTTGTCCCTGCGCAGTCCGCTACGTTAGGTCCGATTGACCGTATTTTTACCCGTATTGGTTCTGCCGATGATTTATCGACAGGCAAATCGACCTTTATGGTGGAAATGACCGAAACTTCGCAAATTCTGCATCATGCCACCAACCAATCTTTGGTGCTCATGGATGAAGTGGGTCGTGGAACCAGTACCTATGACGGCTTGTCCTTGGCTTGGGCTTGTGTTTTAGACCTAAGTAAACGAGTGAAATGCTTATGCTTGTTTGCCACCCATTACTTTGAACTGACTGAACTGAGTAAAGAATCGGGCATTTACAATTATCATGTCAGCGCCAAAGAACTGAATGGTAATTTGATTTTGCTGCATAAAGTACAACAAGGTCCTGCCAGTCAGAGTCATGGCCTACAAGTCGCAAAATTAGCGGGTATTCCTACGAATGTGATTAAAGAAGCGCAAAACCGTTTAAGAATTTTAGAGCGCCAACAGCAACAGCACGTCAATACGGCGGTACAACGTGATTTATTTGCACCTGCCGTGCAAGCAGAGCCTAATATTATTGAACGCGTTGTTGAAGTTGAAAAAGTCTCTCCAGCACTGCAAATTTTAAAAGCGTTAGATGTCGATAACCTAACTCCACGTGAAGCTTTACAGCATTTGTATCAACTGAAAGAACAATTAGAAAGTTAAGCTTTTAAAAAAAGGTCGGTTGAATATCACCGACCTTTTCATTTTGAGCATCACTTCACTCATCGAGATTGCTCAAGTTTCCACGTTAAGTTTTGTTGTACGGCAGGCCATTCATTTTTCAAAATACTGTATACATAGGTATCACGTAAAATATCATCCTGCACGATTTGATGGCTTCTTAACACGCCATCTAATTTCGCCCCTAAGCGTTCAATTGCAGCACGACTTTTCAAATTAAAAGACGATGTTCTGAACTCAACGGCAATACAGTTTAATATTTCAAATGCATGCTTAAGCAGTAATTGCTTCGCCTCTGTATTCACAGCACTCCGCTGAACAGATTGTCTATACCATGTTGAACCAATTTCCACGCGACGATGTTCAGCAACCACGTTCATATAGCTGGTCATGCCAAGGATCTGACCACTGTGCTGTTCAATCACCACAAAGGGCAACATACTTCCCCTCTGCTGCAACTCAAGTCGTCTTTTTATCTCGCTATGTATAAGTTCAGGTTTAGGAATAAAGGTATACCAAAGTTTCCAGAGTTCACCATCACACACAGCTTCTCTCAGTGCTAACTCATGCTCTAAACTTAAGGGTTCCAATTTAATGTTTTTACCCACCAAAGTGACTGGCTTTAACCACGACATGTTTCATCTTCCTTTAGAGTTAATTTTTGGATGCTGCCACTTGGTACATTGCTTTGCTTATCTCCCGCTGTCCTATTGTAGATAATGCATTTGCGACACCCACTATATCTCGATGCTCTTTATTCTGCCCTAATTTGGATTTGCCCTGAATTTTGGTAATTTCAATCTCTATCCCCACGATGGCTTTTAACATTGGCTCGATATAATTTTTTGGCGCATCCGACATTTTCCATGGTTCAGCTTGCGTAGCTTCATGGGTACGGGTTAAACGTGCCACTACTCCGCGCACGTAACGCTCATCATCACGTATTTTGACCTTGCCATGCGCATGAACTACTCGATAGTTCCAAGTCGGTACTTGCTGGTGATGCTCTTGTTTACTCGGATACCATTGTGGCGAAATATAGGCATCACCTGCTCGAAAGACTACCAGCACTTCATCACCATCTTGAACATCTTGCCAAACTGGATTTTTCCTTGCCACATGTGCATGCAGTACACCCAATTCAGTCACCTCAGTATCAAGTTCAAAAGGCAGATGATTCGCATCCAAACCATTTTGCCCATGCGTCAGCAAAATTCCCAAAGGATATTGTTTTATAAGTTCATGCAGAACCTCTATTTGTGTTTCTTCAAATTCTGCGGGGACGTACATGGTCTATAACTCCTCTTATGTTCCTAATCTCAGTCTGTATTTCCTGTTGTAAATTTTCAGTTTTAATTGGATTATAAAAAAGAACCAGTTTATCTAAATTTTAGTAGACCAGAATTATGGCAAGAATGACCAAAGTAATAGATCTTCCATCGATGACAAAACTAAATAAGGCCAATGGGCAGATCAGCACTCAACTCATTCACATTTTTAGAGCAGCCGTTCAACAGGGTGATTTACAATCTGGTGATGCCTTACCCTCTTCCCGTGAGCTAGCACAAACATTAAATGTTGCCCGGGGTACTGTGATTGAAGCTTATGAGCAACTTATCGCAGAAGGTGTATTTGAATCTCATGCCCGAAAAGGGACTTTTGTTTCACAAACTTTAAACCATTCGACTACAGAGACGTTAAAAAGAGAAAAACAAGAAACCGACATCCCGCTTACATCAGCTGCACAAGCATTTGCAGAAATACTCAAAGAATTTAGACCATTACCGCATCGACCTTTTGCCGTTTCTGTGCCCACAGGCCGTACTCAACCGAATGATATGTGGCGGAAATATGGCAATCAATACCGTGCCCGTGGCATAGCAGCACCGTCAGGTTATGATGATCCACAAGGCATATTGTCTTTACGCATTGCTATTGCTGATTATGTTCGGCGTTCGCGTTCTGTGCATTGTGACCCTGCACAAATTGTGATTACTAGCGGAATCCAACAAGCACTTTATATTTGCAGTCAAATTTTATTCAATGCGAATGATACCGTTTGGGTTGAAGATCCTGCTTATCGTGGGACTACAGCCATACTTGAGCATTCATTACATCATTTAAAAATCATACGTGTACCTGTTGATGAAGAAGGCATTCAAGTCAATATAGGTCGTACACTTGCGGAAAATGCCCGTGCTGCATTTGTGACTCCTTCTCATCAATACCCGATCGGTATGCCGATGAGCTTAGCAAGACGAACCGCATTACTCGCATGGGCAAAACAGCAGAACGCTTGGATTATTGAAGATGATTACGACAGCGAACTTCGCTACAGTGGCCAACCGTTTCCTGCACTACAAGGCATGGCATCGGATCAAGTCATATATTTGGGTACGTTTAGCAAAGTCCTTTTTCCATCATTACGTTTAGGTTATGCCATTCTGCCAAAAAAACTGGTTGCTGCATTTTGTGGGCTAAGAGCATTGATTGACCGTCACCCACCTTCAGCCGATCAGCATGTATTGGCAGCCTTTATTCAAGAAGGTCATTTAGAAAGACATATTCGGCGTATACGAAAAGTTTATGCAGAAAATCGTCTGCAATTAATTGATATGATAGAACGCCACATACCAAAACACCTTGGCGTTTTACAGTCAGGCGATCAAGGTATGCATATGTTGCTATGGCTAGCCGATCATTTAGATGACCGTGCTATTGCCCAATCAGCACTTGAGAGCGAAATTTCAATTAAAGCCATTTCACCCACTTATTCAAATCAAACGAAACGTTCTGGACTTATACTCGGATTAGGAGACTTTGATATTCAACAAATGGAGCACTCTATAACTCAGTTGTCAAAAATCATTCAACACCATGACAGATAAAAAAATGAAAGAGACTATTGAAGCTTATAGCGCCTTATTGAATAGGTACTTTTGTTTGAATGAACTACTTTTTTGATGGTATATCGATGACTTTCTAGGCAAAAAAATTAAGAATTTAATCATTCAGGTACTTACTTTAACTTTGAAATTTTTCATTTCCAATATACTCTGTAATTTTATTACGCCATAATACGAAAACCAAAAAATACCATAACAAACTGTTTTTTATAATTTATTTTATACATAAGCAATATTTATGTCAGTTTCTCAAATATATTGTTGCTATCAATTATCATTTACTTAAATGTATTTCATGCATTTAAATAACAAATATCAATAAAAGCAATTGTTAGTTATCCCCATTTTTGCCTAAAATACGGGATGAGTAATTAAAACCATATTATTTAGGTAGCTGTCGCCATGACCTTTGTTGTCACTGAAAACTGTATTAAATGTAAATATCAAGACTGTGTAGAAGTTTGCCCTGTTGACTGTTTCTACGAAGGTCCTAACTTCTTGGTGATTAACCCAGATGAATGTATCGACTGTGCATTATGCGAACCAGAATGCCCTGCAAATGCAATTTTCTCTGAAGATGAGTTGCCAGAAGGTCAAGAAGTATTTATCGAACTAAATGCAGAACTTGCACAAAAATGGCCAAACATTACTCAAATTGGTGACCAACCTGCCGACCGTGAAGAATGGAATGGTAAGGCAGACAAGTTACAATATCTTGAAAAATAAGCCATAAAAAAAGATCAGCAATTGCTGATCTTTTTTTATACCAAAAACACACATTTGATTGCAAATTTTCCAAATTTACTCCCCCCTTTTCGATTAAAATAAGCACCTATATTTCTAAGCATTTGATTTTCATACATGAAGCAATTTTTCAAGGGCGTGCTCAGTTTGAGTATCATCCCTCTGGTTATGATCGGATGTAGTTCATCTCCTCATAAATCTGGGCAAGGCACACCTCATGGAAAACGGATTTTCATTCCTCACGAACGTGTAAGCGTCGAACGCCCAATCCCTCCTAAAATTATTCCATATACCTATAATAGTTGGGTTGCTGCCAGTGATAACTTGCGACGCGTACGTGAATATGAAGTTTTCCTAGAAAAAAATAATGTCGGGAATATTATTCCGACTTTTGAATTATTACGTACCGCGCGCGACTGGCAAAAGTGTGGACGTTCTCAATATATGATTCCAACTCGTGAGTTGTGGGCAAATCAGATCCCCACACTTAAGGTTTTTAAATATCTTGTCGCATCCAAAGTATTAACCGACTTTGAAGTCACATCTGTTTACCGTGACTTAACGCTAAACCAATGTGCTGGTGGTGCAAGCTCTTCACGCCACTTGTTTAATTCAGCAATCGATTTTCGTATTGGTCCCGAATATCCACAACCAGAAGATTACACGTTTATTGAAAATACCAAATTTAAGCTGTGTCAGTTCTGGGAACAATATGGTCAAAGTCTCAATATGGGTCTAGGTTTGTATGCTTCTGGACAAATCCATATTGATACTCAAGGCTTTCGTACTTGGGGGCCTGATTTAAGTCGTTCCTCATCCATGTGTAATTATTAACATGTATTCCATGACAGAGGTCTAAGTACCTCTGTTTTTTATTTTCAGTGATTAATATTCTGAGAGAATTGAACTCTGTCTAGAAATGTTTAAAATGCACTGATTCGATATTTAGGCGCTAAGATTATGCAAGAAATGTGGTCAGAGATTGATGATTTTATCGATTCACATTTAATTCCTGAAGACCCAATTCTGTTACAAACACTTGAAAATACAGCTCAAAAAGGTTTTCCTGATCATCTAGCTGTTGCTCCTAATCAAGGCATGTTGTTGCAAATGCTTATTCAAATGAATCAGTGTAAACGTGTCCTCGAGCTTGGCACATTTGCAGCTTACAGTACTATGTGGCTAGCACGTGCACTGCCTAAAGATGGTTATATTCTTACCATTGAAGGACGTGATACTCATGCAGCATTAGGTCAAGAAAATATTCACCGCGCTAATTTGCCACAAACCATTGAACTGAAAGTCGGACGTGCTGCTGACGTACTTAAAGCACTTCCAGCAGATTTTGAACCTTTTGATTTTATTTTTATTGATGCTGACAAACAAAGCTATCCTGAATACTTAGAACTCAGCTTAGACTTATCTCACTCAGGCACCATTATTGTGCTCGATAATGTGATTCGTGCTGGTGATATTGTAAATCCAGAAAATCATAAGCCAAGTATAGAAGGTATTCGAGAAACTTTTGTGCGTTTAAAAAACCATCCAAGATTGCTGTCTTGCACAGCGTTACAGACGGTTGGCAGTAAAGGGCATGATGGTTTTGCAATTGCGATTGTAAAATAGCAATCAAAGCACAAAAAACACTCTATTGTATTTTTAATTTAAAATACAAGTACTTACAAATATTGTCCATATAGTTATCCACATTTAATGCGGATAACTATAAATTTACGTAATCCATTCTAAATTCTTATTTTGCAACCAAGAGTGGAACTGTTGAATTTCTGAATATTGTGGTGGTAATACTTCCTAAAAAGAATTGGTGAATCTTGCTGTGGCTAAATGCCCCCATAACCACTAATTTAATATCATGTTCTCGCTGATATTCCAAGATGTTTTCTGAAACATCACCATAACGGTATTCAACAACAACATCTAAACCTGCATCTCTTAAGAACTGTGAGGGTTCATTTAAAATTTCGGGATGATCTCCAACATAAAGCAAATGACATTGTAATAAGCGCAATAAATCACTTTGCGCAATTCGATGCATCATCTTGGTACAGGTAGGAGAATATTCATAAGCAAAAATAAAGCGAGTCGGCGGTACAAACTTCTCTCCAACTGTTAGTACAGTACTACTTACACCACGAATAAAGTTTTCAACATTGCCACCAATGGGTTTATTCCGCTCTGCCGAGCGCTCACCCACCCGACCAATCACAGCAATATCATCTTCTTTAAGTACATGAAAACTTTGTTCTAGAAAATCACCTTTTTCCTGAATATGGGTCGCATCTAAACCATATTTATCTTTGACCATTTCAGAAATATGATTGAGTAGGTTGTTGCTATAATCAAGTGCTAGTTGGCTTTGTTTCTGCTCAAGTTCAGCAAGCTCTTTGAGTAACATTGCATTACTTTCAAAACCAATGACTCCGCTAATTTCACCTAAATGGTAACTGGCAGGATAGTAGTCCAACACTTGTAATAACACGAGTTCGCGTTGTGTTTGTTTTGCAATCCAAGCTGCTGCTTCTGCGACAGCATTGATGCAGGGAGAAGAATCTATACACGCTATTACCCGTTTCATTGTTCGCCTCTCAATTAGTCTCTAGGGACTATAGGTCTAGTTGTTGTCTCTAAACTTAGCACATCTAGTGATGAGTTGGCATCTTTTGTGTAACCGAGATTGATGAAAAATATACAATTATTCTATTCACGGTAACGAATAAAGCGGGCTGGATTACCTGCCACAACTTCTCTTTCCCCCACATCTTTTGTGACCATACTTTGCATTCCAACAATTGCATGATCCCCTATCTTGACACCATCTTTTACCCCGACATGCGCCCCCAACCAAACATCACGGCCAATTTCAATTCCTTGTGAGCGTACAGGTTGCTGGTAAATAGGTTGATCTAACTGCATGCCATGGTCAAAAGCATAAAGATGACTGTAAGCAGCAACACGTACTTGATCATGCAATTTAATCCCGACTCGCCCACCATCTAAAATACAGTGATGATTAATGGCAACTTCATTACCAATGTCCAGTGGTCCATGCAAGGTACAATCTGCGGCAATAAAACAATTATCACCAATCTTGATGGTACGTCCTCGCTCCGCAAAAATATGGGCCAAAGGAGAAATAAAACAGTTCTTGCCAATCTCAACCGTTTCCATTTCTCTCAAATATTGTTGATATTCATTTTGCCATTGTTCCGCCCATGCACGATGTTTCGGCTTTAAAGTCCAGTAAAGCCAAGGCATGTAGTTGAGTCGGTGCTTATGTTGCTCACGATATTTCAGTAATGGATCTTGTTCACTCATGCTGTTCTTCCACTAACTTAAGTTGTTCACGACCACGAGTAACATCCCGAATTTTATCTGCCAGTTCTGGAATTTGGTGAACTTGTAACTGTAGCTCGACAACAACTCCCTCCGCAGTATATTGCTCTTGAAAATCAATTCCCTGATGTTGCATTTCATATTTAAAGATCGACCACTCCGAAAACTGACAACCAAAATATGCCTTTTTCTTCTCGATTAATTCAATTTTCTCTGCTAGAAGTAAACATTGTCCCGCACTACCGCCATAGGCACGTACCAAACCACCTGTGCCCAACTTTATTCCGCCATACCAGCGGTTTACGAGTACTAGCACATTCGTCAGCTCATTGCCTTCTATCGTTGCCAATATAGGGCGTCCCGCTGTACCGGAAGGTTCACCATCATCATTAAAGCGAACCTGATGCCCAATTTTCCATGCCCAACATTGATGGGTCGTCGTGATATCTTTGTTTGCTTCAAGAAACGTTTTTACAGCTTCTTCATTTTCGACAGGAACAGCTATCGCTTGAAAACGGCTTTTCTTTATTTCTTCTTCATAACTGACTTGGGCTGCGATAGTGAATGGCATATTCAAAGATAACTAACAGGAATAGAATAATTGTAACGTGTTTCAACAAGCAACTTAAACCAAGGGTAATAAAAAACCTCCATATATATGGAGGTTTTATCTTAAAGATTATTCAGCGTTTATGCTTAAACCATGAAATCTTCGCCCAAGTAAACCTGACGAACAGTTTCATTTTCTAAAATTTCTTGTGGTGTACCTTCTGCAATCACGGAACCTTCACTCACAATATAAGCACGTTCACAAATTGCCAAAGTCTCACGTACATTGTGATCGGTAATGAGTACACCAATACCACGATCTTTAAGCGTACGAATAATGTCTTTAATGTCATTTACAGAAATTGGATCGACCCCTGCAAATGGCTCATCTAACAGCATGAATTTAGGATCTGCAGCTAAGGCACGGGCGATTTCAGCACGACGGCGCTCACCACCCGAAACACTCATGCCCAACGAGTCTTTAATGTGGGTAATTTTAAAATCTGCCAATAACTCTGTTAAACGCTGTTGTCGTTGCTGCTTATTTAGATCTTTGCGGGTTTCTAAAATTGCCATAATATTTTCAGAAATCGTTAATTTTCTAAAAATAGAGGCTTCTTGCGGTAAATAACCAATGCCTTTACGTGCACGTTCATGCATGGCAAGGTCTGACATATCCAAATCATCAAGATGGATCTCGCCTTTATCCATTCGCACCAGTCCAACCACCATATAGAAACTGGTGGTTTTACCCGCACCGTTCGGACCGAGCAAACCTACAATTTGCCCACTTTGCATACTAAAGGAAACGTCTTTTACAACCCAACGTTTACTATAGTTCTTCGCAAGGTGCTTAATACAAAGGGTTTGTGTTGCAGTCTCAACATGATCCATTAATCACGCGCTCCTGGGAAGGATTTAGTACTTGAAGGCGGAATCACAATTTGTACACGACCAGACGATGAACCTGTGCTATTTGGTGTTCCTGTCGCTTCAATATCACCCTTATTCATGCTGTATTTTAATGTGTTACCACGAATACTCGCACCATCTTGTTCTAATAGCGCACCACCAGACATGGTGATAATGCCAGTTTCCGCATTATAAACAATTTTTTGTGCTTGTCCTTTAGCTAAGCCTTTATTGGCATCTAGCTGTTGCTGGAAGCGCGCAGGGCCGCCTGTGGCAGTAATTGAACTGATCTGTTTTTTCTGATTCAGATTGGCAACAATTGAGTTTGCTTGTAAACGCATCGTACCTTGTTCAATAATCACATTGCCAGAGTAAGTCGTTACCCCAGTTTTTTCGTTAAAAGTCGCACGGTCTGCCACCAAAGAAATTGGTTGATTGCGATCCGAAGGAATTGCAAAAGCACTAGATGCCGCAACAATCGCTATACTGAGTACAACTGCTTTTTTAAGGAAAGCTTTATAAGCTTGAAACTTAAGATTTTGGTTCATACTTTCCTCGAATATTAAAAAATTCGTATTGACCATCATTTAAATTGGCTTTCAATCCCTGACTGACAAACTCTGCTTGTGGAGATTGCACGGTCACTTGACGGTTTGTTTCTATAACTCGGGTCTGCGGGAATGCCGTCAGCTCATCAGTTAAAAACTGCATTTTCCCCTGCCCTTGATCTAATAACTTGGTAGCAACGACCTCTTGAGACAAAACAACTTTTTTATTGTCTTCATAACCATTCGCTTGCTTAGCAAAAAATGTCGCATCTACAGTGCCATCTTTATACATTGAAGCATTCAAGTTCTCGAGTTTAGTGGTCTGTTTTTGCATATCCTGCTCAAGTCGATCAACTTGAGCACGAATATATAAATTTCCTGCATCATCGGTTTGGGTTAAATTAATTTTTTCTGCGGAATACGTCATACTTCGCGCAGATGCAGTTTCTAATTTATTCCCTTTACCACTGTAATAGTAATAACCACCACTTACAGCAGCAATTGCAATCGCCGTGACATATAAAACTTTGGTATCCATAAGTGTGGTTCTTCACTAAAAACAATTATGTACGTATATAAGCATTAATGCGGGATTGTAATAAATTTTTCAAGTAGCTCTTGGTAAGTCCCTTTTGCCATTAACAGCATGTCGCAAACTTCACGTACTGCACCACGACCACCCATCGCCTGTGTGACTAAATCAGCGCGACGACGTACTTCAACATGACCATTCGGTACCGTGACTTTCATCCCTGCAATAGCAAAGGCTGAAAGATCAGGCCAGTCATCACCCATATATAAACAATCATCTGGTGAAAGATTAAGCTGAGCACACGCTTCACGCAAAGCTACACCTTTATCTTCACGCCCTTGAAAAACTAAGTCGACACCTAAATCTGACATACGCTTTTCTACAATATTACTTTTACGGCCAGTAATAATAATCACTTTCATACCAGACTTTTGCACCAACTTCATGCCTAAACCATCACGAATATCAAAGGATTTAATTTCATCCCCCGAATTGGTTAAAGTCACAAAACCATCACTTAAAATACCATCGACATCTAATACGAGCGCTTGAATATGACGTGCTTGTTCTAATAAAACATAAGATGCCATGGATTAATTTACCCCTGCTTGAATTAAGTCATGCATGCTAATCACACCAATGACTTTATTGGCATCATCAACAACTACAAATTGATTGATTTTTTTGTCGCGTAATTTTTCTAAAGCTTGCACTGCACGTGCTTCTTGCGAAATCGTTGCTGGGTTTTGAATCATTACTTCAGACACAGGGAGATTGACATCAAAACCTTGCTGTTTATCAATTAAACGACGCAAATCACCATCAGTGAAAATTCCCAATAATCGATTTTCTGAATCGACAACGGTAGTTAAACCCAAACGTTTATTTGAAATTTCGTATAGCACTTTATTCATTGGCGTTTCAGGTGCAACTTTTGGTAATTCTTCACCTGTGTGCATTAAGTGTTTTACATGCAACAACAAGCGTTTACCTAAAGCACCAGCAGGATGCGAACGTGCAAAATCATCCGCCGTGAAGCCACGTGCTTCCAATAAAGCTACAGCTAAAGCATCACCCAATGCCAAAGTGGCAGTCGTACTTGATGTTGGTGCAAGACCCAATGGGCAAGCTTCTTGAATGTTGCCTAAAGTGAGTGCCACATCAGCATTTTGCGGCATTGGACCAGTATCATCACCGCTAATGGTAATTAAAGGCACTTTTAAATGTTTGATTAGTGGCATTAACATCATAATTTCATCACTCTTTCCCGAGTTTGAAATTGCAATCAATACATCTCCACGAACCAACATGCCCAAATCGCCATGCCCCGCTTCACCTGGGTGCATAAAGAATGAAGGTGTACCTGTTGATGCAAATGTCGCTGCCATTTTACGACCAATATGCCCTGATTTCCCCATACCTGTTACCACTAAGCGCCCTTTGCACTGTAAGATAATTTCACAGGCACGACTGAAACGCTCATCTATTTGCGTTGCTAATACCCCTAAAGCTTGTTCTTCAATGCGCAAAGTTTCTAATGCGGCTTTCTGAAAATCGATTGGATTCGGCATGGTTTGTAAATTCAACGTTAGCAACCTTAAACTCGATAAGAGCTGATTTCAGGGTATTTCATCATTATGGAAATAATGACTTACCCCAGTTTCAAGTAAAAAATAATTTTCGCAATTTTATCATATCTATGCAAATGCATCGTTTCTAAATGTATAAGTTTTCACTTACTTATAAAAATAACGTATAAAACTTTGTGAATCATGGACCTTACGTTATGATGAGAAATCTTTTTGTTATCGCAATATGTAAGCCCTATGCACCCTTTTGTTCTTTACAATTCAGAGCAACGTAAAAAAGTAGAATTTGTACCGCGTAAAGAAGGTCATATCGACATGTATGTCTGCGGCATGACCGTCTACGACTACTGTCATATTGGACATGCGCGTGTAATGGTTGCATTCGACTATATCATTCGTTTTTTACGTAGTCAGGGCTGGAACGTCAAATACGTTCGTAACATTACCGATATTGACGACAAAATTATTAAACGCGCCAACGAAAATGGTGAAAGCATTACTGCGCTTACCGACCGCTTTATTCAAGCTATGAATGAAGATGCTGAGAATTTGGGCTGTTTACACCCCGATGAAGCACCACGTGCGACAGAATATATTGACCAAATGCAAAGCATGATTGGCAATCTGGTTAATAAAGGCACAGCCTACCCTGCAAATAATGGTGATGTATATTTCCAAGTAGAAAAATTTGCAAAATATGGTCGTCTTTCAGGTCGTAAACTTGACGATATGCAAGCAGGTGCATCAGAACGTGTTGATGTGGAAGTTGAGAAAAAACATCCTTTCGACTTCGTACTCTGGAAGCATGCCAAAGAAAATGAGCCTGCTTGGGCTTCGCCTTGGGGCAATGGCCGTCCAGGTTGGCATATTGAATGTTCTGCTATGTCAACATGCTGCTTAGGCAACCATTTTGACATTCATGGTGGTGGTTCGGACCTCATGTTCCCTCACCATGAAAACGAAATTGCCCAAAGTGAAGCATCGACAGGCGAACAATATGTAAATTATTGGATGCACGTGGGCTTTATTAACGTTGATGGCGAAAAAATGTCGAAGTCTTTAGGCAACTTCTTCACCATTCGTGATGTAATGGATAAATTCCATCCTGAAGTCATTCGTTACTTTATTGTGTCTTCACACTATCGTAGCCCAGTGAACTTCTCAGATGTGGCTTTAAGAGAAGCAAAAACTACATTAAGCCGTTTCTACCACTCATTCAAAGCCTATCAACAAATATACGGCACCAATGTGGTTGAACAACTAGATGATGCTTTGGTTGAACGTTTTAATGCTGCAATGCGTGATGACTTTAATACCGCCGAAGCAATTGCTGTGTTGTTTGAAATTAACAAAGAGCTCAATCGTTCAGTTAAAGAAGAAAATGCTGAACAAGCAGCAATTTATTATTCAACGTTGCGTCACCTCACCAACATTCTAGGTCTGGTACAGCATGACGTAGAAGAGTTTTTAAAGTCAGATATTGGGCAAGAAGCTTTAGGCTTGTCTGAAGCAGACATTGAAGATCTCATTCAACAACGTCAAGATGCGAAGAAAGCGAAGGATTTCGCAAAAGCTGACGGCATTCGTCAGTCACTATTGGATCAGGGTGTGGTTTTGGAAGATACACGCCAAGGTACTGTATGGCGTCGTGCTGATTAATTCAGCAATTGCATTATAGAGAGTTGACAGTCAAATTAAACTCTCTATAATGCACATCCATATTGCGGGAATAGCTCAGTTGGTAGAGCACAACCTTGCCAAGGTTGGGGTCGCGAGTTCGAGTCTCGTTTCCCGCTCCAAAATTTAAAAAGCGCTTATCAAAGGATAAGCGCTTTTTTATTAATTTTATATAAGCTTGTTTTTATAAAAATTTCTTAAACTTAAAATATGACATCACACAATTACTCTTTTAAAAGTCATATCAAAAGACCATTTTAAATTAGGTCTTTTTCAGTACTATTTCAATTCGATGACTTCACATCCTTTCCTTAAAGGACAAGGTTCGCCCCCTAGCAAATTTTCAAGCATATTTTGTATATGTTGCAATTGTCCCATTTTCTCCTGAATCATCACTAATTTTTCTCGCAAAATTAGCTGAAATTGCTCAGCGGGAATCTCGTTTTCTCCCACGATATTAATAATTTGTTTTATTTCAGCAAGTGTAAAGCCTAGATTTTTAGCGGTCTGGATAAGTTTTAGTTGTTGCAGCGTTTGTTCAGGATAATCCTTGTAGCCATTATTGCGTACCAAAGGCTGAATCAGTTCCATCTTTTCATAAAAACGGATTGTGTCCCGACTTAAATTAATTTGTTGTGATAGCTCGCCGATTAGCATATTCAGTTTCCTTTTATATTTTTTAAAAAACTCTTGACTGTGGACTATACTCCACAGTTTAGCTTAAGCATTAACAATTAATCGAGTTTAATTTTATGCTTATGTCATCGCAAACTGCACTTGTAGTCGGTGCAACTGGATTTATTGGTAAGTTCCTTGTCGCACAATTACTTAGAGATCGTGCAAAAGTGTTTGCTTTATGTCGCAATATCAATGAACAAGAACCTCAATTGCGTCGTTGGCTGACACAGCAAAATATCAATGATCAAGAGCTGAGTTTTATTCAAGGTGATATTACTTTACCCAATTTAGGGTTATCACCTGAAGACTGGAAAACATTGAAAGAAGTGAATTATCTATATAATGCTAGTGCATTATTCAAATGGCATCTGTCTATGCAGCAGGCTAAAGCAGTCAATGTTGATGGACTAACCAATCTGCTTCATAGCGTGAACAAACATTGCCATTTAGAACGCGCAGTACACTTGTCAGGCTTTATGTTGACCCTAGATCAACATTTAAAAGCAGCGGGCATATTCCGAGAAAATATCGAAAAAACTGACTGGCCAAAAATTTATGAGGCACTAGGCGCTTATGAAGCTTCAAAAATTGAAGGGCATTTTAACTGGATTAAACAAGCAGACTTATTAAATATACCATGGACAGTCATCCACCCTGCCACCGTGATTGGAGATGAAATAACGGGGGAAATTCCAGCATCTCAACCTATTACTGCTCTAATTCAACAGCTTCAACAAAGAAAAATGAGTGCTCTTCCTGGTACACCACAACATTCTCTACCTTTGGTATCAGTTACTATGTTGGTGAATGCTATGGTACATGCTAGTGAAGACCCTGAAACAGTTAAGCAGGAAATTCTAGTGGCGAATCCTCAGCAAATATCGCTTCAAACTTTAGTACAAATCGTTGCTCAGTCATTAGAAATTAATCCTCCACGGCATTTTATTTCTATCTCTTTTTTAACATGGCTTTTAAAGTGGCAATGGTTAGCAAAAAAATTAGATATGTCCCCTGAAATGCTAAACTTTATCAGAACTGAGCAGCTTGATCTGGGAGCATTCAATCGACTAAATCAACAATGGAAAATCCCTCCAACCGAGCTGAAAGAAACCATGCAAAAGACTGTGGAGTGGGTTACTCGCTGATATTAATATCATCGTTTGATATTAAATACATCCTAGTCTTTACGGCATTATCAACTTTATTAAAATCTAGTTCACTGTGCATTTTTAAAAGAGAATGCACAGCAATACAAATCGGCATATTTCGTCGTACCACAACGCCCATTCACTCGGCTAATTCATAACAACAATCCTGTTACAAAATGAATACCTCCTCCATCAATATAAATAGCAACAGTTTGTGGAATAAGATCCATCTTATTGTGTAAATCCATCTAAAATTGTCAAATGTATATGGATTTCATTCACTAGATGATGAAAACTGCTTGAGCCAAATTTGATTTAATAAGATCGAATTCAAAGCCAATCACCATAGATAAAAACAAGCAAAATATGACTTTATTCATCTGACAACATTTAATAGCCTTGTCGGAATAGATTTGAACCCCTAGTTTGCTGAGTTTTTTGATTGAACACACTATTGAATTACTGAATACGCCTTGAGAAACTGATTGCTATAACAAAATCACCTACACTTAAAAATTAACTTTAAATGCAACTGATGCAAAATCTCGATCATCAATAGTACTGAAATTATTGGAACCAAAAAAGTTTACGTAAGCAAACTCTACATTATATTTTTGCTGATACGTTGCCGAAACAGCCGCAGTCAAACTCATTTGTCCTTCTTGAAAATTTTGGCTAAAGCCATATAGGTCGTGGCGAAACAACACACTTGGTGTAATAACCATGGCAGGTAGCACATCTTTATAAGTCAGAGTGCCACGTAAACGGTATCCATATGACCATTGGGTAAAAAAGCCATCTGTGTTACAAAAACGTTTATTTAAATGGTCAATTTCATCATTGGATAGATGCGCTGTACCATAAGGCGTGCATTGATTTTCCTTGGTTTCAGGATTATAAGCACCAGATGACAGTTCACTGCGTCCAAATGCACCGACTCGACCAAAGCGATAGTTACCAATATCACCAATATGATTCATGGCCAATTCAGTAGCCCAATTCAGGGTATTCGCACCCAATACATTGTTCAAGCTATCACTGACACCAAATGAAAACTGTGTTACAGGTGCACGCACATAACCTTGTAAATATTGTCCAAATTCAGCAGAAGTTCCTCTATCCGTCAGTGGCGTATTTTTGTCTAAGACCTGAGCATAAACAATATCTGTACCATTAAACTGCAAAGGCTGATTAGGTTTGTGGCTTAATTCACTAAAAACAGATGTCGTACCGACTTTTGCTGCCAAGCTCAGTCCATACATTTTGATATCTTCTGGATAGATTGAGAAAAATTGCGCTGTATTAAAATTTGTAGGGCCGACTGCAGTTACAGCGGTTCCATCAAAATTAGCATTGCGGCTATGATAATTTGCAAAATACAACCCAAGCTCAGCATTATTGAACTTAGGCAAAGTTTGTTTTAAAGAAAATCCATACTGTCCACTGTCTTTGGCATATCGACTTTCACTCCGCGGAATATAAGATTTGTTCTGTAACGCGGTATCAGACAGTTTATCACCTGGCATGACCGTAATCAGAATTGGTCCACAGTTTTCAGGTACGAAGTCTGAAATAGCAAAGAATGTTCCGCAGCCATCGACCACAGAGGGTCTAAATTTAAACTGATAGAAACCAGCAAACTTTAAATACGGGTTTATGCCTGCTTCAAAAGAAAACATTTCTGTTGGAATCACACGCTCTCTAGTATCACCACCTGGACGATTCATCGCAGCATAATCAAAAGCACTTACACTGTTTAATCCATTTTGGAAGAATTGTGATTTGCCCCACTGCAAAGTCTGCTTGCCTAGTTTCATACTCGCCGTTTGACCCTGATCTAAAGCAAAGTTTTTCCAGATATAAGCATCCCACAAGTCGATACCTTTAAACTTAGCAAGTCGTGGCCACGCAGAATCATCAAAGGCTTTTAAGTCACCTTCTCCAGTTTCATAGGCATGGTCATACCAATACTTTGCACTAACAACAGCACCCTGCTGTTTTCCTGTTAAGCTGAGCTCACTCAAGCCTTTGATCACTTGAGATATTGCATCGCCTTCATTGAAATTCACGCGACCGTCATCACCATTAATATCAATGCTATGACCATCTTTTCCAATGTAGTTCGCATCAGGTTTATAGACCAGTGAACTAGAAGCACCTTGAGTACTCCAATTTGTCCCATAGCTGAGCGACGTTTTGCTTTCAAGCTTCCATTCCCCATTTAAATCGAAACTTGCAGCGAAAACCTCACACATAGCCAAGCTCAGACTTAAACAAAGAACCGTTTTTTTCATCAGTGAAATATGATGATTTTGTCCATTCAAAGACACAAAATAACTGACCATATCATCTCCATATCGATATGATTTAATTTAAATACTGTGATTAATTTCAATAAGAATGCTGAAAATTCGGCTTACTTTGCCACGACTGACCATGCAGCATTTTTGTTTAAATTCAACATTTTTGCTCCACATCTCTATTTATTCTGTAAAGCCATCCTTTGGCCCGATATTTAAATTGACTGTTTTAAAATGTACGAATTTATCTTTAAGTCATACCAATTAGTCGTTCAGTCATTTACACGAAATCATTTTTAGATATTGGAATTCATCTACAAACTAAGAAACACTTTTAATTTGCAGAGCATCTAGCTGCAAAATCAATTGCTCCGCTAGAGGCCAATACCCAAAACCAGAAGCGGGGTTCAAGTGTCCGACTATCCCTGCATTAACCAATTGACTTCCCCATATCTTCGCCATAGCTTCAACAGCTTGAAATGTTGCTAAATGATCATTGGTACTGGCAACCACAATGCTAGGAAAAGGTAGTTTTTGACTCGGTAATGGACACCAACCTTCTTTTTTAAGCGTCTCTGGACTTGGGTAACTATCAGGCCAGCTTTCAGACAAGTCAGGTGGTGTAACTAGAAGTGCACCCTGAATGTTATATTGATACAAAGCAGCCCAATGTATCGTCATCAATACACCCGCACTATGCGCCACCAAAATAACAGGCCCTTCAATTTTTCTGAGTTCCGCCTCAATCCGTGCCACACGGTTTGCGCAATTTAACTTCTCTGTTTCCACGGGCGGTACTGAATAAACTTTACCTAAACGTGATGCCAGTATGGTTTGCCAATGATCCTCTACATGATCCCGTAACCCTGGAATAATCAAAACTATCGCGTGTGTGAATATTTTTTCCATAGTTCTACACCCTGAGCTCCTTGCTCTTTCAGGCTAATGGTTATTTTTATTTCTTATTCACAATAAGTTTTCAGTTAAACGCTCGATATACATTTCGCGACAACGCCTTTTCATTTGACGACAATAAGGTGTTAACAATTTTAGAAATTGAGTGGTTTTGGTCTAAGCTATGGTGTAAAAGCAATATCGAATACTTTGCTAAATCTGATATTTTCGTTATAACTAGAAACTAACCAGGATGGTTAAAATACAGAAGGAAAAAGATCGTGGTTCCTCTCGCGCATACAGCTATGCTCAAAAACTATTTGAATGTGAGCCAACAGTTAAACCTCAATCCTTACCATTTATTGTCAAATGTCGGGCTTTATCCTACTCAACTCAATGATCCAAAATTACGAATTTCTGTAGACAAAGCCATTCAGCTTTTAGAACAATCTGCTCAGGAGAGTGGTTGTGAAACTTTTGGCTTACATATGGCAGAACAACGCCAAATTGCAGATTTTGGGGAACTAAGCTTATTGCTCAATTATCAGCTAACCTTGCGTGATGCTTTACAAACAATTGTTCGCTATCGAAACCTCATTAATAATGCTTTAGAAATATATATTGAAGAAGTTGGCCATACAGTCATTATTCACATCGAAGTGATCTCTGCTACCCAGCAATATAGTCGCCAAGCAATTGAACTCGCTCTAGGAATCACACACCGCTTTTGTGCTGCTTTATTATCACAGAAATGGCGCCCACTCAGTATACACTTCACACATGATGCTCCGCAGAATTTAAACATTCATCAACGGGTCTTTGGTTGTTTACTCGAATTTGGTAGTGAGTTTAATGGCATTGTTTGTACATCTTCTGAATTGGATAAAGCAAACCCACAAGCCAATATTGCAATGGCAGATCATGCCCGACGTTATCTCGATATTGATATATTGCAACATGAAAATGAATCTTCAACTGTTTTTGAAGTTCGTAAAAGTATCTATGTTCTTTTACCTATGGGACGTGCGACCATTGAACAAGTTGCTCAAACACACGGCGTGAATGTACGTACACTGCAACGTAAATTAGAAACTGCTGAAACTAGCTTTAGCATTTTAATCAACGATGTACGTCGCACACTAGTGGTTCGTTATTTGAATAACTTAAATTACTCACTGGCTCAAGTTTCCGACATTTTGGGCTATTCTGTACCGAGCTCATTTACTCGTTGGTTTATTAGCCAATTTGGTGTTTCACCAACAATATGGCGTAATCAACAAAACCCTTCTATTAAGTAAAGGATGCTGAGATGAAGTTTCACAGAACAAACATTTGAAACCATGAAACCTCTATCCATAACCTTGATAAAAGAGATTAGAACAGCCAATGCATTATGGTTAAGACCAGCAAAACAAGGAAAACACTCTCACATATCATTAAAAGGATCGGCTTAATACCCACCGTTGCGAGTTCTTTCAGTTGTGTTTTCATACCCAAAGCACTAATTGAAATAATCAAGCACCAACGAGATAACTCATTAATACCACCTTGCACCATAACTGGAACCCAACCAGAACTATTAACACAAGCAAGAATTAGGAATCCCACAGCAAACCATGGTAATAAAGGTGGTCGCTTTCCATCTGATGAGACACCTTGCATACGTGTAATCGTGGCAGCACAAACAATAACAGGTAACAACATAGCCACCCGCATAAGCTTAACTACAGTTGCGGTATCACCCGTTTCCGCGGACATACTATAACCTGCACCCACCACTTGAGCGACATCATGAATAGTTGCCCCTAAGAAAATACCTGCTTCTTTTGGAGATAAAGCCAGCCAGTGGGCAATCATTGGATATACAATCATTGCCAAAGTAGACAGTGCAGATACACCAATGACTGTAAATAATGTCGCTTTTTCCTTATTGGGATGATTTGGTAATGCAACAGAAATTGCGAGTGCCGCTGACGCACCACAAATCGCGGTGGCTCCTCCCGTCAACATACCAAATAGTTTCTGAAAACCGATCCATTTCGCAACGAATATAGATACGGAAATCGTCACAATTATGAGTATGATCACCAATGCCACCGGTTGCCAACCTAATGCTGTAATTTGTCCTAATGTAATCCGCATACCAAGCAAAGCAATACCGACCCGCATGACTGTTTTGGCAGTAAATTCTATGCCTGCTTTACACTTTCCTTCCACAGCCAGAAAATTCAATCCCATACCTAGCAATAACGCGAACAACATTACAGGTGCGCCATAATGTTCCGAAAGAAAGCTTGCTGCTGCAGCGGCTACTAAACTGACCGTGAACCCTGGTGTGAGTTCTCGGATTTTTTGATGCAGACCAATTTGTTGCATATAATCAAGTTGACTCAAATTACTCACACTATTCTCCAGCATTCAACTTAATAAATACTTGTTCGCCAATGACTTCTACAGGGTATGAGGCAACTTTTAGTTGTGTTGAATTGATCAAACATCCATTAGCTAAATCAAAACGCAAACCATGTGCACAGCACTGAATTACACGCCCGTCTAATTTCCCTCCAAATAATGAAGCTCCTTGATGTGGACATCGATCATCAATGGCATAAAATTGAGCTGCAATGTTAAATAATGCCAATGCCTTATTCCCTATGATTAAAAAGGCTCGTTCACCTAGCTTAGGAATTTTTTCTTGTGGTACTTCAAAACGAACTGTCATACGGCTTGTCCTTGTGTAGCAAGAACCTCAAGCATTGCCTGATAAAGCACATCTGCTGATTGAGCCCCTGCAATCGCAAAACTTTTATCAAATACAAAATATGGCACGCCCTTTCCTCCTGTATTTGCCGACAAAAATGGTGTCGTTGTTGTATTACTTATATTGTTCAATTCTTCTTCAGGGACTCCTAAATAGGCTGCAATCCTCTTTAGAACTGTTACATCCCCAATATCTTCTGAATGCAAGAAATAGGCTGAAAATATTCCTTCTAATAGCCGATTCCGTAACATCAGATCGCCCTTAGTTTCGATATGCTTAATTAACTGATGAGCTTTTCTTGTATTCGGCATACGTTGAATACGATCAAAATTTATCTCTAAGCAAACAGCTTTTGCAGCTTGACGTACTTGATTCTGACGCATTCGAACTGCGGTAATACTCCCTAATCTTTTTAAATAGAAAGCTTGAAAAGGAACACCTTCTTCTGGAATTTCAGTTAATAACTGTACGCCTTTCCATTGCAATTTGACTTCTACATCAGGATCGCTCTGTTGCAGCAATTGAATGGCCACTTCTAATTGCCGTTTGCCAATCAGACACCAAGGGCAAATAAAATCAAAATACACATCAATATGAATCAAACGAGACATCAGCGATCACCTGTATTAAATAACTGAGTCGGTTCCAATTTGGTTTGTGCTTCAAAACGAGTGATGTCTCGAAGATAGTGACGTTTAGCATAGAAAAATACGGCTGCCGCAGCGATGCTCATTAAAGGCATAAGTTGAAAGGCACTGTGCAAGCCAATCACATCCGATATCTTTCCAATAACCAAAGGACCTAAAGCCAAACCAAGAAAATTATTGGCTAAAGTTAAGGTTGCAAATGCTGTGCTATGTACAGAATTATGGGTCAGGTTTGCGACCATCGCACTAGAAGGACCATTGGTTCCAAGTGCAATAAACATCCCAATACAGATCATGAGCAGTTGCCCATTTCCAGCAGGCATCCCAAAGGCAATTGACAACAGAACACAACCAATCAAACAAAATGCGATTGCTAGACTCACTTTGCGATCAGGTCGATTACGCCCCAAACGATCACACAACATTCCACAAAGAATGGTGCCAATTGCACTACTCAGCACAATCACCGCAGCGATAACACCTGCTCTATCTGTACTCATGCCATAAAATCGATTGAGGTAACTCGGCAACCAAACGATGACTGTGCCCCCAACAAATAACTGCAAACCGCTGCCAATATAGGTTGCAAGCACAGAACGGCTGGAATAAATAGATTTTAGTGGTTGTTTAAATTGATCAGGTTTGGCTTCAGACTTAATCTTACGGGACTGAATTCCTATCTTTTTCTCTTTGACGACCATTGGGTATAAAAGTGCTAAACACAACCCAAACACCGCCATGCCACCAAATGCCCAACGCCAACCATAGTGTTCAGCCATAACACCACCTAAAGCCATGCCCAAGAAGGAACCAAACACTCCACCTGCCATAAATGCACTGGCTAATGTTGCACGCATTTCACGGGGAAAGACGGCTACGACTACCGCAATCCCTACACTGCCATAAGCTGCTTCACCGACACCCACCATAAAACGGGCGATAAACATCTGTTGGTAATTTTCCGCAATTGCACAACCAAGCGTTGCCAAACTCCATAACACAGCCATAAAAGTGAGACTTTTAATTTTGCCGAAACGGTCAGCCAATATTGATAAAGGTAATGTTAACAATCCAACCATTAAAGCGACGATGCCACTTAATAAGCCGAGCTGACTATCTGACAAGGCCCATTCATTTTTAATTAAAGGAAAAACCGCATTAAGCACTTGGCGCGACATATAGTCCGAAATAAGCAAACCAAAAGTTAAAGCAAAAACTAACCACGCATACTTACGTGGTATGTCGACTGATGTATCTAAGCCATCTGTAGAACTGGCATACTGATGTGCACCCATACGACCTCCTTGTGTTTCTTATACTTTCTAATTCTCATTCTTCATAAAAATTGTGCCTGATCCGCCGCACAATCAACTTAGTATCTTAGCCAAACCAACATTCCATTTGACTCGGCTGCTGTTGCGTTCGTTTGATACGTTAGCCATTAACCAACTTTACGATTTATGTCATATGACGTTTGGTCAAATATAATTTCACCAGTACGTTGAGGAACCCCTTTTTGACCTACTTTTCGGTTCGGTGCCATACCATTGGCGAGTAAGGTCTCTTCAATACTGTTGTATTGCACGCCTATGCGATAAATCTCACGTGCCTCTTTGCCATTTGCTACTTCACGACCAAGCTCATGCGCAATACGAACAGTTTGTTGAATTTGCTGCACAGAACTAAAACGCTCACCACGATGATCGATAATTGTGTCCTCATTACCTACACGCGCATGCAAACCCATCGCCATAGACATGGTGTTAAATGGCAAAACGTTTTTAAGCAATGATTCTGAGGTCAAAGTACAGCCATCTGGGACACGGTGAATAAAGTTAAAGAAGTTAAATGGATTTGGACCATCAAAACCGCCACCAATACCAATCCATGTCAGATTCAATGGCCCCATGTATAAACCTTTACGCACCATCCGTTCCAAGGTTTCTAAACCATGCATACCAGTTAATTGAAAGTGCGGCTGAATGCCATTTTTACACAAACGCTTTAAGTGCTCAGTTAACCATGCCGGTCCTGCGGGTACAGTCATTTCGGCATATGCTTCTTGAATGGCAGGATGTTCAAGTGATGTACCTTTCAAATATTCAGGATACAGAAGTTCCATAATATTCATTTGCGTAGTGTTCACTGCAACCGTCACCTGATCTGGCTTTGGGGTCAGTTCTGCGAGCATATGGCGCGTATCATCACTAAGCCAAAGGGCAGCTTCACCTTCACTTTCAGGTGCAAATGAAATTGAACCACCGACCTGAATAATCATGTCAGGTACAGCTTCACGCACACCTGCAATCAGTTCATTAAACTTAGATAAGCGTTTTGAGCCTTTGCCATCAAGTTCACGCACGTGCAAATGTAGTACCGATGCACCTGCTTCATAACACTCCACAGCTTTTTGGATTTGCTCATCCATGGTTACCGGAATATCTTCTGGAAAATCCTCTGGCATCCACTCTGGGCCGTAAGGTGCAACCGTAATAACCACTTTTTCCATATTTTCTGGGTGCAAAGAATCATCAAAGAATTGCATATGCATCTCCTCGTATAGTGTTCAAATTGTGAATTGAGTAAAATGTTTTAATTCTTAAACTTAGTAAGTGGCATTACCAATAATGCCCGCGCGTTCCATTTTGCGGTGACATGCAGGATAGTCCATGACTGCATAATGCTGTGTGCTACGATTATCCCAAATGGCAATACTGTTTGGCTTCCAACGCCAGCGAACTTGGTACTCTGGAATATAAGCCTGTGAAATTAAATAACGCATTAGATCAGCAGCACCCGGATTGGCATCTTGTCCAAAACGCACCATATCTTTGGTATGAAAATTACTGAAGTGCGTCGTAAATGCATTCACGTACAGAATTTTTTCGCCTGTTTCTGGATGGGTACGAACCACAGGATGCTCTGCATCTGGAAACTGTTGTTTCAGAGCTAACCGTTTTTCAATCGGCATCGCTGCACCAAAGCTAGCTTCTATACTGTGGTAAGCGCGTAAATTGGCAATTTTGGCCTTAACATCATTTGGTAAATTTTCATACGCCATCACCATATTCGTCCACATGGTGTCGCCACCAACTGGAGGACACTCAATACAACGCAGGACACAACCCATTGGTGGAACTTTGCGCCAACTGGCATCGCTATGCCACGCGTTTTCATAGCGATCAATTGGACTTTCTGGACTTTTATAAATTTGCACCAACCCCGGATGCTCTGGGTGACTTCCCACCGCAGGATGGTCTTCCAACTGTCCAAAACGCTCTGCAAATGCCACATGCTCAGCACGAGTTAGATTTTGATCTCTTAAGAACAAAACACGATGTTTTAAAAGATGAGCGCGAATTTCAGAGAACAGACCATCATCATGAATTGCATCTGCCAGATTTATCCCGCTTAGTTCTGCGCCAATATGGCAGCTTAATTGTTCAATTTGCATATGAAATCCTTTTCAAATTACAAAAATAGAAGAACCTGTGGTTTTACGTGATTCCAAATCACGATGTGCCTGTACTGCGTCTTTCAGTTCATAACGTTGATTAATTTCAATTTTGATTCGACCACTTGCGACATGATCAAACAGTTCATTAGCTAAAGCTTGTTTCTCCACTGGGTCGGCAATGTAGTCTGCGAGTGCTGGACGGGTAATATATAATGAGCCTTTTATTGCCAGCAAAACTGGGTTGAAGTCTGGAATCGGCCCTGATGCCGTACCAACGCACACCATTAAACCACGACGTTTTAACGAGTCTAAAGACGACATAAAGGTGTCTTTACCTACACTGTCAAAAACGACATTAACACCAACACCGTTGGTTAACTCACGTACACGCTCTGCAACATTTTCATGGCTATAGTTAATTACATGATCACACCCGTGTGCTTTGGCAATCGCAGCTTTTGCATCCGAAGAGGTTGTGCCAATAACGGTTAAACCGAGTAACTTTGCCCACTGCGCCACAATCAAACCCACACCACCTGCCGCAGCGTGTAATAAAATTGTATCTCCTGCCTTAAAGTCATAAATTCGACGCATTAAATAACTAGCAGTTAAACCGCGCATGGTCATTGCAGCTGCTGTCTCGCAGGAAATTTCTTCTGGTAATTTGATTAAAACATTTGCTGCAATTAAACGTGCCGTACTATATGCACCTAAGGTATTTAAAAACCCTGTGTAAGTTACACGTTCCCCGACTTTAAAGTCGGTCACACCCTCACCCACAGCTTCAATTACGCCTGCAGCTTCTACCCCCATACCATTGGCTAAAGGAATCTGATAAGTACCATCACGAAAATAAGTATCAGCATAGTTCAAACCAACAGCTACATGTCGCAGTCTTACTTGCCCAGTATCCGGCTCACCGACTATTATATCCTCGTAACGCATTACTTCAGGGGTTCCTGTTTCATAGAACCTGATTGCTTTATTCATCGTCATTTTACTATCCGTGTCGTATTCTTATTCGGTGCTTAAAGAAGCATGTACTCAAACTACAACATAGCTAGGGTGACAACTTCGCATTAGACGACATTGATTTAGCATTTTACGACATGGCATAAGTAAGGATAGCTGCAGACTACAATTCTGTCGAAATCATAACTTGAAACTCTTATGCGTCCCTAGACGGTATAAAACATGAAAATTATTGAATTAAAGCACGCACAATGATCATGAATTTCAAGAAAATTTGCATAAGAACAAAATAAGCTCAAATTCAACCTGATCATTAACCCAATAACAGAGTAGCGATTAGCTCAAATTTGAGCTAATCGCTATACCGTTTTATATCAATAAACTAAATTTATCTGTGAAATATCAATGCATTTTTAATTGTGGTCTAGCCGACTTAGATAAAACATCCTTTAACATCAGAATGCTGGTTTTAAATAATCCATGCAAAGCGATCTGATGAAATCGATATAGTGACATATACATTAAACGAGCAACAAACCCTTCAATATTGATATTGCCCATAACATGTCCAACACTATTACGGTCACTTAAAGACACGAGTGAGCCTTTATCCTTAAAGACAAATTCTGGAAGTGGTTGACCAGTGATATAAGCCGCTAAGGCTTTTTCCAAAAAAATTGCCTGTTGATTGGCGACTTGAGCACGCGGTGCTAAAGGACGCTCCTTGCCTTTTGGTGTATAGCTCGCGCAATCCCCCATTGCAAAAATTGAATCATCTCGTGTCGTTTGCAAAGTCGGCTTAACGATGAGTTGATTAATACGATTGGTTTCTAATTCTGCAATGTTATTGAGAAAATCTGGGGCTTTAATTCCTGCAGACCAGACCTTTAAGTCAGCAGCTAATTGCGTTCCATCATCAAAATAAATATGTGTTTCATCAATTTTTTGTACTCGACTTTTGGTTCTGACCTGAATACCCATGTTGACTAATTCTGCTTCAGCCAAACTTGATATTTTAGAGTTCAGCACTGGCAATACTCGATCAGCCGCCTCAATTAAGGTAATACACACATTATCGGGTTGAATACTGTCTAAACCATATTTACAAAATTGATGTGCCGCGAAATGCAATTCCGCTGCCAATTCAACCCCTGTTGCACCTGCACCAATAATCGCAATATTCAGTAAGCTACGCTGCGTATCTTCAATTAGGGTATTGGCTTGAGCTTGGAGATATAGATTTAAAAACTCTTTCTGTAAATAATCTGCCTGAGCACGCGAATCCAGACACACACAATGTTCTTTTGCGCCTTCGGTATTAAAGTCATTTGAAGTTGATCCTACTGAAACAACTAAAATATCGTAAGCAATAGAACGACATGGTGCAATTTTCTCACCTAGATGAGAGCTTAATTCCGCAAGTTGAATCTTTTTTTCGGTGCGATCAATATTAATCATTTTCCCCAAAAAGAACTCAAAATGATTTTTATTGGCATGTGCAAAGTAATTCAATTCATCATCATGCGAATTCAATGTTCCTGAAGCCACTTCATGTAAAAGCGGTTTCCAAATGTGGGTTAAAGTTGCATCGACCAAGATAATTTCGGCTTTATTTTTTTTACCTAAACGGTTCCCTAAACGCGTCGCGAGTTCGAGCCCACCTGCTCCACCACCGACAATTACGATACGTTTCTTACAATTTTTATTTTCCAGTTGCATTGTTGTTTCTCCAATTGTTTGATGGTTAGGAAACGTTCGATTCATAATCATCAAATAATTGTCTAGCGTTCCATTGCGCTTAGAGTTGTATCAAAATGTATCGCAAAATAATAAAATACAAATAAATGATAGTGAACATTTATTTAATAAATAGTTCTAAGAATTTAACGTAATCAGATGAAATTTTTCACTTCAAATATCAGCAACAAAAAATTTAAATATATTTATTTTTATATATTTTTTAAAAATATATTTTGACTAAATTTTAAAAACTCATATAAATTTTATGAAAACAAAGGAGATAAAGTTCTAATTTTTTAATATACAATTCAACTTTCAAATGTTCTTTTTTTGATCAAAATAAGCAATATTTACAAAACAAAGGAAAAAGTTACCCTGCATTTGGCTTCGCTTATCAGGAGAACTTCTGACATGGATCACTTAGAAAATTATGGTTTTTTAAAACTCAAAATAGCCCAAAATTTTGAATAATTTTTTATATGCTGCGTTTAAAAGTCAGCCATTCATATACAAATCTTGGTGCTTAAATAAGACCATTTTTAATAATGACAGCAAGAAAAAGTCACACCCCTTTTTCAAGAGGTATGACTAAAATTATTAGGTTTATTGCAACTCAAATTAAATCAATTAGGCCAACAATTTGACTTTGGCAAGATTCGAATATTTGGCACGTGCAGCATGTAGTTTTTGATAACTATCAAGTAAACGTTGATGACGATCTAACCCTTCAAGTTTCATACTGGTTGGCGTTAAACCATAGAATCGAACACTACCATCGACTGAACCCACGGCTGCATCCATGTGTTCATCACCAAACATACGGCGGAAATTGACTTCATAATCTTCAAGTTCCATTTCATCATCGAGTTCAACTTCTAACACAACATTTAAACATTGGTAGAATAAACCTCGTTCCACTGTATTGGTGTTGTATTGCAAGAAAGTTTCAACCAAGTCTTTGGCTTCTTCAAATTGCTGTAAAGCCAAATAAATCATCAGCTTGAGTTCAAGTATCGTAAGTTGTCCCCAAACCGTATTGTCATCAAACTCAATCCCAATCAGGGTTTTGATATCGGTGTAGTCATCCAACTCGCTTTCTTCTAAACGTTCAACCAAGGCTTCAAGCTGCTCATCATCTAAACGGTGTAAATTCAGCGTGTCTTCGCGGAACCACAACGCCTTATTGGTATTGTCCCAAATTAAGTCTTCAACCAAATAAACTTCTGAATAGCCAGGCACTAAAATACGGCAGGCTGTAGCACCTAAATGCTCATAAACAGCCATATAAACTTCTTTGCCCATATCTTTGAGGATATCAAACAAGATTTTGGCTTCATCAACATTTTTCGCATGTCCTTCAGCACTAAAATCCCAATCGACAAAATCATAATCCGATTTCGCACTAAAGAAACGCCAAGACACCAAGCCACTTGAATCGATAAAGTGTTCTACAAAGTTGTTCGGTTCTGTGACCGCCTGCGAACTAAAAGTTGGACGTGGTAAATCATTTAGTCCTTCAAAACTACGACCTTGCATTAATTCAGTTAAGCTACGTTCAATCGCCACTTGCATATTTGGATGAGCACCAAACGAAGCAAATACGCCACCAGTCCGTGGATTCATTAAGGTGACACACATCACTGGGTACTTTCCGCCCAATGATGCATCTTTCACCAAAATTGGGAACCCTTGCTCTTCTAAGCCTTTAATCCCTTCAATGATGCTCGGATATTGCGCCAGTACATCCGCAGGTACGTCTGGAAGTGCAATTTCCCCTTCAATGATTTCACGCTTCACTGCACGTTCAAAAATCTCGGATAAACATTGAACTTGCGCTTCTGCAAGCGTGTTACCTGCACTCATCCCATTACTTAAATATAAGTTTTCAATCAAATTGGTTGGGAAGTACACCACTTCACCATCTGACTGACGCACGTAAGGTAATGAACAAATACCACGCTCGATATTGCCTGAGTTGGTATCGTATAAATGCGTGCCTAAAAGTTCATTTTCAGGATCATAAATTGCCTTGCAATATTCATCCAGAATCTCTGGTGGTAATTCACCGTTTGGACCAGGTTGGAACCATTTTTCATCTGGATAATGTACAAATTCGGCATTGGCTATTTCTTCACCCCAGAATTGATCATTGTAGAACAAATTACAGTTCAAACGTTCAATAAACTCGCCCAAGGCTGAAGCTAAAGCACTTTCTTTCGTTGCACCTTTGCCATTAGAGAAACACATTGGAGAATGCGCATCACGAATATGCAACGACCATACATTTGGCACAATATTGCGCCAAGACGCAATTTCAATTTTCATGCCTAAGTTCGCCAATAAGCCTGACATGTTGGCAATGGTTTCCTCTAAAGGTAAGTCCTTGCCTGTGATATGAGTCAAGTGTTCAGACGCCAAATTCGGCATTAAAAGCGCTTGTGCATCTGCATCAATACTTTCAACTTCTTCAATGACAAAATCAGGTCCTGTTTGGATCACTTTCTTTACTGTACAGCGGTCAATCGAACGTAAAATCCCTTGGCGGTCTTTTTCTGAAATATCGGCTGGTAGCTCAACTTGGATTTTAAAAATCTGTTTATATCGGTCTTCAGGATCAACAATATTATTTTGCGATAAGCGAATGTTATCGGTTGGAATGTTACGTGCAAGGCAATAGACCTTAACAAAGTAAGCGGCACACATCGCTGAAGATGCTAAGAAATAGTCGAATGGTCCTGGGGCTGAACCATCGCCTTTGTAGCGAATAGGTTGGTCAGCAATTACAGTAAAGTCATCAAATTTAGCTTCGAGTCGAAGGTTATCGAGATAATTGACTTTAATTTCCATGTTGGCACCTAATGATGCTTATATGCCTACACCAGACAGATAAGCGTCGAAAATATTGAATTAAAAGCAGAATGCAATGAAGAAATTGGTTTGCAAAAAGAATCAGCCAAAGGCTTGGCGCTGATTAAAAAACGGCTTAACGAATGCGCGTAGATTTTACAGATTTCTGGCTCAAAGTGGAAATGCTATCTTGAGATTTATGCAATTTTTCCCATAAGCCCATACATTTTAAATATGCACTATATTCAATTGCTCGGTTTTTCAAAACAAAACTCATCTAAACAATATGTATAGCATTTACAGTGCAGATGAATCCTGTATTGATGAAACACCGTGATATTCCCCTGAATTCTCAGGGAAACATCAAAAATCTGTCCTTGGTCAATTCGACCCGTGCAAGCTTGGCATCACAATTTTGATGACAATATGCTAACTCAATTTCTCTAACTGAAAATCTTCAAATGCATCAAATGGCCGACCCGAATTTGGGTCAATAACTTCTACATAATTTTGCCCCCATACGATGAGGTTACGCTCTTTTACACCATGAAGTTGAATCTGGAGCTTTCCATCATCATTAAACGCAAACTTCCCGTTAAAAGTTTCAGACTTCTTGTTGCCGCTATTGGCTGTCCGTATCAATTCAAAGCTTTGATCCTGATTTAATTTCAAGTCAATTGTGGATCCTTCACAGCCATCACAGAACGTAGGACAAGTCACGCATGGCGTAATGCCTCGGTATTGCCCCACCCACAGTTGCAATTGAGGATCTACAGCTTTTGTGGATTTTTCAGTTTCACTGGTTGAATGTTCAGCTTGTTTTGACTGGCTACAGCCCAAACATAAACTGGCAAAAACGAATGAACACAGTAATGTTTTTTTCATTTAGAAGGTCCAATTCAAGGTAGCGGTTGCCTTAAGTGGTTCACCAGGTTGAACCCAATTATTGGTATAGCTTGCAACGTAATAATCTTGATCAAACAGGTTATCAATATTAAGTTGCACGCGTAAATCAGGACGAAGTTGTGCATACGCCCCCACATTTAAAATCGTAAAATCAGGTAAGCTCGTACCATTATCAATATAATTTGCACTGCGCTTGCCATAATAATTCACATGACCAATCAAACCTGCATCATATCCCGCAAGGTTGAATTGGTAATTTGCACTCAAATTTGCCGTATGCTTCGGGATATTCTTTAATTTTGCCCCTTTTGCCTCAACCTCACTCTCAACGATAGATGCATCCGTAAACGTATAGTTTGCACTTAAACGCAGATGATCGGTCAATTGGTGTTGTAATTCAAATTCAACCCCGTGGCTTTGCACGCGTCCACTATCAACATAACTATCACTGATTCCTTCGGTTAACAGATGTTGTTTATCGAGATCAAAATAAGTGAGTCCCAACCAACTTTTTGCTCGAAATTGATATTTTGCACCGACTTCCCAACTTTCAGTTTTCTCAGGATCATACAAGTCATTGTTTTTATTTAATCCTGTATTCAGTTCAAATGCTTTGCCCCAATTCGTATAGAAAGATAGTTTCTCAGTTGGTTGATAATTGATTCCTGCTCGAGGAGTAAATGGTGTAAACGCTTGTTCAGCAGATTTTCCACTACGGTGGTCATCGATTTGCTGTTCTAAACGATTTAAACGCCCACCAACAAGTACATTCCACTGATCATTCAAGAAGATTTGATCTTGCAGATTAAATCCCAGCATTTGCTGCATTTCTTTGGTATTTTTGGTGGTTCGTGTTAATGGCAAAATATTCTGACCATATACGGGGTGATCAAGATCAATCTGACTCGATGCTCCCGCGGCACTACGGCGTTGTAACTGATCAATCGTATAGTGGCCTGCTTCTATGTTAGTGACCAACTCATGTCGAATTGGTCCTGTATTCAATTTACCCCGCAAAATCGACTGAAAGTTCGTCGTCTCGGTTTCAAATTGACGTGAACGACGGAAACGGTTTGCGGTCTGCCCATCTGAGGTGATGGAAGAAATTTCAGTCGATGTCCCCTCTCGTTCACCATGACTATAAGTAAGGGCTGTCGTGTTGTTCCAATCATCATTAAATGCATGATTCACACGCAGTTGAACCATTTGATCTTGAATTTCAATATCACCGTCGCTAGGTTCGCCCAAAAATGTTTTTTTGTTCAGCTTCAATTGGCCATTAACCATTGGAATACCTCGGTCGAATACCCCTTTCGATTGAGCAAACTCGGTATCCAAATTCAACTGGGTTTGCGCTGAAAGCTTCCAAGCCAGTTGCGGCGCAATATAATAATGTTGGCTATCGACTTGATCTCGAAAGCTCTGATTATTTTCATAAGCCAAACCCAGTCGATAAGCCACATCCTGATTCATTGCACCTGTGGTATCCAATGCAGCACGATATTCTTCAAGGGTGCTACCACTCACACTTAGGCTATTTATAGATTCCCATTCGGGCTGTTTGGTGGTGATATTCATAATCCCGCCAATTGCACCTTGCCCATACATTGCTGCCATAGGGCCTTTTAGGAAATCAATCGCGTGGATATTCACCATGTCTCGTGGTGTATGAATACCACTCACTGAACTTAAACCATTTCGCATATAGATGGTGCCCATATTGGGGTCTGTGCTAAATCCTCGAAAAGAATAATTATCCCAAAAACCACCACCATAACTGTCTTGATAAACCACACCATTGACCAATGACAGAGCATCACTAACTCGCTGAACATGATGATTTTGAATGTCCTCATTGGAAACATGGGACTTTGTAAATGGAACTTCTAATAAGTCATGATTAAATTGGGTAATCGCCTGAGATGAGGTATGCCGCTCATCCTGCTTTTCAGCCGTTAAATTAATGGTCGACAACTGGGTTGTTTCTATTTTTGCTTCAACTTCTGCTGCATGACTGCTTTGAGCATTGAAGCCAGATATCGTACCCAGTATTACACTGCATAAAACTTTAAAAATTCGAGGGCTAATCTGTGTTTGAACATGTGGCGAAACCATAACGCCATTCCCTTTAAGGAACGGATTTAACTTGAATTGAGACATTTCAATTCCTTTAATGCGTAAAATTCCATGAGAACTTTCCATGCTTAGAAAAGTTCTCTGACTAAAATGTTGTGAAATTTAGGCAAATAAAGGTGGGGCTCGCCCTTGAGGAGTAAGAAATAGTCGCTGTAAAACAAAAAAGACATGCTTAAATGCTTTTTGGAATGCAAGCATACGAACTTGCATACGCGTAAAGACTTCTTGGATGCCAAGATTTAAATGAGCAACTAAATGTCCATACACCGTACAAAAAATACAGTGATGATCTAAATGATGTTGATGCTGAGATGGCTGATTCTGCATGATTTGCAAATCATGCATAGATTCAGCATGTGCATGATGGCTAGTCTGTTGAGTTGCTTTCGTCTGGACTGCTAATTCAGCAATAGTGATACAGACCTGAGCAATTTGGAGTTTCTCAGGTAATAAGGGCTGCAAAAAAACTGCAACATGTATCCACATCGCTATTAAAGCGAGCACGAAAGATGCTCTCAACCCTATTCCGTCTAAAATGATCAACGCGGAAAACTAACATAGATGTAACACTTGAATCAATTACCCTGCCTAAAATTCGAAATACTGTTAAAAATCATTTCTTGATCAACCATATCCAATGCTGAATCAAAGTTCTATTCAGTTCATTCTTGAAATACCTTGTTCTTTTATCACCATATCAATCATTTTTTATACTTAGAGGATGCATGATATTTATGCATTCATAATTCCACATCGACATTTTGAAAATTATATTTCAGGGACAGTGAAGAATCATACGAGTCAATTCTCTATCAGACGATTCAACTTTATTCATGTGGCTATAAGGCAGCTTTTAAATATTCCACATTTGTTCTATGGAAGTAATTTGACTATACACATGCTGATGTTCTGCACGTTTAACAGCACACCAAAGTTCCATAAAACGCTTACCCAAATAGCTCTGTAAAATATGGTTTTCTTTAAACAGTGCTAAAGCATCCAACTGATTTGTCGCTAAAAAAATACGTTCAGTAGGATCACTCATTTGGTTCGTTGCTGTAGGAACGACTAAAGGATGGGTCAAGCCATGTAATGTTCCAATCAAAATCACGGCAATGGTCAAATATGGATTACAGTCTGCACCTGCCACTCGATATTCTAATCGACTATTTTCAGCATCCGAACATGGAATCCGAATTGCGACATTGCGGTTATTCAGTCCCCAATTTGCCTCTAAAGGCACATGGTTGCCTTTCTGAAAGCGTCGAAAAGAATTGATATTAGGTGCAAGTATCGCCATGCTTGGAGGTAAAAGTAGAATCAGCCCGCTAATCACTTTTAATAATTCAGCCGATACCGATTCATTTGGCTGCATACGAAACACATTCCGCTTGGCTCGATCTAAAAGACTCATATGAAAGTGCATACCACTCCCTGCTTTATGAAGATCAGGTTTTGCTAAGAAACTGGCCTTTAATCCATTTTTTAAAGCCACTTGTTTGATCGTGCGCTTTAAAAGCATAATTTGGTCGCATAATTTAAGAATATCGTCCATATGCTGAATATTAATTTCATATTGCCCAGCAGATGATTCAGCCACAATGCCCGTAATGTTTATACCTTGCAAAGCAGCAATATATTCAACTTCATCTAGAACCTGTTGATAGCTATTAGGCGCCTGAACATCAAAACACTGGCTAGATACGATAATCCCTACATTTGCATTCTGATCGGATAGGTAAAACTCTAATTCCGCAGCCATACATGGATATAAATGCTGCTTTTCGAGTTGTGCCAATATGTTCTTTAAAATATTTCGTGGTTCATATTCGCAATCAGCGCCCCCTTCTTTCATACTTAATAATAATTGAGCATTCAATTCAGGCTCTAACGGACAAGGCTGCAAACTTCCCAATACTGGTTTGCAAAAATAATCTGGCTCTCCAATTTGTTTTCCCAATCCAGTTTCTTCTATTACCTCCCCATCTAGGCTCATCGCATAAATCGAGAGCGGAAAATAACACCCTTTACTCAGTTTTCTAAGACTGCTTACATCGATACGTTTACCACGCATATGGCCATTAATGTCATGCAGACAAATATCAATATGCTTGGTATTGGGATATCGAGTGAAATAGTTTTCTACTTCTTCTAAAAACAATATTTCGTCTAAATCCAAAGTTGAAGGATCAAGGGGGATGTTTATTCTTGAACTGTGTTGTTTATCTTGTATCGTGAGTAAGCTACTCATCATCTCTAACCCTATTCATCTGAATGGACTCAAGATAAATGAGGCATGCCATGAAGTAACGTAAATGTTGCGTAAATTTTTTAAATAACTATATAAAACAAAATATTAAAATTTATTTAACCTTTATTAAATTTATTTTAAGATACTCATTTCAGGCTTATGACTACATAAAATTAAATAAAAAAGCCCGAAATGATTTCGAGCTTTTTTTAAAATCGAACTAAATTTATTGACTGCTTTAGCCAATTACATCAGTTAAAAATTTACGAAATCAAAAAATCTACATCCCTTATGGGTAGACTCATTTTTATGGGCTTAGACGTTTTCTTAACTTTAAAAATCTGTAGTTTCTACGGGTAAATGCGTACCTAACAAAGAAAAAGTCACGTCCGCAACTTCCAACGGGTCTGAACTGGTCCAGATAATATGATTCCCCTCATGTGTACGTTCAGAACTTAAATGATATTGATTGAGCTGCCGAATTAGTTGTGCTGTTACAGCCTCCGAAGGCTCAATAATTTGAATATCATGACCTACAATTTCCTGAATCGTATCTGAAACAAACGGATAATGTGTGCATCCTAAAATAATCGTATCGACTTTTTGCTCGACCAACGGCGCTAAAATATTTTTTAAATAATCTTTAACTTCCGCGGTATGTGCTTTACCTGTTTCAATTTTTTCGGCTAAGCCAATACACGGCACTAGAGACACTTTAATATCTTGTGCGTAAGTTTTAATTAAACTTTTTAAGTTTTTGCCCTTAACCGTCGTTGCTGTTGCCAAGACAGCAATATGCTTGCTTTGTGTCATTGCTACTGCGGGTTTTACCGCTGGTTCTATCGCAATAAGTGGCACATTAATTTGCGCTCTAATCGTCTCAATCGCTACAGCCGTCATGGTATTACAAGCAACAACGATCGCTTTGCACTTCCCGTCATTTATAAGATTCGAGATTAAGTGAGTGGTTCTTGAAACAATCCAGTCACTTTCTTTGTCCCCATAAGGAACATATTTCGAGTCCGCGAAATAGATAATATCTTCATTCGGAAGGGCCTGCCGAATATGCTTAAATAGTGACAGCCCGCCTAAACCAGAATCAATCATTCCAATCGGGTTGTTATTGTTACTCATGATTTATCCTGCACTTAATATATTTAGAAAAATTCTTTCATGGTTGCCAAATCTTTGAGCAAAACTTTGGGTTGAATGGCTTTTAATTTTTCAGCCGACGTATAACCCCAACCGACGGCAGCAAAATCAATGCCTGCTTTATGAGCCGCTTCGCCATCAGTCATTTGGTCGCCGACATAAATGACCTGCTCTTTACTTAAATTTAAAATGTTGAGAACACGCCTAATTCTTTTTGCCTTACCAAATACAGAAGAGCCACCATCAATATGAGCAAAAAGCTCACATAGCTCTGCACCCAGAAGATTTTGACAGTTTTCTTTAGAGTTTGAAGTAATAATTGCGAGCGTATACCCTCGATTATGCAGTTCTATTAGCTGATCCTGCATACCTTCAAACATATAAATTTCTTGATCTCTTTCTTTCATTAAGCGAATGAAATCCTTAGCAATCCAAGGCAGTTTCCATCTGGAGACTTTCATCTCTTTCATAATTTCTCTAGGCGTGAGTTGTTTGTAATACTCAACCTCATGAAGGCCTACTGATTTAAAGTTATACTTTGTAGAAAGTTGATTTAAAGCACCTAAAAAGAAGCTAAAGGAGTCGACTAGAGTACCATCCATATCAAAAATAATAGCTTGATATTTTTTTAAGGCTTTTTCCATTTTAAATTCTAAAACAAACTATATTTTTCATTATTATATTATATTTTTTATAGCCTTTTAAATCAGGCCTTAACTGAAGACCTGATTTAAAAATATATCTTTAACTTATTGATTAAACAAATATTGATAAACAATATACGCAGCCAGTTTTGCTGTTCTATTGTCTAAATCAAATTTTGGATTGCACTCAGCAATATCTAAAAGTTTGATTTTCCCAGTCTCTTGAATATGCTTAAAAATTGCTTCAAAAGTGGCTAAATCAATTCCTTTTACAGCTGGTGCACTGACTCCCGGTGCAACCGCGGCTGCGAAGACATCTAAATCAATCGTAACGTACAAACTGTCTACTTTTTCAATAAAAGCATCAACTGCCGCGAGCACGTTGTTTAAGTTAAAAATATTAACCTCATGGTCACGTAAATATGAACAATTCAACGCATCGGCTGTATCAAACAAAACTTTAGTATTGGCATGGTTGGCGACCCCAATACATAAATAATTAAATTGTTTTTGATACTGTTCTGAAAGTCGCGCTGCTTGTAAAAAAGGTGTTCCAGAAGTTGCATGCTCTGCTTCACGCAAATCAAAATGGGCATCGAAATTAATAATGCCTATTTTTTTATCTGGTGCGTGGGCTTGTACATATTGGAACAGACCACTAAAGCTACCAAATGCAACTTCATGTCCACCACCCAATACAATCGGCTTTAAACCATTTTGCAAGCTGTTTGCGACTTGTTCAGCTAACTCAGCTTGTGCTTGCTCTAAATTCTCAGATTCGCAGGTCACTGTACCTAAATCGACAATACTGACTGGATGATGAATCGGTAAGTTAGCAAGCTGATTACGGATTGCATCTGGCGCATCGGCAGCACCGACTCGACCCTTGTTACGCTTCACGCCTTCATCAGAGCTAAAACCAATCAACGCAAATTCGGCATGTTGGGTTTTATTCATAATATGGTGAATACGTTGGTGTGCTTCACCCTCGCCATCATGGCGACCTTGCCATTTAAATGTGTGATTCATGTGACACCGTTTAAAAAATAACTTCTTGTCCATGCTGAACGACTCGCTTAGGCAAATCTCCGCCCAGCCAGTAAACAATTTCAGATGGATGCTCAATATCCCAAGCCACAAAGTCAGCGACTTTACCCTGCTCTAAACTACCGTGCGTTTGCTCTAAACCGAGCGCTTGTGCAGCATGAATGGTGACACCAGCTAATGCTTGCTCAGGCGTTAAACGGAAGAGCGTACTGCCCATGTTCAGCATTAAACGTACAGAAAGTGCTGGAGATGTACCCGGGTTTAAATCACTCGACAGCGCAATACGTACGCCATGTTTAATGAGGCTTTCAATTGGTGGATATTGTGTTTCACGCAATAAATAAAAGGCGCCCGGTAGTAACACAGCAACCGTACCCGACTCTGCCATAGCTTTGACATCGTCTTCGGTCATGTACTCTAAATGGTCAGCCGACAAAGCATGATAACGTGCTGCCAAACTTGAACCGCCTAGCGATGAAAGCTGCTCCGCATGAAGCTTAACGGGTAGACCCAATGATTGTGCCGTTTTAAAAACACGTTCAACCTGAGCTGGTGAAAATGCCAAATGCTCGCAGAACGCATCTACAGCATCGACCAAACCTTCTGCATGTAGTTTAGGCAGCATTTCTGTACAGATATGCTCGATATAAGCATCGCTTTGGTCTTTGTATTCTGGCGGTAAAGCATGAGCAGCCAAGCAAGTGCTTTTTACCGTCATTGGTAAAGCTTCACCAATTTGACGGATCACACGCAGCATCTTGCGTTCATTTTCGTAATTGAGTCCGTAACCAGATTTGATCTCGATAGTGGTAACGCCGTCTTTTTGCATACAGCGAATACGTTTAAGTGCTGAATTTAATAGTTGTTCTTCGCTTGCTTCACGCGTTGCACGCACTGTACTGGCAATGCCGCCACCGCTTGCTGCAATTTCAGCATAGCTCACACCTTGCAAGCGTTTTTCAAACTCAACACTACGGTTGCCACCAAATACGCTATGCGTATGACAGTCGATGAACCCTGGGGTTACCCAAGCGCCATTTAAGTCAACTGTTTCGGAATACGTGTCGGCAGGAAGTTGTTGTTGTTTTCCAATCCAATGAATAAGATGCCCTTCTGTGACAATTGCAGCATCTTCAATGTAGGAATATTGCCCATTTTGCATGGTCGCAATGTGGCAATTTTGCCAAAGTTTTTTCATGACTCATTCCTAAAATTGCTCAAATACCCATTTATATTTGAGCAATTAATATTTAACGCTCTAATTTAAGATTATCGGGAAGCTCTGATTCAACTTTTACTGTAGTTTGCTTCGGCTTTACCCAAATATTAAAAGCAATCCAAAGCAATGCTAACCAACCTGCACCAACATATATGGCAGGGCGCGAGTCTGGGAAATAACCAATCATTGCCAAAATAAAGAGTAAGAAAATAATTGCGAATGCGGGTGCGTACGGCCATCCAATGACAGGAAAATCAAGGGCTTTAATTTCAGCAGTAGATAACTTACGGCGCATAGCAACCTGAGAAAGTAAAATCATGAGCCACACCCAAACTGTAGCAAAAGTCGCAATTGAGGCAATGATCATGAAGATATTTTCAGGAATGAGATAGTTCAGAATAACACCGACCAACAGTACGCCTGCCATAACAACAACCGTCATCCATGGCACACCATTACGTGATAGTTTTTGGAATACTTTCGGTGCTTGACCATGATTAGCCATACCAAATAGCATACGTCCTGCACCAAATACATCACTGTTAATTGCTGAGACTGCCGCGGTAATGACTACGATATTCAAGATGGTTGCTGCTGAACCGATGCCTAGATTTTCAAAAATTTGTACAAATGGACTGCCCTGACTACCAATTTGGTTCCATGGGAAAATCGACATTAATACAAAGATGGTCAACACATAGAATAATAAAATACGAACAGGTACTGCATTAATTGCACGGGGAATGGTCTTTTTAGGATCTTGTGATTCCCCAGCAGTTAACCCAATAATTTCAATACCACCAAAAGCAAAAACCACTACAGACAAACAAGCCACTAAACCCGTGATTCCATTCGGCATGAAACCTTCATGAATCCATAAGTTCTGAATACCCGGTACAAAGCTACTATGGTCTGCATGAAAGCCATAAAACATTAATCCGAAGCCACCTAAAATCATGGCAACAATGGCACTGACTTTGACAATGGACAGCCAGAACTCTAACTCTCCAAATACTTTGACATGGATCAGGTTTATACCGCCTAAGAACATAATCAGTGAAAGAATCCAGATCCAACGCGGTACATCGGGATACCAAAAGCCCATATAAATACCGAAAGCAGTAATATCGGCCAAAGCAACAATGATCATTTCAAAGACATAGGTCCATCCCGTAGTAAAACCCGCCAATGGACCAATATATTGTGTAGCATATTCACTAAATGAGCCTGAAACTGGATTTTTAACCGCCATCTCACCCAATGCACGCATGACAATATAAATAGCAATGCCGCATACAATATATGCCAATAAAACAGATGGCCCCGCCAATTTTATGGCAGTTGCCGAACCATAAAACAGTCCTGTTCCAATGGCTGAACCTAAAGCTAAAAATCGAATATGACGGGTATTTAGCCCCCGTTGAAGTGAAGCCTGTTGTGACATATTAATCTCCAATCCTTGAGGAAATTGAGTTAGGTACGACCACTCCATGTGGCCGTTTTTTATCCATCACATATTTATAAACTTGGCAATAAACGAGAAAGCAGCAATTCATTTAAACAACCGCTTGCCAGCAATTCACTTGCCTGCTCAATATCAGGGGCAAAGAAACGGTCTTCACTGTAGTAAGGAACTTGGTCGCGCAGGATTTTACGGGCTTGTTCAAGTTTAGGCGAGCTTTTTAAGCCTTCACGGAAGTCTAAACCCTGACAAGCGCCTAACCATTCGACAGCTAGAATGCCACGGACGTTGTCAGCCATATACCAAAGACGTTTACCCGCATTCGGAGCCATTGATACGTGGTCTTCTTGGTTGGCAGAAGTTGGCAAGCTATCCACACTTGCTGGATGTGCAAGCGCTTTGTTGTCACTCGCAAGAGCAGCAGCAGTTACTTGGGCAATCATAAAGCCTGAGTTCACACCACCATTTGCCACCAAGAACGGTGGAAGTTGTGACATGTGACGGTCCATCATCATCGAAATACGACGTTCAGACAGTGAACCAATTTCTGCAATTGCCAATGCTAAATTATCAGCCGCCATTGCAACAGGTTCTGCATGGAAGTTACCACCAGAAATCACATCACCTTGTTCAGCAAAAACAAGCGGGTTATCAGATACAGCATTTGCTTCAATTTCTAAAACTTCAGCAGCCTGACGGATTTGAGTTAGACATGCACCCATCACCTGTGGTTGGCAACGTAAAGAATACGGATCTTGAACTTTGCTACAGTCTTCGTGTGAATGTGCAATTTCACTCGAATCCGTCAATAAGTCACGATAAGCCGCCGCAACATCAATTTGACCACGTTGACCACGTACTTCATGAATACGTGCATCGAACGGTGAGCGTGAACCCAGCATTGCTTCAACACTTAAGCCACCACAAACTGTCGCAGCAGCAAATAAATCTTCAGCTTCAAACAAGCCACGTAAAGCATAAGCAGTCGAAACTTGTGTACCATTTAAAAGTGCCAAGCCTTCTTTCGCTGCTAAAGAAATTGGTTCTAAACCTGCAATTTTTAAAGCTTCAACTGCTGGTAACCATTCACCTTTATAACGTGCTTTACTTTCACCAAGTAAAATCAATGACATATGTGCAAGTGGTGCCAAGTCACCTGAAGCGCCGACTGAACCTTTAAGAGGAATGTGCGGATAAACTTCAGCATTAATTAAAGCCAACAAAGCATCAATGACTTTACGGCGAATACCTGAGAAGCCACGTGCCAAGCTATTTGCTTTCAATAGAATAATTAAACGAACCATTGCATCATCAAGTGCTTCACCTACACCCGCTGCATGTGAAAGAACTAACGAACGCTGTAATTTTTCTAAATCTTCAGGGGCAATCTTGGTTGAAGCAAGTAAACCAAAACCTGTGTTAATGCCGTAAGCTGTACGTCCTTCATTTACAATCTGTTCTACACAAGCCACGCTTGCGTTGATTGCAGCTGACGCACTTTCATCTAACTTAACTTTAATCGGGTTGAGGTAAGCTTGACGTAAATCAGCTAAGGTTAATTTTCCCGGTTGGATCAGTAATTCCATGTTGGCTTCCTAATTTTTTGCACTATATTCTGCTGAGACAGTGCTTTTCACAATTGCAAAAAGCACCGCCAGTTCTTCCATGTATTTTTATTGCGTGATCATTGGCAAGTTTAAGCCTTGCTCTTTCGCACAGTTAATCGCAATTTCATAACCGGCATCGGCATGACGCATAACACCTGTTGCAGGGTCATTGGTCAGTACACGAGCAATACGTGCAGCAGCTTCATCTGTACCGTCACACACAATCACAACGCCTGAGTGTTGAGAGAAGCCCATACCTACACCACCACCATGGTGTAAAGAAACCCAAGTTGCGCCGCCTGCTGTATTAAGCAAAGCGTTTAATAAAGGCCAGTCTGATACTGCATCTGATCCATCTTGCATTGCTTCAGTTTCACGGTTTGGACTCGCAACTGAACCTGAGTCTAAGTGGTCACGACCAATCACAACTGGAGCTGATAATTCACCGCTACGAACCATTTCGTTAAATGCCAAACCAAGTTTTGCACGTAAGCCTAGACCAACCCAACAAATACGTGCTGGTAAGCCTTGGAAGCTAATACGTTCACGAGCCATGTCTAACCAGTGATGTAAATGTTCATCATCAGGAATTAACTCTTTAACTTTGGCATCTGTTTTATAAATGTCTTCTGGGTCACCAGAAAGCGCTGCCCAACGGAATGGACCAATGCCACGGCAGAACAATGGACGGATATATGCAGGTACGAAGCCAGGGAAATCAAAAGCGTTTTCTACGCCTTCTTCTTTCGCCATTTGACGGATGTTATTACCGTAGTCAAATGTTGGAACACCCATTTTCTGGAAATCGAGCATCGCTTGTACGTGTTTCGCCATCGACTGTTTTGCAGCTTTTACAACAGCTTCTGGTTCAGTTTTGGCACGTTCACGGTATTCATCCCAAGTCCAGCCTACTGGTAAGTAGCCATTGAGTGGATCGTGTGCACTTGTTTGGTCGGTTACCATGTCAGGACGTACACCACGGCGTACAAGCTCAGGTAAAATTTCAGCAGCGTTACCATGAAGCGCAATTGAAATTGCTTTACCTTCTTTTGTATAGCGGTCAATACGCGCTAAAGCATCGTCTAAATCAGTTGCTTGTTCATCTACATAACGAGTACGTAAACGGAAATCGATACTTGCTTGTTGGCATTCAATGTTTAAAGAACACGCACCTGCAAGTGTTGCAGCTAAAGGCTGAGCGCCCCCCATACCGCCTAAACCAGCAGTAAGAACCCAACGGCCTTTTAGATCACCGTTGTAGTGTTGGCGGCCTGCTTCAACGAAAGTTTCGTAAGTCCCTTGTACAATGCCTTGGCTACCAATGTAGATCCATGAACCTGCTGTCATTTGACCATACATGGCCAAACCTTTGGCATCGAGTTCATTAAAGTGTTCCCAATTGGCCCAGTGTGGCACCAAGTTTGAATTGGCAATTAACACACGCGGTGCATCTTTATGGGTTTTAAATACACCGACCGGTTTACCTGATTGCACCAAAAGGGTTTCGTCTTCTTCAAGTTTTTTGAGTGTTTCTACAATTTTATCGAAGCATTCCCAGTCACGTGCTGCACGGCCAATACCACCATATACAACAAGTTCTTTGGGATTTTCAGCCACATCAGGGTCAAGGTTATTCATTAACATGCGCAACGGCGCTTCTGTTAACCAGCTTTTTGTATTTAAAGTTGTCCCTCTAGGTGCACGAATTTCAATGTCACGATAACGTGGATTATTTGCTTTCACAAACAGACTCCTTTCCTTTTAAAAATAATGTCCACAAGAATCATCTTATGGGAAACCACATGTTCATACTTGTATATACATATATATACTATATATTTTTTCATTAATACAATAATTTTTTTAATTTTCCATCAACCCATTAATTTAAATACAAAAAAAATGCATAAGAAGACTTATGCATTTCCGAAAGAAATTTGAATTTCCAAATTTTAAGCTTAAAACTTGTATGACTTCACGCTATTCAACCAACTTTTTTATTGAACACACCAGAGTAACAACGTTGTGGATGATGGTAGATAAATCTTCAAATTGAAGGATTCATTTTTTAAATTTGAACTTTTATCGGGTCTCAACAAAGCTTCGCACTGAGATATAAGCTACTTTAAATGCCTATTTACATCCATCTGTTGTCTTAGGGATTAAACTTACCTTCCAAATGATATCGATTGCCTGGATAAATCAAACGCGCACTAGAAATGAGGTTTTTATTTGACCATGTTCTACGTTGAATAAATAAACAAGGTTCTGCCTTATTGATTTTGAGCCATTTACACTCTTGGGCAGATGCCAAAACTGCTTTTACAATATGCTCTCCCTCAGTCACTGGTGAATTTTGCATTAAGTAAGCATTCGGCGTTATTTGCGAAAAATCTTGTTTTAAATAATTCGGCACCAAATATGAATTGACCAATCTATCTTCAATTTGCACAGGAATATCATTTTCATAATGAATAATAATCGAATGATAAAGTAGCTGACCTTCTTGTACCTCCATTTGCAGGCTTTGTAATGCATTTGCCCGAAGACTTTCTAGAACAATGACCTCGGCACGATGCTCATGCTTTCGGGCTTGAATTTCATCCGCAATATTATTAATTTGAAACAACGAAGTTTGTCCTTGTTGCTCTGCGACAAAAGAACCCACCCCTTGAACTCGAACCAATACACCTTCTGCTGTGAGCTCCCGTAGCGCACGATTAATGGTCATACGACTACAACCCAACTGGTTAACCAATTCACTTTCAGAAGGAATTTTTTGATTGGTCGACCATAACCCTTGATTAATTTTGGTGGTAATTAATTGCTTCACTCGCATGTAAATAGGGATTGGGCTATCTGCATCAATGGTTAGCTCTAGGTCTTGTTTAGGCTCTTTTTTTATTGCCATGTAATTACTCGATACAGATTAACTTAATTCTTCGCAGTTTACCCTGTACCCCTCAAAAGGTATATACAGATATAGTCAAGTTATCAATATGTTCCACACCCGTAATTCTAGGTCAGCAGAATTTGATAGGTAAAACTTAAAAACCTTCTTTTACAGCTCCCATCCATCCCCGTAAACCAGATTCGCTTTAAAGTTTCGCTATGGCTGTTCAAAATTTATAAAACTGAAACAAAGAAAATCAGCTTATAAAAAGGTGCTTCAACCTTAAAATAAATAAGGGACATTCGCCATCTGACAAATGTCCCTCAATTAAGCGGCTAGAAAATATTAAACTAGAAATTCACTGTCCATGAGAATTGTGCTGAACGCGGTGCACTTAAGAATAAGTAATCATCTCCAGCAAAGCTGCCCGCATCACGCCAATATTTTTTGTTAAACACGTTATCAATGTTTAAACGAAGCGTATTGTCATACCCATAAGCGCGGAAATTATAAGCTGAACCAATATCAAACACTGTAAAACTTGGAACTTTAACCGTGCCTGCTTTATTCGCATATTTATCGCTGCTGTATTGCATACCTGCCAACAATCTCAATCCCTCCACTTGTGGCACAGTATATGAAACATGACTGGCAAAGCGTAGTTTCGGCACATTTTGCATTTGATGTCCACTATATTCAGCAACATCAATGCCTTTAAGTTGTGAATGAGTCAACGCCAGTGTTGATGAAATATCAAGGTTTTGGCTTAGGCGCCCTTGTACACCCAGTTCAAGACCCAGATTATGCTGTTCACCATCTGTGACATACACATTGTCTAAGTTCGTATATTGATTATCCTGTTTGAGATCGAACAAGGCTGCGGTGAATAAAAATGCCTGCCACTGCTGCTTGATTCCCAGTTCATATTGAGTTGAATGGACAGGCGCTAGAGTCTCATAAGCATTGCCTGCGATACCTTTATCAGGATTACCGAAGGCATACCATGGCGCTTGTCCACCGTCACTTAAACCTTTGGCATAAGACGCATAAACATGAGTATGCTCCCACGGTTGATACATCACGGCGAATTGCGGCAAGAAACGATCTAAATTGGTTTCTCGAATATTACTTCCATCTGCGGCATAAGCATTTTCATTTAAATGCAACAGCTTACCGCCCAATAAAACCGACCATTGAGCATTAAAAGCAATCTGATCCAATACGTTTAAGGCTGTCTGCTGACTATCAAGAGATTTATAGTGATTACCTAAGAATTTTTCACTTGGGATATATTCAATAGGGTCACTATTAATGTTCCCTATAGCGTCAAAATCATTGCTTACTGGTTCAAAAATCGCATCGTACTGCCCGTGGCGTTTATAGGTCTGCGATAATTCTAAATTCAGGCTATGTTGCCACGTTCCTGTATTGAACTTCCCGTTTAGACCCGTTTTAAACTGATTGGTCAGGTAACTGTCATTTGGACTGCGAAACTCATAAATATCGTAATTACCATTTTGGTCAAAGGTATTACCTAAACCTGTATACTGACACACACTGCTATAAGCGCAGCCATATGGAAATGCTGAATAATCATCGACCACTACACGACTTTGTGAAGCTACCAAATTCCCTGTCCAATTGTCATTAAACTGGTAGGTATATTTTAAGCCAGCATTTAAACTTTCAGTGGTAACAGGTTTGCCCCAGCTTTGATAACCTAATAACCGATCCCATTCCACCCCAGTCGGTACGGTTGTGCCATCAAGTAACTGATAGCCTGGTACTGAACGTTGGCGCTGGCGTTGTGACTCAATATCAAACTCCAATTTTGAACGATCTGATACTTTCCAGTCCAAAGCCAAAGAACCAAATACACGCTGACCATCGGCATGATCCACATAAGGGTGGATTTCTTCTTTTGCAAGATTTATACGATAACCAAACTGCTGATGTTCCCCGAATAACCCACCAAGATCAGTCGCTACACGATTGCCTCCATGACTATCCCCTTCAACCGTTAAAGAACGGATATTTTCAGGGCGTTTAGTCACATAGTTGACTACACCGCCAGGCGTAGACATGCCACTTTGAATGGCGCTAATTCCCTTTAAAATTTCAACTTGTGCTTTATTTTCAAGGGCTACATTTTGTTGGCCACGGAGTAGATTACCATTCAGTAAATAGCTTGACCCTGCATTGAGCATGAAACCGCGCATCATAAAATTTGGGTAGTAACCAATTGGTGCATAACCATCACCGACGGCTGCATCATTTTTAACGACATCAGTCAGTGTTTTGGCATGTTGGTCTGCAATAAGTTGTGCTGTAACTGTCGTCAGTGAAGCAGGTATTTCAGCCTGAGTTTGCTGTGTAAACCCCATCAAATTCACTTGAGGCTGGTAATACGCAGCCTGCGCTTGCTCAGCAGTTACTGTAATTGTCGCAAGTTGTGCAGTTTCATTTTCATCTGCTGCATAAGCCATTCCTGAGCTTAGTCCTAGACATGAAAATGAACCAACTGCCAGTAGTGCTTTTTGTAAATGAGAAAATGAAAATGGATACGTATTCACAGTTATTGCCTAACCCCAAAAGATAATCTTACAACATGAATTTTCGGGCATGAGTATTCACAATTTTTACGTATAGAACAATGCTTTTCTCAGACTTATTTTTCTTTTTATACGAAATAATTTTATTAAAAAGTTCAACCGAATAAAAACCTAAAATATTCATCTGAATGACCTTGTTTTAAAGAATTAAATACCAGAAAAAGCCTCCAAGCTTTCGAGCAAATAAAGTTAAAAAGCACTGAAGATTAACCAGTTCGTGTCATAATAAAATCAGCCGAATAATGAAGTAAAAAATATGAGTACAGCTATAGAAATCATCGAACAAGCAATACAAAAAGGCATAAATCATCGCCCTCAAATTGGTGGATTTCCTTATTTAGCCGAAGCTTTACGCGAAGCAGGCGTAACCATAAATGAATGGATTCTTCCATGTTGCCAAAGTCTTTATCAGACCAATAGTGGGGCTGTCATTTTTCCTCATCCATCACTGATTACAAAGGCAACAGACATTCCTACATTTAATCAAGACTTACTCATCCAAGCATTACGAGCAGACCAAGCAGGACACACCTCATTTCCAGAGTTTTTACAAGCAATCTGGTCTGCTGGAATAATTCGCTACACCGTTAATTTAGAAGCACGTTACGTCGTTTATTATGGTAGTTCTGATGAAAGCTACATGGAAAAATACCCTGCAGTTACACTACCAATTTAATTGACATTTCTTGTATTTATCGTTCAAGGAAACTTTTTAATTACCCAATTGAATTTATTGAATCGAAATAAAGGAGGCTTTTGCTCACACAGAAGTTAACAATGCGTCAGATAATCAATGTGATACTTTTTAGAAATTTCAAATAAAGGCAAAATCTTAAAAATAATTATCTGATTTAATTAAGGAAAAATTTTGTTATCATAATTTCTTTCAATTTGCTTTCTGCTTAAACTTTACAAACCCTTTTTAAATCATTATTTTGACCAAATTAATGATAGGTATCCAAATTTAGATATCTCCCCCTCAGGTTATAGCATGGCTGTTTCAAGCTTAATTAAACTAGGCTAATTGTTGTTTTTATCGGCATTTCTTCTACAATAGTTTAATTATGTTCAAGAAAAAATTGCTATAGTCTTCTCACAAGTTCTTTTATAGTGATCTTATACGGAACATATGCATGAATTCAGAACGCCAACAAAATTTTCTTTTGCGTAAAGAAAAAATCTTAGCAATGGCCGAGAAATTATTACTCGATAATAATCAGGACATTACTCTTGAAGAACTTGCTTCTGAATTAGATATTGCCAAAGGCACAATTTACAAGCATTTCGACAGTAAAAATCAACTTTATTTAGAACTTATTATTCTAAACGAAAAACGTTTACTTGATATTTCACACAAATTCAACACAGACATCAATTCGTATGTTTCAGAATACATGCTCTACAACATGTTAAATTCAAACCGTACAATATTGCTGCATGTGATTGAAGAACGTCTGACCAACAACGAACGTAAACTGAATAACTTATTTGATGAACTCTATAAAATCCGTGAAGCGCGGATTTTAAGTATTAAAGAAATCACTGATAAATATTTAAAAGAAAACAACAGTGCAATGTCCATTCGAGACTATCAATCTTATGTTTGGACTGTCACTTATGGTGCTTGTTTGTTGCTCAATTCAACCCATTACCAAAAAGCTATTGGCTCTCGTGATCGCTTAATAAAATTGTATATTAATCAGGTATTAATGACACCTGATAAAGTTGTTTAAATAACGCTTAAAGGAGATCTGATGAGATCTCCTTTTTATTTTTTGCGGTCACTTTTTTAAACCAAACACTGCGATAAAATCGTACAACACTATAAATTTTCGGGGTTATTCACATGACTGTTTTATTACAAATTGATTTTCCCAGTACTGGACCTTTTGCAGAAGAAATGACTCAAGCATTTACTTCACTTGCAGAAAGTATTAATCAGGAAACTGGGCTTATTTGGAAAATCTGGACAGAAAATAATGATGCCCAAGAAGCAGGTGGAGTCTACCTATTTGATTCGATGGAAAATGCAAAGCGCTATTTAGTCATGCACAGCGCACGTTTAGAAAGCTTCGGCATTACCAATATTCGCAGCAAAATTTTTCAGGTGAATACAGATCTTTCAAAAATCAACCATGCCCCACTTTAAAATGATAAGTCCTGAATTTGTCAGGACTTATCATTACTTAAATGTAATGTTTCAAGTAAAGTTGGCTGCACAGGTGCTTCAGCCTGATTATGAAGATAAACTTGCGCAACTTTAAACACAATCACAACGGCTAAACACGTCGCTATACAAAAAATCCAGAAACCAAATGGACTTCGAATGTTATGTGAGCCGCAATTCGGACACTCTTTAACGTCCGAATCGACCACTAAATCACAGCAAGCACAATGGTATTGATACAGCATAGGTATACTCCTATTTCACTGTAGTGGTTGTATTTATTATCACATTCCCAAGTCCATGGCAATGTAATCTTTCTTCATGTTATGTGAGTATTTGTAAATGCACAAGCCAAGTCACAAAGAAAAGTCGACTGAAGCGTTCAAAATTAATGTGTACTTCACTTATCTACTGTTTTAATTTTTGAATTTATGAAAATTATGACCTTGATGAATATGTACGGAAGTTTAAGTATCTTAAAATTCAACTCCTTCCATAATTCAAGTACTATAGTAGCTCAACTCCAGTTTTCCAGTGTGGATTTTAGCAATGGTACAATTGATTAAAAAAGGTGGTCTACGTGAGCGTGCAAACCGTAGCCGAAAATTTCAAGGCTCAGAAAATACCGAAACCACACTCAAGCCCAATAGCTATGCAGAAACTACAAAAAATGCCACAACTGTAAACTTGGCTTGCACACAGATTCAAGAAACCAATACTCAATCTAAAACATCTGAATAGCGTCGTACCAAAGCCATAGCGCAAACACTAGAAATAAAGCCCCCGAAAGAATATCAATATAGTGTCCTGACCGCTGATACAACGCTTTAATTTTTGGCGTAGACATGATGAACATGAATAAACTAAATACCAAAAACGTTTGTAATGGGATAATAAATGCCAATTGAGTTTTTAAATTGGCATTTGCAGATGAACCCAGTGCTAAGGAGAAGACACTACTGAAATAGATTAAAGTCTTTGGATTAGACAAATTGGTGAATAATCCCAATAAAAAATACTTTTGCTGACCATTTGGAAGAGTTAAAGTCCCTTCAAGTTGGGGTGTTTGTGCAGAAGTGAGTCCCTCCCTCAACATTCCCCAACCCATACGAGCCAAGAAGAATCCCCCAACGAGCATCAAAATTTGCTGAATCCAAGGGAATTGTTCAACCAATACTGTAAAGCCCAATAAGGTTAATACAACCCAAACGACAATCCCTGCCGAAATGCCCAAAATGATTTTTAAGGTATTTAACCGTGTTGTAGAAGCTGAGCTTTTTGCAATCAATAAAACATCAGGTCCAGGGGTTAATTGTGCGACAAAATGTAAAGCACAGATGGTAAGTAATAAAGACATATTTTTATAAAATGACCATTTTTTCAATGGGTGAATTATAACGCCTGTTTAAATTTTTATTGCATTAATCACGTATTAAGAATAAAAAACCGAAGTACTTTTGAAGGACTTCGGTTCAGATACATAGATAATCGGCTAGATTATTTATTTACATCTTTCATTTCAATTTTCTTAGCTTCAGGGGTTACTTCACGTGCTTCACCATCAATAATGCTTGAATCACGGTATTGACCACCACTCTGCTGATTTTGCATATCTTGCATTTGACGCATTAAATCAGCAAATGGATTCTGCCCTTGAGCACCTGTTGCCCCACCCATATCGCCCATCATGCCACCCATCATTTTGTTCATCATGGCTTGTTGGCGTTTCATCATGGTTTTCATAAATGCAGCTTGTAATGCTTTTTGAACAGCTGGAATTAGCAGTAACACTGCAAATACATCACTAACTAAACCAGGAATCAGTAATAGAAAACCTGCAAAAATTTTAGGCAAATTGCCTGTAAATGCTGGGTCTGAACTCACCTGACCTGATTGCATTTGTTGCATTTGCGGCATAATTCCCGCCGAATATTTACGGATAATATTTAATCCAATAAAGAAGGCAGCCACAAACCAGAAAAACACGTACCACATACTACCAACGAGGTCACCCACGCCGATCCAGACGAATACTTCTAGAATTAAGCCAGCAAGTACAATCAGAAATAATTTCATGAAAATTAATCAAATCTCTAAAATAATAAAAATGACCATGTTCAATGACTGTCACACTGTTCAGCATTTTTCTATGGTTAAGAATATCTATAAGGGCAGTTTTTTATTTTTAAAGTCTTTGGTCAAAAAATTGTAGAAACAATTCACATTCAAGAACTCTTTTAGGGGCGTTCTTATAAGGTGATTGTTTAAACGCACCTTAAAAGTGTATGTATCTCAATCAGTTCAAATTAAATTTAGAGAATCATAAGAATTATTCATTTTTTTTATTCATATTTTAGATAGAAATTACACTAGTATTCTAAGCACAAAAATATAGAATGTTATAACATTACACTAAATTCATTAATTACTTATGAAACAACCATTTCATCTCTTTTATTCTAGCCTTGGTTTATCTCTCCTCGCCCCCCTGACTTGGGCAGAAGGCTCCCCCGAATTACTCAAGACTATTCAACTACAAGCCGAAACGTTAACTGAAAGTTCAAGGCAAACCACAGCGTTAACTAAATTTTCACATGATATTCTCGATATCCCTTTTAGTCGCAGCCTACTGTCCAAAGACTTTATTCAACAAGAAGATGTACAACGTATAGACGATGCGCTGGCTCAGGTCAGTGGTGTCTATCATCAAACCAACTATGGAGGTGGCTTTTGGGACAACTATTCATTTCGGGGTTTTAGTACCGACCCCAATATTGGGGCTCAAATCATTAGAAATGGGCTTAGCGTCAATCGTGGACTCAGTGCCCCGCGGGATATGGTCAATATCGAATCACTTGACTTTTTAAAGGGTCCTACGGCTGCACTCTATGGTCGAGGTGAAACTGGTGGACTTTTGAATATCAACACCAAGCAGCCGAAATGGGAACCCCAAAGTGAAATTAACCTACGTGCCAATAGCCTAGAAAAATATCGAACGAGCTTTGAGCATACGGGTCCTATCAATAACGATATTGCCTATTGATTTGCGATTGCACATGAAGATAATCAAAGTTTCCGTGACCATGTATCCAGTGAACGTTGGTTTTTTTCACCTCAATTGACTTGGAAAATCTCTGATCAAACTCAATTCGATTTTGATAGCGAGTTTACGCAACAAAGGGGAACTTTCGACCGTGGAATCAGCAGTTATCAAAAACAATTTGTCATGCAACCAGAAACCTTTTTAGGCGAACCCAATGATGGTCAGCATCTTCAAAAGGACAATTTTTACCAGCTTCGTCTCTCACATCAATATAATGATGCTTGGAAAATCAATAATGCCTTGAGCTTTAAAGATGCTCAGTTAAAAGGTTTTTCCAGTGAGCCTCGTAAAATTCAAAGTGATGCTCAAACCTTAGAGCGTCAGCGTCGTTATCGTGACAATAAAAGTGATGATGTTTTATTTCAAACAGAATTTCTCGGCACTGTGCAGCAAGACAGGGCAAAACATGAAATCCTAGTAAGTTCTGAAGTTGGACGTTTAGATTATAGGCAGCTTCAACTTCGTCGTAATCACAGTAGCAGCGTTCCCAATACGATCGACATCTACACCCCTGTATATGGACAATATCTCCCTGCTCTTCCCTTATTCATTAATACCGAGGAAAAACAAGGTTATTTTGCATTGAATCTTCAGGATCAGATTTTTCTGAATGATCAATGGAGTGTGTTGATGGGTGCTCGCTTTGACCATGTCACACAAGATTTTCAGAACAAATTAACCCATACCACCAGTAAAAGAGACTTCAATCAGACCAGCCCACGCTTGGGTTTAAATTATCGCATCAATGATTTCTGGTCATGGTATGCAAATTATGGGCATTCTTTCGCACTTAATAGCGGTATGGATCGTTATGGTGAAGTCTTCGATCCTGAAAAAGGCAAAAGTTATGAAATTGGAAGCAAATATCAGATTAACCCACAAAGTCTCTTGAGTATCGCCCTTTTTAAAATGCTCAAAGAGAATGTATTGACGACAGATCCGACAGACAGCAACTATCAAGTTACAGCAGGTGAAGTTTCAAGCAAAGGCATTGAGATTGATTTAGCATCTCAACTCAACGATCAATTTTCCTTACGTGCCAATTATAGCTATACCGATGCTCAGGTTGAAAAAGACCTAATATTAAGTAAAGGTGGTCGCCTAAGTAATGTGCCAAAACACAGCGGTTCGCTCAGTGCCAATTACGAATGGGTATTGGCAAATGCAAATAAAATGGGGCTGGGCGCAACTGCGATTTATGTCGGAAAGCGTAGTGGGCACAGTACCGACAATGGATTTAATCTCCCTGAATACACACTAGTGAATTTAAACGCCTATTATGCGCCATCGGAACAATTACGTTATCAACTGAATATCAATAATCTACTGGACAAAACCTACTACGTTGCAAGTTATAACGAACTTTGGATTCAGCCTGGCGATCCTTTAAATGCTTCGTTGGCTTTACAGTGGAAATTCTAAATTCATTTATAGCCCGTGAATGATTCAATTCACGGGTTTCATCTGCATCAAGCTCATCAATTTCATTGAACAGCAAAACCCAAGCAGATGTGATTGAGAAAAATATAGGCGAATAGTCAGCTCTATCTATGATTCAAACGAAATAGCTGTGCGACATGGTCAGTAAAAACATATAATTCCAACATCACGTGCAAAACTGCATCAATATTTCAAATTTTATTAAGCGAAGTTATGTCACTAATCATTGGGATTGACCCCGGTTCACGCCTCACTGGCTACGGAATTATAGAAAAAGACGGTCAAAAATTACGCTTTGTGGATGCTGGCACGATTCGCACCGAAAGTCAGGATATGCCTGAGCGTTTGAAACGCATCTTTGCGGGTGTTGAGCGTATTGTAAAATTCCACGGTCCGACTGAAGCAGCAGTTGAACAAGTATTTATGGCTCAAAATCCTGATTCGGCATTAAAATTAGGACAAGCTCGTGGTGCAGCAATTGCTGCGCTTGTAAATCTGGATTTGCAAGTTGCTGAATATACTGCCCGTCAAATTAAACAATCAGTGGTTGGCTATGGCGCTGCGGATAAAGAACAAGTTCAAATGATGGTGGTCAAACTTCTGAATTTAAGTGTGACTCCACAAGCGGATGCAGCCGATGCACTGGCTGCCGCCATCTGTCATGCGCATGCCTCGGGCAGTATGAGTAAATTGGCTGTACTCAATGCTTTAGGCGGCATGGCTCGTGGGCGAAGTCGCTCAAGTAGCCGACGTCGTTAATTATTCGATAATTTTGTTTATTCACGGATAATCTGAAAGTCAGTCACGTCGAGAGCTTGTGATACTTCACAACTTCTCACCTGCTGCACTTTTGCATGAGATGGTCCTAAATAAGCCAGTTCGATCAGATGAGGTAGATTTTCTGCATCAGTGATCACCAAAGCCTCTACTTCCCCTGTAGCTAAATTTTTGACATAACCTTGTAATGCTAAAGCTTGAGCCTGCTGATAAAACCATCGACGATAGCCAACGCCCTGAACCCGTCCTGAAATGATGAGCCGAAATGCTTTTTGCATTTTAACCTCCATTCACAACAGAATAAATTGCTCGTCCCATATCATGTGCCTGTAAACCACGCATCCCCGATTCAGCCAATACATCCCCAGCTTGAGCATGTAAACTGACAATTTGATGTAAGGCAATTTGATCATGAAATTGAGCTTTTAAACTCGCCACCATTCCCGCGAGCACATCCCCCATGCCGCCAGTTCCCATGCCCGCATTACCTTGAGTACAAATATACAACTTATCCTCTAAAATCAAACTACCTGAACCTTTGAGTACCCATTGCCCAGCAAAAGTCGCACGTAATCGATGAATTGCGGCAATACGGTCTTGTTCAATCTCTTTAACCGTACAACCCAATAAGGTTGCAGCTTCGCCTGAATGTGGTGTTGCATAGATATGATCATTCAACTTTTGCTTTTCTTTCACTAAAAACCAAAGTCCATCCGCATCCAACACCACTTCTAAATGTGTACTTTGATTGAGTAGTTCGAACCATTGCTGAAAAATCTGCTCAGCCCAATCATCACGCCCCAACCCCATACCAAAACAAACAGCATCGACATGGCTTAATAACTGTTGAATTGCCTCAGAATTTAAAGCATTAATATCGCGTAGCATCATATTTGGAGCACGTGCCAAAATTGATGAGTGGTGCTTGGCATGACAGACCACACTGACTTTTCCAGCCCCCGCATGAAAAGCAGCTTCTGCCGCCATTATGACTGCCCCACCCATATCCGCATGACCACCCACCACCAGTACGTGACCATAACTACCTTTATGTCCGAAGGCTTGCCGTTGCGGTAATGTAAGATTCTTAGGCGATAACTGAGCAATTGGGTGTAGTTTCTCATCAGGTGGAATAAGGCTGAGTAAATGTAATTTTCCTACAAACTCTTTACCTTGCCCTGTAAATAAGCCTGCTTTATACCCCAGTAAAGTAAAGGTTTGATCGGCTTGAATGGCACAAGGTAAAGCCTGACCTGTATCCCCCTGCAAGCCACTCGGAATATCAATCGCAATTTTTAATCCAGTTTGCGCATTGAATAAGTGAATAATCCTTTGCCAATCTTGACTCAACTCACGGTTCAGTCCTATTCCAAATAAGGCATCTACATGACATTCAAAATATTCAAATTGTTGTTGTACCTTAGATTCTGAAAATCCTGTTTCGATTTCAACAAAAGACACATTCTGCGACTGGGCAAATAAATATGCTCGATGTAAATCTGGTGATGGTCCACGTTCAGTAGTTAATGCAGTGACTTGAAAACCAGCCTGCTTTAAGTAGCCTGCAATAAAATAACCATCCCCAGCATTATTGCCTTGCCCACACCATACCGCTATTTTTTTAATCTGCTTTTGTTCGAATTGTGGTAATAGCTGTTGCACAATTGTCCAAGCGGCTTGCCGCATTAAACCTAATGATGAATTTTGCTGAGCAAACCAACGTTGCTCCCATGCTTGAATTTCGCTGCTATGGTAAACTGAACGTTGCATGATTTCCCCTATTATTGGTTTATGGCTTCGACCTCTTCTTCCTCAAATATCTCACTACAACAGCTTGATCTTCAAGAGCTAAAAACATGGATCAAAACGCAGGCTTTGGACTTGGGTTTTGCTGATTGTGTCATTGCCAAACCAGATGCTCAAGCAGAATTAGAACGTTTTAAAGAATATTTAAAGCGTGGTTATCATGCAGATATGACTTATCTTGAGGAAAACTTGGACAAGCGTGCTGACCCCACCCTACTGGTTCCAGGCACACGAAGCATTATTTGTGTTCGGATGAACTATTTGGTCGAAACCCCCAAACCACGTTACGTTCCCAATGAGCCGAATGCCGCCATTATTGCGCGTTATGCACGTGGGCGGGATTATCATAAAATTATGCGTGGCCGTCTAAAAACATTGGCAACACGAATTCGGGAACGTGTGGGAGATTTTGAATCCCGTCCTTTTGCAGATTCTGCACCCATTTTTGAAAAGTCTTTGGCAGAAAATGCAGGGATGGGTTGGACAGGCAAACATACTTTACTCATTCATAAAAAATCAGGTTCATTTTTTGTTTTAGGGGAATTGTTTACTTCTCTTGATTTACCTTTTGATGGTCCAACCACAAAGCATTGTGGCTCCTGTACAGCTTGTATTGATATCTGCCCGACACAAGCCATTGTAGAACCCTATATGCTTGATGCACGTAAATGTATTGCTTATTTGACCATTGAATATAAAGGCATTATTCCAGAAGAACTCCGACGTGGAATCGGCAATCGGGTTTTTGGTTGTGATGACTGTCAACTGATTTGCCCTTGGAACAGTTTTGCGCAAAAAGCCAGTATTGAAGATTTTAATCCACGCCATGATCTAGATCGGGTCACTTTATTAGATTTATGGCACTGGGATGAAGCAACTTTTTTAAGCAATACCGAAGGCAGCCCAATACGGCGCACAGGCTATCAAAGTTTTATGCGTAATATTGCAATTGGTTTGGGAAATGCACTATTTTCTAGCTTAATTCTACAAACTTTGCATGAAACTCGTCACTTGCATGATGATATTGTGCAAGTCCATATTGATTGGGCCATTCAGGAACAATTGATTAAATCACAATCAGTTTAAAATCATGAATCTGCCGTCAACATAAAACTGTTATATTTACAGTTCTTTGCAAAGTTATTGTTTTATAAAAAGGATAGTCACGTGTTTGGCACAAAATTTATTGGATCAAACAAAAACTTTGCATGGAATACTCACTAAAAATAGCCGACTTTGTGACTAAATCTTCTATCTAATCATTCATTACATCGCCATATTTTAATCGTCAGATACTATAAGTTTTGGTTTTTTTTGCCTTTGGTTTTGGCACGAAATCTGTATGATAAAAGCCAATAAAGAATACAGATGATGGACTTCCTAGAATGACTGTACGTAATGATTGGACGCGTGAAGAAATTCAAGCTTTATACGAACAACCTTTTTTAGACTTGGTTTTCCAAGCTCAGAAAGTTCATCGTGAGCATTTCGATGCCAATACCATTCAAGTCAGCACTTTATTATCAATTAAAACAGGCAAATGCCCTGAAGATTGCAAATACTGCTCTCAATCTGCTCGTTATGATTCAAAACTAGAAGCAGAAAAGCGTATTGCAGTAGAAAAGGTTATTAGCGAAGCCAAAGAAGCATTAGAGTCAGGTTCTTCTCGCTTCTGTATGGGTGCTGCATGGCGTAACCCGCACGAACGCGATATGCCTTATGTGCTTGAAATGGTTCGTGAAGTAAAAGCTTTAGGTTTGGAAACTTGCATGACCTTAGGCATGTTAAACCAGTCTCAGGCTGAACGCTTAAAAGATGCAGGTTTAGATTACTATAACCACAACCTTGATACTTCGCGTGAGTATTATTCAAATATTATCAGTACCCGTACTTTCGATGATCGTTTAAATACGCTTGAATATGTACGTGGTGCAGGCATGAAAGTGTGTAGTGGTGGTATTGTGGGTTTGGGTGAAGACACTGCTGATCGTATTGGGCTATTACTTGAACTTGCAACACTACCTATTCATCCAGAATCTGTGCCAATTAACATGCTTGTTCCAATTGAAGGCACGCCATTGGCAGATGTAGAAAAGCTCGATGTGACTGAATGGATTCGTACCATTGCTGTTGCACGTATCATTATGCCAAAAAGCTATATTCGTCTTTCTGCAGGTCGTGAATCTTTGTCTGATTCAGACCAAGCATTGGCATTTATGGCAGGTGCAAACTCACTGTTCTCTGGTGAAAAATTGCTGACAACACCAAATGCTGGTGAAGGTCGCGACAAGCAGTTATTTAATAAATTAGGCTTAGTTGCTGAAAAAGCAAAACCAACTGTTTCTGAACTTTCAGTAGATGCTATGGCAGGCTAATAGAACTTCTAGTTCTTAAGCTCAATAAAAAAGCCAGTTCTATGAATTGGCTTTTTTATTTGAATTTGATTTAAGATTTTTATATTCACTGAATCAATGATCAGCAGCTTAACCTGCAAAATTATGCGCAGTAATCAAAATGCCGTATTGCGCAGTGAGATAATCCCCTTTTCGAATAATATCGGCACCGTTGGCGTGGAAAACCGTTAACTGTTCGGCTACTGCATCATATTCGAAACGTTCATAACAGTCTTGATGATGGCACAACCATGTCAGTGTATCCGCAAGTTGGTCATCTACAATATACGTTTGTTTTTGAAAATCTTTAGACATAGTGAATTGATTAATACAAGATGAAAACATTGTAATGGCTTTAAGGGATGAGAGAATAAATTTGATGAAAAAGAAACAGATCAATTTGACTAATGCCAAATGTACAAAATCCGAAATGATTAACTCACTTCGGATTTAGTTAGAACAATTCCAAGACTAGGAGGTTTTGTTCTCACCACATTTTCTACATTCCAGATGCTCACCTATTTCCTGCATTTGTTCATATTCATAAATGTGGAAACAAAGTAACTTTCTGAGTAATTGAAACATTTTAAACTCCTTGTTTAATTTTTTTCTGTCTCGCGCTTGTTTCGGTCCTGAAACATCGATGTATCAAGATGATTAGATACATTGCATTATAATTATCATATTTTTATCGAATGGCAAATAATTTACTCAAGCTTGAATTGCATTTCGTCGGAAAGTAAACTCATATTATAGACTTTATTCGTTATGTGACGTTTACATTAAACAATGACCCAATGGCACTGGTAATGAGCATGGCGAAGCATCCCCAAAACAGCACTCTTAAAGCCCCTTTCCAAATGGATGATCCTGCAGTATAGCTTGCTAATGCACCCAAACCGACTAAAGCAAAAATAGAAACAATCACAATCGCACTGGCTAAATAATGTTGTGGTGCGATAAGCACAGCCAACAACGGAATGGCTGCCCCAACCGAAAATGATAAAGCCGAAGACAAAGCGGCTTGCACTGGTTTTGCTGCAGTCATTTCAACAATGCCAATTTCATCGCGGGCATGTGCTCCCAAAGAATCATGGGCTGTTAACTGAATTGCCACCTCATGTGCTAACTTTTCATCTAAACCACGATGAATATAAATTTGGGTTAATTCTCTTAATTCTTGTTCTGGATTATTTTCTAATTCACGTTTCTCTAATGCTAGATCAGCTTCTTCAATATCAGCTTGCGACTTAACCGAAATATACTCCCCCGCAGCCATGGAGATGGCACCCGAAATCAATCCTGCTAAGCAAGTAATCAGAATGGTTTGTTGCCCTGCACCACTTGCCACAATACCAATTACCAGACTGGTGACTGAAATTATGCCATCATTCGCCCCCAAAACTGCCGCACGTAACCAACCCGTTTTTTCTAAATTATGCTTCTCTAGATGTATAGATCTTCTCATCAATGCTCTCGTCTTGATTTTTATTGATACTGCATAAATCCTTATTTTAGACCAATATTCTTAATATTCGCTTAACCAAAGCATTGGATTTACAAAACTTTTCTATATTTTTTCTAAGCAGCACCATATACAAAGTTAAGAGCATAACCATGAATAAGATATGCTCTGTCCCTATTAGATTCTAGTCTTAATAACCTTCAGTGTTTATACCTTGCTCGTTCACTTGACGTGCTTTACCTGTTTCAGTATTGAGCACAGTAAATTCAATTCTACGATTCTTAAACTGTCCCTCTGGCGTACTATTGTCTGCAATAGGTTTTTCAGCACCCATGCCCACAGCTTGCAATTTTGCAGGATCAACACCTTGTTTAATTAAATAATTCATAACCGCTTGAGCACGTTTCACTGACAGCTCTTTATTGTCTTGTGCCGTACCTACGTTATCCGTATGCCCTTCTATCACCAGATTAACTTGCGGTGCACGCCGAATTAATGCAGCCGCTTGATCTAAAATCGATTTATTAATTTCAGGAATTTCACTTGAATAAGGTTCAAAATTGATGATTTGTAAATTCAGTGCCGTCGCCACGTCTAAGGCACGTATATGCTCTGGATTTAAACTCGCCAATGCTTTTTCAGCATCGCTCACACTACTGCCAACCACTTGGTTTACATCTATAGGTTGCTGCATCACTATTTGCATATTTTTCACTAATGGTCGAATTTTTTGGGCTAACTCAGTTGCAGTTGTATTACTTTCGGTTTGGATCGACAATTGATCACCCAACCAAGTAATTGATACATTTGGCGTTCCTTTGATAATTTTCAAGACACTAGGTATTGCATCCTGATCGATAAAGTTTTCGTGTAATTGATTGTTGTCATCAACACCACATCCAACGGGATGTGCAAATATCTGTTTCACTTCTGCTTGTAAAATATCAATATACGACTTGTTTGATGTGAAGATCTGACAGGTCACCAACATTCCTTCTTGTCCAGTGGTTAGCTGAAATTTTGCTGGTTGACTGGCAACATTTGAACTGTCTTCCACAGTCGTAGGCTGTTCAACTCGGCTGCACATTTTAAAAAGCAACGCACTGATCAACCCCAATGCGACAATAAATAAAACAGGTATCCACCAACGGTTTTGTCTCTTTGTACCAATATAAGAAGCATTACTTGGGCTTTGATGTAGAGTTTGACCAACTAGTGTATTCACACCTAGTGCGGCAAGTAATGGTTTAGCCCACAAAGGTAAAGCTACTGCAATATCCGTATTGTGATTAAGTAAAAAATGCTCTATGGCATGCTGGTCACTTGAACCCGCCTGTGTCTCTAAAACCCCCAATGTCGGTGCTATCGCATGATTCAATGTTTCTTCAATTTCAGATGGTGGTGCTGTCGCACCAATTGCTTCAATAAATTTTTCTTTGAGCGATTGATGCGCCTTAAAAAGATCACTCAATCTGGGATTAAGATGGTTCTGTAACTCGGTAATATAATCTGGTTTTTCTTTTAATAAACTGAGTAAAATGGGATAAAAATTATCTAATGCATGTCTCTTTTCCAGCAAATGCTCTGTCTCAGATTGCAAAACAATAGGCGTAACTTGTTGCTGTAGTAATTCAATGATATTGGTCAGCATTTCCTGCCCTCTTATTCTTTTGTTGTTTTATTAAGTTAGTTTATATGTTCAATTTTTATACAGTGTAAATTATTGTATTTTATACACCCTTTGATCTATCTCAAATTTTTAGGCATAAAAAAGCCAGCGATTGCTGGCTTTTATAACAGTCAAAAATTAAGCATGAAAAGTTTGCAGTACTTTTCCTGTTAAAGTCTGATTGATTAATGGGGTATTTTTACCTTGTGAAAGAATACTTTCTTTGGTTAAAGTCCACTGTATTTCTGGGTCAACCAATACCCATCCCGCTTCTTGTTCCCAACGCTCTTGCATATTCGCAACTTTGGCAGGTGCTAGAGTAACTTTATCTACCCATTCTAAAGGCGTAAATAAACCTTCTTTGACCAATTGCACACCTAACGAAACATAAGTATCAAATGCAGTAAAACCTGGTTCAGTTTCTGCAAATGGTGCCATTTTTGCTGAGCTGCTCAATGGTTCATGATGAGTACAAATTGCATCGATTACACCATCTTTTACACCTTGGCGTAAACGCTCTTGATCTTTATCAGAACGTAATGGCGGGCGCACATGTGCCAATGCATTAAAACCGTCAATCAAACGATCTGTTAAGTGTAGTTGATGCATCGCCACATCAGCGGTTACGGGTAAGCCTTTTTCTTTGGCAATCTTGATTAACTCCACCGAAGCACCACATGACAGCAAGCTAAAGTGTGCATTTACACCTGTTGCTTCAATCATGAGTAAATACTTAGCAATCGCTACCGTTTCAGCCAAAGCTGGAATCATTGGCAAACCTTGACGTGAGGCAATAAAACCTTCGTGCACACAGCCATCTTTTGCAATTTGTGGTTCTTCTGCATAGAACACAACAGTTAAACCAAGACCTGCTGCATATTCCAATGTACGAATGACCACATCATCATTCGCAAAAGGTGCATTGGCATTTGAAACTGCGGTACAACCACCTTTTTTCAAAGCTGCCATGTTCGCAGGTTGTTGACCTTTTAAACCTTGGGTTTGCGCACCAATCACCTGAAGGTAAATACCACCATCTAACATGGCTTTTTCAACCAGACCATGAATCAAAGCACCATTATCTTGCACAATTGGCTTTGAATCTGGTGGCGTAAACACATGCAGAATCCCATTCTCACGTGCAGCCTTACCTTCAGACTTGAGCGTACCATGCTGCTGCTGACCTGGTTCACGTAAACGCGCACACAAATCGACCATGGTTGGCATTAACCATTTGCCTTGACCATCTAAGGTAACTTCAACTTCATCTGTAGCGGAAACCAATTTACCCTGTTCTAAATAAACTGTTTGCACCGAGTCGCTTTGCTGAATTGGGTCTAAGACACGGACATTTTCAATTTTTACAATACTCATGACTTTCTCTTATCCCGCAATCGCTTCTAATAGACCTTGTTCTTGTAATTGGCCTTGCATTGATAAGGCTAAAACAGCCATACGTACCGCAATACCGTTGGTGACCTGATTTAAGATTACCGATTGCGGACCATCTGCAATACTTGAATCAATTTCAACACCGCGGTTCATTGGACCAGGATGCATCACGATACAATCAGGTTTCGCCAATGCTAAACGTTCTTTGTTCAAACCAAACATTTTGTAAAATTCAGACTGCGAAGATAATGCGGGTGAATCAATACGTTCATTTTGAATACGCAGGGTAATGATCACATCACAATCCTTCACACCTTCATCCATTTTATTAAATAGACGAACACCTGCACCATATTCTTCAAAGCCATACGGTAATAATGTATTTGGAGCAATCACACGAATATCTTTACAACCTAAAGTCTGTAAAGCAGCAATATCTGAACGCGCCACACGCGAATGTTTAATATCACCAATAATCGCCACACTTAGTTTTTCAAATGGCTTTTTGGTTTCACGGCGAATGGTTAACATGTCTAACATGGCTTGGGTTGGATGCGCATGACGTCCGTCCCCCGCGTTGATAATTGCGACATGCGGACAAACTGTCTGAGCAATGAAATGTGCTGCACCAGAAGATGAATGACGCACCACAAAGATGTCTGCCGCCATCGCTTCTAAATTCCAAAGCGTGTCGCGTAAGGTTTCACCTTTGGACGTACTTGAGCGCGCAATATCAATATTCAATACATTTGCAGATAAACGCTTCGCTGCCGCTTCAAATGTTGTACGAGTACGAGTTGAGTTTTCAAAAAACAGGTTCATCACCGTACGACCTTCAAGCAGGTTGTTAGTAATCAACTGATTTTGGTCATTAAAAAAGGACTGCGCCGTGTCCAATATTTTCGTGAGTGTGGCTTTCGATAGCCCTTCGATGGTCAGGAAATGCTTTAAATTTCCTTCTTTATTGAGTTGAATCTGACTCGGAGTATGCAATTCCGCCAAGTGCATGAGAGATTCCTTATACGTTAAGTTAACGTATTATACAGAGATTCCCCCAATTTGGCAGATGAAGTTTTCGGCACTCAACAGAAAATTTGACGATATTTAAAATGACTTCTTATTTTCCTATGCATTATTTCAATAAGATAATTTAAACAAAATTTACCACTCAACACTGATTCTACCAATCACCATAAATTTGAGTTTTAAGGTGATTGGCTTAAACAAGATGATAAGTAAACTAATCTGCAACAAGATTTAGCGTAATGCACCAATATAGTGATGATGCACCTGTGCACGATAAATTTCTTCCTCGGTCACTTCATCCTCACGATACTGTGTCGGCTCAACTACGGTTTCAGCCACTACCTCTGGTTCAATCACTGTATCCAAATCCATGAAACTTCTTAAGCGTTCAGCCTGACGAACTAACTCTGTATCTCCTGTTGCCAAAGCCAAATCGACCACATGACGGGCATAATCCTTATTTTCAGCGAGGTACATCGCATCAATGACACGCCCCGACACACGACGCAAACGCGTATAAATTAAAGTTGCAGCGGAAAAAGCCTCAGGATGAGCAACGAATCCATGATTAGACATCTTTTTCAATCCCCCAGTTTTATTGAATTTAATACGAATAATGACTTCACAGCAGATTGCGCAAATAAAGTGAAATTTTAAATGCACATCGCCATTTAATGTACTTAACTTAGCAAAATACATACCAATTTTGAGAACCAAGTCGGTAAAAGTGCATTTTTTTATGATCTGCTTATGCAAACATGCAATTTAAAAAGCTTTCAAAGCCAAAATCAGTTAAACTTTGCCAAGTATTTTTTTAAATCTTGGTCTATCTAATTTATGAATAGCTCTTCCCGTTTAAGCAACTATTGGGTCACATGTGCAGATGGGCTAGAAACCTTACTCCAAGAAGAATTACAAGGTCTAGGCATCGAACAAATTGAACGCTTTCCAGGGCGTTTAGTTTTTAAAGGCACGCTAGAACAAGCCTATCGTATTTGCATGTGGTCACGTTTGGCTTCACGTGTTCTGCTCCCTATTCATACCCATGAACTTGAACGCAGCCATGATGCACGTGATGTTGCTGAAGAACTGTATGAAGGTGCGATCAGCTTTGACTGGTCACTTATTTTTGCACCACAAAGTACTTTTGCTATCCGTTTGCACGTTGAACGCGAAATTATGGTGAACAGCCAATTCGCGACTTTACGTGTTAAAGATGGTGTAGTGGACTCATTCATGGAAGCTGTTGGTCGTCGACCAAGCATTGATACCAAGCAACCTGAAATTACTCTATACGTCCTTGCAGGTAAAACTGAACATACTTATTGCTTAGACTTATCAGGCGATTCTTTACATAAACGTGGTTATCGTCGTTATATGACGGATGCCCCAATCAAAGAAAACTTGGCGGCTGCAATTTTGCAAAAAGCCAAACTTCAACAATTACGTCCAGACATTATCTTGGATCCAATGTGTGGTTCGGGTACTTTCATTATTGAATCTTTAATGTTGTTAACTGACCGTGCCCCTGGTTTAGTGCGTCGTTTTGGTTTTAATGGTTGGAATGGTCATAACCATGAGTTATGGATGTCCATTAAAGCGGAAGCTGCTGAACGTCATCAACAAGGTCTGGCTCAACCTTTACCAAAGTTTTATGCTTTTGATGCAGACTGGGAAGCAGTAAAGGCAACTAAACAAAATATTATTGCTGCGGGTTTTGAGAGTCTGCTCGAGCAAATTCAGATTGAAGAACGCACCCTTTCTGACTGGCCAGATTTTGAAGTCGGCAATAAAACGGCCTTTATCGTCACCAACCCTCCTTATGGTGAGCGTTTAGGCGATAAAGCATCGAACCGTGCATTGTATTTGGGTCTATCTGCGTTATTACAAAAAAACTTCCCGAATCAAACTGCCGCTGTGATCGCAGCAGCCGTTGAACAAGCGGACGTGATGGCATTTAGTGATCCGCAAACCATGCGTTTGATGAATGGTAAATTGCCAATCTACGTCCGCTTAGGCAAGATCAAGCCTGCAACCGTAGTGAAGCCATTCCTTGAAACTTGGCAACCTCTGCAATTTGACCCAATTGAAGGTGCAGAAGACTTTACCAATCGCTTACAGAAAAACATGCAGACCTTGAAAAAATGGGCAGTAAAAGAAGGCATTTTCTGTTTACGTTTATATGATGCCGACTTACCTGATTTTAATGTAGCTGTTGACTTGTATGGCGACCGTCTGCATGTGCAAGAATACGCGCCACCAAAAAGCATTGATCCTGAAAAAGCCAAAAAGCGTTTTAACTTGGCTTTAGCTGCGATTCGTGCAGTGACGGGTTTAAACCGTGATGCAATCTTCATTAAGACCCGTGCACGTCAAGAAGGTAAAAATCAGTACACCAAGCAAAGTACAGCATCTAAACGTTTTATCGTGCAAGAAGGTCAAGCGAAAATTTTGGTGAATATGACGGATTATCTCGATACAGGCCTGTTCCTCGATCACCGTCAAATTCGTTTACGTATTGCCAAAGAAGCGCGTGGTAAGCACTTCCTAAACTTGTATAGCTACACCTCGACAGCAAGCTTACATGCTGCCTTAGGCGGTGCAGCAAGTACCACCAGTGTGGATTTGTCGAATACATATCTGAACTGGTCGAAAGAAAACTTCGTCTTAAATGGTTTAACTGTCGATCATGCAGATGAACAGCATCAGTTCTTTGCTAGCGACTGTTTTGAATGGCTCAAAGAAGGTCATGAACAATATGACTTGATTTTCATCGATCCACCAACCTTCTCGAATTCGAAGAAGTTCTACGGCACCTTTGATGTACAACGTGACCACGTGTCTCTACTGAAACGTGCCATGAACCGTTTAACCACGGAAGGAACGCTTTACTTCTCTAACAATTACCGTGGTTTTGAGTTAGATGAAGAAATTGAAGCGATGTTTAATGTACAAGAAATCACTCAAGAAACCATTGGGCCGGACTTCAAGCGCAATCAAAAAATCCATCGCGCTTGGAAAATTCAGCATCACCCAGTCTAATCTTTCAGTTAAAAAAAAGACCGCTAAAGCGGTCTTTTTTTTAGTGAGCAACCAATACTAAAGCTTTTCACTTTGTGGTGCATCTACAACAATCGGGCTTGGAACTTCTTCTTCATCCAACTTCGTTGTCTTAGCAATAACAGCCGTTGCCACACTATTACCGATAATATTGGTTGCTGTGCGACCCATATCAAGGAAGTGATCAACTGCAAGGATAAGTAATAACCCTGCTTCTGGAAGTTTAAACATAGACAATGTAGCAGCAATAACAACCAGTGAAGCACGAGAAACACCCGCAATACCCTTACTGGTAATCATTAGAGTCAAAAGCATTAACAACTGTTGAGAAAGACTAAGATCGATGTTATATGCATGTGCAATAAATAATACGGCAAATGTCATATAGATCATCGAACCATCAAGGTTGAAAGAATAACCTAATGGTAAAACGAAACTAGTGATTCGCTTAGGAACTCCAAACTTCTCTAAAGATTCCATCAATTTTGGATATGCAGACTCACTACTCGCTGTAGCAAAACCCAAAACAACTGGTTCACGGATTGTTTTTAACAATCTGAACACATCCTTTTTCAAAAAGATAAATCCAGCCGTGATGATAACTGCCCAAAGAATAAATAAGCTGGCATAAAACTCAGCCATGAACGAGCCATAATCAAGAATAATCTTTGGACCTTTTACAGTAATTGCTCCTGCAACAGCAGCAAAAACAGCAATTGGGGCAAATGTCATTACGTAATCAGTAATCTTAAACATTACCAAGCTTAATTCATCAATGATCTTACCGATGATAGAGCCATCTTTTTGCAGATGATTAACGTAAGCCAACGCTGAACCGAAAAATATAGAGAAGATAAGAATCTGAAGAATCTCATTATTCGCCATCGCTTCAGCAAAGCTTTTTGGAAATATATGAGTAATGAAGGTTTGCAAACTGAGGTTTGTTGCGCTAACCCCTACATCGACTGGAGCAGTCGGAATAGGTAAATTCATTCCAACGCCTGTTTGGAAAAAATTAGCGAGTCCTAAACCCAATAAAAGAGAGATGAATGATGCACCAATAAACCAACTCATTGCCTTTAAGGTGATTTTACCTAAAGCTGAGGATTTACCCATTGAGATAATGCCTGAAACAATCGTTGCAAACACCAATGGCGCGATGATCATTTTAATTAATCTTAAAAATACATCGGTTAAAATTTTGAAATATGACGCAATATTTTCGGCTTGAACAGGTGTTAAATAATAGTGGAAGATGCAACCAATAACGATGCCTAAAACCATGGCAATAAGAATAAACTTCAGCAGTTTTTTCTGATTCATATCAAATGTCCTTTTACAACCTTAAAAACGACAAAGCAAGATATTGAAAAATATAGCTTTAATCTAATTTCATCAAAATCAAATCCTATTTGATTCAGAAACAATGGATGGAATTTAAACAAATTAAAAGAAAATTAATAATGAAAAAAAGTAGAAACCTATGCAAAAAATGCATAACTAATCCTAGTATTTTAAATAATTTGCCAATGACTTAATTGATTAATAAATCTTAAATATAGACCTTCAATTGTATTAATTATTTCAGTTACAAATAATATTTTACTGATTGGTAAATAATCCGATTTTATTCTTATTATTTCATTGAGAATATTTAAAACTCTATGTAATTGAAAATACGCATGAATACATTATTTAATTACGAACAGGAAGGATAATTAAGAACACATTCTCATTATATTTTCACATTCAAGGGAGAATCCAAAGAATAAATATCAACATTTTTCTCGGTTATTTAAATAGTACACATCCAAAGACTTTATAAGAATTGAATTCCGAAATAGGTAAAACATGCAAATTAAGATTGATAAGAATTTGGCTAATGCTTGGAAAAATGAATTAAAATTATTGCCCCAAATTAATGAATGCCTTTCGACAGAACTCATTGAACATTGTGCGAAATTAGCACAAAAATATCTAAATTTGAGAGATATTCATCTTAATGAATTAAAAGTAGGAGGTGGATTACTTGAGTTTTGCAATTTACCTATTGATGATCAGCTATGCCAACCTCCATCCAGTGCTGCAAGACCCTATTAAAGGGTATATCTCAGAACTCGTGCTACTAGGGGTTACAAAAGCGTGTGGTTTAAATCCTTTTGCTTACAAAGAAGAAAAAAAAGGAGCATTCGTACATGAAATCACACCTAAGGACTTAAAAAATAATATCCACATTTCTCCTGTAAGTATTGCAGAGTTTGACTTTCATACCGAGGGAGCTTATTTGTCTCGAAATATTAGACCACATACTCTGTCATTAATGTGCCTTGTAGATGAACAACGAACTGCTACTAATTTGGTAAAGATTTCGGATGTAATTAAAAAATTAAGTCATAAATCTAGAAGTGTGTTGGCTGAGTCAAGATTCGTCCATACAGCACCAGAAACATTTAAAGTACAGAATAAGCGAATAAAGAGTTCAATTTTTGACTTGGTCGATGGGAACTACGAAATTAAAGCAGCATTACACGACCTTAATGCAACAGATGAAGACAGTGAATCAGCATTGTATGAACTGAAATCAATAGTTTCTGAGAACCAAATTCAGAAATCATGGAATGCTGGAGATCTCATCATTTTTAATAACCTCCGTTGTTTACATAGACGTAGTGAAGTTAAAGGTAACCGCTGGTTACAGGGATGTTATGGCACATACACATTCTCATCAGCAACCGTTTTGGACATTCAATAGTTGGTTATTCAATGATTTTTGAAGTTGTAATCAGAGTTTTCTTGTTAATCACAATCTCAATTATTGGCTGGGGTGTGGGTAAGAAATTTAAATTAGATTCTAAAGATATTTCAACCTTGCTTGTTTATATTATTTCCCCATTCGTAATTTTTTATTCAATTATCGAATCACCAGCAAATTGGACCTACCTCAAATTTTCTTTAGGCGCATTTTTAGTGGCATCGCTCATGGCTGTAGCGGGGCTACTCTTTGCAAGATGCTTTTGGAAAGACAGCCGAGTAAATCTCTTTGGCTTCGCAGCAGGTACAGGTAACACAGGGTATTTCGCATTGCCATTGATTCTTGCAATTTTTGATAAAACACAAATAGCCATGGCTATTTTTATTATCATTGGTATTAACCTATATGAATTTACTGTGGGTTATTTGATTACTGCTAAAGGCTCACTGAACATTAAAGAAAGTATTTTAAAAGTCATAAAAATGCCTATTCTTTATGCTGCATTTTTAGGAATGATTTTTAAATATCTCGATATTCAATTTGATGAAGTCTTCCTTTCCTTCTTGGCGAATTTTAAAGGTGCATATAGCGTTTTGGGAATGATGACCATTGGGATTACAATTGCAAAATTTTCAAAAATTGAGATTGATTGGCTTTTCTCAGGATTGGCTTTGACTTGGAAACATCTTATTTATCCAGTTTTTGGCATTTTGATTTTCATGTTTATCATTCCTATAGATAAACAAATACTCCAAATTGTGGCTCTAATGGTTGCTACACCTATGGCTGGTAATGTTGTTGTTATTTCTAATACGTTAGGACTTCATCCTGAAAAAGCAGCCACATCCGTGATGTTGAGTACAATGTTGGCATTGATCACTGTACCAATAGCCCTGTTTTTTGTAATGAAGTTCTAAATCTATTCAACCTCCCCATCTAGCATAGTGGGAAGGCTGATCTTCTCATTGAGATATTATCAATAAACCTACAGGTCTTTAATTCAAGAATTTACTTGCTCTAGAAAACTTGATGTTGATTAATATCTCTAAGTCTAACTCAATTAAACTCTATCTCACCTAATACACACGAAAGTAAGATAGAGCTTTAGTTTTAAAATATTTTATAAAATCATTCTGTTAAAAATTTCTTCTCGCCATATTTATATTCCATCGACATTTTCATCACATCACCATCACGTTTTAGCTGTCCTGATTGCTGCATACTGCTGAGCATCGTTTCAATATCTTGATCCGACATTGACAGACCTGCCTTACCCGGAATGCTATTCATGATTGAAGCGACCATGTTCTTATCAAATTGCACATCGGCCTTATATTCAACTAGACTCGGTACCATAGCGACCATGCCTTTTAAGGTCTTTTGATGGCTTGGCATAAAACGACCTGTTAGACTGGCTTTAGCTTCACCTGTCCCAATCTTGATTTGATTATCACTAGAATCGAACTTAAAACCTTCATTAATGACTGCAAGTAAAGCAGGTTCCAAATCTTGTAATAATTTCTCTTGGGCTAAACAGCTATTCTCACTCTTTTCAATAATGTCGAACAACGCTTGGAGTTTGGCACGGTTTACGTCCTGTACGTTAAAGTTAAACTTCACATTTTGCATGACAGGTGAAAATGTCATTTTCATTTCACCAACTTGAACCGCCATTTTTGTATTTAAAACGCGATCTGTAAGATCACTTTCTGCTTCAACTCGATAATTTTTTAATTCAGCACTTATTGGGTTATTCAAACCTCGATCTGCCATTTTCAGCAAATCCATTTGAACCGTCGTTTTTCCTGCTTCCAGATAATTACCATTCAACCCTTGATTGGTTTCAATTTTCAAACCAGTCATTTGAAAATGAGTTTCTGCATCCATCACAGTCAAATTAGGAATGTCTAATTTCAAGTCCTGCATTTGCAATTGATCATTCACAGGCTTCGCACGATATTCCAAAGTGACTGGATCTAAACGCGTCTGTATTTTGGCTTCATTTCGCACAATCACGGGGGTGGTCAAGGTAGATTTCATTGTCCCTAACCAATTCACATGTGTGTTAAACTTTAATGGTTGATTCACTAAAGATTTCAAGGCACTATCTGCTTGTACAACTTTAACATCTGATTGAATTTGGTAACCATTCCAACTACGTTTAATCTGATCGCGCCCTGTAAGTTTAATCACTTCTTTTGGCTTACATGGATCAAGAATCAACTCAGCTGTCCAGTCGGCACTGCCTTGCAAAGCCCCCATCTGGAAGTTTTGATAGTTCAAGCTTAGATTTTTACTTGGTTGTTTCGCTTCTTGCTGATAATAAGTTTGCAAGCTTTTATCTGCATATAAATTTCCACCTACCGCTAATGTAGCAACTGCAACGACGCCACCAACACCCCATTTTATTTTCGACATGAATATATCTCATATTGTGTGTTTCTTATGTTTGCGCAGTATAATCAAAAACACCATATAAAGATAATTATTTTACATATAAAGGACTTATAGGTGATTATTATCACACTTTTGTGCGTTTAATTGTCAGTTTATGACCCAAAATATCAAATTAATACAAGTCTTGTAATGTAAAAAAACCAGCCGAAGCTGGTTTTTTTAGACTTAAAGTTAACTTAATTTCAATTTATCAAACAACAAATGTTGATGATCTGATTTGACCAAGATGGTATCTCCAGCTTGAAACTCTCCAGCCAGAATTTTCTGAGCCAGTGGATTTTCAATTTGTTGCTGAATGGCACGTTTCAATGGGCGTGCACCATAAATTGGATCAAAACCTGCATCAATCAATAAGTCGAAGGCAGTATCTTCAACAGATAAACTCAAGTCACGTTCAGCTAAACGGCTACGTAAACGATCTAATTGAATATCCGCAATGCCTCGAATCTGTGCTTTTTTCAACGAATGGAAAATCACGACTTCATCAATACGGTTAATGAACTCTGGACGGAAGTGTTGAGAAACTGCACTCATCACTACTGCACGCACTTCATCATCCGTAGCCCCCTCACCCAATTCACGTACATCTTGTGAACCAAGGTTAGAAGTCATCACAATCACTGTATTCTTAAAGTCAACCACACGACCTTGCGAATCCGTGAGACGACCATCATCCAACACCTGTAGCAAGATATTAAATACATCAGGATGCGCTTTCTCAACTTCATCAAACAGCACGACACTATACGGTTTACGGCGTACAGCTTCAGTCAATACACCACCTTCTTCGTAGCCAACATAACCCGGAGGCGCACCAACCAAACGACTCACCGAGTGTTTTTCCATGAACTCACTCATATCGATACGAATCATCGCATCATCACTGTCAAACAAGAAGTTTGCCAATGCCTTGGTAAGTTCAGTTTTACCCACACCTGTTGGCCCAAGGAACAAGAACGAACCACTTGGACGATTTGGATCAGACAAACCTGCTCTCGAACGGCGAACTGCATTCGATACTGCTACAACAGCTTCATTTTGTCCAACTACGCGGTTATGTAAGAACTCTTCCATTTGTAACAGCTTTTCACGTTCACCTTGTAACATTTTAGCGACTGGAATACCTGTTGCAGCACTTACTACTTCAGCAATTTCATTGTCCGTAACTTTGTTACGTAATAGTTTGGGTGCTTCGTTTTCTTCAGCAACCTCAATACGCTCTAATTGCTTCTGTAGCTCAGGAATCACGCCGTATTGCAGACGACCTGCTTCAGCCAAATCACCTTCACGCTGCGCCTTTTCTAAAGCAATACGCGCCTGATCCAACTTGATTTGAATATCTTTGTTGCCTTCAACTAAAGCTTTGTCGGCACGCCAGATTTCTTCAAGGTCGTTATATTCTTTCTCTACCGTTGCAATTTGTTCTTCAAGATGCTTAATCTCGCCTTTCGCACCTGCATCTTCATCTTTCTTCACGGCTTCAAGCTGCATTTTTAACTGAATGAGACGACGGTCAAGTTTATCCAGCGCTTCAGGCTTAGAGTCCAGTTCCATTTTGATACGTGATGCAGCTTCATCAATCAAATCAATCGCTTTATCTGGCAATTGACGGTCTGTGATATAACGATGCGACATTTTTGCAGCAGCAATAATGGCAGAGTCCAAAATCTGCACACCGTGATGCGTTGCATATTTCTCTTTTAGACCACGTAAAATTGCAATGGTATCTTCCACACTTGGTTCATCTACCAAAACTTTTTGGAAACGACGTTCTAGTGCAGCATCTTTTTCAATGTATTGACGATATTCATCTAGTGTAGTCGCACCAACACAACGTAATTCACCACGTGCCAAAGCAGGTTTCAACATATTCCCTGCATCCATTGCCCCATCACCTTTCCCTGCACCTACAAGGGTGTGCAGTTCATCAATAAACAGGATAATGTCACCTTCATGTTTGGCTAAATCTTTAAGAACAGCTTTTAAGCGCTCCTCAAATTCACCACGATATTTCGCGCCTGCGAGTAATGAGCCTAAGTCTAAAGAGAGAACACGTTTACCTTTCAAACTTTCAGGTACTTCACCATTCACTATACGCTGTGCCAAACCTTCAACAATCGCCGTTTTACCTACCCCTGGTTCACCAATCAGTACAGGGTTGTTTTTGGTACGACGAGACAACACCTGAATCGTACGACGAATTTCATCATCACGCCCAATAACAGGATCAAGTTTGCCTGCTAAGGCTCGTTCAGTCAGGTCTATCGTGTATTTATTCAATGAGTCACGTTGATCTTCATGATTATTACTCATGACCTTTTCATCCCCTCGAATTTTATTAACCACTTTACGTAGGCTATCACTAGTTACACCTACGCTATTTAATAAAGACTTGGTTGCGCCAACTTCCGCTAAACCTATTAACACCCAATCAGTAGATAGAAACTCATCTCCAGCTTTTTGGGCGTAACTATCTGCCAAATTCAGCGCTTTAACTGATTCTGGGCTAAGGTTAATTTCACCGGTCGGGTTAGCGAGCGTAGGTGCATCTTTCAATGCTTGTTGCAACTTGGTTTGCAATTCACGCAGATTTGCCCCCGCCTGTTGCAAAATACTGGCATTCGAAGCTTCTTCTAATAAAGTCGATAGCACATGAATGCCGTCAATGGAGGTATGATCTTTCCCCATTGCCAAAGATTGAGCATCAGAAAGGGCTTGCTGTAGGCGGTTTGTAAATTTTTCAAAACGCATTCTTGTTATTCCTCACAACAAATTTTTAACTTGTAAGATATATGGGAACTTATTTTTAGATTTCAAATAAATTTTTATATATTTTTCAATATCTTAAATTGAAAAATATTATAGAGGTTAGTTATAATATTGGTCTGATTATTTTTATTTTCAAGAGTATTGATGTAATTTTTCTCTATCTAAAAAATTGACCCAATTAAAACCAAATTCTAAAAGTGTTTTGTTGCATATTCGAATGCAAGCAGTATATTTAAAGTCAAAAAAAAAGCTGATGAATCACCAGCTTTCTCAGGCTTATACAGCTTCTATAATTTCAAAATCATGGGTAATTTCTACACCACCATCAGACAACATTTTACTTGCTGAACAGTACTTTTCTGCAGAGAGTTCGACAGCCTTCGCAACCTGTTTTTCCTTCACCGCAGTACCTGTCACCACGAAGTGTAAATGGATTTTGGTAAATACAGCAGGAATACTATCGGCACGTTCTGCCTTAAGCTGACATACAACATTTGTCACATCTTGACGAGATTTTTTCAAAATGGTCACAATATCGAAAGAAGCACACCCACCAAGTCCCATTAATATAAGTTCCATGGGACGTGGTCCACGGTTTTCACCACCATACTCTGGGGATCCATCCATCACCACACTATGGCCACTTTCTGATTTCGCTTCAAAAGCAACATTCTCTAGCCAATGTACACTTGTTTGCATTGCAACTACCTAAAAAAAGCTATAAATTTACCGTGTACCTGTACACTAACATAATTTGAGTTGATAAGGAATTTCACCTCTTCAGTGTGACAAGTTCATTTTAGGTCTTGTGCGATCTATTATTTATCCATTTTCGGAAACCAAAAGCATGACTTCAAACTTTTCACAGCTGAGCACTGATGCGCTATCGCCAGGTCAATTACCTGAATCAGTCAAAGCATTATTAAAACGAGCATATATTAACCGCTACCCTAAACGTACAACTATTGTTGATGCAGGGACGGAGTCAAAATCACTTTATTTGATTTTAAAAGGGTCAGTATCTATTATTTTACGTGAAGATGATGAGCGTGAAATTGTAGTTGCATATTTAAACCCTGGGGATTTCTTTGGGGAAATGGGGCTCTTCGAATCAAATCCACAACGTACTGCAGAAGTGCGTACACGTGATGTTTGTGAAATTGCTGAAATTACCTATGAAAACTTCCATGAGTTAAGTAAACAATACCCTGACTTGAGCTATGCAGTATTTGCTCAATTGGTTCGTCGCTTAAAAAACACCACACGTAAAGTAACAGACCTTGCATTCATTGATGTTTCTGGTCGTATTGCGCGCTGCTTGATTGATCTTTCAGGACAGCCTGAAGCCATGATTTTACCAAATGGTCGCCAAATCCGTATTACACGTCAAGAAATTGGTCGTATTGTAGGTTGTTCACGCGAAATGGTGGGGCGTGTCCTCAAAACCCTCGAAGATCAAGGCATGATTCAAACTGACGGTAAAGCAATTCTTATTTTTGATGTGTCTTTAGAACAGCCCAACACTGATGATGACTATGAAGATGATGAAGAGTAATTCTTCTAATTATCTTAGAAAAGCAAATCGAATGATTTGCTTTTTTTATGCTAACTAATTCAATTTTTTCACAAAACAACCTACAAGTATTCATTAACAAACTTACCTGTTTACGATAGTCTGAAAAAATTGTTCATCTCTTATTCAGGATAGTCTTTATGCAATTCAAACCATTAGGCGATAGTGGCATTCTTGTTCCAGAAATTTGTTTGGGTACCATGACTTTTGGTGAACAAAACACACAGCAAGAAGCTTTTCTACAACTGAATTATGCTTTAGAGCATGGGCTCAACTTCTGGGATACCGCAGAAATGTATCCTGTCCCACCAAAACCTGAAACGCAAGGTCGTACGGAAACCATTATTGGGAATTGGCTTGCGCAACATGGTGGTCGTGATCAATTATTTATTGCCTCTAAAATTGCTGGCCCCTCACAAGGAGGAAGCCATATTCGTAACGGACAAACTCGTTTTACTGCGAATGAAATTGCTTCTGCCCTAGACGACTCACTCAAACGTTTACAAACAGACTATATTGATCTTTATCAACTGCACTGGCCGCAGCGTAACACCAATTTCTTTGGCAAACTGGGCTATGGTAATGCAGAAGCCTTAGACGAAAAGCCTGTGACAGCTCTCGCTGAGACTTTAACAGCACTTGCCGAGGAAGTTGAGAAAGGGCGTATTCGCCACATTGGACTCTCTAATGAAACTCCATGGGGAACTATGAAGTTTATCCATTTGGCAGAGCAACTAGGCCTCGACAAAATCGTGAGTGTGCAAAACCCATATAATTTACTGAATCGTAGTTATGAAGTTGGAATGGCTGAAATTGCAAAATACGAAGGTGTAGGACTACTGGCATATTCCCCACTTGCCTTTGGTTACCTAACGGGTAAATTCCGTCATGGTGCCCGCCCAGCAAATGCACGTATTACCTTATTTTCACGTTTTAACCGTTATAGCAATCCAGAAAGCGAATGGGCAACGGAACAATATGCACTTCTCGCAGAGCAACATGGTCTAAGTTTGACACAAATGGCACTCGCTTTTGTTAAACAACAGTTTTTTGTGACCAGTACCATTATTGGTGCGACCAACCTAGATCAACTTAAAGAAAATATCGCTGCCTTTGAACTTGATTTATCTCCTGAAGTAATTCAAGGCATTGAAGCAATTCACCGTCAGCAACCCAATCCTGCACCATAGGGATTTCACTGTCATTCGCTCAGTTGAAGCAGCGCTTCAACTGCCGTAGACATACCCTCTCTTTAAAATACGGATACTCTAAAATCAAAAAGGATGCCATAGCATCCTTTTTTCATTCCAATCAAACAATTAGCGCTTGTTATATACCGCTTGCGCTGCTGGTAAATTTTTACGCATTGCATCAATACGTTGACTGTTCGATGGGTGAGTTGACAAGAACGATGAGCCACCTGCACCATCCAGCTTGTTCATTTTTTCCCAAAGCGTAATTGCAGCTTGAGGGTTATAGCCTGCTTTTGCCATGAGCATCAATCCGCCTTGGTCAGCACGGCTTTCTAGGCTACGTGAGTAAGGCAAGCCCACGCCAACTTGTGTCCCCAACTGTGCAGCCGCAGCACCCAATTGGCCTACACTATCACCTGCATAACTCAAGCCAATACCTAGTGCTAGATCTGTTAATGCTTGAGCACCAATTTTGTTTTTTGCATGTTCTTCTAAAGCATGAATCATCTCGTGACCCATCACTGCAGCAATTTCAGCATCAGTCAGGTTGAGTTTGTTTACAATACCAGTATAGAACACAACCTTACCACCTGGTGCTACATAAGCGTTGACTTGATCAGATTTTAATACTGCTAATTGCCAATCAAATTTAGTCCCTGTTTGGTTCATTTGATCAGCATAAGGTTTCAAGCGCGTAAATACTGAATAAATTCGTTTATACGTCGAAGAGGAGGTATCTAGCGTATTGTTCCCACGAGCTTCCTGAACAGTTTTGTTAAAACCTTGGGTTGCTGCAACATTTAAAGATGCTGTATCTGCACCCGCCATATCAGCAACTGTTGTACAACCAGAAAGTGTAACAGCTCCTGCTACACACAAACTCAACATCAGTTTGTTCTTCATTATTTTAATCTCCACCACTCTTGGATCACTTTAATATATGCGCATTATAAGCAATCAATGTGGAGCTTTGAATGAATAACAACTTCATAAACATAGTATTTATGTAATTGACTTAATACATAAACTGGTAACTTAACCAATAAATTAAACACACCACATTCAATACGAGATAAACCTGCCCTACAGGTTTGATTTTTTCTGCTAATTTCTCATCATTACGTTTAAACCATAAATAGGCATTTTGAATCAGAACAATAGGCACCAAAACACAAGCAATAATCACAGACAATCCAATTAAAGCATTATAAATTACATTAGGATCAGTGGTTTGCCCTTCAATAATCATCATGGCAATCGTGGGCGCACCGCCCATAGCAAAAATTAAAGAATATAAAATGGTATTTGAAATATTTTTGTGCATCCTGCCTAAATCCAGATTTACTGTTAAGTTATTGTATCAAGGCTATTTTGAAAAAGTGTACAAGCAAATGCAACTTTAGTCTGGATTTCAAAACCGTAAAATTTTTCAATTTAAACGCACAAGAAAAAGCCCCGCATCTGCGAGGCTTTTTAGCATGAACTAGTATCGATTAAGCATCAAATGGATGACGCAATACGATAGTTTCTGCACGATCTGGACCCGTTGAAATAATATCAATTGGGCATTCAATTAACTGCTCAATACGCTTGATGTAGTTAATTGCATTTTGTGGAAGCTGTTCAACGCTGGTTGCACCAACTGTTGATTCTGTCCAACCAGGCATTGTTTCGTAGATTGGTTTTAAGTTTTCATACGCAAGCGCATCAGAAGAACCTACACAACCTGAATCTGTATTTTCATAACCCACACAGATTTTCACTTCTTCTAAACCGTCTAATACATCAAGTTTAGTTAAGCAAATACCTGAAAGTGAGTTTACGTCTACAGAACGACGAAGAATTTCTGCGTCAAACCAACCACAACGACGTTGACGACCTGTAGAAGCACCAAACTCATGACCTACAGTTCCTAAGTGACGACCAATTGCATCACCTGTATCTGTCGCTGCATCGTAATGCAATTCAGTTGGGAATGGACCTGCACCTACACGTGTTGTATAAGCTTTAGTGATACCCAAAACATAGTCTAAATGTAATGGACCCAAACCTGAACCAGAGCTTACGCCACCCGCGGTCGTGTTTGAAGAAGTCACAAATGGATATGTACCATGATCAACGTCAAGTAATGAGCCTTGAGCACCTTCAAACATAATGTTGTCGCCGTTTTTACGGTAGTTATGCAATTCTGTAGTTACATCAACCACTAACGGAGCAACAACTTCACGCCATTGATCACAAAGTGCAATCACATCTTCCAACTTAACTGCTTCAACACCGTAGTATTGAGTTAACTGGAAGTTATGGTAATCCAATACTTCAGCCAATTGTGCTTTTAATGCTTCACCGCCACGTACCAAGTCTGCGACACGTACTGCACGGCGCGCAACTTTATCTTCATACGCTGGACCAATACCGCGACCCGTTGTACCGATTTTTGCATTGCCACGCTTTTTCTCACGTGCTTGGTCAAGTGCAATGTGGTTCGGAAGAATCAATGGACAGTTTGGAGAAATACGTAAACGCTCTTTAACTGGTACGCCTTGCTCTTCAAGAATAGTCATCTCTTTGATTAACGCTTCTGGTGAAAGCACAACACCGTTACCAATTAAGCACAATACGTTTTCACGTAAAATACCAGATGGAATGAGGTGTAATACAGTTTTCTTACCACCAACCACGAGAGTATGACCTGCGTTATGTCCGCCTTGATAACGAACTACCGCAGCCGCTTGATCTGTGAGCAGGTCGACGATTTTACCTTTACCTTCGTCGCCCCATTGGGTACCAAGTACCACAACATTTTTGCCCATAATAGCCTCATTACATCATGCTGTTAAAATTAAAACTCCAAGTAGTGACATGAACACTACTCGCAGTGGTTAAATTGGTTTAACTTGCCACTCACCAGCAACATCAACCAGTTGATGTGTTGCATTTGGAATAGAGTTTAAATCATCATTACCCAATAACTGAATTACACTTAAGCCTTGTGCTCGAACGGCAGCAATCGCTTGTTGTAAGTCAGCATTCATACCTTTAGGCGCAACAACCACAGAGATTGCATTAAACTGCCCTGCACTGAGTGCATATAAGTCACAACTAAAACCTGTTGCAGGACGCGCACGACCAAAATGTTCACCAATACCGTCATAACGACCACCTTGCGCCAAAGAAGCAGCTCGGTTTGGTGCATACACGGCATACATTAAACCTGTGTGGTAGTGATATGAGCGTAACTCTACAACATCAACGCCAATCAGGAGATTTGGCCAACGTGCCTGAATTGCAGACTGCGTAGTTTTTAACTCATCCAAAGCATGTTTGAATGCTGTGTCTGCTAAAATTTCTGCACTCAGATGAGTTTGCAATGCATCAAGATCACTTGAATAACGACCTAATGCATAAAAGTCAGCACCGCAGTTCAAATCTTGCGTGAATTCTGCCAGCTCAGGTAATGCTTTACGTTGATAAAGGTCTGAAAGTTCACGTTCAGTATTTTTATTTAAACCCGCACGCTTAACCAAGCTACGGAATAAACCTACATGCCCTAAATCCAGATGGACACCGTCTACCAAGCCTGCTTTTTCAATCAGACCTAGCATTACATCGACCATTTCAACATCAGCATCAATACTGTCAGAACCAAACAATTCTGCACCCAGTTGTAATGGCGCACGTGTGGTATTAAAGCCTTGCGGCTTGGTATGTAGAACAGTACCTGCATAACAATAACGAGCCACACCTTCCACAGGATGAACATGTGCATCTATACGCGCCACTTGTGGCGTCATATCCGCACGCACCCCAAGCAAACGTCCAGATAATTGGTCGATTACTTTAAAAGTTGCAAGGTCTAAATCGTGATTTGATTCGGATAAAGAAGAAAGGGATTCTATGTATTCAATAAACGGCGTGTACACCAACTGATAACCTCGAGATGCGAGGAAATCCAAGGCGTCACGGCGCAAGTTTTCAATTACTTGCGCTTGCTCTGGTAATACATCAGCTACACCATCAGGTAATAACCATGTCTCTGAAATGGGCATGTTGTAAACCTAAATTCTTGTCAGCGCGGAAGTAATCCGCATAAAAAAATCGGGAGCACACCCGATTTCTCCTAGTTTAGCACGATAGTTCACACCATGCACTGAGATTTTTTACATTTAATACCATTCCCTGCACAAATTTCGCATCATTCAATCACACACTAAGTCAACGATTGTTATCAACAAATTGATTTCTTTCTATGCACTTGTAGTTATAGAGGCAGTTCAGTTGTCTGTTTAATACTCTGAAGTGGAATTTCAGTTTTTACGTTCTGAATACCTGTAATTTTATTTAAATGCTGAATTTGGAATTTTCGATAAGCATCTAAATCAGACACCACAATTCTTAAAAAGAAGTCACAATCCCCTGCCATTAATTGGCATTCCACGATTTCAGGAATTTCTCGGACTGAATCAATAAAGTGATTGACCGTTTTTGCATCTTGCCCTTTTAACCAAATTCGTGCAAATACAGTTAAGCCTAAATTTACCTTCTGTGGATTCACCAAAGCCACATACTTTTCAATAATCCCAGCATCTTCTAGCTGCTTCACGCGACGCAAGCATGGTGAAGCCGATAAACCAACTCGCTGCGCCAATTCATTATTCGCCAATTTTCCATCTTGCTGTAGCGTCTGCAAGATGCGCCGGTCAATTTTATCCATATCCACCCTTTTAGCATTAAATACTTTATATTTTAAATTTAGAGCAATTTTATGCTCAACTTACCCCAAATACCGCTTATTTTAGCGTCAAATATCATCATAAAGTTTTTAAAATAACCTTCTACTTTGTGAGGTTCCCCCATGTCCACTTTTAAAAGCAGCTCATCGCATTCGTTGATTTTAAACAGTCAAAACCAAGATGAGTTTTTGCGTGGCATTAAAACAACATTGCCCATGTTGCTTGGTTTTGTTCCTTTGGCGTTGGTACTGGGTACTCAAGCGGCACAAAAAGGGTTTTCCATTGTAGAAGTATCCCTGCTTACAGGATTAAATTTTGCAGGTGGGTCAGAATTTGCCATCTTAGAAATGTGGACCAACCCTCCGCAATTCCTACTACTGATGTTCATCACCTTTTTAATCAATAGTCGACATCTCCTTATGGGAGCAAGCCTCGTCCCCTATTTAAGACATTTACCTGACCATCAAGTCTACCCTGCACTCTTTTTCCTTTGCGATGAAAGTTGGGCCTTAGGATTATCCAACGCACAAAAAAGGATTCATCAAGTTGGACTAAGGCATGCATTTAATATGCCCTACTACGCAGGAGTTTGCTTAGCGTTATATGTCATGTGGGTATCAGTCACCACCCTAGGGGCTGTTCTTGGTCCAGTTTTGGGCGATATTCACCCTTATGGTTTTGATATGGCATTCCCAGCCATTATTTTAGTTTTATTGCGCGGAATGTGGACTGGTTTTACTGCAGCACGACCTTGGTTAGTCAGTTTGGTCGTTGCCGCGATTGCCTATTTATATTTACCCGCAGGTTGGCATGTCCCTTTAGGTGCAATCAGTGGCATCGCATCTGCATTTTTCTTAATAGGAGAAAACGAATGATCCATGCCAGCACTTTGATTGCGATTCTATTCATCGCCCTTACCACGTATTTGACCCGTTTATTGGGCTATGTTTTATTAAAAAATAAAACCTTGTCGGCCAAACATAAAAGGATTTTAGAAGTTGTACCAGGCTGTGTCCTGATTTCAGTCATTGCACCTTATTTTGTCAAAGATAACCCAGCAGACTTAATTGCAATCGTAATTACTTTGTTGGCAGCATCTCGGCTACCGCTACTTTCGACTGTGGTCATTAGTATGTTAAGTGCAGCATTACTACGCCAAATTTTGATTTAAAAAAATTGGCGTAGTTGACTCAGCATTAGCGATTTGTTTGCTCGACTGATTTGCTCAATAAGCTAACTAATTCAGCATTTTGCAATTCCAATTGATGCGTTCTTTTTACAGTTTTATCAATTACTTCTTGTTGTACATGCATTTTTTTAGCAAGGTCTTGCATAATTTCAAGCGTTTTCTTTAAATTTTCTTCAAGATGTACCACTTTCTGCTCAAGATGTTGCTGATACTCTATATCTCCTGTACTTTCACCTTGCTGTTTAAACTGAAACCACACCAGAAAAATAACTGCAACTGCCAATAGCAGGATAAATCCCCAGATTAACATCATCATATGTTTCTCATTGTCATTATGTCTTTCTTTTATAATATGTCAGATGACTCTAATTTTTTATAAAAAGTAAAAGATAAACTCGATATTTTTCAAATATTCACTCCTCATGTATGTCATTTATATCAAGAAAGACAACCAAATCTACATCAATGATATTTTGATACATGTTTTCTGTTCCAGAAATGCACATCAATCGATATATTCAATTCGCTAACAATTATTCAACTTTAGAAAAAAACTGTTTATTGAGATCATCACTATGGAATTACATAGCAATCTTTACTATCACCATCCTGATAGCGTCATCATGGATCAACTCGACCATCTGTTCCAACAACATCAAGACAACCCAGTGACTTTTGTGCAATTGGCTAGCACGATCAATCCTGAGTATGGTGCTGAACTTGCACAAGAACTTATCGATCAAGTGGATCAAATCGAGTATGACCTTGCACCAGAAACTGTCTATCGACTTGCGGGATTTAGTATTCTGCACTTTGTCCACGGTTCGGCTGGCGATGACATTATGGAAGCTATCCTGTTTTTCTTAAAAGCCTTAGTCCCTGCATTACATGTACAAGCATGGGGTTGTGGTGATGATGACCCGTGGGAGTTCTGGTTTAAATTTGAAGGTGATGAGCTCGTTCGTGAGGACGATGAACCGTTTAATGATCCAGATGAAGATCTCAACATCAAAGCCGAAATCTACACTTGGTGGCATCAAGATATGCCTAAAGAAATTCAAGAAGGCTTTTTGAACGAAACTGAAGAAGAATAACAGCTAAAGCACCTTATTTGCAGAACCCAATAAGGTGCTTGATGACTTATACAAAAGACTCACATAAATCTAGTAAGCGGTTGGCATAACCCCATTCATTATCATACCAAGCAAATACTTTCGCCTGATGCCCCACCACCATAGTCTGACTTAAGTCTACAATCAGTGAATAAGGTGAATGGTTAAAATCACTAGACACTAATGCTTCATCGGTCACTTGCATAATTTCAGCATAATCACTTTCTGCAGCACCAATCAACACTTCGTTCAGTCTGTGTACGGTAACTGGCGATTGCGACACAAAGCTCAAATCAATCGCAGCCACATTAATAGTTGGAACACGAATAGAATAACCATCAATGCGGTTTTCCATTTTCGGCATCACTTGCTTTAATGCCCCTAAAGCCGAAGATGTCGTTGGAATAATATTTTGCCCAGATGCACGGGCGCGACGCAAATCTCGATGAGCATGATCCAAAACCGACTGATCAGCGGTTACCGCATGAATCTCGGTCATTAATGCCGTTTGAATCCCAAAAGCATCATCAATAATTTTAACTAAAGGTACTAATGCCTGCGTGGTACAAGACACACTGGAAATAATTTGATCTGAAGCTTTCACTTCATGATGATTTACACCATAAACTATCGCCACATCGACCGTATCAAAAGGCGCAGCGCCAATAATCACACGCTTTGCCCCTGCCTGAATATGACGAGTAGCCGCTTCACGCGAACGGAATAAACCCGTACATTCCAATACCACATCAATATTTAACTGCTGCCAAGGCAAATCAGCAGGTTCAGCCTCACACAAAACTTGAACTTTTAGACTGGCAAGTCCTGCGTGAATATGCAAATAAATTTGCTCGTTTTCATGTTCAAGTTCAACTTTACCCTTGAAGCGACCATGTGTCGTATCGTACTTAAACAAGTGAATTAAGGTTTCAACATCAGCAATATCATTAATTGCTACAATCTCAAAATGGAAATCTTTAGGATTTTCGAACCAAGCCCGTAAAACGTTACGACCAATTCGACCAAATCCATTAATCGCCACTTTTTGCATGACTTTTCCTTTGTATGAAACCTTAATTTAAGCTGCCTTATGTTAATAGATTTTGTACTTTAGCCAAGATGTTTTCTTGCAAATCCAGCATAAAATTAAAAAAATGACAGCCTTGACGAAAAATACCACCCAATTCAACCTGAACACCCCCTTCTACTGTGTTCACTTAATTTAGAAAATCTTAAAAAGTTTATTTACATAAAATAAATACAGACTAAAGGATGACTTACAATTCCATAGTTTTGTCATTAATTCATAGTAAAGTGATTGTGCATGGGGCTTTTTCCGTTATAATTTGGCGTTTTAAAAAATTAAGCCTGTATTTTATAGAATGTGCTAAAACCACCTATAAACAATACATTTAGCCAAATTCAAGATTTATGGAGTGACTTGGTTGTGAGTACTCGTTTTATGACATCAGCTGAAATTCGCGAAGCTTTTTTAAGCTATTTTGAATCGCAAGGGCATACACGTGTCGCGTCGAGTTCTCTAGTACCCGCCAACGACCCAACATTATTATTTACAAATGCTGGTATGAACCAGTTTAAAGACTGCTTTTTAGGTCTTGAAAAACGTGATTATGTTCGTGCAACTTCATCGCAAAAGTGTGTCCGTGCTGGCGGAAAACACAATGACTTAGATAACGTCGGTTATACAGCACGCCACCACACTTTCTTCGAAATGTTAGGTAACTTCTCCTTTGGTGATTATTTCAAACGCGATGCCATCAAATTTGCATGGGAATTCCTGACTAGCGATAAATGGTTAGCACTACCAAAAGACAAACTATATGCCACGGTTTATCACACTGATGATGAGGCATTTGACATCTGGAACAAAGAAATTGGTTTAGATGCATCACGCATTATTCGGATTGGTGATAACAAAGGTGGTCAATACGCATCAGATAACTTCTGGGCAATGGGCGATACAGGTCCTTGCGGTCCATGTTCTGAAATTTTCTTTGACCATGGTGATCATATTTGGGGTGGCTTACCAGGCACACCTGAAGAAGATGGCGACCGTTTCATTGAAATCTGGAACAACGTATTCATGCAGTTTAACCGTACTGCGGATGGCGTGCTTCACCCTCTTCCAGCACCTTCTGTTGATACAGGTATGGGCTTGGAACGTATTTCTGCGGTTTTACAACACGTAAATTCAAACTACGAAATCGATTTATTCCAACACATATTAAAAGCTGCGGCGGAAATTATTGGTTTAGATACAACAGCCTTAGAAGCTGAAGCAAAAGAAAAAGGCACGCCTGTTCAGTACCCTGCTTCACTTAAAGTGGTTGCTGACCATGCTCGTTCTTGCTGCTTCTTGATTGCAGACGGTGTAAACCCTTCAAATGAGGGTCGTGGTTATGTGCTTCGTCGTATCATCCGCCGTGCAGTGCGTCATGGTAACAAATTGGGTGCAACGGGCTCATTTTTCCACAAAATGTTGCTGCCTTTAATTGAAGTAATGGGTGCTGCATATCCAGAGCTTGAAGCACAAAAGGCACGTATTGAAGCGCAATTGCTGAAAGAAGAAGAACAATTTGCTAAAACTTTAGAGCAAGGTTTGAAATTGCTTGAAGTTGAATTGGCTCAACTGAAAGGTTCTGTAATCCCAGGTGAAGTGGTCTTCAAACTTTACGACACTTACGGCTTCCCAACTGATTTAACTGCTGACATCGCACGTGAACGTGATCTAACCATTGATAAAGCGGGCTTTGAAGTTGAAATGGCTGCACAGCGCCAACGCGCACGTGATGCTGGTAAATTCGCGATTGACTACAACAGCGTTGTAAAAGTTGAAGGTGAAACACAATTCGACGGATACGATGCAACTGCTGGACAGGGTCAAATTATTGCCTTGTATAAAGATGGTGTGCAAGTTGATGAAGTCGTTGAAGGTGACGAAGCCCTCATCGTGTTGAATCAAACACCTTTCTATGCTGAAAGTGGTGGTCAGATTGGTGATACAGGTATCTTCAAAAATGAAACTGGTATTTTTGAAGTTCAAGATACTAAAAAATCAGGCGGTGCATTTGTCCATCAAGGGATCGTGACTGTTGGTCATCTAAAAGCATCACAAACTGTTGACGCCATTGTAAAAGCAGATATTCGTGCCGCAACTGCGCGTAATCACTCTGCAACTCACCTTTTACATGCTGCATTGCGCCAAATTCTAGGCTCACACGTTCAGCAAAAAGGCTCTTTAGTTGCTAGTGATATTTTACGTTTTGACTTCGCCAACGATCAGCCAGTTTCATTTGAACAACTTCAAGAAATTGAGCGTTTAGTCAATGCTGAGGTGATCGCAAATACTGCAGTTAGCACTGAACTTCTTGACATCGAATCTGCAAAAGCCAAAGGTGCGATGATGTTGTTTGGTGAAAAGTATGGCGATGAAGTTCGTGTTCTTTCAATGGGTTCAATTATTGAAGAGAAGAACTTCTCGATTGAACTATGTGGTGGCATTCACGTACAACGTACTGGCGACATCGGCTTATTTAAAATCACTTCTGAAGGTGGTGTAGCTGCGGGTGTACGTCGTATTGAAGCAGTAACAGGTACTAAAGCTTTAGAAGTTGTACAAAAAGCTGAAGCAGATATTGTGCATATCAATGGTGTATTGAAAGCTCAGAAAGATCAAACTGTAGAAAAAGTTGAAGCAATTGTTGAAACTTCATCTGCATTGCAAAAACAGATTGAACAACTCAATCAGAAATTAGCAAGCTTGCAAGCTGCGGAACTTTTAAGCCAAGTTCAGACACTTGCAGGTCGCACAACTTTAATCACAACTATTCAAGGTATGGATGCTAAAGCACTTCGCAACCTTCATGACGGTGTGAAATCAAAATTAGAAAATGCAGTAATCGTTCTTGCAGGTGTAGAGGGTGACAAAGTTAGCTTGATCGCATCTGTAGCAAAAGAATTTACTGCTTCTATAAAGGCGGGTGACATCATCAAACACTTAGCGAATGAGCTTGGTGGTAAAGGTGGTGGCAAACCTGACTTGGCACAAGGTGGCGCGCCACTAAACGAGAAGTTTGCAAAAGTGATGGCAGATTTAACTGCTTGGCTTGAAGCAAAATAAAACTTCACCTTTTGTGTAACTGACCCTGATTGGCACTTCGGGGTCATGGCTTATATGGAACAACTATGGCATTAATCGTTCAAAAATATGGCGGTACTTCTATGGGTACCCCCGAGCGCATTTTAAATGTTGCTCGTCGTGTGAAGCGCTGGCATGACCACGGCCACAAGGTAGTGGTTGTAGTATCAGCAATGAGTGGTGAAACAAACCGCTTATTAGCTCTCGCGAAAGCCATTACGGACACCCCTGACCCACGTGAACTTGACCAAATGGTCTCAACGGGTGAACAGGTAACGATTTCCATGTTAGCGATGGCGCTCAATTCAATTGGCGTTGAAGCTAAGTCACTCACTGGTCGCCAAGTTGGTATTAAAACGGACAGCGCGTTTACCAAAGCTCGTATTGAATCGATTGATACTGACGTAATGACTGAGCACTTAGATGCAGGTCGTGTCATTGTCGTTGCTGGTTTCCAAGGTTTTGATGCCGATGGCAACACCACAACTTTAGGTCGCGGTGGTTCAGATACTTCTGGGGTGGCTTTAGCGGCTGCACTAAAAGCAGATGAATGCCAAATCTATACGGATGTGGATGGTGTTTACACCACTGACCCACGTGTTGCACCAAAAGCGAAAAAAGTTGACCGTATCTCTTTTGAAGAAATGCTAGAAATGGCATCTTTAGGCTCAAAAGTTTTACAAATCCGCTCTGTTGAATTCGCAGGTAAATATCAAGTTCCACTGCGCGTATTATCAAGCTTTGATAATGATGATGATGGTGCATTTGATGAAGATTTCAAACAAAACGTAGGCACACTAATTACGACTGAGGCAGAAGACGATATGGAACAACCAATCATTGCAGGTATTGCATTTAACCGTGACGAAGCAAAACTCACTATTTTGGGTGTTCCTGATGAGCCAGGAATTGCATCTAAAATCTTATCGCCGATCAGCAATGCCAATATCGAAGTGGATATGATTATCCAAAACGTAGAAGAAGATGGTACAACAGACTTTACTTTTACTGTAAATCGTACTGACTTGGCAAAAGCAAAGGCAATTTTAGAGCAAACAGCCAGCAGCATTGAAGGCTGTGAAGTTGTAACTCGTGATGATATCGTTAAAGTTTCAATCGTTGGTGTTGGTATGCGCTCACATGCAGGTGTTGCGAGCAAAATGTTCACAGCATTGGCAGATGAAAGCATTAATATTTTAATGATTTCAACATCAGAAATTAAAATTTCTGTACTTATTGAAGAAAACTATTTAGAGCTTGCTGTTCGTTGTTTACACACCGCATTTGGTCTAGACCGTGAACATGGCGAGTCAAGCGCACGCGCTTAAAAGATAATTGTCTTTTGTAAGACAATTTCTTTAAAATCCTATAAAAATACAGAGCCACTATAGTTTTTTCTATAGTGGCTCTGTTATATTAGCCCAGAGGCGTTTTAGTAAATTTCAACAGAATTCTATAAATACCTACCTATTTGTCTTTATAAGTTCTGTTAAAATTTTCTTTATAACGAAGGTTGTGTTTTTTTAACTTTTTAATCAATGCAGGTTTAGCATTTTGCAAGGAGATAAACATGCTGATTCTGACCCGACGTGTCGGAGAAACATTAATGATTGGGGATCAAGTCAGTGTTACTGTACTTGGCGTTAAAGGCAACCAAGTTCGTATTGGCGTAAATGCTCCAAAAGAAGTATCAGTTCATCGCGAAGAAATCTATCAACGCATTCAACATGAACGTGCGATGCACGAACACCTGCAACATCTCGATCAAGATTATCAGCCTTCTTTTGAAGAAGATAATTACTCCCAGAATAACTTTAATCGTTAAAATTAAACGTTATCTCCTAAAGCGGCTTTTCTAAGCCGCTTTAAATTTTCTAGCCTAGTCAAATTGTGACAAGGCTTTTTTTACTGGTGCATAACTGCGGCGATGTTCTGCAATAACACCGTGTATCGCGATAGCTTCAAAATGCGCTTTGGTTGGATAACCTTTGTGCTTGGCAAAACCGTACTGTGGATATTTCTGATCTAAAGCCACCATATCTCGATCACGCGTGACTTTGGCCAAGATACTGGCCGCAGAAATTTCTGCATGCAATGCATCCCCTCCAACTACAGCATCACAACTTATGTTTAAACCTTGTGGAATCTTATTTCCATCCACCAAGACATGCTCTGGCGTGATTTGTAATGCCTCCACTGCACGGCGCATTGCCAACAAGGATGCTTGTAGAATATTGATGTCATCAATTTCTTCATGACTGGCTTCTGCAATTGCCCATGCCAATGCTTTTTCTTGAATCTCTAAAAATAACTTCTCACGCTTTTTCTCTGTGAGTTTCTTAGAATCATTTAACCCTTCAATTGGATTATTCAGATCAAGAATGACAGCTGCAGCTACAACCGAACCAACTAAAGGACCACGCCCTGCTTCATCTACACCCGCTACTCGCATGTCTTACTCTCATAAAAAATGGCTGGAAAATCAGCCATCTTAGAATTAATCATATATTCAATATACTTATTTTAACATTTCAGCTGTGCATGTTGCAGAAGTTTTTGTTGCAGCCAATGTAGAATAAGCATCTTTTGCCTTCGGATCTATTGCTGCTAAAGCCAATTGCTCTTTAGAGAACATTTTCGGTGCATTGTCACCCACACATTTACATACTTCACGTTTTTTCTTTTGTTTTTGATCTTTAGATAAAAGTTTACTACCTACAATCCAAGTAGGATTACTCTCAATTTCCTTCATACATTTTTGGTTTGACGCTATTCGAATCACAGAAATACCATCTGATTCTGAACCAGATAATGGTGAAGATACGCACGCAGAGAGCATTAATACTCCAGTTAAACACATTAAAAACTTATATTTTTTCATCATTATTCAACCTTTGTTTTACGTAAATAGATTTATAGGTCATTTATTGTTCTGAACAATATAAAATAAAATATGATAAAGCACAAAAAGTATTGCAATAAAAAAGCTAGGAGATTCCTAGCTTTTTAAATTATTTATTTACCGCTTCACTCACACAACTTTGAATGGTTTTCGCCACAACATTATTGACTATCGTTGCACGTGCTGCAGGGTCTATAGCAGCAGTCGCCAAATCTACAGTCGTCACATTTTGTGGTGCTTTTTCGCTCACACAACCACAAATATCCGTTTGAATATTTTGTTTTTGCTCAGCAGTCATAAGCTGTGTAGACTTTTTCCAAGCAGGAGTATTATTTAATTCTGTCACACATTTTGAATTGATTGCAATTTTGATCGCTGCCATCCCTACTTGCTGGGTTGTCGCTGCCGTAGTTGTTGCTGTTTCTGTTGTAGCACAAGCCGTTAGAACTAAAATAACAGGCGCAAATGCAGCTAATCTTTTTTTCACAATATTACCTTGATGATTGATTTAAAGTAGCGCTATTGTGCCGCAACACCAGTAAATAAAAAGCCCTGATTGACTTAATGATCAATTGGTTGTGCAATTTAGCAACAAACCCCATCAAATAACATCAGCGTTGCAACAAATATACGCATCGTTGCAGAATTTGCATTTTTTTGTAATTTTAACTTCAGTAAGATTATAAAAATTATTCAGCCTATTCACTCATACTTTATGAAAAATACATCCCCCTATTACACGCGTACCGCGCAGGTCTTACACTGGATCATGGCGATTATTTTTATTGTCGCTTGGATCATTGGTTTCTATAGTGGGAACTTTTTAAGCTATGAGACTGATGGAAGCTTCAAAGGTGACGTCATCACCTTACACAAGAACATTGCTACGACCATTATCTTCTTAGTCATGATTCGTATTTTCTGGCGTTATACGCATCCAGCCCCTTCACTGCCAGACAGCATGTCTCCAACAATGAAGGTATTGGCTCATCTTGGGCATTTAGCGCTATACCTGATGTTACTTGCCTTACCAATCACGGGGTGTTTATTCAGTTGGAGCGCAGGTCATCCTGCACCTGTTTTATATATGTTTGAGATTCCTCGCCTTCTAGAAGAAAACTATGATGTATTGGAAATTGTAAAACCGTTACACATCTATCTATCTTGGGCAGCAGGTTTATTGGTTGTAGGGCATATTGGTGCTGCATTAAAACACCACTTTATCGATAAAGATGGTGTGCTCACCAGTATGACCCGCCAACCCAAGTAAAACCTAATCATAAAAAACCGCACAATCTCGTGCGGTTTTTTTATATTAAAAGAATTACAGGCTCTGGATTGCTGTAATCCATTTTTGCTTTTCAGCATCACTAATAAATGATGCTTCAAAAGAGTTCTGAGCCAATTTTTTCAATTCATCATTCGACAAAGATAATGCTTCTGTAATCGCAATGAAATTGTCATTCATATAACCACCAAAATATGATGGATCATCTGAATTGACTGTGACATGCACACCCTGCTGCAATAAACGGCGGATATTATGCTCTGCCATATCATCAACTACACACAGCTTTAAGTTACTGAGTGGACAAACCGTTAACGGCATTTTCTCTGCAATTAAACGTTGCATTAAAGCAGGGTCTTCTTCTGAACGTACCCCATGATCAATACGATTCACTTTAAGTAAGTCTAAAGCTTCCCATACATATTCTGCTGGACCTTCTTCACCCGCATGTGCAACGACCAAGAAACCTGCTTCACGTGCTTTGGCAAAGACACGTTCAAATTTTGAAGGTGGATGTCCAACTTCACTAGAGTCGAGTCCAACACCAATAATTTGATTTTTAAATGGCATCGCTTGTTCCAATGTGTCAAATGCAGCTTCTTCACTTAAATGGCGCAAGAAACACATGATTAAATGTGAACTAATACCATATTGTGTTTGAGCATCATCACAAGCACGCTGTAAACCATTAATTACGGTTTCAAATGCAACACCACGATCGGTATGTGTTTGCGGATCAAAGAACATTTCTGTATGCATGACACGATCTTCATGACATTTTTCGAAATATGCCCAAGCCAAATCATAGAAATCCTGCTCATGCACCAGTACGTTTGCACCTGCATAATAAATATCAAGGAAGGATTGCAGGTTATGAAAATTATAGGCTTGCTTGACTTCTTCAACTGATTTATAAGGAATTTCAATCTGATTACGTTGTGCAATTGCAAACATCAGTTCAGGCTCAAAAGTCCCTTCAATATGAACGTGTAATTCTGCTTTTGGTAAAGCACGGATGAGCTCAAGTTGATTCATACCTTATCCTTAAAAAAGAAAAAGGGTGTAAACAAGTTTACACCCTTAACATTGGTGTGGGGGATTAACCACCAAAAAATGCAAATTTAATTGCCCAAAGCACTGCAACAATCCAAACCATATAAGGAACAGTTGAAGCCTTGCCAGTACATAATTTAATTAACGCATAGCTAATAAAGCCCATCGCAATACCATCTGCAATTGAGTATGAAAATGGCATAAATACGATCGTTAGGAATGCAGGCACAGCTTCAGTAATATCATCCCATTCAATATGGGTAATCCCCTGAATCATCAACACACCCACAAATAACAATGCAGGAGCTGTTGCAAAACTAGGTACAGATTGTGCTAATGGGGCTAAAAACAAACACAAGATAAATAAAACACCAACCACAACAGCTGTAAGACCTGTACGACCACCTGCTGCGACACCTGCTGAAGACTCAATATAAGGCGTGGTTGATGATGTACCTAGTGCAGCACCTGCAACAATAGCTGTTGAGTCAGCAAATAATGCTTTTTTCAAACGAGGTAATTTACCATCTTGCAGTAAGCCAGCACGATGCGCGACCCCTACTAAAGTACCTGTTGAGTCAAATAAGTCCACCAAGAAGAAGACAAAAATGACGCCCACTAGACTCGCGGTAAATAAGCCTTCAAAATCCATCTGTAAGAATGTAGGTGCAATTGAAGGAATTTCGCCTACAACACCTTTGAATTCGCTTAGCCCCATCACGGTAGAAATTGCAGTCAGCACTAAAATACTGATAATAATCGAACCGCGTACTTTAAACTGGTGTAGTACCACAATCATTAAAAATCCAAACAACGTCAACAATACGGTCGGTTGCTTAAGATCACCTAAACCAACCAGTGTTGCTGGATTATCAACAATAATGCCTGAGTTCTTTAACGCAATTAGTGCGAGGAACAAACCAATACCACCGCCAATTGCAAACTTAAGTGACATTGGAATTGCATTGACAATCGCTTCACGGATTTTAAACATGCTAATGGCAATAAAAACCAAACCAGAAACGAATACTGCTGCCAAAGCAGTTTGCCACGGCACACCCATCCCCATACAAACAGAATAGGTAAAGTAGGCGTTAAGACCCATACCAGGTGCTAAAGCAATTGGATAATTCGCAATAATCCCCATCACTAAACAGCCAATCGCTGCTGCGAGACATGTTGCGACAAAGACTGCTCCATGATCCATCCCTGTTTCGGATAAAATCATTGGATTAACAATAATGATGTAACACATGGTTAAAAAAGTGGTTACACCTGCAAGAACTTCAGTACGAAAAGTCGTCTTGTTTTCGCTTAATTTAAATAAGCGTTCAAGTACGTTTTCTGAAGATGGATTAGGAGTCGTCATGACCTAGCCCCTGTAAAAAAACATTATGCCAAAATTCCGAATTGGACTAAAAATAAACTTTTTGCCATTTGATTCTCGAAATTTAAAGCAATGGGTATGCCAAATATCTAATGCTTTTTTTTAAGCTAAACAAGGAAACTGTCATTGCCAAACATAAGGCTTCCTTTTCAAGTAAACGAAAAAAGCTGCATATATTATGCAGCCTTAACACTTATACTTTATAAATCAATAGCTTAAATAAAAAACATAAACATTTCTTTAAATTCGGCGTGGATTATAACATATTGATTTTCACGTTGTTTCTAGAATTTATGCACGGCAGCGACTAAGCCTTAAAAAATGAGATACGAGTAAATTTAAATCTTTAATTACAAAAATAAATTCGTACTGCTATTGATCTTTTTTCCTCAAAATATTTTTTGATTGAGCATCAGCTTCAATTTTTTGGAGTGAGCTATGTGCTTCGTTTATCAAACGATCAATTTCTTGCTTCTGCCTGTTCTCAGATTCGTAATATACGCTCAATCCTAAGATACAGACCATCAATAGAAACACAGGTATAAGGAACTTTTTCATTATAATAAAATAAATTTTTTAATTATTGGTAAAATATACACTATATTTTTTTCTAGTTCACTTTGTTTAAATCAAATAGAGCCGACTCATTTAAAAATTATATTTTTCAATTGTTTATAAATAATATTTCAGTGTGCTACATTCATACAGAATCTATTGCACCAGCAATTTATAACTGCAAAATTATAATCATTAATGAAAACCCATTTATTCATTATTATTCAACAATTTAGAAATAAAATTCTTCAAATAAGTCCTTTCAAATTTTTCTCATAAAAATCTGACGATAGATCTTCATATATTATTCACTAAACACCCACTCAACGAATTGAGCGCCTCCACCCAAAGAAGAAATTTAATTCACTTAAGCACATTCTGTTTGATTATGTGTCAATTTCGAACTTATCCGAACATAAGCTTATTACCATGTTATTTATGAACCATCCTCCTTCCACCCAAAAAATAGTTAGATCCTTTATAAGGGCAATACACGAGTCGTTATTGTTAAAAATATGAGTTTCTTAAATAGACTCATATTTGAATATATCTAGATGGTCGGGGCGTATTTCTCTGCTTAACCTTGACTTCAGACTTACTCCATAGTTTTTAATCCAATTACTCACTTTAGATTTGGAATATAAATTATGGAACAATATCTTAAAGCAACGTCACTACTCGATTATAACCACCCATTCATTAAAAATTTAATTCAAGAGAAAGAATGGCATAAGTTGAGTGATATTGGAAAAGTGAAGCAAATCTATAACTTTGTAAGAGATGAAATTCAATTTGGTTATAATTTAAAAGACTCAATTCCAGCATCTACTGTTTTAAATGACGGTTATGGTCAATGCAACACCAAAGCGACTTTATTGATGGCTTTATTAAGAGCTGTCAAAATTCCAACCCGACTGCATGGTTTTACAATCGATAAAAGCTTACAAAAAGGGGCTATTGATGGCATTTGGTACAAGCTGTCTCCACAAAATATTCTGCATAGTTGGGTAGAAGTCTATGTAAATGAAAGTTGGTTTATTTTAGAAGGGGTAATTCTGGATAAAGAATACCTAACGAATCTACAAAAAATGTATAAGAGTCCTTCAAATATTTTCTGCGGATTTGGGGTCTTTACAGAGAATTTTGAAAATCCGCCTATAGACTGGAATTTAAGCAATACTTATATTCAGGATAAAGGAATTAATCAAGATTTTGGAATATTTGATAGCCCAGATGATTTTTATAACCAACATCAACAACAACTTAGCTTTATTCAAGGGATAATGTTCAAAAATATAGTAAGACATTTAATGAATAAAAATGTTGATAATATTAGGAATGCCAAGATTGTCGAGTAGCTGAATTCAGTTAGCATATATGTGTAATTGATTGAAAAAATGTATTTTTTAAATTTAATATTATTATCTGTGTGATTCATAGACATTCTTTCAATATGATTGGTGTTTATGAATACAGAAATAAAACCACAATTTGTATGGCTTAAATTTTTTAAGAGATCGCCAATGTAGGTCTAGTTTGTCGAAGATGTGCATTTCTAGACCAATGTTACACAAATGATGGGAAAAATATTCTGCGCAAAGATCTTGATGAATTAAATCCCCAGCGTGAATATCCATTAAAGTTTCTGAATACGCGAGCCAATGCGGAACTAGAATCCTTAATATTTGAAATGTACGCGGCTAGAAATATTGATACTCTAGGTTTGCAAACAGTGTTGATATGACTGTTTCGAATCTATTGCCCTTAGGGACTATGTATAAAGTGCTATCCATTCATCAAGTCAAACTGATTGAAAAAAACTCTGTCATAAAGTAATTTTCATTTGGTATGAATGCTCACGATCAAGCGATAGGATTTAAATGAATTACAGTATCGCTCTCGATGGCTGCACACGATATTGTCTTTAAGGCTCTATAAACATCGACCACCAGCGAATACTTTCGACTTAACTGTGTGATTAAAGCAATAGTCTGATCAGATGAGGTCTAAATACAATACAACTCATCGAATGAACCCATTCAGCACACCAATTAGAAGAGAAATTTCGAGATCGTCCAATTAAAACCATCTCCTTAAACGATATAAATTATTCTGCATAAAACTCGTCATTCGACATAAACCCTAAATAAGTAATACACGTTGCGAATATGTCCATAATTTGTGGATGCCCATTATTTTCTAGCCAGTCTTTGCCCAACATCGAAAAATGCTTCACCATGGCTGCATTCAAGTTTTCATATTTCTCTTCCATTGGAAGAAACACGACATGGTTCTTAGGGATTGGATTACTATCTTGTAAAAAATTCAAGTTAACCATGTACCAGTGTAATTTCTTAGTTGTCATTTTTATTCTCGAATCATTAGCCAATAACTTTTTATATTATACGACGATCAATCAATTCTTGATCAGTTTGCTTGTAACATCCCTTAAACGTTACAATATTTTAAATATCAATAATTGAATGGGTCTATGCAAGTTGAACCGTCAAAACTCCAAGTAAAATATTAGGAAACTATATACGGCCAAATACGTAATTCCTTATTTTTAGCTAGTTTTCTCATCATTCATATAGCCTGATATAAGATAAACCTATATTTGGAAGTCTGTTTATCACCATTAAGATTATGGCGATGGAAGTGAGATTCCAAAATATTTTCACAAAATTCTCTGGTTTGGTAATCCCCCCTAAAAATAATAGGATCTTAAAGTAGAATTTTCTCTTAAGTTACTAGCTTCGATTGTTACTCCTAGAAACTTAAGTAATATTTCGCATCATTATGACTCATGTTTTTAATCATTACCTCATATATGGGTTGGAAATTAAAAGCCAAGAATTGTAGTTCTTGGCTTTTTTCTTGTTATTCAGTTTTCATCACTCAGATCATTTTTTGTGGTTTGTCTCATCCCTCTTACAAAGTTTTTTACAGACTAATTGTGAACATTTCATATAAGAAAAGTTAAACCTACTCAGTTATGCTTTTTAGAATTTTTCTTTGAAAAACAATGCTCAGATAATTTTCATCCTCTGAGCATTGTGGGTAGTTTAAATAATTAATTTAATTCAGTTTTGAAACATAAATTTCGTAATGTGGATTTGTATCTTTATTTGAAATCACTTCATCTATTACGTATTTTTCAACCATTCCATCGGGCAATGAATGGTGAAGAAAATCCCCCTCTTCAACAGGTACCTCGATGTCTTTACTAGTAATCATTATTGACTGAACGATACAATATTTTAAAACTAACTCCTCTCCCGTACCATTTTTTATTAATTTTAAATCTATTCTATTCATCACTTTAGGTCTCCTTTAAGTGATTAATTTATTCTAGATCAAACATTATGATTATTAGCATTTTGGCATTAGGCTGTAAAGAAGTACTCCTTTCAGCCTGAACCGATATTGTTTCATTTTGTTTATTAAATTTTACTATTCGGTCTAATGATATAAATAATAGTTTGAAAACATAATTTTGCTTTAGATCTTTAGGAACGACTGATTATTTATGTGACTTTTACTCAGTTTTTTACTTCAAAGTATGCTATGTGTTTTATAGTACAAATCCTATTTATTTACTCATAACGTCAAACTTTCAGAGATTCTCATGATTTCATAAGTGAATTCTAGAAAGTTTACGCTCTTTTACTGTAGACCATAATAGATACAGACCTCTTACTGCCACGCTGCCTAGGTTTAAGTAATTTCATATGTACCCACCATCACAGCAAAATTGTATAAAAATTAATCACCACGTTTTATTCAATGCGTTCCAACCCATTTTTGCCACAAATCCTGACACAAAATAAACTTTATTAATGAAATTAAATACAGCAATTAAAGGAGGTTAAACAAATAGAAGGCATTAAAAAAGGCTTAGAAGCTACTGTTTTCACTTATAAACCTTTGATAAATATATGGTAGGCATATCCAGACTCGAACTGGAGATCTCTACGATGTCAAGGTGCGGAAAACTCAATTAAAACAATTGCTTAATTTAATTTGGCGTAAGAATGGCGTAAAAACCAAGTTATCCACAGGTTTTTAATGAAAAAACCGACTTAGTTTTAAGTGCTAAATCGGTTCTAACTGATCTCAATATAGCTGATTTTAATAACCATAACAATGAAGATCTGAGAGCGCTACGTTTTTGTAAACAAGCTCTCACATAGAAGGCTTTTCAACAATTGAAATAATCGCTGCGTGCCGTTGCTGACAATCGACATACTTTCGACGATCATCAATCATAATTGGCAATACATCTTTACCTTGACCCGATTCCAATTTTTGCAAATCAGGGCAAGCTACTTTTAAATTAGCCGGTATTACCAGCTTCGTTGATGAGACGCACCCCGTCATCATCAAGACAAGTGTTGATATAAATAGGACGCTCAACGATCTTTTGCACCGTACGTGTAATCGTTTCTGTTTTAACACGCTCTGTTTCTTTGCTTTGTTCATAATCTTCACTGGCCTTCTGTGCTTTGTCTTTAGCAGCTTCTTCTGCTTCTTTGTATGGTTTGACCGCTTTCGCTACCTCCTTTTAAACTTTGGCTTTGCATGCAAGATCGGCTTTCATAAGCTCCCCTGCATAGTCATTGGTCTGCCAAGTTTTCCAGAGCGAGAACAGCAAAAGAATGATGATTAAGGTCCACCGTTTGTTATTCAAAATCAGATAGAGAATCGGCATTTAGTTCTCTCCCATGCACTTTTCATAACGGGCTTGCTGACGAGTCCAAACGCCATAACAGCCGTTCTTACGAATTGAGCAATCTTTCTTAGCAACGTATTTCCATTTCAAAAGTGACTTACAAGCCTGTTCGTAGTTGCGTACTTTTAGACTTTTAAGCATTGAAGATTGTGACCACGCACCAGTACCGAACTGATAAGTGAAATCCATGTATAAGTCATACTCATTTTGCGAAAGTGGAATGCCAAGCAAAGACTTATTGAAAATCTTTGCATCTTTATTCATGTGGAATTGCAGATATTCAGCAGCTTGTTTTTTGGTAATTACTGGATCTGTGATTTTTACCTTCTGACCGTTTGGGTAAACTGTTGTACCTGTTCCAATCGTGGCAACCTTACCACTATCGAAGTAAGGCTTTAGCACTGTCCCCTCGCGGTTTTGAGTCCACGCAACACCAGCTAAACTGATCACTGTTGCCATAGTCACGGCATACTACGTTTTATTCGACATTGCATTCACCATTAGCTTTACGTAGTGCGATTCGATGAAGCTCAGCTTCGCGTTGATCAGCTTTGCTCTTGTAGTACCAAGTGACAAAGAAACTAAATATGCTGACCAGTAAGCCGCCTAAACCAATAACAACACCCAATAGCGTCATCGGATCTAAACCCGATGCCCACCCCAAAAATGAAACTCCCCCACCAGCTACAGCAGTTTTTGAAGAAGCACTTGTAACCGCTGCACTTGCTTCAATTGCTGTTTGTGCATGATCTGTCATGCTTCCCCCTTATTTTTGGTAATAAAAAACCCTGATCTAATTAAAGATCAGGGTTTATAGGGGTTTGTTGAGTGTTTAAACTTTAATTAGAGACCATCAAATTCTTTATTAAATAATGGTTCTAAGAGTTTTGCTCCAGTTAAGTTCAAATGATTACTGTCAAAGTAATAAGGGTATTTATTAGCATCACTTATCACACATTGTGTATTACAAAATATTTGCTTAACATGAAATATTTTTAGATTTTTATGTTGAACTTCTAATGCTTCAATTTTCTTGAAGAAATTAGAATTATCATCAAGATACTTATCTACACCATACAAAGCAGCTGAATTATTGTTATATAAAATTTTGGGCACAGGTTCTTTGTAGATAGGCACAGGCATAATGAAATGTATCGTGATGTCCTTATGTTTTAAAATCTCCTCAATCTTTCCAAGCAGCTTATCGTCCAATGCTGGTGATGAGTAATGCATAACAATTGTATTTGTACCCAATCTTTCGGCTTCACTGATAAGTGTGCTTACTGTAAATGGACCCTCGATCAATGGTGTGTTTGATACAACAAAATAAGTATTAAACTTATGTTTTTCAGCTACACTCGCAAAAGCCATTTTTATAGAATCTGAATGACTATTACCGACCAATAGAATTGACTTATCAAAATCTTCTTTATTTATTTTACATGTCACAGCCTTCGGATCGACAATACGTTTTAGCTTACCGCAACGATATGTTGCACGATCCTTTAAGCCCGCAAAAATATTTTTTTCTTGTTGGTTATAGAAGTAATTTTGAGTAACTTTGGTGATGCCAATTAGAGCAAAAATTGATATAGCAGAAACAACATAAACCAATTTTATGTTTTTAAAGTTCCGTGTTTCGATGAATTTATTCATCAATATTGAAGCAACTACAATCAGAATAAATAAAATAATTTTGTCTGATAGGCTTTCAGGATGAAGATTTGTCCCCGTAAATGGTTTGTACAGATATAGAACAATTATTGGAAAGTGAACTAAGTAAATAGAGTATGAATAGTCTCCAATTTTAGAAAGAAATAAACCAAGCTTACTTTCTTGTAAAATTTTTGGTAATCCAAAACTTAGAACTAAAGCAGTCGCAATACATGCTATTAGTGCATGTATACCAGGGTGCGCATTTAATCTATTTACAGAGTTTCCATCAATGTGAAGGAATGGAACAGCACAGATCGCTATTAAGCCAACTAACCCTAAATAGCTATAATTACTGAACTTAATATTACCATTATTAGTGAGATAATAAGCTACCACAAAGCCTATCAAGAACTCCCAAACACGTAATGGCATCATAAAAAATGATGTTTGAGGCGCTAACCCCAAGATAAAAATACAACTTAATAAAGAACCTACCAACGCAATAGGTAAGAAAAATTTAGACTTTCTAAAGAAAAAGACCAGTAGTGGCACTATTAAATAGAATTGGATTTCAACTCCAAGTGACCATAAATGTAACAATGGTTTGAAATCAGACTTACTAAAATAAGAGTTCTGTAGCCAGAATCCAAAATTGTTAGCAAAGAAAACACTATATATTGATTGAGTTAGAACGGCTTCTTGTTCTGAAGGAAGCACAATAAATATTGCTGCAATTAATGTAAGGATTACTGTCGCAAAGTAGGCAGGAAGTAAGCGCTTTGCTCGCCTTTCAAAGAATTTTTTTGTTTCTCCTGGCTTATAAAGAATCGCCATTAAGAAACCACTTACAACAAAAAAAACATCAACACCTAAAAAACCACTTTGAATTCCAGAAATTTCAAGATGGAATAACACCACAAAAATAACAGCAAAAGCTCTCAAAATCTGAATATCATTTCTTTTATTCATAATTAAATATCATTGAAAAAATACGTTATGGATTCTATCAGTGACATTTTGATTTTTCATTAACTTACTCACTCACACTTGTTAATAACTAATTAAAAAAGCGGCCATAGAACCTAAGTCCTATGGCTGTTAAAAATTAGATTTAAATTACTTGCCAAATCGAGTGGTGTAATGTCATGAATATTTTTATGGGCCAACTCACCCATCTTTTTTTCAAAGGTTTTGTACTGCGTCAAAATCCAATCTTTAGACTTTGTATGCTTGCCTACTTTATCCCAATAAACATCAAATAACTGCTTATAGGTGAAAACAGGTTTTTCATTTACTGGAGCATCTTCTTTGGCACCTGCTTTCAACTCAAGTATTTTTATTGCGGCCCACTGCTCACATTCTTTTTCTGTATCTCGGGTTGCTGAGTAACGCTTTCCATCGAACATTAATTCAATTCGATAGGCATCACCTCTTTTTCTGGCTTTGGGTAATTTCATCGTACAGGTCTTGGCGTAATCTTGGCGTAAGTTATGGCGTATTTTTACCAAAAAGAGCAACAAATGCACCAATTGCGCCAAATTACAGGCAAAAAAAAGACCTACAAGTTATTGATTCTAACTGTAAGTCTTTGATTTTGTTTGGTAGGCATATCCAGACTCGAACTGGAGACCTCTACGATGTCAATATCAAGCTATGACCTGATATAAGCCATTGGAATATAACAATTTCATAGGTTATTTTTGAGCTTTTTTTGGTCAAATTTTCACCCAACTAGACCCAATAAAATCAATAATTTAGCACTTCATTTCTCTACAACTTTTTAAGACTTTTCCATGAAATGCTTAATAGTAAATTTATCTTATATATCGCTTTGGCATAGCCATAACTTAGCAATTAAAAACCGCCCTTACAGGCGGTTATTTTTACTTGATTAGGCTGTACCTTTGGTGCGGTGAAGTTGCTAATTCAAACATGTGTTTATAGTCATAGTTTGGCAGTTCTACACCGTACTTCTTACACAGATCCGATATGGCATAGGTCATATAGAACATGTTGTCATGCAGCATAGACACCAGTAGCGGATTCAGTTTTGCCAGTGCTGGGCTATGGGTATTCCACCATGCCTGAAATAGTTTGGCTTGCCCGCAGAGTATTTCTATAGATTGGTTTTCATCTATATGAATGTCCCCTTTGGCTTTAATTTGCATGGTTTCTAGGTAGTCCACAGCATCTTGAAAGTGAATGGCTAAGAGTTCGCTATAACGTGGGATGCGAAAGTGCTTGTTATGTCTAGCCCAGAGTTCGGTTCGTTTCTTTGTGCTGCCCTCACAACGTCGGTCGACAATTTCCTTGAGTATGGCTTGTTGCTCTGCGTTGATTTTTACTCGAGTGTCGATTTGCTGATGCTTTATTTCATTTTCCAGTACGTCGAGTACCCATTTACGGAATTCTTTGGCGACTGGTGTTTTTGCAAACATAGCGATTAAATGACAACCGCGCAAAGAAAAAACTCTAATTTCGCGTGTTTGACCCTGCAACGTCATTTTGACGTTACAGGTCATTCCACTAGAAAATTCATCAGCTTTTCTTTCAAATACTTTATTAACTGCATCTTCTCTCGCATAACCTAACATCTGACCAAGTTGACGCGAGCTAATCCATTGCTTTTGGTCATGCATAATCACATCGAGAGTTGTATCCCTAAAACAAAGTGATAAACTAGTCATATCAATATCCTTCATTTGGTATTGGTAAATACCCCGTCTTCCGCCAAGAATGTTCGGGGTATTTTTTTATTCAAAATAATGTCCACTGGACATATTGCAAATATATATGTCCACTTGATACCATGTCAACAGAATTTTTCAGGATGAAGTCATGGGTAAACATCTAGGTGTTGCATACAATTTACGCTTACCGCCAGAACTAAAAGATAAAATTGCAGAGTCTGCTAAAGAGCTAAACCGCTCTATGAATGCTGATATTGTGGCTAGGTTGGAGCAAACTTTTAGTGACCCAATAATCAATGACCCAAAAAGCATAATTGATAGGTTTGATAAAGTGATTTCTATTATTGAACAGCAAGAACAAACCATTAAAAATCAGGATCAGACAATTACAGCTTTAAAAAATATGCTGAATGAATTATCAGTTTCAACGACTCAGGCTGTTGAGCTACTTAAGAAAAAAGCACCATAAGGTGCTTTTTCAAGCTTTGGAATTAATTTCCAATATATGCAGAATCATGAATTTGTTTGAATATAGGTAAAATTTTCTGCTCAATTTTAGCTTTTTTTAATCGAAGAGAGTTAGGTAATATTTCATCTTTGATATTTTTAACAACATCATTTATCCAATCCTTTTCTTTTGGATAAACAGGATCTTGTATTTGAAGCTGATAACGTTTTCTTAATGCAGGTAAAACAGTAGATAAGTCTGATTTAGATAGATCACACAATTTGTTAGAAAATTCAACAGCATCAATTTTATTAAATATTGGTTGATCATAGAATAAATTATCACTGCTATTCGTTAAATTTATTCTATGATAAAATAAACTAGAATCTTTACTCATTAAATCCAGCAAATCAACAGCCATGTCATTAAAATAACTCTCATATTTTCTCTCATATTCAGCATTAACTTCATCTAAAAAATCACTAAAACTCTTCAACCCATTAGCATAAAAAGAATATCCAGCTGCATGCTCCCTATAATCAATATTACTTAAACTTTTAATATTCTCTTTAATAGGAATTGTTTTATTAAATGAGTTTAAAGCATGTTTTTTTAAACCAGATAAATCATCCCCAATAATAGATTTCTCTTTAAAGTATACCAACATACTATAAGTATGTATAACATCTTCCCAATTTTCAAAAAATTCTTGTTCTAACTTTAATATAGCTTGTTTAATTAGATCATCAAACTCTGATTCACTCATATCAAAGTAGTTCATTAATTGAAACCAGACTGGCTTTTCAGCTTTAGTTCTAAAATAGTTTTCATCAAGCCCCTTATTAATTAAGTCTTTATCTACAATATTATCGACAATAATATTATTCCATGTTTTTTTATTTAAAATATATCCATTAAATTTATTTAAATCATACTTAGATATAAAACCATCCATTGTTAATTTATTTTTAGTCTCATCACTACCTTTATCATCTTTGAATTTTAAAATTTCCTCATAAAAACCTGAATTCCTATATTCAAGAGAAAATATCAAGAAATATTTTAAAATTAAGTCAAATAGCTCATCATCTTTCTTAAAAAAATCAGAATCATGAAATCTCACAAACTCTCTAATAGTCTGTTTAAGTGTTCTGATATTTTTATAATTAGATAGATTATATATTTCAATAATTAAATCTACTTTTTCCTTAAGTTTGTGCTTCACATCTAGTCTAGGAAGTTCTCCTATAAAACTCAATAAAGCATTCTTAGCATCTCCGTGGAAAGTAAAAGTTGTGCCGACTAACTTTTCCTTCTCATCATCATATTTTTTTTCTTTATCATTTTTTCTAATTTCACTCTCATTACCAAGAATAATAGCCTTAGAATTAGTATGTTCAACAAAATAATTGATATAACCGAGTGTTTGCGCTATAGGCATTTGGCATCTTTCTAAATCATCAAAAATCAATATTAATTTTTCACCATCATTTAATGCGGAATTTACATCAAGATTAGGAATTGAAATTGATAGTGACGTATCTTTCTCACCACCATTACTTAAATCAATTTTTGTTGAAGCTTTTACTAACCCTGCTGCAACTTTACCAAAAAATTTTGTAGCACGATGACTTAATATTGGGTGTAAAGCACAAAATATTTCATCATCTATTATATCTTTTTTAGAAACACCATTTAGACTTATATAAATAACTCTTTTATATCCTTTATCTTTAAGCTTATCTTCTATCTTTTTAATAAACCAAGTCTTTCCTGCCCCCCAACTTCCATTAATTAGTACTGCGTAATCATTTAATGAATCTTCACAATAATAATCCAGATATTCTTCAATATGTTTATTTGGTTCTGAAATATAATTAACCACAAGTGACTCTCTAAATTTTGGATTATTGAAAAAATATAAATTTCTAAGAAATTCAAACATTATTGGTTCTTTCTGCATACCGACTAATTTTATAAACAAAGCAATGCAAAACTTATAAACCTTGCTTACATTGAGTAACATTCACAAAAGTAAAATAAACAAATTACCTATTTGTGTTTCCTACAGACAAAATTTGCTAGATCGCTCTTGCTTGAACCAGGAACTAAATCAAACCATTTCGTCGGGTTGACCTTGATTGCTTTCACAGAGACATCACTACCACCTATTTCACGCATTTTCATGGTAGAGCAGTTGGTTTCTGTCTTAGTGTAATAGGTATCGTAAACACCGACACGCTTATGAATTGCAGTAACAATATTGCCACTACGCTTGGATTCAATTAAATAATATTTACCTTTGTCACCAGCCACACTACGCGGTATAAGCGTTTCAGCGTATGCTATGTGACCAATCCCCATTAAAGTTAAGCTCAAGATTAGTATTTTTTTCACATCATCACCCTAAATTTTTTATGATAAATTTCTAATAAACAATATATTAAATATACTACAATTAAATTTTTATAAAAGCCGTTAAAAAAACATATAGAGATTATGAAATTTTTACTCATTATAGTTTTGGGGTTCACTTCCATCCAAGTTTATGCAAAAAAATGCGCTGACTTTAGCACCCAAAAACAAGCTCAAGACTGGTATGAACAACGTAAAAAATCAGGTCAAACTGGTTGGAAAAGTTTAGACCGTGACGGCGATGGTCAAGCGTGTGATTGCTTGCCGGGTGGGAATGGTAAGAAGTGTCCAAAGAGGAAGTAATATGAAGTTTAATTTTTCGTTAGATACAGCAATTATTATTACCTTACTAACTGTTCTTCCTTTTGGTGTTGGGCAAGCATATTTAGGCGGTTTACTTAGACCATTCTATATAGACCCAATTGTTCTTAATTTTTCTGTGCAAGATAAGATTTATTGGGGGTTTCTAAAAGGTTTTAACCTATTTATTTGGACAACTTTAGTATTTATTATTCTCTTCGCATTACGCCATATATGGAGTTCTTTAGGCGTTGCAGCTTTCTTAGATAAAAAAATTGTCCAATATCTACAACGTAAATTAAAGATTAAACATATTGATACTTTGCAACCTCACAATCGATCGCAACAAGAAGAATTTGAGAAAAGCTTTTCATCAATTGCTGTTACCATGCTTTTGAGTATCGGATTACTTATTGGCTATTTATATGCATTATCTCACTTTGAAACCAAAGGGAAAGAAAATGGGGCGAAATACTTAGCGAATGTAAAAGTTTTACCTAAAGTTAGTGCAAATAACTCCAATCAGACTTTATATTTAATTCAATGTGGTTCTGCACTCTGCGCCTTAATTGATGAAAAGAAAAACGTATCTCTAGTTGAGCCTAAGAATGTTGTTTTGCTTGGCAGCAACTTTACAGACAAATAATACTCCGAACGGCGCAATTTTTTACTGCCCTCACTTAGAGGGCTTTCTTGTAAGTAATAAGCTTTAAGTAAGAAATACAAAGTCCACGTGCATATGGAAGCAGGTATATAATTCTAAGTAATGCTTTGAGTTAAAATTATTCTATGTGCTCAAATTACCAAATACCAAGTAAAAAAGACTTAGCCCTGCTAGATGTCAACACAGATCAATTCGAACTTGATTTAAAAGAACATGTGTACCCTTCTTACCATGCCCCAATCATCCTGAATGGATCTGATCGTTTAGAGCTTGATATCGCAAAGTTTGGACTACTACCAAGCTGGGCAAAGGAATTACGATTTAGCAGCCATACATACAATGCGCGGACTGAAACTGTAGCTGAAAAGCCAAGCTTTCGACATGCATGGAAGTACAGCAAGTTTTGCCTAGTCCCTGTTCAAGAGTTCTATGAACCCAAATACATTAATGGTAAGCCGTACTGGTACACCATTAAGCGTAAAGATGGCCAACCTTTTACGGTTGCTGGTATCTATGATGATGCTGTAATTGAAGGTAGTAAGGTTCGCTCATTTTCAATGCTCACGATCAACTCAGATCACCATCCATTTATGAAACAATTCCATGCGCCTAAGGATGAAAAGAGATCTATTATTGTTATTCCAGAGCAATACAGAAAAGATTGGCTCACGGCGGATCATGAACACGCACATGAATACTTTTTTCAAATGCCCGATGAATTTGTCACTTTTCCACGGGATGCTTAGTCAAGGATGAAGCTATGTGGTGTATTAAAAAGAAAGGCTTATATCTATCTAGCCAAACAGTAACTTATGAAGATGATTACTGGGAACCATCAGAGATTGGAGCTCAAATAACGACACGTTTCGAATGGGTAAAAGATAGTGACTTGGCGATGACATTCATGGATAGCACCATAGCCAATGGTTTTCTAGCCCGTCAGCGCGGTGGATTTTGGCGGGATGCAGAGGTTGTGGAGGAGTAGTGTTTGTCTGGTTGAGCTGGAGAATTAGGATTTACTTGGCAGGAACTTTACAGATGAATAAAGCGCCTTACGGCGCTTTATAAGTACAAAACAACATTGGTTATTCAGGCAACATATCAACCATAAATTTAGCGAAAGCATCAATGTCTTCGAGTTCATTCTCAGGCTTACCACCACCTGTTAAATCACGAGCAATTTTGCCAAGGCTTCCGTATTCACCAATAGGTGGAATTAAAATATTTATTGCTGGATCATCTATTTGAGACAAAATATTTTTATAAATCATATAATTTTCAATATCACCACAAACAAAAAATACGCTTGTTATCATAGTGTAGTGTGGCAATGCAGAAAGAATTACACCAATTGCTATTTCAGCAGCCATTTGCTTTGGGAATGCATAAACTCCAGTGCTTATACTTGGAAATGAAATGGTTCTAGCTCCAATTTCATTTGCTTTGAACAATGCACTGCTATAAGTATCACAGAGCAATTGAGTTTCTTTTTTTTCTCCTCCCAACCATCTTGGACCCACAGCATGAATAACAAATTTTGCCGGTAAATTGCCAGCAATAGTTATTTCTGCACTACCAGTTTTACATCCACCTTTATCTTTATTGAGCTGAATACAGGCCTCTTTCATCAAAAGGCCTGCTTTTTTATGAATGATATAATCAAGACCTCCACCACCTAAAAGTGACTTATTTGCAGAATTCACCAATGCATCTATTGGAAGCCTTGTGATATCACCATGAAGTAAATGGACAGTTTTCATGATCAACTCTTACACTAAGCTCTCAAGTTTTTTTCATTTTTGTAGTTGGTAAAAATATTATCCATTTCTGTTTTGAAAAGACCAATATATCCATCAGATAATCCTCTACTACTAGATGGATGCGGGAAGCAAACAACTTTACAAGTTTCAAACTCCTCAAAAAACACTTTAAATTTTCTACCATCATGTTCTTGTTTTCGAACTACTTCTAAAGGTGATGTTTGATTACCTACTATGGCTGTAAATTTGTCCCACACTTTTTCATGTCTTAATAAATTGATTAATTTACTCCCCATGAAAAGAATAACTTTAGGTTTCAAAGTAGCAATATGAAGGAGAAAATTATTAATTGCTTCTTCTTCTAAAAATCGACCATATCCATTAATACTATTATTACTGGTATATGCCCAATTCGTTTGGATAATACATTTATCAAAATCTGATCCCAATGCATCTTCGTTTAAAGGATGTCCCCATAAAGTAAACCACTTTTTAATCTTATTATCGTATCGCCAGCCTTTAGCCTGTTCACCATAGCGTAAGGTTTTATTACTAAACGTACATGGGATTGAAAAATCAATTGGAGGAACCTTCCCTTCATTTTCTTGGTCTGCCTTTGACCATCCCCATTCATAACCACATATTACTAAGCCTTCTTTATCGTTAAAGCCTTCAAATAATGTATTTGCCAAATTAAGTTCAGTCATGTTGTTTTTCTCAAATAGAGTATGCATTTAAATTAGCAAAACAAAACACAAAAAACAAATAAATTATTATTAAATTTCAATTACTTATATTGTTTTTTAAAAGCAAAACATCTCAACGGCTTTAAAACGCTTCATCGCACCACTTTTTACATAAATTTACATTTAGTCTTATTTTCCAGATGAAATGCTATTAGGAAGTTCACTTTTAATTTCGATTCTTTTATCAATTTAAGATAGCCAATTATTAATTCATCGTAATTATTCAACCACCTTCACCCCCTCCACCCCACAGCTATACCCAAGTGACTTATCAATCGTATGAGTCACTTGCTCAATGATCCAGTTTCCGTTAATCCCTTCTCGAACCTCGCTAATCTCCAAAGGCATTTCCGCAGAAAGTAATGGATTACCTGGTAATGTTAGGCTTAAGGTTTCTTCCCCTCGTTTGGCTGTATCCAACGCAGACTGTGCGGCAACTTGTGCACTCTTGGCATCGGCATAGCTATGTTTCAAACGGCGGACTGGTTCGCCCTCACCCACTTGTACTTCATGCCGTTTGGCATTCTTACGCTCATTCCAGTAGGCAACCACAGTACCCGCACTATCTTTAGAGCTTTGTGTCATACGCCAACTGCTTAAGTCCCCACGGCTTAAACTGACTGAAGATAGGCTGCTTTCACCCCGTTTTAAAAACAATAGCTTCCCACCTGCAGCTTTGCAAATTACATCGTATCGTTTGGCCACTCGTAGTAAAAAGTTAATGTCTGATTCATCCGACTGATCGAGGTGTGGCAGTTTTACCGCCTTCAAACTATCGCTTACTTTGGATGCTAAGCCATGTTCATTGGCAATCTTTTTCACCACATCATCAATCGTGGTTTCTTTTGCCCATGAGCGTGTTTTCTGCGACATGATGGAGGTCTTTCCATCTTTACTTTCAGTTTGGATACTTGCACGTGCACGAATGGTCATTCGTTCTGGTGGACCTTCAAGCTCAATCTCATCCACAATGAATACACCCATTTTGATCAGATCGGCATCGTAGCCCATATACACTTCAAGCACCGCGCCTTTCGGTGGGAAGGTAATAGGTTGTTTAGGATCATCTGCCAATATAATTTCGCACAGATCCGACTCATATCCAGTCTTATCTGTCACTTTTATAGACAACAAGAAATTAGCAAGCACAGCAGTAATGTCAGCACCATTGGCCACAACGCGAAAGGACGGTTTTAATCCCATAATTTCACCTGCTTGTTAGAAATGACCGTAGACTGCTCTTGTTCAGGTAAAGTAATGAGTAAGCCTTCAGGCAACACAGCACCATGGTCTGCCAAGCCAACATTGATCTCCAAGATTGATTCCACAATGCGGTTATTGGTATTGCCATAATACTGATAGGCAATCTGATCTAACACATCACCTTCTTTGGTTTGATACTGTGCCATGTTTAAAATCCTAGTGAGTTCTTAACTTTAGCAGCCAATCCAAGTAGCGAGGCACTATTAGATTCCTTACGCAGAGTAATCGTAAATTCCTGACGGCGCGGTACGCCAAATGCGGCAAACTTGGTCTGTCCTTCATCGATCTGCGTAATGCACCAATAGCCTTCAATCCGACCTGTACCTGTAATCAATAACAATGGTTCACCCTTTGCAGCTAAAGCACGCAAGCTATGTAATTGCCCAGTACCACCTTTAAATTCAGGAAAGACGATACCGGTTAAAGTCTGAGTATCTTCACCAGGTCCTAAATATTGCAAGTTGTCCCACCCCCCATAAACTTCTTGCGCACCCCACTTATATTGCGTACTGCGGTTCAGCTCTTGGTAAGCTGCTGTGTATATGCCGAACTTAAAGGTGCCTAATCGCATCATAGTGAGGAATGAACCGTAGATTTGACCATCCATTACTGACTGTACCCCCAATCTAAATTACTGCTGCGTTGGGCAACGGCAGTTTCATGTCTCATCAGCTTCACCGCTTCTTTTGCAATTTGTTTAGGATCTTGCCCTGGTGCTGCATTAATCGTGAAGTAGTTAGTAACGTTTTGCTGCGGTGGAACCCTTTGTGAAGAAGTACGTACAAAAGATGGAGGCTCCTGTGCTGGTCTTGCAACAATTTGTGAGGATGACTGTGGCTCTGGTTTATTCAACCTAGTCTCACCAATTTGTGGAGTTGAAGGATTTCTCAACAACATATCACCAATTTTTTGTAAAGATGCTCGAGCAAATGATGGAGGTTCAGATCTTACAATTGCTGCTGCAGGTGGCTTTACACTTGGTACTGTTGGTCGTTTTTCAAAAGTATCTAATACTTTGCCAAACTCTTGCTTCAATGCAGGCGTGCGGCTTTGCATGCCAACACCTATCCCATCAACAATAAAACCGCCTAAGCCCGCCATTACACGTGACGGTGAATGGATATCCATTTTCTTAGTCATGAATGAGGGCATGTAGTCATTGATGCTTTTCCAAACACCTTTTAATCGTTCAAATCCAGATAAAATTCCTGAAATCAAACCATCAATAATATTTTTGCCAATCGACATAAAGCTACTTGCAAGCCCAGATAGAAACAGCTTAATTGCGTCAAAATTCTGGATGATGTAACCAAGCGGTGTAATCGTTAAGAAAATAGTGCAAAGCCCCGACCACGCAGTAGAAACAATATTTTTAATCACTCCCCATGCACTCGACATGAATGTGCCGATAGCGGTCATTCCTGTATTAATCACACCTAATACAGTGCTAAAGGCTGATTGAATAAATGATGAAATAGAAGTCCACACTGAACTGACAACACCATAAACTGCATTAAATCCAATCGTAAAACAGGTTTTAATAGCATTCACACCTGTCATAAAATAGCCAGAAATTGTCGCCCAAATTTGACCAAAGAAAGCTGTAATACTTGACCAATTCGCAATAATGATTCGAGGGATACCAATAAATGGCAAAAGTACATTTAATAAAGGGTTATCAGCAAATACGGTATCTACGCTTTTAATGATGTCTTTGACATAAGTTACACTTGCATTGAATACACTTTTTACACTCTCCCATGCTCCAGATAACGTGGATTTAATACCATCCCAAGCCGAACCAATAGTTGACTTTACCCCGCCCCATAAATCTGAAAAAAATGCTTTTATCGGTTCCCAGTTTTTATAAATCAGATATGCAGCACCCGCTACAACAGCAACAACTGCCGTAATTGCTAATACCATTGGATTGGCAAGCATTGCTTTACCAACAACTCCAAATACAGTTCCAATCATTTTTATCGGGGCAATCATTTTCGTTAGCATGGTAATAGCCACACCAGAACTACTACCCAAAACAGAAAAACTGCTTATAGCCAATGCAACAGGTCCAATAACTGTAGTTACCCCAATTGCCAGTGCTGAAACCCCACCTGCTACTGCTATTGCGCCTACGGCCACTTTGGTCAAGGTGGATGCTAAAGCAGGATTCTCTTGTGCCCACGCTGTTACCGACCCAATAACTGTGGACATTTTCTCAGCCATTGATGATACGACTGGCAATAATGCTGTACCAATCGTAATCCCTAAACCTGTTGCGTTATTTTTAAGAAGTTGAAGTTTATTTGCGGTTGTATCTGCTCTTGCTTCATATTCCTTTTGCATAGAGCTATCCCAAGCCTTTTTATTTGCTTGCGATACACTGTTTAGGTTTTTCTCTAATGCCTCCATGTTGGTTAGCAACGGCGCAATAGCACCCAATGATTCCGATCCAAATAAATCTTTTAGAATGGCGGCCTGTTTGTATTTATCTAGGCTGGCAATTTGCTTAAGCACCATAAGTGTGGTGCCATTGGCATCTTTCTGCATATCCTTTGCGACTTTGCCATAATCCAAGCCAAGTTCTTTATAGGCTGCAATTTGACCTTTTGTTGCAGACTCACCTGCAACCAATGCAAGCATTGTATTTTTAATACCAGTTGCAGCAATTTCCTCAGAAACCCCCATGCCTCGCATAGTTGCACCAAGTGCTGCAATACTAGAAGATGCAAAACCGCCTACTTCACCCAATGGGCCAATACGTTGCACAATTTCCATAATGCCTTTAGCGGCAGCGGGCGTATTATTTCCTAAAAAGTTAATCTGATCGGCAAGTGATGTGACCTGTTCTTGAGACATTTTGAATGCTGTGCGCATTTCTGCCATGGCCTGACCAGACTCTGCAGCAGTAATATCAAATGCAACGCCCATTTTCACAGCTGTTTCAGCAAACTTTGTTAATTCACCTGCAGCAATTCCAGACTGCGCACCTGATGCCACAATCGTCGCAATATCAGTTGCAGCCATCGGCAGAACCGTGGACATCTTGATAATTTCAGTGTTTAACGCTTTAAATTGTGAGTCTGTTCCAGAGAAAACTTTGTTTACATCAGCCATCGCACTTTCAAAATCAATTGCTAATTTAACGGGTACCACTGTTGCTGTTGCAGCGACTATCGACCCGCCTAATACTTTGGTTGCTCCGCCACGTACATTCTGGCGTAACTCTTCGACCTTATTGAGTCGTTCTTGTGCTTTGGTCAGTCGATTAATTTCATCTGTGACGGCGGAATATTTGGTGCGTAAGTTATCAACATTCTTGCCCATACCTCCGAAGGTTTGAATAGCATGGCTCAAATCCGCTTGATTTCTTTTTAACTTATTCACTTCTGTCCCAATTTTCCCTAATTGAGACGTGGTAGAACCAATTGCAGTTTTAAGACTCCCTGCAACCGCTCCACCAATTGTAATCAGCGCATTAAGACGTTTATTTGCCATGACATCATCAGAATGTTTGAGATGATGTTATGGTGAATGGCTAGAGGGAATTTTTCATTATTCACTATTTCAGTGCTGTATATACGTTCCATAAAAAAGCACCCGAAGGTGCTTTATTCTTTTGGCAGTCCATCACACCACCACAGCAATTTAGAAATTCGCATTTGCTCTATTTCTGAATTCGACCATGAAGTATGTGAGGCTAGCGAAAGTACAAAGGAACGAATCGACTCTGCACTTAATCCGTAAAAAGTTTAAAAGCTGCCTGTAAACGCCCATAGTTACGCAAAGTCGTTGCTTGGATTTGTTCAGGAGTAACATCGCACAAATTCGCAAACATCACGATTTCCTGTTTTGCCGCACCCAAACTCTTGGCTTGCATTTCGGCAGCTAAAAGATCTTGTACTGTTGGCTCACGCATTACAATTTCAGAAACTTTTGCTCCATCAATCTCTAATGGTTTAAGCAGAGTAATCTTATAGCCTTCCTCTGCTTCACTAATATATTCAGGTAATTGTTGAGTCATTTTACATTCCTAAAGCTGAACGAATATCGGCAAGTACATCATTGCCATTAATAATGCGCACCATGTTTTCCACATCAATTTCATGGACCACAGTGCCACCAATGGTTTTTTTGTAATAGGTTAAAGACAATTCATATTTGTCCTTCGGTAATTCCCCTGCCTTAGCCGCACCACTGGAAATTTTGACGATTTTTCCCGTCATGTTGTGCACTACAGCCGTTACGGTACCATCAAAACTTTCCATGGCTTCACGTACGGTAAACTGGGTTTTACTGCCTTCTTTAATCCCAAACAAAGACAACACATCTTTGCTATGTGAGTTCAAAGTAAAGTCAGCAACAAGCTTTTTCATCCCAGTAGTAATATCGATCGGAGCATCCATGCCCCCTGCACGATATTCTTCAGTCTGTAAAGTTAGCTCAGGTGGATTATATTCATCTGTTTTCCCAGCAAAGCCTTTGCCATCAACAAATAAATTAAAATTCTTACGAATATCTTCAGCAACACCCATGCGTTACACCCCTTATGCAAAAATATCTTTAATGTAATCGTCCACAAGGTGCGAACGGAAAACGATGTGTTCTGCTGGATAAACTGGTGTGAAATCAAAGTCAAAATACACCTTACCCGACTTAATCACATCCGCAGCATTCAAATCTGGATCTGCCCAACACTGACCGCCAATGATCGCGCCAATGTTCTTGAGGTAGCGCAAATAGGAATTTACACCTTCTACCACATCACTTACGTAATTCTTGGTAATACCACGGTCTACTGCCCAGAGATGAGCCGCTTTCAATGACTCATCAATCATATCGGCGGTACGCACCACACACAGAAATTGCCACTTACTATCACTAGACAAAGTACGGTTGCCCCAAAGTCGATAACCATTTTGGCGAATAATCGTATTTACTTTTTTCTCATTGAGTAAGTTGGCGCGGCTATTGGTATCTCCCATGGCAAAATCAATTGCTCGGGCTGTGCCAGTAATACCATTGATGTTTTGGTTTGATGGTGACCACCACCAACCACGCTCGTTGTCTGATTTAGCAATCAAACCTGCCACATGTGCACTCGACCATGAAGTAATAGTGTTGCCATCCGTGCCGGTCTTTTTAGATTTTGGATCAACTACATAAATACGTTTTGAACCAAAATCACCAGCATAGGCAATTGCATCTGCATCATTGGTATTCGGACCATCCGCAATAATCACCGCCTTGAGCCGATCTGCAATACCAGACAATTCTGCAACCACCGCATTGGCGGTTTCGGTAGCACGTGTATGGGTAAAGCCTGGTGCAATCAGAATTTTCGGCACAAAACCTGTAATGTTTTCAGCAGCAATGAAAGTATGTACCCCTTCATATTGACCACTGTTGGCATCCACACCACCCAATACATTGGCAAGAGTTTCTGCTACTGTCGTACTTTCTTCCACTCGCACCACAATCACTACGGCGCCAATCTGATCAAAGATGGAATCAATCGCATCTGGCAACGTACCCGTTAAACCGAGTTTCGCCGCTTCAGTGCGAGAACCTGCAATTAATACTGGGGTGTTTAAAGGAAAAATAAGAGGATCAGCATCTGGTGCTGTACCGACAAGGCCAATGGTTGAACTGCGAACTGTTGTAATTGGACGAGAACCATCATCGACAGTTTGATTCTCAATCCCATGTAAAAATGAATCAGGCATATTTTGATCCAGAATCTTGGTTGATTTTGGACCTATTTTTTAGCAAATACTCTCAAGTTTCATTATTCACTTTTTCACTTTATAAGGTCATTGCGTATTGCCACATTTCATCGACTTGCTCAGCAGTTAAATTCAGAAATCCAAGCATATATTGAACAGATCGATTACTACGTTCGAACCGTTCTGATTCGTTGTATTCAATTTGAATACGGGTCTTAAGGGTTGGATCTTCAATTGTATTGATGGTCTGCTCGACGGTTTCGAGTAGGTTATTTTCCAATAATGCCAATTTAAACTGACGACGGGTGAGTGATTGGAATTGAGCCAGTCGAAGCTGTTCTTTTTCTTCATCACTGAGATAGTTTTGTGGATTGAGATGGCGATCAATTTCATCTGCGGTCATTGCTACAAATTCATCTGTAATTAAATCATCTTGTGAACCATCTGCTTCGAATGCATAGACTTCACCTGTAGGGTTCTTAAAGTATTTCATTATCTTAACTCCGACCAGAATGCGATGGTGTTGGCTGTACTTGTCACACTATAGGTTGCACCTGCTGGAACAATGGCCTGAACTGCTGCACCACCACCAACTTGGTTTTGACGACCTCGATCTACAGCAACTCCACCAACTGTAAGCGTCATTTCACCTTGGTTACTCTGCTCCCATGCGACAGATACCATGATGGGTTTACCTGTAGAATTGGTATACGTAGTTGCAAGTGAACGACTTGCTGTTAAGTTTTGCCAAGTCTGACCAACACCTAAACCAACCGTATCAATAGAAATATTGCCTGAGCCATCGAAAGTAGCCGAACCTGTGACAGCTCCAGTTAAGGCAATGGTTCGGGCTGTTGCCAGTTTGGTGGCTGTTGCAGCATTACCTGTGGTGTTTTGATTACCTGTCGTATTTACACCAGGTAAATTGATATTGGCCGTACCATCAAAATTGACTCCGCCAATGGTGCGTGCTGTTTCTAATTTTGTTGCACTCGCAACATTGTCAACTAAACGCGCAAGCTTATAAGCAGTACCGTTATGAAAATATGCACCATCTTCACCGAGAAAAAGTGTAGAAATCGTAGCGCCTACATCGTTGGCCAAACTCAGACCAATTTGTCTATTAGTGCTGTTCCATTTTCCTGTATGTAAATATTGTGCATAGCCTGCACCAGAAATTTTATTGTAGTTGCCGAATTTTAATAAGTTATAACCTTCGGTATTACCGTTCCCAATAGTAATATCCGCAGGAAGATTACTAATATTAATATCAGCAGAACCATCAAATGGGGTGCCATTGATATTTTTCGTTGCTGCAAGTTTAGTCGCAGTCGTGGCATTGCCTGTGAGATCGCCTTCGAATTTGTTGGCATACATAGACCCAATGGTCTTGATATCACCTTTAGCGTAGATCCCATTCACTGGTACCAATGATGCATCTGAATATGAGTTCGATACTAATAAGCCACCAACATTAATATTTTGAGCAGAACCAGAATTAAGAAAGCTGACCGCCACCGCGGAGTTAATCCCACTTTTAAGTGTAATTGAGGCATTAAAAGTCGTTACACCTGTAACCGTACCGCCTGTCAACGCAAGCTTTGTAGCATCAGCAATTGTAATGTTTGCTGAACCGTCAAAATTGACACCATTAATTGCCCGTGCTGTAGCAAGTTTGGTTGCAGTCGCTGCATTGCCTGTGATATCTGAACTGGTCAGCGCAAGTGTGCCCGATGCTAAAGGGAAATAAACAACTATTTGACCTGTATTATTATTTGGTTCAGAACGTCTCCATACATAGCAGCTAGACGCATCCCCAGTACCTGAAGCTTCAATCCCCCACCATTTACTGGTTGAACCCTCATTTACATTTGCTAGTTCGAGACGTAATGAAGGGTATGAAGCGCTAATCGATTGAGGTGCCCATTTATTTGTTGCATTCAGTAATGGTACCGCAGACCCAGAAGTCCCAATGTTGTACGTCGAAGCTGAACCCAAACCTAAATTTGTTCTTGCAGTTGCAGCATCTGTTAAATCTGAAAGATTAGAACTATTCGCTAATTTGCTGTCTTGCAATGCTTTACCTTGGGCAGCCGTTAAGGCTTGATCTATAGCGGTACTGGTCAATGTGTTATTCAGTTGAACTACACCGCTTTGGGTAACTGAAGCTGAACGGATGTTCTGTTGTGACAAACTTGTGATTTGGCCTTTGTCATTTACCGTAATGGATGGAATTTGAATGGTGGATGCATAAGTCCCCGCAACCACGCCAGAATTGGCAAGGGTTAGAATACAGGACGAGTTTACTGAACCATCAAAGTTGAATGAACCCGTGGCAGCACCAGAGAAACTGACCGTTCGAGCTGTTTGTAATTTACTAGCAGAAGCAACATTACTGCTTATACGAGGCAAAATGTAATTTGTTGCTCCAACTAAATTATCGGGAGCGTTCACTTGTACAACTTGTGGATTAATATCAAGCTGTGAATTTAAACTCACAAATGCCACCCATTGAACACGCATGTAACTTGCTGCATTAATCCAGATTTCATAATTATCTGAGCCTAATGCGACAAACCCAACATTCAAAAAGTTATTGAGGCCATCAACTGTATACCAGACGCAATTCATACCTGTCGCAGGCGTTCCATTACCTGATCGCAATACAATGCTCTGAATAGCACATTGTGCGACTAATCCTGCGTTGTAACCTTGACCACCCGTAAAATCGATTCTGACACTATCACCGCTTTGCAGAATTTTAGCGGTAGCAAACTTCACCCAACCTGATGTTGTACTTGTCAGGTGTTTATCGCCCGATAATCTTAGTTTTTCTGCGCTTACAGCATTTGCAGTCTTATCTAATTTATTGTCTTGAAGTGCTTTACCTTGCTTGGCAGTCAACGGTTTCGTTGAATCACTGGTGGTCAGATTATCCACCAATTCATTACGACGAATGTAATTCTCATTGACCCATGCTTGGGTCGCATAAATTAAGGATTCATCCAAAATAAGACTGACTACCGAACCATCTTGAATATCAATGGTATATTTTAAGCGGAATTCACTCACCCCATTGGTTTCAGCAACTTTGAAAAATGGAGCATGTGAGCCATGCGAAATTAAAATGCCATTCGCAATCAAGCCAATTTCACGAATCCAAAACCCACCGATATCAGAAGGGATAATGGCTTCAACAGTAAGCCAATTCAACACAGTAGGATGGATACTATATTTACTGACTGCTTGACGATGCACTTCCTTCACTAAGGTCGTTCTGGTTTTACTTGGCGTAGGCACGGCACCATTACCATCACCAAAAGCAACATGCGTAATATTCAGTTTTGTATTATTTGCAATTGCTGCAGCTATGGCGGCATCACCATTATTTGTAGTAACGTTAAAATAATCACTCATGGTTTAGGCTCACTAACTGAAGTATACGCAGATTGATGCGCTACAATATTTTTTAAACTTAATAATGGATTTGCAGAAATTGTTAATCGACTTAAACGCCTTGAGGCAGGTTTAGTTTCATCAACCAAGCGATTCACTTCTTTAAATAAACTTTCATCCAAAGGGCGACCGACCAAATCTAATTCCAGATAAAATGTTCCTGGTATTCCCTTTGGTTCCGTTTGCCACCACTCAACCAAAGTCACCTCATAGCCAAAAGGTATGAGTGCCGATTTAATTGAATAAGAAGTCCCTTTCTTTTTATGTTGTTCAAATGCCTGTTTTAATCGAGCACGCTTTAATGAGGGGGCCCAGTCATAGCGCCAATAATCAATCGAAAACTGAATTGCTAACACATCTAAAAAGCGGTCAGGTATTTGATCAATATTGATCAACTTGGTAAGGCGTTGCTCTAAATGTGTTTCCTGCTGTGTTACCTGCTCAAGTTTACGTTCTAGATCTGTCGCATTGACGGGTAAGAGACTCATTCATAGGCCTCCACAGAAATATCAATGTTGGTGCAATGCCCCGCTTGGGTAGCATCAATCACAATATCCGCAGCGGGTAATGTGATATCAACATGCTCAATCCCATCTACATGTAAAGCCGCATAAATAGCTGAACGACGAATACTGCGCCCAATTCTCTTTTGCTCAGCCACATAGTTTTGTAGATTCTGTTGTGCTATCTCCAAAACTGCTGCAGCTTGGGCAGTCTGTTTCGCGAAGATTGTTGCCACAATACTGTAATTTATGACTGATACACTTTTAACGATGGCTTTATCACAACAAGGTCGAACTTTTTCATCATCTAAAGCAACTTGCACGATATTAATCAATTCTTGAGTCGCAACGCCTGTTTCAGAGTCATTTTGCAGAATATAAATATCCAGATAGAACAGGTTCTCAATCAGCTGAATCAACTGGGCTTTTGTCAAATTCTCTAGCACGATATTGCTTAAATCAACTTGGGGGGACACTACTGAAACATCACCCACCCGACCATCGGCACTTTCTGCATAAAACTGATATGAAGATACTGGACCTGCGACACTTAAACCATCCATGGCCAGCAGATAGCGTTCTTTTAAATCATGATCACTTTCATATACGGCATCTACAGGTGGCACGACGGTATTATCTGCAGGTGTAATAATCAACCGTTTCAACCCACGGTCAACCACCAACTGATCCAGATTGGAGCCAGATGAATACAACACCAATAAAGCCTTTACATCATCATTGCGTTGCTGACGAAATAAAACCTCGCGATAGGCCGATTCTTGTAGCAGTTTCACCACAGGATCAGATTCACGCTCCAAAGTTTTACTCATTTCTGCTTTAGCCGTTGCATCGCTATACAGCGCTAAGAATGCAGCCTTACGTTCTTCATAGACTGTTTCAAAATCAAGCTCTGTAATTAAAGCCGGTGCCGATAAAGTACTAAAATCTGCTAAATTCATTTTTGAATCACAATCCCATCGAGTCTTAATGGATTCCCATCAATGTTATAAATGCCTGTAATTGCCAACGTGATTTGCCCAATTTGACTACTTGTAACATCCACCTGCTGCACAGTAATACGGTCTTCCCACTTGGCTAATGCTTCTGCAACTGCAGCATATAAATCAATTAGCGTTGCTCGGTTCAGCGGCGCATCAATTAGGTAAAATAAGCGAGAGCCGTAATCTCGACGCATTACACGACTGCCAATAGGTGTAGACAAAATATCTACCACCGACTGCCGCAGATGCTGAATTTCTGTAATGGCTTGACCTGTATCTCGACTCATCATCACTGCGGTACCTGTGTAGTTGCACTTCCACCCTGTACACCACCATGTTTATGCGTTTTAAGACTGATAGAGCCTGCTTTTACATCACCTGTAGCAGTAATATCTCCTGTGACCTGCACATCACCCTTGATAATTACCTTGCCACCACCAGCCATTTGAATATTTAAAACATGGCTATTTTTGTCATAATGAATTCTGGTGCCATCGCTATAAACCATTACAGGGTTGGCATCTGCACCCGCATTGGGGAATTTTGTTTGCTCCAAAGCACCTAAGATCACCCCTTGGGATAAATCTCCACTGGCAGAAAGAACCAGGACATATTCATCTTTGCTAGGGGCAGACCAACTACGATCATCTCCTGCCCTCGTTTTTAGCCAGATGATGCCTTCAACCAACTCCCCATCAAAATCTACTGTGGCAAGAGCTTGGCTATAATCCACCGCAACCACTCGACCAAAGCGAACCAGACTGGCAAGGATGCGATCAATTTGCGCTGCGGCATAACTCATGACACCTCCTGATTGAGTGGTAATTCTTGATACTGTTCTTCATGCCCCAAACCAATTTCAGGTGCATAACTAAAGACAGGTATTGGCGTTTCACCCGATTCAACCCAGACATTTTCACCCACGACAATCTGTGTCGAGAAATCCACCCGCCACACTTCTAGGCGATCTAACTCAGGAAAAAATGCATCTTCGGTGATGTCATCCACGGTGCTTACACCCACACCAAATTTTCCCAACCCAGTAAAATGCTTATTCTTAAAAATATATAGGGCAACTGCTGCAGCCAGTTTGCGCACATTAATCTTGGCGCGGCGCTGATTAAACGTATCGATAATGCGTGCTTCAAATTTTGCAGTTAAAGGCATCTGTTCTGTGCCTGCATCACCATCGACATCAATATCAAAATTAGTCAGTTCTAAAAGTAATGCAGGTAATTCCTGCTGACCAGGTGCTTTGCGCTCTTCCTCATCCCGATAAAACTGCACCAATTTAAATGCAGGAAATTGAGTCCGTAATTTTGCTTCAATCACATCATGTAATTGATCAAGATCCACCCCAGTTATCGCATCAACCATTTCAATTCATGCTCCAAGGTTTTAAAAAACTGTTCATGAAAATCGACTGAGTTAAACTCAGCACTCTCTAAATACGCATCCGCTTTGGCTTTAATCGCTTCAGACTGCTTTTCAATTGGTAATCTGGATTTTCCAACCCGCTTAAACACCTGATGCTTGGACTTCGCTAAAAAAGCCCCATCCACTCTACGTTTTCCCGCTGTCACACCTTTTCTGGTTTGTCTTGGACCCAAGTGAATCAGGTCTACATCATTCAAACCATAAAACAGCTTTATGGAGTAACCTGTCGAAGTCTTTAAAATGCTGCTCTTTTTTAAACGTCTACGAATAATTCGTTGAGACATTTCTAATTCTTTACTCAAGCCCCGTGCTGTACGGGTTTGTAGCCATTTCGCCATGCGGTTTAAGGTACGTTGCATGGCTTTTTCAGCCTGCTTTTCAGTGGGTTCCAATTCATCATTAACTGCTTGAATACCCTGCAATTCGACATTTAATCTAATCACGTGCTGTCTCCAACTTCAGAACAGCCATCCCTGTACCATCCTGTTGCGGGTAGCCCATCACAAAGTATTTTTGACCATCGGCAAACAGCAAATAATCTCCACGTTTCACACCTACAACATCTACTGCTTTACAGGTATATCGTGGTTGAGCATCATCAATTTCATATTCGCCAAGTTGGGCATTCAAATAAGGCTCATCAAAAATACCTTTGACTGAACGCTCCGCCCCATCTGTAAATTGCAAGGTTGCTGTGGTACCAAAACCACCCACATCATCTAATTGCAAAAATACATCTAGGTTTTCCCAACTTGGCATAGGAGTTACTCAGCTTCAGCAGCAGCTTGAATGGCTTCAATCATTTTTTCTTTGGTCAATGAAGCATCTAGCTCAATTTCATATTCATGCAAAGCGAACTCAACCAATTGGGCTTTGTTTAACTTCGCCAAATCAACTTCTTGCCCTTCATCATCACCTTCAACCAAAGTGCCACGACCACGGCGTAACAGGTCTTGTGCCAAGGCATGTGAAACTTCAACTTCGTCACCTTTTTTACGAATTTCACCCTCGATTACAACCGCAGAAGTTAGGGCAATTACGACATTTGTTTTCATGGATATATGCTCACAAAATTAGAGAGGAAAGCCACCGTAGTGGCTGATCAATTAGACAGTTTTCTTGCCGTAGCAGATGGATTCTGTGTTACGCAAAACAAAGTCCACATCTTGGAAGCCCACAATGCGTAAACCACCTTTAGCACTTAATGAATATGGATCGATGGTTAGATCCAAACCGCCCCACATCGCAATGATCAAGTCTGCAAAGTTGCCAAAGAACACATCACCTGCTTCAATTTGATTGGTCACTTCTGTGCGATAGCCATTCACGGTATTACCTGGTTCCCAAATCGTACTTTCAGTACCAGATCCGAATTTGGCAGAAGTTTTAAAATTCCCGCGCATTGCAGCGTTAATCACGTAAGACATACGATCAACATCGGCATTGTCTGAAGCAATTTCCGATTCCATTTGCACCAATTCAGCAAAGGTTGGGTTCACCGCTGCAAAGCTCACTGCATTGACACCCGAGATATTTTTTAAGCCGAGTGGCTGATTGTCTCCACCTGTACCGTAATAAGCCGCTTTATCAATTTTCAAAGCTAAGGCACGGTTTAAGTCATTCCACACCAGTTGCTCAGCCGCTGGAGAACTTTGTTGCATCAACTTACGGCTGATCTCAACGCGACCACCCACGGTTTTAGGGCTAAGTTTTAATTGACCTGTTGCTGGACTTGATGCTGGCACATCTTCCTCTTCACCCAACCAATAGGCAGTTGCACCACCTGTTTGTTTAGGAATCTCAGCATCACCGACCAAGCCATCCATAATGAAACCTAAGTTCATAATGGTTGAACGATTACGTAGCATTTCAATGAACATATCCGCGCGGTGATCGGTTCCCACCAAGGTTGCACCATTCTGAGAAGTTCCAACCTCAAACACACGGCTAAGCACATCTGCAGGAACTAAAATCCCTTGAGCAGAACGACCATAGGCCTTTTGTGCTGCTTCCGAACATTCAATCTCAAATGCTGCAGCTTCACGGTCCGCCTGCGTTGCATTTGGCAACATGGCACGTACTGCACGCATTAAACTGAACGAACGTGCTTCATCACCTGTTAAACCGATATTGGCATTATTCCCTTTCGGTTTTTCAACAATTGGTTGCCCCTGTTCACCAAGCATACGCTCTAAAATTGCATTCTGAAGTTCGGCTGGTGATTTGTTCTCATCGATGTATTGACGCACCAAATCACCTGCACCAAAACGCTCGCCCAATTGCATCAATTCACTGACACGTTTACGTTCCGTTTCTGCACCACGTTCAGCGGTATCACCCGCTGCACGTACCATTTCAATTTCGCCATAGCGTTCGCCATTTTCGTTAATACGCTGACGAACTTGATTGCCATTAGCATCTGTAAAGTAGTCCCAATTCATACGTTTTGCTCTTTGCTGATTCGTTGGAATAATTGCTATTGGCTCATTTTGTGGAACAGCAGAATTATTTTCATTATTCAGTTTTTCACTCGAACGCCCCACGCCTACAGTGGTATCTGCAGGAATAGAAACACATGAAATTTCATAAGGCTGCCATCCTGTAATCAAATAAACATCGTCATGTTCACGCTGCTCTTTTAGAATGGCTTTCTGAATGGTGTAACCCACACTGATATTGGTTCGGATTAAATCGTTTATGTCCTGAAGGATTTCCTCACCACGTGCAGACTTACTCAAACGAACCAAGGCACGACCTTTACGCTGTGACTGGTCTAGCCATGCACTTTCAACCACACCGACCTGATCACGGGAGTTGTGATCCATCAAAAACGGTGCACGGCTATGCAAGCGTGTAAAATCAATTGCCCCTTGGCTATGATCCAGAATTTCTATACCAAACCAACGACCTACCTCTGTTTCACTCGAGAATGAAAGCTCGACCGTACGCTTTTCCATATCGACTTTGAAATCATCAACGATATAGTTACGTACTAATTTGTCTTTATTGAAATCTGGCAAAGGCTTGGTTTGTGAAGCATCCCGAATTAATGACATACCTGCCAAAGCGATTGACATATTTCTACGAATTTTCATTACATACCCTCTTTAGGTCTTCCGACCCCTGTAGTTTGTTTACGCCCCATACTGGCCAGAATCATTTCTTCCGCGGTCTCTTTGCTAATTCCTTGTCCCACCAATTCATCAATCATGGCTCTGGTATCTCGTGCAATTTCAGCCCATACCGTTTGTGGATCTTTGCCTTGTTCACGAATGATTGCCCCTGCGGAAGTGAGCATGTTGTTCTTCGACTTTTCAGCTGCAGTCACATCGGCTGATGGATCAATCCAAGCCCAACGGCGTGGTTGCCAAGTGACCTGGGCGTAACGCTCAATATCGACAGCTTTCAGGGCCACATTGCCCTTCTTAATCACACCCTTGAGCAAGGCATATTCAAGCCATGCGTAATACACAGGTTCGATTAAAGCTTCTATCAACCATTGTTGAAGTTCTTTCCAGTGCTCGCGCTCATCTAAAGTGCCCTGACGAATACTTGAGAAATTCACCCCTTCAAGGTCAGAGGCTAAATTGTTGTAAAGCACACCCATACCAGCAGCCATTGAACGCAGCATAGCTTTATGAAAAGGCAAGAATTCACCGGTTGGATAATTGGGAGACCACTCTTTAAGTTCAGCGCCATCTGGCAAAACTGGAAATTCACCTGCTTGGCTTTCAATGATGATTTCATCCTCTTCAGGATCGAATTCTGGTCCACGCCCTTCTTTCCATTGAATAAAGCCCATTTTGTTTGCGGAGATTCGCGCATTGGTAATCGCACTATCTTCAAATTCGGAAAGCTGTTTCATGCGGAACAGACTTGTCGCTGTCCATGGTAAGCCACGCTTTTGACCAACAATCTCTTCTAAATAGCCATGAATGATTTGCTCGGCAGGTACACGGATATAATTGCCTGAACCAAAGCGATATTGTTTTTCTTCTTCTGAATCACTATCGAAGTAATAAGCGATCGGACGACCAAATTGGTTAAACTCAATGCCCTGACGGATAAAACGACCACCTGATAGTTTTGCGCTATACATGATCGGGCAACGCTGTGCATCAATCATCTGTACAGCAAATCCATAATCCCCAGCATCTGCACCGCGAATAATTCGTACAAAGAACTCACCATCTTTGGCTGCTGAAATCACACAAGAACGTTGCATAGAACGCCAAGACTTTTTGCCCTGAATGTCACAGTGATGTTTTTTATTCCAATTTGCCCATTCCTGCTCAACAGCATCACATAACTTATTGTCTAATTTCCCTTGGGCATTGCGGATCTGTGCTTGAAGTGTGACCCCTTGCGGACCCACAATATTCTGATGGGTTAAGCGCAAATAGTTCCGACCATAGTCATTATTGGCACATTGCTCACGGCTACGTGCAACCAAGGTGCGCTGGTATCGCTCCACAATTAAATCTGCAGGTAACGGCGTTGATGGCCAAGCTGAAGTTAAGCGGTCATTCACACCCGCTTTAAACCAACGCATAGCATTACGGAAAACTCGGCTACCTTTTTTCACCACGGAATCATGATCTTTCACATCATTGATCTGTGTAACATTCGGGACTTCTGCAATTTGGCGTTTCAAAATATTCAGCACTAGTAATTACCTCAATTTGACCCGTATAACCTGACCAAACGGACTTTTACCTGAAGCTTTGGCACGTTCCTGCGAAACTTCAGCACGGTACTGGTTACGCAATTTAATCAGCGTTTCCATAGGTGTACGATAAAGCTCACGGTTATTAATGCGATAACGTTCTTGGTCTAGACTGGCGCGACCTTCAATCACAGCTTCCAAAGCAGATAAGGTTTTTTGGGCATGGCTTCTTAGGTCGGAAGATCCCGATAGAAAGGCAAGGTCTGCTTTAATCTCGACCACACCTGATTCAAGCTCATCCACTGTGCCAAATGTATTGATTGCGCGAAGTGAATAGCCGTAATGCCCTGCGGTATAGTTTTTTGTAGTTTCAGCGGAGATATTAAAAACGTGTTGGTTGCCATCTGCCTGTGACTGTAGATCAATGACAGATTCACCACGTAAATAGGCAACCAGTGACCAACCACTGGAGGCAGGATAAGCCGTCAGATTCACCCGAAAATTAAAGGTGAGACCTGCAGTAATTTGTTTTGGAAATCGAATGCAACTCATGAATGATGATGACCGAAGTGTGCCGAATAAGGCTATCTTCTGAAATCAGCATGTTTTTTTCATTATTCAGTTTTTCACACCACCTAAGTAGTTGACTATGTTAAAAATTTATAACAAAATTCTAAAACACTTGCATTAGGATAAAAAATTAAGTGACTACCACTGCTTATGACACACATTTTATAGCTTCTGATATAGCTTTTACGGATCAACATGGCGTTGTAAATTTAAGTATTCCTTTTCGAAAAGTAAAAAGAATTGGTCATATTGTAATTGGAATGGCCGGTTGTCTTACTTGCATGGCAGATTTTTGCAATATGCTTGTTGATTTTATTCAGGGTAAAACGGACAATTTTGGTATACCACAAACGATTTTAGACAGAACTGAACGCGATTTTATTTCAATAGTTTATGTAAATGGTGCTTGTTTAAAAATTTCAAAAACTGTAGGATGAAATGTGATTCACAGTGAAAATATTACCCAAATCCCGACTGTTATCGGTAGCGGAAGTCAATATACTAGTAATATAATACAAGAATGTCCGAATGCTGTTGTTGCTGTATTAGAAGCAATAAAACACGACAAATACACTGATGGTGAAGTTAAATACTGTAGCATTCGTAAAGAAGAAATTCACAACTTGGAAATTCATCCTATGTCTCATACTCTAAAAACGCAATTAACTGGTGTTCAACAAGAGTTACACCAAACAAAAGCTTTTTTAACTAGTGATGTTGCTGTCGGAAGAAATTTTAGCGCGAGCACCGAAACTTTTCATGTTGCACAACCTTCAACTATTAATAATGAATTAGGTATGAGCCTACTGAAAGAAGGTTTTATGCAAATAAGAAACCAATTAAATAATGACTAAAAGCGCTTTATGCGCTTTTTTTATTCCCAAACACTTTTTTCTTTTTCACTACTGTAGTCATTGTTTCCACAATAGAACTAACCTTCTTCCTCACTACTACTTTGGCTGCATTGCTTGGTTTAATCTCTTGTTCTTTTGGTGCATCAACATCTTGCTGCTGCAAACGCTCAGTAATCCGCTTGAGGTTCGGCTGCATAATTTTTAAAGCTGCCAACGCATAAACACGACAGTCCAAGCCCTCGTTCCGCGCACGGTCTGGCTTATGCCATTCACGTATCGGCTGACCTTTGATATATCTCAGTACCAATTTTTCCGCAGTAATTTGCTTATACCATTCAGTCTCACGTTGAATTGGAAAATGACAATAACCTGGTCCACCTTTGTCCAAGGTTAAACGGCGCGAAACTACCAATTTGGCTTCATCGGTTCCCACAATAAATAGATCAATTTTACGTTTGTCCTTACCTGACTGTTTCCGCTGTGGACTTTGCACAATTGGCAATCCCCAACCACCACGCCCTTTAATCGCAAACAACTTTCTATTTCGACGGCTCTTTACATACTCATAAGCCGCTTGAGTATAACCATTGGTCCCACCTGTATCTAAACATGCTGAAGAAATACTGAGTTGTGCACTAGACTCATGCATATATGTTTCTTCTAAAACATCATCTAAGTCCTGCCAAACTTCATCACCGAGTGGATCACCCCAGAGCACACGGTAATCAATGGACCAACTTTCCTCACCGACACCCCATGCAACAATCTCAAGCTCTAGCCGATCCATCTGCATATCGATACCGCAAGTGAGATACACTCCACCCATAGGTACAGTTGCCTTGTATTCTTCTGCTCGGGCTTGTAAAGACTCAGAATCTACCTTATCTGCATTTTCTTCAAAGGTTTCCCCTAAGGAGACATTCACAAAGACTTGTAAATCATCCAGTGCTAACTTATCTAAGTAGGATTGGACAATATCCGACATCTTACGAAAGGTAGACAACATTTCTGGTGCATGAAAACTTGCATGACCCTTAAAAGGTTTTTCAGCTTTCCAACCATGCCCTAGTTTTTCCGCATTACGAATGGCAGCAATCCGTTCACCATCCGACCACACCTCATTGCAACATTCACAGCGATACCCTGCTGTCTCCGTTAAATGTTGTTGATCAACATCTTCACGCGCATCTTGAATATTGGTAGACCGACGACCATCCCACCAAACATTTTCCCATTTTAAGTATTGGGCTTCGCCACATTTAGGACATGGCACATAATAGCGACGACGATCACCAGAGAAATATGCAGATTCAACTCGGCTAGCTCCCTTAATAGTCGGGGTACTGGATTCAGTTCTTAAGGCTTGATCACCAAAGGTTGCGGAACGCTGGGCTAACAATTCAATTGGATCACCCTCTGCCGTTGCCTGCATCCCATCAATTTCGTCCGCGTGGGTGATGGGCGCAGATCTTGACCGTAAAGTCTTAGGCGATCCTGCCCATGAAAACATCAGCCAGCCACCAATATAGGAAATCATGCGGCTATTATTCACACCATCACGGCTACGTGGCTTGGCCATCTTCTGTGCAATGGATTTATTCGCTTCAATCATCGGGCGAAGCTTGGTTTCTAGAAAGGTCTGAACATCACCTTGAGTCGGTTGCACAAAGATCTGTGACTTGGGTTCATGTGCAATAAAATAACCCGTAGCACATTGCTGAATGGTGGTTTTACCCAGCTGTGCCCCTGTCATATAGGTAATACGGCGTACACCATATTCTTTGATGGCATCAATCATGCCTCGTTGATAGGGTGCGTTATCAAAATTGATGGGACCTGGTATCGCATTACCCACAGGAATCTTGATATTTTTCTCTGCCCATTCACTGGGCTTAATTTCTGGAGGTGGAACAAGATGAGACATTGAACGCTTCAATGCATCAATCACTGAATAGAAATTGCTGAATATGGATAAATCAGACATCTTCATCCTCCTCCAATTCAGCATCTGCCGCTGACTCTAAAGCAAGTACGATTTCAGCTTTGAGCTTTTCCTTAAAAACACGCGCATCCGTTTCACCGAGTAATTGTAGGACTGCGCGCTGTGGAATATTCATCATGTTTGAACGGATGGTCCCGAAAACAATAGATTGAGCACGTTCAAATTCAGCGATCAAGGCAACTTCACCCTTCTTTTCCGCCAACTCTAACTCAGCCAATTCTGTTTCTGCTTTGGCTTTTCTTATTTTTAAAAGATTAATGTCATCAGGGATTTCACCTGTAGCTTCATCGGCTGCCTTATCTTGTAACCACTTGGCAATATGCGCTGTATTAAACTGCCATTCTTGCCCTTTTCCACGCCCTCGGACTACAACTGGACAGTCCTGACGAACCCAAGAATCAATCGTAGTTAAGGCAACTCCAAAAACGTCTGAAAGCCCCGTCCTGTTTACGATCTGACCCTTTTTAGCATCCGCCATACCAACCCATTTTCCAGCCCAAATTTATATTGAGATATAGTAGTTTGTTGTGATTTTAAAATTCACGCAGATATGAAATCCTGCGAGGTCTTTGCCCCCGCAAGCAGTACCCCCCAGAAAGTACCTACAGAAATGATTTTTCTCACTTTAAAATCCATTCTTAATCACCCATTTGCCTGTACGCATTTGCTCTGAGTGGCGCTTGGCTCGTTGTGGTGTCTGCTTTGCCCAGAGTGAGTTGAGCATGCCTTTAGCCGCATCTGTGTAGCGACCAGTACGTACCATCTCTAGCGTATTCTTAAAGCCAAGCAATCCATCTGTTCCCATTTGGAATGCCATAGACAGCAATACACCACGGCGGGCTTCATCAAGCTCCTTGACCCATGGCAATTTACGTTCAAGCTCACTCAGTTTCTTTTGAATGTCATTGCTGAGTAGATAGGCTGATTCTTCTGCAGTGATGCCACCGCCCTTGCGTGCATCAATTAAACGACCGACACCAATAGTCGAATAGCCCAAATGATCTTTATATTCAGTAAGGACTTCGCCTTCTTCCCCACGTAATAGCCGCGTGATGTTTGATGTGAAGTCTGTCATTTCTTACGCCCTTTGCTTAACCAGTCTTTAAACATGTCTAGCAAGTAATTAAAAAAGCCGACCTCTTTCCAAGCTCCTAACTTCACCCATTGGAATAGCTCTTGGAACATCAAACCGCCTAGAGCACCTGTTAGAAAGCCAATACCACCAGCATGTTCTGGTGCAAGCTTGGTAAAGTACATAATCAACAGAGTTAGGTAATGTGCAGTAAATGCACCTGACAGTAAAAACACGGCGTAGTCTTTGGGTGTTTTAAGCTGTTCTTTGTTGTATCGAGTTGCCACGGCTGCCCCCATCATTCCTGCAACAAAATATTGAAGTTCGCTCAAATATTTCATTGCAGCTGCTAACCAGTCTGGAAATGACATTCTTATTGGTCTCTAGATTTGTGAATATATTGCGTATTGTTGTTCTATATACAGGGCAATTTCATTATTCACTTTTTCACATAATCAACTCAGCAACATGACTTCATACAATAAAAAAACCACCTGAAGGTGGTCTAGTTTTACAGGTAAATCAGTGATCAAATGGTTTTTCAAAGGTATAATCAAAGCTCAACTTAGACACTTACGCCAACTTTTTTATAAATTTCGTGCTTGAATCACTAAATTCTCATTATTTAATAAACACACCTAATCCTTATAAATCTTTTCTAATGTCACCCATATAAACAAGTATTTCAACAGCAGACTTTCTTAATTTTTCAACTTCATCACTTAAATATTCTTTTAGATCGTCTATATCAGTTTTATTATCAACTGATAACTTAAATTCATTAAATTTATAGTCTAAATCAGAATTTATTAAACTTAATCTAAGTGGATTAATAAAAAATTCAGAATTCCTGTCCATGTTTAAAAGCAAATTATAATTTGTCTGATAGCTCCAATATTTGTTTTTAAATTGATCATAAGACTCTTGATATTTTTTTTCTTCAATTTCTATCTTGCTACTATTTTCATTCTGTAGTTCAAAGATACGAAATGAACAATATTTAACCATAACTGTTAAATGTAATACATGAGCTTCAAAAAAACTCTTCTCCAGATCGAAGAGATGATCTCTTATAAAAGAATAATCGTGCTGTCTTTTCCACTTGATGAATAGAATTAGAGCGAGTATAAAAGCTAAAATAGTGCAGATGTTAGAAAATAGTGCTACATATTCTTGAAAATCATTCGGCATTTTATTCTTTCTAAAAACATACTTTTTACTAAGCTACATCAATTAGTTAAATCAAAAAAGCCCTTATTTCTAAAAGCTTCATCTTAATATTCAGACATGCCTAAATAAGCATCATTTTTTCAGTTTTTCACAAATCAACTTCGATAAACCATAGACTCTAGCTATACGCCGTGATCTGCACCGTCCGAGTCGATAAATTAAAATACTGGGCAATTTCATCTACTCTAAAGCCCTGCTCAAGCATGGATTTGATTCCTGCATTACGGTTTTTTATCAGAATGTGTTTACACTGAGACAACACCAACAACTCACCCCCAAAGACCAGACACAATTTCTGAGCATCTTCATACCCTAGTATGGTCACAAGGTTATGATCCATCTTTAAACGGGTAGCTTGTGGTACATATAAAAAGAGCTGACCAACACCTGTTCTTTTTTCTGTTTTATATTTCGGACATTGGCTCACCAGATATAATGCTTTCTGCCGTCCAATGACTTCGGCAACTGATCGCAAATCCCCTTTTAAATCTAAAATATTCTCCATGCTTCCCCCTTAAAATCTCGCAAAACGGCGGTGGACTAACATAGCTGCATCTCGCGCGTGTTCATTGGTTCGACCAAGCCAACCGGTAATTCTTTTAAAGGTGTCCGCTTTATATTTGGTACTGTTGTTCTGTGGGTGAATCATCTTGTGAAGATAACCCTGCTCTTTACACCAGTCTTCCCATATCTGTGCATCACGTTTAACAGATCCAACGCCCTGTGCCTTTTCACGGCCACCCGTAAACCAAGTACGTTGCCGAGCATCTTCTATATACAAGCAAACGTTTTGGATTCCCCATGTCTGTACTTGCTTTTGTACTTTCAGCATTGCCTGTGTAATGGATAAAGACTCTACCTGTTCTAGCTCACCGCCATTGCCTCGGTCTGCTGCAACGGCGAAGCCTGTATTCACCCCTGTATCAATCCCAATCATTATTTTCATGCGTACATCGTCCCCAATTCGCTTTTGTTGTCTAAGAACATCTGATTGACTGCCCCGATGTATCCGCACCATCCAAAGACATCACTCCAGTAAGTCCAAACGCCGTTGGTGCAATTCCAAAAGGTTCCATCGTTTTCAATGTGTGTTGCGCCGTGTGGAATCATGCTGCCTCCCGCAAGTTGCCACTGAAGCCAACCTGTTTCAGGTAGGACTCCCATTTTTTGGCTTGGGTTGGATCTTCGAGTTTTACGGCGATACGTGCTGCGAGTTTTTCAAAGGACTCACCTGGTTCGCTGTACTTGCCTGAAAACTCAGGATGGTGAGCAAGTTTCTGTGCGAAAGTGGCTATCTGTTTTTCAGTCAGATGCTTTGGGTTATTCGCTGCAGGTGTTTTACTGTACCCAGCTTTGGTGTCTTGGGAATACTTGCTTCGATAGGCGTTTAGCAACCAATCTGCAAAGTGGAAGTTCATGAGTTCATCGCAAAGGGATTTGTCTTGGTTGTAAATCTCGAATGCTCGTTTTTCCCGTTCCGCCCATTTCGCTGTCAGGATGGTTTTTGGATCGATGCTGTCATCGGCCAAAGAAATTTCTTCTCGAAGTTTTTTGAAGCAAAGCCAATCTTTTTTGTTTTTAGATTCTATTGGAAGATTCCTTGGGAGATTCTGTGTCCCAATTTCGGTACTGGTCTCGGTACCGTTTTCGGGACTGGTTCCAGTGCCGTTTTCGGTACTAGTCCCAATATTGGAACCTGTACCGAAATTGGAACTAGTTCCGTTTTTACCACTAGTCCCCTTTTTGGTACTGGTTGATTCATCTTCCCGACCAACCACACCCAGCAATTGGTAAACTTTTACGCCGTTGCCGACGATCATACCTGTAAATTTAATCAGGGCTTTTTTCTCTAGGTCGTCTAAAACTTTGATGATGGTTTTGCGGTTCATCTTGGTGTCTTTAACCATTCGCATAATGCTTGGGTAGCATTTGTGGTCTTCCCCTGCACGGTCTGCCAGTGAAAGTAATATGAGGCGTTGTGTAGAACTGTCTACTTCCGCTCTCCAAGCCCAAATCGTTGCATCTAAACTCATATGGGTTACCTCTTATTCGTCATCTACGCACTGGTGTATTTGTGCGTCCAGTTCGGCAAGTATTTCGTGTAGTCGGTGAATGACCTTAGACATGTCTATGGCTTCCCCGCGTGTGATGCGTCCGTCTGCCATCATTTCTTTAAACAGCGTGTAGACGTTTCCGCCTTTCATGCCAAAGCTCAGCACTAAATCTGTGAGTGCTGTATCTCGGTTTTCTGGTATATCGGGCAGATCTATAGCGACCTTGCCGTGTACGGCATTTAGGCTTTGTAGAATTCGGTAGTCGTTGGTCAGCGTCATCAACTTGGATGCTTCCAGCAACGTTAAGTGATGGGTGTCTGTATTTGGATTGACTTTGCTATTGAGCACGGCGGGACTTTTGATACCCATGCGAGGTGCGAGTGCATTTGCTCCACCTTTGTAGTCGTGCACAGTGTGGTAAGCAGCATCTAATATGTTCATAACGGGTTCCTTTGAACGTGTTTATTAGATGGTTGATTTATTACCATTTTGGTTGTTGTCAACTAATGCAGGATATAAACCAAAATGTTGATGTATTTCAGCTTCAGAAACTTTTCCTTTACTCGCTGTAGACAAGGCTTTGCGTAGATTTTTACGAGGCTCTTTATACCCATAAAATAAATGAGTTTTTATATAACCAACTGTTGTTCCTGCATCTTTTGCATATTGTTCTAATTCATTTGGGCTTTGCTGAAGTATGAAATCTCGGAAATTCATTGATTGATCCTCTCGTATCAATCGAAATATTACCTTTTAGGTAATGTAAATACAATCTTTTTTCTTGTTTACCTTTTTGGTGATGAAACTACAATTATCAAATGTGACTTGTCACAGAAAATTAAAGGAAATATATGGACAGCAAATCAATCAGATACAAAAACACTCGCTTACTTGTTGATCAAGTTGGCGGCGTGTCTAGTTTTGCTGACAAAATTGGGAAAGGACAATCTCAGACTAGCCAATTTGCAGGTACGAACCCAATCAAAGGTATTGGCAATAAAGTAGCCCGTGAAATTGAGGTAGCTTTCGATAAGCCACATGGTTGGTTAGACCTACCACATGATGAGCAAAATATAACTGATGGAAATGTCTCTGAACCAATCCCTATGAAAGGTGAATTTGTTCCTGTTATTTCTTGGGTTCAAGCTGGTGCTTGGACAACTGTTGAAGCTGTGCCTGCGGGTACACAGTTTGAAGAATGGTTACCACCAAACCCAAAGTGTGGAAAACACGGTTACGGACTAGAAGTATCAGGTGAGTCAATGCTCCCAGACTTCCGCCCTGGCGATAAAATTTATGTAAATCCTGATTTTCAAATAAGTGATTTAAAAACAGGGGATTTAGTTATCGTTGCTTGCGACGGTGAAACAGAAGCTACTTTCAAAAAATTGATAGTAGAAAGCAATGGTATGTATTTAGAACCTTTAAACCCCAAATGGCTTGGAAAAATCATGGAACTTCGTGAAGGATGCAAACTTGTTGGAAAAGTTGTTGGGTTATATAGAGATGTTTAAGGAATCATTAAAATGAAAGATGTAGAATTATTTCAAACAGATCTATTTTCTTCTTTTGATCAAACATTAATTGAAGATGAAATTAAAAAAAATCAGAAAGATTTCGATTTTGATATTCGTGAATATACAGTCGATTTTCTAGTTCAGCAATTTAATCCTAATCCTGATGGTAATTCAGACATTTTTATACCTGAATACCAACGAGATGATGTATGGTCTGATAAGCAAAAATCTTTATTTATTGAGTCATTATTAATTGGCTTACCAATTCCATATATTTTTGTTGCTGATGTTGATGATAATGAACTCGAAGAATCTGATGGGCGAATAGAAATTATTGATGGAGCCCAACGTACTAGAACCATCCATCAGTTTAGAAAAAATAAATTGAAACTCTGTAATTTGGAACGTCTTCCATCTCTCGAAGGTGGAAGATATTCTGATTTGCCTCCTGCAAGACAACGTCGTTTTAATCGCACAACTGTCCGCCTAATTGAATTAAAAAATATTAATGAGGACGGGCGTAGGTTAATGTTCGATAGATTAAATTCTGGTGGTAGCCCACTTACTGAAATGGAAAAACGTCTCGGTACTGAGAGTGGGAAATTTATTGAATTTTTACGTAGATTAGCAAGTGATACGCGATTTGTCGAACTTACGCCAATGCAATCCAAAAAGGAAACTCGTAGAGAAAGAGCTGAATATGTTTTAAGGTTTTTTGCTTATCGAGAAAACTACTTAAATTTTGAGAAAAGCGTCCGAGACTTCCTAGATGATTATCTTGATTTGAAAACTAAATCCTTTTCTGATGCTGAAGAAAAGAAGCTTGAGCAAATGTTTTTTGAAATGTTAGATTTCATTAAATTAAATTTTAGTTTTCAGTTTAGAAAAGCAAAAAATACTTCAAATGTTTCACGAATTCGATTTGAAGCTACTGCTGTCGGAACATCATTAGCACTATCAGTCAATCCTAATTTGCGATTTGCTGATGAGGTTGATACATCTTGGGCTTATCAAGAACCATTTTTAACAATGATGCGTTCTGATGCAAGTAATTCAAAACCTAAGGTAAAAGCTCGAATTGAGTTTGTTCAAAATAAGTTATTAGGTTTCGAAACGAATGAGCTCTATACAGATTAATAACACTCATTTATTTGATGCTTATTTAGAATTTCAAGATAAATGTGATGAAATAGAAAGATATATCGCATTTTTAGATAAATTAGATAGTGGCAGTGACAATCATCTTTTATCTAAAAATAAAGATAGCTTTTGGGAAAATACACCCATTACCCGTGAGGTGCAAAAGACTATCCGCGCCTCTACATACCTTCTAATTTATAATTTACTTGAATCCTCAATGTGTAATGCGTTAGATGCAATTCACTTAACATTAGAAAGTGAGAGTATTGATATACAAACAGTATCAACCAAGATTAAACGTATTATTTATAACAATCTTAAAAATGGTTTAGGTGAAAAATCTATCGATGAATTGGTTACAAATAATATCGATTTAAGACCTATTATCATGAAACATGGTTACAACAAAAAAGACCTACTAAGTGGGAATCTTGATGTCGATGTGCTACGTAAGATTGAAAAAAAATATGGCTTTGAATCTTTTCCTGTAGATGGAAAAAATGGCTTATATTCGCCTAATACAATTAGGGAAATCAAAGTTAAAAGAAATGAATTAGCTCATGGCTCATTATCATTTGAACAATGTGGTCAACAAATTCCCATTCTATCAATGAGTAGCAAATATAAAGATGCTAGAAATTTAATGCTTGCTGTATTTAATGGTCTTAATAATTTTCTTAATCAAAAGAAATATTTATGACTGTAAAATACTCAAACCTATAACTTCACCTAATCTTACTGGAACCGCATTACCAATCATTCGACCAACAGCCTTGAAACTTATCTGTTTAGGAGTCTCGGTAAATTGATAATTTTGAGGAAATGTTTGTATTAATGCGGCTTCTCTTAAAGATATACCTCTGTCTTGCTCAGGATGACCGAATCGACCATTACCATATCCATAACATAATGTAGTCATAGTTGGAGCTGGTTTATCCCATTCCATACGCCCGTATACAGAAGGATAAGTTTGTCCTGAATTTCTTTTATGGCATTCAGCTCTTAGCTCTTCAGGCCAATCTCTCCAAGTACCACCTGGTTTTGAATATTGAATACGTTTCATATTCAATTCGGACAAAGTAGCAGAAATATGTAATGGATCTTTATTTACACGTACACCTGCGCAAATTGGCTCAAGACTACCAATTGTTTCTTTTACCGTGATCGGTTTTTGATGCGTAGGTGGTATCAGTTCAATTTTTCCGATTCGCGATGCAAGAACGACATGACGTTTTCTTGTCTGTGGGATTCCATAATCTACACAGACCACTTCTTTAGCAAAAACTTGATACCCTAAACTCTCAAGTTCATCAATAAAATCTTGATAAACTTTATGACGAATAACTTCAGGAACATTTTCCATTGTTACTAATTCTGGGTTTACTTCTTTAATCAAACGAGAAAAATGGTACAGCAAAGGCCATTTTTTATCTTTAGTTGTGTCCTTACCTTGATTGTAAGTAGAAAATGGTTGACATGGTGCGCATCCTGCCAAAAGGCGAATTGCAGATTCTGAGTACCACGATTTAATCTCTTCTGCTGTTACCTCAGCAACATCTTTATGAACAAACTGTGCTTTATTATTTGTTTCGTATGCGAATTTACATTCGTTAGCAATGTCATAGCCTGCTTTGACAACAATACCAGATTTGATCAAACCCGCTGTCAACCCGCCAACACCACAAAATAAATCTACAGCTTCAATTTGCATTTAAAGTACACCTCACAACAACATATATCATATATGTTTTTTCCACTGACATCGAGCAGCTAATAAAAAATATTTAAATAATTTAAAGCGCGATTCATTATAAATATTGCCAAAAATATTATTTAATTATTGCATAAAATTACCTTTTTGGTAATATTAATTTCGTAAACAACAAAAAAGCACCCCTGCCTTCGAACTCATGGGTGCTTTTACAACTTAATGCGAGATAAGTATGAAACAAAAGCCTATATCCAGTCAAACGACACCTATCCTTTTCCAACACCCTACTACAGTAGAACTGCGACCTGCGCTTCGCTCAATCATTTGGGCGAACTTACGTGACTTTGCTCTTTTCCTAGGTCTAGCTTTCGTATGCTGGTTAGTTATCACTGCCATTTTAATATCTGTTGGAAGTTAAAGTTATGAAAGCTAAAGTCTTAGACCCTTGTTGCGGTTCCCGCATGATGTACTTTGACCGCCAAAATTCCAATGTAGTTTTTGGCGATATACGTACTGAATCTCATATTCTATGTGATGGTAGAACACTTGAAGTATCACCAGATATAAAAATGGATTTCCGTGAAATGCCTTTTACTGATGGCCAATTTAATCTAGTTGTATTTGACCCGCCACATTTAATTAAGGCAGGTCCATTAAGTTGGTTGGCTTTGAAGTATGGAAAACTCCATGAAAATTGGCGCGACGACTTAAGAAAAGGTTTTGAGGAATGCTTTCGTGTATTAGCAACTGGTGGAGTTCTGATTTTTAAGTGGAATGAAACACAAATTAAAGTAAGTGAGATTTTAAATCTAACCGATCAAAAGCCAATATTTGGTCATATCAGTGGTAAACGTGCAAATACACACTGGTTTACTTTCATGAAGCTGGAAAACTTCAAGGAGGAAACTCCAAATGACATCTAATATCCAACGCCTCAAGCTCAGCGTATTTGCTGAACGCTATTGGCAAGACGAAGCATCCCGCCCAAAACGCGACACATTGGTCAGCCATATAAAACGTGGTTGGCTCAGTGGTAAAAAAATTGGTAAACAATGGTATGTCGAATGCACATCTTGGGGTGCGCCTTTGTACTATTCAGATGATGTGCCTAAGGTGGAACTAGAGTCTCCACCTAAAACGGGTAACTCTATTGCAGACCGAATATTAGCGGAGATTTAATATGGCTCCTCAAGGTCGTAAATCGGGGAACTTGGACTTACCTCCCCATGTCGAAGTCGACAAAAAGCCCAATGGCACTATGTACTTTCGCTACCTACTACCAAACGGACAGCGTAAGTCACTGGGTAAAGACCGTAATGAAGCCATTAAGGCAGCTCAGGCACTCAATACAGTGCTTGAGCGTAACCCAGACATTGTGTCTAAAATTCTATCTTCAGTAGAAAAAGCACATAAACAAAGTAGTGTTCCCAACTTTGGCCAAGCCTTGGGTGAATATGAAAAGCTACATTTACCCAAGAAGAAACTTGCCAAAAATACCTTGGTGAATGTCACGGCGAATATTGGGAAATATCAGGACATGTGGGGGCATCTTTACTGTACCGATATTACCCTGCTCATGATTTCAGAATACCTGAAAAAGCAAACAGACTTTCAGGCAGAAAAGCACCGTTCACAGCTTATCGATATCTGGAAATATTTAGTGGCCAACGGCTGGGCACCAGATAATATTGCCGAGAAAACTTTAAAACCAATACGACCTGAAAAGCTGCGTACTCGTCACTCCAACGAGTCAATTGAATTAGTAAAGTCGGTTTGTCCGCCCTGGTTAAAACTGGCAATAGATCTTGCACTGCATTCTATTCAACGGCGTGCTGATCTGGTGGTAATGGAACGTTCAAGCATTAACATTAAAGACAACACTATGACCGTACTGCAGCATAAATCGCTGAATTACGACAAGCCTGTGTTTATTGAAGTGGACATGCATCCAGAGTTAAGAGAAGTTGTGCTGCAGTGTGTAGAGCATTCTATGAAGCTGCGCTGCCCTTACCTGATTGCAACTCGACCAGAACGCATTAACGAGCAAATCCGTAATGCGAAACTGCATCCTTTTGCAGTAACGGAAGATCACATTACCAAGCAGTTTAAGAAGTATCGGGACTTGTCTGGTGCGTATGATCATTTGGAACCAAACCAACGTCCATCACTGCATGACTTACGTGCCTTGGGAATTTATAACATTACGCAAAAGTATGGGAAGAAGTACGCGCAGGCACTGGCTGGACATGCAAATGTGAAAATGACGGATCACTATTTAGAAGGTCATGAAGCGCCAAAACCAGAGCGGATTAGCTACCGTTAGTCATACCAATAAGCTGATGCTTTCATTTCATGGATCATCAGCTTTGGTAGATTTAACCCAATTTAAAAATTTGTATAATCGCCTTATGTTAAATGGCAGAAAGTATAATTTTTTATTATAAAAAATTACCTACTTAAAGATAATGCATAAAATCTTGACTGGTTTAGTTAGTTCATTGTGTAACTTTGACTTTGGTCGATCTGGAAACAAGACGCTATCTTATCCTATCTCATTTCTTATCTAAATTAATCGCTGTTGTCTTTCGTCTTAGAATCTAATATTTAACTTTATTCAGTTTCAGCAATCATGCCACATGCAGTGACGAATATTTTTCTATATTTATTAGCATATGCTGGTTTTCTTAGTGCTCCTGCACTCCAGAATAATCCAAATTTTTGTACTTGGTTAGGGTGATCTAAAGCTAGATTTCTATCTTTATATAAGTCTAAAATATAAAAATCATCTATTATTTCACCATCTACTTGGTCTAAGCGTAAGTCTAGCTCTTCTTGATTATAAGCACCCTCATTTTCTGTCTTGTCTCTGTTTTTTCTAGAAATTGGGACATTATTGTACTTAATAAGTTTATCAATAAAATCGCGGTCACAACAAAACTTATATATATCATAAGATCTTAATTTATAAAGTTTATTTTCTATTTTTTGAACGCTTGATAGGGGGTAAATTTGAAGATTAGTAGAGCCCCTTCCCCAATCTGTCACAAACGAATAATCTTTAGGTAAATTTTTTAAATATGTAATATCAATTTTATTATCTTCATTGAAAAGGCTATGCATTATTGTTCTATCAAAATTATATAGACTTTTTCCACAATTCCCCTTACCAAACCTACAATGTATTAATTGATCCCGAGCAAAATATTCTGGCATTGACCCAATAGCAATAAATCCGAAATTTTCTTCTAATGATTTGTTTATATCTGATTTTGCCATCAACTCTATGATTTTTTCTTCATCATTTAAATCATATTTAGAAATATATAAATTGGCATCCCAATTATCGTCATAATTTTTACTCCAATCTTCTAAAAGAGCGACAATTAGATCTACTTTTAGATTTTGTAATTTTTCTTCTTCTGTCAGATATTTTCCTTCTGCGGTACAGAAACCTCGTCTTTCATTGTATGCCTCATATTGCCAAACAATTAGTTTGAACAACAAATAAATCAGTAATATCGACATTCCGCCAAGCATAATTTTATGTGCTAATTTCATCTATTATCCTTGTTTATCACAATGCAACTTTCTTGGACTCATTTTTTCCTCATCTTCTATGAGATGGCCGTAATGTATATTTTTAGTTAATGATTTATTCATAGATTTTTAATTATGATTTTAAAATTTTTCTAAAATTAACATAATGCGCGTTAAATGCAATTCATTTTCTATTTCATATAATTCAGTGTGTTAATTGGTTTGATAAATCCCAATTCAAATGTATTGGTATTTTTGAATAGTTTATCATGTTCCATGATTGCTTATTAAACAATGTTCCACGGCTTTGTGTAGTCTCATTTAACCCTAAAAAAGAAAAAAATGTCCAGATGAAATAAGAAGAGATGTCCAAGTAGCTATTTACTTAGCTACCGTTAGTCATCGTTTTTAAATTTAAATGGGCGAGTTATTAACAGTAGGAAAATATTTCATTCCCCGAAAATACCCCGAAAGTTCCCCGAAAACAAAAAGCCCACTTTTGAAGTGGGCTTTAAGTTGCTGAATTAACAGCTATATTTGGTAGGCATATCCAGACTCGAACTGGAGACCTCTACGATGTCAAATTCAGCACATCTTATTTAAAAATAATGGCTTATATCAGGCTGGGGAAAATTTGGGGAATTTTCGCGATATATAGACAATTAAATAAAGTCCCATAAATGATGATTGATCATTAAAAAGACAATTTTAGGCAAATCTTAAAATAATTCTTAACTTTTGGGTATGGTTCAAAAGCTGTAACTAGAGTAACGATTTTTAAAAGTAGTACTTAATATATTGAAATAAATATAAATATTACCCTTAGAGATACTGTAACGATTGCGTGACGATTCTGTAACGAGTTACGGTGTTTTACTGTAACCCTCGGTTTCAAAATATATTATTTATTATCAATAATTTACTTAATTTTAAAGGCTTGGGGTTTCGCTAAGTTACTCACCTTGAGTAACCGTGTAAGTCATTGTTTATACGTTAATAAAATCGTGAATTTAGCGTTATTTAGACGGGGTTACAGAATTCGGGAAAGTCGTTTTGACCCTTAGATTCCCCTACTTTTCCCTTGCTGTCTTATGGTCAGTTTTTCTTGAGTGCAGGGTTTTGCAGATTTGACGGGATTTTTGCAGAACTGCCCTTTCCTCTGTTTTTTCTGTGCCAAGCCCAGTCTATATAAGGCGTTGGGGAGAGCTTTTTGTCCCGAAATTTTAAAGTGATTCCGAGACAAAAAGCCCGCAGGTGACGTGGGGGGTCAACCGCCCGTGTGAATCCTGAATGTGCAGGTGGCTGCACATTCGTAGGATGGTTGGGTTCATGGTTTTGCTGCGAGTTGCTGTTGGATCTCGTGGACTTGGAGGTGAAGGCTGCACATGATGGCGTTGAACTCGTCACTTGGAATGCCATCGTCATAGTGCATGCGGGACATGGCAGAGATGAACAGCTCCAGCTTTTCTATGGAGTCGCCTACTGTTTCCAATAGGTCTTCTAAGTCTGCTGGTGGGTTGCCTGCTTTAAGATGTGGAATCATGCTGCACCTCCCAACTGTACTGCGGTTTGCTTGAACACTATACAGCGATGGGTTTTGTCATCTATCACACTACGCACGGCATGACCGTGTTGTATGTAGTGCGGGTATGGATAAGTACTGGCTACAAGTTCCTGTATGAGTGCTTTGCTGTCTGGTAGTCCGTGGATGGCTGTGCAGACTTGTGGTAGGTTCAGTGCGATGTGGTCTGGCTTGTGGCTATGGTTGAGTAGATGTAAACCGTACTTGTGGATGGCTTCCCAAAAGTGTTGCAGCACTGCATTGTTCCGAGCGACCACTGGGACGACTGCATGTATAGACAGTGTGGTTTTGTGCAGTCGGTTGCTAAACCATGTGACTTCGACTTGGTCGAGTATGCCTTCGGCATTGGTCATGAGTTGGTTTACGGTAAGTTCTGGACTGCCTGAGTTTAGGCGTACTTTTGTGCCGACTTGTATGCCCTGCTGCTCGATGAGTTGTTGGTTTTGGAGTAGCGTTGCCATGGCATTAAATGCATTGATAAATGCGATTTTGATTTGTGCGGCTTTCTCTCCAGTAAAGCCCATGACCAAGAACATCCAACCGTCTTTGGTCATTTCATACTTAGGAAGTAGACGGCCAGTTGAATCAATATATTCACTCGTCACAAAATTGTGCTGAGTAAATTCAACCAGCTCAAATGTGAGCGCGTTATCTTCACTGAGCGCAATATTGCGCTCAGTTGTATTAGAGTCACATTTTAGCTTTTCAATTTTACGCAACACATCTCTATGATTCTTACCAAACGCATCAGCAACTTTAAGACTATCGGTTTTGATTTGTTGATCTTGAATAAAGACAGCTTGGCTTAGGTCGAGTGCATTCATTTTGCACCGCCTTTCACCCAATGGATGATGCGTGATTTAAAACTTAGTTTTTGTGCAAAGTCTGGAGAAGTTAGACGTTGATAGCAGATTTCATCTAGGCATAACTGTGCCTTAGTTTTTTTATTCATGTCGGAATACCTGTGTTTGGTTTGTTATGCCATCCCAGCGACCAAACTAGGGTGGCAGACCGAACGGGGTTGGTCGACCGTGAAACACAGGTAAAACGGCAGGCGTTAGCCTCCCCATCCGATCCACCATAACAACGGGTGTACCGAATTATAGACAAAAAAAATCCGCTAGTAGCGGTTGTCTACCATATGTTTCTAAACGAGCGACCAAACTCGACCACGATGTAGGTGGTTTTTTTAGAGTAGCTTAGATACTATACGCGGGTCAATACTTTATAAAAATTTTAGAGAATGTATCTTTCTATCATCATTTTAATAGGCACTATCGTCTTATTATTTGGCTATATAAAATTCCATATTGATTTACAGTTTTCACCTGACGAACGAAAATGGTATGAAAAAATTCGCTTTGTTTTTCCCATACTAGTAATACCTATATTTGGGGTTATTTATTATTATTGGAATAAATATCCTGATATCTTGATTGATAGAGATACTCAATTAGCTTCTAAGGAAGTAAGTACCCAATTAGTGTGGACTATTGAAGGATTACTCACTCCTCAAAGTTCTCCTGAGCCTATGAGCAAATTTGAAGAAACTGGAAGTAAATATGGGACATTTGGAGACAGCTATGGCTCATTAAACACATTGTTTACTGGCTTTGCTTTTTCAGGCTTAATTATTTCTATTTTTATTCAACTTCTTGAGTTAAGACAAACACGTAAAGAACTTTCTGGTCAGAAAAAAGCTCTTACGGATCAAGAGATACAATTAAAAAAACAAACTTCTATTTTAAAAAACCAATATGAATTAACTAGTTTTCAGCATATTGAAGCCATCAAACAAAATTTTTACCATCAATTTTATGCACTAATGGAAGAAAGAAGATTTAGGTTAAAAAATTTAGAAGTGTACACAGACCTTAACGCAAATTTAAGTACTCATCAATATGAATATACAACAAAAAATTCAGTAGTAGGCATTAATGCCTTTAGGGTTTACCTTGAACAAATTGAAGCTCAATTATGTACCAAAATTAATAGAGTTAAACAAACAAAAAAAACAAATATACTTTTTATGCGACATTTATTTTTCTGTTTTGAATCACAAAGATTTTATCAAATTTCACCAATATTAAATTTAACAGATAACTTATTAATGACCATTAAAGATTTGAATCGGAACATTAGTATTGATCAGGAAATCGATATTGAAATTTATATTAATTTAATAGCTTCATCGCTATACCCTGAAGAAGCAGCAATTATTTTTTGGTATGGAATTCTCAGTCCTGAATGGAAAAAACTTATTGAAGAGACTGCTTTATTAAGATATTTCAGCTATGGTCATGCTCATGATTTAGCACCGATTTTCTATGATCTTAAAGCTTTTGGTGAAAATAATAATTGGAAGTCAATTTACGAAAAATTTAACACATATCAGCAGTAGAGCTATATAGTTAAAAAATTTAAATCATTATTTTGATTATTCTAGAGTTGGAGCCGTTTCTTGGTTTTCATGAAGTCTTAAGTATGAATTTTGTCATTATCCTTTAGAAACTTAGATACTCAAAATAAGTCAATAATGTTGTATAGTTAGCATAAATTTTCTTTTTAATAATTATAGTTTGGGGTTGGTTGTGGCGGATAAGAAAGCTGAAGCGTTGAAGATAGTAGAGGATGAAGTAGAAGTACCCACTTCATCCAGAGCCGATCATGAAGCATGGTTTGATGGAAATATCCATCACTATAAAACATTAGCTGCCGTGGTCGCTGCGACTTTGAAAAGCACCCTTGATGGTCACGGAATTAGCTATGTAGATATCCCTTATAGAGAAAAGGGAAAGAAAAGCTTTTTAAAGAAAATTGATGATAAAAAGAAAAAGAAAGATTACTCACCTGATGATATGACAGATTTAGCAGGTATTCGTGTTATCACGCTAATTGAATCTGATATTCAAAAGGTAAGCGACTTAATACATAAACTATTTAATGTACATAAAGAAGATAGTGTCAATAAAACTGAATCATTGGGTGAAGATAAAGTTGGCTATAGATCCGTTCATTTTGTTTGTGATATTGGTGAAGCACGTGAAGAATTACCAGAATGGAAATTTCTTAAAGGTCGCTGTTTTGAGATTCAAGTTCGAACAGCATTAATGCATGCTTGGGCTGAAATTGAGCATGATCGTGGTTACAAACTAGGTGGAAAACTCCCCTCTGATCTAGCACGTAGATTTGGGCTTTTATCTGGTCTATTAGAATCTGCTGATCTAGAGTTTAATAGGCTGACAGTTGAAATTGAAGAATATGCGAAGTCATTAGATACTAATATAAAAGAAAATAATTTGGATATTGAACTTACAACACTTGGTGTTTCTAAATTAATAAAAAAACGACTTGAATTTCTTAATTATATGATAAGTCCTGAAGAGCGTTTATCAACTGTAATTAAAGAACTTGAAGATTTTGGTATCTACAATTTAAATGACTTTGATAAAGAAATATCAAATCTTATAAAATATATTTCTAAGGACTATAAATCCACAGAAATCGGAATTATTAGAGCTGTTATGATGTTCTCAGATTTAGATAAATACTTTAATAAAGTCTGGATAAACTCAGAGTTTAAATGGGAACATATCAATAAAAATAAAATCAGTTTTCTACAAAAAAGATATCCTGATTTAAATCTAGAGAAATATCTTCATAGCCTTGATATTGACATAATTGAATAAAATTTAGCTTATAAATTTTCCTAATAAAAAACCTGCGTATAGCGCAGGTTTTTTTATTTTATGCTTTCAAAATTAAGAAACCAGATTATTAAGCTCAACAATAACTTGATCAAACTCATTTTTAAAAGAATCGTATTTAGCAAGAATGCTAGGTAAAAATTCTGCTGCAATTAGATGGTTATTTCCACCTTCATAAAGAACAAATGTATCGACTTGAAAACCAGATTCTGCATTTCCTCCACTAAATGCTACCCCCCCTACATTTGTTAGTGGAATGAATTTATGCTTTAGTGTGTTGGCTAATGACGAAAAATATTTAAAGCTATCATTTTCGAAACAATTCAATGCATTCAACAAACTTGTATATACGCCCGTTGTTTCTTCTGATAATTTATTCCTAACATTGTTAAAAGTAATTTTATCAATAGTTAACTCATGACCAGATCTTGTTTGCAATTCAACCAACCCTAATTCATAGATTAACTGAGCCGTCAAATCTGCTAAGCTGTGAATTTGAATTGTCATTGCATACAATTGATTGGTTAAAAATAATTCTAAAAAATTTTGTGAATCATCTTCTGAATAATCAGTTGAGTTAGCAATCAGTCGCTTTAAGTGGTTATAAAATGTAACTTCACTTGTTAAAAAATTATCACTCGTTGTAATAAAATTCTTATTCAAATGAATCATTTCTAATACATTCTCAATACTCTTAAAACTTTCACAATTGTGAAGGCTATTTGTTTGGGCAACTAGTTCTGTCACTTTTTATTCTCAAGTGGTAAAAAAATATTAATCTGATCCAATCGTTTTTTTTCAACCCTATCTAACAAAAATTTTATTTGAAAATTTAATTGACTATTTTTCAACAAACTTGATTATTTCTTTACTCAACCACTCATTAATCGGATTCGCAATCCGTTGCATGAGTGGTTTAATCTCTGCATTCCAGTGAACCTCTTGCGCTTCCGTAATCGACCCAAAACCCCCCGTATTATTTGGAATAATGCCAAGCAACTGGGGCGGTGTACGCATAGCTGCCAAAATGTCATCCCTAGTAATGGACTTAATATGTGCAAACTCATCCTTTGCCGCCACTTCAGACACAGGTATCAACTTAATACCATCGGGCTTACCACTCGGTGAGTACAAAAACAGATTTCTAAAGTTCCCTGGTCCTTTGCTGTCCTTGAGTGCCTGACGTAAATTGTTTACATCGTCTTCATTCTGCTGTGGATCGGTCAGGTACAAAATAAACCCAGCATGAGAACCATTGTTATAGTACTTGCGACGGAACAAAGTTGCAGACTCATTGAGCCAAGCTGACTGCAAAGCTGCTAAATACTCAGGTGTACCATACACTTCCTGATTAATATCGCACTCACGTATCTGAAAAACTGAATCACGCTCAAAATGGTGGTACTTCCAGTTTTCCGTAATCATTAAAAACTCTTTCGGGTCTTGCTTACGTCGCATGTATTTGGCTAATGGCGTAGTCACCTGCACCACTTGGTTTGAACGACTTTTAATGGCTTCTACATAACCCATGCCAAACACCAAAAAGTCCATAACCAATTGTTCAAAGGCTTTGGAAGACATCAACTTATTCGGCTTAAAAGCAGACACCAACTGATTACGCTTATAAATAATAGCAGTCGACAAATAAGGTGTAGAACGGAAAGACTTTGCCAAACCCTCTAAACTAACTGGTGGCTCATAGTAAATGCCATTCCAATACACCTGAAACATGCTCATATAGTCATGCGTATTTAAAACAGGTTCAGGGTCACCAAAGGTAAAGGCTTGAATGGCATTGTTTTGCGCCACAGCAGGCAAGTTTTGAGTCTCAGACATTAGAATATTTCCATTGCAGCAGTATTGTGGACGTTACGCCCTTCCAGTGGTTCATTGGCAAAGACATGCATACACGCCCAAGCAAGGTCGGCATGCCCGACTTCTTCCGAACGTGTGGCTTCAAAAGTGAATTGACGACCTGAGCCAGTCATGGTTTTTTTGATGGCCATAAAGCTTTGTGCGACATCGGTCCAGCCTGCATCAAACTCAAAACGACCTTGATGCACCACATCCATCGCTTTCAGTACCAACATGGTTTTAACTTCGACCGAATAGCTAAAGGTGGTCAGTGCTGGGAAGAACTGGCGTACCAATTGGGCTACGCCCGTCCCCATGCCTGTAGTGTCTAAACCAATGTAGGTCACGCGGTAGTTTTCACAGACTTTTTTGATGTAAGCCGCTTGTGCCTGAAAATCCATGCCTTTGAATTGGTGGCGTTCCAGTAAGCGGAATTTTGGGTAATTAATCGATGGCGGTGCAATGACCACTAAGCCTGCGGTATCACCAGTTTCGGCAGGGTCATAACCGACCCATACTTCCTGATAGCCAAATGGACGCAGTGCCAAAGGTTTAAAGTCTCTGTCCCAGAGTACCCATGAGTCCACCATGCACGGTTGCATGACTGAAAGTGGAAAGACTGAATGCCCATCATCCATGAACATACACATGAGCAAGTTGGCAAAACTTTCTGCCGAATACTCAAAGCGTAATTCATCAATATCGAACAAGTCACAGCCACCGCGTTCGGCATCTAAAATGGTGACAATCTGCCGCCATATTTTGTCTTCACAGAGTCGACCATCTTTTAAGGCTTCATGGCTGACATCAATATTCAGGCGTTTATCTTTGGCTCTGCCTTTGTTAAAGATTTCCCCTGTCCAGAAGTTATAGGCTTCGTGGCTTTTTGAAGATGGTGTGGAGAAATAGGTTTTGCGCCAGCGTTTATGCATTGCCATACCAGAAGCAACTTTCTGTAAGGTCTGGAAGCCATGCACCCAAAAGTATTCATCGAAATAAAAATTGCCGTGGAAGCCCTGAGCAGTTTTGGCGTTGGTGCCTAAGAATATAAGTTCTGAAGGTGGACCTTCTTCAAAGTTAAGGACGATTGGATCGCCTTGTAAATCCAGATCAATCGACTCCGCGGCAAAGGACTTAATGTAGGATTTGAAAACGTGTGCCTGGGCTTTGGAGGCAGAAAGGAAAATCTGATTGCCCCCGCCTGTAATGGCATCGACAAAGGCTTCACGTCCGAAGTAATAGGTTGCCCCAATTTGGCGGCTTTTTAAGATATTGCGTGAACGCTGATTTTTAGCTTTGAACCATGTGCGTTGGTAGTCGAATAGCCCTTCTTCAAAATCTGCCTGAACCTTTTCAATCATTGCCTGAGTAATGAGATTACGCTTCGGCATCTTCTTCGGTTTGGCATTACGGTTTTGAATTTTTGGGTTAATGTCGGCTTCATTACCACCATCGGTCAGGTATTTTTCACGTCGGGCGTATTTGTCTTTTTGACGTTCTAACAAGTCGATTTCTTTGAAATCCCCTGGTGTTTTCTTATCTAATAAATACAAGGTACATAAACGGGCTTCGAGTGCCTGTGCTGCAATTCCTTCAGGTGCATCTTTGTCCCATTCATCACGGGCTTTCCATGAGTGAACGGTCTTTTCATTTTCCTGTAGGTATTCCGCAATACTGCTAATACGCCAACCCATCCAGTAAAGGAACTTTGCCTTTATTCGGTTGTCAAAAGTTAGCTCGAAGCGTTCGGTGTCAAATGTATTCATGCGCCAATTAAAGCAATGCATTTTGTACAATGCTTGATTTGGCTTTTGTAGCATCCCCTCTTACAAATCCAATTTATTTACTAATGCCGTCGGACTTTTAATGATGCTCATTATTTGATGAGTAAATTCCAGAACGGTTAAACACATGACAAATAAATCTAAGTTCTTTCGTGTTGCAGTCGAAGGAGAAACTATTGATAAGCGCGTGATTGAACGCTCTTGGATTGAACAAGCTGCAAAAAACTACAACCAGTCTGTATATGGCGCTCGTATTTGGGTTGAACACTTACGTGGTGTCATGCCCGATTCTTCCTTCCGTGCTTATGGTGATGTACTTGCTGCAAAAGCCGAAGAAGTCGACATTAACGGTGAAAAGAAGCTGGCATTGTTTGCACAAATTGATGCAACTGCCGACTTGGTAGAAATGAATAAAAAGCGTCAGAAGATTTTTACCAGTATTGAAATTGACCCGAACTTCCAAGGCAAAGGCGAAGCCTATTTGGTGGGCTTAGCTGTGACCGATTCACCTGCCTCTATCGGCACTGAAAAATTGAGCTTTTCTAGCATGGTTGCCAAGTTTGGTGAAAATGCAGAAAAGAATGCCTTCTCAATTGCTGAAGAAGCTCAAATTGAATTTGAAGATGACAGCAAAGGCTTATTTGCTGGAATGGTTCAGAAGTTCAGTGACCTGTTTTCTCCTCAAATTGAACAGCAAGGCGCAGAAGCCAAACTGAACTTTACCGAAGTCAAAAAAGTACTCGAGCAAATTGCAGAAACTTTTGGCAAGCAAAGTACGGCTTTCTCAAAAATGCAGCAAGAACTGAATGAGATGCAAACCAAGTACAGCGAACTTGAGCAAAAGCACAACGCCCTTTCAGATTCATTCAATCATCAACCTGACCCAAATCATCACAAGCGACCTGAAAGCACTGGGCATTCGGGCAGTAATGCTGCTGTTGTTTATTAATACGGAATTCTTTAATCATGCGTAACGATACACGTAAAAAGTTTAATCACTACATGGGTGAAGTTGCCCGAATTAACGAAGTGGACAGTGCAGCGGTTCAGTTCACTGTTGCCCCGACACCTTCACAAAAGCTGGAAGAAAAGATTCAACTCTCTAGTGAGTTTTTAGGGCGCATCAATGTCATTGAAGTGGTTGAAGCGACAGGTCAAGCCATTGGTCTTTCTGTAAATAGCACCATTGCTGGGCGTACCGATACCACTGGTGATGCCAAACGTAATCCATCCGATCCGACAGGTTTATCGGCAAATACCTATGCTTGTCAAAAGACCGACTTTGACATTGCCTTGCTCTATTCAAAAATTGATGCCTGGGCAAAGTTTGCCGACTTCCCTGAAAAATGGGCAGGTGCTTGTGCCAAAGCCATTGGTTTAGACCGCATCATGATTGGCTGGAATGGGACAAGCATTGCAGCAACCACCAACCGTAACACCAATCCATTGCTGCAAGATGTCAACGAAGGCTGGCTACATAAAATTCGTACCCGTAGCCCTGAACGCAACATGACCGAAGTTGTAGTGGGTTCAGGAAAAATCACCGTTGGTCCTACGGGTGACTATAAAAACTTGGATGCTTTAGTCAAACAGTCTGTAGATAGCTTGATTGATGAAGTTCATCAAGATGCAACCGACCTTGTGGTGATCTGCGGTCGTTCATTATTGAACGATAAAAACTTTGCCATTTTGAACCAAGACCAAGACAACCAAAACACACTTGCGGGTCAGGTTTTGGTAGGTCAAAAACAGATTGGTGGCTTACCTGCTGTTCGCGTCCCCTTCTTCCCAGACAATGCCTTCCTGATCACCTCTCTCGATAACCTGTCTATTTACTATCAAGAAGGTGGTAAACGTCGCTTCATTCGTGAAGAACCTGAGAAAAACCGTGTTGCTGACTATCAATCAAGCAACGAAGACTATGTGATTGAAGCCTATGAAAAAGTGGCTTTAGTTGAAAACATTGAAGTCCTGTAGGTGATCTATGAACCATGCACGTAATCACTTCCTTCGCGTTTTAGCAGAGAAATCTGCTAAGGCGGATGCCTTTGGAGCAACCCGCCAAGATGCTTCCGTTTACCAGCTTCAACTGGCTGAATTAAAAAACGATAAATCACTGCTTTCACACATTAAATCGGATGAAAGCCGTGCAGAAGCAAAAGCCAAATTGATTCCGAAATACCTACCTTATGTCGAAGGTATTCTGGCTGCCAATCAAAAGGTGGAGGACGAAATTGTCACCACCATCATGCTGTGGTGTTTAGATGCTGGCATGTTTGACTTAGGCTTAAAAATCGCTGTGTTTGCTTTAGAACATGGTTTGGATATGCCCGATTCCTTTAGCCGTGATACTCCAAGCATTGTGGCAGAAGAAATTGCCAATGCGGCTTTGAGCAAACTGAAAGCGGGAGATGTGTTTGATTTGAACATATTGCTTCAAGCGGAACAGCTCACTGAAAGCTATGACCTGCACGACCCAATTCGCGCCAAGTTGTACTGTGCAATTGGCAAGATTTTTCTTTCTGTCGAGAACTATGTGCCTGCCATTGAGTACATGAAAAAAGCCATTGCCAAGAAAGACAATGTCGGCTGTAAGCAAGACCTTGATCGTGCTGAAAAGCTCTTGGCCAAACAATTAGAGGAACAGCAAGCTGCTGCGTCTTCTTAACCTGTGCCCCCCGCACCTGGTCGGCATGATGGGGATGACAAAACTTTTAAGTTGTTGTTCTGAACCATCATCCACCGACCACCTAGGATATGACGATGACTGGTTTTAGCTTTAATGCCCCAACCACCACACCAGATGAGCTGATTGTGAATGATAGCTTCTTTCCCAATCTGCAATTGAACCTGATCCGTGAATCCGTGCGCTTAGATGGCAGTGTTTCTAATGCTCGTCTGAAAGATGCGGCTATCGCAGCCATATTGGAAATTAACGACCAACTGCGCGCACTTAAATTAAAAGCAGCAACGCTCAACGAACTTGCAACATCCACGATCGATGGCAAGCCCAACACTGAACTGTTGTATTTACGGGCAGTTCATTCAGCCATTGCCGCAGACATTAACGAAAAATATCGAAGCTATGACAGCACCAGTGATGCTCAGAAACGTGCTGAACAATTAGCACCGACCATTGATGACCATCGACGTAACTTACGCTGGGCTATCCGGGACTTGTTGGGGACAAGTCGCTGTACTGTGGAATTGATATGAAAAAAGTGAAGTCTGTTCAGGGGGACACGATTGATCTGATCTGCTGGCGTTATTACGGTCGCACTGCGGGTGTCACAGAAACTGTATTGGAATCTAACCCTGCTTTGGCTGAACAAGGACCAATACTCATACTGGGCACTGAAGTGATTTTGCCTGATATCCCTACGCAACAGCAGACAACAAAAACAATTAACTTATGGGATTAAGCATGCCTGAACCAACTGCTACAACCACCACCGCAACAGCCCTCAGTCTAAGTGCTGTCTCCATTCTGCCCTTTATTAACGGCAATGCCTTACTGGGCGCTGTATTGGGTGCCGCATTTATTGCGACTTATGAAAAAGACTTATCGGCATGGCAACGTTTACGCACCATGCTGCTTTCGACAGGTATTGGCTACTTACTTGCCCCTGAAATTACCAGTCGAACCTTTATCACCAGTGATGCCACTGCTGCCCTGATCGCGTCGACCTTTTCACTGTTTATTTTAGTGAAGGCGGTAGATTGGGTAAAGGCATCCAAACTTTCTGACATTTGGAAAACTTTTCGAGGTGGAGGTGCCTCATGATCGAACTCTTATTTCAAACCATTGCCGTTTTAGCTTATCTCTTTTGTGGTGTTCGGATTGTCTGCTTTAGCCGTGAAGAAACATCATTTCACCGTGGCTATTCTTGGCTTGCAGCTTTACTGATTGCCTCATTCCTTGGGCAGTCTGTGCACATTCTTTTCTTTAAAGATCCTGTCACCCTATGGGATGCCATCTTCGCCATATTACTTGCTCTGATTGTGCTACGTAGTCGCGGTAATGTTGCCAAACTGATCTGGAGTTCATCATGAAATTATTGAAGTTTGGAACTAAAGGTTCAGCCGTTTCTGAGCTACAGCAACTCCTGATTAAACACAGCATGAAGGGGAAAAATAACAAGTCACTATCTGTGGATGGTGATTTTGGCGAAAGCACTGAATATGCCGTGATTCAATTCCAGAAGAAGATAGGCATTAAAGTGGATGGCATTGTTGGGAATGCGACACTCAATGCCCTCAAAGGTCTAGACATTTCTAAGCACTTAAAAGATGAGGACTTAACGACTGGTGCAAAACGCCTTGGTGTACCTGAAATTGTCATTCGCGCAATTGCTGAAGTTGAAACACTTGGCGATGGTTACTTGCCTGATGGTCGACCAAAGATTCTATTTGAACGTCACAGTATGTATTTCTACCTCAGCCAGAAACGTGGAAAAGGCTTTGCTGACCAAATGATGAAGCAGTTCCCCAATGTCGTGAACACCCAGACAGGTGGATACCATGGCAAGGCTGCTGAGTACACCCGTTTGGCTTTGGCCAAACAAATTGATGAAGACTGTGCCCTAATGTCTGCTTCTTGGGGACGTTTTCAATTGATGGGTGAAAACTGGAAAGACCTTGGCTATTCATCTGTACAAGAATTTATCGAACAGCACTATCAAAGTGAAAGCCTACAGTTTGAAGCTTTTCTACGTTTCTGCGAGTTCAAGTCAGGTACGGTCGCTGGCAAAAAGTGGACTTTACTGGAGGCATTATGCCAGGAGAACTGGGATGCTGTATTTAGTCTGTATAACGGTCGCAATTATAAAAAACTCGGCTATGACACCAAGTTTCTTCGCGTTATGAACCGCCTAGATCCTAGCTATCAGAGCAATGCAGCATGAAAAAGCCCAATAACCTTCGAGAGTATTTGGTGAGCCATCTGAAGTTTCTTCAGGATAATCCAGACAAACTCAGCATGCATATTGAAAATGGTCGCTATCGTTCTACCCTTGCCAACGGCTACGGCATGGAAAGCATTTCTCCTGTGAAGTTCATTATTCAGGACTTCACGGGGGATCCCGACTTGATTGCCTTCTTGCTATTTCAATGGCTGCGGGTGAATCAGTCTGAATTGCTCGCCAATTTAGACAAGAACAAGAATGCTGTGAAGTTTGAAGCTGAATTTCTGGACAATGACAAAGCCGATGTGATGTTTGAATTTGAGCTGACAGAACGTGTGATTATTCAAAGACAAGACAATGGCAGCTACAATTTTTCTTATCCTGATGAACCTCAATATTCACCAGCATTGCCCGTGACCGAGTGTGAAATGGCCGATGAGCAAGGCAATATTCTAGCAACATGGACCAGTATTGAGCCTTCTAATACTGTTGCACTTGAAATGCCTTTGGCAAAAAAACCTCAGTGAGTTAAACCATGCGTGAAAACTTAGATGATTTGGTTAAATACCTGACGCCATTACTGAATAAACTCAGTGATGGCGAAATGTCTAAACTGAATAAAAAAGTCGGTGCAGATTTAAGACAGAGCCAACAACAACGGATTGCGGCTCAACTTAATCCCGATGGTTCTAGCTATACTCCAAGACGGTTACGAGACGGTAAACGGATCCGTCGCAAAATGTTCACCAAATTACGTGCCCAACGATATTTCAGAAATTTTTCTAATGCCGACAAAGTCAGTGTTGGATTTTTAACTAATGTCGTTTTTGTGGCACGTATTCACCAAGAAGGTTTACGTTCTCGCGTCAGTCAAAATGGTCCTACTATTACCTACCCCAAACGTGAACTGTTAGGCTTCACACCAACTGATATTCAATTGATTGAAGACTCTGTAATGCGACACTTAAAAACTTAACTTTGTCGCTAAAATGAAGAAGTTCTATTTGTAATATCCCCTCTTACAAATTGCCATTAATGCAAGACACACAGCCTTAACGCAAAGTAGGCACATGAGTGCTGAAATCCATCGTCGCTTAGAAAATTTGATCCGTTTAGGTCGAATTAAAAGCGTTACCCCTGCTAAACCTTTTCATACAGTCACTGTCGATCTAGGCGATATCGTGACTGATGAATTACGTCTATTCAATCTTCGTGCAGGTGCAGACCTGAGCCATGACTTACCTAGTATCAATGAAGAGTGTGTGGTCTTTAGCCCTACAGGTGAGCTGACGCTCGGCATTGTTTTGGTGGGTTTAAATAATGAAGCGTTTCCCACTCCGTCATTGAATCCCAACATCAAATTAAGAGTTTATGAAGATGGTGCCATGATCAGCTATGACACAGCCAACCATTCCTTACAGGCAATTCTTCCGAATGGCGGTACTGCCATTCTCACCGCAACTGGAGGAATTACCGTGAATGGTGACACCACCATCAATGGAAATCTGCAAGTGAATGGCAGCACAGCAATGACTGGCAATAACACCGTAGGCGGTAGCCAACTCGTTCAAGGCAGCAGTCATTCTTCAGGTAACTTTAGTACCGAAGCTGATGTAAAAGCCGGAAGCATTAGCCTGAAAAATCATAAACATGGTGGGGTTCAAGCGGGTGGCTCTGATACAGGAGTATCCAAAGCATGATGTCACGTGAAACTGGTCAAAGCCTTGATGTGATTCCCCATATCAAACAATCCATTCAAGACATTCTCTTTACCCCAATTGGTAGCCGCGTGATGCGTCGTGAATATGGCTCCATGATTTTCAAACTGATTGACCAACCCTTTAATGATGCTGTGCGTCTGCAAGTCATGGCAGCCAGTGCTACAGCCATTATGACTTGGGAAGACCGAGTCAAACTGACCAGTGCCAAGTTTTCCAAAGCCGAAGATAGTCGCTTCCAGATTGACCTAGAAATGCAGCTCGTCGGTACAGATCAAACCAAGAAACTCTCTATTCCTTTAAATTACGGGTCTTCGCTATGAGTGTTGATTTTTCGCAATTGATTCAACCAGATATCATCGAAGAAATTGACTTTGAAGCTCTATATACCGAGCGTAAAGAAGCACTTATTCAGCTCTGGCCAAGCGAAGAGCAACCCTCTATTCGCCAAACACTGACACGTGAAAGTGAACCTCTGGTTAAGCTGCTTCAGGAAAACTGTTATCGGGAAATGATTTTACGGAATCGGATTAATCAGGCTGCTCGTGCCCTGTTATTGGCTTATGCAACAAAAAATGATTTAGACCAACTCGGCGCTAACTTCAATGTTAAACGTCTAGTTGTTTCTCCAGCCGATAATTCCACTACACCACCAACTGAAGCAGTCATGGAATCAGACGATGCTTTCCGTGAACGGATTCAACTGGCTTTTGATACCTTATCTGTTGCAGGACCTGAAGCAGCTTATAAAAAATTTGCCCGTGATGCCGATGGCCGTGTGGGGGATGTTTCGGTGGTTTCACCTCAACCTGCCTATGTCACTTTAACCATTTTACAAGCGGACTCTTTGACTGGAGCTGCTTCTCCAGAACTGGTTCAAATTGTCACAAATGCGGTGACCGCAGAAGATGTTCGTCCTATTGGTGATCGAGTCACTGTTCAATCGGCATCAATTGTTAACTATGCCATTAATGCCAAACTCTACATTGGCAAAGATCCAGAAGCAGCAACGCTATTGCAACAAGCAATTGCCAATGTAACTGCCTACGCCACGAAACAAAAACGATTGGGCAGATCCATTCGCATGTCTGCAATCTATGCAGCTTTACATATTGATGGTGTAAATCGAGTCGAATTGATTAGCCCTACGGCAGATGTCGTATTAACACCTGCCCAAGCATCCTATTGCACCAGTATTTCAGTGATGATCGGAGGGGTTGAATGAGCCAATTACTCCCTCCGAATAGCACTCAATTCGAGCGAAATTTCACAGCAGTTACATCACAAAATAGTGCCTTATCTGTAGCAATCAAAACACTGGCTTCCATCGATGATGCGCCAGATCCATTTTTATCATTTCTTGCTTGGCAGTATTCAGTCGACTCATGGGACACCAGTTGGCAACCGTCATTACAGCGTCAACTGATTAAAAAATCCTTTCGCCAACATCAAATTAAAGGAACGCGTCAGGCGGTTCGTGAAGTACTGGCACAGTTTGGCTATCAGTGCATTTTCAAAGAATGGTTCGAAGCCACCCCTATGGGTACACCAGGAACTTTCACCTTAGAACTGGATCTCAATGGTCTGGAACTGACCGAGGACACCTATGCCGAAGTGAATCGGCTTGTAAAAGATGCAAAGCCTGCCAGTCGTCACCTCACCAATTTAATTATTAATGTTCAACCCATCTGTATTCCGCGAGTTGCTGTCGGCACTCATGGCGCGGAAACAGTCACAATTTATGTCGAGTAGAATATGGCAGCAACCTACAAAGGTATTTTAACCAATAACGGTAAAGCACTGATTGCCAGTGCAACCCTCAATAATAAAATCAACTATTCTCATATTGCGGTTGGGGATGGCAATGGCTCAGTGCCTACGCCTTTAGAAACGCGAACTGCATTAGTAAATGAAAAAGCTCGTATCGCTCTCAATGTCGTCGAGATCAATCCAAACAACACCAATCAAATCGTCTGTGAAGCTATTATTCCTTCAACTACAGGTGGTTTCTATATTCGTGAACTTGGGCTTTATGCAGGTTCAACCATGGTGGTGAATGCCAACTATCCACCCACCTATAAACCTTTAGCCGATGAAGGTGGCGCACGTGAAATTGCGCTGAAGCTCGTTATTAATATTCAAAATTCTGAAGTTATCGCACTCTATTTAGATAATTCATTAATTTACGCGACTAGAGCATGGGTCGATACCAATTATATTCGTCGTAATGAATTGGTGGATAATCTGACCACCAGTGATTCAACGAAACCGTTGACGGCAAAGCAAGGTAAAGCACTTCAAGACAATAAATTAGATAAGACTGCAAATGCTGTAAGCGCAGAAAAACTAAGATTATCGGGCGATAAACACCTGACAAGTACAACATCAGGTTGGGTGAAGTTTGCTACCGCTAAAATTCTGCAAAGCGGTGATAGTGTCAGAATCGATTTTACGGGTGGTCAAGGTTACAACGCAGGATTAGTCGCACAATGTGCTATTCAGAGCATTGTATTGCGATCAGGTAATGGAACGCCTGCGACAGGTATGAATTGCGTCTGGTATACAGTTGATGGCCTCAATAACTTTTTGAATGTTGGGTTTGTCGCATTAGGCTCAGATAATTATGAAATCTGGATTAATGCAGCAAGTTACATGCGTGTTCAATGGGTGGCATTTGTGAGTTTAAATTCACAGCTTGATATTAATCCACAAGTTGTACAAGTGAACGCTCCCGATAATTTAGTTGGAGCAACAAATTACATTTTGCCTCGTATAAGCAGTAATGTTGCTTCTGCTAGTAAATTACAAACAGCTCGAACGGTCAGTTTCTCTGGTGCTGCCACGGGTTCATTCAACTTTGATGGTTCAGTAAACTCGTCCTGTATTCTAACCCTTGCCAATTCTGGCGTGGTTGCGGGGACTTATGCATCCACCATTCAAATTCCATCCATTACGGTAAATGACAAAGGCCAAATCACAAGTTTGTCACAACAGAACATCCGTTCAGCTTCAGTTACCCAAAGCGGTGTAGTTCAACTGAATAACACATTGACCAGTACCGCTATAGATCAAGCCTTAACGGCTGCCCAAGGTAAAGCATTGCAAGACAGCAAATTAGCGAATAGTTCTAATCTTTCAGATTTAACAGATGCTGCAACTGCAAGAACAAATTTAGGTTTGGGTTCAGCTTCGACGTACAACATTGGGACTTCTGGGTCTGCGGTACCATTACTGAATGCAACAAATAAATGGGCACCTCAATCGATTAGCGCTTCATACCCTTCATTACGTCTCGAACTAGCAAATGTAAATGAGGGTTCAACCAGTAAATGGTGGGGGATTGAAGCTTCAGGTACTGGGGATGCGTCTAGCTGCTATGTATGGAGACGTTCTGAACCAAATAATAATACAGGTCAAATAGTTGTTTATTTCCCTTTAGCATCGGGCACACTTGCGCTGACCAGTTCAGATATCACAGGCAATGCAGCGACTGCAACCAAACTTGCTACAGCACGGGCAATTAATGGTGTCAATTTTGACGGTTCAGCAAACATTACAATTGCTGATGCTACAAAGCTTGCGTTGACAGGCGGTACGGTTACAGGTGTAACGACTTTTAATGCCTCAATTACACTTAAAAGTGGGATTAACTCCGCGGTGGCGGTCAGCTTTCTTAATTCTGGTTCTGCTCAAAATATTAATGTTGGTGGCTTATTAGTATCGAACTCATATTCAGATGCATCATTGGTACCAGTGAATGGGATCTACGCTAAAGGTGATATCAAGACCATTGGGTCTATGTATGCCAACAAATTCGAAGGCGATCTCACAGGCAATGCCACGACTGCGACTAAACTTGCAGCAACGAAAAATATCAATGGCACCCCATTTGATGGTTCTGCTGATATTAATATTAGTAATCTTCCTGCGGATATTACTATTGGGAACGGTAATACCGAAGGTTATAACTTATTAAAATTCGGCAACTACAATAAAATTTCTGGTGCAGGCTATGCACAATATTTACATACAGGAAAATGGAACAGCACTAATAGACAAATTGGTCTGAGTTTGGCCAACGATGTAGGCGCTACGATTTCTACACTTTTTCTCGGTGAAGATGGTGCATATTTTCATAACGGTACTGCTTATAAGCTTGCGCGTTTAGTTGACAATGTTGCGAGTGCAACAAAATTAGAAACAGCACGCACCATTGGCGGAGTCAATTTTGATGGTACGGCCAATATCAATTTACCTGGTGTAAATACGACAGGTAATCAAAACACCACAGGTAATGCTGCAACAGCCACCAAACTGGCAACAGCCCGAACCATTGCCTTAACTGGAGCTGTCACAGGTTCGGCTACTTTCGATGGCTCAGGCAATATTTCTATTGATACGGTTGGTTTAGGTGTTGGTCAGACTTGGCAAAACTTAACAGCAAGTCGTTCACTTGCAACTACGTATACCAATTCTACAGGTAAACCCATCATGGTATCTGTCGCATGGGAGCAGAGTAACCAAGGTGAAATGACGCTTACAGTTGGTGGAGTTGCTGTAGATCGAGGTCGTCAAAACCAAGTTGGTGGTGGTGCAGCAGTTCAGGCCATTGTTCCAGCAGGTTCAACCTATAGTGTGACAAGTACAGCCAACACCATCGCATTCTGGTCGGAGTTAAGATAATGAAATACTTTAAGAACCCTACAGGTGAAGTCTACGCATTCGAAGCAGATGGTTCACAAGATGATTTAATTACAGATGAATTTGTAGCAATGACCGCAGATGAAATTGATCGCCATCTCAATCCACAAAACTATCTCAGTGATGAAGAAAGAGAACAGCTTCGACTGGCTCAATTCCAATCACTCACCCGTCGTCAGTTTAAATTGGCATTATTGGAAAATAACCTACTCGAAACCGTCGAGCAGACCATCAATACAATTGAAGATCCAACGCTCAAGACCCGTATTCAAATTGAATACAACGAATCAGAACGGTTCGAACGTAGTAATCGATCTGTTCAATATATGCTTGGATTTCTGAATTTAACTGCTAAGCAAGTCGATGAAATGTGGTTTTATGCCTCTACTCTCTAAATTCGAATTTGTAGCATACCCTCTTACAAAACCCCACGCTTAAAACGTGGGGTTTTATATGCAAGCCTTTTGTTGAACTAGAACATCAACAAAAGGTTGCCCTATGGCATTAGATGAATATCACCACGGTGTCCGAGTTGCAGAAGTCAATAACGGTACACGTTCCATCCGAACGGTGGCTACCAGTATTATTGGCTTAATTGCAATTGCTTCAGATGCCGATGCTACGCTGTTTCCACTAAATACACCTGTGCTTGTCACCAATATCCAAAGTGTAATTGGTAAAGCTGGTGTACTTGGTACATTAAAATCTTCACTACAAGCAATTGTCGATCAGACTAACACCACCGTAGTGGTAGTCCGTGTAGATAGTGCACAAACCGAAGCAGAACAAAGCTCGCTTGTCATTGGCACCACCACAGCAGCAGGTCAATACACAGGCTTAAAAGCTTTGCTTACAGCCAAAGCAAAACTTGGCGTCACCCCTCGCCTCATTGGTGCACCAGGACTTGATACCCAAGCTGTGACCACTGCACTTGTAAGCACTGCACAAAAGCTACGCGCATTTGCTTATGCATACGCCTATGGCTGCGAAACAAAAGAAGAAGTGGTGGCTTATCGTGAATCCTTTGCGGCCCGCGAGCTTATGCTCATCTGGCCACAGTTCATTCGCTTCAACACGGAAACCTCCCAAAACGAAGCCATTTCCCCTGTGGCTTATGCGCTAGGTCTACGTGCCAAAATCGACAACCTTACAGGTTGGCACAAAGTCATTTCCAATGTGGCAGTCAATGGTGTGGTTGGTATCAGTAAAGACGTCTGGTGGGACTTACAGCAAACAGGAACTGATGCCGACTATCTCAACTCAAATGGCATCACCACACTGATTCGTGAAGATGGCTTTCGCTTCTGGGGTTCACGTACCTGTGACACTGATGGTCTATTTCCTTTCGAGAACTATACCCGTACTGCGCAGATTATTGCCGATACCGTTGCTGAAGCACACTTGTGGGCAGTCGATAAACCATTGCACCCATCATTGGCAAGTGACCTGATTGAAGGCATTCGCGCCAAACTCAGTGACCTGACCAATAACGGCTATCTCATGGGTGGTGAGGCTTGGTATGACGAAACCAAGAACCCAGTAGAAAACCTCAAAGCTGGTAAATTCCGACTGTCTTATGACTACGGTCCTGTTCCACCTCTCGAAGATCTTGGTTTCTACCAAATGATCACAGACGACTACCTCGCAGATTTTGGCGCACGGATCACGGCATAACGCTGTGATTTGTCCGCCCCTTATTTGAGTAAAACACATGGGACTACCAAACAAACTTAAAAACCTGAACCTATTTAATGATGCTGAATCATTAGTGGGTGAAATCGCTGAATGTACCCTACCCACCCTAGGACGTAACTTTGAAAATTGGCGTGGTGGTGGCATGAATGCTCCAGTCGCGATCGATCAAGGCATGTCTGAAGACTCTATCGACTTTGAATGGAAAGTTGGTGGACTCAACCTAACCTCAATTCGTCAATACGGCATTACCTCTGTCTCTGGTGTCTTGCTACGTTTCGCTGGTGCTTACCAACAAGATGATACGGGTGCTGTCACTCCTGTCGAAGTGGTGCTTCGTGGTCGACATGAAGAAATCAACATGGGCACACAAAAGCCAGGTGATGACACCGAGCAAACCATCAAAACCAAATGGACCTATTACAAACTCACAGTCGACGGCAAGAAAGAAATCGAAATTGATATTTTGGCGATGAAAGAATTCGTCAATGGTGTCGACCGTTTAGAAGCGCAGCGCAAAGCCTGCGGACTGTAATGCCTTACCTACTGCATCGCATCATGCAGTAGGACTCTTTTCATATTCAGGAAATTATCAACATGACCACCCAACAACAAGCTGAAAACCTAGCTGCTATTCAAAACCCAAATGAAGCCAAATACACCCTTGAAACTCCTCTTCAAGTCGGTGGGCAAACCATTACCGAAGTCATCATTCGTAAACCAGGCACAGTGGCACTTGCGGGATTGTCCCTACAAGACATTTACCGTTCCGATGTAAATGCCCTTTGCCAAGTCATTCCCAAATGTGTTTGGCCACAAATCCCTCGTGAAGCCATGCCACTGATTGACCCTGTCGATCTGGGACAAATTGCAGGACACATCATCTATTTTTTGATGCCGAAGTCGCAGCGTGCAGCGACCGATATCCAGTTATAGACAGCATTCCAGATGTCATCGCAAACATCGCTCTGATCTTTCATTGGTCGCCACGAGACTTCGCAGATATGAGTTTAAGCGATTTGTTTATGTGGCACCAAAAGGCTTTAGAGCGCAACCAAACCCACGAGTAAAGGTAATACCCACCAATGTCGACCTTAAATTTACAAGTTCTTTTTGATGCAAAAGACAGAATCACAGGACCTATGAAGGCGATTATTGGGGGTTCACATGACCTCAGCAGCGCCTTCAAACAAACCCGTACCGAACTTAAAGCCTTGCAAGATCAGCAAGGCAATATCAACCGTTATAAAGAAACCCAAACGGCATTAGAGGCCACAGCCAATAAACTCAAAGACTATCGTGCTGAACTCAAGCAATTGCAAACTTTACAGAAAAGTGGCAACACGCTTACAGAAGCCCAGCTCAACAAAATCAAGAATCTCGAACAAGGTATTCGTCGACTTAAATCCACCGAAGCCACTCAACGCAGTGAATTACAGTCACACATCCAAGCCCTGCAAAAATCAGGGATAAATGTCGATAAACTGTCCAAAGGTGTAGAGCAATTAAGCGATGAAGAAAGTGCCCTGAAAGACAAAATCCACCAAACCACCATGGAGTTAAATAAACATCGCAATGAACTAGACAAAAATAGTGAGGCTCAAAAGCGTTTTGCCAAAACCCAAGCCATCCTACAAAAAGGTTCGGACTTCGCCAAAAAAGGCTTAATGGTTGCAGGTGTTGCAACTGCAACCATGACAGTACCTGTCAAACTGGCGATCGACTATGAATCATCCTTGGCCGATGTCAAAAAGGTTTTTAACGGCACGGCAGCCGAGTTCAAAACCATTAACAATGAAATTGTAGAAATGTCGACACGCTTGCCCATGGCAGCCAAAGATATTGCGGCTATTGTCGCAGCAGGTGCACAGTCAGGCATTGCCAGTAAGGAATTGACCACCTTTGCTGAAACAGCCGTGAAAATGGGGGTCGCTTTCGATATTTCCGCAGAAGAGTCAGGTCAATCCATGGCAGAGCTACGTACGGCCTTTCGTATGTCACAAGCTCAAGTCACCACCCTTGCCGACCAGATTAACTATCTTGGTAATAACACACCTGCCGCAGCCAAAGGTATTTTGGAAATTGTGCAACGTATTGGACCATTAGGTGAAGTGGGTGGCTATGCTGCTTCCAGTATTGCTGCTCTTGGTGCAACTTTGCGAGGCATGGGCATTCAAGAAGAAATTGCAGCAACAGGGATTAAAAACACCATGCTGGCTTTAGTCGCGGGTGAGTCTGCAACGAAAGGACAAATCGCAGCCTATAAAGAACTTGGTCTAGATTACGGCAAAGTCGCAAAAGACATGCAGCAAGATGCTAATGGCACAACCCTCATGGTACTTAAGAAAATTGCGACCTTAGAGAAATACAAACAAGCTGCTGTACTTTCCGATCTCTTCGGCAAAGAGTCCTTAAGTGCAATTGCTCCACTACTCACCAACATGAGCGCATTGGAAAAGAATTTGGGCTTAGTAGCAGACAAAAGCAAATATGCAGGCTCTATGGAGCAAGAATATGCAGCTCGTGCAGCCACTTCTGCCAATAACATTCAATTGCTCAAAAACAGTGTCGCCGCTTTAGGTATCGATATTGGCAATGTCTTACTTCCTCCACTGAACAGTGTCATCACCAAAGCCCGTTTATTCACCAATACCATTACAAATTGGGCAAAAGAAAACCCAATACTCGCAGCGAGCTTAACTAAGGTAGCCGTTGGAGGTGTCATCCTACTAGGTGCAGTATCAGCATTGGCTTTAGGCGTACTCACACTGGTCGGTCCTCTGGCTATGTTAAAACTATCCATTGCCACTGTTGGCACTGGAGCTGGTATTGCAGCTTCAGCGCTCAAACTCATGTTGTTACCCATAAAAATGATTGGACTCGCCTTCCTAACAACGGGACGTATACTACTTGCCAACCCAATGATTTTGGCGATCACGGCCCTTGTAGCTGTAGTAGCAGGTGCTGCCTACCTTATTTACAAAAACTGGACACCAATAACCCAAATGTTTAACCAAGTTTGGACAGGTGTAAAAAATGCTTTTAGCTCAGGAATCAGTTTCATCAAAGGTATCATTCAAAGTGTAGATACCACTTTTGCAAATAATCCTTTGCTGAATCTTCTTGTTCCAATCATCGGTATTCCTCGTACCATAATTGCAAACTGGTCTGTTATCTCAGGATTTTTCAGTGATATTTGGCAACAAATTACGAGTACTGTTTCGACGGGTGTAAATACGTTATCAAACTATGTGAGTAGCGGGTTTTCAACTGTAAGTCAGATCATTTCTACAGCCTGGAATAACGTTAAAAATACAGCATCTGCCGTATGGAGTGGCATCAAAAACATTGTATCTACCGCGTGGAATGCACTTTGTACTATTTTCCTTACCGTCACCCCATTGGGTTATATCATTCGTAATTTCAATGCCATTGTGGCCTTTCTGACGAGTTTAGGTTCCCGTATGGTCGGTATTGGTAAAAATATTGTCGATGGTTTAATTAACGGGATCGTATCTGGCTTTAATCGTCTTAAAGGCGTATGGGAAAAAATTAATAACTACATGCCCGACTTCATGCGTAAGAAAATGGATATTCACTCCCCCAGCCGTGTCATGGCAGGCATGGGTGGTCATATTGTCGATGGCATTGGAGTTGGACTAAATAACCGTACTCCAGCACTGCAAACCCAGTTCAAGCAAACCCTCGGCATCTTTGATACCTCCATGCCGACTGTCGGCTCAGGCATGAAGCGACCCTTTCTAGACACCGTTGGACTCACTGAAAAACCTGTACCTGCAAAGCACCTCAATGGACAAAGTGACCGCAGCCAACAAGCCCCAAAATTCCAACGTGTTGCTGCCATTCAAAGCCCAAGAAGTATCAGCATTACCAACAGTGACAGCATTCAAATCCACATCAATACCAGTGGACAAGGACCACTGCACAATGCAGCCAATGAAGTACGTCAAGCCTTAGAGCAGCGTGATCGGCAGCGCAATGCTCAACTTCGTCGTATGTTGACCGATCGGGAGTAATGCACATGATGATGGCTTTAGGATTATTTGTATTTGAACTTTCTACCGTTTCCTATCAGGATCTACAACGTACGACCGCTTGGCGGCACCCAAGCAATAACCGTGTCGGGAATACCCCTGCGTATCAGTTCACAGGGAAAGATGAAGAAACCATTAACTTATCTGGAGGCATCTATCCTGAAATTACGGGCTATCAAAACTCGTTGGATATGCTGCGTAATATGGGCGACACAGGCAAGCAATACATTCTGATTGAAGGCACAGGCAAAATTTACGGTCTGGTGGTCATTAAAGAAGTTCAGGAAACTCGTTCCAACTTTTTTCATAATGGTGGTACCCGAAAAATCACCTTCAGTGTTTCGCTGACCATCACAGAAGATACCACCAAGAAATTGATTGGTCCTACAGGTCAGGCATTGTTGAGTTTAGGAGGCTTATTCCTATGAGCCTCCTTCCATCAAATACAACGCCCTATTCAAACTTGAGCAACTACCCGCATGCCATTTACCGCATTACTGTAAATGACATTGATATTTCATCTACTCTTGCTTCACGCCTGATTGGGCTAACCTTGCAAGACAACCGAGGCATGGTGGCCGACAGTGTTGATCTGACTTTAGATGACAGTGACCATGCGTTAGAAATTCCTTCCGTCGGTGCTGAAATGAAAGTCTGGCTCGGTTGGTCAGATACAGGTTTAGTCTATAAAGGTGCTTATCTGGTCACAGGTGGTTCACACTCTGGTGCACCCGATGTACTCAGAATTTCGGCAGAAAGTACTGACCTTGCCGAAGCCTTTCGTCAAAAGCGAGAACGTTCTTTCCATCAACAAACAGTCGGCGAAATATTTCAGGCATTGGCGTTTGAATATGGTTTAAAGGTATTGGTACATGCCAGTTTAAGCAGCCGTTTGGTATCACACATCGACCAGAACGATTCCGATGCCAACATCATGACCCGCATAGCCGATGAACACGATGCCATTGCCACAGTCAAAAATAACACCCTGCTTCTACTGCCGATTGGTGAAGCTCAAACCAGTTCAGGATTAAGTCTGCCCGCAGTTGAATTGGTCAGAACTGATGGTGACCAGCACAGCTACGCTTACGGTCAAAGTCACGACAAAGTGGAATGTGTGAAAGCCTATTATCACAAACCTCAAAAGGGTGAAAAACTCTATGTCATTGTGGGCAGCCATACCGACACCCCCAAAGAGATCCGCTTTATTCATCGGGATAAAAAAACTGCTGAACTAGCAGCTTTGGCAGAGTTAAAACGCTGTAAACGTGCAGAGCTTTCGCTGTCTTATACCTTGGCAAAAGGTCGACCAGATTTACTCCCGGAACAAGAGTTTTCTTTTGTGGGTTTAAAGGCACAAATTGATGAAATTGTTTGGCTCGGCAAAACCATTACCCATGATTTAAATGAGTCTTCTGGCTATACCACTCGCATAGAGCTTGAGGTGCAATTGCCCAATGCAGATGATGTGTCTGTGTTGTTTGATGACACCACTAAAATTGAGCAAGAGAAAAAAACTAAGACCCATTCAGGGCAAAGAAAGGCGAAAAACTATAAGACTTATACAGGCGTGAAAACTTGGTACTCGGCAAAACCTAAACCACAGGTCTTAACTGTGGGAGATCAAAGTCAGCCCTTAATTTTGGTGCGAACTTATAAATCTAAAAAAACCGCGCAAGTGGCAGTGAAACGTGAATGGGCACGTATTCAAAAAGCCAAAGGTGCGACATAAAAAAAGCTGCCAGTTGTTCACAGGCAGCTATAAAGAGGGTCTATTTAAAATAACGTTATTTAATACATTTATCAATATAAAAGCACTATATTTAATACTTTTATTATACAATTAAAAATATAAACCTATAAAAGGTACTTCATGGCAAATACAAGAAATCAGAACACCTGTCCGCATTGCGGTTTTAAAGTCATCATCCGTCATTCTCACATTGAAAATGCTCTTTTAAAAACCCTGTACGGTCAGTGTCAAAACCTAGAGTGTGGTTGGACTGGTCGGGCGCATATGGAGTGGGCTGCCACTATTTCCCCTTCTGCGATGCCTAACCCTGAAGTCATGCTTCCCCTTGCCCCATGTGCTATTGCTAAATCAGTCGTTAGCCATGATCCACGTCAACTTCGGAGTCGTCATGGCTGACATTATTGATATCGCGCAACAACGCCAGTTAGAACAAGTTCAGATTCAACCCAAAGATTATTCAAAGCCTTCTCTTACCGAGTGTGAAGAATGCGGCAATGACATTCCACCAGAGCGTCAAAAGTATGGTGCTGTGACTTTATGTGTGGCTTGCCAGAGTAATTTAGAACTGAAACGGAGTTTATACCGATGATGCCTTTTGCAGTGCTGTTCATTGTTTTGTTTGTGGTGGCTTTGCTGGTTTTATGGATGATGCTGGATTACCAGTACATTCGTATGCAAAGCATGTTGAAACAGGAATATAGCGTAATTGAGCGTTTGACAGTAAAGGTTAAAGTCAAGGAGGTGTAAATGTGGCTTTATCCTTTTTTAATGGGGACGTTAATCGGCTGTATTTCTGTCAGTATTTTTTTCTTATATTTCATTAGTTAAATCGTATTTCACTTAGCAAATCACATTCAAAAATAAAAATCTCAATTTGTAGCATCCCCTCTTACAAATTGAAGTCCGTGAAAAATGCTTCTTTCAAAAATAGACTCATCAGACAAAACAAAACCCCAAAGATTCAGAGTCTTTGAGGTTTCTGTATTCAATCCCTACACGACTAAGGATCAAATCCTGTCTGAAAGTATAGCATTAATCATCAAAAGTTTAGAGGTAATCATGGAAAAATATGGCTACTGGAAAGTTAGTATTCTCATTTTATTGTGCATGATCATCTGGCGATGTTCGTATATTATTGCAGCACTAAAATTATGGTTTTAACTGCCATAAGCATTCTTAATGTTCATTTAAAAGCTCGTTTTCGAGCTTTTACATGGTTTACTTTTTAGCAACATCTGCAACAGACTTAGCAGCTTCTGAACTAGCTTTAAGAATTTCTGATGCTGCTTTTAAATTATTTAATAAAGCCTCATTGATATGAAAATCTTCATTTTCAACTCTTGTAACACCAAAATACTTCGATATAAGTGATAACTTTACTTCTTCAATCTTTTCGTCTGATACACCTTTTAAATAAGGTCCCATAGCTTTTAACTCTAAAGCTGTAGACTGCTCAATCTGTGCCATCTTTCTATGTTGAGATGAACGCTTAATAAAATAAGTACAGAGCGCAACAACAATACCAGTCATAAAAATTTTGGAGACAATAAAAAAAATTATTGACTGTGTATTCATAAGTGTTTCTAATGACTGATATTTTTCAAACGACGCATACGTAAAAATACCTGCACCAATTAGAACTGCAATAAAGAGGAGTTCAAAAAAAATTGCTAAATTAAAATTATTCTTACTACTCGTGTTATAAATATTATAAGCCTCTAAATTTCCTTCAAAAATTTGGGCTGCTGTATAGTTTTCAATTTTACTGCGTAACACACTCACTTCATCATCAATCATCTTCTTAGCTGACATTTTTTGACTAATAAAGTTTGATGCAAAAATTTTATATTCATCTAGCCAACCCATAACATTAGTAGGTATCCATTTATCTCCATAAATAAATTTTCCATCTTTACCAAACTTTAATTTTCTAATATGGTAAACGGATAATGAATCTAATTTCTCAGAGATATATTGATCTAATACTTCATCTATTAAATTTTTATTATCTTGCAAAAACCTATAAAAGTCTTGGATAGTTCTCGCACAACTATCCATTCCTGACTTGAACTCAATTTTATCATTTTCAGAATAGTCATCAGGAAAAATAACTTTTCCATCAAGAAATAACTGATAAAAACCTTTAAATTCAGTTAAAATTTGGTCCATCCTAATTTGAGAATTTAATGTCATCTTAATTCTTAAACCCTAATAAAGTCGTTTCCAAAGATTTCTCTAATTTATTTAGCATCCACTAAGCCCTTCTCTTGCCCATTAATTTATCTTATTCCACCCAAAACAAATGCAAATACATTATGCAAAAGGTAATGTATCAACCCTTTTAAGCAGCTTCGTCTAAAGCATTTCTTTTACTTTTATCTTTGTTAATTTTTTCTAGTTTTAAAAAATTCTGTGCAGCTTCTGGCTTTAAAAAGCCCCAAAGTACATACAAAGAAAATATGAAAACCGCGATAAAAAAGAGAAACACTACAGTGAATACACTACTTGAAATTGCTGGGGCCTGTTCTTTGTAAAGGACAGGAAGAAGTATCATTAAAATTAAAGGGCTTGCCCCAAATATATTAATAAGAATGTACCAAAATGTACCCCATAAAGAATCAGACTTTAATTTCTTCTCAGTATACTTAGGCTTTAATTTGTATAGATTGGTTTCTTCATCCTTTTCAAGATAATCTTTTCCTATTTTAAACAGCTTTACCGCTTTTACTCGGTCACGACACGACATAATAAGTGATAGCAAATCTAAATCTTTATTTTTGATATTTAGATAATTCTCAAGCTTTGAAACCTTAACGTGGTACTCCAACTCACTAGCATATTCTTTTAAAAACTCATCTTCTAAAAGCTTTTCATGCTCAGTAATTTGTTCGTTACGCTTTTTTCTTCTGTGGTCTGAATAGTCTCGTATTCCTGCGACCACACCAGATTTAGCAATGAAATAAGTAGATGCCACTAACGATGCAATAACGATCAAAGCATAGATAAGTTCTAGGCCATAATTTTGTTCTAAAATTTTTAGGAATACTTGGGTCGCATCTAAGTCACTATTCAAATTAACCGCCATACTCTACCCCTTCGCCTTCAACACATCAGTCGCAGCCTTCACCATTTCAGTTGTGCTTTTCATTTGGTCAGAGATCAGGTTACTCATGTCCTTATGAGCTGCGCCATCTATTTCACGTCCGAAGTATTTCAGCGCAAGTTCTTTACGTACTGAAGCGGCTTCTTCAGTTGGAATACTTTCCATGAAACTTGGATAGGCTTGTAGCTCTACTTGAGTTTGGTAGTTTTGGTCGGCAAGGCGTTGATAGTGAGCAGATTGTTTTAAGAAATAAGTAATTAAGGTAATACCTACAGCAAGGATTGAAAGTTTTAGGACCCAAAACTCGATATTTCCTAAATATTCATTTGTGACTAACCAATTTTTAACAAACAAACCTAATAGAGAAAGCCCAACAGTAATTCCTATTGCTATAAAAAAATACCTTCTATAATCATTTTCTAAACTACGATATTTTATTACTGCCTGATCATAAAAGTTTTCAGTTTTGGCATTATCAGAAATTGCTCGTGTACGCCTAAAAGCTCTTATTTCTTCATCAATTTGATTAGCTGCAGTTTTCAAATAATCGAAAACCAAATCATCAAATGTTTTTTTTATAATTTGAAAATTTAAAAAACTGCCATATATAAAGTTAACTATTTCATTAATTTGATATGACTGGGATTCATCTAATTTAAAATCATGATCCCAAAAATCATGTACCAAACTAACTTCTTCACTTTTAACTTCAATTGTTTTTACAATGTCTTCTAATCTTTTTACAAAACCATCAATATGCACCAAAAGAGACAATTCATTTGATACATTAAAATCATCCAAAAGGATTCTAATTTTTTCAAACTTAGAAGATATATCTTTATATTTCTCATTTCTATCCAAATATAAAAAAAGCTTACTATTTGAAATTATATCCAAACGAATAATTAAATCATTTCGTAATTTCTGAAATTGAGCATTTTGTTCCAAAAGGGCTTCTGCTCCTAAAGCGATATTTGACATTTTAGCACTCACCCCAAAACCCCTCCCAAATCTTATAAAAATCTACAAAACAAAATCTAGTCAAAGAGACCTATCAAGCCTCTTCCTTCTTATCTTTTTCAGCCGAACTTTTATCATCTTTAGCAGGTTCATCTTTTTTAGAATTACCCAATGCCCCATTCGCATGATCCATAGCTTTCATAACTACTGCGCTGACATTTGTTGGGAAGTCTTTAAATTTCTCACCAGCAACATCAATCATGCCTGCATCTTTACCAAAGTAATCAGGCACAAGGTCTTTATGAATTTGTTTACGATCGTCAGGTTCTAATTGGTTAATGAAAGGACGTAACGAGCTTAACTTTAGCTTCATGCTTTCACTGTGACGCCAGTGAATATATGCTCTGTATGCAATTCGGCTTGTATAAATAACAGTAGAAAATAATAAGAATGAAAGAACCAATCTAAAACCAAGATAGATTTCTGCATATCTAGCTGTTTGGGCTAAGGCTTTTAGTTTTACTGGATCTGTTTCTTGGACATATGTTTCAAAGTAACCATTTAAACCAGACCAAGCCAAACATATAGATACAACAATAATCACAATACTAAGTATGGTTGCTGCCCAATAAGTCAACATTTCCCAAAAGGCTTTTTTTGCATAGTGCTTTGAAACTTCCTTTTCAGTTTCATGACTCACAATACTTTTATATGACTCTAAATCCCCAAATAATTCGACAAGTTCGGTCTTACTTTTGGCTAGATCTGTTTTAATTTTTTCAATTTGTTGAGTAATATTTTGTTCTGTACTCGCCTGTAAATTACTAATTTCTAGCTGTAAATTGGCTAAAGTCTCAGAACCTTTTGCACTTATTTCTCGATGTATTTGATTTATTCTGCCTTCACCTGTAACCAATAAATCATCGATTCTACTGTATAATGCTTCCATTCTAGCATTTAAATCATTTATTTTATGATTAATAGTTTCAGAATCATCATTAACATAAGAACCATTATTTAAATCTTTATTTTCAACAAAGTCGTGGATTTTTCTACGAATAGCTTTTACATCAATATCAAATTCATTATTGTAATTATGAAACTTTTCAGGACCCTCACAAAAATCAAGCATTGCCTCAAATAAAACCATCAAATTATTTTTAATTTTTACATTTAAATATTCATCATTTAAATGATTTATAAGTGTATCGAACCTATTTACAAAAGTCACCTCAACAATATTATTGGCGTAAAAGTACCTATCTAATTTTAGAATAAAATCATATAGTCCAAAAAATATACCTTCAAGATCTTTAAATTCTTTACTACCAATTGGATAAATTGGATTTCCAACAAAGATAAGATCATAAGAAATATTTAAACTTATAGCTAAACTGTCACAAACTTTAAGATTTTCAATATCAGATGGTCTAAACAACATTTCTATTCTCTTTATTTTTATTGATTAAAATCAATCAGTACTGAATGAATTTTAAATTCTGTAACTAACATTTTACTCACCCCAAAACCCTCTCAAAACTATAAACATTTAAAAAATTTCAATCTTCAAAAGCATCATCAACTTCTGGATAATTTTTAACTAAATGATCACGAACAGACTTAGACGTACTAAACACATCACCCGTCCAGTTATCTCTTAATTCAATTACACGCTCAGACTTAAAAGTTCGTTCACCTTCTGCCGTATCTGCGACAAAATACCAGCGATTATTTCCCCACTCTTTTTGCACACCAGTTACATCAATGAATCTTGTAGTTACTTTCCCAAATCTATCTTTATAATCAAGCTCATATCGATATAAAGCCGATAAATCTACACCTGAACGTTCTTTAACTTCATGATGGAATTCATCTTCATCATCACTATCAAATTTTGGAATTTCATTCCAAGGCTGATAACTTGGACTACTTGGTGAAACATAAAGTGTCGGCTCTTTATAACTTGGAAGCTCAGGTACTTTTTCAGGTACGCTTTCAGGAATATTTTGAGGTTTAGCTTGCACACTTACCTTATTATTTTTATAAATATTAAATTTTTTCTTGCTTCCATATCTAAGAAAAAAGAACGCAGCAACCATACCAATCAAATATAGAATCGCATCTACATCACTGTCTTTTGGCATAGTTTGCTTAGGTACTGCTATACAAAGCATAATGAAGATGATTAATGTAATTACAAACCAATATAAGAGAATATTTCCTCGTGATAGTTGCTGATGATTAATAGTCAAAAAGAAATGTTTTGGTTTAATTAGATAATAAAATAATGAAAAAATAAAAATAGAAAAAACACCCACAATAAAGTCAGCTAGATATAGCACTTTCCCACCCAATTCATAATTTTTTATAAAGTATTGACTCCCTTATAGTATCTAAGCTACTCTAAATTTACCACAGCAAAATCTGTGGTCAGGCCTAGGAAACCTGCATAATCTAACAGGCGTAAAAAAGTCCGCCCATGCGGCTATTTTTTTGCGTAAAATTCGGCTACGCCTTTTTTGGTAGGCTGGATGAGGCAGCTTCGCGCTGGCCGTTACTGTTAGAACGGTTTTCCTAGCCTTGTTCAGTCTGCCACCATTACCCTAGGAAAGTGATGGTGTCAGGTTTAAAACTTGACTAACAGGACAAGCCAATGAAAACATTCGCTTCTACGCATTCGTGCACGCAAAATAAAGTACAAGAACACACCCCCATCTACGATCTAAACGCGTACCTCCTACGCCAAAGAAAACTCAAACACCAAAAACTGCTCAAGAACTTTGTCGAAGCCACTGTATTTATAAGCATAGCTGCCATGACCTTCTCCATTCTATTTTGGGGAGCATAATCATGAACGAACTTATCGACATCGAACATGCGGTCTATATACAAAACGACCTCATCAAAACCGACAGCTTAAAAGTTGCCGAATACTTTGGTAAGCACCATAAAAACGTTCTACAGAAAATTGAAAACCTAGAATGTTCACCTGAATTCACGTGGGCTAACTTTTCAGCCCACGTGCAACCTATTCAGGCTGGAGCTGTCACCCGCGATTCCAAATATTATGAAATGACCAAAGACGGCTTTATCTTTTTAGTTATGGGTTTTACTGGCGCAAAATCAGCCCAAATAAAAGAAGCCTACATCCAAGCCTTCAACCACATGGCAACCCAACTGCAAAACCAACACATTTGTGGGGACGAACTAAAAACAGGCGCCATCGTCCAACTGGTGTCGGGCGGCCCACAACTTAGCGTTAGCCAACTTCTGACTAATGCTCAAGGCATTATCGAAACTGCCGAAGTCCTTTGGTTTCATCAGCACAAACTACAAAAGGAAACTGTACCTATCGCTTGCCTGTGTGCGTTGGGAGCATCGCCAGTGCTGCAAAACATCTGGTCGCTCATTTACGACTACGGCATAGACCAACTCAACCACAGTGCAAAGCCCAACACCATTGCGCTAAACCTCAGCCAACTGCTTGCCTGCATTCCAACTTTGCCACCCAAAAAGCAACTTATACAGCAGCTAAAAACCAGTACTGCGCCATTCCCCCAGTGTATAGACCACTCTGTCGCTGTGCGTAGCACCATTGACCGTTCACTGTACCGATGCTTCGTATTCCAAAGTAGAGCAAAGCCACACAGCGCCTTGCTTATGCAGTAAACTTGAATTGGTTACATATTCATGTTGTAGTGCGACACTACAGGTCGCACTACGCTATATTTCGGTACAGATTTTTTAGAAAATAAACCCATGATCAATAGACAGGGGGAGCAATGCATTCAACAATCGAAATTAACAGCCATAAAGATATGACTGCCGAACAAATACTGGAAGAAATTCAATATCCACTTGAAAACTTAGAACACTTCCTTTACGCCATGACCAAAATGAAAATTGATGACACTTTAAAAGATGAAGAGTTTACAGCCATCATTAATACCCTTCACTATCAGGTCGAACAGATCTCTAAAGCGGTACGGAACAAATAAACAAAAACCTCAGCTTAGGCTGGGGTTTTTGTTATTTAAGAAGGTCACCATTCTTAAATAAAGAAGGATCAACTTTGAAATGCTTAATAAATCGTATTAATCTTTCTTTTTTCTCTCTTTCTTCAATCAAATCTCTACTCAGAATTTTTAACTTTAAATCTAATAGTGAAGTATCTTTAAAGCATTCCAAATACTCATCATTACTACTACTTATTACTAACAACAACAGAGCTTTTTTTTCACCATAATACATAGAATTTCTAATTACGCTGAAATAAAAAGATTTTTCTTCTTCATTAAGAATTTCTTCATGCTTTACGTAATTGATTAATGACTTATAGTTTTTAAAACTAGAATAGAAACCATTAGATCTCGTATTTTTCGTTTTATCAGTAACAAAATTACGTAAAACCTTTCTGACATCTTCTTTGGTGAGGGATTCAATTCTATGATGATTTTTCTCTAAAAATTCCGTAAATGTATCTGATAATTCACTGAATATTTTTACAGAATCCCAAGTTTCACTCTTAACTTTAATTAGGCCAATTTTTTCAAATTGAGGAAATTTTATACTATTTATAATCTCTCTATTTTGTTCCAACAAACTATAAAACATATTCTTAAATGAATCTTTCTGCATCACCTTTGAAACTCTATATTGCAAAATAGCTGTATAAGCGATTACTCCAAGAGTTAATGATGTGAATAAAGTGTTCAAACTTCCGTAAATATCACCTAGAGGCCCTAGATCTGTCAATTGAAGGGTGCCTGTGACGACCCCTTTAGAATTTTTTATGGTCTCAGGAATCCCCCACAAATTTATTGCTACAAATTTAAAAGCTAATGGCAAGAAAAAATATAATATTAATGCTAATAAGATTATGGCCACTATGACAGCAGGTACAAAATATTTTTTAACTTTCTCTTTAAAGCTTTCAGGAAGATTTGGTATAACCCATCTAAAAACAACAAAACAGATGAAAAAACCTAAAAAACAACCAATTAAAATGTTTAGCATACTCAGTTCTTTATAAATGAAGATTAATTTTTAAATTGATTTGAATAAGTCTCAACAAGTGAAACCAATCCCCCACGCATTTCTTCACGCGTCTGTCTGTACAGCTCTAGCAGCTTCAGTTCTTCATCAGAAAGCTCACCACTTTTTACAGGTTGTTTGCCCCACAAAATAAACGGAATGTTAAAGCCGTGGTCTTCCAGCTTGTCCAAATAGTCCGTGTTCAAAGGCTCGTTATGCTTCTCAAAACGCCCAACCGAGTTCTTTTTTACCCCAAGTATTTCTGCAAGTTCGTCCTGAGTCTGTATCCCCAAACGCTTCCGTTCTGCTTTTAAACGACCACCACGAGTCAATAAATCATCATTTTTCATACTTTTTCCTAAAAAAGCACTTGTAAAACACCATATTTAGTACTAAATTTAGAAACACTAAGTATCTAAGTACGATTAATGGTGATTTTCGCATGACTTCAACAAACATTCAAACAAAACCAAAGCACACAGAACTAACCCAAGTACGTTGGACTAAAAAACAGCTCAAAGCCCTAAAGAAAATCGCATTCGAGAAAGACACTAAAATTGCCATCTATATCCGTGATTTTATGGTCAAGCACCATCCCGAACTGCAAGACACCCCAAACGACACGCAATTGTAATCAAAGCAGTTTTTATGCACATCGTATTGCTACAAAAAAGTAAAAAAGTACACAAACTCATACAGTTAAGTCGTTAAATTTTAGTGGGTCTACATGTCAAATATTAACGTTCTCATCGACGAAAAAATAAATCAGCTCTTCAGCTTTAAGCGTGTTGGAGACTGGTATCGTCAGGGAATTTGCCCCAACTGTGGCAAGAAGGAACTCTACACGCACGCAGTCAATCCGCGTGTGGTCAAATGCGCCCGCCTCAACAAATGCGGCTATGAAGAACACGTCAAAGAAATCTGTGAAGACCTATTCAAAGACTGGTCTAAAGACTTTCCACGCACCAAAGAAAACCCACATGCCGCAGCAGACGCTTACCTGCTTCATGCTCGTGGTTTAGACCCAAACCTGCTCAAAGGTTTATACACCCAAGAACTCTTCAGAAATGACCTCAAATACCCAAACGAAGTTACCGCAACCGTCCGTTTTAAACTGGCAGATGGCATTTATTGGGAACGCTTTATCGACCGACCAGAACGTTTTGGTCGTCAAAAAGCAAACTTCATAGGCAAATACGAAGGTCACGCTTGGACTTTAGACAAGCTCGATGCCTTGTGTAATGCACCTTCTATCTGGATTACTGAGGGCATTTTTAATGCTATTGCGCTGAGTTTTAGCAAACAGCCCAGCATTGCGACCCTTTCAACCTCTAACTATCCAAGCATTATCCTCAAGCAAATTGCCGAACGTTGTATCGAACTCAAAAAAGACCGTCCGCGTCTACGTTGGGCATTCGACAACGACAAAGCAGGCAGAAAGGCCATCAAGAAGTTTCACCTTCGTGCCTTACAGGAAAAATGGGACTCTACCGCAGCCCTGCCATCAGGTACTTTGGACTGGAATGACCTTTACCAACGAGACCAACTTCATTCCGAATACCGCGACCAGTACAAACACTATGGTGAACTGCTTATCGCCGAATCTCCAGAGCAAGCAGGTTTGCTCATTTACAACTATAAGGATGCCCGTAGAAAAACCTTCTGGTTTAACCACAACTTTCGCTTGTACTGGTTCAACCTTGACATGGACAAATACACCAAAGAACTGGAACGCATAGAAGCAGATCCAGAGCGTGATTTACTACTCGATAACCAAAAGCGTGAACTGGCTTTACAGCAATGTGCTGCCGTTTCCGAAATCTGTAATCGTCAGCTCAACCCACTGTATTTTCAGCGCAATGAAATTACCGATGAGTCCTGGTACTACTTCCAAATTTTAGACTCAGAAAAGGAAATGAAAGCCACCTTTACTGCGGACCAAATCTCGGCAAAAGGAAAGTTTGCCCCACGCCTGTTGTCGGTTCAGGTTGGTGCATGGTGGACAGGCAATGACCATCAGCTTTTAACCTTCATGAAAAATCAAACCGAGCGTTTACGTGAAGTCAAAACCATCGACTTTATTGGCTACAGCAAAGAATTTAAGGCTTACATTTTTAACCAACATGCCGTCTACAAAGGGCAAGTCATCGACATTAATGACCATGACTTCTACAAAGTTGGTCGTATTGAATTAAAGACCTTGGCAAACAGCCCAAATGTTCAGCTCAATCCAAAATCCACCTTTCAACCGACATGGTGGAAAGACTTTTACCGTGTCCGTGGCGCAAAAGGACTTATCGCCCTGGCGTGGTGGACAGGCTCATACTTCGCCGAGCAAATCCGCGCTATGCACAGCTCTTTCCCTTTTATCGAAATTGTCGGGGAAGCAGGTGCAGGTAAATCACGCCTTATCGAATTTATGTGGAAGCTCTCAGGTCGACCAGACTATGAAGGTTTCGATGCCAACAAATCCACCAATGTCGCGGTGTACCGTAATTTCGCCCAAATCTCTAACTTGCCTGTCGTACTTATTGAGGGTGACCGCAACGACCAAAACGGCAATGCCGTAGGTAAACCCAAGTTTTCATGGGATGAACTGAAAGATGCCTACAACGGTCGTGCCATTCGCTCTAAAGGCTTAAAAACCGCAGGCAATGAAACCTATGAGCCGCCATTTCGTGGTGCCATCATGATTAGCCAAAACACCGCTATTCAGGCATCCGAAGCGATTCTGACCCGTACTTTACACCTCTATTTCGACCGTAAAGGACAGTCACTCGAAACCAAACGCATAGTCGATGAACTCGACCGCATGAACATTGAAGATGCCTGCACCTACATGACCCATTGCCTGCGTCATGAAACTGCATTTCTTCAAACCTATGCAGAAAAACTCGAACAGATTGAAAAAGAGTTCCATAACAACGGCATTACCCATACCCGTATTGCCCTCTGCCATGCACAGGTTTCAGCCCTGATTGATGCCTTGGCAAAGCACGTTTTACACGATGTTTTAGACCTTGAAGATGTCTGCGCCGCCAAAGACATGCTATTCGACATGGCACATGAACGCGTTAAACAGCTCAATGGAGATCATCCACTGGTAGAACAGTTCTGGGACGTTTACGAATACCTCAATTCAAGCCGTTCTAGCGACTTCTCAATTAACCATTTCGAGCATGATGCGCACCAAATTGCCATCAACCTAAACGAAGTCTACAAAGTTGCAGCCAAAAACTATCAGCAGCTCCCAGACATTAAAGAAATGAAGAACCTTTTAACCTCTAGCCGACGCTATAAGTTTGTCGATAAAAGCCGAGTCGTGAAAAGCCACCGCTACCCTGCGGACGAAGTCAAAAACGCACTGGAAGACCGAACCCTGCGCGAACACACCGTTCGCTGTTGGATATTCCAAAATCCTGCCATTTCAGGAACACCCAACTCATGAAAATACAAAACAACAGTAAATATAGAAACTTAACTCATGCACAATTCAGAACAGTGGTACACAAGGGAGGCATAAATGGCTGAGTACGTGATTACGGTTGAAGCAGACCGAGCACCTGAAATTTTACTGGGTCAAAAACTCTTTGGTGGCAAAGTCACAGCCCTAAATTTAGGTAAACGTAAACTCGTATCTGCCTCAGAACTTGCCGAAAAATATGGCTTATCCAACACCACAGTCCGAACCAAACTGGCAACCATTAACCAGGGAACTTGTGGCAAACATTTATATGACCCTGAACTGGCAGATGCCATGCTGTCCAAAACCTCCCGCACCCACAGACGCAGAAAGGAATAAGAAAAACCAATTAATCACCCGCCTAGCGCGGGTTTAATTATGCCTGTTAAACGCTTCCACCAAATCATCCGCATTGGGGTTGTAGTAAGTATTCACCAACACATCAATTTTCTTATGTCCAGTAATCTTGGCCAACACTTCTACAGGCAATTTTCTAACCCGAACCATCCGCGTAATGGCTTCATGTCGGGTATCGTGAAAATGCAGACCACTTAAACCCACCGCTTCCTTTCGTCTTTCCCACATTAACCGAAACGCATTTTCAGACTGCGGAATCACCTTTTTACCATCATGCTTAATCAAATCCAACAATGCCCGCGCTTCTTCAGTCAAAGGTACATTGCGAGGCTCACCATTCTTGGTTTTCGGCAGGTGAATATGATGCTCATGCACATCTTTCTTTTGTAGCGTAATTAATTCACCCCGACGTACAGCCGTTTCCAAAGCAAACAAAAATCCCCATGCGACATAATGCTGTGGCAAAACTGGAGTTTCCCCCACTTCATAATCCAACGCTTTCAGCATTAACTCAATTTCAGACTTATGAATACGACGCGATCGCGCTTTTGGCTTCTTCGGCTTGGTAATCAGCATCCATGGGTTTTCATCGATTAGAAACAGCTCTTTTTGTGCATAAGTAAAAATAGCACTATAAAAAGAGATCTCTTTTAAAACCGTATTCGCCCCAACCTCTCCAGATCGGCGGTTGCGCCAGTTGGTCAGTTGCTTTGGAGTAATGTCATGCACAGACGTACCCGACAGAAAACCAAATTTTTCATCAAATATACCAAGCTGACCTTTAATCCAACTGCGGGAACTTTTAGACTCTTTATATTGGCCAACATGCTCGTAGTAGTGATCGACCAACTCTCTAAACGAAAATTTAGGCTTAATCCCTTGCTCTTCTTCTCTGGTAGCAATTTTGGACTCTAATATTTTTTTCGCAGCCCACTGTTCACATTCTCGACTGGTGTCACGGGTGCAAGATACACGTTTTCCATCAATTTGAAGCTGAATACGGTAAACATCGCCTCTTTTAACGGGCTTTGGCATTTTCATTGGTGCAATTCTTGGTGCATTTCTGGGGAAGTTTATTAATTATTTCTACTATTTTTTAAAATATCTAGGCAAAACAACAAAACTCAAACCATAAAAAAAGGGCTTACAAGTCGTTGAAATTGCTTGTAAACCCTTATTTTGTCTTGGTAGGCATATCCAGACTCGAACTGGAGACCTCTACGATGTCAACGTAGCGCTCTAACCAACTGAGCTATACGCCTATATGTCACGCATAATATTCAGTTTTTTTCACTTAGACAAGATCTTTCTTTTATTTTTCAATACAAACGTGCAAGTTTTAAGCATTTCAGCAAATTGTTCAATCTCTTGCTCACTATGCTTCGGTGCATACATAATCTTTCGGTGTAAATGTGCGATATTTTCAAAGATCTGGATATCATCCATTTCTATTTCATCACTAAGGCGGTGCATCCAAACAGTGATTGTTTCAGACTCCTGCTTACGTAAATCATGCTGTAATTTTTTAGAAAACCGCCAAAGTAAACGATCAATTTCAGAGATATTTTTCCATTTTAGATAAACGATAAAAAGAAAATACCCTGCTAAAAGAGATAAAACACTCAAGACCAATACCATAACCATTGCATAGGTTGAACGAATACCTAAACGAGTTAACCAGCTTTGTTGTGATTCGGCATTATAGCCAACTACCTTACTTTGCCATTGATAGCTTGCATAATCACTCCAAATACGCATTTTTTTTAGTAAAGCATACTGCTGATAACTCACATTAAACCTTTCTGCTCCCCAAACATTTTGCTCAGCATCCATATAGTTTTGCATCCCTGAGTCTATGCGCTGTGGTACAATAATCGCTGTCGGATCAATCCTCATCCATTTACCATGCAACTTTACTTCTGTCCACGCATGAGCATCGAGTTGTCTAAGTTCCCAACTTTTACCATCGGGTGCTAAATCTCCTCCCTGATATCCCACGACAATACGTGCTGGCAGTCCCACATATCGCATCAATAAAGCAAAACTTGATGCATAATGTTCACAGAAACCTTGCTTCGATTGAAAAAGAAAATCATCAATACGGTTCTGTCCCAGTAATCCTGGCTGTAGGGTATATGCAAAATGTTGGTGCTTATACCAATCAATAACATGATGGATATATCGTTCTGGATCATGACCCGCTTGTTCAAATAATTGCTGTGCTAATTTTTGTGCGCGAAGATCCAAATGCGCTGGGTATTTAGTGGTACTTTTTCTAGTAGTTGGATCCTCTTTAACAAAATCAGCAAGAGTGCTTTTTCCTAACCACTGTAAATCTATCGGTTCATTCAACTGTACAGCGCGATTTGGCACGATACTGCCATCTTTTTTTAAGAAATATTGAGGATTATTCGGGATCGATTGATCCAGCCCCATGACCCAACTGCTCTGCGGATCCGCTGCTAAATATCGATATTTAAACTGCACGTGCTGAACCAGTCGTGTCTGATTTTCAGAGTTATAATTTTGCTGATTAAATGGGCTACTGGTCCACGTTTGACCATCATAGTGATCGAGTACCATCGCTCGCCAATACAGCTCTGAACGTGGTGGTAGCTTCGACATATCCCCCAAAATACGGAATGCTAAAGCACTGGATTGAGATAATTCTGCAATATCTCCTGGAGACATGCGATCACTCATGCCTGTAACGGCTTTATTTTCAGGAAGGGGGATATGCCATAACGGCGGTAAGCGTGGAAAAAATAAGAACAGCAACACAAAAAAAGGTAGCGCGAGGCCTATGAACTTTGCAACATGTTTTAAATCCTGCTTAAACCCACCTGTTATGCTCTCTTGATGCTGAAAACCTGCGGTTTGAAGCCGATATAACCCCATAAAACAACTAACTAAACAGGCAAGTACGATACTTGCCATCCAGATGGACTGGCTAAATAAAAATGAACTCGCAGCCACGAATAAAGCAAAATTAAAAATAATAATGACATCACGCGTATTTTTAATTTCTAAGGCTTTTGCAAAAAGAAACGTGGTTAATATAGCAACTCCAGCCTCAACGCCAATAAAGGTGCCATAGCTAAAATAAATGCTCGCAAGTGCTGCGAGTACCCCCAAAGCTGTCCACAATTTTGAAAAAGCGTGTAATTCACTTTGTCTAAAATGAATATATAGCGTTGTAATCGCAGTCAGTAGAAGTGCCGAAAGCATTATTGGCAAATATGCAGCTTGCGCTATCAAAATTAAACTTAAGCTTAATAAAATGGTTAATTTGACCGAAGAGCTAAGTGTATTTTTCATTATTTAAGCCTGTGCCAGCAACCGTTTAGCTTGTAGCATTTGTTGCTCCCCAAGCCCTTTGACCAGTTCAGCATGTGGTAGAAGTAAACGATAAGCATATTGCTGTTGCTCACATTGTTCGACCAGCCCCATCATCAAACTCAACTTTTCTTCATGATCTGTACTCGGCATATGTAGATAATCAATATCTATGCTATGTAAATCATCATGTTGCTCAAAAACTTTCACATAAAGCCCTTGTCCTCGCGCCACCTGCTTCCAAGAAACAGCTTGGATAGAATCACCTTGTCGAAAATCGCGTAACTCTCGAAATTCATCCAAATCTAATTCCTGTGCTTGTCGTGAATACTGCTGTTGCATTATTGAATATTGAGCATGAGGTGCAATCCAAGATTGCCCTTTTAAATACATATAAGTCCATGCCCGAACTAATCCAAAAGGATAGACTGAAAAAAGCTTGATTGTAGGATATTCAAATGCTCCACGTTTATTTGCTTTGAGTTCAATTACATAGCAATATCGAAGATCTGCAAACATGATCCGATGTATCTGCGTATCAACACTCATCCATAAATAACGTGCTTGAGGTTGAGACTGTTTAAAGTAGAGCTCTAAGCTTAAAGGCTGCCCCACTTGCCCCAGTTCCGTATAGGAAACTTCAATCTGCAAACCATGCAATTGCTTAAAGGTAAGATAAAAACTAATACATAAAATGGCACTAATCAGAAAACAAAAACCAAGAATTAAATTATTGGCATAATTTACCCCCGCAATAAAGGTAATTAAAATCAATACCAGATATAAGTAACCTTGCTGATACATAAAAACCAACACATCTTTTTGCGTCAATGCTTTCTGTTGCTCAAAACTAAATCTTTTTTTTGTCCATTTCGACCACAATGACTGAATCAACGTAAATTTCCTTGCCATTAACTGATCGGAATCTGTCGCATAAGCTGTGCAGTTTCACTTTCACTAAGACCTATTCGATGTGCCGTAACCGCAACAAAAACAGCTTGGACATCATCCGCAGTGACGAAACTACGCTGTTCGATTAAAGCATGTGCTTGTGCTGCTTTTTTTAATGCCAATAGCCCGCGTGTTGATAAACCGTGACGCCCTTTACGGCTTTCTTGCGCCAAATCTAGAAGATAATCCATGACAACATCGCCCACATAAACCTGCTGCACCAAATGTTGTAATTGCAATATCTCATCTTGCTGAAAGACTTGTGCCAAAGTTGAAATTAAAACTTGTCTTGAATCTTGCTGTAATAATAATTTTTCTGCTGAGCGCGAAGGATAGCCCAGAGACAACCGCATTAAGAAGCGATCTAGCTGAGATTCAGGTAAGGCGTATGTTCCACTCTGAAATAGCGGGTTTTGTGTTGCAATCACCCAAAACGGTTGCGGTAAGGCATAACGAATCCCATCGACAGTAACCGCACCCTCCTCCATCGCCTCTAATAAAGCACTTTGCGTTTTCGGGCTACAACGATTGATTTCATCAGCCAAAAGAATTTGAGTAAAAATTGGACCGTGTTTAAACTCAAACATATGCTCTTTTTGATTAAACATATTGACGCCAATCACATCACTCGCCAACATATCATTGGTAAACTGAATACGTTGAAATTGCAGACCTGCAATATGTGCCAAAGCACTTGAAAGCGTGGTTTTTCCTAAACCAGGTAAATCTTCAAAAAGTACATGTCCACCTGCCAACAAACAGCTTAGCGCCAACTTGGTTTGTTGTTCTTTATCTAAAATAATCTGGTTAATTTGAGTCAAAAAAGTCTGAACTTTACTGGCATAGGCTTGAATTTTGGCATCTATTTTTCGTGTGTCTTCTGCTAAGTGTTGCTCTTCTTTCTGTTTTGCCCAAATCACAAATGTTCCCCAATAAAAACGGTGCATGATTAACATACACCGTTTTCAACTTTTTCCAAAGGAATCAGTGACTTTCTAAATGTCCATCAACACGGACATTTCTTTAAATTACCACCAGCCGTCGGATAACGTGAATCTATACAATGACGATAAAAGGTTTTTGCATCCATTGGCGTTAAATCAGGATGGTGCTTTTTCATATGCTCCACATAATTTTCATAATCTGGAACACCAACCATCAACCGAAAGCTTTGCTGTAAACCCTGCCACAATGTTGCAATTCTTGACCAATTTTTTGGCGAAAAAATTAAGCCTTTTTGCGACATGATGGTCATCTTGATGATTTTATAAATCACCGTTTTACCACCTTTGGCAAATCTAAGATTCATCTTACTCACCTCACCTTATGTACTTGTAAAGTCATATCGCAAAATATTAATGTGACTTAGAAATTGTGACTTCTTCAGGATCTGCATACACAGCTGGTGCTTCATTGACTGTTGGCACTGGGCTTGCCAATGCACGACGAATTACACCAATCGCAGCAAAGATCATCACTACCGCTACAATCATAAAGAATGCACAAAGTGCAGCATTAATTTGATTCGACAACACAATCGTTTGCATTTCTTCAAATGTTTTCGCTGGTTTTAAAATTTCACCCTTCGCAATAGCAGCTGAGAATCTATCTGCTTGCGCCAAGAAACCAATTTTTGGATTTTCATGGAAGATTTTTTGCCAACCTGCCGTCATACAAGTAATGATTAAGAAAACTGTCGGGATAATGGTGACCCAAACATATTTCTCTTTCTTCATTTTAAACAGAATGACTGTACCCAAGATCAACGCCATAGCCGCCAACATTTGGTTACCAATACCAAATAACGGCCATAAACTGTTAATACCACCGAGCGGATCAACAACGCCTTGATAAACGAAGAAACCCCATCCTGCGACAGCAACTGCTGTCCCAACCATGTTTCCAAAAAAATTGTGTGTGTTTTTAAGTGAAGGAACCACAATACCTACAGTATCTTGCACCATAAAACGACATGCACGTGTACCAGCATCGACCGCAGTTAAAATAAACAATGCTTCGAATAGAATCGCAAAGTGATACCAGAATGCCATCATCGAACGGTTATTAAAAATTTCCGTAATGATGTGTGCCATACCAATTGCAAACGTTGGCGCACCACCTGTACGTGAAAGAATGGTCGTTTCACCCACCTCTTTTGCAAGCAAACTTAACGTTTCAGGGGTTACAACAAAACCTAAATTTCGTACTGCCTCTGCTGCGGATTCTACAGTCGTCCCAAGAACAGCAGCAGGTGCATTAATTGCAAAATACACCCCTGGCTCAAGCACAGTCGCACAAATCATTGCCATAATCGCAACAAATGATTCCATTAACATTCCACCATAACCAATCACACGAATATTGACTTCGTTATCGATCAATTTAGGCGTTGTTCCTGAAGATACTAAAGCATGGAAACCTGAGATTGCACCACAAGCAATGGTAATGAAAAGAAATGGGAACATAGAACCTGCAAATACAGGACCAGTTCCATCAACAAAATGCGTCACAGAAGGCATTTTCAACATCGGCATTGCAACCATAATTCCGACTGCAAGTCCTGCAATGACCCCGATTTTTAAGAATGTAGATAAATAATCACGCGGTGCTAACAATAACCACACAGGTAAAACAGATGCGACAAAACCATAAATAATCAAACACCACGTTAACTGTACGCCTGTTAAAGTAAAAAATGGCCCCCAGTATGGATCTGCAGCAACATTACCGCCATAGACAATTGCCGCCATCATCAATACAAAACCAATGATGGAAACCTCTGCGATCTTACCTGGACGTAAGTAACGCATGTAAATGCCCATGAACAACGCAATCGGTATTGTTGCAGCAATAGTGAATACACCCCAAGGACTATGTGCAAGTGCTTTGACCACCACCAAAGCCAATACAGCCAAAATAATGATCATTACGCCCAGCGCGCCAAGCATGACCACAATACCAGCAAATGAACCCAACTCCTGCTTTGCCATTTCACCCAGTGATCGTCCATCACGACGGGTTGAAATAAACAAGACTAAGAAGTCTTGAACAGCCCCAGCAAGAACAACACCCACCAACAGCCAAATTGTACCAGGCAAATATCCCATTTGCGCTGCTAGAATCGGCCCGACTAAAGGACCTGCACCCGCAATCGCCGCGAAATGATGACCAAAAAGTACATATTTATTGGTCGGTACATAGTCCAGACCATCATTTAAACGATGAGCTGGGGTTAAGCGTCTTGGATTCAGTTCAAAAACTTTGGTTGCAATAAATAAACTATAAAAACGATAAGCAATGCTGTATACACAGATAGCAGCTAAAACTAGCCAAACTGCGTTAACATGCTCGCCTCGACTAACCGCTAATATTCCAAAAGATACCGCGCCTATAATCGCGACTAAACTCCAGATCAATTTGGAAGGGAGTGTAGATTTTCGTTGAATCGTATCCATTCATGACCTCATTTAAGATTCATTAAGCAGTTTGATTTTCTTGTTCGCGTTATATCTGCCGAATTCCTTGTCGACTTTACTCCTTCTACTTTAGTCTGCCTCTACGACTTTGGCATAAAAAAAGGGATGATTTTTCATCATCCCTTCGATAATAGTCTATTTTTAAACTATTATGCACGTTCTAAATAGTCACCCGTACGAGTGTCCACACGAACGCTTTCTTCTTGCTGCACGAATAATGGAACACGTACTACAGCACCTGTTTCCAATTTCGCTGGTTTACCACCACCGCCAGAAGTATCACCACGAACACCTGGATCAGTTTCAACGATTTTTAACACCACGAAATTCGGTGCACTTACATTTAATGGCACGCCATTGAATAACATAATCGTGCAAAGTTCATTTGAATCGTCTTTTAACCATTTTGCAGCGTCGCCCATTGCTGTTTTATCAGCCGCGATTTGCTCAAAAGTTACAGGATCCATAAAGTTCCATAGTTCACCATCGTTGTACAAGTAGTTCATTTCTACTTCTACAATGTCTGCACCTTCAAGAGAATCACCAGACTTAAATGTTTTTTCTAAAACTTTACCTGTTTTAAGGTTACGTAATTTAACACGGTTAAATGCTTGACCCTTACCAGGTTTTACGTATTCGTTTTCCATGATTGAACATGGGTTACCATCAAGCATAACCTTAAGGCCTTGCTTGAAATCATTTGTAGAATAATTGGCCATGACTGGCACACTCCAAACTTGCTAACTTAAAATCTGTTAATGCTAGAATAGTCTATTAATGCTAGACTAGCACTATTTTTAACACGTGGCATGATAAACTATTTGTATCAAGAGCAAAACTGGCAAACTCAACTGAGTAACTTAATTACAGACCCTTTAGAGTTGCTTGAGACGCTCCAGTTATCACCAGACCAATTATTATCAGGGGCAATCTTGGCTTCTGAACAGTTCAAATTGCGTGTTCCACGTGCGTTCGTCGGAAAAATGAACATCGGTGATGCCTTAGACCCACTTTTATTGCAAGTCCTTCCTCACCATTTAGAATTAAATGAGCATCCTGAATTTGTGACTGATCCTTTAGGTGAGGAACAAGCCAATCAGCAACCTGGCGTATTACATAAATATAAATCGCGTTTTTTGCTCACTTTAACAGGCGCATGTGCAGTACATTGCCGTTATTGTTTTCGCCGACATTTTCCTTATCAGGAAAACTTGCCTAAAAATGATGATTGGATCAATATTCGTGCTTATATCGAAAGTCAGCCTGATGTAAACGAAGTAATTTTAAGTGGTGGTGACCCGCTTACTCTCTCGAATCGTAAATTAAAATTATGGCTGGAACGTCTAGAATCTGTCCCACAAATTAAATTTTTGAGAATTCATTCACGAGTTCCTATTGTAATCCCCAACCGTGTCGATGAAGAGCTCGTTTCTTTATTAAAAAACAGTAGGCTACGCATAATTCTGGTGGTACACTCAAACCATGCAGCAGAATTAGATGATTTTACCTGCGCCAAACTTGAGACATTGGTTCAGAATCAAATCACCGTTTTAAATCAGTCAGTGTTATTAAATGGGGTTAATAATTCTGCACAAGTTTTAGTCGATCTAAGTTATCGACTATTTGAAGCTGGCGTGATGCCTTACTATCTGCATGTTCTTGACAAAGTCAAAGGTGCGCAGCATTTTGATTTGGCTTCAAATGAAATCGATGAAATTTATAAAGAGGTTTTAGCAAGCTTACCAGGTTATTTGGTACCTAAACTTGTCAGGGAAATTGCGGGCGAAAAAAACAAAACACCGCTTTTTGGAGTTTCAACTTTCTGAGTTAAATAACAATTATGAATATGAGCACCGCAGAAATGTTTCAAACGCCAACTGAATTAAAGTTGGATAAATTGAGTTTTTGCCAAAGCACGGTGACGGACATTCAGGATTGGGTGTCCAATTTATCTATTTTACAATTAGGTGACTCTTCTCGTGCACTATTTAATGCCCTACTTGAAATTTCTGAACTTCAATGTAGTGAAACTCTGCGTTTTGATTTAATTCATGCTATTCATCCGACCATTGAAAATGTATTAACCAGCTTAGAAAAACATTTTTTTAATCAAGGTCTAATTACAACGGATCGAAATGACCATATTATTGAATTGGCCATGTTATTACGCAGTTGTTTTGCAAAAACATATATTGATATTGCGAAACGCTGTGACCAACAACTGAATCAGCAAAAATTCTCCCTTTTTGCTTTTAGTCAAAAGAAAAACTTGCAAACTGCACGTATTCTCGCAAGTTATTATGGCTTACAACAGCTTGCTCAACTCTTGTATCAACAACAAATTCTGTATACCAATCCACTGTCTGGTCAATGGTTAGTAACTCATCAGTTAATGGAAAGTGCGATTCAACATAATTTTAATCAAACCAACATTAACCAATTGCAAGGTACGCAACACCAACTACAAACGATTGGTCAAATCTATGCGCAAATTATTCTTTTAGACATCCTAAATCCGCATCAGATTCGACCATCCGAAATTCAAGGGCTGTTCTTATGTAGTTATGATTGGGCAAAGTTAATTCAGGTTTTACCTAAAGAAACGACTTTATCACGCTATATTGTAGATACTTCTTTAGACCATCCACCTGTATTTAACGCGCATCAAAATAGTAGTTTTAATCCATCAATTTATATTTCTACTCAGAATCTATTAGATCACCTTACTGAAGCTCAAGGGAAGCATGGTGAATATCTATCTCGAAATGAGAAAATTTTCCTCACCCCTGCTTTACACTTCCATATTCATAGTTTACTCACAAGTAATGCTGAACGCCGCCATGAGCGTTATGAATATTCTGCTCAATTGCATATCTGCTTCGGCTTAAATGTTGCCCATTTCTATTTATCGAAGGGCAAAAACTTTAATGAAACACTAAATTTAGATGCACATTACGGTCTGCAATCTGAAAGTAATATTTTTAGCTCTATGAATGATCATAATCTATTAAGTACGAGCAATATTAAAACTTTAGATCGTGAAGCAAAACAAATTTATCCAGCTGAAGTTCTTGATATTAGTGTCAATGGTTACCGCATTAAGTGGTCTGGGAATACCCCAAAAAACTTAAAAACAGGTGAATTTATTCTGGTACAAGAAAATGCTCAAAGTGAATGGCGTGGTGGCGTTGTCCGTTGGATTAAACAATCGACTGAGAAAAGTCTTGAACTGGGACTTGAAATGCTTGCACAAGATATTTTCCCATGTGCAGTTTACGTAAAGACTGATCGTAATACAGGCAACTACTATCCAGCCTTATTAGTTCAAACTGCCGAGTTGAATGAAGTGTCAACCACCCTCATTTTACCCGGTTCACACTTATTCAGAGAAAAACAAACGATTCATTTACGCCTAGAACAAGATGAACTGAAAGTTTATTTACTAAAAGCACATTTAATTACACAAAGCTTTATGCGGTTCGATTTTGAATTACTAAATGATCAACAAGAACATTTGGTTGAAAATTTTATTCGGAAACAAACCAACGAAATTAAGAATCATGATTTATGGGAAGCATTGAAGTGAGAAATCCACTATTGTCCAAAAAGTTAAAACGTACGGAAACTCGTTTACTCATAATCGATGACAACCAAATTCGTTTTAACAAAATCTGTGATTTATTAACGACAAGTGAACATCAAGTACACGCTTTTTTATTAGATGACTTACAAACTTTCGAAAAGCAACTCCATTTAAATTGGGATATTGTTATTTTCGGTCGTGCCTACGATTTAAAATATGAACAGGCCTTAAGTCTTATTCGTCTGTCTAAGCAACCTGAATTACCGCTTATTTTACTCAAACCTGATGATTATGAGCCGAACCAATACGTAACCTATATTCGAAAAGGCGTCTATGATGTCGCCAATTTAGATTTTCCAGATCGATTTTACTTGTCTTTATTACGTGCGCTCTCTTTTAGTCGCCTAAATCAAGGCCAACAACATCTCATGCAAGAGCTTGAAAATGTACAGACACAAGCACAGGCATGGGTAAGCGAAAGCAATAAAGCTGTTGCGATTATTCAAGAAGGAATTCATATCGGAGCCAATGAGGAATATCTTCATCTCTTTGGTTTAAAAAGTGAAGATGAAATTATTGGTCTGCCTTTACTGGATGTATTACAACCGCAAGATCTGAATGATTTTAAACTACGCTTTAAAAAAATATCGCAAGGGCAATTAGATCAAGGTCGTTTTGAGCTGACGACACTCAATAGTCATGTTCAAACAAATCCTTTAAAAATTGAGTTCTTAGCAGCCACTGAAGATGATGCCCTTCAAATCACGATTGAGTTAAATCAAACTGAAAACATTGCATCAGTTCAGCCTACGGTTGCTCAAGTTGAAGCCCCTGCCGCACAACCCAATACCTATCAACTGATTAACAGAACCATTGCCAAGCAGCCTGCTGATTTTAATGCGCTTGTACTTTTCTCACTTGCATCTTGTCCTGAATCTATATTCCAACAAGATTGGGCAACCTCAAATGCCTATTTTTCGAATATTCATAGCTTCTTAAAAGAACAAACCAATGTTCCATTGTTTAAGGTCAATCATGCGTTATATGCAGGCCTATTCCAAGGTTCTAGTGAAAGTGTGTTGGAGTCCAAACTAATTGGATTAAGTGCTTTATCTAAACCACAACTATTAGGTGTAAATCAACAAACCTTCCCATTAAATTTAAGAATGGGTTATACGTTAATTCAACACAATATAAAGGATGAGCAACAGTTCCAACAGCTAATAGAACGAGCGTACAACACAGCTCTACCATCTGGGCAAGAACAAAATAATATTGAACTTAACCCAATAGCCCATCCTCATATTGAATTAATTGATTCTCATCTGAATTTGCAAGAACACTCTAGCTTATTAAAAGCACTGCAAAAGAGTTTAGAGCGGGGTGAAATTCATCTTAAATATCAACAACTGTATGATAAACAAGATAGTAACCTATACACCTACGAAGTTACCAGCGGCTTCATTTACAATAATGCTTGGCAAGATATTACATCAATTCGTGAACTTGCAGATGACCCAGAATTCTCGATCAAACTGGATCGTTGGATTTTAGTTGAGGCATGTAAACAGTTACATAACTTTATTACCCAATATCCTGATGCTAAAATTATTGTCAATTTAAACAAAGAAGTTCTCTTCTCTGACCGTACATTCCCTGCATTTATTGCTAAATTAATTACGATTGTGGGTAGCAAACAAAGTCACCCGCTCATTTTACAATTCTCTGAAGAAGATATTGCCAAGAATCTAAATGATGCACAAAAATATACAGCTCAATTAATTCAGAGCGGTGCAGAAATATCATTACGTGAATTTGGTAACTCGATTTATAGCGAATCTATTTTGAATCAGATGAGTATTAATCATGTGACGTTGCATCATCAGTTAGCACAGATGCTTGACTCAGACAAATCTACTGAAGAATTACAAGAGCGTATTAATCATTTCCATGAAATTAAAGCAACACAAATGTTATTACGTGAACTGAATAATATGACGATGTTCGCCAATGCATGGAATGTGGAAGCACGCTATCTGCAAGGTGACTATTTCCAGAAAAAACTGGATCATTTAATTGATGTACAAGACCAGTAGGTCTTGTACTTTTATCTTATTTTTTAATATTTCTATAGACATAAAAAAACGAGCCAATGGCTCGTTTTTTTTCAACTGGGGTATTAGTCGCGTTTGATAGAACGAGACATACCAGCAAAACGTTGCTTGAATTTGTCGATACGACCACCAGTGTCAACGTTCTTTTGCTTACCAGTGTAGAATGGGTGGCATGCAGAACATACGTCTAAGTAAAGAGCTTCTTTACCAACAGCTGAACGAGTTTCAATTACGTTACCGCAAGAACAAGTAGCTACTAATTTTTCATATTTTGGGTGAATATCGGCGCGCATGGTCGATTACTCCTAAGTGTAAGAAAGGCTTATGCTGTCATCGCAATTGACCACTCTTGCATATTGCAAGGAAAGCTTTAAAGCAGGTCAACACCACAACAGACCATTCTCTTGGCCCACCGAGACGGATACCGTCAGAGCTAAGCACAACAAGTGGACATTATTATACGCCAAATAAATCCAGATAGCGAACTATTCTCTTCATTCGTCTGGATTTTGTTTCGACCAACGATTTGCAATGATGCCACACACCATCAACTGGATTTGGTGAAAAATCATAATTGGTAAAACAATCATCCCTAAAGGCTGACCAATAAATAAAATTTGCGCCATTGGAACACCACTAGCGAGCGTCTTTTTGGAACTACAGAAAAAAATTGCAATTTGGTCTTTACGGTTAAAACCGAATACCTTTGGAAGATAATAGGCCAACAACATGATTACGGTTAAAAAGACCGAACATGCCAACACCAAAAGCAACAAGGTTTGCCAACTCACTTCATTCCATAATCCCGCAACGACTGCACTACTAAAGGCGCCATAAACCACCATCAAGATCGAACCTTGGTCAAAGCTTTTAACCAAGCGCGGTACTTTTATCATATGTGGGTAAACGAGTGGGCGAAACAATTGTCCCAAAACAAAAGGCAGTAACAGCAATAAGGTAATTTGAATGATGGAGGATGTTGGATCAAATTCATGTTCCGATTTGCCCAGAATAAACACACTCACCAATATGGGGGTAATAAACATTCCAATGATATTAGAAAATGAAGCACTACATACCGCGCTGGCGACATTGCCTTTGGCAACTGAAGTGAATGCAATTGATGATTGTACGGTAGATGGTAGGAAACACATGAACAAGAAACCCCAATAAAGCTCTTGCCCTAACATTGGTAACAGGACAGGTTTTGCAAGTAAGCCTAAAATTGGAAATACTGCAAAAGTGAAAGCAAATACCAATACATGAAACTTCCAGTGCATAATCCCTTGAACGATTGCTTCACGGGAAAGTTTCGCACCATGTAAGAAGAATAATATTGCAATTGCAATCGTAGTAATGACATTAAAGAAATGGGCAGCCGAACCAGAGACAGGAAGAAAAGATGCCAGTACAACCATGGCAACTAAGAGTAAAGTGAATCGATCCAAGGCAAGAAGCTTGAGCATGTTCATTGCTTAACGTCCTGTTATATATATTTTAAAAAAGTAAAGATGAAATAAAACCCAGTAGACAAATTTTACCCGTAGGTCAACTTCATCTTACTGGGCTATTTAAATATTGCTAGCTTTTCAACTGCTATATTCGATATTTAGTTAATCAATAACACGATACTTAGTTATTACGTGCATTTGAATCTTGCTGAATCAACTCAATTTTATAACCATCTGGATCTTCAACAAAAGCGATCACGGTTACACCGCCTTTCATTGGTCCTGCTTCACGTACAACTTTACCGCCACGTGCTTTAATCTCTTCACATGCTTTATAGGCATCATCAACCCCAATTGCAATGTGACCATAAGCATTACCTAAATCGTAGTGATCAGTATCCCAATTATGTGTCAATTCAAGCACTGTGTTATTGGCTTCATCGCCATAACCGACAAATGCCAGTGTGAAACGACCTTCTTCATAATCACGTTTACGGAGCAAAGTCATACCCAGCACTTCGGTATAGAACTTTAATGACTGTTCTAAATTGCCTACACGTAGCATCGTATGGAGCATTCGCATATTATTCATCCTTCAGTTGAAGTTGTTTGTTTTGATGATCACGGAGTAACTTCGCGACCCAAACCACCAGAATTAAAATTGGAATTCCAATTAAAGTGGTCATCAAGAAAAATTTCGGATATCCAATATTAGTCACTATAGTACCCGAATACCCTCCTAAAATTTTAGGTGTAAGGGTCATCAGTGAACTAAAAATAGCGTATTGAACGGCGGTAAAAGAAACACTCGTCAGACTAGAAAGAAAAGCGATAAATGCAGCCCCCGCCAATCCAGAAGCCAAATTATCGACAATAATCGCAAAATAAAGCCATAACGTACTATACGATTTAATCACCTTACCTGTAATTTGCACATTTTGCTTCGCATCTACTGAAGTGAGTATCGGGTCTATCGTCAACTCTAAAGCAGATTGTTGCTTAGATAGTTGGTAAGTATGACTAATCTTGACGACTTCTGAAGCATTTAGCGTATTTAATTGAGCTGTCACTTGCTTATTTTTAGCATTTTCTAATAACTTGCCATCAATCGCACCACTAAAAATGCCTTGTGCATCTAGTTTTGCAGGATATTCTTGACCACCTAACCATAAGCTGATGGGTTGCTCTGGTTTTAGTTGTGCAACATCAACACCTTGAATCTGGCCTTTCACCACAACAGATTGCTGAACCTCTTTCGGGCTTAAAGCATTATCCGCAGTTAACGGAAATAAGATAATGGCTTGAGTCGCTGAACCCATTAAATAAGGCATCTCTACAGATGATTTTTCATCAGACTTATCAGCAAATGCAACTGAAGCATGAATTTGATTGGACTGACTCAGTACTTGAGCTGGAACATTCAGCTTCCAATAACCCACTTCATCTGCCTGAACTTGATAATGCTGTGCACCAATAGAAACGTCGACTTGCTGCAAAGGTTGACCTGATTTTACCAAGCCAATAAAAATAAGATTGGTTGAACTTGCAAGAATGGCACCAACAAACATCAGTTTCATGATATTCATCCGCTGTGCCAATAAGCCGCCTAAGAAACCGCCTAAAAGGCTAAAAATGACACCGTAAATTTTCACGGCTTCAGCAATTTGCTCTTTGGTGAAATTCAAATCTTGATAAAAAACATTGGAAATCACACCAGCAATAATATCGGAAATACGATAAAAACCAATCAATAACAAAAGCACTAGAGCGAGTTTTACCCCATAACGTCTAAAGAAATCTGCAATCGGATTGACCCACGTTTCAAATGCCATTTGCTTATTCACTGCACCCATTTTGACTAACACTGCACCGACAATCAGTGCTATAGCCCCTGAAGCCAGAAAACGTAATGCCTCAAAACAAAACAGTAGAAATGAATCTTTGATCGCCAAAGATGCAACCAAGGCTTCGATTAAAGTGCCAGAATAAATATAGGACAAGACAAAACTAATAACAGCAACAAAGAACACCATGACCAAACGATAATAGTCTGAACGTTGATATTCTTTATAAACACGATTGACTAGGGGTTCTCGAATAATCAAGGTCGTTAGAATACCCACCAACATCACGGCTGCCATGGCAAGATAAGTTGTTTTCCACGCAGTATAAATATAATTGCCTTTCGCAGTACCTAATGACGCCGCCAGAAACAACGCTCCTGCACCCGCTACAATCATCCCGATGCGATAACCTGCATTATAGGTCGATGCTAAAACCGTCTGCATTTCAGTTTCTGCCAGTTCAATACGGTAGGCATCAATGACAATATCTTGCGTTGCAGCAGAGAAACCTAACAAAACTGCGCCAACTGCCATTTGGTACAAATAGCTTTGTCCTAAAGCAGGATCTGAAAATGCCATAATACAAATGGCACAAATAATGAGGCATTGCGCAATCAGCAACCATGCACGGCGACGCCCCAGCCGTTTGGTTAAAAATGGAACGGGGAGTTCATCGATCAAAGGAGCCCAAACAAACTTAAAGGAATAACCCAAAGCTGCCCAACTAAAAAAAGTCACAGCACTTTTTTCAATACCTGCTTCACCAAGCCATAGTGATAAACTAGAAAAGATTAGTAAGATCGGAATACCGGCTGAAAAACCAAGGAACAACATAATTGCTGCTCGCCGATCGAGAAATGCCTGAAATGCCGCTTTCCATCCATTTGCTTGAGTTGTCATTCGGTTATTATTTTCTACAAAAAATCATGTGTGCTATTCAACCGTTTAAGTGCTCTGGTTTCAACAGTATTTATGAAATGATTACGGTATTTTGACGAGAAAAACAGCGGCATTGCTTGAATTTTTCCACTAAACCTGTATACCTTAAACCTCTACCGCAATATTTTGTTTTGGATTTCACAGTGACCCAAAAACTTGAACAGATGAATTCTTCTTTATCCACTAACCTTTCAAATAATAAAGCACGAGATCCGCAAAACCACCTGATTACTGCCTTCGAGCAAACCGAAATTCAAAATACGTTCAATCAAACACGTTTAAAATCAGAACAACTTACCCATATCCCAAATTTAACCAACATTCCGACTTCAACTAAACGTATTAAACCGCTCAATAATTTTCTTGGACAAGACCGTGCACGTGCTTCTGTAGAAGCAGGCATTGCTTTACCGTATTCTGGCTATAATATTTTTGCTGTAGGTACTGCCGGCTTAGGTAAACGCACCATGGTTAAACGCCTGTTACAACAACACGCCAAAACCATGTCTACTCCAAATGACTGGGTTTATGTCAATAATTTCAAGTCATCTCGCCAACCGATTGCACTTCAACTTCCTGCGGGACAAGCACCCAAATTTCAAGCTTTACTGCACCAAACATGGCAAACCATCTTAAAGCAACTTGAACGTCGCTTTACGACTGAAACCTATCACAATCGTATTGAACTGATTCGCCAACAAACAGGTGATGAACAACAACAAGCCTTGGTTGAATTAACCAAAGAAGGCGAAGAACTCAGTTTGAAATTAGTCACGCGCCATGATGAGCACTGTTTTATTCCTGTGCAATTTAAAGATGATCAACTACAAGAGATGTCGCAAAAGGATCTGGATGCATTAAATAGCAAACAGCGTGCAGAAATTGTCTCAAATATGCGCTATATGGATAAAAAGCTTGAGCGTTTAGGTCTGCACTTAGGTGATCTGGAAGATGATGCACGTGACAAAGTTCAAGAACTGAATCGTGAAATTGCCAATCAAGTGGTCATGCCGCGTATTGATCTATTACTCAATAAGTTTTCTAAAGTTGAAGGTTTAGCCGAATACTTAAAACTTTATGCCGAAGACATTATTAACAATGTCGAAATTGTACTTGAGCAAGAAGAAGATGATTTCACACCTGGGCTGTTTAGCCGAATACCAGCGCGTTATCAAGCCAATATTATTGTAACCTATAAGCCGAATAGTGGTGCGCCTGTCATTTTTGAAGACTTCCCAACCCACTACAATTTATTGGGACATGTCGAACAACTCACACAACATGGCACGATTACCACTGATTTCACGCTGATTCGTCCAGGTTCATTGCATAAAGCCAATGGGGGTTTCCTCATGCTTGAAGCAGAACAATTACTCGAACAACCTTATGCATGGCAAGGTTTGAAGCGTGCACTTAAATCTGGAAAATTAAAGCTGTCTTCGCTTGAACACATGTTAACGCTTACGGGTAGTATTTCTATTGAACCTGAAGCAATACCGCTCAATATCAAAGTCGTATTATTGGCAGAGCCAGAAGTCTATTATGAAATTTTGGAGCTCGAACCTGAACTCGGTAGTGTATTTAAAATTCGTGCCGATTTCACCGACACACTGCAACGTAATGACGCCAATGAACAAGCTTATATGCAGTTGATTGCAGATTATGTACAAGCTGATAAATTATTACCTTTTGATCGCTCAGCCTTGGCTGCTTTGCTCACAGATTCGAGCCGCCAAGCCGAAGACCAAAGCTCCCTCTCACTCCACGCCTTGACTTTGGGTGACTTAATTCGTGAAGCTCACCACCATGCTGTACAAGCAGGCGATAAAATTGTAGCTGACAAACATATTAATACCGCCTTACAACATCGTCAGTATCGCTTAGGCTATTTACGTGAACTGTATTGGCAAGATCTCTCCCGTGGTACACAACTAATTGAAACACGTGGTCATCGCTTAGGACAAATCAATGCTTTATCCGTCATCCACTATGCAGATGTTGAATTCGGCTTACCTTCTCGCCTAACTGCCTCTGTATATCAAGGTGGTGGCGATATTCTGGATATTGAACGCAGTGTTGAACTGGGTGGCTCATTACATGCCAAAGGCGTTCTTTTAATGTCGAGCTTCTTAAAAGCACATTTTGGTCGTGAACAGATTCTACATTTCTCCGCTGCCCTCGCCTTTGAACAAAGCTACGGTCAGGTCGATGGCGACAGTGCAACTGTTGCTGAGCTATCAGCACTGATTTCTGCAATTAGCCAATTACCGATTGATCAGTCATGGGCGATTACTGGCTCTATGAACCAATTAGGTCAAGTACAACCTATTGGCGGCGTCAATGCTAAAATTGAAGGCTTCTTCGATGCCTGTAAACTGCAAGGACTTACAGGCAAACAAGGGGTTATTATTCCACGTCAAAACATGCAACACTTAATGTTACGTCTTGATGTTCGAGAAGCTGTTGAACAAGGTCAATTCCATATTCATGCCATTGAAACGATTGATCAAGCCCTTGAAATTTTAATGGCTCGACCTGTGGGCACACTCGATAAAAAAGGTCGCTATAGCAAAGGCTCAATCTACGCTGCGGTCATGGAACAGCTTGAATATTGGCAGGCAATCGAAGATGGTGCAGAAATTGAAGAAGCACCAAAGAAAAAAAAGAAAAAAGCCAAAAAAGATAAGAAAAAAGCCAAAGTCCCTGAGCAATTGACTGATGAATTACTTAAAGAAAGTAATGAAACAGTAGAAGTGTCTGCAAGTGAGCCAAATCTTCAACACTAACTCAATTTAAACCCTAAACAATGACCAGTCTTTCGAGGCTGGTTATTCATATTCACTTTTGAACAAAGGTATAAAAATCAGCCAATATAATGAATAAAAATAATATAAGTGATTTTATTCAAATATTTTTTTGCTATTGTATGACCTTATAAATCTCTAATAAAACTTGAGAATAAATCAGACATTTCATTTAAAAGAGATGTACTTCAAAATGATTTTTTGCATAAAAATGAGGCTAGGATGAACGAAACCGATCACGAAATTATTCAATTGTTCAAACAACATATTCATCCGCTATCCTCTAAACTGACCGAAATGCTCAATGAGCATTTTTCACATCAGACCGAACGCCGAGGCTGTGGCTACACACAGGCCACTCGAGTATTGGCTGAATACATCAATATCACTCGATTGCCACAAGATTTTTCTGATTTAAAACTTTTTAATCAATTTGAAACAAAAGGATTAAAAACTTTGCTAGAGCAATCTCAGTTCGCAATTTCAGATTGGCATAATTTAGATCTAAATCATGCAGCACATACACTTCCTGACTCAACGCCTGAAGAGTTTAAGTTAGAAGTACAGCAGCAAATTAAACTGCAACAAAAACTCCGTGAAATTTCTTCACAGGCAACATTAGAAGAAAGTAAACTTTTATGTAGTTTAATTGCCGATATTATTTTACCTAGAACATCTGAACAAACAGGTCTGGTGGAATTAAAAGCTTTAGAGGAAAAGCCTAAAGTGGGATCATGCCCAATGGCAGAAAATTTCTTCCTTAAAATTGCACATGGCCGTATGCTCAGACAAGGTGAAATCAATATTTTTGTCGATGAACAGCAGCAACCGATTTTATTAGAAAAATTAAATATGGGAGATAATCACTCTTGTATTAGCTTGAAACCTGTTTTAATGAATGGCGTATGTTTACCCGCTGGATCATTGTTTTCTGTGAATTATGATCGTGCCCTTATTCAGGAAAAATTAGCCAATCAGAAATTTAAAGGCTACGTTATACCTTATTCAGCCATTAATGGGTTTTGGTTTTTACGCCTTACAACCTTAGCTGTTTCCCCAGAAAATCGTGAGCGAGCTTTTACAACACATTATAAACAGCAAGTTGATAATGGCTTATTTAGTCCAGGAACGACTCAACTCCAACAATTACGTGATATTGCTTTAATGCAGATTCAAGGTTAATCCCATGCTTCAGGTTTGTTACTCTCCACAGTACTTCGCACAAACTCATACCAATAGTATGGAGAAATTAACTGCGGTGGCTGAGGCACTAAAACCCTTGGGCATAGCAAATTTTCATGAGCCTCATCCTCTATCAATAGAGAGTTTAAAGCAATTACATGCGCCTGAATATGTCGATGCATTTCATACAGGAAGCCCTGAAAAAATGGCAACATTTCAGGGTTTTAAACCGTGGAACACGCAACTTCGAGATGCAGTTTATCAAATTAATGCAGGTCAGATTCTTGCAGCTGAATTAGCATGGGAACATCAAATTTCTGCCAATATTGCTCAAGGATTTCATCACGCTGTTTATGAGTTTGGTAGCTCATTTTGTACATTTAATGGTTTAGCACTCATCGCCCATAAATTTACCAATAAGCGTATTTTTGTACTCGATTGTGACCAACATGGAGGGAATGGAACAGCCGAGTTTACCAAGCGATACGAGAATCTATTTAATTATAGTATCTATGGACTTGCCTTTGGCTGCCCCACCTACGAACGTTCTGAAACCTGTCACATACATAAACATAATGGGAATTTTAGCCAATATATCATCGCCATTTATCAAGCTTTTAAAAGGGCAATTGAATGGAATGCTGATCTGATTGTTTATCAGGCTGGCATGGACTGTCACCAAAATGACCCTTGTGGTTCTACTTGGTTTAACACCGAGTTAATAGAAAAACGGGATGAAATGATTTTCCGACTCGCTAAAAAGCATCAGATTCCCTTAATGTTTGTTTTGGCTGGTGGCTATCAAGCTCTGCCTGAATTAGTACAGCTCCATGTAAGTACCTTTAAAACTGCACACCAAATTTATTATTAGAATAAGAACCAAAAAAAATGCCAATGTGATTTACATTGGCATTTGAATAGCTTTGATTTTATTAAGAAAAATCAAGACCTTTTTCAAAGCCTTTAAGTTCATAACGCGCCATAGCCAAGTTTGATTTAGAGCGGTCGAGTACCAAGTACAAAAATAATGTTTCATTGGTATCTAATGGGCGAATTAAGTGATATTGCTTGCCCAATGTAATAAGGATATCTTCAATATTATCATTGAGTTGCAAGGCTTTTGCCACTTTACGTTTAGCACGAATCACTTCAGTATTACCCGCGGCTGCAAGTTCTAAATCTACACCAGTCCCCTGTGTAGCTAAAGCAAGACCGCTGTCGCTATCTACCAGTGCTGCTGCTACAAAACCATCTAAACTTGTTAAAGCATCTAGACTAACACGTGCCATTTCTTGTTTCCTCTTGATATGGGAATTACCCCGTTAAAATTATGACTAGGCGCAGATTATTTATAAACCCAGTTTTTTGCGTAATTTTCCAATAAAACTACGGAGTTTATGTCCTTGGCCAGATTCTACTTGTTTTGTATCTTCCTGAAACTTCACTTCATTTTGATTTACAAAACGCCCCAATTGCAGTAAAACAGCACAAGATACAAAATTCAATATCTGATCATGACTTAAATTCAAAAACTGTTTTACATCGCTTATTTTTGCACCATGCGAGAAACATGCCGCCATTTTTAGAAACTCATTTCGCTTCAAATCTCGTTCAAATTGCGGCCAAATGTCTAATTTAAAATTCTGATTGAGATTAACCACTGGTAGTTTCAAATCTGTTGATGCATTTACCACTTTCCACAACCATACGCGTAAATCATAAATCTCTTTATTCTTTGTCGTTTCTTGCACAAATTGGGCAGTTGCATAGGTTTGATTCAAGGTTGAATTCAGTTGAATAGTTTTACCTGCTTCCACCCACACCCTTTCTGTACGCGTATCAATCAATGCTAAAAAACCACTCGCATCAAATAATTGAATAAAACCATTTCTAGGGGTAAACATTTCAGTAAATACCCTCTCGATTGACATTTGTTCCTGTGGAGTAATCGTTGGCAAAATTGACGTTGCTTTATTACTTACAGGTAACGAAAAAGGCATAGCCGTGACTGGTATCAATTTTTCAGACAGCCATTCATGTAGATGCTCTAAATTTGAAAAAGGGTAAAAGAGTTGATCACCTATAATACGCCCAGCATGTTCGACCTTTTTGACTAAACGCAAATAGGTAATATGTGGATTACTCAAAACTTTCTGAATACCTGGTGCATTAAAGAACACATCATTTACAAGCAACAGATCAATTTTACTCTCTGCCAAATTTACCCATTTCACCTGTGTTGAAGATGGTAGTGCAAGTAAAACCTGCGTTTTAATATGACCTAATGTACTTAAACTTAGTCCAAATACTGCAATATTTAAAATGCTCTTCATTCAAAATTAACCATAATTTCAAGATTTAAAACACATCTTTACGCCGACAATTCCATCAATTTTTCATTTAATTTTTGAAAGTAAAAATACATTTTCATCAATTAAATTATCATTATGGACAAAATCCATTAAGACGATTGGAGCAATCAAGTGTTACCACCGATAAAAAACTTTCCCAATTTTTTTCACTTAAACTTATACTCTGAAATTTATAAAGTGGGCTATTCTTAATCAATGCAAAAAATACTAACCACTGTAACTTTACTCAGATTCTCAAAAGATATTTTGAGATTCGGTAACGAGTTCAAAGCAATATAAAGCTAAAAAACAATCAACAAAAAATAGATAATATTATTTATAAAACAAATAGTTGCTTATGAATAGTTTCTTAAATGGCTGTATCATTTCACATAAACTAGACATTTGAACTGCACCTTCAAATCGCTATAAGGTTTTGGCTTTCAAGCATTGCAATTAATGTCTCAATTAAAAGTAGTACATCATCTTTTTCACGCGCATCCACAGCAAATATAGGATAATTTTTTTGATGGATACGCATCCAGTCTCTATAAGTTTTTAACTTTAATTCATGTTCTACATCTATATGGGTTATACCCACCACAATATTAGAACCATAATTTTCAAATGCGTTTAAATAAAATTCTAAATCGAGCAATCTTTCTGAACTACTATGATCAATCAGCAATACTATCCCTATGGCTCCTTTACAGACAATTGACCACATAAAATCAAATCGGTCTTGCCCTGGGGTTCCATATAAGCCTATTTTTGTATCATCATCTAATTTAATCTCACCATAATCAATTCCGACTGTGGTTAAAAGTTTAGAATGAGCTTGGGTATCGGTATTCACTGCTTCTGTGCTAATTACTGCTACATCAGAAAGTGTTTTAATCGCAGCAGACTTACCTGCCCCCATCGTCCCACCAAAAACAATTTTGTATTGTTGTAAAATCATGACTTAACCAAATAGAAAAAGTGTGACTTAATTCACATTATAAATTATTTTATTGACATAAAACACCAATTTTTTAACATTTAATCAAAAGTAAATAATAAAATCCCTTAATATTTATATGTGTTTAATCCAATTTAATGCTTAAAATCTTATTGAATAAAATTTAAGCATTTGTTTTAAATGATGATTTATGTAATTAACTTAAATATATATTCATTTAAATTCAATTGGCATTTTTGTTCAAAACAATAATTTATATTCAACCTAAAATTTTTCTAGACTTATTAGAAATAAAACAAGCCATAAAAAATCAGCTCTTCATAATCACTGTACACTATAAAGTATATCTTAACAATTTCATATTTTTATTGGTACAAAAGGCATCACTAACGATTTACAGAATAATACCTACATGTTTCACACCCACATCAGAGTATCAATAATAATTACAAATACTTAACATTTTTTGAGCATACTTTCAGCAAATTTACTTTATATTTTGTCTATCCCTTAGTCGGATAGAACAAATAAAAAGGAAACTTCTTATGAATAAATTGCTTATTGTTTTAGGTCTAGCTGCTGCTGTGACTTTAGTTGGATGTAGTAAAGAAAAAGCTCCAGAAACTGGTGCTACGACAGGCGAGCATTTGGAAAATGCTGCTCAACAAGCGAGCCATGATATGGAAAATGCTGCTAGTGAGGCTGCTGCCAAAACTCAAGCTGCAACGAATGAAGCCGTAAATAAAATTGACAATGCAACGGATGAGGCTGCTGCTAAAACCGAAGCTGCTGCTAAAGACGTGAAAGATGCCGCAAAAGATGCAACAGCACATGTTGCGGGTGCTGTTGAGCAAGGTGCTGCTGATGTAAAAGAAAAAGCACAACAGTAATATTTAGTAAAAAACACCCTACTACAGGGTGTTTTTTATTGCTTATATTTTTTATTTAAAGCTCTATAACACAGCCACATAAATTATAAAATTACATACAAAGTCAGTATTTTCTAACCCATATTTTTAGATTAAATAGTGAATATTATTTGCTTAATTTATTCAGCTTGGGCACAGTTAAGTAAATACATGGAGCCTGATTATGTCTTTACTAGAACAACTAGAAATTAAACATCCTATTTTTCTAGCCCCAATGGCAGGTGTGTCCACACCGACATTGGCAGCCGAGGTTTCTAATCAAGGTGGATTAGGTTCATTGGGCTTAGGAGCAAGCTCTGTAAATTCTGCACGCGAACAAATTCTTGCAACTCAAGCCTTAACTGATCATTCATTTCAAGTGAATTTTTTCTGCCACCAAAGCCAAGTCTTAGATCAAGCGATTGCATCGAAATGGATCGAATATTTAAGCCCACAATTCTCGCGCTTGAATGTCGTTGCTCCTCAGCAGCTAGCATGTATTTATCCAAGCTTTTTAGACAATGATGATTTTTTAAATCTTGTACTTGATACACGCCCTAAAGCCGTAAGCTTTCACTTTGGTATTCCACACCCACATCAAATAACAGCATTAAAAGCTGCTGGCATTCTCACGATGGTCTCTGCGACAAACTTGCCAGAAGCACTAGCAATTGAAGCAGCAGGTATTGATATGGTAATTGCTCAAGGAATTGAAGCGGGTGGTCATCGTGGTATTTTTAATCAAAGTATTGATGGTGCAATCAAAACCTCTGATTTAGTACAACTATTAAGCCAACATTGCCATATTCCAGTAATCGCGGCAGGTGGAGTCATGACTGGACAGCAAGCACATTCATTACTACAGCTTGGTGCTCAAGCGGTACAACTCGGCACTGCATTTGTTCAATGTAAAAGTTCAAATGCCAACACTGCTTATCGTAAAGCATTATTAAATGCACCAGTTACACAAATTACGGACAGTATTTCTGGTCGCCCTGCCCGTGGATTAGTAAACACTTGGCACATGACAGTGGATCAACCAGACCGTCCAGCTGTACCCGCTTACCCATATGCTTATGACTTGGCCAAACAGTTACATGCAGCAGCAAGTCAACAAGGTGACCATAGCTATGGAGCATTCTGGGCAGGCTCGAATGTGGCTCAAATTCGGGAATTGGAAGCTGCTGATTTGATCAATCAATTGGTGCTGGAATTAAGTCAGGCACAATAAATAAAAAGCCCAGCAATAGCTGGGCTTTTAACATCCGACTTTTAAATATCAAGTAAATTAACCTGTTCAACTTGAACATCGTGCATGGTTTGACCTTCGCTCAACAATAAGTTGAAATAAGTTTCAACAACTTGAGCCTGCTCTGCTGTGGTTTCAACCTTATACATGTTCTGGCGAAATTCATTGCTTGCTCGTAATCCTTTGGTATACCAAGCAATATGCTTACGTGCAATTCGGCAGCCTGAGTATTCACCATAAAATTGATAGAGTTCGGCTAAATGTCCGAGTAGAACCTCTTTGACTTCTGCAATCTGTGGTGCAGCTAAATGCTGTCCTGTCGTTAAATAATGTGCGATTTCTCTAAAAATCCAAGGTCGGCCCTGTGCAGCACGCCCAATCATAATTGCATCTGCACCCGTATAATCCAATACATATTTGGCTTTTTCAGGACTATCAATGTCACCATTTGCAATTACGGGAATATTCAGTGATTGTTTAACTTCTTTGATTAGGTCATAACGTGCAGTATTTAAATACATATCTTCACGAGTACGCCCATGCAATGCCAAAGCAGCAATACCTGCTTGCTCAGCTCTTTGCGCTACACGCAAAATATTTTCATGACCATTTAAAAAGCCCAAACGCGTTTTTAATGTAACAGGCACATCTACCGCAGCAACAACTTCATCTAAAATCCGCGCAACCAAATCTTCATCTTGTAATAAAGCAGAACCTGCCAACTTATTACATACTTTCTTGGCAGGACAACCCATATTAATGTCGACAATTTGCGCTCCATTTGCGACTTGGTAACGAGCTGCCTCTGCCAAATCTTTCGGATCGGAACCTGCAATTTGCGCTGAAATTGGAGCTAACTCTCCATCAAAGTTAGCTCGATACAAACTTTTTTTGCTCATACGCAGGGTTTTATCGGCTGTCATCATCTCACTGACCGCGTGTCCAGCACCAAAGTATTTACAAAGTGTCCGAAATGGGCGATCTGTCACACCTGCCATCGGAGCAACCCAAAGTTTCTTGTCTATTGATTTATCAAACAATTCTTTAATAGTGTTGTTTTGACTCAATTTTTAAATTCCCACATTCTCAATCAATTTGAAATACTCTCCAACACGTTTAGCTATTCTTTAGCCCTCATTTTCGTCACTTCAATAGTCATGACGTAAATGTTTAGTATGGTTAAAAAATAGCTTCAATTGGCGAATATATAATAGGCTGATGGTAAAACTCGATATTATGTCAGGAATGATTCCTCACACGTTACAACAAGAACTTTGTGAAAGCACCTTTAGCTTAGGAAAGGATTCAATAGCTTGGAGCAGAGATACGAATCAACATGGCTATTGTAAATCTAGAAAGCCACATGATGTCAAAAAATTTGGAACAATTCATGAATCTAAGTTAATAAAGACACATGCTAAGTGGGATGACATACAAATTGATGATGCCATGAAAGGATTTCATCGTAGAGAATCCGAGTAGCTAATCTTATTAACAATCTAATATGGTCAATTAAACTCGGATTTAGGTAAATCCGAGTTTAAACAGTCTTAAAAAGATGTGTATATCTGGGGTAGTCAATATTCTCGACTACTCTAGAATTTCACCAAATTCCCTTTTAATGCTACGCCCGCCAGAGCTGTTCCTTTCGCACATTGGTATGTAGTGGTGCTGCGTTTTTCATTTGATTTATAGAAACTCACCACATTGGTCACGGCATTTGCCCCATTGGCTTTAGCTGTGTTTTGAAATTGAATCAGTGCAGAACGTAATACATGGTCACATGAACTTTCTGCTGACTTGGCAAAACCATTGGTTTTTTTGTTGGTCACCAAATCTTTTTGAATCACTTTGCCACCCGACTTGGTTCCCGCCAAATAAAATTTAACGGATCCATCCAATACCCCATCGGCAATTGCACGATTCACCGCATCTTGGAAATTAAAATCATACATCTGGTCTGCCGCTTGAACAGAAGCAATACCACATAAAGAAAATACTGTTGCTGCAAAAAAATTATTAAAAGACATCATTATAACCTTTGTTTTATTCAACACGTTTAAAAATTAGAGAGGTGTTAATCCCCCCAAAAGCAAAATTATTGCTCATGATGATTTGCGTTTCTGCGGAACGCATACCTGACACAATATAATCTAAATCACCGCAAGCACTATCAATCTGATCTAAATTTAACGTAGGCACCAACTGTTTGCGGTGCATCATTTCAATACTTAACCATGCTTCAATAGCACCACATGCCCCCAATGTATGCCCAAAATAACTTTTTAATGAACTAATCGGTTTTTTACCCAAGATTTGCGCTGTCGCCTGTGATTCAGCAATATCTCCTTGATCAGTTGATGTCCCATGTGCATTGACATAATCAATATCAGCGGCAGTAAGCTGTGCATCTTTCAATGCAAACTGCATACAACGCCCCATCATTTCAGAATCAGGTCGAGTCACATGCTGACCATCAGTATTGCTTCCATAACCGATGATCTCGGCATGAATTGTAGCGCCGCGTTTTTTGGCATGTTCATATTCTTCTAAAATGAGGCAACCTGCACCTTCTCCCACCACTAAGCCATCTCGATTCGCGTCAAAAGGGCGTGGTGTTACTTCAGGTCGATCATTTTGCATACTGGTCGCTAAGAGTACGTCAAACACAGCTGAACCTGCGGCACTCAACTCTTCTGCACCACCTGCTATCATTACGGTTTGCTTGCCATATTTAATAGCTTCATACGCTTGTCCAATGGCCATAGAACCTGAAGTACAGGCACTTGAAGTTGGCAGCGTCAAACCTTTTAAGCCAAAATAGATGGTCATATTCACTGCACTGGTATGTGACATCATCCGAATATAAGTCGTCGCATTCATTTGGTTCATATTATTATCAATCAACATCGAACCAAATTCACGTACAGCATCCACACTTCCAGCAGATGAACCAAACGCGACACCAGTTTCACCACTTTTTAAAATATCATTATTTAGTAAACCTGCATCTTCTAATGCTTTTTCAGCACAGACCACCGACATTAAAGCAACGCGTCCCATGCCTCGTGTAACCTTGCGATTAAAATGCTTGGGTACGGTAAATGATTCGACTGGGCCGCCCAATTTACTGCGTAAATCGGAATAAATTTCCCAATCAGGCATATAACGAATACCACTTTTGCCTTGTGCAAATTGTTCAAAAATTTGGTCTGCGGTTTCGCCTAAAGAGGTAATTCCAGACATTCCTGTCACAACAACACGTTTCATTAGATCAGCCCCCCATTGACTGAAATCACTTGGCGGGTGATATAGCTGGCATCATCACTACATAAAAACTTCACGGCTTTAGCCACTTCTTCCACCTGCCCCATGCGTTGCATCGGAATCATTTTCAAAGCATGTTCCTTGACTTCTTCGGTCACCATTTCAGTTTCAATCAAGCCCGGAGCTACACAGTTCACCGTGATTTTACGTTTTGCCAACTCTAGCGCCAGTGCTTTGGTCGCACCAATCAAGCCCGCTTTAGCTGCACTGTAGTTGACTTGACCACGGTTGCCCATCAATCCAGACACTGAAGACAAGGTCACAATACGACCACCTTTTTTCAAGCGGATCATTGGCATCATTACTGGTTTTAACACATTATAAAAACCATTTAATGAAGTTGAAACCACATCATCCCAGTCATCATCGGTCAATGCAGGAAAGGCGCCATCTCGGGTCAGTCCTGCATTCAGCACCACCCCATAAAAAGCACCATGCTGCGCAATATCTTGCTCTAAAATCGTTGCAATTTTTTCACGATCATTCACATCAAACATCAACACATGGCTGTCTTGACCTAAGGCTTGAATCTCCTGTGCCACTACTTCTGCTTCTGACTGTCTTGAACGTGCATGTACCGTGACATCAAAGCCTGCTTTGGCTAACTCTAAAGCAATCGCTTTGCCAATTCCACGACTCGAACCTGTTACTAAAATTCTTTTATTCACACTAATTTTCCAATAATTTCGTTCATATTTTCAGGCTCAAATACACTCAACATGGCACTGAATTTGTGTTCTTGATATTCAATTTCACAATGAAACTGCCCTAAACCCTCATGCAGATAACTTTGTTCTACCCGAATCCGCACGGTTGCGCCTAAACTAAAATAGGCACAAGGCAACTGCATTTTACGCGTTCCCAATAAAAAACCAATTTTTGGTGGCAATCCCTGAGTTTGTCCTTTATAGCCTGCATAGACACTGATGGTCTGTGCCATCAGCTCAATGCTGCTCCATGTTGGCAAACCTTCTGACTCACAAAACATCAAATCCGGTGTGATATGAAGTTCTGCAATGGCAAACTCATCATTCACCTCAATGAGATGGCTGACAAAAACCATGGGTTTTTCGTGCGGAATAAACTGTACTGCATCCATCATGGCAAAACTGTCCCCAAAATTAGACTAATATTGCTGCCACCAAACGCAAATGAATTACTCATAACATAACGTATTGACGCTGTTAAATTAGGATCGAGCACATAATTTTGCCCAACCAAAGCATCGTCCAATTCACCAGCATGATGCAGCGGTAACCATGATTGATCCAATAAAACCTGTTGGCAAATAAAAGCTTCAATTGCACCCGCTGCCCCTAGACAATGCCCTGTTTTATGTTTGGTGCTACTTAATGCCACCATATTGTCTGAAAACACAGTATGTACAGCTTTAATCTCCATCGCATCATTTTGCGGTGTAGAAGTACCATGCAAGTTCAAATAACCAATATCGCGGGCTTCAAGCTGTGCAGCAGCTAATGCTTTTTGCATCGCTTCAGCAGCCCCTCGCCCTTCTGGATGTGGTGCTGAAATATGCCAAGCATCCATTGACTCACCACTCGATAGCAACATTACAGGTGCTGGTGATTTCGACAATATAAATAGTCCTGCGGCTTCACCAATATTGATGCCATCACGATTAGCACCACAAGGCTGACAAATACTGCTCGATAAACTTTCCAAACTGTCAAAACCATTTAAGGTAAGTTTACATAGCGTATCAACGCCTCCAACCAACACAGCATCGGCCAAATCGGCATTGAGCAAACGTTGCCCCGCTGCCATGGCTTTAGCCGCCGAGGAGCAAGCGGTAGAAATGGTATAAGCAGGCCCTTCCCAGCCCAAATACTGTTGTAAGGCTTTCGCTAAACTGCCCATTTCTTGTTTTTGGTGCTGTACAGACTGTGGTGCTGACTGTTGAAACTGCATTTTTAAAACTGGTTCATTATCCGCAATTCCTGACGTTGACGTGCCGATAATCACCGCAAGACGTTGTTTTGGAAACTGTGCAGTATAAGTACGAATTTCGGTTTCAATTTGTGCCAAAGTCGTCAAGGCAAAGCGTAAATTACGCGAATCGGTAATGCTCAAAACTTCAGGAATGTCTTGAATTAAGGTTTGATCAGCAGCACCTACCCATACCTTACGCCCGGCAATCAGATCCTCTCGTTGCGACAAGGTATTTTCGGCGCTTGTTAACGCATGTTGAAGCTCCGCAGGATTTTGTCCCAAAGCTGACAGCGCTGCACTGAACTGAATACCGACGGCTGAAGTATGCTGTACATTTTTAGTCATCGATACCGCCTTGATCATCTTCTAAAGTATTACTCACCGCACTGATCACCATTTGATACGGCACTTGAAAATTATCCAGTTCAATTACCCCTTCATTTTGCTGAATTTTCAACACAGGCTGCTGTTGAATATAAATGGTATCTGCTTTTTGTATAACAGTATTTTGAGCAGCATGTAATGCAGCAAAATTTGGATATGTTGCATACAGAATATCGCGCACCACATAATCAAATGGTAACAACTTCATCGGCTCAATACGCTGTTCAACTTTAACCTTTTGACCGTCAAAACTGAGCTTAAACAACTGCTGCCCTGTAAGGCTGAGCGCCAACATGTCAAGTGATTGTCCCTGTTGCTGCTGGTACAGTAAAAAGCTAAAACTCTGTGTTTTCCACTGTACTTCTATTTGATCTTGGCGTTGGTAATTTTGTGCCACCCACTGCGGAGTCGCCAATCCTTGCGCTTTAGGGATCCAACTTTGACAGGCACTACAAAGCAAAGCACTGGCTAAAACCCAACTGATGGTCTTTAAACACAGCTTAAGTTTCATCAGTCAGCAACTCATTCTGTTGTTGTGCTTCGCGGCAATATTCTGCCAAAGTGCTCAAGCGTTGCTTGGCATTACGATGGATCGGGTTAGTCGTATCCCATGCATAACCTGCCAGTAAAGATGCAATCATACGGCGGATTTTTTCATCCTGCTGGGTCGAAAACACCACATCCTGAAACTCTCCTGAATACCATGACTCAACATAGGCACGGAACACTTGAATACCTTTACGCAGTGGCTTTTCGTATTGCTCCATCCAATCTACTGCCTGCCCTTGCAGTACTTGCTCGACCAAAGGCACCGCTAGACTGGAAGATTTCAATGCAATCGTTACACCCGAAGAAAACACAGGATCTAGAAACTCACCTGCATTGCCGAGTAGTGCATAGTTTTTAGATGCCAAATGTTTCACATCGGCAGAGTAGCCCACCAAAGTACGTACTGGAGTATCATGTTTGGCGTGACGCAGCACATGCGACAAGCTCACATCATCAGCTAAAATACGTTTCTGTAAGGCTTCTAAATCATAATCTACACTGCCGTCATAGCCGTATTTTTCAAAAAAATCTTGCTCCGCCACAATACCAAATGAAGAACGCCCATCAGCAAAGGGAATCAGCCAATACCATGCACGGTGGTCTTTTTCATGCACGGTAATTAAAATTTTCTCGCGGTCAAATTCAGGATCATCCAACAAACCATCTTCAATATGGGTAAAGACCGCACGGCGCACTGGAAAGTCCGACGGGCTTTCTAAGTCAAGAAACTTTGGCAAAATGCGACCAAAACCACTGGCATCCAATAAGAATTTACCCTGAATTTGATAGTTGTTGCCTTGCTCATCTTTGACCGTCAAAATCGGCTGTGCGGATGCGACATCGACCGCCAAAACTTCATGACCAAAACGAATATCTGCGCCCATTTTTTCGGCTTGCTGAGCTAAAAGCTGGTCAAAATTGGCACGTCTTACCTGCCATGTGGTGCCAGGACCTTCACTAAATTTTTGGGTAAAGTCATAAAAACTGCGCTGCGTACCTCTTAAAAAGGCTGCACCATTTTTAAACTGAAATGCATATTCATCGGCATGTGCACGAACCGTATCCAATAAGCCCGCTTCTTCTAAAAACACCATACACTGCGGTAATAAAGACTCTCCAATGGAGAAGCGTGGGAAATATTGCTTTTCGATAACTGTGACTTGATGGCCTTTTTTGCGTAGCAAAGCTGCTGCCGAACTGCCTGATGGTCCCGCCCCAATAATTAATACATCTGTCTGTTGCATGGTGCTCATTGCACTGTACCCTTTAACTCAGCTCTTTGGCTGATATTGTTGAACCACAACATGTTTTACATCGGAAGATGTAAAAAGTGTGGCGTAAAGAAATGAAAAAATAACGCCCAATAAAACTGTTAAGCCAAAACTGTGAATGGCATAAGTATGACTAAACGACAATAAGCCAAACCCGAAGAAAGTCGACATCATACACAGGAATAAAGCCATACCCACCACCTGCGGGTGATCATGTCCGTGGCGGTAGAAAATCGCATAATCGACCCCAATTCCAATGATCAAAAAGGTGCCCATAATGCTGAATAAATTAATCTCGACACCCAGCCATGCTTGAATCGCAAAAGTGGTCATTAGAGCCATACTGACGGGCAGTACCAAAGGCAGAATGGATTTTTTGCCATAAAGTACACCCAAGCCAATGGCTAAAAGCATCAAAGCACTGAGCAATAGCCACTGCGCCTGTTCACGATGTTGTTTGAATAACTCAGATAGTTGATGAACAGGACGTAACAGTTGCACATCAGCATTTTCAAGCTGCTGCACAGCGTTCACATCATGCACATTTTGTAGCATCACTAAACGTTGCGTGGGGCTCATCTGCAGAAAATGCAACGGATGATCTTTAAAGACTGCTTCGGTCAATAACGGTTGGTCTTTTAAATGCGCTTGCCAATTTAAAACATCGGCGGTATTGAGCTGTAACGCTTGTGCATATTCCACTAAAGCATGCTGAGGAATCGCTTGTAACATCGCAACATTCTGTTTTTGCTGCTCAAGCGAGGGAATCCACTGCCCTAAAGCTTGCACAGCATCTAACTTGCCAACCTGCTGTAAGGGAGCAAGTTTTGCCAGCAGTTGCTGTTCATGCTGTTCTAACTCTGCGGGTGTTCGGCCCTGTACCACAAAATATTCACTGCTTTGCTGTTGCATAAAGCGCGAGCGAATGTATTGATCTTCTTGCTTTAAGGTAGCATCCATACTTTGTAAATTACGGATGTCATCATTACTTTTCAGAAAGGCGAGGCTGCTGCCTGTTACCAGTACAATCAGTGAAATCATGCCATAGCGCAGCGTGTTGTGGCTTTGCACATAATTACGTGCTTTGCCAATAAAACCCAGTGAACGTATCGCTGGTTCCGCATTCAGCGCAGGCAAACGTGGCAGTAATAAAATGCTGGTCACCCATGCAGCACTCAATCCAACCATGGAAAAAACTGCAATTTGTTTAAACCCTGGAAATGGGGTAAAACTCAGCACCACATAGGCCAATAGCGTGGTCATCAACCCCACAAATAGACTCGGCAGCAACGGTTTTAAAACAGTAAATCCATCAATCTGACGGTGCTGAGACTGCATGGCCATGAAGTAAAATGAAAAATCGACACAGACTCCAATCAAACTGGCACCAAAGACCAGTGTCATCAGATGAATTTCGCCAAAAATCCAATATGTTACCGCAAAGGCCACCAGACTACCTGTACCCACCGCAACCATTTCCGTTAGCATGGGGCGTATCGAACGGAAACCAAACCAGACCAGCAGTAAAATGCCAATAGTCGAGCCCACGCCAATGGTCGAGATTTCCTCTTTAGCAGAATTGGTACCAAACTGTGCAAACAGTAACGTGCCTGTCCAGTGCGGTTTAATCTGCAACTGGTTGAGCTGCTGATTGATGCTTTGAATAAAGGCAGCGGTCTGCTCTTGGTAGGCAATGTTATAAGGGCTGTTGTTGAGCTGAAGCACCATCAGGCGCGAAATGCCCTGTTCATCACGAATCGTAGCAAAGCCTTGCTCTAAATTGATGTCAGCATTGATTTGTAAGGTACTTAAACCCACTGCATAACGCGGAAACAGCAGTAAAGGATCTTGCTTGAGCATTTCAGCCGTAATCGGCATGCCTGGACTCATCAGTTGCAATAAGCCCTGCTCCATCAACGCAGCATAGTCCTGCCCCTGCACAAGCTGCTGATCAGTCTTGGATAATAGCCCTACTTTGTGCTGATACAGCGCTTGGGCAAATTGATCAGGATCAAGCTGCGGACGCACAGGTAAAAACAGCTGACTTTGATTAGCTTGGGTTTTAAGTGTTTGCGTTGCCTGTTCTAATTGCTGATCCGTTTTGGCATCCAACACCACAAATACTTTGTCATTTAACTGCTGACTCACATATTGCTGTGCTTGTTCCAGATGAGCATCTTGATGGGCCTCAGGCAACAGAGCAAAGATATTGGTTTCAATCTTGATACCTTTATTCAGCCAAGCCGTGCCCAGTGCCAAAGCAATGACACACAAAATCAGTAACCAAAGGGCGCTAAACTTATTTTGCCAATTGGAAAAGCGCATTTTCCGCAGCCGTTAAAGTTTGAGGTTGAGCCGTTTGCTGACTAAAACGAATGACGGTGCGGTTATTGGCCTGTTCCAAAATCATGATACGATCCACATAGCGCTGACCTTGCGCATCAACTTGGACAAAAAGCTTTTTAAATAGACTGCTTTTCGGCGTTAAGCTGACATTCCACTGTGTTGGACTATAATTGGCAAACACCACGTTGAAGTTTTTAGCGAGAGCCGTCTCATTGCCCGACATCAACTGTAAAAACATCGTCGCTACAGAGCCATACGGGGTTTTGTCAACTTCAATTTGACTGGAAGTACGCTGCGTCTTTTGTACCAACTTACGCGGTGTCACCACCAAATCGGCTTTGACTGGACTTTGAATCTGCCACAGCACACCTTGATTTTTGCTGAACAGTACCGTGCCTTTGGACACATAAGTTTTATTCAGAGCTGCCAGTTTTTTCTGCTGCTCAAATTGGGCACGCACCACAGGCGTTGCACCGAGTTGAGCAAACACCTGCTTCAATTCAGTATTTTGTGCATTCACTGCGGGAGCAAGCAAAGTCATCGCACTTGCCATACACGCAACGGAAATCGTCTTAGAGAGTTTGTATCGAATCATGCTCATTACTCCGCCTTAAACTCAGGCCATGCATTTAAACAGTCCAACAACACCTGCGGCGACTGGAAGCACATTTCACGTTTTTCAATGTGTACCGCCACTTGCGAAGTAAAGCCCTTGGTCAACTTTCTGCCTGAAACCGCATCGAAAATAAGATATTCAATTTTCAAACGATTTTCCCATTCTTTCAAAACAGCACGCACACGAATTTTTTGCTCAAACTCAATGCCCTGCACATAACGCACATAGCTTTCAATCACAGGCCATGCATAGCCTGAGTCACGCATCTGGTTATAGTTATAGTGAAATTGATCTAACAGTTTGCATCGTGCAATTTCAAAATATTTTAAATAATGACCGTGCCACACCACATGCATGGTATCGACATCATGAAAGGGCACTTCAATAATTACATCAGCATACATGCTCATTTCCTATGAATATTGAACAGCAATGCTGTCTAACAGTTCTAAATCTTCAAAGCGATTGACCAATGCCTGAAGTTCATGTTGCAAAGGACGATCTTCCTCTACATAGGTGAAGCTCTGAAGCACCCAGTGTTGAAATGCTGTTAAAACAGGGCTGAGTTCTGTATCTACGCCTTTGAGTTTAACCGCCTGAACTGCTGCACAACTGAGTGCCGCAATCACTTGTTCGGTCAGGGTAATGACACGACTGGCATCACGCGCAGCAATGGTACCCATGCTGACTTTGTCTTGATTATGACATTCAGTTGAGCGTGAAAAAATCGATGCCGCGAGTGTTTGTTTTAAAGCTTCTGCTGTCCATGCCGAGACCCCGATTTGTACCGCTTTAAAGCCATGATTCAGTGGTAAACGCTCAGGACTTGAACCAGTTAAATTGCGCGGCAAACCATTATTCATTTTATAATCCACCAACTGCGCCAATTGACGATCCATCAAGTCGGCAATATTGGCAATCATGATTTTTAGACTATCCATCGCTTGGGCAATATGTCCGCCATAGAAATGGCCACCATGCAATACACGTAGGTTCACTGGGTCAATCAATGGATTGTCATTACTTGAATTCAGCTCATTTTCAATAAACTGACGCAACCACAGTTTGGAGTCTTCAAACACTCCAATTACATGTGGCGCACAGCGCAGTGAATAACGGTCTTGCAGACGCGAACTTTGGTGCTCGGTCTGTACCTCACTGTTTAACCATTCGCGTAACTGAGCTGCAATATGTTGCTGTCCTAGATGTGGTTTCTGCGCAAACAAGACTTCATCAAAATGGCTTGGATTGCCCTCTAAGGCCAAAACATTCAGTGCAGTAATCAAAGTACCGGCAAAAGAAATCTGTTCTGCTTTTTTATAGTTCAGGCAAGCAATCGCGGTCATGACCGCTGTACCATTCATTAGGGCCAAGCCTTCTTTAGGACGCATCACCAACGGCTGCACACCTTTTTCAGCATACACTTGTGCAATCGGTACGATCTGACCTTGATAGTACACATCGCGCTCACCGACCAAGGCCCCCGCGATATAAGACAAAGGGGTCAAATCCCCACTGGCACCTACCGAACCTTCTGAGGGAATCACAGGAATGACATCTTCATTCAGCATCCAGACCAAACGCTGCAACAAGGCATGCGAAACACCCGAATAACCGCGTGCCAAAGAACATAAACGCACCACCGCCACAGCTCGCGCTGTAATCAGGTCTAAGTTTTGCCCCATGCCACAGCCATGAAAGCGCGACAAATGTAGCGGGAGCTCATACACTTGGTGAGTTGGAATTTCAACTAAGCATGAGTCGCCATAACCCGTGGTCACACCATATATGACGCCTTCGTCTTGCAACAGCTGATCGAGGAAATCTGCACCACGTTGAATCAATGCTGTCCATTCAGCAGAGGTAGGCAATGCCACCTGTTTTTCTTTACGTGCTACAGCCACAACATCTTCAATACTGAGCGGAGTTTCCCCAACAATTAACACAAGACTTATCCTTTATTCCAAAAATTATAAAAATTAAACCATTGATAAGGCGCACGTATGCAATGCTGCTCCAGCAGTTCCACATACTGTCGTGTGGTCTGTTGCATGGCCTGTAAACGCTCTTTACGTGGCCAATTTAACTGCTCCGCAACTTGATGAATATGCACTTCAAAATGTGTATCGACTCGATAGCAAAACACCGCCAACACAGGGGCTTTTAATAAACTGGCCAGAATCCAAGCGCCCTGCGGCCATAGTGCCTGCTCGCCTAAAAAAGCAACAGATTGTACCCGATCCGACTGCACAGGTACGCGGTCTGCCGCCACAATCACCCATTCACCCTGATCCAATTTATCCTGTAAAATCAGTGCTGTTTCGATTCCTAGCTCATCCACCGAAACCAAATTAACATCGGCATGTTCATTCAGTTTTTTTAAAAACTCATTGAACTTGGTGGCATGTTTTTGATACACCAACACATTAATTTTCTGCGAATGCTCTGCTTTAATTGCACGCAGTAATTCAATATTGCCAAAGTGTGACACCACAATGACCGCGCCTTTTTGATAGTGTGAACGAAAGTGCGCATGACCATGTAGCTTTAAGTTCTGCTCAGGAATATGCCCAAGCCAACCTTCAATTTTATCTAAAATACATTCGCCAAATTGCATCAAATGCGTATAGCTGTGCCAAAGCTGCGGCTCAGCTTGAAACGGTGACTGTGCACCTGCAAAATGATGAAGTTTTTTTAAGTACAACAGGGAAGCCTGACGCGCGGTATTGGAAAAGAGCCAGTACCATAAAATCACAAAGTACAAGATGACCCGGCACAGCCAGCGCCCACCCAAACGGTAGAAACCCAGCATCAGCATCAGCGGCAACATCCCGCCCCGCTCTTTCACGGCGCTCCATTTCTGCATATGCTTCTCTGACCGCCTTAGCCTTTGACTTTCTGATAAATCAGTTTGGGGAAACGCAGCAGCATGCCACCCAATAAGCGGCTATGCGCACGCGCCATACCCAGATTGTCACGCCAAACATCGAAATGTGAAATGCCGCCTTCAGGGTAAATCACATGCGTGGGTAGATTGATAAACGGCACATTGTCCCATTTCAAACGCACCAAAATTTCCGAGTCAAAGCCCATACGCGGTTGAAACTTGGCTGTATTTAAAATGTTTACCGTCTGTGCCAAAGGATAAACACGAAAGCCACACATGCTGTCTTTAATGTCAAAAGACAGGCTGTTAATCCACACCCAAATGTGCGTTGCATAACGGCCATAGAGACGTTTTTTCGGAACAGTCGCATCAAAAATCGGCTGACCAATAATCATGGCTTCAGGATGTTGGATAGATGTGTCTAAAAAGCGTTGCACATCCTGCCAGTCATGTTGTCCATCGGCATCTAATTGCAAGGCATGGCTATAACCGCATTGATAAGCATGCTTTAGCCCAGTGGTCACTGCCTGCCCCTTCCCCTGATTGTATGTATGTTCAACCAGATCGACTAATGGGTGGTCATACGCGAGCTGATGTAACAGTGCTGTACAATCAGTATCACTGCCATCATTCACCATAATAATCGGTAACTCAAAAGAGCTTAAATGCGACAGTAACGCAGCCAAATAATGCGGATGGTTATACACAGGAATCACAAAGCAGTGTTTCATTTTGTCTCTCGGCTTAAACGTCTGAAGGGACAGCAAATAGCAAACGTCCTGATGCCAATATTTTGTCATCGTTTTTTAGCTCAAAACTGATCTTATGTGCTTTACGGCTGAGCACTAGTTCTACCGTTTGATAGGGTTGGATCAGCCCTTGGAATTTTAACTGCTCAAAACCATTACACCACAGTAAATCTGCCCAGTTTTGTTTGGCAAAATGCTGGATAAATCCTATTTGTCCTACGCCCGGATAAATTGGGAAGTTCGGGAAATGTCCTTTAAAACACTCTAACTCAGGCATAAATTCTAAAGCATAACTGATCTGCGTATCCTGAGATTGCTGCGTCAATACCACAGGCAAGGTCATCGGTTGAAAGAGCGATTTTAAATACTGTTTGTTCAACTTCGATTGTGCATTTTGTGGCATTTGCGTTAAAAAACGCCACTGCCGCGGAATTGCGATACTTTCCAACTTCTGTTGTAGTTGTTTTTTCAGTTGTGCAGTAAATGCAGCTTTGCCCTTTTCGATGAGCAACCCCCTTGCATCCTCGGTCAGTACAACCACCACCGCCAAAATCTGACGTTGTTCTTTTTCATGAATTAAAACATGGCACTGCTGTATTTCAGCTAACTCAGCGATTTTCGCTTCAATTGCATCGAGACTTAAACGCTTTTCTTCGAGTTTGACAATGCGGTCCAAACGCCCCAATAACTGAAATGGACTTTTGTGATTATCTGCATCCACGAGCTGAACTTTATCACCTGTCAAAATCCAATCCATGCTAAAGGCATGGTTGGTTTTAACGGCTAACTCTTGCTGCTCGGCGCAGTTAATTTCGACATTAGCAAAAGGTGTCCATAGTGCATTATCTGCCTGACGGTGAGCGATACCACCTGTCTCAGAACTACCAAACACTTCGGTGATCGGACGGTTCAGCAAAGGGCGCACACCAGCATCCAACTTTCCACCAGAGGAGTAGACCATATGACAGTCTTGCAATACCACATCTGTGGTCCAGCGTTTCAGCAAAGCGGGGCTGGAAATCACATAACTAGGCAACTGTAAATGGGTAATTTTATTTTGAACATCAACCACATCCTCAGGGAAAGCCAGTTGTTTTTGATAGAAACTGCGTCCACTGGCTAAGGGCCACAACAACTTAAACAACAAACCATAAATATGTTGATGACTCACTGTGGCAATGGCTACCGTCTGCTCAGGCAAATCAAAACTAGCTTCTAAACCACAGACTTCATTGAACAGTTGTTGCAAAGTGCGGGGAATCTTTTTCGGCTGCCCAGTTGAGCCCGAAGTATAGAAATACAACTGTGCCTGATTGAAAAAGGCAGCATCAAATTGAAGTTCGAACGTCGATGGCACAGTCGACGGCAAACGTTTTAAAAAATAAATCTGCTGCTCAGCCAGTTCTTTTTCTAAGTCACTGACCCGATGCGGAGGCAACAGTACTTCTTTACCTGCCTGCAAGGCCGCAAACAATAACACCAAAAACTCATAACTGTCTTGTTCCCAAAGCGCCCATACAGTTTGATTCAAGTGTTGAATTTGCTCAGCTTGCTCAGCCACATCCGACCAAAAGGCTTGGAAAGAAATCAGACTTAAGTCGCCCTGAATACACAAGGGACGAGATGAATGTATATGGTGTTGAAAATGACAAGACATAAAATTTATTTTTAAAACCGTATTTCTAATCGCTATAGTTCGGAGTCGCTGTTATTTCTGTGCCTGATGCAGTCGTTGCTGGCGTTTGCGCAAGATGAACTCACCCAGTAACAAACCACCCATCAAGACATAAGAAATCAGACCGTTATACAACACCCAAATATTCATCGGTGCAAAAAAAACAGTGATCAACGCGATGACTGCATTGATGCAGAAAAATCCACACCAGACTTTAGTGACTTGACGGGTCCACTCTACCCCTTCTTTGGGCAAATCAGGCTCGACCAAACGTGCAAAACGTTCAATCATCGATGGTGGTCGGATCAAGGTACTAGCAAAAATAAACAGTGCCCCAAGGCTCATAAAGACAGGGTAAAGCTTAAGCCATGCATGATCTTTTAAAATCAAACTGAGTCCACCACATAAAATGGCAAAACTCGTTAATGGCCACAGCAACGCATTACCCTTGCTCAATAGACGAAGAACACCCAGTGCAATCAATAAGGCGCTAACCCAAATATACTGTCCATGTGCTAAAGCATAAGCCACAAAAAAAGGATAGAGGATCAATCCGACCACTGCTACCCCTTTTAAAATATTGCTCATGCAGCAGACATGTTCTGAATAACAGTCACAACATCTTGCACTGTACGGACATTCTTAAAGTCTTCAGGATTTACTTGCTTACCTGTCAATTCTTTAATTTTTACAACCAAATCGATGGCATCAATACTATCTACATCTAAATCAGATGCAAGATTTGAATTTAACTGAACATCGTCTTGTTCAATCTCAAAAAGTTCATCCATCCATTCACGTAACTTTTCGAGTACTTGTTCTTGAGTTAGCATTACAACCTCTTATGCCGTTTGTTGCATTTCAACCAAAGCCACTAAGCTTTGAATTGATTTAAAATATTCTTTAGTTTCAGTCGACTCTGCATTCAAATGTATGCCATAGCGCTTTTTCAAAGCTAAACCTAATTCTAAAGCATCAATTGAGTCCAAACCCAAACCATCACCAAATAAAGGTGCGTCTGTATCAATGTCGTCAATACTGATGTCTTCAAGGGCAAGGACATCAATAATCATTTGCTTTAATTCATCAGCAAGATTACTCATTTACGGATAACTCTTGGTTAAAAAACCACTGTAATTGTTGATTTAATTGACGCACATTTTTGGGATTAACTGTTACGTCATCCAATACGTCTTCCACACGAATTGCATCCAGTACTTTCACTTGAATATGAAAGGGACGATCTGGAATATGATACCATTTTTCGTTTTTCGTGAGTGTCGATGGTGTACATGTAATCAGTACGGGACGAATTGGGACTCCAGCACGCAACGCAATATTAGCTGCACCACGTTGAAAATCATTCAACTGTTCACCCTTGGCAGTCCGCGTTCCTTCAGGAAAAATGAGCAAAGATGCTGCATGATCTTGTTGTAATTTTGACACACAATCCTGAATAAACTGCTCAGAACCAGCATTTAAAACATAACCTGCATTTTGTACAGGCCCTTTAGTAAATGGGTTTGACCATAGCGTCTGTTTCACGACACAGTTCGCCCGTCCCATCAAGCCAATTAAAACCACCACATCGATCAGTGTCGGATGATTGGCAATCACCAGTTCTTGTTGACTTTGTTGTAGTTTCTCTAAGCCCTCAACTTCATAAGTCATAATGCCGAGTTTTACCATCATTTCGGTAAAACCCTTAAAGCTATGCTTAATAACCTTTTGTGTCCGCTGCGTGCGAATATCCAAGTCTTGTGAACTCAACTTCACCATTGGGGCAATCAAAGCACCAATCGCTACACCACCAAGACCAAAACTGGCAAAACTCAATCCAGTTGCGCCAACACGCCAGATATAATTGGCTGTTTGTTTTATTTGCATTTTTTTTAGCATTTGGTCCACGCTTCGTATTGACTCTGGTCAGAGTTTTGCCAGAAATCATAAAATTTCAAAGCCTGTCTAAAATGTACTTCTGCTTCAAGCAGGGTATTGGCATTCACGATCAAATTGACTGGCTGCAATGAAACTAAAGCTGCCATCGAAAAAGCAGAAAACGCTTGATGTTCTACATAAATATCAGGCAATGGTTCTTCATAATAAACCACTAAGACTTGGCGTGCATTGGGGGCTGTTTTTAACCATGCATATGCTTCAATTAAACCATCATTCCATGAACCAGCTAAACTGGTTGCTGGAGTGGCATCCTGACATAAAATGGAATATAACCCAGAAATTGCATTATGCACTGAAGTCGAAAACTGGGTCGGCGATGGTGTTTGATCATTCAGCACATCTTGCAAAATAGTGAGGGTTTTCGCCTCATCGCCACATTGTGACACCCATACAATATAATCAGCTTTTCCAAGATCTAAAACGTGGATAGCATTATTTAATGCGAGTTTCGCAAGTGATGATAACCGTCGACGCTGCATCGCAGGTATTCGCGCTATAGAGCTCAGCTCCTGGTCAGCTAGGCTCATAGTTAAGTTGGATACGTGTAGTTGCATCATGACAAGCAGTTTTTTAAAAAATTATTATCAATGCTAAAATTATAGCATTTACACAAAAATAACACAAAAACAACGAAAGATTAAAGTTTACAATCAGGTTTCATATCGCCTCATGTTTAGAATCCGCCAGCAATTCAATAAAATATTTAAAAGCCTTCATCCTTCTCATCCATCTTTTAAAGGCAACAACTAAATTATTTGACAGTTGATAGGAGGCAATATACATATATATTCATAACTTTTAATCAGCAACATAGTATACTGCACCTGCTCTATTTGCTCACCCCCTTACCTATTGTCCAGAGACTATGAGAAAAACTGCTTTTTCTGTATCCCTAATTCAATCACTAAAGCCATTAAGTGTATTAGCACTCTCATTTAGTCTTATTGCCTGCGGCGATCACTCATGGTGGAAAGATGACGAGCCTACTTTAAATAGTGATCAAATTAATCGTCTTATTCCTTCACGTGTAAATGAGCGCAGTTCTTGGGCCAAAGATATTTTTGACATTACCGAGCAGTTAGGTATTCCTCAAACTAAAGAAAATATTTGCAGTATTGTGGCTGTAGTCGATCAAGAATCTAACTTTGTTGCCGATCCTAAAGTGCCTGGTTTGGGTGAAAAAGCAGTTAAAGAAGTGCAAGACCGTCTCACCGAAAAATTTACCGATAAATTGGGTGAAAACATTGGTGGGACAGTTGCTGGTTATTTTGAAGAAGTTTTAAAAACCCAGCCTAGTCCCGAAGATAATTACTTAAGCCGAATGCGCCGCGTACAAACTGAGCGCCAATTGGACGAACTTTATCGGGAAATATTCGACTACATGTCGCAACATTATCATGTCAGCGCACTTACAGGCGCAGCCAAATTGGTTGGACAAGATGTCGGTGAAAAAATGAACCCAATTACGACTTTGGGTTCTATGCAGGTTCACATCGGCTATGCCAAAGCACATAAACGTCAAGGTGGCAGTATTGCAGAGCTACGTACAGACCTATACAGCCAATACGGTGGACTATATTACGGCATTCACCGTTTAATGATGTATCCAGCGGATTATGACAAGGCGATTTACCGTTTCGCTGATTACAACTCAGGTATGTATTCAAGTCGCAATGCAGCTTTCCAAAGCATGTTAAATGACTTGACCGAAGCTGAACTTAGCCTTGACGGTGATCTTCTACTTTATAATAAAGATGGGTCTGTACGTTCAGCAAAAAGTGAATCAGAGCGTGAGTTAATCAATGTATTTGCTCAAAATAATGTTTTAGTTACACCACGCCAAATTCGCAGCGATTTAAAGAAAGAAAAAGAGAAAGACTTTGAAGAAACTGCGACTTATCGCGCAGTGACTAAATTATATGAAGAAAAAACGGGTAAAAAGGCATTTTATGCCATGATGCCTCAAGTCGTCATTTCTGGACCAAAATTAAGTCGCGATTACAATACCAACTGGTTTGCCAGCCGTGTAAATGGACGTTATGAAACATGTATGCAACGGGCGAAACGCATAAAAATCTAGCATTATTCGATTTTGATGGCACTTTGTGCAAAAAAGACAGCTTTACTGGCTTTATTTTTTTTGCACTATCCAAAAGACATATCGTCAAACAAGGCTTGAAACTCCTACCATGGATTCAAGCCTACTATTTAAATGTCTACCCTGCTCACGCCATGCGACCAAAACTGTTTTATGGCATGTTTAAAGACATTGATTATGCTGAAATTCTACAAATTGCTGAAGAATATGCACATCAACTGATGCACGAATTAGACCCTAAATTTATTGAGCAATTGCGCCAACATCAAGCACTTGGACATGACGTGGTTTTGGTTTCAGCATCAGTCGATTTATATCTAAAACCATTATGCCAATTATTGTCGATTGATCTTATTTGTACTGAAACTGAAATTCGAGATGGTCGACTTACAGGATATTATCAATCTGCCGACTGTAGTCGAATTGAAAAGAAAAACCGTATTTCTCAGCAATACTCTGTGGCTGAATATGCAAGCATTTACGCTTATGGCAATAGTGAAGAAGATCTCGAAATGTTCAGCCTTGCCCAATACACCTATATGGTAGGACGAGACCAGAAACTTCCAGCTTTGCCAGCTCATTTAAAAATGGCTTAAGCTCCAATATCAGTTTTAATTTTCAAGCATAAAAAAAAGCCAACATGATGTTGGCTTTTTTACTTACAGCAGAAACAAATTATGCTTCTGGTGCTGGACTGTATTGTTCAACTAAAGGCTTTAATTCACCTTTTTGGAACATATCAAGCATGATATCGCTACCACCGATCAACTCACCGTTAATCCACAATTGTGGGAATGTCGGCCAGTTTGCAATACGCGGTAATGTTGCACGAATATCTGGATTTTCTAGAATATTAACGTAAGCAAACGGACGACCAATTTGACTGAGTGCTTCTACAGCACGAGCAGAAAAACCACACTGTGGAAATTGCGGAGTGCCTTTCATATAAAGAAGAACTGCGTGTTTAGCAATCTGGTCACGAATTAACGCTTCTGTATCGCGTGTTTGTTCAGTCATTGATGAATCCTCAACTAATCTGCCTTGCATTATACCCAAAACACAACAAAACAGTATGCTTAAAGCAATATTTCCAGTTTTATTTACATTCAGGCTTTAATTCTAGATGAGATTTTGCTTATATAGGGTTTGTTTTTCAGTTCTGTCCAGAATTGTAAAATCAATCCACTAACATCCCCCTACTTTCGGTAAACCGATGCTAGTGAAGTCTATTATTTCTTTTCAAATACGAGTTAGTTATGAATACCTTTACTCAAGCCCCTATACAAACTGATCAACCATCTCATTTGATGCCTGTGTTTGGCCGTCAGCCGATCAGCTTTGTCCGAGGCCGAGGAGCGTATTTATACACTGCGGATGGAACTGAATATTTAGATGCCTTAACAGGGATTGCAGTTTGTGGTTTAGGACACTCGCATCCTGAAGTGACCCAAGCTATTGCAGAACAAGCGGGCACGCTTATTCATACCAGCAACTTATTTGAAGTCCCTTGGCAAACTGCTGCTGCACAAAAACTTGCACAAGTTGCTGGCATGGAAGAAGTATTTTTCTCGAACAGTGGCGCAGAATCGAATGAAGGCGCAATCAAAATTGCGCGTAAATTCGGACACTTACAAGGTATTGCAACGCCTAAAATTATTGTCGCAGATCATTCATTTCATGGGCGTACCTTAGCGACTTTATCTGCTACAGGCAATAAGAAAGTCCAAGAAGGCTTTGGACCTTTGGTTGAAGGTTTTATTCGCGTACCTTTTGGTGACATCGAAGCCATTGAAGAAGCTGCAATTCAACATCCAGATATCGTGGCTATTCTGGTTGAACCGATTCAAGGTGAAGGTGGTGTAAATACTGCACCGCAAGGCTTTAGTTATTTAGAAGATATTCGTCGCATCTGTAATCAACACAATTGGTTAATGATGCTTGATGAAGTTCAAACCGGTAATGGTCGTACAGGTAAATATTTTGCTTATCAACACACCAATATTGTGCCAGACGTACTTACCACAGCTAAAGGTCTGGGGAATGGCTTCCCGATTGGTGCTGTGATGACCCAAGGTCGTGGTGTAGGCGTGCTCACTGCTGGAAACCACGGTTCAACTTATAGCGGTACTGCTCTAGGTTCGCGTGTAGTTTACACGGTTATCGATGTGATCGAGAAAGAAAACTTAATTGAAAATGCAGCGAATATGGGCAGCTACATTGTGCAACAATTAGCACAACAGCTTTCTGATCAAAAAGTAGCAGTACGTGGTTTTGGTTTGATGATTGGTATCGAATTACCTAAACCATGTGCAGAATTAGTTCATATTGCACGTGATCAACATCAGTTAATTATTAATGTAACTGCAGGTTCAGTGGTTCGTTTATTACCACCGTTAAACATCACGCAAGAGCAAGCAGATCAATTGATTCAACGTCTAGTTACTATGATTCAAGCTTACCTTGTTTAAATACAAAGCGATGTAATACATATTACATCGCTTAACAAAAAAAGCCGCGTATAGCGGCTTTTTTATTTCAGCTTTTTATGAAGCTTCTTGATAAATTCTGCCACCGGGTAATTGGCAAAAATATTGTTTCAATGCATCTAAACAGCGGTGAATTTTCATCGGCTGTTGTTCACGTTTCGATGTAATTGCATATAAATAGAAATTAGGTAATTTCCACTCTGGTAATACTTCTACCAATGCACCATTGACTAAATCTTTTTGAACATCAAGATATAAAATTCGAGAAATTCCATGTCCTTGTAGACATAAAGACTTGGCAACCAACACATTATTGGTGGTCAAACGCGAGTTCATTTCAATACTCACAGATTCACCAGACATGCCATGTTGGAAAGCAAAACTTTCATAGTTTTTCATTAAGTTAACGGGAATCAGATCATGATTCTTTAGATCTTCAGGACGCGAAATTGGTGCCGTCTGATTTAAATAACTTGGTGAAGCAACTAACACTTGTTCAACGCGGGCCAGTGGAACCGCGTGTAAACTATGATCTTCAATTTTCGGACTCATGCGTAACGCAATATCAATTCGACCTTCAATCAAATCAATATAATGATTGTCCGCTTCCAAATGAACAGCTAAACCTCGATGGGCCGACATCCAATGTGATAATGCAGGAATAACGTGATTTGCACCTAACTCTGGAGTTGTCGCAATACGCAACTCCCCAACTAGGTCATCGCGTAATTCGTTAATACGAATCTTCCCACGCTCTGCAGCAGCTAGCATCTCTTGGCAGCTATGAAAAAAAGCTTGTCCAGCTTCAGTCAAACTCAATTTCCGTGTCGAACGATGTAGAAGGATCACTTCCATCTCGTGTTCTAAAGAACGAATCTGTTGGCTTACAGCACTTGTAGTAATTCCTAACTCTCGTGCGGCTCCGCTAAACGAACATTTTTCCACAACACAAGCAAACACTCCCATTGCTCGTAGTTGATCTAACATAAATTTCCCTCTAAACTTATGAGATGCTCCTACCTTTCGATAAAAGCAACTCATTGGATTATACGGTGAAATTTTAAAGTTGTAATGATCTTAATTTAATTTATTGGTAAAACATTAGTCGGATTGATTGGCTTACCATTTAAACGTACCTGAAACTCAAGCATGGTACGGCTTGCACCAGATGAACCCATCTCTGCAATTTTTTGACCAGCCGTTACATTTTCTCCGCTTTTCACAATCATCTTACTGTTATGTGCATAAGCCGTAATATAACCATCAATATGCTTAACTAAGATTAAATTACCATATTCTTTCAGCCCATCAGCAGCATAGACCACTTGACCATTTGCTGCGGCATACACTGGATCACCCACATTACCACTATAACGAATACCTTTCACATTATTGGCTAAATTGAAGTTTTCAATGACTGCGCCATTCGATGGTTTAACCCAACGTAAAGAAGTTACTGGCGTTGGAGTTACAGGTACAGAGCTGGTCGAAGGTGTTGTCGTGACTGCTGGCGTGGTTGGTAAAGTAATTGCCTGACGTTGAATCGGAGCAGTTTGTGTAACTGCCTGTGTCGTTGTAGTACGACGGCTATTACCCGAGCCTTTCAACTTAAGTGACTGTCCTACATAAATACGATACGGCGGTGCAATATCATTCATATCAGCAATGCTGACATAACTTAGTCCGTAACGTGCCGCAATTCCACTCAAGGTATCGCCAGAGCGTACAGTATAATAGTCGGGAGCCGTCGCGTAACGGGTCGGATTATTAATTTGAGGTTTGGATGCACATCCACTTAAAATAACAGTGGTAACAATAGCTGTTGAGATGACTAGGGTTTTCAACAATGCTGTTGGCGTAGCAAAGATCCGATTTTGCGACATCGCAGGCATTTATCTTCCTCTCTATATATGTCGTTATTGGTTTTCATGCGCGTAAGAGTAGCAAAAATATTTTGAAAAAATCCGCATTCACGGACTTTTTCACAAAGTTACAACATTTACAAGACTTTTGATGCTTTAGCGATACTGTTCATGTAAGTTCTGTAAAATTTCATAATTGGTCGCATCCATTTGAATGGGTGTAATACTGACAAAACCATTTGCAACAGCAAAGAAATCTGACTCAATCCCCGCAATTCCTTGTTTTGGTTCAGCCACCGCCTCTCCCGACAAACCAATCCAATATACTTGGCGACCACGTGGATCGACATGACTAGTAATCGGTTTGGATTGATAGCGGCGACCTTGATAGGTAATTTTCTGACCTTGCAGCTCAGCAACATCAGGAATATTAATATTCAAAATATGACGCGGTGGTAACTCTGGCAAACCTGCCTGAATGAAGTCGTGTACCCATTGTGCCGCAACTGCATAATCTTCTGGATGCTCATAACCACGTACATTGCTTCCTGCTAAAGAAACTGCGATTGCAGGCTGTTTCATTAAACGCCCTTCAAATGCTGCACCAACTGTTCCTGAATACAGCACGTCATCACCAAGGTTGGCACCGCTATTAATGCCACTGACCACCAAATCAAATTCAAAGTCGAAGAGTCCATTCATGGAGAGATACACACAATCTGCGGGTGTGCCATTCACCGCCCAAACATCTGGCGCAATTGAGATTGGTCGCAGCGGTCGATCTAAAGTTAAAGCACTGGAAAAACCACTTCGTTCACTTTCAGGTGCCACAATCACCACACGACCTAATGGTTTTAACGCATGTGCTAAAGCTTGTATCCCTGGCGCAAAAACACCATCATCATTGGCAATAAGAATATTCACAAAAAACTCGCTTTAAAAAGTGACTGACTAGAACATTTCATTGAATTATATGTGAAATTATATATATTAGCGCTCAATATCTATCACTAAATGAGTGCCTTACAATGATTAAAACTTTATCATTTCGTAGTGTTTTGGGATTTGGTCTTGCAGTTTTATTTACTCAAGCAGTTAACGCAAATGATGGTTTAAGCCCAGAAGAGGCAAATAGCATTGTAAAAGAAGATATCGCTTCCACCCAAATTATGGCTGAAGTTTGCCCTGCAGTTATTGGGAAAAATGCAAAATTAGATGCAAATGTAAAATTACTCACGCAAATGTATTTAAAAGACTACACTGGCTCAATGACTTTAGATCAACTGCAAGCTGATCCAGAGTACAAATCTATTTTGCAAGAAACACGCAAAGCTGCCCAAGAAACCAGTAAAGAAGAACAACAAGCTGTATGTATGGATGTTGTTGAATATCAAGCGTAATTGCTAAAATTGCTTACGAATGACTTCAAGTCAAGTTATTCGTAAGTTCAAGCCAGCCTTTTCCAAAGTCCACAACTTCTTCACTATTTCAACCATTTATATACATTTCCCCTCTTCCATTTCTACATAATCTGTTTAACCTTAGCTCAAATAGATTGATCTTTTGAGTTTATTGTTTATGAAATTCGCCGCTTTAAAAACAACATCTTTAGCTTTACTCACCACTTTTACTTTTTCTTTCGCTCATGCTGAAGAAAGCAAAGACGAAAATATTGAAGTCACACCAAACCAAACAGTTACTCAACAAGAACTCGCTGCCATTTATGTACTTTCAGAAATCTGCCCGAGCCTAATTGACAATAAAAATGGCTTCGAACAAGGCTATGCCAAACTAGCACAGGAACATCTTCCTGAAGAAAAAGATGCTGTTTCTGCTTTGGCTGAATTAAGTAAAAATAAAAAATTTAAACCAATTTTAGCTGAGGCAAAATCTGATGCTAAAACTGCGGGCGATGATAAAAATAAAGAAATCTGTCAAGAATTGACCACCTATAGCAATTGAAACAAATTGGTTACAATACTTTTGAAATAAGCCGATTTCATAGGTAGAAGTCGGCTATGCTTTGTCCTAGAATGCTAAGTTCTTTGTGCTTACATCAAGATATTGGAACCCGCTAGAAATGATCCGTAAAAGCGCCCTTGCTGCAACATTACTATTACCAAGTTTCTCTTTCGCAGCAACTGTCTTATCTACGCCGCCAGAACTCAATAATAAATCTTATGTTTTGATGGACTATGAGACAGGGCAAATCCTCGCAGCGAAAAATGAAAATGAAAAGTTAGCACCTGCTTCAATGACAAAAATGATGACCAGTTACATCATTGAACAAAAACTGTTGAAGGGCGAGCTCACTGAAGATGAAAAAGTTCGTATGAACGAATCTGCATGGTGTCGTGGTAGTAGCACAGAATCATGTATGTATGTTCCTTTAAATGGTACTGCGACTGCCTTAGAAATGTTGCGTGGTATTATTATTCAATCGGGTAATGATGCATCTAAAGCAATGGCTGAACACATTGCTGGAAATGAAGGTACTTTCGCTTACATGATGAATGAAGAAGCGAAACGTATGGGCATGACCAATACCCACTTCATCAACTCGACTGGTATGCCAGCAGATGGCCATTACTCAACTGCAAAAGATATGGCAACGCTTGCGCAGCATATCATTCATGACAGTTCAAAATATTATCCAATCTATTCTGAAAAAGAATTTACCTATAATGGGATTAAACAAGGCAACCGTAATGCCTTGCTTTATACAGACCCTAGTGTAGACGGTTTAAAAACAGGTCATACTGAAGAAGCAGGTTACTGCGTAACCACTTCATCAAAACGTGGTCCAATGCGTTTGATCTCTGTTGTATTTGGTACGCCAACCATACAAGAGCGTGCAACACAAACACGCAGCTTACTGGCTTGGGGCTTTGCAAACTTTGAAACCGTAAAAGTACAGCCTGCAAACCAAGTTTTAGCTAAAGCAAAAGTTTACTTTGGTAAAGAAAACGAAGTTCAAATTGGCTTAGCTGAAAACTTCAACGTAACCATGCCTAAAGGCAAAGCAGACGCAATTAAAACACAACTTGTGGTTCAACCTAAACTGACAGCTCCTTTACAAAAGGGTCAAGTGGTTGGTAAGTACGTTGCAAGCTTAGATGGCAAAGTGATTTCAGAAAAACCATTGGTTGCATTACAAGCGGTTGAAGAAGCTGGATTCTTTGCACGTTTAATCGATCATATCAAACAATTCTTCGCAAACTTATTTTAAGATTTAACAACTTAAACTAAAGTTAAAGCATTCGTATGCAAATACGGATGCTTTTTTCTTTTATACTCAGATATAAATTGCTGAATGATGCTGTATGAACATGAAAAAAAATATCCGTCCTTATTTAGATAGCAAACCGAAGATTGATGCAAGCTGCTATGTTGATGATGCCTCTATTGTGATTGGAGACGTCATACTGGCAGATCATGTTTCCGTATGGCCTTTCGCTGTGATTCGTGGTGATGTAAATAGTATTCGCATTGGCAAATACAGTAATGTGCAAGATCATTGCATGCTACATGTTAGCCATAAAAATGATGCTAAACCGAATGGTTCTCCCCTTATTATTGGTGAAGATGTCACAATTGGACATCATGTCACTTTACATGGCTGTACGATTGGCAATCGTGTATTGGTCGGAATCAACAGTATCATTTTAGACGATGTGATTATCGAAGATGACGTGATGATTGGTGCGGGTAGTTTAGTTCCACCACGTAAACGTCTAGAAAGTGGATATCTCTATGTCGGTAGCCCAGTGCAAAAATCACGTCCTTTAACCGATAAAGAAAAAGAGTTTTTAACTTACTCTGCACGACACTATGTGAAAGTGGCAAATAATTACCGAGAAAAAGATTAATATTCTGTATAAATTTTATTTTAAATAGCCCCTTAGTTTGGGGCTATTTTTTAATGTCTCATTTATTAAGTAATATTACGTGACCATACGTGGTATAGATTCGCTTCTTAAGCTTAGAAATTAAACTCAGCACTTGTAGTAAGTTTAGCGAAAGCTCCATTCAACGTTGAGTTATGGTGCATTATAATTTGCTGAGCTGAGAGTTGCTCAGAATCAATAGTTGTATGTGCATCCGAAATAAGGCTTACATTAAAACCCAAATCAGCCGCAGCTCGTACAGTTGTATCAATACAATACTCTGTTTTCATTCCGACAATTACCAACTCTTCGACCTTAAGCTCAGTCAAAATTTTATGTAAGTTTGTTTCTCTGAAACAATTTGGGTACTGCTTTTCTAAAATATGGTAATGATTGCCCATTTTAAGTTCACTAATTAACTGAGTCATTGGGCTTTCTGGACTTAAAGGCGTGTGAGCTAAGCCAACATGACGCATATAAATTACAGGCACCTGAGATAGGTCTGCTTTTTCTATCAGAAGATTAATATTATTCAGTACATGATTATTATTGAATGGTGCAATAGCTTGTTTGAATAAACCGTTTTGCATATCAACTATAATTAGTGCTTTACGTGCAATTAAATTAGACATTTAGAGCTCCGTTCTTACCAATAATGAACAGAGCATTACCCTAGCCATTATTGGCTGAGGGTTAGATTATAGAATTGTAAGGGACGTTCTAAAATTTACACACAGCCTTGCAAGAAGGTTGTGGTCATCGTGAATGAGATATTAGGAAAAGCTTTTTTCATTTTTGATATGATTAAAATTAGAACTAAACCAACATATCATAGATTTCTCTGTAGAACAGCAGATCTAAACAAAAACCGTCAATTCAAAGCGTAATTAGGCTTGATATATCGTTAGATCTTTTCAAAATAACACCATACCCTAATACCATTTCACAAGTTAGTGGGAGCTTAAGAAATAAAACTGAATGACCAAAACAACAGCGGATTGATTCCCCCAAAGAAAACTGCCTGTCAACATAGCCACCGCCTTCTAAATTTTGTAGAATACCCCTTTTATTCCATGGTACTTTTTTATGACCGCTTGGGCAGCTCATGTCACTGTAGCTACTGTCGTTGAAAAAGACGGAAAGTTTTTGTTTGTCGAAGAACACAGCGAAGGTATTACACATACGGTGTTTAACCAACCTGCTGGGCATGTTGAATGTGGTGAAAGCATTATTCAAGCGGCGGTTCGTGAAACCATGGAAGAAACAGGTCATGCGGTTGAAGTAGATGCTCTACTAGGCATTTATACTTACACTCCGCCTATGTTCCCTGATCGTACTTATTTTAGATTTTGTTTTTTAGCACATGTTCTAGAGTATTTTCCTGAAGCTGAACTCGATCAAGGTATTGTTGGTCCAAAATGGATGACCCTAGATGAACTTCAAGAAACTGCTCGCGCACGTAGCCCTTTAGTCATTAAAGCGGTCAAAGATGCGCTCGCTGGGCAAAAATACCCTTTATCGCTCGTTTATGAGCACCAAAACTCTCCTCTTATCTCAAATCTGGATGCTTAATCCTATGCAACAACGTGTCATCGTCGGTATGTCTGGTGGTGTAGACTCTTCTGTATCTGCAGCACTTCTTCTTCAACAAGGATATCAAGTTGAAGGACTTTTCATGAAGAACTGGGAAGAAGATGACGGCACGGAATACTGTACGGCAATGGAAGACCTTGCCGATGCACAAGCCGTTTGCGATAAAATTGGGATTAAATTACATACCGCAAATTTTGCGATGGAATATTGGGATCGTGTGTTTGAACACTTCCTCGCTGAATATGCTGCTGGTCGTACCCCAAACCCAGACATTTTATGCAATAAAGAAATTAAATTTCGCGCCTTTCTCGACCATGCGGTGAATTTAGGCGCCGACTTTATTGCTACAGGTCATTATTGCCGTCGTGGTGAAACCATGACCAACTCTCGTGGTGAAGAATATGCGCCTTTATTGCGTGGTTTAGATCAAAATAAAGATCAGACTTATTTCTTACATGCCGTACATGGTCGTGAAATTAATAAAACCTTGTTCCCTGTAGGTAAAATTGAAAAACCTGAAGTTCGCCGCATTGCAGAAGAGCTAGGTTTAGTCACTGCGAAGAAAAAAGACTCAACTGGCATTTGTTTTATTGGAGAACGTCGATTTAATGACTTCTTGAAACAATACCTGCCTGCTCAGCCTGGAAAAATTGTGCTGGATAATGGGAAAGAGGTTGGTGATCATCACGGCTTAATGTACTATACGCTCGGTCAGCGTGGTGGCATTGGCATTGGCGGTATGAAAGGTGCTGAAGAAGGTGCTTGGTTCGTCTTACACAAAGATATTGAACATAACCGCCTTGTCGTCGGTCAAGGTCATGATCACCCATTAATGCAAAGTACGATGCTTTGGAGTGAAGCGATTGACTGGGTTGCAGGTGAACAAGACATCCCTGCTACAGGTTTCCGCTGTACAGCTAAGACCCGTTATCGCCAACCTGACCAAGCTTGCGTATTATATAAAGATGACACGATGCCAAACGGTGTTCGGGTTGAATTTGATGAATCACAACGTGCTGTTACTCCAGGTCAGAGTGTCGTGTTTTATTTAGATGATATTTGTTTAGGTGGTGGTGTCATTCATCATACCAATGCGCCTAAGCCAGATTTTATTGCATAAAAGGATTGTTCGGTATGGTTGAGTTACCGTTTCAACAGCCTCAAACTTTAAGTCAACGTCAAAATCGTGCATTGGCGCTTGCGGCTGTGTTTCAGGCAACACAACTCACCCATATGACCGCTATTTCTGGGCGACAGAGCATCGGAGATAGCGGGAATTTCTATTTAGAGCAGCTCATTAAAGCCAGCTTGAATATTCGTCCGACCTCCAATCAATCCTGCCAAACCTTGGATTTTTTCAACCAACTTGCTGATATTTCGCTTGGTTTAAAAACCTTAGAAAGTAGTATTACCCAGCCATTTAATCCTGCACCAAAATCCCGCTTACCCAAACTTTCAAATGCTAAGCTTCCAATGTCCTATGCTATGGCATTATTACAATTAGAAAAAAAGGTCTATAGCAATCCAAAGTTTGTAGAAATTATTGAAAAATCCCAGCAAAAGATTCTGAAACAACTCTCTTTTTTCGACAATAACTATACGCATCCGAGCATTCTTGCAAACTTAGCCCAAACCTATGTCGATACCGCAGGACAAATTAATCCTCGCATTATGGTACGTGGCAATGCAGAAGCCTTTAAGGATACAGCGCACACCAATCGAATTCGTGCTGCCCTCTTTACTGGTCTACAAATGGCACATTTGTGGCGTCAGCTTGGAGGAAGCTCTTGGAGCATGATTTTTAGCAAACGAAAATTGCTTCAAGATATTCAAGATCTCGCTCGTTTACAGTATCAGGTGGTTTGACCTAATGAATGCTGTACGAAATTTTCGTTTTACGTTTTATTCCAAAGTTTAAGGAATCACCATGAACGCTTTAACTGCACTTTCTCCATTAGATGGACGTTACGCTAGCAAATGTGATGCTTTGCGTCCTTTCCTCTCTGAGTTTGGTTTAATCCATGCTCGTGTGACTGTTGAAGTGCGCTGGTTGCAAGCGCTTGCGAACCACCCTGAAATTGTTGAAGTTCCAGCATTTACGGCTGAAACAAATGCAGCTTTAGATGCTATCGTTGCTCAATTTTCTGAAGAAGATGCAAACCGCATTAAAGAAATTGAACGTACAACCAACCATGACGTAAAAGCGGTTGAATATTTCTTAAAAGAAAAAATTGCCAATATTGATGAACTTAAAAATGCGGGTGAATTTATTCACTTTGCATGTACATCTGAAGACATCAACAACTTGTCTCATGCATTAATGTTGAAAAATGGTCGTGATGTATTGGTTGATTCTATGCAACAAATTATTGATGCAATTGTGGTGTTGGCTGAGAAACACGCTGAACAACCAATGCTTTCTCGTACACACGGTCAAACTGCAAGCCCAACAACTTTGGGTAAAGAAATGGCAAACGTAGCTTACCGTTTAGCGCGCCAAATCAAGCAATTCCAAAATGTGGAATTACTGGGCAAAATTAATGGTGCTGTGGGTAACTACAATGCACATTTATCAGCTTACCCAAACATTAACTGGCCTGCACATTCCCAAGCATTTGTTGAATCTTTAGGTTTAGACTTTAACCCGTACACCACGCAAATTGAACCACATGACTACATGGCGGAACTTTTTGATGCTTTACGTCGTTACAACACGATTTTGATCGATTTTAACCGCGATGTATGGGGTTATATTTCTTTAGGTTTCTTCAAACAAAAACTTAAAGATGGTGAAGTCGGTTCTTCAACGATGCCACACAAAGTGAATCCAATTGACTTCGAAAACTCTGAAGGTAACTTAGGTCTTGCGAATGCTGTATTGGCACACTTAGGTGAAAAATTACCAATCTCTCGCTGGCAGCGTGACCTTACAGACTCAACTGTTCTTCGTAACATGGGTGTTGGTTTTGCTCAAAGCTTAATCGCATTTGAAGCATGCTTAAAAGGTATTGGTAAACTTGAACTCAATGCTGCGCGTATTCTTGAAGACCTAGACAACGCTCAAGAAGTACTTGCTGAACCAATTCAAACGGTTATGCGTCGTTATAACGTAGAAAAGCCATACGAAAAATTGAAAGCCCTTACACGCGGTCAAGCTATGACACGTGAGATGATGATTGACTTCGTCAATGGTAATGAACTTGAAGCTGTACCCGCAGCCGATCGTGCACGTTTAGCTGAAATGACACCTGCAAGTTACACAGGTAATGCTGCTGAACAAGCAAAACAAATTAAAGATTTAATTGCTAAAATCTAATTTGCTGTTAATTTAAAAAGCGAAGCTTAGGCTTCGCTTTTTTGTGCCCTGCTTGATAACAGATATGAATATAACAACATGATTGAATACCAACTGACTTTTAAACACTGGCTTTGCTTAGCGTTTATTGCTACTACAATTTTAATTACCAGTATTCACCCTCTAGAATTCGAATCATATTTACTTCATCAAGCAGGAACAATTTTTATGCTTATTGTTCTGTTCATTATGATGAAAAAGATCGGACTGAGTTTTCTTACTTTTAGCCTATACTTGGGTTTCCTGTTCATTCACATTGTCGGTGCACATTATTTATATTCCTATGTGCCCTATAATGAATGGTTCCAGCAAGTTTTTCATTTTGATTTAAATCAAACCATGGGCTGGACACGCAATATGTACGATCGATGGGTACATTTAGTCTATGGACTGCTCCTCTATCCTTTTTTCTATCGTGTGTTTCAGGTTTGGTTACCTAGTCTCAAACCTTATGTACTTTTCCTTTTGGTGATCCAGTTTGTGATGGCAACCAGCCTGATTTATGAATGGGTCGAATGGTTAATTGCCATTCAACTTTCTCCAGAAGATGCGGAAAACTATAATGGACAGCAAGGCGATATCTGGGATGCTCATATGGACATGCTGTTAGCGACAATAGGCTCTTTGATTTATGGAATTTTGTACTTGATCTACCCTGCTCTTAACGCAAATTCCACATCTAAAAAATAAATATTACACAGGACAAAAATACGATTCGGATAATTCGAAAGATGAGCAACTGCCAAATAACTGTAAGTTAAAGAAGCACTCAGTCAATCTTAGCATTTGGGGTTATTGTGATGGTGCGATTCATATCACAACTTCTCATTATGAATTTATAAAGGCTTCATACTAATACAAGTTGATTTGAAAATTAAAATTCAGCAGAAAAAAATGCCCATAAAGGGCATTTTAAAATTTCATCATTTTATGCATTAAAATTAAAGCTTAGGATCGCGCATTTGCACCAAATTCGCATTTGCCTTACTTAGACTTTCCATTACTTTATGCATCACAGTTGGAACCAATTGGTCTGCAATTTGTGCTGCCTGTAAGCCAATTTTTTCACCTAAAGTTGGTTTACGACGAGTTTGAATCACATAAACATCATGTTGTGGTAACAAGCTCAATAGGTATTCATCTGAAGTCTGTAGCTTATCGACCAAATTCAAATCTAGCGCATCACGCCCGTACCAGTGTTCGCCTGTCGCTACCTTTTCAACATTTAACTGCGGACGGTATTTTTCGACAAAGTGCTTAAATAGCTCATGGGTTTGTTGCAACTCTTCTTCAAATTTTGCTTTACCTTCAGGGGTATTTTCACCAAACATAGTCACTGTGCGTTTAAATTGTCCCGCAGTGTACAACTCAAAATCAACATGATGTTCTTTTAGCAAACGGTTAAAGTTGGGTACTTGTGCAACCACACCGATAGAACCAACCACCGCAAATGGTGCAGCAATAATCTCACTGGCAATACATGCCATCATGTAACCACCGCTTGCTGCAACTTTATCGACACAAATGGTTAAATGAAAACCTGCATCACGTAAACGCACCAACTGTGCAGCAGCTAGGCCATAACCATGTACCATGCCACCAGGGCTTTCTAAACGAACAACAACACGGTCACGACCTGCCTTAGCAGTCGCTAAAATAAGAGTGATTTCTTCACGAATATTATCTACAGCAGATGCTGCAGTATCGCCTTTAAAGTCCAATACATAGATTTTTTGATTGTTCTTTTTACGCGCGCGTGCTTCTTTGGCCAATTGTTGTGTCAGTTGTAAAAGCTCTAATTTTGAAGCAGTCGTTTGCGCAATTTTTTTTCTTTGTTCATTTACGCGTGCATTTAAGTGACTAACTCGTATTTCCGCAGGCAACTTCGGCAATTGAAATAACATATGTAAGTAATTCTCAATTTTGTTTAGATTGACTATAAGATGGGGCTTTTATTGCAAAAATTCAATATCGTTTTTGCAATAATATAGAGATAAAAAATTGCCTTGTAATCATTCACTTTCTTCATTTAAATCAAGAAAATTTTGCAGGCAAAAAAAACCGCAAATTAAAATTTGCGGTTAGATACAAGTAGATCTGATTAACCAAAACGACCTGTAATATATGCTTCAGTAAGCTGATGATCAGGTTGCGTGAATACTTTTTCAGTCGAGTTCACTTCAATCAAATCACCCAAGTGGAAGTAAGCGGTACGGTCTGAAACACGTGCCGCTTGTTGCATTGAGTGTGTCACGATTGCAATGGTGTACTGTGTAGAAAGCTCGGAAATTAATTCTTCCACTTTTGCGGTCGCAATTGGATCAAGTGCAGAACATGGCTCATCCATCAAAATCACTTCTGGACTCACAGCAATAGTACGTGCAATACATAAACGTTGTTGCTGGCCACCTGATAAACCTGTCCCTGGTTGATTCAGACGGTCTTTAACTTCATCCCAAAGACCTGCTTTACGCAAACTGTTTTCAACAATTTCTTCCAAGTCATATTTATCACGTGCCAAACCATGCAGTTTTGGACCATACGCAACATTGTCAAAAATAGACTTTGGAAATGGATTTGGCTTTTGGAAGACCATGCCTACTTGCGCACGCAGTAACACCACATCTAGATTTGGATCATAAATGTCCTGATTATCCAACAAAACTTTACCCGTCACACGGCATGAATCAATGGTGTCATTCATACGGTTTAAAGTACGCAAAAAGGTCGATTTACCGCAACCCGAAGGGCCAATAAAGGCAATCACTTCATTTTGATAAATTTCTAAATCAATCCCTTTAATGGCTTCAGCATCGCCATAATAAACATGAACATCAGAAGTGCTGAGTTTTACTTTGGCAGTTTCATTTTCTTTTTTTGCAGATGCTTGCGTATCAAACTGTGAAATAAACGACGTTTGACGCTTTGAATCAGCTTCAGGAGATGTAAATTGAGTCTGTTGTGGATTCACTGACTTGTCCTGCTCTAAAGAGTTATTTACAACGGTATTCATATATTGCCCTCAATTACCAGCGGACTTCAAATTTCTTACGTAACCAAATTGCAAGACTGTTTAATCCAATCATTAATGCAAGGAGTACGATAATGGCTGCCGCAGTACGTCCTTCAAAGAAGTTACGCAACTCATTACCCTGCCATAAATAAACTTGTACAGGTAATGCTGTGGCTTGATCTAATGGTGTACTTGGAATACTGGCAACAAAGGCACTCATTCCAATTAATAATAATGGTGCAGTTTCACCCAGTGCATGTGCAACACCAATGATTGAACCTGTCATGATCCCTGGGAGTGCTAAAGGAAGCACATGATGGAATACAGTTTGAATGCGCGATGCACCCAAACCTAATGCAGCTTGGCGAATGGATGGCGGAACTGCTTTTAAAGATGCGCGTGTGGTAATAATTACCGTTGGTAAAGTCATTAAACTTAACACCAAACCACCAACCAATGGCGCAGACAATGGTAACTGCATCCAGCCAATAAATATTGCTGCACCCAACAAACCAAATACAATCGAAGGAACAGCCGCAAGGTTGTTAATGTTCACTTCAATAATATCGGTAATGAGATTTTTTGGCGCAAATTCTTCAAGATAGATTGCTGATGCTACCCCAATTGGAATTGAGATAAAAATCACAATCAACATCATGAACAGCGAGCCCATAAATGCACCTGCTAAACCAGATGTTGCTGGTGCACTACGTGAGTCCGGATTAGTGAAAATATTGGTGTTAAAGGTATTTTCAATTACACCTTTAGCTTCCATAGAGTCAGCCAACTGACGAACTTCTGGGCTTAATTGCTGTTGCTCATCAGGAAGACTACGGTCAATGTTCCCTGCCAACCATACATCGACATTGGCATCAGTTAACAACTTAATATCTTCTGTTTTACCAATTAACGTTGGATCAGCCAACACCATATCACGTAAACGGTACGATTCTGAATCAGTATAAATACTGGTAAGTTCGTCACGTTGAGCCGCCAGTGACGGATCTTTTTTAATCAGACCATTCACAATCAGTGCATCCCAATCCACCATTCCCATTTCAGTTTGCCAAGCTACATAACGCTCTTGGAACTGTGCTGGAGACTCTCCTGCACGCTGTACAGGTTTAGCACCCGCATTCACAATCGTTGGGTCAAAATACACTGGAACTGACATACTGGTTTGCCAGAAGGCAGGCAAACCTTTCGCCAAAATACTGCCAAACAGTAAAACCACGAAGAATAAGCCAGAGATTACTGCTGCAAAGCCAAATCCACGAAAGATTTTTTCCTTGCGGTGACGTTTAGATAATGAGTTTTCAATAATCTTTTTACGTTTTTCGCGCAATTCAGCAGCCGATTGCGAGTCAAATGTTTGACCCATAGAAGAAGAATTCGATGTGCTCATTCGTATTGCTCGCGATATTTACGCACGATGTAAAGTGCAATAATGTTCAGACCCAAAGTAATCACAAATAAGGTCAGACCCAATGCAAAAGCAACCAATGCTTGAGGGCTGGCAAAATCTGTATCCCCTGTTAATTGCTTCACAATCGTCACTGTTACGGTTGATACTGCTTCGAGTGGGTTTGCATGAAGTAATGGACTATTACCTGCGGCTAAAACCACAATCATGGTTTCACCAACAGCACGAGATACTGCCAGTAAGAAAGCCCCTGTAATCCCAGGTAAAGCTGCTGGCAAAACTACTTTTCGGATTGTTTCAGACTTGGTTGCACCTAAACCCAAAGAACCATCGCGTAATGCACGAGGTACCTGAGTGATAATGTCGTCTGAAAGTGAAGATACGAATGGAATAATCATGATGCCCATCACGAATCCAGCCGTCAACGCACTGGTCGCATTGATGTTCACGCCGACTTGTTCACCGAGCATTCTAAAGAATGGACCAATGATCATCATCGCAAATACACCATAAACAATGGTTGGAATACCTGCGAGAACTTCAATAGCTGGCTTTACCCAAGAACGGAAGCCTGAAGAAGCATATTCAGCCAAGTAAATGGCAATCATGAGACCTAAAGGTACTGCAACCAGTAGTGCAATACCACTAACCATCAAGGTTCCCCAAATTAATGGGAGCAGACCATAACTGCCTTCCGCATTGCCTGAAGTACTAAAACCTGGGTTCCATTCAGTACCAAAGAAGAAATCCATTGGGCTGACAAAACGGAAGAAATGCATGGCTTCAGTAAACATCGACATCACAATACCGACGGTTGTCAGAATTGCCACGCCCGAACACAACGCCAAACCAATATTGATGATTTTTTCAACTTGGTTTCGTGCTCGGTATTGTCCTTGTACACGTTTTTTTGCCCAGACTAAACCGACTAAGGCAGCACAAATCACCACAGCTAATTTTGCAAAAGAACCAATACTTTCAACCTTTGCCAATTGTTGTGCAGCCGCGATTTCATATGGCGCAGCTTGATCACTTACCCCAAAACCTGATGCAATTGCCTGTACACGATCTAGAAGTACTTCAACACCCGCAGCATCCAAACCACTTAATACATTTGCAGGAACATTGTTCATAACAATGTGACGCAAAATATTGGGTTCAACGATATTCCAAACAATCAAAATTAAAAAAGCAGGGATACCACACCACAACGCAACCAATGCCCCATAATATCCTGGGCGTGAATGCAACATTGCTGAGTTATTTCCCTTACCTGCTAAGTTACGACTTTTTGCGAGACCAATTTGGTAAGCGATCGCAATTATGGCCAGTAACACGCCTATAAGTAGCAGATTCATGTATTCTCCACCGTTTTTTCAATTTTCATTCTTTGAAAAAACTCACTAAGTACAAAAAGCCAATGGTGGGAGATCCCACCATTTGCCTATTTCACTGAATTACTTAACCGCTTTACCTGCTTTAAAGTCAGCAAGGATTTTTGCACGCTCTTTGTCTGACATAGAAATCAAGCCTGCTTTTTCTAACTTAGAACCTTTACCTGAAACTTTCTTGTTTAAGAAATATTCCGTGTATTGTTGTAAGCCTTTGATTGATTGAAGGTGCTCACCTTTCACGTAGAAGAACAATGGGCGTGAAACAGGGTAAGAACCATTCAGAATTGTCTTCTCAGATGGCGCAACGTTGTTCACTGTCGCTACACGTAACTTGTCACGGTTTTGATCATAGAAGCCTAAACCAAACACACCTACTGCACTTGGAGAAGTTTTCAAGCGAGCCAATGTTTCAGTGTAGTCGCCTGCAATTTCAATGACTTTGCCGTCTTTACGGAAAGCTGAACATGCTTTCTTCTGAGCATCTTTATCTAACTTCTTGAAGTAATCGTAAGATTCACAACCAGCTTCAACCATTTTCTCTTGGAACACTTCACGTGTACCGTGGTTTGTAGCAGGAATTACAAGAGTAATTGGTTCGTTTGGAAGTGTTTTGTCAATTTGGTTCCAACGTGTATATGGGTTTGGAACTAACTTACCATTTGATGGTAATTTTTCAGCTAAAGCTGCAAATACATGGTAAGGCTTTAACTTGTATGCTGCTTTGTGTGAGTTTGACGCAAAAACAATACCGTCATAACCAATTTTGATTTCGTGAATTTTGTTTACGCCTGCTTTTTTACAAGCAGCTAATTCTGTATCTTTAATTTTACGTGATGCATTTGCCACATCAATCGTATTGTCACCTACACCTGCACAGAACTGTTTTAAACCGCCTGAAGTACCACCAGAACCCACAACTGGAGTTTTATATTGCGGAAATGTATTACCAAATTCTTCAGCTACAATACTTGCATATGGCAATACTGTTGAAGAACCAGCGATTTGAATTGTGTCACGTGCTGCATTTGCAGTTGTTGCTACAGCTGCCCCTGTTACTGCCAATGCAAGTGCGATGTGGTTTAAGCGCATACTCATCTCTCTTAATGTGTGCAATTTGAAGTACGTCACTTTTTTATTCAGTTTTGTACTTTTTTCGATATATGCATTTTGATTTTAAAATATGACAAATAAGTTACAGCAATATGACGCTTTTATGATATTTGGAGCTTGAATGATGATTTATTTAAAATTCTTTTAGATTCAATATGTAACATAAATTATATTCTTATTTTTATGTTTTCATTTCTAGCTGTAAAGTGTAACAATTCATCTTGATGTCATTTTTACATGCTTTAAAGTGTGTCCATTATCTTAATACCCTCTTACCCAATTCAGCCTTTCCTACCTAATTAAACAGGTTTAAAGCATGAATTTAAGAATCTAAGAATTTTTTACCTATCTCGAATACCTACACTTACTCTACTCAGTCATTCTTAAATACAAAAAGGGCTACCCCACGTTAGTCGGGTAACCCTAAATGTATAACCTTTAAAAACTTTAATTGGACTGTGCTTCTGGCATTACCAACATTTTTTTACGATATTTGAGCACATATGTGATCGCTAAAGCTGCCATCCAGATGGGACCTAAAATCACAGCTAAACGCATATCTGGTGTAAGCGCCATAATAATCAGAATCATACAAACAAATGCAATGGTCAAATAGTTGGTCCATGGACTTAAAATACTTTGAAACTTGGTCTGACGTCCTTGCAGTTTCATGGCTTTACTAAATTTCAAATGTGTTACTGAAATCATCAACCAGTTAATCACCAATGCGGCAACCACCAACATCATAAAGAGCTGAAAAGCTTGTCCAGGAATCAAATAATTCACCAAGACACAAACTGCTGTGATTGATGCCGATACAATTGCAGCAGGTACTGGAATACCGCGACTGTTAATTTTTTTCAATATTGCAGGTGCATTCCCCTGCTCTGCTAAGCCATGCAACATACGAGTATTACAGTAAATACAACTGTTATAAACAGAAATTGCAGCAATTAACACAACAAAGTTTAGAACATTAGCAACACCGTTACTGTTGAGTGACTGGAAAATTAAAACGAATGGACTACCACCTTCTGCCACCATATTCCAAGGATAAAGGCACAGCAAAATACCAATTGCACCAATATAGAAAATCAAAATTCGGTAGACAATTTGATTAACTGCTTTAGGAATAGTCGTTTCTGGCTGCTTAGTTTCTGCTGCGGCAATCCCAATCAACTCTAAACCACCAAAAGCAAACATAATGACTGCCAATGCCATGACAAAACCATGCATACCATGTGGGAAAAATCCACCATGCTGCCATAAATTTGCAATACCAGCCTGTGGCCCTGCTGAACCCAAGAACAGTAAATAAGCCCCAAAGCCAATCATGCTCAAAATCGCAATAATCTTAATAAAAGAAAATATAAATTCTGATTCGCCAAAAAAGCGGACATTCACCAAGTTAATGCCATTCATTAAAATGAAGAAAAATAAAGCGGTGAGCCACGTTGGAATTTCAGGCCACCAAAACTGAACAAATGTACCGATTGCACTTAATTCAGCCATGCTGACTAGCACATACAACACCCAATAATTCCAACCAGACATAAATCCAGCCATTTTGCCCCAATACTTGTTGGCGAAATGACTAAATGAGCCACTGACGGGTTCTTCGACCACCATCTCACCCAACTGACGCATAATTAAAAATGCAATAATCCCTGCTATAGCATAGCCCAACAAAATAGAAGGCCCTGCCAGTTTAATGGTTTGTGAAAGTCCTAAAAATAGCCCTGTACCTATTGCGCCACCTAAGGCAATCAATTGAATATGCCGATTCGACAAGCCTTGTTTCAAAGCATGCTGATTATTTTCATCCATACATTTTCTCCGTTGTAAGTGTAACGTCCTGTACACCTTTATTCAGCACTAGACCGAAGACCTATAATTGATCTTCGGACTTAATATGCTTTAATTTAATTCCATTTTTTAAAAAGACGCTGCGGTCTCCAGCTTAGAACGAGCTTACATTTTTACATTCCAGCGTATTTGAACGCTGAGTTAAAATTTCATAGCCACGATCACCATAGTCAAATCGTGCAATCACGTTGGCAAATTTTTTCAAACTTAAAGGAGCATCCATGGCAGGGAGTTTTAATTCCACAAAAGTCAGTCCATCCTGTTGCTGCACGTTATCCAAAACCTGTTGCAGTTGCCCAATTGTTTCAACCACATGTGATTGATAAGCCTTACTTCCATTAAACACTGCTGGAATTTGTGCATAGTTCCAGTTTTGAATATCGTTATACGCCGCATTTTCACCCATAATTAAACGCTCGATGGTATAGCCACCATTGTTCAACAAGAAAATTATTGGCTTGAGACCATGACGAATAATGGTCGAGAGTTCTTGTACAGTTAATTGAAATGAACCGTCTCCAATAAACAGAATTTGTCGACGCTCAGGCGCAGCTAACAGGCTTCCAAGTAAAGCGGGCAAGGTATAACCGATTGAACCCCAAAGTGGCTGAGAAATATATTTTGCAGTGGCGGGTAGCTTTAAACCCGATAGTGCAGAGTTTGAAGTTCCAACCTCTCCAATAATGACATCATCATCCTTAAAGAAACCTGCGATAGCATTCCACAGTAGTTCTTGACTGAGTTTCTGCTGCTCATTAACTTCAGGTCTTTTTTGTGTAGGGGACTGAGTCACAATATGGTGTGGTGTTTTACGCGGTGCTACTTTTTTATTTAATTCAACTAACAATTGGCCAATTTCAATACCCGGTATGTCCTGACCAAAAATATTCAAGCCATAAGGCTTAATTTCAATATAATTTTCAGTCGCAATTTGATGCGTAAATACTGCTGAGCCTACATCAGTAAAGCGAACACCAACCCCAATTAAACAGTCCGACTGTTCAATCACATTTTTAACATGCGGTTGACTCGCCCCACCCACATAAGTTCCGATATAACGCGGTGAGCCCTCATCCATGATGTTTTTTGCTGTATTCATACCAGCAAATGGAATCGAGCACTTGTTAGATAAATCATGTAATAAAGAGGTCACCCCAAAAACGGCAGCTTCATTGTCAATCAACAATGCTGGGCTTTTTGCTTTTGCCAAAATGCCACACAGTTGATCGACTACGCTACTTAGTAAATCAGGTTCAACCGATGGATAACTGAGATCGAGTGGACGCGCATCCACTTCGATTTTTACATGGGTAATGTCCGATGCTAGCTGAATATGTACTGGACGACGCTCCAGAAAACACTGACGTAAAACACGATCAATTTCATAAGCTGCATTGGCAGGTGTTAAACGTGTCTGTGCGACAGTGAACTCCTTCATACAGTTCATAATATTGTCATAGTTACCATCGACCAATGTATGGTGAACTAGAATGCCTTTTTGAACCACATGCAAAGGAGGAATACCTGAAATATGTACCATCGGTACATTTTCCGCATAGGCTCCTGCAATGCCGTTAATTGCACTTAGATCACCAACGCCATACGTAGTTGCCAACGCTGCAAAACCGTTAATTCGTGCATAGCCATCTGCTGCATAAGCCGCATTTAACTCATTACAGTTGCCAATAAATTCTAGCTGAGCATCTGCTTCAACTTGTTCTAAATAAGAAAGATTGAAATCACCAGGTACACCAAAAAGATGCTGTATACCCATTTGTTTTAAACGAAGATTTAAAAATTCACCAATTTCTATGAACATTGCTCGATATCCTTTGAGACCATTTTTTATTCCATAGAAAAATAATATTTCATCTACGCCGTAAATTTCGTGCATAATGAAACGGAATTTTAATAAAAATACAAGATTTGTGTATCACAAAAGGATTTTATGCATGGATAAGTTCGACTGGCAAATCATTCAAGCACTACAAAAAAATGGACGGCTCACCAATCAGGAAATTGGCGATCTAATTGGTTTATCTGCATCACAGTGTTCGAGAAGACGACAACTACTGGAGCAAAAAGGCATTATTTTGGGCTATACCGCCCGCATACAGCAGCAGGCTTTAGGCATGGAAGTGACTGCCATGATTCATATTAACTTAAGAACACATGAAGCATCTTCTCAACAAGCCTTTCAAGAACTCATCGAAGCGGAAGACAATATTCAGGATGCTTTTTCGATCAGTGGCGATGCAGATTTTATTCTGAAAGTTGTCGCTGAAAACTTAGAGCAACTTTCCCATTTTGTGACAGAACGCTTATTAACCTATTCTTTTATTGGGCACATTAAGTCTTACATTGTTTTGAAAAAAATCAAGGAACAGAATCACTTTTTACTTAAATCGAAAAGTCACAACTATCATCCTGTGCATTTAGCTTAAACATTTTTCCTATATAACAAATAAAAAAGCCTGGAATTTTCCAGGCTTTTTGAACAACATGACGATTAGTCAATCGCTGGTGTATATGTGCCTGCTTGAATAGGACCTTTAATTCGATCTGCTTCTGCAAGAACAAGAGACAGCAAGTTCTGTACGTTTTCTAATGTTGCAACAGGGCTCAGTGTCGTCATTTTCAATGATTGCACTTGACCTACTTTAGTTACACCAATATTCGCTTCACCACGCGCAAACAATTCATCTGCAACGTTTTGATTCAATGTATCCAACAATTCTACTGGGTAGCCTGCTGGTACAACACGGAATAAAACAGAGGCAAATTGTGGCTCAACCAAAAGCTCAAGACCGTCAGTTGCTTTAATATAATCGGCAACATCACGTGTCAATTTAACACCGTGATCGATCATAGAACCATAAAGCTCTTCACCTAAAGCTTCTACAGTCATCCACAATTTCAACGCATCAAAACGACGAGTTGTTTGTAAAGATTTCGATACTAGGTTAGGAACACCATGTTCTTCATCATAGGCTGAGTTCAAATATTCAGCTTCGTAGTGCATGAAACGATAGTTCGCTTCATCTTTAAGCAAGAATGCACCACAAGAAATGGTTTGGAAATAGTGCTTATGGAAATCAAGCGTAATCGAGTCAGATAACTCAATCCCATCCAACATCGAACGATAATCATTCGATAAAATTAGTGCACCACCCCATGCCGCATCGATATGCATCCACGCGCCAAACTTGTTAGTGATTTCACGAATTTTCTTCAATGGGTCAATTGCGCCCGCATCGGTTGTGCCCGCAGTTGCAACTACACACGCCACGATTTTGCCTTCTGACTGTAAATGCTCCATGGTTTTTTCGAGAGCATCTACATCCATTTGAGCATTTTCATTAACAGGAACAGTGACCACTGATTGGAAGCCCATACCCATCATCGCCATGTTCTTTTGCACAGAGAAATGTGCATTTTCAGAACAAATGACTTTAACGTTTTTCATGGCTTCTGCTGGAATACCATCGCGCTGTACAGACCACGGATTACCGTTTTCGTCTTTCCAGTTTTTCGAGATGCAAGCATCACGCGCAAGGAGTACACCCATCAAGTTAGACTGTGTACCACCAGAAGTGAATACACCTGCTTGACCTGCACCATAACCGACTTTTTGACGAAGCCAATCAATCAATTGAACTTCCATCAAAGAACCCGCTGGGCTTTGATCCCATGAGTCCATAGATTGGTTGGTTGCATTAATCAAAACTTCAGCAATTTGGCTTGCAACCATGGTTGGGCAATGCAAATGTGCTAAAGAATGAGGGTGATGTACTTTTAAGCTTTTATTTAAGAAAAGCTCAACCATACGATCCAATGACTTTTGTACACCTAAACCTTCTTTAGTTGGATTAAAAGCAATCGCATCACGTAATTCTTTGATGCTACCGCCTGTATACATTTTGTCATTTTGCAACCATGCCGCTACCGCTTTGGTAGCTTGCTCCATTGCTGACTCATAGTCAGCAATGGATTGGGCATCATTGCAGAGTAACGCTTTACGGTGTTCTGCAAAATCAACCATTATTGAGCGCCTCGCACTGCAACAAGCGCTTCAGCAATTGCTTTCTTAAAGCGAGCAATTACCTCTACACATTCTTCTTGCGTAATGATTAATGGGCAAAGTAAACGAATCACAGTACCGTTACGACCACCTTTTTCTAACAAAAGTTTGTTATCAAAACATGCCGCTTGAATTGCTGCTGCCAATTGACCGTCTGCTGGTAAAGAACCCATATGGTCAGCTGGTTTACGCTCATCAACGATTTCGATACCGATCATTAAGCCACGACCACGAACGTTACCAATGCATGGGAATTCTTGCGCTAATTTTTTCAATTCAGCTTGTAAGAAATCGCCACGCTCTTGTGCATTTTGCGCTAAGTTCTGCTCAGTAATCGTTTTTAATACGACCAAGCCAGTACCCATTGCCAACTGGTTACCACGGAAAGTACCCGTGTGACCCGCTGGTTGCCATGCATCAAACTTACGTTTAATACCTAGTACTGCAAGTGGTAAACCACCACCAACAGCTTTTGACATTACAACTACATCTGGCTCAATGCCTGCATGTTCATAGGCAAACATTTTACCTGAACGAGCAAAGCCCGCTTGAACTTCGTCAAGAATTAATACAATGTTGTGCTTTTCAGTCACTTCACGGATTTTTTTCAACCATTTGGTTGGCGCTGTCACAACACCGCCTTCACCTTGAATCGCTTCAAGAATAACTGCTGCTGGCTTAGTGACACCGCTTTCTACATCTTCAATGAAGTTTTCGAAGAAATAGGTTAACGCATCAACACCCGCTTCACCACCTAAACCCAGTGGGCAACGGTATTCATGCGGATATGGCATAAACTGTACGCCTGGCATTAAACCATTCACAGCATTTTTAGCAGACAAGTTACCTGTCATTGCCAAAGAACCATGGGTCATACCATGATAACCACCAGAGAAACTGATTACTGAGCTACGACCTGTATAAGTCTTCGCAAGTTTAATCGCTGCTTCAGTCGCATCTGCACCAGATGGACCACAGAACTGTAAACAGTACTCTTCTTTACCGCCCGGAAGATACGAAAGCAACGCTTCCGTGAAAGCATCTTTCAACGGTGTAGTTAAATCTAAAGTATGTAATGGAATGCCACTTGTCAGTGTATCTTGAATACTTTGAACGACCGCAGGATGATTATGGCCTAATGCCAATGTTCCTGCCCCAGCTAAACAATCAAGGTACTCTGTACCTTCAACATCGGTAACCCAGCAACCTAATGCTTTTGCTATCGCTAACGGTAATTTACGTGGATAGCTACGAACATTGGATTCCATCTGACTTTGGCGAGTCAAATAGTATTCGTTAGTAGAATTAGTGGCAGGGTTTACAGAAGAAACGCTCATATCGAATTACCATCTCTGATATGGGTTGAAAGAAATAAGTCTGGTGACTTGCGGTCCTTTGACTCGGTGCTTTATAGAATCTAGTTAGACAGTATTTAATTAAATAACTAGGAGCGGCATGATACCGAATTTTTCAGGAAAATAAACAACTTTTAGCAAATATACGCCCTAATTTTTTGAAATAAACTGTACACCTAACCAGCCCTTTCATTATCATCTTACATTGTGACAAGTGAAAGAAAATACGATTTTTTTTACTTTTTAGAAATTTCATTTCCTGATCATTTTATTTATCGTTTTTTATAAAATTAAACCCTTGATTTAAGACTATTTAATTTAAATATTTTTAGCTTGGCTTTCATGCAAAAATTTACAAACTCACCACAATTCCTGCAAAAGTTCCCCATGAACTGCCTATACCATTACCTTAATCAAATAAGTTTGAAAAATTCAAATAAAGGTTACTTCTTATGCGCCATTTTGTAGTTTATTCCCTCCTCCTCGGTGGTTTATTCAGCAGCACTGCTTTTGCGCAGCAAACAGAAGCTTTGAATTACAATTTAGTAAACGTACAAGCAGAAGCATCACGTCAAGTTTCAAATGACGAAATGCACGCTGTACTCTATATTGAAAAGAGCAATAAACAGCCTGCTGAATTGGCAAGCCAAATCACTCAACTTATGAATCACGCGATTGCGACTTCGCGTAAGTACCCAAATGTAAAAGTCGAAACAGGGTCTCAAACGACTTATCCAATTTATGACAACGATAGTCGCAAATTAAAAGAATGGCGTGGTCGTGCTGAAATTCAAATTGAAAGTACCGACTTTAAAGCGGCGAGTCAGTTAGTGAATGAGTTACAGCAAAACTTCCAAACTCAATCAATCAACTTTACTGTTTCAGATGCTCAACGTAAAAAAGTTGAAAATGAACTTATGGTTGAAGCCTCTAAAAACTTCCAACAGCGCGCGCAGTTATTAAGTCAGTCATGGAATAAGTCAGGCTATAATTTAGTCAATTTAAATTTAAATACCAGCAACAACTACCCTCAACCCATTATGATGCGTAGCAGTATGGCAAAATTTGCCGATGCAGAAGCAGCATCAATGCCTGAAGTTGCAGCAGGTGAATCTAAAATTACGGTGAATGCAAACGGTACTGTACAATTTAAATAATTGTAGATTTAACTTAAAAACCGTGTCACAGACACGGTTTTTTATTTTTTGTTGTTTTAGATCATATTCAAGATCGAAATCTAATCATAAATTTGGAAAATAATAGTAATTAATGATAACTATTATTATTCAATAATTGCGAGAGTCTCGATATTATATCGTCAAATTTGCAATCTCTGTGTTCAATATGTCAAACCATTTGATTCAGTCTGGTATTCTTAAGCCAACTCAAGTGTCGCCTTTAACCCGAGCGATTCAGCTTGCCCTCACATGCCTTGCGACCCAAACGGCTTTCGCAACAGATTCAGAGAACAATTCTGTCAACACATTACAAACCATTACTCTTCAAGCTGAAGGCAACTGGTTAGAAAATGCCAATGCCGAAAAAGTCCAAAAGCATGCGGGTGCCCGCACGATTATCGACCGTAAGCGTTTAGATGAGGTGGCTGCAACATCCATTAAAGATGCTCTTAAACAAGTTCCAGGTGTACAAGTCCAAGAGAATAATGGTACTGGTGGTAGTGACGTTTCTTTGAATATTGGCGTACGTGGTTTAACTTCACGTTTATCTCCACGTTCAACAGTATTACTCGATGGCGTACCTTTGTCATTTGCACCTTATGGTCAACCTCAACTTTCACTCGCCCCAGTTTCATTGGGTAATATTGAATCTGTAGACGTGGTTCGTGGTGCAGGTTCAGTACGCTTTGGGCCACAAAACGTAGGAGGAATTATTAACTTCACGACTCGTGCAATCCCGAAAGATTTTGCAGGTAATGTGAGCTTAACCACTGAATATACTTCTGGCACAGATCAAACCAAACTTAGCCCAAGTTTATTTATGGGTGGTACTCTCGATAATGGTTTAGGGCTTGCTTTGCTTTATTCAGGGACCAAAGGCAATGCTTACCGTGAAGCTAACAATCAAATAGACATTGATGATGTCATGTTAAAAACAGCGTACCAAATTACAGATGCTGATGCTGTGGCGCTAAATTTACATCATTACGAAGGTCGTGGAGAAATGCCTGAAGGTTTAACTGCAAAACAATATGCAGAAAACCCATATCAATCCAACCAATCACAAAGCTATTTTGCAGGTCGTCGTTCAGATGTGTCTTTGCGTTATACCCATCAAGATGAACGAAATAATTTTGAATTATTAACCTATTATATTGATTCATTCCGTACGAGTAATTTAGGAACAAATCAACAACGTCAGGATGGTACTCCGTTCAAACGTTTAGACAATGCTCCTCGAGATTATTCTGTATTTGCAATTGAACCTCGTTTTTCTCGTGCTTACTCAATTGGTAATACACAGAGTGAAGTTACTATCGGCTATCGTTATATGGATGAAGATAGTACTGAGTTTGCGGGGCGTACAGATTATGCTATTGATGCTCAACCAGGGAAATTCCTCGCACGCACATCGAGTAAAGGTGGCACTAAAGCACATGCCTTCTACATTGATAACCGATTCGATTTAGGCAATTGGGTAATTACCCCTGGTGTCCGCTTTGAGTCTATTGATACGCACAATAATTTTAGCGCCTATAAATCTGGTAACTTACTGAATACCGTAAATCCATCCATTCAATCTGATGAATGGTTACCAAGTCTGGCAATTATGTATAAAGCCACTGATAACTGGAATATATTTGCAAATGCGGGCGTATCTTTTGGTCCTCAACAATACAATCAGTTAGCAACCACAAACTCAAAAACAGGTATAGCAATTTCTACTTTAGATGGTCTTTCACCTGAGAAATCCAATAACTATGAGATTGGTACAAAATATTTAGGTAATGGTTTGAATGCAGAATTAACTGCATTCTATTTAGACTTTAATAAAGAATTAATTCTAGAACGTGACGCCCTTCAAAATGGCTATTGGACCGATTTAGGTGCAACCAGCCATAAAGGTGTTGAACTTGGTCTGGCTTATGACTTTGCTTACCTCGCAGATGCCTTAGAGGGACTCAAAATATATAGCAATTACACCTTCACGAAGGCTGTTGCTGAAGCAGGTAACTTTAAAGATAAAGATCTTCCATTTTATTCACGTCATACAGCCAATGTGGGTTTAGGCTATAAAGTGAATCAATGGACTGTCAATGCCGATATGTTTGCACAATCGAAGCAACATTCTCCAGGAAACCAAGAGTCTGGTATTTATCAAATTATAGAATCTTCGGATGGTAAGTACGGGGATATTCCAGGTTACTCAATTTTTGCAGTACGTACAGCCTATGACTTTGGTGAGCAATACTACGGTTTAAAAATTGCTGGCGGTATTAAAAATGTGTTCGATAAACAATATTTCACACGTTCTACCGATTCGACTGGCGGTAAATATGTTGGGCAACCACGTACTTTCTACCTACAAACCTCATTTGACTTCTAAGCTGAATAATACGTAAACGACGTAAGTTTCTTGAAATAAAAAAAGACTACAAATCTGTAGTCTTTTTTTATTTCAACAGGATGACAGAATTATTACACTTTACGCACTTTGCATACATAATCCGCTTTCATGTCTCTTTCTGAACTCAATCTCTCGCTCTTTTCATTCATCAATGCATCTCCAGATGCTAGCAACTTGAAGATTAATTTTGCGATTTTTATTGCGAATGACCTGTTATATTGCATGATTGCACTTTTTGCTTGGTTTTGGTTACGTGGTGACTATCAAATAAAGAAACAGATTCTTAAAGCTTTTATTTTTACCAGTATTGCGCTTTTCATCAGTCAATGTATTTCACACATCTACTATCACCCACGCCCTTTTGTGATGGATGTTGGACGTACCTTGATTTATCACTCACCGAATGGCTCTTTTCCTAGCGATCATATGCTCATTTTTAGCAGTATTGCTTTTTCTTATTTCTTTTCAACTTACCGTAAACTTGGTATTTTCTTAATTATGCTGGCTTGGTTAGTTGCATGGTCACGCATTTATGTAGGTGTTCATTTCCCTTTAGATATGCTCGGTGCCTTTGTACTGGCTTTTGCGCTGAATTTGTCTGGTTTAACGCTCTGGAATCACTATAAAGAAAAACTTATGGAATGGGTACTGACGCTTCATTTCTATGTATTTAGACCACTGATTCAAAAAGGCTATATTAAATAATTTGGTCTTAAAATAAAAAATCCCGCTTTAGAGCGGGATTTTTTTAAATTTTTTAGTAAATTGCCATATGATCGCGATGAATCATCTCAAGCGAACGAGCTTCACCCAGAACTTGATAAACCTTGTCTGAAGACAAACCTTTAACCAATTCTGCCGAACGCGAACTGAAATTAACACGCCCAACCGCGACACGATAACCAGAAGGGTCAACACACTCTACAACATCGCCACGGTCAAAATGCCCTTCAACCGCTTTCACACCGACAGGTAATAAACTACGATGATTATCTTTAATGGCTTTAACTGCACCATCATCTAAAATTAGACGTCCCGCAGTTTGCAAATGTGCTGCCAACCATTGCTGATGCGCGGTAATACGGTCATTGTCCGTGATAAACAAAGTGCCAAGCATTTCACCTGCCATTAAACGGGCAAGTACTTGATCACTTTCACCACTCGCAATCAGGGTTGGACAACCCGACTTTGCTGCTAGTCGTGCAGCACGAACTTTGGTGAGCATACCACCACGACCAAACTTACCACCACCACCTGCCATATCAAACAAGCTTTCATCTAAAGCCCGTACGGTATGGAACAGTTTCGCATTTGGGTTTGAGCGTGGGTCAGAATCAAACATGCCTTGCTGATCTGTTAAGATAATCAACAAATCTGCATGGACTTGGCCTGCAACCATTGCAGCAAGCGTATCGTTATCACCAAAACGAATTTCATCAGTTGAAACTGTGTCATTCTCATTGATGACTGGAATCACACGCCAATCGATTAAATTTTGCAAAGCATCACAAGAGTTTAAATAACGACGACGATCCGCAAGGTCATCGTGGGTTAAAAGCACTTGCGCTGTTTGAATACTGTGCTGTTCGAGTACACTTGACCATGTATGGATTAAACCCATTTGACCAATCGCAGCACATGCCTGAAGACTGGGTAGATCGGTGGGTCGATTCTCTAGCTTCATTCGAACCATACCTTCAGCCACAGCGCCTGAGGAGACAAGAATAATTTCATGTCCAGCTTGGTGTAAATCTGCAATTTGTTTCGCCCAATGCGAAATTGCATCTAAATCTAAGCCTTGCCCATTTGCTGTGAGTAAAGATGATCCGATTTTAACAACGATACGTTTTAAAGCCTTGAGCTGACGTTGCCCATCTACCACTTCTATCATCTTGTCCTCAGTTACATGTTGTTCGCTTGGAAATTAACGAACGTAAAACACTTCCATATCGCCATCGTCGCCATCATCATCGTCTTCATCATCATCGCCCAATAGACCAGCAAGACGCTGTTGACGACGCATTTCACGATAAGCTTCTTTAGCGGCAATGGTTTGTTCACGTGTTTCAGCTTCTAGCTGCTCACGGAATGCTTTCACTTCTGCTGCGTACTCAGGATCTTCAACTTCACGTTCACGTTGTTGTTCAATTTGATCCATGAGGTAATAAACTACTGGCTTTGTCCCTTCTGCGAGTAAACCAGAAGTTTTAAATACTGGACCTTTCCATTCTAATTCTTCAAGAATGTGATTACACCATTCTTCACTGGTGTCTGGTGCAAGTTGATCTAACTTATTAAGTACCAAAACCACTGGAAGTTTCGCCAAGGTTGGAGAAAATTTCTTTAATTCTTTGATGATCGCCTTAGCATTATATGCAGGATCCGAACCATCAATAGGCTGTACATCTACAATATGCAATAAGATACGTGTACGTGCCAGATGCTTTAAGAAACGAATACCAAGACCTGCACCTTCCGAAGCACCTTCGATTAGTCCAGGAATATCCGCCATGACAAATGAACGGTGACGATCTGCATCGACAACACCTAAGTTTGGTACCATCGTAGTAAATGGATAATCTGCAACTTTTGGTTTTGCTGCTGAAACTGCACGAATAAAGGTTGATTTACCCGCATTTGGCATACCCAATAGACCAACGTCTGCCAATACTTTCAACTCTAAACGAATTTCGCGGAATTCACCTTTAAAACCATGCGTACATTTACGCGGCGTACGGTTGGTCGATGATTTAAAGTGTGTATTTCCTAACCCCCCATCACCACCAGAAGCCACTAGAATTTTCTGACCATCTTCAACCAAATCGCCAATAATATCGCCAGAGTCAGTATCTACAATGGTTGTACCAACTGGAACTTTGAGAATGACATCTTGTCCGCCACGCCCAGCACAGTTTGCGCCTGAACCATTTTTACCCCGTTCTGCACGGAATTTACGGGTATAACGATAATCTACCAGTGTGCTCGTGTCGTCGTCAGCTTGAATATAAATGCTGCCACCACGACCACCATCTCCACCATCTGGCCCACCAAAAGGTACAAATTTTTCACGGCGAAAACTGGCTACGCCATTGCCACCGTCGCCAGCCTCTACGGTAATGACTGCTTCATCAACAAAGCGCATACTGCCAATCCTCTAAAATCTTTAAAACCGCTTATTCTGCCACATTTTAAAGAATTTCTCGAATAGTATTATTCAACTAAATATGAATTTCACGCATTATTTTTATAGGTCTAGTTATTTTTATACTTGTTTTACATTAATTTATACACAATGAACTTAAGCATACTTGAAACATTAAACTTTAATTTAATTAAGATTCTTAAGAAAGAGATTAATCTCAATGCGGCTTAATGCCTAAAGTTAAACGACCAAGTACATCATTTATCTAAATATTTACTTTAGGTTTCTGCTCTAAGATTTCAGATAAATTTCGCTCTATCCAGAAAATTAACTCATTCACTTTTTCCGCAGCCTGCGAGCCTAAAATTGTCAATTGATATTCAACCTTCGGTGGCACAATCGGATAAACTGTCCGTAGAATAAAACCATCCTGCTCTAATGTTTTCAGGGTTTGCGACAGCATCTTTTCGCTAATCCCCTCAATTTTTATTTTTAATTCACTAAAGCGGTGTACACCTTCACTTAAACAATGTAACACCAACAACGACCATTTACTGGAAAGATGCTCAAGTATTTCGCGTGATGGGCAAGCAGTTGAAAGAACTTGCCCCAATAGATTACTGGTTGCATAGGTACTCATGTATTCCCCTTACTTTAATCAGCTTACTTTTCTTATACGTACTTTCAATAGGTAAGCTACCAGATTAATCTTTAACCATCAAGGAAGCGCTGCATTCTTTACTCAAGGATGAATATTCCGTACAGGCAAATGCATATTCAGTTCTAAATTGGCTGAGGTTTTTCGTACAGCGTTGTACATGGTGGCATTAAAACTTGCGATGCGTTCCATCTTCATTGGATCATTCAAGTTGAGTTGTGGTGCAAAATGATGAACGACGTGTAAACCAACAGGTTCATTAAATTCAAAATACACGGGACCATCAAATTGAATCTTCACAGGAATGGTATACTCTCGCTTTAAATGGAAAGGTACGTCCAATTTAACTGGAATATTCAATTTCAGAGGGAATTGAGGCAACAAACGATTTTGATAAATTAAATCTGTAGTCGTTTCCACAGGCATCAACTGATCAATACGGATCATGGTTTGATAGTCAATATTCACAGTAATTGGCGTTTCGACTTCAAACTGTAAAGCGGCAAGATATTTTCCTTTTAACGGCAACTCCAATCGCCGATCAATATCAATTTGTGTACCCAACCGCCCTTTAGAATGAATATCCAAATAATTACCCACATGAATTTGAGTCGGCAAAGATGCTGGTAATATAATTTCGGAGCGGTGTGCTGAAATTTGCATCGATGCAATCACATTCAAATACAACCAAAATAAAAGTGCTATCGTAGCGACCAACCCAATAAAGCTCAAACACCAAAAGCGATAAGAAAAAAACACCTGCTTATCCCTCCTATTCAGCTCGAACCAACTGTGGTTGTTCGTACTGTGGAGACGAAAGTTTTACAGTATTTAAAGGGACTTTGAGTTGTCCATTCTGAATTTTTACGGGCAAGGTATTTTTCACATCTACGGTGGCATTTAGGGCTGTCTTAATGGGTACATTTAATTGCCCTTGCACTGGTATTTCGGTCTTCAACGTTGCATTTAAAGGAATATGCAGATTTTCTTTCAATACCGTTCGCACTGGGGCATCAAATTTCAGATGTACATTTTGTTCTAATGGCACATCAATCTGAATCGGCACATCAAGATTGATCGGGATTGAACCTTTTAACGGCAGACTAATATTTTTCCCCATGATCATCACATTTACACGCGTATCGATGGGTAAATTTTGCTGCACTTTCAGAGCTTCTCGCACAGGAATCATGGTTTTAATTGGCACTTGATTATCAAAATACACGCGTGGAGTAAGTGTCTGCGCCAGTGGAATCTCAAGCTGTTCTTGAATTGGAATTTCAGCGCGAATTCGCCCAGAGACATCCACATCTAAGGCATCATGTATTTTAACTTTGGCCTGTAATGGCTCTTGCAAGTCAATATTCACAGCTTGATTATTCAGAGGAATATAAATACTGAAATGTTGAAAGATCCAAATTGCAAGTAAGACACCGCTGAGGGTTGCTAGACTCAAAAATGCCAAACCAGCAAGCACTTTTTTTATTTGCAATGACTTAATCCTTTAAGTTCGTTTTTAATAGACTCAATTCATTTGAGTCGTTCTATCGACCATTACTGTCTTTAATTCCAATCGAGTAATGATCACATTTATTTTGAGATGAAAAAGCGACACTAACATAGCGCGTTTGGCTTAATACTACTAATTTTGTCGGAATTATGGCATTGACCTAATATGAATGCATCTTATTATTTTGGTCAATTCAAAAAAGAATGTCGGGAGTTTTGATACAAAAAAAAGAGCTTCATTTCTGAAGCTCTTTTTTTCTTAACCGAACAAATTATGCATTTGTTTCAGCAGGAACTTTTGGATAGCTTACGCCGCCCATTTGTTCAGCAATACGTAATACTTGGCAGCTATAACCCACTTCATTGTCATACCATACGTATGCAGTTAAACGGTTGCCTGAAGTAATCGTTGCCTGTGCATCAAACACACCCGCAGTACGTGAACCAATGAAGTCAGAAGATACAACTTCCGTCGAGTTGGTGTAACCAATTTGACCTTGAAGGTTTGAACTGATTGAGATTTGACGGATGTATTCGTTTACTTCTTCACGATCCACTTCTTTATCTAAAGTTAAGTTCAAAATCGCAAGTGAAACGTTTGGTGTTGGAACACGTACAGAGTTACCTGTCAATTTACCTTGAAGTGCTGGAAGTGCTTTCGCAACTGCTTTTGCTGCACCAGTTTCAGTAATTACCATGTTCAATGTTGCAGCACGACCACGACGATCCGCTTTGTGGTAGTTGTCGATAAGGTTCTGGTCATTTGTGAACGAGTGAACTGTTTCAACGTGACCATTTAACACTGTGTATTTGTCATGCAATACTTTCAATGTTGGTGTGATTGCATTGGTTGTACAGCTTGCAGCTGAGATGATTTGGTCTTCATCCAGAATGTCTGCTTGGTTTACACCAAACACCACGTTTTTCATCTCACCTTTACCAGGTGCAGTTAAAATTACGCGTGCAGCACCTGGGCATTTAAGGTGTTGTGCAAGACCTTCTGCATCACGCCATTTACCCGTGTTGTCAATCACTAACGCATTGGTAATACCATAAGCAGTATAATCAACTTCAGTTGGATTAGACGCATAAATAACTTTGATGAATTGACCGTTAGCAATAATTGCTTCGTTTTCTTCATCTACAGAAATAGTGCCAGAGAATGGACCATGAATTGAGTCACGACGCAATAAAGACGCGCGTTTCTCTAAATCACCGTCAGATGACTTACGAACTACAATCGCTTTTAGGTTTAAGCCACGGCCAAGACCAGACTGACCAATCATTAAACGTGCAAGGATACGACCGATACGACCAAAACCGTAAAGGACAACGTCACGACCTTCTACTGAAGTCGCACGACCTTCTACAGATTTAACAGCTGCTGAAACAAATGCATCAACATCGCCACCTTGCTCTTTAAATGCAACAGCTAATTTGCCTAGATCAATTTCAGCAGTACCGATATTTTCAATTTTAGCCAACGCTTGAAGAATTGGGAACGTGTGTACAACTGAAAGCTCAACGTCCATCATACGAGTGAAACGGTGTGCTTTTAAAATTTGCATAACTGAACGGTTAACTAAAGAACGTCCAAACACTGAAACCACAATATTTTTTTCACGGTAAAGCTGACCGATCAAAGCGATCATTTGTTCCGCGATTTCTTCACGGTTTTTCCAGCGACCTTGGTGTTCTGCGTGTAGGGCGATGATAGTCTCTTTGCTCACAGATACGTCCTCTAATTAATTTAATCTAAGCATAAATTTTAAAACCCAACGATTGTAAAGGATTTAGCGCCAAGTTTGAATCAAAAGCTGGTTCAGTCGCTGCTATTTTCCTACATATTCATTATAAATTTACAAAATAGTTGTAATTTTTATGATGATTGTACTTTTCCTACCAAATTTTAATAAAACTGACTTTCTTTTCAACCACCAAAAGAGAACATGAGAATCCCTTCATTTTGTGGACTCTTAGCTAGCCTAAATGCCTTTAATAGAACAACTAATCTTGATCATTTAAGCGTGTTTCGACTTTATCAATATTACGGACGAGGTTTTGCTTCTGACGCTGTTGTTTATAAAAATGTAAACACCCTTCAAGCACCAAGACCAAAACTGCACACCAAATTGGGATGTAAGTCAGCCATTCTTCTGGCGCAACTTGCTCACCTAAAGCAATTGATGCTGTCGCCAATAATACGGGTTCTAAATAACTAAGCAGACCAAATAAAATAAATGGTAAAAAACGGCTCGCTAGAATATAACTTCCTAGGCCAAGTGCACTTAAAAAACCCAAGCCGATAATGGCCCAGATTAGATGCGGGTAGTGCGATATGACCCTTAAAGCTTCTGCATCAGATAACAGATAAAAAGCGACTGGAAGAATTAAAAACAAATCCCACCAAAAACCACCCAAGTGATCGGATTTAAAGCGTCGGCGTAAATAAAAATATAAAGGATAAGCCAAGGCAACATACCATGTTTCCCACGCGACACTACCTATACGCCAAATCTCATGGATAACACCCAGTGCCGCAAGAATTACAGCCAACAGTTGCCAACGGGAAAGTTTCTCTTTATGCAAGACACAACCAATCAGCACCATAACCAAAGGCAGTAAAAAATATCCTAACGATACCGCTAACCCTCGCCCATTGATTGGTCCCCAGAGGAATAACCATAACTGTGAGGTACATAACAGTGAACTGATGAACAGCCAAAGGAGATAAATTGGATTTTGGAGTACTTTTTTGAATAATTCAGCAATAAGCTTGAGTTCGCCTGACCACCACATAAACAAGGTTAAAAAAGGCAATGTCGACAACATACGCCAAGCAAAAGTCTGCTCGCTATCTAAAGGTTTTAAAAATTCTGTATAGCCGTAAAGCACGCCAAATGTGACGGATGCCAATACCGACAGTGCTACGCCTTTATACATCTTTTCACCCAAACTATTCGCTGGGCTTAGTATAGCGATAAGTTAAATAAAATACGTCATGATTAGAATAACTTTCACACAAGTCACAACTTTGAATGTGTTCGGATAATCTATCTTCAAAATTTATTTTAAGTTTGAAAATTATTCTGCTTTACCTTTAGTGTGTGCTGTTCGAATTAAATCACTCAAATCATAGCCCAAGCTTTTAGCATATTCTAAATATTCATTCATAACTTCTGGTTTTACTTCTGGTGTACGTGACAGTACCCACATATATTTACGGCGCGGCTCGCCGACTAACACTGTTTGATAGTCATCATCCAGTTTCAAAATCCAATAATTGCCTCGTGCAACAGGGATCCAACGCACGGCTTCGGGTAAAAAGCTGACTTGTAACTTCGAATTAAATGGCGGATTTTGCACAAAGGCTTCACCTAAAGCTTGCTGCAAAATCCCCTCTTTGGAATAACAACGGTTATCCACACTCACATTGCCATTTTCATTTAAGGTATAGGTCGCAGATACATCACGCGCACATTTATTTTGAAAGTACATAGGCTTCCGAGCAATCTCGTACCACACTCCCAAATAGCGGTCTAATTCGACTTTTTCAACCACAGGCATGGGTTTGGTTTGCGCATATGCCAAAGTCGCAGCCCCCAACCCCACTAAAATCGCCCCACCAATGACTATTTTTGTTATACGCCAACTTGCTTTAGGAAGATGATTTTCACTCATAACAACATCCTTTAAACGATTGATCTGGACCAAGCCCGAATGTAATTTCTTTAAAAAATAACGGGCTTTGATCCTACACACTGTAGCGTTATGTAATGATTTTGCTGCAAAAAGTTTGTGACTTTATTGCAACAGCTGTGCTTTCAAACGCACAATTTCATCACGTAAACGTGCTGCTTGCTCAAACTGCAACTCTTTCGATGCTTTCAACATTTCTTTTTCTAGTTTAGTTATATGTTTACTGAATAATTTCGGATTCGCCAAAATATGCTGTTCATCCGCCGATAAGGCTTGTGCCTGATCTGCAATATTGGCTTCAATCTGATCATCACTGAGCACTTCACCTGTGTCAATTTCTTTCACAACCTGACGCACAGCGCTTCGTGGTGTAATCCCGTGTTCAAAATTAAACTCAATTTGTTTAGCACGACGACGGTCAGTTTCATCAATCGCCTTTTGCATAGAGTCGGTGATACGGTCAGCATACAAAATCGCTTTACCTTTTAAATTACGTGCAGCACGACCAATGGTTTGGATCAAAGAACGTTCTGAGCGCAAGAAACCTTCTTTATCGGCATCCAAAATTGCCACCAAAGACACTTCCGGCATGTCTAAGCCTTCACGTAACAAGTTAATCCCGACCAACACATCATGAATACCTGAACGCAATTCGTGAATAATTTTAACGCGCTCAACCGTATCAATATCTGAATGTAAATATGCAACTTTCACACCATATTCTTTTAAATATGAGGTCAAATCTTCCGCCATTCGCTTGGTTAATGTTGTCACCAAAACACGTTCATTGAGTTCTTTACGGATATTAATCTCAGACAGTACATCATCGACTTGTGTCAATACTGGACGGATTTCAATTTCAGGATCAACTAATCCTGTTGGTCGCACCACTTGTTCAACCACTTGTTCCGATTTTTCCAATTCATACTTTGCTGGGGTTGCGCTCACATAAATGGTACTCGGAACAATGCGCTCCCATTCCTCAAATTTCATTGGACGGTTATCTAGCGCACTTGGCAAACGGAAGCCATAGTTCACCAGATTCTCTTTACGCGAACGGTCACCCTTATACATAGCGCCAATTTGTGGCACAGTCACATGTGATTCATCAATAATTAACAAGGCATCATCAGGCACATAATCAAATAAAGTGGGTGGTGCTTCCCCAGATGGTCTTCCAGATAAATGACGCGAATAGTTTTCGATGCCATTGGTATAACCCAACTGCTGCATCATTTCCAAATCATAACGGGTACGCTGTTCAATTCGCTGCGCTTCTAGCAATTTGTCGTGTTCACGGAAAAATACAAGACGATCTTTGAGTTCTTCTCGAATGGTACCAATCGCACGCTCAAGATTATCTTTGGGTGTTACATAATGGCTTTTCGGATAAATAGTGACACGTGGGACTTTTCTAATCATTTTTCCTGTTAATGGATCAAACCAACGGATGGAATCGACTTCATCATCAAACAGTTCAATTCGAATCGCATGTTGATCCGATTCGGCAGGGAAAATATCAATAATTTCACCACGGATACGATAAGTCGCACGTAAAAATTCCAATTCGTTACGGCTATATTGCATTTCAACCAGACGACGAATGATGTCATCTCGGTTCATTCGATCGCCCTGTACAATATGTAACAACATGCTCATATAGGCATTCGGATCACCCAAACCATAAATAGCAGAAACCGAAGCGACAATAATGGCATCGCGGCGCTCAAGTAAAGCCCGCGTTGCAGACAAACGCATCTGATCAATATGATCATTAATGGCAGCATCTTTCTCAATAAAAGTATCTGAAGACGGCACATAAGCTTCAGGTTGATAGTAATCGTAATAACTGACGAAATACTCAACCGCATTATTCGGGAAAAATGCTTTAAATTCGCCATAAAGCTGGGCTGCAAGTGTCTTATTATGCGCCATGATAATAGTGGGACGTTGCGTCCGAGCAATCACGTTCGCCATGGTATACGTCTTACCAGACCCTGTTACACCAAGTAATAATTGATTGCGATAACCTTGCTCAACACCATGTACCAGTTTTTCAATTGCCTGTGGCTGATCCCCAGCAGGTTGAAACTGAGTCACCAAATCAAAAGGTTGTTGGTTATCTTGCACAGGTTTTTGACGCTCTTGCATGGTTTCCATCTTCGGTACACTTATGACTTAACATAGTATGGGGGCAGTTGAGCAACATGCAATAAGCATTGTTAGACTTTTACATGAAGCATGTTCGAATATTTCACATCTACTTCAAATGATGCCTAAAAATAATCTGTTTAAAAAAGCATAGCCTGCTACTTGACCCATGCCCTATTCAGTTGCAACATGAATCAATAATGATGATTAGATAAAGTACTTATGCGCTACCATTACCACGATGAAACAATTGTAAAAAGTTTACCTGAAGATACCGTGTTTGTTTTTGGCAGTAATCTGGCGGGTACGCATGCGGGCGGTGCTGCTAAAATTGCCTTATTACATTTTGGTGCCATGAAAGGTTCAGGACGTGGCTGGGCTGGTCAAAGCTATGCCATTCCCACCATGAATGAACATTTACAACAAATGCCACTATCCCAAATTCAACATTATATTGATGATTTTAAAATTTATACCAAGCATCATCCTAAAACCAAATATTTCATTACTTCCGTAGGTTGTGGTGTTGCAGGTTATAAAGTTGAAGAAATTGCACCAATGTTTAAAGGCATTTCTCATAACGTCATTTTCCCTGTTTCATTCCGTCCTTTTGTAGAACAAGCTTTACCTAAATTACGCCAAGCATTCTTAAAAGCTGTTTTGCAAGATCACGTTATTTTCCCGAACAAACCACTTGATCAAGTGATTGAACAGCTTCCATTGGCAGAAAATGAAAAAAGTCTGGCACAAATCATTTTAAATACACCAATGTATCCAACCGACAGTAATGGGCGAGATCGTATTTTTGAAATTGAAGATATTTTGCACCGATTAGATGCACAAGGCTTCAAGGTAGATTCACCTTTAGAAAGTCGCATGGTGATTGGCGGTATAGTGCTTGCATTACTTGAGCTTTACAACATCAATGAACAAGATTTCCTCGATGTCTGGAATCATCAACGCGAAATAGCAGCACCTAAACCTGAGAATAAAGCCCGAAAAGCAGCTCACTAATTCAACTGTATTAATATGGGGTTGCACTGAAAATACGTTCAGACAACCCCATTTTGTGGCAAGTTTAATGCCAAAATCATCACCAATTTAGATTTAATGCTTTTATTAATCACATGATTTAAAAATGAAAAAATTATCCCTATACTAAGTTCAACTTAAATAATAAATACGAGCAATCCATGGAATTATTAGATTCCTCAATTTTTGAATTATCCCCCATCGCCATGTGGCTAGAAGACTTTAGCGAGGTCAAAAAACAATTTGATCTCTGGCGAGCACAAGGTATCCAAGACCTCCAACACTTTTTACTCGAAGATGAATTTCGCGTATTAGACTGCGCACGTAAAATTAAAATTCTACAAGTCAACACCAAAACTTTAGAGCTCTTTCAGGCTCAAGACTTGGCTCACTTACAACAAAATCTGGATCTCATCTTCAAACAAGACATGGCCAAAACTCATATTCAAGAATTAATCAGTTTATGGGAAGGTCATACTGAATTTATCAGTAGTACAGTCAATTACACCATTTCAGGACAACGCTTAGATATTCAGTTACGAGGTACAGTTATTCCTGGGCATGAACATGATTTATCACTACTATTAATCACAACTGAAGATATCACACCATATAAAACAGCCTGTCGATTAGAAGAAAAAAACCGACTACTTGCTGAATCAAGGTTTAAATATTCTCCAACCTCTTTGTGGGTCGAAGATTTCAGCCGAATCAAATATCGTCTAGATCAACTCAAGCACATGGGCATTCAGGATTTTCAAACCTTCTTAGATGTACATCATGATTTTATTCTGCAATGTATTCAGGACATTATTATCATTGATGTCAACCAAGCAACACTTGATTTATTTGGCGCGGCTGACAAAGATACTCTATTCAAAAATACCCATAAAATTTTTGCGAAAGAAATGGTACAAACGTTCCGTGAGCAATTAATTGAATTATGGAATGGCAACATTCATCATCAACGGGAAGCCGTAAATTATGCCCTTGATGGCAGTATCCGACATGTCTTACTACAATTTACCGTTTTCCCAGACTACAAAGATGATTGGAGCATGGTGCAAGTTGCTCTGACCGATATTACAGCAAGAAAAAAAGCCGAAAATTATCTGGAATATTTGGGCAAACATGATGTCTTGACCAAACTTTACAATCGCTCATTTTACACCGAAGAAATGAATCGCTTGGAACGTAGTCCTTTACGTCCAGTCTCCTGCATTTTTCTAGATATGAATGGCTTAAAAGAAGTAAATGACAGTTTAGGACATGACGTTGGTGATGGACTACTTCGACGCATGGGCGGTATATTAAATCAGCTCATTCAAAACACTTTATATTCTGCTTCCCGAATAGGTGGTGATGAATTAGTGGTACTTTTGCCAGGTGCAGATGAAGCAGCCTTACACAACTGCTTGCAGAGTTTGCAAGAACTGCTACATGTCGATAATCAATTTTATGCCAGTCAGCCGATTAGCTTATCGATTGGACATGCAACTATCAAAGCACATGAACGTATTGAAGACATGCTTAAACGCGCAGATCAAATGATGTATCTAAATAAAGAACAGTATTATGAGCACAATGAACGTCGCACACGTTAATTTTGTTCATAAAAAAAGAAGTGCATGTGCACTTCTTTTTTTAACGTTTACCCATCGAACGTCGTGTACCACGTGGAGGCATCCAAGTTCGATCTGCATATTGCTCAGGTTTAGGACGCACCTGATTATGGGCAGCTGAGTCTGACGATTGCTCATCAGTTGCTGGCATTGGGAATGGGAGTTTCACCAATGGCTTATTCGTAGGCTGTTGCTTACTCATGACCATGACTCAAATAAAATCTGACAGTAGTTTAAAGTTTTTTACGCTCAGTTGCGAGTGACTTCCTACCACTTAATAATTTTTGCCTGCTTTCAAAGCAAAAAAGATTTATTTTACGCTTTTTTATGAATTTGTACTTTTTTTAAACGACGCAGTCACTCTTTTTAGGCTAAGATAATATGCTTTTTATTTTTTACCCTCCATAAGAAGGAATAACGCCGTGGACGTACGTCTATCTGATCGTGTAAATGCCATCAAACCGTCCCCTACACTAGCTGTGACTAACAAAGCTGCTGAACTTAAAGCTGCTGGTAAAAATGTCATTGGTTTGGGAGCTGGTGAACCAGATTTCGACACCCCGCAACACATCAAAGATGCTGCTATTGCAGCAATTAACAACGGTTTTACTAAATATACCGCTGTAGATGGTACGCCAGGCCTTAAAAAAGCAATTATTGCAAAACTTAAACGCGACAATAACCTTGACTACCAAGCAAACCAAATTTTGGTTTCTTGCGGTGGTAAACAATCTTTCTTTAACTTAGCTTTAGCTTTGTTAAACAAAGGCGATGAAGTGATTATTCCTGCGCCTTTCTGGGTTAGCTATCCAGATATGGTAATCATCGCTGAAGGTACACCTGTCATTGTGAAATGTGGTGAAGAACAGCGTTTCAAAATTACACCAGAACAATTAGAAGCAGCGATCACTGAAAAAACTCGTTTAGTGGTACTGAACAGCCCATCTAACCCAACAGGCATGATCTACACCAAAGCTGAACTTGAAGCTTTAGCTGAAGTATTGCGTCGTCACCCACAAGTATTTGTTGCATCTGATGACATGTACGAACCAATCCGTTGGGATGACGAGTTCTACAACATCGCCACTGTTGCCCCTGACTTATATGACCGCACAATCGTATTAAACGGTGTGTCTAAAGCTTATGCGATGACTGGCTGGCGTATTGGTTATGCAGCGGGTCCTGCAAAAATCATTGGCGCAATGAAAAAAATTCAATCTCAATCAACTTCTAACCCAACTTCTATTTCGCAAGTTGCTGCTGAAGCTGCATTGAATGGCCCTCAAGATGTACTTGAGCCAATGATTGAAGCATTCAAACGTCGTCATGACTTAGTTGTGAATGGCTTAAACGAAATCAACGGTATTTCATGCTTACCTGCTGATGGCGCATTCTATGCTTATGCCAACATCCGTCCGTTAATTCGTGCAAAAGGTTTAAAATCTTGCACAGAATTCTCTGAATGGTTATTGGAAGAAACTGGTGTAGCCGTAGTTCCTGGCGATGCATTCGGTCTTGGTGGTTTCATGCGTATTTCTTACGCAACTGCTGACGAAGTGCTTGTAGATGCGCTTGCACGTATCAAGAAAGCAGCAGATTCAATTGAAGGCGTAGACGCTGCAATTGCATCGATTGAAGCTGAAAAAGCAGCAAAATAATCTCATCCATTATTTTGTAAAAAAAAGAGCTCTACAACAGTTGAGCTCTTTTTTATTTCTATATCTTATAACTATCGACAGATATTTAGGGGTTAAACATCGCCACCACTTCAGCCTCTGTTAACTTTTTAGTTGGCTGATTCAATGAATAAAAATCGGGTTTATTATCAATGTAAATTTCCATGTCTAAACTCAGCTCTTTAGGCAATTCATCCAGTGCAAACACATTAATATTACAATAACTATGATCTTGCATACGCCAAAACAAAGTGGTTCCACATTGCTTGCAAAAACCACGTTCCCCCCATTCCGATGATTTAAAAACTCCCAATTGATCCTGTTTTAAAAAAACAAACTCTCAGGTTTTACATCAATCGTCATAAGTAAGCCACTACCTTGCCGACGACAAAGCGAGCAATGACACACATGAACTTGATAATTTGCTAAATTTACTTCAAATTGTGTTGTCCCACATAAACACTGCGCATGCCTTTTTTTCATTTTTGACACCTCTTGAACTATTTTAATTTTCATCAATGTGTATTAAAAAATAATTTTACTCATTCTACTGCTTACACTTTATAAATAAATGTAAACCCTATTTATTTTTATGAATCAAACATTTCGCAACACATTAAGCATAGCAACCTTTGGCTCGATCTTCTAATATACGCTCACACACAGCCAAATGCCTATGAGTTCATCATGCGCTATAAGATTATCGATGTATACCGACAACAAAATATTAAACGTTACATTGCTAAATGCTTAAAAGCCCGTTCACCGCAGTTTATCGTTATCGAAAGTGCTTTAACCCTTTGCCGTGATTTAGATATTGTTGATGTTGACTTCAACTCTGATCAAGCCACTTGGGCAACGGGTGAACGTATTTCCCTGCATATTTTAACTGGTGCTGACAGCCTTGATAAAATTTACGAGCTAGATGCCTAACCCACCAGTCCTCATCTTTACTTGACTTCATTTTGCGCTCACTATTATCTTAATTACATAGTTCCTTTTTAGAACTTGATAAATTAAAGGATTGCAAATGAACATAAAAGAAATGACTGGATTACAGTTGCTCGAAGCCATGTGTGCTGGAAAAGTACCTGCACCGAGTATCAGTGAAACGATCCCTATGGCACCCTATGAAGTCACACTTGGTAGCATTCATTTTAAAGCCAAGGCAGATCAGCGCCATTTAAACCCCTTAGGTGGCGTACATGGTGGCTTTGCAGCAACAGTACTTGATTCAGTAACAGGTTGTGCAGTTCACACTATGCTTGAGGCAGGTGTCGGCTATGGCACCATCGATCTTAATATTAAAATGTGCCGTCCAATTCCTCAAAATAAAGAACTCATTGCGATTGGAACGGTCATCAACATGAGTAAGAATTTGGGGATTTCTGAAGGAAAAATCATAGATGAAGAAGGAAAACTCTATGCGCATGCGACAGCCACATGCATGATTATTCGCGCGTAAATGCTATTGCACAACACCCCTTGGTGTTGTGCAATAATATTAAATTAAACATGATGAAAGGTTTTTTGCACAGATTTTAATTTCGACTGTGGTGCAGTTAAAGCTTTGTAATAGCAATAATATTTCAGAGTTCGTTCTAGCTGAACAGTACATGACGCATGCTGTGATTTCGACCAAGCTTGAGCTTGTAATGGCTTAGACCAGAGTTTGCCTTCTAAAGCATAAATATAAACACGTTCTTGCGCTTCGGTCTGCTCAGAAAAATATGTTGCAATCCAACTTTCACGTTCAGATTCAACCAACCACTTTTCTGAAAACCACAGTTGCAATAAATCACCTAAATATAATTGCACCGTAGCAAATGGTTGTATAGATACAAAAGCTCCTTCCACAGCCGTGTAATACAATTCTGGCTGCTGAATCAAAAATAAATAGTTTTCTTGATAATATAAGAATTGAGAAAAAATTTCAGGGATGCTGAGCGTATTCATTCGCTTACTCCGATTTAGCCATTTTAGTGCTGGCAAGTTGGTTTAAATCCACACTGTTAAGGTTTACACCTCAACAACTTTCTTTAATTAATCTAACAACGCTTTTTTCAAAGTACAAGTCAAAAGCGCTTTTTTTATATAAATTCTTTTTGTTTGCTCAAATATAAAACATACAACTTTAAAATCTCTCTTTTTATGCTAGTAATGCTTGACCTACTTTAAAATCTGCTTATAATCGCACTCAGATTCTCCAATAGCTCAGTCGGTAGAGCGACGGACTGTTAATCCGCAGGTCCCTGGTTCGAGCCCAGGTTGGAGAGCCAAATACAAAAAAGCCCGCAGCCTTAAAGCGGGCTTTTTTATGTCTGAATAATGAAAAAAAATATCTTATATTCCTTATAAAAAAGTTCAGTATATGAATTCGACACACAATTTAGCCGTGCGCAGACTTAAAATTTTCAGCGTTGCAGTCATAAGTTTTCTTATTCTGATCGGTCTTGCCTTAGTCAGTTGTCATCCACAAGGTAAAGTCGAACAACTAAGTAACACCCCGCCATTGCTATATGATGCTCTGACCAATCAACCCATTCCAACCACACAACAATGGATTATTCCTATAGGTCAATTTGACTCAAATGCAATTGAAACTAATTTGAACTTGAATGAATTAACCAAAAGTTTAGGAGATCGTGCTTGGCTTAGCCCATCCACTACATTTAATAATCAAAGCAGCCAACTCCATTTTTATTTGGATTTTGGTGGTCAACAGAGCTCTCGTAAAGATGCTGAATTTTATGTCCTACCTATCTGTACCAATGGGACATTAATACAAGCCTGTACATCCTTATCATCTCAATCTACCCCTACTCCATTTTTTAACTTCAATACAGCAAATAACACTGACTATCAAGCTATCCAAACCAATCAATCTTGGTACTTTTATGGACATAGCGATGCCTATGTACTTCCTGTTGTACACGCGCAACAATTACAATTTTTAGTGAATGCCCAAATACCCAAAGGTTATCAAAATGGTTGGCTCAGATTAAGTTTGAATGAAAACCCAATTACCTCCAAGCCTTCAAGCTTCTTTTTAGGACGTAACAAGCTAACTTATTTTCCATTGTTATTACTTTTCATTCCCTTACTTGTCGCTTATTTCTATCGTATTGACAGAGGGTTTCAAAGTTATCGGAATCTTTCTATTGGATTATTGGTCTGTATATTATTTGCCGTCCATAGTGTCATTTGGGATCTGCACTACATGACTATAGGATGTTTTTTTCTTAGCTTATCTGGTGTGCTTTATGCTTTCTCTAGACCCTTATACATGCTTTTTTATGGGATTGGAGCCTTGATGATTGCAGGCTATGCACAGCAATTTTATGCAGGATTTAATACTGCCTTTTTCATGCAAACTGGTCTTATTTTTTTGATTGGTATTGGACTTTTTTTCCGCAAACCTGATTAAAAAAAAGATTCAGTAAAATCATGGTGGTTCATCCAGTTGAAACACCATGATCTAACGTTACGCTGCAACTATGGCTGGAATACCACTATGGAAGCGGAAAGTTTCATCAGGCGATAGAATCAGATTTGCTTCAACTTCACGAATATGTTCAATGCGTTGCTGTATATCTTCTTCAGGATCCTTCAATTTTCCTGTTCGTGCAACATCTAATGCCAAAGCTAAATAATCCTCAAAATGCCGTGATTCAGATTTAAGCAAGTAACGGTAATAACGCCCCAACTCATCATCCACAAGCGGAGCCAGTGCATAGAAACGCTCACAAGAACGTGCCTCTACAAAAGCTCCAATAATCAAAATATCAATTAAGGCTTCTGGTTCATAAGTGCGAACTTCCTTACGCAATCCACCCGCATAACGCCCAGCACTTAAGTTTGACCACGCTTGACCACGCTTCTTCATAAACTCAAGCACTTGCTCATAATGCAGCATTTCTTCACGCACCAATTGCGCCAGTTTCACTTGAAGATCCGTAAAGAAGCTGTAACGAAACATCAGGTTCATTGCAGTACCTGCTGCTTTTTTTTCACAGTTAGCATGGTCTTGCATCAGTATTTCAAGATGATTCAATGCTTCATCCAACCAAGCCTGTGGCGTGGTACAACCCAAGAAGCCAATGACTGGCTTCATTAGTTCATCATAATTTATATTCGACATATTTGAATCTTAAAGTGGATAATCAACGTGCAGCCTTAATCACAGCTTTCATTTCTTGAACAGCTTGCGCCAACCCAACAAATACAGCATCCGCAATTAAAGAATGACCAATATTCAATTCATGAATCTCAGGAATTTGCGCAATCGGGGTAACATTTTCTAGATTTAAGCCATGACCAGCATTCACCACCAAACCCTTTTCAGCGGCATAGCGCGAAGCTTTCACAATACGATCCAACTCATGTTGCTGTGCTTCAGGCGTTGCAGCATCCGCATAAGCCCCTGTATGAATTTCAATGGTTGGTGCACCACAAGCTACAGCAGCGTCAATTTGAGCAAAATCAGCATCAATAAACAGTGAAACATCACACCCTATCGCTGTAAGCTCCTGTGTTGCTGCTTTAACCTCTTCAAAATGACCAATCACATCCAATCCACCTTCCGTGGTTACTTCTTGACGCTTCTCTGGAACGAAACAGACATGCTGTGGCTGAATCTCTTTAGCAAAGGCAACCATTTCAGGTGTCACGGCAAGCTCTAGATTCATACGAGTTTTTAACGCTGGACGCATACGACGCACATCATCATCTTGAATGTGACGACGGTCTTCACGTAAATGCAGTGTAATTCCTTCAGCACCTGCTTGCTCGCAAATTAAAGCAGCATTAACTGGGTCTGGATACGTTGTTCCACGTGCTTGTCGCAAAGTTGCAACATGGTCAATATTTACACCAAGCAAAGCAGCCATCATTTTTTCCTAATCATGTTTTAGATTGAGTGTTTTGAATCCAGAGCTGGCGACTTTTCAACGGTCGATCCCCCAACAAGGATGTAATCATTTGCCTATACAGCTTCGACAATAATTGTAACTGTTCTAGGTTAAATTCCCTACCACTTTCATAATCCTGCATACTTAGAATCTGCTCACCCAATAGCGTAGAAGATGAAGCCCGAACAGTTGGAATAAAGCCATCATTTAACTGAAAAGCATAGTTTTGATGTGCTTGAATCACCTCTTGATTTGCATCAATTGTAAAATCAAGTGGATAACCCAATTCCTCCAATAATGCATGTTCAAATTGGCGTAGAATTTGTCTTAAAAATAGTGCTGGATTAGCGTGATTATTGAGTGTTTGTAGATGCTGAATGGTTGCAGAATATTGCCGAAAAGTTTCAGGCATTTCCACTTCGAGCGGACATAAGCGCAATAAAATTTCATTTAGATAAAAACCTGAAAAAAAAGCATCGCCAAAAAAGAAAATGGGATGATGCATAATTTCCAATTTACTGAAATTTTTGAGTTCAGACTTTCCTGATGCTTGTAGACGCAACGGTTGATATTGTGGAGCTGGAGTTTGTCTTAAAATACCATCAACTCGCCCATGCTCTTGGGTAAATAAATGCACAATATGACTACGTTCACGGTATTTTCTATGGTGAATTAAATAAGCATGCAGTACTTCGTTACGCATGAGAAATTAACTAATCTTTCTTATCTTTATCATTCTTTTCGCTGTCCTCATCATCCCCATCTGGGATAACAGCACCAACCACTGCTGCGGTTCCTTTCACCACGCCTTTTGTGGTTTTATAAGCAATCTTTACAGGGACAGTAACGATCTTGTAGATACAACCTTGCAAAAACAACACACAAGCTATAACTGCAAATACTTTGACCATAACACTATCCCTATAAGATTTGTTTTATGAAGACTTAGATATCACTATAACCCAAGCTTTTCAGTGCTCGCTCATCGTCTGACCAACCACCTTTCACTTTCACCCAAAGCGTTAACATGATCTTTTGTTCAAACATTTTTTCCATATCGACACGAGCATCCATACCGATTTTCTTCAATTTTGAACCTTTCTCTCCAATCACAATGGCTTTTTGTCCTGGACGATCCACAAAAATTGTCGCATCAATATAAGTACATGCAGGTTTAAGTTTGCCTGTTTTTTCATGTACAACAGCATCTTCTATACGGAATGATTCAATTTGAACCGTTAAATCATACGGAAGCTCTTCACCGAGCTGACGCATAATTTTTTCACGGATAATTTCCGAAGCCAAGAAACGCTCAGAACGATCTGTTAATTGATCCAATGAATACATTGGTGGCTGGAAAGGTAAATATTTTTCAATAGTATCACGCAGATGTTCCAAGTTTGCCCCACGAAGTGCGGAAACAGGAACAATCTCAGCAAAATTCATTAATTTTGCACGCTCTTGAATCAAGGGTAATGCATGATTTTTATTTTCAAGCGTATCAATTTTATTAATCACTAAAATCACTGGCATTTCTGCATTTTGAAGTTTTTCCAAAACAAGTTCATCGTTTTGAGTCCACTTGTCTGCATCAAGAACAAACATGACCAAGTTTACGTCACGCAATGCAGAAGAAGCTGCACGGTTCATCATTTTATTGATGGCACGTACTTCTTTTTTATGCATCCCTGGAGTATCAACAAACACCGCCTGAGATTTTTCACGTGAATCAATACCGACAATTTTATGGCGCGTAGTTTGCGGTTTACGTGAAGTAATTGAAAGTTTTTGTCCCAGTAAGTGATTCATCAATGTTGATTTACCCACATTTGGGCGACCAACAATTGCAACAAAGCCACTTCTGAAATCAGAAGGAATGGTAGTGCCTTGTTCGCTAAAAAACCGACTAATTAAATCATTAGTGTCGCTTTGCGACTCGTGATCAGCATCGTTGTGATCGGAAGAATTTGACATGGCAGATTACTGCTCCAAAAGTTTTAAAATATCCGCCGCTGCAGCTTGCTCTGCAAAACGACGACTTGAACCTTCACCCTTAAATAGAGGCAAACCCTCAACCGTACAATTCACCTTGAAATGTTGGTTAGGCGCATCACCTTGTATATCGACCACTTCATAAATAGGAAGCGGCTTCTTACGTGCTTGCAAATATTCTTGCAATCTTGATTTAGGATCTTTCAGTTGGTCTGTCGGTTCAATATGATCTAGGTAAGGTTCATACCATTTTAGCACGATACGCTCTAATACAGTTAAGTCAGCGCAATCCACATAAATTGCACCGATAATCGCTTCAACCGTATCTGCCAAGATTGACTCACGATGATGCCCACCAGACTTCAACTCACCTGTACTTAAAATTAAGCTGGTGCTGAGTTTTAAATCATTTGCGATTTTACCTAATGCTTCTTGCCGAACCAAGGTCGCTCGCATACGCGTCAAACGACCTTCATTTTCATGTGGATAAGCATGGTACAAATAATTGGCGATAATCATTCCTAATAACGAGTCACCTAGAAACTCTAAGCGTTCGTAATTATATTTATGGCTTACCGAACGGTGCGTTAAAGCAAGCTGAAGTAACTCAGCTTGCTTAAACTGATAACCAATGCGATTCACCAAGCGAATATCACTTAGTTTGGGCTGACCTTTGATCAAAACTTTTCTCAAACTTTAACACTAAATCAATATTCAGTAAGAAAGGCTTTCTTACCTCATAACTCTTTTTCACTTGTAAACCATCAACATTGGTCACTTGAGCAATGTCTTCAAATTTAATATCGCGAACATTGTTCATATCTAAACGCTGCCCCATTTGGCTTGAAAATTTCGATGGACTGATATCAGCAGGGCTACTTTGCAGTAATTCTGTAATCTGACTATCAATCACACGATCATCCCAATAGGGTCCCCAAACTGCAATTGCAACCTTTGCTAAAAAAGCAAAACCTATAACTGCAATTAAAATACCAATATATGATGCACCTTTTTGATTTCGACGCATTTTTTATTTTCCATTTCGGTCAATTAATCAATTCTGCCGTTACGACTAAATGACGGCAGTTTAAAGCCAGGCTCTTTATGCATCCAAACATAGAATGCTCGCCCAGTTAAGTTCTCTTCAGGTACAAATCCCCAAAAACGACTGTCAGCACTTTGATCACGATTATCCCCCATCGCAAAGTAGTGCCCTTTAGGAACTTTCACTTCCCAATATAAACCATTTTCAGTTGAGTATTTACCATTTTCAATATAATTAATAAATGGTGCTTGACGAGCAACATTCACCCCTTCCAACTCACGCATTGTAAAGGTATGTTCGCCCAAAGTTTCCTTATGATAAATCGAAGTCGGTGTATCTAAGGCATCTTTCTCACGACTAAATTCCACTGGGACTTTCGCAACTTTTTTCCCATTAATCGTTAACTGACCATGATCATAAATAATATGGTCACCTGGCAAACCCACAACACGCTTAATATAGCTAATAGTCGGTTGTGGTGGATAACGGAAGACAATAACATCACCACGTGCTGGTTCACCAACTTCGAGAATTTTCTTATTCACAATTGGTAAACGCACACCGTAGTCAAACTTATTTACTAGAATAAAGTCACCTGTCTCTAAAGTTGGCACCATAGAGTCTGACGGAATATTAAATGGTTCGTACAAGAATGAGCGTAAAACCAAAACCACCGCCAATACAGGCCAGAAGTCATAAGCCCATGTAATAATGAAGTTTTCATTACCCCTTCCCTTAGTTTGTCTTTGTTTTAATACAAACTTATCTAGTAACCACACCAAGAAAAAAATCAGGGTGGCAGGCACGAGTATTAAATTAAAATCAAAATCCATGAGCTAAACAACCTCTAATTCTTATCTTTCTACTTTCAACACAGCCAAGAACGCTTCTTGCGGGATTTCTACACTACCCACTTGTTTCATGCGTTTCTTACCTTCTTTCTGTTTAGCAAGAAGTTTCTTCTTACGTGAAACGTCACCACCATAACATTTAGCTAATACGTTTTTACGCATCGCTTTTACAGTTGAACGCGCAATAATTTGTGCCCCAATTGCAGCTTGAATTGCGACATCAAACATTTGGCGTGGAATCAAATCCTTCATCTTTTCAACTAATGCAATGCCACGATGGCGAGCATCTTGACGGTGACAAATCATAGCCAAGGCATCTACTTTTTCACTGTTAATTAAGACATCAACCTTAACTAAAGATGAACTTTCGAAACGTACGAAGTTATAGTCTAGCGATGCAAAACCACGTGAACATGATTTAAGCTTGTCAAAGAAATCCATTACGACTTCAGCCATTGGAATTTCAAAAGTAATCGAGACTTGATTACCCAAGAATTTCATGTCCTTTTGCACACCACGACGCTCAATACATAGGGTCATCACATTACCCAAGTATTCTTGCGGTACAAGGATATGACACTCAGCAATTGGCTCACGTAAATCTTCTACCGTTGAACCATCAGGCATTTTTGATGGACTATCGATATAAATTATTTCACCCTTTTTGGTTAATGCTTCGTACACGACCGTAGGCGCAGAACTAATCAGATCAAGATCGTATTCACGTTCAAGGCGTTCTTGAACAATTTCCATATGTAACATGCCCAAGAAGCCACAGCGGAAACCAAAGCCTAAGGCATCTGAACTTTCTGGTTCAAAGAACAATGCCGAATCATTGATTTGTAATTTTTGCAATGCTTCACGGAACGGTTCAAAATCACTTGAATCAATCGGGAACAGACCTGCATAAACCTGTGGTTTAACCTTTTTGAAACCCGGTAAAGTAGCAACTTCAGGGGTTGCTGCAAGCGTGATGGTATCACCTACCGGTGCACCAAAAATATCTTTAATACCCGCAATTACAAAACCTACTTCACCAGCTTCAAGGATATCTGTTTCCGTATGCTTAGGATTAAATACACCCACTGAAGTTACTGGATGAGTTTGACCTGTCGATTTAACCAACATTTTGTCGCCCTTACGGATACGACCTTGTTTAATACGAACTAAAGATACAACGCCTAGATAGTTATCGAACCAAGAGTCAATAATTAAAGCTTGTAAAGGCGCATCACGATCACCCACAGGTGCTGGAATCACGTCTACTAAGCGTTCAAGTACACCCTCGACACCCAAGCCAGTTTTTGCAGAACAGGTTGGGGCATCCGTCGCTTCAATGCCGATAATTTCTTCAATTTCGTGAATAACGCGCTCTGGTTCTGCTTGCGGTAAATCAATTTTGTTCAAAATTGGCAAAACTTCTAAACCTTGTTCAATTGCGGTATAGCAGTTTGCAACCGATTGAGCCTCAACACCTTGTGCAGCGTCTACAACCAACAATGCACCTTCACAAGCCGCTAAAGAACGAGACACCTCATAAGAAAAGTCTACGTGTCCTGGGGTATCAATGAAGTTCAATTGATATTCTTGCCCGTTTGGATGCGTATAATATAAGGTCACAGAAGCCGCTTTAATGGTAATCCCACGTTCGCGTTCTAACTCCATTGAGTCCAAAACTTGGGCTTGCATTTCACGATCTTGTAAACCACCACACATTTGAATAAAACGGTCAGCCAAAGTTGACTTACCATGGTCAATGTGAGCAATAATCGAAAAATTTCGGATGTTATTGATATCAACGGATTTTTTAGCTTGCGCCATGAGTTACCTTAAGAAAAAAATAGTGCCAAGTACAAAGCTGAGGTACTAAGCGTAAGCGGTTAAACAAATTGCTGCCGATTATAGCAGATTGCAAAAATGAAAAAGTGATAAATTCGTTTAAACGTTCAGGTTTTTAAGCCTGTACATTTTTCAAACTTGTGCCAATCGGCTTTTAAACCATATAGCTATGTGAAAAATCTAATGGATTAATCTGATCATTTAAGGGTTGATACGCTTGCGAAAATGTCGGCGAAATACGTTTAGGTCTTCCTGTTTCAATTTCAACACATGCCCATTTAGTCTGCCCCATAAATAGCACAGCTTGATCGGCTGGTCGGTAAAAAACATATTGACGAAATAAATACATACTATTGATGTCACTTAACCATGTACGTAAGACAATTTGGTCGTCTAATAATGCTGCTTTTCGATATTGCACATGATGCTCGACTGCAACCATGGCATGTTTGAGTTCTAAATACTGTTGAATGCCTAAACCTAGCTGATCAATATGTGCTGTTGCAACATCCTGCATCCACTGTACATAAACTACATTATTCACATGCCCCAAAACATCAATATGTTCTGGCTTTACCGTCAAATTTAAATCAAAAATCGCGCTCATTAATTTATTCGTCCTGTCCATGGTTACATTCATGTTTAAAAACCATGTATATGTTTTTCACACTTAAGCTGATTTGACTGTCCGAACATCAGTCAAAAAAGCCAGTCTAAACTGAATAGACTGGCTTTTACTAGTTCATGTCATGATTTCACATAAAACAGTTAAATACGCATCCCTAAAATAGCACGCTGTCCTTCACGAATCAGTGAAACACGCACAATGCTATCTTTCTTTAAACCTGAAACTGTTTTGATGAACTCTTTCGAATTATTGATGGTCGTATTGTTCAATTGGGTAATCACATCACCTGGTAGAATCCGTGCTTGAGACGCCACCCCACCACGCATGACGTCTTGAATCAATACACCACCTTTAATGTTCAGTTGTGCTAATTCAGCAGGTGTTAAATCACGAATTGCTACCCCAATTTTTGGCCCAGCACTTTCTGCGCCCTGATCTACTTTAGCAGGTGTATCATCTGGGGCTGTAGTTAAGGTTGCAGAAATATTACGGGTTTTATCATCACGCAATATTTCAAGTTGAATAGTTTGATTTGGTACAGAACGGTTTAAATAATTGAGGAGTTCTGAGGTCCGTGAAATCGCTGCACCATTGTATTTCAACACAATATCACCTGTTTTTAGACCTGCTTTTGCTGCGGGTGAATTTGGTGTTACATCGGTAATTAAGGCACCTTCAGGTTTTGGTAAATTGTAAGATTCTGCCAAGTTACGATCAATATCCTGCATCATAACGCCCAGATAAGAACGCGTTACTTTACCATTCTTCTTCAACTGGTCTGCAATATCCATAGCAACATCAATTGGGATAGAGAAAGACAAGCCCATATAGCCACCTGTTCCACTAAAAATACGCGAGTTGACCCCAACCACTTCGCCACGCTGATTAAATAATGGTCCACCTGAGTTACCAGGGTTTAAGGCAACATCCGTTTGAATAAATGGAACCGATGTTTCACCCATCATATTCCGCATTTTAGCACTGACAATCCCAGCAGAAGCCGAATAATCAAAGCCAAACGGCGAACCGATGGCCAATACAGGTTCACCCACTTTAAGTTGATCTACATTCCCCGTTGTTAATGCAGGAAATTGATTACCTTTGACTTTGAGCAATGCCACATCAGTACGTTCATCACTACCAATGACCGTTGCATCTAGTTCACGACGATCGTTCATCATAATCGTGACTTTTGAAGCATTTTCGACTACATGATGATTCGTCAACAAATAACCATCTTTACTGATAAAAAATGCACTGCCATAAGCCGTTTTTTCTTGTGGAACTTGCTGCTGTGGAATTATGACTTGATTACCAAAAAAACGACGTAAGATCTCTGGTACTTGTTGCTGCATAATTTCTTCTTGGGTCATTTTTTTGACCACATTCACGCTCACAACCGCAGGACTAACTTGCTCAACTAAATTTGAAAAATCTACTGCTGGTGCGGCTTGAGTTTGTACTGCCACCATTGTAAAAACCGCAGCATACATTCCTTTTTGTAAATAGCCACTTTTCATAAAACTCATTCACTCAGTTATTGTTACGTATTAGACAAAAAATTTTTATCATAAAACTCGTTATTCTTGCGTAATAATATGTTCAATTATGTTTTAGCAAAACAAGTACTTATTTTTAGATTAAGTTATAGGAAGTTAATTGCTTTTTCTGATGAGCACTCGACTATTTTACACTTGCCTTTTATCGCAAAAAGCGTTGTCATTACCAAACTTTTTTTAAAATTAGCTGATGGAAATGTCTAATTTAAGCTTAACGCATCAATTTGATGTGATTATTGTGGGCAGTGGTGGCGCAGGTTTAAGTTTAGCACTGTCATTACCTCATCATTTCAACATTGCAGTTTTAGCAAAATCAACCCTAACCGATGCCAGCACTTATTATGCACAAGGTGGGGTTGCCGCTGTTCTGGATGAAACGGATTCCATTCAACAGCATATTGATGACACCATGATTGCAGGTGCACATTTATGTGAACTTGATGCAGTCAAACAAACCGTTGAAGGCGGCAAACCTTCTGTTGATTTCCTGCTTAATAATGGCGTGCAGTTCACTTTAGATGAACAATCGCGGTTACATTTAACCCGTGAAGGTGGCCATTCACAGCGTCGTATTATTCACGCAGCCGATGCGACAGGGCGTGCAATTTCGACCACGTTGGTACAACGTGCGCAAGAAAAAGACAATATTACGATTTTTGAAAACTTTATCGCGATAGATTTAATTACTTCGCAAAAACTTGGTCTAGACGAAGCACATAATCGTGCCCTTGGTCTATACGCACTCGATGAGAAAACCGAACAAGTTCATACTTTCCTCGCACCGTTTACCGCTTTGGCATGTGGCGGAGCAATGAAAGCTTATCTGTATACCTCGAATCCTGACATCGCAACTGGTGATGGGATTGCCATGGCCTATCGTGCAGGGTGCCGCGTGGCAAATATGGAATTTAACCAATTCCATCCTACTTGCTTATATCATCCACAAGCTCGCTCATTCCTCATCACCGAAGCGATGCGTGGCGAAGGCGCTTATTTAAGATTGCCAGATGGCGAACGTTTCATGCTGCGTTTTGATGAACGTGCAGAACTGGCTCCACGAGACATTGTTGCACGCGCTATCGACTATGAAATCAAGCGTTTAGGTATCCGTCATGTCTGGTTAGACATTACACATAAGCCAGAAGCCTTCGTAAAAGAACATTTCCCGACGTTGTATGCTCGATTACTCGAATTAGGCATTGATATTACTAAGAAAATGATTCCTGTAGTCCCTGCTGCACACTACACTTGTGGTGGTGTGGTGGTTGATGAGCATAGTCAAACTGACATCCACGGTTTATACGCGATTGGTGAGACTTCCTATACAGGTCTACATGGCGCTAACCGTATGGCGAGTAACTCCCTACTTGAATGTTTCGTCTATGGCATGAGTGCTGCTGCACATATTCAATCACATTATGTTGAAAACTATAGCTCGCCTCAAGTTCCAGAATGGGACGACTCGCAGGTCATGAACCCCGATGAAGATGTCGTCATTTTGCAAAACTGGGATGAATTACGTCAAACCATGTGGAACTATGTGGGTATTGTCCGTACCACCAAACGCTTACAGCGCGCCTTACACCGTATTGAAATGCTCAAGCGTGAAATCACGGAATATTATGAAGACTATCAAGTCAGTAAAAACCTGATTGAACTGCGCAACTTGGTCTTGGTCTCTGAAATGATTGTACGTTGTGCAATGGAACGCAAAGAATCACGCGGGCTACATTTCACTTTAGACTATCCTGAATTGGCGCCTGAACTACGCAAAACAGTACTCACTCCTCCAAACTTTCAAGTTGAAACACCTTTAGTGAATGCTGAATAAAATAAGGCAGGTACAGTTATTTTGAACTGTACCTGCCTTTTAAACCATCAAATTTAAATAAGCACAATAAATCAAATGAGTCGTTATATCACTGTGCGCTGAGGTGGAACAGAATAAGTTCCTGTTACATGTGCCACAGGTTCATCTTCATTCACTGAATAGATCCAGACTTCTCCCACAATAAGAGATTGACCAACTTTCATCAGTTTACATACACCACGCAGGTCTTGCGAGGCAGCGGGTTTTCGTAAAAAATTAATGTTCAAGTTAGTGGTAACCGTTAGCCCGACAATGCCAATTTCACCTAGTATTGCAATATACAAAGCATAATCTGCAACCGTCATCATGGTCGGTCCCGAAACCGTACCACCAGGACGCAAATCTCGATCATCAATATGATAAATGACCGTTGCTGCCCGTTCGGTAATGGATTGAATCTCACATTTTTCCAAACTTTGCGGAAAATGTTGCATCAAAAACTGAATAATTTCAGCTTGTTTACTTTGCATATTCATTGCGTATTATGATCCGTCTTCCCTATTCGATCACCACTATAAAAGATTATTCAGTGATCGACACTAGGAAAATTGATCAACTATTACACCAAATATGACAAAGCTTGGGCAAAAACTTGTTCTGGTGTCTGCGTTGCATCTAAACGTTTCATACGCTCAGGTTGTTGTTCCCAAAGCGTTTGATAACCTGCACGAACCTTTTCAAAGAAGCTGACTTTCTCTTGTTCAAAACGATCTAAAGCACCACGTTCACGCGCACGTGCCATGCCAGTTTCAATTGGAGCATCTAACCAGAAGGTAATATTCGGCATATGAGAGACAAAATGATCGTTTAATAAATTTAATTTGGTTTGATCCAAGCCACGCCCTGAACATTGATAAGCAAAACTTGCATCGGTAAAACGGTCACATAAAACAGTTTTACCTGCTTGCAAGGCTGGGACAATCACTTGTTGTAAATGCTGCGCACGTGCGGCATAAATCAATAATAACTCAGTATCATTTGACATTGATTCATCATGATTCACGGCAAGAAGTAGGCTACGGATCTGCTCAGCCATTGGCGTTCCACCTGGTTCACGCGTCAGCACAACATCTTTGCCTTGCTGTTGAAAATGCTCATGAATTTTACGAATGAGAGTGGTTTTCCCGACACCTTCTGTGCCTTCAAAACTGATAAACATGCTTCACTCCTGCTTCGACTTTAATACGGATAAATATTCTTTGACAGCGCGATTATGCTCGTCCAAGGTTGCGCTAAATTTATGACCACCATTACCCGTAGCAACAAAATAAATCGTGTTGGAGTCATCTGGATGCATTGCTGCCTCAATTGCTTTTTTACTTGGTAAAGCAATAGGCGTTGGGGGTAAGCCACTCATGGTGTAAGTGTTATAAGCAGTCGGTGTTCTTAAATCTTGGCGGGTAATATTGCCTTTATAGCGATCTCCCATTCCGTAAATGACGGTTGGATCTGTTTGTAAACGCATACCCTTTTGCAAACGACGCACAAAGACACCTGAAACTTGCTGTAGTTCACTGTCCAAACTGGTCTCTTTTTCAATAATAGACGCCATAATCAGCGCTTCATATTTATTGTTATAGGGTAGATTCGGAGCACGATTTTCCCAAGCTTGATCGAGATTTTTCATTTGACGGCGGTACAAGTCTGTCAAAATTTTCTTGTCCGATTCACCTTTATTAAAGAAATAGGTGTCTGGTGCAAATAAACCTTCAGGATGTGAAAAAGGAATGTTCAAGGTTTGCAACATTTCAGCCTGAGGCAAGTTTGAAACCTCTTTTTTTACCAGTGGATTTTGTTGTAATTGCTCTACCAGTTGTTTAAAGGTGGTGCCTTCAATGACCAAAACACGATTCATCTGCGCATTTTCAGCGTTAGAAATAAACTCTAAAACCTGACGTACACTCATACCCTGATCAATTTCATAAACACCTGCTTTTAAGCTCTCGTGAATCATGATTTTTTGATAAAGCTTTAAAATGATAGGAAAATAAATCTTATTTTCTTTCGACAGTCGATCAATCAAACCTGAGTAACTATCCCCCTGACCAATGGCTAAAAGCTGTTTTTTCCCTTCAACTGGATAGGTCTTAAATAAACTTGACCAAAGAATACCTATGACAACAGCTAGAAATAGCCCAATAAAAATTCCCCATTTTTTAGCGGAGAATGTTGCTGTTGGTTTGCCTTTTTTAGCAGGCTTTTTTTTCGGTTTTGGTTTACTGCTCATAATAAAATTAGGCTATCTGATTCAATTCTAGGGTATTAAAAAGTTCAATGCAGGGTTCAACCATTAATGTTTGCTGATCTAACACTGTAGCAATTTTCATGGGCTGCAAGGCATTACAGAAAAATAGGCTTTGTATATTTACTATCTCTTCCGATTTCACCAAACGCTGTTCGCATGGAATATCTTGCTGCTGCATACGACGAAGAATTTCAGCACGCATGACACCATGCACGCCATTATAACGAAGTTCAGGCGTAATCCATGTGTCATTTATGCGAAAGAAACAATTACTGCTTATCCCTTCAACAACTGAGCCTTGTACATCCAACACCAAAGCCTCTAGCAACCCCTGTTGATCGGCTTCTTGTTTAAGCATGACCTGTTCTAAACGGTTTAAAGTTTTTATGCCAACCAAGTTTGGCATACTCAGTCCCATAACACGCTGCAAGATACCCGACTGAATTTTCTGGTAATGAAATGTGTCAACAGCTTGAGGATAGAAGAACACCCAGATATCGGCAACATGATCGGGTAGAGTATAGCCGCGTTGTCCATTTCCGCGGCTAATGACAACTTTTAAAGTCCCATTTAGACATCCAAAACCTTGTTGCATTTCTACTAAAGTTTCAGCAATCAAATCTAAATTTGCATGAAGTGATAAACGCTTACATGCCAACTGTAAACGCGCGTAATGTAAGCGTTCCAGCTCAATTTGATTATTCACAATTCGTGCAGTCGTAAAGCAGCCATCGCCATAATGAAAAGCACGATCAAGTAAGGTGACGTTCGTAACTTCCTGTGCATTCTTAAAACAAAGCATAACCTACTCCCCCAAAGATCCTGCTGTAGTTTAGGGACTAGATTATCTAACTTATTTCTTTTTTATTCATATTAAATTCGTTTTTTATTATTTTTTTTGCAAAAAACACAGCGCTATTCTTTGCTCATGTTAACGAACATTTAGAATTATTGAGGTCTGAAAATGCGTTTTTCTACACTTAAACTCGGGGTTGTTGCTGCACTCATTTCAATTACAGCAGTACATGCTTCTGCAAAGGATTTCCTAAACGTGTCTTATGATCCGACACGTGAACTCTACGAAGACTTTAACAAACAGTTTGGACAATATTGGAAAAGCCGTACAGGTCAAGATATTAATTTCAAACAATCTCATGGTGGTTCAGGCAAACAAGCACGTGCTGTTATTGATGGCTTAGATGCTGACGTTGTTACTTTGGCTTTGGCAGCCGATATTGATGCGATTGCAGACAAAACCAACTTACTCCCGAAAGATTGGCAAAAGAAATTCCCACAAAACTCGACCCCTTACACATCAACTATCGTGTTTTTGGTTCGTAAAGGCAACCCTAAAGGAATCAAAGATTGGGGAGATTTGGTTAAACCAGGTGTAGACATTATTACACCGAACCCAAAAACCTCTGGTGGCGCACGTTGGAACTATTTAGGGGCATGGGCATGGGCTAAACACAAATATGGTTCTGATGCCAAAGCACAAGAGTTTGTTCGTCAAATTTACAAACAAACCAAAGTACTCGACTCAGGTGCCCGTGGTGCCACAACAACTTTTGCTGAGCGCGGGATCGGAGATGTATTACTGGCTTGGGAAAATGAAGCTTACCTCGCTGTACGTGAACAACCAGGTAAATTCGAGATTATCACACCATCTTTATCTATTTTAGCGGAACCTCCTGTTGCGATTGTTGAAAAGAATGCGCAAAAAGATGGCAATTTAAATCTTGCGAAAGGTTATCTGAACTTCCTGTATTCACCTCAGGGACAAGAGATCGCAGCGAAGAACTATTATCGTCCACGTAATGCAAGCGTACTGAAAAAATATTCAACAACCTTCAAACCATTAAAACTGGTGACAATTGATAAGGAATTTGGTGGTTGGACCAAAGTGCAAAAACAGCATTTTGACAACGGTGGTATTTTCGATCAAATCGTGAAAATCAATAGCGCAAAATAAAACGTTATTTAATTACACAGGAGCAACGTCATGATTCATACCGTAATCGTACCAGGTGTAGGTGGTAGTGAAGCACAACACTGGCAATCTTGGTTGCAACGTAACCTCATGTCTAGCTCCAGTGTAAATCAGACCGATTGGAACCAACCTGTCCTTAATCACTGGGTAGAGCAATTTACGAAAACTCTGCGCCCTCTTCAAAGTGATGTACAAATCGTCGCACATAGCTTTGGCTGTTTAACGACAGTGGCTGCATTAGCATTACATCCTGAGCTAAACAAGCATGTGAAAAAGTTGATTTTAGTTGCGCCAGCCAATCCTGCCCGATTTGGCGAAGCGGGTTTCGCACGTGACAGTAAAACTGATTATCAAGCATTCTTTCACCAATTGAAGATTCAGGTGCCTACAACCTTGCTCATTAGTGAAAATGATCCATGGTTAAGCTTTGAAGATGCACAACAGTTGGCACGTAGCTGGAAGCTGCAACCAGTGAATTTAGGTCAAGTGGGACATATTAATGTTGCATCAGGTTTTGGACCATTCCCTGAAATTTATGACTACCTGATTCCTGAACGCTCAATGTCTCGAATGCGTCTGTCTGATGATTATCCACATTTTCTGAACTATGCACTCTAGGGTCTGCATAATTTAATTTACTGATTATTTTACTGATTTTATTTGATCAGTATTCTCACATTTTGAGGAATTGTCATGTCGCAGCGATCCCGAGTGCTGCCAGGGTTTGGACTTTCGTTAGGTTTTACCCTCGCCTATTTATCTTTAATTGTACTGATTCCACTTTCAGCAGTTTTTATTCGATCTCTAGATATTGGTTGGTCTGGTTTATGGGAAATTTTAAGTTCTGAACGTATCTTAAAAGCCTTGCAACTCAGCTTTACTACTGCACTCTTAGCAGCGATCATTAATGTTGTTTTTGGCTTATTACTGGCATGGTGCTTAGTTCGTTATCGTTTTCCAGGTAAACGCATTGTTGATGCCTTGGTCGATTTACCTTTTGCCTTACCCACTGCGGTGGCTGGTATCGCGTTAACTTCACTTTATGCACCTACAGGTTGGGTTGGACAATATCTCGATCCTTTAGGTATTCAAGTGGCATATACCCCAATCGGGATTACGCTTGCGCTTATCTTTATTGGCATTCCTTTTGTAGTTCGTACTGTTCAACCTGTATTAAGTGACCTAGAAACAGAACTAGAAGAGGCAGCATCTGCATTAGGCGCGAATCGTCTGCAAATTGTGACTAAAATTATTTTACCCATTTTATTCCCTGCGCTACTCACAGGTTTTGCTTTGGCATTTGCACGTGGTGTTGGCGAATATGGCTCTGTCATTTTTATTGCTGGTAATCAACCGTTCAAAACTGAAATTGCACCCCTCATGATTATCTCTCGTTTGGAAGAATATGATTATGCTGGTGCAACCACCATTGCTGTAGTCATGCTGTTAATTTCATTTGCACTACTCTTTTTAATTAACTTATTACAAGCATGGGCAAGTCGTCGTACAGGGAGAAATGCAATATGAGCTTAGTTACCAACAGCAATGCCTTTGCTGAACGCCTACAGTCTCGTGACGCCACTCGTGAACCTATTTGGGTCCGTTACACTTTACTGAGCATTGCCTTAATTTTTTTCTTAAGCTGTTTAATTCTTCCGCTTATTCTGGTTTTTGTAGAAGCCTTTAAGCAAGGGATTGCAGTTTATATTCAGGCTCTGGTCGATCCAGACACTTTGTCTGCGGTCAAACTTACCTTACTTACAGCAGCAATCGCAGTTCCATTAAATGTAGTGTTTGGTGTAGCGGCAGCATGGTCGGTCGCTAAATTTAATTTCCGTGGAAAATCTATTTTAACCACCTTAATTGATCTGCCATTTTCTGTTTCACCCGTTATTGCAGGCTTAATGCTGGCGCTCATTTTTGGTACGCAAGGTTGGATAGGGAATTGGTTACTCGACCATGACATTAAAATTCTGTATGCAGTTCCAGCGATTGTACTTGCAACTGTCTTTATTACCGTTCCTTTTGTGGCACGTGAGCTTATTCCACTTATGGAAGCACAAGGTACTGAGGAAGAAGAAGCTGCAATGGTTCTCGGTGCTTCAGGTTGGCAAACCTTCTGGAAAGTCACCCTACCAAACATTAAATGGGGTCTGATTTACGGTGTAATCCTATGTAATGCACGGGCTATGGGTGAGTTTGGCGCGGTATCTGTAGTTTCAGGACACATTCGTGGAGAAACCAACACCTTACCCTTGCATGTCGAAATTCTTTATAACGAGTACACCTTTAGTGCGGCTTTTGCAGTGTCCTCCTTATTGGCTCTATTGGCGATTGTTACCTTGATTTTGAAAACTTGGGTTGAATATCGTCAGGAAAAGCAAAACAAAAGTAACAGCAGTTCAAGTCTTTAAATAGGAATGTCCCCATGAGTATTCAAGTCAAAAACATTGAAAAGAACTTTGGTGCATTCCATGCACTTAAAAATATTTCTTTAGATTTCCCAGAAGGTCAATTGGTGGCTTTGCTTGGTCCTTCAGGTTGCGGTAAAACCACCCTGCTCCGTATTATTGCGGGTTTAGAATCGGCAGATGGTGGACAGGTGATTTTAGAAGGTCAAGATGCCACTGATGTACATGTCCGGGAACGCCAAGTTGGTTTTGTATTCCAACACTATGCGCTGTTTCGTCATATGACTGTCTTTGACAATATTGCCTTTGGTTTACGTGTTCGTCCGCGTGCAACACGCCCTTCGGAAGCAGAAATTAAAAAACGTGTTACCCGTTTACTGGATTTGGTTCAGCTTGGTTTCTTATCAGACCGCTATCCTGCTCAACTTTCAGGTGGACAGCGTCAACGTATTGCCTTGGCCCGTGCCTTAGCGGTTGAGCCACGAGTATTACTACTGGATGAACCTTTTGGCGCACTCGATGCCAAGGTGCGCAAAGAGCTGCGTCGTTGGTTACGTACCTTACATGACGAATTGCACATTACTTCAATTTTCGTGACGCACGATCAGGAAGAGGCGCTAGAAGTTGCCGATCAAATTGTGGTAATGAACAAAGGCAATGTCGAACAGATTGGTTCGCCTCGCGAAGTCTATGAAAAACCAGCTACACCGTTTGTCTTTGACTTTTTAGGTCAAGCCAACCGATTTGAGGGTCACAATCATCAAGGCATTATTCAATTGGGTGAAGACCGTATTCAGTTAGATGCTGCTCAACATGTGCCACATGGCAATGTCATTGCCTTTGCACGTCCGAATGAATTACGCATTCACACCCAACCCCAAGACAATGCGATTCAAGCCACATTCTTACGTGAAATTTGGATTGCAGGCAAAGTCTTGGCAGAGTTACAAGACCGTCAGGGCAACCTGATTGAAATCACACTCAGCCCAGAAGAGTCAAAATTACATCAATTTAGACCAAATCAAACTGTTTGGTTGAGTGCAACTGCATTACACTTATTCGAAAATCAAGTCGCATAGAGACATAGAGGTGAGGCATCAACACCTCACCCGCTTTAAGGTATAGAGAAATGAATTTCCAACAACTCAGAATTATTCGAGAAACAGTGCGACAGAACTTCAACTTGACCGAAGCATCTGCTGCCTTATATACCTCTCAATCTGGGGTAAGTAAACATATTAAAGACTTAGAAGATGAATTAGGGGTTCAATTATTCATTCGTAAGGGTAAACGTCTACTGGGATTAACAGAACCAGGACAAGCCTTACTCGGCATTGTGGAGCGGATGTTGGTCGATGCCGATAATATTAAACGTTTAGCCGACGATTTTAATAAAGTAGATGAAGGGACTTTGACCATTGCTACTACGCACACCCAAGCGCGTTATGTCCTGCCGCCAATTGTGAACTTATTTAAAAAAGAATTTCCTAAAGTTCATCTTATTTTGCAACAAGCCAGCCCTGTTGAAATTACGGAAATGTTGTTACAAGGCGAAGCAGATATCGGTATTGCTACAGAATCTTTGACCACTGAAGATAATTTAGCCAGTGTGCCATTTTATAACTGGCAGCACTGCATTATTACCCCACAACAACATGAGCTAGCGCAAAAAGAAAATATTGAATTGGCTGATTTAGCGCATTACCCATTAATTACTTATCACGGTGGTTTCACGGGTCGTTCTAAAATTGATAAAGCATTTGAAGATGCCCATATCGATGTCGATATTGTCATGTCTGCACTGGATGCCGATGTCATCAAAACCTATGTTGAACTCGGTATGGGCGTTGGTATTGTCAATAATGTTGCTTACGACGCTGAGCGTGATTATCGCTTAAAGCAAATTCAAACTGATATTTTTGGTGTAAACACCACGTGGCTTGCAGTACGTAAAGGGCATTTACTGCGTGGTTATGGTTATGAGTTTATTTCACTTTGCTCGCCAGAAACTGATATTAAAGCTTTGAAAAAAGTCGCATATCCTGAAGAATAACAATCAACATGGAGGTAATGCGCTGCATTACCTCCATGTTATCAACTCAGCACTACAATGCTCAAATGTGCTATTCACAAAAATGTGAATGACATAAACCTCTTGCTTCACTCTGTAGAATTCCACACAATAACAATCACTCGCACACCAAAACAAAACCTCTTTTTATAATAATTCAGAGTATTTTAATATGTGGGTGATCCGAACATTTACATCTATAGTTATTTTTATTCCCCCCACATTGCAAGCGGGTGGCATGGAGTTGTCTGGTCAATCCATTTGGCCTTTTTTTGAAAAAGGCAATTATGCCGAATTAACCTTCGCCCGTTTAAATGCAGATATTTCAGGTCAAGTCCAAAATCAAGCTGAATTGGCTGAAATTGGGGTCACTGACTTTTCCACCGGAAACTTTGTGGAAAACCGTAATTTTGTACAGGCTGCTTTAAAATTTCAGCCTCATCCGAAAGTTTCATTCGGTCTCATCTTTGATCAACCCTTTGGTGTCGATATCCAATACCTTTATCGCCCCAATACCGTGATTGGACCGATTGAGATTGAAGCTACAGATATCAATTTTGACAGTCACAATATAACTAGCCTATTTGGCTATCAGCCTAATCCTTCGTGGCAAATTTATGCAGGTCTCGGCATACAAAGCTTTGAAGGCAACTTAGATGTGTTTGGACAAAGTTTCTATTTTTTAAATGGATACCGCGCAGAGTTTGAAAAGGATCATGCCCTAGGTTGGCTTGCAGGTCTAAGTTATCAAATTCCTGAATACGCATTACGCAGTAGCCTAACATATCGCTCGGCAATTAAACATCAAGTGCATGTAAATGAATCGATTCAGAACCAACCTATTCACTTGACGACAGCAAATAAAACTAAGATAGAAACACCCGCTTCAGTCAATCTGGATTTCCAAACAGGACTTTCCCCCCAAAGTCTGCTGTATGCTTCACTGCGCTGGGTCAATTGGAGTGACTACATCATTCAGCCGACTCAGTTTGCCGCCATTATTGAAAGTGCAGCGCAATATGCCCCTGAAATTGCTTCCTTTAACATGATTCAATATCAAGAAGATCAATGGACTGGGAAAATTGGCATTGCGCATCAATTCAGTTCGCGCTGGGTCTCTACCCTTGATATAAGCTGGGACTCAGGGAACGGCAATACAGCTTCGACCTTAAGCCCTGTCGACGGTTACTATGGAGTTGGTCTAGGCGCCCTCTATTACTGGCAACCTCAATCCTTCTTTGCTTTAGGAACACAGTATTTACGCTTTAACAAAGCCAAAACTGTACAGGATGCTGGAGCAAATACCAAACTTACTACTTTATATTCAGTGAATCAAAATGATGCATGGGTATTTGGTGGAAAAATCGGACATCACTTTTAGTTGATATTGTATGAATGTTTAAAAAAACGGGCATTTAGCCCGTTTTTCTAGAATAAGATTATCTCTTAGAAGTGATAACTTACACCGAGTTTCGCCACTGGCATCCACTCATATTTATCGTCGTTTTCGACATTACGTTCGTGTTCAGCCAATAACGCCTGATCCGCTGCTGTACCACCGACACCTGTCAGTTTAGCTTGTGGATTACCTGTGTAGTAAGCACCTACCTCACCAAACACACCAACCTTGTCATTGATTTTAGGTGCAAAACCAAGACCTAAGTAAGGTGCAATGTCATTGTTATAGCTAACCTTACCTGTCACAGACTCAAAACTGGTTGGAGTCCCATCAATCTCGATATTACCGCTACCTGCTTTAGATTTGAGCGTATATTCACTATCGACATAACCCACACCTGCTGCCATATAGAGTGAATTTGCCCACATGTTCGAGCTTGTACCCCAAGGTCGTACCTCAGCATTTAAATATGTAAGGTTATTCTTCATGTCCATGTCGTATTTTACGCCATCAACAGACAAGTCATCTGACCAAGAAACATCACCACCATTGTAACCTAGAGTTACGCCCACATAAGGGTTAGCGGTCCAAGTGACTGCTCCACCATAACCTGTTGTTCCTGCTTCAGCACGAACAGAAGTAGGAATAAGCTGATTAGAAACACGACCATCATTAATTACAGGTTCTTCTGCCATTGCAGTCCCTGCAAAAGCGGTCATTGTTGTTGCAATTGCAATTAAACTTAATTTTTTCATTGCTGGTCTCCTCAGAAGATTAAACTTTTAATCGTGAAGTTGTTTTGATGAACTCATCCTAGACCAGAACTTCGGTGCTTTTTATGAACGATTTGCTTAGTTTTTGTTAACTTTTGATACATATTTCATAAAATATAGTTTGCAAACACTTATTTGTTTAACAACTTATACAATTTAACATAGGTTTTTACTGAACTACCTTAATTATTAATTCCGATGCTAAGACGATTTTTCATCTATTTTTGGGCAAATATAGTGTAAAATCTTCAAAATTTTTTTGGAAGGAAGATCATGTCTCAGCTTTCGACAATTATCGAACAAGCCTTTGAAGACCGTGCTAATTTCACAGCAGCAGACTGTTCTGCTGAAATTCGTGACGCTGTAGAACAAGCGATTGCAGGTTTAGATAATGGCTCATTACGCGTAGCTGAAAAAATCGACGGCGAATGGGTTGTTCACCAATGGCTTAAAAAAGCAGTGTTGTTATCGTTCAAATTAAACGACAACAAGCCAATTGAGTCTTGTGATCTTCGTTTCTACGACAAAGTTGACACTAAATTCTCTGGTTGGACTGAAGAACAGTTCAAAGCTGCGGGCGTACGTGTTGTACCACCAGCAGTTGCACGTAAAGGCAGCTTCCAAGCAAAAAATGTGGTGTTGATGCCATCTTATGTCAACATTGGTGCTTATGTAGATGAAGGCACAATGGTTGATACATGGGCAACTGTAGGTTCATGTGCACAAATTGGTAAAAACGTTCACCTGTCTGGTGGCGTAGGTATCGGTGGCGTACTCGAACCATTACAAGCAAACCCAACCATTATTGAAGACAACTGCTTCATCGGTGCACGTTCTGAAATCGTTGAAGGTGTGATTGTTGAAGAAGGTTCTGTCATTTCAATGGGCGTATTCATTGGTCAATCAACCAAGATTTATGACCGTGAAACTGGTGAAATCCACTACGGCCGCGTACCAGCAGGTTCCGTGGTTGTTTCTGGTAGCCTTCCTTCTAAATGCGGTACTTACAGCTTATACGCTGCAATTATCGTGAAAAAAGTTGACGCGAAAACTCGTGCTAAAACGAGCTTGAACGAATTATTACGCGAAGACTAATTTTTCAAACTGCTTTTCGGTCTCTACGGTCAGGTATGGTCGTAGAGATTTTTATTTTTCTATCTTGTGGTTATCTTGTGCTATGAATACTCTCCGATCTTCAGCTATTCCTGTTTCTGATCCGGCTGCGGGCTTACGCATCACGGAGATTTTTTATTCATTACAAGGTGAAGCCAATACAGCAGGACTGCCAACAGTATTTATCCGTTTAACAGGTTGTCCACTACGCTGTACTTATTGTGATACCACTTACTCTTTTGAAGGTGGTGAGCGCCAATCGCTCGAACAAATTATTCAAACCACACTCGATTTTAAAACGCCCTATGTCTGCGTGACAGGTGGTGAACCCCTCGCACAGCCGAATGCTTTACCGTTAATGCAACGTCTAGCAGATCTAGGCTGTGAAGTATCTTTAGAAACCAGTGGTGCTTTAGATGTTTCTAAAGTTGACCCTCGTATTTCTAAAGTTTTAGACCTTAAAACTCCAACTTCGGGTGAAGAACAACGTAATTTAATCAGTAATCTAGATCATCTTACTCAACATGATCAGATTAAGTTCGTGATTTGCAACCGTGAAGATTATGAGTGGTCAAAACTACAGGTCGCACAATACCAACTACAAGATAAAGTCAGTACCATTTGGTTCTCCCCTGCTTTTGCTGTAGAAAAAGGTGCTGTGCGCTTACCACAACTTGCGCGTGATTTAGCGCAATGGATTTTAGAAGACCATCTCCCTGTTCGCTTCCAATTACAGTTACATAAATTGTTATGGAACGATGAAACTGGTCGTTAATTGCTTTTAAATATTTTGGAGATTTGCATATGCGCCCTCGTGCCATAGTCTTGTTATCAGGCGGCTTAGACTCAACTACTTGTTTAGCTTGGGCGCAAGCACGTTATGAATGTATGGCTATTAGTTTTATGTATGGTCAACGCTCTACCACAGAGTTAGATGCTGCAAAAGCCCTAACACAACGTGTTGGTGTTGAACATCGTATTATTAATATTGATTTAGGTAACTTAGGTGGTTCTGCTTTAACAGACCATAGCATTGATGTACCAGAACAACTCCAAGAAGGTATTCCTGTAACTTATGTTCCAGCACGTAACACCATTTTCTTATCTTATGCTTTAGCAGCAGCAGAAGTTTTTGGTGCAGAAGCCATTGTAATTGGTATCAATGCTGTTGATTATTCAGGTTATCCTGACTGTCGACCAGAATATATTGAAGCTTTTGCCAATATGGCACGCTTGGCAACCAAGGTGGGTGTTGAAGGAAAACCTCTTAAATTTGAAACACCTCTGTTACATTTATCCAAAGCAAATATCATTCGCTTAGGTATAGAACATGGCGTAGACTATAGTCAAACGGTGTCTTGCTACCAAGCAGATGACCAAGGACGTGCTTGTGGTAAATGCGACAGCTGCCGCTTACGCAAACAAGGCTTTGAAGATGCAGGCGTAGCAGACCCAACACGTTACATACCGTAATTACAGGGTACAGTTTATGAAAAATTTAAAATCAAACATTATTCTTTCTACATTGGTTTCTGCAGCTGCATTGTTCGCAACAGCTTCACATGCTGCTGAGTCAAACAAATTACAAGAAGCCTATAAAAGCACCAATGTAAAAGCTGCGTTAATTAATGTTTGTAAAGAAGAAACAGCTAAAGGTAATAAATTATCTAGCGCTGAAGTAAGCAAATACTGTACTTGTGCAGTCGAGGCAGATGGTAAATTGACCAATGCTCAAAAATGGGAAATTCAAAGCGCAATTAATCAAAAGAAAAGTCCAAGCACCTTGGCTTTTGTTCAAAAGCAGAATAAAGATTTACAAGCCTGCTTTGGCCCTCAGTTAACGACAAAATTAAAGTCATTAACTGAAGCGGCAGTGAAAAACGCGCAAGCGAAAAAATAATTCGCTCAATATGAATGAAGCCTGCTTTATGCAGGCTTTTTCTATGTCACAAAATTGATAGAACTTGAAACTATGTGCAATGAATGGAATACAAACGCTCAAGGTCAAAAATTTATTGCGTCCTATAGTGGCGGTAAAGACAGCAGCCTCGCCCTCTATCAAGCCATGCAAATGGGTGAAGCCGTTGCACTAATAGTGATGCTTGAAGAGCAAGGCTTGAAATCTCGTTCGCACGGTATGTCCTTGGACATTATCCATGCTCAAGCCAATGCGATTGGATTACCCATTTTTACAGCTTCCGCCACTTGGCAAGATTATGAAAGTCATTTTATTCAACTGCTACAAAAAGCCCAAATCTTAGGCGCAGAAACGTTGGTTACAGGCGATATTGACTTAATGGCACACGCAGAATGGAACCAATCTGTTTGCGATAAAAGTCAGCTCGGTTTATGTATGCCACTTTGGCAACGTCCACGTTTAGACATTGTGCAGGAATTTATTTCACTAGGATTTCAAAGCATTATTGTGACGGTCAATCTGAACTTAGGCATGAAAATTGAAGATCTGGGACAAATTCTGACACTGGACTATATACAAGAGCTTGTAGCCAGAGGAATTGCCCCTTGCGGAGAAGCGGGTGAGTTTCACACGACAGTGATTAATGGCCCAATTTTTAAACATGCACTCAACATTATGAAAGGTGATATTCTCTATTACGAAAATTACGCCTTTTTACCCCTTGAACTAGAACAACACCAGATTGAAGGATGAACCATGACAGAGACAATTCAACTTCCAAATCAAACTTTCCCAACCACTACAGGCGAAATCAACTTAACTGAAGTGCCTAGTGAATGGTTAATTGTTTATTTCTACCCGAAAGATTCAACACCAGGTTGTACCACACAGGCCGTTGGTTTTTCATGTTTAAAAGACCAGTTTGATGCACTGAAAACTACGATCATTGGTGTTTCACGCGATTCGGTTAAAGCCCATCAGAACTTTACCGAAAAACAGGCTTTAACCATTAATTTAATCAGTGATAAAGAAGAAGTTCTGTGCAAGCACTTCGATGTGATTAAAGAAAAGAATATGTATGGCAAACAAGTCATGGGCATTGAACGCTCAACCTTTATTTTCCATCAAGGCAAACTCGTAAAAGAATATCGTAAAGTCAAAGCTGCGGGACATGCAGAACAAGTTCTTGCTGATTTAAAAGCTTTACAAGCTTAATCAATAGAGCCGCTGTAATGATTACTCAACTCAGCGGCTTTTATCATTAAGTATTTAAAATTAAAGACAGCGCAATACTCCACATAATCAGGGCAATCAATCCATCCAAGATTTTCCATGCCTTCGGATTTTCAAAAACTGGCGTTAATAGTCGTGCTCCGTAGCCCAAACTAAAAAAGAATAACCATGATGCAGTCATGGTACCCAGTGCAAAATAGAGTTTACTCTGCTCAAATTGTGTCGAGATAGAACCGATCAGTACCACTGTATCCAAATAAACATGTGGGTTTAGCCAAGTTAATGCTAAACATACCAACAAGATCTGACCTAAATTGGTCTCATTTTGCTGTGCTGCATGCAACCCCTGATTCGATTTGAATGCTGCTAACAAATGTTGCAAGCCATACCAAAATAAAAATAATGCCCCCGCCCACTTTGCCATTCCGAGTACAGACGGGTAATGCTGAAGTACCACAGAAAAACCTGTGATTCCTAATAAAATTAAAATTGAATCGGACAGCGCACAAACAAAGCAGACCCAAAATACAGATTGTTGTTTTAAGCCCTGTTTTAAAACAAAAGCATTTTGCGCTCCAATCGCTACAATCAGACTAAAACCAACCGCGATGCCCTGTAAATACGTTTGTAACATGACTTTTTCAACTCTATTTTTGCTCCATCGCATTATCAATCATTTTTTATTTAACTAAATAAAACTAAAAAAATATCAATTTAACTCAATTTATCTTAGATTACAGCCATAGCTTATTCATGAATAAAAACCGAGCCCTTCCATGCTAAATAGTAAACAATGTGATGCGTTTTTAGCTGTCGCTGAAACAGGCAGTTTTGATTTGGCCGCCGAACGCTTATGCATTACGGCTTCGGCAGTCACTATGCGTGTACAGAGTTTAGAAAAATCCTTGGGGCATTTGTTGATTGTGCGTGAGCGTCCTTGCCGACCTACTCAGGCGGGTCTATCTTTATTGCACTATTTACAGCACAGTAGATTGCTTGAACAAAATTTAATGCAAAATTTAACGGGTAAATCCGCTGAATCTGCATTTTATCAAATCAATATTGCTACCAATGCTGACTCCCTTGCTACTTGGTTATTACCCTTACTCAAACAAAACTTGATTGAAAACAAAATTGTGCTGCAATTTCAAGTTGATGATCAGTCACATACACATCACTTACTTGAAGCAGGGCTAGTGAATGCGTGCTTGACCACTGAACCTAAGCCAATGAAAGGATGTATCGCAGCCTATTTGGGTAAAATGGATTATCGCTTTGTTGCAACACCACAATTTAAACAACAATGGTTTAAACAAGGGGTAAATCGAGAGACTTTACGTCTTGCCCCTGCCCTGATTTACAACGAAAAAGATTTCATGCATACAGGCTTTATCCAGCAAAAATTTGGACTTAACCCAACCCAATACCCCCATTTTTTTATTCCCTGTTCGACTGCATTCGTGGATGCAACTGTGATGGGTTTAGGCTATAGCTGGCTTCCAGACTATCAAGCAAATCAGTATTTACAGTCGGGCAAACTCATCGAAATTTCAGAAGATTTAAGCATCGACTTAGCGCTCTATTGGCATCATTGGAAACAACAATCGGCTCAACTTGAGCAACTGACACAGCTCTTGACCCAAAAAGCTCAGGAGCTTCTGAATTAATTCAGTCGCTTTTTTTCCATTGTCCAATCACCTGAATCTTTACTTTTTCACCAACACCACCGAAAGCTTTTTTCATGCCAAAATCGCTACGGCGGATTAGAGTATACGCTTCTACATCTAACAGATCTGAATTATTCGAATTTGGAACTAATTTGGCATTAAACGAAATTGGATGAGTCACGCCTCTTAAGGTCAAATTGCCGAGAATCTGATAACGATGATCTCCAAGCGCTTTAAATTGAGTGCTGCTAAATGTCGCAGTTTTATATTTTTCTACATAGAATAGGTCTGGGCCCAAAACCATCTGTTTGAATGAGGGTTTATTTAAGTCGATACTGGTGATATCAAGTATCACCTCGGCTGTGGCTTGTTCAGGTTGTTGCGGATTAAACTGTAGGCTGGATTGGACTTTTTCAAACTGACCTTTCATAAAAGTCATGCCAAATGTATCTATATGAAAACTGACTTCAGAATGGGGGGTTAAATGCCACGAACTTGCCCGAGCAAATTGCATAGACATAAATATGGCAAGTACATAACCGCACCTAGAAAACCATAATAGAAATGAAGTTCCATAAGGTTCAACATGACACATCATATCCATTCCCTCATACGAGGTGATGAAAATATAGTTTACTCAAGATTGGTTTTGTCTTGGGTCTGGTATTTGTGTTGTAATTGTTGATAGATCACGCTTTGCATAAAGTTTTGTAAAAATGCAATCGTACCTTGTGGGAAAGTCTCTTCCCAAATTTCACCACGATAAAAAGCTTCGCGCATCGGTGTTGCAGACATCGCACCTTCTAAACTATCAATTTCAACCATTTCCCATTCTGGAAAAAGTTCTAAATAATAAGAAGATTCATCTTTAAAGTGCCCAATCAGCCCAACCTTATGTTCAGGCTGTACTACATTTGCCACTAAACTTTTGACCAAATTCACCCATTTTTTATCATTATAAACATCAACAACATGTACAAAATGAATTCGCGCTGCATCTTGCGCAGAGAAATTCGACAAAATCATCTGTTCACGTTCTTGGGCGGTAAATGGGTTTTTAATATTCCGTTCCATCTGCGCCGAACCCAATGCCAAAATAACATGGTCACTCAGTTCCAATGCAATTTGAATGGTTCGCATATGTGCCAAATGAAAGGGCTGAAAACGACCAATAAATACCAGATAATCAAATGTATGTTTCATAGAGAATGAACTTTTTTATGAACTCATCAGTAGCAGCGTTATTGTTTAAGATACGACATAATGGCTCATAAAATTTAACTAAATTTTAAAGCAAGGATAGTACGATGACGCTCAGTTGTATTCAACAACCACATGAACATTTAAATGCAAATTTAGACAACGGTATTTTGACTTTAGCCATTAACCGTCCAAAAGCAAAAAATGCATTGTATGGTGAATTGTATTTATGGATTGCTCAAGCCCTTGATGAAGCAGATCAATCTAAAGATGTACGCGTGGTGATTTTACGAGGTGAAGATGCCGATTTCACTGCGGGAAATGACATGCAAGACTTTATGCAATTCATTCAATCCCCATTACAAGGTAAAGCTGGCGATGCACCGCCATTTGTGGTGTTAAAAGCAGCAGCACGTTTCTCTAAACCATTAATTGCTGCGGTGCGTGGTGTAGCGATTGGTATTGGCGTGACTATTTTGCTTCATGCTGATCTTGTGTATAGCGACCAAACTGCTTTATTCCAAATTCCATTTGTGAGTCTTGGACTTTCACCTGAAGGTGCAGCCAGCCAATTACTGATTCAACAAGCGGGTTACCACAAAGCGGCTGAGTTGTTGTTTACTGCACAAAAATTTAACAGCGAAAAAGCCGTTGCTGCGGGTCTAGTCAACAGTATTGAAGAAGATGTTTATGCAGCTGCACTCAAGCAAGCGCAAATTTTAGCGGCACTACCTTTGGCATCTTTACGTCAAACCAAGGCACTCATGAAACATAATCTAGACAGCATTGTGGACTGTATTGACCATGAAGCCGAGATTTTCATGAAACGGGTATCTTCACCAGAAATGGCTGAAGCCGTTGCTGCATTTATGCAAAAGCGTAGACCTGATTTTTCTCAATTTAACTAATTGGGTATCAAAGGGGGGCATTTTGCCCCTTTTGTTTTAGCTCACTGAAATACAACAACAGGGGCACTACACCCGATATATTCTAAAACGACAACATTTAAAATTTATAAATCTCATGACAAATACCAACCAACCTAACTTCATTACAGATGAATCAGGCAAATCTCGTTACTACGAGCCTGCCCCGCAAGATATTGATGTTGCTAATTTCCGTAAGGTCATTGAAAGCCGCCGCTCAGTACGTAAATTTACTGATCGCACAATTCCTAGCGACATTTTGGATGCCTGTTTAGATTTAGCGCTGCTCGCACCCAACTCATCCAATTTACAACCGTGGACTTTTTATGTCGTACAAAGCCCGAGCAAGAAAAAGCAATTGGTAAAAGCCTGCCTAAACCAATTGGCAGCAAAAACCGCGGCTGAACTAGTTGTCTGTATTGCGCGTACGGACCGTTTGGATGATATGGCAAAACGTAACATCAGTGAATTTCCGTTCCCCGAAACGCCACCCGCGGTGCAAAAATATTATCGAGTGATTCCCTACAACTACAAAACAGGCTATTTCAATGCGTTAGGCAACGTCAAAAAAGTCGTATTCAAATTGGTTCGAACATTTGATAAGCAATTGCCTGTTACTGCTTTTAACTCTGCCGATGCTAAATTATGGGCAAGTAAAACCACAGCGTTGGCGTGTGAAAATCTGGTTTTGGCTTTGCGTGCCTATGGTTTTGATAGCTGCATGATGGAAGGTTTTGATGAGCCAATGGTTCGAAAAATCTTAAAACTAAATGACCAGCAATATCCTGTCATGGTCATTGCAGCAGGCGAACGTGCGAAAGACGGCGTGTTTTTCCCACAATACCGTTTTGATCGTGAGTTATTTATTCAGAAGGTTTAACGATTTTTCTAGATGGAATCTTTTCAATAAGATTCTAGTTAATAGAATAACCTTCGGTTCGACCTACTTTTCTTTTGGGAAAAGTAGGCAAAACCTGAGGTGCGACTATAGCAGCGCAAGATCTGCAAAACTCGGCTAATACCGTTTGCATTTCAATGCATCACAGAACCATTTTTTCATAATTCGTTCTGTCTCAAACAATTGCAGATGACATTTCCGTGTATCTAATTTTCAGTTTGTAAAAGCTATTTGGGCTAAATATCCAACATTTGAATAAACTCAAAAGCTGGTTCTTCATAAGGATGACTGGTTTTAAGCGCCTGAGCCACTGCTTTGGCATGAGCTTCTGGCACAATCGTTTCTACTCGCCATTCAGGCACTTGCTCCAAACTGTCCAGCTCACCAATGAATGGATTTGCCCCCTGTACAGGCTTAAACTGTCCCATACCCAGAACTTGCCATGCACAGTGTTCATAATGACCAATTCCCCCAGCCCCTGCTGAAAAAATGGCTTGTTTAGTCGACTCGAGGTGACTCTCTGGAACGTAGTAAATTAATTTCAGCATGAGTTCCCTTTTTTCAAATTTATGAGTGTGTATATTGTGGAATGATTACTTCTTAAAACACAAGTGACCGTTCTTACTTCACAAACCATATGATTTCTAACATCAAATTAAAAATGACATTGCATACCTGATAATCAAACTTCAGTAAAAATAAGTATTTTGATGTTTCATCCACAATTTCAATAAAGCACATTTATTTATTAAATAATAATTGTTATCATTTGCATTAATATTTAATCAACTCCTGTCTCCCGATGCTCTCTCATGAATAATTCAAGTGCGCCAGACCAGCCGATAGTAACCCCCTCACTTAAAATCAAATCCAAAGTACCGACTGATGCAACGCTGCTCAAATATCGTTGCATGGTGTTTTACCGTTTTGTTTTAGCCATTTTCGGTGGCTATCTACTTTCAGCCCTGACTGCAATTGTTATTGCGAAAGCATCTATCGACTATCAAGCGACTGCTGCAATCGCCGCAACGCTATTGGCTTTTTGCATTCATTGCGCCGCATTTATTTGGGTATTTATGGTGCATAAAACGCTCAAAGCCAGCCTTGGTATTTTTATTCCATGCCTCGTTCTTTGGCTAACTTCGCAATTTTTAGGGGCTTGATATGCGTCCAGATGACAAAGTTGAAGGCCCTCGTCAGTCCATGTCGTGGTTACACACGTGGGCAAGTCTGATTTTAGGTTGGCTGCTATATGCCATTTTTGTAACGGGCACGCTCAGTTTTTTCCAGAACGAAATTACCGTATGGATGAAACCAGAACTGCATCAATCCGTCGCCAATAATACCCAAATCCAACAAACTCAAATTGCATTAGATTATCTGCAAAAGAACCATCCTCATGCAGGCAGTTGGATGATTACTCTGCCAAATTCTCGTCAAACCACCACTGAAATTATGATTCGTAAACAAGGCGAAGATCCACGTGCTCGACGTGGTGGTGAACGTATTAGTTTAGACAGCCAAACTGGAGAAGTTTTACAGGCACGAGATACGCGTGGCGGCAGTTTTCTCTATCGTTTCCATTTTGAACTGTACGGATTACCACGACTTTGGACTCGTTGGTTAGTAGGATTAGCCACCATGCTCATGCTGGTTGCAATTGTGAGCGGCATCATTACTCACAAAAAAATCTTCAAAGACTTTTTTACGTTCCGTTCGGGCAAAGGACAACGTTCTTGGTTAGATGCGCATAATGCAACCGCGGTCTTTGCACTGCCCTTTCATATCATGATCACCTTCAGTGGTTTATTACTCCTGATGTTCATGTTTATGCCTTGGGGAATTAATCAGATCTATTCAGATCGTCAAGAATTTCTCAAAGATTTACGTCCACAGATCAATACTCAACCATCCAAGCCACCATCAGAATTACGTGGTTCTGGACGGGGTGAACAAGAGCGTGGTGAGCATGGACGTCATAAAAGAGAAGCAGAACCTCAAGCGGCACCAATGGCTGATCTTATTCCAATGTTGAACTATGCAGCATCGCAGTGGCAAAACAATCCCATTGGTTCAATTCAAATCATTGCCCCAAATACCACGGCAGCGAGTGTCGAAATTAAAGCACTGTATGCAGAAAGTGTCATTGCACGAAATATTATGCCCACGTTTACCTTTAATGGAATGACTGGTATCAACACGACAGAGCAAAATTCACCTTATCGGACTTCAGTTCCAATGGGTATTTATAATGTCGTGACTGTTTTACATGAAGCACGTGGCCTAGATTTAACCCTGCGTTGGTTATTATTTAGTTCAGGGATTCTGGGCACTTTAATGGTCGCAACAGGGCTTATTTTATGGTGTGTCAAACGTGCGCCACAACAACAAAAACAAGGTTATAAATCTTTTGGTTATCGCTTAGTTGAAGTCACCAATATTACGGCAATTATTGGTTTACCTTTGGCTTGTACAGGTTATTTTTACGCAAACCGATTATTACCAGTGCAACTCGAAACACGTTTGGATTGGGAAATTAATATTTTCTTGATTACATGGTTATGCTGCCTCATTTATGCCATTTTCCGCACCCATCGTCAGGCTTGGTTGGAATTACTCGGGTTCGCGACCATCATGTTTGCTTTGCTGCCTGTTTTAAATGCACTGACAGGTGGTCATGCGTTATGGCTCAGTATTGCAGAAGGACAATGGATGATTGCCAGTTTCGACCTCATGGCATGGGCTTTGGCATTCATCTTTGGCATGGCTTATCTTAAAGTCAAAAATCATAAAGGATTAACTGCCAAAAAAACCAAAACAGCTCCTCGACCACAGGAGCTAACATCATGATGTCCTTTTTATTGATTTGGTCATTATCTAGCTTAGCCTTTATTGCCTTAGCCAGTTCGATGTCGAAACATCAAAAACAGATTTTTGGCAATGAACTCAACGCCATACAAACGCGCTACGCCACAATCATAGGATGGCTACTACTCACCTTTAGTCTAGTGATATGTATCCTGTCAGGAAAACTCAGCAATATGCTCAGTTTCTGGGTAGGTGTCCTCAGTTTTGCTGCGTTATTTGTGGGTGTATCTTTGAGTTATTTTGAGCAGAAAATCAAAGCCTTTACGCTTGCACTTTGTATGCTTAGTCTCATGAGTGCAACGATACTGTGGTTTTAATGCTGCACTCCGTCAAAACTTTTAGGCTATAATCACTCGGCCAATCTTCGGATTGGCTTTTTTAATTGACTGCCTTTGGAATTTCTATGTCTCAACTTCCTTCTATTTCAGCAGAACTCATTAATCGTGCAATTGCTGGTAATGCAGCAGCACAGTTCGAGGTTGCCACTTTATACATGGAAAGTGAAGATGAACAGCACATTGAACTTGCCGAAGAATGGGCACTGAAAGCTGCTGCAAATGGTCATGTCGAAGCCATGTACTGGCTCGGTGAAGGCTATACTGTTTATGCAAAAGAACTGCTAGAAGAAGATCCAGAAGAAGCAAAATATTATTTTGAACAAGCCTACCATTGGCTTAAGCAAGCCAGTAGCGTCAAACATGCGGCTTCCATTTTAGAACTTGCAGGTTTCTACCGTCGTGGCGATGTGGTCGAAAAAGATGTTGTAAAATCTGTAGCCTTGGTACAACAAGCCGCAGAGCTGGGTGAAGTACAAGCCATGCGCGACTTAGCTTGTATTTATGCTCATGGTTTAGGCGTTGAAATTGACGAAGCCAAAGCAGATGGGTGGAACAATAAAGCGCAACAAGCTAGCTAAGCTTGAGTAATAAAAACAGAAACTCTTTTTGAAACGGGTTTCTGTTTTAATATCCTCTATTTACGAACGGACATGAACAAAAATAAGGTCTAAATCTCGCTTTGGTAGAAAATTCTTTTTCCTCATTTCAAAACGTGTTGGGCTAATTTTTTTGACTTCTCCGTCCCAACAAAATGACACCAACTCCCCCGCATCTCGCTCTACGGTCAGTTTAAAATCTGCTATCGGTTTTGCCCAATTTGCCCCTGTTGTTAAAATATAACTTAATGCTTGATAGGGCGCGTGCTGTGCCTTGGCTTTGGCAAGTCCCGCTTTAAAGTGCTGATCCATACAGTAGGTTTTTTCATCTTCTTCTGGATAAAGTGATACTGAACCACCTACCAATGGTGCATATTGATGCTGAATACGCGTAGTACTGTTTGCTTTAAAATTTTGCTGCCAACTATAAATAACCTGCGCTTCCCAATAGATTTCATCACCTGCTTGATAAGGTTTTAACAATTGCTGCACTTGAGGTTCTTTACAGGCAAACATCCGACCACTGTAATCAACGTCTTGCTGCATATTCCACGGATACAGCAAATCGTGTTCAGTAAATCCACATTTCTTTAAAGCACTGGTCACATCAATAGGATCAGCTTCCCAATTCACTTCACCTTGCTTGGTCAGCGTGGGTAAAAAAGCCCGTACATGCTGCTGTGGTTGAATGCTTTTACCATTGGCTTGTATTTTAAAACTTTGCAGCAAATGTTCAGTATTCGCAAAATCGCTTTCACGTGAACTTCCGACACGAGGTAAAGGAAATAAGACCATTTCTTGAATATCTTGATCTGTCAGATTCTTAAATTGATAATCCACGCGAATCTGCTTTTTACTCACAAATAAATCTTCACTTTGCATGGAGATTTTAGGATTTTTCAGATATTGCACACCACCTGTCGCCACAAAACCTGTACTATCATTGGCATTGACCCAACCGCACAGACACAAGAGCCCTAAACCATAACCCCATTTCATCTTATTCATCCTTCTTCTATTTCTAGTTCTTCAATACTATATAGGTAAGTCCATAATTGATAATCAGATCAATATTACACTTCACCCTTGATATTCAACTCTACTCAATAGCATGACTTTATCCATTCTAGAGCTTAACCAAATAGATAAAGTCAACGTTCGAATCATTTAGTTCAGCGTAGTCGATTGAAGTTTCACCTCACGATCATCAATCACAATCGCTTGTCGGCAAATACCTTCTGCTTTTCGTTGCTGTTCAAACACTAAGGCAGGCATTGGTTCAAAATTATCAAAGAAACAAATTTCCTGATCATCGATTGAATAGACCAAGGACTGGTTGCCCACTTCATCTAATGTGTCATAGTAGACAATCACCATTTTACCCTGCTCAATCTGGGACTGGATCTGGGTATAGCTCAGCGCAGGCTCAATTGGGATACGTAAAGCTTTCGCTTCGGCATAACTTTGTCGTTCGGTTCGGTCAATATTCGGGTCGGGGTCGGTATGGAAAGAAACGTGAAATCCAATCTTCTTTAAAGCGACCGCTAATGCAATGGTAAATGTACCATCTTGACGATCATGTCGGCATAATTTAATCAATTCATTCATATCGACATGTGTACCATGATGCTGTAACAACATCCAAACGGCAAATACACCACAATTCGCTTCTAGATTCAGCAAAGAATCAGGAATCTCTAAAGCCATACGTTCACTCTCAAGATAATATGAGGCGGATGATATATAAATTGATCGATAAAATTAAGATTTATTAAAACATAGTCGCTTTATAGTTCATTTTTACATAGTTTTCTTTATCGTCATGGTGCATTTTTGAGATACATGAATAAAATCCAACCTGCAAACAATATTGTCCACCCGACAATAAAGAATACAGCGATAAATACATAGCGTTTAGGTTTAGACCACGTTTGAATTGTATGAGATGGATTGATGGTTTTCTTTATCATTAAGCCTAAAGCCGCCAATAAGGCAAAGATACTAATAAGCTGCAAGCCCCATAAAATTTTTGCCAACCACGAACCACGTAGGTCAAACCATTGCTGTGAATAAAAATACATAGATTTTTGTGGTTGAGCTGGGTTAACCAACACCATCGCCTGACCATTTAAAAATTGATTTTTCAACTTAGATTCAGTGAGTTGACGCAGTCCTAGTTGTTCATCTGTCAACAACATTGAATATTGACGTACCAAGTCACTTTGTTCCTCCAAATAATATTTATCCTGATATTCATATTGATAAATCACATTCATATAGGCATAACTCACACTTCTCGAACGCCGATAAACATTTGATTGTGAATCGATGAGTTGAACCTGACTGACATGCTGCCAATGAGGATGCGTCCATTCAAATTCTTTTAATTGTAATTTAGGAGAAGCACCCCAAATCATCTGAAAAAATACATAACAAATAAAAATTGAAATAAATTGAAATAGAATCCGATGTTTTGATATATATTTTCTAAGGATTAACAAATAAATAGCAAAATGAAATACGACGGCATAAACCACTATGCGTAGATTTTCTCCGTAGAAAAACATCAAATAAAGCCCAAAAACTACTGCGATTCCCCCAAATATCTGTACTACATTTTCTTTTACAGTATCCAACTTTTCATTCATCCATTCATTTCACATATTTATATTTATCAGTAGATAAGTTTAAGACATCACAATTCTGCTGAATACAGTTGATACGTTTTTATACAATCTTCATTGGAACAAAACCAAAATGTGGGTACAATACTCCGCAGTCGAGGGATGCTGCGACTTTTTCACAGGCTGATTTTCAAAAACAGTAATGTGAAATCGCTAGGCTCGACGATTCGGTTAGACATTCGTGCTAATCAACAACGGCATCCGCGAACATAATGATCAATTTTTATTTTTAATTAAGGAGATCGTAATGAACGCGGTTAATGCTTCATTTACAGATTACAAAGTTGCTGACATCACTCTAGCTGACTACGGCCGTAAAGAAATCAAACTTGCAGAAGCAGAAATGCCAGCATTGATGGGGCTACGTAAGCGTTATGCTGCTGCAAAACCACTTGCTGGCGCAAAAATCCTTGGTTGTATCCACATGACCATTCAAACTGCTGTTCTTATTGAAACATTAGTTGAATTGGGCGCAGAAGTTCGTTGGACTTCTTGTAACATTTTCTCTACTCAAGACCACGCTGCTGCTGCAATCGCTGCTTCTGGTGTACCTGTATTTGCTTGGAAAGGTGAAACAGAAGAAGAATATGTATGGTGCTTAGAGCAACAAATCAATGTGAATGGCAAACCTTGGGATGCCAACATGATTTTGGATGATGGCGGCGACTTAACTGCACTTGTACATGACAAGTATCCAAATGTTTTAGCTAAAATTCACGGTATTACTGAAGAAACCACGACAGGTGTTCAACGTCTGCTTGAAATGTGGAAAGACGGTTCACTTAAAGTTCCTGCAATCAACGTTAACGACTCAGTAACTAAATCTAAAAATGACAACAAATACGGTTGCCGCCATTCATTAAATGATGCCATTAAACGTGCAACAGACATGCTCCTTTCTGGTCGTCGTGCGCTTGTGATTGGTTATGGTGACGTAGGTAAAGGTTCTGCACAATCTCTTCGTCAAGAAGGCATGATTGTACGTGTAACTGAAGTTGACCCAATCTGTGCAATGCAAGCATGTATGGATGGTTACGAAGTTGTTGCTCCTTACAAAAACGGCGTTCAAACAGGTAAAAAAGAAGACATTAATCTTGACCTTCTTCAAAATACTGACCTAATTGTAACGACAACGGGTAACTACCACGTATGTGACGCTGCAATGTTAGATACATTAAAAGCAGGCGCTGTTGTATGTAATATCGGTCACTTCGATACTGAAATCGACACAGCATATTTACGTGGTTACAAGTGGGTTGAAGTTAAGCCACAAGTTCACCAAGTTTACCGCTCTGAAAATGACAGCGATTACCTCATTCTTCTTTCAGAAGGTCGTTTAGTTAACCTTGGTAACGCGACTGGTCACCCTTCACGCGTTATGGATGGTTCATTTGCCAACCAAGTCTTGGGTCAAATGCACTTATTTGCTGAAAAATTTGCTGATCTTCCTGAAGATCAAAAACAAGCTGCGATTCGTGTAGAACTTCTACCTAAGAAATTAGATGAAGAAGTTGCTGCGGCAATGGTTGCTGGTTTTGGTGGTGTCTTGACTCAATTGACTCAAGAACAAGCAGACTACTTAGGTGTAGCGGTTGAAGGTCCATTCAAATCGGACGCTTATAAATACTAATTTTTCATCTCTGCTAAATCCTCTCCTGTCAGGAGAGGATTTTTCCCTGAATTAAATACCGCAAGGTTCCCCCTCTCCCTCTAGGAGAGGTTTCAGGCTGAGGGTAAAAATTAATACAAGCATTTATAAAAAAGGATTTGAACATGTCGAAACACATTCCTATTTCTTTTGAGTTTTTTCCGACCAAAACGGATGCGGGCGCAGAAAAACTGAAAGTCGTACACCAAGAATTACAACTCCTAAACCCTGAGTTCTTCTCAATTACTTATGGTGCTGGCGGCTCAACTCGTGAACGTACCTTAGCTGCTATTGCTGAATTTAATGGTAAAGGCACACCAGTTGCACCACACTTATCTTGTATTGGCGATGACAAAGCTCGTATCGCTGAATTACTCGACATCTATAAAGCCCAAGGTATTGACCGCATCGTGGCTTTACGTGGGGATTTGCCTTCTGGTCAGGTTGGTCTAGGTGAATTACCTTACGCTACAGATTTGGTTCGCTTTATTCGTGAACATTCAAATGATCACTTTCACATTGAGGTTGCTGCATATCCTGAAATGCATCCGCAAGCAGAAAGCTTTGATTTAGATATTCAACGTTTTTGCGATAAAGCCAATGCAGGTGCTAACGCTGGTTTAACCCAATTCTTCTTTAATCCAGATGCCTACTTTTACTTTGTAGATCGTATTCAAAAAGAAGGTGTAAATATTCCAATTGCACCTGGCATTATGCCAATTACCAATGCAAGCAACTTGATTCGCTTTGCAGATGGAACGGGCGCTGAGATTCCACGCTGGATTCGCAAGCAACTAGCAACTTATGGTGATGATACGGCAAGCATTAAAGCTTTCGGCCATGAAGTTGTGGTCAAACTTTGTGAACGCCTGATTGCTGGTGGTGCTCCAAGCTTGCACTTTTACACGATGAATACTACTGATCCAACTCGTCAGCTTGTCACTGACCTTGGTTTAGCTTAATCCTAACTTGACGAGTTGTACTTTATGCCACGTTTTTATATTGAAGCTGAATTAGCGGTTGATACACAGATTGAACTGACCGAAACTGTTTTTCATCATTGGTGTAAAGTACTACGCGCGCAAGTGGGAGACCAAGCCACCTTGTTTAATGGGCAAGGGGGAGAATATAACGTTGAACTCACTGATGTATCGAAAAAGTCGGCCAAAGTTCAAGTATTGACATTTAACCCATCCAATCGTACTCCTGCTATTCATACCTTACTTGGTCAAGTGATGAGTAAAGGCGACCGTATGGATTATGCCATTCAAAAAGCTGTTGAACTGGGTGTATCCGAAATTCAACTGTTGACTTCTGAACGCTGTGAAATGCGCTTGAAATATGACCGTGACCAAAAGAAGTTAGATCATTGGCAAGGCATTGCGATTGCAGCCTGTGAACAATGTGGCATGAACATTGTGCCAAAAATTCTTGCACCACTCAGTTTAGAGAAATGGCTTGCGTCTGAACTGCCAGAGACTAAACTTGTGCTCGCACCTAATAAGGATGAAACAAGTCCTTTGAGCAACGCAAAGGCAAATATTGCACTGCTCATTGGGCCCGAAGGTGGTTTAAGTGAAACCGAAATTCAAACTGCAAATGAGGTTGGTTTTGTTAACTGGTGCATCGGCGAGCGAGTATTACGTACCGAAACAGCCCCTGTTGTTGCATTAGCCATCCTAAATTACAGTGTTAGACCATAGTTTTTCTAAAAAGACGAAAATACGGATAGATAAGATTGATATTTATGCATAACCTGATTAATCTAAAAGTGATTCAATGCATTGTGATTTTATTAAAAGACTAAGTAAATAAATGGAACGTATAACCTATACAGTATCTAGAACAAAACAAAAATAAGGTTATGAATGTTATGCCCGATTTTTTAGATGCGAATCTTAGATCGCAGTTACAAGCTGCGCAAATTCATAATTCCATAAGGCATATCCAATTATTTTTGGTGAGTATTCTCATTATTTTTTTATATGTTTATTGTGTTTACCAATTTAATTTTTCGCACTTTTCTCTCTATTTTAATGTTTGGTTCTTGCTCACAGAGCTCTTCGTTGGCAGTTTTTGGATACTGACCACAACTCGATTTAAATTTGAACAATACACCATCTCCCAAGCACATCACTGGGTGCAATTTCTCTGCCTAGGAACAGGTATTCTGATTGCTACTGGAATCAGTCTAATTTATTACTATTTACCTCAGGTCAATCCAAGTTTTGAACCTGTCCACGCTTTAACATTATCGGCCTTACTGTTAATCGTGACTCAAGCATTAGCACTTACCTTCTTAACCCAACGGCTTGATTATTTTTGCTTAATTTTCATTCCATCTATTGTTCCCTATTTTATATCTCAATTTATACTTACTGATCAAATTAACCAATTATTTCATCTGACCGTGAACTTCGTTCTCATCGTCATTTTATTGTGTGCCAATTCAACTGTACGAATTCATAAACGCTTATCTGCTTTATATTTGCACAATGGTCAACTCATAAAAAATGCTGAGCAACAAGTGATTCGGACTGAAGAATTATGCGAACAACTGCAAAATGAAATGAACAAATCTAAAGAAATTGAATTACAACTACAGCAAAATAACCAGCACTTAGAGCAAAAAATTCAAGAACGTACTTTTGATATTGAACAAATGAACCGTAATCTAGAAAATCAGCAACAAAACTTGGATCTTGCCCATGAAATCGCAGGTTTAAAACCTTGGGACTGGAATATTAAAAAACGTCACATATCAGTCAGTAACTACCAGCAGCAAAAAAAGCGTAAGCATTCAAAAGAACACAGTATTCAGCTACAAAACATCATTCATCCAGATGATTTGTTGTGTTTTAAAAAAGCGTTAAAACAGCATCTTCGTGCCGAGACCGATCGTTATGAAGCTACCTATCGTGTACAGCAACCCAATGGTGAATGGACGTGGGTACATGATATTGGACGTGTGATTGAACGTGATCCAACCAATAAGAAACCTTTGCGTATGGTGGGTATACAGCGTGATATTCATCAGGAACGTACCGATCAAGAGCGTTTAAAACTGGCTGCCAGTGTCTTAGAGCAAGCAGCTGAAGGTATTTTCATCCTCGACAAACATTTAAATTATGTCAATGTAAACCCTTTTTATGAAAAGATCACAGGCTTTGATAAAGACCAATTTTTAGGTCAGCATCTTTTTGCAATCACATCAAACCATAAATCCTCACAGCAACAAAATCATCAGGCAATTTTGGAGCAATTAGCCCGTACAGGGGAATATGATGGCGAGCTCACTGAAAAATTTAGCACAGGGAAAGAACTGACATTTTGGCTACATATCAATGCCATACAGGATGAGCATAATCGTGTCATAAACTATATTGGGATTGTTTCTGATCTGACAGAACGTAAACTTCAGGAACAACGCTTATCTTATTTAGAAAATTACGACACATTAACGGACTTACCAAACCGTTTTTATTATAATTATCAACTACATCAATACTTAGTATCTCATCAAGCTTCCATTCAACAGCTTGCTGTGATTCGACTCAATATTGACCGCTTCCGCCCCCTTAATGAATATTTAAGCAATAATGGTGGCGATGAACTGTTAAGACAAGTCGCTCAGCGTCTGCGTTTAACAAACACGGATGCACTGTTCTTAGCACATTTAAATGGTGATGATTTTGCCATTGTGTATGAGATTTCTCATATCCGCCCTTCTATTCAACAACATTGTCAGCGTATTCAAGATGCTTTTGCCGAACCTTTTGAGATTTTTGGACAAGAACATATTATTACCGTATCAATGGGTATCTCATTCTATCCTGAACATGGTCGACAACTTGATTATTTAAATAATTGTGCTGAACAAGCCTTGACTGAAGCGAAACGTTTAGGCGGCCACACCATGAAATATTATTCGAGCGATAACACCGCTTTACTTGAACAAGGCATTTATTTAGAACGCGACTTACGCCAAGCCATTCGTAATGATGAGCTGGTTGTTTATTATCAACCTAAAATCGACTTTAAAGATCAACATGTTTATGGTTTTGAGGCTTTGGTTCGCTGGAATCATCCAACCAAAGGTATCATTCCGCCCGCACTTTTTATTCCAATGGCAGAGAAAACTAGTTTAATTTCAGATATTGGAAGAATTGTCATTCGTAAAACAGCTAAGCAAATTAGCTATTGGAATTCGATTGGTTTTAAAAATATTTGCGTATCTGTCAATGTCGTTGCTCAACAATTACAACGTGGACAACTTCTCTCTGATTTAGATGAAGCCATTGCAACGTATCAAATTTCTGGTGAAAGTTTAGAACTTGAAATTACTGAATCTTCCCTGATTGAAAATTCAAAAACTGTCAAAATATTATTGGACCAAATTAAGCAACGCCATATTAATATTGCCTTAGATGATTTTGGTACAGGCTATTCTTCTCTGGCTTATCTCGCAGATTTCCCAATTGATATTCTAAAAATAGATCGTGCCTTCATTGCCAACATTGGAGATGGCAAACAAGATGCCATTATTAGTGCCATGGTCGCCATGGGTAAAGCAATGGGATTAACAGTCGTCGCTGAAGGAATTGAGACTGAACAGCAGCTCTGCTATCTGGAAAAACTACAATGCGACATTGCCCAAGGTTATCTTTTTTCTAAACCACTCTCTGAAAAAAATGCCACCGAATACTTGCAATTACATAAACTTATCCCTTCTTAGTCTAAGTCAATAGGCTTGAGGTCTAAGTTTGTGTAAAAAAGAAGCGTGTTCGACTGGGCTTAAAAGACAAGTAATGGTATATTCGAGCAAATTCAGCAAAACCACCAGCATACGCTGGACCACTCAGTAACAAACGAGATTCAGATGGACGATCAATCATTAAAACAGCAAGCTTTGTATTATCACGAGTTTCCAACCCCAGGTAAAATCAGTGTTACACCAAGCAAGCAGCTGGTCAACCAACATGACTTAGCACTTGCTTACTCCCCAGGTGTGGCTGCGCCTTGTTTAGAGATTGAACGCGACCCTTCAACTGCCGCCCTATATACTGCACGTGGTAACCTTGTTGCCGTTGTCAGTAATGGTACCGCAGTACTTGGACTAGGTAACATCGGTCCATTGGCGTCAAAACCAGTCATGGAAGGTAAAGGCGTCCTGTTCAAAAAATTTGCTGGTGTTGATGTCTTCGACATCGAAATCGCTGAAAATGATCCAGACAAAATCGTTGATATTGTTGCAGCATTAGAACCAACTTTTGGCGGGATTAACCTCGAAGACATTAAAGCGCCTGAATGCTTCTACATTGAGCGTAAACTTCGCGAACGCATGAATATTCCTGTGTTCCATGATGACCAACACGGTACTTCAATTATTGTAGGTTCTGCTTTATTGAATGCACTTCAGTTAAATGGCAAAAAAATTGAAGAAATCAAAATCGTTGCTTCTGGTGCAGGTGCTGCTGCTCTTTCATGTTTAGACTTACTTTGCGCAATTGGTGCAAAGAAAGAAAACATTATCGTTGCTGACTCACGTGGTCTACTTACAACCAAGCGCGAAGGTCTAGATGACTCGAAAAAACGCTATGTACAAGACATTGAAGGTACACAGCTAGCTGACGTGATTGCAGATGCAGACATGTTCCTTGGTCTTTCAGCAGCAGGTATCCTAACCAAAGAAATGGTTAAGGTCATGGCAAAAGATCCTATTATTTTTGCCCTTGCTAACCCAGATCCAGAAATTTTACCTGAACATGCACATGAAGTTCGTGATGACGTGATCATGGCAACAGGTCGTTCAGACTATCCAAACCAAGTAAACAATGCACTTTGCTTCCCATATATCTTCCGTGGCGCACTTGATGTGGGTGCAACAACCATTAACGAAGAAATGAAAATTGCTTGTGTATACGCAATTGCGCGTATGGCACACATTGAAGCAGATGCTGCAACTTATGGTGAAAAATCTGCATCTTTTGGTCGTGACTATTTAATTCCACGCCCACTTGATCAACGTCTAATCCTTGAAATTGCGCCAGCAGTTGCGCAAGCAGCTATGGATTCTGGTGTTGCAACACGTCCAATCGAAGATTTCTCGGCATATCGCCAACGTTTGTCTGAGTTTGTTTATAACTCTGCATTCATTATGAAACCGATTTTCGCTCAAGCAAAAACAGATCCTAAGCGTATTGCTTATGCAGAAGGTGAAGATCTACGTGTATTACGTGCTGTACAAATTGCTGTAGATGAAGGCATGGCGAAACCAATTTTGGTGGGTCGTACTGCGGTGATCGAAGCCAACATTAAGAAATTAGGTCTACGCTTAGAAAATGGCGTAAACATTGAAATTGTTGACCAAGAGAAAAACCCGAACTACGAAAAATTTGCTGAAGACTACTACGACATCATGCAACGTAAAGGGGTAACACCTGAATACGCACATCGTGAAGCACGTCGTCGTTCTACCTTAATCGCGGGTATGTTGGTTCGACATGGTCTAGCGGATGGTATGCTGTGTGGTACATATTCAAGCTATGACATTCATTTAGACTTCGTGAAAAATGTGATTGGCTTGAAAGAAGGTCGTACTAACTTCTTTACCTTAAATGCATTAATGCTTGAAGATCGTAACTTGTTCATTGCGGATACTTATGTAAATACGAATCCAACAGCTGAACAGTTGGCTGAAATGACCATTCTAGCAGCTGAAGAAGTGCGTCGTTTTGGTATTACTCCACGTGTTGCTCTACTTTCGCATTCTAGTTTTGGTTCAGATCAAAATGACCCAAGTGCACAAAAAATGCGTAAAGTATTTGAAATCTTGAGTGAAATTGCACCTGAACTTGAAGTTGAAGGTGAAATGCACGGTGATGCGGCAATGGACGAAACCATTCGTCATTTTGCCTTCCCGAACTCACGTTTCAAAGGTTCTGCGAACTTGTTAATTATGCCGAACTTAGATGCTGCCAACATTTCATTCAACCTATTGAAATCAACTTCTGGTAATAACGTTACTATTGGTCCTATTTTATTAGGTGCAGCGAAACCTGTTCATATCCTTACTCCAACGACTACAACACGTCGTTTAGTAAACATGACAGCATTAACTGTGGCTGAAATTCAGCAAGCTGAAACTGAAGCACTTTAATCTTTAGTGAAAAGCTCAAGTTATTGACTTGAGAAAACCTCTATTCTGTAGCATGATTGCTTGAAGAATAGAGGTTTTTTCATGCAAGTTTATTTAGTAGGCGGTGCAGTACGAGATCACTTACTCGGACACCCCTATCACGAAAAAGATTATGTTGTTGTTGGTGCTACTCCAGAGCAATTACTGGCTCTTGGCTATCAGCCTGTAGGCAAAGATTTTCCCGTTTTTCTACACCCAGAATCAAAAGAAGAATATGCTTTAGCCCGTACTGAGCGTAAGTCAGGACAGGGTTATCATGGTTTTGAGTTCTTTACCGATGTTAGCGTAACCCTTGAAGATGATTTAATTCGCCGTGACTTAACCATTAATGCGATAGCGATGGATGAAGCTGGAAAAATCTACGATCCCTATCAAGGTCAACAAGATTTAGCCAATAAAATACTCCGCCATGTTTCCGATGCATTTGTGGAAGATCCACTTCGCGTATTACGTGTAGCCCGCTTTGCTGCGCGTTATAAACCTTTAGGGTTTAGTATTGCCACAGAAACGCTTGATTTAATGCGTCAACTCGCTGAATCAGGCGAATTAAATGCACTCACCCCTGAACGCGTTTGGAAAGAGACTTCACGTGCACTCATGGAACCTCATGCAGATATCTATTTCGAGGTTTTAGAAACTTGCGGGGCTTTAAAAGTTTTATTTCCTGAAATTGATGCACTCTTTGGCATTCCGCAACGTCCTGAATATCATCCCGAAATTGACTGTGGTGTTCATACGCTCATGTCTCTCCATCAAGCCTGTAAAGCCAATTATTCACTGGATGTACGCTTTGCCGTTTTGGTGCATGATTTGGGTAAAGCCCTTACCCCTGAGCATGAATTACCTCGGCATATCATGCATGAAGAGCGTGGAATTCAACCCGTAACTCAAGTCTGTGATCGATTAAAAGTACCGACCCAAACCAAACAATTGGCCTTAGCCGTCTGCAAAGAACACTTAAAGTGCCATCAAGCTTTTGCTTTAAAGCCTGGAACACTCTGGCGCCTACTACAACGTCTTGATGTACTACGCCGTCCAGAACGTGTTGAAGCCTTCATACAAGCCTGTGAGTGTGATGCACGCGGACGTCTTGGACTAGAAGATCGTGAATATCCTCAAGCCACCTATATGCGCGATGCGATGGAAATTGTGCGTACAATTAAAGCACAAGATTTACCTGAGAATGTTCAAGGCTCTGAAATTGGCGAAATGTTGATTCAACGTCGTATTCAAGCCTTGGAAGCTTATAAAGCACAGCATGCAGTGACAAATAAGCCAGAATAATTCAAAGCCCTTGATCTCAATACATCAGGGGCTTTGAATCTTGAAGTAATTTATGATTATGAAATCTGCGCAGGGAAAGTAATCACCTGTTCCAAGCGCATTTTTTCAGTCGCCACCATCAACAGACGATCTAAACCTAAAGCAATCCCTGCACATTCTGACATATTTGGCAAAGCAGCTAATAGATATTCATCAATAGGCATCACATGCAAGTCTAATTGCTTACGCTCTTGATTATCTGCCTCAAAACGTTGCCGCAATATATCTGCATCAATCAATTCATCATAAGCATTCGCCAATTCCAAACCTTCGATATACAGTTCGAAACGTGCTGCAACCAATTCACCATCTTCATCATGTTTGGTTTTTGCCAGAGAGGCTAACTCAGGTGGGAAATCTGTCAAAAATACAGCCGTGTCAAAACCTAAACTAGGCTCTACAAAATGTGAAAACAGTAAATCAATATATCCAAGTCGATCATCACCCAAATCCAGATTTAAACCGACGCGCTGACAACACTCTTTCAGTTCTTTCAAGCTAGCCTGTAAAGGATTCAACTCCAATCGATCCATAAACGCATGTTTATAACTTAAAATAGTCGGACGGATTTCACCAAAACGCTGCGCCAAAGTCACATTTAATAGATCAGTAACTTCGAACATTAAATCTTTTAAACTAAAGTGCGGACGATACCACTCCAGCATACTAAATTCGCTGTTGTGCTTACGCCCATGCTCATCGTCACGGAAAACCTTACAAATTTGATAAATTGCTCCACTGCCCGTTGCCAATAAACGTTTCATGGCAAATTCTGGCGAAGTCTGTAAATAATGTGTTGCAAGTTTACCTTGTACATGGCGCTTTGCCTGCACCGAAGCCAAGTGCACATCGGTTACACCAGCTTGCGATAAAATTGGAGTTTCAACTTCTAAAACTTGACGCTCAGCAAAAAACTGTCGAATTTGTGCATACATTTTGGCACGTGCTTGCATTGCCGCTAAATCACAAGTCGGTTGATAATGAACTTGACTCATGCCTGTGGGCCTCCATGTGCTGCCCACTCACGTCTAAGCGGATAGTTTTTTCTTAAAGTATCAAATGCTTGTTGTTCAACTTTACCTTGCTTTACACATGCTCTTAAATTGGCATCATCTTGAGCAATATCATAAATCTGGTTTAAATGTTGAGTCAGCACGGTTTTAAAATCAGCTTGGGCAAAATATTGCTCACAACTTGGAAGTTGAGTTTCAAACCGTTTTGTCGCAGCTTGAGCAAAGACTTGGCAGAATGCCTCATAAATCATCTGAGTACCACGTGCCTTGCCTTCTAAGCTATACCCTGCAATATGTGGTGTCGCCAGTGCCAAAAGCTCTAATAGTTCAGATGAAATTTCTGGCTCGTGTTCAAAGACATCCAATACCACTGTACGATTAGTGTTTCGAATATCTTGCATTAAATCAGCTTCTGCAATCACAGGGCCACGTGCCGAATTAATTAATATGGCATTTGGTTTCATTTCAGCCAAAGTTGTCGCATTAAATAAATGATAAGTTGGATGTTGACCTGTTTTGGTCAAAGGCACATGAATTGAAATTGCATCGGCTTGTTGTAATAACTGAGTAAAATCGACCTGAGTCGCATGATCCCGATTTGCAAACGGATCATAAGCAATCACTTGCCAACCCAAGAGCTTTGCCATTGTTGCTAAGCGAGAACCAACATTCCCTAATCCCACAATGCCCAAACAAAAGTTTTGCTGAGCAGAAATCAGTTCAGGTTTTAAATGTAAAAGCGCGGTAATCACATATTCAGCCACCGCTTGTGCATTACATCCCGCAGCATTTGACCAAGCAATGCCCGCAGCATTTAAGGCTTGAATATCTAAATGATCGGTACCAATCGTAGCGCTACCCACATAACGAAGTGCTGTATTTTGTAGCAATGTTGAATTAACCTTAGTTACAGAGCGAACCAAGAGTGCATCAGCATCTACAACATCAGAATGACTTAAATTGCGACCTGGGACATGTTGGATTGCACCAAATTCTGCAAAAAAATAATCGGTAAAAGCAAGATTTTCATCAGCCACAATTTTCATGATTTGGACCAGCAATTGATTCTGCACTATCTTACTTCTTTAGAATTCTACTGACCATTCAAAAACGATTATTTGAATTTTTCTTTTTTGGTTTTACTGCACCACTGTTTACTTTACGGGCAAAGAATCAAATCTATACATTAAAAAGATTTTATATCATTTGATTGGCACGTAGAATGCTGAGCACTTTTATAAAACGCCATTCCTCATGTTACGCCTTTCCTTCATCACTTGTGCCCTGTTGTTCACAGGTTGCGCTTTTGGCACCAGCAAAGAAATAAAACAAGCTGAAAAACTACTCGAACATTTTCAATGCCACAATATTGAATCTAGCCAAATGATGCATAGCCCGATCATTAATTATTATGAATATGCATTAGGCAACTCCAGAAAAAAAGTTGAAGCTTATGTTGAAAGTTACAAAGATGGTGACATTCTGTTTCATGAGCCACTACCTGAGGTCATTTCGGCTGAATATGAACATTATAAAGAAGCTTGTCAGTCACTCGGTGGCATAAGCCAATAGCTGCATTCACACTAATAATAAAAAAGCGAGGATAGCAATACTATCCTCGCTTTTTGGTTGCTCAATTATTTTAAGCATCTTGTTGATTCAAATAGCGGGTATCAACACTGAATTTTTCTGGAAATTTAGGCTGGATTTCAGCATAGAATTGCATAATTTCTTGCATATCTTGCTCATAATTACCTGTTGGGTAAACAATCTTACCAACACCCGCTTCTTTTTTTTCATAATCCATATAGGCCAAGGCAATCGGTACACCCGCCTTAACAGCCACATGATAAAAACCCGTTTTCCATTGTTCCTGTTTTGAACGCGTACCTTCAGGTGTAACAAGCATCACTAATTTAGGATGTGTTTTAAACAAATCCGTCATTAACTCCACCATACTTGGTCGAGCTTCGCCTTCATTTTTAGGACGACGATTAATGCCAATTCCACCCATTGCTCGTACAAAAGGACCAAAAGGTAATTTCATATAACTATCCTTGATCGTTAAACGAACATTGACCCCAAGGGCTTTCAAAGCTAAACGCGCGTAAAGAGCATCCCAATTACTGGTGTGCGGTGCAGCAATCATGACACATTGATCTAAATGCTCAGGCCATTGATTATCTGTCTTCCACCCCATCAATGCCAAAGATTGTTCAGCCAATTTCTCAAACACAGCAACACCAAAACCAACAAAAAAAGACAGCGAATTCTACCAGTCTAATCGAATAAAAAAAGTACCAATTGATTAAAAATCGCCCCATTAATATATAAATGTATAAATTGTTTGTTATCGCCTTTTAGCTCAAAATTTTAATTATTGAATGATTTTCATCATGTAATTTTTTAGACATTAAACTACGGAAAATATAGATAAATAACCAATTAATTCTTATTCACGCCATAGTACTGTTCACTGCCACAGCACATTTCATTTGTAAGCAAATGTCTCTTCAATACCATTCGATCAATGCTAGGACACCTGAATTCAACTTGGTTACTGGTAGGTAAGGCACATTACACAATGCTAATGTTTTACATTTTAAATATTTTAGTTATTTATCAAATAATTTATTTTACCTTTTGGTCATAAAATCAATTAACTATTTACTCTATGACAATACTGGGAATCTAATGATGAATAAAACACTGATTGCTACACTATTAACTACTTGTGCATTAGCTGCTTGCTCTAAACCCACTCAAAATGCTGAAGTAAACACTGCAACACCTGAAGCTAAAGTTGCCTCTTCAGCCGAAATTGATTCTGCACATAATGCCCAAAATTCTTTAGACTGGGCTGGAGATTATCAGGGTATATTGCCTTGCGCGGACTGTGAAGGCATTAAGACCTTATTAGTTTTAAATGCCGATTCAACCTATCACTTAACTGAAACATACTTGGGTAAAGGTGATAACAATCCATTTAACGCTAAAGGTCAATTCAGTTTTGACAATAGTGCTAGTGTCATTACATTGGATAAAAATGGTGATCAGCGCAAATACTTTATTGCAGAAAATCGACTTTATGCACTTGACCAAGATGGTAAGAAAATTGAAGGGAACTTGGCTGAACATTACATCTTAAATAAAGCAATCAACTAAAGTAATTTTTATTTAAAAATTCTCCATAAAAAAAACCCTGCGTATGCAGGGTTTTTTGAATCAGATCGCGACTTAGTGAGCAGCGAATTGGTTCATTGTGTTTTTAGCATCATCGTGCGCTTTAAGAGCGTTGTCACCAGAGAAGATTTCTTTGTGATCATCACCGATGTCAGAACCCGCCATTGCTTGGTGTTTAACACAAGCGATACCACCACGGATTTCTTTACGTTGTACGCCAGCAACATAAGCCAACATACCTTCAGAACCGAAGTAACCTTGTGCAAGCTCATGAGTAGAAAGAGCAGCAGTATGGTAAGTCGGAAGTGTGATCAAGTGATGGAACACACCTGCTTCACGAGAAGCATCAGCTTGGAATGTACGTACTTTTTCATCAGCTTCAGCAGCCAATTCAGAGTTGTCATACTCAGCGCTCATTAATTTAGCACGGTCGTATGCAGATACATCTTTACCTTCAGCAACCCAACGATCGTAAGCTTGTTGACGGAAGTTTAAAGTCCAGTTGAAAGATGGCGAGTTGTTGTAAACAAGTTTCGCATTTGGAATTGTTTCTTTAACACGGTTCACCATGTGAGCGATTTCTTCAACGTTTGGAGTTGCAGTCTCGATCCAAAGAAGGTCAGCACCGTTTTGTAAGCTAGTTACACAGTCAAGCACAACACGGTCAATTTGAGTACCTTCACGGAATTGATATAAACCAGAAGCTAAACGCTTAGGACGGTGTAATTTACCATCACGTTTGATCAAGATTTCATCTTCTTGAGCATCAGCAATATCAATTTCAACAGTATCTAAGTAGCTGATATATTGAGAAGCGATGTCGCCTGGCTCTTTAACCACTGGGATTTTTTGAGTCAAGTCAGCGCCTTCAGAGTCAGTACGTGCAACGATGATACCGTCGTCAAGACCCATTTCTAAGAATGCATAACGTAATGCGTGGATTTTAGCGATGAAGTCTTCGTGTGGAACAGTTACTTTACCAGCTTGGTGACCACATTGTTTCGCATCAGATACTTGGTTTTCAATTTGAAGCGCACAAGCACCAGCTTCGATCATTTTCTTAGCAAGTAAGTAAGTTGCTTCTTCGTTACCAAAACCAGCGTCGATGTCAGCAATAATTGGCACAACGTGAGTTTCAAAGTTGTCGATTTGAGCAGTGATTTCAGCAGCTTTAGCAGTATCACCAGCTTCTTGAGCTTTTTTAAGTGCGCGGAATAAATCGTTTAATTCTTTCGCGTCAGCTTGACGTAAGAAAGTGTAGATTTCTTCGATCAATGCAGGAACAGAAGTTTTTTCGTGCATAGATTGGTCAGGAAGTGGACCGAATTCTGAACGAAGAGCAGCAACCATCCAACCAGAAAGGTAGATGTAGCGACGTTCAGTTGTACCGAAGTATTTTTTGTTCGCAATCATTTTTTGTTGTGCGATGAAACCATGCCAGCAACCTAATGATTGAGTGTATTTGCTAGAATCGGCATCATAAGCAGCCATATCACGACGCATAATCGCCGCTGTGTATTTAGCAATATCTAAACCAGTTTTGAAACGGTTTTGTAATTGCATACGCGCAGCATCTTCAGGACTGATGTCTGCCCATGTGTTACCGAATTTTGCTTTTAATTCGCGGATTGCATCAATCGCTGTTTGGTATGTAGTCATGATATTTTCCTGTAATAATATTAGGATTTCATCAATTGAAGCATTAGAATCCGAATAATGATTTTTGTTCAGATTTACTACACTTCATTACGATGAATACAGATTAGATTGAGTTATAAAATTAATCCAATATCCTCAAGTAATTTTCGGTATTTTTTAAAAAAATATGTAGATCAAAGTCGTATTATAAGCAATCCAACATTAAACAAAGTATTGTTATTTAAATATTTATTTAATTTCAAAAAAAATATTATTTCTTACAAATTGCGAAATTGGATTAAAAAACAATCATTAGACTTAAGTCTTGCACCCCTTTTATTTAAGATTTTGAGCTTAGTTTTGGCGACTTTATTCAATAGTTTTCCGCCCAATCATTTAAATACATATGTATAAAATATAAACTCGATGATTCCCATTTTGGACACCGATTTAAGCCATAAAATCATAATTTTTAGCTTATTTAAACTCTTCAATCATAATTGCTATTTCTTGATCTTTTTAAGGCTTTTAACTTTCATTCTTAGTCGGTTTACTTTACTATTCATTCCCAATCCGTTCTCCTCCCTCCAGCTTTTTTTCATCATATTTTCTACACAAGCCTTATCGCTTATGGCATAATCAACATAATTTCATAAGTTTATTCTTGGTATTTATTTTATGAATCTGGAGCGGGTCGACCTTAATTTACTCATTTATCTTGATGTATTATTGCGTGAGAAAAATGTCACACGCGCAGCAGAACAATTGGGCGTTACCCAACCTGCAATGAGTAACATCTTACGTCGTCTTCGTAATCTCTTTAATGACCCTCTATTGATTCGTTCTTCTGAAGGTATGACACCGACTGAACGTGCGCTTGAATTACAGCCACGAATTCGAGATGCGTTGTCTGACCTTTCTATGATTTTAGAACCGCGTACAGAGTTCCGTCCTTATACATCTAATCGTGTTTTTCGCATCATGACTTCGGACTATGCCGAAGCGACCTTAGTTCCTCGTTTAGTTAAAGCTTTGCGTTCAGAAGCGCCGAATGTTGTTTTAGACTTTCTTACCCCAAGTGACGTTTCCTATCGTGACATGGAACAAGGTAAAGTTGATTTAGCGATTAACCGATTCAACGAAATTCCGCAAAGCTTCCACCAAGTTTTAGTATGGCGTGACAGTTTTTCTTGTTTACTGAATGGTAAACATCCAGCTGCATCAAACTTAAACTTAAAAAGTTATCTTGATGCGCAACATATTTGGGTGTCAAAAACTGGGATGGGCGTAGGTTTTGGGGTAAATCCTGAAAAACAAGCTGGGTTAGGTTGGATTGATCAAGCCTTAGAACGTATCGGACAAAAACGTAAAATTTCTGTATTTACGCGCCATTATCAAATGCCAGCGCTATTAGCATCAAATGTAGATTTGATTGCAACTTTGCCCACACGTATTGCTCGCCTTCAGGCCAAGAGCCAGCATTTATTAATCAAAGATCCTCCGTTCTATATTCCCGAATTCGAGTTAAAAATGGCATGGTGCCCGCTGTTACACCATCATCCAGCACATCGTTGGTTACGCCAATTGATTTTGTATGTTGCACGCCAAATGATCGAAGAAGAAAATCGTGAATTTTTATTAAATAACTCACAATTTTCACATTATTAATTAGATTTTTCTTAAATTCTTCTTTTTTAAGATTATACTGTTAGCACTTCGGGCATAATTCAATTATTCCCCTAGTGCTTTTTTGTGTTAAAAATATTTCATAATAATGATGATCCGCAGGTGGATTTCGTGAGTCTGTTCCAGAATATTATAATCATTGCCCTTCTGATTGCGGGAGCGGGATTTCTGTCTCTGACAGAAATTGCACTTGCAGGTGCGCGCAAAGTCAAATTAAAAATTCTGGCTGAAGCAGGCGAAGAACGAGCACAGAAAGTTTTAGACTTACAGGAAAATTCTGCTGACTTTTTTGCAGCGTCTCAAATTGGTCTAAATGCAGTCGCGATTTTGGGTGGTATTTTAGGTGAAGGGGCTTTTCGACCTTATTTTCTAAATTTTGTTTCGCGTTTTTACTCTGGTGCTTGGGCAGAGAGCATCAGTTTTGCACTTTCATTTACCTTAGTCACATCATTATTCATCTTATTTGCCGATTTAATGCCAAAACGTTTGGCGATGATTGCACCTGAAAAAATCTCCATAGCAGTCATTAATCCAATTCAAGTTTTTATTAAAGTTTGCAAACCTTTGGCTTGGATCATTAATACCCTTGCAAATCTGCTCTTCCGCTTATTTAAGGTGAATACCATCCGTGATGACAACATTACCTTTGATGATATTTCTGCGGTCATGGATGCAGGCGCACAAGCAGGTGTATTATTAAAGCAAGAACATCACTTTATTGAAAATGTACTTGAACTTGAAGAACGCAATGTCCCATCAAGTATGACTACACGTGAAAATGTCATTTACTTTACCTTAAATGAAGCAGAAGACAGTATTCGACAAAAACTGGCTGAATACCCATATTCCAAATTTCTCGTTTGTAATGAAAATATTGATCAAGTGATTGGTTATGTCGATGCCAAAGATATTTTGGTGCGCATCCTCAATAACCAAAAAATTAATCAACTCAATGAATCGACCATTCGTAATGTGCTCACTATTCCAGATACCTTAACGCTTTCTGAAGTACTTGATCGATTCCGTGCGAGTAAGGAGAAATTTGCGGTTGTTATTAATGAATATGCATTGGTCGTCGGTGTCATTACCCTCTCTGATATTATGATTACAGTCATGGGTGACTGGGTTACCCCGATTGAAGCAGAGCAACAAATTATTAAGCGCGATGATAATTCATGGTTGATTGATGGCAGCACCCCCATTGAGGATATGAAACATGCTCTCGAAATTGATGAAATGCCTGATGAAGAAAACTACGAAACACTCGCTGGCTTTATGATGTACCGCTTACGTAAAATTCCACGCCCTGCGGATGTCGTAATTTTTGGTGGTTATAAATTTGAAGTGGTGGATGTAGACCATTTTAAGATCGACCAACTGTTGGTGACTCGCCTACTTCCTGAACCGAAAGATTCAAGTGAAACAGAACCACAAGAATAAATGTTAGCTGTTCTTCATATCTAAAGCCTTACAAAACATATAAGGCTTTTTTTACATTCACTCAATACTCGTCCATAGCAATTTTGCACCTAGACATATTAGATAAATGTATTTTATTGAATAGAAAAAAGAATGGGGTTGTTAAAAATATTTAAAAATCAGCATGATTTAAATACGACTGATTTCACTTCAATATTAAATAAAGCGAACACACTCAAAGGTGATTGCCTTAAAGTATGGGGCACTATTCGACGATCACTAATCCCCCTTACCTTTTGATATGAACCAATACATCTATTATCACCTTTAGTTCCATCAACTTATTTATTGTGTGGACTAGCAGTAATCCATTTTGGTGAACACTAAAAATTCACAATTAAGGGAGCTGTTATTATTTGCTTTCTGATGTTGATCACCACTGTAATTTTTGAAATATTTTCACTTCATTTAACATTGGCATTAAAACTTCCCTAAAAAAAAAGAGCAACTCATGGTGCTCTTTTTTAGTTTCGCTGCGGATTAAAAGATTAATACTTTTCTAATAAAGCCTCTAAAACAGCTTGATAGTGGATCAAAATATCATCTTCTAAAATTTTGTATGCATTGTCGAACTGCACCATTGGCCAACCTTGCTTCCAGAAAGGGAAAATATTGTGTAAATCTTCGGTAACCGTAGCATCTTCACGAGTAATTGCTTGTGCAATTTGAGCCAGAACTTGTGCAGTTTCGGCACCATCAATCTTTAAATAATCAATCCCTTGCGCTTTTAAAATACGAATACGGTCTTTTTTATAGCGAATTTTTTTTGCTTGAGTTGAATTCAAATGTAACGCCAATGTTACCGCTTCAACAAATTTCTCTTCAAAAGATTGATGTAATGCTACTAAAGCCTGTTTATGTGCTTCCTGACGTCCAGCCTTGCCTCCATCACGAATGATTTGATTGGCTTCAACATTGAGCTTATCGTTTTTCATAGACTTTAAGATGTCTAAAATTTCGATATCACTTAATTGCTCAGGAGATTGTTCAGTCATGCACTGCTCATTTACATTAAAAGGAATTCAGTATTCTCTCATATTTCCAACATAAAGAGCAGCCTTTACTTCATGCACAGCAATGAACCATGAAGAGAAGCTTCAATATATGCACATTACAGAATATTCAAGCTCACTTCACGACTAATCATACGATTGATTAAATAACTTCAACCACGATTTTGCCAATATGCTCACCTGTATCCATAGCACGATGCGCATCTTGAATTTGATCAAACTTAAAGGTTTTGTAAATCATTGGAATACATTGTCCTTGCTCCAATAACGGCCAAACATGCTCTTGTAAACCTTGGCTAATTTCTGCTTTCTCAGCCGTATTTCGCGCACGCATAGTTGAGCCAGTAATGGTCAAACGCTTCATCATAATTTGACCAAGTTTAACCTCTTTTGCTTTTGCTCCACCAAGGAAGGCGATATAAACCAAACGACCATCTTTACGTAATAAATTCAGGTTTTGTTCAAGATAAGGTGCACCCACAATATCTAAAATGACATCAACCCCTGCCTGATCGGTCTTTTCTAAAATATAACTTTCAAAATTATGTGTTTTATAATTAATTGCATCCGTTAAGTGAGCAATGGCATGAACTTTTTCATCCGAACCAACGGTTGCAAAGGTCTTCAGACCCAGTGCATTACACAACATTAATGCTGTCGTCCCAATACCGCTAGTGCCACCATGAATGAGTACTGTTTCTCCTGCTTTAGCTTTACCCATTTGAAACACATTAGCCCATACGGTAAAAAATGTTTCTGGAATTGCGGCAGCCTGTACATAACTTAGGCCCGTTGGAATATTTAAAGTTTGGCTTTCAGGCACAACACAATATTCAGCATAACCACCACCATTGGTTAAACCACACACTTGATCACCGACTTTAAACTTTTGAACATCTGATCCAACTGCAACAATTTCACCAGCAACTTCTAAACCTGGCACAGGGGTCACACCTTTCGGCATTGGGTATAAACCTTGACGCTGCAAAATATCTGGTCGATTCAATCCAAAAGCATGGACTTGCACCAAAACCTCATCGGCTTTAGGTTCTGGCACGGCAGTTTGTTCAATGGCTAATTTTTCTGATCCACCTACTTCGGTAATCACGACCTGATGCATCATTGGATTTGTCATGGTGTTTCCCTATATTGCTTTATATTCTCACGCTGTATTTGACCATAAATGAATAAACGAATGAAGTAAAACGTCCTTATCAATTCGCCTAAGTAAGTTTACGCTAGGCCTAAAAAAAGCCCCTTTTCAGGAGCTTTTTTTAAAACATTTATCTTTGCGGTAATGGAATATATTGCGAATCAGAATTCTGAACTTTGCGCTCCCCAACCACTACATCCAGAGTTAATGGCTTACCAGCACGTTCAACTTGAATTTTGATAGTACTGTTTGGCGCTTGCAATGCTACATAATTAATCAAATGCGATGCCGAGGTAATTTTTTCCTCATTCACTTGAGTAATTTTATCGCCTTTTAATAATCCTGCTTGAGCTGCAGGTCCATTTTTCAGAACGTCTGCAACCACCACACCTGCCTGTTTCGGTGCCATAATGTTTTCTTGCTGTACAGGCATTAAGCTAATACCTAACCAACCACGAACCACACGTCCATCTTTCAAAATTGAATTAAGCACTTGCTGACAGACTTTTGCTGGAATCGCAAAACCAATACCCAATGAGCCACCTGATTGCGAGAAAATAGCAGTATTGACCCCAATCAAGTTACCTGCCACATCAATCAAAGCTCCACCTGAGTTACCAGGATTAATCGCTGCATCTGTTTGAATAAAATCTTCATAAGTATTAATACCCAAATCTGAACGTCCTGTTGCAGAGATAATCCCTTGCGTTACAGTTTGACCAACACCAAATGGGTTACCAATCGCTAGTACAACATCCCCCACTTCATTACCACTCAGCTTAAAAGGTAATACAGGCAGTTTATCCAACTCAATTTTAATCACAGCTAAATCAGTATCAGGATCTGTCCCAATAATTTTAGCAGCAGCACGTCGACCATCTTGAAGTGCAACAATAATTTGATCGGCCTGAGAGATAACATGATTATTAGTTAAAATATAACCGTCCGGACGGACAATCACCCCAGAACCCAGACTATTTTCATTTTGTTCAGGATTTAATTGTTCTGGAAGTTGATTACCAAAAAACTCTCTAAATGCTGGATCATTCATAAGTGGGTGATCAAGTTGCTTAACTTTCTGTGTGGTAAAAATATTGACTACCGCAGGTGCAGCAACTTTTACCGCTGCACTATAAGACACTACCCCACCCGTTCTGGACGTATCGATCAATGGTTCAACTTTTTCAGCAGGCATTTTTACGCCATCAGGAGCAACTGGCGCTTTTGGTTTTTGATATTGTTGCCATGCAATAAAACCAATAATCACAATAATGAGTAACACCCAAGGTAACCATGTAAAGGTCCGGCGCACGTTTCTATCCTCTTAAAATATTTTAATTTCTTAATAACGAAGAATTTATGCTTATTGTAAAGGCAAATACAGTTCGATACACAAAATTCATGCAAGAGTTTTGTGATGCTTTAGTTACAATTTAAAGTATATTTTGATGATATTAATTCGTAACTTAAGAGACTTTTATGGCAACTCTGCAAGAAATTCTGCAATGGTGTAATGACACGTTAAAAACTCAAGAGTTTAAAGACTATGCGCCTAATGGTTTACAAATTGAAGGACGCTCTGAAGTTAAAAAAATTCTCTGCGCAGTCACTGCTTCTCAAGAGGCAATTGATGCTGCGATTGCACAGCAAGCTGATCTACTTTTAGTGCATCATGGTTACTTTTGGAAAGGCGAACCCAACCCAATTACAGGAATGCGTGGAAATCGTATTAAGACGCTGATCTGCAATGATATTTCATTAGTCGCTTATCACCTCCCTTTAGATTCACACCCAATACTCGGCAATAATGCTGCAATTGCCGACATTTTAGAGCTAGAAAATATTGAGGCTTTAGATCCTTCGGAACGTCACCCTATTGGCAACATAGGTTATTTAAAACAAGCAATTTCTCCAGAGTCTTTTAAACAAATCCTCACAGAACGTTTAGGCTTTAACACTATTCATTTAAATGCGAATAAGAAAACCATTCAGAAAGTGGGTTTCTGTACAGGCGCTGCACAAGACTTTATTAGCAAAGCTGCTGATCAACTTTGTGATGCCTACATATCTGGAGAAGTAAGTGAACGAACGTATTATGAAGCGAAGGAATTGGATGTTCATTACTACGCTTGCGGACATCATGCGACTGAACGCTATGGTGTACAACGCCTAGGACAAGCTGTTTCAGAACAGTTCAATCTTGAGTATAGTTATTTCGAATTAAACAATCCGATTTAATTTGGACTTGGCAAATTTTCCTTACTTAAAATATGGAGTTAAAGCAGTATGATTAGATTTATAGTATTTTTTATATACGTATAAATTCGAGCGTTATTCTGTATTGTTATTTAAAAGTATTGCGCAAATTTAGCCTAGAATCCTTTACAATAGTGCCACTTAATGTCAAAACCCAGCAAAATGCAAGGAATTGAAATCATGACAACGATCACTTTACCAGCACTTCCATATGGCTATGAAGATCTTGCTCCTCACATCAGCAAAGAAACTTTAGAATACCATCACGACAAACACCACAATACTTATGTTGTTAACTTAAACAACTTAATCAAAGGCACTGACCTTGAAGGTAAAACTTTAGAAGAAATCATCAAAGCTTCTGCTGGTGATGCAGCTAAAGTAGGTGTTTTCAACAACGCAGCTCAAGTTTGGAACCACACGTTCTACTGGAACTGTATGGCTAAAAACGGTGGCGGTAAAGCGACTGGCGCATTAGCAGCAAAAATTGATGAAACTTTTGGTTCATATGAAAAATTTGCTGAAGAGTTCGCTGCTGCGGCTACAACTCAGTTCGGTTCTGGCTGGGCTTGGTTAGTGGCTGATGAAGTAAATGGCGCACTTTCTATTATGAAAACTTCAAATGCAGATACTCCTCTTGCTCACGGTAAAATTGCAGTATTAACTATTGATGTTTGGGAACATGCTTACTACATCGATTTCCGTAATGCTCGTCCTAAATACATCACAACTTTCTTAGAAAGCCTAGTGAACTGGGACTATGCAAACGCGAAATATGCTGGTCAAGCAGCTGGTGTTGAAAAATAATTTTTATTTTTCTGCATAAAAAATCACCCTTTACGGGTGATTTTTTTGTTTTTGGGCTTTAACTGCATAATTATAAATCAAATAAAACAATTATCTTCATGAACGGGTTGACGACACCTACTTTCCTCCCTAAAATGCGCATCAGATTCTCCAATAGCTCAGTCGGTAGAGCGACGGACTGTTAATCCGCAGGTCCCTGGTTCGAGCCCAGGTTGGAGAGCCACTATTCTTCCATAGCTCAGTCGGTAGAGCGACGGACTGTTAATCCGCAGGTCCCTGGTTCGAGCCCAGGTGGAAGAGCCAAGATTCTAAAAAACCCACACATTATGTTGTGGGTTTTTTATTGCCTATATTTTAAAATCAATCTAATTGAAAATTGTAATTTCGTTGCATTTTGAATATCTTCACTACAGAATAACAGTACAGAGAATAAGAATGAATCTGCCTTGGCTAAAATCTCTGATTTTTTGGATTATTATCATTGTGGTTATTTTTGCTGCCTTTCAATGCACACAAAAGTCAGAAAATAATAAGTCTGCTTCTACCCTCATGTACGAACGCTTATATCAATGTAGCCGAGATTTAGCTGGGAAAAACCCTAGCGTCTTAACCGCTATTCAAAAACAAATTCATACCAATATGACTCAACAAGAACTCATGCAATTAATCAATTCATGTCGCCAAGCCAATCCTCTCAAAACGCAAGCCACTTATATTGAAGCAATACAGCATATTAAATAATCTTTTTGTCTATTTTTAATTCATTTAACTGAAAATATTGGAATTTTTTAACTTTTTACTTGACCTCTTAGACTTAGCCCCCTAAAATGCGTTCCAGATTCTCCAATAGCTCAGTCGGTAGAGCGACGGACTGTTAATCCGCAGGTCCCTGGTTCGAGCCCAGGTTGGAGAGCCAAGATTCTAAAGACCCACTCACTTTGTAGTGGGTTTTTTATTGAGTTCAATTTGTGTTTACATCCATTCAAACGCTGTTTTTTATTATTGGCTGTCTGGCAAGTTCTGTTTTGCTTTTAATGCTATTGCAACATTTATTTTGGAAACGTCAGCAATTTTATAAAAAGCCCCTCATTACAGCCTTTGAACAGAAAATGTTTATTCGTCTGAATGAAGCACTGCCTGAACATCATATTTTGGCACAAGTTGCCTTTAGCGCCCTCATTACAAGCAACCATTTCAAAATACGTCAACAATTCAATCGAAAGGTCACAGATTTTGTGGTGTTGAATCGTGAGATGAGAGTCATTGCAATTGTTGAATTGGATGACCCAAGTCATATTGGTAAAGAAGATGAAGACCAGCAACGCGACGCCATGCTTACCGAAGCGGGTTACACGGTATTTCGTTATACTTCTATACCTAGTGCACGTGAACTACGTAAAGATTTACTTTAATTGTCTTAAATAATAATATTGATGAACATTTACCCTAAAAAGAATCTCAACAAATTACCTAAAATTCACAACAAAATTAAAACCATTTTCAATTAATTTTTATTCAACAAATACTTACACTAGCAGCAGAGATTAAAAATCCCAATTTACAGGTATAGAACATTTTTGGCATTTAGAACACAGTCAAAAGATAATTGGATGCTCAAGTTTAGGACAATAAAATAGTGAATGAGCTTTTACTCCCAGCACCAGTATTAATTCTCTCAGAAGAAATAAATTTAGACCTTCGCCTTAAAATATTATTGATGGAGTTAGGCTACCCTGCGCACCTAATTCACTCTACACCCTATCTAGATGATGCCCTTGAAATCTATCGCTTGCATTTGCCCAACATTGCCCTGATTGATCTAAATTTTACTCAAGTACATTTACACGATTTAATACGTTCACTAAAAGCTTACCATCCTTATGTGATTATTATTTTGATGGCACCACAGGGACAAACTGAGCAGATTTTCCGTGGCATTCAATCGGGTGCACATGGTTACTTTTTTATAGAACAGACTGACCGTGAGATTTTACAGCAGATCAGAACAATTTTAAGGGGCGGTGCCACCTTACATAGTGAATTAGCACAGTATATTCTTAATGCACAGACTCAAAGCCAAGCTCGGCAATTCATTAACCAATTTAAAGAAGCACCAAGTCAATTATTCACGGCAATAGAGTTAGAAATTTTATCTTTACTTGCTAAACAGCTTAATACCCGAGAAATCGCACATCAACTTGGGATTCCACTTTACAGCGTAGAAGGACGGATTAAATCGATTTACCGACATTTAACCCATAAATAAGAAAGAGCCTACTTGAGGCTCTTTCTTTTGACTGCTATTTAATAATTTCTAACAAAGTACGTTGGGCATTATGTGGCTCTTCCCCTTCTGCAACTTGAGCACGTACCCATGAACCATCACCTTTTAATAACCATGCTTGCTGATTGTCTTTTAGATAATTGAGTAAGCCTTGTTGATAAATCCGCTTTTTCAATGCTGGATCTTCAATTGGGAAACATGCTTCAACACGGTTAAACAAGTTACGATCCATCCAATCCGCACTCGAACAATACACATGCGGATTACCATTATTACTAAAATAGTAAACACGTGTATGTTCCAAGAAGCGTCCTACAATAGACCGCACACGAATATTTTCAGACAAGCCTGGTAACCCTGGACGCAGGCAACAAATTGAACGAATAATCAGGTCTATTTGAACACCAGCCTGTGAAGCCTCATACAGCTTATTAATTAACTGCACTTCCGTTAGCGCATTCACTTTCACAATAATCTGTGCAGGTTTTCCTGCTTTGGCATTGGCAATTTCATCGTCAATAAAATTGATTAATTGCGCATGTAGCGTAAATGGTGCATGCAAAAGTTTTTTCAACTTTGCCATTTTGCCCATACCTGTCAACTCTTGGAAAATGCGATGTACATCTTCACACAGTTCTTTGTCTGTTGTGAGTAAACCATAGTCGGTATAAATACGGGCATTACCCGCATGGTAATTTCCTGTACCTAAATGGACATAGCGTACCAATTTATTATTTTCACGGCGGACGACTAAAATCATTTTGGCATGTGTCTTATACCCGACAATACCATACACCACCACAGCACCTGCTTCTTGTAAAACATTGGCCACTGCAATATTCGACTCTTCATCAAAACGAGCACGTAACTCAATCACCGCGGTGACTTCTTTACCATTCCGCGCTGCCTCTGCCAAGACTTGTACAATCTCAGAATCGGCTCCACTTCGGTACAACGTTTGCTTAATCGCTAGAACTTGTGGATCTCGTGCAGCTTCACGCAAAAAGTTAATGACTGGAGCAAAGGATTCAAACGGATGGTGCAATAAAATATCTTGCTTTTGCATCGCTGAAAAAATGTTTTCAGCTTTTTTCAATACTTTTGGAATCACAGGTGTATGTGAATCATAGCGCAAATGTGGACGCTTAAAATTTGACAACAATCGTGCCAAATTTACTGGACCATCCACTTTATACAACTGCTCTTCTTCTAAATCGAATTCATCAAGCAAGTAGTCATAAATATGTTTAGGACAGTTTTCGGTCACTTCCAAGCGTACCGCACGACCAAAACGACGTGAATTTAGCTCACCTTTTAACGCTTTCGCTAAATCTTCGACATCTTCATTTAAAGCCAAATCCGCATTCCGCGTTACACGGAACTGATAACAGCCCGTCGCAGTCATTCCAGGGAATAAGTCAGAAACATGCTCATGGATAATGGCAGATAACATGACATGGTGTTCTTTACCACCCGTCAATTCATCGGGTAAACGTACAACTCGCGGCAATGAACGTGGTGCGGGTACAACAGCTAAATCAATTTGACGACCAAAGGCATCTTTACCTTCCAAAGTCACAATGAAATTCAAACTCTTGTTAACTAAACGTGGGAATGGATGTGCTGGGTCTAAACTAATCGGGGTTAATACTGGGGCAACCTGTTCTTGGAAATACTTTTTCACCCAAGAAGATTGGGCTGGGGTTAGCTCACCACGACGCAAGAAACAAATGTCTTCTTCACGTAACTTCGCTAAGATTTCTTCATTTAAAATACGGTATTGGCGTTCAATTGCAGCATGTGTTGTTTGAGAAATTTGATCCAAAACTTGTTTAGGGGTTAGACCATCGGGGGTATGACTTTCATTGCCCAAATCCAACTGTTCCAACATGCCCGCAACACGAATTTCAAAGAACTCATCTAAATTTCTTGAAAAGATCAGCAAGAAATTCATGCGTTCTAGCAATGGATGCAACGGATCGACAGCTTGCTCAAGAACACGTAAATGGAAATCTAAAATAGAAAGTTCACGATTAATAAATCGATCATTATAAGTATATTCAACTGGCTCTAATGGAGTCTGTGCCGCCGTATTCATAATCAACCCATGATTTTAAGACGTTATCTGTATAGTCATAAGTATGCTTCAATTTTGTGACATTTTCATAAAAAAAGCCCAAAATATTTTGGGCTTATAATGCTTTATGCTGATAGCTGAATTAGGTGGCCTTAAGGTATTTCACTATAACGCATATATTTGCGAATCATTTTTTTACGAATTTGGACTTTTCGATCATTCTGATGATCTTGATAATATTTAGGGTTGGGTAAAATTGCAGCTAAAAATGCTGCCTGATCACGCGTTAAACTTCGCGCACTTTTGCCAAAATAATGCTGTGTTGCTGCTTCTACGCCGTAAATATTTTCACCAAATTCTACCGAGTTTAAATAGACTTCAAGAATTCGCTGTTTCGACCACATACGCTCCATCATCCAAGTGGCGACAGCCTCTTGCCCTTTACGAATAAAAGAACGCTTATTGTATAAAAATAAGTTTTTCGCCAACTGCTGAGAAATAGTCGATCCGCCCGCAACCACTTTGCCTTTGTCTTGGTTACGTTCTAAAGCGTATTGCATGCCTTCCCAGTCAAAACCATGATGGTGCATGAATTTTCCATCTTCAGATGTGACCACAGCACGTTTTACATAATCGCTAATCTCATCATAATCCCGCCATGTGTGCTGAATTGGTTTTGATGGTTCAGACCAGTAATCTAGACGCATGAACATAGTTGTTTCGACTGGATGTGTACGCCACCACAGCAAACTGCTAAATATCCATAGCTGTACAAGTAAAATAAAACTGACAATGACTAACAAAGTTCGAACAAAAAAAGCTTTCATGTCAGTAAGTTGCTCCAAATATTTTCATTCTTTCGTGCTAAGCTTGGTCAAAATATAGATTCAAAGTCAAACAATAGCATGTCTCATTCAACACCACCTTGGCTTCCAAGCAAACTGAATATGCAAGATTGGTGGCTCACAACCCTTTTCATTGCGGTCAATGTCGGGTTATTTCTCTGGCAAATTTTCTCTGGAGTCAATGTCAGTGATCCAAGCCTACCAGATGCCATACGCTGGGGAGCTGATTATGCACCTTTAACCTTTTTAGAGGAACCCATCCGCCTATTCACGAGCATGTTTTTTCATTTTGGACTTATTCATTTAATGTTAAACATGTGGGCGTTGTATATTTTTGGCAGTGTCGCAGAACAACTCTTTGGTCGTTTTTATTATTTCATGCTCTATCTTGCAGCAGGATTAATGGGCAGTCTCTTTAGTGGTTCTTTGGCAATACATGACACGGTAAGTATGTTGAATCAGCAAGTAATTGATTCCTCTTTACTGCCACATGTCAGTGCGGGTGCTTCAGGTGCTGTGATGGGCTTAGGTGGTGCTTTAACCTTACTTTCTCTCTTTCCTGTTCTACCACAACAACGCTTTATTCTAGATAAAAAGACCTTAATTATGGTCATGGGCATTAACTTGGTGATTGGACTCACGATCTCTGGAATTAATAATGCTGCGCATGTTGGCGGAATGCTGATGGGCGCAGTCCTTGCAGGTATTTGGTATCTGTGCCAAAAGTGGCAAAAACCTGCCCTAAGCTTCATTTTGGGTACAACTGTAGCCGTCGTGAGCTGCTGGTTCCTATACCAGTATTGCCTGCAACAAGTTCAACTGATTCAACCAATTTGGGCTGAATTATTACAGGCTATGCGTCAACGCTACCATTTTTAAAGACAGAAAGATGAATCTTAAGATTGATTCATCTCTCTTAAACTTTGTAATGGTGGGATATCACAGAGATAACTCAAACGATAACGCCCAATCAGTGAGCACAACACCATCATACTCACAGGTAGAATCAACCAGATTTCCCAATGGGCTTGGATGCTTAGGTTCATTCGATAACTGGCAATTGCACTGATCAATTCGGCAAAGAAACAAGCCACAATACCTGCCAGTAACCCCATAAATCCAATTTCCAGTGTCAGCATATTTTTGAGCATACGTTTGGAGCTACCAAATGAACGAAGTAAAGCGACTTCCCTTTTCTGCTCATCCATCAATAAATTAAGACAGGCAATTAAGACCAAAATGCCTGCAAGGCTGACCAGTGTAGCCAGAATGGTCACAACCTGAATCAACACATTCATCAAGCGCTTAATTTCATCCAGTATTAAGCCCACATCAATAAAGACCGTATTACTAAATTGCTGAATTAATTGAATCAGTTTTGGCTTGTCTTGCTCTGGAACATAAAAGCTGCCCAAATAACTGCCTGCATTTTCATCCAAAGTTTGTGGAGAAAAAATAAAGAAAAAGTTTGGGCTAAAACTTTCCCATTCAACTTCTCTTAAATTGACTACTTTGGCGTGTAGCATACCTTCAGGCAAACTAAAGCTTAAGCGATCACCCACCTGTATACCCAATTCTGTCGCAGTTTTCGCTTCTACAGAAACCTCTCCGACATGCGTAAACTTTGCTTGTCCTTGTACAATTTTATTATCCGTTGGTAGGCTACTGCTTTGAGTTAGATTCAATTCACGACGCAATGAGTTATTTTCCTTAACCAATTGTTCCGAAAAAGGTTGTTCATTTTTTGCGACTAATCGACCACGAATATTGGGATATAAAGGCGTGCTGTTCCAGCCATGTGCCAGTAATTGCTGCTTGAATTGGGGTACATCAAATGGTGGCAAACCGTAAACAAATTGATTTGGCGTACCTTGTGGCAACTGCTGTTGCCAACGCTCTAACAAATCAGTACGCAGGACAGCCAAAACAGTGATTAAACTCAGACCTAACGCCAACGCCGTAATCTGAAACGCAGTCTGATAAGGTACTTTAACATAAGCCGAAACTGCCATTTTTAAGCGTTTTAAAGCTTTCAAAACCAACCAGACCAAAACATACAAAAGTACACTCAGGGCAATGATGCCACCAATCACCAAACTGGTCAGTGGCAAATTTTCGGTAAGAATGATACTAAAAATAAATAGACTCAGTGTACCCGACACTAAAGTCCACAAGAAAACACGCATAGATTGCGTTTGTTGACGAATCACACGGATTGGCGGGGTGTACATCAACTGCCATAAATTCGGCAAAATAAAACCTGTCAATACCACTGCACTGGTCAATATGGCAATCGGCAAAGGGCCTTTCAGCATTGCCCATGCAGAAAATTGTAGCTGCAAGTTCGGAATCAGTTGTAGCATGAGCTGTAATAAGCCATAACCCAATACAACGCCAAGTAATACACCAATCAAAATCGCAATGCTCAACATAAATAATAAAAGATAAGCATAGACTTTTAAGATTTGGGGTTTAGAAGCCCCCATACAACGTAATAACGCAATATAGTCTTGGTTTTGTTGTACATAGCGTTGACTGGTCAATGCAATCGCGATACCACACAGCAAAATAGTCAGAATATTCGCCAACTGTAAAAAGGTATCTAAATTCTCTATTGGGCGCATCAGACGAGTATTGCCTTCGGTGGCATTACGCAGTTTCAACCCATTGGCATCTTCTGCATTAACTCCCGTGACATTCTTTGTCGTTTTCTGTTGTTGTTTGAATTGTGTTTGAAACTGTTGAATATTATTCGTATCGCCCGCCATCAATAGACGATAATCAATTCGACTGCCGACTTGAATGGCATTGGTTCGCGCAATATCTTGTTGTGCAATCATCACTGTCGGTGAAAAACCTGAAAAGCCAAGTTCTTGATTGGAGTCATGTTGAATCTTTGCGGTGACTTTAAACGTACCATCTGCAATTTGAATTTGGTCTCCCAACTTTACCCGCAATAAGTCCATCACCCGTGGACTTAACCAAACTTCCCCACTTTGAATAGGGCGATGTAGCTCCGGTTGTAACTGAAGTTTCCCTCGGAGCGGGAAATGTGCATCAACCGCTTTCACATTCACCATGACAAATTGCGACTCTGTATGCGCCATGGAGTTAAACACGGTAACCTGTGACTGTTTTAAGTGTTGGGCTGTCGCCTGATCCTTCCAACGTTGTTCAATTTCCGACTGATCTGACAACACTAAATCTGCAGCCATCAGCTCTGCGGCTTGTAAAGTCACCGCATTCTGGATTTGCTCATTACTAAATTTCAGTGCAGTCGTCACACTAATCGCCAGTACTAAAGCAATAATCAGCAAATACATCCCACTACTTTTCAGACTTTGCTGCAATAAAGGTCGAAATAGAGCACTCATACGTGATCACCACCCTGCACGTGTTCATGCAACTGACCTTCAAATAAATGGAGATGACGTTGGCATTGTCTTGCCAATTTCAAATCATGCGTAACCAGTACCAAGGTGGTGCCTAGTTCCTGATTTAAAGCAAATAATAACTGCTCAATCTCTTTGGCTGTTTGACTATCTAAATTACCTGTAGGTTCATCTGCAAAAATAATTTTAGGCTGACTAATTAGAGCACGTGCAATCGCCACACGCTGTTGTTCCCCACCAGAAAGTACTTTTGGCGTTTGCTCTGCCTGTCGCTCTAACCCGACTTTTTTAAGTAGCTCTAAAGCACGGTGTTCTGCCTCTGCATATTGAAAATTAGCGTGCAAACGCAAAGGTAACATGACATTTTCTAATGCGGTTAAGTGCGGCAAAAGTTGAAAAGACTGAAAAACAAAACCAATATATTTCAAACGAACCAACGCTCGTTGTTCTTCATTAAGCGCAGCAATATTTTCTCCACAAACAGTTAATTCACCACCACTGGCTTGATCTAACGTGGCCAAAATTCCCAATAGAGTTGACTTACCAGAACCTGAACGCCCTGTAATGGCAATTTGTTCACCTTCCATAATGTCGAGATTTAAATTTTCAAAAATTGAGAGACTTTTATCTACAAGTTGTATTTTTTGTGTCAAATTCTGGGCAGAAATTACGGCTTGTGGCATGATGAATCTCTCTTCTATTGTGCTCAGGTTTTCGTCAGTTACTATGCGTCAATCTCGTTTTAAAGTATTCGTTTATTCTTGGGTGATGGGGCTAATGCTCTGCCTAAGTCCAGTGATGGCTTCAGCTAAAACTATTCTGATTCTCGGTGATAGTATTAGCGCAGGTTATGGTTTGCAGCCACAGCAAGGATGGGTCACACTGTTACAAAAACGATTAGACCAACAGTATCCGAAACAGCATCAAGTGGTCAATGCGAGTGTGAGCGGTGAAACTACCAGTGGTGCTTTAGCACGTTTACCCAAATTACTTGCTACTTATAAGCCAAATATTGTGGTCATCGAACTGGGCGGAAATGATGGTTTACGTGGTCAACCACCACAAATGATTCAACAAAATCTAGCACGATTAGTTGAGCAAAGCCAAAAGGCAAAAGCCAAAGTCATTTTGTTTGGAATGAAAATGCCGCCCAATTATGGCACAGCCTATAGCAAGGCTTTTCAACAAAACTACACGGTTGTCAGTCAACGCTATCAAGTGAAATTACTGCCCTTCTTTTTAGACGGCATCGCGGGTCATAAAAATTTAATGCAAAAAGATTTAATTCATCCTAATGCTCAAGCACAACCCCAATTACTTAATTTAGCTTATCCATATATTAAAGGCGCTTTATAAAGCGCCTTTAATCATATCTATATTTTTTATAGATCAAATGCCTTAGAAGTCAAAAAAAATCACTTCACCTGTTTCGAGTGAATATTCCGCACCGACAACAATCATCTTGCCTTTCGCAATTAATTGTTCCAATACAGCCGAACCATGACGTAATTGATTAACAGAAGCAAACACATTTGAACGAACAGCATGGTTCGAAAGTTTTTTCAAATCGTTTTTCAACTCAGTTTGCATCAAGGTTTCAACAGAAGGACGCACTCGGTTCACAATCGACATCAAATTATTTGATGGTGGACACTCTGGGTTCATTAAAGTGTCAATGGTCGCTTGAATGGCACCACAATGGCTATGGCCAAGAACAACAACTACTGCACAGTCATAACGTTCAGCAGCAAATTCCACACTACCCACTTGCGAAGGAGCAACCACGTTACCCGCGACACGAATAACAAATAAATCACCTAAGCCTTGGTCAAAAACCATCTCGGCAGGAACACGCGAGTCTGAACAACCAAGTATAATTGCAAAAGGATTTTGATCTTCTGCCATTTCAGCACGTTCTTGGTGCGTCAATTGTTTAGGGAGGGTTGTTTCCCCAGAAACAAAACGTTGGTTTCCTTTTTTAAGACGGTCTAATGCTTCTTGAGCCGTTAGCATTCTTTTTTCCACCATGATTTGAAGTTTCAATATTCTAATACCAGCAAAAAAGAATGTCACTTGCAAAAAAGAATACGGCTAGACCTTTTTAGATTGGCAAAAAAGTTCAAGTGCTTTTTGTTGTTACCTTGAAGTAAATCACATTATTTTATTTTTATATCAATCATTTCAATAAACTTGTTCGTGACATTTTAGTGATTGTATTTACAATAGATCTTTATAAAGTCAAAGATTATTCTTTATACCAATTCCAGTTTTTTGCAGTTTCAAGAACAGATTTTCTACAACAAAATTTTAGCGATAAGGATTTAAGTCAATGACACAAACTCGTAAATATTTTTCTCATTTTGTTACTGCAATGGGAATCCTAATTACGATGTCATTGCCCAATGTTGCTTCAGCTAAAAATCCTCAACTTTCTCCCGAGCAAATTACGCTACAAAATTTTTTACAACAAGAACGTGAAGATTGTGGATTAAAAACCAAAACCCTCAAAGTCGGAGATATTTTTTGGAGCTATAACGAAGGAGGATCGAGTCAAAAACCTACTGTTTTACTGATTCATGGGTTTGGAGGAAATCGTGACAATTGGAATCGCGTTGCTTCTTATCTCACTCCCAACTATCACGTCATTGTGCCCGACCTACCCATTTATGGGGATACCAAAGTTCCATCCAATTTTGATATTGCTGTTCCGAATGTCACCTCCAGCCTTCGACAATTTGCTGAAGCTATAGATATCGAGAATAAATTGAATATCGCAGGTCACTCTTTAGGCGGGTCAATTGCCACCCTATATGCTGCGCAATATCCTTTTGATACACAAAGCTTATTTCTATTAAATAGTGCAGGCATCTACAAAAAAGCCAACACCCCCTACACCAGAGACCCACATTTTTTAAAGCATATTATTGTGTCAAAACCTGGTGATTATGATGAGGTTCGTCATGAGATCATGCAGAATCCTCCCAAACTCTCTCCAGAGCTCAAACATGCTAAAGAACAACTCTTGATTGCACAATCAGGTATAAATAATCTCGTCATTGAGCAAATTTCGACATTAAATCGCATCTATACCCCTGAAACATTTGCTCGAATTACCCGCAATGTAGAAGCACCAACTTTAATTTTGTGGGGCAAACAAGATAAAATCTTTAATGTTGAAGTTGCAGATGAATTAAAATCTCTGTTGAAACGTGCCGAAGCACCTGTCATTCTGAACAATGTGGGTCATATGCCTTTATTGGAAGCAGATAAACAAGTTGCGAATTATTACCTCCCATTTCTCGCAAAGACCCAAAATCTGAAAAATCCATTGGCGGATCAACTGATTCCTTTACATTAAATTTGAGCTTTTATGCAAAAACACCCCATGATTGAGCAACTGATCGAAGCTCATCTACAATTTTTAAATCATGAATTTACTCAGTCAGAAACCATTAAAAATGAATTTGTTGAGTTTTATCATTGGTTCAGAAAGCAAAAATTAAAACAAATTTGGACAGTCGAACAAATTCATCAATTAATTGACCAACAAATCTTAAAGACACCTGCCAGTGATTTTTTAATTGAACAAATTGCAGAACATATTCGCTTTGCCTTAGTTCATCCTGCAAATGACCAGACCAAAATCGCAGATGCCATTCCTGTGCTTACTGTCGATAAAATTGCTCAATACGTCGCCAGTAAAAGTGGGCATAGACAACGCTTAATTCATACCGTTGTGAACAACCCTGCTTTCTCTGCCATGATTACACAACTCATTCAGCACGCGATTCATGACTATTTAGATAACTCTGTCATGGTCAAGCATGTGCCGGGCGTTTCTCGTTTTATGAAAATGGGGAAATCTGTTTTAGAAAGTGTGACTGATTCAAACTTGGATCAAGCCATTCAGCATTATTTACAGAAAAATATTCAGAAACTCAGTCAAATGAGTGAACAAGTGTTAAATCAGCATTTTAATGATGATAAGCTTTATCATTTTCAAGCCAATTTGTGGCATAAAATTAAAGACTTACCTCTAAATGTTTTAAAAAACTATATTGAGATTGATGACTTGCCACACACTGTTGGTTTAGGTCATGAAATTTGGGATCACTTACGTCAAAGTGAATACATGGCACAACAAGTGAAAGATGGCATCTCGGCATGGTATGCACGTAATCAAGACCGAAGCTTTGATTTATTGTTCCGTGACTTAAATATTGATGAAGCATTAATCCAAAATCAGTTACAACATCTGTTAGAACCGATTATTCAGAATATACTGCAATCAGATTACCTCACTCAACGTGCACGTCATTATTTAGAAAAGTTCTATTATTCTGACAGTACCTTAGCAATCTTGAAAAAAGGCGCTGAATAGCGCCCTTTTGTTCTACATTTAAATCAACTTAAAATTCATATTTCAGACTCGCATAATAAGCACGACCTGGTTCGTTATAAGTTTGGTTCACAGAGTTATCACGTAATAATTTTTCATCAAACAAATTGCTAACACCAAGACGACCACTGATTTGATCCGTAAATTTATAGCCTGCATTAATGCCTGCTATACCATAACTTTTCACGGCAGTAACATTCATAGCGCCATTTTCAGTATTCGATTCTGCATATTGACGTGGCTTTTGGCGACCATACTGGGTATATACAAAGTTCACATCCATGGCATCGGTCACGTTATAGTTAAAGATGGAGTTAATCGTATAATTCGGTACAATCGACAGCGGATTACCTGTTTTTTTATTCTCCGAATCCATCATATACGTTACATTATTGGTCCAACTTGCATTATCAAAGCTTAAGGTTACACTTCCTTCGAGCCCTTGAATCAATGCTTCAGGCACATTTTCCCACTGTAAAATGTTATGACCCGCTGTTGAAGTGGTTAAAACAGTTTCTCCTGCTGTAATTTTATTTTCATAATCGTTTCTAAACCACGTTAAGCTGGCATTGACCATATCTTTTTCGAATTGAACACCCAGTTCTTTATTAATCGAGGTTTCAGGTTTTAGATCCGCATTACCGATTAAATAGCATTGGGAAATTTGTGTGGCTTTAATTGGGCAACCATTACCACGGGTATATAACAAATAACCTTCTGAAGTTTGATACATATTTGGCGCTTTATACGCCTTTGCAATGCCACCTTTCAGGGTAAAGTAATCGCCCAATTTTTGGGTAATGTTTAAGCTCGGACTCCAATTCGAACCTGATTTATCATGATCATCAAAACGAACACCAAGGACTAAATCAGTACTATCTGTCACCTTAAAGTTATCTTCAATATAGGCAGAAGCGATTCGTGATTGCATGCTTTCACGGTCAGCAGATAAGTTGATGAGTCCAGAAGCATCAGTTTGTACTGTGCTCGATGGATCCTTGAAGTCATCTTCTACCCATTCAGCACCCACAGTTAAAACTTGAGGAACAACAATCTCTAAAGGAATATTCGTTTCCGCATTAAAACGCAACGTCTCTAATGTAGAAGTCTTTTTATTAAATGAATTTGGACTCCCTTCTGGCCCACCAGCAAGAGATTCTGGAATACGTTTATTCTTGGTTTTATCGTATTGTGCGATGAGTTTAGTATCGCCCCAGTCCCATTTTCCTTCATGCGTTAAAGCATAACTGTCCCGATACATGGTATTGGTTTCTTGGCCTAATAAGCCTCGGACATAATCTGCATTGCTAAAGCTTCCACCTGTACCAGCAGCATCAAAGTTACTGTTTTGAATATCACCTGTATATTCATTGCCTTGTCGACCTGTTGCAATATCCAACAAAAGGGTTTGCTGATCATTCACTTGCCAAGCCAGTCGTCCTGCAATATCTTGATTCTCTACACCTTCACGACCTGCCGCACGCGTTCCCGACGCAGTGAGCGGATTAATATCTGGTGCATCTGCATCGGTCTGGTTGTAATTACCATACAAACGATAAGACAAAACATCTTTAACAATCGGACCACTTAAATTAAAGCCAACACGATTGGTTGCTCCCTCTTTGGAATCTTCTGGCTGATTGGTATAAAGCTCAACCGAACCATGTACTTCATTGGTTACTTTCTTGGTTTTAATATTGACCACACCACCCATGGCACCTGAACCATAACGCGCAGCAGCAGGACCACGTAACACTTCAATCGATTCAATTGCATCTGCTGGTACCCAGTTTGAATCTCCACGCGTATCACGTTCACCACGCCAACCATAACGAACTGAGTTTCTAGAGTTAACGGGCTTACCATCAATCAAAATTAAGGTATTTTCGGGCCCCATACCACGAATATCAATTTGACGGTTATTGCCACGTTGCCCTGTTGCACTGTTGCCTGTCAAATTCACACCAGGCATACGACGAACATATTCAGAAATGTCATTCACTACAGGAAGCTTATCTAAATCTTCTTCAGTAATGATAGATGCCCCTAGGGATTGCTTTACTTGCTCTTCGGCAGTCAGAACAATTTTTTCAAGTTTGGTTGGATCTGTTTGTTGTGTCGTAATTTGCGCAGTTGAAGAAGTTTGCTGTTCTGTCTGTAAATCTTCAGCATTACTCATCACACTCATGACCGACAAAATTGAAAGTGTTAATGCTGATTGGACAATACGTCTGTTCATACAAATATCCCAAAGGTGTGGAAGATAGAAAAAAACGTGAAATTTCGGTTTCAGAGTGTAACAAACATAAATATAAATGCAATTATTATTAATAATAATTCTCATTTATATTTAATATTTATTGAAAATTAGGGGAGTTTTGTATGCAACAGGCATAAAAAAACCTCCATATTATGGAGGTTTTTAATGTATTACGTTCAAGTAATTACTTGAAATATGCACCTTCTGCTTGGGTATGATCCGTCTGGTCAATCACACGCTGTAACTCTGGAACGTGTTGTTTCAAAGTCGTTTCTACCCCTTGTTTCAAGGTCACATCAATTGCTGAACAACCTTGGCAACCACCACCAAATTTAAGTACAGCAGTTAGACCATGCTCTTCATCTTCAACCACTTCAACCAAAGCACAGTTGCCACCGTGACCTGCTAAACCTGGATTGATTTCAGATTGTAAAACATAAGTAATACGCTCTTCGACAGAAGCATCAGGCCCAACACGTGGAACTTTTGAATTTGGCGCGCGGAAAGTCAACTGACCACCAAAACGGTCTTTGTTGTAGTCAATGACTGCATCTAATAAATATGGAATAGATGGTGCGTCAACATAAGCAGGGAAATCTGGATAGTCTTGCTTATAATCTGTTGGCACAACTTCTTCAGGCGCACTATATGCCATACAACATTCAGCACGAGGTGTTCCAGGATTCTCCACAAAAACACGTACACCAATACCTGGAGTATTTTGTTTCGCCAGTAAATCACGCAAATACTCTTGTGCAGTTGGTGTAATCAATAAGTTTGGAATTTCTTCTGCAACTGCAGTGCTGGTGTTCTCAGTCGACATAACAATATTTCCTCAAGCTGAAGTCGCTATTTTAACTGAAGATGCGGGTAAATTAAAAAAAATCAACTAAAATTGTCGGATTTATTCTAAAAGTCCTGTGCAATGAATCAATTAATGGCATTATTGAGATTGAGTCATTAAAAATTGAACCTTTTCTATATGCTAAATCTGCCTTTCAACCATACTGTTGCGCTGATTATCATTACTGTGGTGGTTTCCCTTCTGGCATTCTCTAATCAGAAATTGATGAGTCGCTTGATCTTTTGGCCACCTGCAATGCAAAAAGGACAATATGACCGTTTTATCACGCATGGTTTTGTTCATGCGGATGGCGCTCATTTGCTCTTCAACATGATTACCCTATTTTTCTTTGGGAGTATTATTGAAAGCTTTTATCGTCAGTATTTTTACGACCTTGGCTTTGCCCTATTTTATTTGGGTGGATTAATTTTTGCTATTTTACCAAGCTACTTAAAACACAAAAACGACTTCCAATGGGCCAGTCTTGGCGCTTCAGGTGCCGTGTCTGCGGTTCTGTTTGCTTATATCCTGTTTGAACCATGGAAGCTGATTTTTGTATTCTTTATTCCTGTACCTGCGATTATTTTTGCGGTGCTCTATATTGCCTATAGCATTTGGTCAGGAAAACGGGGCAACTCTCATATTAATCATAGTGCACATTTATGGGGTGCAGCTTATGGCGTCGTTGTGACCATTTTACTTGAACCCCGCTTAATTCCACATTTCTTCAATAAGCTAACCCAGCTACCATTTTAATATTTTAGATTAATCAAAAATGGGGGATACATTCACGTTCCCCCCATTTTTAAAAATAACTTTTATTTCATAACAGCTTTTACATAAAACAAATCGCAGCAATAAAATAATTTGACTAAAATTAAGTTTAAAACAATAGATAGAATATGGAGAATAAATATATGTATAAATTTCTCATGATTATCGCTACTTGTCTCAGCTTAAACATACTCACGGCTTGTGCTGTACATACACGCGAAGGCAGTATTGTTGTTGACCCGAATGGCAACTTAGGACACTACGAACATGGTGGTGATTTCTGCCCACCAGGTCAAGCCAAGAAAGGGCGTTGCTAAGTCACAGCTTAAATTGAATTTTTCTTTGACTGTCAGTCGATTGACTAGACTGACAGTGCCTGCTGATTTCAATTTTCCTCAATATTTATGCAAATTTCTGCGCACTCTTCCAAGCTTTTCACAAACTGAGTTTAAAACTTTAGACGCTCAGGACATAAATTGGTAGTTAATGCCACCCCAAACTTTAATTTGGCATAGATAATGAATACATCTGTATATTAATACTGTAATCAGACGAGATTTTTTGCATGTCCAGCACTTTAGAGGGTCTACAGTTCCCTGTTCAACCCGATACTCAAAAACCAAGTACAACTCGCACAGGCAAGGAAATTATTGCTGAGGCATTATCGATTGTAGACAATCAATCTGCCCAACAAGTGCTAAAAGAAAAGAAATGGCGTAAAAACTATCCAAAGTACTTTAAAGCCTTGGTCGAACATGGCATTCGCAATTGCAGCAATCCGATTAGCATTGCAAAACAAGGTCTGCATAAAGCTCAACATAGTTTTGAGTTTTACCGTAATGGTCAACGTTATTTATTAAAAGACATGATGGATGTGCCCTTAGCTCAGTTGCATACTGTTCAGTTAAAAGGTGAAAGCTTAGTTGATCCAGAATGGTACATTCCTTATCACGGACAAAACCTCAAAGGTGAAGCTTTACTTGCACAAGTTCAAAAATGGGAAGATGACGGCATTATTGAACCTTCTCATGCAGACGCCTTACGTTTAGCCAATGCACACCCTGAATGGTTCGATCTTTCTGACCGCACCATGGTGCTATTTGGTGCAGGTTCTGAAGCAGGTCCACTGACATGGCTGTCCAAATGGAAAGCCAATATTGTGGCTGTGGATTTACCTAACAGCAAAGTTTGGCAAAAAATTCTCAATACCATTCAAAATGGTAATGCAACGTTGTATGCACCAAGTCAGACTTCTCTTTCCGACCAGACGCCAACTCGTGAACTCTATGCCAAGCTTGGGGCAAATTTACTTACCCAAACTCCAGAAATTGCACAATGGCTATTACAAAGCGAACATCAACTGGATTTGGCAGCTATTGCTTATCTCGATGGAGAGAAGCATGTCCGCGTTGCCATGGCCATGGACAGCATTATGAAAGTCGTTAGTGAACAAAAAGCCGACACCAGCTTAATGTTTATGTGTACGCCAACTGATGTTTATGCTGTACCCAAAGAAGTGATTGAGTCTTCAGCAGACAAATTCCGTTATCGCTCTCAAATGCAGAAGCTGCTGACTAAAGGTGTAGCAACAGCATCTTTAAAACATTTTTTCCAGAGAAACCTGCATGACCTGATTAAATCTGACAATGGTCAAGTCTATGGAATCGCAGACTGCCTGGTGATTGAACAAGGCCCGAACTACGCATTGGCGAAACGTATTCAGCAATGGCGCGCAACTCTGGCTCGTCATGAAGGGCAACGTGTAAGTATTAATATTGCCCCATCGACCACCACACACTCTGTGACCAAAAATCCGCTGCTCAAAGCCGCTTTTAATGGTGCCAGTTTATTTGATGTCGAAGCTTTTAAACCTGAAACGACCAATGCCATTATGGCGGCGCTGTGGATTCATGATTTACGTAATCCTGACTCGGTCGCAAATCCTGAAACAGTAATGAATCATCCTTTAGAGTTGATGATGCAGGGTGCCAATCATGGTGGATTATGGCGTGTAGCTTATTTGGCACGAACAGCGCTACCGTTTGCTGCAATTTATGGCTTTGCGACAGATAAACTTCCACTAAAAAAAGCGTTGGCGAAATTAAAGAGCTAAATATTAGAATATCTAGGTAAATCAAGCCTAATCGCTTGGAATAGCAAAGGGCGCCATCTAGTCTTGTGCCCTTTGCTGATCTCAGCCCTAAATAAGTTTAAACAGTTAAATTCTTTTTTAATTCATCTTCAACAATCGTCAATTCAATTTCACTGAACTTACGAATTTCCCCTTCAGCATGTTTCTCTAATATTCCACCGATTAAAGGGACTTTCACTTTGACCGTCCACTCTAATTGAAATTCAATATGTTGATCTGAGCCTTTGACTGAACGGTTACAACTGGCTTGTAAAGGTAAATTCGCACCTAAATCGACAGTAGACGTCATCGCTTCAAGATTACTAATATCTGTGCGATGCAAGCGAAATGCATCTTTTAATAGTTTTTTGGCAATGTCTGGAATGTTTACATCTAAATTATAAGCACGTTTCAGAGTGTAGATGTCGCCTACTTTTTTTGATTCTAAAATTTCCAAATTTTCACCTGGAATTCGGCGACAAACTTGTTCATGTAGGCTCGTATCAGCAGCTAAACGTTTAAATTCTTCTAGCGATACACCCTGTATGGTTGCATTGACAATAAACTGATGTGCCATGACGGTTCCTTCTTTTTTGTTTTATCCTATTGGAAAAGCGCGAGTATTTTCATTACAAAACAACGTTGACTATACGTTGATATCATGACTGATTAAAGTCAATTCTGTTTAGACTGTCATTGACCCATTTTTTGTTTTACGTATTGGAAATGCCAAAAGTCACACTGATTTCTGATAAGCAATTGATCTTTAAATAATGATGTTGAAATTCAATGATGGCGTAGAATTCTGTAGCACCATCATCTAAACCTGTTGCAGCCCAAGTCGTACCTTTAGGAAAAAGGTCAAGCCAAGTGGCTTGATAAAAGTCTGAAACTGAATCAAATTGTAAATATTGTTCTGGATTTTGAATAATTTTACGGGCAATTTCATCAAACTGCTGTAACTTGGCTTGATTAAAATGGATCAACATTCACTTGCCCCAATCCTACTATTCAGCTTTTATGCCTGCCAAGTGTTGTTTTTTCTGGACTTGAATCCATTGCCACCAACCAAAAGCGGCTAAACCAACAAAGGCAGCGTATAAACCTGCAGTCAAAAACAGATCTTTATAAATAAACATCCCGACATAAACAATATCTACAAACACCCAAAGTACCCATGTCGCAATATGTTTGCGGCTAGTCCAATAGGTTGCCAATAAGCTAAATGCTGCCAATTGTGCATCTAACATCGGCACCGCTGCATCTGTCCAGAATTTCAGACTTAATCCAAAGGCCAATCCAGCCAGTGCAGACAACAATATTTGCCAAATTACCGTACTAGTTTTAATCGGCTCGATACGGATATAATGGTCTTGCTGCTTACCTTTCAGCCAATGATAAAACCCGTAGAAATTCACCACCATAAAGAAAAACTGTAAAATTGTTTCTCCATACAATTTAAAAGTATAGAACAAATAAGCATATAAAACGAAAGCGAGAAAATTAAACCACCAACACCACATATTGCGTTTAATGGTTAACGCCACGCCAATCACGCTGATGATGACAGCAAAAATTTCCAGTCCAGACATCAATGGTTCACTTTAAAAACTGATGGCACATTATGAGAAATTTTTCATAGAACGCAAGTTGCAATAAAAAGAGGCAAACTAGATGATCTTGAAACTTTTGACGCGATTAAAAGACGAGATCTGTGACTTCAGGATGCGTCTTAAACTCAGACTTATGTTCTGCACCATTTCGGTCAACATGGCTACAAAACACGCCATACTTTCCAACATAATATTCAAGTGACTGGTCATAGAAATTCCAATAAATCGACCACTCATTTAAATCTAGCTTGCGAATTTGGGTTAACGCTTTAGCAGGTAATTTTTTAAGCAAATTATGTTGGATTTCTTCTGCTGCTTGAATATCGCGAATATGAATATTTTGCTCAAAAAACTGTTTCACAGCATCATCAAACAGCAATTGATCATAATATTCAATTTCGATTACTTTGCTTTCTATTAATTTTGTTTCCGTCAGCTCTGTTTGAGCATCTTCGGGTAGGGTTTTAGAAAAATAGCGAGCACGATACTTTTCAGTCACTTTAATTTTGATAAAAATCTGCCACGCTGCTGTCAGGGCAAAGCCTAATAAACATAAAACAATAATTTTAAACATATTGTCCCCCTATTCAGGCATATTTTCAGCATTACGCTCACTTATATCATACGCTGTTTTATATTTTGGATGAGCCCAATTATCTTAAAAATCAGTTAAATGCATATACAGTTCGTTCAAATTTGTGATTTATTTCAAATTTAAGGGCTACTTTTTATTAAAAGATCAAACCTAAAACACACCAAAAAAACAACAAATCTCTACTGTTCCAATGTCACGAATTCACATGAAATAAGCGTGTTTTCAGGAAATAAGAACAAACAATGATTAGGGCAGCAAAAATTCAGGATATTCCTGAGATTCTTCATGTATTGCAGGAAAGTATCCGTTCCTGTATACAAGATCATCAACGTGTGGAAAGTAAAATTCAGGCTTGGCTGGAAAACAAAACGCATAGTAATTTATTGTTATGGATGCATTATAACGACAGTTGGATTTACAGCGTCAATCAACAAACTGTCGGCTTTATTATGGTCAGTGACTCTGGCAAAATACTGCTGAATTATACGCTGCCAGAAATGCAACATCAGGGTATAGGTTCTGCCTTACTCAACAGCGCTATTTCCCATTTGAAACTCAGAAATTTGCAACAAATCACCCTCGATAGCACACAAACAGCAATGTCGTTTTACCAAAAGCATGGCTTCCAAATCCGTGCATATGCTACTCCAGAGCAACACACTATCCCCATGATTAAATATATTTAATCTTTTACATTTTCAATTGATCTCGCCCTGCATTTTTGGCGAGATAAAGCTGCTGATCTGCCGCTTTCATTAGTTCATGAATATCAGAGTAATGGTGATTTCGATCAATATAAGCAGCACCAATACTCATGGTCACGTATTGTTTATGATCGCCACGATTCATATGTTCGAACTGATGCTGACGAATAATTTGAAGCAAATGCTGCAATGATTTTTCAACCACCACCACAGGCATATTCCGCAGTATAACCGCAAATTCCTCACCGCCGTAACGGGCTAAATAAGCGTGCTCAGGCAAATTACGTTGAATTACTTGGACCAATTGTTGCAGGATTTCATCTCCTTTGAGATGTCCATAATAATCATTATATTTTTTAAAATAATCGACATCTAACATAGCAAAAGTCAACACAGCATTATGCTGCTGTGCGGTTTCATTGAACTGACGCTGAATTTCTGAATTCAAGGCACGGCGGTTAAAAGCCCCTGTTAGTGCATCGGTTTGCGCCTGTATCTCTAGCCTTTCATTTAGCTCACTTAACTGTACAGTTCGCTCTTTTACTTTTTGATCCAATGAGGAATTAAGTTCTAATAAATTATTATTCAACTTCTCAATTCGATCGGAGTGATAAGCATAATTTTTTGCTTGTTGTACCATGATTAAAAAAGCATAAAAACTGGTCGAAGCAAAAGATAAGTTAACTGAATCGATCCAATTTAAACTCAGTAAAAAATCATGTAGAAAAGTGACACACAACAATACCACTGCCCATAAATTAATAGTGGAATATGGTTCGTGCCTATTTACGGTTTGATAGAATCCGTAAGCGAAGTTCACCACCACAATAATTCCCAACAAAAAACTATAAAATGCCAATTTTTCAAAAACTTCAGGCATGGATAAACATGTAATGACAATGTCGAAACTCAATACAAATACAGCTATGGTAAAAACTGCGGGATGCAAATAACGCTGATTGAGTAAAAACATGTAATTGATAAAGAAAAATGCTGAGAGATAGGTAAAAATATATTCGAGCCGTGTTCCCCATAACCAATCAATATTGGTGAACACCGTATAAACATAGGGTGCAGAAAATAAATTGTGTAAAGCTAAAAAAATAATAAAGACGCCAAACACAAAGAAACCTTGGCTTTGGTTATGTCTGACCCCTCGGAAAACGGCAAATAATATGGTGAATACACCAACGCCAATGACTGCACCGCATACGCCCGCGATGCTCATCATTAGTTGTTGGAATTGGCGGTTCACTGTTTGACTCAATCCAATTCGCATTGGGTTTTCTAAACCGCCATGTAAACTCTGAAAACTCGATACCTGCATGGTGACAGTAAAATATTCACTTTCGGCAATGAAATAAGCAAACCGAGGTGCATTCTCGGTTTGATGGGTTTGAATGGTTTTGCCAACCTTACCTAGTCTTAATAGAAAGTCACCATTTAAATACATCCGATACGCACCGTATTGATTTGGAATCCAAATGGCGATACGACGTCCTATAAATTCTTTTGGTATCTTAAAGTGACCAATAAAAGTTCCATAAGTATTTTGCGGATAACCCATTTCTTTAAAGGAAATCGGTAAAAGTACGGTTCTAGAAGGTATGGTCGGTGTTGCGGTTTGTAATAATTGTTTTGGATAATATTGCCACTGTCCTGACAAATACGTGGTCGTATTTTCTTCAAATGGGACTGAATTGATATTCTTTTGATGCGCGTAATAAGACTCGGCAACTGGTTCATACAGTGCCCAACTGGATTGCTGTAAAAGCAACATGAAACATGTCAGCGCATAAAGGATAAAATGCAATATCGTATATGGCTTAAATATTCTTATCTTCAAGTCGCGTTTATTCCTTGTTCGCGAATTTGATTTTTAATAAAAATAGAATGCACTAAAAAAACGTTTATTTTCAGTAGCAAGTTTAACCATAGCACGCTTTTTCCTAAACATGCTATGGTTTATTTTTCAAATATTATTAGTCACGTGTTTTAACGTCATATAATTCAATTTCAAAAATTAAATTCGAGTTGGCTGGAATAATATTACCCATTTTTCGCTCACCATAAGCCAAATGCGCAGGTACAATCAGTTTACGCTTCCCGCCCACTTTCATGCCCATAATGCCTTGATCCCAGCCCTTAATCACACGGCCCGTACCAATCACACATTCAAAATAGTTGCCACGGTCAAGTGAAGAATCAAATTTGGTTCCGTCTTCCAACCAGCCTGTGTAATGTGTGGTAATTAAAGCACCTTTTACCGCTTCTTTACCTTCGCCTACAACTAAATCAATAATTTCTAATTCATTTGACATATTCAATACTCCTCGAACACGCTTAAGTTTACTGTAACTGAATCCACTCAATTTGTGCTTGAGCATGATCACCTATGAGCGTCCACTCACCATCCATCACATTCAACTGCAATTGCATGGTACGTTCGCACAATTGCTGAATAGCTTCGGTAGTCGCTGGTGATAATTGCCAAACTTCAACATTACTGAGGGTTTTTAATTTGCTATTGCGTTTATACCACTCTTCAACTGCCGTACCATAAGCAATTACGGCAACCGACTTACAACGTGCGCTGGCTTTTTTGACTTTATCTTCGTCAGGACAACCCACCTCAATCCAATGTACCAACTGACCTGTTAGGTCTTTTTCCCAGAGTGCAGGCTCATCAGTTTCAAATAGATCTTTGGTAAATTCCAACTGTTCGCTCGCATAACGGGCAAATGCCAAAATTCGAACCATTAAACGTTCAATGGTTTCTGATGGGTGCAATGCCATGGTGAGTTGATAATCACCATATTGGTGAATATCCATGTTGGCAATATTTAAATCTGCCTTATAAATTGTTGCTTTTAGCGCCATGAAATGATCCTCAAATTTGGCGCCTAGCATATAAGATTTAACACAATTTTGCTGAACAGTTTTAATCCGTTTCCGTATCTATACGGCAGGCAAGTAACTGAGTTTCAAATAAAGCCCAGTCCCGTTCAGTTTGTACAATCACTTCAATACGGTTATCTACATTTTCAGGTGCAGACTGATAATTAAACTGATTCGGATTAAAATTAAAACTTTTCCAACCTTGATTGGTATTAAAAATACCCTTGATTCTGAGCCACTGCTGCTGTTCGCATAACAGGTCAAGTAAATCGTAGAAATCAAATTGCCAACGCTTGGAAAACTTCCACCCAGCAATACTATAACCCTGCGCAGTTTCTACATAATGATAAGGTAACTGCTTAATTTCAGGTAATGCCGACTCATGACTGTACTGTTTTTGAATCTGAATTAATGGTTGGATTTTGCGTTGCACACCTTGATATGGCAAATCAATTTCTGCCAGTTGTAATTGCCCCAAAGTAGGTTTTAACCATGTCTGAGCATAAGCCAGATATTCCTGCTGCAACTGTTGTAAAGCCTCTTTATCCACAGCTTGCATGTGTTCTGTATGTGAAATCACCACGATTTGCGCGGCTTTCAACTGATCAGCATACAGATGCTGTTTCACCCATTCCTGTTCATGCAAACGCGAACCATCCACCACCGTAACTAAAGCACGCATTTGAATTTGGCTTTGCCAATGTGGTTCAGTCAGTTGCTCTAACAGTTGAGCTGGATGACCCAAACCTGTAGGTTCTATGAATAAACGATCAGGTTGAGTTTCAGACAATAAACGAGATAATGCAATTTGCATGGGCAATTGACTGCTGCAACACAAACAACCGCCTAAAAGCTCCTTTACGGCATAACCTTCGGCTTGCGGAAGCAGATTTTGATCCACCCCTATTTGACCAAACTCATTCATCAAGACAGCCCAGACTTCGCCTTTAGGCTTTTGTGCCAATAAGCTATTCAGTAATGTAGTTTTTCCTGCACCTAAAAATCCAGAAATAATATGGGTCGGTACGGATTTTTGTGGGGTCAACAGTTTCAAAATGAGATGCTCGCAAGCCAAACGAAAAGTGAAGATTAATGTAATAGTATAACAAAATCTTCACTTTCGCTGCATGTACATATTACGAACGCATATGCCGTCGAATGTATTTTTAAACCGATATTGAATATAAATTTAAACAAACTGGCTCGGATCCAACATGTGTAAGGTAATCTTTTTCACCTCATCTCGACTTTGCTGAATATGGGTGGCAATTGCCGCGATTGCTTCTTCAGTTTTTTGCTCAAAAATTAATTTTAAAATATGTTGATGTTCCTGATATGTGGCTTCAATACGGTACTGTTTAGAAAAATCTAAACGGCGGATAATCCGTATTTTTTCACTTAAGTCTAAGTGAATTCGCGCCATCTCATTATTGCCTGCTGCACGAACCAAAGCGCAGTGAAAATCCTCATCCAGTTGCGAGAGTTGCTTTATGTCATTCAGATAATCTTGCGGTTCCACCATCCAAATTGCTTTCAGTCTTGCCAACTCACTGGATTGCTCACAATCTTGCTGTGACAACTTATAAATGGCATCTTTTTCCAGCACAATCCGCACATCATACAGTTCTTCATAATAGCGGAAGTTCAGTGGTCGGACTTGCCAACCACTGCGGAAACTGACCTCGACATAGCCTTCTTGCTGTAAGCGATACAAAGCTTGCCGAATTGGAGTTCGGCTCACCTCATATGCTTGTGCAACTTCAGACTCAGTAAAACGCTCACCTGGCATTAATTTGAAATCGAAAATATCGTTCTTAATGCGTTGATACACCAGCGCGGACAAATTGTCTGCACTTTTACTTGTCGCGCTTTTCATTTCCTATACTCAACTCTATTCCATATACACCAAAGGTTCTCCGCTGTGTACGGTTTGTCCCGCACGACAAATGACCGCTTTAACGATGCCATCTTCAGTCGCATACACAGGCAGCTCCATTTTCATGGCTTCAATAATAGCAACTGTTTCACCTTTTTTAATCTCCTGACCAGACTCAACAAAAATTTTCCAAATATTCCCCGTCATAGACGCATTCACAGCCAAGAAATCTCCAAAGTCCTCGAACTGTTGCTGAACGATTTCTTCGGGTTGCGCGCTATGTTCCTCTTTCCAACGCCCGACTTCTGCACTGAAAGCGTGTTGTTGCTGTTGCTTGAATGCTGCAATGCTTTCCGCTTCGTCCTGTAAAAATTGGGTATAACTGGCAAAATCAAACTCAGTTTCTTCAATTTGAATCTGTGCCGCACCATGTGCAAAATCGGTACGCCATTGATTCAACTCTGCTTCTGTCACAGGGAAGAATTTAATTTGATCGAAGAACTGCAAGAACCATTGTTTGTCGCCAAATTGTTTGTTTTGTTTAAACTTATTCCAGATCGGTAAGGTACGCCCCACCAATTGATAACCCCCTGGGGAGTCCATGCCGTAAATACACATGTACATACCGCCAATACCCACCGTACCTTCCGCAGTAAAGGTACGTGCAGGGTTATATTTTGAACTGAGTAAACGATGACGCGGATCAATTGGCACCGCACAGGGTGCAGTCAAATATACATCGCCTAAGCCTAGCACCAAGTAATTGGCATCAAAAATAATGTCGCGGACTTGTTCACGGCTGTCTAAACCATTAATCCGTTGGATAAAGTCAACATTGTTGGGCAACCACGGCGCTTTAGCACAAACACTTTCTTGATAACGCTCCACCGCACCCAACGTTGCACTGTCCTCAAATGCCATCGGTAAATGTACAATTCTCGATGGAATTTTTAACTGGCTTAAATCTCCCATTGAAGATTCCAACTCAAGTAAATGTGCAATCAGTTGTGGCTGTGAAATCACCAGACCATCATATTTAATTTGCAGTGAACGCACCCCAGGTGACAGTTCTAAAATGCCATCTTGGTTTGCGCTGCGAATCATTTGCATCAATTGATGCACGCGTAAACGCAGCGCCAAATCTAATACATTTTCACCATATTCCAGCAGAATATAACTGTCTCCTGCCTGACGGTAGATTGCTTTTGGTGTTGTTGCTGTTTCTTCACGTAAAGCCAGTATGGTGCTTCCGATTTCCGTCACTGCGGATACTTCAGCAACCGTTTGAGCCACAGAGAAATTCTCAATCTGCTCAATTTGCTGACGTTCTAAAGCATTGGCTTGCTCGACTGTCATCGGGTAAAAGCTAATTTTATCGTCGGCTTTTAATTGGCCCACTTTCCACAGCTCTGCTTTGGCAATCGTCACTGGACAAACAAAACCACCCAGACTCGGGCCATCTTTTGCTAAGATCACAGGAAAATCTCCCGTGAAGTTAATTGCCCCGATTGCATATTCGCAGTCATGTACATTGGAGGGATGTAAACCTGCTTCACCGCCATTTTCACGTGCCCAACTTGGAGTGGGTCCCGATAAACGGACACCTAAGCGGTTAGAGTTAAAATGTACTGTCCATTCGGTTTGGAAAAACTCTTCAATATATTCTGCTTTAAAGAAATCAGGAGCGCCATGCGGACCGTAAAGCACACCAATTTTCCATTCACGTCCATAACTTGGAATTAAATCAGGTGCGAGATCTTGAGGCTCTGCTGCCGCCAAAGTTAATCCAGCATGCGGCATATCAGGATCAACCAGTTTAATCATATCTCCAGTACGTAATGTACGCCCTGCATGTCCGCCAAAGTTACCTAAAGCAAAAGTTGCACGACTGCCTAAATATAACGGGACATCCAAACCATGACGTACAGCCAAATACGTTCGACATCCCGACTCAACTTGACCCAGTTTAAGCACCTGCCCCGCCTTCACCTGAATCGCCGACCAAAATGCAACAGGCTGATCATCCAAAGTTACGGCACATGGTGCACCTGTTAAAGCAATCGTAGTTGTCGTGTGGAACTTGAGTGTCGGCCCCGATAGAGTGAACTCAAAGCCTGCGGCATTTTGTGGATTACCCACAATTTTATTCCCCAATTGGAAGGCATAATCATCCATTGGCCCTGAAGGTGGCACACCAATATCCCAATAGCCTGTCCGTCCCGGATAATCTTGAATCGAGCTTAAAGTTCCCGGCTGCAAAACTTCAATTACTTTGGGCACATACGTAAAATCATCTAACATCCGTGTCCAAATGTTCATTTCGGCAAAACGCTGATCGGCAATGACTGCACGGGCATAATCCAAGTTGGTACTGATACCGTTAAGGCGTGTTTCACTCAGTACTTGCTGTAATTTTGCAATCGTTAGCTCACGGTTTTCCGCATGCACAATGATTTTGGCAATCATCGGATCAAAGTATTGTGAAATTTCTGTTCCCGTCTCCACCCATGTATCCACACGAGCGTGTTCAGGAAAATAAACTTCAGTTAATATCCCCGGACTTGGCTGGAAATTTTTAACTGGGTCTTCAGCATAAATACGCACTTCAATTGCTGCGCCTTGTGGCTGAATATTCTGTAATTTTTCCCAATCTAAGCCATCACCCGCAGCCACTTTGAGCATACATTCAATTAAATCCAGCCCTGTTACCATTTCTGTCACAGGATGTTCGACTTGTAGACGAGTATTAACTTCCAAGAAATAAAATTCATCACGCTCAGCATCATAAATAAACTCGACGGTGCCCGCGCTACGATAGTTAACCGAAGCACCTAGTTCTACTGCCGCTTGATGCAACTTCTGACGCGTCCCTTCAGGCAATAATGCAGCAGGCGTTTCTTCCACCACTTTCTGGTTACGGCGCTGCAATGAGCAATCACGCTCACCTAATGCCACTACTTGACCCAAGCCATCGCCAAAAATCTGGACTTCAACATGACGTGCTTTATCGACAAAACGTTCTAAAAACACGCCTGCATCTTTAAAAAATTGTTCACCTAAACGTTTGACACTAGCATAGGCATCTTGCAGTGCTTCAGGCGTATCACAGCGGGTTAAACCAATACCACCTCCTCCTGCGGTGCTTTTCAGCATAATTGGATAACCAATTTCTGCCGCAGCAACCAATGCTTCTTCTAAACTATTGAGCAAACCTGTCCCCGGTGTCATTGGGACATGTGCAGCAGCCGCCAATTCACGCGCACGATGTTTCAGACCAAATTCCAAAATCTGTTCGGCAGTTGGCCCCATAAAAGCAATATGGTTGGCTTCACAGGCTTGTGCAAATTCAGCACTTTCAGACAAAAAACCATAGCCTGGAAAAATTGCTTCAGCACCTGTTTGTTTAGCAGCTGCAATTAATTTTTCAATCGATAAATAGGTATCAGCGGGTTTGGTTCCTTGTAAGTCCACTGCCAGATCAGCATCTTGAACATGCTGCGCATAACGGTCACTGTCCGAATACACAGCAACACTGGTGATTCCTAATTTTTTTAAGGTACGTATTGCACGTACAGCAATTTCACCACGGTTAGCAATTAATACAGTTTTAAACATGAGCGTTCCTATTTTTTTAATGTGTTATTTGTAGTTGTTGTGCATTACGATGCTGAATATAGGCGCGCCAGCCCCCAAAATGACTGATGTTTTCAGCATCGGCTAAACCATATGGCTCGCAAATAAAACCCTTGACCCAACGCCCATCACTCAGCTCAACATTGCCCATCCCCAATGGCGTTGGAATTTCAGCGACAAACTCACCAAATCGAGCTGTTGGCACATCCCATAGTTCCACGATAATTTCCTGTCCATTACTTTGACGTGCCAAACCTGGTTTTGGTGGAATCGTGCCATTCAGTGCATATAAGGCATAATTGGCTGAGGTTTTAGTGGTTTCGACATGCACTGCTTGGCGTGTGCTGAGTTGGAAATTCAGGGGCATACCTGTCAAATGTGCACCCACTACCGCCACACGAATATGCTGTGCGGATAGTGCAGAGATTGACTTTACCTTTTCAGCATAAGGACGTCCTGTCGCACCTAAAGGCAATTGCAGATGTGCTTGCCATTGACGACCAAAATCTGCCAAAGCACGGTCATGCCATGCCGGTGCAATCAAGCTGATGCCAAACGGTAAACCATCTTCGCGGAAACCCGCAGGGAGTGCCAAAGCACTTAAGTCTGCAAGATTGGTAAAATTGGTATAAGTGCCAAAATGTGAGTTGTATTGAATCGGTTCCTGCTGCATTTCTGCAAGGGTATGAATGGTTGGTGATGTAGGTACAACCAAGGCATCAAACTCTGACAGCAACTCTTGAATTTGTCGCGCCAAATCATTTTTGAGATATTCGGCTTTATAAGCATCGAGTGCCGTATAGTTTTTGCCTTGTTGAACAATCTCCAAGACGGTTGGATCAAATGCTTCTGGAGCTTGTTCGAGTAATGCTTCAACCGCTATCGTACGCTCAGCCACCCACGGGCCTTGATAAAGCTGTGTTGCCAATTGTTCAAAAATTGAAAAATCAATTTCAGTCAACGTGACATTCATTTGCTTTAGTTGTGCAATCGCTTGCTGAAAAGCTTGCTCTGCTTGTACATCACCAAAGAATTGCAAAGTTTTTGGAATCGCAAAATGAAGTGCCGAAGATAATTTTGCGGGTGCTGTTTCAGGGTTATGTCGTGAGTAACTATCACGCACATCAAATTGTTCCAGTACCTGCGCCACGACCTCCGCATCGTCTACCGTTAAGGCAAATATGGAAATACAGTCAATACTTTTTACGGCTGGCATTAAACCATAATTTGAAAAACGTCCTTTGGTTGGTTTTAACCCCACAATATTGTTAAAAGCGGCAGGTACACGACCAGAACCTGCGGTATCTGTGCCTAATGAGAATGGTACCAAACCACGTGCCACCACACTGGCAGAACCTGAACTTGAACCGCCACTGACATACTCAGAGTTAAAACTATTCGGGACTGCCCCAAATGGAGAACGTGTACCGACCAAGCCTGTTGCAAATTGATCAAGATTGGTTTTGCCCACCACTATCGCACCTGCCTGTTTCAGCAAACGCACTGTTTCGGCATCTTCTTGCGCCATATCATGCAAAACTTTACAACCCGCTGTTGTGGCAAAGCCAACAACATCAATATTGTCTTTGACAGCAAATGGAATGCCATACAGGGGAAACTGTTCAAATAATGCTGTACTGGTTGTACTATGTTTTTCTAATTCTTCAATCTGTTGTTGCAAAATTTGAGGAGTCGCAAGGGAAATCCACGCTGTATCTTCTGTATCAAAAGCCTGTACCCACGTCATTAAATCCGTTAATTGAATGTGTTGTGTTTTATAGGCATTTTGCCATTCTGCGATGGTCCAGCCAAAAGATTGAAGTATGTTCACTTTATGCATCCTATCTTGTATACAAGTTAAGATTCATAAAGCGAATTTTATGCCAATATTTATTTATTATTAAAAATCAATATTTTGATTAAATTTACATACAAACCTACATTTAAATGAGTACTTGGAAATAAAAGGATGCATTTTTTTAATACAGTAAAACATACGTTATGCACTAAAGCGTGCTGCATTTTAAAACATGAATAAGCCAATAGAAGGTAGAAATAAAAAAGCAGCAAAAAAACGTGATGGTAAATTTAAAAGACCATGAGTAAAAAATTTCCTTCCCCCATTTTCAGGGAGAAGGAAGGACCTAAACTGGTAAATATTTTTATTGATTATTTAGATGAATAAGAAATTTTCATCCCCACGGCATAACCAGTATTATCTTTGAAATCACCAACGACACGGCCATCTGATACCTCACCTTTTACATCACCAAACCACATATAACGACCACCTAAACTAAAGGCGACATTTTGGTTAATGTTGTATTTAGCCGCTAAACCCACACCCCAATAACCTTCAACAGGACCTAAAGTTGGCGCAGGTGCACCTGCACCAGAGTCCCATAAACCAGAAACAGACATTGCAAGTTTTGGTGATAAGCGCTTACCAACACCAAGTTCAACAGCGGTTTGGTCATCATGATACGTTACTAAAGGCAACCCACGTCCATTTTGTAACGCATATGCAGTAGTCGCTTTTAATGCTGGTGGATAGTAAGCAAAATCACTCCATGGCACCCAACGGACTCTAGCAAATACAGCCGTAGTCTGATTTAAACCCGTTTGCAGATTTAAGTTCACAGACTCTGGCGTTGTCACACTGCCTCTATTGGTATGTGAATAATCGAAGCCAATTAGGTCTGCCAAAGGAACATCTTCTTTAATTGCTGTTTTATGTTCAATTTCAGAACGATAAGTTAACGATGCAAGAATACCTAGCTCAGGCTTGGCATAGCTCATACCCGCAACCCAACCTACAGCCATATCATCAAAACTATTGTTATATCCACTTGAGGCTTGATACGTTAAACCACGTAAATGTACATCTGCTTGTAGTTCTTGTAATGCAGGACCACCATAGATCATAAAGTTTTTATTGAGGTTATAACCCAATAAAGTTGTGAGGTTTTTTGACTTTACCTCAACGCGTGTATAGGCATCAGATGCAGGTAAATTGGTCGCGATAAAATTATTCTCGCCTTCAAATTTTACTTTTGCGCCATATGGCTCATCATAAATGAGCGCCAAACGGAAGCTTGGGTTTAAGTCAGTTTTTACGGCATAACCCATTGTTTGAAAATCTTCTGCCAAATCAGATATATGATTTCCACTTGTGTCAGTCCCCTGTACATCAGGATCAATATGCGTATAACTTACTTCTGCATAGGTACCCTTTTCAAACAGCGCATCGATTTGCTGTGGCGAGCGCTCTAAACCAGCAGCAAAAGTTTGACCAGACAATACTGACAATACCGCAATATTGAGGTATTTTTTCTTATTGAATTTCATCTCTATTCCTTTAGTCAATTTAAACAAGTGAACGTGTTTCGATCCTATAAATACACGCACTTATTAAAGATTAAATAGTGAACTACTTAATCTCGGTGGTTACCCATGTGGGGTAATTCAGATAGTTTTAGCTTGCTGCTATTACGCAGTATTTTTAATACTCAAAACTGTAATCCAGAAAATAACGCTCACTATTTTAGATGCTCAATTCGATCCGATGAGCTCAAGTAAACAAAGCTATATTTGAATTAAGAGAGTTCTGCTCACGATTACGGTATAGAGCCCCAAAAATGGAATGATACTCATGTCCTTGTCATGAAACAGTGACGTACTTTTTTTTTACACCAAAATCTGTTATTTCTTATTTATCATCCTGATTCCAAATCCTTTTTAGCAGCAAACTCTTGTAATCCCACAAGAGCAAAATATCTATGTTCTTTTCGAATCCAATAGTTACTATCTTTAATCGTTCGATTTCACATCGATATTTTTCAACAAGTAACATATTTCTAAGAAAACCATAGTCATCCTTAATTATGGATTTCTTAAAAATATTACTTACGAATTTCACTCATTCACTGAGATGCAATCGGCATCTGAAGATTAGCAGTCTCAAAGAATGAAACACCCATGCAAAAGAATGGTTAGCGAATGGTTTTGAAGGAGAAAAAATTTAAAAAATGCTGCATAAATAATCCAGAAAAAATGCACTAGACCATATGCTACTATTCATCAATCATGATTAAATTTTAAACCTTCAATTTAACATCAAGATGTCACAACTTAATGATCATCATCAGAAACAAAGCCCTTTAAAATTCTTGATTTTTTAATTGCTTAACAATGGATGTCACAGCAATAAAATTGCTACTTTTACGATCTACCCTCTAGTTCTGTTATGCAATTTTAAAACCCAATTGTTGACTTATAATCAAGAATATTTTGCAGATTCATCGATTTTTCAGCATCAAAGACTTAATTATACTTTTGCCCAATTCAAAAAATTTGGTTGAGTCATTCAATGAAAAACATTCTGATTGTCAACGGTGCAAAACAATTCGCGCATTCAAACGGCGAACTTAACGACACACTAGCCAATTTTGCAAACACCCATTTAAATCAACAGGGACACAATGTTCGTATTACAAGAACAGATGCTGAATATGACATTCAGCAAGAAGTTGAAAACTATGTTTGGGCGGATGTAATTATTTATCAAATGCCAGGTTGGTGGATGGGTGCACCATGGACTATGAAGAAATACATCGACGATGTTTTTACTATAGGTCATGGTACGTTGTATACCAATGATGGGCGTTCACGTAGTGATGCCAGCAAAAAATATGGATCAGGTGGTTTAATTCACGACAAAAAATATATGCTTTCTCTCACGTGGAATGCTCCGATCGAAGCATTTGAAGATCAAGAACAATTCTTTGAGGGAGTTGGGGTCGATGGTGTCTATCTACCCTTTCACAAAGCAAATCAATTCTTAGGTATGCAAGGTTTAGACACGTTTATTGTCAATGACGTCATTAAAGCACCGAATGTACCTCAATATTTAGAAGCCTATCGCTCACACTTAGACACGATTTTTACAGTATAAAGGACATCACCATGTTAACTGTCATTGCAGAAATTCAAATTCATGAAGGTATAGTACATTTTGAAACTGTCCTGAATGCATTTAAGAATGTCACGCCTAAAGTGCTACAGGAAGCAGGTTGTTTTGGTTATGAGCTTTATATTGATCAAGACAGTAACGCCAGTTTCCAATACAAACCTTCTAATTCGATTATTATGTTTGAAAAATGGCAGTCTTTAGCTCATTTGGAGCAGCATTTAAACACGGCGCATATGCAAGACTTTCAACAAAAGGTGAAAGATGCCGTAAAAGAAACAAAAATTCGGATTATGCACTTGGGGCTAAATAATAATTAAATCCTTCGTAGCATGATGATTGTGTATGAAATTATCACAAGACTGTTAAAAACTGATAAAGTAGCCTGCGCTTAGCAGGCTTTTTTATGTCAAACTCAAATATAGGCACTCGTTTTAATTAAAATGGGCGACTATAGAGATAACGACGAAAGTACTAAGCGATAAAATTATGCAACTCAAGAGGTTACATCTGAAATGCTTCTCATGATCGACAATTATGACTCCTTTACTTACAACATCGTGCAATATTTTGGCGAGTTGAACCAAGAAGTAAAAGTAGTCCGTAATGATGCCGTGACCTTGGAAGACATTGAACGATGGCAACCGAAGTATTTGGTCATTGGTCCGGGACCTTGCTCACCTACTGAAGCAGGCATTTCTATTCCAGCCATTCAACATTTTGCTGGAAAAATTCCATTACTCGGTGTGTGCTTAGGTCATCAAAGTATCGGACAAGCTTTTGGCGGCAATATCGTTCGCGCCAAAACCGTCATGCATGGGCGTTTATCGGACATGTATCATAGTGACAAGGGAATTTTTAGCAATCTACCTTCACCCTTCTCTGCAACCCGCTATCACTCTTTGGTGATTGATCAAGCGAGCTTGCCAGATTGCCTAGAAGTTACTTGCTGGACCCAAGAAGCTGATGGCTCAATGGAAGAAATTATGGGCGTAAAACATAAGACACTGCCTGTCGAAGGTGTGCAGTTCCACCCAGAATCGATCCTCAGCCAACACGGTCACCAAATCTTCAAAAACTTTTTAGAGATTTATGCATAAATGAATATTCAACAAGCTTTAAATCATATTACCAAGAACATCCACCTGACTCAGCCACAAATGGAAGAGGTCATGCGGACTATCATGAGTGGTGAAGCCACCGATGCACAAATTGGTGCGCTCATGATGGGACTGCGCTTAAAAGGCGAAAGCATTGATGAAATTACGGCAGCTGCACGCGTGATGCGTGAGTTCGCCACAAAAATTGATGTGAGTGATGTACCCAACCTGATTGATATTGTCGGAACGGGTGGTGATGGGCAGAATTTATTTAACGTTTCTACCGCTTCAGCTTTTGTCATCGCTGCGGCTGGTGCCACCATTGCCAAACATGGTAACCGCGGTGTATCAACCAAATCTGGCTCATCTGACTTATTAGAACAAGCAGGCATTAATCTTGATTTGAACATGCAACAAACTGAGCGTTGCATTCGTGAAATTGGTGTCGGTTTCCTTTTTGCACCTAATCATCATAAAGCCATGAAATATGCAGTGGGTCCACGTAAGGAACTCGGTATCCGTAGCATCTTCAACTTACTCGGCCCGCTTACGAATCCGGCTGGAGTAAAACGTCTGGTAATCGGTGTATTCTCAAATGAATTGTGCCGCCCAATTGCGGAAGTGATGAAGCAACTTGGCGCTGAACACGTGATGGTGGTGCATTCTAAAGATGGACTAGATGAAATTAGCCTCGCTTCATCAACTTATGTTGCTGAACTAAAAGATGGCGAAGTGAGTGAATGGGTGATTAATCCTGAAGATGTCGGTATTGAATCACAAACGCTAACAGGTTTAATCATTGAGGATTCTGCTGAAAGTTTAGCACTGATTAAAGATGCACTCGGCCGAAAAAAATCTGATCGTGGCGCCAAAGCCGCAGACATGATTGCCTTAAATGCTGGCGCAGGCATTTATGTGTCTGGTTTAGCTAACAGCTATAAACAAGGTGTGGCTTTAGCACACGACATTATTTACGGTGGGCAGGCTTTAGAAAAAATGAGTGTGCTGTCTGAATTTACCAAAACACTCAAACAATACGAAGCTTAAGGAAGGATGCTCACATGGTCGATATCGCAAATACAATTTTAGGCAAAATTGTTGATCGTAAACATGAAGAACTGGCAGCACGCCTCAAGCAACGTAGCCTGCATGATGTGGAACAATGGGCACAAGAAGCAACACCCGTGCGTGGTTTTGCTCAAGCATTGATGAAGAAGCGCCCAGGTGTCATTGCTGAAATTAAAAAAGCTTCTCCTTCAAAAGGGATTATCCGTGAAAACTTTAATCCTGCGGAAATTGCAGCACAATATGAACAAGCCGGTGCGGCTTGCCTATCGGTTTTAACTGATGTCGATTTTTTCCAAGGTGCAGATGAGAATATTCAAATCACTCGTACACACTGTGCTTTACCAGCACTGCGTAAGGACTTCCTAGTCGACCCGTACAATGTCATCGAGGCGCGTGCCCTGCATGCTGACTGTATTTTACTGATTGTCGCCTGCTTGTCAGACCAACAATTAGAAGAAATGTCAAAAACAGCGTTTGAGCATAATTTAGATGTCTTGGTTGAGGTACATGATGAGGAAGAACTTGAGCGTGCTCTACAACTTTCTGAGCGCTGCTTGTTAGGGGTGAATAACCGTAATCTTAAAACCTTTGATGTGGATTTAAATACATCAATTCGTTTGAAGAGATTACTTGATCCTTCTCGCTTACTCATTACTGAAAGTGGCATTGCAACCCCAGAAGATGTTCGTATGATGCAAGAGCATGATATTCATAGTTTCTTGGTGGGTGAAAGCTTCATGAAGCAGCCACGTCCAGATCATGCCTTCACCGCATTATTTGGTCAGCCTGTAGACGTTTAAAGCACAAGTCAAAGGGTAAAACTGAGTTTTACCCTTTGACTATTTCAAAATCGCAAAAAGCCAAATACGTAGATATACAAAATCTTGGCTTATATTGCTTTTAAAACTGTTTGGCGCATCTGTGATTGCTCGGATTGGTCTATCAATGCATTCGCATGGCACACCTAATCACCCTTTAAATAAGATGAATACCAAAATATTGCAATAGTTTTGCCCAAAGACCAAAAATAGTAATTGTCATCAAACAACAGCCCATTAAAGTTATCCAAAAACCATAATGTTGATATAGTAATGGAAATGCCAGAAACATAGGCAATGTAGGGATTACATACCAAAATGTATACCAAGCATGATTCGCGATTTTTTGAGGTTCTTGTCCTTCTAACTTCATCCAAATCAGAACCAATACTGTGACGATAGGTAGAGCTGCAATCAAGCCACCTAAGCGATCACTGCGCTTTGCAACTTCAGAAATTAATATCACCATTCCTGCGGTTATTGCATATTTGACGATAAGCGGAAGCATGGTTCTACTCCAAAAAAAGTAAAAAAACACCAATCTTTATTTTATACAAACTGAATGAAATGCTTGGTTAACATAAGCATAGCTATAAAAGAGAAATCATTCTTAAATATTGCCTAAATGAACCGCCAGATTATGTACTTCTCGCTCTAAATTTTGCATAGCAATACTATATTGGTTCAGTCCGTCTAAATGTATTTCAACAGGCAAACGACCTTCTCACTTTAAGATTTTTACGCTAAATATCCCACAGATTAAATCCATACAACTTGCTATAAATGCAATTCAGTTCAATTTACCCTTGTTTAAGACTATAATTAGCAGCTAAATCTTATCTTGCAGTGATCTCTGGACATTATGAGCAAACATGATTCATCGCTTTCTAAAGATCAGTACAACTTACTGAAGGCTTTTAAAAAGCAAATTAATCATCCACATTCAACCGCTGCTGAACAGCAAGTTGAAGCGAAAAAGCAAGCTGTAATAGCTGAGCCAAATGATGCCGAATTATTTCTAAAATCCATGCAAGGTGTACAAAAAATAGATGCAGGCAATATCGCTCAAATTTCCAAAAGCCCAAAAAAGAAATTAGACGCTCAGGTTTTAGCAAAGCGAGCAGCGGCTGTTGGTCCAACTGAATCTGAAATGGCTGAACTTTCCGACACACAAGCCATGCTTAACCCTGTAGCCAGTCAAGCAAACTTGAGTTACCGCATTGCGACGTTGCAACATAAAGTTTTTGAAGATTTAAAAGCTGGTAAATTACGCTGGTTTGAAGCTGTAGATTTGCATGGCTGTACTGTTGAACAAGCCCGTGTTGCCGTATTACAAATTATTCAGATGGCGAAGGATGAAAATCAAAATGTCATTAAAATTGTCCACGGCAAAGGACCTGAAGCCATTTTAAAAACCTATGTCAACGGTTGGTTACGTCAACATCGTGACGTACTGGCATTTGCCAGCGCACCTGATAATCAAGGGGGTACGGGCGCGGTTTTAGTTCTACTTAAACGTTCAGAAAAAAATCCGAAGCACAAACAGTAATCGGATTTTGATATTAAACACGGTATTTTTTCGGTTTTCTGGTACAATGCCGTCCTTGTTCAATATAAGAGTAAGTGAAAACGTCTTATGTCTATGCAGCAATCCTACGCAAATATTTTAACTGCCGTTGGTGAAGACCTAAATCGTCCAGGTTTGGTTGATACACCTGTGCGTGCTGCTAAAGCGTTTTCGTATTTAACGTCTGGTTATAGTAAGACGCTAGAAGAAGTCACCAATAAAGCGGTGTTTCCATCAGACAACCGTGAAATGGTCTTGGTGAAAAATATTGAATTTTATTCGCTTTGCGAACATCATCTCCTACCTTTTTATGGTCGCGTACATATTGCTTATTTACCTGAAGGCCATGTGCTTGGCTTGTCTAAATTTGCTCGCATTACTGAAATGTTCGCACGTCGTTTGCAAATTCAAGAAAACTTGACCCAGCAAATTGCAGAAGCTGTTGCTGAAGTCACTCAGGCACGTGGTGTTGCTGTGGTGATTGATTCTGCGCATATGTGCATGATGATGCGCGGTGTCGGTAAACAAGAGTCAACGACTCGTACCGTTTCATTTATTGGTGAATTTAAAACCGATAAAGAATCACGTCGTGAATTCCTCAGTGCAGTGCCTGAAAGTTACTGATTCATCTCAAATGAATTAAAAGATAAACCCCGAAGCATTCGGGGTTTATTTTTATCTTATTGTGAGCGCTGATTCACACGCTTCGACAACTGTTCTGCGGTTTCAACACGTTCTGAATAACGATCCGTTAAATAGGCTGCCTGACCACGAGTCAACAAAGTAAATTTATACAATTCTTCCATCACATCCACAATACGTGTGTAGAAAGAGGAATCTTTCATGGAGCCATCTTCTTCAAATTCCAAGAATGCTTTTGGAATCGAAGACTGATTTGGAATGGTGATCATGCGCATCCAGCGTCCTAATATACGCATTTGGTTGAGTGCATTAAATGATTGCGAACCACCACACACTTGCATCAAGGCCAGTGTTTTGCCCTGTGTCGCTCGAATAGCCCCTGCTGCCAATGGAATCCAGTCAATCTGTGCTTTAAAAATCGAACTCATGGAGCCATGACGTTCTGGTGAACACCAAACCATGCCTTCAGACCAAGCCAACAGTTCATGCAACTCTTTGACTTTTGCATGTTCCAGATCAGCATCCTCTGGCAAAGGTAAGCCTTTAGGGTGGAAAATTTTCACTTCAGCGCCGAAGTATTCCAGAATTCGACCCGCTTCCTGTATTGCTAAACGGCTATAAGAACGCTCACGGTTTGAACCATACAACAGCAAAATGCGTGGCGGATGCTGAATAGCTTTCGCTTGGACTTGCTCTAGTGTCGGCTTTGGTAATAACGCTAAATCAATATTTGCAAAACTCATCCCAGAACCTCAGTTTTAAAATATTTTTTGCGTAACCATAAAGACACACTGACCAATGCAATTAACACAGGAACTTCCACTAAAGGGCCAATAACCGTGGTAAATGCGACTGGAGAAGCCAAACCAAAGGTTGCAATCGCAACAGCCAATGCCAATTCAAAGTTGTTGCCCGCAGCCGTAAATGAAATCGCAGTGGTACGCGCGTAGTTATTGCCCATCCATTTACTCATAAAGAAGCTGATAAAAAACATCACCACAAAATAAATGGTCAATGGAATCGCAATACGCAATACATCCATCGGCAGACTGACCACTTCACCACCTTTGAGGCTAAACATCGCTACAATGGTGAAGAGCAATGCCATTAAACTGAGTGGACCAATTTTTGGCAGAAAATGGGTTTGATACCACGCCAAGCCTTTTTGTTTGACTAAAATCAGTCGGGTTAAAAAGCCCAATAAAAATGGAATGCCCAAATAGATCAGTACCGCTTGGGTAATCATCCAAAAACTAACTTGAATGACTTGAGCATCAACCCCGAAATATGGCGGTAAGAAACTCAGGAATAACCATGCATAACTGCTGAAGAATAAAATCTGGAAAATACTGTTAAATGCAACTAATGCTGCAACATATTGGTTATCGCCACATGCCAGATCATTCCAAACCAAAACCATGGCAATACAACGTGCCAGCCCAATTAAGATCAGTCCTGTCATGTATTCGGGATAAGATTGTAAAAATATGATTGCCAAGACAAACATCAGACACGGTGCAATCAACCAGTTTTGTACCAGTGACAGCATCAAGGTTCGCTTATCTTTAAAAACTTCTGGTAAAGCTGCATAGTCCACCTTTGCCAACGGTGGATACATCATCACAATAAGACCAATGGCAATTGGAATATTGATACTGCCGACATGCATTTGATTTAAAGTAACCGAAGCTTGAGGGATAAATACCCCTATTGCCACTCCAAGCGCCATGGCAATAAAAATCCACAAGGTTAAATTGCGGTCTAAAAAAGAAAGTCTAGAAGTCGACATGTATTTTCTCAATCAGGGAGATATGTTTTTGTATCGAATAGATCTCATTCGATAGATTTTTTGATCAGCTTAAAACAAACAAGCATCCAATCTTCTAAATACAAGACACCTTCGACTCTGATTTTATTTAATCAGGACTCCATCTAGGTATTAAATTCATTCAAACATCAGTTATCGGACAATAGACCTACTGAATAAAGTGAATCAATCACAATGGACATTGGTCGAAGTATTCAAATAAAGAGTTTCTCTGTCTGTTTGCGCTGACTGAGCAATGATCTTTAACACCGCATTCGCCCATTCAGGTAAGTCTGGATTTACGCGGTAATATACCCACTGCCCTTTGCGCTGATCTAATAAAACCGACAAATTTCTTAACAATGCCAAATGTCGTGAAATCTTAGGCTGACTCAATTGCAATAATTCCGTCAGTTCACATACACAGACATTTTCTCTCACGAGTACCCATTTAATGATATCTAAGCGAGTGGGGTCAGAGAGACATTTAAAGAAATCAGTTTGATCCATTTTACAGCCCAAAAATTAATAATTGCAAATATACGTATATCCATATATAAATGCAATAAAGTTTATTTAACAAAAGATGATGTCTAAAAAATGATTAAGATTTATCATAATCCTGCTTGTGGTACGTCCAGAAATACCCTTGGTCTGATACAAAATACAGGTCAAGAACCAGAAATTATTGAATATCTTAAAACTCCGCCTACTAAAGAGGAACTAATTGATTTAATCAAGCGCTCAGGATTATCAGTACGGGATGTTTTACGCAAGAATGTTCCACCTTATGAAGAATTACAACTAGAGCAGTCAACGCATACCGATGACCAACTCATTGATTTTATGTTGCAATATCCAATTTTAATCAACCGTCCTTTTGTGGTAACTGAACTTGGCGTAAGGTTATGCCGTCCCTCTGAAGTCGTTCTTGAAATTCTTTCTGCTCCACAACGTGGTTCTTTTAGCAAAGAGGATGGTGAATTACTCATCGATGAACAGGGACAACTGATCAAAAAATAAAATAGACTGCAAAAAAGGCACTTCGAAAGTGCCTTTTTCTTCGCTTAAGCTTAGAAGAATCGGACATAACCCAAGCTCAATTTATTCCAGTCCTGATGATCTTGATATTGGTATTCCCACCCTACACGTAATGCATTCTGCGCATTCAAGGCATATTGTACTTGTGAATTCAATCGAACTTGCCACTGGCGCGAATCTTCCCAATATGGCAATTCGACCTGCACAATCGAATTAATATGGTCTGCCCAAATGTTCTGACAACCGACCGTTGGCCCCATACCCAATCGCCAGCCTTTATCTAATGATTTTCCACCTTGAAGATAGGTTTGCATTTGCGCATAACATAGATTCTCTCGTTTTGAATCTGCATAGCTATAACCCATCTGCATTTTTAAACTGGCAACACCATGTTGATCCTGTTCACTAAAACGCCCTGAAGAATCTGTCGCTTCTTGTTGCCAACCCAGATTAAATCCCCATGTCAACGGCGTTTTAAATGCTGTAATCGGGTTATAAGAATTTACTGTCAGAAAGTCGAAATGCTCCAGTTTCAACTCATCCTGACGGGATTGAATCGAGCCATCCCAAAACAACAATTGTGTTCCGACGCGGTAACCGCCTTGAGGATCAATCAAATCATGATAGGCTTGACGGTGTCCCAACTCAATAAATTCATCGTCTTGCACGGTTCCTGCTTTTACCGAAAAATTTCGAGCATCGTGAGATTGTGTCGGATCAATACGTGGACGTTCAGGTTCTTTACGTTGCCTCTCTAAATCAATCGCACTGCGTAAAGTCAGTAATTCACGTAGATTAGGCTGTGCAAAAGCAACATCCACTTTACGTGCAACCAATTGTAAGTACAAATCGTCATAGGCCATTTCTAAAATTTTGGCACGATCTTCCACAGAATAAGCTGCCAAAATGTCTAATCTTTGTTTTTGTTCAGCAAAAGCAACCTGATGGGCTGTTTTAGCCAAACTTTGCCCATGCTGTTTGGCTTGTGCCAATAATTGGGTTTCTAAGGCAGGACGATAGACTGTTTCACGAACAATTCCTTGCTGATCAATCGCTTTAATGGTCTGCATTGGAATGGCTGCAACTTTAAACTGCTGACTTAAATTGAGTTCGGGACGGACTAAATCAATCAGTCCTAACAGTCGGTAAGCACAGTTATCACTAACAAAATAATAGGGAAAAGTCACATGTTGCATTTCCCAAATATGCTGTACCAAAAAGCGTGTTTCTTCTGGATTTAAATTAAGTTCATATTCCCACAAATCACGACTTTCTAAATCACCATATTCTTTTACTTTGCGATAATACGGCATTAAAGAATATTCACCGGGGTATTGCCCTGTTAAACCTTTCCAAGCAAAAGACCAACCATCCGCGCTTGCGACAGTGGCTGCATAGTTCACAGCATAGGAAACCAAATTTAATTCTTTCTGATCTTTGGGGTCTAAACGCAATAAAGTATGCCCAAACATCGAACTCGGATTACCCATAAAGTCAGTTGCATAAATTAAAGTCGCTTTATAGGGTTTAATTTCGCCAATCCATTTGTCTAATTCAGAACATTCAACTTGTGGTAAATCTGTCGTGGGAATATTCAGTTGCTTGATTAACCATTGACTGCGTGCTGGAAATTTACAACGTACTGATTGATTCGGAGCTGCAGATAAGAATAATGCTTCGATATTGGCATTTAATTCATTTTGTAAATGTCCGCCTCTTTCTGGGCTAAGAAAGTAACCTGCATAGTGAACTTCACTTTGCCCTTTAGCATTGGCATACATTAATCTTTGCCAAGTTGTCTCTTGCGCCAGATGTTTCTGGGTCGCCATTTCAACATAATGGGTAGATGATGTCGGCTCAACAGCATACGCCAGACCAGAACCGAATAAAGCCGTAAATAAAGCAATCTTTTTCATTCAAATTTAATTTTTTAGATATAAAAAACCCTGTCAGATTGACAGGGTTTTACAACAATCGATTAGACGTAAGCTTTGAGAACTTGGTCTTTTGCCATTACAGCTTGTAGCGATGTGAGTACTTGGTAGGAATCTTTATTCTCTGTAGAGTAAATCTCAGCAAAGTTTTGCTTAGATACGGCAAAGAAACGCGCTTTATCTTCTGCTTTAATATTGAGTAATTCAGCCAACACATTCAAGCTTTCGCCCTGACCTACCGCCATATCACGCGCCAATGCTTCTGCATTTTCATTGGTAAATGTGACTGCTTGTGCAGTGACTGTACCCGAACCACTACAACCGAGAGTACCAAAAGTGATACCAAATAATTGGTTAGCAAATAAACCATTTGTTGTAGCAGCAAGTAACTTCGGCACTTTACCTGATTGGCCCGCCCAAATCTCAGAACCAATACCGCAACCAGCATCGCTATCTGCAAATGCTGCTGTAGAACCTATTGCCAATACTGCTGCTAACGCTACTTTTTTTAACATTGCACTTCTCCAGAATTATTCTCTGAGTGTTCTAATTATTTACATGTAATAATGGATTACACAAACTTAGATTATCCGCATATCTTTAATAACGCAAAACAATTTATATTAAAGTTAAAAAAATAAAAATAAACTATTAATATTCATCATTATTTAACTGCCAATCACCCTTTGAGTTGCGTATTCCAAGTATTTTCAAGACTAAAACTAGACTTAACAATAGCAACAAATACCATGAACCTAGCTTGCCCCAACCCACCATATGCCAAGCATCAACCTGACTTGGATAAAGCCAGATTTTGTAAAAAGTACTCACGTTTTCAGCAAGCCAGATAATAAAAGCCAAGACCCACAAAATAGGCAACATCGGCAATTGAATGGTGTGATGTTGCAACTCAAAACGAATCTTAGTTTTCCAAAACATCACAATACTCCAGCCAAACAGTACATAGCGAATATCTGGAATAAAGAATTTGCTCATAAAATTCAAATAAGACAACACTGCCAAGGTCAACATATGACTGAATTTTGGCAAAGCCTTAAAAGACACGGTATAAAGCCGTAAAGAACGCGCAAAAAAACTTCCGACGGCTGAATACATAAACCCAGCAAATAAAGGCACTGTCCACAGTTTAAAAATTGCAGGTTGTGGATATTGCCATGAAGCAATGGCTGGATGCGTAAGGAAAATTTCCATCCCCATTGCCATAATGTGAAATAGGGCAATGACTCTGGCTTCTGCCCAAGATTCTAATTTTAAATATAATAAGCAGCACTGAATAATTAAGGCATAAAACAACAGGTAGTCATAACGATAAAAACCATAATGTTGTTCATAACCTAATGGCGCAGTAAATACAAAAGCCAATAATAAAAGTATTCCAAATAAGGCAGCCGAAGCTGCCTTATAAGAAAACTCAACACAAGATTGAGCAACACGCAACACTGTAAATACTCAACCTAAATTTATAGATACTTTGCGCTATATTCATGTACGGTGTCGATGAACACTTTCGGATGATCTGGGTTCACCCATTGGGTAATACCATGACCCAAATTCGCAATATATCCCGTTTTTTCACCATTGGCATACGCGTCATCTAACATGGCTTGAGTGGCTTTTTGAATCGTTTGTGAAGAACCATATAAAGTTGCAGGGTCTAAGTTACCTTGTAATGCTGCGCGACCATTGACAATTTTACGTGCTACAGTTAGTGGCGTCGTCCAGTCTAATCCAAGTACATCTGCACCTGTTGCAACCATGGGTTCTAACCATTGACCGCCACCTTTAGTGAATAAAATCACTGGAATTTTGCGACCATCTTTTTCACGTTTTAAACCACAAACAATTTTTTGCATGTAATTTAATGAAAATTCGATATATTCACGATGCGCTAATGCTCCGCCCCAACTATCAAAGATTTGAACAGCTTGTGCGCCCGCATCAATTTGTGCGTTTAAATAGTCAATGACTGCAATCGCCAATCGATCAAGCAAAGCATGTAAAACTTCAGGCTGTGCGTACATCATGTTCTTGGTAAAGCGGAAGTCTTTGCTAGAACCACCTTCAACCATATAAGTCGCTAAAGTCCATGGGCTTCCCGAAAAACCAATTAAGGGTACCTGACCGCCTAAAGCAGAACGAATGGTCGATACCGCATTCATGACATAATCTAAATCCGACTTTGCATTGAATGTCGGTAAATTCATGACATCTTGTTCAGTACGCACGGTTTTATGAAACTTTGGGCCTTCGCCTGCCTCAAAATACAAACCTAAACCCAATGCATCTGGAACGGTCAAAATATCTGAAAATAAAATTGCGGCATCTAAGTCATAACGACGTAAAGGTTGTAAGGTTACTTCACATGCAAACTCAGTATTTTTACATAAAGAAAGGAAATCACCTGCCTTTGCACGTGTTTCACGATACTCAGGTAAATAGCGTCCTGCCTGACGCATCATCCATACAGGCGTAGTATCAACAGGCTCACGCAATAAAGCACGCAGAAAACGATCATTTTTTAAGGTCGCCATTGACTTTCCTAACTTAATTTAATCTTTGCAGCATCATAACAAAAAGGATTAAATTTTAATAACTTCTCGCATGATTAAAATTTAATGTTCTTGTTGGACAAACGTCTATTTAAACAAAACAAATACTGCATCTGCCATTTTTTTCTGCAATACTTGCGTAGTTTGTCACTTAGTAAATGAATAATTCTTAAGGTTGAATTACATGTTCGTTCGCACAATACTCGCAATGAGTTTAGGCTGCCTTTTTGCTGGCACAGCTTTTGCCACAGCTACTACTGCTGAACAACCATTAAAGCCCAAAGTCGTTACCAATACTGCCGTAGAAGACCCAATTAATCCTCTTGCTGTAGGCGCAGCATCTTCAGCACAAGATGCACAAATTACGCCTCAAGAACAGCAAGACTTAAATAAAGCGTCACAGACTTTACAAAATCTTCAACAATCTGAAGATAACACAGCAGATATTGGAACTGCTCCAGCTAGTGCAGCTGTAGCAACGAGTTCAGCAACAGCAGCCACTTCTCCTGCTGCAAAAGCTTCTTGGACACTTGATGGTCTGAATAATGCATCTTGGTTTGACAACATTGGTAAAGGTCAATTCCCTGTTTATGCACGAACTCAAGTCATGTTGAATAACTCACATGCTTCACCGGGTGCGATTGACGGTACCAGTGGTAAAAATACATTAAAAGCACTTGCTACTTTTCAGCAAATGAATGGTTTACAGCCAACTGGAACTTTAACCAAACAAACTTGGGATGCCTTAGTGGCTAAACAAGGGAATCGCCCAGCATTTGTAGAATACACCATTACCGATGCTGACCTTAAAGGTCCATATGCACCATCTATTCCACACGACTACGCATTACAAGCCAAAATGAAAGGTTTGTACTACACTCGTGTGACAGAAATGTTAGGTGAAAAATTCCACATGGATGAAGATTTCTTGAAGAAACTTAATCCAAAAGCAACATTCAAGAAAGCTGGTGAAAAGATTATTGTGACGAATATTCGCAATGAACTCCCAGAAGACATTCATTTAATTGTTGCGCATAAAGGTGCAAAACAACTGTATCTATTTAATAGTCGCAACCAAATGATTGCTTCTTTCCCAGCGACTATTGGTAGCTCGGATACCCCATCACCAGAAGGCACCTATAAAGTAACTGGCGTAGCACCAAACCCTTGGTATAGCTATTCTCCAAGCAACTTTGTTCAAGGTAAAAACTTAAAGCCACTTTCTTTACCACCAGGTCCAAACGGCCCAGTAGGTAACATTTGGATTGGTCTAAGCAAAAAATCATTTGGTATTCACGGTACACCTAACCCATCTGCAATTTCAAAAACAGCATCGCATGGTTGTATCCGTTTAACCAACTGGGATGCCAACGACCTTGGTAAAAAAGTTCGTTCTGGCGTGACTGTAAAATTCTTAGAATAATTCTAGAAAATAGCGCTGAATAGCCTGCATGTGCAGGCTATTTTTTTAAGTTAAATTTCTGATTATATTTAATGTTGCAAAAATAGAATGAATTGTCGCTTATATAAGATTTAAACCACATAATCGAAACGCTATGATGAGTCCATGAACAAATTAAAAATAGGATAACGATCATGCAAAGTTATTTACATCGTAGTGAAAATCGCGGTCATGTCAAAGCAGGATGGCTCGAGTCTAAACATAGTTTTTCTTTTGGCAGTTGGTACGATCCAAAATATATGGGTGTAAGCGTATTACGTGTCATTAATGATGACTTAATTGCAGCCCATAATGGCTTCGGCACACACCCACATGACAATATGGAAATTTTGACCTGTGTACTTAAAGGTACAATTTCTCATAAAGACAGTATGGGCAATGAACGTCATATCTCTGCGGGTGAATGGCAGCTCATGAGTGCGGGTACAGGTGTACAACATAGCGAAATTAATCAGGGCGATGTTCCTGTACACATGCTACAAATTTGGATACATCCTGATATCCGTAATGCTGAACCTAATTATCAACAAATTCAATGTGATCCAAAATTACAGCCGAATCAATGGCATGTGATTGCAGGTCCGAATAGTGATGCTGCCATGCATATTCGTCAGCAGGCTGAAGTCAAAACTGCCTTTATACAAGCGACACATAGTTTGGCGGTCAAATCGATGCAGAAACTCAATTATGTCCATGTAATTTCTGGTGAGCTTGAAATTGCGGGTGAGATCTTAAAAGCTGGTGATGCTTTAGCATTTGCTGAAGAGGCTGAAATCAAAGCGTTGACAGACAGTCAATTGATTTGGTTTGATTTACCGGTTTAATCAGTACATGCTTTTCTAAGTATGCGATTGATTTAATAATTTCTTTGAATACGACTCACATTGATAGCTCTAGAATAAAAAAACCTCACAATTGTGAGGTTTTTTTATTCTATTTAGAAATTAATAGCCCCATGCTTTTGGGTCTAATGGTAAATCTACAGCAACTGAAAGCCCTGTATCATTACCATGCACATCTGAATCACTCACCCACCCATTTAATTTCAAAGGAATATCTGGGCGAAGATAATGTGACCATGTTAAATCGAGTGCTTTCACTTCATCTTTTTCTGGGAATGCCTGATTAATATCCAGATTAGATTGATTAACTTTAGCCACTAAAACACGTCCAGACACACGGTTCATAGGATCTAAACGAATATTACCGCCGACTGAATACATTTCACCATCACCGCCCATTGCATGACCTAATGGGAAGCCATGTTGGTAATAACCATCTTTATATACATAATGATTATACGAAATACCTTTCACATCACCATTTGTACGGGTGTCCGCCCACTCTGTATACAGTTGGAATGGCTTATTTTTAAAACTTGAAGAATAATCTATACCAGCTAAATACATTTTTTTAGATGGAAGCAATCCAGCCTCATCTTCACCCACGTACTGACCATAAACGCTCAGCGGTGTATTCAACCATTGGTTTAGATTTAAACGCGCATCAAAACCTGCAAGTTGGTTTGACTTATCATCATCTGAATTATAGAAATTATCATTGCCTTTAATTGCATTCCATAATGAATCCCAACTTTCCGAGCGTCCTTCACCACCCCATTGAATCATGCGCGATGCACCTAACTCTAAATAAGGCAAAGGCTGTGCGGTTAAACGTAATCCAATCAGTTTTGTGTCTGGAATAGCATCATAATCTGCGAGTTGACCTGCAAATGCTTGATACTGCCAAGGTCCAATCCATGACAACCATTTCGTTTCAAATGCACTTTGGTCTGCACGTTGCATGGTCAAACCATAAACAGGACGGCTTGCATCACCACGGATTAAACTCCCCTCATGTCCTGGTCCCCAATATGTTGGCATTTGACCAGCAATCAACCACTGGTTCCACAGTTTACCCGCCAAATATGAACCTTCAACATTGACATATTCCCCATTATCGATCATCGGGTCATGTTCAACGTTTATTTTTAATTTGGCATCCCAATTCTCGCTACCCGCATTTAATTCCAATGCACCCACATATTGAGATTTGTTACTTGCAGCAAACGCTTGTGGAAATTGCTTTTCGTCTGTTGCCGCGTAAAGACTCACTTTCGCCAGATGATTATCCGCTTTTAAACTCGCCAAAACAGAGTCAATTACTTTTTGTTGTTCAGGTTTACTAACACGTGCTTGGGATAACGCACGTTGGATTTCATCGCCACTCATTGGCCATGTTGAGGTACTAATTTGAATAACGCCTTGTTGATTTAACCAGTTCAAATCCGAACGTAAATCCTCATTATTCACGACAATCCCTTGCGCAAAACCCGATGACGCCGACACCATCAACAACGCCGAAACTAAAGCTCTTTTTAAAAACATTATCGTGACTTTCTCGTTACTTAATTCTGCCGACTACCATATTTTCTTTGATTGAATATTGCAACCTGAGTATTGATTTTTGTTGTAAATCATCAACAAAAAACCCGCCGAAGCGGGTTTTTTTATAAATATAGACCTTAGTCTTTACGGCGCATGTGTGGGAATAAAATCACATCACGGATACTCGGCGCATCCGCAAAAAGCATGACTAAACGGTCAATACCAATACCTTCACCCGCAGTAGGAGGCAAACCGTATTCAAGTGCTTCAACAAACTCTGCATCATAGTGCATGGCTTCATCATCACCCGCATCTTTTTCCGCAACTTGTGCTTGGAAACGTTCAGCTTGATCAATTGGGTCATTTAACTCAGAGAAACCATTTGCTAATTCACGACCACCGATAAAGAATTCAAAACGGTCAGTAATATGTGGATTATCATCATTACGACGTGCTAATGGTGAAGTTTCAGCTGGGTATTCAGTAATAAAGGTTGGTTGACGTAATTTAGTTTCAACCGTTTCTTCAAATACAATCGTTTGAAGCTTACCTAAACCAAAACCAGGCTTCACTTGTTCTTTTAATTCTTCACGAATAAATTGAGCAAGGAACTCACGGTCACCTACATTTTCAGGGGTAAACTGTGGGTTATTCTCTAAAATCGCATCAAACATAGAGATTTTCTTGAATGGCCCTTTGAAGCTAAACACTTCACCTTGGTAAGGCACATCAGTTGTACCTAAAATATCCAAAGCCAACTTTTCAAGCATATTTTCGGTCAATGCCATCAAGTCTTTATAATCAGCGTAAGCTTGGTAAAACTCGATCATTGTAAATTCAGGGTTGTGACGCGTTGACACCCCTTCATTACGGAAGTTACGGTTAATCTCAAACACACGTTCAAAACCACCAACCACTAAACGTTTTAAATAAAGTTCAGGCGCAATACGCAAGAATAAAGGCATATCTAAAGCATTATGATGCGTTTCGAATGGACGCGCAGATGCACCACCCGGAATGACATGCATCATTGGTGTTTCAACTTCCATGAAACGTTCGTTGTTTAAGAATGCACGGATCCCTGCAACAACTTTGGCACGAATTTCAAACGTCTTACGTGTTTCTTCATTTACAATCAGGTCAAGATAACGCTTACGGTATTTCACTTCTGTGTCATTTAGACCATGGAACTTATCTGGCAGTGGACGTAGTGATTTGGTCAATAATTCAAAATGTTGAATGTGAACATATAAATCGCCTTTGCCCGAACGACCAATATAACCTTCTACTGCAATAATATCACCAAGGTCTAAACCTTTGATGGTTGCCAAAGTAGCTTCGTCTAACTCTTTACGTGCAACATAAAGCTGAATACGACCTGTCATATCTTGAATCACGATAAATGATCCACGGTTCAACATGACACGACCTGCAACTTTCACATAAACATGCTCAGCTGCTTCAATCTGTTCTTTCGATTGATCTTGAAATTGTTCTTGTAAATCTTGCGCATAATGTTCGCGCTTGAACGAGTTCGGCCATGGGCTAACGCCCATTTGTTTGGCTTGCTCTTCAATTTGCTTCAACTTGGCATGACGCTGTGCAATTAAATCGTTTTCGGAAATAGGTTGTTCAGAAGTCGATTGAGCGTTGTTTTGCGTCATCTCTGCCTCGTAAAAAATACTAAAAAATGAAGTGCTATAGCATAGCAGATTCATTCATGATTTCGTATGATTTCTCTTAAACAAAATAATGACCGCGAATTTAACTTTCTTTTCTACAACTCTATTATTCTATTGTTCTGCTAGTTCTCGAACACGCTGCAATCCTTGTTCAAAAGCTTGCTCCATCATGTATTTATAATCTTCTGTCGTTTCCAGTTCGACACTCAGTATCGTTTTTCCATCAACTTCTTCCAAAGAATATTGTTCGAGCAATCCTTGCCACTGCTGAACTTCAGGGCTAGTTAAATCCTCCACCCCATCTTGTAATAGACCTTGATATTGAAAAATAACTGAACAATTCGGTAAATAAACTAAAATGGTAGCAATCAAACCATCGCCATGACTGTCCATAAATAAAGTTCTTCCCCCCACTGTCCAATCAGACTGTATTTTTGACCCTTCCGCAAAGAACTTAGTCCATTCAGTATAAGTATCTGCTGACCAAAGAATCTTCCATATCTTTTCAGGGCTTGCATCTATACAGATACTAAAACGAAGATGTTCCATCATTTCATTTTCTCAAGCGACTTGCTTCTTTCCAAACTACTGAATAATTTCTACAAGCAGTAAAATAAATCGTTAAAAAATATTTATAAACTTGGCGAATTACTCCAAAAATACAATATATCTCTCTGTTTTATCTATTATTAAAAACTACATCACCATATCATGCATCCCACTCTTAGACCAAATGCTAAGATCAATGCCAACTGAAGATTCGTAAAATGAACATAATTTAAAAAAGTTGAAAAGTGAACGTTTATTAATCCGTTCTATCTTTGCAAAAAGAGAGCCTATGAATGCGATAACAATCAATATAGACCAATCGAAAATTCTTTTTTTTCATGGATTAGATTCATCTAAAGAATCGACAAAATTCCATGCAATTGACTCAGTAAAAAAATATTGTATTGATGTGGATTACAGAAATTTAAATTATTCCACTGTTGCTGAATTTTATCAAAATGCTTTAGCAACTATTAAACCTGACTTATTAATAGGTCACTGTTTAGGCGGATATTGGGCGCTTAAAATGTCTTTACAGCACCGAATTCCCTGTATTGTCGCAAATCCCACTTTAACGCCAGATTTCCGCACGGATTATCCTGCAATTACTGAATTCGATTTAGAACACGATATTCCTCAAATTGCCTATATTGAACTTGGTGATGAGGTTTTAGACATGTACGCAACTACAGCTTTTTTAGAACCCTACATGCAAGTTGAAGCAGTTGAAGGTGGACACCACCGACTGGCTGCTCCAGAACGCGTCAACCAACTGATTCATTATATGGAACAGACCTTTTTTTAGCGCAATAAAAAAGCCAATCAAACGCAGTTGATTGGCTTTTTCTCTACAGCTCTAACACGCTTAAGCGACAGCAGCGTGTAATGGCTTTGAGTTTTCTTCCAACACTGTCCACACTTTGAAGCCTAAATCTTGATGCAAAGTTGGTAAATCTAAGAAAATGCTCGCACCCAATACTTGATGCTGACATTTATCCATTAATTGTTTCACCGCTTTTAAGGTTCCACCTGTGGCAAGGACATCATCTACGATAATCACTTTTTGTGGCTGAATATTGGCTGCAATTTCTAAACGATCGACACCATATTCAAGGCTATAACCTACACCAACCACTGGAGGTGGTAGCTTTCCTGCTTTACGAACCAATAAAAGTCCTTTGTTTAAGCGTTGCGCCAATAGACTTGCCAACACAAAACCACGTGCTTCTACCGCCACAAAACTTTCTACTTCAGCCAACTGTTCTTCTGGAATACTTTCAATTAATGCATCGGCTAATGGGCCAATATTACTCATAAATAATGGAGTCAAATCGTAGAAGCAAATCCCAGGTTTTGGGAAATCTTGGACAGTACGAATGTGCGACCACAATACAGCAGACAAATTTTTCATGGGAGAGAATTTAAGAACGGAAGGAATAGGTGAATTTTAACGCTTTTTCAACGCTCAGGATAGATAATCATCAGGTTTTCAGCCGAAAACAATTTTAATCACTTTTTTTAACATCATGATTTTTATAAATAATTTTTATATAAAATATTAACTATAGACCTATATGATTATAAAATAGCATTTTCACAGTTTTAAATCTGCTCGACTTTAGTCGCAGAAAATTGGACTTGTTCTGTTGCTCATCAAGCCTATCTAGATTGTCTAACAAAAATACAGCGCAGTGATTGAATTGATAAGTTTTGTCCCACTCAGCCATTCCGATTCAGAATTCTCTAATTAAAATCCGATATTTGCTTTACATTCGTCCTAGAACTGCGTAAAAATTTAGGCGAAAATAACGCTAGCCATTAGATCATTAGAGCCATGCGGTATATGAGTTATTACTGATCTAAATTGACCCGATCAGAATTGGAGAATCAGATGAAAAAGTATCAATGCATCGTTTGTGGATGGATTTACGACGAAGCAGAAGGCTGGCCGCAAGACGGTATTGTTGCGGGCACTAAATGGGATGATATTCCAGATGACTGGACTTGCCCAGATTGTGGTGTTTCTAAAGCCGACTTTGAAATGATTGAAATTTAATAATAACTAAAGACCCTTCTAGCGGTCTTTTTTTACACCTTATCCTTGGAGAAAGAAATGCAGCCTATCGTTATCATTGGTTCAGGCATGGCTGGCTATACCGTGGCACGTGAGTTTCGTAAACTCAATGCGGAACAAGAACTTATTATGATTACCGCTGATGATGCCAGCAACTATGCGAAGCCAACCTTATCTAATGCATTAGTAGGCAAAAAATCTCCTGAACAAATCGCCTTAGGTGATGCTGAAAAAATGAGCTCACAACTCAATATGCATATTGAAACGCATACTTGGGTTAAAGAAATTCGCAGTGAGCAAAATCAACTTGTCTTAGAAAAAGATGGTCAATCGAGTACCTTAGACTATGCAAAACTGATTCTTGCTATAGGTGCAAATCCAATTCGTTTAGCAATTGCTGGAGATGGCAGTGATGATATTCATGTAGTCAACTCTCTCAATGACTATAAAGCATTCCGTGAAAACCTAGACAAACGTCAAGATAAACGTGTGGTGATTTTAGGTGCTGGATTAATTGGCTGCGAGTTTGCCAATGATCTACAAAATACGGGATATCATGCCACAGTCATCGATTTGGCTGCCCAACCTTTAGGTCGACTACTGCCTGCGCATATTGCTTCTGCCTTCCAAGAAAATCTGGAAGAAACAGGCATTCATTTTGTATTGGGTACGACTGTTGAGAAAGTATCTAAAGTCGAAAATGGCGATTATCTTGTCACTTTAGCCAATGGACAATCTGTAATCGCTGATATAGTACTTTCAGCAATTGGTTTACAGCCAAATATTAGCTTGGCTAAAACAGGCAACATTCACACCAGTCGTGGCATTTTGACCAATAGCCATTTGGAAACCAATCAAGCGAATATTTACGCAGTGGGTGACTGTGCAGAAGTGAATGGCACACTACTTCCATATGTAATGCCAATCATGCAACAGGCACGAGCACTGGCAAAAACCTTAAATGGTGAGCATACCGCAGTACATTATCCTGCGATGCCTGTAGCAGTCAAAACACCTGCAGCACCACTCACGGTTTTACCAGCGCCGATTGATGTTGACGTGAATTGGGAAACGGAAGAATTTGACGATGGTATGTTAGCCAAAGCCTTTGATAGCTCAGGGGCTTTGCGTGGTTTTGTACTGTTAGGTGCAACTGCAGCGAAACAACGATTAGCACTAACCAAGTTAGTTCCAGACTTGATTCCTGTATCAGTTTAAGTTCAAAATAGAGAGGACGTTCACATTTTTGAATGTCCTCTTATTAGGGGAGAAAGAAGAATGAATAGCGCATTACAATTCAAAAATTCACCTTACACCCCGTTTATGCATGAAACCAAGGTAAACTTGGGGAATGGAATTGAATTACACGTCGAAGTTGGCGGTCAACCTGAACATCCAACCATCTTACTCATTATGGGGTTAGGTGCTCAATTATTATTCTGGCCCGATTTCTTTTGTAAAACACTGATTGATCATGGCTATCGTGTTGTTCGTTACGATAATCGTGATATTGGATTGTCTTCTAAAATACGCCATCAGGGACCACGTCTAAATACCATTAAATTGATGGGTCGTTTTGCACTAGGCTTAGAAAACCAAGGTGCACCTTATAATTTACATGATATGGCCGATGATGCCGCCTTGCTCATTGAACGCATGGGACTGGAGAATGTCTTTGTTTTGGGTGCATCCATGGGCGGAATGATCGCACAAATTCTAGCTGCAAAAAATCCAGATAAAGTCAGCAAATTAGGACTGGTGTTTACCAGCAACAATCAACCTTTACTTCCTCCTCCTTTTCCAAAGCAATTGTTCAGCCTTATTGGCCGACCAGAATCGAATGATGAGGAAGGAATTATTAACCACAGCTTAAAAGTATTTAACATTATTGGTTCACCTGGTTATATCAATCAGCTGGAAACCATGCAAACCGCTCGTAAATTATATCAACGAAGTTATTACCCAGCGGGTGTACTTCAACAGTTTTTAGCAATATTATGTACAGGCTCCTTGCTACATCTGGACAAGCAGATTCAACAACCGACTCTTGTAGTTCATGGTTCACGTGATCGCTTGCTCCCGCCTAGCCATGGTAAAGCTGTTGCAAAAGCAATTACAGGCGCTAAATTTGAATTAATTGAAGGAATGGGGCATGATATCCCACCGCATTTCATTCCTCATCTTAGCGGATTATTTGCTCATCATTTTAAATCTTAAAATTAGGACACTATGGCTGCATTACCATCCCTGAGACAGCTGTCATACCTTGTAACACTGTCTGAAACGCTGCACTTTACTGAAGCAGCGCGTCGTTCGTTCGTGACCCAATCTACCCTTTCGGGTGGGATCATGGAACTTGAACGCTTACTGGGTGGCGTCCTCGTTGAACGCGATCGCCAAAATGTACGTTTAACCCCGCTTGGCGAACAAGTTGTCGCTCGAGCCCGTGTTCTACTTGCTGATGCCCAAGACTTAATGCGCTTAAGTCGTGAAATGAGTGAGCCTTTGACTGGCGATCTACATTTAGGTGTTATTCCAACGATCGCGCCTTTTATTTTGTCGCAGTTACTTGATGAAGTGCATAAGCAGCTTCCTAAAATTCAGTTGCATCTGCACGAAGCACAAAGCGAAAAAATTGTTGAAAAACTTGAGCATGGTAACTTAGACATGGTGTTATTGGCTCTGCCATTTGACACGCGTGGACTTAAAGTTGCTGAAATTGCAAAAGAAGACTTGTTCTTGGTGTGCCATAAATCTGACCAACGTTCTTCACAAGCGGTAACGCTGGAAGATTTAGATTTATCACGTTTAATGTTGCTGGAAGAAGGTCACTGCTTACGTGATCATGCTTTAAGTGCCTGTCCGATTGGCGAACGTAAAAATGATCATCGCTTAAAGGCAAGCTCATTACCAACTTTAATTGAAATGGTATCTGCGAACTTGGGCTTTACTCTATTGCCCGAAATTGCGTTGCATACCAATATGATTAAAGCCAACTCTGATTTGGTTGTGAAACCTATTCAAGATGCACCAAGCCGTACTTTGGCCCTGATTACACGTAAGAGCACACCTTTGCAAAGTGAATTTGATGTGCTGTTGCAAATTCTGCAAAAAATTACCTAAGAACGAATTTTCAAATCCAAGCTTTAAAAACCCAGTGTCCGCACTGGGTTTTCCATTTTTACAGTACTGAGCCACTTAAAATAACTTTGCAACACTCAATACAACACTTCTGCAATTAATTGTTTTTATTTTGTATCACCTCTTTAAATAATGCGTTTTTTAAGAAAACTTTCAGGTTCAGAATTTATAAATGCGCAATGAACAAAAGACCTTAGTCGACTCTCAAAAATAAGAACAATTTTGAGTTTTTGTGATCGCTAATCTCCCGTACTAAAAGTTTTTAGAAGATATCTTTATGCTTGCTCGCTTTGCATCTCCTTGGTTTCCACTTTCACTAGGATTATTATGTTCGCTCAATGCGTCATTCAGTATGGCAGCCGAGCCTCCCAAAGTTGACCCCTCTACTCTAACCATTATTGGCTATCATGAAATTACCGATCAGAAAAATGCCCTGATCCCTGATTATGCAGTAACGCCACAACAGTTTAGTCAGCACCTTGATTGGCTACAAAACAATGGTTTTCACTTTATCAATGTCAACCAACTTATCCAAGCTCACCAAGGCAAATACCGTTTGCCGAGCAAACCTGTATTATTGACCGTAGATGATGGCTATCAATCATTTTACACTCATGCTTACCCTATTCTAAAAGCCAAACATATTCCTGTAGTACTTGCTGTCGTTGGTTCGTGGCTTACCCCAAAAGCCAATCAAGCAGTACATTTTGGTGATGATATTATTTCACGTGACAAAATTCTGACTTGGTCAGAACTGAAAGAAATGCAGGACAGTGGTTTGGTCGAAATTGGGAATCACAGTTTTAATTTACATTGTGGTATCAATGCCAATCCACAAGGTAACTCTGAACCTGCGGCCATTACACGTCAATATGATGCAAAACACCAACGCTATGAAAATGATCAACAATATACCACCCGTATCACCCAAGATCTAAAGCATAACAACGAGTTACTCCAAGCTCATGGTTTAAAAGCACCACGTGTCATGGTTTGGCCATATGGTCGCTATAACATGCAGGATGTGAATATTGCGAAACAGTTAGGTATGCCAATTACCATCACTCTGGATGATGGCCCCGATCATGTGCATGGTTCTTTGCAAACGCTGAACCGGGTTTTGGTTGAAGGCAATATGAGTACCGCCGATCTGGCACAAGAAATTAAAAATCGTGAAATGAATTTGGGCGATAACAACCGCCCACAGAAAGTCATGCATATTGATTTAGACTATGTTTATGACCCAGATCCTAAACAACAAGAACGCAACTTGGGCATTTTGCTAGATCGCATTCGCGCTATGGGAGTCAATACTGTTTATCTTCAGGCATTTTCAGATTCTGATGGTGATGGTTCTGCCAACATGGTGTATTTCCCAAATCGTCATTTACCGATGCGTGCCGATCTATTTAATCATGTGGCTTGGCAAATTCAGACTCGAACCCAAGTCAGCCGTATTTATGCTTGGATGCCACTCTTGGCATGGGAACTCCCTCAAACTGACCCTGTAAGCAAAGATGTGGTTGAGACCCAACAAGTCAGCCAAGATCATTTAAACATGGGGTATTTACGTTTATCGCCTTATTCTCCACGCGCACGCCAAACCATCAGCGAGATCTATCAAGACTTAGCAAAATCTACACCGTTTAATGGCATTCTGTTCCATGACGATACCACCCTATCCGATTATGAAGATGCCAGCCCAAATGCTTTAACGGCCTATGCAGCACAAGGCTTACCGACTGATTTAGCAAAAATTCGTGCAGATGATGCCTTGTTGCAAAAATGGACTGCATATAAAACCAAAACCATTGATGATTTTGCCATGCAGCTTGCCAGCCAAGTCCGTCAGTACGAACCCTTCCTGCTCACTGCACGTAATTTATATGCGCAAGTTGCATTAAAACCTTATGCAGAAAACTGGTATTCACAGTCACTCGAAGAGTCCTTAAAACGTTATGACTTCACTGCCATTATGGCAATGCCGTATATGGAACAAGCGCCTGATGCAGACCAGTTTTATCGTGACATCGTTCAACGGGTTAATTCTTTCCCAAATGGCATGAAAAAAACGGTCTTTGAGCTGCAAGCCACCAACTGGCGTAACAATCAGAAAATTCCTTCACAAGAACTGGCAAATACCATTCAGTCCTTATATACCCAAGGTGTTATGCATGTTGCTTATTACCCTGACGACCCAATTCAAGGACATCCAGACCCAAAAGTCATGCATGATGTCTTTGCAACCAAATCTTCTCAATTAATTCCATAAAGGCAGTTGAGTATGTTACCTCATTTCAATCTTTGGCTGCGTCACGCGCTCAACTTTGTGTTTTATTACCCGTTGTTCATGTCTTACCTGTGGATGTTAGGTGCACTGATTTTCTATCGTAAAGAGCGTAAACAACCTGCCTATCAACACCCCAAGACATTACCGCACTACCCTCTGGTTGCGGTATTAATCCCTTGTTTTAATGAGGGTGATAATGCAGAAGAAACCATTAGTCATGCTTTAAAACTCGACTATCCGAATTTTGAAGTCATTGCAATTAATGATGGTAGTTCAGATAACACCGCTGAAGTATTGAATCGATTGGCACATCAACATGAACGCCTACGTGTGGTACACCTTGCGAAAAATCAAGGTAAAGCCATGGCGTTACAAGCGGGCAGCCTAGTAACAGAAGCAGAGTTCTTATTAGGAATTGATGGGGATGCACTCCTTGATCCTCATGCAGCGACATGGATGATGCAACATTTTATTGCAAATCCCAAAATTGCAGCAGTGACAGGCAATCCACGTATTCGGACCCGTTCAACACTCTTGGGACGTATTCAAGTGGGTGAGTTTTCTTCAATTGTGGGAATGATCAAACGTGCTCAGCGCAGCTTCGGACGACTATTTACAGTCTCAGGAGTGATTACCGCATTTCGTAAAACTGCCGTACATCAAGTTGGATATTGGTCGCCAAACATGCTCACCGAAGACATTGACATCACTTGGAAATTGCAGCGTGCAGGTTGGGACATTCAGTTTGAACCGAATGCACTGGTGTGGATTTTAATGCCTGAAACGCTTTCTGGACTTTGGAAACAACGTCTACGTTGGGCAATGGGTGGCGCTCAGGTCTTAATCAAAAATTTGGATGTATTCATTCAACCCAAACTCAATTTTTTATGGCCACTAATGTTAGAGCTTTGCCTGACTTTGGTTTGGTCTTATTTAATGTTGTTATTGGCAATTCTATGGATCATTCATTTAATTTTCCCAATCGCTGCACTCAGTGGAATTAGCTCACCATTTTTACCTTATGGCAGTGGTGTTTTACTGGGAGCAACCTGTCTCATTCAGTTTGCTTTAAGCAAATGGATGGATAGTCGTTATGAACCGAACCTAGGCAAGAACTACTTCTGGATGATTTGGTATCCATTTGTATTCTGGCTCATTACTATAAGTGCCACCATTATGGCTTTTCCAAAAGTACTGTTACGTGGTGAAGATAAGCGCGCGCGCTGGGTCAGCCCAGACCGTGGTATCCGTTTATAATACGCAACACGATTAGAGTATCTCAAAATGAAATCTCAACATGATTTAGTGATTGATTTGCGTCATTTATTGCCTTGGCATAAACGCTATATGTCGAATACCACTACGGCATTAATGTGGGGTGCGTGGCTTCTGCTTTGGCGTCCCTTCTTACTGGTATGGATTCTCATACAATTACAGAAAAGTACAGCGGTACACCATCTGATCAATGCGCTAAGTATAAGCATTGAATATGGTGGATTAGAACTGCTGCTCTGTAGTGTGGGTTTATTGCTCTGGAGTCGATTTATGCCGTCTGCGAGTGATAAAATGGAAAACTCAGAACATCCCTTAGCCACACAGCAATATGCTGACTATTTTGAGCTCAGCAACCAAAAAATTGTACAATCCAGACAGCATAAAATCACCGTGGTTCATCATAATGACCAAGGACAAATCGTTGATTTAGAATAATGAAAGACGTTTTTTAACGTACTCTAATCTTATAAATTGACCTCAAGTTATCTTGGGGTCTTTTTCATCTCTATTAGATTGAAGTCTAAACAAAGCATGCAACAAGTTTCGATTGCTGTTCCATCCTACACATGAAATCTAATCTTTTTGTATCTATCCCTTAACACTTCAATTTTTCAGCTCTAATCACGCTAGAGTTTAAATGTTTTACTCAGCCCTATACTTCTGTTCAAACCGTGTAAATCAAAGCTCTTCACTGGACAATACTCATCACATCTTCATGAACCTTCAATCGCCCCCTCGATGGGATGATCTTTCAGATACAAAAAAAGCGCTGACAATGCAGCGCTTTAATTCCGTCTCTTAAGAACTTTAAGAAACGAACTGGAGGAAAATCCAGTATAAACCACCTGATAAACAAATGGTGGCAGGAAGTGTAAAAATCCATGCCGAAAGAATTGTTTTTACAGTTGCAAAATTCAAGCCTGATTTGTTCGCGACCATCGTACCCGCAACCGCACTGTTTAATACGTGAGTTGTTGACACAGGCATACCAAAACCATCGGCTGCTGCAATTGTTGACATTGCTACAAGTTCAGCAGACATCCCTTGACCATACGTCATGTGATGCTTACCAATACGCTCGCCTACAGTCACTACGATACGCTTCCAGCCTACCATTGTACCTAGACCTAAAGCCAATGCCACAGCTACTTTTACCCAAGTTGGGATGTACTGTAAAAAGCTATCCAAATTGCTACGGTACTCTTTTACCACCTTTTGCTGCGCTTCTGGCATCGCAGGTAATTGGTCTGCTTTATCCAAACGCTTAAACGCAGTCGTGCTCAAATACATATCATTACGGATAGATGAAACTGCATCTTCAGGAATATTTTTTAAGTCACCATACTGAGCAACACGGTCACCTAAATGATCGGTCAAACTTGCCAAAGCAGGTACCACTTCTGGTGTGATTTCTTTGGTTTGAATATAAGCTGTAATGGTTCGACGCGCTTGTTCATCTGGAATATCTGCATGTGCAGGATACATCGCCACAGCAGCTTGAGATGACAATTGCTCAAATGACTGGATATGTGTTTGGTCTAAATTCTTATTGAGTGAATAGGCCAATGGCACTAAACCAATCAAAATTAACATGATTAAGCCCATGCCCTTTTGACCGTCGTTTGAACCATGTGCAAAACTTACACCTGTACAAGTAAAAATTAGAATTGCACGAATAAGTGGCGGTGGTGGTTTGTTGCCTTCAGGTGGCTGGAACAACTCCAACTGGCGTTTGAAGATTTTTTTCACCAACAAGAAAACCACAGCAGCAAATGCAAAACCAATTAATGGAGAAAACAGTAATGCTTTACCCACTTTAATGACTTGGTCCATATCTACACCGCTGGCACCACTACCTGAGTGTAATAGGTAATTCATAATCCCTACACCCAAAATAGAACCAATCAAAGTGTGTGAACTCGATGCAGGAATCCCCAAGAACCAAGTGCCTAAATTCCATAGAATTGCAGCAATCAGCATGGCAAAGACCATAGCAAAGCCTGCCCCTGAACTCACATTCATGATTAGTTCAACTGGCAATAAGGCGATAATGCCGTAAGCAACCGCACCACTGGCAACCATAACCCCAAGGAAATTACAAAAACCAGCCCACATCACTGCAACAGGTGCAGAAAGAGCATTGGTATAAATTACTGTTGCTACTGCATTGGCTGTGTCATGGAAACCATTCACAAACTCAAAGCCCAGTGCAATTAGTAATGCCGTCGCTAAAAGAATAACAGAATACAAACTTAATGGTGGTACATGCGACAAGTCAGCAGATACCTGAAACCCAATATAAATGAGGGTCGCAATAATGACCGTAAAAAACACCGGCATAAAAAACTTCGGTGTTGGAACATGCACATTCGTCGACTTGTTCGATGCTGAATGCATACGATCTTGGACGGGAGGAGTTTTTGAATTCATGCAGACGGTTAAGAGGATAATAAAATCCCCTTATTGTTAAATTAAATTGTGACAATTATATGACAAACAGGTGTCATATAAAGCCAAATTTTTAACAATTGACCTGTTTTAAATCACTCCGCGCTACAATGGGGAGGATTTTTGACTGTAAATCTGTTTTTTTCAAATACTTATAACAAAAAAATATTTCATGTAAAAAAGTAGTTGATTTTCAGAATTGTAAAAAAATTTGTCACTCTCTGATGGGCTTTCACCTTGAAATTGAAACCGATTCATCATGCCAATGTAATATTGCATTTCAATGAAATAGCAAAATAACTCTTATTTCTTACATGAATACTGCTAACTTGACAGTCAAAAAGCTGAATTAAAATAAAATTAGCCCTGAGTTCTGCTAAAATATGCTCCATTTCAAGATTTGCCGTGTATTGGGGTTATTTATGTCCACGCTTACCACCCTTAAAAAACTTCTCGCTGAGCGTATATTGATCATCGATGGTGCGATGGGCACCATGATTCAGCGTCATAAGCTTGAAGAAGAAGATTACCGTGGTGAGCGTTTTGCCGATTGGGCACATGACTTAAAAGGTAACAATGACCTTCTTGTGCTAACTCAACCCGAAATCATTCAAGGTATTCATGAAGCTTATCTTGATGCAGGCGCAGACATTATTGAAACCAACAGCTTTAACGGCACGCGTGTTTCAATGTCTGATTATCACATGGAAGATCTTGTTCCAGAGATTAACCGTGAAGCAGCACGTTTAGCTAAAGCAGCTTGTGAAAAGTATTCAACCCCAGATAAACCGCGTTTTGTAGCAGGTGTACTCGGTCCAACATCGCGTACCTGTTCAATTTCGCCTAATGTAAATGACCCTGCCTTTCGTAACATTACCTTTGATGAGCTAAAAGAAAACTATATTGAAGCGACTCATGCACTGATTGAAGGCGGTGCAGATATCATTTTGATTGAAACCGTTTTTGATACATTAAACTGTAAAGCTGCAATTTTTGCGGTGAAAGAAGTCTTTAAGCAAATTGGTCATGAATTACCACTCATGATTTCAGGGACCATTACCGATGCTTCAGGTCGTACCTTAACAGGTCAAACTGCTGAAGCGTTCTGGAACTCGGTACGCCATGGTGACTTACTTTCAATTGGCTTCAACTGTGCCCTTGGTGCAGATGCCATGCGTCCTCACGTTAAAACCGTGTCTGATGTGGCTGATACGTTCATTTCTGCTCATCCAAATGCTGGCTTACCAAATGCTTTTGGTGAATATGATGAAACACCAGAACAAACTGCGGCCTTCTTAAAAGAATTTGCAGAAAGTGGTTTAATCAATATTACCGGTGGTTGCTGTGGTACGACACCAGACCATATTCGTGCGATTGCCAATGCTGTAAAAGACATTGCACCACGTCAAATTCCTGAAACTAAGCCAGCTTGTCGCTTAAGTGGTTTAGAACCATTTAATATTTATGATGACTCATTGTTCGTTAACGTCGGTGAACGTACCAACGTTACCGGTTCAAAAAAATTCTTACGCTTAATTCGTGAAGAAAACTTTGCCGAAGCTTTAGAAGTTGCACAGCAACAAGTGGAAGCTGGCGCTCAGATTATCGATATTAACATGGATGAGGGGATGCTCGATTCGCAAAATGCGATGGTACATTTCTTAAACCTAGTGGCCTCTGAGCCAGATATTTCACGTGTGCCGATCATGATTGACTCATCAAAATGGGAAATCATTGAAGCAGGCTTAAAATGCGTACAAGGTAAACCTGTTGTTAACTCGATTTCGTTAAAAGAAGGTTATGACGAGTTTGTCGAAAAAGCTCGCCTGTGTCGCCAATATGGTGCTGCAATTATTGTGATGGCCTTTGATGAAACTGGTCAGGCCGACACTGCTGAGCGTAAACGCGAAATCTGTAAACGTTCTTATGACGTTTTGGTTAACGATGTTGGCTTCCCTGCTGAAGATATTATTTTTGACCCGAACGTGTTTGCAGTAGCAACAGGTATTGAAGAACACAATAACTATGGCGTCGATTTTATCGAAGCCACAGGTTGGATTAAACAAAACTTACCTCACGCCATGATTTCTGGTGGTGTATCGAACGTTTCATTCTCGTTCCGCGGTAATGAGCCTGTTCGTGAAGCGATTCACTCTGTGTTCTTATACCATGCCATTAAACAAGGCATGACCATGGGGATTGTAAATGCCGGTCAAATGGCCATTTATGATGATATTCCAGCCGAGCTAAAAGAAGCAGTTGAAGATGTCATCTTAAACCAAAACCAAGGTGAATCTGGTCAAGCTGCGACTGAGAAACTGCTTGAAGTCGCTGAAAAGTTCCGTGGTCATAGTGGTGCTCAACGCGAAGCAGAAAACCTTGAATGGCGTAACGAACCTGTAGAAAAACGTCTTGAATATGCATTGGTTAAAGGTATTACCACCTACATTGACGAAGATACCGAAGAAGCTCGCCTGAAAGCCAAACGTCCTTTAGATGTAATCGAAGGCGCTTTGATGGACGGCATGAACGTTGTTGGTGACTTGTTCGGTTCAGGCAAAATGTTCTTACCTCAGGTTGTGAAATCTGCACGTGTTATGAAGCAAGCTGTGGCTTGGCTCAACCCGTACATTGAAGCTGAAAAAACAGGCAGCCAATCTAAAGGTAAAGTCCTCATGGCAACTGTTAAGGGCGACGTACACGATATTGGTAAGAATATTGTTGGCGTAGTACTTGGCTGTAATGGTTACGACATTGTTGACCTTGGCGTGATGGTACCTTGCGAGAAAATCTTGCAAACTGCAATTGATGAAAAATGTGACATCATTGGGTTGTCTGGTCTGATTACTCCATCTTTAGATGAGATGGTATTTGTTGCGAAAGAAATGCAACGTAAGGGTTTTAACATTCCTTTATTGATTGGTGGCGCGACTACTTCTAAAGCACACACAGCAGTAAAAATTGACCCTCAGTATCAAAACGATGCAGTGATTTATGTTGCAGATGCTTCACGTGCTGTAGGTGTTGCAACCACTCTCCTTTCGAAAGAAATGCGTGGAAACTTTATTGCAGAGCATCGTGCTGAATATGCCAAGATTCGTGAGCGCTTAGCCAACAAGCAACCAAAAGCTGCCAAATTGACTTATAAAGAGTCGGTTGAGAATGGTTTTAAAATTGACGAAAGCTATGTACCGCCAAAACCAAATCTTTTGGGAACACAAGTCCTCACCAACTACCCGCTTGCGACACTCGTAGATTATTTTGACTGGACACCATTCTTCATTTCTTGGAGCTTGGCAGGTAAATTCCCGAAAATTTTAGAAGATGAAGTGGTGGGTGAAGCGGCAACTGACCTTTACAACCAAGCACAAGCGATGTTGAAAGATATTATCGACAACAACCTTTTTGATGCACGTGCTGTATTTGGTATGTTCCCTGCTCAGCGCACAGATGCTGACACAGTGAGTGTATTTGATGAAGCGGGTCAAAATGTTACACATACTTTTGAACACTTACGTCAACAATCTGACAAAGTCACAGGTAAACCAAACTTGTCTTTAGCAGATTACATTCGTAATGATCGTGAGCAGCAGGACTACTTAGGCGGATTCACTGTATCGATTTTTGGTGCAGAAGAATTGGCGAATGAATACAAAGCTAAAGGTGATGACTACTCTGCAATTTTAGTGCAGTCATTAGCTGACCGCTTTGCTGAAGCTTTTGCCGAACACTTACATGAACGCATTCGTAAAGAGTTCTGGGGTTATAAAGCTGATGAACAACTCAGCAATGAAGAACTGATTAAAGAGAAATATGTCGGTATTCGCCCTGCACCGGGTTACCCAGCTTGCCCAGAGCACTCTGAAAAAGCGGTGTTGTTTGACTGGTTAGGTTCTACCGACAAAATTGGTACTAAACTGACTGAACACTTTGCAATGATGCCGCCATCTTCGGTAAGTGGTTTCTATTATTCACATCCACAAAGCGAATACTTTAACGTGGGCAAAATCTCTCAAGACCAACTTGAAGATTATGCAAAACGGAAAGGTTGGACACTTGATGAAGCGAAGCGTTGGTTAGCGCCGAATTTAGATGATTCGATTGTTTAATTCATAACTTTCTTTAATTGACTACCCCCTCAATTGAGGGGGTTTTAAAATGGTAAATTATGCTGCTAAGTCTTTATCCACTTCAATTAATAATGCATCCCAAAATGCTGGATTAATAATAAAATTAATATCTTGCATTTTAGTTTTAATAAAACCGTCCATCAACCTCATATTATAATTAAAATGATAAATAAACTTAATTTCTCGGTTTTCTATGCAAACCCCAATAAACCCATACCACAGCAAAATATTAATTATATCTTCAACATTACTAGAAGCTACATTCTGATTCATATTTATTATGTTTTTCAACTCTCCAACTGACAATAATGATTTTACCCCAATAAAACTATACAAAATATCATGTAATTCATTATTTATATCATTCAACTCATAGCTAATATCAGTTAATAAATCAGTCGAATATGCTTTCATTCCTTTTGAAATATCATCTTCAGTTATAAGCTGATGGTTTAAGTTTACTGCAAAACTTTTACATTGATTTATTAGATTAAGTAAAAATCGTGGCCTCATTAATGATCTTTCAATAAGATACTGTGAACTTTCTTCACCTTTAAAATGGCTTACAAAAAGCTTTTTCCAAGCTTGCTCAAAAGTATATCCACTATTGAAACCTTCATTAGCTACTATTCTTAGTCTTACCATTTCTCTTAAAAGATCTGTATCTGTCCAATCTAATAAAACATTTCCTTCTTTACCACGATCAGCTGTATGTTGTACTAAAAGCTCATAGACATCATTTCTTAAAAAAATGATAATCTTTATTTCATTATTTATATGAGAAAATTGTCTTTGAATCTTCTTAGTACAATCAATCAACGCTCTCACTATTAATAAATCTTCTTTTTGTAAGCCAGATGTTGGCCATCCTTTGTCAATATTATCAATTAAAAGCCAAACATTTTTTTTATATTTTAGATACTTTTTCAATTGATCTGTAATAGCTTTAATATCATGCTTGTATAATAACTCTGTCAATTGTGGTGAAGACAATCTTACTCCTGAATCTTCTCCATATTTTTCGAAATAATCAGTTGAAATTCTTGTCATTAGCGTTGACATTCTTTCTGAGAAATCACCTTCTGTATCATATCCCTCAGCTTTATATAAATCTGCAATTTCTCTATAAGGCTGATATAGTGATTCATTATGTAAGTGTAACTCTTTATCACTACTTAAAATCTTATTGCACAACTCTAAAAGTAAGACATACTCCCAAAAGGCCATAATAGTATGCTGAAAAGTACCCTCTTGTAGAAAATTTAAAATTTGCTCTTTGAATTTTACAAATTTATAACCCTCTGGTTTCAAATCAAGGACAAGATTCTGGTTAGAAGATCGTTCTTTATCTCTAATTTGTAAAAAAATTGCTGACTTACCTGATCCTTTTCTTCCTACTACTAAATTAGCCTCTCCACGTATAGCTTTAAGATATTGTTCAGTCTTTAAATAATATCTTTGCAAACTTCTCATTTCATTTTCAGCAGAAGTAGAACCCAAATCAATTTTTTGTAATTCAGTTATATAGTCATTAGTTGAAAGCTCATTTTCTTGTTGAAAAAATGCTGCTACAGAAGCTGCGAAATCAGCCATCACTTCATTAATATCATCTAATTTATAGCAATGCTTAACTAAATCTCTATAATCTAAAGGAGCTGAATCATGACCCATTTGGATCAAAATATGTGGTTTTTCTAATCCCTTTGATAAGCCAGCAATGAATGCACTTCTAATGTTATGAATTTCAGAGCCATCTATATGACTTGATAATATTGGAATCACAATACCCATAGATTCTGTAACTTGATGAATTGCTTCATGTGCTGATAAACGTGGTTGTTCTGATGGATCAAATGTTCTAAATATATATCTAGATTTTTTTATTCTGGATTCAATTCGACTAATCCAATCAGTTTTATGTTTGCTTAATACAAAATAAACAGGAGCTTGCTTATTTAATTTTTTCTCTAAAAATATAGGGTCATTAAACTGTCCAGAACTTAAGAAGTCACCTAACTGTTGCTGGTTAACATATTCTTTGTAACCTAACGTATCAAAAATACCTACATCGTGTATTTTAGGCTGCCCTATACTTAATGAGTTATTCTTTGTAAGTAATATTCGCTTTCCCTTTCCAATTGCATAACCAATCTCATAAGTCACATTTAAATTTAGAATACTTATATCTGCTATCAAAAAATCAGCTTCATCTATTCCACTTAAAACCTCATTAGCTATAAAATGACCTGCAATATCCATATGTTTCCAAGTCTTTATTTCTATTTCAAGATTTTTCCTATTAATTATAGAAACAGCTGATTCTATACAATCTCCAACTTCACTAGGGTTCGCACAATAAGCATAAAAACCAATCTTCTTCATTATAGTATCATTAAGTCATAAACCTTCATGTTATAGTAATTAATGTCTATTTTACATACAATGATTTTTAATACTTTTAGATGCTTAAAGCTTGGTAATACAGAAATATTCAAGACTACATCTAACTATTCAAGCTTTTATAAATCCCTAACAAACGGAACTTAAGCTTCATCATCATGAACAGTACTCAACTCTTACTCGGCGTGATCTTTAGCTCAATTGGTTTAGGCTATTTTCTCTATGGCAAAAAGCAAAGACTGACTGTGCCCTTTGTAGCCGGTCTGGTTCTAATGGTTTTCCCTTATTTTATAGAAAGTAATGTTTTGCTGAGTGGCATTGGGATTCTACTGTCGATCATTCCTTATTTTTTACGTTTTTAGAATGACTTAGCGGTTTCAAGCGATTCAAATTTAATGTCGGTCACATTCCAGTGATGCATCATTTCACGTAAAAACACAAAGTAAACCAAGCTAAATATTCCTTGTTTCGTGACCTTAGCCAAATAATATTCCCGACACTCAAGAAATGCATTAAAGCCACTTTCAAGCTGTATTCGACCTATGCTGTGTTGATTCGGAAAAAATAAACTCAAAATTTGCTCAAATAAAGTATCCGTACTGATTGCACTTTTAGGCTGAGCATATTGGATGGGAACCGATTCTAATATTTCTTCAATTACATAGATCATCAACTCAATGGCAAGTTAATCTAGTACCCCATGACGCATACTGTTCGACTGAATAAAACTTAAGCCTTTATTGACCTGAAAATGCCGCCCTTCTATGTCAAAACTAAGCTGTTCCAAGCCTAAGGAAAATTTGATTGGAAAATCTGGATCTGTCATTACATCTATCCTCCAGAATCGAAGCGCGTAATGATCCGTTATATTCAGTCATTCATTACAACAAAGATGCCAAAAAAAACGCGCTATCTTGTTCTTCTCACAAGATAGCGCGTCTAAATGTAAAGTTCTGCTGTAATCAGTTTAATTTGCTTGGGTCTTCGGTAAAAATGCAGTGGCAAAGCCTAATAATGGTAACAATGAACACACACCAAATACCCACTCAATGCCTTTTAAGTCTGCCAAATAGCCCAAACCTGCTGCGGCAATACCGCTCACGCCAAACATTAAGCCGAACATTAAGCCCGCAATCATGCCCACTCGTCCAGGTACCGCTTCTTGTGCATACACCACCATGGCAGCAAAAGCAGAAGACAACACCAAACCAGTCATGACGGACAATACCGTAGTCCAGAACAGATTGGCAAAAGGCATCATTAAAGCAAACGGCGCCATGCCGACAAAGGACACCCAAATTACCGCTTTACGTCCAATTTTGTCGCCAATTGGACCGCCTGCAAAGGTTCCTAATGCCACCGCAGCCAAGAAGGCAAATAAATGTAACTGTGCCGATTGCAGGCTGATATGGAATTTATGCATCAAGTAAAAAGTAAAGTAATTACTGATACTGGCAATATAAGTAAATTTGGCAAACATCAGCACACAGATGGTCGAAAGTGCGATCACTAACTGGCGCCCGTGCAATTTACTTTGCACTTGTTGTGCCTTGGCTGCCAGTTGTTTTTTACTGTGACTAATACTCCAACGACTCACACCAAATAATACCCAAATGGCAAGTAATGCAAATACAATCAACAAGGCCACTGCATGTTGCCCAAAGGGCACAATAATTAGTGCAGCCAATAAGGGCCCAATTGCTGTTCCTGTATTACCTCCCACCTGAAAGGTCGATTGTGCTGTACCAAAACGCCCACCCGATGCCATACGCGCCACGCGGGAAGCCTCAGGATGAAAGGTCGATGACCCCACCCCAATCAGTGCAGACCCAATAAGCAATACCGTAAAACTAGGTGAAAATGCCAACAATAAAATACCACTCAAGGTCACCAGCATACCCAATGGCAATAAATACGGTTTAGGATTTTTGTCGGTATAAAGACCAATCCAAGGTTGCAGCAATGACCCAGTAATTTGATACACCAATGAAATGAGTCCAACTTGTGCGAAACTCAGCGAGAAGTTGGTTTTCAGCATCGGATAAATCGCAGGCAGAACGGCTTGAATCAAGTCATTCAGTAAATGTGCCAGTGCCACAGCACCTACAATTTTCACAATCATCCCTTGTGGCTGAAGACTTGCCACAGCTTCATCCATGCTTTCCTTCGTCTGTATTGAAGACGTCATAGCTGAAAAACTCCAATCATTGATATTTCAAACAATATTGTAAATTGTCATTCACAACGTTATCTTCCAATAATCCCTGTATAAGTGACAAATTTCATGAAAATATCAGATTCACTGATTGAAACAGAAATGTCTGAACTGGTGATTGGACTTTCCTCTGAACATACTTACCGCGAAATCACTCCAGTACACCACCATTCACGGGCACAATTCCTGTATGCCTCGACTGGGATTATTCAGGTCTTTACTCCAAATCATGTATGGTTGATTCCACCTATGTGTGCACTGTGGATTCCGGCTTATGTCGAACATAGTGTGATTTCTTTAAGTCGGGTCAAAATGAACACCGCCCTCGTAGAAGCCCAAGCGGCATCGGTATTGGGTCAACAGTGTTTTATTATTCGGGTCAGTAAGTTATTGCACGAACTCCTCATTCGTTTAAATGTGATTGAGCAAATTCCCACGTCAGAATTATTGAGTTCGGATGAGCTTTCCCGTGCAATACAAATTTTGATTTTTGATGAAATTCAGAAAGCCAATTCTTTACCGATTCAGATTCCTTGGCCACAAGACAAACGGCTATTGAATATCTGTCAAACGCTCTTACATGAACCACAATATCCTAAAGATTTAAGCACATGGGCAGACGAAATTGGCACTAGCACCAGAACCCTGATGCGGATGTTCCAAAAGGAAACGGGGATGTCATATCGGGCATGGCTACAACAAATGCACATTGCTCAAGCCCTGAGTAAAATCGCCAGTGGTGAGTCGATTGCACAAATTTCAAGGGGACTGGGATACAGCAATCCAAGTGCATTTAGTGCCATGTTTAAACGGCATTTAGGACAAACACCACAGCAATTTAAATATAAAGATGAATGAAACAACCGATATAGCTTAGGTAGTCAATCGGTCGACAAACAAAATACCATTGAGATGATCTACTTCATGTTGCACGATGCGTGCTGGAAATCCTTCAAACGTTGTTTCCATAACATCACCTTCTAATGTGTGATAGAGCACTCTAATGACTTGCGCTCGCTCCACCTGCGCACGTTGATTGGGCACACTTAAACAACCTTCTTCACCCAGACACGTGGTTTCAGAAAACTCTAATATTTGCGGATTAATCATGACCACAGGTTGCATTTCAGGTGCGTCGGGGTATCGTAGATTCGGGCGCGACGCAACAATAATAACCTGTTTAGAAATATACAATTGTGGTGCAGCGATGCCAACACCATTACGCTCTAACATCGTTGCATGCATAACTGAAGCCAATTGCATCAACCATTCGCTATTAAACTCTGCTTCAGCAACAGGCGCAGCTTTTAATTTTAAGATCTCTTCTCCGCGTTGGGCAACGGGTAAAATTACGCTCATACACTCTGTTCCTAATATCAGAACTCAATGATTGGTTTCTATCTATTCTGAACCAGTTATATATAAATTGAAATCATCAGTTTAATGATGAATTTCTAAACTTGATCTATTTTTGTGCAGTTTTTGGCAGTTCAAATGGGCTTTTACTGCACTGTTTATTCAAGTCTAATACCAACATACGTCGAGATCTTGCCTTAATATGTAGTTTATTCTGTTAAATTTTGCTTAATTCAATCCAGCAACATTGCCGTTCAGCAGATGTAGGAAAAACAAGATGTTTCACATTCTGATTGGAATGCATGTAGATGCTCTGGTGTTGCTCAAGCTTAAAGTGTTGGCCATCCACAAACAATTCTAGTGCTGAAATACTTTGATTAAAGATAAACACCACATCTGCTGAGGAGAAAAACTCAAGTGCTGATGAAGTTTCTATCCATTGATAACGGGCAGTATAATGCTGCGGTGAATAGATTAAATTAATGTCACGGATCGCCTCTGCCAGTAGATTACAACTGACTAAACTATCACCACTAAACTGTATCGACTGTAATGTCTTTAAAGTGAGCGCTACTCCATCAATATTCAGATGAATGCCAGTGCCATCCAATACCGTCAAAAAGCGTTGCATACCTTTAAACTGAGAAAAGGTCCCGAAGTCGTGACATCTGCCATGGAAATGCGCCAATCAAAATCGGTTAAGCTCTCACCTGTACTACGCGCTAGTTCTAGGGTATAACCTGCTCCATTCTTCCAAGGCATTTTTTTATAGTGATTTGCTGTAAGCAACTCGATCATCGTGTAAATTTCCCTTTTAAATCATAACGATTGCATAGACAAAATAATCATGCATTTGGCATAAGTAATTGGTTTAACTTTGTACATCGACAAATGAATAAAAATATTCTTTATTTTTTAATTTTCAAACCTTTATACACTTGAGTTAGCGTTGAAACAGCAGTGACAATGTGTTCTTTACATCCCAGCAGCAATCAACCTTCGTCCGTTAATTCTGCTAATTCAGGGTTAACCCTCCGATAGCGACAATTCAATCCATCATCTGATTTATCTTAACGTAGCACACACTTATTTGTATATACAGGATTATACATAACAACTATATAAATCCAATCAGCATAAGCTTAGAAATTTTCTTATAAACTCAACCACCTGCTAAATTAATATTAGTAAAATACAAAGGGTTATTCCAATTCTCAGAATAACCCTTTGTTGTAATAATGTTCTGAATCAGATCTATTTAAATGATGACAAAATTTTAGAATTCCTTGGTAATACTAAAAATTACTGCATCATCAGCATAAGTTAAATCTTTATTAATATTTGAATCGACATAATACAAATCAAAAATAAAGTCATTATAGTTATAATTACCACCTACTTTATAATCATAATATGAATCTTCTTGATCTGTTGCCCATAAAACATCATAAGCATCATGACTTGAAAACTTGTTGTAACCTACTTGGGCATAAGTATTCCAATTTTTAGCTATTGGATAGTTATAACTGGCTTCATAACGTAACATTTTCCCAGTATTGAAAAAATACTCTGGAGAATAATAAAAAGTAAAATTTAATGCATCATCTTCAGTTAATAAACTCATACCTGTTGCAGCAATAGAATATTCTTCATAATCCGTATCGGTTAAAGATTTATCCGAACCAGGGTAATTAATATCCCCATACTGAATATTGAGCTTGAAATGATCATTAACGAGATAATCATATCCTAAATAATAATCTAGCTCTATGCTACTCCCAATATCAAGTTCACTATTGGAGGCAAAGATTTGTGCATATAAACCCGAATCATGATCTATGCGTAAAGTACCTTGTATTGCTGGATCACCTTCTGTTTGTGAATAACCACGCGAATAGTAATCAGTTAAAAATGAAACTGTACCACTGGTTGAAAAATCCTTAAAAACACTTGATTCTTCAACATTTTCTGCGTGTACACTCGAAATTGCCATGACCAACCATAAACCGCATACTAGCTTATTTTTCAACTTTTGCATTCCATCAATTCCATGATTTTTATTTTGTTTTTTTATTGTCATTCTTTTTTAACAAAAACATAGAACCAATTCCTATAAATCAATAGGAACCATTAGAGAATAGATAACCAATGATCGTGATTTTTCCAACATAAATAATAGAAAATATTAAATAGTACAAAAATTTAAGATAAAATTTAAAAAACACTGATTAAATTTTCTCAAATAGTGACTGTCACAAAGAGTGAACATCCTTATAAAAAAGAGCTTATTCAATAAACTCATCCACATCATAAATATATTTACATCAATAATTAATAGAAAGTCTCTCTCACAAATCAAAAGTGATCATGCTTTTATTTTATTAAAAAGATCTAATGTATAAATTTCTTGCTTCGATCAGCTTCAAAATATAATAACTCAATCCCTTTATACAATTTTTTTATTTATTGAAACACAGTAACTTTTATTTAAACTCAAGCATAAAGTTTGCATTTTCTATATCTATGACTTATGAAATATCAAAACTAAGTGAAATAAAACAAGGTCTGAAGAGATGGGTCCTCCCCTTCAGACCTTAAGAAGCATTTGGTGTCTGCTCTATGCCATTAATTTGAACTTTTTCAACTGAAGATGCGAGAGCCATTTAATTGCAGCTTAAGAGTGCCAATTAATTTTATTCTTCAAGCTGACTAGCGCTGAACCCTAGCTTGTCTATTACGATTTTTTTTAAAAGTTAAATCTAAGCACGATTATGATTGAAATTCATCATTATTATTGGACAAATATCATATTAAGCGAATTATACGATATTTATCCTATCGAAAATTTTCTACTTAATTTAAACATTTTTCTAGCAACACTGATAACATCCACTTTATTCATTAACTTGGTTTATTGAAGTATCGGACACCTCAACACAAAAGAATATATTTTCATGGAAATCAAACAAATAAAATATTTTTTGACGGTGGTTGAAGCAGGCAGTATTGGTAAAGCTGCCCAAAAACTCGATGTTGGCGCTTCGGCCATTAGTCAGCAAATTAGTAAGCTCGAACAAGAGCTAAGCATTCGCTTATTACAGCGTAATGCTTTTGGCGTCACGCCTACACCCGCTGGTCTGGCCTTTTTAAAACACTCTCAACTTATTTTGCGTCAAGTTAACTTTGCAATAGACGCTGCGCATTCAGCTCGGCTTTCAGGCCATGTCAGCCTTGGTTTTCCGCCAACTATTACTGCTTTAATTGGCATCCCTTTAATGAAACTAATGTCTGAACGCTATCCAGACATTCGTCTAGAAATTGTGGAAACCTTGTCTGGGAATCTAATTCAGTCGATTAATTCGCGTCAGCTTGATATTGCCATTATTTTTACCAATGAAATTGATAAGCAATGGTCGATACAGCCTTTGGTACGTGAACAAATGTATTTAATGGCACGCAAAGAAGTGCTCGAAAAATACGGTCTTGCCGACTGTATCAAAAGCGGAATTATTCAGTCCCAACAAATTGGTAACATTCCTTTAGTATTACCACGGCAGCGTCATAGCTTAAGAAAATTGCTTGAGCACAAGATTGGGCAGCTTAATGTTGTCTATGAAATTGATGGTCTACACTTACTCATGGATAGCCTGATTCACCTTGACCTTGCCAGCGTCCGCCCTGGAAGTGCTTGTCTGCAAGAGTACAAACACAAGCTTCAACTACTTAAATTGATTGATCCTGAAGTTGAGCGAATCAATTACTTGGTGAGCCTTGCCGAAGAAGAATTATCACCTGCTGCACTTGCTGCAAAATCGGCAATTAAAGCGTGTGTAAAAGAACTGATTCAAAACCAAATTTGGCCGTGTTCTGAAATTATTTTATAAGGGGTCATTAATTTTATTAAATACCTAATTAATTTTGCCCTCTCACTCCCTCCTGCCGTTTGAGATTACATTTTCATCTGAATGATAAGTGAATTTCTGCTTATCACAATATAGATGTGTAGTTTGAACTGGAAACAAGGCATCACATTTTCGACATAGGACATCTTAAAATCTCATCTCTGACCCATTTCCTATTTAGGTTTATTGCATGAGATTGAAGTTCAAAGCTTGAAGATCGTGAATGTTTCCATTTTGTCAGGCCAAGGAGGTCTCCAATGGATGTCGTGAATAACCGTAGGGCTACTTTTAAAAAAATATTAAATGTAACGAGTGGCAACTTTTTAGAACAGTACGATTTTTTTCTTTTTGGTTTCTATGCCACTTATATCGCAGCAAAATTTTTCCATTCTGAAAATGAATATGTCTCTTTAATGATGACATTTACCGTATTTGCTGCGGGTTTTCTTATGCGTCCTCTCGGCGCTATTTTCTTGGGCGCTTATGTCGACAGAGTTGGTCGACGTAAAGGTCTTATTGTGACTTTAAGCCTTATGGCAATCGGAACCATCTTAATTACCTTTGTACCAGGTTATGAAACCATTGGTATTATTGCGCCAATTTTGGTGGTGATTGGACGTCTATTACAAGGCTTCTCGGCAGGTGTTGAATCTGGCGGTGTGTCGATTTATCTCGCAGAAATTGCAACGGATAAAAATCGCGGTTTTATCACAAGCTGGCAGTCTGGTAGCCAACAAGTTGCTGTTGTATTTGCCGCATTACTTGGCTACTGGCTCAACACCATCTTAACTACGGCTCAAGTGGGTGAATGGGGCTGGCGTATTCCGTTCTTAATCGGTTGTTTGATTATTCCTTTAATCTTCTTGTTCCGTCGTACGTTAGAGGAAACTGAAGACTTTAAAGCGCAAAAGACTCATCCTTCAACAAAAGAAATTTTTAGCACACTGGCAACCAACTGGCGCATCGTCCTTGCAGGCATGATGATGAGTGCAATGACGACGACCACTTTCTACTTTATTACGGTTTACACCACAGTGTATGCAAAACGTACTTTAGAAATGTCAGTAACAGACAGCCTTTTAGCAACAGTGTTTGTTGGTTTGTCTAATTTCTTCTGGTTACCAATGGGTGGTTTGCTTTCAGACAAAATTGGCCGCCGTCCAGTACTAGTCGGAATTACTACACTTGCTCTCTTTACAAGTTATCCAGTTTTAAATTGGTTAGTGAGCAACATTAGCTTCTCAAACCTTCTAATTACGCTTGCTTACTTCTCGTTCTTCTTTGGTATGTACAACGGAACCATGGTCGCAACGCTTGCGGAAGTGATGCCGAAACGTGTACGTACAGTTGGTTTCTCTTTAGCGTTCAGCCTTGCAGCCGCTATTTTTGGTGGTATGACCCCAATGGCTTGTACCTTCCTTGTCGAAAACACAGGCAACCCAAGTACCCCTGCTTTTTGGCTCATGCTTGCTGCGGTCTGTAGCCTCATCTCAAGCTTGTATCTATGCCGCGGTTCTAAACAGAAAAATACTGACGCGATTGCTGAACCTGCAAAAATTAGCGCTTAAAACAACTACTGCTTAACCTGAAATTTTAATGAACAGTACGGCAGATTTTAAATCTCCGTACTGTGTTCTCCTGTCATTAAAGCGAGATACTATGAAAAAGTCCCCTATCTTCATGACCATTTGCCTAGCTAGTGCTGGCTTAGGCTCAACTCTTGCTAACGCAGATACTATAGAAGTAATTAGCTCAGGTGGTTTTTATTCATCTATGGAAAAACTCATTCCATTATTTGAAAAACAAACAGGCCATACCGTGCATCTCTCGTCTGGTTCATCAATGGGTGCATCACCGACTGCAATTCCAAATCGACTCGATCGTGGTGAACGTTTTGATGTGGTGGTGTTAGCAGCTCCTGAACTGAACAAACTTGCAGAAAAGGGTTATGTAGACCCAAATTCACAAAGTGCATTAGTGAATTCAAGCATTGGCATGGCTGTGCCTAAAGGTGCACCAAAACCAGATATTAGTTCTGCAGAAAAATTTGAAAAAGTTTTATTAAATGCCAAGCATATCGGCTATTCAGCAAGTGCGAGCGGTACGCATCTTGAAAAAGATGTTTTCCCAAGCTTCCCGCCTGTCGAGTACAAAGTAATTTCAAGTAAGGCAGAAAAAGTAGTGGGTGACCGCGTTGCAAAACGTATCGCCGAAGGCCAGTTTGATATTGGTTTCCAGCAAATTAGTGAAATCAAACCTTTTACTGGCAAATATGGTCAAGTTGAATTAGTCGGCCCAATCCCAGCACCGTATCAAAAAGTGACGGTATTTGCGGCAGGCATTGGTAAAAACTCGGAACATGCAAAAGTCGCAAAAGAGTTAATTAAATTTGTGAAATCGCCACAAGCAACACAAATTATTGAAGAACAGGGTCTTGAGCAGGTTAAAGAATAAAAGCTCTAAAAGGCAACATCTTGAGGTGATGTTGCCTTTACTCTATTGCCAGTTTACTCAAAGCAATAGAGTAAAAACTATAGCGACAAACCAGTGTAGAATTAATCCATAAAGGTTAATGTAGTATTTGCCGTGGAACTGAAACAATTAAAGTATTTTATTGCAGTGATCGAGTCAGGAAGCTTGGGTAAAGCTGCAAAAAATCTCGATATTGGAACTTCTGCATTAAGCCAGCAAATCTCAAAATTAGAAAGCGAGCTTTCTATTCGCCTTTTACAACGTACCGCTTTGGGTACGGTTCCCACCCCTGCAGGCTTAGCTTTTTTTCAACAAGTGCAACTGGCACTTAGACACCTAGACCATGCCGTAGACTCTGCGCATTCTTCACGTTTAAGTGGCCACGTCACCGTCGGTTTTTCGCCGAGTGTTGCAGCAGTTATTGGCACACACTTTTTAAAACTCATGAGAAACCGTTACCCCGACATTAAAGTCCGTTTAATCGAGGGCTTATCAGGTGACCTCAAAGCCTTGGTTAATGCAAGGCAGCTTGATGTTGCCATCATCTTTAGTGACGATGTCGACCCACAGTGGGCCATACAACCTTTAGTCAAAGAACAGATGTTTTTAATCTCGCCTAAAGATGTGCTGAGTCAGTACGGGCTTGAAAGCTGTATCGACACTCAGACAATTAATCATTCACAGCTTAAAGAACTCCCTCTGATTTTACCAAGTCAACGACATGGACTACGCTTGTTGCTCGAACAGAAAATTCATCAGCTTAAAGTGGCCTATGAAATTGATGGGTTGCATTTGTTAATGGAAAGCATCAGCCAACTCGAAATGGCAACCATCCAACCTGCGGGTGCCTCATTAAACTCACGGCAAGACCTATGTCTACTGCGCGTTGTAGAACCTGCTATTGAACGCATTAACTATTTAATTAGTCTGTCTGAAGAAGAACTCTCGCCTGCAACTTTAGCCACGAAAGTAGTGATTCGTGCTTGTGTGACCAACCTGATTAATGAAAAGCGTTGGCCCGGTGCGAAACTCATAAACACTTAAGCCATTAGTGTTTACTTTTACTAAACACCCATTCAACCTTAGCCTCTCACTTCACCGTCCCTTTTAAAGCTACATTAGCCTTAGCTGAGAAAGGGAGAAATCCATGCATGATGTGATTGTAATTGGTGGTGGGAATGCCGCACTGTGTGCCGCGCTCACGGCAAAAGAAAGTGGCGCGTCTGTGCTTGTCATAGAAGCAGCACCTAAAGAATGGCGTGGTGGTAACTCACAACACACTCGTAACCTTCGTTGCATGCATGATGCTCCTCAAGATGTATTGGTCGATGCCTACCCCGAAGAAGAATATTGGCAAGACCTACTTAAAGTGACTGCGGGCAAAACCAATGAGCACTTAGCTCGTCTGGTTATTCGTAGCACGGCGACCTGTCGCGACTGGATGCGTAAACATGGTGTGAATTTTCAGCCGCCACTATCGGGTGCTTTGCATGTTGCACGTACCAACGCATTTTTTATGGGTGGCGGTAAAGCCCTCATTAATGCGTATTACCGTAGTGCCCAAGAACTTGGCATTGAGATTTTATACAACACAAAAATTAAAGATCTAAAGTTAAACCAAGGACATTTTGAAGCTGCAATTGCGGAAGATGGCCGTGTGTTTAAAGCGAAAAGCTGTGTATTGGCCGCAGGTGGTTTTGAGTCAAATCTGGAATGGTTAAGAGAAGCATGGGGACAAAATGAAAACGGCGAATGGCCTGCTGATAATTTCATTATTCGCGGAACCCGCTTTAATCAGGGCAACTTGCTCAAATTTATGATAGATCAAGGCGCCGATATTATTGGTGACCCATCGCAATCACATTGCGTCGCTGTAGATGCAAGAGCACCATTATATGACGGCGGCATCTGCACTCGTATTGACTGCGTTTCCTTGGGAATTGTGGTCAATAACAAAGCCGAACGTTTTTACGATGAAGGCGAAGACTTCTGGCCAAAACGTTATGCGATTTGGGGACGTCTTGTTGCCAAACAGCCTCAGCAAATCGCCTATTCGATTATCGACTCAAAAGCCATTGGTCGCTTTATGCCACCTGTGTTTGCGGGTGTGAAAGCAAATAGCATTCAAGAATTGGCCGAAAAAATCGGGCTAGATGCAAAAACCTTCTGTCACACGGTAGAAGAATTTAACCAAGCCTGCGTACAAGGCACCTTTAACCATACGGTTTTAGATGACTGCACCACCAAAAATATTGTTCCCAACAAGACCCACTGGGCAGTTCCTCTTGATCGCCCACCCTTCTATGCCTATGCGCTTAAACCTGGCATTACCTTTACCTATTTAGGCTTAAAAGTCGAAGACGATGCTGCGGTGCGTTTTAACGATAAAGCCAGCCGCAACCTGTTTGTGGCAGGTGAAATGATGGCAGGTAACGTACTCGGTCAGGGTTATACCGCAGGGGTCGGCATGTCGATTGGCACAACGTTTGGACGCATTGCCGGAAAAAATGCAGCCCACTACGCACTTTCACAAGGAGTTGAACATGAATGCTAGTACTAAAGCCCTGATTCCAGTTGTTCAGCTCTCTGATCATGAGCAGGAAGTTCAAAGAGCGCTACAGATTTGTAATGCTTGTCGTTACTGTGAGTCGTTTTGTGCTGTGTTTGCCGCCATGACTAAGCGTCTTGAGTTTAATCAAGCCGATATTCATTACCTCGCAAACCTGTGCCATAACTGTGGTGCTTGTTTACACGCTTGCCAATATGCTCCGCCGCATGAGTTTGGTGTAAACATTCCAAAAGCGATGGCGCAAGTACGTTTAGAAACTTACCAAGAGTTTGCGACCCCTCAACCGCTAGGCCGACTTTATAAGTCTGTTGGGATTCCTTTTGTTTCAGCTTTATCAGTGATTTTCTTTTTATGCATGTTAGCTGTGGTTTGGTACAAAGGCACCGACCTATTTGCAGGCTATCAAGGTAATTTCTATGCGATTTTCCCGCATAACTTTTTAGCTCTATTATTTGGAGCGACCTTTACAGTTGCGATTGTTTTGCTCGGCATTGGAATTAGCAAATTCTGGCGACAAACCTCTAAAGTCATTCATGGCAAAGTTGAGAAACCCGATCTGGTTCAAGCCACTCAAAATGTATTAACGCTTAAATATTTAGATGGCGGTCATGGTAAAGGCTGTAATGAGCAAGATGATCGTTACACACAAATCCGCCGTGTGTTCCATCACCTGACTTTTTATGGCTTTATGCTCTGCTTTGCAGCTACGGGTGTAGCGACTTTATATCACTATTTTCTTGACCTACACGCACCTTATCCTTACCTAAGCTTACCTGTGATTTTAGGCACTTTGGGTGGAATTGGCTTAGTTGTTGGACCATCTGGCCTGCTCTATTTAAATCTTAAACGTCATCCGTTGCATGGTGACCGTGAGCAAAAACCTGTAGATCGAGGCTTTATTTTCCTTCTACTTATCGTTAGCGCTTCAGGGTTAGCACTCATGGCATTTCGCAATAGCCCTTACATGGCACTTTTACTGATTTTCCATTTAGCCACAGTCATGACCTTCTTCATTACCATGCCATTTGGAAAGTTCGCACATGGTTTTTACCGCAGTGCTTCTTTACTCAAATTTGCCATCGAAGAACGTATTTCTAAGAAGTCATAATTTCATTCAAAAGTATTCACTATCTTGGCATAGTGAATACTTTTATTATTTTTAAGCTCAAAACATTTCATACCGTCCCTACTTTTTACTATTTAAAATTCCTAAGCCATACATCGGCCATTTCGTACTCGCTTTAATATTATTAATGAGCATCGCCACTAAAACTAAAGACACTGCACCGACCAAAACAGGGAAAATTAAGAAACTCCACTGGTAATGTATGCTGCTTGCGGTAAGCAAAATAACTAAAGGATTGGCCCCAGCAGGTGGATGAACGCATTTAAAAACCTGCATGAGCGCAATTGCACAGCCCACTGAAAAAGCAATTGTAAAAATGGAAACACCGACAAATTTTAGAAAAAACAAACCCACAAAAGCCGAGATAAGATGCCCAAATATAATATTTCTGGGCTGTGCCAAAGGTGACTGCGACACGGTATAGAGCAATACACAGGTTGCACCAAACGGGGCCATGATAAAGATATTGTGTGTGAGCTTACTCAACCACAACAGTATAAAAATACTGAGCGTCCCCCCAACAAGGCTTCTTAAAACATCAACTTTAGTGGGCGACGGAGCCAGTTTTTCTTTGCCATAAAAGATCGAGAACATGGTTTTATTCCTTAAACAGACATTGCTTTTTAAAAAGCATATAGATAAAATTTCAAATAGTACAGATCTGTACTATTTTATTTTTTGGAAAAGACACATGTCAAAATCTGCCTTAAAAATATTAGATACAGCCGAGAAGTTATTTAATGAAAATAGTTTTGTCGGGGTTGGCGTTGACCTGATTCGCGATGAATCTGGCTGCTCTAAAACCACCATGTACACGTATTATAAAAATAAAAATCAATTGGTTAAGTCTGTGCTCGTTGCACGTGATGAGCGATTCAAGCAAAGCCTTTTGGGCTATGTTGGAGATGCAACAGGGTTAGAGGCCATCAATAAAATTCTGGATTGGCACACTAACTGGTTTAGACAAGATTTTTTTAAGGGCTGTTTATTTGTAAGAGCTGTCGCTGAATCTAACCAAGATGATCAAGACATTATTTCTATTTCTAAAGCCCATAAACAATGGATTAAAGTATTGATTGCACAAAACTGCAATATACCGAATGGTGAAGCTTTATCTGAGCTGATCTATACGGTGATTGAAGGGCTAATTAGCCGCTTTTTAGTCGATGGTTTCGATGAAACACTTGCGACAAACATGAAAAACTCTATTAATCAATTATTTAATATTCATAAACATTAGCATGAGAACTTAAAATGGAAGTGGACCATATTTTTATTTGTGTACAATCAGGCGCTCCCGAAGCTGAAACTTTAAAAAAATTCGGTCTAACAGAAGGTTCATCCAATAAGCATCCCGGTCAAGGTACCGAAAACAGACGATTTTTCTTTAAAAATAGCTTTATCGAATTAATCTTTTTAAATAACCCCGAAGAAGCCTCAAGTGATCTCACAAAACCGACTCTGCTTTTTGAGCGACTAAGTACTCAAAATAATATCGCGTCCCCTTTTGGTATTTGTTTTCGCCCTAAAAATAAAGATGATAACGGCGCAAAATTTCCTCATTGGGTTTACAAGCCAAGCTATTTACCAACCAGCTTAGAAGTAAATGTTGCCAAAGATTCTGTGGTAACTGAACCGATGTGGTTCTTCCTTTCATTTGCTTCACGACCAGACCTTGCTGCGAAAGACAAACAACAACCACTTGTGCATAGCAAAGATTTATCAGAAATCACCGCGATTAAAGTTTCTATTCCGAACCTTGAAGAGCACCCTACTTCGCTACTGTTCAATACACTTGATGATTTTGAAGTGACTGATGGATCGGAACACTTAATGGAAATTAGTTTTGATCATGAACCTCAAGGAATGATTCATGATTTCAGACCAGAGCTGCCACTTATTTTTAAATATTAAGGCCCTTATTTTCTAATGAGAAACTGTGATTTATTGCAAATCACAGTTTCCATTTAAATTGAATCATATTAAAAACCAGAATAGCTTAAGCAATTTTCCCATCAATAATGCCCTTCTCCTTTAATGCAGCAAGCTCTACTGCTGTTTTAAATCTCGATAAGATTTGAGCGGTATGTTCGCCTAGTTCTGGTGGTGCATGATGATATTCAACGGGAGTATCAGACAGTTTGATGGGTGAACCAATCGTTTGAAAGTTTTCATTTAAACGATAAGGAATATTCACCACCAAGTTGCGATGCACGATTTGTGGTCTGACAGGAGAATGGATTTTCCTGTGATAGTTTAATATTTGATTGAGGTTGCCCAATTCAATTTGGGCTATTACCAGCCTTTTTTCCATTTAATGATTCATTCATAAGCTCTTTTTTATCTATTTAAAACATCTTTCCGAAGCCGTAAGTTTAGGATGATTCATATTTTTATACTTATTTCCTAAATCATCCCGTTTTACATCCAAATTTTGATATGGGATAAGTTGAGAGGTAAAACTATAGACAAAAAAATAAGCCCTTGTAATCACAAGGGCTTATTTAGATATTTGGCGGAAGCGGTGAGATTCGAACTCACGGAGGACTCACACCCTCGTCGGTTTTCAAGACCGGTGCATTAAACCGCTCTGCCACGCTTCCATGTGCGCAAGAATACTAAGCTTTTTCATTTTAGACAAGTAAAAAATAGCGTTAAAGCATTCAAGTGCATATTGTTTCATCAATTCCTTAAAGTTTGGCTGCAATTTCAGCACCATCGCGGATTGCGCGCTTTGCATCAAGCTCTGCTGCAAGTTTTGCACCACCAATAATATGATAATTGGCTAAAGTAGCTTGCCCTTCACTTGGCATTAAATCTTTTACAGATTCTTGCCCTGCACACACCACGATGGTATCGACTCGAAGCAACTGATCCTGACCATTCGTTTCAACCCACAAGCCTTCATTAGTTACCGCTTTATATTGCACACCACGTAACATGCGTACCGCATGCTTTTTTAATTGGGCTCGATGGACCCAACCCGAAGTCTTACCCAATCCAATGCCTAACGGCGTGGTTTTACGTTGTAATAAATAAATTTCACGGACAGGCGCTTCAACTTCTGCGCGCTGTAAGCCACCTTCTGTCATATAGTGCGCTTCAGCATCGACGCCCCACTCTCGCTTCCACTCTGCCAAAGGTTGTGGCTGAGGCTGATGTGGCGGTTTCAACAAAAACTCAGACACATCAAAACCAATTCCCCCAGCGCCAATCACGGCAACACGATGACCGACTGCTGCTCCACGCAATACTTCAGCATAAGAAAGTACATTCGGCGCATCACTACCTTGAATCTTTAAAGCTCGTGGCACGACTCCCGTCGCCACAATCACCTCATCAAAACCTTCACGCTCTAATTGCTCTCGGTTTACTTTGGTATTTAAGCGTAGCTCAACCCCTGTTTTTTCGATTTGTACTTTAAAGTAACGAATGGTCTCGTGGAATTCTTCTTTACCTGGAATGACTTTGGCTAAATTAAATTGCCCACCTACTTCATGACTGGCTTCAAACAATGTCACTTGATGCCCACGTTCTGCTGCTACCGTTGCGGCTGACATGCCTGCCACACCGCCCCCCACCACAGCAACCCGTTTTGGTTTTGCAGTTTTGACATAAACCAATTCAGTTTCAAATGCTGCACGTGGGTTGACCAAACAGGTAGCACGTTGGTTTTTAAAAGTATGATCTAAACACGCCTGATTGCAGGCAATACAGGTATTAATCTCATCTACCCGATTAGTCGCAGTTTTATTGACCCAATAAGGATCTGCCAAGAATGGACGCGCCATCTGTACCATATCAGCTTTGCCTTGTGCCAATATTTCTTCTGCTGTGTCAGGTATGTTAATTCGGTTTGAGGCAATCACAGGCACTGTCACATGCTTTTTTACTTCTGCGGTATAGTCAGCAAAAGCCGCACGTGGCACCGAAGTCACAATAGTTGGAATGCGTGCTTCGTGCCAGCCAATACCTGTATTTAATAGCGTAATGCCTGCTTTTTCTAAGGCCTGTGCAACGGCAATTACCTCTTGCATCGTGTTACCATCATGGACCAAATCCAACATGGATAAACGGAAACAGATAATAAATTTTTCGCCGACCTTTTGACGGATTGCACGAACAATTTCAACTGCAAAACGCATCCGATTATCAATCGAACCACCCCAACGATCTTGTCGTTGATTAACATGGCGACTCAAAAATTGATTCAGCAAATAGCCTTCAGAACCCATAATTTCCACGCCATCATAACCTGCCAATTTTGCAAGATGTGATGTTTCGGCATAATCTCGAATAGTCGACAAAATCTGCTTTTCGCTCATTTGACGTGGTTTGAATGGTGAAATTGGTGATTTGATAGGGCTGGCAGACACCACGAAAGGTTGATAACCATAACGCCCTGAATGCAAAATCTGCATCAAAATTTTTGCGCCATGCTTATGCACAGCATGTGTCACCAAACGATGTGGTGCAATATCCCCCATGGTATTCATGGTACCACCTGCTGGAAGTAGCCAACCTTGACGGTTCGGTGAGATTCCGCCCGTAATGATTAGCCCGACGCCACCTTTCGCACGCTCGCCAAAATAGGCGGCCAATTTAGGATAATTATAAAAACGGTCTTCTAAACCTGTATGCATAGAACCCATCACCATGCGATTTTTGATGGTGGTAAACCCCAAATGAAGAGGTTTCAAAATATTTGCATAGGGCGTTGTCATGGCGAATCCTTATAATTTATTAGCTGTGCAACTTGTTGCATAATACTTTAACGTGAATTTTTATTTTGTTTATGACTTTAGCAGACTGATTCTTTAAATAATCAGTCAATACAAAAAAAAGTGTAGCCCTATTCTATTTCTAGTGGGCTACACTTTTATTATCTAGCAATACAGTGCTGAAGGTTTACTTCCAGTATTTTAACTTCGAAGTCTGACCAATCCCCACATTAAAACTATTGGTTGGGTCGAGTTTTTGGTAGTGCTGTTTTAACGCAGGCTTCGCCACATATAAATGACCAACATTGTGCTCCGCAGGATATTCAGCACCACGATCATCCAGCAAATGCCACATTTGATGCTCCATCGCCAAAGGATCAACGCCTTTTTTGACGATGTAGTCTTGATGGAATACATGGCATAAGAAATGACCGTAATACAGTTTATGTATGATCAGCTCATCCATATCTTTCGGCAAAGTTTCTACCCACTCGCGGTCATTACGGCGCAAAGCTATGTCAAGTGCCACAATATCTTCCACTTCACTCCGATGGGTATCTCGGTAGCGAATAGCTGCGCCTGCGACCGCAAAACGATGTAAAAAAGCTTTGCGTCCCTCTTCCTCTGTACAATGGAAAAAATTGCCTGTCGTACGCTGAGCGAAATAGTCACTCAGGAATTGCTGTACTAGCTCTACATCCTGATTTTCAATACGTAAAATCAAATGATGTTCATACTGATCACGGAATTGGTTCATGCGTTCAGGCAAATGATTCGGCATAAACTTGGTAATCAATTGCAGAACTTTATCTGACAACCCTTTCATGCCAACTTTTTCTAAATAACCATCAACTTTGTCTTTCATGGCAAAAGCAGCAGGCACTTTGGCAGTACCAAATTTTTCAATAAAGACGAAAGTGTCTTTACCGTATTCTGCACCAATGTCATAGGCCACGCGGTGAATGTATTCACCCGCAATGGGTAAGCGCGGTAAATCAGTTAATAGAAAACGACGAATCTCAGTTAAGTCATCCTGTGAGTTGGTGCCGACATAAAACACCTGACTCGGAATCTTCTCAAAAGTATCTAGTCGAACCGCAAATACGCAGATTTTACCTGCTGAACCTGATGCTTCAAATAAGCGTGATGGATCGGCATTGAATCGTGCAGGTGTTGCCTCATTTACTTGTTTCACGTCATGTGCATAACGCTGGTCAGACGCACAACAACTTGGATTATGCTGTACATCCGCAGTTTGATATTGCTGATTTTGCAAACGTGAAAGAATTTCTTCTGGTGTATGTCCTAAGTCCACACCCAAATGGTTAATCAGCTCCAGTTGACCCGATTCATTAACTCGTGCATACAGCGCCAACTCAGTATATGCTGGACCACGACGTACCAACGCACCACCTGAGTTGTTGCATACCCCACCTAAAACTGATGCACCAATACACGAAGAACCAATCACTGAATGCGGTTCACGATTAAAGGGCGCCAGTTCTTTTTCTAAACGGTCTAACGTTGCTCCAGGAAGGCAAATCACCTGCTGCCCATCACGGATGATTTGAATACCTGCCAAACGTCGCGTGCTCATCAGTACCACAGGTCGGTCATAATCATCACCAAAAGGCGTTGAGCCACCGGTCAATCCAGTATTAGCCGCTTGCATAATCACAATACAGTCTGCATCCACAGCCGCTTGCAACACTTGCCATTGTTCCAATAAAGTTCCCGGAACGACAACTGCAAGCACTTGACCTGCACCATAGCGGCGTCCTTGGCGGTACAAGCGCGTTTCACTTTCCTGCGTTAAAACGTGTTGTTTGCCAACAATCTCTATGAGTTTTTGAATCGTTTGCTGTGAATCTGAATGGGGTTGCATAAGGAATGTTCCTCTCCCAAATTTGAATATGGAATCGTATATATTGAAATTTTTGGATACTTGCCCCCTTTTCCAAAGAGGCAAGCAATTTAAAGCGCCAAGCTCAAATCAAAATTAGTCAGCCCCTCCCTTTTTAAAGGGAGGTTGGGAGGGATTTTTCTTCTTACTTAATGAATTATTTTAAGAATAAAATCACTCAACTAATTCACGCTCTAAACGAACCAAGCAATCCTCAGTAATATCTGCAATGGTCTTCGCCCCCGTTAAGGTCATAGCGACACGCATTTCTTTATCAATCAACTCTAAAAGATTGGAAACACCCGCACCACCCGCTGCACCTAATGCGTAGACAAAAGCACGACCAAGCATACAAGTATCTGCACCCATTGCCAGCATACGCACCACATCTAGACCATTACGAATACCAGAGTCAGCAAGAATTTTAATATCACCCTTCACTGCATCAGCAATTGGAGGCAATGCACGTGTTGTCGATAACACACCATCAAGCTGACGACCACCATGATTTGACACCACAATACCATCTGCACCAAAGCGAACGGCATCTTTAGCATCTTCAGGATCTAGAATCCCTTTAATCACCATTGGGCCATCCCAGAATTCACGGATCCATTCTAGATCTTTCCATGAAATTGACGGATCAAAGTTGGTGCCTAACCAACCAATATAGTCTTCTAAACCTGTCGGTTTGCCCAAATATTTAGAAATGTTGCCTAAATCATGTGGACGTCCCATCAAGCCTACATTCCATGCCCAATGCGGGTGGAAACAAGACTGCATATAACGACGCATCGCGGCATTCGGACCACTCATACCTGAATGTGCATCACGATAACGCGCGCCTGGTACTGGCATATCTACAGTAAATACCAATGTCGAACAGCCTGCTGCTTTAGCACGTTCCAAGGCATTCCGCATAAAGCCGCGGTCACGCAACACATATAACTGGAACCACATCGGACGCTGAATGGCAGGTGCAACTTCTTCAATTGGACACACCGATACAGTCGATAACGTAAATGGAATGCCTTTTTTATCGGCAGCAACCGCAGCCTGCACTTCACCGCGACGTGCATACATGCCTGTTAAACCCACTGGCGACAACGCCACAGGCATCGACAATGTTTCGTCAAATAGTTTGGTTTCAAGACTTAGCTCAGACATATCGTTCAAAACACGTTGTCTTAAGGCAATTTTAGAAAGATCTTCTACATTTCGCTTCAGGGTATATTCTGCATAGGCTCCACCATCAATATAGTGGAAAAGAAATGGTGGTAAACGACGTCTCGCAGCTTCGCGATAATCATTTGCAGATGAAATAATCATGGTTATATCCTGTTTAAACGGCTCGAACGTTGTCGACGAGCTTCTTCCTCATCAATCGAACGTACTTGCTGAACTACAAACTCAATGTGTCCACACACAGCCTTGCGTGCGGCTTCTGGGTCTCGGCGCTCAATGGCATCAATCACTTGCAAATGCTGTTCATGCAATTGATCAAAACGGTGCGCTTCGGAATAGACTTTGCGTCGTCCTAAAGCCACGTTAAATTGCAATAAATCGAACACGCCACGCATGACTTGAATCAGCACCAGATTGTGCGAAGCTTCTGCAATCGCCAGATGAAAATTGGCATCGGCACGTGCAGCTTGCTCATCATCGCCCAAAGACTGAAAGTGGGTGATTTGATCGTAACAATCACGGATATGCTGAATATCTTCAGGAGTGGCACGCAAAGCTGCATGCCAAGCGGTGCCACCCTCCAAAATAATTCGAGCCTCCTGCACATCGAAACGATAAGCAGGATCTTCATCAATCAACTCACTCAGTGGTTGCACGATTTGGTGTTGTGACCAAGAGCTTGGTAATTGCTGTAAATAAGTTCCCGCTCCGACTTTGCTGACCAGCATGCCCTGACTGGTCAGTTGCTGAATAGCCTCACGCAAAGAGGAACGGGAGACACCGAGTTGTTCACACAACTTTCTTTCAGCGGGTAAACGATCTCCGACTTTCATTTGTTGGGTTTCAATCAAATGACGCAAACTTTGTAAAACTCTATCAGAGACCTTCATACCGCTGTCCTTCAATCTACGGGTGTTATGGAATCATCCATGGGAACACATATGCTTGTAAGGTAATAATAATACCGATCATTACCGTAAAAGTGATACTGTGTTTCACTGTAAAACGGAACAAATCAGATTCTTTACCAACCAAGCCTACTGCCGCACAGGCAATCGCAATTGATTGAGGGGAAATCATTTTACCTGTCACACCACCACTGGTATTGGCAGCCACCAATAACACTTCTGGTACACCAATTTGTTGTGCAGTCGTTGCTTGTAAGGCACTGAACAAGGCATTTGCGGATGTATCCGAACCTGTTAGGAACACTCCGATCCAGCCCAAGAATGGCGAGAAGAAAGTAAATGCATGTCCAGTATGCGCCAATGCCAATGCCAAAGTCGCAGACATGCCTGAATAGTTAGCAATAAAGGCAAACGCCAATACCATTCCAATTGAATAAATTGGAGTTTTTAATTCATTCAGGGTTTCGCCAAAAGTTACTACTGCTTCACGTGGTTTCATTTTTAAATAAATGATGGTGATTACCGCGGCAATCATGATTGCAGTGCCCGTCGCAGACAGCCAGTCAAACTTGAAAATGGCGTCATAGTCTTTGATTTCAGGTACCACAGGTGGCATTTTTTGTACCACTTGATGCAAGAACGGTACCTTAATTGCAATCACAAGGTCATGCAATGCACCATCTTTAGCGAATAAATCCTTAAATGGTTTGATGCTCCAAATCGTCACCATCACGGTTAAGATCATGAATGGAGACCATGCTTTCGCGATTTGACCAATTGAATATTTCTTCTGTTGATCTGCATTCAAGCTATTTGCATCAATATGCATATCTTCAGCTTTGAAACGGAAAATATGTTTCGGTTTCCAGTATTTCAATAAAATGGTCAAACTCACCAAAGAAGCAATTGCCGCAGTAATGTCTGGTAACTCTGGACCTACAAAGTTAGAAGTAAGGAATTGTGCCAATGCAAATGAACCGCCACCGACCAATACCGCAGGCCAAGTTTCTTTAACGCCGCGCCAGCCATCCATAATTGCCATAATCCAGAACAGTACGATTGGCACCATAAACGGAAGTTGGCGACCCACCATCTGACTGATTTCATGAGTGTCTACACCAGACACCTGACCCGCAACAATAATAGGAATACCCATTGCACCAAACGCTACAGGCGCAGTGTTCACAATTAAACATAAGCCCGCAGCATATAATGGTTTAAAGCCAAGACCCACCAATAAAGCCGCGGTAATCGCTACAGGCGCACCAAAGCCTGCTGCACCTTCTAAGAAAGTACCAAAGGCAAAGCCCACCAACAGCATTTGTAAACGCTGATCTTCAGTAATGGACAGAATAGATGAACGGATAATGTCAAATTGGCCCGTTTTCACCGAAATTTTGTACAGGAAAACCGCACCAATAATAATCCATGCGATTGGCCACAAACCGTAAAAGAAGCCATAAATCAAAGAAGCAAATGCCATCATGGTCGGCATTTGATAGGCAAATAAAGAAACCAACAATGCTAAAACAACAGTAATTGTTCCAGCTACGCTGCCCTTCATACGAAATACAGCCAGCGCTAAAAAGAAAAAGATAATTGGAATAAGTGCAATTAAGCTGGAAAGCCAGATATTGCCAATAGGATCGTAAACTTGTTGCCAATGTTGAAGCATTGTCATCTCCTTGAAATGCTTGCTAGAACCTCGAGTTGGTCAGATCATCCTGTGGTAAAAACACCAAATTGGTCAGACCAATAAACCAAAAACGTAAAAAAATAATAGCTGTTTGCACCATTATAGTAATTTCAAACATCAAACAGGTCAATAAAAAAGCATAATAAATATATTGGTCTGACCAATATATTAAATCAATGAATACAACACAATTCAGTTAGAAAAATTTAACAATATTGGTAAAACTATTGTTTTTATTTATTTTTTCAGCCGTGTAAGCTTTGGATTAAACAATTACTCAACTTTAGTCGCATTCATTCGTTTGTTGAGGATTTATCCAGTTTTAAAAGCATTCCTCTGATTTTTATATAAATTACAAACCTCCAAAATGCACCAAGATGTTGCTTTTTCAGGCTTCAATTTCTGCTTATCGATCAGAAAATTTATTGTTTTTTTTATTTTGACTTTGTTTTGCGAAAACAAGCGTCTGGAAAAGTGCTACAATCGCAAAAATATGTATTCTTTCAGGCCACCCATTCTCGGTGCCTATATTTATATCGTTAGGATTAACAATGACTGATAATGCAACTATCTTGCAGAATGTCCCAGTTGGCAAAAAAGTTGGTATTGCCTTCTCTGGTGGTCTAGATACTTCAGCTGCTTTATTGTGGATGAAACAAAAAGGCGCAGAGCCTTATGCATATACGGCAAACTTAGGTCAGCCTGATGAGGATGACTACGATGCTATTCCGAAAAAAGCGGAAGCATATGGTGCCGTTAAAGCACGTTTAGTGGACTGCCGTTTGCAACTTGCACTTGAAGGTATTGCAGCGATTCAATGTGGCGCATTCCATATCAGCACTGGTGGTATGCCATATTTCAATACGACTCCACTGGGTCGTGCAGTAACAGGTACTATGCTTGTTACCGCAATGAAAGAAGATGACGTGAACATCTGGGGTGATGGTTCAACGTATAAAGGGAACGACATTGAGCGTTTCTACCGTTATGGCTTATTGACTAACCCTGCACTTAAAATTTACAAACCGTGGTTAGACCAAACTTTTATTGATGAATTAGGCGGCCGTGCAGAAATGTCACAGTTCCTCATCGACAATGGTTTTGACTACAAAATGTCGAAAGAGAAAGCTTACTCAACTGACTCAAACATGTTGGGTGCAACTCATGAAGCAAAAGATCTTGAATACCTCAATGCAGGTATCAAAATTGTAGACCCAATCATGGGCGTTGCATTCTGGAAAGATGATGTAAAAATTGATGCTGAAGAAGTATCTGTTACTTTTGAAGAAGGCTTCCCTGTTGCGCTTAATGGTCAACGTTTTGAAAATCCAGTTGACTTCATTCTTGAAGCGAACCGTATCGGTGGTCGTCATGGTTTAGGTATGTCTGACCAAATCGAAAACCGTATTATCGAAGCAAAATCTCGTGGTATTTATGAAGCACCAGGCATGGCGTTACTTCATATTGCTTATGAGCGTTTGGTTACAGGTATTCATAACGAAGACACGATTGAACAATACCGTATTAACGGTTTACGTTTAGGTCGTTTGTTATACCAAGGACGTTGGTTCGATTCTCAAGCACTTATGTTGCGTGAAACTGCACAACGTTGGGTTGCTAAAGCGATTACAGGTACAGTCACTTTAGAATTACGTCGTGGTAATGACTACACCATCATGAATACTGAATCTCCTAACCTCACTTATGAAGCTGAGCGTTTAACCATGGAGAAAGGTGATTCAATGTTTACGCCGATGGATCGTATTGGTCAGCTTACTATGCGTAACCTTGATATTACAGATACACGTGCAAAACTCGGTATTTATACCAACTCTGGTTTGTTGGCTGTAGGTACTGGTTCTGCAGTGCCACAATTGAAAGACAAAAACTAAGTTTTCAATTGCTCAATAGCTAAAGAAAAAAACCGCCTTAAATTGGCGGTTTTTTCTTTATCAAGCTCATCTTACATATCTTGATACTTCACAGATGAAATAGCTTCAATCAAAGCACTGCTTATATTCCACAATCACAAAAAAACAATAAAAAGCTTTTTGTATTTACCAGAATTAAGCCATTTATACGTAAATCAGCTTAGCATTACTGAGTGATATAGATTATCATCTGTTTTATTTTTTAGTCCGAAATCGCCTTGAATACGATTACTCTTTTGCAGCCAGACGATTGGCATGCCCACTTACGTGACGGCCTCGCCCTGAAACGCACAGTTCCAGATTTAGCAGCCCAATTTAAGCGTGCGATTTGTATGCCAAATCTTGTTCCACCTGTGAAAACTGTGGAAGAGGCGCTTGCTTATCGTGAGCGAATTATGGCTCATGTGCCTGAAGGCAATGCATTTGACCCGCGTATGGTGTTGTATTTTACGGATAGCACTCCTGCAAGCGAAGTCAAAAAAATCAAAGATTCTGAATTTGTAAATGCCATCAAACTTTATCCAGCGGGTGCAACCACCAACTCGGACAATGGCGTAAGCGATATTCGTAAAGTCTATGCAGTGATTGAGCAACTTGAAGAACATCAAGTGCCATTACTGTTACATGGTGAAGTTACCCATAACCATGTCGATATTTTTGACCGTGAAAAACGCTTCTTAGATGAAGTTTTAGCACCATTATTAAAGCAGTTCCCGCAGTTAAAACTGGTACTTGAACACATTACCACCAGTGAAGCTGCACATTTTGTGCTAGAACAAGACCGTAATGTGGCTGCCACGATTACCCCTCAACATTTATTGTTTAATCGCAATGACATGTTGGTGGGCGGGATTAAACCTCACTTCTACTGCTTACCAATTTTAAAACGCCAAACACACCAACAAACCTTGTTGGAAGTGGCAACCAGTGGTAATCCTAAGTTCTTCTTAGGTACAGATAGTGCACCTCATTCTAAAAATGCCAAAGAGAATGCTTGTGGTTGTGCAGGTTGCTATAGCGCACCAACGGCAATTGAACTATATGCTCAAGCCTTTGACCAAGTTAATAAACTCGAACGTCTAGAAGGCTTTGCTAGCCACTTTGGTGCAGACTTCTATGGTCTTCCACGTAATACTGAAACCATTACGTTAGTCAAAGAAGAACAAGTCATTCCTGAAAGTTTTGATTATTTAGATGGTGACAAGATTATCCCGCTTTATGCTGGTAAAACCATCCAATGGAGAAAAGTGTGACAAATGAAACTCTACCAGTAATTGGTCAGCGTTTCCGTGGATTTTTACCTGTGGTGGTCGATGTCGAGACTGCAGGTTTTAACTCACAAACTGACGCGCTGCTAGAAATAGCCGCGATTCCAATTATTTATGATGCAGAAGGCAAATTCGTTCCAGGTGAAGCCCATCATGCACATATTAATCCATTTGAAGGCGCAAATCTGGACCGCCGTTCGTTGGATTTTATTGGAATTGATCCATTTAATCCTATGCGTGTTGCGATGGCTGAAGATGAAAAATCGGCACTAAAACGTATTTTCAAAGCAGTGAATGACGTACGCCGTCAACAAAATTGCACCCACGCGATTTTGGTCGGCCACAATGCGCACTTTGATTTAGGTTTTGTTCAGGCTGCGATCGCGCGTACTGGCACTAAAAATCAAAATCCATTTCACAGCTTCTCTGTATTTGATACGGTGACCTTAAGTGCAATTACTTTTGGTCAGACAGTACTTGCCAAGTCATGCATACAAGCTGGAATTGAGTTTGATGGTAAAGAAGCACACTCGGCTTTGTACGATACAAAAAAGACTGCTGAACTGTTTTGCTATATTTTAAACAAACTCTCTCCTCACCTACTTGACACTTTGGTGGCGGATCAATAAGATACCGCCATCTTCTAAACGTCCCTATCGTCTAGAGGCCTAGGACATCGCCCTTTCACGGCGGTAACCGGGGTTCGAATCCCCGTAGGGACGCCATCTATTTGCTCTCACAAATCTTTTTAAAAAATTTCATCGAATTCTATTTTTAGAATCATTTATACTCTTGTGTTTTATTTTTCACCCTAAACTTATGTTAAAGAAAATATTACTGGTTTTACTCATTCTTTCCCCTTCTGCTGTTTATCTTTATATTGCCAATAAAGAACAGAAATCTGCACCATCCGCAGCTAATGCCACACCATCAGAAAAAGCACACGATCCATATCAAACGCCAGAACATTAAATTTGCTTAGGCTTTTCATTTATCAATAATTCAAGTCTGTTGAAATTTCAGTTTCCTTAGGATTAACCATATGAAATCTCATTCAACTTAGTCTCTTAGCTTGATCAAACCCTTCATCTCTTGGCTATTGAATGAATAAAGCTTTACCCTTACCAACAAAAAAAAATCGAGATATCGGGTCTGTAGAAACGTAAAAAATTGCGTTATATCCTGTAAGTGAGACATTTTTTACACAAACAAACCCTTATTTTCGAAATATTGTAATAACTTATTTGACAGTAAAGAAAAAAATACATAATATACGCATCACCTCGCAACGTCCCTATCGTCTAGAGGCCTAGGACATCGCCCTTTCACGGCGGTAACCGGGGTTCGAATCCCCGTAGGGACGCCATCTTATCGTTTATACGATCATTCAAAACTCACAATTCATTATTATTCGATTGCAGATTTGTAGTTTTGCACTACAATAGCGCGCTTCATTATTCTATTTTTTCTCTCTCTTATGCAGTCATCTCAATCTCCGAATGATGCTATGCATCAGGGCAATTCTGCGCCTTTAAAACGCGCTATGAGTACTCGACATCTGGTCATGATTTCACTTGGTGGTGCAATCGGGACTGGCCTATTTTTAGGGTCGGGTGAAGTCATTGCACAAACGGGGCCTGTAGGTGCCATCATCGCTTATATTTTAGGTGGAATTATTGCCTATATGGTGATGCTATGTCTGGGAGAACTCGCGGTACATATGCCTGTATCGGGTTCTTTCGGCGCTTATGCACAAAAGTATATTGGTCCAGGGACAGGCTACACGATTACATGGTTATATTGGCTAACATGGACAGCAACACTCGGCACAGAATTCACTGCTGCCGCTTTGCTGATGCAAGAATGGTTTCCTCACATCTCCGTCTGGATTTGGACGCTCATCTTTGCTGCCATTATTTTTGGCTTAAACATGAGTTCAACCCGATTATTTGCTGAATCAGAGTTTTGGCTATCTCTAGTCAAAGTCGTTACTGTCATCAGCTTCATTATTTTAGGTCTATTGGCCATTTTTGGCGTGCTATCTTTTCATGGTTATAGCTCTGCACCTTTATTTAGTAACTTGACCGCAGAAGGATGGTTCCCTCAAGGTTTCTTCCCTATTTTTGCAACCATGTTGATTGTGAATTTTGCCTTCTCTGGGACAGAACTTATTGGTGTTGCTGCGGGTGAAACCCAAGACCCAGCGAAAAATGTGCCTAAAGCAATCAATGCAGCCATTTGGCGCTTATTAATCTTCTTTGTTGGTACGATTGTAGTCATTAGTGCGCTGCTTCCACATCAAATGGCGGGCCTAGGTGGTAATGGCGTAAGCAGCAGCCCCTTTGTGACCGTGTTTAACTATATTGGTATTCCCCATGCAGAAGACATTATTCGCTTTGTGATTATTACCGCACTTCTATCAGCTGCGAATTCAGGCTTATATGCCGCTTCCCGTATGATGTGGGCTTTATCTGACAAGAAACAATTACCCGCAGTATTCTCAAAGGTGAATCACAAAGGCATTCCTTTTGTTGCCATTATTGTCACTATGTTCGGTGCAATTCCAGGCTTGCTGTCTGAACAATTTGCGCCTGAAACCATTTTCAAAAACCTGCTGGGTGTAGCCGCATTTACGATGGTCGTGGTGTGGATGAGCATCTGCTTAAGTCAGTTCAATTTCCGTCGCCAATGGTATAAACAAGGTCATACAGCGAAAGAATTGGGCTTTGCAGCGCCATTATTTCCAATTGTGCCGATTTTAGGCTTTGTATTCTGTTTTATTACTGGCATCAGTATGGCAGCAGATCCTGAAATGTTAGCGGGCTTTATCGGCTGTTTAATCTTTATTGCCTTGTGTTATCTCAGCTATTACGTGTTTTATCGAAAGCAAAACTAACACATAAAAAGAGTGGTCAAAGACCATTCTTTTTTTTAAGCTAAATATAAATAATGTTCTCTACAAAAAGCCTGACCCTGTATGAAAATTATTTTTATTCATGGTATGAATCAACAACATTATGATGAAGAGACTTTAAAACAGCATTGGTTAAATTTGTTTAAAACTGGCTTGAGTCATGCCGAGCAAAATATCGAACTTAAATCACTAGATATCAAACTCCCTTTTTATGGCGATTTACTCACTAAACACCAACTCAATAACAGTTTAGATTTAAATACAATGCTTCCTAAATCACTGTCGCATTTACATTTTCCTTTTCATCTTTGGCATAACACGTCAATTATTGAAGAGCATAGTCCATGTATTACCCCTTTGCCTTGTTTTAATCCAGAACAATCGGAGTCACTTACTCAACGTTTATCTGTCATTACAGCCCTCACCAAAGATCATGCATTCAAAGAATTGATCATGTTCCTCAATCATTACCCTAAACTCCATGAAACACTCATGCATAAATTTCTCATCGAGACCTACTTATACTTGTCAAATTCTGATTTTATGCATGAAGTTCACCACAGAATTATGTCCCATCTTCATCCAAGCAAAGATCATATTATTGTGGCACATTCATTGGGTACAGTGATTGCCTATAACTTATTACATCAATTTAACCATTTTAGAGTACATCGTTTTATTACTCTCGGTTCACCGCTTGCCTTTAAGGTGATCCAAGAAAAACTTACCTTACCGATTGCTCGGCCACCTCAACTCCATGGTGATTGGTTTAATTTTTATTCTCCTGATGATTTCCTGACCGCCTTCCCCTTATCTGAAGCACCTTTCAATTTTGAACCACCGATCATTAATCAAGCAATCACAACACTTGTAGATAAGCCTCATCAAATTACAGGTTATTTAGCACATCCAGCTGTTATCAAAAGCATTGTGGATGCATTAAAGCTCGGAAAATAAACAATCTAAATTGTATTTCCACATTTTGTATTCTTTTTACCCACTCAAACCTTTTTTTAATAATTATCTTCAAAAAAATGTTTGACACCCCCCTATATTCACCCTAATATACGCCCACCTCTGAAACGTCCCTATCGTCTAGAGGCCTAGGACATCGCCCTTTCACGGCGGTAACCGGGGTTCGAATCCCCGTAGGGACGCCATCTAATTTATGGTTTAGTTTTCAGAAGTACCTGCCTCATTAAGTCCCTATCGTCTAGAGGCCTAGGACATCGCCCTTTCACGGCGGTAACCGGGGTTCGAATCCCCGTAGGGACGCCAAATTCAGAGATGTTTATCTCTTAAAAAAACCTGAGCATAATGACTCAGGTTTTTTTATGTCTATATTTTGAGTTATGCTCTGTTTGAGCAAAATAAAAAACATATTGAATAAAAGGCAATTGAAACAACAAAATGCAGATTCAACTTTATCATAAACCTACTTCACGTTCGCAACGTATTGTCTGGCTTTTCGAAGAACTTGGTCTCGATTATGACATTCTGGTTTGCGACACACTAGACGATGCCAATACGCATCAATTACAGCAAGCACATCCTTTAGCAAAATTTCCAACAGTCAAAATAACAGAACTTGAACATACTTTTTTCTTATCTGAAACCAGCGCTATTGCCGAATGGTTCAGTGCTCGCCAGCAAAGTTTAGGTACAACAAATTTAGACGGTTCTGCCTTAGTAGATTACTACTATTGGAAAAACTTCGCTGAAGCCACATTTATGCCAAATTTGGCATTAAAACAGATCTTTTCCCAATTGGCGATCCGAACACCTTGGCTTATTCGTTTTATTCCACGAGCCATTCAATATGGATTTAATCAAGGCTATTTAAATCCCCTACTGCAACAACAAATGCAAATGATCAATCTGCATCTCACCACACAACCGTGGGTGGCAGGCGCTCAATTGACTATTGCAGATATCTTGCTCTGGTTTCCATTACACGCCTGCACCCATCTAAATGACCGTTATATGCGCTACCCTGCGATCAATGCCTATTTACAACAGATTGAAGACAGACCCGCCTTTCAACGGGCTTTGTCAAAAGGTCAATGGTCTGCCCCAATCTTCAAACAGTATTGGGCCGTAGCTAACTAATATTAAGCACTTTTGCGGGAGTTGATTTGCCCTTGAATCACGGCTTTTAAATTCCCCTTCACATAATGGAAGAACACTTTAAGCGGAGAAAGTTTCGGATTTGGCTGTTTACCCTGCGCAATGGTCTTAAATTGAGCGGCATACCAAATAATTTCCATAATGGCCATTTTATCCACTATTGGAATACCTGTTTTAATCTTATCCACCGCGTAACGGACATCTTGCCCAACCAATAAACGTTCGGTCAAATCGGTTTCTACGGCAAATGGACGTGCAATCCCGATAAAATCACAGGCACCACTGTCAAGTGCAGCATTCATGCCTTGTGCTGTACGGAAGCCACCTGTCACCATCAAGTGACAACTGACTTGTTGACGGATTTTTTCAGCAAAGTCGAGGAAATAGGCTTCGCGAGCGATGGTGCTGGCTTTACGTTTATCTTCTTTTGCTCCTGCCATGGCAGGTGCTTCATAGGTACCGCCCGAAATTTCAATCAGGTCAATACCTGCTGCATCAATCGCTTTAAACACAGCAATCACATCTTCTTCAGTGATGCCACCACGTTGGAAATCAGCAGAATTCAGTTTAACCGAAATAATAAAGTTATCTGATGTCGCTGCCCGAACGGCTTGGTAAATTTCTAGCAAAAAGCGCATGCGATTTTCAATGCTACCGCCCCATTGATCTTGACGTTTGTTGGTCAAGGGCGAGAGAAACTGACTAATCAGATAACCATGCGCACCATGCAGTTGCACACCTTCAAATCCCGCTTTTTCACAAATCTGCGCTGCACGGGCAAAACGTTGAATAATGTCTAAAATTTCATCTTCACGAAGTTCACGTGGTGTACCAAAAGTGGTGGCAAGCATTGGACTAAACGGCACTGCCGAAGGTGCTACGGTTTCTTTATTTAGACCTTTCGGGCATTGTCGCCCTGGATGGGACAACTGTACCAACTGCACCATCCCATATTGCTTACCTAAAGCCGCCCACTGACTCAGTTCAGCCATGTCACGTTCAGATTCAACGACTACAACACCGGGCTCATTCTTGGCACGAAAATCCACCATGACATTACCCGTAATGGCACAGCCCAAGCCCCCTTTTGCCCAAGCTTCGTATAAACCTAAATGTAATCGATTCGGTTGTCCCGCATGGTTGGCTAAAGCCTCACTCATTGCCCCTTTAATAATACGGTTTTTAAAGGTTGTATTTCGGATTTGCAAAGGCGCTGCAATATGACTCATGGGAACTTCCTCATTTTTTTATTTAGATGTTTTACTCTAATCGGTTTGTTACTGAGGTCAAGTCATTTCTGACAATTTATTTTGTCAACTTTGTCAATTGAATGATATTGACTGGCTTGGATCAGTTGCTGGGTATACAGGTGTAAGGGATAAGCAAACAATGCTTCCGTGGTCTGCATTTCAATCACTTGCGACGCGCGTAATACCAAAACTTTTTGACTAATCGCACGTACCACATGGAGGTCATGGCTAATCAATAAATAACTCAGTTGATACTGCTGCTGTAAACGGCGCAATAACTGCACAATAGCCCGTTGTGTCGTACGGTCTAAAGAAGATGTCGGCTCATCTAAAATAATCAACTGTGGTTTTAACACCAACGCTCGCGCCAAAGCCACCCGCTGACGCTGACCACCTGATAGTTCATGAGGATAACGATGTTTGAAACTAGCATCCAACTCAACATCCAATAGAGCCTGACTCACTTTCGCTTCAATATGATTTTCATGTTGATAACCGAGCGTCAATCCTTCAGCAATAATCTGTTGTACGGTTAAACGTGGGTTTAAGCTGCTAAAAGGATCTTGAAAAACAATCTGGAAATTGGCACGAAGCGGACGTAATTGTTTTTGATTCAGGGCATTTAAATTCTGCTGTTGAAACAGAATCTGTCCTTGACTCTGAACCAAACGCACAATAGCTAAGGCCAAAGAACTTTTACCCGACCCACTTTCCCCCACAATACCAATACATTCTCCTTGCATTAAGGTTAGATGAGGAATTTCAACTGCAATCTGCTGACCCTTCACACGATTCAGCCACCCCTGTTTAATTGGATACTGTACCAATAACTGTTCTAGTTGCAGGACTGTTGGAGTCACAGAAGGTGCGAGTGCTTCCCCAAAATCATGGTTCATTAATTCACGAGTATAGGATGTTGCAGGATGTTGAAAGACCTGCTCGGTAGCACCCTGTTGCTCGACACGCCCCTGATTCATCACAATCACATCATCCGCATATTGGCGAACCAAATTCAAGTCATGGCTAATCAGAATCAGTGACATCTTGCGCTGCTGTTGCAGCGTCTTAATTAAATCTAGAATCTGTATTTGCAGGGTCACATCCAAAGCAGTTGTCGGTTCATCTGCAATTAAAATTTCAGGGTCTAACGCTAAGGCAGCTGCAATCATCACACGCTGCCGCTGACCGCCCGAAAGCTGATGAGGATAACGCTTTAGCAGAGCTTCTGTTTGAGTTAATCCAACATCATTTAATAACTGTATCACCCGCTGACGGACAACTTGTTTAGATAAGCCTTGTAGAATTAAGGTTTCTCCAACAATTTTTTCAACCTGATGTAATGGATTCAATGCTGCCATTGGGTCTTGGAAAATTAGGGCAATTTTATGACCACGAATAGACTGTAATTGCTGGGCAGAAAGTTTGAGTAAATCAATATCAGCATAATTGACTCTGCCTGATCTGAGCAAACTTGAGGGCAATAAACCTAGTAGCGCTAAACAACTGATCGTTTTACCCGAACCACTCTCCCCCACCAGAGCCAATGTTTTACCCCTATGCAGTTGAAAGGATAAATTGTCCAGTAATGTCGTTTGTTCGTGTTGAATATGCAATTTCTGGACATCTAAAATCACGCCTGTTGCATGGTTATTGTCGTGGATCGAATGCATCTCGTGCAGCCTCCCCAATATAAATCAAAAGTGACAAGACAATTGCCAAGGTGAAGAAACCTGATAAAGCCAACCACGGCGCATTTAAATTATTTTTACCCTGTAACAAAAGTTCCCCTAAGGAGGCAGTATCAGCAGGTAATCCAAGCCCCAAAAAGTCCAAAGCAGCTAAAGCAGTAATATTGGCAGTTAACATAAAAGGGAGCTGTGACAAACTGGAACTGATGACATTCGGTAAAATATGCCGAACTATAATACGAGTATCAGAAATCCCTAGCGCACGGGCAGCTCGAACATAATCAAAATTTCGCGCACGTAAAAACTCCGTCCGAACTAAATTCACCAACGTGGTCCAACCAAAGAACAACATGATCAAAAATAGCCAATACACACTCGGCGTGAAGATACTGACTAAAATCATCACCATAAACAGCATGGGCAAACCACCCCAGACTTCTAATATCCTTTGACCAATTAAGTCGACCCAACCACCATAATAACCTTGTACTGCTCCAATAAAGATGCCAATCACCGCTGAAAATAGCGTTACAGTAAAACCAAACAATAGTGAAACACGCAAGGCGTATAAAATTCTGGCGAGCACATCTCGGCCTTGATCATCCGTCCCTAACCAATTTTGCGTCGACGGTTCAGACGGAACAGGAACAGCTAAATCTAAATTTGGCGTTTGTGCTGCGTACCGAATCACGGGCCATACCACCCAGCCCTGATCAGCAATCAATTGCTGTACTACAGGATCTTTATAATCAGCTTCTGTTTCAAATACCCCGCCAAATGTGGTTTCGGGATAGCTCTTAAATACAGGAAAATAAAAAGACTGCTGATATTTGACCAATAAAGGTTTTTCATTAGCAATTAAATTTGCAGCTAAGGACACCACAAAAATCAGGCTAAATAAAATTAAGCAAAAAAAACCCAAACGGTTTTGTCGAAAACGTTGTAGACGTGTTTGAATCATAGGAGACATTAGTGTTTTCCTCGCGATTCAAAATCAATTCGTGGGTCAACCCATTGATAGAGCACATCACAAATTAAACGCAGAATTAAGCCCAATAAGGTAAAAATAAATAACGTCCCGAAGATGACGGGATAATCGCGCTGAATAATGGCTTCAAATCCCAACAAACCCAAACCATCAAGGTTAAATACAATCTCGATAAATAAATTGCCGACAAAGAAAATACTGACCAATGCTTCAGGTAAACCCGCCATAATCACCAATACAGCATTTCGAAATATATGCCCATACTGAACACGGGATTCACTCAAGCCTTTGGCACGAGCTGCCCAAACATAAGGTTTGTTTAGTTCTTCTAAAAAAGAATATTTGGTCAAATAACTTAAACTGGCAAAACCACCCAAAACCATCGCCAATAATGGCAAGCTTAAGTGCCAGAAATAGTCTTGAATTTTGCCCAGCAAACTCAATTGTTGAAAATTATCCGAGACTAAACCTTGTAACGGGAACCATTGAAAATAGCTGCCACCAGCAAAGAATACAATCAACAAAATAGCAAAAACAAAAGCAGGAACAGCATAGCCAACGGCTAAAATAAGCGAGGTGGTTTTATCAAACCATAAACCATGTTGCTTGGCTTTTTTAATTCCTAAGGGAATCGCAATAGAATAAATCAGCAAACTGCTCCACAACCCGAGTGAAACAGAGACAGGCATTTTTTCCCAAATTAATTGTGTCACTGGTTTATCTTTAAAAAAACTCACGCCAAAATCCAAAGTGACATAATTCTTAAGCATCACGGCAAAACGTATATACGCAGGCTGATCAAAACCATACTGGGCTTCAATCTGGCGAAGCATCTCATGACTTAGCCCTTTCGCACCCTGATAATTACTGTTTTCTGTAGAGATACCTGCTTTTGCGGCTTGCAAGCGCTGAAAAGACTCTGCTTGCTGAATGGCACGCTCTACAGGTCCGCCTGGGGCAATCTGAATCACGGCAAAATTAATGCACAGAATAAAAAATAAGGTTGGAATTATCAGGAATAACCTTTTTAGAATATACGTACCCAATTGCTTATCCTTATCTTCTGTATAATTTGCCTTCCCGATCTGGTTACATCTTTCAAGACGGGCATATTTCTCGCCTTACTTACCGAGAAATTGACTGACTTTTTTGGCTTGCACAGGATCACTCCACCAGTAGTCTAAGCCTAAAGATAATTTTGGCTTCACTTTAGGTTGGTGATACATATTCCAATAGGCATACCAATTGTCATTTTTACCATAGGTTAGGATTTGATAGTAACCTGCCCGCAACAAGCGATCCAAAACTCGGGTACGTAGAATTAATTGTTCCCGATTTGGTGCTTGAATCACCTGCTGAACAGCAGCATCGATAGCGGCATTTTGTATGCCCGCATAATTATAGTTACCAAACTCACGTGCAGCACTACTGCTCCACATTTGTGCTTGTTCGCTACTAGGGGAAAGCGATTGTGGCATTTCCAAAGTGGTCACATCAAATTCGTAACGACGCATCCGTTCCATATATTGCGAGACATCAACCTGACGCAGTTTCACATTGATACCTAATTTTTTTAGGTTTCGAACCCACGGCATAATCGTACGCTGTGCACCTTCTTGATAGAGCAAAACTTCAAACTGGATCGCCCGTCCATTTTTACCATACAACTGACCTTGTCGATATTGATAACCCGCCTTCAGCAAAATAGTACGTGCTTGGAGTAAATTCGGGCGATTGAATCCACCTGCATCCGATTTGGGATACTGCCAATTGGAGAGTACACCTTGTCGTTGCACAGGATGTAACTTGGGTAAATAAGGTTGTAATAATTTTAACTCAGCAGCACTCGGTTGTCCCGTTGCTGCCAATTCGCTGTTCTGAAAATGGCTTTGCAAACGCTGATATTGTCCATAGAACAATGCTTTATTCAACCATTCAAAATCGTAGGCATAACTCAATGCCTGACGAAAATAAATATCATTAAATGGATCTTTCCGCGTATTCAAGACCAAACTCTGATTGACCACGGGTCGGGCTAAACGATGACTATATCGCTTGACCAATCCTGCTGTTACAGCGGGAAATTGATAGCCCGTGACCCATGTCTTGGTCTTCTTTTCTTCATGTAAAGTGTACTGTCCCGACTTAAAACCTTCAAAGGCAATATCATTATTACGGTAATAGACATATTTCAGCCGATCAAAATTATAACGACCACGATTGACCATTAAATCTTTTGCCCAATAATTCGGATTGCGCTTATAAGTAATACTGCGCCCTGCGTCAATGCGTTCAATTAAATAAGGACCAGAACCCAAAATCGGCTGTAGCGTAATTCGGGTGAAATCCTTATTTTTCCAATCTAATTTGGAATAAATGGGTAAACTCGCCACAATCAGTGGCATTTCCTTGTTTTTGCTCGACTTAAAAATAAATTTAACTTGTGATTTGGACAAGACTTCTGTTTTCGCCAAATTCGACAAATACATCTGTAAGCCCAAGTTGGCTTTGGTTTGATATGCATCAAAACTGAATTTAACATCCTCTGCCGTCACAGGTGTTCCATTGCTAAAACGTGCCCGAGGATTCAAATGAAAAATAATAAATTGTGGATTTACGGGGTCAAACGTGACTTGATCTGCCAATAACGGATACATCACCCCAGATTCATCTAAGGAATTATCCATCAACGTATCGAATAAATAATTGACACCTTCTGTTGCACTACCTTTGCCATTCATACTGTTGAGATTATCAAAAGTACCCGTTGCTGCAGTGCTGATATATCCGCCTTTTGGGGCCTGAGGGTTAGCATAAGGCATTGCCCTCAGTTTGGTATATTGGGGCTGACTATGTACAGCAATATACGGCGTAGTCTGCAAAGCCGACCACACCTGCTGCGTCACCATACTACTGCTTAAACATAGCAATAGTATGGCAACTTTTTGGCTCGTTAAACGAACATCTGACATCTTAGATTAACGAATTAAAGATTCGGAACTTTAATCACATCACCAATTTTTAATTGTGCCGATGGCTTCAAATCATTCATTTCAGCCAAAGCACTCGCCTCAACACCATAACGTGCAGCCAAGCGAATCAGATTATCACCTGATTTCACTTTATATTCTTTCACCGTTTTAGGAATTAGAATGGTTTGACCAACCTGTAAACCAGTACGCGAACTCATATCATTTAGACTTGCCAATTCAGCAACTGAAATACCCGTACGACTCGCAATTGAATTTAATGATTCACCCGATTTTACTGTATATTTTTCAGTATCTTTACTGCTTGCACTGCTCTTTTTCACAGTTGCATCAGCTTTGGTCGTGGTCTTACTCGGCAAATCACCTTCAATTTTTAAACGTTGTCCAACACGAACCGAAGCATTGGTTGACAAGTCATTTAGCGCTGCCAAATAACTTAACTGCAAGTGATATTTCTTGGCTATGCTGCTTAAGGTCTCACCCGATTTCACCACATGAAGGTCTTTTGTAGTAACCGAACTCTCAGCTGGCTGTTCAATCTCAGGAACTTCCCCTGTGAGTTTTAATCGCTGTCCAACACGAACATTGGCATTACGACTCAAGCCATTTAAGGTCGCTAAATTGGCTTGGTTTAAATTGTATTTACTGGCAATAGCGGACAAACTATCTCCTGACTGCACCACATAACTTTCTGGCACAGTAGAACCTGCTGGTACTTTAATAGTTTGTCCAACATAAACACCACTGTTGGTTGAAATCTTATTCAATTCAGCCAAATCACTGAGCGAAATTTTCGACTGAGATGCAATGCTGTATAAAGTATCGCCACGCTGAACTTTATAGGTTTCGGTTTTAATGTGAGTATCCACATTTGGACTGTCTACTTTAGCCACGATATTTTTTGCCGATGTCGTTGCATCCTGATTTACGGTATTGATCGGAACATTGATTTTTTGTCCAACCATTAAATTGCTACCTGCATTTAAGCCAGGTGTCAATTCTGCCAACTCTTGATTAGACAAAGCATAACGGTCAGCAATCAGTTTTAAATACTCACCACGTTTCACTACGTAAGATTTAGTTTTAATAGTGCTCTTTGTCGTCGTTTTTTCAGTCGACTTTTTCGCTGTGGTTAATCCACTGTCTTTTAATGACAATTTCTGCCCCACAAACAGACCACTGGTCACGGTCAAATCATTATAGTCAGCCAACTGCTTCACAGATAAACCGAACTGGTTTGCGACGCTGGTCAAATTATCATTGGCCTGCACCACATAACTGTCTGGTTTGCTATTCGCGCTATTAGAAGTGCGATCTTGTGCAACAGGTTTAGCATCGTATAAATAAATACTGGTGCCCACATATAACATCGCATTTGGATCAATCTGATTCCATTTGGCAACGTCACGCCAGTTCACCCCGTTTTTCAATGCAATCGTTGCTAAGGTATCACCTGGCAGAACTGTATAAGTGGTACGTTTCCCTTTAGGTGGTACTACGACCACTTCAGATGCTGTTTTCACATAGTTCTTGTCTTTATTCAGTTGAGCTTCTTCAGAGTCTAACTTGGTATTGTCTGTTACTGATTTTGGATAAGCAAAACCTTTGGTTAACTCTTTACCTTGTTGCTCTGCTACAGATTGACTGGTCTGAATTGCGGTCAGTTTAATCTTGCCATCATAAGGATCGACAATTTCTGTTCCTTGCGGTGCAATCTGTTTGATCTCTGCAACCACTTGTTCTTGTTCAGCTTTGGTTGCTACAGGTTGCAAGACCTGATCGACGGTTTTACGGACATCCTCAGCTTGAACTGCCGCCATAATTTGCTCACGTTCCGCGGCAGAAATTGGCGGTTCAACACTTACAGGCTTCACATCTTTGGCTGGTGTGACTGCAACAGGAATACGTGGCGCGCTCGGTACAATTGTACTCGAAGCGAAAGCAGCCAATGCATCGGCACCACGTGGTGTAGTCGATAAAGGACGCCCTGTGTTCGTTGTCACTGAAGTAGTGGTCTTAGTATCTGTGGTTTTTGGGTTATTACTTGCAACCAAAGCAGGTGGAGTCGCTTTACTTGGTGTGATCACCGTTGCAGTCGAACTATTGGTCATTGGTGCAGCACTCGCCCATAGACCACCTGAACTTGATTGCAATTTAGATAACTTGGCATCAATCGACGGACTAATATCCGCAGGGATCAAAATACGCATTGGGCTGCTCGTATCAATCTGATCACCACGATGACCTGGATTGAGCGCATACAGTTCCGCCCGACTTAAACCTGTAACCGCAGCAATATCATTTAAGTTCGCTGGCCCTACACTAATTTCTCTAAAGTGTGGTCGGTTAGCAATCGGTGGTAATGTCACACCATAAGCATTCGGATTTTTAACAATTTGCGCAACTGCCAAGAAACGCGGCACATAGTTCATGGTTTCTTGCGGTAAACGTAAAGACCAATAATCGGTAGGTAAACCAGCCTCACGGTTACGGTTAATTGCCTGTTGAATACGACCTGGACCTGCATTATACGCTGCCAAAGCCAATTCCCAAGAACCGAACTGGTTATACAAACTACCTAAGAATTCATAAGCTGCACGGGTAGATTCAACTACATCACGACGACCATCATACATACCTGACTGTTTAAGCCCGTAAATACGTCCCGTACTTGGAATGAACTGCCAAAGTCCTGCTGCTGCCGCACTACTGGTTGCAGCAGGGTCATAAGAACTTTCAATAATTGGTAATAGTGCGAGTTCAGTCGGTAAGCCACGACGCTCGGCTTCTTTTACTGTATGGTAAAGATAACGTGAGGCGCGCGCACTTAAACGCTCAATATAAGGCTGTCGAGAGACGAACCAACTGCGCTGGGCTTCAATGCGTGAATCCCAGTGATTAAGATCCATTTTAAAACCGACAGTCATGCGCTTCCACACATCACCATGTTTTAAAATAAGTAAACGATCCCCTTCTACAGCACGCATATCGGTTGCAGATAAAAGATCTTCCAAAGAATCTAAACTATTTGCATCTAAATAATTTGAGCCAACCTGTTTTGATGCGGCAGCCTTGGTCGCACTTTGGCTCGATGCACAACCTGTGGTTAATCCTAATGCAGCGAGTGCAGAGCCCAATATAGTAATCTTAAATAATGTCGGAACCGAGGGCTGCCACAAGAACGTGGTTGGTTTATACATAAAAAAATCCAAACAACTCGTATAAAATTTATTTTTTAGCACTGCCATTGTAGTGGAGCATGACAGAGACTCAAGGCAATAATTTAGCGCGATTCCATGATAAATGTTACAAGAAATTAAAAATTAACCATGTAATACACTTCCAAAGCACAAATGCGTTATACAATATAAAATTGAATTTGCTTCTGTTAACTTTCTTTGCTGGCTGGATGACCCTTTATGTCTGAAACAATTACGCTCTATGTCGATGGCGCTTGTCGTGGAAATGGTAAGGATGGCGCACTCGGAGGTTGGGGAGCCTATATCGTTACAGCAACCGAAGAACGCAAAATTTTTGGTGGAGAAACACAGACCACCAACAACCGCATGGAATTGACCGCGGCAATTGAAGGCGTACTCGCTTGTCCAAAATCAGCCAAGTTAATTATCTGGACTGACTCCAACTATGTTAAACAAGGCATAACTGAATGGATTCATGGTTGGAAAAAGAAAAACTGGAAAGATGTCAAAAATCCAGATTTATGGCAAAAACTCGATAGCGTTTGCCAAGGTCGTGACATCGAATGGAACTGGATTAAAGGTCATGCAGGTCATCCAGGCAATGAAATGGCGGATCAACTGGCAAATTTAGGCGCTGACCAAGCAGCTAAAACACAAGTCGTAGTGACCGCAAGTCCAACGGAAGATAAAAAAAAAGCTGAGTCCGACTGGTTGTTTGACGACCCTTTCGGACTAGATTTCGCAGTTGAAGAAACCGAATTGGCTGAACCTGAAATCATTGAAGAAATCACGGAGACCATAATTCATGTGGAAGCTCCTCTAGTGGCTCAGACTTCTACAACAGCGACAACGACCAGTTCTCATCCACATATTGTAATTACCCCTGCAACTGTCGAAGCCTTTGGTCCACGTCAATTAATTCTAGATACAGAAACCACAGGTTTTTACTTTCAGGACAGCGATCGCATTATTGAAGTTGGCGCAATTGAGATGATCAATCGCAAACTCACGGGCAGTTCCATTCATATTTATATCAATCCTGAGAAGGAAGTCGGGGACTCCGTCAATGTCCACGGCATTACCGATGATTTTTTAAAAGATAAGCCCAAATATGCAGAAATTGCAGATATCTTATTTGACTACTTAAAAGGCGCCGAGATTATTGCGCATAACGCGACCTTCGATATGAACTTCTTAAATATGGAGTTTAAGCGTACAGGTCATGGGGCACTTTCCGAAGTCTGTGAAGTCACAGATACTTTAGCGATGGCAAAAAGCAAACATCCTGGGCAAAAGAACTCTTTGGATGCTTTGGTGCGGCGCTACGAAATCGCACAACGTGATCGTACTTTCCATGGCGCATTGCTCGATGCTGAAATTTTAGCAGACGTCTATTTGGCAATGACGGGTGGGCAAGTGTCGTTTGATATCGATGCGCTATCACAAAGTGAACAACAGGAAGGTACAAGTGGGCGACGCCAAATTGACGAAACAGGCTTAGCCGTTATTCTGCCCTCTGCCGAAGAATTGGCCGCACATGAGACTTGGGTCAAACAAATTGAGGAAAAACAGGGTAAATCTTGCTTTTTTTCAAAATAATTTCTAGAGATTCTGTTATTTTTTGTATTTAAACTTTGGGGACATCAGTTATAGTTGAATACAAGAAATAACGCTCTAACTCAGCCACACATAAACAGATAATACATTAGGAAAGGTGCAGATAAATGTCTTACCAAACCTCTATTCATTTTGATCCTACAGCCTTACTGATAATAAAAAATGAGGTTGATAACTCGATCAAGTTAGTTGAATCTGCGGTCAGCACCTTAGCAGAGGATCATACTCTACCATTTGGTATTGATGATGCGCTGAATCAATTTGAACAATGTGCACAGGTTCTGGTCTTAATTGATATGCCAAACTTAGGGCAAATTGCTCAATACGCTGCGGAACTTATGCGTAAAATCATGGCACATCCTGAAAATATCAATACGCAAGATGTGATCGCGCTCAGTGAAGGCACCACCATGCTAAAACGCTACATTGAGTTTATCTGCCTGCGTGAAGTTAAAATTCCTCAATTTCTACTCGATACTTTAAACCGCTTAGAATTGGCTTTAGGCAAACCTCTTACCCATGAAGGTCAACATCTTGAATCACTGTTGAACCATATTGAACCTACATTGCAGTTGGCTCATGTTCCAACACTCGAAAAGTCAGAATATGTACACCGCTTATATAAACTTGCATTGAACAAATTGCTCCAGCAGCAAGAAACCGAACTTGATTTGCAAGCAATTCGAATTGTGGGCACTTATTTAGCAGGTTTAACCAACCAATTACCAAGTCAACAATATTGGGGACTGGTTCATGTAGCATTTAATCAAATTGATAATCTGCTATTCACAGATGCACGTTTACGCAGTTTGATTGATATTGAACGTAATATTGCAGCATTTCTCCAAGCGCCCAAAAACTTCAATGCCAGCCTGAAAGATTTATCGAATATTCTCAGTTTATGTATTAGCCAAGAAGATGAGATATCTCAAAACATCCGTGAGCAGTTGAATATTGGAGAAGATGCCTTAACCGATACGCAACTCCAAGTGTTTAGTCGTCATCTTTATGGTCCAGACTTCAATACCATGCATAACATTAGTGAACTAGTGACCGCTGAAATGGCACAAATTCGCAATGAGATTGAATATAACTACCAAACAATGTCGCCTGAGAAAACGCAAGAATTACAGACAAAAATCAAAGAATTGGCTAATATATTCAAAGTCTTGAATTTGAATGAAGCATATCAAGACTTATCACGTCAGGTTGAAATATTGAATCAAAGTGATGTATTAAAAGACGAAAACTTTGCTCAGCAATTAATGAAAAGTATTTTATCTGCCATGAATTCAATTGGGGTATTAGAACGTCACCATACTTCAAATCGCTTACAACATCGTGTGAACAACTTGAATGTTTCTCTAGATCGCCTAGATGAAGCTCATGATGCTTTACTCAATGAAACTAAAATATTGGTTGATCACGCTGCTGCTGCATTAATTCAGTATCTTCAAGATCAATTCTTAGGTGCATTAGGCAACCTGTCTACACAGCTCAGTGAAATTAGCGGTGCTTTACTCTTCCTTAATGCCAGTGAAGGTCAGCAAGCATTAAAAAATGCTGCGCAATTTGTGCAACAAAAAATTGAAGCATCAAGCAGTATTTCTGAACAAGAAATCAACTACATTTTAGATACTCTCGCGAGTGCAGAAATGATGATTGATAATTTAAAGAATAAACAGCCTGTATTACATTCGATGTTTGATGTAGCATTAAGCAGCAGTCAGAAACTTAATGCCGAAGTAGTTGCCTAATGTCTGAATTATCACTTGCCTATATTTTTCATCAACAACAACTTCTGGTTGATGAACATCTCCAACTGCCTAAAGTTGAACGCTTGGCAAGTGATTTACACTTACATACGGGCAATACTGTTATTGCCCGTGATCTACAAACTAATGAAAGCATCCCAAAGGGTTTACAATTGGTTCCGATTCGACAACTGTTGACTCAATGGACCACTAAAGAGTTTGAACAGGCCAGTCGTGCCATGCAGCTATTAGAATGGCGTCGCAACCATAAATTCTGTAGCCATTGTGGACATGAAACTCAGGTTCATGCGAATGAATATGCGATGGTCTGCCCTGCATGCCATTATCATCAATATCCACGGGTACAACCTTGTGTTATTACGGTAATCACACGCGGAAAAGATGAAATTCTTTTAGCTAAAAATGCCAAGAATACCAACAATATGTATGGTTTGATTGCAGGCTTTGTCGAAGTTGGTGAAACGCTAGAAGATGCGGTACGTCGTGAAACTGAAGAAGAAGTCGGCTTAAAACTCAAAAATATTCAATATTTAGCAAGCCAACCTTGGCCCTTCCCAAGTAATTTAATGATTGCCTTCCGTGCTGAATATGCTGCGGGTGATATTCAATTACAAGAAGAAGAAATCAGTGATGCCCAATTTTTCAAATTTGACCAACTTCCTCAAATTCCATTCAAAGGAAGTATCGCACACGCCATGATTATGCATGTGACTCAAGGTCACCCTGCTGCCGATGACACACATCTATGGCTTTAAGGCCTCCTCAATAGAAACCAAAATTTGTTCTTTAGTTTCAAAATAACGACTGAATAAACTCGATACTGATCCCATCACCGTAATATGTCCTGTGCGTGGAATTACAATCATTTTGCTGTGATTGCCTTTTTCTTTCAGTACTCGGTCAAAATCTTCCGTATTGTTGTGTCCCACAATCTGGTCATTTTCAGCCATGAGCAAATAATGCTTAATGCTATTCGATGCCACAAAGTAATAAGGCATAACTTGCTGAAAAGGGACGCTTTGATCGAACGCCTCGGCACATAACGGATCTCCCTTATAATCAAAATGATATGGGCCTGCCACCCCGATGATGGCACGAATTTGTGCGCGACATTGCAATTCATACTGCTGCGGATGGTAAACCGCAGACATCACATTAAATGCACCTGCAGAATGTCCCATAAGTACAACATTGTCGGTACGAATAGCCAACTTTTGCTGATGCAGACTCAAAAAGTTGAGTGCAAGGGTTAAATCGTCTACATAGCTCGGGAAAATGTACTGTGGCGCAAGATGATAGTTGATTACTGCAACGTCATAACCTTCACGGGCAAAAGCTTCACCCACAAAGCGATATGAACTTTTATCGCCATGTGTCCAAGCACCACCATGCACAAAAATAATTAAAGGTTGATTTAACTGTGGTTTATGCGTTTTGAATAAATCTAGACGATGCCGTGCCTTTAAACCATACGCAATATTTTCATGCAGTGTATATCCCTCACGCGGTGTGAGTTGATTTAATGCATAACTACCAACATCGTAGATGCGAAAGTCTCGAATAAAGTCTTTCGCATTACCCATGGTGTCATTTAACTGTTTAATCCAATATTCGGATTTATTGAACATTCGTCGGTTCTACCTGATCTGGGTCAATAGCTACAGGCGTTTGAACTTCAGGCTGCGCATTGCTTGCGACTGGGCTTACAAAACTAGAATTTATCGATTTCTGTCCTTGATCGACATTATCAACCAATGTCACAATTTTGGTTACATTACCCACTTGCTGTAACACGTTGTTCAAATCATTGATTTCAGCATTATTCAAACGCCCCATCACGTACAACACACCATCTTCTGTATGTACACGAACTTTACTGTCGGCAACCACAGGGGCTTTCATAATCAAGCCACGGGTATTTGCTGTGGCGGACGCATCCTGCATGATGGTGTTATATCCAATTTTATCACCCACGGTAATAAAATTATGCACATTTTTTACGTCACTCATCGCACGGACATTGTCTTCAGCCAATTGTTTTAAATGCTGATCTGGGACTTGTCCTGTCAAAAGCACATTGCCATAAAAACTTTCAATATTGACACGCGACTGTTTAAAACGAGAATCTAATTTGTATAAATTAATATTCGCTGTACGTTCAATTGAGGAATCAATAAATACCTGACCCAATGAGCGTACCCCACTTTCAGTTCCAACTGGTGCAGTCCCTGTACCACCTGAAATAAAACTCGCACAGCCCGATAAACTTAGACCTGCGACACAAAGCACTGTCATTGCAATACGATTCAACACTCAGCAAGACTCCTCACTTATTTCATTCATTTTTCTATAGCATTGATGCTTCCTGTTACTTCAAAGATTAATGAACTCTGAATCAAAAGTAAAAGCATTTTCTATCCATTGCTGATCATAAGTGAAACTTGAAAAGTCATACTGTACTGTTTTTGCAAATTGTTGATAAAAATCAAAACAAATTACATCAAATCGACAATAGAACTGCTGAAATTCAGGATATTCATTCAGAAAACATAACGCTGTTTTGATGAGTTTGCGCTGTTTTGAAAGTGATACCACTTCATTGGCATGTGCATAACGAGTCAAAGCTCGTGCCTTCACTTCAACCAAAAGTAATTCTTCACCTTGTTGCACAACCAAATCTAGCTCGCCATATCGGCTATGATAGTTTCTTTGCACAAGTTGAAAACCTTGTTGTTGCAAAAGAATTAAGGCTTGCTGTTCTGCCCAATCCCCCAAAGCTTGTGATGTTGTTTTAAGATTCAATTTTTCTTCCACTCAGTAAAACCCACTTATTTCTTGTTGTAATGCAATGAATATCAAACTTTTTGCCCTTTTTTATTTTAGTTTAAGCTGAAATGCAATCTCAAATGTATATCATTGATTCAGGCAATTAGAACATTACAATCTACCTTTTTCAAAATATGCCAAGTTTCAAATACTATTTTTTTACATCGCAGCGTTGAATATAAGATCTTCACAGAATCTAATTCGCGTCTGAGCAATGGATTCAGGTAGAATGTAAGTATTCTAACGCGTTTGCGGATTCAAACTCCCATATCACTTACATCGCGTCATTCTTTTTAAATTCTATTTTGGCATGGAGATTTCACATGAGTGCTCAGTTATTTGTTGTAGCAACCCCTATCGGGCACTTAGATGATATGACTTTTCGTGCAATTGAGACCCTAAAATCAGTGAGCATTATTGCAGCCGAAGATACGCGCACATCGGCACAATTACTCAAGCATTTTAATATTTCAACACCGCTGACCGCCTGCCACGACCATAATGAAAGCAACAAAATTGATGTGTTAGTGCAACGCCTGTTAAAAGGTGAAAATATGGCGTTAATTAGTGATGCAGGTACCCCTTTAATTAGTGATCCTGGATTCAAACTGGTTCGTGCTGCTCAGGAACACGGCATTCGTGTAATTCCAGTGCCTGGTGCTTGCGCCGCGATTGCTGCCTTAAGTACAGTAGGTTTACCGAGTGATCGTTTTAGTTTCGAAGGCTTTTTATCCTCTAAAGCTTCACAACGTTTATTACAACTCGAAAAGTTGAAAGACGAAACACAAACCCTAATTTTTTACGAGGCCCCTCATCGAATTTTGGAATGCGTGAAAAATATGGCTGATGTGTTTGGTGCAGACCGTCCCGTCGGCTTTGCTCGTGAAATTACCAAAACTTTTGAAACTATTCGCAAAATGACTTTGGGTGAATTGGTCAAGTTTATTGAGTCGGACCATAATCAGCAAAAAGGTGAAATTGTGCTGGTGGTCGGTGGTGCAACACAAGAAAAAGACATGGAACAAGAGAAATTAGACCAGCTTCTCACCCGTCTTTTACAGGATTTATCAGTCAAAGCTGCATCACAACTGGCTGCGGATTTGACAGGGATTAAGAAAAAAGTTGCTTATCAACGTGCCTTAGAACTGACTGCAAAATAAAACTAACACTTTGATATTCTACCAAATAAAAAACCACTCTCAAGAGTGGTTTTTTATTTGGTAGATTAGTCGTGTGCAGATTCGTCTGGTGGAACTTCAGTGATACGCCCACCACGTGCCAAAAATGCAGCCACTTCATCCTCTAAAGCCTGACGTTGCTTTTGCTTTGCAGTCACGGTTAATGTTTCTGCCTCAGCAAGATCACCATCAGAAGCACCTTCCGCTTCGTCAGATGCACCTTTTTCAGCAGCCTTCGCTTCATCCTCATCCACTGCTGAGTCTTCTACGTCATCATAATCATTCATATCCGTCATCTTTCTCTCCCCACAATGACTTCTATTTACTTCATTTCGAATTGCTTTCGAATTACGATGAAATTTATCAATCTAAATTGCTTTCGCATAGTACTTAATGCAAAAAAATCGTATTTTTTTTAATCAAATTCGTAATCAGATTTAACTAGATGTCTAAAAATTATCTGTTTAAAACGAATTTGCATAACGGGTATTTTTCAACGCCTGCAAACCATTCGCTTGCATCATAAAAGCATCTTTCAATACGGGGCGTTGTTCAACTTGTTTTAAACCAAAATTACGCGCCCAAATAATCGGAAAGAATTCCGTAGTTTCTAACCAACCAATGGCCGACATACTATGCATCATGGCATCGTTCTGGCCTTTACGGCGATGTTCATAACGTTGCAAGGTTTGCTCATGTGCCCAGACTCCACGCGATAAATCGTGCAATAATGCATCACACAGTACCGCCGCATCTAAACAGCCAATATTTACCCCTTGTCCTGCCAATGGATGGATCACATGTGCTGCATCGCCGATTAAAGCTAGCCCCGATGTTACATATTGCTGCGCAGCTCGGGCTTTCAACGGAAACATCGCCCGTGGTGTTGCTTCTAAAACTTCACCCAACATATGCTGACTTTCTCGTGTCAACAGCTGTAAAAAAGCCTGATCATCTAGTGCAGCATATTCCTCGGCATAATCATCGGGCAACGTCCAAACAATCGACTGCCAATGACCATCTTGCTCTGGTTTTAGGCTTGCCATCGGTAAAAATGCCAAAGGACCCGTTTCCAAGAAAATTTGACGGGCGACATGTTGATGCGGCTGTGCGGAACGGATGGCACAGGTCACGCCTGCTTGATGATAATCCAAGATATCCAGATCAATAAATGCCTGCTCACGTACAAATGAGTTGGCACCGTCAGCACCAATCACCAGTTTGGTCTGTAACTGCGTACCATCAGCCAAGTGAATATGCCAAACACCAATACCACGTTCTACACGCGTAACTTTAACTTGTGTTCGATAGTCTTTGACTTCGCTTAGCATACGTTTTTGAATGGCTAAATTCAAAATACTCGGCTCAACCATTGAACCCAATGCTTGCTCTATGGAAGGCGTTTTTTCTGCAACATCCCCAAAATGAATGTCACCATAGCCATTTTTATTCCAGACCTGCATACCACTATAGGGCATCTGGCGTGCCAATAATTCCCAAACCTTTACTGTTTTGAGTAAATGAATCGTCGCTTGGCTCAGTGCCAAGACACGTGGATTAGCAACTGCTAAAACCTTGCTCTCATCCAAAATTGGTGCTGCATCTAAAACCGTGGCTTGTACACCACCTTGAGCCAACAACAAGGCGGTCAATCCACCGACCAAACCACCACCAACAATCACAACATCTAAAACTTGGCTCATGCTTTTAGTCCCATTGCGTAGGTAGCCACCAATGGTTTAATACCCGGAATTAAATCGAAAGCAATCAGTCCTGTATTACGTAATAATTTCAGCATCGGATTTTGATTGCTAAAACCTCGTACTACACTGTCACAGAACTTAATTACACGTTGCTGATCTTTTAAACGGGCTTGTTCATATTCAAGTAAAATACTTGGTTCACCGAGGTCAGCACCCGCACTCTGTTGTGCTTCTAAATAGCGCAGCAATACATAAGCATCACGCATACACAGGTTAAAACCCTGTCCTGCAACAGGGTGAATGGTATGTGCCGCATTTCCCATCAGCACTACACGCCCTACTGCCTGCTTTTCTGCTAAAACTTGTGACAATGGATAACTAAAACGCTTGCCTGTTTTCTGGAATTTTCCTGCACGGTCACCATAGGTTTGCTGCAAAGCACCCAAGAAATGTTGGTCATTTTCTTCACCTAACCATTCTTGTTCTGTGCCCTTTTTCACTGGCCAAACCACTGAACGACGGTATTCACCCGGTAAAGGCAACAATGCCAATGGCCCAAGAGGACTAAAACGCTCAAAGCCAATATGTTGATGCGGTTTCGAAGTTTGTACGGTGGTGACAATCGCCACTTGATCATAATCATGCTCAGATACACCAATACCCAAAGCTTGACGACAGAACGAATCTCGACCATCTGCCGCAATCACCAACTTGGCTTGTAGTTGCAACTGTTCTTCACCACGTCGCGCTTCAATATAAGCATGCTCTGCATCTTGGATAAGTGAGGTGACCTGCACACCATCAATCAATTCAATCAATGACTGTTGGCGAACTTGAGTAAGTAACACACGCCCTAACCACGCATTTTCAATGACTTGTCCAAAGCTTTCGACTTTCTCTTGTTCTGCAATTAAACGCGCCTTACCAAAGCTGCCTTCCTCAGTAATATGCACTTGTAAAATTGGTGTTGCATGTTGTTGCAAGGCATCCCATAAACCCAGTTCTTGATAAATTTGCACGCTACGGCGAGACAAAGCGCTGTTTCGTGCATCGAAACTGGAATGATAAGGCGCAAGATTGATGTCATCATAATTTGGGTATTTGATGGCTTCGAGCAGTTTGACTGCAATATTTGCTTTCGCCAACATGAGTGCCAGACTCAGCCCGACCATTCCACCACCGACAATGACGACTTCTTGCTGCATGCTTGTATCCTTTTTTATGGCGTATTTGAAGGAAGAAACCTCAAAATACCTATAAGTTTTAATGGATTTTATATTACATCAAAGCGTTTTATTTTTATAATGAAATGGACTTTTTTACGTACGATCAAGGTAAAGGGCTCTACCATGATTTTGAAAAATTATGTACTGTCGGTTATTAGGAAACTCGCTCAAGGTACTGTTTAAGCTAACTTATAAATAGCGTGAAACAATGTTGAATAATTGTTTGTGGAACATGAAAAATCAATAAAAAAGCCCAATGTGGAGATATTGGGCTGAGTTCAGGGGACTATTGATTTGATTTATATCACAATAATAAGTTGATTACGTATAACGTGCATTATGTTAATTTTAGAAAATCTTAAACATTCTTAATGTGACAGAACATTTTAGGAAATAGTAATATTGCGATATTTTAAAATAGATTTATTGATCATTTTTATTCAGGTTATTCTACTTTTTCTCTCTATCCTTTTTACAAGGAATCATCCTGTCATTTCACATGATAATAGTATGATGGGAATAGTATTCTTTCCGCAAATCTTGGTTATGGCTTTTATATCAATTCTACCTTTTATTTTAACTTCAAAAAGATCTAAGCAAAAAGGTTTATTTATAAAAAAATTTTTACTTTCAATATTTTATATATTTATGAGTGCAATTATTAGCATTAATATTTGGAATACTGAACTATTTTATTCCACACCAATATTTTTTTTACTCAGTTTAATCATTTATATATTGAGTTTTTACTTTTCAAATAAATACGGTTCAATATAACCTGAATCGCGGATAAGAAATTGACTTGAAAAATAAGAGGACTAGAGCCATCAGTTGAGTTACCACACCAAACCTAACGCTCTAGCCCTGATGTTCAATAGTACCGAATTATTTTGCGTAATCGATGATTTCTTTCTTAAATTTGAAGCAACTTATTGGAAATTTCTCAAACAAAGTCGTCACTCTATAAGAATTCGCCCAGCTCAATTGAGCCTCTCAGAAATCAATTTTATCGCGATTTGGTATAAGTGTTCTCATATCAACAATTTCAAAGCATTCTTTTCATGGTTGAAACAGGATAAAAATCATTTATTTAAAAATTTACCCTGCTACCAACGGATGATTCACCTCATCAATTGGCACTAAATGCTTTACATGTCGCCTTAATCAAAGACCAACGCAGCAAATATTTATGGGTTGATTCAACCACTTTGCCTGTCTGTAAAAATCAACGGATTCAACGCCATAAATCATTAGCCAAAATTGCATCACGTGGTTAAAGCTCGATGGGCTGGTTTTATGGCTGTAAATTACATATCGAGATGAATCAATTGGGTGAAATAGCATGTTCTGCTTTATCTAATGGACATGTGGCTGACATAAAAATGGTTGAGCATTTAGTTGAAGGCTTAGAAGCAAGGCTTTATGCAGATCATGGCTATATCAGCCAAGACTTAAAAAGCAGATTAAAAAGTCAAGGTATTGATTTAATTACCTATCATCGAAAGAATATGCAGTCTGTTCAACTCTGTGCATCAGATGAATATCACTTAAAACAGCGCAATAAAATAGAAACGTTATTCAGCTTATTGAAAGGTCAATACAATTTAGTGACGAGTAAAGCACGTAGTATTCATGGATGTCTAAGTGGGATTTACGCATCGTTATGCGCATATCAATTAACTCAACGAAATAAGCCAAAAATTCAAATTATGGAGTCATTGGCTTAAACAGGATTCGGGTTAAGTAATAAAAAGCCCAACATCCTGTTGGGCTTTTTATTCGAATTGAGATCAGCTATAACAATGAAAATACTGTAAATAGAAAAATTCATGATTAAGTTAAATTTTGCGGAAAGCATCTTATTTGTTTCCCTAATTTTTTGGCCAGCAACATTATTTATTTTAGCTATCTTAATTGCTATTAGTTATGCCTATAAAAAACATCCTTTTGGTCAATATTCACTGTATTTTTTCATCGTTGTTTTGATCATTTTTTCAGGAACAGCTTTATACATGATTCTGCAATTTTGAATAATTTTTAATTAATTTATTAACAGAAGATACCAAACATGCTTAAAAAGCAGCCAAATTATTTCTAGTTTGGCTTTTTTCTGTTTTTTAAGTTATTAGAAAATTTCTAATGCATTGATTTAAAATAATTTTATAAAAACAAGTTTGGATAACGACCATTATGTTAAATGGTGGAGCCAATATATGTTTCTATTTCTGCTAGAGCATTTTCTGGAGTAAGTTTAGCTGTATCTATTATTAATCTTTTATCTGTTCTCAATTGATAATCATGTACTTGAACAGACCGCCAATCTGGTAGTTTAAAATTTTCTATATCAGATGACCTCGTTTCAATACGTCTCTTATGCTCGGCCTTGTCACTACAAACAACTTCAATTTCAATAATCTTAACATTAGCTTTCTGAGCTATTTCTTTCCATTTAAGCCTGCTTTCTATGACAGGATTAACGTTGTCAGCTACAACTGTATTTCCAAGTTTTAGATTAGATAATGCTATAGAAAATGCAATTTCATAACCAATAGCTCCAATTTTTTCAGAAGAGTTATTACATTGTTGAATCGCAAATTCTATTTCGTCAATTCGGATATAAGTAAACCCTTTCTTTTTTATTAAAGCCTGACATAAAGTTGTCTTTCCTGTGCCTGGTAACCCACTAAATACTATGAGCATTAATTTCTCCTAAAATTAACATAATGGTGATTATACGAAGTAAATTCATACATTCAATTAAATATCAATAACTTAAAACATAAATACCATTAAAAATTCACAAAATACTAACTTTGAAACAAGTCATCGTTTATGCCTAATTTTTATATTCTTGTGCAAAGCTAATACGAAAACACGCATCTTTTTAATGTGGCTCAAACTTAAAAGTGAATTTTACTCATGTTTTATTGAATTTATATCGTTTTACTCATGTTTTGAATCAAGTTTAAATATCGCTATACAGAAATTTAGCATTTCAAAAATTTTCGGATGGCAATTCTCCATGAGTACAGTATTTCAATGTTCAATCAAACGCATTCGTTTTGATGAAAACTATCAACCAGCAGATAGCACACGCCTAACGACTAACTTTGCTAACCTAGCGCGTGGTGAAAGCCGTGAGCAAAATCTACATAATACGCTTCGAATGATTAACAATCGTTTTAATGCTTTAGCGCAAACAGATAACCCAAATGGTGATCGTTATTCGCTTGAAATTGATATTATTTCTGCGGATTTAGATATTGAAGGCAATGGTCAAACCTTCCCAATCATTGAAATGCTGAAAAGCACTATTATCGATCATCATACCAATCAGCGTATTGAAGGCATGATTGGCAATAGCTTCTCTTCTTATGTACGTGACTACGATTTTAGTGTGGTACTAAAAGAACATAATAAAGAAAACTCAACCTCGTATGCACCAGAAGGTTTCGGTGATTTACACGGCAAGCTTTATCAATATTTAGTGAATTCAGATACTTTTAAGGCCGAGTTTAATCAACAGCCTGTGATTTGCTTGAGTGTTTCAACAGCACGTACTTATCACCGTACAACCAATGAACATCCGATTTTGGGTGTTGAATACAAGCAAGATCAATACTCACGTACCGATGAATATTTCCATAAGATGGGCTTACAAGTTCGCTTCTTTATGCCGAAAGGAAGCGTTGCACCTTTAGCATTCTATTTTGCGGGTGATTTACTGCGTGATTACACTGATTTTGAACTGATCAGCGCGATTAGCACCATGGAAACGTTCCAAAAAATTTATCGTCCTGAAATTTACAATGCAAATTCATCAGCAGCGCAAGTTTATCAGGCAAGTTTAGAGTACCCCGATTATTCATTGACGCGAATTGTCTATGACCGAGTTGAACGTGGTCAGCTCGCAGTAAAACAAGGCAAATGGACTGAAGAAAACTTTATTAAGCCTTATCGAGATATTCTTGAGCAATGGGCTGCAAATTACAACGTAGAGCGTAACGCTGCTTAATTTACCTGAAATAGAACATAGAGATAGAAGATTTAAAATGGCAATTTTATTACCAACATCAACGGCTGGCAGCTTACCAAAACCTTCTTGGCTTGCAGAACCTGAAAAACTTTGGTCACCTTGGAAACTTGAAGGTGAGCAACTGATTGAAGCCAAACAAGATGCTTTACGTCTGTCATTGCAAGAACAGCAACATGCTGGCATTGATATTGTCAGTGATGGCGAACAAACCCGCCAACATTTTGTGACCACGTTTATTGAACATCTAGATGGCGTGGATTTTGAGAAGCGCGAAACAGTTCGTATCCGTAACCGTTATGATGCCAGTGTGCCATCAGTGGTGGGTGCAGTTTCTCGTCAAAAGCCAGTGTTTGTGGAAGATGCTAAATTTTTACGTAGCCAAACCACCCAACCAATTAAATGGGCACTGCCTGGCCCAATGACCATGATTGATACGCTGTATGATGGTCACTACAAAAGCCGTGAAAAACTGGCTTGGGAATTTGCCAAAATCTTGAACCAAGAAGCCTTAGAACTCGAAGCTGCTGGTGTTGATATCATCCAGTTCGATGAACCTGCATTTAATGTGTTCTTTGATGAAGTAAATGATTGGGGTGTGGCAACTTTAGAGCGTGCTCTTGAAGGTTTAAAGTGTGAAACTGCAGTGCATATTTGCTATGGTTACGGCATTAAAGCCAATACCGACTGGAAAAAGACTTTAGGTTCAGAATGGCGCCAATACGAAGAAGCATTCCCTAAACTTCAGAAATCTAAAATTGATATCGTTTCACTTGAATGTCAAAACTCACGCGTACCCATGGATCTGATTGAACTGATTCGTGGTAAAAAAGTCATGGTGGGTGCGATTGATGTTGCAACCAATACCATTGAAACACCAGAAGAAGTTGCCAATACTTTACGTAAAGCACTTCAATTTGTTGATGCAGATAAACTTTATCCATCAACGAACTGTGGTATGGCGCCTTTGGCACGTGAAGTGGCACGCGGTAAACTCAATGCTTTAAGTGCAGGTGCTGAAATCGTTCGTAAAGAACTTTCGACTTCATACGCATCTATCGCATGATGTGAAAGAGCTACGCATTAGATAAAATGGGTAGCTCTTATCTCAGTAAAAAGCATGCGTCAGCGCTCCTCCAAAATACATTCTAATCCAGTTGTTATATGGCCAAATTGCGTGATATAGCCCAATTTAAACAAAATGTACGGTTCAATTTAGGAATAAAGTGATGATTGAAGCAACAGACTTTAGAAATGCTATGTCTTCGTTAACCAGCGCAGTAAGTGTTGTGACCACGGCAGGTATGTCTGATCGTCATGGTTTCACTGCATCTGCCGTATGTAGCGTTACCGATACTCCCCCAACTTTATTGGTCTGTATGAATAAAGCTTCTCGATCACATGAGCATTTTATCGAAAATAAGATTTTAACGGTAAATGTTTTAGGTGCACAGCATGAGCATATTTCTAACGTATTTTCATCTAAACTCAGTTCAGAAGAACGTTTTAAGCATGGTGTTTGGAAAGAGTTGGAAACAGGCTCACCAGTGTTGGAAGATGCTTTAGTCAATTTTGATTGTGAAATTGACCAAATTCAGGAAGTCGGTACTCATACCATTTTTATCTGCCGTATTGTTGCAATTCAACAAAGTAAGCAAGATCAAAGTCTAGTTTATTTTAATCGAGCTTATCATCAAGTTGGGCAGACAGAAATCGCTTAAATAATAGTTTCTCGATAGAGTATATTTTGAATAAAACCAATGCCAAAAATAAAAAAAGCCAATCATAAGATTGGCTTTCATATTATTGATGCTTAAGCCATTAACGCCTCAATCTCTTCAATCGATTTTACAACGCCTTTGGTTAAAACAAGTGGCCCATTGGCAGTCGCAACGACATCATCTTCAATACGAATACCAATTCCACGCCATTTCACATCCACGGTTTCATCATCTGGTGCAATATAAAGACCTGGTTCAATCGTTACGACCATACCTTCTTCATAAGGACGCCATTCGCCAGCTTGTTTGTACGCGCCTACATCATGCACATCCATCCCCAACCAGTGACCTGTGCCATGCATATAAAACTGACGGTAAGCCTCAGTTTCAATAATTTTCTCGATATCTCCCTGCATAATACCGAGTGACAATAAACCTTCTACCAAAATACGCACTGCAACATTATGTGGTTCTTTATATGAGTTGCCAATTTTGACTGCATCAATCGCTGCAAGCTGCGCGTTTAATACAATTTCATATAATGCTTTTTGTTCAGCGCTAAACTTACCATTTACAGGGAAAGTACGGGTAATGTCTGACGCATATAACTCATATTCACAAGCTGCATCGATCAGAACCAAATCACCATCTTTTAATTCTTGATTATTTTCAACATAGTGCAAAATACAGGCATTGGCACCCCCACCTACAATACTGTTATAGGCAGGTACGCAACCTTGTTGCCCAAATACATAATTCAGCTCCGCTTCCAATGCATATTCCATCATACCCACATGCGCAGTTTGCATAGCACGGGTATGGGCTTTTGCACTAATGTTCGATGCGATTTGCATCAATTCAATTTCTTGTGGTGTTTTAAATAAACGGATTTCATCTAAAATACGATCCAGTTGAATCACTTGTGCTGGAGATTCATTACCACGACGTTGTTGCGCATCTGCTTGTTGAATCCATTTGCTGACACGAACATCAAACTCAGAACTGTGTCCAATCCGATAAAATAGTTTTTGTTTATTGACTAACTTTTCAATGATTTCTTCATCAAGTAGGTCAATCGCATAAGCTTCATCGGCTTCATAATCATCAATCGCGCCATCAATTCCTGCACGGTAACCATTCCAGATTTCCATCTCACGATTACGCTCACGGCAGAACAAGCTATAGGTATAACCTTCATCTAAAGATTCATACGTTTCAATCACAGCAACCGCTTCTGGTTCTGCAAAACCCGTCAAATAGAAAAAACTACTGTCCGCTCGAAATTTATAGTCTGCATCTCGATTACGAATCGCCACTGGGCTGGTAGCAATAATCGCGATGCTGTGTGGTCCCATTTCCTCTGCAAGGCGGTCACGACGTTCCTTAAAATCTACTTGAGTCAGTTTTTTCATTGAATGTTCTTCGATCTTGTTGAATAAAGAATAGGGTTGCTGTGTTTGTAATCTTAAAGCAAAAAATCGACCAAAATTAACTTGGTCGATGTGGTGTAAACATTTCTACAACATTGTTTTCAGGACTAGTTTTATGCTTCTGCATTTTCGCATGAAAGTTTTGTAATAATGAACTTTCATCTACCGCTACTTTGGTGCGCCCTAAAGCCAAGCTCACAGGAATCAAACGTACAAATTCATACAACTCTTGATAACTGTCCTCACCTTCTTCGTCATTGTCAGATTCTTCAAACTCAACCGCAGCCACATCCTGTAAATGCTCAATTAATTCCATTTCATCAGCACGAATATGACCTGAGGCTAAACCAAAGCCCAATACGACACCTGCACACCAATCCGCCAGTGCTTGCACGCGATCAGCTAACACATGTTCATCATCTGGCAACAAAGGTAAGTAGTCTAATTCGTCTTCTGATAATGCATGTGACACATCTTCAGCTTCATCTGTAAGCACAGTTAAAGCCATATCACTTAATTCTGGCACATTAAGCGTGGCTAAAATTTGTTGCCACTCTTCACGTGTCGGCGATTGTGTCACACAAACTATACCAGTGAGTAACCCATGTAACTCACTTGGGCTTGAAATCTCATCAATTTGTGAAAAATGTTGGTGCCATTCCGACCAACCTGAAATATCGTCTTGCATTCGTTTATCCAATCTCTATACTTCTTATATATTACCTTTGTTTGCAACACTGTGCGACTACGTTATGTTAGAAGAATTACAGCGTCTACAGGCGCATATTGGCGTTTTAAAAACCCGACTCGCGCATTATGAAACCGAAAATAATGCATTAACCGAAGCCAGCGCAACTGCCGCTGAGCAACACCATGCCCAAGTTGTGCATAAAAACGGCATTATTACCAAAAAACAAGAAGAAATTGATAACCTTACGGAACAACTGACTGAGGTCCAGACTCAATTTAAACAACTGAATACTGATGCAACGGCATTGGCCGATCGTTATAGCCGTCTAGAGAAAAGCTGTACCGATTTAAAGAATCGTTTTCAGGACATTCTAAGTGAGCGTAATGAATTACGTGTCATTAAAGAAAAAATGCAGAATGAACAACGTCATGCACAACAAGAAATTCAGGGTTTGCAGCAGGAACGTGATAGATTGTTACAAAAAAATGAGTTGGCGCGCACCAAAGTTGAAACCATCATTCAACGCTTATCAATTTTAGGTACTGAACAAGACCAAAATGCGCAAGAAATTCAACAATTGGCTCATCCCACCGAAGTAAATGAGGAAATGCAATCATGAGTGAACAAATTCCTGTTGAACTGCGTGTATTGGGACATAGCTTTCGTTTAGCCACCACGGAAGATAAAAAACCTGAGTTAGAACGTGCCGCACAATTGTTAAATGACAAATATGATGAATTTCGACGTCAAGCTCCCCGTGTTGAACCCAGCAAACTGATCATTATGGTTGCACTTGAGCTCATGCAAGAAGTACTCGCAATGAATAAGTCCTTGCAGGAATATGCTCATTGTGAACGTTTACTCAGCACTATCCTTGAAGATGTTAAAACACTTACCTAGTTTCACGTTTATTTGCATAATCTCTCGACAAACAGCACTTAACTTTACAGTTCTTTGCCTACGATGATTTGCCAGTATTGGTTTATCCGTTATACTAGGCTTAACTCTGAGATGTTCGCCAGCGGGTCTATTCCCCTGCCGATACTTAAACTTATGGATTGCGTTCTGTATATTTAGAGTGTATGCCCACCTTCGAGTGGGAAACCCAGCAAGTATACGTCGCGTCCACCTTGAACTCATCGGGTTCAGGGTAACGACACATGCAGCGGCATCCTCGGAGTGCTTTATTTTATATAAGAATAATAGCTTATCGCCCCCTCTCCTTTAAAATCACTTTCAGTCGATGTATCGACTATATATAATTCAAAAATATTGTCCTTTGTTATCTATGCCTATTTGAATTTGCTTTTAACCATGCATAGCTGAGTCACATTAAAAGTTAAAGTTTTCCTCAATCATTTAATTTCAAGCCAAAATTAAGATATAGAATCAGCCTACTTCTATAAATGTGTTTAGCGTAACTACCGAACGTTCACCTCTTTTCATTAACTTTGAAAATACTTGGCACCGAGTTAGCAAGCAAATAATTTAATGCGCAGTTTCTTAGCTTCCATCAATTAAGCGCATAATAGCCAATCAATTTGCCAAGTCCTTCCATCTATGCATTTTACTATCGAGTGCTCAATAAGCCCTTATAGATAGATTTTCTGCATAAAACCAACATGAATATGAAGCATTTAAATCCAACACTACTTTTATGGCTTGATATAAGAAAATTGTTATAGAATCTATTTGAACATATGAAATGTGTGACTATCTGATTAATTTACACACCAATTCTTGGCGACTATTTACATTTAATTTCTGATAAATATGTTGGACATGCGTTTTTATGGTCGACAAACTACAATTGAGTTTTTGCGAAATTTGAATGGCTTCCAAATTTGTAAATAATTCTTCTAAAACCACAATTTCTTTTTTAGTTAATTGATATTGATCCATAATTTTATCTCTATTAATCATGTCGACATGATGATGAAAATGATCAATAGACAATCGATAAAAAGATTCAAATATTTTCTTTTCTTGCTGATTAAATTTGGCTTTGCCTTGTTCCCTAAAAATACTCAAACCAAAGATCAGTTTTCCATCACGTTTTCTGAAGAAAAATTCAGCAGTATCTTCAACTTGCCAACGCTGCATAAAATTTACAAATATTTCGTTAGGTTGATGCTCGCCCAGAAGCGCAATGTTCTGATGACCATGATAAAAGTGCCGAAAGCTCACTGGATCATATTCAATTTTTCCATTTAAATATTCGTCGATTGCACTTTTTGATATGCCATCTTGCTCAAAATCATAAGCATGTTGAATATTATCGGTTTTATATGTCAAAAAACCATCTATAGGGGAAACATGCTGAATCTGAGCAATAAAGTTCTGACTAAATTGCTGAATAAAATCACGATTGAACATAAATTTTCATCATCCTTTTTGAAAATTTAATAGTGTCGATAGATCAATAAAATTGGCTTCCTGCCAATACAAAACCTTACTGATATCTATTTTAAAACATCAATTCTAAATAATAAGTTATGGCTTCAATATGTTTCATATCCAAGCCATGAACTTAATGCATCAACAAGACCGATGAATCTATTTACTTGATTATTGAGAAATATGGATCGCTTGTTTATGTGTAAACAACAACAAACCGTTTAAACCAAATGAATATCCGAGACCAGACATTTTCCAACCACCAAACTCGGCTGCTGGAGAGACATCCGAATGACTGTTAATCCAAACCGTACCCGTCTCAAGTTTACTGGCTATTTCTTGTGCGCGATCAAGGTCTTTACTCCACACTGAACCACCTAAACCAAATTCACTGTTATTGGCACGTTCAATTACAGTGTCTACATCACTAAACTTAATGATTGGTAATACAGGACCAAATTGTTCTTCATCAACCAAAGGCATACCTTCTTTGACATTGGTTATAAGCGTAGGTGGAATAAAATAGCCATGCTCACTTAATTTTTTCGCCTCTGTGATAATCTGACCACCTTGCGCCACAGCATCTTCAATCATGCCTTTTACTTTGTGGTATTGAACATGATTTTGAATTGGGCCAAATGTTGTCGTTGAATCTAATCCATTGCCAACCACTTGTGCATTCGCGATTTGGGTCAATTTTTGTGTTAATGCATCATAAACATTTTCGTGTACATATAAACGCTTTAATGCTGCACAGGTTTGCCCCATATTTAAGAATGCTGAACCAAAGATTTTCTCGGCCGCTGTATCCACATCAACATCGTCTAAAACAATTCCGACATCATTACCACCTAATTCAAGCACGACACTCTTTAAGGTATTTACGGAATGCTTCAGGATACTTTGACCTGTCCGAGTAGAACCTGTAAACGTGACTTTATCTACATCACTATGTTCACTAAGAGCCTGACCGACATCACCTTTTCCTAAGACAATATTGCATACACCAGTAGGTAAATGGCGGTTAATAATTTCGACCAATTTAATCGTGCTGAGTGGAGTAAATTCAGATGGCTTATTTACTACCGTATTCTTGGTTTTAAGTGCTGGGAAGAAATGCCAAATAGCAATCATAAATGGCCAGTTCCAAGGCGTAATTGAAGCCACGACACCTAATGGACGATTATAGACTTTAATCGTTTTGCCACTTGGGTCTGTAATGGTTTCTACAGGAACTTCCAGACTGGTAATATATTCAATCCAGTTCGCACCAGCTTCTACTTCAAATTGAGCCAAAGCCAATGGTTTACCTTGTTCTGTGGTAATCAGTTTGGCAATTTCTGCACTTTCTGCACGAATATCTTGGGCAATTTTAATGAAGCTCTTATTAATGCTTTGATCGGATACATACTGCCAAGTTTTAAACGCTGTACGCGCCGCATGCACAGCTTGATCTACTTGTTCCACCGTGGCACTGTTAATTTTGACAATGGCTTCTTCTGTTGCAGGATTTAGTACCGCAAAAGGCTCGCCTTGACCTACTACCGTTTTACCATTAAACAACATGTTGCTATTCATCTGATTCATATCCATATTGATGTTCTTTTGCATGAAGTTTATCGCTGATAATTATTTATAAACTCATCCTTTAGGATGATTTTAACGTAACTTAATAGAAAAACAATACAATTAATTTTTTTATTTTTTTATTTAGTATCATTATTTTTCAATGTAATTTTACATTTATTTCAGTAAAAATAAGATGCCTATCAACATTTCATCTCAAAATATAATACCGTGAGATTATGCTTTATACATGGCTTCTCGGTATCCAACTCGACATTTTCCAGATAAATACTCGCAGCAATCTCCGACTTTACAGCTATGCCTATGTCTTCCGAGATATTTAATAGAATGCTTTTATTACTTATTTTTATTTGACATTCTGCTTGGTTGAATGGAAGTATGCATTCAATAAAATCTTGAATGTTAAAAAAGGAACAACTAAAACTTAAATTATATTTTTAGTTGGGTTATCTGATTTTGAGCGAGCAATTTAGACTAATCCTGATGCTAAAGCGCAAAACACATTGCTCAAAAGTATGAAAATAGAATAGCACCTTAAACCGTATTTAAGTAAAAAATACCAATCTCAATTTGGGCATTGCATGAATAATCTTCAGGAGCAAGCCTTTTTTTAATCCATTTCAATATGCTACTAAAACCAAACATAGCTTACTAAATATTGATGATCTCTATAAAAGTATTTTTCCAACTCCCATCATCTTTCCTTAAATTATTTACTTCCTTTTTTGCACTGTTAAGCAAAAACTTAAAAATAAAAAACCCTGACATAGTCAGGGTTTTTTGAATTTGGCGGAAGCGGTGAGATTCGAACTCACGGAGGACTCACACCCTCGTCGGTTTTCAAGACCGGTGCATTAAACCGCTCTGCCACGCTTCCAATGGCCGCTATCATATAAATATTTTTCTACCTTGGCAAATACTTTTGCATATTTTTCTATTCAATTGCACAAAATAAAATCAAAACACCTGATTAAAGCATGATTCCTGGCTTTTCATAACGGATTGTATTGATATACCACGTCTTTTTTCCTGAGGGAGTCATGACTTCAACCTCATCATCCACTTGTTTGGAAAGTAATGCACGTGCCATAGGTGAATCTATGGAAATATGTTGCGGATGATGATCATAAATTTCATCGACACCGACTATGCGCAGTTGTTTTCGCTCACCTTGTTCATTTTCAATTTCGACCCATGCACCAAAGTAAACTTTGCCTTCTTGCTCAGGAGCAAAGTCAACAATTCTTAACTCTTCTAACCTTTTTCCGAGGTAACGGACACGGCGGTCAATTTTTCTTAACAGCTGTTTATTATACTGGTAGTCAGCATTTTCACTACGATCACCAAGACTCGCTGCCCAGTTCACTTTTTTGGTAATTTCTGGACGTTCTTCACGCCATAAATGCTGAAGTTCGGCCACCAATTTATCGTGCCCAGAACGTGTAATTAAGTTAGATTTCATATTGCAAATTGACTTTTCAAGGTACGAAATAGATACATTTTTAAGCTATTTTATGCCCATTTTCACCACAACAAAAGAGTATAAAAATAATTTATTAATTAAATTAGATAGTTATGTTACATTTTTTCACTATTTTTTATACTAAATTTGACAATCTAAATTTCCGACTTTATTATGCCTTCATCTTTTGTTTAGTGTACTTTTTAACCTATGTGGTTTTTGACTGCATAATTTCATTTTTTCCCATGTCATTTTGAATGACGTCCATGACTGCCCACCCCTTATTGAATTTATCAAACTTGTAAAAGTTTAAGGCCTCGTTTGCTTTGGATTTTTTGGGCATAAATTACTTGTAGCGGAGACAACATGCACAGTAGTTCATCTTCTGGGTCGAGGCTTAGCCTTAACTCATTAACTTTCTCTCTCCCTTTAAAAGCCTTAGCACTCACCGTCGCCTTAATTCCTTTTCATACGATTAACGCGAGCAAGGCTTACCAATATGACGCTGTTGTCAATAACAACAAACTCACAGTGGTTGGTGTAGAAAATCCATCGACTGTTTTTAAAGATGGGCAGTATTTACATGGCTTTGGTTATGACCTTGCACGTAATTATGCTGACAGTATGAATGTTGAACTGGTGTTTACTACAGTTCCTGATGATGCAACAGCATTAAAATTGGTTGATCAAGGTAAAGCGAACTTTGCCATTACCACAACAAGCATTCAAAACATTGAAAGTAAAAAGCTAACCTCGTTTTCAGCCACCTGTGGTGATTTGTATAGCCTGCAGAAAAATGGCTTAAATACACAACTAAGTTGGGTATTTAAACACGCCGATGACCCCTTGACTCAGACTGCCAGTGGCTTTGTCTGCCAAGGCAAACAATCAGGTTCGATCAGCCAATTGGCTTCTTTTTATAATCGTAATGTCGTGCAAGCCGAGTCATGGGATTCTATTGAACGTGACCTGACCAAACGTATGCCGATTTATAAAGCCAGCTTTCAGCGTACTGCTGAGAAATACGACCTCGATTGGCATTTCTTAGCGGCTATTGGCTATCAAGAATCGTACTTAAAACCCGATTCAATTTCGCCCACAGGTGTGCGTGGCATTATGATGCTGACCAACAGCACAGCTAAAGCGATGGGGGTGAGTAATCGTACCGATCCTGCACAAAGTATTCAGGGTGGTGCAAAGTACTACGACCTGATGCTGAGCAAGTTTGAGGAAGTTCCTTATCCAGATCGTAACTGGTATGCCTTGGTTGCCTATAACATGGGACCAGGAGCCGTAGATCAGATTCAGAAACGTATCAGTGCTCAAGGCAAAGATCCGAATAACTGGGTGAACCTATATAGTTATTTAGATGGTAATAAAGCCCAAAATGGTCGCTATCGCCAAGCCGTACAATATGTCACGCGTATTCGTTCTTATTTGGAATACATCAAAAATACGCCTCAACTGGTGAATATATAAATAGTCATTAATTGAAGCAAAAAAAAAAAGCTTACCCTAGGGTAAGCTTTTTTTTGAAAAATCTTAAGCGGTGTGCTCAAGTACTTTCTTAAATAAATCTTTTTGCTCTTGGCTTGGTTTAGCAGTTTGTAACGCCATCAACTGAGACATGTCTCCTTGCACTTTAATTTTTCCAGTCATGAATGCTTGCATTGCAGCAGCCATATCAAACTCTAGAAAAACTTTACGTAAAGTTTCTGCGTCCATATTGAGTGTAGTTTTGGCATTTGAAGACAAACCTTTCAAGATTTTGCCGCCATCTAACGCCAATTCGGTATTACCACTTGTATCTGTCACCACCAAGTTAATGGCCAAATTTGCCAAAGCAGGTGGCAAATTCAAATCCCCTGCTTGCGCAGTCAAAGTTTCTACAGTTGAAAACCAATCATCAGTTAAAAAGGCCGGCATGATGTTTCCTCAAATTTATTTGTTCATTTTGTGTCACCTATCCAGACGACATCATTGTGAAGCTAAAATACGCTTGCTGATTGTTATAGCATGTATATCCGATATGTACCTAAAGTTTTTTGCACGTACCGTTCATATTTTATATTTCTTATACAAAACTTATCAAAATCATTCACATAAAAAAACACCAATCATAGATTGGTGTTTTGCATTGGCCTAAATGACAAAATTACTCTACAGCAAAGCCAAGATTCACCATATTAATACGTTTGTTTCCAGATTCAGCTTCAGTCGAACAACTTGCACCTTTGAAGTCGAATTCACGTTGCGAATCCAGCACTTCAAAATCAAACAATTCACGATCGGCTAACTGAGATGGTGAAACGTTCTGTAATGCACCAAAAATACTGTGTAAGCGCTTCGGATGCTCTTTGTCCCATGCACGCAACATGTCATTAATAATGGCACGCTGTAAGTTTTCCTGCGAACCACACAAGTTACACGGAATAATTGGGAATTTACGCATTTCCGCATATTTAATAATGTCTTTCTCTTCCACATAAGCCAGTGGACGAATCAACATATTCTTCTTATCTGTAGATAACAATTTTGGTGGCATTGCTTTTAAGCTGCCGCCATGGAACAAGTTTAGAAAAAACGTCGCTAAGATATCATCACGGTGATGCCCTAGTGCCACTTTGGTTGCACCAATCTCTTGTGCAAAGCCATACAAAGAGCCACGGCGTAAACGCGAACACACCGCACAGTAAGTTTTGCCTTCTGGGGTTAACTTTTTAGTGATGCTGTAAGTGTCTTTTTCCAAAATATAGTATGGAATGTTATTTTCTTCTAAATAACGAGGTAGTACATCTTCAGGGAAACCTGGTTGTTTTTGGTCAAGGTTAACCGCAACCACGTCAAAGTTAATCGGGGCAATACGTTTAAACTGCAATAAGATATCCAGCAAGGTATAACTGTCTTTACCACCAGAAATGCAGACCATGACCTTATCGCCATCTTCGATCATTTTAAAATCACGAATAGCATGCCCCACTTGGCGGCGAAGTTTCTTTAACAAACGATAGTAGGCAGAGCTGGTTGGGAGTTCTGGCTTGAAATTAAACCCTTGTTCGGACTCAACTGGCGAGTACATAGGCACGATTAACCCATAAATAAAAATACCGCGCAATTTTATATGATTCGTCAGGCAATCGCATCTAAAGAATGTAAATTCTCATGACCAAATCTTATTGTCATTTTTCCTTATTAGAAAAAGGGTAAATTTGAACGTTGCAGTTCATTTTTTATCCCAAATGCTTATCTTTTGGACTTTTCCACAGTTGTCCACAAAAGCTGTGGATAACTTTGTGGATTTCAAAACACTTGACAGGTGATTCTTCCCATAGTTTAAGGCTTCTATTTAAATTGATCATTTTTTGATCAATTTTATTTTATATAAATATCAGTAACTTATCATAGTCAAGCAATCCCGATTAAAAATAAATTAAATTTTTTTTTGATTATTAACTCCGCAATTAAGCTTGATTTTTACGAAGTCATGAAAAATAAAATTCAGTAGCGCTTTTTATCTAAGTATTTTTTGCTAAACTTAACTTGACTGTTTGGGGACAGAAAAATTGATAAAAAATGAAAAATAAATGGCATAACGTTCAAGCTTACCTTCTTGGCTGTGCATCAGTCTTACTCATAAGTCCTGCCTGCATGGCTGGTGAAACCATTTATCAACTGACCGATTCAAATGGTACGACCCTGCTCACCAATAAAAAAAGTAAATATAGCCATTTGAAAGTCGAAAAAAAAACCTATTATCCTGACAGTAATATGCACAGTTACAGCAACTGGGGAAACTCAGAAGCTTCCGTATTGCCTAGCTACAGCCGCAATCGAAATGCGTTTGATAGCATGATTCGCCAAGCCGCTCAAACGCATGGCGTTTCAGAAGGTTTGATTAAAGCCGTAATGCATACTGAATCTGGTTTTAATGTGAATGCTCGATCTCCTGTTGGTGCATTAGGCTTAATGCAACTGATGCCTGCAACAGCAAAACGTTTTAATGTCTCTAATGCTTATGACCCTCAGCAAAATATTATGGGGGGTGCAAAATATTTAAGCTGGTTATTAAAGCGCTTCAATGGTAATACTTCTTTGGCTTTGGCTGCTTATAATGCGGGTGAAGGCAATGTCGACAAATATGGCGGTATCCCCCCATTTAAAGAAACCCAAGACTATGTGCGCCGTGTGAGCAGCCGTTATAGCAATCTGTATTCAGGTGGTCTCATTAGCAGTGGGAGTAGCTCAGGGAAAATCGTCGCCCAGTCTGTAAGTTACAATGTTCCATCAGCACAGGCTGAATCCATTCCAAATCCTTCATCCAGAAGTAGTCAACGTCAGATCATCATTGCAGCCGATGGTAGTTATACAGATGCACCGCGTTCTGGGACTTATTCGACAGAACATGCTTCGGCATCTGCGCGAATCTATTAATAGAAAAATGTTATTTTTAGCGACGAATCGCGTTTTTTCCTTGAATTTTTGCAATATTCACCGCATATTGATCCTTATGATTTATAAGTTATAAATCAGATTATATTTCTATATTAAGAGGATTTTCTCAATGATGCGGATTGGTTTGTTCTTGCTAACCAACCTCGCGGTACTGGTTGTAGCTGGCATTATTTTGTCACTCTTCGGTGTCGGTAGTTACCATGGCGCGGGTGGCTTGAATCTAGGCAACCTTTTAGTCGTCTGTTTCGTGTTTGGTATGGTTGGCTCTTTAGTGTCTCTGTTCATGTCGAAATGGATGGCGAAAAAAACAACTGGCACTGAACTTATTGACCCTAATGCTCCACGTAGCCAAGCAGAAGTTTGGTTGCTACAAACAGTTGCGGAATTGTCTCAACGCGCTGGTATTAATATGCCAGAAGTGGGTATTTTCCCATCTTACCAATCGAATGCCTTTGCAACAGGTTGGAATAAAAATGATGCGCTCGTTGCCGTTTCAACAGGTCTACTAGAGCGTATGAACAAAGATGAATTACGCGCAGTACTGGCTCACGAGATTGGCCATGTTGCCAACGGTGATATGGTCACGCTTGCATTGATTCAAGGTGTTGTCAATGCCTTTGTTATGTTCTTTGCTCGTGTAGTCGGTGATTTCATTGACCGTAATGTTTTCGGTCGTGAAGATGGTGAAGCACCTGGCTTAGCTTACTTCGGTATTACAATTGTTCTTGATATCGTCTTTGGTATTTTAGCTTCTGCCATCGTGATGTGGTTCTCTCGCTACCGTGAATATCGTGCCGATGAAGCAGGTGCACGTTTAGCAGGTAAACAAGCCATGATTTCTGCCCTATTACGTCTTCAAGCAGAATCAGAGCTTCCAGATCAAATGCCAAAAGAAATGAAAGCATTCTCTATTGCGGAAGGTAAAGAACAAGGTTTTAGCTTAGCAGCCTTATTCCAAACTCACCCATCAATTGAACAACGTGTAGCAGCCTTACAACAGTTAGACTGCGCATAAGTTTAAAGATTCAAAAAGCCTCCAATATGGAGGCTTTTTTATTAGATTAATCGGTTAAGACCAGTTTTGATACCAAGACCATACCGCAGTAAATCCATACCAAGAGGCAACAAGCAGCAAAACTATCACTACCAAACCAATCAAATCTGGAATATGTAGCCATAACCACGCAATTACAGGCTGACGCCAAAAGGCTGAATGTTGCTGTTTCTGTTCTAACTTTTCATGTAAATATGGATGAATTACATGCGTCGTGTCGCTGATCTGATATTCGTCCCGAATATGCTCATGTACGACATCGAGTGCTTTTCGGCTTGGACGAATAAAAATATCAAATAGGGTTCCTGCTATAGGAATAAACCCCACTACCAAGTCCATTACTGCCAGTTTATACACTACATTTAATTTATGTTGTGGTACACCAATCTGCTTGGCTTTATACACTGCATAACAGGTTAATGCAAAACCTGCGACATCCCCAGCCACGGGAATAGTCCCCAATGCGGCATCTGCACCTACGCCTTGTTTGGTAAATGGAATTCGAATCACTGAATCCATCAAATTGGCATATTTCGCTAAATCACGCTCTAAACGAATGACTTCTTGCGGTGTTTTTTTTGTAGCTGATGGCTGTGAAGGCATATACATATCGATAGGATGTTGATTTCACTACAGCTTAAATCATTTTGATCCTCAAAAAAGTAACAAAGGGTTATTCAAAATTCCGGAAAACTGAATAACCCCTGTTCATTGATCTCAATGCTTTTCAGTATAAATATGAATTGTCCTATACAGAAAACGATCAGCAGCATAAAGAACTATAACTGCTGTTGTTTATTTCCAAACATGGAGCGAATCAACACGTACATGAATGGAATAAAAATCAATACCAAGACTGTCCCGAAAATCACACCGCCTAAGACGCTAATACCTATTTCTTGACGACTTGCCGCCCCAGCACCAAAAGCAAACACCAAAGGAATCACCCCTGCACCAAAAGCCAAAGAAGTCATCAAAATCGGGCGTAAGCGCAAACTCGCCCCTTCCATAGCTGCTTGAATGATGGTAAGACCACGTGTTTGTGCGATAGAAGCAAATTCCACAATCAGAATGGCATTTTTACAGGACAGACCAATCGTGGTGAGTAAGGCGATCTGGAAATAAATGTCATTTGGAAAGCCCACAAAATAGCTAAAGAGAATATTTCCTCCAATGCCTAAAGGAATAGCACTCATCACCGCAGTGGGAATCGTCCAGCTCTCATACAGCGCAGCCAAACATAAAAAGATAAAACCAATCGAAATTAAATATAGCCATAAAGCCTGATGACTGGATTTTTGTTCTTCAAATGAAAGTCCACTCCATGCCAAGTCAATATCAGGCTGCTGTTCCACCAGTTTCTGAATATCGCCCATAGCGACACCAGAGCTAACATTCTTGGCCGTATCTGCTTCCATCTCTAAAGCGGTATAGCCCATAAAGCGTTTCACGACTTCTGGCCCACCGCCCCAATTCACGTTGGCAAAATTGGCAAATGACACCATCTGATTGGTATCATTACGAACATACCATTGCTGTAAATCTTCAGGTTTTGATCTATATTCGGCATCCCCCTGCATCATCACACGTTTAACCCGCCCACGATCAATAAAATCATTCACATAAGAACCGCCCCACGCTGCCGATAAGGTACTATTAATCGCAGACTGAGATAAGCCTAGAGCCAATGCTTGTTTTTGATCAATCTTGACTTGTAATTCAGCTTTGTCAGGGTTTGCCTTGTTATCCAGATTTTCAAAGCTCTTATATTGTTCCGCAGCAGTTTGTAACTTTTTAAACTCTGAATCTAAGAATTGACGCCCATTGCCATTAATATCTCGAATCCAGAACTCTAAACCATCTGTCTGACCTAGCCCACTCACAGATGAAGGCATATTCACCATAATTTTGGCATTCCGATTCTGACGGAAATGTTTGATTGCGCGTTCACGAATTGCTTGAGCTGAATTGTGTTGACCACTACGTTCGTCCCAATGTTTCAAGGCAATGAAACCTTGCCCTAAATTCTGTCCCGTTCCAGAGTAATTACGCCCATAACGCACCATCACCAAATTGACATTGTCTTTTTCTTGACTCAAGAAATACTGTCGAATTTCCTCACCAACTTCGCGACTTTTGGACAGCGGTGCGCCATTAATCAGCTCAAATTGCACACTTAATATGCCCTGATCTTCACTCGGAATAAAACTGGTGGGCAAAGCACGATAAAACAAGGCAAATACGGCGATTAATGCAGTAAATATCACCAAACTGATGCGTTTATGGTTTATGGTCAATTGCGCGAGTTTAAGATAGTGTGTTTTTAACTGGTCTAACTTTTCATTGAACCACACCGCCCATTTTTTTTGCTTATTGCTAGGCTGCAAAATTAAAGCACACAGGGCTGGCGTCAACACCAAAGCCACTATTAAGGAAAGCCCCATGGCAGCCACTAAAGTGATGGAAAACTGACGGTAAATTACCCCAGTTGACCCACCAAAAAATGCCATCGGAATAAAGACTGCGGTAAGTACCAAAGTAATCCCAATTAAAGCGCCACTAATTTCATGCATGGATTCAATCGCGGCATCTTTGGCAGATAAATGCTGTTCATGCATCAGACGCTCTACATTTTCAACCACCACAATCGCATCATCGACCAATAACCCGATAGCTAAAACCAAAGCAAATAGGGTTAAGGTATTAATGCTCATGCCTAAAACATACAGAATTGCCATAGTGCCCAAAATCACTACGGGTACAGTAATGGTGGGAATTAAAGTAGCGCGCCAATTCTGTAAAAACAGGAACATGACAATCACTACCAAAATGACTGCCTCAAACAGCGTTTTGACAACTTCCTTAATCGACTCTTGTACAAAGGGTGTATTATCTCGCGGATAAACAATTTTATAGCCCGCAGGTAATTTACTAGATAAGTGCTCAACTTCGGCCTTAATCAATGCAGAAGTTGCTAGGGCATTTGCTCCAGATGACAACGAAATCCCCATCCCCGCTGATGCAAAACCATTGATGGTGTTAAAGGATTGATAGTTTTCCGCACCAAGCTCAATGCGCGCCACATCTTTTAAATAGACAAAACTACCATCACGGTTTGATTTCACAATGATCTGCTCAAATTCAGACACCGTTTTGAGGCGTGATCCAGATGTGACTTTAGCATTTAGATATTGATTTTCAACTGTAGGTAAATCACCAATCCCCCCAGCGGCCACTTGAGTATTCTGCGCCTCTATTGCAGTCCTAATGTCTGATGGCATTAAATTATATTGCTTTAATTTTGTAGGATTAAGCCAAATACGCATCGCATATTGCGAACCAAATACATCGACCTCACCTACCCCTTCAATACGGGCAATATCTTGTTCCAAATGAGTCATCATATAATCAGACAACTCAATATTGTCACTACGACCTGAAGCATCGTACAAACCAATCACCATATGAGTATCCCCCAGTGATTTATAGACATTTACGCCTTGGCGCTGTACATCTTCTGGTAATCGGCTGACGACACCATTAATTGCATTCTGAACTTGTACCTGCGCCGTGTCTGGATCTGTACCGTTTTCAAAACTGATGCTAATTCGGCTACGCCCAGAAGAATCACTACTGGAACTAAAATATAAAAGATGATCGATCCCTTTGATTTGTTGTTCTAAAATTTGTGTAACGCTTTCTTCCACGGTTTCAGCAGATGCACCAGTATAACTTGCACTTACAGTAATTCTTGGTGGCGCAATATCGGGATAACGTTCTACTGGCAAATTTAGAACAGCAAAAAGCCCCAAAGCCATCACAATAATTGCAAGTACACCCGCGAAAATGGGACGTTGTATAAAAAACTTAGACAACATAGGTCTGCGCCACTTATCAAGAAGAAGTAAAAAGGAAGATTCGAAAAACTAGCAAATTTATGTTGATATTCAATGACTCAACTTTAAAACACAATCATTATTAACATAGTTACGGATTTATTGTTCAATTATGGAGGAATTGTGAAGAGGTCATATTCAATCCCTCTCAAATTTATCTACGAGGACGAGAGCCAATTTTCTGATTCTGTAGGTTGATATTTCTTCAAATGCAACTTTACTTACTTTTTTTTAAAGGTTCTTCTCAAATTAAAAAACAACATCATTGTCTAAATTGAATTGCCACTTTTGGCTCATTTGCATGTGGAAAATCCATGTTAAACTTTACAAGTTAGAGCGTGGTATTTTAAGCCCTCTTTAATATATTGCCGCTATTCTTAACTTATCTCAAACGACTTAATCCATCATGAGCGAATACTCTCCACTTAAAGGTAAAACTGGTTTTAAACGAATCTTTAATGCAACCAGCTATTCTATCGCTGGCTTTAAAGCCGCTTTTCAACATGAAGCCGCTTTTCGACAAATTATTTATATCAATCTTGTTTTAATTCCAGTCACATTTTTTCTTAATGTGAGCCGTAGTGAGCAAGCTATTCTTATCGCCGTTTGTTTGTTAGCAATTATTGTCGAACTTTTCAATTCAGCTTTGGAAGCTATTGTCGATCGTGTTTCTTTAGAACGACATCCGCTTTCTAAAAATGCCAAGGATATGGGTAGCGCAGCACAATTTGTTGCCTTAAGCATAATTGTCATCACTTGGGCACTTATTTTACTGGTTTAATCTTCAGTTAAGGCATGTGCTCAAAATCTGGCGCAAGCTTGCCAATCAGAGAAATAGCTCAGCTTAACTTAAACAGGCACTTTGGGTAGAAATTTTGATATATGTCCATGCTGAACTGTGATAAGTATCAGTGAACATGCTATGGCAGTTGCCTCTAGCTTGTATTGATTAACAAATAGCGCGCAAATTTTGATTTCATGTTATGTAAGCTAATCGATGAGCTTTAAAAAGCACTTCTTACTTGATATAACAAATTTGACTCAATTAAAAATACAACTCCTTTTTATTCTACCAGCTCCAGATGCTGCATTTTCTGTGAAGCATAGAAAAATAGTACGATAAAATGCTCTATATAATATTTTAACATTCTGTTTTTTATGACTTTTAAATCTTTTTATACTTCAATAGTAGCGGCAAAAATAAAAAATCCCCACATGAAGTGAGGATTTTTTTAAATGGGTCAGTTTGGACTGATAATTACATCATGCCGCCCATACCACCCATGCCACCCATATCAGGCATCGCAGGTTTGTCTTCTGGAATATCTGTGATCATGCATTCAGTTGTGAGCATTAGACCAGCAACAGAAGCAGCATGTTCAAGTGCAGAACGTGTTACTTTTGCAGGATCAAGGATACCCATTTCTAGCATGTCGCCATACTCAGAAGTTGCAGCGTTGTAACCGAAGTTACCTTCGCCATTTTTCACCGCGTTAATAACAACAGAAGGTTCATCACCCGCATTTGCAACAATTTGACGAAGTGGTGCTTCAATTGCACGACGAAGAATGTTGATACCTACATTTTGGTCATCATTCGCGCCAGTTACACCGTCAAGCGCAGTTGCAGCACGTACAAGTGCAACACCACCACCAGCGACTACACCTTCTTCAACCGCAGCACGCGTTGCATGTAATGCATCGTCAACACGGTCTTTCTTCTCTTTCATTTCAACTTCAGTTGCTGCACCAATTTTGATTACAGCCACACCGCCAGCTAATTTAGCAACGCGTTCTTGAAGTTTTTCTTTGTCGTATTCAGACGTAGATTCTTCAATTTGTGCACGGATTTGTTGAACACGCTCCGCGATTTGAGCAGCATCACCAGCACCATCCACAATCACAGTATTTTCTTTAGAAACCGTGATTTTGTGTGCAGTACCTAAATCTTGAAGAGAAGCTTGCTCTAAAGACATGCCTACTTCTTCAGAAATCACTGTCGCACCAGTTAAGATTGCGATGTCTTGAAGCATTGCTTTACGACGGTCACCAAAGCCAGGCGCTTTAACCGCACATACTTTAATAATGCCGCGCATGTTGTTCACAACAAGAGTAGCTAACGCCTCACCTTCAACATCTTCAGCGATGATTAAAAGCGGTTTGCCAGTTTTAGCAACTGCTTCTAAAACAGTAATCAATTCACGGATGTTGCTGATTTTCTTATCAACCAACAAGATGAACGGATTTTCCAATTCAGCAGTTAATGTATCTTGTTTGTTTGCAAAGTATGGAGAGATGTAACCACGGTCAAACTGCATACCTTCTACAACGTCAAGCGCATCTTCAAAGCCTGAACCTTCTTCAACAGTGATTACGCCTTCTTTACCAACGCGTTCCATTGCTTGCGCAATCAATTTACCTACTGTTTCATCAGAGTTTGCAGAGATCGAACCTACTTGCTCAATCGCTTTCGTATCAGATGCAGGTTTTGCAGTTGCTTTAATTTCAGCAACCAATGCTTTAACTGCAAGGTCGATACCACGTTTAAGATCCATTGGGTTCATACCTGCTGTTACAGATTTGATCCCTTCATTTAAGATTGCTTGAGCAAGTACAGTTGCAGTTGTTGTACCGTCACCTGCGATGTCATTAGTTTTTGAAGACACTTCACGAACAAGTTGAGCACCCATGTTTTCAAACTTGTCTTTAAGTGAAATTTCTTTTGCAACAGTAACACCATCTTTAGTGATGTGCGGTGCACCGAAAGAACGGTCGATAACAACGTTACGACCTTTAGGGCCTAAAGTAACTTTTACAGCATCTGCAAGAACGTTAACGCCTGCAATCATTTTTGCGCGAGCTGAATCACCAAATTTTACATCTTTAGCTGACATTTATAGACTCCGAAATTTTTAATCTTTACCAATCTGATATTGAACGAGTAAGGACAGAATTAGCCTTCTAATACAGCTAAAATGTCAGACTCTTTCATGATAAGAAGTTCTTCACCTTGTACTTTTACAGTTGTACCTGCATAAGTACCGAACAATACTTTATCGCCAACTTTTACATCTAAAGCGCGAACACCGTTGTCCGTAATTTGACCATTACCTACAGCAATAATTTCACCTTGTGCTGGTTTTTCTGCTGCAGAACCTGGCAATAAAATACCGCCAGCGGTTTTCGTTTCTTCTTCAACACGACGAATAACTACACGGTCATGTAATGGACGAATGTTGCTCATAAATAACTCCATCAGACTAAGTCTATTAAGATGACTGATGACGACTTATTTATTCCTTTGGTCATCATCAAAATGAATTTAGATGACACTTTTGTGGGGATGGAAAAGAACGCTTCAAGGGCTGCTTTAAAAAAAAAGCATCTTTTTTGTATTTTTTTTGGGCAACATGAATGATTCGTTGATTAATTCAGCAATTTATACCAATACAAATTCTAAATCTTGAAGGCTAAATTGATAATGTCGGACATCGGCCTGTGCATCAATCACATTAAAACTATTACTTAAAGCATGATGTAAACGATAAGACGTTGCTGTTCCTGCATGAATATCAAGCACAGGATGCTCAACACCCAAACGATATAAACAATTTAAATCGAATACAGCTGACTGGTGTAAATGCCCATGTAGCAGTGCCTTTAAACCACTTTTACTCCAAACATCTAGTGCCATACGTCCAAGTACAGGACAGTCTTTAATACCATGTGGATCTTCTGGTGATGTATAAAAAGGCTGATGTGCTGCAATAATTTTTATTTTATGTTGAGGTGCACGTTTTAAAATTTGATCAATCTGTTGAATTTGTTCTAAAGAAATATGCCCACGCGTATGATAACGTCGACGAATACTGTTCACGCCAATCACATAAAAATGCTCAGTTTCCAAAGTCATTTCCATATTGCCAAAAAACAATTGGTAACGGGTAAAGGGATTAAAAATACGATCCCATAAATGGTACAGCGGAATATCATGGTTACCTGGCACGACCAAATAAGGGCAATTCAAGCTGTCGAGAAATTGTTTACAGTGAAAAAATTCCCTATAACGTGCACGCTGAGTAAGATCCCCACTCACGACCACTAGTTCAGGTCGTTGTTCACGACAAAACTGCTGAATTGCCGTAAGACATTCGGGGCGCTCCGTACCAAAATGCAAATCAGACAGATGTAACAACATAGGGCACCATTATGTTGACTGCATTTTTTTGTACAGTGATATGTAGTGGTGGACGCATTTCTACAATTTCACCATCAAGTGCAACCGTTAATTTTTCGCGTCGCGAAAAGACTTTGACATCATCTGCAGCAAAACTATACACATCAGGCGCTTGTTCTAATTCACCACGAATTAACTGTAATAACATCCGAAACAAGGTCAATTTATCACTTTTTGCAACCACGACACCTGCAACCTGCCCTTGCTCTGCACATTTGGCGATACGCAATTTCATTTCTGCTAACTGTAGTTGATTATTACCAAAAAAGATTAAAGGCGTTTTTACAGGATAGATTTTACCATCGACTTCCACCTCCAATTTCAACTCTTTACGATCTCGGATTAACACATCCAGACCCGAAGTGTAGGCATGTAAAGGGAAACGTCCAAACTTGGCATTATAAAGTTCACGACGTTGAATAAATAAAGGATATAAACCCAAACTGGCATTATTTAAGTAAATCTGGTCATTAATTTTAGCCACATGAATGGAGCGTATTTGCCCTGTAGCAATCACTTCTGCCGCTTGCATAATATCGATTGGAATATTTAAAACCCGAGCAACATAATTGAATGTCCCTAAAGGAAGAATACCTAAAGGGATGTTACTGCCCAATAGTGCTTTAGCAACTGCATTTAAAGTGCCATCACCACCAGCAGCAACAATAACACCTATACTCTCTGAAGATTGATGACGCTGGATAATGGATTGCATCAAAGTAGAAAAATCTTTTTTTTCACCCAACTCAAAAGCCTGAATTTCAAAACCTTGTTCAGTGAAATATGTTAGCAATTGCTCATAGACTTGTTCTTTATTGCTGGCATGAAAACCAGAGCGTGCATTGTAAATAATAGAAAGAGGTTTTAAAGTCATGCAAGCAATTCACTTCTATGAAGTATTTGCTCTAATTTTGTCCAATTTATCATCAATTAACAATGCCTTTATGCAAAATTCAAATTACAACCATTTATTTAATCAATAATAATTCTCATAAAAAAATTAGTTATAAACCATTGTAAATAAACAAAATAATTAAAACAAATGATATTCATAAACAAAATAAATATAAAAGCAATGTAAATTAAAAAAATATAAACAACTGATTTATATATAGAAAACTAAAGTCCAATACAAATTATCAATATCTACAAGTAGATAGGGGTGTCTTATTTTTTTCATCATTTTGTGCTTTAATACTGCCACTTTTTTTTACTTTCATCTAGGTAATCTGATTACTTAGATTGGACTTTGTACAAAATTTGTACACTTTTAAGATAGGCCTCACCATGACCCAAGTGAACGCACCAGAATTCGTTCGTCACCCTAAGCTTATTGCATGGGTTGAAGAAATTGCGAAATTAACCAAACCAGCAAAGATTGAATGGTGTGACGGCAGCGAAGAAGAATATCAACGTCTTATCGACTTGATGATCGCTAACGGCACTATGCAAGCTTTAAATCAAGAAAAACACCCTGGTTCATATCTTGCAAATTCTGACCCTTCTGACGTTGCTCGTGTTGAAGGTCGTACATACATCTGCTCTGAAAAAGAAGAAGATGCTGGTGCGACAAACAACTGGGAAGCTCCTGCAGAAATGCGCGCTCGTTTAAATGGTTTATTTGACGGTGCTATGCAAGGTCGTACAATGTACGTTGTACCTTTTTCTATGGGTCCGTTGGGCAGTCACATTGCGCACATCGGTATCGAATTAACAGACTCTCCTTACGTTGCAGTAAGCATGTCTAAAATGGCACGTATGGGTAAAGCCGTTTATGACGTTCTTGGTACTGATGGCGAATATGTTCCTTGCGTACATACAGTAGGCGCTCCGCTTGCTGAAGGTGAGAAAGACGTTGCATGGCCATGCAACCCTGAAAAATATATCGTACATTATCCAGAAACTCGTGAAATTTGGTCATACGGTTCTGGCTACGGCGGCAATGCATTATTGGGTAAAAAATGCTTAGCTCTCCGTATTGCTTCTGCAATGGGCCGTGAACAAGGCTGGTTAGCTGAACACATGTTGATCCTTGGCGTAACGAATCCTCAAGGTGAGAAACACTACATCGCAGCAGCATTCCCTTCTGCTTGTGGTAAAACAAACTTTGCAATGTTGATTCCACCAGCTGGTTACGAAGGTTGGAAAATTGAAACTGTAGGTGATGATATTGCTTGGATTAAACCAGGTGAAGATGGTCGCTTATATGCAATTAACCCAGAAGCTGGTTTCTTCGGTGTTGCTCCTGGTACAAATACCAAGACTAACCCGAACTGTATGGCGACACTTCATAAAGACGTGATCTATACCAACGTTGCTGTGACTGACAATGGCGAAGTTTGGTGGGAAGGTCTTACTAAAGAAGCACCTACAAACCTAACTAACTGGAAAGGTCAACCTCACACAGGTACTGAAAAAGCGGCTCATCCAAATGCGCGCTTTACTGTTGCTGCAGGTCAATGCCCTTCTATCGATGCTGACTGGGAAAATCCAGCAGGTGTACCAATTTCTGCGTTCATCTTCGGTGGTCGCCGTGCAGACACAGTTCCATTAGTTTCAGAAGCATTTGACTGGGTTGATGGCGTATACAAAGCTGCAACTATGGGTTCTGAAACTACTGCAGCTGCTGTGGGCCAACAAGGTATTGTTCGTCGTGATCCATTTGCTATGCTTCCGTTCGCGGGCTACAACATGGCAGACTACTTCTCTCACTGGTTAGAACTTGGTGCAGAAGTTGAAGCAAAAGCAAAAGCTGCTGGTAACAAACTTCCAGGCATCTACAATGTAAACTGGTTCCGCCGTGATGCAGAAGGCAACTTCGTATGGCCTGGTTTCGGTCAAAACATGCGTGTGCTTGAGTGGATCATTGATCGTTGCGAAGGTCGTGCAAGCGCTGTTGAAACACCAATTGGCTTAGTACCAACTTACGAACAATTAAACTGGACAGGTTCTGATTTCACTAAAGAGCAGTTTGAACTTGTAACTTCTCAAGATAAAGATCAATGGATCAAAGAAATTGAGAGCCACACTGAATTGTTCAGCCAATTAGGTGACCGTCTTCCAGAAGCACTAAAAGTTCGTCAAAACCAACTTTTAGAAGCAGTTAAGCAATCAGCTTAAGTACAAAATAAGACTCAGAAAAAAGACCGTATAAACGGTCTTTTTTCTGCCTATTTTATAAACTTTATAATTCAACAAAAACATAAAAGGGGAAATTCATGCTAAAAGCACTCACACTGACAACTTGTTTGTTTGGTCTATCTGGTCTTGCTCTAGCCAACACAGAAACAACAGAACAATCAGCTCCACGAATCTGTACCATCAAAGGTACGCCTGATTCTAGCCAGTTTCAGATTAAAAAACGCATTAAAGTCGCTAAAGGAACCTATGGGAGTGTAGAAGAGCTCTATCCTCGCTTTGCTGAACGCGCACATCAAGTGGGCGGTAATGTGGTTATCAATTACAATGCTAGTCAAAGATTTGGTTTCTGGCCTTGGCGTATTGTACGTCCAGTTGTATGGGGTACAGCTGTTAAATGGAATACGCCTGTAAACTGCCAGCAAATTGGTGGTATCGAGATCTAAATGTAGAAAAGCCGCTTACGCGGCTTTTTTTTAACAGCTAAATAACCAGCTTTTCCTTAGGTCAGAAGCCAATATAAATTCAAAGAATATTAAGCTGCTATTTCTTGTGCACGGCGCTTATGTAATTCAACCAGATATTCGTCCAATTGAGTAATCTGGTCTTGGCCAAATTTTAAATAAAGCTTAGTACGGCGTTTTAAAATATCTTCACTATTCACTGCCCATTCGTTAGCCACGAGATAGTTAACCTCCTGCTGGTATAACTCATGTCCAAAGTGCTGCCCAAGTGCAGAAATACTTTCACAACCATCCAACATTCTCCAAACACGCGAACCATAAGTATGTATCCAACGCTGCGCAAGTGATTGAGTTATACCTTGTACATGCTGTTGTAACTCTTCAACCAAACGAATCTCATCATAAAAATTTTCTCCGCCTGGTAACAGGGCTTTAGCAGTCCAATTCGGTTTTAATTTACTAAAAAAAGGCTTAAGTTGATGCATGGCAGATTCCGCCAATTTACGATAAGTCGTAAGCTTTCCCCCATACACTGAAAGCAATGGGGCATGCTGCTGTTGAGTCAACACCAAGGTATAATCGCGGGTCATAGCAGATGGATTATCAGATTCATCATCACACAGTGGACGTACACCTGAATAGGTCGCAATAATATCCTGACGGGTGAGTTGATGCTGAAAATGTGCATTCATGACCTGCAACAGATAATCAATTTCACTCTCTGTAATGTCTACTTGATCTGGATTACCTAAATAACGCTGATCTGTGGTACCAATTAAGGTGTATTCATCTAAGTATGGAATAGCAAAAACAATTCGTTGATCATCATTTTGCAAAATAAATGCCTTATCTCCCGCATAAATCTTCGGCACAATAATATGGCTACCTTGAATCAATCGAATACTATAAGAGGCCTTCATCTTCAAGTCTTGCTGGATAAATTCAGTCACCCAAGGCCCTGCAGCATTGACCAATATTTTGGCACGTACCGTAAATGTACTCTGTGCATTTTGTAACTGTACCATCCACGTATTCTGCTCTGCCTGTGCAGTAATACAGCGTGTGCGTGTCTGTATACTTGCTCCATTTTCATGGGCTTGGATTGCATTCGCAATCACCAGACGCGCATCATCTACCGCACAATCTGAATACTCGAATCCTTTTACAATTTCAGGCTTAAATAGGCTGGTTTTCGGATCAAAATCCACCAAATTTGAACCTGCTAACTTTTCCCGCTTACCTAAATGATCATAGAAAAATAAACCTGTCCGAATGAGCCACGCAGGACGTAAATGTGGACGATGCGGCATAATAAATCGCATAGCACGAATAAGATGTGGCGCTTTGGCCATCAGCACTTCACGTTCCGCTAAAGCCTCTCGTACCAAGCGGAATTCTTTATGCTCCAAATAACGCAAACCACCATGAATTAATTTACTGCTAGCTGACGAGGTATGACTGGCTAAATCATCCTTTTCACACAACAAAACAGATAAACCTCGCCCTGCGGCATCAGCAGCAATCCCCACACCGTTGATTCCCCCACCGATAACCACTAGGTCATATGTATGATGTTGATCCATATTTAGGTTCCTCCTATTTTGCGCGCTTTAAGCACCTTTTATTTTGTTATTTAATTCTTTCTTCAATCCTAACAGAAAACCCAAATCACTATAGATTAATTGTCCAACCAAGACGGTTAAATTGAATTATTTTATCTCAAAAGCTTTTTCAAGCTTAACCATCTTCCAGATTTAACATCTGTCCAGCATTTATACGATTCATCGGCAAACATAGACTTAAGTGCGACGAATGTCTAATGCAGATTCATCCGCATCGGCGTATAAAAGATTATGTGAAAAGTAACATATACCCTCTTTTTCAAAATACATGTTTTTAGATTTTTCTCCCCCTTTCTGAAGAATTTAAAAGAATGTGTTTTGCCACAGCTTTGGAATTTCTTGTGTCAAACTCATCCCCACAAATTGTACACACGCCATTTGATCGAAAAACACGTTTTAAATCTATTTTAGGTGGCTCCGCTGGTAACCTTGTAGAGTGGTACGATTGGTACGTTTATGCAGCCTTCACACTTTATTTTGCGCCTGTTTTCTTTCCAGAAGGCAATGAAACCGTCAAACTTTTACAGGCCGCAGCAGTATTTGCCTTAGGCTTTTTAATGCGCCCCATTGGCGCTTGGATTATGGGCATCTATGCAGATCGTAAAGGACGTAAGGCAGGTTTAACACTCTCTGTATCCTTAATGTGTATTGGCTCACTGATGATTGCCAGCGCGCCTTCCTATGATGCCGCTGGAATGTTGGCTCCTGCGATTTTATTGTTTGCACGTTTATTACAAGGGTTAAGTGTTGGTGGAGAATATGGCTCTAGTGCAACATATTTAACAGAAATGGCAGGTAAAAATCATCGTGGGTTTTTCTCTAGTTTTCAGTATGTAACCTTAATTTCTGGACAACTCATCGCTCTGTGCGTACTGATTATTTTGCAACATACACTTTCTGAACAAGCACTACATGCTTGGGGATGGCGTATTCCCTTCCTGATTGGTGCAATGCTAGCAATTGTTGTGTTCTGGATTCGTCGTGGACTGGTTGAAACCCAATCTTCAAAAGAAGCTCAGGAGCAAGCCAAACAAGGTGGCCCAAAATCAGGGGCAATCGAGTTATTTACTAAACATCCTAAAGCGGCTTTTACTGTCATTATGCTGACTACAGGCGGCACACTCGCATTCAATACCTTTACTACTTATCTACAAAAATACTTGGTGAATACTTCTGGTTTTGACAAAGGCACTGCCACTGAAATTACCACCGCAGCCATCTTTATTTTTATGCTAATTCAACCTGTGGTAGGTGCCTTGTCCGATAAAATTGGACGTAAACCAATTATGATTGCTTTCGGTATTTGTGGCGTACTTTTTACAATACCGATTTTCAATCGTCTAGGAACAACTACTGATGCAACCACTGCATTCTGGCTCTGTATGAGCGGGATGGTTATTGTTACTGGGTATACCGCAATTAATGCTGTCGTAAAAGCAGAATTATTTCCACCACACATCCGTGCTTTAGGTGTCGCACTGCCTTATGCGATTGCTAACACCATTTTTGGCGGTACGGCAGAATTGGTGGCTTTGAGCTTTAAAAATGCGGGACACGAAAGTTATTTCTTCTACTATATTACCTTCATGATTGGTCTCTCACTCATCACTTACATCTTTATGAAGGACACTAAAAAACATAGTCTGATCACAGACCATTAAACGCTGAAAATAAACACTGACGACCTACCTTTATTTTGTTACAGGTAGGTCGTTTTACTTTGAACCACATCGTTATTTTCGTAGGCTTATGTCATACTGTGCGCAAGAATAAAACACGGAACTTTCACGATGAAAAAAACGGTTCAATTTTTAGGGCTTGGTTTTATCGCTTTGGGACTCGCAGCCTGCCAAAGCACTCCCCAACAGTATAATGGTCAAGTCGGTTACCGTGTAGAAAGCCAAACAGCAGACTCAGCAACCCTCGCGTACACCCTTGCTGGTCGTCAAAATCAAGACTTAGATGCCAAAAAACTACAGCGTGCTTGCCAGAAAGTTTTAGGTACAAATAAAACCTTTAAATTACAAATTCTTAGCGTGAATGAAGTTGCTAACCCTGCTGCGATGGCATCTGAGAGTTATGGTCGACAGATTGGTAACTCACGAACCTCGATTGGTCTAAGCAACACGCCAGATTTACATAATGGTGAAGACTACGCAACACGTCAGGCTTTAGAAGCGCGTCCAAGTACTTTGCGTATTGTGCGTTATAGCTGCTCATAAAATCAAAGCCTTATAAGACGCTATGCATTATAGCGTCTTATAAAAGCTCACATTGCGAAACTCTTTTGCTTCATCCAAATCAGGCCAAGTTGTGGCACTGCGCTCATCAATTTTCATATATTTTGGATGACTAAAATTTTTCACTCGACTGTCTGCCACCCAAACTTCGGGGGAAAACTTTAAGAATTCATCTAAGAAAAAACGGTTACATTGATCATATAAGACATCAGCTGCTAACAATACATCAACTTGCTCTGATTGATACAAATCATCTAAATATTCCAATTCAACCTGATTCAAAATCGCATTTTCCTTACACGACTCTAAACTCACCTTATCGATATCACAGCAAATCACCCGTTTCGCACCCGCCATTTTCGCAGCAATCGCGACCACGCCTGAACCCGCACCAAAATCGAGGACTACTTTATCTTTCACATGATGCGGCTCTGCCAATAACCACTGTGCCATTGCTAACCCCGAAGCCCAGCAAAAAATCCAGTATGGGGTTTCATTCCAAATGCGACGAATCACCTCATCATCTAGACGATCTGTTGGAAAGACAGGTGGAATGAGCCACAAAGAAATAGGGGTTTCTGGCAACTGTTGCGCCAATAGCTCCGCCTGAGGAATGACCTCATGCAATGCATCCAATAAATGTTGCGGTGCTTTCGCCATTTGAAAAGTACAGCTCATTAAACTTATAAACCTTTAATGCCATGCAAAATATGCATCGTTCAAAAACAGCAATTCAAATACTGTCATCGCTGTCACTAGAATCCACAGATCAGGCGATCATAATCTAGCTGTGCATGACTGAAAAGTAATAATCGACTTAGTAAACCTACGCAATCACTTAAAGCAACTTAAATAGAGGGTTTTTCGACAACGCCTAAATTTCTCTTAAATGAAATCTATCCCATAAAAAAAGCTGTATAGTTTTATGCTATACAGCTTTTTAGAAGCATACTTAAAGTATTAACCTAAAGCTTTCTCCGCTGCTTCAACTGTTTGACGAATTAAAGTCGTAATGGTCATTGGACCTACACCACCTGGAACAGGCGTATAAGCAGATGCAATCTCTTCAATACCAACCAATTGGATGTCACCTACACCACCGCCATCACGCGGATGGAAACCAGCATCAACCACAACAGCACCTTGCTTAATCCAGTCTTTTTGAATCAGCTCAGCTTTACCTACTGCACCCACAATAATATCGGCTTGTTTAACAAACTCAGAAAGGTTTTGAGTACGTGAATGGCAAATCGTTACTGTTGCATTTGCTTCCAATAACATTGCAGCCATTGGTTTGCCTAAAATTGCAGAACGACCAACAACCACAGCATGTTTACCTGCAATTTCAATGTTGTTTTCTTTTAGGATGGTCATAATTCCCGCTGGTGTTGCAGAACCATAAGCCGCTTCACCCATTGCCATACGACCATAGCCAAGGCAAGTTACACCATCTACATCTTTTTCTAAAGAAATGGCATCGAAACATGCACGCTCATCAATTTGCTCAGGCACTGGGTGCTGCAACAAAATACCGTGCACATCAGGATTAGCATTTAATTTTTCAATTTCAGCCAATAATTGTTCAGTTGTTGTTTCTTTCGGCAGTTCAACTTTTAATGAATCCATACCGACACGACGGCAGGCATTTCCCTTCATACGCACGTAAGTCGCTGATGCACCATCATCACCAACCAAAATCGTTGCCAAAATTGGGGTACGACCTGATTTTGCTTTTAACGCTTCAACACGGGTTAACAAGTCAGTTTCAATTTGTTTAGCCAACGCACGACCATCTAAAACTAATGCCACAGCACATCTCCAAGGTAGATATGAATCAATTTTGCAAATAATACATGATTATTTAGGCAATTTTATTCTACATGCTGATTTTATGTGCATATGCACGATTTAAAGTATTGTAATTTTTTTAAAGGTTGCTAATATGTGCATCAACAAGACATGGCGGGGTGGCAGAGTGGTCATGCAGCGGACTGCAACTCCGTGTACGCCGGTTCGATTCCGACCTCCGCCTCCAATCTTGTTAAAACGCCCGGGTGGTGAAATAGGTAGACACAGGGGATTTAAAATCCCCCGCCCTCAAAGCGTGCCGGTTCGAGTCCGGCCCCGGGCACCATTTTAATACTTCTTAAAATGGTGTAATAAAGAATCCAGCGAAAGCTGGTTTTTTTATGTCTAAAATATCTCCCATTACTCTATCCAGCAAAGTTAAATTTGACAAAATGCTGTAGCGAGTATTACACGTAGGCCTTTAACTCCCGAAAGAAATCCAGTAATACATCCTATGCTTTAGACCAGTGATAGAAATTGAAAAGTGTAAATCCGTATTGTCATTTCTTTAATAATAATCTGTTTGAAAAATGATATTAGATCATCAAAACCACCACCTTTTGGCATATCTGATTGCTAAGTAATAACAAATAAAAAAAGCAGCTCCCAAGGTTTATGCAAATTATGTAATGCCGCAGCAGTAACTCTCATAAAATATGAGAATCAATTATAGTTTTTTTAAGTATGTTAATTCGATTGCGTCATGGTTTTACTTCACGATCAAATTTTAAACTCTTCTAATCGATTTTAAGATCAGTTAAACAAAAAGTGCATTTCTGATTTATAATGCCGTAACTTTCAAGTACGCATTTTTATGGTCAGTGATAAGCAGGCAGCACTTTTTTTAAAGCCGTTACAAATGCAGTATCCCGCAGCATTTAAACGTAATTTTGTATTTTATGGCATGCTCAAAACCAAAGGTTTAATGGATGAAATCAAAGAGTTTATCCCTTGGATTTTAGCGATTATGATTTTTGTTTCTCTATCCATAAGTCTAGGACATTATTTCGAAATATATTTTCCTCGCTTTACCCCCTTTCAAGCACATGGCTTTGCTGTATTATGCTTTATGTTGTTATTTATGCTGTACGTTCCAATTGTGCTCAAACAAATGAAACACAGCTCAACTTCTTGTTATGAACAACAACAACATGCACCCATTAAAATCGCTGCATTAATTACTCTACAAGCAATTAATATCGCATTTATTGAAAGTACTTTTCTGCAAATTGTGCTGTTTTTCTTTGCTATGGGTTTTGGCTTTGTGAAGTTTTATAAAGAAAATCTTTTTCGCAACAGCGTAACTCACGTTGGACTGTATTATTTACAGGAATTAAGACGTTTTAATTTCTGGAGCTATAAACAGACAGTTAAACTCAAATTTATCCTTCAATTTACAAGAAAAGATACTGAGAAATATCAGCAAAAATTAAAACAATTACAGCACTTTCATGCTTTGCATTTAAAATCTATGCATATGGAACAGCAACTTTGCCAAACACACAAATATCAAGATTTAGAAAACTATTTGGATAGCTTGATGTAATAAAAAAAACTGGGATTTTTCCCAGTTTTTTATCATTTCATTTAAGCCGATTGTGGTAATGATTCTAGCACTTGTAGCTGCGCATTGAATATCAACTGATATCCTCTGGTTTCATCAACCACATAACTTTTTTGCTTGATACTATCAACAAAAACCCAATCAGCTTGCATATTCTGTTCAGTAAAACTCACCAATAGATAGCCACGCTGATTCAAATTACAATAAGCTAAATCGTTAATCAGTGTTTGAAAGGCATATTCAAATTGCTGCAATTGTGCCAAAGGAATACTTAAATATTTTTCCAAGCCAGGTGAAGAAACAGAGCTCGTCGCCAATTCGACACCAACCACGTCTTGATCCTTGCTCAGTAATTCAGAATACCAAGCATTATGTGTATCCCCCGCCAGAACTACAACTTTCTTATTCAATGTTTTAAGTGTGGCATACAACACTTCTCGTTCATAAAAATAACCATCCCATGCATCCAGATTATAAGGTGCTAATGTATTTACCCGCACCTTTTCCAAATCTGTCAATGTAGGATCACCTGCTTGTGCACGCAATTTAATGCTCACTAACTCTGTAATTTGCGCATTCATTTTTGTAAGCGTTTCAGCACTGACTGAGCCACTGGTAATTTCCGCCAAAGATAAAAGCAACTCAGCAGGAATAAACATCTTTGACATTAAAATTTGTTGCCCCAATACGTTCCACTGCGCATTGCTTTGCATCATTTTCTGCAACAACCAATCACGCTGCTCATAGCCAAGCAAAGTTCGGTCTTGTGCTAACAAATCTTGCTGAAACTGCACCGTATTTAAGCCCTGCGCCGTCATATAATTGGCATAATCCAATTGCTGATCACGCGCAATAATTCGAGTGTCCAACATGGTGAGCTGTACCAATGAACCAAAATTAAACTGACGATAGATATGTAAATGATCATCCTCTGAAACAGGACGAATAGGCATCCACTCAAAATAAGCTTGTAATGCCGCCAGTTTACGCTCTGAGAACTTACCTTCAATTTGTGCCTGAGCTGTTGCCTCAGTATGATTCTCTGCTCCATTACGCCATGTATCATTAGCTAGCTCATGGTCATCCCAAATCACAATAAAAGGGTGTCTCTGATGTAATGCTTGTAAATCCGCATCTTGACGATACAAAGCATAACGTTTGCGATAATCTTCCAAGCTCAATATTTCTTGCTGATTATCTGCTGCCAGTAAGCGTCCTAACTGTTCCGAATCTTCTGTCGCATAACCATTTTGACCATATTCATAAATATAGTCCCCCAGATGCAGCACTACATCAACATCTTGTTTAGCCATTTCACGATACACATAAAAATAGCCTGCGGGATAATTGGAACAGGAACAAACAGCTAATTTCACCTGATTGGTTTGCAACGGCAAGGTTTTGGTTTGCCCAATCGGTGAAACCGTCTGCCCAAAGCGGAAACGATAGAAATAACGCTGCTGTGCGTGTAAGCCAGTAACATCTACTTTTACAGTAAAATCTTGTGCTGGGCTGGTTTGTACTTTTCCTGAGGTTTTAATTTGAGTAAATTGTGCATCTAAAGCAACTTCCCAAACAATTTCTAAGCGGGCTTGCACATCACTAGGTGTAGCACGCGTCCAAATAATGACGCGGTCTTGTAAAGGGTCACCACTGGCCACACCATGCTCAAATTGAACGCTCACACCCGAACCTGAAGAATCATCCGAGTCATCACCACATGCGGTGAGTGAAATAGGTAAAGAAACTGCACCAAAACCCGCTAAAGTTTTTTGAATGAGTTCACGGCGCGTTAAAGTATTTGTCATTTTTTTAATCCACTACAAACGTGAGTTAAAAATAGGCAATAATTATTTAATGATGATCTCAATTACATGAACATATGATGACAATAAAAACTAGATTGGCGTTGAAATTGTGATTTTTTTGAGCACAAGCTTCTGAATTGTCTGAAAATAAAGCAAATACAAAGAAATAGTCTTGCAAAGAATAAATTCGTACTCTATTATTGCGCTCATGCCCGGGTGGTGAAATAGGTAGACACAGGGGATTTAAAATCCCCCGCCCTCAAAGCGTGCCGGTTCGAGTCCGGCCCCGGGCACCATTTTAATACTTCTTAAAATGGTGTAATAAAGAATCCAGCGAAAGCTGTTTTTTTTATATCTAAAATAAATAAAAAAGAGAGTGTTACCACTCTCGATTTGCAATCAACTCTTCCATTTCTATATCGAAATGACCGTGCTCCTGCACCACCATCATCATCGCCTCAGCAATATAATCCGCAGCAGTATCATCTAACGATGAATCTAAATCTTCAAATTGTGGTTTCATTTCATTAATTGCCACAACTGCTTCATTAGCAAAACGATAAATTTCGGCTGTGCTTTCTTTCACCTTTGCGACTTTCTTAGCAAATTGCACAATGCATTGTTGTACTTCAGCCACCAATACATCAGGGTAATAATCATCATCAAACATTGGGAGAAGTAAATCTGCAAACATACAGCCACTCAAAACTACTTATAAACGCGAGCCTATATAGCATAAAGATGAACATTTACCAAATAAAAAATGGGCAGTATAAATACTACCCAGTTATCTTAATAAGAAAATAACGTGAATACTTAGGGTTTTACAGACTCCGCACTTAAGCTTTTTGCCGCTTTCACCAAGTCTATAAATTCGGCACGTAAGCCAAATTCATCTGGTAAAGCCGCACTTTGAGCTAATTTTAAAATATCATCCCACTTCATATTGGCATTATATTGCCCACCACGTAACTGTTGAGCATAAGATGCAACCGCAATAGCAAAACGCGTATCTGAAGATGCCTGTGCTAATGCCACGCTACGTGCTGGTACAGGTTGACTCAGTAAAACACTTTGACTTTTTTGTGGTTGTTTATAACGCACATTCACATAAGCGTATTCTTGTTTATTAGCTTTAGATGAATTACTTGGTGCTTGATAGCGTGATTCACTTAGCCAACCTTTCTGACCGACAGGAATAACTTCGTATAGGGCTGTGACCGTATGCCCCGCACCAATATCTCCCGCATCGACACGATCATTATTAAAATCTTCATTCTTTAATACACGATTTTCGTAGCCAATTAAGCGGTATTCTTTAACCGTAGCAGGATTAAATTCCACCTGAATTTTTACATCTTGAGCAACCGTTGCCAATGTTGAACTCAGTTGTCGCTGCAATACTTTTTCTGCTTCACGCTCATTATCAATATAACTATAGTTGCCATCGCCCGCATCAGCCAATTGTTCCATCAACTGTTCATCATAATTGCCTGTTCCAAAACCAAAGGTAGAGAAAGAAATCCCTGATTTTCTTTTCTCAGCGATCATCCCCTTTAAGGTTTCAAAATTGGTAATTCCAACATTAAAATCACCATCCGTTGCAATTAGAATTCGATTGATACCACCCTGAATATAAGACTTTTGTGCTTGTTCATAGGCCAATTGAATTGCTCGCTCGCCCGAAGTAGCTCCATCCGCTTTTAATCGGTGAATAACTTTTAAAATTTTATCCTTGTTTGCACCAGAAGTGGGTGCCAATGCCAAATCTTCACCACTCGCATAGGTCACAATGGTGACTTTATCTTGTGGACGCAATTGCTCAGTGAGTAAAGTTAGGGTCTTTTTGACTAAAGGCAGTTTATTTTCCGCATCCATACTTCCCGAAACATCCACCAAAAATACCAAATTAGCAGCTGGTAATTGTTTCATTTCCAAGTCTTTGGCTTTAATACCAATTTTTATAATCTTAGCATTTGGCTGCCATGGCGAATTCACAACCTCAGTATTTACAGAAAATGGATGCTGTCCTGTAGGATTGGGATAATCATAGTTGAAATAATTCACCATTTCCTCAATCCGAACTGCATCTACAGGGGGCAACTGACCCTCACGTGTTAAAAACCGCCTTACATTGCTGTAACTCCCCGTATCCACATCAACACTAAAGGTAGAGACGGGCTGTTGTGCAACAACATATACTGGATTGGTTTCTATTTTTTGATAGTTTTCAGTATTCTCAATAGGTTGGGGCATACTTTCATAAGCATTTACCATTGAGGGTGCTGGCATTCCCACTTCCACAGCTGCCATTTTGCCCATAGACATCTGTTGAGCAGGCATTTTCCCACAAGCCACCAACAATAAACCACTCAGGCTCACAACCAACAATTTCGGTTTCACAATCATCATTATTCCCATGTTATTTTATTTTCAAGTATTTAACAAACTCATCTACATCTTTACAGCACACACTTACTGCGTGACAACCCAAAAAGATTAAAGCAATAATCCTTTTATTTCTTTGAAAAATTCAATCAACAACTAAGCCAATTGCATAGCTTGCCACACTTTAATTGCATCCGACATCGCTTTAACATCATGTGCACGCACCATACATGCGCCTTGCTGAATGCTAAGTAAATGTGCAGCGACTGAACCTATTGCTCGTTGCCCTGCATCAGCTCCTCCTAATGCTTCACCAATAAAACGTTTACGTGACAACGCAGAGAGAATTGGATAACCCATAGCATTCAACTTCCAAAACTCCTTGAGCAATTTAAGGTTTTGCTGAGCATTTTTAGCAAAACCAAAACCTGGATCAATCAAAATATGCTCAGGCTTCACTCCAGCAGCCAATGCATCATCAATCCTTTGCTGTAATTCAGCCATCACATCTTCCGTGACATTTTGGTATTGGTCTAAATTATTCATGGTGGTTGGCTCACCGCGCATGTGCATAATAATAATTGGTATATTGAGCTCAGCAGCAGTTTGAAGAGCTTGAGGACGAGTTAATGCCCGCACATCATTCCAAATATGGGCACCTGCTGCTACAGCTGCACGAATGACCTCTGGTGCTGAAGTATCAATAGAAATGATCACATCATGTTGTGCAAGTGCTTTCACTACAGGAATCACTCGACGAATTTCTTCATCCACATCAACCATCGCTGCGCCTGGACGGGTAGATTCCCCACCCACATCAATTACTGTCGCACCCTCAATGATCATCTGTAATGCACGTGCTACGGCTGCATCCTTGGTATTATGCAACCCACCATCACTAAAAGAATCAGGTGTCACATTCAAAATACCCATTACCCTTGGTATAGACAAATCTAAACTTAAACGACCACAGGTTAAAACGCGATTTGGCAAGAGCATAAGCTGCATGAAGATACTCCAGAAACAAGTATTCCTAGTGTAACAATTCAGGGGGATCTCTGGCTGAAAAGTTTTAAGTTAAACTCCATTCAAAACAGCAGTACAAAAAAAGAGCCTCTTAATAGAGGCTCTTTTTATTAACTTTTAAAATTAACTTGCTGGTAGTGGTGGTGGAGTAGATGGACCATTTGTTGGCGTCACATCAATCACTGGGTTCTCAGCAACATACACTTTTGGTGGTTGTGGTTCACGACCTTCCATAATGTCACGGATTTGTTCTCGATCAATGGTTTCCCATTCCATCAAAGCTTTTACCATAGCATGTGCAATATCTTTGTGATTTTCTAAGACTTCACGTGCTACACGGTACTGCTCATCCAAAATACGACGTACTTCTTCATCTACTTTTTGCTGTGTAGCTTCTGAAATGGTACGGCTACCAACATTACCAAAGAAACCGTTTTGGTTTTCATCTTCATAAACCATCACACCAAGCTTGTCCGACATACCATATTTGGTCACCATCGCACGTGCCATTTTAGTTGCACGCTCGAAGTCGTTCGAAGCACCAGTAGATTGTTGGTTAATAAAAATTTCTTCAGCAATACGACCACCAAACAAGATTGAAAGTTCATTCAACATCTTGTCTTTATAGTGGCTAATTTGGTCTTGTTCAGGTAACTGCCAAGTTACACCCAATGCCCAACCTCGTGGCATAATTGTGACTTTATGAACAGGGTCTGTACCTGGCAAAATTTCAGCAACAATGGCATGACCAGCTTCATGGTAAGCCGTTGCACGACGCTCTTCTTCACGAAGAACCATCGATTTACGCTCTGGTCCCATGTAAATTTTATCTTTCGCATCTTCAAAGTCATGCATATCAACCGTATTTTTATTACGGCGAGCAGCAAACAATGCAGCCTCATTCACCAAATTTGCCAATTGTGCACCAGAGAAACCTGGCGTACCACGTGCAAGAACTTTTAGATCTACACCAGTCACAGAAGGTAATTTTTTCAAGTGAACATTTAATATTTGCTCACGACCTTTAATATCTGGAAGACCCACCATGACTTGACGGTCAAAACGACCAGGTCGTAGTAAAGCTTTATCTAATACATCTGCACGGTTCGTTGCAGCAATAACGATAATACCTTCATTACCTTCAAAGCCATCCATTTCAACCAACATCTGGTTCAAGGTTTGTTCACGTTCGTCGTGACCACCACCTGTACCCGAACCACGATGACGACCTACGGCATCAATCTCATCAATGAAAATGATACATGGCGCATGACGTTTCGCTTGTTCGAACATATCACGGACACGTGATGCACCAACACCCACGAACATCTCAACGAAGTCAGAACCAGAAATACTAAAGAATGGAACTTTTGCTTCACCCGCAATAGCTTTTGCAAGTAAAGTTTTACCCGTACCCGGTGGACCCACCATTAAAACGCCTTTTGGAATGGTTGCACCTAGACGTTTAAACTTCGCAGGATCTTTCAAGAAGTCTACAATTTCAACCACTTCTTGCTTTGCTTCATCACAGCCTGCTACATCCGTAAATGTAATTTTAATTTGGTCTTCAGAAAGCATTTTTGCTTTTGACTTACCAAAACTCATTGGGCCGTTTTTACCACCTGCTCCGCCACCCATGTTGCGCATAAAGAACATGAATAACAAAATGATTAAAAGTACAGGAAAGCTTGCAATCAGAAGTTGCATCAACACACCTTGACGTTGTGGTGCAGTTCCTTCAACGACAACATTGTTTTTAATCAGGCTAGGCATCAATTCAGGATCTTGCACCGCCGGACGGATACTTTCAAATTCAGATCCATTTGATTTAGTGCCACTAATTCTTTCACCATCAATTGTGACTTGCTTAATTTGACCAGCATTCACCGCTGTAACGAACTCTGAATAGTTCATTGCAGTTGGCTTATCACGGTCACTGATGTTACTGAAAATCAAAATCAGCACACCGAGTATAATGAGCCACAAGACGGCATTCTTGAAGAGATCGCTCAAAGCTTTATTCCCATATCAATCTAATTTGATCATGCCCAAGGATGGGTGACCTTAATAATGTAAGCTGTAAACCCAGCTGTTCAATAATGTAAAAAAGTACAAAATGCACAATTTTTAACGCGTTGGCAAGTAAACTTTATTTCAAAGCCTTCTTGCGCCCTTGGCCGATTAAAAAAACTTCTTTCGAACGAGCACGTGATGCAGCTGGCTTAGCCGTCTTCAACACGTCAAAACTATCGACCACTTGTTTACGGAATTCGTCAAAGCCTGAGCCTTGGAAAACTTTCACCACAAACTGCCCATTTGGTCCTAAAACCTTATTGGCAAAATCTAATGCAAGCTCACAAAGGTAGATTTGACGAGGTTGATCTACAGCTCTATTACCAGATGTATTGGGGGCCATATCAGAAATTACAACATCAACAACACGCCCATTTAAAATATTTAACAATTTTTCGAAGACTTCTTCCTCACGAAAGTCACCTTGTAAAAAAGTTACATCTGGTAAAGCATCCATTTCTAAAATATCCGATGCAATGACTAAACCTTTGTCACCGACCAGTTTTCCAGCGATTTGAGACCAACTTCCAGGAGCAGCCCCCAAATCCACCACAGTCATACCGGGCTTAATAATTTTATATTTTTCTTGAATTTCCAATAGCTTATAAGCAGCTCGCGCTCGATAACCTTCCTTTTGTGCTTTTTTCACAAAGGGATCATCAAGATGTTCTCTCATCCACGCACGACTACTTTTGGATAATTTTTGGTTGGTAATGCGTGTTGCCATAACTCTCTATGTGTATAAAAACTTCTAATTTTTTATTGTACGTGAAAAACCAAGTGCTTGCAGTATACATCTGTATCTAAATCGACTTTATCCTGCTGTTTTTTTCAATCAACAAGATCGATTATTTCAACCGCTTCAACTCAATTTTGCTATACTAGGTCGTTTTTAAAATTAGGTTATCTTTCATGGCGGCTTTATCTATTCAGGAACGCAAGCGTTTACGTCAAATTGGTCATGCCCTTAATCCTGTAGTAATGATTGGTGGGCAAGGTTTGACTGAAAATGTCGTTGAGGAAACTAACCGTGCATTAAATGATCACGAACTTATCAAAGTCAAAATTGCTGGTGAAGATCGTGAAGCACGTGTAGCTGTTATTGCTGAAATCTCGGAAGTGACAGGCGCTGAAGTCGTGCAAACGATTGGTAAAATTGCCCTGCTTTATAAAAAAGCAAAGCAACAAAATCCAAAACTTTCGAACCTTGTTCGCCACGCACATTTATCTAAGTAATTTCAATTTATGGCAAGCTACGAGCTCAGTGCATTTGATCGCCGCTTCCAAGCGATTTCAGTGGTCGGCGCGATTGAACAAGTCAGCCCTTTTACACTGAATGTCGGTTTTTGGATTCGAGACCCGAACCAGTGGATTGAGTGGCCTGCATTGGTTGCTGCTCATCCTCGTCAGGATTTTCTTTGGGAAAATACCTGCTTTGAGATTTTCATTGGTGTGAAACACGAAGATTTTTATCGTGAAATCAATTTATCACCTTCTCAAGCATGGCAAGTTTATCAATTTGAAGAATATCGTTATCCTGAAGAGATGCCTCCACTTGCTGCGTATGATATTGAATTAAATCAGCTTAAGCGGACGCACTATGGACTGAATGTTAGTTTAGATTTAACAGAATTTATGCTGAAGTATAAATTGAAATGGTCTGACTTATTTATTGGTTTGACGGCTGTACTGAAAACCGCCCAAGGTGAACAGTTCTACGCCATGCAGCATAGCAGTCCGAGTGCTGATTTCCATAATAAACGTGATTGGCTTCATCTATTCTAAAGCAGTTTAACTCCTCTCCTTTTACAAGGAGAGGTGAAGATTGTGACTTAAACACTTTTATTTATGAACGCGCTCAAGATACATCTTTACTTGATACTTTGTTCCAGGCTTCAAGCGTATGCTCTTTAGAACGTTTAAAAGTTTCAGTGAGTTGATCTTTGTGCTTAACCGAAATCTGACTCACATCATCCTTTAGCTCTTTACCAAATTTACTCAAATCTTCAATCACGGCGTTGACTTCCGTTTTCACAAAGTCTTTTAAATCTGTTAAATCTTTCTGCGACAAATTTAACTGAGATTTTAAACTTTCAATGCGCTGCAATACATCTTCTTTGAGTTGACGAATTTGGTCTTGCACCGTTGCGTTTAATTGCTTCGCTTCCTCGGTCACTTTCTCTTGAGTCTCAACGACCGCTTCCGTTACTTGTTGTTTGGCCTGTTTTGCTACTTTCTCAAGTTTTTCTGAACTTTCAGACACAACTTCTTTAAGTGATTCTGTAGCTTCTGTTGGTTTTTTTTCTGCTGTCATAATACACAACCTATTCTTATTTAGTGAGAAGACTGCAAGCTTAACTGGTGTTGATCAAATTTAAATCTTGATTTGTCAGACAATTCTTAATTGCTTACATTTTTTATTTTGCTCAACAAAACAGCTTTTGAATAAAAGCAAGCCTTTTATCTTTTTATTATTTCGTTTTGACGTGGACTTTTTCACAGTTGGTGCGTATAATGCGCTGTTAAGTTACAAGCGAGCAGACGCAAGGGAGGATAGGTTTTTTTACGGCCTTCCTTTTTTTTCGTCTACTCGCTTTTTTACAGCCCTATTTTTTGTGGTTTTAGTTCAGGAGCTTTGGTTTGAGCATCCCCGCCATTTTAGCCCTCGCCGACGGTACAATCTTTAAAGGTACCTCTATCGGCGCAACGGGAAGTACGACTGGTGAAGTCGTTTTCAACACAGCCATGACTGGCTATCAAGAAATTTTGACCGATCCAAGTTATGCACAACAACTTGTGACATTAACTTATCCACATATCGGTAATACAGGTTGTAACTCTGAAGATGCAGAGTCTGGCCGTATTCATAAAGTGTGGGCAAACGGTTTAATTATCCGTGACTTACCTTTATTGCATAGTAACTTCCGTGCAGAACAATCTCTTGGCGAATACCTTGTAGAGCACAATGTCGTTGCAATTGCAGATATTGATACACGTAAATTAACACGTATTTTGCGTGCCAAAGGTGCGCAGAATGGTTGTATTCTAGCTGGCGAAAATATTACTGAAGAAGAGGCTTTAGCAAAAGCTCGTGCATTCGGTGGCTTAAATGGTTTAGATCTTGCTAAAGAGTGCTGTGATCCTGAAGGGTTCGAATGGTCTGAAGGTTCTTGGGTTCTAGGTCAAGGTTTTACTCAACCTGAACACAAATTTCATGTTGTTGCATACGACTACGGTGTCAAAACCAACATCTTGCGTATGCTTGCAGACCGCGGTTGCAAACTCACTGTTGTTCCTGCACAGACTCCTGCAGAGAAAGTACTCGCGTTAAATCCAGATGGCGTGTTCTTATCAAATGGCCCTGGCGATCCTGCTGCATGTGACTACGCTATTGAAGCTGTAAAAACAATTATAGAGGATGCTCGCAACGTACCTGTATTTGGTATTTGCTTGGGTCACCAAATTCTTGCACTCGCTTCTGGCGCTAAAACAGTGAAAATGCCACATGGTCACCACGGTGCAAACCATCCAGTACAAAACATTGAAGATGGTACTGTGATGATTACTTCTCAGAACCACGGCTTCGCAGTTGATGCAGAAACTTTACCTGCAAACCTGAAAGCTACGCACAAGTCTTTATTCGACCAAACCTTACAAGGTATCCATCGTTTAGACAAACCAGCGTTCAGCTTCCAAGGTCACCCTGAAGCAAGCCCAGGTCCACATGACTGTGCCCCATTGTTCGATCATTTTATCGAACTTATTGAAGCATCTAAGAAGTAATTAAGGAGCGAAATAATGCCTAAACGTACGGATATTAAAAGCATCTTAATTATTGGTGCTGGTCCAATTGTGATTGGTCAGGCCTGCGAGTTTGACTACTCAGGTGCACAAGCTTGTAAAGCCCTTCGTGAAGAAGGCTACCGTGTTATTTTGGTGAACTCTAACCCAGCGACCATTATGACTGACCCATCAATGGCTGATGCAACCTATATTGAGCCGATTACTTGGCAAACTGTTGCACAGATCATTGAGAAAGAACGCCCAGACGCAGTTCTTCCAACGATGGGGGGCCAAACTGCATTGAACTGTGCCCTTGCACTTGATGAGCATGGCATTTTAGAAAAATTCAATGTTGAATTAATTGGTGCAACCAAAGAAGCGATTGAAAAAGCGGAAGACCGTAAACTTTTCGATATCGCGATGCGTAAAATTGGCCTTGAATGTCCAAAAGCTGACATTGCTGAGTCAATGGAACAAGCTTTAGAAATTCAAGCGCGCTTTGGCTTCCCTGTGATTATCCGTCCATCATTCACAATGGGTGGTTCAGGTGGTGGTATCGCCTACAACAAAGAAGAATTCATCGAAATTTGCGAACGTGGTTTCGATCTTTCTCCAACTAAACAATTATTGATCGATGAATCTTTAATTGGTTGGAAAGAGTACGAAATGGAAGTTGTTCGTGACAAAAACGACAACTGTATCATCGTATGTTCGATTGAAAACTTTGACCCAATGGGCGTGCACACAGGTGACTCAATCACTGTTGCTCCTGCACAAACTCTAACGGACAAAGAATACCAGTTGATGCGTAATGCTTCTTTAGCAGTTTTACGTGAAATTGGTGTGGAAACAGGTGGTTCTAACGTTCAGTTCGGTATTAACCCGAAAGATGGTCGTATGGTGATCATCGAGATGAACCCACGTGTATCTCGTTCATCGGCTTTAGCATCTAAAGCAACTGGTTTCCCAATTGCGAAGATTGCAGCAAAACTTGCTGTAGGCTATACCCTTGATGAATTGAAAAATGACATCACTGGCGGTACAACTCCTGCATCATTCGAACCTGCGATTGACTACGTCGTAACTAAAATTCCACGTTTCAACTTCGAAAAATTCCCACAAGCGGAACCAGTATTGACGACACAGATGAAATCTGTGGGTGAAGTCATGGCGATTGGCCGTAACTTCCAAGAATCGATGAACAAAGCTCTTCGTGGTTTAGAAGTTGGTGTTTGTGGTTTCGATGAAAAAATCGAAGTCGGTGCTGAAGGTGCGCGTGAAAAGATTCTGGTTGAACTTAAAGTTCCAGGTCCAGAGCGTATTTGGTATGTTGCGGATGCATTCCGCCACGGCTTCACTTTAGATGAAGTGTTTGAAGCTACCAAAATTGACAAATGGTTCTTGATTCAAATCGAAGACATCATCAAAACTGAAAATGAAATTAAAACTTTAGGTTTTGGTGATTTAACTGCTGAAAACATCCGTTCATTCAAACGTAAAGGTTTATCTGACCTTCGTATTGCAAACTTGATGGGTATTTCGCAAAAGCAATTCCGTAAGCATCGTTGGAACTTGGGCGTCACTCCAGTTTACAAACGTGTAGATACATGTGCCGCTGAATTCGAATCTGATACAGCCTACATGTACTCAACTTATGACGAAGAGTGTGAAGCAAACCCGTCAACTAAAGACAAAATCATGGTCATCGGTGGTGGTCCTAACCGTATTGGTCAAGGTATTGAGTTTGACTACTGCTGTGTACACGCTGCTTTAGCTATGCGTGAAGACGGTTACGAAACCATTATGGTGAACTGTAACCCTGAAACAGTTTCAACTGACTATGACACTTCTGATCGCTTGTACTTCGAACCGATTACACTTGAAGATGTATTAGAAATCGTTCGTACTGAAAAGCCAAAAGGCATTATCGTTCAGTACGGCGGTCAAACTCCGTTGAAATTGGCACGTGCTTTAGAAGAAGCGGGTGCTCCAATTATCGGTACATCTCCTGATGCTATTGACCGTGCAGAAGACCGTGAACGTTTCCAACAAATGATTCAACGTCTGCAATTACGTCAACCAAACAACAGCATTGTAAAATCTGCTGAAGAAGGTATCTCTGAAGCTGCGAAAGTGGGTTACCCACTGGTTGTTCGTCCATCCTATGTATTGGGTGGTCGTGCAATGGAAATCGTATATAACGAAGATGAATTAAAACGCTACCTTCGTGAAGCAGTTCAAGCGTCTAACGAAGCGCCTGTTCTTCTTGACCACTTCCTTGATGATGCAACTGAAGTCGATGTTGACTGTGTATCTGATGGTAAGAATGTGGTGATTGGCGGGATTATGCAGCACATCGAACAAGCAGGTATTCACTCAGGTGACTCAGCATGTTCAATTCCTCCGTACTCTCTTTCACAAGAAGTCCAAGACGAAATGCGTCGTCAAACTGTCGCTATGGCAAAAGAGCTTGGCGTAATTGGTTTAATGAACGTTCAATTTGCAGTGAAAGGCAATGACATTTATGTACTCGAAGTGAACCCACGTGCATCACGTACTGTTCCATTCGTATCAAAATGTATTGGCGAATCTTTAGCAAAAGTTGCTGCACGTTGTATGGCGGGTCAGTCTTTAGAATCTCAAGGTTTCACTAAAGAGATTATTCCAACTCACTTTGCTGTAAAAGAAGCTGTCTTCCCATTTGCTAAATTCCCTGGCGTAGACCCAATGCTTGGCCCTGAGATGAAATCTACAGGTGAAGTGATGGGTGTAGGTAAAACATTTGGTGAAGCATTCTACAAAGCAGTGCTTGGTTCAAATGAACGCTTACCAGGTTTACCAACAGAAGGCGAAGTTAAACACGCATTCTTGTCTGTACGTGAATCTGACAAGAAATACATCGTTGATATTGCGAAGAAACTTGTTTCTTTCGGCTTCAAACTTGTAGCTACTGGTGGTACACATGATGTACTTAGCCAAGCAGGTTTAGCATGTGAACGTGTAAATAAAGTAACCGAAGGCCGTCCGCACATTGTAGACCGCTTGAAAAATGGTGAAATACACCTTATTGTCAATACCACTGAGGGCAAACGTGCTCAGTATGACTCAGCAATGATTCGTCGTGCTGCGTTACAAGGTAAAGTGTATTACACAACCACCATTAACGGTGCTGAAGCAGTTTGCCAAGCATTTGGAATCCAATTACCAATGGATGTATATCGTTTGCAAGATTTACAAACCGTAGTTTAATTCGTTTCCGATAAGTCCCGTCACCTTATCGGTGGCGGGCTTTTTTCATTTATAAACCTGTATTTTTTACACTCACAAACTTGAGGGACAACAATGCAACGTTATCCTATGACTCCCCAAGGCAAAGAAGCCTTAGAGAAAGAATTACATCAATTAAAAAGTATTGAACGTCCACGTATTACAGCAGCCATTGCTGAAGCACGTGAACATGGGGATTTAAAAGAAAACGCGGAATACCATGCTGCACGTGAGCAACAAGGTTTCTGTGAAGGTCGTATCCAAGACATCGAAGGTAAATTGGGTGCAGCTCAAGTTATTGATGTAAAAGAACTTGAACAAAATGGTCGTGTTGTTTTTGGTGTAACGGTGACGATTGAAAACTTAGATACCGAAGAACAAAAGACGTATATGATCGTGGGTGATGACGAAGCAGATTTCAAAATTAATAAGATTTCCGTCAATTCTCCAATTGCACGTGGTCTTTTAGGTAAAAGTGAAGGCGACGAAGCAAAGATTCAAACACCAAATGGCGAAGTTGAATACGAAATTGTGAGCGTTGAATATCTCTAATTTTATGTAATTAGCGATTCAAGCCCCTCTTTTGAGGGGCTTTTTCATAAACTAAGACCATGAATATCTAAAATCTCGGTATGTGCAATCAGCTCTAATACAAAATGAGCAAAATTGCCAGTTCAAGGAGCTTAATGACTATTGTAGATTTAGCCCATTCCTTTAAAGTAAACCCAATAAAAAATTAAGACTATCAAAAATATGAAAACTGGACACGCGAGTAAAACTGCCGAAGCTGCAGCCGCAATTCGTGCTAATCATTATCTGAATAATACAAATCCTGTTTTTTCAGATCCCTATGCTTGGAAAATGACCAGTTCTGGATGGCGTACTTTACTTTCCAATCCGTTGTTTATGAAAACCTTCAATTCACGACTATTTAACCGTAGCTTTGGATTATTAACTGCCCAAGTTACAGGACGTTCCATTTATGCTGAGGACTGGCTATCAGAAGCCATTGAGCTTGGTATACAACAATATGTCATCATTGGTGCTGGATTAGATTCTTTTGTTTTACGGCAAGCGGCACTCTATCCTGAATTAAAAATCTATGAACTTGATCATCCAAATACTCAAGCCTTGAAAATTAATAAATTGAGGCATTTAGGAAAAATTCCAAACAATGTGGAATTTGTTCCTATTGATTTTGAGAATGAAGCCATTACTACTGCATTACAGCACAGCAGCTTTGAGTCTAAACAAACCAGCTTTTTCTCTTGGTTAGGTACTACACACTATTTAAAACCCGAAATAACGTTAGCAACCTTACAAAATATTGCCTCCTATGCGGCACCAAATAGCGAATTGGTATTGGACTATTCTCTAGACTATACAACGCTGAAAGGGATAGAACGTGTGGGCGTACTTGCCCTATCTAAATTTACCCATATTTTAAATGAGCCCATTGTTGGGGCGTTAAACACCGAACATTTGCATCAAGCTTTATTTCAAATGGGATACATCGTATTGGAAGATTTGTCTGGTAAAGAAATTACAGAACGGTACTTTCATCAGCGGGCAGATGGCATACAACATACTCAAGCAACGCATTTACTTCGCATCATGATTACATAGAAATTTCTGGTAAGTCATATACAATGACATCATTTCTTCCAACCTAAAACATTGTATGTCTGAACCTTTGATTAACTCCCCTGTCAAACACTGGTGCGAATTCGAATTCATCTCAAAAACCGTGAAGAATCCGAATATTCATATCAAAGGGAATTATTCATATTATTCAGCCTATTGGGACCAAGGTTTTGAACGTTGTGTCGTGCGTTATTTACATGACAAACCTTCTACGCCCGAAAAACCAATTGACCAACTTTATATTGGAAATTTTGTCTGTTTTGGTGCTGAATGCATAATTATGATGGGAGGAAATCAACTGCATCGTACCGACTGGATTTCAGCCTTCCCTTTTGATACGCGTAGTTTTGTCCCTGCTGGAAATACTATTATTGGCGATGGTTGCTGGATTGGCTCTCGTGCCATGATTATGCAAGGGGTTACACTAGGTGAAGGGGCTGTGGTTGCGACGGGTGCTGTAGTCACTAAAGACGTGCCACCTTATGCGGTTGTAGGTGGTGTACCTGCAAAAATTATTAAATACCGATTTCCAGAAGATGATATTCAAAAACTGCTTGCCCTCAAACTTTATGACTTAGATGAAAAGCAGTTTTTAAAAATGCGCGAGCAATTGCAGACGAATGATGTAGAAGCCCTAATACAATACCTCTCAAAGAGTAGTTGAGTGAATCAATTCAAGCATCTTAGTTTTCAATAAAGTTCGCTGCCTAGATACAATTCCTATAATTTTCGCCCCCCTTCTTTTCTCTTTTTAATAGCCATTTCATTTTTCTCACAATTTTTACCCGACTTTAGTACAACAATGCATACTTTTTAGGCAAAAAACATGCTAAGTTAAGTTATGGAATCGACGGTTTATAAAGCCTTATCCCTATGAAAATACTAGGTTTTATAAAATCAAAATTAGCGTTAGTATAAAAGTATAAACAATAGTTTTGAGTCGCAACTCTCAAATAAAGCAGCTTCTAAAAAGTTTTTAATGAAAACAAGGAGTAATACAGATGGCTTATCAAAATATTTTAGTTCCAGTTGACGGTTCAGACACTTCTTTTGCAGCAGTAAAACAAGCAGCAGAACTCGCCAAAGTATTTGGTAGTAAAATTACTGTTGTTCAAGTACTTGCCTTAGACCCATACATTGCTGCCGAATATATTACTGCGGCACAGACCAATGATTTGATTGAACGTGCTCGTTCATCAATTGAAGGTACACTTCAAGATGCCAAAGCTAAATTTAGTGCGGAAGGCTTAAATGTTGAAACGCGTTTACTTGAAGGGCAAATGATCCATCAAGAAATTATTAATGCTGCTAAAGAAATCAATGCTGATTTAATCGTGATTGGTTCACATGGCCGTACAGGATTGAAAAAATTCTTCTTAGGTAGTGTCGCACAAAAAATTCTGGGGGAGACTAGCGTACCTGTATTGGTGGTTCGTCAATAATTTGATTCATCAACTTGGTCTTACATTCATACTCAGCATTGGATGTAAGACCCTTCAAATAACTTTAGAAATTTCTCCATCCCACTGATAGAGCTTCAAATTTATCTTCCCTGCATTCACAACAATATTCTCTGCTTGTAATTTTATAATTTGAAGATTATCCCCTTGAACATCCAGCTTACTTAGGCTAATTTTACCTTGTGAATTAATTACACGATGCCAAGGCAAGTACTTATCTTCAACTTGTTGCAATACACGCCCAACTAAACGAGCATGTTTAGGCAAACCTGCCATCTTGGCAATTTGTCCATAGGTTGCAACTTTTCCATAAGGAATTAAAGCAACCACTTGCAGAATTAACTGTGCTAATTCTTTTGAAGATGATTGAGTCATTGACATCAATATAACCTCTTCGTAACAGAGAAGTTAGAAGTTTCCAGGACTTTCTAGACGTTTCACTTCTTGGACTTTTTCAGGATTATGTACAGCAGCAACACCATCTTCTGCTTTTACATCGACAAAGGCGTCTGGGTTATAAATAGTGATGGTTTCATTGCCAGTCGCATCTTCCCCGACAATATACTGAAAACCTTTACGGTTCATCTTATGGCACAAACGCTGATACCAACCTTTGAAGCCTTCTGTCTCTTCATTCGGATTGTAATAAAAAGCATTCATCACAGCGGGTAACCCTAATCCACAGACCAAACCCGATAGAAGTACGCTAATAAAAGTGTACCCAATCAGGATACTGCTGTATTCACTCAATTGTGGAATATTGGCAACAGCAAGAATCAAAGCCAACGAAATTCCACCACGCACCCCACCCCAAGACAGAATTGCTAAACTTCCGTTATAACTTTTGTGTCGAAAACTTGGGAAAAAAGCAAAGGCAAGATAATTCGCTGCAAAACGTGATGCATGCAGAATAATAAAGGCAATAATACCACCCAAAATCAGACTCACGCTTAAATCTAGAATAAAGAGTTCTAAACCAATTAAGGTAAATAAGAAGGAGTTAATAATTCCCTCAACGGTATGCCAAAAGTGATTGACCTCCCGAATTTCACGTTCTTGTAGGATTTCCTTCCAACGATTTCCGACAATTAATCCACCAAATACGCAGGCAATTGGTGCAGAAGCATGTGCAAAAAGTGCGACCAAGTAAGATCCACATGCCAGTAAAGCGGTCGTTAAAATAAGAGATTCCATTTCATGTTTGCCACGAAGTAATCTCAGAATTGCCAGACCAAAACCCCAACCAATAATAATTGCAACAACAATTTCATAGAGTAAGGTTTGTAGTGTGCCGATTAAACTAAAATGCTCGCCTTGTAATACATTCAGCAAAGTCATGAATAAGGCAATACACATAGCATCATTAAATAAGGATTCGCCTACACTACAATTCTTTATATTGAATTCTACTATATAGTTACTTATATGGAATTCATTAAACTAATTGATTGAGCAAAGAGTAGATAGAATGCAAGGAACTGAAAACTACAGTGGGAAAGCTGAACTAATAACAATTAAGTATTACAAGTTCAGTTCTTTAAATCAGAGTATACGTAGCATTAGCAACACTGAAGAGCACACCTTTGTTGAAAAGGGTGATGTTCTTACTCCACTAATGCCTGTAATCATTCAAAGTAACGGAGAAGTCTGGTCTATTGGAAGTCTATTCTTCACTAAATATCTAAAGGTGAATTCAGCTAATGATTACAAGACACTGATTTGTATTGCCAATGATCTATTCGATTATTATAAATTTATTGAATGTTGTGAATTTGAAGATAAGTCTTCAAATTGGCTCTATCTACCTCTTGAGGAGGAAGAAAGAGTAATAAATCGATATGTTAAGCATTTGGATGATTTAACAACACAGCATGTACTTAGGGAATCAACACGATCAAGAAGAATTAATCATGTAATTTATTTTTATAAATTCTGCTTTGAACACAATTTATTTGATAAAAATACCATTTCAAATGGTCTGCCGTTTAAAATCATAGTAACAATTATTAAGCGTATGGATTCATTAGGATTTAGCTATAAAAGAAAAATAGAAACAACAAACTTATCCAGAGCTGTAGCTAAGAAAAAGCCGACTATTGACTCTATTGCTGATGGTCGAACTTTACATCCTATTAAGACAAATGATTTAAATATAGCTAAAGAATACTTGAACAACCATCCAAGTAGAGCATTCCAGTTATTCTTTGAGTTTGCTTTAGAAACAGGAGCAAGATCGCAAACGATATCAACTATAAGAATTCATCACATCAAAGAAATAATTGATTCACAGACTGTTTTTAATGATCGCGTGCAATTGCGTATAGGAACTAGAACCACGATAGATTCGAAGTTTTCTCATGAACGATCTATCTATGTTCCGAAATCACTATGTCATAAATTACTAAAATACACTCTATCAGAGACTTGGCGAAAAAATGCGGAAACTAGTTATTATGGAATTAGTGATAAAAATTATATCTTCTTAACCAATCGAGGAACACCTTACTACACGAGTAAATCCGATCTTGCTGACTCAGATTATAATAATGCGGATTTAGGAATTGCTGTTGGAGGTACATTACGTTCTCAACTCAATACTCTTTTAAAACCCATCTTTGAAAATTATCCTAATTTTCCTAAATTCAGCATTCATGACCTAAGAGCTACATTTGCAATGGATATATTTGCCGATTGTGTTTTAAAGAATTTTAATACAACTCAAGCAACACTCCTTGTTAGTAAGCTGCTTGGCCATAAATCTACAACAGTTACCGAAAGATATTTGGATTCTTTCCGAGATTTAGATCTCTTCAACAGTGCTCAACAGAACCTAGAACAAAAGCTGTTAAGTCCACTGAAAGGAAATTTGAATTAATATGACTGATTTATATGCTGAGCGTGATGTCACCCCAATACACTACCAAGATTTGAAAGCTATCAGAGAGTGCAATATTGAAAAATTAGTATTGTGTTATGAGATGCATGGACGTAAATATCATAAGGACTATGGTTTATTATGTTTCTCATTAAATAAAAAACCAACATGCAAAAGTTCATCTAAAGTTGTACTAAATTCAATTAAAGAATCTAGAAAAAAAGCACTCAAAAGTTTTATTATTTACATATTAAATGAAAACTTATCAATACAAACGATTAAAAGTTATATCGCACAATTGAATTCATTTTTTACCTTTATAAATAAATTTTATCCTGATTTAAATTTCAACAATCCAAATGAATTGTATAAATTATATAGAGACTACACTAATTATTTATTAGCTAGAGTTGCCTCAACCAGTGGAAAGCCTTTCAAACAGAATACCGCAAACAGCTTACAAACTATCTGTGCAAGACTAATATCAATTCACTTAGAAACTGACATAGAAAATATATATGTACGTGCTAAAAGAATATTTGAAAATAGAATTGATACAAAAGTTTGGTCTGCTTCTGAATATAGTCTTGATTTATTTTTTTTATACAATTTATCAATTTTTAGGGCGATTAAAAACTTCTTAATCGGTAAACTCCAACTCCCTTTACATTTTAACTTTTCATTTCCAGATCATCATGTCATCGCTGATTTCGAATTCAAAGGTTATATGATGAGGAAAAAAATTGGAAAAGATTTGGATATAAATCTAGATTTTTTAGGCAATAAAGCAATAGCTGCATTTATGTATTGTTTTGCAAGTGTAACTGGCGCGAATTTATCATCATTGAAAAAAATTCAAGTTGATAAATTTGAAATTGTACCTAGTACAAAGGGCTATAGGACATATACAACTAAAAAAAGATCTGGTGGTTGTGAAGTTCCTATCGAATTTAGTGCAGAGTTTGTGAGCACTTTTAATGAATTTAAGTCATTTAGAGAATGGATATTAGATCAATACTCTGATAATTTTAAAAGATCAAATCAAAATAATTTGTTCTTTTACTTACCAGTTAGAACACTAAAACCTAATTCATTTAAAGAAATGCTAGAGATTACTAATAACAGTCTCAATAGCTATAAGTTTTGGGTGACTGAAAACTTTGATATTAACTGGATTAATCTGCGTGGTGTACGGCAATTAGTTTCTACTGAAATGCTAAAATTCACTAATTCAGTTCGCTTAGCTTCTCTGAAATTAGGAAATAACACTACTACCTTTAATAAAAACTATGGAAAGACAACATTTGATGATTCAGCAAATGAGTTAAGTAATGCACTAGATAGCATATTTAAATCATGTATTTATCCGAAGACTAATAGTATTGAGTGTATTCCAACACCGATTGCCAATTGTGCAAATGTGGATAAGAAAAAAATTCAACTTTTGAACTTTGACATTGAACCTGATTGCAATAAACCAGAGACTTGCTTGTTTTGCGCTAATCTCGTCTTACATATCGATAAGGAAGACATAAGAAAGTTGTTATCAGTACTTGAGATGTTTCAAACTTCAAAATTAAAAGTGAGTGAACAGGCTCTTCAAATTCAAGAGAGAATTCATAATTTATTAGATGAGATGCAGATAAAATTTCCAGAAACTACTGCGATTATTGATTCTGTTCGAGTTGAAGTTGAAGAAGGCGAAATTGATGGCTATTGGGCTGATATTTCAATAACTCTTTCTATTCTAGAGCAACTATAATGAAAAATATCAATACGCTGCAAGATGCCATCTTCGATGAAGAAATCGATTACTACCCCAAAGAAAATAGTAATATCGTAATCTCATCAAAATGTCTTGTTACTTCAAGGTTTTCTGATGATTGCTGGGACTTATCGAGCCTAAACAATACGGTGAGCCCTAGTAAAATATACTTTAATATTGGTGAATCACATAAAAACCAAGAATTAGTATTACAAATAAAATATGAAATGAAATTAATTATCTTTGCATTGTTAAACTATCGAGTTTCAAATAATAAAAGAAACTCACCTAATACAGTTAAAGGTGAATATATTCATTTACGATATATTGCATTACTTTGTCTCAACTTTGATGTAGCAATTTCTGAATGTGATCAATCACCTTTTTTATACAACCAATTAATGAAAGATCTAAAAAAATTAAAAGTATCAACTCGTAAAAAAAGATTATTCCTACTTCGTAAAATTTCTTTAATGAATCGATATTTTAAAAATCACAATTTAGGTTTTCCGAATAAAAAAATAGAAAATATAGATATTGAAATAAATAAAGCTTTACCTGATGAAAATCAAACATTATTAATACCCACAAGAATTTACTCCAACTTTATTAAAAATGGTGATGTGTTATTCCTAGAATATTTATCTTTAAAAAATAATATAGAGTTATGGTTTTCTGAATTATCGAATAATGATAAATTTGGTTGTAGTGGATATCGTGCCAGAAAAGGAATTAGTTTCAATGAAACTATAGAAAAATTTGGCTTAAAAGATTTTTGTAATAAATATGAAGTGACGAATAAACAAAAATTTACGTATTTATTGAAAGATATCCAGGGCTTCTGCTTTGCATATTTTCTTTGCTTTACAGGAATGCGTGAAACTGAATGCGGAATTTGCGCATTTAATGCTTTTCAAACAAAAAAAGTTCAAAATAACATTGTTTATTGTATAGAATCCCATACATCAAAACTCGTGGGTTTAAAACATGTTAAGGCACTATGGGTTACATCAAAAAATCTTATATCTGCGAATGAAGTTGCTCAATCCATCTGTAAAATTGGTTTAAAGCTTCTAGGTCTACAAATAATTGACGAATCAAAAACACCCTTATTCATTTCTTTTGCTTACCCAGTTGAAATCAGAACCAATATATATCCTGATTTTCCTCTTGCACTTCCTGATATAGTTAAATCAACTAAAAAATTTATGCCTGATGTGATTGTAAGTCAGTCCGATGTAGATGAAATAGCCAAAGTTAATGCAAATTATATATTTGATAAATCGATAAAAATTGGCTCTAAATGGCATTTTAAAACACATCAGTTTAGACGATCTTTAGCCATTTACTGTGCTCGGAGTGGTCTTGTTAGCTTACCTGCTCTAACAAATCAACTAAAGCATATAGAAACTGATATGACTGCATATTATGCGAATGGAGCAATGTTTGCGAAAAATATCATAGAAGCTATTGATCCTGAAATTACATTTGATGAAGATTTTATTAAAGAATTTAATAATGAGCTAATTGAAGGTAGTTATGATTCATTTATTGCCGATACAACTCAGCAAAAAAACCCATTGTTTGGTCCACATGGCGTGTGGCTAGAAGTCCAGAAAGCAAAAGGGTTTGACGTTGAATTTTATAATGATCGTGCTAAGACAATTAAACAAATGAAAGATGGAAGATTGGCCTATAAACGTACCCCCATAGGTGGCTGTTCACTTGCTGGAGATTGTAATAGGCTTTCTTTTGCGCATATTAGTGCATGTGTTACTTGCCCAAATGCAGTCTTTAATGATCGGTCTATAAAAGCACTCAATGCTCTTAAAAAATCGTTATCAAGTATGATCTTAACGCATGATGAAAGATCACCTTACCGAATACAAACAGAGCTTGAAATTAAAGGAATCGAAAAAATGCTAACAAAATCAAATATTGAGACTGTACAATGAGTTCAAAACGTATTAAAAATTATGAAGATGCATTACAGCGTTTATTAGATCGCAATGAAAGTATTTCCTTTGATGCTGTAGCTATTGAGGCTGGCAGAGATCGTGGTGCCATTAAAGGGAACGATCCAGAGATCATTGCACTTAAACAAAAAATTAAGATAGCAAAAAACCTTCAAAACATGAAAAATGGAGACTTAACCGATTATGAAAAATATTTATCAATTTTGAAAGTAGTCAAAAAGTTAAAGGAAGAACTAAAAGAAGAGAAATCTAAAAATGCTGCTAAGGCAGGTCAAATTAATAGTTTAATTTATGAAAATTTTAATTTGAAAAGTCAACTGGATCAATATATAAGTACACGAAAAAATATCATTGAAATTGTCAAAAAATGATCATAATGTGCTTAATTTCCGATATACAAAATATTTACGTTTAATTTAGACTCGACAAGTAGTCATGTGAAAACATCAAATACTTTACTGTCAAATTAAGGAATTTTCCTAGTTATGGAATAGTTGTCAAAAAGATCTATTCATAAAGATTGAATAGATCGATAACTAAAATTTAAGACTTAGTAGCCTATATATTTAAAGTTAAACTGATCAAAAATCCTTCCATTTGAAGCCCCAAATTGGATCTAGAGATATCCATTTATTGAGTCTATATTGTTTGTTTCTTCAGTATATTTAAAATACAATTTTAGAACTACACGATGAGTCCTAACCATGAATACATCATCAGTACAATCTATAGATAAAAAAATAGTTTTGGCAAAAGCCTTTTTTAATACGGGTAAACAATTCAATTTTACTCAAACTCAGCTTGCCACTATTTTGGGAATATCTGAGCCAACAATAAATAGATTAGGAACACAACTTGGAATAGATCCTGCATCGAAGCAAGGTGAAATTGCATTATTATTCATTAATCTGTTTAGAGCTTTATATGATCTAACTGGTGGTGATTTAGATTGGATTCAGCATTTTCTTAAATCAAAAAATCGAGTCACTGGTGGAGTTCCAATGGAACAAATTGAAACTGTTCGTGGTTTAGTTTCAGTTCTCCAATTTGTTGAAGCCATACGATGCCGATAATATGTGTATTTATATACACATAAATTTTCTCGTGTTATCTTTAGGCATCGACCCCATCAAACTTTATCTATATGAATAAAGAACTCGCTATTGACTCTGCACTTAGCGTTCTCAATGACCCTCTGTTTAAGGCACTACAAGAACCTGCAAGGCTTGCTGTAATTCGTCAACTTTTAATACTTGGTAAAGCGGATATCAGTCAAATTGCAGAAGGTCTTCCCCAAGAAAGATCTGTAATATCACGTCATTTACAAGTTCTACTTGATGCAGGAATTTTACGTGTTGAACGTGCAGGACGCCATCGTATATACGAAATCAATGGTTTAGAGATCATTCATAAGTTTGAAGCTATCTTAAAAGAACTCAAACTCATCATGCCACATTGTTGTAACTAACTCTTTTTTTTATTCAATATATGTATATAAGCACACATAAGCACATTAATTAAAGGCTCAATTTATGAAAACATTAGAAACTATCGTCATCGGTGCAGGTCAAGCAGGTTTAGCGGCTGCATGGCATCTTAAAAAGAATCAGGTTAATTATCTTATTCTAGAAGCAACCAATCAGATTGGGGGTTCATGGCATCATTATTACGACAGCTTAAAATTATTCTCTCCTGCCGCATATTCATCTCTCCCTGATTTTAGCTTTCCTAAAACTGCACATGCATATCCTCTACGGGACGAAGTAATCAACTATTTAAAATCGTATGCTGCAAAATTTAACTTTCCCATTCAGTTGAATGAAAGTGTCATAAGCGTTACTCCAATTGAACAAGGTTTTGAAGTCTTAACAAGCCAAAACAATCGTTATCAGACCAAAACGCTTATTGCTGCCTCTGGTGCATTTGCTCACCCTTATATCCCCCAAATTAATGGACTAGATAAGTTCAAAGGTAAAATTATCCATAGTGCTGAATATCTCAATCCACAAAACTACATTAATCAAAGAATCGTGGTGGTGGGAGCTGCAAACTCTGCTGTGCAAATCGCAGCAGAACTAGCAATCTCCTCAAACGTTACAATTGCAAGTCGAGAGAAAATAAAATTCTTCCCACAGAAAATTCTCGGTATGGATTTTCACTGGTGGTTAAAATGGACAGGCTTAGAAAAAACACGTTGGCTAAACGATCAAAGCACCCCCGTCTTAGATGATGGGCGATATCGTGCGGCCCTGAAAGGTGGATTATTTCAGCAACGCGAAATGTTTACTGAAGTGGATGAATCTGGTGTCATTTGGTCAAATGGTGCAAAAGAGGAAATTGACACCCTCTTATTTGCCACAGGATTTAGACCTAACGTTTCGTATTTAGATAAGTTAAAAGTGATTGATTCAAATCAAAACCTGATTCAGCGTAATGGAGTTTCGGATGCACATTCAGGCCTATACTTTTTAGGCTTTCCTAAACAAAGAAATTTTGCATCAGCGACTTTACGTGGTGTTGGTGCTGATGCTGCCTATATCATGCCTTTACTATTGAAAGACTTGAAAAATTAAGTTTTAAGTCAAGCTTGAGTGGATTGAAAGAAAACTCTATTGCTTCCATTGAATAGAGTTTACTCTGCCACTTTTTCAGCCTGATGAACGGGTAATTTCAGCGTGCCAAGCAATGCGATAAAAACCAAAGCAGTTAAAATTATTAGTAAAATATTGATTCCCCACTTTTCAAGAATAAACGCAGAGATGAGAGGCCCAAAAGCCAGTGCAATCATGATAGGCCGACCTAATAAGCCCATTCTGGTTGCATAACCTTCTTGCCCAAATAAGGCGAGAGGTAACGTGCCTCGAATAATAGTAAGAATACCATTCCCTGCGCCATATAACGCCGCACCAAGCAAGGCTAAGACATATCCATCCGCGAACAAAAAAATGATGCCAAAAAAACTAATCAATACCCCAACACGACTCGACCAACTTGGGTGTAAGTTTTTAAACAAAGAGAACTCAAGTAGCCTCGCTATAATCTGCGCGGGACCAATCATCATCCCAATAGCAAGGGCTGTTGATACACTAAAACCAATGGTTTTTAGCATCGATAATAAATGAACTGAAATTGTCGCCACAACAAAAGATTGTACCGTCAAAATAACGGCTACCAACATAAAGAGTCGATTACCTTCTTTGTGTAGATTGGTTTGGCTATTGAGTTCTTTAGCATGAGCTTCCGTGCTTTGCTCTTCTCTAGGAAGTAAAAAGTAATGCAACGGCAAACCGAGTAGCAGATGAAATAATGCAAGAATGAAGCAAGTAATTCTCCAACCGTATAAGCCTTCTAAAAATACGATAAGCGCCCATCCGATAGTACTGGCTAAGCCACCTAATAGTGTTACTCCTACTATAGCTGTTTTTGCATCTTGGCCAAGTAATCGCCCCAAGGTTGAAAATGCAGCATCATATAAGCCAAAAGCCATACCAATACCGAGCATTGTCCATGCAAAATAATAAACCAATAGATGAGAGGAAAGCCCTAAACATAACAGTCCGATAGCGAAGAATATTGAACTAATAGAGAGTGCTTTTCTTCCACCAAATTGCTCGATAAACCGTCCAACTTTTGGAGAGCAAATACCTGTAACAATAAATCCCCAAGACAATCCTGCAATCACTAAAGTTAGAGACCATCCTGTGTCTTTAGCAATAAGATTAGCCAGTACTGCGGGTAGATAAAATGTGGAACTCCACGCAAGAATTTGCGTGAAGCCCATAACAGCAATGAGTTTGTATTTTTTTGAATGAAGTAACATCACAATAAAGAAGTATCCATAAAGTATTGAGGGGCAACGCAAATCTGTTTATACACTGCCTTAAATGCATAGCTCTTAAACATTAGCCAAATAAGCAGCTATTTGATCTACCGTTGCTCTTGCTGTTCTAGAAACCCCAATGAGTGTAGCGGATGCCATGCCTGTCCATTCCCCATAGCCAACCAACCAAAGGTTATTTACTTTTATTGAGCGTCCATCATTCACAGCAACCGTCTGATCAGGTTCCACAACATCTAGACTTCTTAAGTGATCCAGTGAAGCCTTGAATCCTGTACACCAAATCACAGCATCTACTGCTTGTCTTGTACCATCAGCCCAAACAACGGAATGCTCCTCAAATGAGGTAAAGGGTTCTCGACTATGTAGTACGCCACGTTCGCGGGCCTCTTTGACACTGTCAATCATGACAATATCACCTAGACCACCAACGGGTTGATCAATCACACGACCTTCCTGTTGGGCTTTTAAACGTTCAGTTGCCCGAAGAAATAAAACACGCCCATCAACATCATCCGATAAAAATTGAGGTGGTGTTTCTGTGACCCAAGTGGTATCTGCAACTTTTGAAACTTCGGCAAGAATTTGTGCCCCTGAGTTACCACCACCAACCACGATCACTTTTTTATTTATAAAAGGCTCTGAATTTACATAATGTGCTGAATGCGTTTGTAATCCTTCAAATCGTTCATGTCCTTCATAATGCGGAATAAAAGGCTGACTCCATGTCCCTGTCGCACTGACCACCGCTTTTGCTCGCCAATATTGATCGCCAGCATACACATCTAAATAGCCATCTTTTTGTTCGATATGATCGACATGAACTGGTCGAATAATTGGAAATTGATAGCGTTGCTCGTATGCAGACAAGTAGTCAATCACTTCATTTCGCGTTGGGTAGGTTTGTTCAGTTGTTGGCATCATCCAACCTGACAACGAACTCCAAGTATTTGGAGAAAAAAGACGAAGAGATTCCCAAGCATGTGACCATGCACCGCCCGCCTGAGATTGGTCATCTAAAATAATAAATGGAATTTTCTTACGTTTGAGGAAATAAGCTGTAGCAAGGGCTGCCTGACCACCACCAATAATGACTACATCAATTTCTGCTTGTAATTGAGTCAAAGCTTCTCTCCTATTCTTTATTGTCATAATCAAAATAACGCCCAGTCTGCTCAACAGACTGGGCGTATTTCATACAATTTTCAAGCGTTTAAATGAACCTTTCAATTGCTCAATTGATCAAGATACTTTTCGGCATCCAAAGCTGCCATACAGCCTGAGCCCGCCGAAGTAATTGCTTGGCGATAAATACTGTCAGCAACGTCACCCGCAGCAAATACCCCTGCCACAGAAGTTGCTGTTGCATTGCCTGAAGTACCACTTTGTACTTGAATGTAGCCATCACGTAGGTTGAGTTGGCCGTCAAACATACCTGTATTCGGTTTGTGACCAATAGCAACAAATAAGCCCTGAACTTCAACGTCTTGTATGCTTTCGTCCAAAGTTGACTTCAAGCGAACTGAAGTAACACCAGTGTTATCACCTAAGACTTCATCAACTTGATTGTTCCAAAGAATACTAATTTTGCCTTCTTTTTCTTTGGCAAAAAGATGATCTTGTAGAATTTTCTCTGAACGTAAACTGTCTCTACGGTGAACTAAGGTGACATGTTCAGCAATATTAGAAAGATAAAGTGCTTCTTCAACTGCTGTGTTACCACCACCGACAACCATAACCTTTTGGTTTTTGTAGAAGAAACCATCACAAGTTGCACATGCACTGACACCTTGACCCATGAATTTTGCTTCAGATTCAAGACCCAAGTATTGTGCTGTCGCACCTGTTGCAATAATCAGTGCATCACAAGTAAATTCTTCCATGTCGCCTTTTAGCACAAATGGACGGACGCTTAAATCAACTTCATTGATGTGGTCATACACAATCTCTGTACCAAAGCGTTCAGCATGGGCTTGCATTCTTTCCATAAGTGCAGGACCAGTTAAACCTTCTGGGTCGCCCGGCCAGTTATCTACCTCAGTGGTCGTTGTTAATTGACCACCAAGTTGTATACCTGCAATCAATGTAGGTTTTAAGTTTGCACGTGCTGCATACACAGCAGCACTATAACCCGCAGGTCCTGAACCTAAGATCACTAATTTAGAATGTCTCTTTTGCATTTCTGATCACCTAAAGTTTATAAGCTACGTTGATTGACACGCTTAGATAATTCTTCTGCTGACTCTTTTCGTTCTGAATAACGGTTTGTGAGGTACTGACTCTGCCCACGAGTGAGCAAGGTGAACTTATATAGTTCTTCCATGACATCGACAATTCGATCATAGAAGGATGAAGGTTTCATCCGTCCATCTTCTTCAAACTCTAAAAAAGCTTTTGGAATAGAGGATTGATTTGGAATGGTGATCATGCGCATCCAACGGCCTAAAATACGCATTTGATTAACACTATTAAAAGACTGCGAACCGCCACTCACCTGCATCAAGGCCAAAGTCTTGCCTTGTGTTGCTCGAATCGCACCGCCAGCCAATGGAATCCAATCAATCTGCGATTTAAAGATTGAACTCATTGAACCATGACGTTCAGGTGAACACCACACCATGCCTTCTGACCATGCCAAAAGTTCATGTAGTTCTTTGGCTTTTGGATGTTCCATATCTGCATCTTCAGGTAAAGGTAAACCTTTAGGATGAAAGATTTTTACTTCGGCACCAAACTGCTCCAAGATACGCCCTGCTTCCATCACCGCCAATCGGCTGTATGAACGCTCACGGTTTGAACCATACAGCAGCAAAATACGCGGTGGATGATCCAGTACTTTGGCCTGTACTTTTTCTAAAGTCGGTTGATCGAGAAGATTCATATCTACATTTGGGAGAGTCATAGAAATTACACCTCTGCTTTAAAAAACTTTTTTCTGAGCCACAATGACACACTAACTAAAGCAATCAACACAGGTACTTCAACCAGTGGACCAATCACCGTCGTGAATGCGACAGGTGAAGCCAAACCAAAGGTTGCAATCGCGACAGCTAAAGCGAGTTCAAAGTTATTTCCCGCAGCAGTAAATGAAATAGCTGTGGTTTTAGGATAGTCGTTCCCCATCCACTTACTCATAAAGAAACTAATGAAAAACATCACAATAAAGTAAATCGTCAATGGAATCGCTATACGCAAAACATCCATCGGCAAGCTCACTACATCGTTTCCTTTAAGGCTAAACATCGCCACAATCGTGAACAATAAAGCCAGTAAACTCAGCGGACTAATCTTGGGTAAAAAGGTATTTAGATACCAAGCCAAACCTTTAGTACGAACCAAAATAAATCGGGTCATAAAGCCAAGAAAAAATGGAATCCCTAAGTACACTAGTACCGCATGGGTAATGGTCCAGAAATCAACATTGATCACCTGTCCTGCAATACCGAAATAGGGTGGTAGGAAGGTCAGGAACAACCAAGCATAGGTACTGAAGAATAAAATCTGGAAGATGCTGTTAAAAGCCACCAATGCAGCAACATATTGGTTATCCCCACAGGCTAAACCATTCCAAACCAAGACCATGGCAATACAGCGGGCTAAACCAATCAAGATCAAGCCTGTCATGTATTCAGGATAGTTATGCAGGAAGATGATCGCTAAAACAAACATCAAAACAGGCGCGATAAGCCAGTTTTGTACTAAGGAGAGTGTCAGTGTTTTCTTATCTTTGAATACCTGTGGCAAAGTGGCATAGTTCACTTTTGCTAAAGGTGGATACATCATCAAAATCAAACCGATTGCAATCGGAATATTGACTGAATCCACACTCATTTTATCCAAAGCCACTGAGGCTTGCGGAAAGAACACACCGATCGCAATGCCTAACGCCATGGCAATAAAAATCCATAGCGTGAGGTTACGATCTAGAAAGGATAATCTTTGTTGAGCCATGATGATCTCATTCAATATGCGAAATTTGATTGATCGCGGCTATCAACTCAGGACGAGACATATGCGCTGTATCGAGTGCCAATAATGCATCTAAGCGACGGTTGATATGATCAACGGTAACTTGGAATGCTTTGAGTTTTTCTTCTTTCGGTAAATCCAAATGTGAAGGATCTGCCAACCCCCAATGTGCTTTGATTGCCCCACCTAGATAAAGCGGACACGCTTCCTGAGCGGCTGAATCACAAACTGTAATCACCACATCAGGTTGATATTGTTCGCAGTCATTAATCGTTTTACTCCACAACCCTTCAGTTGAAAGACCTAAGTTTTCCAGAGTTTCAATGGTCAATGGATGTACCTGTCCAGATGGCTTGCTACCCGCGCTATAGGCTTTCCAACCTTCAGGCGCACGACTGTTAAAAAGCACTTCTGACAGGATGCTACGGCAACTATTTCCTGTGCACAAAAAAAGAAATTTCATATTGTTCTACTCGCAATAACTATTGATTTGCTGTAATGATGGTGCAACTTTTGGCTGTAAATCGGCATTTTTAAGGGTACTAAGTACCTCTAAGCACCAAGTAGGTAAATTTGGATTGAGACTGTAATAGACCCATTGCCCTTGACGTCGATCTTGTAACAGACCTAAAGAACGCAGTAAGGCTAAATGCCGTGAAATCTTGGGTTGGCTGAGTTGTAGTTTTTCAGTCAAATCACAAACACACTGTTCATTATTTCCAAGAACCAACATGACGATATTGAATCGCGTTTCATCAGCCAAACATTTAAAGAAATTGATTTGATCCATACTTTCACTCACTCTGACATATGGATATATCAATATTCACATATATCCATGAAATTTTTATTTCAATCGCTGTCCATTTGCATCAAGCACTTGTTCACCGTCTTCTTTAGTGAAAGCACCCTTTTGTGGGAGAGGTAGAATTTCTAAAACCAGTTCTGATGGACGACTTAAACGAGTTCCCAATTCAGTCACCACGAATGGGCGGTTAATCAAAATTGGATACTGAAGCATAAAGTTAAGCAGTTTATCATCCGTCCAAACCTCAAGGTCTAACTCTAGATCACGATAAGGATCAACATTCTTACGGATGGCCTCTCTCACAGTTAAACCTGCATCTGCAATCATTTGAATCAGTTCATTTTTAGATGGAGGATTTTTAAGATATTCGATCACTTCAGGTTCAATGTTGGCATTACGAATTAACGCGAGCGTATTACGTGATGTACCACATTCAGGGTTGTGATAAATTTTAACGTTTGGAGTAGCAGTCATTTGCTGAGGCTCAACAGAATCTTTGAATATACTTATATACGAATATTCATATATTATCAACAAAGTGCAGCTCAAACTTATTAAATAAAAAGATTGCTCTTTTACTGCTTAGCGAGCAAAAAATATTTAACTTAAAAATTTGCAATCATTTTCGCACCAGCAATCAGTAAAACGATCGCTAATAGTCTATTCAAAATTGGATCAGCTAATTTTTTGCTGCCATAAGTTGCACCTAAGAATCCTCCGACAAGTACTACGGTTAACCAAATGGGTAGCTCTGAAGGAATTTTTGCACCAGCGGACAATACACCTAAAAGCCCTGAAACGGAGTTAACGAAAATAAATGCAGCAGCGACCCCTGCTACAATTTTAGGTGTTGACCAACGAGTGAACAACAGTAGAGGACTTAAAAAAATTCCTCCACCTACACCTGTTAGACCTGATAATAATCCTAGTCCTGCGCCAACCACCAATAGCAAAGCATTTGATACTGGCTTGAGAATTTGTTGTTCCGTCAAAACATTAGCAGACTTAAAGGATTGATATGCAGCAAAAAGAAGGACCGCCCCAACGATAGGTTTATAAATATGGCTTGGCAAGCTTACTGTTCCGCCAAGATAAGCAAATGGAATTGCAGTTAAAGCAAGTGGTATAAACAACGCCCATGAAAACGCCCCAGCTTTATAAAATCGAAAAAATGCAATTGATGAAACGAGAATATTGAGACATAGAGCCGTAGGTTTCATTAAAGATGGCTCGATCCCGACAAGCCCCATAACAGCAAGATAACCAGATGCTCCTCCATGACCTACTGAGGAATATAGTAAAGCAGCAAAGAAGAAAAGAATGGATAAGATAATCGTATTCATTTTAAGTTGTTCACTGTTGAGTGTTTGGAGAGACGAGTTTCAAACCAATAATGCCTAATAAAATGAGCGCAAAACATGCGATGCGTAAAATGCTTTTATCCTCACCCAAAATCATCATTCCATAAATTGCAGTACCTACTGCACCAATTCCAACCCAAACAGCATAAGCTGTGCCTACAGGAATCGTTTTTGTTGCTAATGAAAGTAAGTACATACTGGCTGCAATAAAGACAATACAGAACATACTCGGTGCGAGTTTGGTGAAGCCTTCAGTTTTTGGCATGGTAACGGCATAAAAGATTTCAGCTAGTCCAGCTAAAACAAGATACATCCATCCTATTTGCATAACATCCCTTGGATAAGTCAAATATCAAAACATGTCTAAGATTCAAATTCTATGCCATAACAACGGTATCAATTCAGCTTTAAAAATCTATTTGCAAATAAATCTAAAAGTTTTAGTATAGTCACTTAAAGGAAATGGCTATCTTCCTTCTACAAACCGCCACTAACGGCTGATGATACCTACGTTACCCTTATGCAGGGTGCGTAGTTGTGCGCTCTGCTTTTTTCTAAATGGAGCTGTGCAATGCTTTATCAAAACTCTTTTTTTACCCCTTTCCCAATACTTTCGTTTTCTCTGTTTAACTAGCAGGGTAAACCTATGTACATCTCATTACTTTCAATAGGACTTGGCGCAGTTTTAGGTGCATGGCTGCGTTGGGGTATTGGTCTTCAATTCAATCACCATTTCCCCAATATTCCGCTAGGTACAGTTTTAGTAAACCTTATTGGTGCATTTATTATCGGCTTTGCGGTCACTTTCTTTGCCAGTAGCTCTTTGAGTCCAAACTACAAGTTATTTCTCATTACAGGTTTTTGTGGTGCTTTAACCACATTCTCAACATTTTCAATCGAAGTGGTTTCATTACTTCAAAGTGGTAAATTTGAATATGCCATTTTGACAATTACCCTCCACGTTTTAGGTTCATTGCTATTTACTTTGCTTGGCATATTCACCTATCAACTGACGACTACACATTAGTAAGGAGAAAGATGCAATGAACGGATATTTAATTACATTTTATACAGAGATGAATCAACGATATAAAAATACGCCCATCCATGATTGGCTTCTAGAGCAGGCAAGACAGCTAGGATTGAAAGGAGCTACCGTCATTCAAGGATCAGAAGGCATAGATCATACAGGTCGATTACACTCAGCACATTTCTTTGAACTGGTCGATCAACCTGTACAGGTTCAGTTTGCTTTAAGTGAAGCAGACTCGGAACAATTTTTTACACATCTGAATCAAGAAGATGTGAGAATTTTTTATGTAAAAACTCCCGTACAGTTTGGTACGGTTGGTAATCTAAAAGGAAAAGAATGATGAGCTATAAAGACGTTCCTGCTGGAATTAACCCACCAGATGATTTCTACAGTATTATTGAGATTCCTCAAAATATTGATCCTGTTAAATATGAAATGAATAAGGAGTTTGATGCCGTATTCATTGACCGCTTCTTAACTACATCCATGTTTTATCCTGCCAATTATGGCTATATCCCTAAAACTTTGAGTGAAGATGGTGACCCTTTAGATGTTTTAGTGATTTCACCTTATCCAGTTGCTATTGGTTCCGTGATCAGAAGTAGACCTGTAGGTGTAATGTATATGGAAGATGAACATGGAATTGATGCCAAAATTATTGCCGTTCCTCATTCCAAGTTATCCAAGCTGTATGATCATATTTTAAATATTGACGATATTGATCAACTAACTTTGAATCGCATACAGCACTTCTTTGAACATTATAAGGACTTAGAGGAAGGCAAATGGGTGAAACTCCAAGGTTGGGGAAATGTCGATAAAGCACGAGAAGAAATTTTAAGTTCAATACAAGCCTATCCCGATCATCCTTAATCAGCTTACAGGGAGCAAGATTAGCTCCCTATTTTTTTGAAATAATAAATAATCCCAGAACAATACATGCTGCGCCCATGATCATCCTGACTGTGATCACTTCTTTTAGTATAAGCCAAGCCAATAAAATTGCGACAACCGCACTACCTTTATCAATAAGTGCAATGGTTGAGACATCGCCTAATTTCAATGCCTTATAATAATATACCCATGATAAAGCCGTTGTTACGCCTGATAAACCTAACCAAAACAGGTTTTTATAACTAACGGCTGTAAATTCATGGGTCGAGACTGAAAAAACAGCAAATGCCATAACAAAAAAACAAACAAAGAGTGTGCGAATGGTTAACCCAAGCTCACCTGAAATTCCTACTAGTCCTTGTTTGGCAATAACTGAAGTAAAACCAGCAAAAAACATAGATATAAACGCAAATACGACCCAATTTTTCATGTCAGACCTCTAAGGCTTTTAGCTCGTCATTCTTATTTTATAGAGCTATAAAAGTAGAAAGCTTAAAATAGGAAACGATTTTGACAAATATTTGTTCTCAACGTTCTTATCAAAATAAATTCTAAGGATGAGAAAAAAGCAGACACTTAAATCATAAGTGTCTGCTTTTTAAGCGTTCAATTAAATTATTGAGTTATATTCTGGCATGAGTCCCGTATTTGTCGATCATGATCGAACTCGCTTCGTTCAACCCACGCACCGTTACATTCACACCATTTTTTTGGAATTTATTTACAACTGAGTCAAGCATAGCGACTGATGTAACATCCCAAATATGGGAATGCGTTAAGTCAATCAACACATTTTTCACATCTTCCTTAAAATCGAAACCTTGCATGAATTTCTCTGAAGAACTAAAAAAGATCTGACCGTGTAAATCATATAAACGAGTATCACCTTCAAATGAAGCGATGACTTGAATATCATTCTCTAACTTATTCGCCAAGAACAATGCCGATAACAGAACCCCTGTTAAAACGCCTAATGCCAGATTGTGAGTTGCGACAACAACGATAACGGTCGCAATCATTACAACATTACTACTTTTCGGATTGTCTTTTAATTGGGTGACTGAACTCCATTCAAAAGTACTGATCGAAACCATGATCATTACAGCAACCAATGCTGCCATTGGAATAACTTTGAGCCAATCACTGATAAATACAACTAGAATGAGAAGAAAAATACCCGCAGAGAACGTCGATAATCGTGTTAAACCACCTGACTTCACGTTAATCATCGATTGACCAATCATGGCACAACCTGCCATTCCTCCCATAAAGCCAGAGGCAATATTGGCAATACCTTGTCCTTTACATTCCTGATGCTTATCGCTTGGTGTATCTGTCATTTCATCGACAATTGTTGCAGTCATCATTGACTCAAGCAAACCCACGGCTGCTAGAGCAATCGCATAAGGTAAAATAATAGTCAGTGTTTCGAGATTTAAAGGAATATCAGGGATTAAAAATACAGGAAGCGTATCAGGCAATGATCCCATATCACCAACAGTTCTGACATCGATACCTAGGGAAATGGCAATAAGCGTAATCACAATGATACAAACAAGTGGAGATGGAAGTAATTTGCCTATTACTGGGATTAATGGAAACAGATAAATAATTGCCAAACCTAAAGCGACTAAAATGTATACATGCCATGTCACATTAATCAGCTCTGGAAGTTGAGCCATAAAGATCAAGATAGCTAAAGCATTTACAAAGCCAATAACGACAGATTTGGATACAAACCGCATGAGCTTAGCGAGCTTTAAATAACCTGCTAATATCTGAATAACACCAGTCAAAATTGTTGCAGCAAGTAGATATTCTAGCCCATGCTCCTTAACCAATGTGACCATGAGCAGTGCCATCGCTCCTGTAGCTGCTGAGATCATGGCTGGACGGCCACCAACAAAAGAAATCACGACAGCAATACAGAATGAGGCATATAAGCCAATTTTGGGATCAACACCAGCAATAATTGAAAATGCGATTGCTTCTGGAATAAGTGCTAGACCGACGACAAGACCTGCGAGCACGTCCCCGCGGATGTTAGAGAACCATTGTTCTCGGACATTGGAAAACATAAAAATAGCCTGTTTGAATATTTTTTGATAAAGGCTAGTGATGTGATATATACAACACACAAGCGACTACACCACATCACTAGACAGTGATGAGTTATTTACTGATTAAAGGGGTAAATAAACTTAAGGTGGCGTAAGTGTCATATAGAAAAAGAGGGTTTAGGTTTTTAGAGCACTTAGGGTAGCACAATAGGTTGATGATGTGAAATCAATCAACCTTGTGAAAATATACGGATTAGCACATATACAGAAATTAGATTAATTATCTTCTCTTGTATGTGTTCTACGTTTTATTTCTAAAAATTAATTAACTAATTTCTTTAGTTCTCGACTACGAAAACTCTTCACAGCAGTGCTTTCTGATACATTATCTTGTAAATCTAATGAACAATTAGTAAATGTTGCAATTGCATTATCAGTTAAACTAAATCCATTAGGTAGCAATCCACAATTTTTCTGATAATTCATTTCAATCCCTTCTAATATTGCTCTATAGTAATCGCTTAATGACGGTCTAATCCCAACAGTCATTGCTTCAGTAACAGGATCATTTGCAATTATATCTGCACTTTTTGCATCTTCAGCTATGATTGTTATGATTTCAGCAAGACTAGGCCAATATTTTCCATCAAATCGCCCCTGTAGAGCACCCAACTTCTCTTCAAGATAGTACTTGAAACTGTAATTTTGTTTCGATGCCTCGCGAATAACATTAACAATATGATAATGCGTGCCTGAGCTAAAACTAGATGTATTCTCTAACATCGATCTTTGTTCAACTAATTTAGCTAATTCATCTGCTTTTGTGGCAATCTGGCGATTCACATACGTTAGTTTCTCCCGCTCTTCTCTAGCACTTTTAGCTTCTTCGGGATTCCATTGCGAAGCTATCCCAATCAATAAATCTAAGATATTTTCTAGTAGCTGAGGGTTTTGTTTTAGCTTTACATACAACTCCTCATACACACTTTTCATCTCTTCTCTTCGAGCAAGCAAACGATCAATAATTTGATTATCACTGAACTGTATATTCGCTTCAATATTTTGCTTTTTTGTTTCGAGTAGGATCTCTTCACATTTTTTAACGGCAAAGGTTCTTGGGAAATGTTTCATAGTACGCTTCCATGATTACGCTTGATTTATAGTGTACTGTGGCTATTTTTATCTGTCGGTAACGCAACCAGAATTATTTTTCTACTGTTCAGATACCCTATCTAAATTACTTTAAGATTGTAAGTATGTATATTTATCAATCGAGGCTTGTACTTCTTTAATCATATGATCTAATTTAACTGTGATAAAGCTTACAAAGTTTGCTCTTCAAACCACTTCAAAATATTAATTTATTAAATAATAACAGTATTTTACACTGCATATAACAATAATAAGTTACGTATCAATTCGAAACTATGGCTTTAAAAAAATAAGGAAGTTAACTCAACTCTTTAATAGTTAATCTTTTTCCAAATACAACTCCTGTATCGACATAAAAACAGTTATGAATTTGCCTTGCTTCTTCAACAACTGTATGCCCTAGATAGATTTCATCAATTCCAATTACATTTTTGAACTTTTTATTCTTGGGAGCATAAGAAATTCTGCCTCTTCCCCATAATGCCTTTTGAAGAGCAGATGAATTTTCTGAAGTAAAATAATCATTTCTATAAATTGATTTTTTGAAGTCTTGCCAATTGTTCAAATCGATATCGGCATGAACGAATCCATACACTTTTCCATTAAAAGCGACTTCTAATACTATTGGCAAACTAAGGCATGAGTTTATACATTCAAGTTTTTTATCAATAGGAAGCTGATATAACCACGCCCCTCCATGCTTACAATGGAAATCAACCATTTCTGGCACTAGTTGAGCTTCTAGACACATTTGCTCATGATTTCCTCGAATTGCTTCGAACCAAGGTTCTTTGATTAGTTCAAGGCATTTAAGACTATCTTGGCCTCGATCGACTAAATCACCCACCGATATAATCAAATCCTTTTTAAAATCAAACTCTATCTTTTTGAGTTGCTGCATAAACTCTAAATAGCAACCATGCAAATCACCAACAACAAATAGACGCTTGATATGAGATGCATCTAAATATTTTATAAGTACATGTGCAGGAAAAAGATCTGCCTCTGACTTAAGTACCATGATTCAACACAACCGATTTTTTCAAACTACTTTCAAATAAATATTTAAAGTCTTATCGACACTTTGATAACTCGCATATTTCTGACAATGGGTGCTATCAAATAAAATGTGTTTAGAACCACTCTCAAATATGTTATCTAGTTGCTTAATGTATTTAAATCAACACACCTAGATAAAATTATATATTATTCAATATGATATCAATTGCAGTTAGCTCTGACTCAAGTCTTAATAGCTTTTTATCGCGATCAGATGTAAAGGTCAAAACTTTATTCTTGATGTTGGGATATAAAGCCACATATTTATGAAAAGTTTCCAATTCAGCCTTGATCTTATGCACTTTGCAATTTACTTGATGATAATCAAATAAAAGCTTTTTTTGTACAGAATCTTTGTCATAGATGATATCCGAATGAGCTATAAAATTTTTTCGATCACAATTTGTGCTGTACTTAAAAGTACAACCAGAACGATCAATGATCATTATATGTGACTCACCTAACTCTCTAACGATAAGATAAATTTTTTGATAGTACTTTTTTGACTTAAACTCTGGAAAACAATGAATAAATCCTCCATAAATGTCCTTAAATTCACTGTTTTGAAAAGTATTTTCCGATAAATATTTCAACAAATCCTGCTTCAGTCTGAAAGTAATATTCATCCAACAACCAACGTACCACAAATATCCTATTTTGGGATATTTTCACTCATAGTTCAACATCTTTGGCTATGAATTCAATACATGACCCAAGATATAGGGCAATCATTCAAAGATTAATTATTTTGCGTGAGTCAAAAGACATGACTCAGGTAGAACTAGCTATGTCGTTAAAAAAACCGCAATCTTACGTATCCAAAACTGAAACTTATGAAAGACGGTTAGACATCATTGAGTTACAAGACTGGCTAACAGCTTTAGATACCGATATTTGCTCTTTTTTAGGAAATATTAAATAAATTACTGTTCTATTTTTAATTTCAATAGAATTGTTATAAAAATCCATAACTAAAAAATTTAATACGAATCTCAATATCCATAGTGCTAGCATCCCAACAACTTAAAAAGTTATTTTTACTTTTTCATTATTCGTTCACTAATTTAAAGATAATTGATAATTTTCCTAAATATATTCCTAAATCACATTTTTTTTCATGATGCTGACTTTAGTTAATTTTAAAATAAAAAAATCAAATAGATAAAAACTAAAGTGTATATTTGTTATGCTAACAGAATTATATAAATAATATCTGGGGGGACAACATGTTAGAAAAAATATTAAAAATCGAAAATATTAAACAGTGGCAACATAAGGGGGGGCTAAATCAAACCTTTGATCAACTAAATTTAATCTACGGAAGAAATGGTTCAGGAAAATCCACGTTATGTAAAATATTTGAAAGTATAAACCTTAAAGATAAATCTAGTATTCAAGCTTTACAGCCAATTGAGTCACAAGGTAAACAAAACCTACAACTTAAGTTTAATTCTTACAATCTATCATTAGATAATTTACAATCTGATTTCCCCTTTCGAGTATTTAACCAAGCATTTATAGACAACAATCTATATATTTCTAATAGTAAAGATCGTAAACAATTATCAAACTACTATGATTTCTCACTTGGATATGTATCAGTTGAAAAAGAAAAAAAAATAGACCATTTAAAGTCTGAAAATGAAAGTCTAACAGCTCAAATTTCACCTATTACAATTCGACTATCAACTAAATTTCCTTCAAAAACAATTACTCAAATTAGGTCTACAAAGGAAATCCCAGATTGTAATAAAAAAATTGAGATTCTAAAAGAACAGCTTCAAGATCTTAAAAGCGTTGAACACTTTAAGAAACGTAAAAGTCTATCTCTTTTATCACTTGATAAACCAAAATTAGATACTGACATTTTTACTCTCAATATAGAGACTCTGTCCAAAGAGGCAGAAGAAAAAGTAAATCTGCATATCGCTCATAATCTTAAGGAGCAAGATAAGCAATGGATTGAATTAGGTACAAATTTAGTTACTGAATCAAACCAATGTCCCTTCTGTGCTCAGTCATTGACATCATCACCAATATTTCATTTATATCAGGAATTTATAAATGAGTCCTATCTCACTGCAAGTAGTAATTTCGAACTCTCTAGTAGTGACTTTGAGTTAAATGTAATAAAGATTGGTGTAAAAATTGAAGAACTAGAACAAATAGTAAAGATTAATAAAGAAATAATCCGTGAGTGGGCGGATCGGCTAGATGAGATTCCTTTAGATTATAATTTTTCTCTTCTTAATAGGCTTTCAACTAACCTTGAATTAGAGAGCTATAAGCTAGTCAGGGAGAAAAAGAAAGATTTGTTATCAAAGATAGATCTAACAATATTTCATGGAATTTTTCATGAAATATTCGATGGTTTAGATTTTACTGATTACAATAAAGAAGTTAATAGATTTAATGAAGCCATTAAAAAATTTATAGATAGTTTAGCAAAAGATACAATGCAATCTATACAGTTTCAAATAGATGAAATAGAAACATCAAAATTAAGATTTTCGCCTGAAGTTATAGAAGCACTTGAGGAAATTAAAAGGCTTGAGAGCATAAAAACTGAAAATACGAGCAAAATAAAAGAATTACGTGAAGAAATTACCAAAGAGCAAGAGGAAAGTATTAAAAATCATAAGGATTCAATCAATGAAATATTACAAAGTTTTCACTCTATGATTCGTATAAAAGAGTTGGAAAAAGACAATCGTGGCAAAGGCGGTTCAACACGATTAAAATATGTCATCACCTTTATTAATAATGAACTTTCTGCTCTAGATGAAGAGCAACATCACCACATTTTTGAGCATATTCTAAGTCTTGGTGACAGATCTGCACTGGCTTTATCTTTTTTCTTATCTAGATTCTCAAAAAGTAATAATGATAATTCAATCATCATTCTTGATGATCCAATGTCATCTCTAGATAGGTATCGTAAAGATGCAACTATTATTCAAATTGCAAAACTACTTCAAAATAAATATCAAACATTCGTCTTTAGTCATGACCCATTCTTCCTATCTGATATCTATAAACACTCAATTCTATCAAAGAATACTAATTGTTTTGAAATTGAAGTTTCATATAAGGATTTAGATCCTCTTAAGCCTGATAGTGCGAAATATATTTCTAGCAAAATGATTGATAGAGACAATTATGATTCTTATGTACTTCACTCATATCATAAAGAATATAACAAACTTTATGATTTTGTTTCCAATGGCCGTGAAGCAGATAAAGTAGAAATAGCTAGATCTATACGTCCTATTTTGGAAGCTTATTTAAGATTTTTATATCCAAAAGAGTTTATCAAAGGAATGTGGCTAGGCGACATGATTACGAAGATCCGTCAAGAAACCGATCACTCAAGCATATTTTACGATAAAAATGGAAAATTTAGTTCTATTGAGAGAATCAATGAGTTTTCAAAAACATATCATCATGCTGAATCTTTCGATACAAAGATACAAGATTTAGATTTCTCTACAGTTCAATATTACGCTAAAGACACTTTACAATTTATAACTGGTTTGTAATCAGGTTCGACATCCCCCCGTCATTTGGTTCTTAATAATGAGAAGCTTTTTTTGGGGGGATACTCAAAAAATACGGAATTTTTTATTCGAAAAAAGAGCTTTTTTAAGTATTTTTTTAATAAAATACGGAAATTTTAAGTTCAAGAATATTATTATATGATTTTAATGAGTTAGTGAGAATTCCATATTGACAAATATGGTGTATTCGCCTTCTAGCTTGACCATTAAATGGTGCGGTGCACGAACCGAACTTAATACTCCCTTAATCCCAATCGGATCGGTTGCCCCCAAAGCTGCCCCCAAAAGCAACAACACTAATAGGTCAACATGGTGCCCGACTAAAAATTGATAACCATAGAGCGCCACGCCGAAGAACACGGCACAGAGTACCAATGCGATACTGGCTAAAATACTGATCGGCTTCCAATAACTACGTAAATCAGACACTTTGAACTTCAAAGCAGAAGAGGTCAGAATAAAACAAATCACCCCGTTGATCAGAAAATCATAGAAATCGATGTGACGTACGGCATTTTCAATATTATGAATATTGATGGTAATAAACTGATTACCATTTAACAGACTTGCCCCCCACTGCAAAATAAAGACAAAAATTGCGGAGACAATCGGAACACCTATGGCTTGTGGAAAACCTAAAATTCGCTTGTTAAAAATCGTGGTCGCAATTGATAATGCAAAAATAACCGTGAAAATTTGAAGAAATAAAAAATTACCCATGCGAGTTCCGATGCTAACCAAGAGATAAAATCAAGCGAATGAACTCAATGATTTGCGAACTAAATATTGACTTAAACACTATTCTTTACATTTCAGTGTACCGTCTTTTAAAGCTAGCCTCCTAGTTTCGTTAAATTTTTTTAACATAAAACTTGTACAGGATTAAACAAAGCGTTTAGATTGAATCCCTATTCAAATGACTCACGCTATTTTGCCGTTTAAACTTTTAGGAGATTGGCTCATTTATGCACCAGACCATTAAAACCGTATTTCGCCTATGTTTCGCAACCAGTATTTTTTTAATTACGTTGGCATTGGTCTGGACATGTATCGTCAAAACATTAGAAATTAAAAATGCGACTCAAGCTTTAACTCAAGCGCAACAGTTTGAACTAAAGTCAACTAGAGCTAAACCTCTGGTACTGGTTACCAATAATCAGAAACCCGATGAGTCTGTTTTTATTCTCGTCGCCAACCAAGGCTTTATCGCCAAAATGAGCTGTGAGCACTATGCACAAGACTTGTGTATCGATGCAGAGAATCAAACCCATCGACGTCAAATTGACACTTTGGGTTTAAAAAAAATTGGGCAGCAACATTATATTCAACATATTCAATTTCATGACAGCCAAACTCAGAAAGTCAGCCGTTTTAATTATACTGATGTGCAAATCCAAACGTTCTTCCAACAAGACATTCAGCAGTTAAAATATGTGGTCTTCGGGATTGCTATCTTTGCGCTAATTGCTTTGTATGTCAGCTTCCGTATTCTGCGTAACTTTAAGCAATTTCTTCGTAAATAGCCCATAGCTGCGTATTCAAAAACAGCCATCTTTTTTCAATCATGATGATGGCTGTCTTACTTCGCTTCAGCCCTATGATTGAGCCATTACTTTTTCTGGAGATAAACTAAAGATTGCTAACATTGCGATGGCAATGAAACACAGCATCAAGGTTGCCATATTCATTAAGTCTGTCCAAACCAAGAAATTCAGAATCACTCCGCCTAGCAAGCCGCAAGCAAATTGCATACTGCCCATCACCGCACTCGCTGTTCCTGCACGTGCACCTTGTTCAGACATCGCCAATGCCATTGCATTTGGGCCTGTAAAACCAATTCCTGAAACCGCCAAGAACATGCCTGCATACACCAGTTCAATTGGAGCTTGTTGCAACAGACCTGCAAGTACTAACACCAAAGCACCTGTAAGCTGAATAAATCCGCCAATTTTCAGACGGGTAAAGACAGAAAGATGTTTACCCATTTTTTTGTTTAGGGTCGATAACAACATAATCCCAAAGGCATTCGAACCAAAAGCAATTGCAAAGTGCTGTTGATTTAAACCATAACCATTCATCAACACCGATGCGGATGAGCTGATATAGCAAAACAGCACACCACCCGAGAAACAGCCTGCCAACATTGGAACGCGAAAGCTACGATCTTGAAAAATAGCTGCATACAATTGGAAAACTTGGGTTAAATTTAAACGTAGACGGCGTTCAGGCTGTAAGGTTTCCTGAAAAAAGAAATGAATACACAACCAGCATGCAGCGCCAATCATCATTAGAAAAACAAAAATGGCGTGCCAATTAAAATAACTAAGCACCAATGCTCCCAAAGTTGGTGCCAAAATTGGTGCCACCCCCATCACAATCATCATACTGGCAAAAGCCTGTGCAGAGGCATTCATATCTAAACGATCTCGAATAGCGGCTCGTGCAATTACCACCCCTACACATCCTCCTAATGCTTGTAATACTCTGGCAGCTATGAGTGCCCATTCATTACTCGCAAGCACGCAGAGCAAACTGGCAACGACATATAAGCTTAAGCCATAGTACAGCGGTTTCTTACGCCCAATCCGATCACTCAATGGTCCATAAATAAGCTGCCCAATTGCGAGTCCCAAAAAATAAGCAGGCAAAGTATTTGCCACCATTTGGGTACTAACCCCAAAGTCTTTGGCCATTTGCGGCAAAGCAGGTAAATACATATCAATGGAGAGTGGACCTAAGGCAGTTAATAACGCCAACAACATAATCCAAGAAGTCGAATAGGTTTTTTTTACGGGAGATTGAGCAGCATTCATATTTAATTTTTAACTACGAAGAAACAAGACAAGCTTACACTCTCCATAGTATTATTTCTTGATGAAAAAAGTGAAATTAAATCCTGACTCAAGCCTACTTTTTGCATAAAGGTTTGATGTACATCTCTTGAAGGAAACCACTTGAACACTTGGCTTACTCGTCTGAAGCAAACCACTTATAACACCTCTTTTATGTATAACGTGCGCATGATTATTGCGTTCGCAGGGACTGCATTTGTTCCTTATTTTTTAGACTATCAACTGGCCACCATCCCACTTACACTGGGTGTTGTTGCCGCAGGTCTCAGTGATATTGATGACCGCTTCTCGGTGCGTCTTTTAAATTTGGTTTATACCTATATCGGTTTTTTTGTTACAGCAACCTCTATTTATTTTCTTTTCCCGCACCCGATTCTGTTTGCCATCGGGCTGATCATCTCATGTATTGGCTTTATTTTATTGGGTTCTTTGGGTCGACGCTATGCCACCATTTCTTATGGTTGTTTGGTCATTTCTGTGTATTCCATGTTGGGCGTACATTTATTTGACCAATGGTATATGCAACCTTCACTACTGGTCGCAGGTGCCGCATGGTATGGTGTCATTTCCACCATCAGCTTCTTGTTGTTCCCTGTGCGTCAAGTACAAGATAAGTTGTCCGAATGCTATTCCTCACTGGGCAATTTCCTCTTTGCCAAATCCAATCTATTTGATGTAGACATGACCCCACAAAGCTATCAGCAAAGCATGATTGATTTGTCACTGGAAAATGGCAAATTGGTGGGCATTTTCAACGAAATGAAAACTGCCCTGCTCACTCGCTTAAAAGGTGACCGCGGTCAACGCGATACTCGACGCAGTTTACAATATTATTTTGTCGCACAAGATATCCATGAACGCGCTGATTCTGCCCACATTGACTATCAAATTTTAACCAAAGTTTTTGAACACAGCGATATCCTATTTCGCTTCCAACGAATTTTGACTATTCAGGGTAAAGCCTGTAAAGATTTGAGCGAAAGCATCTTATTACGGAAAAACTATAAACATAACAAGCGCTTTAAACATTCTTTTCAAAATCTAAAAGTGTCTTTAGAAAAATTACGCGACGATAACCATTACGATCCGATTTGGGTGAATGCCCTGTTCTCTTTATACCAAAACCTGAAGTCGATCGATGCACAACTGCGTAACTTGGAAACTGAACAAAATATCGTTTTTGATAAAAGTAAACAGATTGAAAACCAGCTTAAAGATGATGATCTTAAAGGTTGGGATGATATTGTCATCCGAATCAAACAACATCTTACACCTGAATCTGTGTTGTTCCGTCACGCTATCCGACTCTCAATTGTTTTACTGGTCGGCTATATTTTTGTACAAGTCACGCAGATTCAATACGGATACTGGATTATTCTAACCGCATTATTTGTCTGCCAACCCAACTTTAATGCCACCAAACGCCGACTCCGTCTACGAGTCGTCGGCACACTCATCGGAATCATCATTGGTGAAGCGGTATTGTATTTTATTCCTTCAGTTGAAGGTCAGTTACTGCTGCTAGTTTTAAGTGGTGTATTGTTTTTTGAATTACGCAGTAAACAGTATGCTCAAGCGACTGCCTTTATCACCATTTTGGCTTTAATTAATTTTAATTTAGATGGTCTTGGTTTTTCAGCCGCTGTACCTCGAATGATTGATACCTTGATCGGTTGTGCCTTGGCATGGTTAGGCGTGAGTTTTATTTTTCCAGATTGGAAATTCCGTCGGCTACCGCATAGTATTCAACGTAGCTTACAGGCGCAATGTGCCTACTTAAATGAAGTGATTCAGCAATATAAACAAGGGCGTAATAATGGTCTGAATTATCGTGTCGTGCGACGTGCCGCACATAACACCGATGCCGATGTCGCCTCCCTGATTTCAACCCTTGCCACCGAACCCGACTTTGACCCTACGCAAAAAAGTCAGGCATTTGAGTTTCTTTGTTTGAATCACACCTTTTTGAGTTATATTGCGGCCCTCGGTGCACATCGTGCCCAAATCACAGATCCTGAAATTCTAAATTTACTCAGTCAGGCGCAGGAAGATATTCAAGGTGCATTACTGAAAGATGAAATGCCCGATTTAACTGCACAAAATATGTTGCAAACCATTCGGCAGCGCCTCACACAAGATAAAAAAGAAGATCAATTGTCTTTGATTATTTTGCAGCAATTATCGTTAATGTTCAGTATTTTGCAGCAATTGAGTCACCTCAAGCAAAACTTGAGCAATGAACGTGATGATCAGGCGACTGAGTTTGCATCTTTATAATGAATATCGAATTTTAAAAATCATAGATTGGCTGGCGGGGCATCCAAAATTTTGCTGTTAAAAAAGCAGCAATTTCCCCGCAATACAATGCATTTATAACGTATCAACCCTGACTATTTAATGCTAAACTTTCTCTAGTTTTAAATTTGCTCTTTTCACTATGACCGCAAAAAATTTATACGCTTACACGCTACAACCTGTGAACTACGAAATCTCTGAAGCTGAGCAACGCCATGCTCAGATGGTGATTTGGCGTAGTACCAATAAAATTAGCACCAAAGCATGGATGATTATGGGTGCCATCGTAGCTCTTGCGATTGTGGGCATCATCTTATTAAAAAACTACTCAACTATTTTTTGCTGGGTGGCAATTGTCGGGGTGGCTTTATACCTTGCAATCCGCACTTATGGCTTAGAGTGGTATGTTAAACGCAAAATGAATGAGTTTCCTGTTCAGGAAATTAAAGGCGTAAAACTGGGTGTACAACCTCACGGTATCGTGATGCGCCAGCAAATGGGTATGCAAGAAGGCGTTGGTGCAATTGGCTGGAAAGACATTTACGAATGGTACAACACGCCAGAATTTATGTTGTTGAACTTTAAAGTCAAAGGTCAACAAGGTGCCTATATTTTACCTAAGCGCATGGACTCACGTAATTTCTCTTTTGAAACCATACGCAAGCATTTAAATGAATCTGTAGGTGAAGCGAAGAAAATCTAAGCGACCCGATTCCTGAAAAGCCTTCTGAAATATGAAGGCTTTTTTACAAAACCAATTAAAAACGATAATGAGAATAAATATTATCCTCAAAATCCACATTATCTGCCAAATCTTAAGTTATAATTTCGCCAATTTTTTCACACTTCCAACACTTGACCATCATGTTGAAAAAAATATTTTTCCAAATCCATTGGTTTATGGGGATTACCGCTGGATTAATACTGTCCATTATGGGCGTGACTGGCGCTATTTATTCTTATGATCAGCAAATCCTTCAATGGATCAATACAGATAGCTATGTTGTACAGGCGGAAAATCGAGATAAGCTTACACCAGCTGAACTCTATTTACATTTTCAGCAAGTCGATCCGAAGATCCAGATTAATAGCATCACAATTGCGAAAGACCCGACAGCATCAAGCACGGTCAATATTGTCAAAGAAGGGGCACGACGCGGCTATAACATGATGGTCAACCCCTACTCTGCTGAAGTTCTGCCAGAAATAAAAGGACAAGGTTTTTTCCAGTTTGTGCAGCAATTGCATCGTAATTTAACCGTTGGTCCTGTAGGGAAACAAATTACGGCAGCGTGTACACTCATGCTGATTTTCTTTGTCCTGAGTGGATTATATTTACGCTGGCCCAAAAAACATTCGGTTAAACAATGGCTTTTTGTTAAGCCAAAACTCAAAGGTCGTAATTTCCTGTGGGACTTACATGCCGTAGTGGGTACATGGGTGGTGGTATTTTATTTACTAATGGCATGTACAGGACTTTACTGGTCTTATGATTGGTGGCGTAGTGGCATGTTTAAAGTGATGGGCGTGGAACAACCAAAACCAGAAATGCAAGGCGGTAAACCTGAAGGACAACGAGCTTCACGTGGAGCATCAGGTGAACACGCCTCACAAGGTCGTTCTCATAATGCCAATATACAAGCTGGAAGCAGTGCTGAGCTTAGTCCAGTGCAAATGCAAACGGTACTTTCACAAACTTGGATAGGTGTTCAAGCCAAACTAGGACATGACTACTCAACACTCACTTTAAACCTGCCTAAAAAAGCAGATGGTCAAGTTGAACTTGGTTTTGTCGAACCAGTTCCACAACATGAACGAGCACGAAATAAAGCCGTCTATAACTATCAAACTGCAACCATACAAAATATTGAATTATATGCAGACAAAAAGCTCAATGAGAAAATCATGAGCAGTATGCTGCCCGTACATCGTGGTAGCTTCTTTGGGCCTGTATATCACTTCTTTGCCATGCTTGCTGCACTTGCAATGCCATTGTTCTTTGTCACTGGGTGGATGCTGTATCTTAAACGTCGTAAGCAGAAAAAATTAACCTTAGCAGCCCGTGTAAGCCATCACAGCATCACTGTAGATCCAAATGCAAAACCTTGGCTGATTGCTTATGCATCACAAACGGGTGTAGCTGAGCAATTGGCTTGGCGTACAGCCACGAGTTTACAAGAGGCTCGCCAACCCGTTACGGTCAAAACCGTGCAACAACTGACTCTAGAAGATCTGCAATCTGCTCAACAAATCTTGTTTGTTGCAAGCACCTACGGTACGGGCGATGCACCTGATCTTGCTTCAGGTTTTGCCAAGAAAATACTGAATAGTCAAATAGATTTAAGCCATGTGCATTTTGCAGTATTGGCCTTAGGCTCCAAAGAATATCCAGACAGTTATTGTAGCTTCGGACATGCCATTGCGGCTTGGCTTAAACAAAATCAAGCACATGCACTGTTCGACACCATAGAAGTCGATAATGCCAACCCTGAAGATATACAGCGTTGGAATAACGCACTAGCAAAAAGTAGCAAGCTTGATCTACAAGCCATGCACATCGATAAAACATTTGATCGCTGGACATTAAAGCAACGTGATTTATTGAATCCAAATAGTCTTGGTGCACCTGCATTTAATATCGAACTGCAAGCCCAGCATGAAGCACATTGGCAAGCGGGTGATATTGCCGAAATTCAACCCGGCAACAGTGCAAAACGTATTGCTGAATTTATGGCAAAACATCAAATTGCCCCCCAAACTCAGGTGGAATCCTTAGCTGTTTCAATTGAGCAGGCATTATGGGATAAACAACTAAATACCGATGTTGAACCTTTTGCCAACATGGAACACCTACTTGAGCAACTACACACTTTAGCTTCACGCGAATATTCGATTGCCAGTATTCCCTCGCAGCAAACACTACGTTTAGTGGTACGTCAGCAAAGTGATCATACGGGTGAACTTGGCTTAGGTTCGGGTTGGCTAACAGCACATACTGAAATTGGTCAAGAGATTGCACTTCGTATTCGTAATAATGAGTCATTCCACCTCATTGATGACAATCGTCCAATCATTTGTATTGGTAATGGCACAGGCATTGCAGGACTGATGAGTCTATTACATGCGCGTGTCCGTGCTGATTACACCCAAAACTGGCTGATCTTCGGTGAACGGCAACGAGAACATGACTTTTTCTATCAAACTACGATTGAAGCGTGGCAAAGCACAGGCATGTTAGAACGCCTGGATTTGGCTTTCTCACGTGATCAAGCGGAAAAGGTTTATGTACACCATGTTTTGCGTAATCAAGCAGCAGAGCTAATCTCATGGTTCAATCGTGGTGCAGTCATTTATGTCTGTGGTAGCATCCAAGGTATGGCCCAAGATGTCGAGCATGCGCTCATCGAAATTCTGGGTGAAAATACGGTAGAACAGCTTCGTCAAGAAGGGCGCTATCGTCGTGATGTGTACTAAAAAGCAGTAGCATAAAATAAAAAACCGAGCTTAAATAGGCTCGGTTTTTTATTCATCATTTTATTTATCCATTCCGCAATACGTTTCATGTCATAAGTATTTATCTTCAACACATCAAACCAATCTAGAATTATGCAATCAATACGATTAAAAAGACTATTCGCAGCAATTATTGGAACTGCACTCTTCCTAGATGGGGCTTATTTAATTAGTCTCAATAAAATTCATTTAGGTACTATACTGCCGTTGTTAATTGGATCAGGACTGCTAGTCTTTGCACTTCTCTACCCTAAAGTTCAACTCTTTGTTCACCAAACTCGATATAGACATATCCTTTGGCGTATAGGTTGCTGGGGATTTTTGCTTTGGAGTACAAGCGTACTTTGCTTTTTTATCTATTTGCATCTAGCAAGCCAAAATAATGCTCAACTCACACCTGTAAAAGCTATTATTGTTTTGGGAAGTGGTATCGAGCATGGTCAACCCTCCGCAACCTTAGCACAGCGCTTAAATCGAGCTGCCGTACTGGCAAAACAACAACCCAACACCCCCCTCATCATGACGGGCGGTTTAGATTTTCGAGAAAAATTCACTGAAGCAGAAGTAATGTCAAAGTACGTTCAGCAAAACTTCTCGATATCCCCTACTCGTATTTGGTTAGAAGACAAAAGCACCAGTACCGATTTAAATCTAAAGAATAGCAAACCCATTCTTGCTCAGCTCAATATTCAATTGAATGAACCTATTGCTATCGTTACCAGTGATTTCCATACCTTAAGAGCTGCTGCAATTGCCCATAAACAAGGCTATCGTCATATCATTACTGTAGCCGCGCCCACACCTTTAATTAACCGTTATAATTCATGGCTTAGAGAATATTTTGCTTATGGTAGTGGTTGGCTCTTAAATGAGTTTTAAGGATTAATTCAGACGAATATGACGAGGAAGAGGAAGCTTCATATCCTGAAACAACTCAGGTTTTTGCATATAGACTTGGTATAAATAGTTTTTTAAATCTAACAACAATTTCTCTGGTGCAACCAAGATATTTTGCCCCTCAGGCGTTAAGTCCAAAGAAATGGTGGTCTGTTCCTTTCTTAAATAGGGAATCAATTTTTCCACCAAATCTTTAAGACTAATTTCTCTCAATTCATAATGTGCCCAATTGTCTCTAATCAACAATTTAGCTAAATTTTTATTTTGCCAGATTGCAAATGCACGTTGCCCTGTTGGGGTCGCGCATAACGCCCAACCATCCTGATATAAAGCACTCACAGATCCTTGAGCAACCATGTTTTCAATAAATTGCTGATAGATATTCTTCGCACTCGGGCTAGAATTATGACTTTTAGATGCAGCTTTACGCTGATAAGGATTTCTCATATCAATGATATATATTGAATTATTATTGAATAATAAATTCTATATAAAAGACTGAGTTTAAACAATATGAAGGAAATATATGGTGGGCGCTGACGGGATCGAACCGCCGACATTCTGCTTGTAAGGCAGACGCTCTACCAACTGAGCTAAGCGCCCTGAAGAATAAAAATAGAGACCTATTTTTATAAAACCGAGATAAAGGTGCTTTATCTGGATTAAACATCTTATTCAGGGAAATAAGATATTAAAATGGCGCAGCGGACGGGGCTCGAACCCGCGACCCTCGGCGTGACAGGCCGATATTCTAACCAACTGAACTACCGCTGCAACACGGAATTCTTAAAACCAAAATCCATAATCTGTCAAAATTATGGTGGGCGCTGACGGGATCGAACCGCCGACATTCTGCTTGTAAGGCAGACGCTCTACCAACTGAGCTAAGCGCCCTAAGGCATTAAAAATAGCATCACTATTTTTAGGATGCAAGATAAACACTATGGATTATCTTTTAAAACACAACTTGTCAGACTGTAAAACTTCTTTGAAATGGCGCAGCGGACGGGGCTCGAACCCGCGACCCTCGGCGTGACAGGCCGATATTCTAACCAACTGAACTACCGCTGCATCGCAAAGAATATGGTGGGCGCTGACGGGATCGAACCGCCGACATTCTGCTTGTAAGGCAGACGCTCTACCAACTGAGCTAAGCGCCCTCAAAAGCTATTTTGTATAAATGGCGCAGCGGACGGGGCTCGAACCCGCGACCCTCGGCGTGACAGGCCGATATTCTAACCAACTGAACTACCGCTGCACTTACACAATATCGCATTTGTGGTACAAACAATTATTAAACTCATCAAGTGGCGCAGCGGACGGGGCTCGAACCCGCGACCCCCGGCGTGACAGGCCGGTATTCTAACCAACTGAACTACCGCTGCACTGAGAGTTTAACGTAAAGGCTTGGTGGGCGCTGACGGGATCGAACCGCCGACATTCTGCTTGTAAGGCAGACGCTCTACCAACTGAGCTAAGCGCCCTTAACGTCTTCATCGTTTGTGTGGTGCATTATAGAGAATCCTGACCGAGTGTCAAACGCTTTTCTCACTGTTTTCATAATTTTATGTTTGAGTGATTAAAAAATAAGTGTTTTGCTATAAAAACAAGCAAATTCTGCAAGTTATTTCAAAAGTATGCGTATTTTTTACACATAGCCGCTATCTTTATTTTTAAACATTTTTAACGCCATAGATGAAAATGACAACGCTTTAACTTAAATTTAATGTTTGTTCCGAAATATAGACCAACGCATTTTCAGGAATCAGTTCAAATAATTCGATGACATCTTGATTGCGCATCCGGATACAACCATGTGACATTGGAATACCCATGGGTTCGCTATCTGGTGTACCGTGAATATAAATATAACGATTGAAGGTATCGCATCCCTCACCTTGATTAAACTGTGGCTCTAAACCAGCAAGCCATAAAATACGTGACAAGATCCAGTCACGTTCTGGAAATGCTGTGGCAAGCTCCAGATCATAAACCTCCCCTGTTTCTTTACGTGCAATAAAGACTGCATTAATTGGTGAAAACTCACCAAACTTTAACGCCACTTTGTGCCATCCTCTTGGTGTCTTGCCACTATTTTCTTGTTCACCAATCCCATTTTTACCCGATGAAATCACATAGAATTTATTATGCTTAGGAAGTTGCAAAGTCTGCTCTGCTAAATCGATTAAAATATCTGCTTGTTGTAATGAATATTGCATTGAACTGTCCTAAAAAACGTGCAATTAGTTATGAGCATTATCTATCGTGCTTCACTCGAAACTGGTTCCGGGCGCAACCATAACCAGATTGCAACAATCAACATGGTCAAATCTGTAAAGACTTTGACCGCAAAAGGTGCTGTTGTAAATAGCATCAATACGCCACTGAGCAGCATCATGCTGGAAGCAATCCATTTAGCTTTGCGTGGTACAGTGCCATTTTCACGCCAAGCTCGAAGTGTTGCGCCATGCTTTGGATGATTTAACAACCAATCATCTACTTGTGGCCAACCTTTTGAGGCTGCCCACGCGGCTAAAATTAAAAATACTGTTGTTGGCATACCAGGTAGTACAGCACCAATAAAGCCAAGGATGACAAAAAGCACCACTAAACTTCGCCAAAACACTATCTTCATCTTCAAGCCCTAATCTAGAATTGCGCTAGTATAAAATGTTTTTACACTTTATCCTTTTTAAATTCTGTACATTGTTCTGCCGTTTCGGTTTTCACTATGTTTCCAACCTTACAACAAGACCATCTTTTTGAACCATGGCTCAATTTTAAAAATCCACTGGTGAGGCAATTGGCTTTTAGCCTTGCCAGCCCCAATATTCTAAGTGCTTATCCCGAGCAATTTGACGTTCAACAGGCATTTCAATTTCATACAGAGTCGGTTTGGACTCAGTACTTTCACCTCTACCAAACTCGTTTAGATTATTTAGATCAACATCCAACTGAATTAGAAAACTTTTTAAATCAATTAAAAAGCACTCGACTAGGATTACGCTTTGAAATGTTTATTTGGTTTTGGTTATGTGATCATAATTATCACCCTTATGAACTTTTAGGGCACAGCATCCAACAAATTGCAGGCCCTAAAACTTTAGGCGAATTGGATTTTTTACTTAAAAATACGCAGACCAATCAAATTGAACATTGGGAAGTGGCTTTAAAATACTATTTAGCAGAATGTGATTTTTCTTTTCCGCATTGGTATGGGCTTAATCGGACAGATACATTAAAACGTAAATTAAACCATTTTACCCAAAAGCAGTTTCAATTTGATCAAGCACTGAATTACCCAATACAACAACGCTTTGTCATCTTAAAGGGGCAACTATATTTGCCTTTGCATGCAACCACACAGCAAATCCCACATTGGCTGAACTCACATAGAAGAATAGGCTTGTGGGGCTATGATTTTATTCCTCAAACAGCATTCCCCTATCGCTTACAACGCCACGAATGGCTCTGCCCTCATGCTGCTGCAACCAGTGTAACACCTCTGCTCTGGACTGATGGTTTGTATTGTTATTTGGATAAAGATGGGGAACAAAATTTTTATATGTATCGCAACCGCCCTCTGCTACAGCATTATGCTCAGCATTAAAATGACGCCATATACATTCTTTAACTTTTTTATAATGAAATCATGGTACTGTTTATGCTGAATGTTTTTTAATCTATATGTGCTCAAGATAATAATTCATGTTTTGGAGAACACTATGAAAAAAGCAATCGCGATCTCATTACTACTCACTTTTTTTCTAGCAGGCTGTAATACGGTCGCAGGTGTAGGTAAAGACGTTTCCAAAGTTGGGGATGTGGTTACAGACAGCGCGGAAAAATCAGCAGACAAATTATAATCCCCCCAAAAGAACATCAAGACCTTATCAAAACGATAAGGTTTTTTTATATCAAAACTCCCTTTCTTGATTCGATTCGCCTATCATAGCAGCATATTTTTCATTTGCTTTCCTGTATGAACCACTCCGAAACACTCGAACTTAGTCTGCAATTACTCCGCCAACCCTCTGTTACGCCTGTCGATCATGACTGTCAAAACATTATGGCTGAGCGTTTAGCAAAAATTGGTTTTAACATTGAACCTATGCGTTTTGATGATGTTGATAATCTTTGGGCGCGCAAAGGGACTGAAGCTCCAGTGTTCTGTTTCGCAGGGCATACAGATGTAGTACCAACAGGCAATTTAAATGCTTGGCACTCAGAACCGTTTATTCCAGAAATCCGTGATGGCAAACTCTATGGTCGTGGTAGTGCAGACATGAAAACTGCATTGGCGGCAATGGTGGTGGCATCAGAACGATTTGTAGCTAAGCACCCAAATCACAAAGGCTCAATCGCATTTTTAATCACCTCTGATGAAGAAGGTCCTGCGATTAATGGAACTGTAAAAGTTATTGAAACGCTAGAAGCTCGCCAAGAAAAAATGACTTGGTGCCTTGTAGGTGAGCCATCAAGTACGCATCATTTAGGCGATATTGTAAAAAATGGTCGTCGTGGTTCATTAAATGCAGTACTGACTGTAAAAGGAAAACAAGGCCATGTAGCTTACCCTCACCTTGCGATTAATCCAATTCACATGGCTTCTAAAGCTGTTGCAGAACTGTGTGATACCGTTTGGGATCAAGGAAATGAGTATTTCCCTGCAACTTCTTTCCAAGTTTCTAATATCCAAGCGGGTACAGGTGCAACCAATGTGGTACCTGGGACAATGACGGTAACATTTAACTTCCGCTATTCGACAGAAGTCACAGCAGAAGAATTAAAAGCCCGTGTGTTAGAAATTTTAGATCGTCATGGTTTAACTTACGAAATCCAATGGACACATTCTGGCTTACCATTCCTCACCCCAGTAGGCGAGTTGGTGAATGCTGCGAAAAATGCAATTCGGAATGTTACTGGTCGTGAAACTGAGTTATCGACCAGTGGCGGAACATCAGATGGTCGTTTTATTGCACCTACAGGCGCCCAAGTACTTGAACTAGGTGTACTTAATGCCAGCATCCATCAAATTGATGAGCACGTTAATGTAGCAGATTTAGAACCTTTGGCTGAAATTTATGAGCAAATTTTAGAAGGCTTATTAGCTTAAGACTTTTGAATAAACAGCGAATAAAAAACCCATGTTGAACATGGGTTTTTTATTGTTGAAGCTTTTATGAGTTAATACCTAAACTGGCTTGAATCTGGACTACATTCGGGACTTGGAACGTTTGTTCGCCCATTCTCACATACTGAAACACCATAGGATCAGTAACTGTCATTTCTTCGTCAACCACCTCAGAAATACGAACACGTACAGATTTCGGCATTTCATTACACATCAAGGCAAAACGCTGATCTACTTCATCACCTTCAATCACCAATGCAACACCTGTCTCTTTTGCAGGATCATTCACCGCATAAACAGGTAATTTTACATCGTGCCACTCTACTGAAGAAACATGTGTCTGGCTATCCAATGCGGAAAGTACAATGTTTTGAGGTAATAACATCGCAACTTTGCCATAACACTGAATGATATAAGCATCAATAAATCCAGTAGAAACTGTAATAAGATGATGTAACTCTTGCTGACTAATTTGGTCTAAAACCGATTTATTCGCGATTTTTCCACTCATCAAATTACCCCTGTTTCACAGTCAAAAGACTTTCTATGTTATTCAACAATTCAGCCTCTTGGAATGGTTTACCCATATAATGAGTTACACCCAAACTAAATGCTCGTTCACGATGCTTTTCACCCGTACGTGATGTAATCATGATAATTGGGAGTTGCTTATGAACTTCGTGGTGACGAATTAAGTTAGTTACTTCAAATCCGTCCATACGTGGCATTTCAATATCTAACAGCATTAAATCAGGTTTGACATTTTCTAACTGCTCCATGGCATCCACACCATCTTTCGCAGTGACGACATCATAACCTTGGCGCTCTAATAGACGTGAAGTAACTTTACGTACTGTAACCGAGTCATCGACAATCATGATTAAACGACGTGTATTGCTATAACGATAAGAATCACGTTGATCATGGCCATGTTTCACACGTTGTGTGGTTTGCACTTGACGGGCAATATTTTGTCCATCCAAAATCAAACACACTTGTCCATCACCTAGAATCGTTGCACCTGCTATCGCACCAATTGCAGCAAATTGCTGGCCAATTGGTTTCACGACAATTTGCGCACGTGAACCAATCAATTGATCAACCAATAAGGCAATCGTTTGACCACTATTACCCTTAATTAACAATACAGGTAACGAATGAGCAATATTGCTTAAACGCGGTAAAGGCTGATTGGAAACAAATTCAGAAAGATAACGTAACTTATAGCTTTGGTTATCAATTTTGAAATAATCTTCTTTACTATTAAAGTAAGTTTCCAAAGTCGTTGGTGCAATTCGAATGATACGCTCAATTTGTGCCAAAGGAATTGCGAATTGCTGATCCCCAGATTTCACCATTAAGGCATCACTTACTGCTACAGTCGTTGGAACGCGGATACTAAAACTTGTTCCTTTTCCAAGGGTTGAATCTACAGTGACATGACCACCCAACGCCTTAATCGAGCTTTGTACGACATCCAGACCAACACCTCGCCCAGAAATTTGAGTTACTTGCTGTGCAGTACTGAAACCAGGATGGAAAATCAACTGCAGAATTTCTTCTTTTTCAAGTAATTGATCTTCTTTCATCAAACCTAAAGAAATGGCTTTTTCTTTAATTCGATTTACGTCAATCCCTTTACCATCGTCATGGAATTCAACCATAACATCCGTACCTTGACGGCTAATATTGAGTTCAATTTTCCCAACTTCAGGTTTATTTGCCAACTGACGCTGCGCGGGATCTTCAATACCGTGGTCGATGGCATTTCGTAACATATGCTCAAGTGGCGTGACTAACCGCTCAAGAATAGTACGATCCAACTCTCCTTCAGTATTATTTACAATTAACTCAGCAGGTCTGTTTAAGGTTGAAGCTGTCTGACGCACAATACGTTGCAAACGAGGCAATAAGCGTGAGAATGGAACCAAGCGGGTTCGCATTAAGCCTTCTTGAATTTCGGCCTGAATACGAGATTGCTGTAATAACAAACCCTCTGTATCGCGAATTTTTTCAGCCAAAGTACTCTTGAAGTCGACCAAGTCCGAAGCAGATTCCGCCAATGATTTAGACAACTGATTTAATGATGAATATTGGTCCATTTCCAATGGGTCAAAGTCGGCGTATCGACCACCTTCACTGCCATGTTTGGCAATAATTTGCGACTCTAATTCCCCTTCCATTCGACGTAACTGGTCAGCAAGACGCTTAATCGCCAATTCCATTTCATTCAATGTATTGCCTAATTGACCAAGATCCATCTCGATACGTGAACGGTTAATCGAATTTTCGCCTGATAAATCAATCATCTTCTCAATCAAATCGGCTGAAATTCGGATCATTTCATTCGATTGATCATTGGCTCCAAAACTTTCCCACTCACCCATCATTGCTGGTGGCTCTGCTCCATCCCCTTGAATAAATTCAAAACTTGGTGCAGTTATTGGCGAGTAATCTGAGCTGCTTCGCGTTGGTAATTGAACAGTGACATCTGTATATTCAATCGCTTCCAAGCCTGCTTTTAAACTGTCAAAATTACTATAATCATGATCAAAAATAGCATGTCTTAACCATGTAATCGTGGTTTTGAGCAGCGGATCATAAACATTTGAATTGAAGTGATGTACAGCGAACTGTTCGAAAGCACTTTCTAAACGATATGCAATCGCCCCTACAGGCTCAATTTCAACCATGCGTGCACCACCTTTAAGGCTGTGCGCTGCACGTTGCAATTGAAGTAATAAACTACGGTCACTACGTTGCTCGAACCAATGCTGCAACAGTTTTTCCATCGTATCGAAAATTTCTGCAGCTTCTTCGAAGAATGTTTCTTCAACAATTGAACGCACACTCTCATCAAATGCTAAAGATTCAACATCTTGAATTGATGGTTCAACAATGTTCGGTTGTGGTACGGGTTCAACCCAATCTTGAGTTTCGGATTCTTCTTCAAATGAACTAACTTCTGCATGTACAGGCTGTACAACTGGAGACTCATTGGTCGCGGCTTCATATACAGCCACATGTTCAACAGCAGATAGTTTTTGTTCTGTAACCACTTCGGTGTCTGTAGATACCACAGCACCAGCAACCAAAGCATGAATATTATTTAAAATATCAATTGCTTCAGGAGCAGGATAATCAACCTTTTCTTCTCGAATCGTTTGAATACGATCAGCAATGTTGTCCTGAACCAGACGAACAATCTGAATCAGCGCAGGTGATACCTGAATTTGCTGATTGATAATACGTTCATAAATGGTTTCTAATTCATGTGCAATTAAACCAATATGCGTCGCTTGAATCATGTTTGCACCACCCTTCAAGGTGTGCAAATAACGCATTAAATTATTTAATGCTGCAGTATTAGACTGATCACTGCTCCATGTATGTACATCCTGATCAATCCCCATGAGCAGCTCATCAGCTTCCTCGAGGAAGATATCCAACAGATCTTCGTCAAATTGTCGATTAGCTTCATCTGCATCAACCAATTTCACATCACTGTGCAAGCGTTTTGACAAAGTCGCAAAGTCAACGGCTGCTGTCTGATGACCAGACTCGATCATTAACTCTGCTTCAAGCTCAGAAGTCATTTCTGCAGAAGGATTTTCTTCAATTGAATCAAAAATTTCCAGATCTTGCTGTACGAATGCAGTTAAATTTTGAAGCACTTGTTCTGCTGGTGCAGATAAACTTATGCGCTGCCCAGCAGCCAACGTATCAAATAGATAAATAAATTCTTGATGCGCCTGAGCGAATAGCTCATAGGCATAGTCAATGTTGAGTAATGTTGGTTTAGCTAAAAGAGCTTGGTAACACTTGTCTAAAACCTGAATAAAATCATGAATCCCCTGTGAAGCACGGTTATTGGTATGCTCCGCGAGTAAATTCGCTTTTTGACTTAATTGCTCTACATAAATAGGAAATTCATTTTTAATGCGTTTTTCAAACTCTAGCTCCGCATCCAATAACAGATCAATGTCTAATTCTATTAATTTCGATACCAAGCCTTGTGGATTTGCACTAGATTCAAATTCTTCTTGATTAAAACCGTAATTTTCCCATGCCTGATTAAATGTTTGATCAATTTGATTTAAATTTTCAACTTTACCCTGACGTAAAATATGTAAATAGTCACGCACAAATTCAGCATATTGAATAAGTAATGCTGTCTCATTTGAAGTTGAAACGATTTCTTCTTGTAAAAGCGTCTTAAATAAATTTTCAACTTTTGAACTGGCATCAAAAATTTGCTGGATATGCGCCATAGACGAACTACCACGCAAAGTATGCAAGGCACGAATCAGTCCATTATAATCAAGCACTTCGTCAGTATCTTGTTTCAAGAAGCGGTCAATCGTTGCAAGATGTTCTTCAGCTTCTTCAATGAAAATGGATGTCGTCACTTCTTGTAGATCGCTTGATTCAGCAACCACTGCTTCTTCCACCAATGCAATTTCTGCTTGAGAAGAATTTAATTCCAGTCCAGTCAAATCATCTGGAGATCTGAGTTGATCTGCTAAAGATAACAATTCTTCAAGTGCAGGTTCAATTGATTGACCTTGTTGTAGCTGCTGCCCCAATAGCACCAGAGGTCTTAAATCAATTTCTATAGGTTTGACCGCTTTGAACTGAGGATAAAGCTTAAATTGAAAAACGCGATAAACCGTTTCAGCAAATTTCTGAATCTTAAGCTCTAAAGGTACAGAACCGAAAATAACACGATTTAAAGTATCTTCGACAGCCCAAGCCACCTCACCAGCAGACTTTGCCCCCACCATTCGCCCCGAGCCTTTCAATGTATGAAAATGGCGTCGAATGATCGTTAAAGTATCCTGATCAGAAGGATTTGCTAACCACTGTTCAAAAATGGTATCTAATTCTTCAAAAATTTCTTCAATTTCTTCTACAAAGATCTCTAGAATTTCAGCATCTTGGTCAAGATAACTATCTTCTGGAAGCGTTGTCGTATCGACTAAATTTTTTAATATTTCTTTCATAGCTTTGGCTTCTTACGTTTCTCGCCACCATAAAAGGCGCTAAAACCTGAGTGTAATCATCACGCTGCACCACATTTGCAAATACAGCGCTTCGATGCTTAAAACTAGATGCATATTCCGACCTATGTCAGATCGGAATACCATAGATTAGCTAACTTATTCAGGTAGTTTGAAGTCAGTTACAGATTCACGTAGTGATTCCGCCATATTGGCAAGTTCAGAAACCGAACGTGCTGTGTCGAAAGTCGCTGTTGTAGTCTGTGACGTAATTTCTTGTACAACGTTCATCGTGGTTGCAATATGACCCGCTGATGCTGATTGCAGTTTTGCTGCATCCGAAATGCTTGCAATCAGTTTTGCCAAGTTCCCCGATACGTTTTGAATCTCATCTAGTGCTACACCAGCATCTTTAGACAAGTTCGCACCACGGACAACTTCCGAAGTCGTTTGTTCCATTGAAATAACGGCTTCGTTGGTATCTGTTTGAATCGTTTTTACCAGTGTTTCAATCTGCTTGGTTGCAGAGGCAGAACGTTCTGCAAGACGCTGTACTTCATCAGCTACGACCGCGAAACCACGACCAGCTTCACCCGCCATAGATGCCTGAATGGCTGCATTTAATGCCAAGATGTTCGTTTGGTCTGCAATATCGTTAATCAGGGCAACAATGTTACCAATTTCTTGAGATGATTCACCCAAACGTTTAATACGTTTTGATGTTTCTTGAATCTGCTCACGAATGATATCCATACCTTCAATTGAACGGTTTACAACTTCTGCACCATTGGTCGCAATCTGTACTGAACGTTCTGCTACCGTAGCTGATTCTGATGCGTTGGCAGATACTTGGTCAATCGACATTGCCATTTCATTAATTGCCGCTGATGCGCCTGCAATTTCTTGTGCTTGGTGCTCAGAAGCTTCGGCTAACTGGTTGGTAATGACCTGAGTATTTTGCGTATAGTGTGCAACCTCTGCAGAAGTTTCAGTAATACGCGAAACTAACTCACGTAATTGGTCGATCGCGAAGTTGATCGAGTCGGCAATTGCACCTGTAAAATCTTCAGATACCGTCGCATATGAACGTAAGTCACCATCTGCTAAGTCGGCAATTTCATCTAGTAAACGTAAAATCGCATTCTGGTTACGGTCATATTCTTCTTGTAAACGTGATACACGAACCTTATCGGCTTCACCACGAAGTGCTAGTAATTTAAATCCACAGAATAAGAAACCAATCAATGCCAGAATTAGGCCCAAGGCAGGAATTGCAATTAACCAACCTGTACCGCCAGATAACTTGTTTAAGTTTGTTAACAATGCATCTGATTGTTCAAAAATTGAAGAAGAAGCTTGACGTACTTTTACAATTTGCGTGGAGTTCTTTAAAACTGTTGCTGCCGCAGATTTTAATACTTCATCATATTCCGCTTTAATACCGTCTAAAGATTCACGTAAAGCAGGTTCTGTAATCTGTTGTACACCTAGTTCTGCACTGCCATTAATTTGCGCATTCAAATACGAACCAAATGTTTCAGTATCCGCACTAAAGTCATCTGCTGATGCACTTGAGTTAGTAGTACCTGTTAATACCGAGTTAATCGAACGTAAAATACGTTCCGCAATAAACACCTGGTTTTTCGCAATAACTACCTGACTACTTGGCATATTTTGACGTGCCATTTGGTCAACCATCAAGTTATATTCAGCCTGAATACCTGGAATACTTTCACTGATTGCAATGTTAGTGTCATATAACTGATTAATGATTTTTTGTTGTGAAGCAATTAAATCAATATTTTCAGAAACTTTTTTCCATTGTGCATCGACTTCACGTAGTGCAGGAGTACTCGCTTGGATATCGTTAACCGTTTCAAGGTTTTCAGCGAAAGCCTTTTGCGAATCTGTCAATTTTTTAATTGCTTCTGGTGTACCAGAAGCAGTTGCCTCTGTCGCTTGACGCGAAATCGTTTGTGATAAAAGACGTAAATCACCCAAACTACGGGTAAATTCGTTATTACGCGGTACGCTATAGAATAGATATAACAGAAGGAATAGGGCCAAGATGATACAAAACGCTGCACCCAAAATTAATGGTTTGGACTTTTCACTGTCACCGAATACACGTGAAAACTGTTCCGTCTGTGATTGAATTTTTGCTACTAAAGCATTACCACCCGCACGGTTGGTACTTTCACCTGCATTTTTCTTTTTTAGTTTAAAGCCCATGCAGCTTCTCCCCGAATTTTGCCTTCATTCTTAATGAGTTGGACTATTTAATTTATAAGTTTTATAGATGCGTTCATATATTTTGGATTTTGCAATAAACGACTAAATAAGAAAACATGCCATTGTTGGTTATGTTGATGAAAATACCCTTGGCAATATTCTTGTAAATTACTATCTAAATCTTTGTGTTTAGAAAAGAAACTTTTCTTATTAAAGTGTTGAATGCCCAAAACCTGATCGACGACTAATCCGACATAATGATCATGATGACTGATACATAAGACTTTTTGTGTCGGTGAATATTGGCTTCGATGTCCAGAAATATAATGAGATAAATCTGCAACTGAGAGCAATCGTCCACGAATATTAGCCAATCCCATCACCCATGACTGGGTATTTGGCACTGGCGTATATTTAGGTGGATAAATAACTTCCGAAACCTCACCTAGAGGGGCAACGAAATATTGCCCCATCATTTCAAATGCAATCCCTGACCATCGGTTTACTTCATTCTCAGTCGAAACGTAGTTTTTATTACCACGTTTCGCCAAGCGAAGTAATTCGATAAATCCGTTCGCTGCCATAGTTTATCCTGCGTTGAGGTGCTGCTTAATGGTGTCAATCAATTGCTGTTCATCAATTGGCTTAGTTAACTAATCACATGCCCCTTGACGTTTACCCCAAACACGGTCAGTTGCCTGATCTTTGGTACTCACAATCACAACAGGAATATGTTTGGTTGTTTCACCACGCGCAATTTGACGCGTTGCCTGAAAACCATTTACACCAGGCATCACCACATCCATAAGCACCAGATCAGGAAGTTCTGCTTGTGCCATTGTTACCCCATCTGCACCATTTGAAGCTTCAATAACTTCAAATCCGTGCTTGCCTAATATCTCTCTGAAACGAAATGTTTCTGTAGGCGAATCATCTACAACCAAAATACGAGCCATGCTCTTCCCCAATACAAAACTTATGCTGTTACGTGATTACGAATTGCGTTTAAAAGTTCATCTTTACTGAATGGTTTTGTTAAATATTCATCAGAACCGACAACACGTCCTTTAGCCTGATCAAATAAACCATCTTTACTCGATAGCATAATGACAGGAATATTTTGATAATTTTGCGAATTTTTAATCAATGCACAAGTTTGATAGCCATCTAGACGTGGCATCATGATGTCGACAAAAACAATATCTGGATTTGCTTCAGCAATCTTTGATAAGGCCTCAAAACCATCTACTGCGGTAACAACTTCACAACCTTCACGTTGTAATAATGTTTCTGCTGTACGGCGAATGGTTTTTGAATCATCAATTACCATGACTTTTAGATTTTGAAATTTATCGTCCATTTAATGACCCGTCCAATTTTTAGAATGTACATACATTTGGTATATGAAGTTTTATTACAAGTTGCTAACATTTTTAACATATATTTACTTGTATTTTCAATGAACAGTTTCGAACTAATTCGACACTTTTTACTAATTTAACCTACAATTTCACACTTTCATTCATTCCAATATTTTTTTTAATGAATAGAGGTTTTTTCTTCGCCAGATTAGTTCTAATATAACTTTATTATTACTTAAAAATAAGTAATTTAGTCAACTTTAACTTTTTGTGGGGGATTCAATGAAAAGTCAGTTTAGTCGAAAACTTGCTTTCATTGCAGAAAAGGAAATGGCATTTAAACTTTTGCTGATTAGTCTGTTGCTCCTCCAATCAGCATTTACTTTTGCTGAAGAAGTAAAAGCCGTTTGGTATCGTTATTACGATAACAAAGGTGTGGCGAATATTAGTACCAGTGTTACCCCTAATCATATTCGCTATGGCTATGAAGCACTCGACCGCAATATGCAGGTGATTAAACGTAATCGCCCCTATAATGCGGAAACAGAACAGAAAAAAGCACCTCAACGTGCTGCTCAAGCCAAACAACGTGAAGCTGACTTACGCTTAAAACGTGCCTATACTAACAGCAAGGTTGCTATCAATAAAGGTAATGAAGCTTTAGCCAATATAAAAAAACAAATCAGCTTCCAACAAGACCAGCTCAAACAATTGCAAAATGATCGTATTTTATTTAAACGACAAGAAATGGAATATTTACGTAAAGGCGATCCTGTTCCAGCGATTTTAAAAAGCAACCTCAGCAATAATGCGACCAATATCAGCAATAAAAAAGAGCAAATTCAGTCTTTACAAACCAACTATCGCAATACGCAAGCTGAATACGCGAATATAATTGCGCGCTTAAAAGCCATGGAAAACTAATCCTGCAATGAAGTAAGGACATTTTTGATGCAGTATGCACCCCGTTTATTTAAATCATCCGCTCTCACGATTTGTCTTTTACTCGCTGCTTGTCAAAAACAACCCGAAACACTTCCCCTCAGTGAAAATAAGAAGATTGAGCTTATTCAACAAGATCTAGTTGCAATTAATTTTGGTCAATCTGTAGAAAGAACCCCATTTACAGGCAGCATTCGTGCTGTAAATCAAAGCAGCTTGCAATCTCAAGTGACAGCCACCGCAACTTTAGTCCGTGCCAATGTTGGTGATGCTGTACAACAAGGTCAGATCTTAATCCAACTCAACAATCAAGATAATGAAGCTCGTCTAGCTCAAGCGAAAGCAAATTTGGCTGCAGCTAAAGCACAAGCCAACCTTGCTCAGAACATGATGAAACGTAAGCAACGGTTACTTGATCAGGGCTTTATCTCTAGAGTTGAATTTGAACAAAATCAGGTGGACTATCAGGCACAATTAGAAAATGCTAAGGCGCAACAAGCTGCTGTTGATATTGCACTGAAAGCTGAACAAGATGGGACTTTGCGTAGCCCTATAACAGGCGTTGTCACCAAACGTCAGGTTGAACCTGGTCAAACCGTCGCGGCGGGTCAAACCTTATTTGAAATCGTTGACCCAACAAAGTTAGAACTTCAAGCACGTTTACCGAGTGATCAGCGCAATGCTTTAAAAGTAGGGCAAAAAATTGAATACCGCATACAAGGAAGTCCTGAAACACTGACCGCAACACTCAGTCGTATTTCACCACTGGCGGATTTAAATAGTCGTCAAATTGAGTTTTATGCCACACCAAACTCAGAGCTTAATCCATTAAGTATAGGCGCATTTGTTGAAGGTAATATTCTGGCAGTACCTTCTGCATCGGGACAATTAATTCCCTTAGACACGATTCAAAACCTTGAACAAAAGCCTTATGTCTGGGTGATTCGCCAGCAAAAAATTGAACGCGTTCCTATACAAATACTTGAACAGCGCTATAGCGAAAATACGGCTGTCGTCTCTGGACTGACCAGTGGCGATCAAATTAGCCGCATAAAGTTCAACGATGATGATCTTCATAAAACCGTTACGATTCAGCGAACTAAATAAGTTTAGGGTCTCAAAATGTGGTTAACCCGTATCAGCGTAAAATATCCTGTCTTTACTATCATGATGATGTTATCGCTGATGGTGCTCGGCTTAGCTTCTTGGCAACGCATGAGCGTGGAGGAATTTCCTGATGTCGACTTTCCATTTGTTGTTGTGCATACCACTTATCCCGGTGCTTCGCCTGAAACCATTGAATCTGAAATTACCAAAAAAATGGAAGATCAGATCAATACCATTTCAGGGCTAAAGCAGGTCATTTCACAGTCCAGTGAAGGGCTTTCCACCATCATTGTTGAGTTTAACTTAGACGTTCCCTCTGCTGTTGCTGCTCAAGATATTCGTGAAAAAATAGCACCTGTGACTGCTGAATTTCGAGATGAAATCCAAGACCCTGTGGTCGAACGCTATGACCCGACTGCCAGTGCAATTATGTCAATTGTATTTGAGTCCAATACCCAATCCTTACGTGAGCTCAGCACCTATATTGACCAGCGGATTGTGCCAGAATTACAAACAGTATCTGGCGTAGGTGCCGTCAATTTATTAGGCGATAGCCAGCGTCAAATTCGAATTGTGATTGATCCTTATAAATTACAAAGCTACGGTATTGGCATCGACCAAGTCATCAACACTCTAAAAAGTGAAAATATTGAAGTTCCAGGCGGCACCCTCAAACAAGCCAATTCCGAACTTGTGGTCGAAATTAAATCCAAAGTGATTCATCCCTACGCTTTTGGGGATTTAATCGTTACCACCAAAAATGGCAGTCCGATTTTTTTAAAACAAGTTGCGACGGTTGAAGACAGTCAGGCAGAACTTGACTCTAGCGCGTTTTTAAATGGTAACCCTGCTGTCGCGGTAGATGTATTGCGTAACTCCGATTCAAATATTATTCAAGTGGTGGATGGCACTCGTAAAGCTTTAGCCAAAATTGAAAAACAACTCCCCGAAGGCGTCAGTGTGAAAGTTGTGGTCGACAGCTCTCAAGGCATTCGTGGCAGTATTCAAGATGTCACGCGAACCATTCTTGAAGGCGCAATACTTGCAGTTTTGATTGTATTACTTTTCCTTGGCTCCTTCCGCTCCACCATTATTACCGGTATGACCTTACCCATCTCTTTATTGGGCACTTTAGCCATGATTTGGGCTTTTGGCTTTAGCATTAATATGATGACGCTCTTAGCATTGTCACTCAGCATTGGCTTACTGATTGATGATGCGATTGTGGTTAGGGAAAATATTGTCCGCCATGCCGATATGGGTAAAGACCATGTCAGTGCAGCATTAGATGGAACCAAAGAAATCGGCTTAGCAGTCTTAGCCACAACCTTAACCATTGTGGCAGTATTTTTACCTGTTGCCTTTATGGGCGGTATTATCGGCCGTTTCTTTTACCAATTTGGGGTAACGGTTAGTACCGCCGTGCTAATTTCCATGTTTGTCAGTTTCACCCTTGATCCCATGCTCTCTGCACATTGGACAGATTCCGACAGAAAAACCAAGAAACCAAACTTATTAAGCCGTTTCTTCGATGCCATTGCACATCTGCTAGATCGTATTACCCATCTCTATGAATACTTATTAAAATTGGCATTACGCTTTCGCTTGATGACGCTCATGATTGCGATTGCCTCCCTTTTTGGAGCTCTCGCTTTATCTAAAATGATTGGTACCGAATTTGTACCTACGCCAGATAAAGCCCAAATTCGAATTAAATTTGAAACCCCAGTTAATGCATCTTTGGAATATTCGCAAGCCAAACTGTTACAAGTCGAGCAAATTCTAAGACAGAACTCTGAAGTACTCGGTACTTATGGCGTGATTAACGGCGTTACAGATCGCGGGAAAAACCATGTCAGCCTGCGTGTGACGGTAACTCCACGCCAACAACGCGATAAGACACTGATTCAACTCAATAATGAATTTCGTGATCGTCTTAAAAGTATTGCAGGAATTAGTGTCACTTCGGTTGCCTCTGCAGATGAAAATGTTTCTGGCGGGCAAAAACCGATCATGATTTCGATTAAAGGACCTGACTTAAATCAACTTCAAAAGATCTCAGACCAATTCATGCAAGAGGTTGCTCAGGTTCGAGGCGTTGTCGACTTAGAAAGTTCACTCAAAGAACCTAAAGCCAACTTGGCAGTCCATATTAATCGGGTTTTGGCCAATGATTTAGGCCTATCGGTCAGTCAAATTGCCAATGTTGTACGCCCCTTAATTGCGGGTGATGATGTCACCTCTTGGCAAGATGACAAAGGTGAAACCTATGATGTCAATGTTCGATTAGCTGAAAGCCAACGTAGCCTACCGAATGATTTAGGCAATTTATACATTAACTCTGCGAAACAAGATCAGTCAGGACAAAATATTTTAGTACCTCTTGGCAGTATCGCGAGCCTAGAACAAACCTTAGGGGCTTCTCAGATTAATCGTCGTGATTTGGCACGAGAAGTCTTAGTTGAAGCCAATACGGCTGGGCGCCCTGCGGGTGATATTGGTGCCGATATACAAAAAATTCAGGATAGTTTTAAACTGCCTGCGGGCTATAGCTTCGATACTCAAGGAGCAAATGCCGATATGGCTGAATCGGCGGGCTATGCACTCACAGCAATTACCTTATCAATTGTGTTTATTTATATTGTTTTAGGTTCACAGTTTAATAGCTTTATTCACCCTGCCGCGATTATGGCCTCACTCCCACTATCGCTGATTGGGGTATTTTTAGCCCTGTTCTTGTTCAATTCGACCATGAATCTATTCTCCATTATTGGCATCATTATGCTGATGGGACTGGTCACCAAAAATGCCATCTTACTCATCGATTTTATTAAAAAAGCCATGGAGTCTGGCAGCAGCCGTTATGATGCGATTTTACAAGCAGGTAAAACCCGTTTACGTCCAATTTTAATGACCACCAGTGCCATGATCATGGGTATGATTCCACTTGCGCTCGGACTTGGTGAAGGTGGTGAGCAAAGTGCCCCTATGGCGCATGCTGTGATTGGTGGAATCATTACCTCTACCCTGCTCACCTTGGTGGTGGTTCCTGTGATCTTTACCTACTTAGATGACTTTAAGAATTTTCTACTTCGTCTCAAACAGAAAATCATGGCATAATCCATGGCAGTTCAATGGACAGTCAGCATCGAATGACTGTTTCATTTTAGATTGGATTATCCTCCACGATTAATATTAGGACAGTATTCATGCGCGCGAGTCGCTTTTTATTTGCAACGTTAAGAGAAACCCCAAACGATGCTGAAGTTATTTCACATCAACTTATGCTCCGTGCGGGCATGATTCGTAAATTGGCTTCAGGTTTATACACTTGGCTGCCGATGGGCGTACGTGTGCTAAATAAAGTTGAAGCGATTGTACGTGAAGAAATGAACCGTTCAGGCTCACTTGAAGTATTCATGCCCGTAGCACAACCGGCCAGCCTATGGGAAGAGTCTGGTCGTTATGTACAATACGGTCCAGAATTATTACGTTTTAAAGATCGTCACGATAATCCATTCGTTTTGGGCCCTACCCATGAAGAAGTGATTACAGATTTAGCACGTAATGAATTAAAAAGTTATAAGCAATTACCAATTAATTTCTACCAAATTCAGACCAAATTCCGTGACGAAATTCGTCCACGCTTTGGTGTAATGCGTTCACGCGAATTCATTATGAAAGATGCTTACTCTTTCCACGCAGATCAAGCCTCTTTGCAAGAAACTTATGATTTGATGTATCAAACCTATTGCAACATTTTCACCCGTTTAGGTTTGGATTTCCGTCCAGTACAAGCGGATACAGGTTCAATTGGTGGTTCAGGTTCACATGAATTCCACGTTTTGGCTTCAAGCGGTGAAGATGATATCGCTTTCTCAACCGAATCAGACTATGCAGCCAACATTGAAATGGCTGAAGCAATATTGGTCGGTGAACGCGCTGCTCCAACCCAAGCGTTGGAAATTGTCGATACACCAAATCAGAAAACCATTGCAGATGTCTCTGCATTCTTAAATTCTGATCCTGCACACTCTGTTAAAGCATTGTTGGTACAAGGTGTAACAGATGAGAACGGTCAAACTCCAGTTATCGCTTTATTCTTGCGTGGTGATCATGAGCTGAATGAAATTAAAGCTGAGAAGCACCCACTCATTGCATCGCCATTAACATTTGCAACTGACGAGCAACTTGCAGCGTTTGGTTTAACTGCTGGTTTCTGTGGACCACAAGGTTTAGTTGAAAAAGGTTTAACGGTAATTGTTGACCGTGCTGCATCGGTACTGTCTGACTTTGTGGCGGGTGCCAATGAAGCAGACAAACATGCAACTGGTGTAAACTGGGAACGTGATGCTCAATTCACCGAAGTTTATGACTTACGTAATGTGGTTGAAGGTGATCCATCTCCAGACGGTAAAGGTACGTTGCAAATTAAACGCGGAATTGAAGTTGGTCATATTTTCCAATTGGGTCAAAAATACTCAGAAGCTTTAGGCTGCAAGGTATTGGGCGAAGATGGCAAACCATTTACTGTCACTATGGGTTGTTATGGCATTGGGGTTACACGTGTGGTGGCTTCTGCAATCGAACAGAATTTTGATGAGAAAGGTATCATCTGGCCAGCAGCAATTGCACCGTTTGAAGTCGCAATTGTGCCGATGAATGCACACAAATCTCCGCGTACTTTAGAAGCTGCTGAAGCTTTATATGCCGAGTTAGCTGCTGCGGGTTATGATGTATTACTCGATGATCGTAACGAACGTCCTGGCGTGAAATTCTCAGATCTTGAATTAACAGGTATTCCACACCGTATCGTGATTGGTGAGAAAGGTCTAGATGCAGGCACGTTTGAATATAAAGGCCGTACCGATGCCGAATCTGTAAACATTTCTAAAGATGAATTATTAGCAAAAATTGCCAAGTAATTTTTTCCTTAGAATAAAAAATCCCGCAAGTTGCGGGATTTTTTTGTTAAAACTGAATTAACAAAATTTCATGCCACCAAAACAGTTGGAACGGAAATTTTGCCCTTGCAAGGTTAAATTGGTCAGTGGGAAATCCAAAGTCGTGCTATTCATAGGGACATTACCCACCACCAAAGCAGAGCCTCCTACACATCCCGTTAATAAATTTCCACAATTTCGTGGATGCTCGGTTAAGTCTTTATTAATCCCAGCAATGGTTTGCTTTAACACCTCATTGGTAATCGCGACTTGCGTCGTTGGACTTAAACTTCCCAATTCCACTTCATCTTCCATCGACAACCACCACCCCTGATTGGCTGCAACAGCGGCACCCGGCCATAAGATCTTTTGTGATTGTAATGATAAGGATGCAGGGTTATTTAAGTATAAAGCATGAATTAAACCCAAATTCTGATTGACCGTAATGTCAGTTTTCAAACCTGTAATGTTGCCTGTTACCTGCTTATCCAAATTCAAAAAACCAGCCACTGTCGCCTTTAATTGTCCGCTAAAGTCAATCTGCCCAACTGTCCCGCTGCCTTTTAAAACTACATCTTTTAGTCTCGTTCCCGACACAATGGTAGAGTTAATCGTAAAAGGAGCCGAAGTTGAAGAAAGGCTTAAATTATAATTATTCGAGGTATAAGAAATATCATAACAAGGGTCTAAAAAACCATCGACACACGTTGTTCCAGAACTACTTCCCAATAATCGGCCTTGCACAATACCATTAATCGTTAACCCTGTATCTGCATACGTCATGTTACGTGCCTGAGTTACAGCTGTACCAGAGGCGGTTTTAGTCTTCATGTAGCCACTAAAAGTGTTAATTCCATTGGGTGTTGCAGAGTTTTCTGTACCCAAAGTCATGAGTCCTGAAATCTTCTCGGCACTGACCCGAAATCCCACCACTTCACGCGTCGCTGCCGAACTTGGATTTTTTATCGCAAATTGTAAAAATGGATTGGTAATTTTAGCCGAAGTTGCTGCTCGTTCATCAGAAGTATAATTTGCGTTCGCAGGTAAACCACTTAAAGAAATATTATCAATATCAATATCACAACTACTGGCACGCACGCTGTTGTTGACCCCACCACAACCCAGTGCCAATTTATTGATATTGGCATTCAACTCCATCACCGCTTCCAAACCTAACTTATAAAAACCAATATTAGATTGATTATAAGTGTCCCCTTTTTGATCGGTTTGTGTAGTGCCCTGTAAATACTGCAAGGTTAATAAAGCTTGACCCGATACATCCGATAACTCCTGATCAGATAGGCTTTGCAAACTCTTTGCCATGACAGGTGTAATAGCGGTAGCCAGTAAAATGCTTAATAATAATTTCGTCTTCATGACCACTTAAATTCCTTTCATTCTTTTTATCTTGGTGTAATGCCAAAACTGCTACGAATATTCCCACCAGTGAACACCATTGTGCCTAAATTCTGAGCGCGATCTGCTGTCGGGTATAAATTAACATCGGCTTTTAAGACACCTGCTGCCTGATTAGTCGGGTTCAAGCGAATGTTATTATTAAATTTGACTTGATCCTTCTCTACCAAAATTTTGGCATTCAAATCAAGCTCGCCTTGAATTCGATCAAAACCAATGGTGGCATTATCTTGCACATTGGTAAAATGCAGGTAGTTTTTATTGGTGGTAGCATCAGACGCATTCAGCTTAATATTGCCCTGAATCGCCAAATGATTATCTGCTGCTGTACCCGGTAAAATGTTCAATTGTGCTGAAGAGTCCAAACGTAATGCCAAGCCAAATAACACATCATCCGTATTGGTAAAACTATTGGCAGGAACAAAACAATTTAAGCTGGTTGTTGCGACATTCGCACAAGCAGCGGCCTCGTAGCGACTGCCAGGTAATTGCCCCAATGCAATTTCAGCCCCCATTGCAATAACTAAACGAGGCAAGTCTAGCTTAATACCTGATTGCTCCATAGCAAGCACACCTTGCGTATCCATGAAGAAATCAATATTGCGTAGCCCCGTATAATAGTTCACCTCTTCCGCAGTATTAAAACTATTTGGTGCACCATCAATCAAAATAATGGAGGTTGTTTTAGTACCTGCTGCATCACGCCCCTGAGTGGACATGGTTAATCCAAAACCAATCGCTTCAGCATTATTCGCACCGTAGGTCGTACCATATAAACCTAAATTGGCATTCAAATTATAGATGGGAATACCCAGCCCCCATGTTGCACTTTGGGAGGTAATTTGATGGCTCGCATCATTACTGTTATTGGCAATAAACTTAGCATTTCGGGCAATCGCTTGAAAATCCATACCTCTTACGGCAATTGCGACAACGTTTTGTGCATTATTACTCAAGTTATAACGACCAATGCCTGCTTGCTTGCCTAATAATTTGGCAATATTTTGCCCAATTTCAAACTCTAATGATTTGGTTTGTACCGCATTAATATAAATGTCGCCAAAATTAATATAAGCTAGATTAGTGTTGGCCACTAAACTAGAACCACTTTGGGTACGAATTTGTAACGGTGTTAAATTACCAAACTCGATTGCATAGGAATTCTTACCTGTATGTCCAAGCTCAAATTTTGTGCCTTCTGCTGTCACTACACCAGATGAATTTTTCTCATCACGAGTAAAACTGGTTTTTACGTTCAGATGTAGCCCTGTTGAACCCGCCATTTGAGTGCTAGAAGTTGAAGCCCCTTCTGCTCCACCCAAATTCGTTCGGTCTGCATTAACAGATATTTCAGCATCTCGGAGCCGTCCAGATGCACCTAAACGGATAATAGAATTGAGTTGGTCGGTATTCTCATTGGCGGTATACAATTTTCCATCATTGCCGACATTGGTTTTATACCTCACATCAATATTAAAACCAGGGCGAGTCTTGCCTGGATTATCCAAGTCTTGAACACGCTCAAGGACAACTTCATTCACTGTACTGTCCGAAGCATTTTGAGAGTTGGTCGATAACACCATGCCTTTATTGGCATCTAGATATAAATAACCCGTACCTTTAAAATTAAAATTAAAATCTTTTAAAATAAATTGGTTATATTCATTACCATTTTTTAGTGTATGGAAAATATTGGCATTTTGCAGGCCAAATTCCAAATAAGCTTTATCTTTTGAGTTAAATAAACCACTTCTGGTTTCTAAGACAAAATTCATCGGTGCCCGATTTTGCAGAGTTAAAGCACCTAAAGTATTTTGGCTCGTGCAATCTGCACCACGTGTACCATCACCACAAACCGCCACTTTGGCAATATGTATATTGGCAGGATTAACCACCGCCTCTATCCGCATGCCCGTCTTATTGGCATTGGTGCCCACATCAAGCTTAACTTTTCCGCCAATTTTATTATTATCAATTTTACTCACTTCAATATTATTCAAGGAAAGATTCAAATTCCCTGAAGTACCATTTGAGAAATTGGTATTGTCTTTCCAATTTAATTGGTCAATGGTGACTCGGTCTGTTTCATAACTTAAGCTAATTCCATCCTGCCCTGAAACAGTACGCAAGCTTTGATCTGAAAGTGCTTCTAAAGCATAAATCTGCTGCGCCAATAAAACACTCGAAGCCAACACACTGAGTTTTATAATTTTGTTTGTACTCATTCACAGTTCCTTATGTGATTGAATTAACAACGTGAAGTCGCAGTAGAATTACAACTAAAAAACTTCATTGTTCCTGACATGGCTAAATTTCCATGCATATTTAAGCCTGTAAAGCCTGTCTCTAAACCACGATCAAACACAGACTCATGCGATGAACTATAAGTCGTTTGTTTTAAATAACCTTTTTGTGCATCACTCGTACCTGAGTCTTTTTCAATGGCCAGTGCTTCAAAACCAAAATTACGAATCTGGATTGGATAACCGTCTAGAAAGGTCAATTTCATCGCCGTTTTATAGCCTGCACTAGTCGTCACAGTGGTGCCATCTAATTGAAATTTATCGATCGCAATTGTACCTTGTATTTTTTTGAAAACTAGCCAATACAAGTTTCCACTGGCATCTTTACGATTACTCACGTTAAAGGCTAAACGGCAAAATTCATTACCTGCGCCATTACAGGAATACTCATAAGGGACTTCTGTAGTATTGGTCGGCAGGTTATGATTTAAAGAAAATGACCAGCTTAAATCTGCCCCGCCTTGTCCACGTATATTCGATAATTGGTTCGCATCTAATGCATCTAAGGCTGCCGAAGCACACTGAGAACTTAACATTAGGGCAGCAAAAATATAATGTTTCATTTATTTCTCCTTATAGCCCTGTCGTCGTAATTTTCAGATGTTGAATTAACATTCCATCGATCGCTGCTGATCCTAAATTGGTCTTGGTTCCTGTTGGGGTAACAAAACTCACCCCTACTGCATTGGTACTAGTATCTGCTTTTAAAAATTTATTGTTATTGGTAAAACCGACTGTACCAATCGAGATACTGCTGTGTGTGGCTGTATTGCCTTGATAAGTTTGCCCCATGCTGATGGGATCACCACAGTATTGAACATTACAGGTTGAACCCTTATAAGCTGAAGCCGCACCACTCGCCAATGCGGTGTAGTCCGTATAAATTTGTTGATAAACATTGGCTTTGTTCGGAATACGGGTCAATTCAATCACAAAGTTTTGACCATCTGCCGCCGTATCAACAATCAAAGGCTGATAAACACTCCCTAGCACCAAATTAATATTTGGACTATATAAAAACACGCCATCATTCACATTAAAATTTGGTGCAGAGGTTTTAGAAATCGCAGGCGTGGTTAAATCGTTGGTTATATCTGTGCCTAAGGTTTCTGCTGTACTAATACGCAATGCTTTGGATTTATCTTCAGTTGCAGTGCTTGGATTATCATTGGTATTTAATCGAATGAGTGCCGCCAGACCTAAAGTATTGTTATAAGATGTTGGTAGCGACGAACTGGCTGCTCCCCCCAAGGTCTGGAATAACTTTAAATTAGATCCATTTAAAGACAAACCATTGGCCACCATTTGCAGTCTTAAACGACTGTCTAAACCATTTAAATTTGCAGGTGCGCCGTTTTTAGCATCGACAGGTGCAGCAACCAAAGGATTGCGTGCAAAGAAGTCTCCCCACAAGCCTAATTTAATATTATTATCCGCTGCAGTATTGGCAGCACCATCAAGAGCATAAGAGGCTTCTAAAGATAAATAACTAAAATCTTGTGCAACCCCTGCAAAGTCATATACCACGCGGTTGGCAGTAGTACTAATAGACTTCACACTAAACACCCAAGGATTGGTTTCTTGCCCCCAATTGAAACCCAGATTACTGAAACGAGAATTTAGATCATTATCGGATGCCGATAGCGCTAAACCGTATAGGAAGACATCTGCTTTTTTGGCACCTGCAGTTTTAGCCGTGTCTGAAAGTGGCCCCACAGGAATAAAACGCACAAAACCTGTGTCATAGTTTCGGTTGGCTAAACGACTTTGATTCTGAGCCGCGCTCAAACCATCTTCGGCAGTTTGAAATACCATTTTGAAATTTTCAGGCAGAATAGCAATGCCTTCACCTGTAGAATTACTTAATACCTGATCTGAAAGTACTTCTAAAGCAAAACTATAAGAACAACAGAGCCCAATCATGCTCGCCAGTAATGTTCTACGCAAAATTGTCGTATGCCGATCCGTCATCGCGACCTTCCTTGTTATTTGATGCTCCGCATCATTATTTTGTTCATCCTAGACTTGGTTATGCTTTGTTTTACTGTCAAATGTTCCGTATTAGGTACATTTCACCAAGACATTTTTAACCCTCATTATGCTGAATAATTACACGATTGCAAAAAAAACTCAGGAAATGTCGACATTTTCCGATGAATGAAGATTCAGAACTTGAGGCGTTTTTAGCGATAAAAAAAACCTGTTTGATTGAACAAACAGGTTTTTTGGATGTCATACCAAATACAAATTAAGCTTTTGGTAAAGTTACACCCGTTTGACCTTGGTACTTACCACCACGGTCTTTATAGGAAGTCTCACATACTTCATCACTTTCGAAAAAGAGCATTTGCGCAACACCTTCGCCCGCATAAATACGCGCTGGTAAATTGGTGGTGTTAGAAAACTCAAGCGTGACATGACCTTCCCACTCAGGTTCTAACGGCGTCACGTTCACAATAATACCGCAGCGTGCATAGGTTGATTTGCCCAGACACACGGTTAATACATTACGGGGAATACGGAAATATTCCACTGTACGCGCTAAGGCAAATGAGTTTGGTGGAATGATGCAAACATCAGATTCGATATCAATAAAACTTTTTTCATCGAAATGTTTTGGATCGACAATTGCAGAGTGAACATTGGTGAACACTTTGAATTCACGTGCACAACGAACATCATAGCCATAACTCGACACGCCATAAGAAATGAGCTTTTCGCCATTCTCATCAAAACGCACTTGATTTTCCGCATACGGTTCAATCATGCCGTGTTTTTCGCTCATTTCGCGAATCCAACGATCAGACTTAATAGCCATTATTCTATTTCCAAAACTTCAAGCAATTCTTGCGCTGTACTTTAACTTAATTCAGCCGCAATGGAAATACAGACAGGGCTGATCCAGCATGCTTTCAAAATGCGAATTCAACTACGCTCTCGTAAAATTAAAGGCTTAATAATGCCGAATAACTCAATGGAATAGAAAAACTAACCAACACAATCGATGCTGTTTTTTGCAAATTAGATTTAGTTAACCAACGTACTCGGTTAGATGCCAAGATCGAACCAATAAATGTCCAGAAAAAAGCAATAGGGACAATCAAAATTAAAAATACCAACATATGTGCAATGTAAGCATCCACACTGCTCCAAACAACTGCAGGGAAAATAGCAGATGCAAATAAAAGCGCTTTAGGATTCAACAATGTTGCACAAAATAGCTCACGAGCACGAATCGTCGGTTGATTATAACTTTCTTCTACATCTGCCGTTTTCCACAGTTTAATCGCTAAAAATAAAATATAGCTCGCACTAAAAAGTTTAAGGACGGTGGGAATGACAGGATAATGACGCGATACGGTACCAATGATGATACCCCACACGGTTATAGAAATTAGATAACCAAATGCTTCTGCAGGAATAAGACGAAATGATTTTCGAATGCCGACCTGAATACCAGATGAAGCAAGTAGAGTATTAGTAGGACCTGGGGTTAATAATAAAGAAACCACCAACCCTATAAAAAACAAAGAAACCATACCCTTACCTCATATTTGAGCAAATGAAGCGTAGTTGAATTGTTTCAATATAGCAAAAAAAATATTGTAAAGGAAAATCGGGAAAGTTCTTAAGACTTTAACATATTCGATAAAAATCATCATTTTAATAACAATAAACCCAATAAAACCTATGGGTCACGCTATGAAGATATTTTATATTTTTTGTCACAATTCATTTAATTTTTATGTCGTGCCATACAATTTAAAGCCATGATTCAGCAGTTTTTTTAAGTTTACTTTCAGTTTGGTATGTAACTCTAAAGCACAGTTCCTTATAGCAAAAAGGTGAATCAACTATCGTTTTTCACTTAAATCATGCACAATACCCTGTCCTGAAAAGCTGATTTCGTATGGCAAAGAAATTTTTCCAATCGTGGCTTCCCTCTCCTGAAAAAGTCAATCAACTTAAGTTTATGCGGATTTTTGGTCAACGCACCTTGAATCCTGTGCTTTGGTACGTCAATCGAAAATCAATTTCCCATGCCGTTTTTATTGGCACTTTTTGGGGCATTCTACCTGTGCCGTTTCACAGTGTATTTATTGTACTGACTGTATTACTCATTGAAGTCAATCTACCGCTAAGCTTAACCCTTGCTTGGTTATCTAACCCACTTACTGTTGTGCCAATTTTGTATTTAGGTTTTTGGCTAGGCAGCAAAATATTCCACGTCAATATGATTGATAAAGATATGATTTTAGGGGTATTACACCAAATTTTAAACTGGGTTAAAAACTTTGGGCATGGTCATATTGATTTACATCTGGCCAAAATTTTAGTGACAGGATTAGTGTTAGAAGCCTTGTTAAGCGCTTTTGTTCTATATATTTGTACACGTATTATTTGGCGTTGGTCAGTTCTACGTAAATGGAATAAAAGATTTCATCCCTAAAAGAAACACTCTGCAAAATCATTATGTAAAAAAAGGGATGTTGCTAACATCCCCTTTTAGACTTTAAAAAATTCGATTTTTATCTTTATCTGACTTAGTTAATTGAGCCGCGATTTTTTCTGCAATCGCCAAATAACTTTCTGCTGCTGCATCACCTGCTATTACAGAAGGCTGACCTGCATCTGCATTTTCACGGATGGCTGCATCAAGCGGTAAACGTCCCAACAATGGAATGTGATATTGTTCTGACAATTTATCTCCCCCACCTGTACCGAAAATTTGCTCTTCAAATCCACAATTCGAGCAAATATGGGTCGACATATTTTCAATCACACCCATCACTGGAATTTGCACGCGGTTGAACAACTCAATACCTTTCGTTGCATCCAGAAGTGCCACATTTTGTGGCGTAGTCACAATCACTGCGCCAGTCACTGGAATACGCTGTGCCAAAGTCAATTGAATATCTCCAGTTCCTGGAGGCATATCAATCATTAGCACATCCAAATCTGGCCATAAGGTTTGATTGAATAGTTGCATTAATGCACCTGTTGCTTTAGGTCCACGCCATGCCACAGGGGTATTATTGTCACCTGTTAAATGCCCAATCGAAAGTACAGCAAGCCCATAAGCATCAAGCGGAACAAAGTTTTCCGCTTCAATCATTGGGGTTTTACCAGCATTACCCAACATGGTAGGAATACTTGGGCCATAAATGTCAGCATCTAATACACCAACTTTTAATCCCAATTGCTGTAATGCCAACGCCAGATTCACCGTTGTCGTAGATTTTCCAACGCCACCTTTACCTGAAGATATCAAAATCACATTTTGAATCCGTGGGTGTTTAGGTACATCACGTTGCTGTGGTGCAGCTTTAGCAATTGGAGGATTATTCGGATCGGTTTCTGTTTCAGTCTGAGTCGATGCAGCGGCATCCATCACTGGAGGTAAATTACTTTTTTCATTTTTGGCAGGTGTAGAACAACTCTCACCTTGGGCATGATCATGTCCACAACCACCCGCCTTATGTCCTGTTTTTTGCTGAATTACATGCATATTGAGTTCCTGAATGCCACATTTTTCAAGGGCATCTGCCAGATCATCATGAATTTGCTGTAAATGATCGGCTTCTTCAGGGTAGGTATTAATGGTGATTTGTAAGACTCGACCTTGCACATTAATTTGCGAAATACGGTCTTTTAATGCGTGATTTGAATTCGGCAGAAGATATTGTTGTAAAACTTGCTGGATTTCTTCTTCTTTCACCTCCTGAGCGGGTGAAAAAACGGATTTAAGTGAAGAAAGCCACGACATACATTTACTCCAAGTCTGGATATACAGCTGAATGACATAGTTTAACGGTTATTTTCAATCAGGTTAAGCGTTGTACTACGTTGCTTTTTAAATCAATCACTAAAAACCGAGTAAATTTGTCAGATTTTAAACAAAAACCTATTCTGGAGATACAAATGGCTGTTCCTATTTTATTGATACATCGCCTTGCAATTGCCTAAAAGAATAAAGACAAGGTAATAGATTATGTTCATGAAATAGACAAGAAACTGTATTTTCTAACTATGCTTGATCATCAGATTTGTTAGATCAAATGGATGAGTTTTGATTGCTAAACTCACTCAACATCTATGCCGAGTGAGAGATTGTAACAACTCATTAAATTTAAGATTGATCGTGATCATCTTTCTTAAATTTGTTTAGGGTATCGGTTGCAGCTTTTTTCAGTTCATCAAACTTTTCTGTTGCTTGAACTTTTAATTCGTCAAATTTGACCGAAGCTTCCTGTTTCAGCTCTGCTGATCTGACCTTAGCTTCATCAAGTAAATGACTCGCTTCTGCTTTTAAATGCTCGTACTTTTCTTGCGCCTGATGTTGTACTTCAGCCCATTTGGCTTTGGCATCATCAATAGTACTGTCAAAACCTGCATCTTCGTCCGCAGCCTGTTGCTCGTCCAATTTCTGCTTTACATCATCCAGTTTTTGTTCCGCATCTTGTTTCACTTCAACCGCAGCACTTTTTAAATCACCAATTGCCTTTTCACCTTCTGTTTGTACATCTTTTGCGGCTTGTTTCAAGTCATCGCCAAGTTCCACAGCCTTATCTTTTATTTCATCAATCTTATTTTCAACGGTCATTTTTACACCTTTTTCTGTTATAGCACCTGTCTATAGTTATACCGTGATCTGAATTGAATAAAATACAAAACAGCATATTGAAACAAAGACGCTACAGAATGTAGCGTAGTTAAGTTGATCTTCCATCCTTGACTTTACATCTTTAAAACATCACCAATACTACGTAATTTGTACTGTCAGGATCGCCAACTACCCAAGCTCTGATCTTCGTCTTGATACAGTATGCTGATAGATAGGAAAACATTTGGCATTTCTATTGGGCATCATTTTTTTATCTGCACTTGCGCTAAAGTCTGGTGGATTTGCAAAGAATTCATGCAATCCCTTATGCAACTTTGCAGTAACTAAGGTAAAATCAATGCCCTTGCATTAACTACGAATGAGAGAGTTATATCCGTGCGCAATATTTTAGTCACTAACGCCCTTCCATACGCCAATGGTCCGATCCATATGGGTCACCTACTCGGTTATATCCAAGCAGATATCTGGGTTCGCGCCATGCGTGCAATGGGACATGATGTGACTTATGTCTGTGCGGATGATGCTCACGGTACCGCAATCATGTTGCGTGCTGAAGCGAATGGCATTAGCCCAGAACAACAAATTGCCAATGTTCAAAAAGAACACATTCGTGACTTTGACGGTTTTGGTGTACATTTTGACCACTATGATTCAACCCATAGTGACACCAATCGTGCCCGTGCTTCTGAAATTTATGTAAAAAACCGCGAAGCTGGCAACATTGCAGTTCGCCCTGTATCACAACTGTTTGACCCAGAAAAAGGTATGTTCTTGTCTGATCGTTTCATTAAAGGCACTTGCCCGAAATGTAAAGCGGAAGATCAATATGGCGATTCATGTGAAGTTTGCGGTACAACCTATAACGCAACAGAACTATTAAATCCAAAATCGACTTTAAGTGGTGCAACACCTGTCGAAAAATCTTCAGATCATTATTTCTTTAAATTGCCAAACTTTGGTGAATACTTACAGAAATGGACGCGTGATGAAGGTCGTTTACCTGTTTCAATTGCCAACAAGTTAGATGAATGGTTCGAAGCAGGTTTGGCAGATTGGGATATTTCTCGTGATGCGCCTTATTTCGGTTTTGAAATTCCAGATGCACCAAACAAATATTTCTACGTTTGGGTCGATGCACCGATTGGTTATATGTCGAGTTTTGAAAACTACATTAAAACCAAACGCCCTGAACTCAACTTCGATGATTTCTGGAAAAAAGATTCTAAAAATGAAGTTTATCACTTCATTGGCAAAGACATTGTTTACTTCCATGCGCTGTTCTGGCCTGCAATGTTAGAAGGCGCAAACTACCGTACGCCGTCAGGTTTATTTGTGAATGGTTTCTTAACCGTGAACGGTCAGAAGATGTCGAAGTCTCGCGGTACATTCATTAAAGCTGAAACTTATTTACAGCACTTAAACCCTGAATATTTACGTTACTACTTCGCATCTAAACTTTCAGACAAAGTTGAAGACTCTGATTTAAACTTGGATGATTTCGTTCAGAAAGTAAACTCAGACTTGGTCGGTAAAGTGGTCAACATTGCCAGCCGTTGTGCAAAATTCATTAACACCAAGTTTGATAATAAGTTATCTGCAACTTGTGCAGAGCCTGAACTGGTACAAAGCTTTATTGATGCAGGCGATTCAATTGCCAAAGCCTATGAAGCACGTGAATTCTCTACTGCGATTCGTGAAATCATGGCACTAGCGGATAAAGCAAACCAATACATTGATGAGAAAAAGCCATGGGCTTTAGCGAAAATTGAAGGTGAAGAACAACAAGTACACGATGTATGTTCGGTAGGAATTAACCTATTCCGTCAATTAGCAGTTTACTTAGCTCCTGTCCTTCCAACTTTAGCAGCTCAAGTTCAAGACTTCTTGAAGTTAGATCGCTTTGACTTTGCTTCAGCGAAAACTGCATTAGTAGATCATGAAATTGCATTGTTCCAACCTTTAATGCAACGTGTAGACCCTAAAGCGGTTGCGGCAATGGTGGATGCATCTAAAGAATCTTTAGGTACGCCTGCGGCTGAACCAGTAAAAGCTGAAAAGAAAAAAGAAAAGAAAGCCGAGAAAAAGCCAGAGCCTAAAGTAGGTGAAGCTGAAATTATCGGTATTGAAGACTTTATGAAAGTTGACCTACGTGTCGCTGAAGTTTTAGAAGCTGCAACGGTAGAAGGTTCAGACAAACTTCTTCAATTGACTTTAAATGTGGGTGAAGCTGAACCACGTAATGTATTTAGTGGTATTCGTGAGTTCTACCAACCAGAAGACCTTAAAGGCAAATTGGTGGTGATGGTGGCTAACCTTGCACCACGTAAGATGCGTTTTGGTATTTCTAACGGTATGGTACTTGCAGCGGGTAATGGCGAAGGTGTTTGGGTGATTTCACCTGAATCTGGCGCTAAAGCTGGTGATAAAGTGTCTTAAGGTTTAATTCTTACAAAGAAAAGCCTCTACGAATGTAGGGGCTTTTTTATTAAAGTTAATCAATAATTTTATTGAAAATTAAAGGAACACAATTCTTTCTAACCATATAATTTAATTGTAACTGCTCACCATGCTGTTCAAAAACAATCCTTCGAATTTCTGAATCAAAATTTAGTAAGTCACCTAAAATATTGTCTAATTTAACAGTTGTATTCATTAAGAATTGCTCTATATCAATTTCAGAAGGGTTTGTTAAAATTATTTCCACCTCAACCATAACATTAGCTTTTTCAATGATTATTCTAAATATTAAGAGGTCTTGAATATCCTTATTTTTACTCTTAGATACTAAACCGATTATTTTAGGTTTAATTAGATCCCAAGCATCTGAACCAATCTTATTTAAAAAACCAGAGGCAATACCTCCTAATATAAATGCTCCAGTTAGAGATAAAATACTGATTGGATCTACTGATTTTTTAGCTTCATATCGTGATTTTGAATTAAGAAAATAGTCTATGAATTTTATATCATCTTGATCTTTCTTATTATTATGCGAAAAACTATAACTCAGTTCAAGATTATCTTTAGCAGTTCTTACAGGGAATTCTTTATCATTAATTTCTAATGAATCCCAATCTCCATCAAATACCTCTATTAAAGTTACAGCCTCAAACTCTTTATCTGAACGCTCACGTACATATCCTTTAATGACTCTTCCAACAGGTGGTTTCCTCGGATCGTGCTCTACTGTTAAAGGAATATTATATTTGTCTAATGAACTCACTAAAGAATTTAAATTTTCTAATGATAATTTCTCATTTTGTTTATCTAACAAAGTCGTAGCAACTATTGATTTAAGATATCTAGGCATAAGCTTTCTTTCTAATTGTCAAATGAAAAGTAATATTTACCTTAACAGCTAATCTATTACTTAATCGAACAATATAATTTTTTATTCAAAATTTGATTACAAGGCTAGTAATATTAGTGTCACTCATTCATTAAGGACACTCGGAAGTACCCTCTAGTGACCAAAGGATTTTTGTTACTTTTGATCCTTCAAAAGTAAGTTAAAGCACATATAAGAATTAATAACTAAAAATTCACTTATCCTCTTACAGAACAATGTTCTTCATCCCAAAGGGAGAAGGAGCTTCTGAGAGTAGTTTTAAAGTCGCATTATCTTAAATTTGCTAATCAAACTACTTCGCTGGCTCTCCCCACTGGTTCGATTCAGGCTTGGTTTCCATTACAGCCCAAATTAACAATGGAATAAGACCAATAATGGTAAGCGCCAAAAGCATCCACCAACCTGAACGATTCACATCATGCAAGCGACGTGCCCCGACCGCGAGGGTTGGTAAAAAGAAGAACAATGAAAGTAAGCTAGAAATAGCATCGATACCACCTTCACTCACCCCCATAATACCTAGACTTAAACCAAGGATGAGTCCAATTAAAATTTGGAATAAATAGAAGTACCAATATTCTTTACGACGTGCGCGACCTGAAAAATTGACATAATTTTTTAAACATTTCATTGCTCAATCGAAGAAACCAAAGTTTTCTTCGGTTTGTAGTTGTTCTGCATGCTGATTATTTGTTTTTTTAAAAACAGGCTGACGCGCATATGCTTGCACATAAATACTAACCGCCTGATTTAAATCATTCACAGCAAAATCGACATTTTGACCACGTGCAGGTGAAGTATGGTCTTTCCATTCCGAACCCAAAAAGCTGTAGCGCTTTCCATCGTTCCCGTGAATCACACCCTCATTAATCTGGAAGTTAAAATCTACTAATGTACCTTTCATTATAAAGTTCCAATTGATATTCAATATTTTATTGTTGGAAATATCATCATACTGGAACATTTTATTTTATAAAGCAAATTCCTGTAATCCGCTCTAAAATGCCCTACTGGCGATTTTTAAAGACTGTATCCATTCAACTTTTTAACACATCCAATCGATATGAAAAGTTGTCTTCCCCCAAACACAGAACAAGACGATTTTCGCGATCTAAAATTTGAAGTGTTGAAGAATATTAAATATAACAATTTGGAAAAATAGATAATTAAACAATGTTATGGCTCCACGTGAAGCCATATATTCCGAAGTCTCAGCTTTAAACTGCTTTGCTCTTAATTACATGGTCAGTATTAAAATGTGTATGCGTTAAACGCGTTGCTGAGTTTTCCGTTAAGGGTTCAACCTCTTGTAGACTATTTAAACAGCGTAGAGTCAAATCCATATATTGCTGTGTACCCTTAAATTTCCACGCAATTTCTTTTTCATCCAAGCTACGAATCATGCGTGCAGGACTACCGACCACCAAGGAATTTGCTGGAATTTCGGCTTTGGCTTTCACCGTACTATTGGCACCGACAATGGTATTTTCGCCAATAATAGCTTCATCCAAAATTACGCTGTTCATGCCAATTAAGACATTTTTAGCAATACGGCAACCGTGCAAAATTGCGCCATGTCCAATATGACCAAACTCTTCCACCACGGTCACATTATTTGGGAAACCATGAATAATGCAGGAATCCTGCACATTGGCATTTTTATGAATATGAATGCCGCCAAAGTCTGCGCGCAAGGCAGCAAAAGGACCAATATAAGCCCCTTCTTCAACAATTACATCCCCAATTAAAACTGCTGTGGGATGCACATAAGCTTTGGGGCTAACCACTGGAATGACGCCATCGATGGCATAACACGGCATAGTTTGTTCCTTAAACTGTAGGGCTATATTTGAGCTTAGTAACTCGGCTCTTCCTGCTTTAAGCCACCAAAACGCTTATAAAATTGTGGATGTGCAGGTGGCATTGAACCTTCTGACGTCCGTGCGATGTCGAGGAAGAATTCATCCCCTGCCAGCACCACGGTTTGATAGAGATTACTGCTTAAATTACGTGAATTGAGCGACAGCCAATTCGATGGCAATAATTCAAAAGGTAAATTCGGATCTTTCAATAAAATTCGACGATATTGATGAATCAATAAAATTCGAATTTGAAACGCTTGCATCGGATCGAGTTCATCTTCGCTTTCGACCAGATTAAAGAATTCTCTGAAATCACTGATGAACTTTTCATAACGCTGATGCAGTTCTTGTACTGGCCAATTGATTTCGACCATGCGCTTCACAGTTGGATAAGATTCTTGCCATAACTGTAAAGCTTCAGCTTTAAAGATCACCACTTGATCGGTCATTTTTAAGCTAAGCAACAGATTTTGTAATTTGAGATGATCACAACCTGGATAGGCCATGACATTGGTGGCAATGTTGGCAAAACCGAGCCATTCCAACTCTTTTTTCAAGGTGACTTTATTTTCCAGCTCCACCGAACTGAGTAAGACCAAATCCCATTTTTGGTCCCACTCTTGTTGGGTGAAACTATAAATTTTCTGGTCTGCCATAATAAAGCGTTGGCGACTGCTTTCCGTGACACGGTAGTAACTGGTACGTCCAATTTTCTCGGAAATCAGCCAACCATTTTGGACAAGGCGAAATACGGCTGTACGAACTGAACGCTCGTTAAAACCAAACACATCCATTAACTGAATTAAGCTGGCAAGACTAATAATGCCACCACGGTGAAAAATACAGTCACCAAAGATGGTCATAATCAGAGAGGTACCGCTCAGTGCTTCGTTGCTAATGAAATCATCAATAACTTGTTTTAATTTTAGATTCATTTCGTTCAACTATTACCTTGTCAGATCGGAATGATAAATCATGTGATCTATCATTCAACTAAAACTTATGCCGATTTTCGAATATCAAAGACGCGTTGCGCTTTCCCCTCAGAACGTGGCAAGCTGCCTTCTGGTAAAATTTCAACCATCACTGAAATACCCACCATGGTCTTAATTTGGGCTTTCAATAAGGCTGCAATTTGTGGGGTTAAGGTTTCACTCACATCTCTACGCATTTCAGCACGAATATGCAAAGTATCCAAGTGTCCTTTTTTGCAAATTTGAATTTGGTAGTTCGGTACCAATTGTGGAATATGTAAAATTTGCTCTTCAATTTGTGAAGGAAACACATTTACCCCACGAATGATCATCATGTCATCGCTACGACCCACAATTTTATCCATACGGCGCATAGGACGTGCAGTCCCTGGCAATAAACGGGTCAAGTCACGGGTACGGTAGCGAATTACAGGCATGCCTTCTTTGGTAATGGTCGTGAACACTAACTCGCCCAACTCACCATCAGGGAGTACTTCACCTGTTTCAGGGTGAATGATTTCTGGATAGAAATGATCTTCCCAAATGGTTGGACCGTCTTTGGTTTCTAGACATTCCATTGCAACACCCGGACCCATCACTTCAGATAAACCATAAATGTCCAAGGCATTAATACCGAGACGATCTTCAATCTCACGACGCATTTCATTGGTCCATGGCTCTGCACCAAAGATGCCTGTTTTGATTGAACAGTCTTTTGCTGTACCAAATTTCTTTTCTAGCGCTTCAATAATGTTTAAGCAGTACGATGGTGTCACCATCAATGCTGTCGGCTTAAAGTCATGAATCAATTGTGCTTGACGCTCAGTTTGACCACCTGACATTGGAATTACGGTTGCACCCAAGCGTTCTACGCCATAATGCGCACCTAAACCGCCTGTAAACAAACCGTAGCCATAAGACACTTGAATGGTATCTTTATTCGACAAGCCCGCTGCACGTAATGAACGCGCCACAACATCTGACCAGACATTAATATCATTTTGGGTATAACCCACTACAGTTGGCTGACCTGTGGTACCCGATGATGCATGAATACGGATAATCTGTTCTTGTGGTACTGCGAACATGCCAAACGGGTAGTTATCACGTAAATCTTTTTTGGTGGTAAATGGAAACTTTGCCAAGTCTTCTAAAGATTTGAAATCATCAGGATGTACCCCTGCTTCATCAAATTTCTTTTTATAGACTGGGCTATTTTGATAGGCGTGTTGCAGTGTCTTTTTCATGCGCTCCAATTGCACACTACGTAATTCATCTACTGATACCGTTTCGATTTTTTCCATTGCATTGTTATTCATATTCTGTCTCCTAATACAGTCATCCTGACTGTGGGGTATTCCGTTTTTGGATTATTTCCTTAATCCACATTTTCTATAATCAGTGCGACACCCTGTCCTACACCAACACACATCGTACACAGTGCGTATTTTCCATTACGGCGCTTGAGTTCTTTCATCGCAGTAATCACCAAACGTGTTCCGCTCATCCCCAATGGATGACCCAGTGCAATCGCACCGCCATTTGGATTGACACGCTGATCATCATCTTGCAAACCCAGTTCGCGCATCACGGCAAGTGACTGCGCTGCAAAGGCTTCATTCAATTCAATCACATCCATTTGATCAAGACTTAAGCCGGTTTGCTTCAATACTTTTTGTACCGCAGGCACAGGACCAATGCCCATGTATTTGGCTTCAACCCCAGCTTGTGCAATTGCCACCACTTTCGCCAGTGGTTTTAAGCCATGTTTAGATGCAAATTCTTGACTACCCAATAACATACAAGCCGCGCCATCATTGACACCTGAGGCATTGCCTGCAGTCACCGAACCGCCTTCTTTACGGAAAGGCGCTTTTAAAGCTGCCAAGGTCTCAACTGTAGTCTCCGCACGCGGATGTTCATCGGTATCGATGGTAATGCTGTTTTTCTTACGGTCTTGAATGGTCACTGGCAAAATTTCTTCTGCCAACACACCATTTTGCTGTGCCACTGCGTTTTTTTGCTGACTACGGTAGGCAAATAAGTCTTGATCATCACGACTAACTTGATACTTTTCCGCCACATGTTCAGCCGTTTCAGGCATGCTATCAACACCAAAATTCGCTTTGAATTTTGGATTGATAAAACGCCAGCCAATGGTGGTATCGAAGATTTCAGGGGTACGACTAAAAGCTGTGGTTGCTTTCGATTGTACAAATGGTGCACGGCTCATCGACTCCACACCACCTGCCAATACAAACTGCACTTCACCCGATTTAATCGCACGTGCCGCCAGTCCTACCGCATCTAAACCAGAGGCACATAAACGGTTTACGGTAATGGCTGGAACTGAATCGGGTAAACCCGCCAATAAGGATGCCATACGTGCGACATTACGGTTGTCTTCACCGGCTTGGTTGGCACAACCTAAAATCACCTCATCCAGTTCATTCCAAGGCAAATGCGGATGTTGATTTTTCAAATATTGAATCGGCAAGGCAGCCAAGTCATCGGCACGAATGCCACTTAAACCACCAGCATAGCGACCAATCGGTGTACGAATACCGTCTAAAATATAAACTTGTTCCATTTGTCTGCTTCCTTTAGCCTGCAATAAGAAATTGTTGTGATTGCGGGCTGTTTTGCACCTGTCCTCGTGCAGTTTTCTTCGCTAAATATATACTTGGTCTATAGCGTTCTTCACCATAAACACGATACAGATTTTTTATAATTTTTAAAATAGTGTTATATCCTATTTTTTCCGCCCACTGAAATGGACCTTGCGGATAGTTCACACCATATTTCATTGCAGAATCAATATCTTGCTCAGATGCAATGCCATGTAAAACTGCTTCACATGCTTCATTCAGCAGCATGGAAATAGTTCGTAACACATAAAGTCCTGCATGATCCTGTGTCCAAAGTGGTATCACATCCATACCAATGAACAAAATATCAACCATCGATTGATCATCACTTGTACACGCAGATGAAGCCACTATAGGAATCGCTTTGGCTTGCACCCAATCTGCATGCCAATCCATTAACACGACTTTCTGATCTGCATAATCCAGATCAACCGACTCGCCTAAGGAAAGCCGAATTGAAACTTCACCGACTAAGATCTCATCTTGCACGCCTTCTACAAACTTCACCTCAAGGTGCGAGGCATGTGCCAAACGCTGAATCAAGCCTGAAGAATGTTTCCAATCGCCTTTGACCGTGACCGCCAATTTCTCAACCGATTTGGCATAACGTACAGGCAATTCAAACTGTGGGCTTGGCGTTGCTTGCGCATAATCGTAAAAACCTTGTTTGGTTTTACGCCCCAAACAGCCTGCATCGACCAATTCTTTTTGAATGAGTGATGGACGATAACGCGGCTCATAAAAGAATTCTTGATAGACACTTTGTGTGACCGAAAAATTGACATCCTGACCAATTAAATCAGTCAATTCACATGGCCCCATGGCAAATCGACCACATTCACGCAGGATAAAATCTAATTGTTCAGGGCGTATGACATTTTCCTGTAACGCACGGAAGGCTTCCGCATAATATGGACGCGCCACACGATTCACAATAAAACCTGGGGTTGATTTTGCCAAGACTGGCACTTTTTTCCATGACTTCATCAATTCCAACAAAGCATCTGCAATTGCTGCTGAACTTTTTAAACCGCGGATAATTTCCACCAGTTTCATCACGGGTGCAGGGTTAAAGAAATGCAACCCCACTACGCGCTCTGGATGTGGAATCGCAGCAGCAATGGCTGTAATCGAAATTGAAGAGGTATTCGATGCAAAAATTGTTTCTTTAGAGCACACTTCGGCCAACTGTTGAAATAAGCTTTGCTTGACTTCTTTCTTTTCCACAATCGCTTCTATAATCAGTTGTGCGGATGCTAACTGTGACAATTCCTGTGCAATGCTTAAATTGGCAAAGGTACTGTCATACAGCTCCTGCGTCATTTTTCCTGCTTGCACACGTTTCGTGAGTTGCGCAGCAAGTTGCTGTAACGCAGCTTCAGTTTTACTGACATCTACATCATACACAAAGGTTGGATGTCCATGCATCGCAGCCAATTGGGCGATACCAATTCCCATGGTACCCGCACCAATTACAGCGACAGGCACCTGCTGTAAATTGATCTTATCCATGTTTTAGCAACCTTTATATTCTGGAGTACGCTTTTGCATAAAGGCTTGTACGCCTTCACGGTAGTCACTTGAACGGCCTGCCAAACGCTGTAAATCACGTTCTAGAATCAACTGATCATCTAAATTATTGTGTGCAGCCGCATGAATGGCTTTCTTAATCAGGGATAAACCATAAGTTGGTTGTTTCGCCAAATGTTCAGCCAGTTTCTGTGATTCAGCTTTCAAGGCATCATCTTCAACCACTTGCCAAATCATGCCCAATTGCACGGCTTGTTCCGCAGGAATTTTATCGCCCAACATGGCTAAGCCCATTGCCTGCGCACGACCCACCAAACGTGGTAGGAACCATGTTCCACCAGAATCTGGAACCAAACCTAAACGGCAGAAAGCTTGGATAAATGACGCTGATTTTGCAGCAACCACCAAGTCACAGGCCAAAGCAATGTTGGCACCCGCGCCTGCGGCTACACCATTCACGGCGCAAATCACTGGTTTTGGCATTTCCGTAATCAGTTTGATCAGCGGGTTATAATATTTTTCAATCGACAAGCCTAAATCGGGTGCATCTGCATTTGGGTCAACCACACGGTCATTTAGGTCCTGTCCTGCACAGAAACCACGACCTTCTGCCGAAATTACCACTGCACGAATATTGCTGTCTTTAGACCATGCTTTGAGTACGCTCGATACTTCTTTGTGCATGGTTTCATTAAAGCTGTTAAGTTGTTGTGGACGGTTAAAAGTGAGATAGCCCACTGCATTTTTTTCTTCAACAATTACGGTTTGGTATTCCATTACACACCTCTAAATTCTGGTTTTCTTTTCTCTAAAAATGCATTGATGCCTTCTTGACGATCTTGCGTTGCTGCCAACCAAACAAAATGCTGACGTTCTAGCTTTAAACCTTGGCTTAAGGTCACTTCATGAATCGATTTCAAAGATTGTTTAATCACACGAATCGCCAATGGTGCCTGTTTGGCAATTTTTTCCGCCAATTCCACGGCATATTGCACGGTTAAACCGACTGGACACACTTGGCTGGTAATGCCATGTTGCAATGCGGTTTGCGCAGAAATCATTTCACCTGTCATCGCCCAACGCATGGTGAGTTGCTGACCAACCAAACGTGCTAAACGCTGCGTACCGCCTGCGCCTGGCAACATACCTAAGCCAATTTCTGGCAAGGCAAATTGTGCATTTTCACCTGCAAGCACAATGTCACCATGTAGTGCTAGCTCGAAGCCAGCACCAAAAGCATAACCATTGATCGCCATAATCAGCGGTTTCGAAAATTCATCGATGCGTTTCCACAACTGTGGACGCAAATCTTGCTGAATACTGACCACATCTAGCTTAGACAATTCATTCAGGTCTGCACCTGCGGCAAAACATTGTGAATTACCTGTAATCACTACCACTTTGACCGATGAATCTGCTTCTAGCTGTTGTAGGCAGTCTGCAATTTCTTGCAAGGTGGCATTGTTTAAGGCATTGCGTTTTTCAGGTCGGTTCAGTTCAATCAGGATTACGCCCGATTTTGGAGAACTGGTTTTAATGTATTCCATCTTGCCGCTCCTAGATTCAGGCTTATTCGTCAAAGCTCAAACGAACATTGGCTGAAGTTGGCAATGCCTGACAGCTCAACACATAACCTTTTTCCACTTCATCTTGTTCAAGGCTATAGTTGATCGCCATTTCGACCTGACCTTCCAGCACCTTACATTTACAGGTTGCACAAACACCGCCTTTACATGCATATGGCAAGTCCGCACCTGCACGCAGCGCTGCATCTAAAATGCTGTCATCTTGTTTAGACACTTCAATGATCAGTTCACGACCATCGAGAATAATGTTGACCTTTTCTTCGCTACGGCTTTCGATTTGCTGTGCCGTTGCTCGTGGTGCCATGCCAGTATTGAAGCGTTCAGTGTGAATTTTGCTGCGCTCAATACCAAATGTTGGCAGTACTGTTTCTACAGCGGTCATCATTTCTTCTGGACCGCAGGCAAAACAATGATCAGTATCTACCTGAATCAATTGAGCCTTGAACAGTTGCTGTAATTTTTCTGCATCAATACGACCATTAAAAATTTCACTGTCGTTCATTTCGCGAGAAAAGATATTGATCAGTTGCAAACGCTCTTTAAAACGGTCTTTCAAATCCATGATTTGTTCTGCAAACATGGTTTGTTTCCAAGAACGGTTGCCATAGACCAAAGTAAACTGTGCATCCGCTTGGCGGTTTAAGACCGATTTCACAATCGATAAGATTGGGGTAATGCCGCTGCCCGCAGCAAAACCAAGATAGTTTTGACCACCGACTTTCGCGGCTTTCTGGAAGAACACGCCTTGTGGTGGCATCACTTCAAGCACATCGCCTGCTTTTAAGTGATCATTCGCCCACGTTGAAAATTGACCCTGATCAATTTTCTTAATCGCAATGCTCATGTCTTCTGCCACATCACTACAAATGGAGTAGCAACGACGCAATTCACCTTCATCCGTCATATGACGAATCGTTAAGTGTTGTCCTGGTTGATATTCAAATGCAGCGAACTGCTCAGGTGCCAAATCAAATGCAATGCAAATTGCCTGTTCAGTTTGTGGCTGAATGGATTTAATCGTTAATGGTACAAATTGGCTCATCTAAAATTCCCTCTTTCTTTTCGATTTTTCAATGTGTGAGACATGGGTTCTTTGCAAATGTTCTGAATTAAATGCACTTGAAATAATCGAAAGGTTCTAAGCAGTCTTGGCAACGATATAAGGCTTTACATGCTGTCGAACTGAATTCACTTAATAATTTGGTGTGCTGACTGTGGCAACGCGGACACTGAATACCATCGGTCAAAGCGACATGCGTACCACAACTGTGAGCATTCCCCTGCGGTGGTGCAATGCCATATTGCTGCAATTTTTCTTTACCCACTTCACTCATCCAATCCGTGGTCCACACTTCAGAAAGATCCACCACCACTTTTACTGGGGTTAAACCTTTGGCTTCAAAAGCTTGCGTAATATCTGCCGTGAGCACATCCGTCGCGGGGCAACCGCTATAGGTGGGTGTAAGTCGCACGACAATTTCATTCTGCGCGTTGAGTTCAACACCACGAATCATGCCTAAATCAAGCACAGATAAGACTGGAATTTCAGGATCAGATACCTGAGCCAAAACACTCCAGCATTCATCTGCGACATGTCGAATTAAATTCATACGACTCACTCCCTGTGATTTCGTCTTACCAATCCATATTTGGATATGAACGTTGCATATATTGCATTTCTGCGAGGATGTAACCTAAGTGTTCCGTGTGCAGTCCTTGTTTTGCACCACTACGGTAAGCACCTGTTTCTGGCAGACTGAGTTGCATACGAGCCAATTCTGATTGCACAGTCTCAAGCCATTGATCTTTTAAAATTTCAAGATTTGGAATCAGACCTGTATCCACCAACTGCATTTCAGCAGCGCTGAGTTGGAACAATTCTTGAGTAAAACGCCATAACTGGTTTAAACCATTTTGAGTTTTTTCATGCGCTTCGGCAGTGCCCAAGCTCAAACGCTCCATCCATGTGGTCGAGAAACGTAAGTGATATTTCACTTCTTTTAAAGATTTGAGTGCAAATGCAGAAACATCGGCATGACTGCTGTTGGTTAAAGCTGCTAACAACAATGCATGGTAATGATCCATGAACCATTGACGCACAATGGTTTGTGCAAAATCACCATTCGGCTGTTCAGCCAACAATAAATTACGGTATTCACGTTCTGTTCTGAAATACGCCAGTTGATCTTCATCGCGACCTAAACCTTCAATCTGACCAGCAAGGCTTAAGGCTGTGCGTGCCTGACCTAACAAATCCAGACCAATATTGGCTAAAGCAATATCGAGTTCTAACTCTGGCGCATGTCCACACCATTCAGCCAAACGGTGTGACAGAATTAGTTGGCTATCGCCCACATGTAACAGAAATTCTGCTAAAACTTGCTTACTCATCGTTTTTCTCCCTTCCCTTACATGTGCTCAATGCCATCTGGAATGTTGTAAAACGTTGGGTGGCGATACACCTTGTCTAAAGATGGGTCAAAAAATTCTGGTTTTTCATCGGGTTGAGAAGAAGTAATCAGTTCAGATTTTACGACCCAAATACTGATGCCTTCATTGCGACGTGTATACACATCACGTGCATTTTGTAGTGCCACTTCATCATCAGATGCACGCAAGCTACCCACATGACGATGACTTAAACCTTGTTTGCTGCGAATGAACACTTCGTAAAGTGACCAGTTATTCTTGTTATCCATGACCTTATTTCCCTTCATCTCTGATCTGAATTAAGCAACTTTCTGTGCTTGCTGCTGTTCTTGCTGTTTCTTGGCATACACTGCGGCAGATTCACGTACCCATGCACCGCCTTCCCATGCTTTACGACGTGCTTCAATACGCTCGTGGTTACATGGACCTTTACCAGCAATCACGTCAAAGAATTCATTCCAATCCACTTCACCAAATTCGTAGTGACCTGTGTCTTCGTTGAATTTCAAATCTGGATCTGGAACGGTAAGACCAAGCTGTTGAACTTGTGGAACAGTGTTATCGACAAACTTTTGACGCAAAGCATCGTTACTGAATAACTTGATTTTCCACTGCATGCTTTGCGCACTGTTTGGAGAATTATCATCACTTGGACCAAACATCATGAGGGCTGGCCACCAGAAACGGTTCACGGCATCTTGTGCCATTTGCTTTTGTTCTTCAGTGCCGTTTGCCAATTGCATCATGGCTTCAAAACCTTGGCGCTGATGGAAACTTTCTTCTTTACAGATACGCACCATAGCACGCGCATAAGGACCATAAGAGGTACGGCAAAGCGCAACCTGATTCACAATGGCAGCACCATCCACCAACCAGCCAATCGCTGCTACATCTGCCCAAGTGAGTGTTGGATAGTTAAAAATCGATGAATATTTCATACGCCCTGCAATGAGCTTATCCATCATGTCATCACGGTCTGCACCTAAAGTTTCGGCGGCACTATAGAGGTACAACGCATGTCCTGCTTCATCTTGGACTTTTGCCAATAACACCGCTTTGCGTTTTAAGGTTGGTGCACGTGTAATCCAGTTACCTTCTGGCAACATACCCACAACTTCAGAGTGTCCATGTTGACCAATTTGACGAATTAAAGTTTTGCGGTAGGCATCTGGCATCCAATCCTTTGGCTCAATTGAAATGTCCTTTTCAATACGCTGATCAAAAGCTTGTTGTTGGTTATTCATTTTTCCCTCACTTATCCCAAGTGTCGTTACAGTTAAATTAAAACGATACACAAATAAAATCAATATTAATTTTAAGGTATCATTTAATTAAATTTTACACTTAAGCTTAAGGGATTGTTTTTAATAAATTTAGTTTAAATTAAATTTTAGTTTGATTTTTTTACATACGAATTACGATTGACTTTCAGACGTTTTAATACCAAATTATGAAACATCAAAACTAAAATACAGTTAAAAACGTATCATAAAAGGAGTTTTACCATGCTAGAGTTAGACAACAACTCAATGGAGCAACACGATACAACTGAAGAGCACCAAGCTCAGCCCCTTAAAACCCTAAGTTCTTTGGTATATGGACAAGAATATTCTTCTCAGGCGGAATTACGTACGGTTTATCATGCCATTACAGGTGAAGCGATTTATCAAGTGAGTAGCCATGGCATTAACACCAAAGCCATTGTGGATTATGCGAAAAAGCAAGGTGCAGCCATTGCGACGTGGACTTTCCACCAACGTGCCAATGCCCTAAAACAAGTGGCGCAATATTTATTAGAACGTAAAGAACACTATTACGAACTGGCTAAATCAACGGGCTGTACCCGTAAAGATGCATGGATTGATGTTGAAGGCGGGATTGGAACCCTATTTGCTTACTCAAGCCTTGTACGTCGTGAACTGAGTGATGAAACTGTGCTAGTAGAAGATGCATGGATTCCATTATCAAAACACGGCAATTTCGGTGCCAAACATATTCTAACCTCTAAAGCGGGTGTGGCATTGCATATTGATGCCTTCAACTTCCCAACCTGGGGCATGTTAGAAAAAATTGCACCAACGTTATTGGCGGGTGTGCCATGTATTGTGAAACCTGCAACTGAAGGTGCTGAGCTTACCCATGCAGTGGTGAAAGACATATTGGCAAGTGGCTTTCTACCGGCGGGTTCACTACAGTTAATTTGCGGTCAAATTTATGATTTAATTGAACATTTAAATCCACAAGATACCGTAACTTTCACAGGTTCAGCAGCCACAGGGCAAAGCCTACGTGCAAATCCACACTTAAATCACTATTCAATTCCATTCTGTATGGAAGCCGATTCTGTTAACAGTGCGATTTTGACTGAACACGCCAACGACGAAACCATTGATTTGTTTGTGCGTGAAGTGTTCCGTGAAATGACCACCAAAGCAGGACAAAAATGTACGGCGATCCGTCGAGCCTTTGTTCCCGCAGCTTTACTCGAAACCGTACAAACGCGTTTAGTGGCTAAGCTACAAAAAGTCGTGGTGGGCGACCCTGAAATTGAGGGCGTGACCATGGGTGCTTTGGCGAGTGTGAAGCAGAAATTCAGTGTCGCTGAAAAAGTAGAACAACTGAGCCAAGATGCTAAAGTTGTAATTGGTGGACATTTACGTCAAGACTACACGATTCAAGCGAAAAACCCTGAAAAAGGTGCTTTTTATCCACCAACTTTATTGGTGTGTGAACAACCAACTGAAGCGAAGCATATTCACGAAGTAGAAGCCTTTGGTCCAGTTTCAACCCTGATGCCGTATCAAAATCTTGCTGAATTGGCAGATTTAGTGGCACGTGGTGAAGGCAGCTTGGTGGCTTCTGTAGTGCGCAATGTCGATGAAAATATCGAAGCATTGATTACTAAAATTGCACCATGGCATGGCCGTGTACACATTTTGGATGCTGAAAGCGCGAAAGAAAGTACAGGTCACGGTTCGCCACTTCCATACTTGGTACATGGTGGCCCAGGACGTGCGGGTGGTGGTGAAGAACTTGGTGGTTTACGTGCCGTCAAGCATTATATGCAACGTACCGCTTTACAAGGTTCACCAAATGCCATGACCCAAGTCGGTCATAGCTGGACAGCAGGTGCACAAGTGTTTGAAGACCGCGTACACCCATTCAAAAAAGACTTTGATGAACTCCGCGTGGGTGAACGTTTACTTACAGCACGTCGTACCGTGACTGAAGCAGACATCGTCAACTTTGCCTGCCTAAGTGGCGACCACTTCTATGCACACATGGATAAGATTGCAGCGGCAGATTCTCTGTTTGGTGATCGCGTGGCACATGGTTATTTCATTGTCTCTGCCGCTGCTGGTCTGTTTGTAGATGCCGCAGCAGGTCCAGTCATTGCCAATTATGGTATGGATAATCTGCGTTTTGTAGAACCCGTAAAAATTGGCGATACCATTCAAGTCGAATTGACCTGTAAGCAAAAAACACCAAAACCACTACGTGATCCAGAGCAAAAACCGCATGGTGTGGTGGTTTGGGACATTAAAGTCAAGAACCAACGTAATGAATTGGTGGCAACCTATGACATTTTGACCTTGGTTGAACGGGCGGCCTAAGTCTGACGTATAACAAAAGAGAATCATATGATTCTCTTTTTTTTATAATAAAAAATAAATGTATCTTTTTATCACAAAGTGATTGACCCCACCTGATTTAAGCCGTAGATTAAAAATAAGACGATACATAATAAAAACAAAAATAAATATAGAAGTATCAAATAATCTCAAACAGTCAGCACAGGAAGTTGCATGATGAACGATAAATCCATCGATATAGAACTGGTTGAAAGGACGATTCAACCAGAAGCACAAAATTTTGAACACAATCCAGTTTCAGAACATTCACCTACGCATGATGAAACGGTGCAAACTCCTAGTAGCGCCTACCATTGGTATGTGGTGGTCATTTGTATGGTGGCCTACATTCTTTCCTTTGTAGATCGTCAAATTTTATCCTTGATGATTGAACCGATTAAACATGACCTGATGCTGAGCGATACCCAATTCAGCTTGTTGCAAGGTTTAGCATTTTCATTGTTCTATGCGGTTATGGGTGTACCGATTGCGGCCCTTGCCGACAAAAAATCACGGATTAAAATTATTGCGATTGGGATTGCCTTCTGGAGTTTTGCTACGGCAGCTTGCGGTCTAAGCAAGAATTTTCTACAAATGTTCTTGTCCCGCCTTGGTGTCGGTGCGGGTGAAGCGGCGCTTTCGCCAGCGTTTTATTCGATTGTTGCCGATCTATTTCCTAAAGAAAAACTCGGTCGTGCCCTTGGTCTATATGCAATTGGTGCATTTATTGGTTCAGGGCTTGCCTTCCTGATTGGGGGGTACGTGATTGGTTTACTTAAAAATGTAAACTTGGTGACCCTACCGCTGATTGGTGAAATTAAAACTTGGCAACTGACTTTTATGATTGTCGGTTTACCCGGGGTATTGTTGGCGTTATTGATGATTTTGACGGTTCGTGAGCCTGAGCGTAAGGGTTTAAAAATTGGTCAAGATGGTCAAGTGGTAAAAGCCTCTTTCAAAAACTCAATTGCCTTTATCAAAACCCATAAAAAGACCTTCTTCTGTCATTTCATCGGTTTCTCTTTTTACACCATGATGCTGTACGCACTACTCGGTTGGGCACCTGCGTTCTATATGCGTAATCATGGTTTAGATGCCAGCCAAACAGGTTATATCCTCGGGATAATCATTTTGGTTGCCAATACTTCTGGCGCATTATTCTGCGGTTGGCTGATTGACTGGTTCTCTAAACGTGGTTATAGCGATGCAGCGATTCGTAGCGGCATGATCGGCTGTGCAGCCCTTATTATTCCAAGCGTCTTGTTTACCCAAGTGGATAACATTTACCTGTCGTTTGCGCTGATTTTTGTGGCGATGTTCTTCTCGACATTTCCGATTCCAGCATCTGCAGCAGCAACACAAATGCTCACGCCAAACCAGTTACGTGCCCAAGTCTCAGCCAAGTTCCTTTTGGTGTCAAACTTAATTGCTTTAGGCATTGGAACTACGGCTGTTGCTTTAATAACCGACAAATATTTCCAAAATACCGTGATGGTAGGTAATTCAATTTCGATTGTAAATGCCGTAGCGGGCGTACTCGGGACATTCTTATTGTACAAAGGCTGCCAATATTACCGTGACAGTATTCAAGTGGAAAAAGCAGCTGAACACTTATAATCATTTCACATTTTCGAATCCGTTCTAGCGAAAGGTTCTCCTTTCGCTTTTTTATTTACGCACGATAAGACGCCTTGGATCAGTCTATTTTCAACCTATCATTGAGCAGGAATCACTTCTACACCCGTTTACTTTATAAGATGCATACTCTTATTCTAATAAACACTAGATCTCACAAACCAAAGAACAGAGAGTCGTATCTAACTTGGACACTTTAAATAGGAATAACAATTCAATTTCGTATAACCGCGATTATATTAAATTGGGGTGAAATTAGTCTCTAATGAACGAAAATTTTCCAAACCCATCTAAAAATATTGCCAACGCTATTAGGAAATAAATAACCTATAACAAAACAGGAAATTACTGTAAAAATCACAATTTTAACTGAGCTAATCGTAAGGCTAAGATATAGAGATGAAAAAATCGCTAGTCCTAGACCCAAGATAATCCCACCTACAGAGTAGTACAATGCTGTAATGAAACGTTCAGAATTATCCATTATTACCTCAAATTTTAATTATTTTAAAACAAGATAATACGGCTTTTCTGGAGCAAGTAATAGAAGACTCAATTTCCTATAGGAAAACCGTGAAACATCCATTGTATGCCCCACAAAATAGTTAGGATTAAAATTACTAAAAAAGATGATTTCTAATTTCTTCATTTTTTAAATTGTCTAAAATTAACATAATGCAAGTTATACCTAATTAATTTTCTTATTTCATATAATTCAATGTCTTAATTTATTTAATAAACCCCAACACAGATGTATTGGGATTTTTAAATAGTTTATCATGTTCCATGATTACTTATTAAACAAAGTTCCATGGTTTTGTGTAGTCTCATTTACCCCTAAAAGATAAAAAATTGTCCAGATGAAATAAGAATAGATGTCCAAGTAGTTATTGATTTTGCAATAAGATATCAAGCATATTCCATCTCAGCTTTATTCGCGCTTCCTGATGATTTTTAAATAGATGTAAATGATCTACTGTTGATTGATCTCGATTCCCATCTTCAAAACTGTATCTTCAGGATATTGATTGGCAGCATTTTGCGGTAAAAATCTAGTATCTTAAATGATTTCTAACATACTGGATTTTAAATTCTTATCAGATGCTGACATGGATATACATCAACAGAATTCACAGCGTATTCGTGAACTACGTCTAGCACGTGGTTATACTTTGGAAGAACTGGCGAATGGACTCGAAGTTTCACTGGTCAGTTTATTTGGTGGCGTGGAATTCCCTACATCCTTTAAGCCACTGTTACGCCATGCCGAGCAACCCATTTGGCAAGATCCTGAATCTGGCTATATTCGGCGTAGCATTAGCCCACTGGGTTTGAAAATCTCAGTACAACTGGTTGAAGTGCATTTTCCCGCACATGTGCATCACCTACGACGTCACGCAACGTGATCATGCCATGCAACAGCAAATCTGGATCATCACGGGGCAATTAGAGATTCAATTGGGTGAACAAACTGATCAACTGCATTAGGGCGATTGTCTTGCCTTAATGCAGTTGATCATCCCATTATTTTTATCAATCCAAATGTAGAGCCTTATCGTTATGTTTTAGCGATTGAAGATAGAAAAATCCCATACAATATGCGCCTTACACTTGCTTGGAACCTGTGATGTCACAAAGTGAAGCCTCTTTAACCGAGTTTAAACTGATTGAATGCAATGAAACCGAGCATGCCGTTGCTATTTTAGAGATTCTGAATGAGGCGATACTAAATTCCACCGCCCTGTATGACTATCAGCCACGCACATTAAAAAATATGCAAACGTGGTTTGCGACCAAACGAGAGCAGAATTTTCCTATACTCGGCATTATCAACCCGACTGGAAAATTACTCGGTTTTGCAACATGGGGAAGTTTTAGAGCCTTTCCTGCTTATAAATATACGGTTGAGCACAGTGTGTACATTCACCATGAGCATCGCGGTTGTGGGCTGAGTAAAATCCTGATGCAGACACTCATTGAAAAAGCACAACAGCAACAATTGCACGTCATGGTGGGCTGTATCGATGCCGACAATGCTGCCAGCATTCAATTACACCAAAAACTCGGTTTTACCCATTCAGGTACGATTCAACAGGCAGGATTTAAATTTGGTCGCTGGTTAGATGCCGCATTTTACCAACTAACGCTTACGACCCCACTACACCCTCAGGATGGTTAAACTCAATTCCATCTGTTTAAAAATAAAAAAGAGAGCACAATGCTCTCTTTTTTAGAATAGAAAAAATGGTTTAACTAGCTTGCTGAAATTCACTTAAATGCTTAATTTCATAGGGTAAACCGACATAATTTTCTGCCAAAGTGGTTTGTCCTGCCAATGAACCGAGGATATAACTCAATTCAGCCTGTTTAATCTTATGATCAAACTCACTTTCGGTTTCAAAACGATGCAATAAATGCGTCATCCACCAAGAAAAACGTTCTGCTTTCCACACCCGTTGCAAACATTTTTCCGAATATTCATCGATGCCCTGCTCGGAGCCATCTAAATAATACTGAATGAAGGCACTGGATAAATAGGCAATATCTGATGCTGCCAGATTCAAACCTTTCGCGCCTGTCGGTGGGACAATATGCGCCGCATCGCCAGCCAAGAACAGTTTTCCAAAGCGCATCGGTTCAGTTACAAAGCTACGCAGTGGTGCAATACTTTTCTCAATCGATGGACCTGTGATTAATTTTTCTCGACTTTCAGGGTCTAGGCGGTTTTTCAATTCATCCCAAAACTGTTCATCTGACCAATTGTCGACATGATCGGTTAATGGCACTTGCAAATAGTAACGACTGCGCGTTTCTGAACGCATACTGCACAAGGCAAAGCCACGTTCCGACTGCACATAAATCAACTCATCTGCAACAGGTGGTACATCTGCCAACACACCTAACCAGCCAAAAGGATAGACTTTTTCAAAGGTTTTAATCTTGTCTTCAGGCACACTGGCACGACACACGCCATGAAAACCATCACAGCCTGCAATAAAATCACACTCAATTTGATACGACTGGTTTTGATATTGAAAAGTCACTTTCGGCTGCGTATAAAAGTCATCAATCTGCACATTCTGTGCTTCATAATATGAGCTCAAACCCGCTTGCTCACGGGCATGCATTAAATCTTTAGTCACTTCGGTCTGACCATACACGGTCACTTGCTTACCGCCTGTCAGTGCAGCTAAATCCAGTCGATGCTTTTGTCCTTGAGTCAGAATTTCAATGCCTGAATGCGGTAAACCATGCGCCTTGAGGTTTTGATCGACACCAGCTTCGGTCAACAAATCTACCGAAACCTGTTCCAAAATTCCTGCGCGGATACGCGATGACACATAGTCAGCGCTGCGCTGTTCAATAATAATATGATCAATGCCTGCTTTATAAAGTAACTGTCCGAGTAACAGCCCTGCGGGACCTGAACCAATAATTGCCACTTTGGTTTTTACAATTTCCATGCTGTTCATCCTTGTTCGTTCCTTGTTTCAGATTACGCTGGGATGTTTTTTTGAGCTATATCGCCATATTGAAATTGGCCGTATACCATTAGAGTTGTCCGAATATCGGACAAAAACAATTCATTTTTCAGGATAAGCAGTATGGAAGCTGAGCGGAACAAGGTTATACATCCACATTCACAAGACGTGATACTTCAAGCCGACTACATTGCAGGTTTAGCCAAGGGCTTGCATATTTTGGAGGCCTTCGGAGTCGATCGACAGCGCCTGAACGTGACCCAAGTGGCTGAACGCACAGGCATAAGTCGTACTGCAGCTAGACGACATTTAAAAACTCTGAAATTTTTAGGTTATCTGGAAACCGATGAACATTATTTTTGGCTAACCCCGCGAGTGTTGCGTTTTTCCAGCGCTTATTTAAGTTCGGCACATCTGCCTAAAGTGGTACAATCTTTACTGAATTTACTCTGTGCACAGACATCGCTCACCTTTTCCATGGTGGTTTTAGATGAACATGAAGTGGTGCCCATTGCCAGAAGCTATTTACCACAACAAGATCAGTTTCGGGTCAATCCGTATGGCATGCATTTGGGCAATCGCCTGCCTGCCCATGCCACGTCGACAGGTAAAGTTTTACTAGCCGCTTTATCGAAAGAGGAGCAACAGACTTGGGTAGAAAAGTATGGATTAAAGCGTTTAACTCCTTTAACAATTACCGATAGAAATCAATTCTATGCCGACCTCGAGAAAGTGACTTTATCGGATTATTGCCTGTCTAAAGAAGAACATGAGTTAGGTATTATTGCGCTTGCCGTGCCCGTGTTAAACGCACAAGGTCAGACTATTGCTGCCATTAATTGTATGTCGCAAAGCAACCGCACGAGTGAAGAGTATTTAATTCAGCAAGTTTTACCGTTGTTGAGACATGCGGCAAATGAATTGCGTAGCTTAATTTAAAACCTCCTCAGACTTAAACCCTACTCAGACATCTAAATGTTGGATATTTAATCCAGAATATGTACTAAATGAATAGCAACTATATATTCAGCATAAAAAAGCCATGATAATTACATGGCTTTTTTTCAATTTTAAGAGATAAAAATAGGTGCTATATTCGCTTATTTCACAGGAATCATAAGATGTTGATAAGGGGTTCCTGACCACATGATATAAGGAACTGTGGTATCAGGTTGTGCACTTTTTGGATACATATCATAAAAACTTTGTGATGCACCCACAATCATGACATGTGGACCTGTTTGCAGCCAATGATTGTTTGCGGTCGGTTTGGTGGCATAAGGGTCGACATTGCTCGCATCAGTCCCGCCCATAAGCATGTACATAAAACCAATTTTACCTTCTACTGGTTTTTTATGACCAATCCAAGCTTCGGCCCATGCAAGTGCAGCGGGGTCCATACACATCGGATCTGGGCCAGGTGTTGCAGGGTTATCGGGCATGCAGGTAAAATTATTGTGTCCTTTATGCAAAACACGCATTTTTCCATTGGCATCCATCGCAACAATTGTCGCTTTTGCACTGACATTCATTGGTGCTGCACTCATAGCACTCATCATCGCTTTTTTATCATCGACTGAATGCGAGCTATGCATTGTCATGTCCATACCAGAACTGTTGTAATCATCCATAGCAAATGTCATGGGGGACAATAAAGAAATACATCCAGCAGTTATTAAAAACTTGAGGAAATTCATGGCATATCCTCCGATTTTGAGGTTAAGTGTGTAATATAAACTTCCGTTCTACACTACACCTGCCATAGCTTAAAAAAATGGAATGAAACTCAAGATTATCATTCTTATCAAGTCTATTTTTTAACCAAAACAAGGCAAAGTCAATATCATGGACACCTTATATTACAAAACATAAAATTAGATAAAAATCAGTACTATAATGCTTCACTCAATTCATTATGTGTTTCTTTTGCTTTATATAATTTTCGGAATTTTGTATGACTAACAATACTACTATAACCCGAATCTCGGATAAGCAATTGACTTGAAAAAGAGAAAGACTAGAGCCATCAGTTGAGTTACCACACCAAACTAACAACTCTAGTCCTTATGATTGATAGTACCCAATTATTCTGCATAATTAATGATTTCTTTCTAAAATTTGAATCAATCTATTGGAATTTCTTAAAGCAGAACTTTCGATGCTCAAGAGTTCACCCTGCTCAGCTCAGTATTTCTGAAATTACCTTTATTGCAATTTGGTATAAGTGCTCTCATTTCAATAATTTCAAAGCATTCTTTACAGCGTTAAAATATAACAATAGCCATCTATTTAAACATCTACCGTGTTATCAACGCATGATTCATCTGATGAATACATATCAACTGGCTTTACATGCCCTACATTTTGCTTTGATGAAAGATCAGCAAAGCAATTATTTATGGATTGATTCAACCATATTACCTGTCTGTAAAAATCAGCGAATACAACGTCATAAGTCTTTATCGGCTATTGCAACACGTGGAAAAAGCTCAATGGGTTGGTTCTTTGGCTGTAAGCTGCATTTGCTGATGAATCAATCAGGTGGAATAGTAAATACGATTTTATCCAATGGACATACAGCAGATATCAAAATGGTGGAGCAACTCGTCAAAGGAATGACTGCAAAATTGTATGCTGATCGTGGCTATATTAGTCATAAGCTTAAGCGCAGGCTTAAAGATCAAGATATTGATTTGATGACCTATCATCGTAAAAACATGCAAGCGATTAAATTATCAAAAGCGGATAACTACCACTTAAAACAACGTAATAAAATAGAAACATTATTCAGCTTGCTAAAAGGGACATACAACTTAGTCACGAGCAAAGCACGGAGTATTACAGGTTATTTGACAGGCATTTATGCTTCTCTGTGCGCTTATCAACTTTGTCATCAAAATAAGCCAATTATTCGTATTATGGAAATATCGCCTTAAGCAGGATTCGGGTTACTATACAAACAAGCCAATGATTCATCTTGTGAAAACATCGGCTTAAGCAGGATTCGAGCTATTTAGCCTGTTAAAAGGGAAGTTTCATTTGGTGACGAGTAAAGCTAGAAGTATTGAAGGATAATTAGCTGGGATTTATGCTTCTTTATGTGCTTACCAATTATGCCATCGAAACAAGCCAATTATTCGAGTAATGCAATTATTGGATTAAACAGGATTAGGGTTAATTAACAAATTAGGCCAAACTCATACCCAAGTTGTCACATAAATTTGAGTGACTTAGAAACGTTCTATCTTTAAAAGCTTTATGCGACAAAGCCCACTTAAACTATAAATTGAATCTTCACGAAATATTTTTAATGAAAAGCCATTGAATGGCATAAACCTCAGGTTGTAAGTTAAAATTTTTCAGCAATAACTTTAAACAATTATCTTAAAAAAAATAAATATTACACGATATTTTTATTAAAAAGATAAAATCACCCTAACTTAATAATCTACTTTCCTTTGTCAATAGATTGAATAATAGAATTTTTTGATATTATTATATTATCAGCTACTATTTTACTTTTTTTCAAAAGCCCCCCAAAAATAATTTTGCAAGAAAGATCTTTAATTAGCAATTTCTCAACTTGTTGTTTTTCTGCGCATGTATTCATTGACTCATCTTCACAAACTTTGAAATATCCTGATGAAATATATTTACCATTTTCAATTCGCCCCTCATCTATAGCGACTGAGCCGACAATCGAATAATTTTGAATTCCATCACACTTTAAATGTGAATACTTATATTTTTCTCTTTGATAAAAATTACTTAGATTTATTTTTGTTGTCACATCAAATTTAAATACATCACCGCTTAGCCCATCCAAATGAGAGTAAGTTAGATTAATTAGACTCAAGTCATTAACAACGATTTCCTTATCATTCTTATCTAAAGGGCTACACGCGGATAAGAAAATACCTGTTAATATTAATAGGAAAAATTTCATTTTATTTTTTCTAACTCTCTCGATAAAACATCTTGGGCACTTGAATTACCAATAATTTTTTCTTGCATCATCAGTCTAAAATCAGCATGGCTATAATTTGTCACATGATAATAAGAGCTATTAGTACTTGGATAAGCACTCCATTGCCCTCCAGAATCTGCAATCAAATCATTATTCCATTCATAACTTTTAGGATCACAACTTACACTAATCCACCATCTAAATACTGGTTTTGGCCTACTATAATAAATACTAGTTCTTGAGCCAATTCCTATTTTTGACAATATCACACCAACAGGGTCAATTGTAATTAGCAAATTTACTTTACATATATTTTTCTTATATAATGCCTCAGCCAAACCAGCTGCATTCCACCCTCCAAGACTATGCCCAATAATATTGACTTGTGTTTGTGGATTAACTTTTAAAAAAGATTCTATATCCTTAAATGCATTTAATTTTTTACTTTTATTTGTATTTACAGTTATTTCTTGATCTGCTGATATGTATGCTTCTTCATAGCCATAATATTTAACGACTGCATTTTTACTATTTCCTTTTATTTTTGAAAAGTGATTATTAACATAATTTCCAACAACAAATGTTGGCCCAATAGGTCTAAACTCCCCCCAACCAACAGGAATATCTCCTGGAGTAAACACATACTTATCCGCAGCGCCACCAATAAAAATGGTTAAACTATGTGTATAGATTGGAATATGTACAGGGATCACAGATGGTGTCTGGCTCACTTTTCCTTGTGCTTTTTTTAACAAATCATTAGCTTTCTCTTTAATTTCTTTACTTACATCAACTCTATTAGACATTTTTAAACCACCACATGTATTTTATATTGTTTATTAGGTTCATGCGTCTCTAATTTGACTAAGCCTGTTCTATCTAATTTTCCACGTGCAATTTCTTTCTCAGTTTCATCGAAAATAATATACTCTGTTCCATGCGCTAATTTATTCCCTTGCTTATCCATAACATCAAACCATAAACCATATTTTTGTATTTCATTTTCAGGCAAATATGGTAGTGGACAATTGACGCTACTCCCTCCCTTAAACACATGCTGCCCCGCCTTCACTTCAAACTTGCCACTGGTCGTTGGAAAAATACCCGAATCATCTATTTTAAGTTGCGAACCACCTGCGGTAATCACAATCTCTTTCGGACTGGTAATTTCAATACGGTCTTCTGTAGAAACAATCTGAATGTTTTGTTTAGCTAAAATACTCAAGGCATCGCTTTGCGCCTGCATTTCAAACTTCCCTTTGGCAGCAACTTGCTTAATGCCCCCCTGTGCTGCAAATAAACTGGCTTTACCACTGACATGTGTAATCAAATTCTTTTGCGTACTCAAGTTAATGCTGTCACCTGCAAATTGGTTAATTTGTCCATCAGCCGAGACATGAATGTCTGCATTTGTGCTTAAACCAATCCCATCTGGCGAGTTTAAAAGTAATAGCGCCTTTTCAAATTTTGCAATCTGTTCTTGGATTTGATCTGCAAATTCTTTGAGTTGTTCAACCGATTCGATTTCATCCGTCTTTTGGTTTTTGGCAATATCACTCAAGGCTTTACTGTTGGTCTGACTACCCTCAAGTTGCTTTTTGGCAAGCTCTGAATCAAGGTGATCACCTTTTGCTTGGTCTTGTTTGTAAGTTGAGATGAGTAGGCCTTGTCCTGCACGTACTGCTCCCCATTGGTCAGTCCTTAATTCAAATCCTTCACCACGGTCTTCACTTTCTTCGGTGGCTTTGGGATGACTCAGTTTACCTAAATTGAGTTGACTTGCCGCATGGCTGCTTTGCAACTGGGCACTAATTTGACCCGTGGTATCGTCAAATCTCAGTTGGTTAAATCCGCCCCCATCGACTTCTTTAGAACGGATACCACTGAGCTTTTTGGTATCAGGCAGTTGTCCTGCATTATCGAATTTTGTAGGAGAACGCTGTGCTTCATGAAGACGTCCCACCACGAAAGGACGATCTATGTCTCCTTGAAAGAAGTCAATGACTACAATTTCCCCAATTCGTGGCAAGAAACGTGCCCCGTAGCCTTCACCTGCCCATGGGGTTAATACATCCACCCAAGCAGAGTCCGTATCGTTATCATTGCTGCCCGCACCACCATCATGTGTATGGTCTTCATTTCTTGTGAATAAAAAGCGAACTTTGATGCGCCCCCATTCATCGACATGGATTTCTTCACCATTCGGTCCAACCACCTGAGCACGTTGCGGGTGGGCAGCTGGGCGATGCTGCTCGGGATGATAAGCGGGGACAGTTTTAATATGTCGACGTTGTAAGCTCAGCAGATTGCCTTGGCGCTGTTCACTTGCAATGCTGCTCAGTGTAGACGTGAATTGCCAGTGACTTTGTTGGAGAAGTTGCTCCAATTGCTGGTTTAAATCTTTAGGTAGGTTATTTTGGCTATAAAAGGTTTTTTCGGTAATGAGAAATTCTTTGTCTACACCACTGTGTTGATTAATTTCAGGATGATCTTGCAGTTCAAACCAGTAACCCACATGAGCATCTCGCACCGTAGACTGTGCACAGAAATGCTTGGCTTGTGCATTGTAGTAGTCCGATAGCTGCTGGTTAAATTGTTCTAGTTGTGGATTGCCCGATGCTGTTGCACCATCCTCCCCATTCAGGTCTTGCATCCATGCGGGTGAAAAATGCCATGATTGCTCTAGCCCTAAACTTGCAACATCATATTGCTCACTCTGCTGATGTTTGCTTTGCACGCTGCCTGCACCATCATCTTGTGTCAGTGCATCAGCTTGCCAGCGCTGAACATGCACTGCTGTGGGCTGTAACTGGCGTTGTGCCTGCCAATCGATAATGCTATCTGCGGCTTGAACAGCACTACTCTGATGAAAGCGGATAAAACGTCGTGGCAGGGCTTGGTAGTGCTGGTTATCGTCAATTAAGCGTAGCTTTTGTGCTTGAATCGGTTGGTGAATTTGGGCAAGCAGTGTTTGTGCTTCATCAATCAGCCAACTCATCCCTTCACTTCTGAGTAGACGTGTCAGAAAGTCATAATCACTTTCATTGCTTTGCATGATGAAAGGTCGAATGTCGTACTCTCGGCTCAGCCCTGCTAAATCAAGGCTCAGGCTTGCCGCAAATAGCGGACTTTTTTGTTGCCACTCTTGGAACAGTATGTTGACCACATCCACCACATTTTTATTCATAAACACACGACTGTTACGGCGTTGTTTCCATAATGTGGTCGGGTCTTCAAGTGTGAGGCGATATAAGGTCAGTGCACCATCGCTTGCTCCAGCTTGAGCTTGGGTTATGATGCCTGTGATACGGCTCAATTGGCCTGTGTCAGTCACTTGGTCTATAGCGACCTGACAGCCAATAAACTGTTTTAGTGGAATAAATGCATGTGTCGACAAGCAAATTAAACTGGCGGTTAAGCCTTGATTTAAGCCATGCGTCCCGTCTATTCGCTGTAAATAGACCTGCTGATTCAGCAACGCATTGGCAAACTGGATATGCAATACACGTTTTTGTGTAGTGAATCCCAGCTGTTCTAAAGCAGCATAAATATGATTCAACATAATGTTTTTAATAAATATAAAGTGGATGTCGTAATTATAAAGTTTGCCGTATAGTATAAAAATTTAGCGTTTTTGACCAGCGCTAAGCTGAATTTTATGACACTTTATGACGTAAATTGACAATATGGAAAGAAAATTATGCAGTATTGTTGATGCTATAGATGCATGATTTTATAAATAAAAATGCGATAAATATTTAACTAAAAAATATTGAATATCAATAAAAATCAAAAATATATAGTTAATTTTTTCTTAAACTTCTCTCCAACTCCTAAGAGACTTTACAAACTGCGCTGATGAACAGAATATTCAATCTAATTCAGGCTTTTATGTTTATATCATTATTCCACTTCGACCTCATTGAGTTATTCAAGAATTAGGTTTGAACTTTTAACCATCGAATAAAAGCATCAACTTTCGGTAATCGTGGATTCTTTCCAGAAATGGTGTAGTAATGCTGCTCACAAGCTAAAAACATTTCAGAAAATGGCATAATCAACGCCCCACTTTCAAGGTCTTGTTGCACCAAACGCTTTCTGCCCATACAAATGCCCAAATGTTGTTTTGCTGCAAGTAATGCCAAATCCGAACGGTCAAACAGCATCCCCTTCGATAAACCCAATTCCACAGAAAAATGAGTCGCCCAGCTCTGCCATTCATCCATACTAGTCTCATTGTTCCATGCTTGGCTATCGTGCAATAACGTGCAATGCTGTAACTGTTGTAACTTCCCAGTTAAATTCATCTTTTCAGCATATTGCGGGCTACATACAGGAACAATTTGTTCATCCATCAAGTAATCATAATTTAAATGTTGTGATGGTTGATGACCAAAATACAGCGCCAGATCAATACCTGTGCGTTGAAAATTCACCATCTCATTGCCTGTTAAAATTGACAGTTCAATTAATGGATATTGTTGAATAAAATCCTGTAATTTAGGAATCAGCCAACATTGGGTAATAGAAGGTCGTGCATAGATAGTGAGAGAACCCGCCAAAGCCTGATTTTGAATTGCTTTTATTTCTGTACTTAAATGATCGAAAGATAATTGTAAAGCTGCCAGTAATCTATGCCCTGCATGACTCAAGGCTAGCTTACGATGCAAACGTTCAAATAATTGGATATTGAGTTCTTTTTCAAGCAGATTGATTTGATGGCTGACAGCACTCGGTGTCAAACATAACTCAGCGGCTGCCATAGCAAATGATTCGTGTCTTGCAGCAACTTCAAAAGTATAAAGTTTGGATAACTGAAAACCTGTTAGATTGTTATAGGACGTACTCATTTGTTTTATCTCTATTCATGGCTCTCATCTTGATATTGAAATTAAGCACAAGCTTTTACTTAAAATCAATTCATCTAAACAAGTTCTATTCAACACTAAAGTGCATTACAGATGAATTATTTTCACGTATAAATTAAATATCATCATTTGACCCAGTGTAGTAAATGCATTGAAATAAGCTCACAGTCGTTGTCTTGCCACTAAATATTTCTGTTTTTAGCCTGCAAAACCTATATGAGCCATTACATGAATCCTCAACAGATCCAGCAACTCACTCAACAGTACCCCATTGTTAAAACATTGATCGAACTGAAAGAAACCATTTGGTTTAATCCTGATTTCACAACATTAGAAGAAGGGTTACCTTATGTTGGACTCAATCAGGCAGACATTTATGATGCACGTGACCGTTTAGCTCGCTTTGCGCCCTATCTAATGGCTGCATTTCCAGAAACAACCGCAAACAATGGAATCATCGAATCTGAGCTGATATCAATTCCAGAGATGCAACAACAGTTAGAAGCACAATTCGGACAAAAAATTGAAGGAACCCTCTGGCTTAAAAAAGACAGCCATTTACCCATTTCTGGTTCTATTAAAGCCCGCGGGGGAATTTATGAAGTGCTCTATTTTGCTGAAAAAATAGCACTGGATGCAGGTTTACTAACCTTGCAAGATGACTATGCCAAATTAAACTCCCCTGAATTTAAAAAGTTTTTTAGTCAATATCGTATTGCGGTAGGGTCTACTGGAAATCTAGGACTATCCATTGGCATCATGAGTGCGCAACTGGGTTTTAATGTGACAGTCCATATGTCGGCAGATGCTCGGCAATGGAAAAAAGATAAATTACGTGCGCATGGCGTCACTGTTGTCGAATACGCAGAAGATTATGGTGTTGCGGTTGAAGCAGGACGTAAAGCGGCACTCGCAGATCCAAACTGCTATTTTATTGATGATGAGAACTCTAAAAACTTGTTTTTAGGTTATGCCGTTGCAGGGGAACGCTTAAAGCAGCAATTACAACAACGTGATATTCAAGTCGATCAAGAACACCCTTTATTTGTCTACTTACCTTGTGGTGTCGGTGGTGGCCCTGGTGGTGTAGCTTTTGGTTTGAAAATGGCATTTGGCGATCATGTCCATTGTTTTTTTGCCGAACCCACACATTCTCCCTGTATGTTATTGGGCATTGCCACGGGCTTGCATGATCAAATTTCGGTACAAGAGATTGGGATCGACAACATGACCGATGCAGATGGACTCGCTGTTGGTCGTGCTTCAGGTTTTGTTGGTCGCGCCATGCAGCGATTATTAGACGGTCTTTACACTTTAGATGATCAGACCCTTTATCAATTGTTGGGTTTGCTGAACCAAACCGAAAAACTGCAACTCGAACCTTCAGCTCTAGCTGGCATGTTGGGGCCTGTGCTCATTTCCAAACATCCTGAATATGCGGCAATGCATCATTTAACGCCACAACAACTAAAAAACGCCCATCATATTGTTTGGGGTACGGGTGGTGGTATGGTGCCCGAAGAAGAAATGTCCCAGTATTTGGCTAAGGCTGCTCAGCCCTAATATGTTGTCTTTCTAACTCCATTTAAAGATAAAGAAACACGCTGTTAGCCCCTATGCTGAAAGCGTGTTTTGATATGCTGTTAAAAGCAAGTTCGATTCAGCACTTCCGTTTCTTTTTCTTGGTATGGAAAATTACATCTATCCTTGATGATATTTAACGCTTTTTCTCTGTCTGGCACATCAATAACCGTTGTGATGATTACATTCAACAGATGCCCATAATGATCTAAAGGTTTTTCATCCAAACGTTTCACATAAAATTGATCTTTAAAAGTTTAGACTGCATTTAACATAACCTTATATATTAAAAAAATATGCGTTTTGGTTTAATTCTAGGTGATCAATTAAATCACCAACTGGCAACACTCAAGTATTTGAACCGTGAAGAAGACATCATTCTTATGGCTGAAGTACTTGAAGAAACAACTTATGTTGCCCATCATCCGCAAAAAATAGCGCTGATTTTTAGTGCCATGCGCCACTTTGCCAAGGAACTTCAAGCAGCAGGTTGGAAAGTTCGTTATCACCCATTCAAACGGGATAGCGAAATCAAAAAAATAATTGATTTCATCCAGAGTCAACAACAGTTATTTCCTGTATCTACACTGGTCGTCACCCAATGTGGTGAATATCGTTTACAGCATGAAATTGAGACGTCATGGGGCAACACGCTACAACTACCCGTTGTGTGTTTGGAAGATGATCGTTTCTTTTGTCGCTTAGAACAATTTAATCAATGGGCAAACAAATATAAAACGCTGAGAATGGAGTATTTTTATCGAGAAATGCGTAAGCAAACGCAATATTTAATGCATGAACAACAGCCTGTGGGTGGGCAATGGAATTTTGATCAAGCCAACCGTAAAGCATGGCTAGGCAAACCACCTTTGCCTAACCCATTAACATTTGAACATGACCAAATTGACTTGAACGTTATTCAACTCGTTAAAGCAGAATTTTCTCAGCATATTGGTAATATTGAGCAGTTTCACTGGGCAACCACTCGTCAAAATGCGCTGCTTGCTTTAAATCATTTTATTTCTGATCGCTTGCCCTACTTTGGCGACTATCAAGATGCCATGATTTATGGATCAGATTTTATGTTCCATAGTCTGCTTTCCCCATATTTAAATTGTGGCTTGTTATTGCCCAAAGAAGTCTGTGATGCTGCCCAAACAGCTTATTACAATGGTCACGCACCCTTGAATGCAGTAGAGGGTTTTATTCGACAGATTCTTGGGTGGCGAGAATATGTTCGGGGAATTTACTGGTTATATATGCCTCAATATAGCCACCAGAACACACTCGAAAATATAACGCCTTTACCGCAATATTACTGGACGGGTCAAACCAAAATGGCCTGTATGGCAGAGTGTTTTCGGAGTACCTTTAAACATGCCTATGCGCATCATATTCAGCGTTTGATGATTACGGGGAACTTTGCACTTTTAGCAGGTATACGCCCACAGGAAATCTGTGAATGGTATCTAGCCGTATATGCCGATGCATATGAATGGGTCGAATTACCCAACACTTTAGGTATGGTGACGCATGCCGATGGTGGCTTAATGGCAAGTAAACCCTATGCAGCGTCGGGCAACTATATTCATAAAATGTCAGATTACTGCCAGCACTGTAGCTATAACGTTAAGACCAAAACCGAACCAGACAGTTGCCCATTTAACAGTCTTTACTGGTATTTTATGCTCAAGCATGAAGCCATTTTTCGTCACAATCCACGTATGGCAATCATTTATAAACAACTGGATCGTTTGCAAGATAAACCTAAGCTCATTGCCCATGCCCAATCATTACTTCATCAATTAGATCAATTGTAAGAACATGAAAAAACAGCATTTACCAGATAAAATATGCATGTATTGCAAACGCCCTTTTACATGGCGAAAAAAATGGCAGCGTTGCTGGGATGAAGTCAAATATTGTTCAAAAAGATGTAAACGACAAGCTCGGTTAACTCGATGAATAAATCTAGTCATAGCATTACAATAGACTGACCTATATTTTGTTCGAACAAATTTAATTTTTCGATAGCCACGACTTATCGCTATGCATGCTTATACTGACGTGAACAATAAGCCCTACTAATATCTGGTGATCGTAATTGTTGGTGTTTGCTCTTACGACCTGCCATACGTTTGCGCCATAATTTAAAACTGCCAGATTTTAAATTCTGCCGCATTAGACGAATGACCGCAGACTCATCTAATCCGTACTCACGTTGGATTGCTTCAAAAGGTGTTCTATCCTCCCAAGCCATTTCAATGATTCTGGACAACTCTTGCTCAATGAATGTGTTGGTAATATTCATAATACTCTCTTGGATAAAATTCTAAGCTAAAACTATTTTTAGGATGATATTCAAACCTAAATGCTCATGTACTCATGCTCACTTGTATTGAATTAGCGGCTTTCTGTTTGTTGTTAATCTTAAAAAAAATAACATGAATTTTTTGTGATTTTTTTAGTTTTATAACGTGGAGTTGCTAGAAAAAGCTATTCACATTCGCTTCACACCAGCTTTCTTACATTAAATAAAAACCAAGGAAATAGTGTGATGAAAATTTTGACGACACTAATCACCACGACTATCGCAGTTTTCAGTCTAACTGCCTGTAAAAGTCTTCCAAGTTATAGCAGTGACTACAGTCAAGCAGATCAGAAGATAAAAGGCATTCCCTTCAATGATGAACAAGCCCACGATATAGGCTCACGTTTTGTCGCTGCCTTCAATACTTTGGGTACATCCAACTTTGTTACTCAAGCAAGTAGCCTGTATGCAGATCAATTGTATATTAATGATACGTTATCTCAGTTTTCCAATAAGCAAGAGCTGATCAAGCATTTTAAAGGTATGAATAATCGCGTCAGCAACGTCAGCGTCAAACTGATCAGCGCAACCCATCATCAAGATTCAGCCTACATTCATTGGTATATGGCTTACGACTTTAAAATGTTTGGGCGGACTAAAACCATGGCGTCGTATGGAATTAGCGAGATCAAGATCAATTCAAACCAACAAATCATTTTTCAGCAAGATTACTGGGACCCTGCCAACGGTCTATATCGTTCACTCCCTGTTTTTGGAGGTGCATACAAATGGGTATTACCATTCAAAAAATCCTGATTGGCTTGATCGGTGCAACTACATGTATGGTCAACCTTTCCACAAGTGCAGCCAGTCTGGAAAAATGTAACAGCGCACCTCTGGTTGTAACCAAAAAAAATGTGGGTACAGTGAGCTATTTCGCGGTCAACTGCCAAAAGCCGTGGGACAACCAGACCATCCGCTTAGATTTTAACTATAGCCACGACATTCCAGAATGGGCGTTTAAGCAGGCTGCGACCTATTTTTTAAAGAAAAATGTTACGGGCTTTACTGAAAAATCAGAATTAAATCAAATTACCCAACTCTACCGACCTGTTAAAGTCGGAGATCACTATAGTCTGGTTTATCAACATGAAAATCAAAAGCTTGAGCTAAAACTTAATCAAAAAAAGCTAGGAGAAATTCGTGATGCGAATGCCAATCAATATTTTAAAATCTGGTTTGGCAGTGCTCCATTTAATGCTAAATTAAAGCAACAACTATTAAATTAATTGGCATTCTTTTAAGCATATGAGTAATCACTTTATTCTGATGGTCGAGGATCATTTCGAATTGGCAGCAACTGTCTGCGAGTTTTTGGAAGCCCATGACTATGTAATCGATCATGCTCGAAATTTGGATGCTGCAAAAACTTTGCTCAAGTCACAACACTATAATTTATTATTATTAGATATTAATTTACCTGATGGTTCTGGTTATGAGTTGTGCGAATGGCTTCGTCATCAGCAAAATCTGGATATTCCTGTACTCATGCTTACAGCACGTGACACACTAGATGACAAACTTAAAGGCTTTGCATCAGGTACTGATGATTATCTGGTTAAACCTTTCGATTTTAATGAATTGGTCATGCGCATTCGTGCCTTGATTAAACGTGCTTTGGGTGAGGTCACCCATCATAAGTTGCAAATTCATGATCTTGTATTAGATAGTGCCACGCAAACTGTATCCCGTGCTGGACAAGCTATTGAGCTCCCTCCAATTCAGTTCAAACTACTTAAAATCTTAATGCGTAACTCGCCCAAGGTGATTACTAAACAAGAAATTATGATTGAACTATGGGGTGATGAAGAACCAGAAAGTGATGCTTTACGTAGTCATATTTACAACCTACGCAAAATGATTGATAAACCTTTCCCGCAAAAACTACTGCATACTGTTTCAGGTGTAGGTGTAAAAATTTCGTTGGAATCCCAAGATTACTAGTAAAAATAAACCACAACCACCAAACCTGTATTTGCTGCCAAATTAAGTTCAGGATGAATAGACATATAATATTCGCGATCGAACAGTTCCACTCGCCAACCCAACTGTTTACAGAGTTTTTCAACCAATTGTAAACCGATACCATGTCCTTTTATTTCGAAGCCAAGTGCTGTGCTCTTCAATTCTTGCACCTTGGCATCATTTGGTAAATTGATTCCAATGCCATTATCCGCAATCAGCAGACTATGCTTTTGTTGAATAATCTGAATTTCTGAACCTTGCGAATAATTCAATGCATTTCGGAGAATATTACTCAGCACCATTTTAGTCATAGAAGGGTACAAGTTTCTAAGCTGCTCAGATGTATCCTGCTGCACATAAATTTGCATCCCCTTACTTAGACTGACTGCATGCAAAGAATCTACCAAATCATCAATAATTTCAGACAATAACATCTGCTCCGAAGCAATATGCTGAGTGGTGTTTCGTGCAATCGCCAATAGAGTGTCGACCAGAAGCTGCATATCATCAATGGTGTTATTTAAGCGGGTAAATACTTTATCTTGTCCATATCGAGCCTGACAAAGCTGTACATTACCTTTTAAAATTGTCAGTGGCGTGCGTAATTCATGACTAACATCACCAGTAAATTCGCGTTCACGCTGAATAAATTCACTCAAGACATCATGATATTTTTCGAGTGCCTGCTTCAGATATTCCGCTTCCATATTGCCGTTGGTGTAAATATCTTGAAAGGGAGATGCTTGAGTCTTTTGATGTGCCCAATCTATATGTTCTAAAGCGTTTGCAAGCCGAGTAATAGGTGAGAAATAACGTCTAGCACGACGGTTTGACCACCATAAAAAACTGTAAAGAATAAACAGGCTGAACATGAGGGGAGCTAATCCAAATAACCAGACCAACTTATTGACATTACTTTCACCAAAGACCAGCAAAACGTGTTGACCGTTTTTTTCGCCATATACCGTCATACGCTCTTTGCCATCCACCCAAATACGATTGACTCCTATATTTAAGTGCATGTTCTGAAACTGTTGAGGTGGTGTACGAGTATTCCAGCGATAACCATAAAGGTTTTTGGTATCAGGCAAATCGGCGTCAGGATCGCGTGCCACACGCGACCAATAATGCTCCATTTCTTGTTCTAATGCCGTCTTTAATAAGGAACCTTTAATGATCCAAGCACTACAGCCTATCCCGACCACAATTGACAAGGCAATCAGCCCAATTTGCAACCAATAATAACGATTGAAAATTTCAGTTAAGGCATGCTTTTGAAAACTATGTGTCTGGGATTTCTGCATATCTTTTCCTTAGGTATGATCAGCAGCGGTGAGTTAAGGGGTCTTTTTATAAAATAAGAAATGACCAATCACCCACTCTTGCCCTTGTTCAAAACCAAACAGTTCCGCGCATGCCATGAAAAATATTCTCCAGCGTTGCCACCAAGCGTCCGCCTCTTTGCCATAGGTTTGCTCAAAGATCGGTTTAAGTTGCTCTTGATGTGCATCCATATTATCCAGCCAAGCATTTGCAGTACGTTCATAATGCTGACCAGACCATTGCCAATGCTGTTTGAGTTCTAAATGCTCTTGAAAATGTAAAAAGGTAGAGACCGAAGGCATCAGTCCGCCTGTAAAAAAGTATTTTGACATCCAGTCATATTCAGATTTTATCTCAAACGGATAATGTAAAAAACGATGACAGAATATATGACACCACAATAAACCTTCAGGCTTGAGCCAACCATTAATTTTTTCAAATAAGCGCTGATAATTTCGTACATGCTCAAACATTTCAACAGAAACTACCCGATCAAAATGATTTGGCTCAAGTTCCAAAATATTCACATCGCAGGTTAAGACTTCAATATTCTGAAAGCCACGAATTCTTGCCTGCTCTAAAATATGTTCACGCTGCGTTTTTGAATTTGAAACAGCGGTAATATGCGCATTTGGGTAACGCTCAGCCATCCATAAGCTGAATGATCCCCAACCGCAGCCTAACTCTAATATGCTTTGACCATCTTGCAACTTTGCTCGCTCACCGTAGAGTTGCAAAGCAAACTCTTCAGCTTGATCTAAAGTGGTCGTTTCATGCGCAAAATAACATGCACTATATTTCAGCCGCTTACCTAATACTGCCTGAAAAAATTGGGTCGGCAACTCATAATGCTGCTCATTGGCTTTCTCGGTTTCAATGGCGATTTCACTCTGCTTGAGCATATTCAGCACATCCATATAACGCTGTGCTGCCTGTTCAGGATCATAACGACCCTCTTGAATCAAACGCTTTTTGCTTAAGCTACGGATAGCAGCCCGAATGGCTTGGTCTGGAATTAAACCACTTTCAACCAGTTTTAATGATTTTTGAATTATATAATCCATGTGCGTACCTACTTTTTGGGTTTCCACGGAATGAACATTGAAGTCCGCTGTTGATAATCGAGATAATTCTGCCCACGATTTTTAAGTGCTTGTTGCTCGCTAAACGGAATACCCGTGATGTAATACAAAAATAGCCACATCAACACAGGATATACCCAGAGCAAGTGGAGTCCAGCTGCCACCCCTAAAATAGGATAGGCAAACCAATGAATCCATTCAAAAAAATAGTTGGGATGGCGTGAATAACGCCACAGTCCTTGATCCATGGTTAAACCACGATGTTGGGGCTGTTGTTTAAAACGATAGAGCTGCTGGTCAGCAATCGTCTCCCCCACAAACGCGAGGACTAAAATAAGTGCAGCAACAGCCAAAAATACGGGATAGCTAACACTCCAATCCTGTTGAGGCGTTGTTAATAAAGCCCACATTGGCAGGTAAAACAAAACAACTAAACCCGCCTGAAAAATAAAAAACAGTAAAAAACCAAAGTGCTGAAATTTCCCCATAGCACGACGCATATTGGCATAACGCGTATCTTCGTGCTGTTCGGCAAGATAACGTCGTAACAAATGCGCGCTCAATCGAATAAACCAAACACCACTCAAAATGCCAATGAACAGACGGATAGACATCGGAGCTAGATCAACAAAAACAGCTGTCAACATGATATTTAAAGCAAGACAGCCACTCCAAGCAACATCCACAATGCCTACACGGCGGTTGAATGTTGCCCAAACCCAACAACACAACATAATCGCAAGGTTCAAGATTACGAGCTTAACGAGCATCCTCTTCCCCTTTCTCGATTTGCCAAATTAATGACTGCTGGCTTCAAACAGCATATGTACATCGCTAATTACGCCTTCTTTGAAGCCGCCTTCGCAATAACATAAATAAAAGTCCCACATCCGAATAAAGTTTTCATCAAAACCTAACTGTAAAACCTGCTCTTTCGCATTGAGAAAGCGCTCACGCCAATGATGGATAGTCTGGGCATAGCTGAGGCCAATGTCATCAAGCTGTTTCAATCTTAACTTTTGTTGCGACGCTCTCTCTGTCAACACGCTTATGCACGGAATAAAGCTACCAGGGAAAATATAGCGTTTAATAAAATCAACTGTTCGCAGCGCTTTTTGATAGCGCGCATCTTCAATGGTGATGGCTTGAATCAGTGCCAGCCCCTGTGGCTTAAGTAAATCACGACATTTTTTAAAATAGGTGGGAAGATACTGTTCACCTACAGCCTCAATCATCTCAATTGACACCAATTTGTCATACTTACCTTCTAACAAACGATAGTCTTTCAATTGCACATCAACTCGATGACTTAAACCTGCTGCATGCACACGAGCCACAGCTTCATCAAATTGCGCTTGAGAAATAGTGATGGTGGTGACTTTACAGCCATAATGTTGAGCCGCATAAATTGCAAAACCGCCCCAACCGCTTCCAATCTCGACCAAATGATCTAAAGGTTTTAGTTGTAGTTTTTGACAGATCAATTCTTTTTTAAAATCGGAGGCAGCTTCCAAAGACATATCTACAGATTCGAAGACTGCGCTGGAATACATCATGGATTGATCGAGAAAAAGTTTAAAAAAATCGTTACTGAGATCATAGTGTTCTGCAATGTTTTTACGGCTGCCACTCAGGGTATTGCTCCGAGTTCTGTACCAGTTTTTCAGTATAAACTGGCTCAGTTGCGCCACGGCATTTTGATTAATCTTATCCAACACTTCACGATTTCGAGCCAAAATCTGTATCAGTTCGACCAGATCATCACTTTTCCAGTCTCCACGAATATAGCTTTCGGCAGCACCTAATACGCCTTGTTTGAATATCAACTGCATGACATCCGGATTGTGTACCTCAATCACAGCATGCAAATCTGAAGCCTCTCCAACAGTACCATTCCATATGCCACGAAAAGTAATTTGTCCATGACGTAGTCTGAGTAGGCTTCTAAGTAAAAATGGCAATGAAGCTTGCTCACCATAACGTAATGTTTTCATCATGAGGGATTAATCCTTATTCTTTTTCGGATGCCGATAAAATGGAACCTTTTTCAACCATAACCTCAAGGCTTGTACATAAATAGAAGCCATCATTTTTAAAGGTTCTAGACTATATCTCAGAGCATAATAATGTTGTTGTGAAGGAAATGTGATGGGATTCAAACGAAAGCGCATCGTGGCATCAAATATCTGTTTTTGTTGTTCAAAGAGTTGCATGTGAATCACATTCAGTGAGTCTGAAAAGTTAAACCGCCAGCGATAATCAAGTTCCATCGGCATAAATGGCGAAACATGAAATGATTTTTCAAAATTGAACTCATACCCCTTAAAATCACCATGGACTTGTTGTGGCTGGCGACAATCATGCAGATACACCTTGCGTTCATTCCATGGGGTATTGGTGATTTCACTGAGAATAAAAATCGGCTGCTGATGCTGTTGATCAAAAATAAAATAGAAAACTACGGAATTAAACCGAATGCCCAAACAACGTGGCAAAGCCAGAATGCGTATTTGTGAAGTTGGAGATAACATGACATTCGCATATTGCAATACGGCTTTTTGGACCTTTTGTCTAAAACTGCCATGATAGTCTGTTAAAAAGTCGGCACTATACAGATTCAGAATATTCCAGTGCTGAGCGGACCAAAAAGGTGATTTATGGGTAAAACTTTCTAACTGATCTGGATCAAACCATAAATAGCTCAATTTAGATTCAAAACTATGTGCTTTAGGTGCATATCGCCGATGTCGGATGCATGCCTCAGCAATAGCCAGCGGAGTATTCAACATCTGTAAGCTCCTTTATTAATGAGCATAACTGGTCAAATAATCAACCACACGCGCAGCACTACGTGCACCATCTTCATGAAAGCCCCACCCCCAATAAGCCCCACAATACGCAGTACGATTTAGCCCCTGTAATTCATGCCACCGCCCTTGAGCCTGAATCGCTTTTTCATCAAATACAGGATGACGATAATGTCGTTGCACCAGTATTTTGGCAGGATCAATCTTCATATTCGGATTTAAAGTGGCAAAGATTTGAGTTTTACATTTCAAATTTTGCAAATTATTCATCCAGTACGTAAAACCATAATGAGTAGTCGATGAATCTAGCGCTGATTGATCTTTTGGTGTCACATGTACATGCCAGCTTGCCCATTGCGAGCGTTGTTTTGGCATAATTGAAGTATCATGATGAACCACCATATGATTATCTTGATAAGTAAAACTTCCTAAAATTTCTCGTTCTAAATCCGTCGGATTTTCTAATAATGCAAGCGTATCATCGCCATGACTGGCAAATATCACCCAGTCAAAAGTATGTAAACCTGCTTCTGTTTGAACCTGTACGTGGTCAGGATAACGTCGAACCTGCTGTACCGCTAAGTTTTCCCACTGAATTGTGGGGCATTGCTGTTGAATTGCCTGAATATAGCGATTTGAACCCTGTTTGACAGTTTGCCATTGTGGTCTCTCTTTTAACTGAAGCATACGATGATGCTGGAAAAAACTGACCACAAACTTATAAGGAATCTGCCCGACCTGATCGACTGGAGCTGACCATAAAGCTCCACACATTGGATATAAATGTTCATGGCGAAAAGCTTCTGAATAACCATGTTGGTCTAAATAGCTTTCAATACTCATCTCGGCGTCATAGTCACTTACCGATAAGTCTTTATTTTCTTGGTAAAAACGAAGTAAATCGGCCAACATATGTCGAAAGTTTTTATTGAAAAAATTTTGCGGACGCGTGAGCAATGACCATTTTTTTGACGGATTGTATTGTAAGCCTGTGACACAGTTATTGACCGAAAAGCTCATATCACTGGCTTGTGCCTCTACTGCGAGTTTTGCCAGCATCTCACTAAACAATGGATAGTTGTAATCATTAAATACGATAAAGCCACTATCTACAGCGATACTCTGCCCCTCAATTTGAAAATGATGCGTATCGGTATGCCCACCAAAATAATGATTTTTTTCAAAGATTGTGACTTGATGCTGTGCCGATAATTTCCACGCTGCATATATACCTGAAATACCCGAGCCGATAACCGCAATCTTCATAAACAATCTTCCTTTTTTAATTTTTTTGTCTCAAGCTGAAGTAATGTGTTATTACGGCGACTTGCAGTATAAATTCGTGCTGGCACTGGCTTTAAAGCCCAAACCAAGCCTAACCATGACAGGATTTTTAATACGTAGTAAGTCACATCAATTTGCCACCAATAAAATCCCTGTCGGGTACTTCCTGCATAATAATGATGGTTGTTATGCCACCCCTCGCCAAGGGTAATAATCGAAAGAAAAAAATTGTTACGGCTCTGATCTGTCGTGTCAAAATCTCGTGAACCATATAGATGTGCAAGAGAGTTAATACAGAGTGTGGCATGAATCAATAATACTGTTGAAATGACAAAACCCCAGACCAATAATTGAGGTCCTGTAGTTTCAAGCTGTGGATATGCGACAGCCAACCATTCTCCCAACCCATAAATGGCGACTGCCGTGAGTAATACGACAGGGAGACTGAAACGATCCAACCAGACCAATTCTGGATATTTCAACCAATCTTTCACCACTTCTTTACGAATTTTGAAATTGTGATCATTCAAAAACCAACCAATATGGCTATACCAAAAACCCTGCGTTGAAGAATGCGGGTCTTGTTCCGTATCGGTAAACCGATGGTGATAACGATGATGGGCGGCCCACCATAAAGGCCCACGTTGCGCACTCATGGTTCCAATCAAAATAAAAATGAACTGGACAATACGAGAAGTTTGGAAGGTTTTGTGCGATAAATAGCGATGAAAAAATGCCGTGATTGCAAACATTCGAATCAGATAAAACCCCAGCATAAACAGCACTGCGAATTTCGATACTCCCACCCAAAACACGGCAAAAACTGCAAGATGCAATAGAATGAAAGGCGAGATACGCAACCATTGAATTTTTGAGTCTTTGGATGGACTGTCTGGCTGCACTGTTTGGGTTTTTACATCACCCGACCAGCTATCCATCCAGCGTAGAAAAAATTTGGACATTGTTTCTTCCGCATTTTGAGTTTTTATATTTGCTTTTCATTTTATGGAACACGATATGAAATTTATGTGAAGTTCACTCCTAAGTTTCATCGTGGACCAGAAAAATCACAGTGCATTGAATGGGTTAATTTTGATGTGCTGTTCTAACTAATTTAGTCACATCATACCCATATTGACGGGCTGTTTGTAAGTAAGATTGGTAGATTGACTCATCTATTTTCGGATCACGTGACAGTATCCATAAGTATTTATGACTAGGACCGCCCACCAGTGCAACCTTATACTCAGGATCTACTCGAAGTACCCAGTAATCCCCTTGAGTAAAAGGAATCCATCTTAGTCCTGTAGGCAAAAAACTGACCTTTAACTGACTATTTCCTGCATTTTGCGGATAAGCCACCCCTTGAGACGAAATGGTTTCACCTGTTTTGGTACGACAGCTATTCAATACGCCCACGGTCTTATCTAAATTTAGGGAGTAGTTAGCAGTCGTGTCACTGGCACAATTACGTTGAAAGTACATTGGAAAATGTGCGATTTCATACCATTTACCAACATATTTATTAATATCAATCTGAGGGACGGCTTGCGGTTTTGGGTTTTCGGCCTGAACGGCTAATGATGAGAATAAACCGATACTAACAATCGCAGCATGACTCAGAAAGCTTTTTAAGAAATTTTGCATTGCTTAACCTATCTGTAATGTTTCATGCAAAATACATGACTCCGTTGTGAACAGAACGTGAATTCATAAAGACAACCCTGCTACAAAATAATGTTTAGGCAATTGATTATTTTTAACTGGGTAATAAAACCACTTCTAAAAACTGTAGTGGATATTTAGCAACTAAAGCGTATGCAAAAGTAAAAGAATACAAAACCGAATGCTTTGCAGTAAAAGCAATTCGATAATCTATAAGAAGTTGGGTAAATGAAAGATGAACGAGGGAGTTTGCTGTGAGCTGACGATAAAGTTCGTCATCAGTGCAGAACGGTTGGTATGACTGAACCTTTTATTCGATTCGTTGCTCCTCTTGTCGTGGATGTATGTACTATCAGTTGGCTTGAGCAGTTTTTTAAAAGTACCCGTAAATCATTACGGGCACTTTTGCATTCAAATCAATATTTAAAAGTATAACTTAACGCAAAGGTTCGTCCTTCCGCAGGAATTGCCAGAAGTGAATTGGCATTCGTCACTGCAGCTTGTTGAGCAAATACGGTTTTATATTGCTTACCCCATACGTTATAAACCCCGAAATCGACTCGACCTTTTGCCACAGGGAAATGCGCCAACACATCCATGGTGGTATACCCCTTGATCTCTGCCGCGCTGTTACTATCTGTAATTCCAACTGCTTTTAACGCCAGATCATCTTTATAAGCTTTGTCTGTCCCTTTAATGGCTAACATTTGAGCGCGTACACCATAACCTTCAGCATTGCTCCATTCTGCAAATAAAGTGCCTTTCATTGGTGAAACTGCAAAAGCATTTAACTCATGCCAATTATCCGCTGCATCTTTGTACTGACCACGGGTATAACCCAAAGTTCCCCCCACTTTATAGTTCTCCATAAATGGATAACTCACAGTGGCTTCTGCACCATAAATGCGTTGATCGGTATCGACTACATTGACAGATCGGTCAGAGTTAAATTGCACGACTTTATCAGAAGTATTGTAAAAGCCTGTTAAACCTAAATTTAAACCTGAATCTTGATTTAAACGCCAACCCAATTCATAGCTATTGACCGTAATTGGCTCAATACCCGAAGTCGTTAAGGTATATGCTGCGACATCACGTAATACGCGTTGTACATCTGGATAGCTATAGCCTTGAGAGAAATTAGCATAAAGTTGTTGTGCATCTGTCAGTTTGTAAACAGTCCCTAAATTGAACAGAAATTTATCTGAATCTGTCGAATCCGCTGCCATTAAGGTATAAGGCTTACGTGCTGTTAAATAACTGTCAGTATCGGCTTGGACATATTGATAACGTACACCTGCCTGAATGTTAAGGCGATCAGTTAAAGCATAATCCCCTTGTAAAAAAGTCCCGATATTCTGAATTTGAGTATCTGGGCCTGAACCTTGTGTTTCGCCTGTTGGGGTATAAACTAAACCTGTGTTGCTTGGCAGATAAAAGTCTGCCCACTGATGATCTTTTTCCCAGTCATAGTCCAAACCATAAGTCAGTTTTAACTCACGATCTGCCACTTTCAAATCGGATTGTAAGGTCGAGCGAATGCCCGCATAGTCCACATTGGACTGGCTTTGTTTAACACTCACACCATCTTTCGAGTAGCCATAAGGGACAAATCTAGATTTTTCATTTCGATAGTAGGCTTCTACATTTAGTATTTGCCCTAAAAAATCCTGATTTTGATATTGCGTATTAAAAGCATAGCGTTCAGTGAATGGTTGTTTATCTAGGCTCCATCCCTTAATTGCTTTTAAAGAAGGTTCTGTTTTTGTCTGTAAATAAGAATAATCAGGACCATATTCAGTATCTTGTTCATCTTTATAATATTGCGCACCAAAACTTAAACTTTGGCTATCCGTCAAATTAAAATTCAGTCGTCCATTTACATCAATGGTATCAGTATCCATCGTGCTGCCCTGCCACGGGCTTAATGAAATACGATCTCCTCGACCATCAAACTGTGAACCACGGCTGGTATAGTCTACGCCCAGAAAACCATCTACTTTGTCATGGGCAAAAGAGGCGGTCTGTCCAACTTGATAAGCCAGACTATCACTACGGAAATTATCAGCGGCAGTCACACCCAATTTGGTCTGAAAACTGACAGGGTCAGATTTATCTGCTCGTTTAGTAATAATGTTAATAATACCGCCTGTTGCGCCAGAACCATAAATGCTGGTCGCACCCGAAACGACTTCAATATGATCAATCATATTCGGGCTAATACTGTTCAGTTGACGCGCGACATCACGTGATCCTGTTTGAGATACCCCATCAATCATCACCAATACATTACGGCCACGCATGGTTTGACCATAGTTACTGCTTGTTCCGCTACTTGGTGCAAGTGAAGGTACCAGTTGCGCTAAAATATCGGCAACTTTACGACCTGTGCCTGCCTGTTGTGCAATTTCATCTGCTGAAATGGTTTGAACGGTCCCCGCAATTTCCGCAATACTTTTTGGTGTTCGTGTTGCCGTCATCACCAGCGTGGGAAGCTTCGCTTCGGCATTTTGTGTTTCAGCCCCTATCGCAACGGAATCATTTGCATAAAGTTGGGTGCAAATTGCTGTTGTAAGCAAGCAAAGACTAAAGTGTGACAAGCGCATTTTTATTTCCAAATAGTAAGTATTAATATTGGTGCAAATAGTAATCATTATTATTACTATTGTAAAAACTTTTATTCCAATTTTTTATTTTTTTATGGATTTTAATGGCTATGTCTAAATACAGTTGTGGGACTAAGTTTTGTTAAAAATGCAAGCTAAACAATGTCTTCCCAATGGAAGACATTTCTAAAATACCTATTATTTTTTTCTATGAACGAGCTAATGCTCCACACCTTTCATAAAATTTATCTCTAAAACAATGATATAAAATGGCTGTTTTTTCTAACATATGAATTTTTTTCTGGGCTTCAAAAGCAATCTCGTGGGCGACATATTCATAAGATTTCACACTCTCATCGGGCTCCCCTACAATTTTCTCTGCTGGAGAATGCTCAAAAATAAAATAACTCATCATGCGCATTACAGCTTTAAAATGTCCTTTTCCCACCACACTTTCTTCGCCCAATAAGATATGCCACCCTAAATCATGCTCTGATGCAGGATAATATAAGGACAACCGATCCCGTTTAGCCTCGTATATTTCTAAATAGCCCACATCCTGACCTTCAATTTGAATCATATATAAACGTTGATGGTCATCAATCAGCATCTTCTCAAAATAAACAGCCAGCTCTAGTTCGGGTTTGTTCAGTTGCCACTGCGGGATGACATGAGGTGTATGCATCCATTTATAAAGCAATGGAAAATCTTCAGGTAAAACCACTGCGCGCAGCGCATAGGCAATCCCTTTTTCTGCATAAGAAAAATAATGAGGAAGACTTGAGGATAATGTTTGCATAGAAGTCCTTTATTTTTTGTCTTAGACCGATATTTAAATGCTGTGATAATACTGTTCAGTTGGATGCTGACTAAAAAACTGCTCTCTTTTTTGTTGTTCCAAAAGTTCCATTTGTTGGAATTTTTCTGAATGGAGTACAGCCACCTCAGGTTTTAAAATGAAAACGCCATCTGCATCAGCAACGATCAAATCGCCTGTTGAAATGATTGAATCAAAATATTGAATATCTTGATCAAAGTCGACCAGACTTTCTCCTTCTGCTCGGGTGGTTAAACAACTCACCGCTTGAGCAAATACGGGAACTTTCATGGCACGTAAAGCACAAATATCAGTGACTGCACCAAGAACAATGATGGCAGCCAATTCATGGTAAATCGCTGCACGATGACGTTGTTCTCCCCAACAAGCACGGTAACCCAGTTTCCGCGCATCAATCACCAGTACGTCACCTGCTTTGCTTTCTAACAGTGCATTGCGTAGCCGCATGGCATTCATGGAGTTTAAAGTGACTGTTCGCACTCTTCCTACAACATGTTGAACTGAATTAACTGCATGAATTTTAGGTAAATAACCCGTATCTAAAACATGCCCAATGGTTGAGCTGGCAATATTGGCATACTGTGTAAATAAACGATTTAATTGATCTGACATGGACTTTGATCTCTTTCTTAATCCTTTTTAGCTAGAGGACAACTGCTGCAATATTCACGTTTGGATTCGGGGAGTTGAAAATAAAAACAGCACTTTTTCCTTAGGTAAGTTCCACTGTTTAACTTTCGTTTTTGTTCTAACAAAAGAAATGGATTTTGTTTTAAGCCAAAATATTCAACTGGTAAATCTGATAAAAATTGGCGTTGCTGCAAAATTTTTGTCAAAGTCTGTTGAGATGCATTTTGTTTCTGCATCAGGTCATAGAACTGTAAAATTCTGAGCGCTGTGTTTTCCCAAAGCAAAAACTTCTGTACTTTGGCAACTTTACTCATGACCTCAAATACTTGACTTAAATCATCAAAAATCCTCAGCATGGTTGCTTGATACGTTTGCTGTTGCGTCCACCACGTATCCTTTTTTAAAAAAGTGGGTTTAATATTTAAATGGCGGTCCCAATACCACGTTGCTGTTATTTGCACTGAAAGCGCAGACAATTCCCAAGGTAAACTCACCTGTTCCGTTAACAATGCGTATAAATAAGGAAATAACAGCGGAACTGCCCAATATTTCATAAACATTGAACCTGAACAGGTTAAGTTAACAGCCTGTATACGTGTTGAAAATTCAGTCAGTACAATTAAACACTGCTCAGGATCTAATAGATCGGCAAAACTATCTGCATCGTGCATATGCAAATTGATTTGAATATTGAGCCTTTCAGCCAAAACATGCTTGGCTTGAGAAAGCCCCAATGATTCAAATTCAGGCTCCGAGACAACATTTACGACAGAGATATGGGAACGCACGTTCTGCTGACCTGTTCAATCATTCTTTTCAGCAGTCTGCAACTTCTTGAAGAAATTACAGGTTTGGCCCATACGGCTAGGCATGCTTCCAGTTCGGTTCTCTTGCTCAAGTAAAGGGCGAATAAGCTGTTTATATGGCCAATGCTCTTCTTCAAATAAAATATGCTGTAAGGCTGAACGGGCTTCATCACTGAATGGCACGACATTTAGAACCTCCTGCAACGCTTGAGCCAAAATCTGCCATAACTCGAAGGCATTGAGCTGATAATATTCAGCAACTGACTCCAATATGCTGGCTAAATTAACTTGTATCCCTAAGGTTTGTAGGTACGAAATAAGATCTTCAATCGAATCATGATAAAGCGTGATTCTGAAATCATGTGGGCTTAAATACTGTGGATCTTCCAGCCCCTGTTGTTGTAGCCAAGGTAAATAAATGCGTAATGAGTCATGATCACGCAACATAAACCCAGCAAACTGCCCCTGTTTAAGCACAATACAAATATTCTGACCATGAATTTCCCCCATTAATCCCAGACTGAAGAGCCTTAAATTCACGTCAAAAAAATCTCGACACAACATCTTGAAAGTCGCCATGATATTTTCTTTGGTCGACTGAAGTTTTTGCGCTTTTAAAATAAACTCAAATGGATATATTTCTCCCGCTAAACATTGTCCTAAAGTAGCCATCGGAATAATTTGGTAAGGCTGTTGTAAGAGTTCAGCAGGAATACGGCGCCTTTGTACCGCTAAATGCATGGGCTGCTCATCAAATAAAGTCAAATTATCTGGAGTTAAATTTTCAGGCTGATGAGGTAAATATGCCCACCACTGATTTTCATCACACAACCATAAACGCGTGTTTAAAACCTCGTCCAGTTTCTTCGCATCTTGCAACAGCTTTTGGTTTTTTTGCCCATTGATCATTTTCACAATCGGCAAAAAACGCAGTGAACCCAAAGACTTCACGGCCAAAGGCAGCTTTAGACTGTCCTGTGGTTTTGAGGCTGATAATAAGCTTCTTAAGGACGAACTCGCATACATTTCGGTAGATTGAAATTCCAATGGAATCATCACGCCATCTGCCAATTCTTGAGCAAATTTCTCCGACAAAATATGCTTAAATTGCCAAATATGCATCGGTAAAACCAGAAACTCAGCGCCGATTTCTTTTTGATTTAATTCCTGCTCTAAGGCTGCATATTGCTCATGATCTAAAAAAATTTTAGCGGGTTGCTGGGTTTCAATCTGTGTTACCGCCTGACCATAGACCAGTTTTGCTTTTTTAACTGCGACCCAACGCAAAGGAATAGGCTGGGAAAACTCTGGACTAAATTGCAGATACTCCTCTGCCGAAAAACCATCTTTTAATTTGGCCAGCGGATGATATGGACGATCCCTAAGTCCAGCATATTGTTCAAGTTGAATAAACAATTCGGCTGGATAATCTAAACCCCATGTTTCGGTACGAATCTGATGATGTGCAGTGAGCTGACTTTGCATCATGGTCAGTTGCAGATCATCTCTAAATGTCTCTAACTTTGCAGTTTCACAGTGAGAAAAGTAGCCAAAACGCTGCATCACATCAAAAAAATCTAATGCACTTAATGCGCGTAATTGATAATTTTGCTCTGCTTGAATCCATACTTGGTAAGCAGGCATATGCGGTTGAATAACCCAATCCTGTTGAATTGCCTGCTGTAATGGAAGAACTATAAATTCTGAAAAATCGGCGTGAAATAAAAGTGCGAAAGAGGTTTGATCGAGATACGTCTCGAACAAAGCATTGAAATTCTGCTCAAAACGATCTTTTAACAGTGCCAATGCTTGCGGCTTAGTAAAAATGACATGCTCTGGAATATAACCTTCCACCAAAAAACTATTCACCAAATCCACCAAAATCATTTGGGTCGTTACGGTTGGTGAAAACAACATCGTATTCATCTTTAACCCTCTTGAGCAGTTGGTTTACGGAACTGATAAAGTGGATTATTCACCAGACGAAGTTGTACCTCGCCATCGCCAAACAAACGTCTTTTGGTTAAAGATTCGATGCAGAACTGTGCAGCAAATACATCAAATTTTTCATATCTATTTTGATGTTCAGGATTTTGTTGTTGAAAATGATGAATAATATTGGCCGCAATTTGCCAAAAGTGTTGTTCAGGAAAATTGATTTTCTGCTGTAATGTCATCGCAATATCGCTTAAAGCAACGAAAAATAGGCAGGCACAACTAAAATCTCGTACGGCATTTAAATCATCAGTCAAAATAAATGACATGCGATTGGCTTTTGCATGTTCTGCGGGTAAGGCATGTAGTTGAGGATATTCATGAGGATGAGTTAAATGTTCTGGACTAAAGCGAACACCATCGTGAAAATCTTTCAAAATAATGCGCGTAGGCCAGCCATTTTTATGCACTAAAATAATATTTTGACCATGCGATTCCGAGCCAATACCTTCTGCATGTAATAGAAATAAAATCGGTTGAATCACCACAGAAAGGAATTGTGTAAGCCACGCTTCCGTACCATATTTTTCTAGCCACGGTTGAATAAGCAATTGCCCATCACGTTGCACATGACTGACGCCATTGAGCGGAATAGCATCTTCTTCTGGCTTTAAGTAAGCGTGAACACTTTCACGCCATAAACTCCCAATCGTGCCATAGGCTTGTTTGGCGTGTGACGCAGGTAATTTGCTAAAATCAACCGCAGTGGCATGCACTTCTCTTAAAATCGCAAAATCTAAAGACTTTGCCAGTTCACTATTTTCGATTAAACGCTGTAACCAATCCGTAATTAACGGACCATTCATTGCAGCATGTGCCGCTAAAATTCGTGAACTGGAAGTATTGGTTAAACTCATTGCAAGTTTAATGTAGGGCTTTTCTGGATGCTGTAAATTGGTCAAAGTTCTTAGGGACTGTTGCGCTATGTACGCATCACTTCCGTGACCTAAATAGACAATTTTTTGTTTCGCAATTTCTTCAAAGAATGTATGAACCAGCGTATTTTCCCACTGCCAAGGATGTACGGGTAGCCAGGTATATTCGCTGGTATTTAAATCCTGAGCTTTCAATGTTTGAGCAAACAGCGCTTGATCTTGCTCAGTTAGTTGTTGCTGTAAAAACTGTTCCGCATGAATAGACTTTGAAGCATTTTCTGAGAGCAAGGAATGATGAATGGCTAACCATACCAAGTGGATCGGTTGTGCGTATTCCACCCCATATTTCAGGTTGTCCTGTAAGCTAAAACCAACACGTGACTTGTAACAAGGATGATAAGGATGACCATCCATTAAATATGTTTCTAGAACATCATAATTGTACTGTGTCGCAGGAAGTTGAAATTGGTTCTGACAGTGTTGCGATTGCACATCATGAATAAATGTCCGTTTTAATTCATAAATGAAATCTTCCAATTTAGCTGCGTTTGGAATCGCACGGACAATTTCCTCAATCACTTGATTTAGTTGAGCCGCTGACTGTTGTCCTGCATGGTCTTGACGAATCACCTCTTGTTCATCCAAACGAACTAAACCAAAGCTCAGATAGTGCTTGCCTGCTGCATGGTACTGAATTTCTTTTTGATTTTGATCGAATGCTTGGATGATAAATACGTCATTTTCAAATTTTGCATCAATCACTTCTTCAAAAATTAAAGCCTGAAACAATTGTTTGATGACACGTTGTTCTACTTTCTTCATTGCAGTTTGATCGGGTTGTTGCCAAGCTAAAGTTGCGACATAAGAGGCATTGTTTTTGTTCGTTAATGTGGGATGTAAATGACCCATAACCGATTCCTTCATATTAAATTTTAAATGTGTATATGTTGCTGTTTTTGATGTGGAAACTTCCATGCAAAAGGCAGGGCCAAGAGCGTTATGCAGGCGCAGAAGAAAAATAGCTCTTGAATGACGTGCCTTTGTACAATGGCTAATTCATGACTTTCTAAGAAATTTTGCGTGTGTATTTGCAAATAAAGTGCGGCAATGACGACTGCAATTGCAGCGCAAAGCCTACGCAATAAGTTATTTACCGCCGCACCATGTGTCACAAGTTCTGGATTGGGTAAATGATTCAGTCCTGCTGTGGTCGCAGGCATATAAGACAAGCCAAATCCCAAACCATGCATCACCATGCACAGCATTAATAAAACGATAGAGTGATTAGCTGCCAACCCTAAGCCGACAAAGGATATTGCGGTCAGCACGATACCCACAGTTAACAGCCGTTTTGCCCCATGCTGATCTAAATAGCGACCAGCACGTTTACTACACAAGCTGGTGGTTAAGGCACTACTCATGAGTAACAGCCCTGACCAAAGTGGACTTAACTGCAAACTATTTTGAATGAGTAAAGGAATCAAAAATAAGCTCAAAAATAAGCCGATGGTATGCACAACCGATAACATCAAACTGTAATTAAACTCACGACTTTGAAATAAAGACCAAGTAATAATGGCATCTGGCTTTTTTCGGCTAGCCCAAAAAAATCCAAACCCTGCAAAACCACTCAGTCCCAATAACCACCAGAACGTAGGCTGATAGACATCCTGCAATTGTTGAATGAGACTTAAGGCCAACACAAAGCAAATAATGAAAATTGACAATAATCCAAAACCAAGCCAGTCAAATTTTAAATTTTGAATAGCTTGTTGCCGAGGTAGATAAAACCACCCCACAATTAAAGCAATGATTGCCAAGGGTACATTTAATAAAAATAAGGCATGCCAACTAGACACAGCGAGCATCAAGGCACCTAACATTGGGCCACAGGCTAAGGTCAGCATAATCATTGCTCCCCATAGCCCCGTTGCGGCACCCCTCTGTTCTTTCGGCGTAACTGAAAAAATAATTCCCAATGACAAAGGAATCATCAATCCACTGGCAAATCCTTGTAAGGCTCGGACCGTTAACACTGTCTCAAATTGCGAAGCGAAAGTCCCGAACATCGAGCTCAACATAAAAAGACTTAATGCGGCTAAATACACATGACGCTTGCCCCAACGTTGGCTGAGAAAACCTGTCAGCAGCAAGCTTAGACTCATGGTCAAAAGGAAAATCACCATGACCCAACTTACTGTTGCTTCAGCAATTTGGAAATCTTGCATTAGTTGAGGAATAGCAGGATTAAAACTGCTGTTATTAATACTTACTGTACCTGTACCCAGCATCACTGAAAGCATGACGCAACGTTGCGACAGCAAAGCATCAGAAGTCGCATGAGAATCTAACTTTGACATTTCAGCCATGCCTATTCCCAGCCCTACTTCATCAAATATTCAGGATAGTGATCCGCAGCTTTTCTTGAAATCTGCGATGACATCACATCCGTACGAGCATGGGTTTTAGATATCGCACTCTTCGCAAATGGACGATCGGATTCTGGGTAGTGAAAATCCTGAAAACTTTGTCGCCCTTCGATATTGAAATAGGACTCACCCAAAATCTGATTGGCAATTTTTGCAGAACGAAAAGCCCCTAATCCTAGGTCAGGTGTACCCACGCCATGATGTCGCAAATCAGTATTCTGAATATAAATTTTGCCTTCACCGTGATAGTTCAGTTGATGGTGTTCATTGATCTCCCAATGATTTTGTCCATCTAAGGGAATATCACGACTCAACTTAGTTAAAAAATCCAACGAAGGATATTGATAACCCGTTGCCGCAATCACCATGCTGGCCTGAAGGTTCAAAACTTGCTGTTTCTGGGTTTGGAAAAATTTCAGTTGAATATTTCTTTCATTGATTATTTCTGCATTTTCAAGCTGATGATGTCCTGCAATCGTGACATGTATCTCTGCATCTCCAATGCTACGCTGATATAAGCGCTCATAAATATCACGAATGGTTTTAGCACTAATGCCTTTATATAAATTTGCCTGTGTCACAGGTATAGTATCTTTGAGTTTTTTAGGCAAGTGATAAAAATAAGACATATAGTCTGGGCTAAAACTTTCCAAACCGAGTGGGGTATTTTCCATCGGGAAAAACCCAGCCGAACGCGTCAGCCAATATAAATGAAATTGTGATTTACCCGTTTCAGGATGTATCTGCTTATCAAATAAATCTATGAATATCTCAGCGGCAGACTGACCTGAACCAATCAGGACTACATTTCCTGATAAATGATCCTTACACTGATCGATATAATTTGATGAATGTATACACTGCGGTGTTTGCTCAGCCACCCTTTGTAGGGGCTGCGGTAACTTAGGTATGGTACCTGTACCTAAGACCAACTTTTGGGTTTGTTGCACCGACAAACGACCTTTATGCTCAGTAATCACCTGAAAACCACCTGAAATAGGTGCAATGTCTGTTACGCGGCTTCCAAACTGTAGATTGCGTAATTGTTTGACCACCCACTGGCAATAGTGATTATATTCTTGCCGTGGAATATACATATTTTCCCGAAAATAAAACTTATATAAACGCTGATGTGCTTTTAAATAATTCAGAAAACTATAGGGGCTGGTCGGTTCGACTAAACTGACCAAGTCTGCCATAAAGGGAACTTGCATCATCGCATTCGGCAACTGTATGCCTGAATGCCAGTCAAACTCATGCCGCTTATCCACAAATTGATATTTGAGTGAAGCATGTTGATTGAGCAATGCAGCCAAACTTAAATTAAATGGTCCTAAACCAATACCGATAAAATCAAGCATGTTCAGTCTCCACTACAGTTTGCGCAACATACAGTGGGTTTTTTAAATTGACATAAATCGACTGTTGAGAAATATCGGCTTGTAGTTCATCTAGTTCATACAAGCGCGTCATCAAATTGCCCTTATAAGGGAATGTCGTTTGATGTAAAACTGTCTTTAACAATTGGCTTTCAGGATATTTTTGATACGCTTGAATCAAATAAGATTGTAGTTTTTCAAGCAGTTGCTGTTCTTGAACGACACCTGTTACGCCAATTGCATTAATCAAGCCAAATAAGGTATTCCCAATAAAGTAATATCGGAAACGCTCATCCACTAAAGCCTGCGGGCAAACTGCCTGACCATCTGTCGCCAAGGTCGGAAAACGTGCCAAAATTTCGTTGGCTAATTCTTGAATATAATAAAAACCTTGATTGTCTCTAAACCAAACATTTTTTGGCATTCCATCTTCAAGTTCAATCAGTGTATTTTGCTGATGAGCTTCAAATGCCATACCAAACTCTTGGTACAACTCCATCAGGGGTAAAATTGTAATTTCTAAAAAACGCTCGAACCACTGCAAAGCCACATCTGTTTGACTCAGTCCTGTCTGCTTTGAAACTTCAGCAAAAATTTGACTAAAACGATTTTTGGATTCAAACGGATGATCTTGGCACAACGAAGCGATACAGGTTACATCATCACTTTGCTTGAATGGATTTTCCCGTAGAATACAGATGGTTTCATCCAGAACTTGACCATTCACTTTTAATGCAATCCAAGCTGGATCACTGATGGTCTGTAATCGTGGATTACGTTGTCTAAAATCTGCAAGACAGTCATCATTCCATAATTGATAGCTCAATAAACCACGATGGCACTCTTTATAGAGATTCACACGAATCGAATTGGTCACAGCCACAGTCATTGAAGCCTTAAACATCCAAGGTGCTTGCTCACTATATAAAGTTCGCACGGATGTTGTGGCTTTCATTTCCCACCCCAATGCACCAAAATCAATTAATTTCCCTTCATGTAAAAGCTGTTGATACCAGTCTTTGTCTTTTAAATATCTTGCCTGCCACGGATGCAAAGGTAGCAACGCATAATTAGGATGCTGCGCCATTTTTTCATGATGATAAGTATTAAAGTATGGTGCTAAATCTTGTTTTAATTGGCTTGGAATCGATAAATTACGCGCATTATCATGAATGACATAATCTGGATGCACATATAAAAAATGCATTTTGAAAGCGGTCTGAGTTTCTGGTGAATAATGCTTCCAATCATCTTGTACAAAACCCTGACGGCTTTTAGGTGACGGATGCATACTATGTCCAAGAACAAGCGCCTGCTCACTTTGAACAAAGTTTTGCTTCGGCGCAATGACATCATCCATTTGATCTTTTCGATGAGTTAAAAACTGTTGTAATGCTCGACGGCTTTGAATCCAGCACTCCAATAAAGAAGAGGTATCTAACGCTTTTTCATTTTCTTTTAGGGTTAGATTTTCCAATAAATTGGCAGCCAAATTTACTGAACTAATTTTTAAAATTTGATGGTCTTGCTCAACCCATGGTAAATCAGCCAAACGATGCCGCCCCACTTTACTCATATATTCAAGCGGTGCATAAACATATCCAGCAATGCTATCCAAAGGAATACAGACCAAAACCTTGCCCCGACTCTGCTCACGTAAATGTTGTGATTGCTCTGCGACAGGAATTAAATATCCATTTCCTGTTTCTTGTAGATATGAATTAATTAAATGTTGTAAAGCGATCTTATCCGTAATTGATTTCATCGTTATCACTCTATCTATTAAGTAAAAATAGTGTGATGCGTAAGATATACCGATCAAACATAAATGTAAATGATAATTATTATTAATTGTATTATCGATAATTAACTCAACCCAACGAATTATGTAAAGACTCTCTCATCTCTTTGAACTTATTATGGATATTAGCCAATTGACTCTTGATTTACACAATCCCAGAACTCAAGTATGGAATCCAACCTTTGTTCAAAAATAGATCACCTCTAAAAATAAACTGTGAGCATCAGAGAACGATATTGTTTGTATTTAGACTACGTCTTTTACATTCTCCATCTGTAAGTGATGTAATAATTTTTCCTTATTTCAGCTAAAAAGATTGAGTAAAACTGCTTTGAATCGCTTCAGAAAAATAAAGTAATACAAAGACTTTAAATATTGATTTAAATAAGTTTCTACTAAAAATTTCTGCATCCAATTTTGATGGAAAGTAACTGAAGTTCAACACAAATCCCAAGCTATTCATTCAAACTTCTATTCTAATTAATAAAAAAAGACCCAAATTTCCCTTTAACCTAGTTTAGTTTGCTCAAGTATTTAGAATTGAGTTCACCCACCAACCATTAAAATTGACTAAATATCATCTAAATTATGCTATTGAGATCATTCTATATTATGGCTAGACCACATTATGTGATCGCCTTAATCGACTAAAAAGTTATGTAAGCAATAGCTGTTACTTGTACAACTTTTTTTAGAAGAATTTTTATTAAACAGAACTAATCTTATTAAAAAAAATGAAAAAATTAGTTAAAGTGCTACATATCTTATTAAAAATTAAAATTCACAGATATTTTATGACTTCACCATATATTTGTAATTTGATCAACCTTGTAAAATACTAGATAAAGGTATTAAATTAAAATCTATCGATTAATGATATAATAAAAAATATATCTTTAATAACTATCGTACAGCAAATGAAATCTCACCATAGTTTTTTTTATTTGAGTCTTATATTCTTAGTGGCTTGTGGTGAAGGTGATAATTTTTCTGTTGGAGTGAGCTTAGGTGGGTCTGGAACTGGACCAGTACCAACAGGCTCAACACCAAGACCCTCGGATGGCCAAGATCCAGAGATTGAACTTATTGAACAATATATAATCTGGTCGAATGGACAAATAGCAACTCAGTGTGGCGATGTAAAAATCACTATGCAATTACTACATAATCAAACAAAACAACCTCTTAATCATGGTGAGGCAAGTGGCGTGTTACTACCTACTCAAACTGAACCAAACAATGTTTCAATACAAGTGATTACTGAGAATTTAACTGAACACCCTATATTTGAATATTTCACAGAATGTAAATCCAACATTAAACTAGAAGATCAATTTGGGAATGAATATAAAAACACTCAAGAATATATTTGTCCAAATGACAGTCTGGTTAGAAAATATGACCCACTTCAAACTCATACTTATCAATATAATTTTTCAGTCCCTTTTGCAGAAGGACAAAGAAAAATTATCTACAAAGCTGATTTTTCAACAGAAATACAAACACCTAAAGAGCAACGATTAAATTGCAATGAATTAATCTACGAGATTAATATTGAGAAATATTAAATATTATTAAAACTTTAAAATTATCGCCTAAGATGAATAATAAAAAACATTAGAACCCTGAACTTGTGTCTTTTACAATTCATCATGTTTTTTTAATTATAGGATGATGCTCTATACTCAAAGCATCATCCTTATTACTATCTTTCTCTTAACGCTTCTTGAGCCTTATTGAATGGCTTGATTAAATAATCCAAGACCGTTTTCTCACCTGTTTTAATATCTACCGTTGCAACCATACCTGGGGTGATATTGAATTGCTGAGCTTCTTTATTAACCAACTTGTCTGAATCCGTTCGAATATAAACACGATAGTAATACTGATCTTGCTTAACTTCATCTCTTAAAGTATCAGGGGAAATAATGGAAACTTTCCCTTTCAATCCCCCATAGATTGAATAGTCATAAGCAGTAATCTTAACAAGTGCTTCTTGTCCTGGATGAATAAAAGCAATGTCTCGTGGAGAAATACGAGCTTCAACCAAAAGCTTTTCATCAAGCGGAACAATTGTCATCAACTTACCATTCTGAGAAATCACTCCACCAATAGTCATCACATCAATTTCTTTGACAATCCCACGCACAGGGGACTTAAACAAGGTTCGGCTCAAAGAATCTGACTTGCCTTTCACCACTTGAGACTGAGTTTCAATATCTGTATTTGCTTTTGCCAGTTCTTCCCGAGCTTTTACTGAATATTGGTTTCTGACATCACTCATCTGATTACGTAAATCTGTCGCCTGTCGTTTCAGTCTTAAAACCTCTACCTCACTTGCTGCACCTTTTGCAACCAATGGTTCCGTCATTTGCAACTCTTGCTCAACCAGAATCAATGCTTGTTTTAAACCAGCTAAGGATTCTTCTAAGTTAGATCGACGTGAATGGTATAGTGCTGTTTCTTCCTCTACTAAACCACGCTCTTTTAATACTTCATTTGGAAACACCAAAGGCGTCCCGTTTACTTCTGCACGCAGTCGTGCCGCAGTTGCTTTAGAAGCAAGTAATAAAGATGCAGATTCACCCACATTTGATGCAAAACGAGTTGGATCAAGCTGAGCCAAGATTTGACCTTTTTGAATGATTTCCCCTTCGTGCACATAAAGCTTCGTTAAAATTCCACCTTCCAAAGACTGTATAGTTTGCTCTTTTGAAGATGGAATCACTTTACCCGTACCTGTTGACACTTCTTCAAGTTTAAAAAGCCAAGCCCAGATCAGTAAAACGAGAAGGCCTATACAAATAATCCAAATAAACAGACTGGTTCGTGGTAAAGGTGGTTCAAATGCTTGAGGGTTTAGAGCATTTTTTTTTTCTGTAAGTTTTCTACTCATGATGCTGTACTCACTGCTTTAGCATTTGAATTGTTTAAGACTTGATTTTTAGGACCATCCATCACAATTTTTCCATCATGAACCACAATAATACGATCCACCAACTCCAGTACCGCGCGACGGTGTGTTGCAATCAACAACGTTTTGTGCCCCAACCAACCTTTCAGGTTTTCAATAAGTTGTTTTTCAGAAACATCATCGATTGCAGCTGTAGGTTCATCCAACAATAGAATATTAGGCTGACGAAGTAGTAAACGTGCTAACAGCAAAGCTTGACGTTGGCCACCAGAGAAACCCATTCCACCTTCTAAAATCTGATGGTCTAAGCCTTCTTTCTTCTCAAGTACAAAACTTAATGCTCCTGTGAGATTCAGCGCATTTAAAATCTCTTGATCAGTCGCCAATGGAGCACCTAAGGTCAAGTTTTCCCGTACAGATCCAAAAAATAAATGCGCATTTTGATTAAGCAAGCCCATATCACGACGTACGTCCATAGGATCAATCAATCGTAAATCAACCCCATCTAGTTTAACTTTTCCTTGTGTAGGCTCCTGCATTCCAGACAACAACTGTAGTAACGTTGATTTTCCGGCACCATTACGACCTAAAATTGCAATTTTCTCACCAGACTGAATTTCCAGTTTGGGAATAATCAATGTCGGTTTGGCATCATCATTACCATATTTAAAGACCGTATCTTTCAGTTCATAATGTCCAGTTAACGCAGGACGATGAATTAAATGTGCCTGTGGTGCTTGGTCTACAGGTTTCTTCATCAATTCATCCAAGCTTGTTTTGGCAACCTTGGCTTGTTGGAAACGCCCTAGAACACCCGAAATTTGTGCAATTGGCCCTAACATTCGTGATGATAAAATCGAGCAAGCAACGAGTGCACCTGTTGTCATTTCCCCTTTCATTACGGCAAAACACCCAACCAATACCACAATCGCAAAAGTTAAACCCTGAACTTTCTGTGTCCAAGCCCCAACAACTCCAACCAACTTACGCTGTTGCATAGAAATATCCGCAGCAGCTTCATTCATGTGATTCCATTGATTCTGAAAGCGAGACTCTGCACGTAATAACTTAATATCTTCTATGCCTTGAACAGCTTCCACCAGTATTGCATTCCGAATAGCACCTTCACGCATACCCTCAGATGCCAATTTCGCCAATGGTTTCTGAATCAAAATGCCGGGCACAATCATTAAAGGAACAACTAAAACCATTACCCAAAAAAGATTGCCACCGATGAGCCAGAAAATTGCTAAAAATAAAAAGAAAAAAGGGAGATCTGCAATGGCTGAAATTGTTGTAGAAGTAACTAATTCACGTACTCCCTCCAATTCACGTATTTGCGAAATAAACGTACCCGTTGATTTAGATCGCTCTTTATTTTTAATTCTTAAAGCATGACCAAATACTTTATCTGAGATTTTCAGATCGGCACGCTTGCCAATAATATCGGATAAATAAATACGTGCTACTCGCAGACAAAACTCAAATATTGCAGCAATCAGCACTCCCCCAGCCAATACCCATAAAGTCGGAACAGATTGGGCTGGAATGACTCGGTCATAAACATTCATCGAAAATAAAATTGTTGCCAATGCCAAAATATTTGCCATTAACGATGCAAACATCACATCTAGATAACGCTTCCAATCTCTGAGTACTATCGACCAAAACCAGCTTTGCTCATAAGGCTTAATATATTCATCAACACGTACATCCGAGATGGACTTTTCAGGTCGTAAAATATAGATATTGGCTGCGTTTTGTTTTAATAGCTCTACACTGAGAACTTGTGCTAACCCCTGATCACCGCTGAACTGAATATTGGCATTACCATTTATATCGAGTTTATCTAGCACCCCGACTTGACCATCTTGCATCTCTATAAGTATTGGTAAGCGCCAAGGATTCAAAACTTCTTCATTAAACTCAATTTTCCGTATGCTCATCCCTATTTGACGGCTCATTACAGTCAAAATATCATCAATTGACTGATTTGGATTCCAATCAAGTTGAAGGCGTAAGCGTTCTTCCGATGGCTCAATACGATAATGCTTTGCAATCGCTAAGACGGCTTGAAGCCATGGCTGATAATAAATAGTTTTGCTCATGGTTGAATTTCAAACCCTTGAATTGAAATATTATTTAATTGATATAAATCACGAGTACGCCCTGTGATCTTGATGTATTGAACTAAATTGTCGTAAATATCATATTTTGCAGTTTCTATTTCTTGCGCTGCACTGTGAATAGCTTGTTCTGAATTCAATAAATCAACCACAGATCGCGTACCCAATTTATATTGTTCTTGATACAGCTCTTTCGTTCGAGTTGTAGACTGCTGACGAGCAGTTAGAGTTTGAATCTGCTTTTGCTTGTTTTCTATTTCTTCACGAATTAACTGAACTTGATCCAATACATCAAGATAGACAGCATTTAATTCAGCCTTTGCTGCTTCTTCTGCATAACTTGCTGAGCGCTGCTTAGAGCGAATAGCCCCACCTTGAAAAAAATCACTGGTGGCTTCAAGCATGATTGAATTGTAAAAGCCGTCATCTTTATTGTTATTTGGATTTGTGCCATTTAATGCCTGACTTAGGCTCCCTTTTACATTAATTGTTGGATAAGCACTTAATTTAGTTTGTTCTTTTTGGAATTTTGCAACTTGTATTGCCGCCTGAGCTGCCATCATCTCAGGAACCAAATTAAATTGCGTTTGTTCATAAAGACCCGCATTTTTTACAATGGATTCAGGTATTTTAATTTGCTGATTAGAAACATCACGCCCCAACAAATTACGTAACTTTTGTTGATATTGCTTTAGCTGATTTTCTTGAACAATTTTATTAGATTCTGCTGCTTCCAAGTCTGATTGAGCTTGTACTGGATCTGCTTGGCTACTGATTCCCGCATTTGCACGTAGATTCGCAATTTCCGCAATACGAGCTATTCCTTTAATTTGCTGATCGGCAATCCTTACAATCTCTTGATATCGCTTAATATTTACAATCGCATTTGCCGTCTGGTAAGCAATATCATCTATATTGACCAAAGCATTTGCTTGTTCTTGTAAAAGTTTCGCTTTTTCAATATCCACTGAACTTTTAATTTTTCCAAAATCATAGAGCATTTGTGTTGCCGAAAGTGTATAAAGCTGTCGACCACGCTCACCCGTAGTTAAATCGGCTGTGGTGATTCCACCTGAAACCTGCGGAAAATATTCGGCTTTTGCTGCATCAATATTTGCTCCCTGTCCTGCTATCATCGCAATACTTTGAGTAATCTCTGGACGATGGCGTAGCGCCTGATGCACAGCTTCCACAAAACTTATTTCTTGGTTTCCCTCTAACCAAATTTCATTTGAAGCAATTGTCTTTGTTTGTTGATTAACCTGATTTTTAGATGATGTCACTAGAGGAAGATCTTCACGCATGGATGTGCTTGCAAGGTCGAATTCACTCAGCTTTCCAATGTTTACTTTGTAAAAAGAATCATTCGACTCTTTGCCAAGTATTTGGTGTATTTCATCTTTTTTATGACTTAAATAATCATAAAAAGTGTCTGCTTTTACTGGCGTGACTAGAACGAAGAATGGAGATACTAAAATCCAGCCTAATCTCGATTTAATGGGAGTCATTTTTAAACATCTAAATAGAATCAATTACTTATAAATTGAAAAAGTTGATCTCATATTTGCAATTACGGTTCATCTTTATTGCAGAATTAAACAAAAAATAAAGATTAAAAAACGGCTATAGATCCGAAGATCTATAACCGTTTTATTTAGTTAGCCAATGACAAGCTGATTATTATCAATTAAATCCTGCAAGCTTAAACCTGCTTGATTTTCAACGATTAATAAATCAGACATCGTATGAGTTACAGCGCTACCATCACGATCTACCTGAATAACCGCATTGCCATTTCCGTCAGTTACGACAGTAATATAGTCACCTATATTACTTTTATCTGCCAATAAACCATCGAAGAAATCCGCAGCAAATTCAATTTTATCGTTAGCTTCGTAATCAACCCAAGTGTCTGTGCCATTTCCACCTTTTGCATCCGCAGCATTGAGCACATCATACATAATGGTGTCATCACCTCGTCCAGTTGAGATAATGTCATTGCCTGAACCACCATAAATAATGTCATTTCCAGCACCAGCAATAATAATGTCATCACCTGAACCACCATAGATGGTGTCATTACCACCTTTTGTTGCTGGATCAGCAGCATCAGCAGCAATAAAGTCTCGATAATTAGCTTTTACAAAATCATAGATTTGTTGTTGTGTTGGTTCTGCTCCACCTGTTTCAGTCGCTTTTAAATGTGCAATTAGTTTCGAATAACCTGAATACTTTGGATATAAAAGTGGATCTAATCCAGTAATCCAATTCGTGTTCATTGAATCACCGAAAAGTATATCTTCACCTTCCCCACCCTTCACAACATCGTTTCCAACGTCAGCAGGGATAAAGTTTTCAGATCCACCAATCAGGTAAGCAATAAGTTTATCGGCATCTCCTAATTTCTGCGCATTTCCATGATTTGTTGGAGACCAATTATCAACCTTATTACCATTCGCATCTGTATTGTCATAACGTTCAACCCAATTTAGGGAAACATCAAGCCCAACGCCTACAGCAAAGACTTTACTATTGGCTGCAAGATTTGCAAAAGTAGTATCGCGAGATGGTAAATTCGTATATGTCGGATCTCCATCTGTTAAATAATAAATCTGATTCTCGTAACCATTAGTTTTGCTATTCAACCAGCCTTGAACATCCGTAAATGCTTTTTCAGGTTGTGTATTTCCTGCCGTTACAATACTACTTATCGTACTATTAATAGAACTTATAGTCCCATTGCTTACCACAACATCTTGTATCACAGCTGTAGCATCTGATCCAAAAGTTGTAATTCTTAAATTAATTACTCCATCATGTTGCGCCATTTGATCAACAAATGCTTGTAATGCTGTCTTTGCAACTTCAAGACGAGTTTGTCCGTTCGTCATGGTTGCACCCATACTTCCAGATATATCAAGAATTATTGATATATTATAATTATGTCCTATCTCGAAATTAGTTTTTAAGCCACCAATATCACCAGCTAGAACGTCATTACCCGAAGTACCTGTTACAGTATTATTACCATTATTTACCTCTGTTTTTGAATCAGCTTTAACGACTGCCTCTAATTGATCATTATCCTGATGTAACATTCCATTTCGATCATCTACTTTTGCAATAACTTCAGTAGCATTACCTTCTGCAGAATTAAGAGTGTAACTATAATTGCCATCAGCATCTGTTAGCACTGTTTTAGTGAATTTAAGAGTTTCACCATTTTCATCAATACTTGTAATTTCCAATGTCACATTACTATTAGGTTCAACATCTACTGTGGAACCCTTAATTAATGTACTGTCGGTATCAACGATATCTACGGTAATTGCACCCGCCACCAGATCAAGACCTGTGTCTTCTGGAGTACTTGGATCATTGTCGTTGTTACCTTGCGCAGCAATGCTATCAGTCGCTGGACCAACAGCTTGACCATTGCGGTCTGTGGTCGTTGCCACAACCGTCACACTTGAACCATCCACAATGCCATCGGCTGGCGTCAAGGCACTGTTGTAGTGGCCTGAAGCATCCGTGGTCACGGTTTTGTTCACGGTTACTGGATTGCCGTTGGCATCTTTACCGGTGATGGTCAATACAACATTGCTACCTGGCGCGACATCGGTGGTGGTCCCCGTGATCACACCGCTTTCTACGATATCTACGGTAATTGCACCCGTCACCAGATCAAGACCTGTGTCTTCTGGAGTACTTGGATCGTTGTCGTTGTTACCTTGCGCAGCAATGCTATCGGTCGCTGGACCAACAGCATGACCATTGCGGTCTGTGGTCTTCGCCACAACCGTCACACTTGAACCATCCACAATGCCATCAGCTGGCGTCAAGGCACTGTTGTAGTGGCCTGAAGCATCCGTGGTCACGGTTTTGTTCACCGTTACTGGATTGCCGTTGGCATCTTTACCAGTGATGGTCAACACAACGTTGCTACCTGGCGCGACATCGGTGGTGGTCCCCGTGATCACACCGCTTTCTACGATATCTACGGTAATTGCACCCGTCACCAGATCAAGACCTGTGTCTTCTGGATGAGTTTCCCCTTGCGCAGCAATGCTGTCGGTCGCTGGACCAACAGCTTGACCATTGCGGTCTGTGGTCGTTGCCACAACCGTCACACTTGAACCATCCACAATGCCATCGGCTGGCGTCAAGGCACTGTTGTAGTGGCCTGAAGCATCCGTGGTCACGGTCTTCGTGACTGTAACGTTGTTACCGTTGGCATCTTTACCGCTGATGGTCAACACAACGTTGCTACCTGAGGCGACATCGGTGGTGGTTCCCGTGATCACACCGCTTTCTACGATATCTACGGTAATTGCACCCGTCACCAGATCAAGACCTGTGTCTTCTGGAGTACTTGGATCGTTGTCATTGTTACCTTGCGCAGCAATGCTATCTGTCGCTGGACCAACAGCTTGACCATTACGATCGGTAGTATTCGCAATGACTGTGACCGCTGAACCATCCACAATGCCATCGGCTGGCGTCAAGGCACTGTTGTAGTGGCCTGAAGCATCCGTGGTCACGGTCTTCGTGACTGTAACGTTGTTACCGTTGGCATCTTTACCAGTGATGGTCAACACAACGTTGCTACCTGGAGCAACATCGGTGGTGGTCCCCGTGATCACACCGCTTTCTACGATATCTACGGTAATAGCACCTGCCACCAGATCAAGACCTGTGTCTTCTGGCGTGTCTGGATTGTTGTCGTTGTTACCTTGTGCGGCAATGCTGTCGGTCGCTGGACCAACAGCTTGACCATTACGATCGGTAGTATTCGCAATGACTGTGACCGCTGAACCATCCACAATGCCATCGGCTGGCGTCAAGGCACTGTTGTAGTGGCCTGAAGCATCCGTGGTCACGGTTTTACTCACGGTTACTGGATTGCCGTTGGCATCTTTACCGGTGATGGTCAATACAACGTTGCTACCTGGAGCAACATCGGTGGTGGTCCCCGTGATCACACCGCTTTCTACGATATCTACGGTGATAGCACCTGCCACCAGATCAAGACCTGTGTCTTCTGGCGTGTCTGGATTGTTGTCGTTGTTACCTTGTGCAGCAATGCTGTCGGTCGCTGGGCCAACAGCTTGACCATTACGATCGGTAGTATTCGCAATGACTGTGACCGCTGAACCATCCACAATGCCATCGGCTGGCGTCAAGGCACTGTTGTAGTGGCCTGAAGCATCCGTGGTCACGGTCTTCGTGACTGTAACGTTGTTACCGTTGGCATCTTTACCGCTGATGGTCAACACAACGTTGCTACCTGAGGCGACATCGGTGGTGGTTCCCGTGATCACACCGCTTTCTACGATATCTACGGTAATTGCACCCGTCACCAGATCAAGACCTGTGTCTTCTGGATGAGTTTCCCCTTGCGCAGCAATGCTGTCGGTCGCTGGACCAACAGCTTGACCATTGCGGTCTGTGGTCTTCGCCACAACCGTCACACTTGAACCATCCACAATGCCATCGGCTGGCGTCAAGGCACTGTTGTAGTGGCCTGAAGCATCCGTGGTCACGGTCTTCGTGACTGTAACGTTGTTACCGTTGGCATCTTTACCAGTGATGGTCAACACAACGTTGCTACCTGGAGCAACATCGGTGGTGGCCCCCGTGATCACACCGCTTTCTACGATATCTACGGTGATAGCACCTGCCACCAGATCAAGACCTGTGTCTTCTGGCGTGTCTGGATCGTTGTCGTTGTTACCTTGTGCAGCAATGCTATCTGTCGCTGGACCAACAGCTTGACCATTACGATCGGTAGTATTCGCAATGACTGTGACCGCTGAACCATCCACAATGCCATCGGCTGGCGTCAAGGCACTGTTGTAGTGGCCTGAAGCATCCGTGGTCACGGTCTTCGTGACTGTAACGTTGTTACCGTTGGCATCTTTACCAGTGATGGTCAACACAACGTTGCTACCTGGAGCAACATCGGTGGTGGTCCCCGTGATCACACCGCTTTCTACGATATCTACGGTGATAGCACCTGCCACCAGATCAAGACCTGTGTCTTCTGGCGTGTCTGGATTGTTGTCGTTGTTACCTTGCGCAGCAATGCTGTCTGTCGCTGGACCAACAGCTTGACCATTGCGGTCTGTGGTCGTTGCTACAACCGTCACACTTGAACCATCCACAATGCCATCGGCTGGCGTCAAGGCACTGTTGTAGTGGCCTGAAGCATCCGTGGTCACGGTTTTACTCACGGTTACTGGATTGCCGTTGGCATCTTTACCGGTGATGGTCAATACAACGTTGCTACCTGGAGCAACATCGGTGGTGGTCCCCGTGATCACACCGCTTTCTACGATATCTACGGTGATAGCACCTGCCACCAGATCAAGACCTGTGTCTTCTGGCGTGTCTGGATCGTTGTCGTTGTTACCTTGTGCAGCAATGCTATCTGTCGCTGGACCAACAGCTTGACCATTACGATCGGTAGTATTCGCAATGACTGTGACCGCTGAACCATCCACAATGCCATCGGCTGGCGTCAAGGCACTGTTGTAGTGGCCTGAAGCATCCGTGGTCACGGTCTTCGTGACTGTAACGTTGTTACCGTTGGCATCTTTACCAGTGATGGTCAACACAACGTTGCTACCTGGAGCAACATCGGTGGTGGTCCCCGTGATCACACCGCTTTCTACGATATCTACGGTGATAGCACCTGCCACCAGATCAAGACCTGTGTCTTCTGGCGTGTCTGGATTGTTGTCGTTGTTACCTTGCGCAGCAATGCTGTCTGTCGCTGGACCAACAGCTTGACCATTACGGTCTGTGGTCGTTGCTACAACCGTCACACTTGAACCATCCACAATGCCATCGGCTGGCGTCAAGGCACTGTTGTAGTGGCCTGAAGCATCCGTGGTCACGGTCTTCGTGACTGTAACGTTGTTACCGTTGGCATCTTTACCGCTGATGGTCAACACAACGTTGCTACCTGAGGCGACATCGGTGGTGGTTCCCGTGATCACACCGCTTTCTACGATATCTACGGTAATTGCACCCGTCACCAGATCAAGACCTGTGTCTTCTGGAGTACTTGGATCGTTGTCGTTGTTACCTTGCGCAGCAATGCTATCTGTCGCTGGACCAACAGCTTGACCATTACGATCGGTAGTATTCGCAATGACTGTGACCGCTGAACCATCCACAATGCCATCGGCTGGCGTCAAGGCACTGTTGTAGTGGCCTGAAGCATCCGTGGTCACGGTCTTCGTGACTGTAACGTTGTTACCGTTGGCATCTTTACCAGTGATGGTCAATACAACGTTGCTACCTGGCGCAACATCGGTGGTGGTCCCCGTGATCACACCGCTTTCTACGATATCTACGGTAATAGCACCTGCCACCAGATCAAGACCTGTGTCTTCTGGCGTGTCTGGATTGTTGTCGTTGTTACCTTGTGCGGCAATGCTGTCGGTCGCTGGACCAACAGCTTGACCATTGCGGTCTGTGGTCGTTACTACAACCGTCACACTTGAACCATCCACAATGCCATCGGCTGGCGTCAAGGCACTGTTGTAGTGGCCTGAAGCATCCGTGGTCACGGTTTTACTCACGGTTACTGGATTGCCGTTGGCATCTTTACCGGTGATGGTCAATACAACGTTGCTACCTGGAGCAACATCGGTGGTGGTCCCCGTGATCACACCGCTTTCTACGATATCTACGGTGATAGCACCTGCCACCAGATCAAGACCTGTGTCTTCTGGCGTGTCTGGATCGTTGTCGTTGTTACCTTGTGCAGCAATGCTGTCGGTCGCTGGGCCAACAGCTTGACCATTACGATCGGTAGTATTCGCAATGACTGTGACCGCTGAACCATCCACAATGCCATCGGCTGGCGTCAAGGCACTGTTGTAGTGGCCTGAAGCATCCGTGGTCACGGTCTTCGTGACTGTAACGTTGTTACCGTTGGCATCTTTACCGCTGATGGTCAACACAACGTTGCTACCTGAGGCGACATCGGTGGTGGTTCCCGTGATCACACCGCTTTCTACGATATCTACGGTAATTGCACCCGTCACCAGATCAAGACCTGTGTCTTCTGGAGTACTTGGATCGTTGTCATTGTTACCTTGCGCAGCAATGCTATCTGTCGCTGGACCAACAGCTTGACCATTACGATCGGTAGTATTCGCAATGACTGTGACCGCTGAACCATCCACAATGCCATCGGCTGGCGTCAAGGCACTGTTGTAGTGGCCTGAAGCATCCGTGGTCACGGTCTTCGTGACTGTAACGTTGTTACCGTTGGCATCTTTACCAGTGATGGTCAACACAACGTTGCTACCTGGAGCAACATCGGTGGTGGTCCCCGTGATCACACCGCTTTCTACGATATCTACGGTAATAGCACCTGCCACCAGATCAAGACCTGTGTCTTCTGGCGTGTCTGGATTGTTGTCGTTGTTACCTTGTGCGGCAATGCTGTCGGTCGCTGGACCAACAGCTTGACCATTACGATCGGTAGTATTCGCAATGACTGTGACCGCTGAACCATCCACAATGCCATCGGCTGGCGTCAAGGCACTGTTGTAGTGGCCTGAAGCATCCGTGGTCACGGTTTTACTCACGGTTACTGGATTGCCGTTGGCATCTTTACCGGTGATGGTCAATACAACGTTGCTACCTGGAGCAACATCGGTGGTGGTCCCCGTGATCACACCGCTTTCTACGATATCTACGGTGATAGCACCTGCCACCAGATCAAGACCTGTGTCTTCTGGCGTGTCTGGATTGTTGTCGTTGTTACCTTGTGCAGCAATGCTGTCGGTCGCTGGGCCAACAGCTTGACCATTACGATCGGTAGTATTCGCAATGACTGTGACCGCTGAACCATCCACAATGCCATCGGCTGGCGTCAAGGCACTGTTGTAGTGGCCTGAAGCATCCGTGGTCACGGTCTTCGTGACTGTAACGTTGTTACCGTTGGCATCTTTACCGCTGATGGTCAACACAACGTTGCTACCTGAGGCGACATCGGTGGTGGTTCCCGTGATCACACCGCTTTCTACGATATCTACGGTAATTGCACCCGTCACCAGATCAAGACCTGTGTCTTCTGGATGAGTTTCCCCTTGCGCAGCAATGCTGTCGGTCGCTGGACCAACAGCTTGACCATTGCGGTCTGTGGTCTTCGCCACAACCGTCACACTTGAACCATCCACAATGCCATCGGCTGGCGTCAAGGCACTGTTGTAGTGGCCTGAAGCATCCGTGGTCACGGTCTTCGTGACTGTAACGTTGTTACCGTTGGCATCTTTACCAGTGATGGTCAACACAACGTTGCTACCTGGAGCAACATCGGTGGTGGCCCCCGTGATCACACCGCTTTCTACGATATCTACGGTGATAGCACCTGCCACCAGATCAAGACCTGTGTCTTCTGGCGTGTCTGGATCGTTGTCGTTGTTACCTTGTGCAGCAATGCTATCTGTCGCTGGACCAACAGCTTGACCATTACGATCGGTAGTATTCGCAATGACTGTGACCGCTGAACCATCCACAATGCCATCGGCTGGCGTCAAGGCACTGTTGTAGTGGCCTGAAGCATCCGTGGTCACGGTTTTACTCACGGTTACTGGATTGCCGTTGGCATCTTTACCGGTGATGGTCAATACAACGTTGCTACCTGGAGCAACATCGGTGGTGGTCCCCGTGATCACACCGCTTTCTACGATATCTACGGTAATTGCACTATCAACGCGATCTAAACCACCTTGATCTGGGGTACCCGGATTATTGTCATGATCTGTCTTTTCAAGACTATCCTCTGCTTTTACCGTATTACCATTACGATCAATAACTTCAGATTTTACTTTAAGCTCACCATCTGCAAAGTCCGGTGGCACGTCTGTTGTATAACTCCCATCTTTATCTACCTTAACAGTTTCTTCATGAGTAATTAACTTGCCATCTTTGTCTTGCCCCGTAATAGTAATCTTGACCTCAGTCCCTTCAGGTACATTCTCTGTTTGACCTGTGATAGCACCGTTTGTTTCTACTCCAATTTTGTTTGTACCGTTAGGAATGTTCTCTTTTTTATCATCATCATTTGTAGCAGCAATTACACCACCTATAACTCCAGCACCAACTAGCCATGGCAAGAGTCCTATGAGCTTACTACCAGCTTCTGGTAATAAAACTTCTAAACCGGGAATATGATTAAAACCCGAAGCCCCATCAAACCAATAGAGAACACATCCATCTTCTTCAAAAACCAAGTCAGAAGAAACGTCGTCATATGTTATAAAAAAACCTTCTATAACAATAGTTTCTCCATTTTTAAGCTTAAGTACTAAATTATTTCCATCGCGTACAAACTCAGCTACATCATCGCGGCTCATTTTAGTATGAACAATAGATGCTTCATTTAAGCTAATATGTGCTGTATCAATCGTTGCTTTATTTAAAGAATCTTTTTCTATTACAATAAACTTAGTCATGCTTCACCTAAAATTATATTTACTTATATTCTAATGATTCAATTACTTAGTAATGCCTGTGATTTCCACACTCACACGACGGTCTGGCTGTAAACAAGTTTTTAGCTCTTCACGTTGTTTTACATCAAAACAACCATTCGTGACGGGTTGGTGTTTACCAGCGCTCTCTGCCGAAATAATATTTCCAGCTACACCGTTTTGAACTAACAAATTCCGTACGGTATTTGCCCGATTTTGACCTAATTGCAAGTTATAACTATCACTACCCAAACGGTCTGTATGACCTTTCAACTTAATTTGACTCACAGAAACAAAATTATTTGAAATTTGAGAAGCTACGTTTAAAACTTCTTGGCGACCTTTCGGAAGTAAGTCATTTAAAGAAGAACCGTTAAATTTAAATAAAGTGTCAGCAGCTAAATCTAGAGTTAATGTTTTTTCAGTGATGCTTTTAGCTGCTTTTGCTGGTGTTTTACAAACCAGAGGAGTTCCATTATTTGAAATAAATGGTTTTCCAACATTGTCTACCGACAACACAAATTCATTACTACTCAACTGACCAACAGCCAAATCGACATCACAACTTTGACATGATGCTTCTGTGCAATTCTTAACCTTAAAATTATAAGATTCTGATTTTAATTGGTAATTAGCTGAATTATTTATATAAAAATTTCCAGCTTTGACGCTATCTATATAAAACTCAATTGGGCAGTTTTGAGACTTCTCAGTATCTTCAGCACATAACACCCCGTCTCTTTTTACAATTACCGTTTGATTATTTTCTGCTTTTTTATCTTGAAAACGTAAATCTGATGGATGTGTATAGTGATTTGATACACAAGCCGTTAACCCCAGCGATATCGAAGTTATCCATAATGAAAATTTGTACATTAACAACCCTCCACAACACCTAAACAATGAACATAAGAATTCTTAAATTATGTGAAACAATTCACACTATTGTCGGTTTTAACATATTTTAATTAAAAAATGTGCAAATTGCACATTTTTTTCATCATATATTAGCTGCTTGATATTGTTGTTTTAGAAATTCTTCATAATTGGAATCAAACGTTACGCTATTAAAGTTTTCGACTCTTAGAGGAATCAGTTATTAGTTCGGATTTTTCTGGTTTTTGATCTTTATCCGTTTCTGTTCCCGTTCCCGTACCAGTTCCCCCTAATCCAGCACCACCACTTGTGAGTTTAAATGATTGTTTTTTTTTCAAAAAGACTAGGAATTTATAGATTTTTAAACTCAACATTTTTCCCCCACCCAGGGCACTTAAAGCAGTTGAACCACTTTTAATGCTATAGCTCTAATTATAAAATGTGCATTTTACACATTTTATAATAAACAACAAACAAGCTTCTTCCGATTGTTAAATAAGTAAATGCTATAGAAAGTAAAATTATCAATTTGAGGGTTTATCTGCCGTAGCTTAGAAACTTTTCCATTTCAAATTTTTAAGGTAATAAAATGCAGTATTTTATTTTTATACAGATAAGAAATTTATGAATAAATTGGAATAAAAAGTCAGATATGTATATCAAGTCCAAGAAGTTCCTGAATCAAAAACAATACAGATTCTCAATAAACAATTGATATTAAAATATAAATTTAGAAGGAATAGCCTTTATAGCTTAAATAATTTATGTGCGTTACTTTAAAGCTCATTTATCGAAGAATCTTTTTCATCATATTGGTAAATACCAACCCGAAATCGATGATTTGCATTTAATCTTCCTTCATCTATTTTGCAACGCTGAATAGCTTCCGCTAGGATAGATTTAGAAAATTTTTCCCATAATTCCGCAGTCTTTTCTTTGAGGTAATCAATAGATTCCTCAGATAATTCATTTGCAAAAAGAGCTTGCTCTAAAAAGAGATTGTTATGCTGTGTTAAGTTATTCACCCCCGCTGCAATATGATCTGCCACATTTTCAGCAAAAATTTGTTTGGTAGCATTCGCTTCTGGTAGAGGAGTAAAACTTTCTTGATGTAAAATCACATTTCCATTCGCCTCGCTCACTAAGCCAAGCCTTTTCAATTCTGACAAAATTGAACGTGGATGTTTCTCAGTAGATATTTGTCTAACTAAATACTCGAAACTATTTTCAGCACCCACAATACTCAATACTTTAGGTAACTTTTTATATACCCACAAACCAATTACCCGAGCAGGAACACTTATAGGCAACGTATCCGTAAAGCTTTGAATAACCTTATGATGCCCACCATTTTCTATACGAAAACTGCTTACATCACGTCTATTCAGCCCAGCTAACAAACTAATAGACGAGTCCGTTTTTTTTTGATCTAAAAAATCAAGTTCTTTTATTGATTCATTATAGAAAAGTACCCGTAAAGAAGCAGAAAATTCTGCATGACCCACACCTGATTTCACCAACCAATGAACAAGCTCAGACATAACTTTAAGAGAATACTCTAAAGTTGACTCTGTGTTCTGTGGCAAATAACCTGCTAATTTAGTTTCGTCTAAATTATGGTCTTCAAAGGCATTTTTTGTCATATACCACTATTTATTTACAAACAATTAAACATAAAAATCAAAATGATGATAACAAAACCGTCCCTGAGTAGAAAATAATTTTAATATTTTCATTATTAAACATTGACTTATTTCACATTTCTATGTAAATGAGACGTATTTATAATATAATTTTATTCCAAGAAGTTTAAGAACCTATGTTTTTTCATCGCATGTCTTTTATGGTGACTTTTCACTGACTCAAACTATACACGCCCCCATTCATAGCAACAAGCTATAAGCTCATTCATATACAGGCATAAAAAAGGCTTAAACCCATACAGTTTAAGCCTTTCTACTTTATATCACTTTAAAATCTTGTTCAAATCCTATGTTCGGATTTGAAATGGTGTACTGATCTTAATATGTACAATCTCAACATAAAGTCAATATATTATAAGATCTCTTTCATAAATCAAAAAATGATCCTTTTTTTGATTGATATTTATACCGTATATTTCAGAGCTATCGTGCATAATCTTCAGATAAAATATATCGATTCAAAGAAGCTTTTCGAAACTGTGTGATTCATAGAGATCGTTTTCAATCTAGCGATCTCTAAAAATCCATCTTATAATTGGCATGTTGAATTCGTTCATTTGATGGGTCTTATTACTTTTGGACTTCATCTGAGAAAAGAGTTTCTTCACTTAATTCCAAAGTACCTTTCCATCGGTGTTTTACCTTTCAAAGCTGAATGCGGCCTCATCCAGTTATAGTAATTCTGCCATTCTGCTAGTTTGTCTTGGATATCTTCAGAATTTATATCTATGGTTGCGTAGAACTCAGATTTATCGGTCTTTTGTGAATGCTCTACCTTCCCATTTAAATGAGGAGAGTTTGGTTTATTTGACCTAAATTTGATTCCATGTTGCATCAATTTTTTTGTACTTTTTCAGCAAAAATTTCCCGCCCACGGTCGGTCTGTATTCGTGGTATAGGGAAAGGCATTTCTTCAATTACACAGTCTAAAAAGTCGAGAGTATTCGCTGCTGTTCGACGTTTATATATCCTTAAAACACGATATTGTGTGCAGTTATCAATCGATGTGTACTGATAGACAGACCCAATTTACAGGTATCCATTTGAATTTTATCACCTAGTAGAGGGCGTCCATAACGAATGAAATCAACTTTATGACGGAGTTTTTTTAATCGATTTGAATTGATGGGTGGATAACACTTTATGAATAGTCGCTAAGGACAGCGAAACTCCATGCAGTCTCATCAATTCTATTTGCAAACGTCGCCCCCCAGATTTCAAGCCGAGTACATTTCCAATATTAATACTTCTAGCTCAGCATTGACTTTAGTATTTTGAGATTTTAACGAACGTTTTTTCTGACTACTTAATCCATCAATACCTTGCTCAGAATATCGTTTCCACCACTTGCGTAACGTTAGTCTAGAAATACCACATCTCCGACAGACTAGACCAGCATCATTGGTTTCTTCAAATAACTCACCCCATAAGAATCGTTGTTGTATTTCTTTGTTCAAAGACACCAATTATGTTGAAAGGATGTCTATGAATCACACAAATGATCTCTAAGAGTTTTATGTCTTCTGAAATTTAACTAAAGTTCATCACCTAAGCCAAACCCACCAAAAATAGGACTTTCATCAGACCCACTTTGTGATGAGTCATCAGTATTAGAGTTTTGCGATCCAGTATTAACACTTGCTGTTCCTGAATCTTTATCAGGTGGAGCCCCATCCATTGACGATGGATATGGATCTACAACCAACTGTGTACTTAACGTTTCACACTGATTTCGTTGTACTGAATCTGAATAAAAAGCGGTTGAATATTCTGCATGATAACTTGCCGTCCATGTCTGTAAAATATTCGGTAAATTAAAAGCATAATAATATGTTCTTTCCTCATTAGGCTGATATACATTTACCGTTTCATCATTGAGACAATAATCGCTTTGTGTGGTTTTTACTGTTTTACTACCACTTAGCTGAAAAGCAGCCTTACAACTATCGATATATTCATAGACTCGTGTTGGTAATGTATTTTTTATAGTCACTCGTAATTTAAATTTGATTGGCGGTAAGGTTTTGCTATTCACCCCAAACAAATCTTGCCTATCACCAGCAAAAACAGGGGTTTCGTTATAGTGTTCTATAAACTGTATCGTTCTTTCAACCCCATAACAGTTTTGCACCACAGGATCTGGATAAGCAACAGCATATTCTGCATCATCTTCCATTCTATCTGGTTCAACATCTGGTCGAGGATTTGGAGTGGGGTTTGGAGTTCCGATCGGAATTCCACTACCAGTCCCAGTTCCCCCCAGACTCACTCCAACACTAACATTTCCATTTTCATCTACGCATCCTGATAAAGCTAAAGTACCCATGAGGATAAGGTGGAATCTTAATTGTGATTGCAACATAAAATTAACTCATATTTACTTTAGATTAATCAAAATCCATACAGAACCATAAAATACTTTTTTAGTCTTAACAAACCCGTAAATCGTAAAAAGGAGCTTTCATTTTCAATAATTAGTAATGATTAGAAAAAGCCCTTTTACCGTTTATAAAAGATTATCTCAACTATTTTTTCACTTAGCTATAAGTAACCCCAATAGCAGATAATAAATTAACTTGAAAAATAGGAGAACTAGAGCCATCAGTTGAGTTACCACACCAAACTTACAACTCTAGTCCTGATGTTCAATAGTACTTAATTATTCTGTGTAATTGATGATTTCTGTCTTAAATTTGAAGCAACCTACTGGAAATTCCTCAAGCAAAGTAATCACTATTTAAGAATCCAAACGGCATAACTGAGTATCTCAGAAATCACCTTTATCGCTATTTGGTATAAAAATTCTCACTTCAACAATACTTCAAGTGAGCCTCTTGCCTCAATTTTTTTATGTTCTGCAAAATTTCAGGTGATTGAATCAGATTAATACACTTATTTTCTAATGAAAGATACACTTCATCCAGAGATACTCGAACATTCAAAATATGTTTATGCGACCACCTATCTTTTTGGTTATTAAACCAATCTTCACCTACTTCACGAAATAATGGTTTAAGCTCATCTAATTGTTCAGCTTTAGAATATTTATATTTAAGTTCATAAGCTATTTCTCTAGCTTTTTTCAAACTAAGTACTGGGTATGGTCCCAATGACTCAGATTGACGCTGCCCATGAACGATATAGCGGACATTCCAATACTTCTGACCTTTAGTTGTAATAATCAGCAATAAACCATGTGAATCTGATAGACGATATTGCGTGTCTTTCGGTTGAGCTTTTCTACATTCTGCATCTGTGAGTGACATATCTTTAACCAGAATTTGTTGTGTTAATTTCTGGGTAAATTTTGCCAATTTTTACCCACACAGAGCAAAAATAGGGTCAAATCGCTTAGGACAGCATCGGACAATACAGCCAATAAAAAAGCCCTTAAACATTGAGTTTAAAGTCTTTTTTAGATTCCGATGGATTACTTCGAAAAGAATTTTGGGGTGGCGTCTACTGAATTAACAGCTTAATATCTTGATTTATATAAATTTTAAATTTTTATAAAAATCAGCCATACATAACACCATACAAGATGCCAATTACTTAATATATCAGTAACTTAAAAGCCTATTTATCGAGTTCAATTCTAACAATCGAAATTGAACTCGTCTAGGTTATGTATATCTTATAGAAGCTATTGAGCAATAATTCGAGAGGCTAACGATTCCAGACTCCAAATGTATTCCCTTCATCATCCATATAAATTCCATCTCCAAGATAAATAGCTCCATTCGCATCAGGAGCACAATCGCCAAAAATTTCTAACAGTTCAGCATTGACCGTATTCATTAGAATATTCCGTGAGAACTCCTTTTCATCCGAGTTAAAACAGTTGTAATCAGTTACCGGATACCCTAGTCCCTCTAATTCATCATCGGTCATTACACCTAATTTATGCTTCAAGCGACCTATTGAGAGAATCCATTTACGATCATCTTTAACAAAAACTTCTCCACCGTATGCTTCAGTATCTTCAAAAGGCTCATAGCCATTTTCAACTGCTCGTTGCTAGCTCACCTCAAGCCATTCAGGAATATTCATAGCCATTCCAACATTAAAACCTCTTAAAATAAGTCAACTTAAGACCAAATATGTGTAGCCATTTTAAATAAAATTTTCTGCCTAGTTTCTAAAGCATCACGGTCAAATACATTGATACTTTCTAACTCATTGAGATCGAATTTTTCTCTAAACGCTTTAAAGTCTAGATTTGATTTATAAAAATCTTCTCGTAAAGTTTCATTCCATAAAAGCGTACCTGAGTATGTCTTCAACTTCTCGTCATAAGTTTCATTATTGCTCGAGATATTATCCTTACCTTTTAACAATAAGATACCACCTAGACGATTTCGCTCATTCACGAATAAGTCTTCTTGGTTATCAAATAACGCTAGGCTTTCTGCATTCCTTGAAAGTATATGTTCTATATGAAAACCGTTAACTGAGCCCGTGTTTGAAACTAAAGGTTGGTATGAATGTCTCATCTCCACATTCAGATTCTTTGCTAAAAAACCTTCAACCCTAGCAAAAAAATATCTCTTGAATCTAGCATTTAAATTATCACCAGTATTTTTAAACAACGAATAATCAAAAGGATTCTCAGGTTGAACCTGTCTCTTTTTCTCTATTTGAGACTTGAGTTCGTTATCAAATACAGAACGTATGATAGACAAATCCTGCTCACGTATTTCACTTGAAATGCGGTAAAGAGATTCTTGAAAAGCATTACTTTCATAGCAATTCTGAAGTTGTAAAAGAGCAAAAAACCGATCTATCTCTTTAGCTATATTGTTTAACTTCTCATCTTCTTTCGGATCATCAATGCTACAAACTGACAATCCTAACAAAAGGCTGCCATCTAAATCATTCAAAGAGTTGAAAGTAAAATAAGAATTTGAATCATTTGATAATTTATTTAAAAGATTGGCATAAACTTTAGAATAGTAAGTAAAGTCTGCATCTAAAAAATCCACAACCCCCTTAGGATTGTGATCTAAGCATAATTTACTTTGAAAACTCGATGAGAAAATGATTCTATGGTAGTCACCATCAAACTTTTGCCCCTCGGCTCTCGTGTCAGCAAATTTAGATTTCAAATAGAATCTGAAGAATCTATCCGCCTCATCCTCGCTAAACTTGTTAATTTTTTTTAGGCTAGTTTCCCAAAGCTCATTATAATTTTTACTTTCTAAGAGTAATTTATCAATCTGTCCTAATAGTTTCCCTTTAAGAATCTCATAAGGCTTGAGTTTTACGCCCCTATCATTGATAACCTCAAAAACCATAGGAACATCTGTCTGCTCTACTGAAAGATTGATTAGCACTAATCGTCTTAAAAAGTAAAATACAAAAGTTTCCAACTTATGGTGGTTATCACCAATATATGTATCAAACCATTCAGATATAACTTTGTAGTTTTTTACCATATTGAGTGCAGTAAGACCCGAGTCTATTGGTGCTGTATCTGGATCACCTGAGTAAAGTGCATCTAGAGTCTTTAGATGCCCCTTATGATTCATCCAAAAGGTATTTTCAAAACCAACCTGTCCACAAATTTTTGCATCAACCCATTTACTTAATTTACTTTTGTTATCTACCAATCTACGGTACATATTAATAATAATTAAAGTAATGGTTGTAAGACGTTGCTGACCATCTACAACATACACTTCACCATCAATAGTGTTGGTCACATAAGTATTGAGGTAATACCAAGGATATTTAGTATCTATCACCTTTGGTTCAGGTGGTAAATCTGAATTAGCCGAATAAACTTCGTTAAATTTATAAAACACATCATCCAACAACCTATTTACTGGCTCAGAACCCCATTTATAATCTCTTTGATAAAAATCAATGTTGTACTGCGTATTTGAAAATAAAGTGTCAATGTTTTGTTTATCTGGAGAAACATCCATTAATTAAATACCCTCAAAAAAATAAAAAAATGGCAGATAATTACCTGCCATATAGAAGTTAAATATCCAATTTAGGCAACGACTTCACAATCTTCATCGTTTCAAGGCTAACCGTAATAACACGCAAGAACAATTCAAGCGGGTAAGCTGGGTTGTTCATTGTTTCAATTGCCCAATCGTTTGCATCATTTACGATACCGCTATCCTTGTGTGTAGAAACGCCCTGACGCTCCATAACCCACTCAAGGGCAGGCTTACCATTCACCACGTAGTCATACGCTTCTAATGGGATATCCTTGATCGTGATACGCTTGTTGTAAACGACCGTACCTTTTTCACCCTTCTTAGCAAACTTCATCTTTTCGACATAGAAGTCTTCAGCGGTCAATTGATTGTACGCCGTGCTACCTGTATCCAATGTCGCCTTGTACGGCTCAATGGTTTCGTAGTTCAAATGCCAATGTGCAAGCTCACGACCTGCTTTAGAGAATGCCCAAAAGTCCTCAGCTTTCTTCACACATGGAATACGTGGCAACTCTTTGGTGAGGTTGTCCGCATAGCGTGTACGGTATTCTTCACTGTGCAGTAAACCGTAAGTGTAATAGAAGATGTCTTCCTTCGTGATCTGTTCGTTAGGATACGCAGCTTGGAAGTGCTGTAAGCCTTCGTCACTTATGCCGTCTTTACGCTCGTACTTTGTTTCAGTCACGGTTAAATCGAGCGATTCATCGAATAAATCACCTGAACCTACACTTTTATCTTGGATCACTTCTTCATAGACATATAAAGGAAAACATTGCCCTGTCTGCATTAAATGTAAATCCGGTAAACATGAGCTTATTACAGTCGAGAAATCTTTTTGCGCACCAACTCCATTTAAAGCGATAACCAAATTGGTAGTTTTAGACGTAGGGAATATTTTTGGCATCAAATAAACCATATTATTCATATTTTTATGAAAATATATATTTGACTTATAAAAAGGTCTATAGCTCGCTGTATATACAGCATCAAGTTCAAAACTATAATACTTACCCTTTTCTAAATCCCATTTGTTCGCTCTATCCCATGAAAACTTTTTCGAATTAAATTCTACAAATTTTTCAGCTTTAAGTGCTTTTCTATCAGCTAAAGAAAAAGACCTCTCCACTTCTGCATTATAGAAATTAATAGAATCTTTAATATTTTCAATTAATTTTTGTTTAGAGGCGTTATAACACCACGCATCTCTATTCGTTTTCACCCCACCCGAGTAGACTTTAAAAACTGAACTGCTTAACTTATTCTTTTTATCACCAATCGAGATATGATTATTAAAAGAGTCATCTCGTTGATTAATCCAATCGCCGTGCTCGTTAGGCGTAATTGCCATCCAACCACTAGCTGCACTAATCCCTTGTAAGCTCTTAAACTCAGAAATTTTTTGAAGTTTTTCTTCTCGGCTAAGATAGTCACCAATATCACTATAATATAACTTCCCTTGATCCACAGCTTTAGGATTTTTAACTAGAATTGATATGGCAATTGGAGCACGGCTTCCACTACCAAAAATTTTTCCCCCCTCTTTGCGAGATCGCTCACCTGACGTGCGTTGATTACCACGCAAATGAAAGATATAAAGACTGCTAAATTCATCAACTAAGCATCTTCGCAATCCGTCTGCGGTATTCGAATCAATAAAATTGGCATTAGTCACAAAACCAATCACACCACTATCTTTAATACGGTCTGATGCCCATCTTATTGCTCTTATATAAGAGTCATATAATCCATTAATATTTGTTGCTTTAGTGTCTTTTGCGTAAGTAATTCGAATTTTTTCATCTAACACAGGATATTTCACGTTCGCATTATTGTCATTTGCAGCATCTTGCCCAGATGAATATGGTGGATTTCCAATAATCACTTGAATATCGAGTGCTTTCTGACGTTTACGTCGTGCGCTATTATCCACAAGAACCTGATCAACTAAATCCTCTTTCTCATACATTTGGAACGTATCAGTTAAACAAATCCCTTCAAATGGCGTGTAATCATCAATGATCTCGTGATGGTAGACCGCTTCAATATTAATGGCTGCAATGTAATAAGCGAGCAACACAAGCTCGTTGGCATGAATCTCATTCTTGTACTTGTAGGTCAACTTCTTCGGTGGAATTAAACCACTTTGCAACAAGCGAGAAATGAACGTCCCCGTACCCGTAAATGGGTCTAGAACGTGTACACCTTCATCAGCAAAGCTCTTCCCGAACTCTTGTTGAAGTACATCGTTAACGCTTTGAATGATGAAGTCCACCACTTCAACAGGCGTATATACGATGCCTAGACGCTCGGTCATACGCGGGAAGGCATTACGGAAGAACTTGTCATATAACTCAACAATAATCTTCTGTTTGCCTTCCGCACTATCAATACCCGATGCACGTAGCTTCACGCTGTCATAGAAGCGTTGTAATGCTTCAGTTTCGCTGTCGAGTTGGTGCTGATCTAATACATCCAAAACCTTCTGCATGGCAACTGCCATCGGGTTATTAGCTGCGAAGCTGTACTCGTCGAACAAGGCATCAAAGACAGGTTTGGTAATCAAGTGCTGTGCCAACATCTCAATGATTTCAGCATCCGATACCGCATTGTTCAGGTCATCACGAATCTCATGTGCAAATTCTTCAAAAACGGCGCGTTCTTTTTCGCATTCAGAACGTGCAAGAATATCTGTAATGAGCTTAATGTGGGTCTGTGCAATCTTGGCAATGTCATTTGCCCAATCTTCCCAATGATGGCGGTTACCGACCTTCTGAACCACTTTTGCAACAATAGCTCGCTCAATCTCACCTGATTCAAAACTGAATGAATTTTGCGCATCCTCCAATTCTTCTTTCTTGGTCTTTTTCTTTGCTGTACCAATCGTTGTACCACCTTTACCCGCAGCTTTCTTCTTCGCTTTCGCGGTTACTTTGTCAGTAATGGCAATTACTTCCATTTTCGAGCGATCAATACCCGTTAAGTCCATCTTATTGATCATGGCATCAAAGCGGTCATCGTGCGAACGTAGTGCATTCAGCACTTGCCAAACGACTTTATAAGTTTGGTTATCATCAAGGGCTTTATTGGCATCTACATTCGGAGGAATAACGACAGGTAAAATTACATAACCGCGTTTTTTTCCTTCAGCAAGGCGCATCACACGCCCAACAGATTGCACCACGTCGACTTGTGAATTACGTGGTGTCAGGAATAACACCGCATCAAGTGCAGGCACATCTACACCTTCAGACAAGCAACGTACGTTACTTAAAACACGACAAATTGGACGTTCTACGCCGTTTTCATCGACTTGTGGTTCAGGTGTTGCTTTTAGCCAATTCAGCTTTTGCTCTTTAAGGTCTGCACCCATACCGCCGTCGACATGCTGTGCTTCGCAAATTAAGCGGTGTGAAATTTCGTTACCTTCTTTGGCTTCGGCTTCTTGATAGGCTTCAACTACAGTTTGAAAGATATTAGCAATACGTGTTGAACTGACCTGATGCTTACGCGCTTTCTCGGTTTGGTCAATGACCTGACAGAAAGCAAGGGCGCGTTGCATCGGGGTGATGTCTTCTTCAACATCCGCATGAATGCCTTGTTTAGACAAAGCTTTCCAACAGCCGACAATGCGTGCCGCATCATCGACAACGATTTCACTATTCTCGGTAATGGTGCTTCCGATCTTATTAATGATCGTGTCTGAATCAACCGTGAGAACAATGACCTTATAATCGACCAATAAGCCACGCTTCACCGCTTCTGAGAAGTTGATGGTATAAAGCGTTTCACCGAATAGCTTCTCATTGTCCATTGAATACAACGTGAAATCGGTTGCGTTGTTCTTCACTTCATCTGAGAAGATACGTGGCGTCGCAGTCATATACAGACGCTTCTTACCGAGGATAAAACCGCCGTCGTGAATTTTCACGAAGTTTGAATCATCTTCGCTGTCGTGTGTAGAACCTGTTGTGCGGTGTGCTTCATCACAAATGATGAGGTCAAACTCGTGCATTTGATGCTCGTTTTGAGCATCACTCACAGTATTAATCGAATGGTAAGTTGAGAACACAACAGTCATGTGCTCGTCGTCATGATGCTTCTCTACATTTTCTGCTAATTTCTTCGCATCTGTTGTCGCTGGATATTGCAGTTCATGTTCAAGAGTTGTGACTGCATCAATGACAGATGCTTTTTTCTTTTTGCCGACTTCTGTATCTGAACATACAGCATAGCTATGCAACGGCGTTGTTGATTCTTGTGTCCATTCAGTCAATGTTTGGGACAACAAGGATAAACTTGGTACAAGGAACAATACGCGCTTGCCTTTGCCCGCACATTCTTCAGCAATTTTAAGACTTGTAAAGGTTTTACCTGTACCACAAGCCATGATGAGCTTACCGCGCTCTAGATTCTGATCGTACAAGCCAATTTTCACATTCACTAGAGCGGCTTTTTGATGATCTCGAAGGTCTTTTTTCTTTTTAAAAACAACTTCTTTCTTTTCCGCGAACAATGACCAATCAATCACACTTTGTTCTAATGTTTCAAGATCAATCTTAGTGACAGGCGGGTCTTGATTATTTAAGGTGTCTAAAGCATTGGCTGACCATTCATGAGTGGTACTGACAATAATGCGACGTGAAAAGTCTTTCTTAGATGCCGCGGAAATGAAGCTATCAATTTCTGATTTACTTACCTTGCGATCTGCGTCATAGAGCTTACATTGAATGGCATGAAATTCGCCGTCTTTGGTCGTTGCGACAAGGTCAATCCCTGTATCTTTACCCGATTTTCCTTCTTGTTTTGCCCATTCAGAATAGGTTTGTACCGCCGTGAATAGGTCGGCATAGAAAGGTTCATTTTCAAAATACTTAATACAAAGTAATTCGAAGTAAGTTCCTTTTTCTCGTTCTGTTTTCGCTGTTGTTCTATAGCTGTTAATTAGGTCAAAAAAAGCTGACATGACAAAGTCCAAAAGTGCCCCGATATATACCGCTATATTAGGCAAAAAATTCATAAATCCAAAACTTTAATTACACCCTGAATATTATTGCCTAGCTTCTCATATTTGCGACTTTACCCCGTAACAATACACTTTCATGGAATCATTCAAACATAGCAAATAGGCGCAAATGAGAGCTTTCTAGAGTGTGTATTTACCATTCTGTTAAACATCTGATTATTCAGAGATAAGTTTCAATGAAGCTTATGTTAAGTTTAGACTTAGAAGTATAAGAACAACGTCCGAAACACAATTTTTTTGAATACTAGGCATACAAGGATTTTTATTTCTTCTAGGACTTCACTCACATCAATAAATCAAGTCAACTTATTAATCGGTACAAATTTTAGCTATCGTTAATTTAAATACTTTTCATCTTAATAAATGAATATTTCCTTCATTGTTTTAAATAAATATACATACCTAATGTTATTAGGCAACTTTAACACTATGAACAAGCCCTAAACCATACTCTATATAGCTTAGAGCTAAGTGCTCTCAGAAATAAATGATCCGAAATTTGCGAATTAGAATTTCTGTGCTAGTGCTTTTACTGCTAGTCTTTTAGCCTCATTGAAAGCTCCATTTGTAGCGATTGCATTCAATAAAACACGCTTATGCCTATTAACCATAATAGAAGCATGTTCTTCTCCGAATGGCTTTACTCGTGTGTAGTACACATCTTTTTCCTTGTATGTTGCTCTCTTACTAAGCTTGGTAAATTGCATTTTCTTAAATCCAAATTTGATAAGCTGTGACAAATTCAGAATGTTTCGGTCAACAGTTTCATTATCAAAAATTGATTTTCTCAAAGTAATTTCAATACGTGCTCTGTGCTGTTTTTGAGATAAAGGCTGACCTCCTTTATCCGTACGTTTGAAATACAACCTCACACAAAACTCATCATACCGATGATCGCCTACTCCAATGTTGTAGCCACCTTGTAGTAGATCATACAACTCTTGCATTGATTCAGGTATATCACGCTGAGTCCCTTTCGTTTTATATACTCGAAATAACCTAGCGGTTTGAGGATATTGCATTGCTTTATGCAATTTTATGACTACCGCAGAACTATCTCCTCCATAGAGGTCAAATGAGAGTTCAATTGCTTCAACCATCATAAGCTCAATTTTCGCACCGTACTGTTTTTGCAACAAATCAGTGATTTTCTTTAAATCTTTTTTGTTCTGTACATCATGGAGTCGGATTGTAAATGACATACCATCCTGAGTAATTTGACTTTCATCCTTCGCAATATAGTGCCTTGTACCAGTATTCCGTGTAATAAATGCTTTGATATAACTACGAGCTTTGGGATCCTTATAAAATATACATAGGTTAGGATCTACCGTAAAACGAAGATCAAGCCAGTCAATTACTGCTTTCATTTTCAAAGTCAAAAAAGATGTTGTATTCACTTTTTGATAGACTTCGGCTTCTTTTACATTATTCGCCAAACGTAATTGATAGTTATCTAAAAGCTGATTTAGATATGAACTAGAACTATTTAAAGTAATCGACCCATACATATTTTGACGCACATATACATCTTTGGATGAGTCTTTAATTTGATCAGCATTAACAGATGATTCATCAAACAGTCGATCAAGCTTTTTTCGCTCTAATCTCTTTTGGGCTAGAGCGAACCGAATAGAATGTTGAATTTCCGCAATATCTAATGACTTAATATGTGCAGTTAAATCTTTTCTCATATTTTATAAAACCTATGAACAGACTATAAAAAAGGAGATGTAGAACATCCCCTTTTAGTAAATCTCTGTTTTGTTATTTACTTAACTTTAACTGTCGATGAATTTCCTCAACAATGGATGATGTATCAATTTTTAATTGGGTTGCGGCTTCAATGTGAAGAGCAATCAATTCCGCTGCTCCTTGAATACCTTCTGATGTATGCAAATCAACCGTAATATCACCTGTATCAGCATACTCGATGACATTATCCACTTCAGACTCAATGAATTTTTTCATTGCTTCTGCACCTGTAACAACTGTGTTGTCACGTAAAATTACTTCAAGTTCATTTAAAGCGTCCATGCACTTCTCCGTTAGTTTCTTGCTTATGAGCATTAATGAAGGCTTTTAAACCTGCCTCTGTGTAGAACAGCTCACCATCAATCAAGTGATAATTGATGAGAAAACCGTCCTGTTCTTGCCACTTTCGTGGATTATGTTTCAAATAAGACCACCACTGTTTTGTAGTACGCTTTTTTAATTCCGCTGTTAACAACAGTGCCGCATTCCAAATGCTATACATTTCTTTCATCGCACTTTTCCTAACTCACACTTTGGATTAAGTAACTTTCAAACGCCGTATTAATGAGAATCACTTTTTCACCTTGATACAGTGCACTAAACACAATCGAAGCATTTGTTGTAACTTCACTTGTAATCTGACAGTCTGAATAAACTTCAAAGTATTTATTTAAAGTAAGGACTGTTACTTTCATTTATCACTCCTGCTTATACCGCCAACTTTTGAGACTCATGCCATTTCAGAATCTCTCTATAATCAAAATATGACTTTGACTGCATTGAAGAGCCGAACTTGTACGCTTTTGGAAATGTTGAATCTCGTTTCATCAACTTATCCAAGCCATCAGTGCTTAACCCTAAAGCTTTAGCAGTATCTTTTTTGGTTAGTCGAATTGGTTGGATGTTCATAGTTACCTCAATTACAGCGTTTTACCGATGAGGCTAGTATGAGATAAAGATAAGTGGGTGTTCCAAGATCACGGAAGGCTTACTCCTCCGTAATCTTGAATACTTTTTATTCAAAAAATATTTTTATTGTTTTCTTTGATTGTTTTTTATTCTTTAGAGAAAGGTAATGGTAAATTTTCTTCCTTACACCAATCAATAATAGTCTGGAAATCACGCTCCTGATTGAAACATCTCAACGTGCAATTTACTAAATTCACCAAGTCTTCTTGATTATTAGCCATCTTGAAAGGTAAAACATTTTTAATAAACTGAATACCCAATTTCCTTCCTAAATCCATTCTTTTATTACGGATGTCAATATTAGTCACCTTCGGATTCAACTGAATAATTGGCTTATTCTGTAATTTTTTAATTTGTGCAAGACTGAATTTAATATCATTAAAAGAAAAAACCATATTTTCAACTAATCCTAATACAGCGACTACGGTTGAAAGTTCAACTGGAGAAGCATTGTCTTTATATAATTCCTCAATACCTTCTGATAAGTTAATTCTTTTGATAATTATATTTTTATCTTGAGGATGTGAATAATTTGAAATGAAATGAGCTTTTTGAAAATGATAATTTTCCTTCAACAATACGCAACCTAGATTCTTAGACTCGTGTTTAAATTGAGTAATAGATAAGCTAGACGAGCTACTGATACAATTAAATAAGTCGATATTAGTTATATCAGAAATATCTAAACGCACATAACCAACATATTGTTTTTTGATCGAGTAAGCTAAATCTTCTGCTATTGAACACTCACATAAATCAAATTCTGTATTTAATTTAACGTATAAATCCAACAAACCATTCTTAACATAGTGTAAGAGGGTAAATTCATTACATTGCTGTTTAGTCATTTTTGATATTTCATCTAAAGCGACGGCGTAATCTACATAAGACATCATGCAGCCTCCTCTTCAGACATATCATCATCTTGAACCATAGCTTCAATAAAAGACTGAAGCACTCTTAGTTGTTTTGCATTGAATTTATTTTTTTCCAAACCAATATCATTCCAAGAATATTCCGTCATTTTATCCATTTCAAAATTATCAAACTCAAATGATTTACCATGTGCTAAAGCATCTAAATAGTCAGACCAAATTTGCATCATCTTTCTACGTTGCTCCAAATATAATGCTTTGTTGTATACACCTTCCACACCACCCAACTTATGAGCCAAAGCTGATTCAACCCACTCACGTCGAAAACCACGCTCACGCAATGCAGTACTCATAATATGTCGAAAACCATGTGGTGTTTGCTTACCGTTATAGCCCATTTTTTTCAAAGCATTACCCAATGTTGCATTCGAGATAGGCTCTTTACCTGAATTTCGCCCTCTAAATAAGTAAGGGCTTGAACCACTGTAAACTTTTAACTCATTTAACAATTCAATAACTTGAGATGAGAGTGGAATTGTATGTTCAACACGCTTCTTCATTTTATGAGCAGGAATTACCCATAATTTTTCTTCAAAATCGAATTCAGACCATTCAGCACGGCGAATTTCATTTGGTCGAGTACCCAACATTAATGCTAGCTGTAAACCAATTGAAGTTTGTCGCGTTGGATAATTCACAACCTTAACCAAAAGATCAGGTAATTCTTTTTCAGAAACATGAGGCATATTTACACTTATATGCTTCTCTAGATGTTTATGAATATTAGAAACTGGATTCTGTTCTATTCGACCAGTCACTTCAGCTAAATCATAAATATCACGGCATAAAGCACAAACACGTTGCCCCATCTCAATAATTGGCTTCTTTGTTTTAGGATGCAGTTTTCTTTGAACCGTCTTAAAAAGCTCAAGCCATTCAACTTTTTTAATTGTTCGATAATCACGACTCCCCATAAGAGGATAAACATGATTTCTTAATGCTCCTTCATTCCGAACACGGGTATCATCTGTCCAAGTTTTACTTGCACAATATTCCTCAGCAAGTTTTTGAAATAAAAACTCACCACTACTTTCTTGCATCTGATTTTGTTTTTGTTGATCTTTAGCATCTTTCGGATCAATACCATCAGAAAGTTGATTTCGAGCCTCCTTAGCTTTTTGTCTTGCCAGTTTTGCACTCACTTGGGGATATGATCCTAGACCTATAAATGTCCATTTTCCTGTAGATGGCTTTTTATATCTGAATTCCCAACGTTTTTTACCATCATTTTTGATAACAAAATATAAGTTATCGCCGTCGTTAATACGCTCTTCAGCCTTATTTGTCTCTAAAGCTTTTAGAACCGTATCAGCCATAGGGAATTTTGAAATATCTTCTTTAAACACAATAAACCTTTTCTGTGTATGGTCACACACAATCGAATTCAAACATACAAAGCACCATACAAATGATCCAATGCTATGTTTACGAATAATGCAGAATGTAAAGGCATAAAAAAAGCCCTAACTATTGATAGTTAAGGCTTTTAGATTGATATGTCATCATGTGAACGAATGACAATTAAGAATTTTGGTGGAGGTGGCGGGAGTTGAACCCGCGTCCGCCAGCACTACGCTCGAGAATACTACATGCTTAGATATCGTCTACTGTTTTAACTCTTTGTGACCCGACGAACAGGGTACAAATCGCGATCCTTTTAATTTAGTACGAAACCCCAAGGCTTGATTTCATACGGACTTGTGTGCGTGCGCTTCAGTCGGACTCTCTAACCACAAGTATTCGGAGAGGCGGACAAGCTGCCCTTAGGCAGCTAGAGCGTATGATTCGTCGTTTGCGACTATTAAAATGCAAATTTTATTTACGAGAGAAAATGCGCTCTCGGCATGCATCTATGAGTTTCATCACCAGCGTCGAAGCCAGAAACACCCCCAAAGTACACCGCAATCATAACATAAATATCGAAAATTACGAGGTAATTTCACAGTATTTACAGGAGTGACTGCGTTCTATTACATTATTGCGGTAATCTTTCATATTTCAAGAGTTAAAAAATAAAAACATGAGCTATTTACTTGCACTTGATCAAGGAACAACCTCGAGTAGAGCCATTATTTTTGATGAACAGGGAAAAATCTACGCAACAGCTCAACATGAAACTCAAATTCGTACTCCTCATTCAGGTTGGGTCGAACAAGATGCCCAAGAAATTTGGAGTACCCAAATTGCCGTCGTGCAACAAGCCATTGCCTCTGCAAATCTCTTAGCAAAAGATATTAAAGCCATTGGGGTAACCAACCAACGTGAAACAACGGTTGTGTGGGACAAACGCAGTGGTATTCCACTTGCGCCTGCCATTGTTTGGCAAGACCGTCGTGCAACAGAATGGTGTGATCAACTCACTAAACGCAACTTATTAGCTACTATTCACAAAAAAACAGGTTTAAGGATTGATCCGTATTTTAGTGCAGGCAAACTGGTTTGGTTACTTGAAAATGTCCAAGGTTTAAGAACTCTGGCAAATCAAGGACATGTTGCTTTTGGCACGATTGATAGTTGGCTGGTTTGGAATCTGACACGTGGCGCTGAACATGTCATTGAAGCCAGTAATGCCTCTCGCACCATGCTCATGAATTTAGCAAGCCAACAATGGGATGAAGAATTATTAGAATTATTCAACATCCCTGCTTCTCTGCTTCCAACCATCATTTCGTCAGATCAGTACATTGCCAATACCGCCCCAGGATTATTGGGTGCAGAAATTCCAATTGCAGGAATTCTGGGCGATCAACAATCTGCTCTATTCGGACAATCTTGTTTTGAGGCAGGCACCGCGAAGAATACCTATGGTACAGGTTGCTTCATGCTGTTTAATACGGGTAACCAAATTCAATATAGCCAAAATCAATTGCTCACCACACTGGCTTGGCAATGTCACCAACAAAATACCTTTGCACTGGAAGGTAGTGTATTTATGGCAGGTGCGATTGTGCAATGGCTCAGAGATGGACTCGGGATTATTCAACACAGTTCAGAAGTTGAAAAGCTGGCCTGCCAAGTACAAGATTCTGACGGCGTGGTTTTGGTTCCTGCATTCACAGGCTTAGGTGCACCTCATTGGGACAGTAATGCGCGTGCATTACTCTGTGGCATGTCACGAGGAACCTCAAAGGCACATATTGCCCGAGCTGCATTAGAGTCAATTGCCTTTCAGGTTTCAGATGTTCTGAGTGCAATGCAAGCAGATATTAGCCAACCACTCAAAGAGTTAAGGGTTGATGGTGGTGCCAGTCAAAATGACATGTTGATGCAATTCCAAGCCGACATGCTGAATGTACCAGTACTGCGCCCCAAAATGCTGGAATCTACGGCATGGGGTGCGGCTGCAATGGCAGGATTGAAGATGGGGATTTTTTCTAATGTTTCTGAAGTTGCTGCATCTTGGCAATTAGATCGAATGTTCGAGCCTAAAATGTCGGAAGATCAACGTCAGCAACACCTGCACCAATGGCGTACAGCTTTAAAACGCGCTAAATCTGAAATTTAGAGATATGAGCACCACGAATATTCTATTGCGGTGCTCGGGCTAAACCTTAATGGCTCGGTCCTGTGACTTTAGTTTTCGGTTTTGGAGCAAGCCAAATCAATAAACTTGCCACAATAAACACCAAGGTTAAGATAAAGAAAACATGATCGACCGACATGGTCATGGCTTCTTTATCGACCAAGTTGGAAATCACACCCAAAGCCGTTTCATTAGTCATACCATTTTGCACTAAAGTATTTTGGACTTCACTGGTGTGCAAATTTGCGACCATTTCAGTACGTGCTACTTTGGCATGGTCATCCCAAATGGTCACGGCAATGGAAGCTCCTATAGCCCCTGCCATAGTTCTTAAGAAATTCATTAAGCCTGCCGCCGAGGCCATTTCAGAGGTCATCACGGAACCAAGTGCAATATTGGACAAGGGGATGAAAAAGAATGGTACAGCAAAACCCTGCAAGATCTGTGGCATTGCCAAAGTCATAAAGTCAGCATCGGTTACCCAAAAGGCACGCATCAAAGTTACAATCCCCATCAGCAGCAAGCCAAAACTGGCCAAAGCACGAGGATCATGCTTGTTTGCCAGTTTTGCCACAATTGGTGACATGGTCAAACTACCAAAGCCCATGGTGGCAGTCAGATAACCCGCCCATGTCGCAGTGTAGCCCAAGTTGACCTGAACCCACTGCGGAATTAAAACAATACTGGCAAAAAAGCCACCAAATGCAAAAGCTAGAGATAACACTGAGATGCTAAAGCCGCGATAACGGAAAATTGCAATATTCACAATCGGGTGCTGCTCAGTCAGTTCCCAAATGATAAATGCAATTAAACCAATGACCGTGATGACCGCAAGGAAGCAAATAAAGGTACTGTTAAACCAGTCATTTTCATGCCCCAAATCGAGCATGAGCTGTAAAGCTCCAATCCAGAGCACCAATAAACCTAAACCTATCGCATCAATTGGTAAGCGAAATTTATCTGTTTCTGCAGGCTTTAATAAACGTATTGCCGCTAAGGCACAAATAATGCCGACAGGAATATTGATAAAGAAAATCCAGTGCCACGACCAATTATCACTAATTGAACCGCCCAGAATTGGACCTAAAATGGGACCAACAACCGTGGTCATGGCCCACATGCCCATCGCTTGCGATTGTTTTTCAGGTGGGAAAATACGCATGAGCAAGGTTTGACTGAGCGGCATAATCGGACCACCAAACAAACCCTGTCCTATACGACAAAACACCAACATTTCTAAACTGGTGGATAATCCACACAAAACCGAAAAAGTGGTGAAACCAATCAGGCTAATCACAAATAATCGTACTGTTCCAAAACGCCCTGCCAACCAACCTGTCAAAGGCACACAGATTGCTTCAGCAACTGCATAAGAGGTAATTACCCAAGTACCCTGCGAGCTTGAAACAGCCAAACTCCCAGTAATATGCGGAACCGAGACATTGGCGATGGTCATGTCGAGCACCACCATAAAGTTCGCCAATGCCAGTACAAAGGCAGCGAGCATTAAGCGGCTACCTTGTAAATCACCAAAAGGACGATACTGGTTCATGAGCGATTACTTCGAACGTAAATCGATTTTGGCTTCCATTGAAAGTCCAACACGTAGCGGATGTTTCGCCAACTCTTGTGGATCAAGGGTAATTCGAACAGGTAATCGCTGTACCACTTTAATCCAGTTACCCGTCGCATTTTGCGCAGGAATGAGGGCAAAAGCAGCGCCTGTTCCACCAGAGAATCCCTGAACCGTACCGTGAAACTCAACAGCATCCCCATACAGGTCGGAAACTAAAGTGACTTTTTGCCCTGCACGAACTTTTTCTAACTGGCTTTCTTTGAAGTTGGCATCGACATAGAGTTGTGACACTGGTACGACCATCATCATCACAGTGCCAGGGGCAACACGTTGACCCACTTGAATATTTCGGCGTGTCACTACCCCATCAAGCGGGGCTTTAATCTGGGTACGTTCTAAATCTAGAAGCGCTTGTTTTAATTTGGTTTCAGCAATCAATACATCAGGCGTTGAGTTCTCATTACTGTCCTGAATCAAAGCATCATTAGCCGCCAAAGTACTTTGTGCCGCTTTTTGATTTGATTTTGCTTGGGCCAATGTTGCTTGTGAAACTGCCAAACTTGCTTGTGCATTTTCTACTGCAATTTGCGCTGTGCTTAATTCTTCTTTAGAAATAGCACCTGAAGCACTGAGTTGTTGACGACGCAGTAATTCTTTTTCCGCCTTGCCTAAATCCACTTGTGCCTTTTGCACCTGTGCCTCAGCGCTGTGAATACCATCATCACTGACAAAGACTTGCGAATTCAATGCACTACTGTTGGCACGCGTTTGCTTGTATTGACGCTTGGCTTTGGTGAGTTCTGCCTGTGCCGCGGCAACTGCAATTTTGGCATCGCGATCATCAATTTGAACCAGTACATCACCTTGTTTAACCGTTTGTGTATCTTTAACCAAAACTTGTTGTACTTGACCATTCACCATTGAGGTAATGGAAGCCGTTTCTGCACCAACATAGGCATTGTCTGTACTGACAAAATGGTTTAAAAATAATGCCCAAACTGCATAAACCACGGCAATAATCGCCAGTATTGCTCCAAATATCGCAAAGGACTTTTTACGTTTAGCTTGCATATTTGCGGCATTCGATTGTGGTGGAGTAGTTGAAGCTTCTGTCATCATTTCTTCCTTCAGCCAGACAGACTTGGTCACCACAAAATCCACAACTCAAACAGTTTTTTACTTATTTTTAAAAACTGAAGATTCGTGTCGATGAGAAAGTCATTTCTTTAATATAAATTTGGCTAGGAATTTTAAATAAAAAACTCATCATTTGAGAAATGATTTTTTAGACTGATCGGTTTATTAATTGATTCAAGCTGCCCTTATCTTGGCAGCTTAAAACTTATTTTGAGAGAAAATTTCAAATAAAATAATTTACTTTTCAACTACTTTAGAAAGCATAAGATGCAATCGCAGTCGCAATTGGTTTATCTTCATCATTTACCAAAGTCATACGCATGGTGCAACCTTTACGTCCTAAGCGTAAGGTTTCTGCACGGGCAACAAAGAATTTGCCACGTCCAGGAGCTAAATAATCGACTCGCATGTCCACCGTTGCCAGTCGCGTCACTTTCTTAATAGTGTCAGGCAATTGCTCAGGCTCAGTGCGTTTATACAGCTCGCCCATTGCCACGATTCCACCTACACTGTCTAGAATTGTTGCGGCAACGCCACCATGTAGAATTTGAAAAGCAACATTTCCAATCATGTACGGCTGCATTTCAATATAGCCTTCAATCTGCTGATCAACCACACGCATCGTCATGCCATTATGGGAGAAAAATGGCGAACTATTAAAGGCATGACATAATTGTTGCAATACCACATCAATATCGACTTTCGAACCCAAGTGGATTCCTCCCGTCCATTTCTTTTCCATATCGCTCATAAATCACTCAAACACCTAAAATTTTGAAAAAACGACCGCATTTTGCCCCTAAAGCTGTGTGATGGGTCTACAATACTGCCTAGTTTAATACTGATCAGTGAGATTGTTATGACTTATACGTTCAATCGTCCAGCATTTCCTGCCACCCGTATGCGTCGTATTCGAAAGAATGACCAATTACGTACCATGGTTCGGGAAACTCAACTCACGACTGATCACTTGATTTATCCTGTATTTGTACTGCCAGGTCAAAACCAAACCCAAGATATTCCAAGTATGCCGAAAATTCAGCGCCTTTCTGCTGATCTATTATTAAAAAAAGCGGAAACGTTATTAGAACTTGGTGTGTCTAAATTGGCACTGTTCCCTGTTACGCCACAAGAAGATAAAAGTTTAACTGCTGAAGCAGCATGGCGAGACGATGGTTTAGTGCAAAATACCGTTCGCTTACTTAAAAAAGAACTGCCTGAAATGGTGCTCATTACCGATGGTGCGCTCGATCCTTATACCACCCACGGTCAAGATGGCATTATTGATGACACAGGTTATGTTCTGAATGACGAAACCGTCGAATGCCTGATTAAACAAGCTTTGAGTCATGCAGAAGCAGGCGCAGATGTGGTTGCACCGAGTGACATGATGGATGGTCGTATTGGTGCAATTCGCCATGCCTTAGAGGCCAATGGACATATCTATACCAATATCATGGCGTATTCGGCGAAATATGCATCGAGCTTCTATGGTCCATTCCGTGATGCGGTTGGGTCTGCAAGTAACCTAAAAGGTGGCAATAAATACAATTACCAAATGGATGTCGGCAACCGTGCCGAAGCCTTACATGAAATTGCACTGGATATTCAGGAAGGTGCAGACATGGTGATTGTTAAACCAGGAATGCCGTACTTAGACATCGTGCGTGAAGTCAAAGATACCTTTGGTATTCCAACTTTTGTTTATCAAGTCAGTGGTGAATACGCGATGTTAGCGGGTGCCATTCAAAATGGCTGGTTATCTGATCAAGTCATTATTGAATCCTTGATGAGCTGTCGTCGTGCGGGTGCAGATGGGATTTGGACCTACTTCGCGGAAGAAGCAGCGCTTAAACTTAAAGCCATGAACTAATTGATCTCAAATTTTTATGAATATCGTCATTATTGGTGCTGGCATTAGTGGTCTATTATCAGCTTTAGAATTGGCCGAACAAGGTTGTCAGGTCAATATTTATAACCAAACCTATGCAGGGCAAGCCTCATGGGCGGGTGGCGGTATTCTTTCTCCAATGTACCCTTGGCGCTATCCACGTGCAGTCAACCTCTTGGCACAACATGGTAAAGCGCTATACCAAACATGGAATGAAAAATTACAGCCCGTAACAGGCATAGATTTCGAAATTCATGAAACAGGGATGTTAATTTTGGACGAAACCGATTTCGAAGTCGGTTTAAATTATAAAACTCAATTCCAAGACCCCATGCAGCACTGCGAATACTTGCAGCGGGAACAACTAGATCAGGTCAATCCACATCTTTCCGAACAGTTTCAACATGCGATTTACTTTCCAGAAATCGCCAATGTACGCAATCCTCGACTATTACAATCTCTACGTCATTATTTAGAACAACATCCGAAGGTTCAATTTTTCGATCAAATGCCTATTCAGAAATTTCATATTCAGCAGGACAAAATTGAATATGTAGAAACTGAAACAGGACAGAAAGTTTATGCAGATCAATTCGTGCTAACCACGGGTGCTTGGTCTGGTTTATGGTCAGCACAACTGGGCTTGGAACTACCCGTTCGCCCAGTACAAGGGCAAATGGCACTCATTAAAACCCCTGCCCACTGGTTACCAACCATGTGTATGAATCGGGTGATGTATCTCATTCCACGGATGGATGGTCATATTGTCTGTGGTTCTAGCATGCAAGAGTGTGGGTTTAATGCTAAAACCACCAAGCAGACTCAACAGAATATTTTAGAAGCTGCTTATGAAATGGTGCCTGAGTTAACCCAATTCCCTGTAGTGCAAAATTGGGCTGGATTACGTCCTAGTTCACCCGAAGGTATTCCTTATATTGGTCAGTTACCCCATCTCCATAATGTCTGGGTCAACCTCGGGCATTTTAGAAATGGTTTATGTATGGGACCTGCATCAGCGCAACTGCTACGTCAGCTTATCTTGAAGCAACCTACATCTGTAGATTCGACTATTTACAGTCCAGAACAATTGCTTAAACCAGAAATAATGACCAGTTAAAAACACTGCTCCACATCAAAGCAAATCATTTAATGCTTCTTTTAAAGTCGGAAACTTGAACTCAAACCCTGCTTGCTGAAGGGCTTTAGATTGCACGAATTGACCATTTAAAATCAATTGTGATTGCTCCCCCAATAGGCTTTTAAAAACCCAAGCTGGCATACTTAACAACGGATGTCGTTTTAAACTAAGTGCTGCAATATTCACAAATTGACTCTGTGTGACTTTTTCTGGTGCAACCACATTAAAGACTTTCTGTTCAGTCTCATGGGTCAGAATAAACTCCATCGCACGTAGTACATCCTGAATGTGTACCCAGACCACAGGCTGCCGCCCATGTCCTATACGTCCGACCAAATTCCATTTAATTGGAAACAACATCTGCGGCAATATGCCACCACCACGCCCAAAAACCACACCAAGCCGCATAATTTTAGTGTGCTGCGTCGTATCTGCACGAGCTGCCTGTTCCCACTGTTGGCAAAGTTGCGACATAAAAATGTCTTGAGCAGGTGATTCTTCTGTACAAACTTGCTGCCATTGCTCCGAAGCATCAATACCGTAGTATCCCACCGCAGAACCCGACAAAATACATTTCGGGAAAATTTGTCTACGTTGTAAAAATTGGTAGAGGGCTTGAGTTGTGTTGACCCGACTTTGAATCAGTTTCTGTTTGCGCTGTGCAGTCCATCGCCCTTGCGCAATACTTTCGCCCGCCAGATTAATCACATAATCAATAGAGTGCAGTTGTAGTTCATCAAAATGCTGAATCCAGCTTAAATCAGGATGGGTTCGGGGTTGTGGTTTCCGAGAAACACCAATCACCTGATAATCTCGCTCCAGTAAATAAGGCAACAAATGGGAACCAATAAACCCTGAAGCTCCCGTAATCAACACCACAGGTTTGTACATAAAACAATCTCTTGGCTAGATGTTTTATCTATAAATGAGATAGACAATAAATACAAGTTTATATGCATTAACCCAACATTTTGTTTGCCATACGTTGTGCTTGGGTACCATAAAACCAATAGGTGAGCAAATATAGTGGAATGGCAATTAACAAAAACATAATCAACACCACTGCCATAAATTGCGGTTGTTGCAAATACAGCAAAAGATCTTGCCAAATGGTTGGATTACTGCGTGAGAAGAAATAAATCCCACCGAGTAAGCCCAGTAAATTATAGCCCCAGAAAATCAGGCTAAACCCCAAAGTAAAATGCTTTCGTTCTGTCTGCGTTGGGGCACGCTTTTGTTCTTTCAGGAATTTGAATAATACCCAAATCATTGCCACCAGATAAGGCACCGCTGTCAGTACCCCTCCCATCCCTCTTGGCATCAATGCTGCCAAAACACCGCAAATACATGTGAACAGAAAGCACAGTACAAAAAACCAAATAAAATAGCGGCGCAGTGGTATCATGAATACAGCTCAACAGGGGCAAAAAGCCATTATAAAAAAAATTTCAATCTTTTTTCATTTTCTTGTCAACCAATTCAAACTTGTTCACGTTATTAAGAGTACAAGGTTCGAAACCGTCAATTTGTACTGGCATCCACAATATTTTCGGCGACCTTCTACCTAAAGCAATAAGCTTGGCGTGAATGTCAAACTTTTAAAACAGCAGCTTAAAAGTTTGGTGTATCCACCGTTTTTTGACCGACGATTTCATCATCACTCGAATCGTCGGTCTTTATTTTTTAGAACAATAAAAATAGGAACTCAGATCATGCAGCCATTGGTCTACTTTGAAATTCAATCATCAAACCCTGCACGTGATCTTCAATTTTACCAAGCGGTCTTTGGTTGGACATTTACCAAGGTTGAAGGTCTTCCCATCGAATATTATCAAATTGATACAGCGAATATACATGGCGGTTTATTAAAGCGCCCTGCGGAAATTCCTCCGACACATTGCGGCACCAATGCCTTTACCTGTTCCATTCAAGTGGAAGATTTTGATACAACTGCGGCAAAAATTTTAGCGCAGGGAGGACAAGAAGCCATGCCCAAATTCGCTATTCCAAATAAATGTTGGCAAGGCTATTTCATCGATCCAGATCACAACACTTTTGGCTTGGTACAACTCGACCCAAATGCAGCGTAAGGAATAATTTTCGCGACTAAAATTGTCATCACCTACAGCATATCTGGGCATGTAAAATATGCTAAGTTATACACGGCATTTTCACGCTTTGAGATCATATGACTGTTCGCTTTTTTCATACTTCTGACTGGCACTTGGGACAATTTTTTTATAACCACTCTCGTCAGTATGAACATGAACAGTTTTTAACGTGGCTGATTGATCAAATTAAATTAAAACAGCCACATGCCCTACTCATTGCAGGGGATATTTTCGATGTGATTAACCCCGCATCTAGTGCGCAAAAACAACTCTATCAATTTTTGGCGGATGCACATGCGGTGGCTCCGCACATGCAAACGCTCATGATTGCAGGTAACCATGACTCAGGTTATCGCATTGAACAGGTCGAGCCATTGCTGTCTAAATACAATGCCAAAGCTGTTGGAGTCATTCATAAAAATACCGAAGGACAGCTCGATTTAAATCGCTTACTCATTCCTATTTATAATGAACAGCAGCACATTGTGGCTTGGTGCCTAAGCCTACCATTTTTACGTCCTGCTGAAATTACAGGAATCAACGAACAAACCAACGATAGTAAAGCGGCTATCGCCCATTTGCATCAACAGCTCATTGCGGCAGCTAAACAGCGTAAAACGAAAGATCAAGCCTTAATCCTGATGTCGCATGCCCATATGCAAGGTGCAGAAACCTCAGACTCAGAACGCCCGATTATTATTGGCAATGAAGAAGCACTTTCAACGGCGCTGTTTGATGAGGTCATTGATTATGTAGCATTAGGTCATTTGCATAAACCACAAAAGGTTGGACAAGACCATATTCGTTATAGTGGCTCTCCCATTCCACTGTCCTTTAGTGAAGTCAATTACAAACACCAAGTCTTAGAAATTACCATAGATCCACAACTCGCTTCTCCAGAACGCGTACAACTCGAAGTGTTGCCTATTCCACGCAGTATCGCCCTACACCGCATTCGTGGCGAAATGCATGATGTATTGCAACAACTTAGCACTTTAGCGACGGGAGAAATTGAGAATATTGATCAACGTGAATATATCGATATTGAATATCATAGCCTGACACCGCCTCCTCCCAATTTACGCCAGCAATTTGAACAGGCATTACCTGAAAATCGCTATCGTTTAGTCAGAATTTCACGCCAATATTTATCTTCGGAGCAAGATGGATCAAATACACAAGCGATACAGCTTGAACCACCAACCCCAGCACAACTTTTTCAAAATGTATGGCAGAAGCAGGGCTATTCCGCCGATGATGAAGTTCTGAATGACTTTATGAGTTTGGTACATGAAGCAGAAAAGATTTTAGAAGATGAACAAAATAGTTAAAGGGTTGCCATGAAAATTTTATCCATTCGAATTAAAAATCTGGCATCTCTTGCAGGCGAACATTTAATTGATTTTTCTGCTGAACCCCTTGCCAACGCAGGCCTCATCGCGATTGTAGGTAAAACAGGCGCAGGGAAATCGACCATTTTAGATGCGATGTGTTTGGCACTGTTCAATAAAATTCCACGTTTAAAAGACAGTGATGGTAAATTGCTGGATAGCGATGGCTCAGAGTTACTCACCAATTCGCCACTCACGGTTTTGCGTCGCGGTACAGGGCATGGTTTTGCGGAATTATGTTTTATCGCCCAAGATCAAAAATGTTATTTGGCGCGTTGGGAAGTCAAACGTGCGCGTGAAAGTGCCTCAGGCAAACTTCAAAATGTACAACGTTACTTAAAATGTTTAACTGACGATGTCGTGATTGCTGATAAAAGTAAAGCCGTCGAAACTCATATTCAACAACTTACCCAACTCAGTTTTGAACAGTTTACCCGTGCAGTATTATTAGCACAGTCAGAAGTGACTGCTTTTTTAAAAGCCCGTGACAATGAACGTGGCGAATTATTAGAATATCTGACCAATTCCAGTATTTTCGGTAAAATTGGACAACTGGCTTATGAAAAAACCAAATCAATTGCAACACAACGCAAGGAACTGGAAAATGTCTTAGGTCATATTGAAATTCGCTCAGAAGAAGAAATTACAGCGCTATGCAATCAATATGAAACTACTCAACAGCATTATCAAAGACTTGAAGAGGAAAAATCACAATACCTTCAACAACAGCAATGGTTTGCACAACGCTATAAATTAGAACAAGATATTATTCTGAAACAGCAACAGTATGAAATCCAGCAACAAGCCCATGCTAACTTAGCGCAAAATCGCCAACAACTGAATCAACTCGAAACTTTTTCTGCCATACGTCCCATCGTATTTCAACAACAACAGATTCTAAACACGCTACAACAGCTTGAACCGCAAATTCAGCAACAACAACATCATTTTATTAGTTTAAGTCGCCAGTTTGAGCAAGAACAAAATCGTTTTCAACATGCCGAAACTACGCTACATCAGTTACAAGATTTCGAGTTGCAACATCAGCAAGAACTGAGCGATGTCCGTAAATATGTACAAGAACGCGACTATATTGCGGATGAATACAAAAAGACGAAAACTCGTCTGCAACAACTAAGTATGCAGCAGCAACCCCTACTCGAACAGCAACAACAGTCTGAACAACAACTACAACAATTGATCACTCAGCAGCAATTCTGTGCTACTCAATTACAAAATAGCGATCAATTTGCAATTTTAGATCAGGGTTTACAGGCTCATCTTCAGCAAATCAATCAATTTATTGATTACTACCAAAAAGTTGAATCAAGCTTAGGGAATATCCCGCAAGCACAGCAACAACTTGATCAAGACAAAATTCTACTACAAAAATTAGTCGCAGAATTTGGGACGACGGCTCAAATTGAAACGCAACGAGAACAACAACAGAAGAACAAAGAGCAACAACTTACTCGACTTAATCAACTGGATTCAGCTCAGCAAAAATTGGCGTATTTCTTTACTTTAACCGATGAAATCCTGAGTCTAAAGAACAAACTAAACAGCATTCAACAACAGCAGCAACAATACGAGCAAAACACGAAACAAGCAGAAATCGAGTTTCAGGTGGCAAAAGAGGAACGAGAAAAATTACAAAGTTTCTTACAACAACAACGCTTATTACATGCTGAAAATGTTGAACATTTGCGTGCAGCATTACAACAAGGTGAAGCCTGTATGGTCTGTGGTAGTACAGAACATCCTTATCGTGATGATGAAAATCAAGTTTCCAAAGCATTGTATGAACTGCAACAACAACAGGAACAACAAGCGATTCAACAGGAACAACTATGTCTACAGCTTTGGCAAACCACTCAACAACAATTGACTCAAATTAGCGCTGAGCAAGTCCAACTACAGCATTCATTACAACAACTGAATGAAAAATCAGAACGACAAAGAAATGAATTACAACAACATCTCACACTATCCGAGCTAGTTCTAGATTTAACTCATCCTCAACAGGAAATCTTGACTACACTACAACAAAGCGTTGCCGAAAATACCCAACTCAAACAACAAACTGAATTTTATTTACAACAGCTCAATCAAGCCTATAAAGAGCAGTTGCAACTCACACAACGCATTCAACACCATACACATCAACTCGCATCGGTGCAGCAGTGGCAACAACAAATCCAGCAGATTATTGATTGTCTAGCACCGCACGAACAAGCTACGTGGGTAGAACAACCGCTACTGACTGCACAACACACAATGCAATGTTTACAGCAACGCGTACAGCAAATTGCACAACGTGATAGTTTAAATAAACAGAAAGAACAGGCTGAACAACAACTGAACATTCTCAAAGCGAATCTTAATCATTTGAATGTACAGCTCATCGATTTCGAGCAACAACTTAAAGCGGTTGAAGCGAAAGGCAAACACAATGCTGAAGCAGCTCAGCAACTTATTGTTAGCATGATTGGCTCAACCGAGCTCAAGGCGAATGAATGGCTTCAACAGCATGATCAACAACGTCACCACTTACAACAACAATACCAACAGCTCAAACTTAGTTTTGAACAGGCACGTCAAAATTTTGAACAACATAAAAATGCCTTGGAACAATTAAAAGCACAACAACAACAACAACAACATGCACTCGAGCAAACTCAAACAGAAATTTCAACATGGTTAACGCAGCACAGTGAATTTACTGAGCCATTATTAAAAACGCTACTTGCGATTTCCTCAACTCAGGAACAACAACTGCGTTTATCTTTACAACAGGCAGACCGTCTATTGAATGAAGCTGCCTATGCTTTGCAAACGCTGCAAGCGCAGTTACAGCAACATCAGCAGCAGCAACCTGAAATTGACCACGATCAATTGCTCCAATTACTTGAACAAAATGCTGTGCAATTACAACAACTGTTGGAGCAACGTGATCAACTCAAATTAACACTGGAATTGCATCAGCAAAATTTAGCTAAGCAACAGCAATTCGCGACCCAAATACAACAAATCCAGCAACAGGAACATCGTTGGGCTAAAATTTCAGGTCTCATGGGTGATGCCACAGGGAAAAAGTTCCGCGACTTGGCACAACAATATCATCTTGATATTTTAATTGAATACGCCAACCAACAATTAGCCCTTCTATCACAACGTTATACCTTAAAGCGCTTGGATAACTCGCTCAGTCTCGCCATTATTGATCATGATATGGATGGTGAAACCCGTTCGGTTGCTTCGCTTTCAGGGGGAGAATCTTTCCTAACCGCATTGGCTTTATCCTTAGCTATTGCCAATATGGCAGCAGGCTCGATGAAAATTGAGTCGCTATTTATTGATGAAGGTTTTGGCACTTTAGATGCTTCATCTTTGCATATGGTCATGAATGCTTTTGATCAATTACAAAATCAAGGACGCAAAGTCGTGTTGATCTCACATATTCAAGAAATGCATGAGCGCATTCCAGTTCAAATTCAAGTACAACCCATGGGTTCTGGCTCGAGTCGTATTCAGATTGTGTCTTAAGTGTTTATAAGTAATATTCAGTCAATTCAACCACCTTTCTTAATCCATCAGACAATAAAAAAGGCTTCGTTTTAGAAGCCTTTTTTATGTTCAGCAAGTGCTTAAGTTACATTACTTTTTACGTAATGCATCCTGACATTCTTGCTCATCACAGTAGCCATACAGATTTAATGAATGTCCTGTTAAGGTAAACCCATGTTTTTCTGCCACTGTATGTTGTTCATGTTCAATAACTTCGTTAGTAAATTCAACAACTTTATTGCAGTTTTGGCAAACCAAGTGATCATGATGATCATCTTGCATAATTTCAAAAACAGAATGATTATTTTCAAAATGGTGACGCTGAATAATACCAGCAGCTTCGAATTGCGTTAACACGCGGTAAACAGTTGCTAAACCGACATCTTCACCCTGTTCGAGTAAAGTCTTATAGATATCTTCCGCGCTTAAATGATGTTGCTTTGAATTTTCTAATAATTCTAATATTTTAATTCGTGGAAGTGTAACTTTAAGTCCAGCTTTGCGTAAGTCTTGGTTTGAAATAGGCATGTAAAAAGGTCTCTCTCAACAAATTTAAAGTTGGAATATGCAACAAAGTTAAGATGCAGTATGATCTATCCGTGGATCAAATGCATCAAAATTAATTTGGGATAGTGTAGCAAAATGCAAAAAATCATGTTGACGTTATTCGTCACTTCACTGCTCGCGGGCTGTTCGACCTTGGGCGTTTATAAAGTAGATATTCCTCAAGGAACACCATTAACACAAGCCCAAGCTTCAAAAATTCAAGTTGGCATGAGTTACCAACAGGTGCGTTTTTTACTCGGTAGTCCAACCATTACAGATCCATTAAATCCATTACGATGGGACTACGTCTACAATTATATCCCAGGAACTTATGCTAAAAAAGCCAAGATTCCCGCAGCGCATGGTCAGCATTTGAAAATTTACTTCGATCAAAACGGTATTGTGAACAAGATTGAAGGTCTAGAAACGATTCCAGAATCACAACCTGGTTTACCTGGATCGAAAGAAGCGATTTTAACTGCGCCTCCACTATAGACGCTTTAAAATAAAAAGAAACCCCTCATTGAGGGGTTTTTCATATCATTTCAATTGTTTAAAGCGATTGCCTTTGGCATAGCGTCCTACAGGGTTATTGGCTGCACGGTTACGTCGAATGTCCTTTGGATTAATGGTCAACGCCCGATAAATCTCAACCCGATCACCCGCTTGCAGCAATTGTGCAGAGTTTTCAAGACGTACACCAAAGATCCCCAACTGCAAAATTTCAGGTAATTCAACCTGCTCTCGAATTCCACTTTGCTCGATTGCATCTAATGCAGTCATACCCGATTGAAAGGGAACTTCTAGATGAAATTGTTGTTCGGAGGTCGCATAAGCTACCCAAACTTTGGCTTGCTCCACCATCAGATCAATTGTCCTAATACCGACACAATTGCAAGAATGATCGCCAGTGGAAGTACAATGCGCACCGCAATACGCCAGAGATTGTAAAATAGCTCACTACTAAAATTCATCGCTTTGCGCAAATGGCTAATTTTCATAATCCAGCCCGCAAAAATCGCATAGATTAAGCAAATGACTAGACCCCAAAGCACCAAAACAATATGGAATACGGGTGTAATTTCTGGAATAGCCCACACGAACACAGCAGCGACGAGAATTGCCCATTGCACTGCCACCATCACTTGACGTTGTACCAATTGCTCACGTGCAAGCTGTAGTAGCAGTGCCGCCCCTACAACAGTTGCAACCAACAAAGCAATCACAGGTAATTGTGCCGCTACAGCAAAATAGGCAAATGCCAACACAGCCACCAACTGGGCAATCCAAATAGGCAATACAGTTTTGCTGGCAACATCATCTTGATTCACTTGAACTAAGCTGGTTTGCCAATACAGCCCCAAACCTAAACCGCTCGCAACCAATGCCAACACGGTTGCACTGCCCCACTCGCTAAACTCAAGTGCAGTCATTTGCCAAGTAGGTAAAGCTGTTCCACTCACTTGTGCAAAAACCAACGCGGCAATGACACCAATAGCGGTGATTAATGCCAAAATCATACGTGGGGCTAAAGATAAAATAACAGCTGCAATAGCTGATCCCACAAAAAGATATTGTGGGGCAATGCCTTGAGCTACCCATTGTGCGCTGTATTGACTGACACTAAATAACATCGCGCCCGCTAGAAATGGAATAAACACCACCGCCATCCAACCGACTAAACGCCATCTTGGAGATGCATCTGCATCACGGGTTAAATTAGATAGTGCATTTAATGCTGTAGTTTTCGAACGCTTAGCCAAAGCAATTTCTAAATAGCAAATTGGCAAAGCCAAAACCAACATAGTGCCTAACCAGAGCAACCAGAAATCGAGTTGACGCTCTGTTTGTATTCCCACTATTGGTGCCACAGTGGCAATAATGATGAATGACAAACAAAAAGCCATCAGCGGCGATAACCATCGTGACATAGCATTGTCCTGCATGATGCATTCCTAATAAAAATCTATCGCTATTTTGCCTTTGTCATGCATGAAAATCAAAAAGAAAAGCAAACCACCGTATTCGATGGCTTGCTGCGCCAATGCTTTTATTTCTTTTTTTAGCTTTTTAATTCTTTTGCACAGCTTGTCCTTGCCGAATCTTAGACCCTGCTGTACTTAAGAGAAGAACCGAGCAAACCAATTCTTACCTTTTTTCTTCTCTTTTTCTTTAATAATTCCCATCATGTTTTCTTTGACAGCACCAACATAATCAGCATCATCGTGTTGGATATGGTTAATCAACCATTTCGCCAAGACTTCATGTAATTCTGCTTCAATCGAGTGCCCCATTTCAAAACGGTCACGGTACGACTCAATTTTTTTAATAAATAAGTCATGCACACGTTTATGCGGTACACGGTATTTATAACCCGCTTCTTCTTGTAGAGACTCTTCAAAAGTAAAATGCGATTGGGTGTAATCAATAATATTATCGAGAATTTGTTTAATGCGATCACGGTCGGTGTGAAGAGCAATATCATTAATTTCATTAATATAATCAAGGATTCGCTTATGCTGATCATCAATCACATCGATACCAGTATTATATTCTGGAACCCATTTCATCTTGATACGCCCCCATTTAAAATTCATCATTCGTTACTTGAAAAGGATAGTAACGGTATTAAATTTAAATAAAAAACAAGTAAATCAGTCTGGATTCAAGTTTTTAGCGAAAATCATTGACTAAGATAATGATATATATATATTAATTTGTTTATACCCGACTAAAAGAATAAGATATTTTTTAACCAAAAAGTTTATTTTTTCTTTAATTATGAAAACCTTAATTTTAACAATCAAGTAGCATCATTCTGCAATTCTCGCGCCACTCTCAATATTGATCAGCACGAGTGATGCGTTTTAAAGTCGGATTAGCTTTCTCACGAACTAAGCGCTCGACCTGAGTAAATGCACGCTGAATTGGTTGCCCGTACTGGAATAAAATCATTTCGCCAGGTTGAAATGCCTGCCAGATTTCATTTTGTGTCAATGGTTCGGTTGTAATGACGGCTACGCGATCTTCAGGAGTTGTCACTTGACTAAAATCAACTTCGACATCGAGATCAATTAACTGTGCAGGTTTAAATGGGTATTCACGTACCAACCAATGTAATTTGGTAATGGCATAGCTAAATAAAGCCTGACCATTGGATAAACAGAAATTAAAAGTTCCGTGTTCTGCAATTTTTGGAGCAATTTCTAAGAGTAGCTCAAATACTTGAGCTAAAGATGGTTCGACATAACCAAATTTTGCGACCAATTGATCCAATAAAAAACAAAATGCGCGTTCACTGTCCGTATTGCCAATCGGGGTAAAGTGTCCAGTTAATGGCGGATCAAAATCAAGCAAATCCCCATTATGGGCAAAAATCCATTGACGTCCCCATAACTCACGCATAAACGGATGTGAATTTTCTAAGTTAATTTTGCCTTGTGTCGCTTTACGAATATGCGCAATCACATTGCGTGATTTAATCGGATAATTCCGCACCAGTTCCGCAATTGGAGATTCAACCGCCGACTGATTATCCACAAATAAGCGGCAAGCTTTGTCTTCAAAAAAAGCAATGCCGAAACCATCACAATGATCTGAAGTAATGCCCGCACGCTGTGAAAAACCACGGAAAGAGAAGGTAATATCCGTTGGGGTCGCACAATTCATTCCGAGCAACTGGCACATAAGCAACTATAAACACTTTAATAGATTATGGGTTTATTGTGCATGACGACAGCAAGGCTTGTAAATCTTAATCTGTGCTAGGTTCAGTAATTTTAATGCTTAACGCTGAATCAGCTTTTTCATGACAAAACTCTTCGCCATTTTATTCACTTCGAGTAACACAAAATAATCCAGACAATTAAATTCACGATCATAAAATGCCTGCTGTGATAATTTGGCATGCATTTTTAAATACACATCAAACAATTTGGGAATTTTTTCATCTTGCGCAAAACTATATTCTGGATATGTGGGTTCATATGCCTCTTGGGGTTGAATCGCACACGTTTGTTCAGGACTGAGTTGTTTTAAATATTGATGCGTATAATACGCACGTGCCTGATTGCCTTGTAAGCGGATACTGACACAACCAATCAAATATTTTGCCCGCATCTCCCAAAGTACCTTAGGAACAAGATTGAGCCACAATATGGATAAGGCGCGACTAGAACGATAGCGATGATGTACACATGTTCGTCCAATTTCTACAATATTGGATAAATGCCCAAGTTCATCAATAATTTTAAATTCTTGCGCGCTATAACTCTGTGCCAAATCTTCTCCTTGCAAGAGTTTTAACCGTGTATAAGCAACAATTTCATTGCTGTATTTATCGCGCAGTACTGCATGTTCACAGCCAAAATCATACAAGTCCTGATCGATGTCTTGATCAAATTGAATCCCGAATTGTTGGGAAAATTGTGCTGCTCGGAATTTCTGGACTTCGTGCAATTGCTTTAAATCTTCTACCCATTCAAAGTGGTATTGATGAGTCTGTTTTGTCGCTTTTTTTTGTAATGGCAAAGTAAAGTTTTGACGATATAGATTCAACTTTTCAAACATTGTTATGTGCTCTTCTGGCTTTTTTCATACACTAGGCAATCCAGATGACAATACAATGACCAAAAATGGACGGCTGTTAAATAATCTCCACAATAAAAAACCAGTCCTTAAGGACTGGTTCTAAACATAAGATAAAGCGAATGGGTTAGTGTTTGGCACGATTGGTAATTAATGTACCCACACCATGATCGGTAAAGATTTCTAATAACGTTGCATGTGGAACACGACCATCCACAATATGTGCGCTCACCACACCACCTTTAACCGCATCTAAGGCACAGCCCACTTTTGGAATCATGCCACCATAAATCACGCCTGTTTCAATCAGACGGTCAACTTCCTGCGTGGTTAAGCCCGTAAGCAAGTTTTTATTTTCATCCAATACGCCCGAAATATTGGTCAGCAAAATCAGCTTTTCTGCACCGAGTGCTTCAGCAACTTTGCCAGCAACCAAATCTGCATTGATGTTATAAGTATTCCCTTGATCATCGACACCCAACGGCGCAATTACAGGAATAAAATCACTTTGAGTAAACATTTCCAGTACATCAGTTTTCACACCAATGACTTCACCCACCAAACCTAAATCAATTTCTTTGACTGAACCATCTTCTTGGTTTTTCTGCATCAACAATTTTCGTGCGCGAATTAAATTGCCATCTTTACCCGTTAAACCAATGGCACGACCGCCATGTTGATTAATTAGATTGACGATGGATTTATTCACACTGCCACCCAGCACCATTTCCACCACTTCCATGGTTGCAGGGTCAGTCACACGCATACCATCAATACGGTCAGACTCACGCCCCAATTGTTTTAGGAAAGAGTCAACTTGAGGGCCACCACCATGCACCACAATTGGGTTTAAACCGACGGTTTTTAATAACACAATGTCACGTGCAAATGAGCTTTCCAACTCAGGATCGGTCATTGCATTGCCGCCATATTTTACGACCAGCGTTTTACCCGAAAAACGTTGAATATACGGCAAAGCTTCTGTCAAAATTTGTGCTTTGTCGATGCCAGTCTGCTGATGTGGCATTCGCCTCTCTCCTCAATGAGCATTTAAAATGTCGTGCGCGATTTTAGGATATCGATCACTTAACATGGAAACAAAAGATTGCCGAATATCGTTTAAACGAGCAGGATTATCGGCGTCAAAACGAACAGTAAAATATTCGCCAGTATTGGATGCTCGAATAATGCCAAAACCATCTTCAAAATCAAGCCGTACACCATCAATTTTACTTAATTGAGCAGCGATATGATGGCTCTGGACTTCAATATCAGCCAATAAGGACTTAGGATCAGCACTATAAGTACTGATATAAGTATCTTCAGTACCACAACGTTCAGGGTATTTGACCAGTGCTTGCGAAAGGGTGAAATCTGGACGTTGACTTAAAAATTCGAGTACGCGTAAGGCGGCATATAAGCCATCATCATAACCAAAACCGCGCCCATCATTAAACACGTAATGTCCAGCATATTCCCCACCAAACACAGCTTTTCCGTGTGATTGCATGAGATATGTCTTTAAGAAACTACTGCCAGTGCGAATCATTTTGGCTTGCCCACCCAATTCACACACCGTATTGCGTACCATCGTTGAGCATTTTACATCAAACACCACTTCATGCTGAGGATGAGTGGCTAAGCACATTTCAGCGAATAAAGACAATAATCGATCTGCGCTAATGATGCTGCCGTGTTCATCGACCAATACCAGTCGATCACCATCTCCATCGAGCGCAATGCCTATATCTGCATGTTGTTGTTGAACGGTTTCGGTCAAAGTAATTAAATGACTAGCTTGCGATGGGTCTGGGGCATGATCAGGAAATTCGCCATTCGATTCACAACGCAGTGCCGTCACCTGACAACCTAACTTTTGTAAAACTAAAACGGCACAGCGACCTGCTGAACCATGTAAACCATCAATCACGATATGGAAAGGTCGTTTCAGTTGAATATCTTCTAAGATGGCTTGCTGATATTGCAAACAATAGCTCACATCAAATTGATGCTGAATATGGGCTAAAGGTACTTTACGTTGTGGTGAAAACTGTAAGCTCGCGACATAACCAACTTGTTGGATCATTTCAGGGCACGGCGGTTCACCTTGCATAATCCATTTGATGCCATTGTCACTTTTCGGATTATGGCTCGCGGTGACCATAATGCCATTGCCTGCAAATTGGCGCGCACTGTAATACAGCATTGGGCTAGAACAACAGCCCACATTCACGACATGAAAACCTTGTTTTTCGAATATTGTTTGTATAATTTGGGCGTAAGCAGGACTACTCAAACGAGCATCATAGCCAATCACCACAGTGGTTTGAGCAGCTTGTTGATACTGGCATGCCAGACCATAGGCAATTGCTTCGACCAACTCTGGTGTTAATAACGTTATTTTTCCACGAATATCATAGGCACGAAAGACCTGCCATGGAAATATAGGTTGTTGAATATTCATATATTTGTAACTTCTGAATCCAACGAATACTTTAAAAGTTCGTCTTATTCATACAACGTAAATGTTTTAAAATATTTCTAGTTTATATCTGAATAGAATTGAACTGTTAATACTATTTAAGTGTTGTTGACAGCTTATAAAGTTGTATTGAATAAAATCTTTTATATTTCAGAATGAAAGAGCCGTAAGGCTCTTTCATATCAACATCAGTTTTTACCTGTATGTCCAAAACCGCCTGCACCGCGCTCAGTCGCTACAAATTCGTCTACTTGTTCAAATTCTGCTTGCACCACAGGAACAAGTACATACTGTGCCAAACGCTCGCCTGGTTCTAAAGTAAATGCAGCTTGACCACGGTTCCATACCGAAACCATCAATTCGCCTTGGTAGTCGGAATCAATTAAGCCCACAAGGTTACCTAAAACGATGCCATGTTTATGACCTAAGCCCGAACGCGGCAAAATTAAACCTGCAAAGCCTGTATCTTCGATATAAATGGCTAGGCCTGTTTTCACCAATACCGTTTGACCCGGTTCAATCACTGTTGGTTCAGTTACACATGCGCGCAAATCCAGACCCGCTGAACCTTGCGTCGCATAAGTTGGCATTGGCCATTCTTGTCCTAAACGTGTATCTAGAACTTTAACTTGAACCTTCATATTGTTTCCTACTGTTTCAAAAATAAATATCGGGATTAACGCTTAATTAAAGCGCGTAAATTTTCAAGGTAGTGTTGTGCTTGCTGCTTGGGGTCAACATTGCCCGCGAGCTTTTTCTTGCGCCCCAACCACTCCAATTCATCTTGTGGCAATTCATCTAAAAAGCGGCTTGGGGTCATTTGGCGCATTTGCCCACCCGCCTTGCGCTGTTCCGCTAGCGTAATGGTCAACCCCTGACGCGCTCGGGTAATGCCCACATACATCAAACGACGCTCCTCCTCGACCGTTTCAGCCACAATCGAGTTTTTATGTGGCAGTAGCTCTTCTTCTAAACCAATTAAATATACGAATGGAAATTCCAGACCTTTAGATGCATGCAGAGTCAACAAATTGACTTTATCAGTGTCTTCTTCTTCCTGTTGTTGCTCCAACATATCCAGCAACACCATTTTGCGAATTACACTTTCAATGTTGCGCTCATCCACATCTTCAGCACGGTTAATCAAACTTTGAATACTGGTGTATAACACTTCAATATTGTCGAGTTTGGTTTTTTCCTGTGCAGGTGTAGCCGCAGATTCTTTGATGTAGTCGATATAACCCGCTTCGTGCATCATTTGGCGAATAATCGGTACAGGTTCATCATCTTCTAGCAATTCACGAGTAAAGTTACTAATGAACTCAGCAAATTCAGCCAGTTGTGTGGTTGCCTTTTTCGGAATCGCCATAGTCAAACGTTGATCGCCTGCGGCCGCCAATAAAGACAGATGATTTTCTTGGGCAAACAAACCGAGCTTTTCTAAAGTTACAGGTCCAATCGCACGTTTTGGTGTATTAATAATGCGTAAGAATGCACTGTCATCTTCTGGGTTAATGATCAGTCGCAGATAACTCATGATGTCTTTGATTTCTGCACGCGCAAAGAATGATTGACCACCTGACAATTTATACGGAATCTGCATTTGACGCAGTTGCGTCTCTAAAATACGTGCTTGGAAATTACCCCGATACAAAATGGCATAATCTTTCCAATTTTTGCCATTCATCAGTTTATGGGTAATCAGGTCTTTTACCACGCGTTCTGCTTCATCATCATCATTACGGCAGGTAATCACGCGAATGACTTCGCCATGACCTTTATCTGACCAAAGTTTTTTATCAAAAATATGTGGGTTATTCCCAATCACCGTATTCGCTGCTTTTAAAATACGGCTGGTCGAACGATAGTTCTGTTCCAGTTTAATGACTTTTAAATTGCGAAAATCTTCATTTAGCAATGCCATATTTTCTGGCTTTGCTCCACGCCATGCATAGATCGATTGGTCATCATCACCCACAGCGGTAAACTGCCCCATTACACCGACCAAAAGTTTCACTAAAATATATTGTGCGGTGTTGGTATCTTGATATTCATCGACCAACAAATAGCGAATACGATTTTGCCAACGATCTCGTACTTCTTGATTCTCTTGTAACAAACGCGTCGGCATCACAATCAGATCATCAAAATCTACCGCATTATAAGCACGCAAATTACGCTCATAAAGTTGGTACAAATGCGCCATTTGAATGTCTTCAGGTGTTTCACATGTGGTGTGTGCCTGTTCAGGAGGAATCAAATCGTTTTTCCAATCTGAAATCATCTTCATGGCTTTCGCGATTAATTCTTTGCTTTCCGCACCCGACATATTATCGCGGTGCATTAAGTCCATGAGAATACGCTTACAGTCATCAGCATCTAAAATAGAAAAATTGGCTTTTAATGGCGTATTTTTAAGTTCTAAACGTAATAAATTCAGACCAAAGGTATGGAAAGTAGAAACCGAAAGACCTTTCGCTTCTTCACGTGACAATAACTTAGTCACACGCTCTTTCATTTCACGCGCTGCTTTATTGGTAAATGTCATTGCCGTAATACGGTATGCAGGAATACCACAATGCTTAACCAAATAAGCTATTTTACGCGTAATAACCGAAGTCTTACCCGAACCAGCCCCTGCAAGTACTAACAAGGGCCCTTGAGTATATTTCATGGCTTCAAGTTGCTTGTCATTTAACTGACTTGCCAGTGACATAGTCTTTCCTCTTTTTGATCCGAGCTAGATTATAGACATCAAATACCCAGATGCCTAACCTAAAATGACGATTCTCTGTTCATAAAAAAAGCCACCTAAAGGTGGCTTTCCCGAAACTCAATGATTTCTAAGCAAACAAAACTTCAATTATTTTGTTTCATACACTGTAATTTCTACACGACGGTTTTGTTCACGGCCCGCAGCAGTATCATTGCTCGCGATTGGTGAAGAAGAACCATAACCACGCGCAGTCATACGTGAGCTTGCAATCCCTTGAGAAGATAAGTAGTTCAATACAGAGTTTGCACGGTTTTGAGATAATGGGTTGTTAATCGCATCAGTACCAGTGTTGTCAGTATGACCATGAATAACAAGTGCAAGTTTGTTCGCTGTACCATCTTCACGTAAAACACGCGCAACATCATTCAATGCTGTTTGGAAACGTGGTTGAATAGTAGAAGAGTTTGTTGCGAAAGTAACGCTTGGCATTACAAGATTAATCGAACCATCTTTGTTACGATCTACATCAACGCCAGTACCCGCAAGTTCTTCACGAAGACGTTTTTCTTTTTTGTCTAATAAAAGACCAGCACCGCCGCCCACTACAGCACCAATCGCTGCTGCTTGACCCATTTTATCTTTGTCTGCATTTGAATAAGCAAGACCTGCACCCAATAATGCACCTAGACCTGCACCGATTGCCGCTTTGTCATATTCCATTCCTGTGCCAGTAGATTGACAACCTGAAAGAACCAACGCCCCTGCTACTGCTGATGAAATTAATAGTGCACGCATGACATGCCTCCATTTGTGTGTTTTGTTTATGCCTGAAATAGTCGCTGAAAAAGAAGACTTAGACCATTGATTTTTTGTTAATAATATCGCGTGTGGTTACATTTTGTAATAATTAATTTCAATTTTGAATGTGCATTCATCACAATCCCTTCATGTTTGATCAATCATGAAGGATAATTTACCAAACAGAACGCTTGTTTTATTTTCAGAATTTGCAACTATATTCAACAACGATAATGGATGATTTTACTTAGGATTATTTTTTATATGTCATCTCAAGCAAACAAACAACCCATATTAAAAAAAATCACACGTGGACTCACTGTTGGCTCTGTCATGACAGGCAGTACTTTTTTTCATGGACCACCAGTACTTGCACTCGGTTTAACCAAATTATTTAAACAATCGCAAAAAGTCGATAAAACCAATATTCAAATTACCAATAGTTGGTTAGGCGTGAATAACTGGCTCATTGATCACGTTCTACCCCATCTAAAATGGGATATTACGGTCGATGAAAATCTCGACTTGAGTATGCAAGGTCGTTATTTAATGACTTGCAATCACCAAAGTTGGGTCGACACGACAGTAAATCAATATTTTGGACTGACACGAATGCCACTGACACGCTTTTTTACCAAATGGGAACTGATTTTTATTCCCTTTGTTGGACAAGCCTTCAAAATTTTGGGCTTCCCGATGATGAAGCGACATACCAAACAAGAAATTGAAAAAAATCCTGAGCTTAAAACCCGAGACATGGAAGAAGCACGCAAAGCCTGTGAACAATTATTAAGCCAACCTTTTACACTACTAAACTATTTAGAAGGTACTCGATTTACCCCTGAGAAACACAAGAAACAAAACTCGCCTTACCAAAATCTTCTTAAACCCAAAGCTGGCGGACTTGCATTGGCTTTGAATATTTTAGGTGATCAAATTGATGCGCTAGTGGATATGACCATTGTTTATCCTGATGGTGCACCAGGTTATGGCGAATTCTGGCTAGGTGAAGTGGGTCGTATTGCGGTGAATTTACGTAAAATCGAAATTCCTGACTGGGTTCTAGGTGGAAACTATGAAGATGATGATGAATATCGTGCACAATTCCAAGCATGGGTTGCTCATCTCTGGACTGAAAAAGATCAGTTAATTAGTCAAATGAAAGCGCAATATTCAACAACTGCTGAAGTGAGTACGGTGTAATCCTATGAGGCAGAACAAGTCAGTACCCAAATCAAAATATCATCGTGTCGATCCACAGAGCTTGTCATTCAAACTCTATCTGATCTATGACACCTTCATGGTATTCCTGATCATTTTTAACTTGTTCTGCTTAGCTGCCAATTTTTTCTTGATGAGCAATATTGGTGGTTGGTTCCTAAACTCGATTCATTTAGATGAAGTGCTCAATTTTTATCGTACTCATCTCCATCCATGGGTGATTACCACCGAAGCTTGGTTTATTTTGTTCTTAATTACTGAGCTTTTGGTACGTTGGGTGATTGCGGTCATTTATCGCCACCATCGTCGTTGGTTTTTTTTCCCTTTTATTCATTGGTATGAAATTCTAGCCATTATTCCACATCTGCGTTTTCTACGTTTATTCCGTGCAGGGATTATCATTTTTCGTCTGCATGAATTAGGCTATAACGTCATTCCCGAATCAATTCAGAAAAGAGCCAAATTTTACTACCGTGTAATCATGGAAGAACTGTCTGATCGTGTAGTCATTACCGTATTAGACGGCGTGAAGCATGAACTGAATACCAGCTCAACTCATAGAAAAATTATTCATGATTTAGTCGATCATCATCGTACCCTATTTGCGCAAGCTTTAGCTGAACTGTTACAAGAGTCACTGGCGACGGAACTACAGCAGCGTCAGAGCTTGATTGCTCAAAATATTGGTGCAATTGTAAATCAAGCCATTGAGGATACGCCTGAACTTACCCAGCTGTTACGTTTAATTCCTATTGTTGGTGGACGAATTGAACATCAAATCCAGAGCATTGGGCAGCGTTTAGGAGAAAATATTACCTATGGTATTTTAGAACCGTTAGTCTCTGGAAGCCCTGAACAGCCTAATCATACCTATAAGCTGATTGCTGAAAAAGTCAGCGAATTAAATATTGATAATGAGGCATTGGAACAATTGGTTGAATCTGCTGTATATGAAAGTTTGGATGCTATTCGCAAGCAAGTGAAAGTAAAACAATGGTTAGAAGACCTTGAAAAGCTCGATCAAGCTAAAGAATAAGCATTAAGATAAAAAAGTTACAAACTTGGCTAGAGAATTCAAAGAATTTGTTCTAGGATTTGCTCTATTTACAACATCGCTTCGGCATAAAACCAATAGCTTCGAAGTCTTAAGGATAAAATATGGCTGATATTCGGATCACCGGTAGAATGGTTAACTTTAGTAGATTAACCTTCGACACAAATGACCATAATGCCATTCGTCAACAACTGACCCAATTACTTCAAGACAGCACAACTCATGGTGCGCTTGTTATTTTAGACAGTACCGTTGAACAAGAACTGATTGCCCTGATTCAACTACTGCTTGACTTAGATTTACAACCTATGGCGGTAATTGAAGGTTTATTGGGCGATGAAGCACGTGCCATTCAATTTCCAGTACTCCCTGCCGACAGTAAATCATTACAACGTATTAAAGCCACTCAAGAACAAGTGGTTGAAACTGTTGTCCAAGCACCCGAAGCAACAACAGAAAATACGCAAAAAGTAGCACCATTTCCGCGTAATATTGGACATATTACCTCGTATCACGATGAAATCTTACGTACAGGTCAATGTTTAGTGCAAGATCATGGCGATATTATCGTCAATGCAGGTATAAATAGTGGTTCAGAAGTAATTGCTTCAGGAAATATACATATTTATGGTAGTGCTCGTGGTAGAGTTATCGCAGGTGCTGGTGGAAACAGTGCTGCTCGCATTTTTTGTCACTCACTTGAAGCTGAATTGGTTTCAATTGCAGGGACATATTGTGTCGCCGATGATATTCCACCCCATGTCTTAAAGAAGTCTGTACATATTTATTTAAATGAAAACCAAGAGCTGGAATTTAAAGCTCTGGAATTTTAATGTATAAATAAACACCAAAACCCCGCTAATTAAAGGGGGGATTTACCATAACAGGAGTGGATTCGGTGGCGAAAATTGTTGTCGTAACATCAGGCAAAGGTGGCGTAGGAAAAACTACGACCAGTGCATCTTTTGCAACAGGTTTAGCCCTTCGTGGTCACAAAACTGTTGTTATTGATTTTGACGTAGGTCTACGTAATCTTGACCTCATTATGGGCTGCGAACGTCGTGTTGTGTATGATTTTGTGAATGTTTTAAATAACGAAGCACGATTACAACAAGCACTTATTCGTGATAAAGATATTGAGAACTTATACATTTTACCTGCATCACAAACGCGCGATAAAGATGCGTTAACCGATGAAGGCGTTGCACGTGTAATGGACGAATTATCTCAAGAATTCGATTACATTATTTGTGATTCTCCTGCAGGGATTGAGCGTGGTGCTATTCTAGCCATGTATCATGCAGATGAAGCGATTATTGTGACCAACCCTGAAATTTCTTCAGTACGTGACTCTGACCGCATTATTGGCATGCTAGACAGTAAAACTAAAAAAGTAGAACAGAATGAAGGACGTATACGCAAACACTTGTGTATTACTCGTTTTAATCCTGAACGTGCAGACAAGCAAGAAATGCTCACTATTGATGACATTTCAAAAGACATTTTACGTGTACCTACACTGGGTGTCGTGCCTGAATGTAAAAGCGTTTTACAAGCCTCTAACGAAGGTAAACCAGTCATTTTGTTCCAAGATGCAGAAGCTGGACAAGCTTATGAAGACTTGGTTGCACGTTTCCTTGGTGAAGAACGTCCTTACCGTCACATCACAGTCAAACCTAAAGGCTGGTTAGCACGATTATTTGGAGCGTAAATATGGCAGGATTCTGGAGTAAATTATTCAGTAGTGATGACAAACCATCTAGCGCACAAATGGCGAAAGACCGTTTGAAAGTCATTGTTGCGTCTGAACAAGGCTTAGGTAAACGCTTAAGCCAAGATAAAATTGACCAAATGAAAAAAGAAATTATGCAAGTGGTCAATCGTTATGTGCGTGGAGTGGATGAAGAACATATCCAAATGTCTGTTCGTTCTGAAGCCAATATTGAAATGCTAGAGATGAATATCAATTTGCCTGAAGAGCGATAATCTGAAATCTGATTAGTCAAGCAAATTGATTCAAGGCAAAATAGCATCAGCTATTTTGCCTTTTTAGTTTGAAAAGAATATACCAAGGAGTTTGCAATGGCATTATCTCAGCCAGCAACGTTTAATGAAGAATGGTCGGATGAGCGCGTTTTTGCCTATTTAAATCAGCTTCCTCCTACAGGAGTTAATGCCGACTTTCATGTTCTTTACCACGCATTCAAACATATGCGCCCAACGGACTACGAGCGCTTGTTAACTCAATTCGTTGCAGATGGTCGCAATGTCAATGCAACCAATCCTCAAGGTCAACGTATTCATGATGTAATTGCTGAATACCCACGCCAACGAGATGGATTCTTAGAAGTCTTGGCAAAATTTGCTTAAGTCTTAAAGCCTACCTCGTGTAGGCTTTTTTATGCTCTGCTTATAAATGAACTAGAATAATAGCCCCATCAACAATGGAAAGGTCAACGCAAATAAAAGTGTTTGCAAACTAATAATAGCTGCCATGAGTTGACTATCACCATTAAAGAATCGCGTTAGAATATAAGATGCCGACGCCGTAGGTAAAGCAAAGAAAACCACCAAAATCGCTATATGTAATGGTGCTAAGCCGAAGCTTTGTGCCACAAAATAAGCCAGTATAGGTACTCCAAGTAACCGCGATACACTATTCAACATAACACGCCCGAAATCTGGTTTGAGCTGACTAAATTGTAATGCAGCCCCGACAGAAATCAGACCTAATGGCAGACTACTACTTGCCAACAATTTCAATAATTGCGATATACCTTCTGGCATCAACAAGCCAGAACAATTAAATACAATACCGAATAGACAAGCGGTAATGAGCGGATTCTTTACAATCGACATCAGCGTAAAACGCAACTGCCCCTGCGCACTTTGGGTAAATGAGCAAACCGAAATAATATTGACCAATGGAATTGCCACAGCAATGATCATAGAGAACAATTGCATGCCTATCGAACCAAACATTAAACCCATCAATGAAAGCCCAATATAGGTATTGAATCGAATCTGGCTTTGGATATAAACCCCGAAACGAAGAACTGGAATGTGGAAATAAAACTTCAGTCCCCATAACAACAGACTGATTAGAATAATGAGTATGCCCAGTACAATATAAAGCATGACAACCGAACCTAAATCTAGCTTTACACTCGAAAGATTGCTAAACAATAAAGCTGGGAAAAGAATGTAATAATTTAATTTTTCAGAGTTTGCCCAAAATGCCTCCTGCAAAAAACCTGTCTGCTTAAACACATATCCCATCCCTATCAGAAAAACCAACGGAAACAGTGCCATGATTATGTTCATTCATTTCTTCCAATTGCTGCACATCAGTCAGCTTTGACTCATTTTGGAAACAGAATATAATCCTTATTCTCCCTCATAATAAAATGAGTATTTGCTCATACCCTCAAATGACTTTTAGCCAACTTGAAATCTTTTTACTGGTTGCTAAACATCAAAGTTTTAGCAATGCAGCCAAACAACTCGGAATTTCTCAATCTGCGGTTTCACATGCCATAAAAAGTCTAGAGCATTTTTGGCGTGTACAACTGTTTAGCCGTGAACAAAATAATGTAGTCCTCACCGAGATTGGACAGCAACTTCGTATCAATGCGCAGGAAATTTTAAATACAGCACAAGTCATGCAGCAGCAAGTTGCTGCGACACATGGCCTACAACAAGGCAGCTTAAGAATTGGTTCATTTGGCGCATCTGCATCGATTCATCTACTGCCTGAACTACTGCAAGCTTTTAGGACTGAGTACCCTCAAATTGAAGTTTTTGTGGAAGAAGGCACCGATGATGAAGTCACCCAATGGATTTTAAACCAACAAGTGGATGTCGGATTTGCAGTTTTACCCAACCATCAATTGGATACTTTTCCATTGATTAAAGATATTTTTATTGCCCTTATTCCGAACTCCTACCCCATTGCGCAAATGAGTCAGGTAGATATTACTCAGTTAAAACACTACCCTTTTATTTTGACCAAGGCGGGCAGCCAGACGCATATTGAAAAACTGCTTAAACAATATGACATACAGCCCAAGATTCAATATCAACTCTCACAATTATTAACCATTCTAAATATGGTCAATCAGCATGAAGGCATTTCGATTGTGGCGGATATGGCCATGACGCCAGAGCTGCTTGCACTGCATCCGAATGTGGTGAAACGTCCTTTGCTACCGAATACACAACGTGAAATCGGGCTCGCCGTCCGCAATCAAAAGCTGATCAGTCCTGCCACACGTGCCTTTATTGAGCTGGCTCAGACTATGTTCTATGATTAAATTCAAGCGCATAAAAAAGCCTGCTCTTAAGCAGGCTTTTTAACAGATGAGCACTAGGCGAGAATATCCCGCTTACCATTCGCCCCCATCGCACTTACAATGCCACTTTCTTCCATTTGGTCGATAATACGTGCCGCTCGGTTATAACCTAGACTGAATTTACGCTGTAGTGATGATGTCGAAGCTTTTCGTGTTTCTAAAACAAAAGCCACACATTGATCATACAAGGCATCTCGATCTGAACCGCCATCACCCTCTTCAAACCCACGTGACGTCGGCTCCTCATCATATGGAGTCAAAATTTCATCAACATAATCAGGGTCGCCACGTTCACGCCATGCATCACAAATACGGTTGACTTCATCATCAGAAATAAAAGCACCATGCACACGTTCAGGTTCAATTTTACCTGGACCTAAAAACAGCATATCGCCATGACCCAACATGTCTTCCGCGCCACCGGCATCGAGAATGGTGCGAGAGTCAATTTTACTATTAACACGTAATGCAACACGAGTCGGAATATTGGCTTTAATCAAACCTGTGATTACATCAACCGAAGGACGTTGTGTTGCTAACAGCAAGTGAATGCCCGCAGCACGTGATTTCTGTGCCAAACGGGTAATCATTTCCTCGGCTTTTTTGCCCACCTGCATAATCATATCGGCAAATTCATCTGCCACAATCACAATCGAAGGTAAAGGCGTTAAACGTGGTGCGCGCTCACCCACAACAGAATCACTGGCCTTCCATGTTGGATCAATCAAGTCTTCCCCGTTCGCCAACGCTTCTTCCACCTTACGGTTATAGTCCGCAAGTTTACGAATTTTAAGGAATGACATGAGCTTGTAACGACGTTCCATTTCATTTACACACCAATTCAATGCATTAACTGCATCTTTCATGTCTGTCACAACAGGAGTAAGTAAGTGTGGAATGTCATTATAGTTAGCCAATTCCAACTGCTTCGGGTCAATCAAAATAAGACGTAATTGGTCAGGGGTATATTTCAATAGCATCGACAAAATCATCGAGTTCACAGCGACAGACTTACCTGAACCTGTGGTGCCTGCAACCAGCATATGTGGTGCTTTACCCAAATCGGTAATCACTGGATTGCCTGAAATATCCTTCCCCATCGCCATGGACAATAAGCCCGCTGGGTCACGATAGGCTGGCGTTTCTAGTAATTCAATTAGACGGACCATTTCACGTGCACTATTCGGTACTTCAATTCCAATATATGGCTTACCTGGAATTACTTCGACCACACGTACCGAAGCCATCGACATGGATCGCGCCAAGTCCTTCGAAATATTGGTGACTTTGGATGCTTTGACCCCTGGGGCTAAATCCAATTCAAAGCGCGTCACGACTGGTCCTGGTTGTGCCTCGACCACTTTGGCTTTGACATTGAACTCTTGCAGTTTAATTTCAAGTAATTCCGAAAGACGTGCCAATTGTTCAGCCGTGAAATTGACTTTTTTATTCGGATCAACACGATCTAGCAAATCCAATTCTGGTAGCGTAGATAAATCACGACGTTTTTGGGCAACCTGCATAGCACGAGACATTGGGCGTCCCGCAGCATCCGTCAATGCTGCATCAAAGTCAAAATCATCTTCTTCTTGAGGTTTGCCAGCAGTTTCTTGCCATGCTTCGATGAACGCCTCTTTAGACAATTCAGCCTTAGTCTGCTCAATAAAACGCTCTGGTACTTCTATAGCAGTCTGCTGTATCGGTGTTTTAACAAAGGCTGATGATTGAGCGTAGGAAGATGCTACACGTGGCTCATCTACTGTGGCTGTCTGTTGTTCTTCTGCATCAAAATCGTCCAGAAAACGATCTAATTCATCGTTCAACATATGCGCCTTTGTTGCCCCAGCAGCAACACCTACCGCAGTAGAGATACTCGAAATTGGAGCTTCTGCAACGGCAATATCAGGAATTGCGGTAGCTTGAATAGTTTGAACTTCGCTACGTTGGAATGGACTATGTACATCCGAAGCTGCCTTACCACTAGGTACAGCAGCAAGTAGCTCATCAAAAATCTCATCATCGTCCCAATCAAGATTACTTTTGACTGGTTTCGGAGAAGATTCTATCTGAACATCAACGGGATATTGACGCTCTACTACCGAATTGAAATCATGCTTAGGAACCACAGTTTCATCTTCAGCAGCTTTTAATAATGCTTCAATGTCTTGTTTATGTAGTTGATCATTATTGGTATTTAAGGCACGCCAAACTTCACCTGTCGCAATGGTGCGCTGGCTATCTTGTTCAAGTTGATGTGCTTTGGCGATAGTTTTTTCAAACTCTTCATCGTCGTCTAAATCGAACTCAGTTGGTTGATTCAATTGAGACTCTTTCTGCACCATATCATCAAACAAACGCTCTGCTGCCACACCTGCAATAAATGGTTGTTCTACAGAGGCTTGAGATGGTTTGCTATGATCCGATTCTGTTTGATCAGCAACCTTGCTTGGAGCAACTGCAATCACCTGTTTTTTGACTTGAGGTGTGGTACGATCAAAATCAGATTCGCTCTCGGGCACGTTTTTATAAAATAAATCTTGTAAATACGCAGGTGTAGCTCGCAAGGTATCCCACGTTTTGTTCCACTTTACCCCAAAGGCCAAAGTAAACAACACTACCCAAAACACCACTAAAAACAGTGCGGCACCATAAATGGTCAGCAGTTGACTCAGACTTTGCCCCAACTCATAGCCAATAATCCCACCAGAAGCATTGGCTAAAGTATCTGCAGGTACTTCCCAAAATAAAAATAAGAGTGTTGCCGTTGCCAACAAAATGAAAAACTGAGCAGCATAACGAAATGGTCGGTTCAAAAAGCTACGTGGCCACCAAACCTGAATCGCTTCAATAAATAAGAAAAGTGGGATGAGTAAGCTTGCCCAACCTAAAAATCCAAACAATAAATCTGAAATCCATGCTCCAGCGACACCGCTTGCATTGGAAACCTGTTGGGTGTCACTCGAAATATGCATCCAACCTGGATCAAAAGGTGTATAAGTGACTGTTGCAAGGAACAGATAAATCCCAAATGAGACTAAAAATAACGTCATCATTAAGCGCTGTGCATAAGCACCTGACACCGCAGCCATACTCTGTCCTGTAAGCATTTTTTCATTCATGTTTTTTTGGAAAACAACCTGAATTTGTTTCTTAATAAAACCTGATATTATGCACCTGTTCACGTAAAAAAGATGCAAGATTATGAGGGCTTGTTGTTAACTTTATTCTATATAGCTCAAATCGATTTGTATGATCAATATTACCCACATTGAACACACACAACTGTTATACACTTTCACGTATAATTTCATAAATTTTGAAAGAAAAAAAGGATGTCGCGAATGAGCGCTCGTCACTCACGATTAATTATTTTAGGTTCTGGTCCTGCAGGTTACAGCGCTGCAGTTTATGCTGCGCGTGCCAATTTAAAGCCAATGCTGATTGCTGGCTTGCAATTGGGTGGTCAATTAACCACAACGACCGAAGTCGATAACTGGCCAGGTGACCCAGAAGGTTTAACAGGTCCAGCGTTGATGGAACGTATGCAAGCCCATGCAGAACGTTTTGGCACAGAAATCGTGTATGACCACATTAATGAAGTTGACCTCAGTGTTCGTCCATTCGTCCTTAAAGGCGATATGGAAGAATTTACTTGTGATGCACTGATTATCTCAACGGGTGCAACTGCACAATATTTAGGCTTAGAATCTGAAGCAAAATTCATGGGGCAAGGCGTGAGTGCTTGTGCAACTTGTGATGGTTTCTTCTATAAAAACCAGAAAGTCATGGTGGTTGGCGGCGGTAATACCGCAGTCGAAGAAGCCCTCTACCTGTCTAACATTGCTTCACACGTGACGCTTGTGCATCGTCGTGACAGCTTACGTTCAGAGAAAATTCTACAGGATCATTTATTTGAAAAAGAAAAAGAAGGCAAAATTAGCATTCTTTGGAACAATCAAGTTGATGAAGTTTTGGGTGATAACACAGGTGTAACTTCTGTACGCTTAAAATCAACTGTAGATGCAAGTACACAAGATATTGATGTCCAAGGTTTATTCGTTGCAATTGGTCACAAACCGAATACGGGGATGTTTGAAGGTCAACTCAATCTACGTGATGGCTATATTCAAGTGCAAAGTGGTACCTCTGGCAATGCAACAGCAACATCGGTTGCAGGTGTATTCGCAGCAGGTGACGTTGCAGATAGTATTTACCGTCAAGCCATTACTTCAGCAGGTTCGGGCTGTATGGCTGCACTTGATGCTGAAAAATATCTGGATGCTCTAGGTTCATAATCCTTTGCATCTACGATGAAAACCGTCCGAAAAGGGCGGTTTTTTTATGTATGATAGCGTAAAGAATAATCCCTGAATTTAATCATGCAGCATACTTTAGCACCTTCTGAATATTTATTTCCCGATCCCATAAACTCAGACCCAGAAGGACATGGACTGATTTGCATAGGTGCTGACCTCTCCCCTTCTACGCTTTTTGAGGCCTATACACACGGTCTTTTTCCATGGTTTTCTGAAGGTGAACCTATTTGCTGGTGGTGTCCCGAGCCACGCTGCATTATTCGACCTGAGCAATATCATCCGAGTAAATCCTTGCTGCGGAATATGAAAAAGCATGACTATAAAATTACCATTAATCATGCTTTTGAATCGGTAATTCGCTCCTGTGCCCTGCCTCGCAGTTATGCAAATGACACGTGGATTTCCGAAGATATCATTCAAGGTTATTTAGGTATGTTTTCAGCAGGTTATGCCTATAGTGTGGAAGTATGGGAACAAGATCAGCTTGTCGGTGGGCTGTATGGAGTAAACATTGGCAAGGGCTGTTTTGGTGAATCCATGTTCAGCACACGAACTGACGTGTCTAAAATGGCATTTTATACCCTAATGTTACTTGGGCAAGAAAACCAGTTACCTTGGATTGACTGTCAATTGGTTAATGATCATTTACTCAGTCTTGGTGCTTGTACGATTTCTCGACAAGCGTATTTAAATTCGTTACAAGATATTATAAAACAACCCCCTATCGATTGGAAAAAGTATCAAGAGGGTGTATTTTCAAGTAAAAGAATAGCGTTATCTTCGCAATTAATCGAATGAAAACAATAGAGGGATCTTTATGAATTCATATCACCCGAAGTCCCTGTTAAATGATTTACAGTACTATATTACGCCACCACATGAATGCAGTTACCTTGAAAAGAAATCTGCTCGCATGGTTTTTCTAGATCCAGCCCATCGGATTGATGTGGTCACGTTGTCTGAACTTTCACGTGTCGGTTTTCGTCGTAGTGGAGACTTTGTTTACCGTCCTGAATGCCATTTGTGCCGTCAATGCTTGTCTTGCCGCGTTCCCGTCCAAGAGTTTCAAATGAACAGCAAGCAAAAAAAAGCTTGGAAACGCAATCAAGATCTCACAGTCAAAATTACTCAACCGAAAGATGCGAGTGATGTACATTATGCGTTGTATGAACGCTACATTCGTGAACGCCATGCCGACGGTGATATGTTCCCCCCTAGCTATGACCAGTTTGAAAAATTTCTGATTCATACCTGCACTGAAAGTTTTTTTCTGGAACTGTGGAAAGATGAGCAGTTGCTCTGCGTTTCGACCTGTGACCAACTTGATGATGGTGTGTCTGCGGTATATACCTTTTTTGATCCCAATGAAAATCGTCGTTCATTAGGGGCTTTTGCCATCATGAAACAAATCCAATATGCGCAACAACAGCAATTGGACTATGTTTATTTGGGTTATTGGGTGCCCCATTCCAATAAAATGAATTATAAATCGCAATACACGCCTTTAGAATTATTGCTTGATGGACAGTGGCGTCGTATCAACCGCTCACTCAGTGCAGAAGAAATCCAACTTTTGGGAAACTCATTAATGACCACACTTCCTTCAGGATGGAATAATTCAATCATTAAATAGATGTATTATTTTGATGGAGTTTATTCACTCCATCAAAGAATGCTTTGAATCATAATTTAAATAACTGAGAAAAATCGTCAGTACATGCTTTAACCATAATAATCGCATGTTCACGCCCATCATTCGGGCATGGATAATAATTCTTACGTAAATCGATCTGATGAAAACCAGATTTTTCATACAGTGCAATCGCAGCTTGGTTGCTTTCACGCACCTCTAAAAAAATTTGCACAGGTTGATTCTTAAGTAATGCAATTGACTCATCTAACAGCCGATATCCTAACCCTTTACCCTGCTGATTGGGATGAATAGCCATGAGCAATAAATTCGCCTCATCTAAAACTGGCTGCAAAATACAAAAACCCACAACTTGTCCAGCCTGCTCAATCACCGTACTTTGGTAACTGTGCACTGCATCCTGAAATTGGTTCAACGTCCAAGGATGACTTTGTACCAGCTTTTCAATTTGAGCAACCGCATTGACATCAGTTTGTTGCATTAAACGAATCATGCACGTTCATCTTATCGATCTAAATAGACCTGCATTATAAAAATATTTCGCAGAGAAACGAACAAAAACAGGGATATTTTTCATATCCCTGTGATCTTTAAAGCCCATCACCAAAGACTAAAGCCCTAGCTTTGCTTTCCAATTGGCCAGCAAACTTACCGTATCCAAATGATTTGGATGGAATCCTGGTTTAAAATACGCCAACATCTCACGTCCCATTCCCGTAATAATCCCTTTCGATGGACTATAACCATAAACATAGATATCTTTTAATGCCTTTAAATTGAGTTGATTATCTTGTTTTAACAAGCGTAGAACAAAATAACTTTGCACAACAAATAAGGTCGCCATGGCAGCAATTAACGAGCCACAACGTGCTAGATAGGCTTTCACTCCAGTTCCAAATACACCCTCAAACACATCATAAGCCACCGCTTTATGTTCATTTTCTTCGATCGCATGCCAGTACCACATAGTCGACATGGTTTCGTCAGTCATGAGTTCCTGAATATGGCGATTAATCAGTAATTGCGAAGCAATCGTTGCCGTAAAATGCTCTAAAGCAGTGGTTCCCATCAAGTCGATCATTTCTTGGGTAACGCCCACAGGTTTAAATAGCATTGCAGCTGTCTTGCGGAAGCCTTGAATGACTATATCCGTTTGTTGTTCTAAACGCGCGACATCATGTCCGTACTTTTGCGCCGAAGCATTAAAACCTACATGTTCTTGCGTATGCATCGCTTCCTGCCCAATGAAAGCACTGATTTCTTTTTGCAGCACCTCATTCTCTTTAATTGCAGGGTGATAACGTACTGCACGCACACTATCTATGAAAAATTGCTCACCTGCTGGAAAAAGCGCAGACAATGCTGTCATGAAATGTGTAAGCCCCGCCGAGCCATTCATCCAGTATTCAGGTACATTTTCAAAATTAAAATTCATACGACGTACAGGAAAACTTGCACCCGCACGATTGGTAATTTTTACCTTAGCATTCATTCTGAGACTCCTACAGACCCATGAGGTCTAACCATCTTTATGCTTGTTTTTCTTGATTCTAATATTACGGTTTTTACCACCAGCGATAAGGGCAGATAAGGTCAGCGAAGTATCAGTTAAGGACAGTTTTGAGCGTGAATTGTCTGACAATCTTTTTTTCTACGGCTAATTCCTACAGGCTATATGAATATATGTTTCGTATGAATAAATTCTCAGAATGTCTAAGTCATGGATAGAAATACAAAAGAATAGAATTTTATCTACATAAAAAAAGCGCCCCAAAGGAGCGCTTTTTTCACACAATAAAGTGATTATGCAGTTACTTTCGCAACAACACCAGCACCTACTGTACGACCACCTTCACGGATCGCAAAACGTAGACCTGGGTCCATTGCGATTGGGTGGATTAATTCTACTGACATTTCAACGTTGTCACCTGGCATTACCATTTCAACGCCTTCTTGTAATTGGATTGCGCCAGTTACATCAGTCGTACGGAAATAGAATTGTGGACGGTAACCGTTAAGGAATGGAGTATGACGACCACCTTCTTCTTTAGAAAGTACGTATACTTCTGCGTCGAATTTAGTGTGCGGCTTGATTGTACCTGGTTTAGCAAGTACTTGACCACGTTGTACGTCTTCACGCTTAGTACCACGTAGAAGAATACCACAGTTCTCGCCCGCACGGCCTTCGTCAAGAAGTTTACGGAACATTTCAACACCAGTTACAGTTGTTTTAACTGTATCTTTGATACCAACGATTTCAACTTCTTCGCCTACTTTCACGATACCAGCTTCTACACGACCTGTTACTACTGTACCACGGCCTGAGATAGAGAATACGTCTTCGATTGGCATCAAGAATGCTTTGTCGATAGCACGTTCTGGTTCTGGAATGTAAGTGTCAAGCGCTTCAACAAGAGCAAGAACTGAAGACTCACCATACTGACCAGCGTCGCCATTAAGCGCAGCAAGAGCAGAACCACGGATAACTGGAGTGTCATCGCCTGGGAAGTCATAAGTAGAAAGAAGTTCACGAACTTCCATTTCTACTAATTCAAGTAATTCTTCGTCGTCAACAAGGTCGCATTTGTTTAAGAATACGATGATGTAAGGTACACCAACCTGACGTGAAAGAAGGATGTGTTCACGAGTCTGTGGCATTGGACCATCAGTCGCAGCACATACAAGGATCGCGCCGTCCATCTGAGCAGCACCAGTAATCATGTTTTTAACATAATCGGCGTGGCCCGGGCAGTCTACGTGAGCGTAGTGACGGATTGGAGAATCGTATTCTACGTGTGAAGTATTAATTGTAATACCACGTGCTTTTTCTTCAGGAGCAGAGTCGATTTGTGAGTAATCTTTCGCTTCACCGCCGTAAGTTTTTGCACAAATAGTTGCAATCGCAGCAGTTAAAGTAGTTTTACCATGGTCAACGTGACCGATTGTGCCCACGTTTACGTGTGGCTTATTACGTTCAAACTTAGCCTTAGCCATTTGATTTTCCTTTTTAAACTACTCATGCAGGATTACTGCATGAGCAACTGGTTATTAACTAAAAAATTAGTTTGGGCTTATAGTAATCGAAAGATTACTCGTCGTCACCTTTTTTACCGCCAGATTGGAACTTAGCGATAATGCCTTCCGCCACGTTACGTGGAGTTTCAGCGTATTTAGCGAATTCCATTGAGTAAGTCGCACGACCTTGAGACATAGAACGCATTTGAGTCGCGTAACCAAACATCTCAGCTAATGGAACTTCTGCTTTAATTGCTTTTGTTCCACCAGGAAGATCGTCCATACCTTGAACCATACCACGACGACGGTTTAAGTCACCCATGATATCGCCCATGTAGTCTTCTGGAGTTTCTACTTCAACTTTCATGATTGGCTCAAGCAAGATAGGATCCGCTTTCATGAAACCATCACGGAATGCGTAAGAACCAGCCATTTTGAACGACAATTCGTCAGAGTCGACATCATGGTAAGAACCGTCGAATAATGTCGCTTTGATACCCACAACAGGATAGCCAGCCAATACACCATTCTTCATACGTTCTTGAATACCTTTATCAACCGCGCCGAAGAATTCTTTAGGTACTACACCACCAACAACTTCTTCAACGAATTGGTATTCTTTACCAGCTTCTTCAACATCAAGCGGTTCAAGACGTACATATACGTGACCAAACTTACCTTTACCACCAGTTTGACGTACGAATTTACCTTCTTGCTCAACCGACTTTTTGATCGTTTCACGGTAAGCAACCATTGGTTTACCAATGTTCGCTTCAACACCGAATTCACGCTTCATACGGTCAACGATGATGTCAAGGTGAAGCTCACCCATACCCGCAATAATCGTTTGACCAGATTCTTCATCTGTACGAACGCGGAATGATGGATCTTCTTTCGCCAAACGACCTAAAGCAATCGACATTTTTTCTTGGTCAGCTTTAGTTTTTGGTTCAACAGCCAATGAAATTACTGGCTCTGGGAATTCCATACGCTCAAGAGTAATGATGTTTTTCTCATCACATAATGTATCACCAGTGGTAACGTCTTTAAGACCTACACACGCTGCAATATCACCTGCACGGATTTCATCAAGATCTTGACGTTCGTTCGCATGCATTTGCACGATACGACCAATACGTTCACGCTTAGACTTAACTGGGTTATAAACTGGGTCACCTTGTTTAAGTACACCAGAGTAAACACGTACGAATGTTAAGTTACCTACGAATTTGTCGTTCATGATTTTGAACGCAAGCGCAGAGAACGGAGCTTCGTCAGATGCTTCACGAGATGCTTTAGTTTCATCTTTGTCGTCAAGAATACCTTCAATCGCTTTAACTTCTGTAGGAGAAGGTAAGAATTGAATTACTGCGTCCAACATACGTTGAACACCTTTGTTCTTGAATGCAGAACCACAAAGCATTACTTGAATTTCAGATGCTAATGTACGAGCACGTAAACCAGCGATGATGTCTTCTTTAGAAAGATCACCTTCTTCTAGGTACTTGTCCATTAACTCTTCAGAAGCTTCAGCAGCAGCTTCAACCATGTTGGTACGCCATTCTTCAGCAGTATCAACTAGGTCAGCAGGGATGTCGCCATATTCGAACTTCATACCTTGAGACGCTTCGTCCCAGATAATCGCTTTCATTTCGATAAGGTCAACAACACCAGCAAATGTATCTTCAGCACCAATTGGCACAACGATTGGCACAGGATTACCGCCCAAACGTGTTTTCATTTGTTCAACAACACGGAAGAAGTTTGCACCTGTACGGTCCATCTTGTTCACGAATGCTAAACGAGGCACTTTATATTTGTTCGCCTGACGCCATACAGTTTCAGACTGAGGTTGTACACCACCTACCGCACAGTAAACCATGCACGCACCGTCAAGAACACGCATAGAACGTTCAACTTCGATTGTGAAGTCTACGTGTCCCGGTGTATCGATTACGTTGATACGGTGTTGTGGGAATTGGCTACTCATACCTGACCAGAAACAAGTCGTTGCAGCAGAAGTAATGGTAATACCACGTTCTTGCTCTTGTTCCATCCAGTCCATTGTTGCTGCACCATCGTGTACTTCACCAATTTTGTGAGATACACCTGTGTAGAACAAAATACGTTCAGTCGTAGTTGTTTTACCTGCGTCAATGTGCGCAGAGATACCAATGTTACGGTAACGAGAAATTGGGGTTTGACGAGCCATGATTTCTAGCATTCCTAAATTTTGTTGTTAAAACAGGACGCTTTAAGCTGCATAGCAACTTAAAGCGATTTGATGACAATTATGTGAAAACATAAGAGTCTTTGTCCTGATTAAGGCCTGTTTTATCCGCTTAGAAACGGTAGTGAGAGAAGGCTTTGTTGGCTTCAGCCATACGGTGCACATCTTCACGTTTTTTAACAGCTGCACCTTTACCTTCAGCTGCATCAAGCAACTCACCAGCAAGACGTAAAGCCATAGTTTTTTCAGAACGCTTAGCAGCAGCATCTACTAACCAACGCATAGCCAAGGCAGTACGACGGGATGGGCGCACTTCCATAGGTACTTGATAAGTAGCACCACCAACACGGCGTGCTTTTACTTCGACCATAGGACGAACTTTTTCAAGAGTAGTCTCGAAAAATTCAACTGGGTCTACTTTGTTTTTTTCTTGAACGCGGTCTAAAGCACCGTAAACGATACTTTCAGCAATAGATTTTTTACCATCTTGCATTACGTGGTTCATGAATTTAGCGATTGTTTGGCTACTGAACTTAGGATCCGGAAGGATTTCACGAGCAGCAACTACGCGACGTCTTGGCATTTTAAACTACCTATATATATGACACTTCAGGTTAATCCAGCAGTAGTACAAAGTGTCGTGTACTTTCGCTGGCCTTACTACACGTCGCTTGAATTTCACAAAATTAATGCAGAAATCAGACAAGCGAGACGATAAAGGATTGCAGTTCTAGCGAACTAAGATTTTAATCTTGAAAGATTATTTCTTAGGACGTTTAGTACCGTATTTAGAACGTGACTGGTTACGATCTTTCACGCCAGCACAGTCTAAAGAACCACGAACGGTATGGTAACGTACACCTGGTAAGTCTTTAACACGACCACCACGGATAAGAACAACACTGTGCTCTTGTAGGTTATGGCCTTCACCACCGATATAGCTAGAAACTTCAAAACCTGAAGTTAAGCGAACACGGCAAACTTTACGCATTGCTGAGTTAGGTTTTTTAGGTGTAGTTGTGTAAACACGTGTACAAACACCACGACGTTGTGGACAAGCCTTCAACGCAGGAACTTTAGATTTTTCAACTAAAGTCGTACGACCCTTGCGGATCAACTGATTTGTTGTTGCCATATGGCAATTCTCCCGTTAATAAAAAGCCCCAAAAAATACTACTTTTTGAGGGCATGCAATTGTAAGTCAAGATGCAAAAATGGTCAACCTAAGCAAAGCATCAATCCATCAGCCTTTCGGCTTTTCTTGTCATTTTTTAAACACTTTTCGTTGTTTACTGTTCAGTCGGTGGCGTAGTCTTTTTTGTAACCCTTTTTGTTGGAGTTTTACGTGGACGTTTTCCCACGACAACAGGCTCTGCCAATGGATTTTCAATTTGCTCTACTACACCATCCACAATGACCTCAACTGCTTGAGGACTTAGAGCAGATTGTTGTTGAGCTTTATCGTGAGGCTCTACCAGATGATCAGCTAATTTTTCCAAGCCTTGTTCTATTTGCTGCTGTTGTTCAGTTTCATCGCTCGGTTTTGTGGTGGTTTTTTTCTTGACGCGTACTTTGGCAATATTTTGATGATTTTCCAGTTTAAACTCTGCAATATCATTGAATGACGCGGCCTCAACCAAACTTGGCTGTACAGTTCCAGTTAATAACTTAGGTGTTGCCTGAGCCAATAAAGTTAATGATCGCTCGTAAGCAGCGACCACCGAGAGTTCAAGGTCTTTGTGTTGCTGGAGATATTGGCGTGCTTGAGCAAAAACTACTTGTGCTTTGCAATTGACGTCCTCAATTAACTTCCAACTATATACTGCACTTAAGGTTGCACTTGCCACAGGCGTGAATTTACTCAGGAAGCTATAATTTGGAACTTTATTCATCCAAGCCCATGTATAATCCCCCTGCTCATTGTGTAGCCATTTTTTAAGCAATTCAAGATCATTGCTAGAGCCCAATAAATACTGCAACTGCCCAATGTCATGTGTTTGCAACATTTTAGACACTGTTTTAATCGCCATTAATAAAGCTTGTTTCTCAGCAATGAGCCCTAAATCAATTTGTTTAAAAATAAACTGAACGATCTCTTGCTCGGTATCTTTATTCAGTTCAAAACCATAAGAGCGTCCGACTTGATAAATTGTTCTCAGTGACAAAATTAAAGACAATGGAATATCCACACTGGAGCCAATGGTACCTGTTGCACCTGTGAGCATACCTTGTAAAGAGGCAATCCATTTGTTTTGTTCAGCCAAAGCCTGACTAATCCGTTTAGAACGATCAATATCTTGCGTTAAGGTTTCCAGATCGCGCACGCCTGCCTGATCTAAAACGTCATCAACAGAACCAATATCTGAACTAAAGGCATTCAACTTTTCAAAAAAATAGTCACTAATTTTGTCGGTATACTGTGGTGCAACAAAATTTGCCACATTATTCACTTTAGAATAATGACGTCCTAAAAGTTGTCGGGAAACTTGCGGAAAATGCTCACGTAAAATCTGCTGTGCATCTTGATACTTTTTCCTTTCAAAAGCTGGTTTAGAATGTGCTTTCCCTTCAATAAACGCTGAATTTCCCGCACCTTGTGGATATGCTGCAACAGAGCCTGGTGCAACATGTTGCAAAACATCTATTCCTGTTTGGCTGAGCTTTTTAGCCACTCCAAAGGCATTTGAGAGGAATCCTGTTGATTGTTTATTATTAGCTTCTGTCATTCTCAATCCTTCTTTTTCAATTCTTTCATTTCTCGCTAAATACTAGGTATAGTCTAAGTTTATCTCAACATCAAACTGTTTCTTTTAGTTAAGAACTTTGACTAAATTTGTTTTTTTTCTTTCCACCAAATACACATCATATTTGCCATAAGAATTCAAAAATCTTTCTGCTATCATGATTGCAAATCAAACATATGAAGACTTGTAGCATAAAGGCTCTCCCCTGATTGCATATAGTCATTCGAAATATCACCATATAAGGGATCTGTAGATGAAACGTGTTGTAATTACTGGTATGGGCATCAACTCATGTATCGGTAACACTTTAGAAGATGTCACTCATTCATTGCAAAACGGGATTTCTGGTACACGTTTTAACCCGACTTATGCTGAACTTAATTTCAAAAGTCACATCAGTGCAGCAGCAGAACAAGATTTCGACCACATTGACCGTAAATTAAAACGTTTTATGGGTGTGTGTGCGATGTACGCGTATAACGCTGCGGTTGCTGCGGTTGAAAATGCTGGTTTGACTGCTGAGCAAATTGGTGGCAATCCACGCTATGGTATTACAGGTGGTTCAGGTGGTGGCTCAACTGCTTCTGTCATTGAAATGAAAGAATTGCTCGACACCAAAGGTGCGCGTAAAGTTGGTCCATTCTTCGTACCACGCAACATGTCAAACACCATCACTGCGAACGTAGGCGTTGCATTTAAAATGCAAGGTGTTGCACACACCATTACAAGCGCTTGTGCAACTTCTGCTGATGCTATTGGTTATGCTTACAACCTGATTCAATTGGGTAAACAAGACCTCATGCTTGCAGGTGGCGGTGAAGAAGATCACTGGTCACAAAGCTTATTGTTTGATGCAATGGGTGCGCTTTGCTCAAAGTACAACGATACACCAGAAACAGCTTCTCGCCCGTATTCAGCAGACCGTGACGGTTTCGTGATTGCTGGTGGTGGCGGTTTCGTGGTTCTTGAGTCACTTGAACACGCTCAAGCACGTGGTGCCAACATCTTAGCTGAAGTTGTGGCATATGCTGCGAACAGTGATGGTGCAGACATGGTTGCTCCATCAGGTGAAGGTGCAACGCGTTGCGTACTTATGGCACTTGAAGAAGCGAAACAGCATGGCGTAGACAAGATTGACTATGTGAATACACACGGTACATCTACACCTGCTGGTGACGTTACTGAATTGTTAGCAATGGAACGTGCATTTGGCGAAGGTCAAGTTCCTCCACTAAGCTCAACCAAGTCAATGACAGGTCACAGTTTGGGTGCTGCTGGCGTACAAGAAGCTATTTACTCTGTATTGATGATGCAAAATGACTTCATTGCACCGAACATCAATGTGACTGAACTTGATGAAGGCGCAAAACCATTTGATATCGTACTTGAAAAACGCGATACAAAATTGAATACTGTGATGAGTAACAGTTTCGGTTTTGGCGGTGTAAATGCTTGTCTCATTTTCAAAAAATGGGAAGGTTAATTTAAGAAATCTTGATCATTCATTGCTGATGCAGTGAATGATCAACTTTCCACACTGCCCTTAAAAGGGTGAATTGATGGATGCTCCTTCTGATGCTTTCCTTTGGGTAAAAGCATTACATATCATTGCAGTCGTTTGTTGGTTCGCTGCACTCTTCTACCTCCCCCGTTTATATGTCTATCACGCCATGAGCGATGATGCAGTCAGTCATCAGCGTTTCGAAGTGATGGAGCGTAAACTCTATCGTGGCATTATGTGGCCCGCGATGATCGCAACCCTCATTACGGCACATTTTTTGGTGGATTGGGGAGATGCAACGCGCCATTACCATGAAGCATTGTGGTTTTACCTGAAAGTCAGCTTAGTTGGCCTATTGGTGATTTACCATTTTGTCTGCGGTTATTACCGTAAGAAACTCATTGGTAATGCACATTACAAGTCACACAAGTTCTGGCGCTTCTTTAATGAAATGCCGACCCTCATTTTATTTGCTGTGGTGATTTTAGTCGTGGTGAAACCGACATTTTAAAATCCCCGAAATGAAAAGCCCTGATTAGTTCAGGGCTTTTTTATATCTATAAAAATCAACAGCACACCCAAAAAGCAGAGCTATTAGCGTATCCAAGCTTGACGTATTTTTAAATTGAGCGGAGTCGAATAATACTTTTCAATTGCCCAACTCATTATAAACACTGCAATAAAATAAACTGGCAGCAACATCAGCTTTTCAGCCGCTAAAGTTTCTTTTGGGAAATACACAACTTTCATAAAACCCAAAACAATTAAGTGAAACAAATACATTTCATAGCTACGCTGTCCAATCCAAACTAAACTCCGTGCAGCGTATGAGACAGGTTCAACTTTCGGGTCTTGTACAAAGCAAAACATCAGCAACGCTGTAAGTAACGCAAATACACTGATACCCCATATACTCACTTCTTTGATCGGTGCATAAAAATATAAAGCGGTCATCAAAAATACAGTCACCGCAACAATCACTTTTGGATTGTAAATGACGCCTTTAAAATACTGTGCATACATTGCGGTGAGGCAGCCAATCGCAATTCCATCAAAACTAGAAAAGTAGTGATACAGATAAGCGCCACTTTCTTCTGCAAAATGCAGGGCACGAAAATAAGGTGCATACGCGATAATAAGGAGCAGAAAAACAATAAACCCTTTGCCTCGACCAAGCACTAAACACAGTATAGGAAAGGCTAAATAAAAGACCTCTTCTACTGATAAAGACCACAATACCCCTAGGGCATAATTGATCCATCCAAATTCAATAATCAATATGTTCATCCAAAAGCTAAAAGCTGAAAGGACGGTCACCGCATAAGATACGTCTACACCATTCGGTGACTGATTCATGAATGGTTTAAGTTCCAAAGCACCCAGTACGGTGACAATTGCAACCAATAACACCAGACACGGCATAATTCGAGCAATACGTCGGATATAAAAATCTTTCAGCTTAATCTGCGCCAAAGATCCGCTGCGTTGCAAAGTATGTTGGGTAATCAAAAAACCTGAAATGACAAAAAACATGGTCACACCATAATTACCATTTCTTGCAATTAAGGTACTTAAGCTTTCACCCCCAATTGGGATACCGAGAAACGTATCGTGTAATTTATAAGGAATATTAAAATGATGAACCAATACCAAAAGGATGGACACTCCACGCAGGATGTCGATTTTATAATTACGCATAGATCATTGTTAAAATTTTAAAGTGCTTCATTAAAAATGAAATGGCTCGAGTTAAATAGCTTTTATAAATAAAATCATACAATTATCTCATACTTAATTAGAGTACATTTACTTTGTTTAGACAAAAAGAAAACCCTGCTGATGCAGGGTTTTCTCTCAGATATCGCAAGCTAAGCGATGCGTTTTACTTAGTTATCAAGTTGCTGCGCTAACATACGTTTTTTCACACGTGGCAAATACAGTACTCGATAAGTAATGGTCAAAATAATGAGCCAAACTGGACTAATAATTAAGGCACGTAAGGTATCAGGTTCTAAACTTAAAATAATCAGGGTAAAGAATAGGAAAATCAAAACCACATAAGACATCCATACCCCACCCGGCATTTTGAACTTCGATTGTGCATGTAATTCAGGGCGTAATTTACGGTAGCGTAAATAGCACACCATAATAAGCCCCCAAATACTGATAAATAGAATTACACACAACGAACTTGCCAAGGTGAATGCTTCTACAGTATTCGGAACGAAATACTGCAATGCTGCGCCTGCCATAATAAAGAGACATGAGAACAGCAAGCCTTTGGCGGGTACAGCTCGGCTAGATAATTCACCCAATCCTTTTGGTGCCTGACCACCTAAAGACAAACCGTATAGCATACGACTGGTCGAGAACACGCCACTATTCATTGATGACATTACCGAAGATAATACCACCAAGTTCATAATCACTGCTGCACCACCAATCCCTGCATGTAAAAACAGGCTGACGAATGGACTTTGATCCGCTGGAATTTCATTCCACGGTGTTACTGACATTACAATAAATAACGCCAACACATAGAATAAAATGATTCGGGTTGGAATGGCATTCACGGCTTTGGGTAAGTTCTTTTCTGGATCTTTCGCTTCAGCAGCCATTGTTCCAATTAATTCCACACCTACAAAAGCAAAGAGTGCAATCTGAAAACCTGCCAAGAAACCACTTGCACCTTTAGGGAACATTCCACCATGTGACCAGACATTGCTAAAACTTGCGATTGAACCCTGTGGTGCTTGGAAATGACTGAACACCATAAAACCACCGATGACAATCAATCCTAAAATGGCGAGAATTTTGATTAATGCAAACCAAAATTCAATTTCACCAAATAGCTTGACGGTTAAAAGATTCAGTCCAAGTACCAACAATACACAACCTGCACTGATCAACGCTTGCCCTATGGGCGTAAACGCCATATCGGGCGGTAACCAGAAATTCAGATAATTGATAATCGCCGCAAGGTCAGCAATACCGACCAAGACCCAACCGAGCCAATACGACCAACCGATATAATAGCCCGCCGCAGGACCAATTAAATCGTGCGCCATATCTATGAAAGATTTGTAATGCAGATTGGAAAGTAGAATTTCACCTAATGCACGCATGAGGAAAAAGAACATACCGCCAATGATCATATAGATCAGTAAAATTGAAGGTCCAGCGAGGGAGATGGTTTTCCCTGAACCCATAAATAAACCTGTACCAATAGCTCCGCCAATTGCAATCAATTGTAAATGACGATTAGAGAGCTTGCGTTGCAACTCATGGGTTGCTTGTTCAGCTTTTGGCTCACGCACTGTGGTCATAACTCAACATCCTTTTTTTAATTCCTTTACCGGACTTAACCCAGATCTAGCTCCTCACGAGCAATACAATTAACCTAGGGTTAAGTCTGTGTCCTTAACAATGTAATCATTAACCTTCGTGGTTAATTAGCTGATCACATTGCTCATTGCTTACGTCCTCCATTCCATGGAAGAGCACTTACTTTTGTGCCGCAATTACTGCAATTTCAATGAGCCATTTTGGATTGACCAAATCGGCCTGAATCGTGGCACGTGCAGGCGTTGCATGGTCTTTCAACCAATCAATCCAAATTTCATTCACCACTGAAAAATCCGACAAATCTTTCAGAAAAAGCTGTGCTGAAAGAATTCGGCTTTTATCACTATTGGCTTGTGCCAAAAGTTGATCAATGGTGTTTAATACATCTTGAGTTTGCCCTTTGATATCTAAATCAGGATTTTTTGGCACCTGACCTGATAAATACACCACGTTGTTAAAAACTGTCACGGCGCTCATCACAGGGGTGGTATTGAAGCGCTGAATATCCTGTTGTGACATGATTAATTCCTTATTCCTGAATTGAAAAATTGACGCGTGCTGTGACTGCGCACATTAGTTCATAGCCAACAGTACCTGAGGTTGCTGCAACCTCATCTATCGGCAATACCGCCCCAGTGCTCGATTGACCCCATAACACCACTTCGCTACCTATCTGCGCATCGGGAATTGGATCAAGATCAACTGCGAGCATGTCCATGCTGACACGCCCTAAAGTACGGGTACGAATAGAGTTCACCAATACAGGCGTACCTGTCGGTGAAATACGTTGATAGCCATCGGCATAGCCACATGCCACAATCCCGACGCGAATTGGTCGATCTGCGACAAAACTAGAGCCATAGCCAATGCTGTCGTTTGGATTTAACTGTTGAATGGCGATGATTTCACTGCGCAAACTCATACTCGGTTGTAAATTCCAATCCTGAATAGTATGCGTTGGAAAATCTGGAGAACTGCCATATAGCATGATGCCGCTACGTGCGTAGTCTGAGCGTAGCTGGGTCGAGTATCTTAAAATGGCCGCACTATTGCTGATTGAACAAGGTGCTGGATACTGCTCTAAAATCTGCTGGAACACTTGATGCTGATATTCAATCCCCGCCTGCCCTTGACGCTCGCCATCAGCGTCGGAGAAATGCATCATGTGTACCAATTCTTTAACCGAAGCTAAATCCTTCAGTTTTTTCCACGCGCCGACATAGTGTTCTGGTGTGAATCCTAAACGATTCATGCCATTGTTCATTTTTAAGAACACTTTGAATTGTGCTGCAATGGGAAACTGTTGTAACCATTGAATTTGCAATTCATTATGCACGGTAAAATTCAATTGATACTGTGCACAATCATATAAATCTTGCGCTGAGAAAATGCCTTCCAGTAACAGGATTTCCCCTGTCCAGCCCAAAGCACGAATGCGCTTTGCTTCTTCGATATCAAGCAATGCAAAACCATCGGCAGATTTAAATGCTTGATACACGCGTTCAATGCCATGCCCGTAAGCATTGGCTTTGACCACAGCAAAAACTTGGCTATCTGGCATTGCGGCACGCGCAATTGCCAGATTATGTCTGAGTGCGGATTGATGAATCACCGCGGTAATTGGACGTGGCATAACCCTTCTTCCCTAAAATCTAAATCATTTCCTTATTTCAGAAATTATGCTGCGTGCAAATAACGCTCAATCGATAGACCATCAATGCTGATGTCTGGTTTATGGTTCATCACCAAGTCACTGATTAGCTTGCCTGAACCACATGCCATGGTCCAACCTAAGGTGCCATGTCCTGTATTCAAGAACAGATTTTTAAAGCGTGTTGCACCAATGATTGGCGTGCTGTCTGGCGTCATCGGGCGTAAGCCTGTCCAGAACGTTGCATTCGGTAAATCACCGCCTGGGAACAAATCTTTGGTGACCATTTCTAGTGTGCCACGGCGGTCATCATTCAACTTCAAGTTGAAACCGCTTAACTCTGCCATACCACCGACACGGATACGTTGATCAAAACGGGTAATCGCAATTTTGTAAGTTTCATCCAATACGGTTGATTGTGGTGCAAACGCAGGATCAATAATTGGCACTGTCAATGAATAGCCTTTGACTGGATAGACAGGTAAATTCAACTCAAGTGGTTTTAAGAAATCACGTGAATAACTACCGAATGCCAACACATAACGGTCTGCGGTCAATACTTGACCATTTACCACTACGCCTTTAATTTCATCGCCTTCAACCACTAAACGCTCGACGTTCTGGTTAAACAAGAACTTCACACCGTTAGCTTTAGCAATATCTGCGAGTGAATTGGTGAACTTATAGCAATCGCCCGTTTCATCATTTGGTAAATGTAAACCACCGACCAATTTATCTTTGGCAAAGCCCAGTGCAGGTTCTACGCGAGCCAAGTCATCTTTCAATAACAACTCATGCGGTACACCACACTCTTTTAATACTTGAATATCACGTTGTACCGCTTCTAATTGCGCTTCATTACGGAACACCTGTAATGTGCCTTTAGAACGGTTTTCATAGCTGATGCCTGTGTCTTTACGCAATTCGCGCAAACAATCACGGCTATATTCTGCTACACGGGTCATACGTTCTTTGTTGACTGCATAACTTTGCGCATTACAGTTTTTCAGCATTTGTGCCATCCACTGTAACTGCCACATGCTACCATCCATGTTGATTGCTAATGGCGCATGATGCTGAAACATCCACTTGACCGCTTTAAATGGAATGCCAGGTGCGGCCCAAGGAGTCGAATACCCTGGTGAAATTTGCCCTGCATTACCAAAACTTGTTTCTTCTGCTGGACCTGATTGACGGTCCAATACAGTCACTTCTGCTCCCTGCTGCGCAAGATAATATGCACTTGCTACACCAATTACACCACTACCTAGAACAATTACGCGCATTTCCTTTATCCCACTGCTTCACCAGTTTATTTAACTAGTATATTTCCGTATCAATAGTGAATTTAACTGATTTAATAGGTATAGTTGAGATATATTCATGCCATTTTCACTAAATAAAGGCTAAAAACAGAGAAAAACTTATGCGTAAATTAGACCGTGTAGATCGCCTGATTTTGGATATTCTGCAAATGGAAGGACGAATTGCGATTAGTGAATTGGCTTCTCGGGTCAATTTATCCACCACGCCTTGCTCGGAACGAGTCAAGCGACTGGAACGTGACGGCATTATTACTGGCTATCATGCACGGCTGAATCCTGCACTGGTCGATCGCAATTTACTGGTATTTTTAGAGATTAAACTCTCTGCCAAATCGGGAGATGTTTTTGACCAAGTCGCACGAGATTTGGTCGAAATTCCTGAGGTTTTGGAATGTCACTTAATTTCAGGCGAATTCGATTATCTGGTCAAAGCACGCTTAAAAGAGATGACTGCTTATCGCCGCTTATTGGGTGATTTATTGAAAAAACTCCCCTCATCTGCTTCATCGCATAGCTATATTGTGATGGAAGAAATTAAGGAAACTTTGTATTTAGATATGCGCTAAGGCTTGACTGAATTATGCTAATCTCAAGCAGCTTTATTTTAGAAATCACTTATTTTTCATTTTCTAATTTTTCTTAATTTTCATATCTTTCTTTTTTAGGAATTTTTGCATCATGTTGAATAAACTCATGTCGAGCTTAGGTCTACAAGGCATTCAGGTAGACACCCGCATACACAACAGCCAATTACAAGCAGGTCAAGTCCTGAATGGAGAAGTCATTTTTACGGGTGCTTCTTCCAAGAAACATATCAATGGCATCTACTTAAAATTAATGACCACAGCCGAAGTCGAATCAAATGACTCAGAATACAATACCCATTTGACGATAGCGGAATGGCATATTAGTGGTGCATTTGAATTACAAGCCAACCAAACCCACACCTTCCCATTTTCAATTCAATTGCCATTTGAAACACCGTTGACCGATCTGGCTTGTCGCAGCAATAAAACCCGTGTTTGGCTACATACTCATTTAGATGTCGATTGGGGGCTAGATGCCACCGATAAAGACTATCTACAGATTACCCCGACGCCTACTATGCACAGCTTTATTCAAGCCATGCAACAATGTGGTTTTCACTTGGTGACTGCCGATGTTGAAAAAGGTCAACTTCGTGGCAATGGGTTTTACTCAACCCTTGGCTGCTATCAAGAGCTAGAGTTTAAACCTGCGCAGTTCTTTAGCGGTATCAATGAAATTGAAGTGTCCTTTGTGGCAGAACAGCATCAAACGCATGTGTTATTAGAAGTAGATCGTAAATTTAGAGGGGATGGCTTTAAAAGTTTTAGCATTCCACATCAACATGCCAATTCCACAGTTTTAGCCAATGAAATCCGCAGAACATTAGGCATATAAAACCAAGCACCTTACTTTTCAACAAGGGAAAGTGAGGTGCTTAAATGGATCAATGATTGATTAAATCAGGTTCAACAAATCGGCAAAACGTTGAATTCGAGCCTTGGGTTGAGCTGCATCAAGTTCAGCCATAGAGCCATAACCATATTCGACGGCAATGGTTTCAATGCCATTACTACGTGCGCCGAAAATATCATGCTCACGGTCACCCACCATCAAACATTCTTCGGCTTGAAGCTGCTCTTGTTCTAAAATATAAGCAATTAACTCACCTTTATTGGTTCGTTCACCATTTAGTTCACTGCCATAAGGGTATTCAAAATACTGTAATAAATCAAAATGATCTAAAATCTGACGTGCATAAACTTCGGGTTTTGCAGTTGCCAAGAACAAGCGATAACCTTTGTTTTTTAATGCTGCTAAAGTTTGTGCAACATCTTCAAAAACATGATTTTCAAATAAACCTGTGACCGAGAAACGCTCGCGATAGCCCAATAAGGCTTGATCCGCTAACACATCATGAGGGTCAACATTTAAAATTTTAGCCAAAGATGCTTTCAGTGGCGGACCAATAATCCAGTCAATATTCTCTAACTCAGGAATTGGGTGCCCCACTTTTGCCAAACCATAACGTGCAGAAGTGGTGATCCCGACTTTGGGATCTGTCAGTGTTCCATCTAAATCAATCAAGATATTCTTAATCATTGTCCAACCCAACAAATTACGCTCGAGACTTCGCTCAAAGTTGCCTATACTATCGCAAATCTCATGAATGAAGGAAATGTACATGCGCCCGACTGTACTGTGCTTTTCGGGTTTAGACCCTTCTGGCGGTGCTGGCTTACAAGCGGATATTGAAGCGATTGGTCAAAGTGGTGCGCATGCCGCAATTGCATGTACCGCACTGACCATTCAAAACTCACAACAAGTTTTTGGCTTTGAAGCCACCTCCAAAGAATTACTTTTGGCCCAAGCACATGCCGTCGTCGGTGATCTACCGATTCAGTGTGTGAAATCTGGGATGCTCGGTACCACCGACAATATTGCAGCGCTGGCTGAGTTTTTACGTGAACATCCAGAATATCGTTATGTGCTTGACCCAGTGTTGGTCGCAAATAGTGGCGGTTCTTTGGGGGATCAAGCGACACTGGTCAAAGCCTTTGTCGAACTCATTCCATTGGCCACTATTCTTACTCCAAATACCGTAGAACTGCGTGCTTTAACGGGCGAACAGGACTTGGAAGCTGCCACGCAGAAACTGTTTGCGATGGGTGCAAAAGCGGTTTTGGTGAAAGGTGGGCATGAAGATACTGCCGACTATATTCGCAATGCCTTATATATTGATGGGGAATTTGTATCTGAAAGCCATTGTCCTCGTTTGGCAGGTGAATATCATGGTTCAGGCTGTTCACTCGCGAGCTTTATTGCAGGTCGTCTCGCGATGGGCGATGAGTTAAAGATTGCGGTACAACATGCAGAAACATGGTTATTTGGCGTATTAAAACAAGCGGAAACACCTGTACCGAATGGACAGAAAATTCCAAAACGTTTCTAAATTTTCGCTTTCATTTATAAAACCCACAGCTCTTGCTTGAACTGTGGGTTTATTTTTATTCACTGTGTTTGAGCTTTAAATTCTCAACATGTTGACGATTGGTTTTCCACGACTTTTCCAGTACTTCTTTTTCAATCCGTAATTGAATCCGCTTCAACTTCATCGGTGAAATCATCACCTCTTGAAAAGTTTTCACATAATCCGTCCAAGCTGCTCCACGAAACACATTCTGAGGCATTTGCGTTTTAAATTCACAATCAGGCATAAATACCACCAGAGAATGAATAAACTGAGGCCCCACAATATCCGATAACACCGCCTCTAACACCTTTTGATGTTTATAATTTTGATGTAATGGATTTTGAAACTTAAAACTCTTTTTATAAATTTTCTGTGTCCATGTTTTTTGATGCTGGCTGCCAAAAATCCAGCCTTTATAATTTTTAGTTTCAATCACAAAAATACCAAAAGGACTCAGTAGAATATGATCAATTTGGGTAGTCTGGTTCTGTTCATCTGGTAAGGTGCAATCGTTGAGTAAGGTATAACTGTCTCGATCTAAATACAGTTTGACATGGGCTGCAACGGCAAACTCCCCCATTTTCCCTTTTAGGAAAGGTTTAAATGCTTTGATAATGCCTATAACGATAAACAGCAATAATATCCACCAAAATGTGGACGACAGCAGTGCAAAAATCTGTGCAATCATTTTACTTAAAATTATAAAGAACTTAGTTTTTCAATTTATTTCAGTTGTTCAATTTTTAAAAGAATCTCTTTATTGCTCAATCCACCTGCAAAACCCACCAATTTACCGCTTGAACCAATCACCCGATGGCACGGCGCAATAATGGAAATTGGATTTTTACCATTGGCTGCTCCCACAGCACGTACTGCTTTGGGATTGCCCAATTGTTCTGCAATGTCTTTATAACTGCGGGTTTCACCAAAGGGAATATTCAACAAAGCTTGCCAAACCTGCTTTTGAAATTCTGTTCCTTCAAAATCTAAAGGCAAATCAAACTGCTGACGTGTGCCTGCAAAATATTGCATGAGCTGCTGTTGTGTTTGCAGCAAGATTGGATGATCGGGCTGTTCGACCAATTCGGCCAACCGCACACGTTTGGGATTTTCATTTTCCCAGAGTACTGCAACCAGCGCGGTATCATGTGCAACTAATTTTAACTGTCCAACAGGAGAAGCCATATACATAAATGCAAGTTTCATTGTCTGCCCCTGCGGTATTGAGAAATAAGTAGAGGACTGATTATGAAGATGAAAGCTTCATCAATACAAGCCCTGAAATAATTAAGATGGCGGCAAGCATCCGCATAGCTGTCGCAGGCTCACCTAAAATAAAAATACCCACCAAAAAGGAACCGATTGCACCTATTCCCGTCCAAATCGTATATACTGTACCCAAGGGTAAAGTGCGCATCGCATATGCCAATAAAGCAAAGCTTAAGATCATAAAAATGAGGGTGATAATACTCGGACCAATTCGGGTAAAGCCTTCTGACAGCTTCATGGAATATGCCCACACGATTTCAAAAATACCCGCAAAAATAAGTACAATCCAAGCCATGGCGACCTCCAAATTTAAATTAAAAATCAGGTCGTCCTGAGGAATTTTCTTGGTGCATCTTTAAAGTTTAAGCACCAAGGGAGGTCGTTCCTCCTTATAATTACGCTCAATTATACTCAATACTGCGCTTTTATGGTGCGAAACTACAATGCAATAACATTAAATACACCTATAAAAAATAAGGCTTTAAAACCGAAGTTTTAAAGCCTTATGAATTTATTAAACTGAATAAAATGTGAGTAAACTCAGATCTTAGAACTTGAAACGAATGCCTGCACCATAAAGCCAGCCTTTTTCAGAGCCACTCTCGGCCTGCCAAGGTGTAGCATCGTTACCTTTTGAATATTCATACGCAATGTCAATATAAGGCATCACCCTTTTATTCATTTCATAACGCGTTTCCAAACCTGCTGTGACACCACTCAAGCCTGTTTTTTTGGCATATTTAGAATCATCACTAAACACAAGATTTAAATCTAAATAGGGTTTGAAAATAAGCTTTTGTGTCAGTAACAAATCTCGCTCGGTTTCGAGACTAAAGCCTGAATAATGATCTTCACCTGCATATAGATAGGCATCTGTTTCAAAGAAATACGGCGCTAAACCATGTAAACCAATTACGGCATCCCATTTTTCTTCCGTATCTTTACGATGCTGATCTAACTCAACTTTTTCGACACGGTAACGTGTACCCATTTGCACATCCCAAAAGTCTGAAATCATTCGGCTATAAAGTGCCTTCACCTCATATTCGACCGCATGTGATTCCTGCTTATCTAAGTGTACTTTAATAAAAAGCTTATTTTCATCTGTACCAATGCGGGTTTCAAACTCAGATTTTAAAGTGCCTGTTCCCCCTTCATCAATCAACCACTTATTATCAAAAGTATTGACCATATAAACCTGTGCACCGTGTTCTGCACGGTGATCATGTACTTGATGATCGGTTTCAGATGACAAAGATTCAGCTTGAATTTGTTGATGATGTGAATGCTCAGTTAATTGCGACGCTTGTACTGGTTTGACCGAATCAGGAACGGAAGTCATATTAGAAGATGCCATCGGTTGCATACTGGAATGATGCATATTCGGCATCTCATGCATCATTTCAGAATGATCCATCTCAGCTTGCTGAACCTGTGATTCGCTTTGCTGTTGATGCACGGTATGGTCTTGCTGTGCTTGCGCTAAAGTCAACTGACTCAGCAACAACAAAGAACCTGCTAGTACAGTCTGTGGAAATAAATTAATGCTGCGCATGTTGATCTCCCTGCTGTTCAGTGTTGGCTTGTTTTTTTTGAGTATCGCGAGATTGTTTTTGTGCAGAGGGTTCTTTTGAACTAACGGGCATTGTCATCTGCTGCATATTGGCATGATCCATATGCTGCATCTGGTGCTGCATTTTAGAGTGATCCATCTGATGATCTTCTGATTCAGTCATGGACTGATGTACAGTATGTACCTGTTGTTCCTGTGCAAAAGCCACTTGGCTCAATAATAATGAACTAAGGAGAACCATTTTCGGTAATAAATTAGTGATGTGCATGTTGCTCTCCTTGTTGTTCTGTACTTGAGTTTTCGGCTTTAGATTGGCTCGCTTTGGATATCGGTGTGGTCGATACTTTCCCGTCTGTCACATTGGCAACAATCAATTTATTCATCATGCCTGCACCCATGTGATACAGCAAATGACAGTGAATCGCCCATTCACCGAGCTCATCCGCAGTTAATAATGCCGTCACAGTTTTTGCAGGTGGAACCACAATGGTATGTTTATTTGGCATATCAACTGCTGCTTGCCCATTTTCTAATTGCATAAACATGCCATGTAAATGCATCGGGTGCGCCATCATGCTGTCATTAATAAATTTAATGCGAATACGTTCGCCATACTTCACTTTCAGTGGCTCAGCATCACTAAACTTTTTCCCGTTGATGGTCCATATATAGCGCTCCATGGTGCCGCCTAAACGAATCACCAGTTCACTACTGGCTTCACGGGTATCTGGTTGTGGGGTTAATGATTTTAAATCACTATATTGCAAGGCCTTATCACCTGCTGGCGTAGAAGCATTTGCCCAACCTTCAACCACAGTATTCTTCAGAGTCGATGTCATCTGTTGATGCTGTGAATGATCCATACCCTGCATCTCTGCATGATTCATTTTCGAGTGATCCATACCTTGCATTTCTGCGTGGTTCATCGTTGAATGATCCATACCTTGCATCTCTGCATGATTCATCTTCGAATGATCCATACCTTGCATATCTGCGTGGTTCATCATTGAGTGATCCATACCTTGCATCTCTGCATGATTCATCGTTGAATGATCCATACTAGAAGATTGATCACCACTGCCATGTCCCATATCTGCCATATTCAACAAGGCACGTGGTCGAGCTTGTGGCATCTGTATAGCTGGCTTCACAGGAGCTAGTTCATTCTGCAAAGTGGCAATGGCAAAACCAGAACGATCAATAGATTCTGCTTCAATCTGATAATTCGCTTGTTTTGGCGCAACAATCACATCGTAGGTTTCCGCCGTTCCAATCCGAAATTCATCGACATTCACTGGCTGTACAGGTTGACCATCCGCACTGACAACTGTCATTTTTAAATTTGGAATCCGCACATCAAAAAAAGACATAGCAGAAGCATTAATGAAGCGTAAACGGACTTTTTCATTCGGCTTAAATAGTCCTGTCCAGTTTTGTTCAGGCGTTTTACCATTGACCAAAAAGGTATAACCCGTCACATCGGACAGATCCGTTCTCAGCATCCGCATCTGGTTCCACATGGAACGGTCAGACCATGTAGCTTTGAGTCCATCACGCTGAACTTGCTGCCAAACACTACGCAAAGTTTCACGTTGGTTCTGATAATATTCAGCGGAGATTTTTAAGTTCTTTTGGATTTGATCGCTTTTTTGTTCATGAAAATCTGACAGCATGACCACATAATCACGTTCAGCTTTTTCATGTGCTGCTAAAGGCTGTTTATTTTTCGGATAAATGACCAAAGCGCCATATAAACCATCTTGTTCTTGCCCTTTAGAATGAGCGTGATACCAATAAGTCCCATTTTGGCGAACCTTAAAACGGTACACAAAATCTTCATTAGGTTTAATGCCTTTAAACCCATTAAAACCAGGCACACCATCCATCAAACCTGGCAACAATAAACCATGCCAATGTAAAGATGAATCCTGATTTTTTAAATTGTTATGTACGTGAATAACCGCATCGTCACCTTCTTCAAATTCAAGCAAGGGGGCGGGAAACTGACCATTCACGGTAATACGTTTTAGTGGCTTACCAGTTACATTGACCATCCCTTCATCAATGGTCAAATGATATTCCTTGACTGCGGCAAGGGTCCATGATGATGAAAATACACATAGCCCAATCAAGAGGCTTTGACGAAATAAAATAGACATGACTTAACCTTTATTCGAAATTAATAAAAATTCTGTTTTCTGAATAAAGTTAAGCTTTGGGAGGGCGTAAAATTTCTTGCCAATAACCAATTAAATGCTGAGCCGTATAACGGCTATGTAGATTGGTTAATGTCTCTGCATGAAAATATTGAAGTGGATCAGTAACAGCAGTATCAAGCCAGACGCTTAAGGTCTGGCAATGTAATTGAGCACAATCAGCACATTGTTTCACTTGAATTGTGCTACTTAAATGGCTTTCACAATCACTGTTCTTCTGTATATCTGAATGTAGTGCATGTTGTTGATGTGGTTTAACTGATTCTGCGCTATGACAATCAGGCTGTTTCTTTTGCACAGTTTGGTGTTGGCTATGTAGAAGCTCGGCATTCACCATACTCTGTTGCTGCAACTGCTGTTGTAACATTTGGGCGTGCATTGGCATTGCTGATGCATAGACAAGACTACTCCACCCCATGGCAAAAACCATGAAGCACACAAACCAAGACTGTCTGCGGAGATTCGTCAACACCTTAATCATCCTAGATTGAGAGATAGAAGGTCATTACAGCAAAATGCATCTATACAGCATACCCAACAAATCAGTTAGACACAATTTTTTCTCATTTTTCGCTCATGCTTCATCTTGCGTTGATAAAAAATTTACTCATATTTACTATTTTTTAATCTGTATAACTTTTAAGCTGAGCTGAATAAAGCAGCTATTTTTTCAAACCTTGATTAGAATAAAAAAGAGCACAAATGTGCTCTTTTTATACATATAAAGTCTAATCGATAAACACTTGATGCAAAATTGTTTATTGTTTAAACGAGATATCCATATAGTTATCTACATAGATATCTACAAGCTTACCCACAAAGTTATCCACAACCTGAACAAATTTTAGTTCTAAGCGTTAAACTGTGACTGAACCTACTTTCGAAAGTTCATCACGCATTTCATCAATTACAGCTTTATAATCAGGTTTGCCAAAAATAGCTGAACCCGCAACGAACATATCTGCACCCGCTTCTGCAATTTCACGAATGTTGGCTGGGCCAACACCACCGTCAACTTCTAAACGAATGTCACGACCTGAAGCATCAATAATCTTGCGTGCCTGACGTAATTTTTCCAAGGTCATTGGAATAAATTTTTGTCCGCCAAAACCAGGGTTAACACTCATCAATAGAATTTGATCGACTTTATCTAATACATAATCCAAATAATGTAATGGTGTTGCAGGGTTAAAGACTAGACCTGCTTTCGCACCACCCGCTTTAATCAACTGTAAAGAACGATCAATATGATCTGTGGCTTCTGGATGGAAAGTAATGATATCGGCCCCTGCTTCCAAGAAATCGCCAATCATACGATCCACTGGAGACACCATTAAATGCACATCGATTGGAGCTTTAATGCCATAGTTTTTTAATGCCTTACATACCCCTGCACCAAAAGTAAGATTCGGTACATAATGATTATCCATTACATCAAAATGCACCACGTCAGCACCTGCCTCTAATACTTTTTCAACATCTTCACCTAGACGTGCAAAATCAGCAGATAAAATTGAAGGTGCGATTAAATAAGGCTTAGACATGGATCAACCTGAGAGTTCATGAATTTAATGCCGATATTATAGCAAACTGCGACCAAGGTCTGTGACATTTCATTTTTGCAACGTTGCGTTGCAATGGACTACTGTTCAAGCACAGCAAATTTGTTATGGTAAAGCTCCAACATCATGGTCGAAAAAAATGAAAAGTAGCAGTCAAATTGCCACATTAGAATCTGCCCGTATCGCTAAGCGCTTATATAATCACTGGAAACATAAATTTGAAGTGAAAGAATCTGAGCAACAATTTGAGATTATCATGCCTGAAGCTCAGGTTAGCCTTATCCCGCATGCAGAATATTTAGCGGTTGAAATTACTGCATCCGTAGACAAAATGGATCACTTGGAAAAAGTTGTGCTGGATCATTTAAGCCGTATGGCACAGCAAGAATTCGAAGCAGAATGGCAGCGGAGTTAAACTCCGCCCGTTTGGAAAAGTTAGTTAAGATTCAAGTTGGACGGCATGGAATTGAAGATGATCATCCATAAAACTTTGAATAAAATAATAACCATGATCATAGCCCGCATGTTCACGCAGGGTCAAAGTTTGCCCGACTTGCACACAGACTTGTTGGAATAATGCAGGATTCAACTGGCTATAAAATTGATCATCCAAACCTTGATCAATCAAAATTTCATTAAATAAAGTGCCTTTTTCGCCCACTAATGCGACGGCATCATGCTGCGCCCAAAGTGCTTGGTCATTACCTAAATAGGTAGAAAATGCTTTTTCTCCCCAAAGACATTGAGTCGGTGCACAAATAGGTGCGAATGCTGACACTGATTTAAATTTGTCAGGATATTTAAATGCTAAAGTTAATGCGCCGTGCCCACCCATCGAATGGCCAAAAATACCAACACGGTTTTGCTGAACTGGGAATTGTTGCAACACTAATTCATAAAGCTCATGAACAATAAAGCTTTCCATTTGATAATGTTCAGCCCATGGCGCCTGCGTCGCATTAATATAAAAACCTGCACCTTGACCAATATCCCAATGATCACCTTGTGCGACGTAATCACCACGCGGTGAAGTGTCAGGCATAATCAGAATCAAACCTAATTGTGCTGCCATACCTTGAGCATGCGCTTTAATGGCAAAAGTTTCTTCAGTACAAGTTAAACCCGCAAGATAAAATAAGGCAGGACAAGCCTCTCCCTCTAATGCTTGTGGAGGTAAATATACGGCAAAACGGCTATCGCCTTTTAGGGTTTTGGAATTAAAACGATAAATGCGTTGCTCACCATCAAAACAGCGATTTTTTTGTAATAATTCCATCTTGAGTTCCTTTTAAGGTGTATGCGCAACCGCTTGCGCTTGAACTGGTGGTGTCGTTGTTGTCGGTGGGAACAGACGTTGCTCTAATTGTGGCAGCATCAATTCCATATTTTTACCAATCGACCATTGTGGTTCAGAAGGATCAAAGCCCTGTGCAGTTTCCCATTGCGCGACAGTATCTTTGGCTTGTGCAAAAGCATCTTTCATCGAATGTTGTTCACGCATGGCCTGATCAAAGAAAGCACGACCAAAATAAGTATAATCCGCTTCATTCGAGCAACCAAATGAAGCTCGATCAGCTGCGGAAGCCGTAATAATCAAGGTATTATCATTCTGTAATGCCGAGACAAAACTGCCTGAATAGCACGCTGAAATCACAATGACGCGCCAACGGATGCCCGAACGGTCTAACGCATCTCTTAACCATTTTGGATCGACTTGTGCCAAATCAAGTGGCGCATTTTCCATTTCAAATTCATTCTGTAAACCATGCGAAGTCATATAAAGGAAAAGCACATCACTTTCACGGTTCATCTGCTGTCCAATACGCTTGAATGCCAGCTCCATACTGGTTCGTGAAGCAATTGGAATTTCAGTCCGTGTCGCAGGATTGTTCACCAAAATCATGGAACGACCAAAGGTCCCAAAACGTGTATCGAATTGTTCACGAATGCGTTTTACCTCAGACATAAAGACGTCTTGGTAACTGGCGCCTGCCACCCCTAGGAAGTACCAATGTGACTGAGCAAATTCACCATATTCAATCGCTTGCAGGTTTTTATTCAGTAACCGACTTTGTGCGTAAAAGGCATCTTCTGCAAAAGTTGGCGGGACATCTTCAACTTTCCAAATCGGTTGGCTCTTCACTGACATCTGCCACACCACCAAAGTAAATAGTGTTGCCAACATAATCAGCGCACGTTCCCACCATGGCCATTTTAATTCACGGGCGAACACCCAAACCACCGCCAGACTTTGCCAGACAAACAGCACCATAAAAATGGTCGGCAAATAATCATAAAAAGCATAAGGCAGGATATCAATCATGCCCAAATATTGGATAAAACTTTGTAGCAGTGCGATATGGGTATCTAAAACCAACCACAATAAAGCGGGAACCAACATTAAACGTGGATTATTTACCCGCTGGGATAAAAAAATACCAACAATCAGTGCAATGAAAGGCCATAGCGCATAACTGACCAAACCTTGCGAGTTAAACTCACCGACTTCGCCCGCACTGAGCCAACTAAATAAGGTATTGGCACAACCGCCTAAGATCCCCCAGAAAATCAATTGTAAAATTGAAGGATGGACAATTTGTAATGCACGTCGTGAACCCAAAAACAGCCACAATCCCGCCATTTGGTTGCTTTTAAAATCGTGCCAAAAATTAATGGAGGGCTTAAAATCAATCTTCATAAGGTTTTCAGGTGGCTAGTGCTACTCGCTTTATTGCATAGCTAGTTTATGCTTGATCGGTTTTTTATCAATATTATTTTTAACTATATAACAAATCTTTGCCCAATATTGAAACAATTATCCTAAGGTCTGATGATCAAGCTGAAAGTAAGCATCAAAACGGCAAGCATCCCCCTGCCATTGCGTATCGGGTTGCTGGTCATTCAAAAATACCGCCAAACGAGGACGCTTGACCACCACACGTTTTGCAATCTGTTGAGCCAGAGGCAACAGTTGATCCCCCAAATCCATTTCACCATGCTCTGGCAGCAGTAAATGTAACAGTTGCATCTGCTTTTTGACCTGAGCTTGCTTTTTAATGGCTTGTTGATTTTGATCACGCTGTGGGAACATTGGATCTAAATACACCACATCACTGTGCTGCTGTTGCTCTGCACATTGCTTTAAATAATCTGCTGAATCTGAAAAAACCAAATCAATCCGTGCTGCGATCGGGGCAAGATAAGAATCGGTCAATGCTTGCTGTCGCGTATCTTCTAGTAGGGTAAATAAAATCGGGTGGCGTTCTACCAAAGTAACCGTTGCACCTAGTGCCGCCAACAATAAACTGTCATGTCCTAAGCCCGCAGTCGCATCAATTAAACGTGGTTTTTCCGCCAACTGACAAGCACGGGCAATCATTTCTGATTTGAGCGATGCACGTTTTAAACGTGGAATTTCTGCCTTCCAATCGGGCTGCATTTTCATGCCATTGGCACATAACCAAAGCCCCTGCTCATCTACGCACAAAGCCAATTCAGGATTTAAACGTAAAAAACGCGCATTCAGTTTTTCAATGAATTCAAGCTGAACCTCAACTCCACGGGATGCAAGCACAGCCGCATAGTGCTGTGCCTGAGCTTGAAACTGAGGTTCCGTAAATAAATGCATTACCAAGTGACCCAACCTGTCCACCAAGTTGCCAAAATAAATAGACCGAAGCCGATACGGTAATACGCAAATGCAGTGAAGTCATGTTTAGACACATAACGAATCAAGGCACGGATGACAATAAGTGCAGAGATAAATGCCACAATAATTCCGACAGCCAGAACAGCCATATCATTACTGTGCAAATCAGCACGCATTTTATACATATCCAGTAAGCCTGCACCCATTAACACAGGAATACCAAGGAAGAAAGAGAATTCCGCTGCTGCTTTACGCGATACGCCTAAAAATAAAGAGCCAATAATGGTTGAACCTGAACGTGAAGTCCCTGGGAACAAGGCTAAACATTGAATTAAACCAATCAAAGTCGCTTGTTTATAAGTTAAATCATCAACTTCCTGAGTTTGAATGCTGTGTGGACGGCGTTCAGCCCATAAAATAATGAAACCACCGACAATTAAAGCTATCGCAACGGTAATCGCATTAAATAAATAAGCTTTAATAACATCGCCAAAGGTTAAACCCACAATCACAATCGGTATAGAGGCAATAATTAAGTTAATGCTTAAACGGCGACCTTGTTCTTGACCTTTTAGACCACCAATTAAAGCACCCCAAAGTTTACCCCAGTATTCATAAATTACGGCTGCAATCGCACCAATCTGTACGGCAACTGCAAACATATCTCTTTTTTCAATCGACCAGAAATCTAAAAGTTGACCTGCTAAAATTAAGTGCCCTGTACTTGAAATTGGTAGAAATTCAGTAATCCCTTCTACCAAGCCCATTATGGCCGCTTTAAATAATAATAAAAGATCCATATCTAACCTTAAGTTGCTTTAATTTGTTCTGGAATTTTTTTCCATGCATTATCACGTAAATACACTGGAAGAGCTTCTTCTGCCTTGACCCATTGTGCTTTGAGCGCCGCTGCACGTGCAATTTGAGCAATATCTTGTGCCGTTGCGACCACATCTTTGAATTCTAAAGCATCAGGTTGAATTAAAGCTGAACCTGAACCCACCAAGGTAAATTGAGTGATGCTGGCAGCTTGTTGATAATCTAATAATTGTTCTTCATCAACTTCCTGCATAATGCCTTGATCGTTCAGTTGAAAACTCGCGATATACACTTCATTCATACGTGCATCAAGTACTGCGGTCACAGCCGTCAAACCGTGCAGACGATAAGCAGCTTGCGCTAAAGCTTGTAAAGTTGATACAGGAATTACAGGCAAATCATGTGACCAAGCGAGTGCTTGTGTAACAGCGGCGTTAATGCGCACACCACTGAATGAACCTGGACCACGACTAAAAGCAATCGCTGTTAAATCTTCTGTCGTTACACCTAATTGAGCATAGCCCTGCTCAATCATTGGTAAAATGGTTTGCGTTTGAGCCTTTGCACGCGTATCTAATTGGAAAAACAGCTCTTGATTTTCATCTACGATAGAAACAGAACATTGTTCATTGGCTGTTTCTAATGCCAGCAATTTCATGCTCAACCTTGCTTCAACTTTATCTTAAAAAACGAGGGCTATCATACTCTACTCAATTCTTGGACGCGAGAATTTCCCTATTTAGATACAAAAAAACCAAGCATTCGCTTGGTTTAAAAAACAATGCTTTTGTTAGAACTCAAAAATTTCCAGTTGGGTAAATTTCTTATAATGTTCAGCATAATGCAATGCACTGAGTTTTAATTTCGCTTCAACATCAGCATCCAGCATTTTTACCACTTTCCCGGGCGATCCCATCACCAAAGAGTTATCAGGAATCACCTTTCCTTCCGGAATCAAGGCATTTGCTCCAATAATGCAATTTTTTCCAATCACTGCATTGTTCAAAATCACGGCGTTAATTCCAATTAAAGAATTATCACCCACCGTACAGCCATGTAGCATAGCTTGATGTCCAATGGTCACATAATTCCCAATGTGCATCGGAATCCCTGCGTCGGTATGCAAGACCGCATTTTCCTGTACATTGGTAAAATCGCCCAAGTGAATACGACTGTTATCTGCGCGAATAACTGCCCCAAACCAAACACTGACCTGTTGTCCTAATTCAACTTGGCCAATTACGGTTGCATTGTCTGCCACCCAACCATCAAAAGGAACATGCGTGGCTTTGGGTGCATGTCCGGCAAATTTGTACATCATGTTCATTTACGTCCTTTGGTTTTGAGTAATGCCTGCTGGGCATAGAATAATGGCGAATTTAATAAAAAAGGCCATTCTTTTTGATAATTCAATCCATATTGAAACAGTGAAATGAGCATCCTTGCCGTGAGCCCCCAGACGATTTCATCTTCAACCCGCATACTGGGAAAATACAAAGACTGTTGTGCATAACGGACTTCATGTGGCGTTGGCGGTGCTTCCATCAAATTTTGTAGAGAAGCAAAAAATATTCGATCAATTTCTGAAGGCTGAGCTATCAGTTCAACCTGAGGTGGAATAAGCCCAACAATCGGTTTGACCAACATACCATTACGGGCTTTTTGCATAGGTAAATCCCCAAGCAAGCGCACATCAAACGGGTTTAAAGCCGTTTCTTCTTGCGCTTCTCTTAGCGCGACCACAATATTACTGGTGTCTTGCGGGTCTCTTTTACCCCCAGGAAAAGAAACTTCTCCTGCGTGATTAGACAAATACACCGAACGGCGGGTTAAAAGCACTTTTGGGTCAGCTTCATCAGTAATCGCAATTAACACTGCAGCTTCAGCTTCTCGCTTACGGGTCGAAAATCTTAAATGCTGTTGTAATATATGTGTTAATGAACGATTATCCATATCACTCACCTCTATTCTTCTTTATTTCATCATAGCTGAATTTTGATCGGATTGGAGAGAATAGATGTCAAACTTGTTTTTTTCAGTTATGCTGAGTGGCAACTTTATCATTGACGATGAATATGAACTTCTGCGGAAATTGTGGACATAAAACGACTGAAAAAATTCCACTTGGCGATCATCAATTACGTCGCGTTTGTACAGAATGTGGTCATATTCATTATGTAAATCCCAAAGTCATTTGTGGTGCTTTGGCACTCTGGGACAATAAAGTCTTGCTTTGCCGCCGTGCCATTGAACCACGTTATGGTTTGTGGACCTTACCCGCAGGTTACATGGAACTGTTTGAAACCATGGAACAGGGTGCTGCACGTGAAACTCGTGAAGAAGCACAAGCAGAAGTCGAAATTGAGCAACTTTACTGCATGTACAATATTCCGCGTATCGGGCAAATTTATGTGTTGTTTAAAGCCCAACTGGTCGATGGAACTTTTGGTGCAGGTGAAGAAAGTATTGAATGTCGCCTGTTTGAAGAACATGAAATTCCATGGACAGAATTAGCATTCCCAAGTGTAGAACAAACACTTAAGCACTATTTTGCCGATCGAAAAACCAATCAGTTTATTACACATTTAGAAACCTTAGGTACACGCTTAGACCATACTGGCTAAACCAGCTTAATGCATTGATAAAAACAAAAGCCGATTCGTTTGAATCGGCTTTTTTATTCAGAATCTCGAGATTTAGCTTTTGGCTTTAACGCTATAGCAAGGCGCCAAACTCATTTCTAAAGTTCCGCCACTTAATTTCGCTAAAGCGGTGTCATCCGTCGTTTCATCGGTATTATTGGCATTATATACTTTTTGAAAACTGGCATAACTGTTCGCCCATTTGACTACACCACCAGCAGAGTCGGTAAAGGTGATACGCCCTGTACTTCCCGTCGATGCATTTAATAAATTCTGTAAGTGAACTAAAGCACCACCCACCACGATTTTTTCACCTGTGGCAGATATTTGAATAGTTGAGTTCACGCCAATCAAAGCACCATTGACTGACTTTAATGCTTCATCGCCTAAAATCATACGAATAGAAATGGCACGATCATCAATAAATGCACGTGATGTTGTGCCTAAGCGATATTGCTGCACACCATTACTGTCTTTCAGATTACTACTCACTGTTGTATCACAGCTTCCTGTACTCATATCAGTATCGGTCGCAGCAGGCTTCATATTGGTTCGTATGTCGCCTTTCTCATCAATCACAATACCTAATTTTAGACTTGGTACACTGGTATCGGTGAATTTGAACGTTAAATCTGCATACAATGGGAAAATGTAATTTTCACCAGTTGAGACATTATTACTCGATTTAAATACTTGTTTATCTAAATAGGTAATTGGATAAACTTTAAAAAGATCTAAGGAACCTTTAAACGTATCTGAGATACCATAACGCTGTTGCCATTGTCCGAGGTCTTTCAAGTCCTCAGCAGTGACCGTAGTTTTTTGTGTCAGTAGTTTGTAGAATTTTTCCTTACCCGCAATCATATAATCGTTATACAGCTTCCCTTGATTGATAATCAGATCATCAGAATTCGGGTCATCCACACCAATATAATAATTTTGATCAATGCGTTTATTCAGCGGGTTAATCCAATGATTTTGTGGCAATGCCGTCATACGGGTGGGTTTATAGCTCCGGAGTAATTCGGCATTTACTCCGGCTATCGAAGTCAGTCCTGATTTTGCCAAACCTCTCCATTGCAAACCGCTGCCGAAGGTATAGCCTTGACGGTCCGTCAACAACATAAAATGCCCAAACAAATGTTTAGTGGTCGTGTCATTCGCAGCACAAACGTCTTTATTACAACCAGTTAAACCATCCGACCCTGTTAAACTACTAATCACACTGCCAGATGTCGAGAATAGAGAAAATTCAGGCTGATATACCGCTGCATTGCTAATATTCAATAATTGACTGACCACTGCAAAAGCTTCTGCATCTGAAATGACTGAGACATCCAACCACGGTTTAATGATGGCGGCGTACTCTCCATTCACCATCTGTTGTGCGGTTACAGAACTGGTAATTTTATCTAAACTTTCACGGATCGAATCATTCATATACAGCGCTTGAATATCCGTTTTCGTGTTTATACTTTTTTGCTGTAAAGCCAATGCTTGAATAATTTTAACCAAGTTCATGGCTGTTTTGACTGTAGCATCACTTGGATCGAGTACAGTCGCATCACGGTTAGTCATCCCTTTAGCAATATCTAATACCGTCAAACGCGGAATTTGATCGGTACTGACCAAGGCAATATTACTGATTGGGAAAGACCCTAAAGCAATCCGTTTATCCGCTTTACCCAATAAGAACACATTGACTTTATCACTATAATTACAAGTGCCTGTGGCAACGCCATTCTTCAAATCCATTAAAGTCACAAAGGTATTTTGCGTATCACTACTACAGGAAAAATTTAAACCATCAAAAGGATAATCCAGTGCGAACTGAATACAATTGCTCGCACCCGCAGTACAACTGCCATTCACCGTGCTGTTATTATTTTTCTCTGGAATAATATTGGCACTTTCCCCACCACAAGCCGTTAGTCCTGACATTAACGTTGAAAGTGCGATGGTTAATAAATATTTATTTTTCATTCCTATTACTCTATTTTTCTAACTAACGAACCGCGGTCAGTTTGATTTGTCCTTGATTGCTTAATGCTTGCTCTTCAACATCCACTGCTGAAAGTAAAGGGGTCATAAAAATATATCGAGTTTGTGCAGGTAGCTGTAACATGCCGTCTATCACAGCATGGCGATATTTGTTTTCGGCACGGTCCTGATTTTTAAAACCAGTCACGCCTTCAATGACACAACCAGACTCATCCAGAAAAGCCACTAAAGGCCAGTAATAACTCGGTTGATTTTGACTTGAGGCATAAGAACTGAGTTGCACATTTTTAATGCCCGTCTGCACTTCCACCACTTCATAATCAAAATGGTCCTTTAACGGTTGGCGAGGCCATAAATTGACGTCTTGCTGAGCTTTGAGTAATTTTGCTTTTTGTATTTTTTTATCGCGATAACAGCTTTGCCCCAAACTCTGTACCACTTGATCTTTTGCAATGGGATAATACTGGGTCGATAAAGTAATCACTGAGTTTTCAACTGGATTATTCTTCTTAAATAATCGGTCAAGTACACCTTGATTCACCCCTTTTTCACGTTCAACCACTTGCAAACGAGGTGGACCTAATTCTTTATCCATCACACCTTCAGGCATGACATAAAAGCGTTTTTTATTTTCTAAATTAAATTCTTTCCCTTCTAAATATTCATTTTTCACATAACGATCCCCATTGATGTCTAAAAATCCATCTTGCAAGGGTTCGGAAGACATCGAACTGGTTTCTTGTTTGCTTTTTAATTGTGTGGCTTTTTCAATGGCCACATTGGTTTCAATTTTATGAAGTGCTCGCTCAACCTGTGCAGAAGTTGCTTTCTGAGTTACAGCGGATTGAACAAATTCCACAGGCGGTGTTTGAGGCGTGGTAATTTGCTGACTGAGCTGCTCATTCACTTGTTTTGGAATTTCAGTAGATTTTGCTGTTACAGCGACTTGTGGCTCAACATCGTTTATTATTTTTGCATGATCTGTTGATGGAATAGATTTACTTTTATCAACTATTTCTGACTGTACTACGACAGGATTTTTTTGCACTTCAGCAAGTTGAGGTTTAGTTTTTACTTGAGATTCAACTTTTTCAACGGCAACAGTTGGTGGTACAACAACTTGTACTTTTGGCATCGGTTGAACCACCTGAACAGACGGTACATCCTTTACTTTCATTTTTTCTCGTTCCGTTTTTTGCTTTGATGGAAGCTCAACCTGAGATTGAGCTTCCACTTTTTGGGTTTCAGCAGGCACACGTGGAATCACCATTGGACGACCATCTGGCCCAATGATGGTATAAAACTCACCCGCATTTACAGACAGTGCCATCATCCCACATAAAACCCAAGTCGATGATGACACCCACGTAAACCGCTTAGCTTTATTGTTTTGTCTTACCATTTTGTACGATAACTCAAGCCTAAAATAGTGATATTGGTTTCGGTTTTTACGTTTAAGCCCGCGTATGGGTTGAGTAAAATATTATTCACCCCAGTTTGGTTCGATAAAGTACTGGTATTGGCAGGAATACTGTCTTTACTGCGTAAATAACCAATGGATAAATCTAAGTCTGTATCGGCATCGAAGCGATAACCCACACCCAAACCAAATAATTGCGCATTATTAATAGGCACCATGGTATTGCGTTTGTCATCAGGGATGGCGCTGGTTCTTGGTTCATATCCAGCCCGTAACTTCAAACGATCAGTTGCCGAATATTCAATCCCGATGCCATAGTTCCAAGGGGAGTCAAACTTCAAAGGCAATGACAAACTGTTGTCAGTAATCTCTGGCGAAAGGAGTTTGGCAATTTTTAATGCCGAGATAGAACGGTCAAACTCAAATTTGAACTTGTCCCATGCGCGATAATCTGTCCAGCCCACATCCACATTGACTTGTAAATCGGGCAGAAGCATATATTTGATCCCTGCCTGAATATGCTGTGGATATTCAAAATCCATCGACACTAGACCTGATTCAGTCGCAGGAATACTTTGTGGAAAACCTAAAATTGCCGCAAGAATCTGCCCTGTAGGCGAAGACATCAAACCATTGATTAACTCACGTGGCGCTTTTGAGTTATCAATCGTGTATTTCCCCTTCAAACGCATTTTTGAAGCACTTTGATACACCATACCAAAGCTAAATTCGTCGGTGGGTTCCCACATCACCCCAAGGTTAAAACTCGGACTCAAGGATTGCTCCATCGCGACCTCCATCCGACCAAAACGGCCAAATGGATTCATTCCTTCTTGAGCATTACAAATTCCGAGTAATAAAATATCGGTAATCACATCCGAGTTGTCTTTAAATGGGGTACAAACCACCTCATCAATCATGCGTAACATCCCAATCATTTCATTCGGGAAACGCAAATCTGTTTTTAAAGCAAAAGCTTGATAAGACATGCCCACGGATGCACCAATGGAAAGTTCATCATTGACTTCATAAGCGATCGATGGTGACAAATAGGTAAAGCGCTCCAATGCCACCTGTTGTCCCATAAAGTTACTTGGATTACCGTTTTCTGCACCAAATCCAGCCACTAAGGGTGCATAAAATGCTGTGGCAAAAGTAGTTTTCGAACCAGGTGGTTTATATGCTGCACCCGCCGTTGGTGCAAGCATAGGCATACCTTCACCTAAATCGACGACTTTCTTTAAAAAAGGCACATACAGACTGATATATTCTACATCGCCATTTACAGAGCCTTTGTAATCTGTACAGATGTCTGAAGCCACTTCAGGACCATCATTACACACCAAAGGGTCATCTGAATAACCAAAAACGTTATAGCCTTCAGGTACTGAATACTGACGTTTGATATTAAAGTCTGCCAGAATCCCCTGTACATCGGTTTGCAAACCTTCAATTTTCGTCAATGCCGCAGGGTTATAATGTACCGCACTTACTCCTGGAGGATCGGCTGTGACCGCATTCCCCATCGCAAGTGATCGAATATCTACTGACAAATTTTGCCCGAGTTGAGCAAAAGCCATACTTGAACAGCCCGATAAAACTATCGCTGAAACTAACGGGCTAAGTCGTACCTTGTACATGCGACTGCCCTCTTAGCTGATTTTTTTACCGAAACCTGCAATATCTAATGGGAAGGACAAACCTAAAGAGACATCAGGTGCATCTTCTGTTAAGCCAATACCTAAAGTGCCATTCACAATGGTGTCTGGTGACACACGTACGCCCAATGAAATCGCAAAGGTTGAACTGGTTTGATCGGCTGGTGAGTAACTTTCACCTGAGGTATATGTAAATTCTGCACCCGTATTGAAACTCTGCTGGTATGACATGGTCATAGACACATCATAGTTAAATGAATAGGCGAAACCGAATGAAAAACCTCCGCTAATACCGGGATCAAATTCTTCAATGACTCGCGGACCACGACGCTGATCTAAACCTGACTCTTTGAAACCATAGTTCGCAGATACAGAAGCAAAAAGTACTACAGGATCAATATACTTACGTGTGCTGGCACCTACACCTGCTGAATAATAACCTTTACCGGTCGCCAAGTCGGAAGTTGGATTAATTTCATAAGGACTATCGCCTGTTTTGGTCGAGATGTTTCCAAATAAAATTAAAGGTAAACGTCCAGTTTTAAGCGGAAATGGTTCCCAACGTGTACCTAAAGAGATATCCCCTAAGCCTGCGGTAGAGGTATCTTTTAAATTATCCGTCTTTGCAACGAGAGGTAATGAAGCTGTAAAAGTTAAATTATCGAGTATCCCGTACTGTACAGTAAAAGTATTGGTCAAGGTGTGGCTGGCATTTTCCTGTACGCGTAATTGATACAGACTACCTTGTGCCATTTCTAAATCTAATTGGGTATCGCGATAATAGGTATAATCCACATCATAAAATGCAGAAATATCCCCTTTTTTAATTAAAGAATATTGACGCTCGTTTGAGGTAAATACTTCTTCAAGATTGGTCTGTTTAGTCGCATCACCTTCTTGTTGCTGCAAAGCACTCGAAGCTTGTTGTGGTGGTGTGGTATTGGTTTCTACACTTGATGCAACTGCTGTTTCTTGAGCTCCAACGGTTGTTCCCTGTGTTTCAGCTGTCATATCGGCTGCATAAGCAGTCCCCATCAAAATTTGAATACTTAGCACCAATAAAGTTTTATTCATCCATTGATTTTTCATTTCCGTCCACTCTATTCTTTTTTTATTTGCTTTAAACCGCTCTATTTGCTCTTGTAATATAGGCGTAAATGTTGATCGACATATTGGCCGTTCATCTCTGATTCTGGGTTATTATTGACAATTCTTGAGATCGTTGCCCCACGATCTGCCAATTTTTCCATATAAAACTGAGGATATTGAATATCAACCAGTGCATAACGGTTTACTGTTGCATCCTCAACATGGCGCATATCACTATCCTGTAATGCCAATAAATTTTTACGTTGTTCTGGTGGAACACTAATTAGAAATAAAGTGTTATTTTCCCAAACTTGCTTAAAGCGTTCCTCATCAAAACTAATGTTTCCCAAAGCAGGATCTGCTACATAAACACGACCATCTTTATAGGCTTTAAACACCACAAAATGTTTAAACCCTGCATAAGAAATTGGAACAATGGCTGGCTGTCCCTGTGCGACTAAATCTGAAAACTCACCTTTATACCCACCACTTTCTAAACCTAGTGCCGCGACAAAACGCTTCATATCCAGTAGTGAAAAGCTGCGACGCTCAATGATTCGCTCTGACTCTCCAAACTTGAGTAAGCCAGTCATGGTCTGTTGTTCCGTCAACTGTGTACCGACATAACCATTGAGCAATGTCGTTAAGGCAGCAGATCCACAGCTATAGTCATAGGCTTGACGTACAATGCCACGAAATTGATCAATTAATGCAGGTTGAATTTGAACGGTTTCACGGTGCATGCGGGTAAAGGAATCTTGCCGTGAATCCAATGTTTCAGTGTAATAAACTGCCTCAGGAGGTTTTTCTTTTATTTCAAAGGCTTGTGTGGCAAAATAATACATCAATGCCGAGCCCAATGCGATCTCTAACATATTCCCTAACTTTCTGGTGTTCGGCATGACGTGCCTGAAATTTATTATTTTTCTAGAGTAAAAACTCTATACTTCCTTGTATTTTGACAACATACCTGTTTTTTCAAAAAAGAAACAGCTTTTTCTTACATTTTTAGATGAACTGAATGGTTTTTTGTAAAAAAAAAGCGCGTGAATTCACGCGCTTTTTCTACGAAAGGATTAGTGACCAGAAATCGTAATCACTGCACCTGGTGTGTAAACACCTAAAGATGGGCTGAAATAGGTTTGTAAACCTTGTACTTCCACATCACCAATTGATGCGGCAGCTTGACTACCCAAATGTACACCTTTCACATAGTTATCTACTGCACCGCTAGAGCTGATAATACGTAAATAGCCTTTGTTTGCACCTTCTGTACCAATCACGCTGATTGATTGATTCAAGGTTAAATCTTTCGCATTAGCATCCGCAACTTTAATGCTGTCAACGAAGATTTGACCTGCTGCACGGTTACCAGTCGTACCATCACCAGTCCCTTGTTTGGTTGAGTTATCCAAAATACCGAGGTTGGTAATTTCTAAACCACCGATCATCTGTGCATTCAACTTCACCATCGCCCCTTGTGGTGCTGCACCCAATTGAATATTGGCAGACATAGGACCTGTTTTTAAAGATAGACCCGATAAAATTGCATTGTAGTTAGCATCATCTCCACCACGACGAATGTTGGTTGAAGCTGCTGTTGGAAGCGCACCTGAACCTGTTACGCCAATTTCCCCAATTTTAATATCTAAGCCAGAAACTTGTGCACCAATGTTCAGGAACGCACCGCCTGTTCCTGAAGTACCTGCATCCGTGTCAATGGTTAAGTCTGCAAGGTTACGTGAAGCGAGTAAGTATGCACCCGCATTATCATAGTTAGCACCAATCACAATACCTTTAGTTGCCGTAGCACCTGTACCATTGCCCTTAATTACAATGGCACCAGCAGTTGAAGTACCACCCAATCCCGCTGTTGCAAGACCGTCATTGTCATGAATGAATAATTTTTCAATTTCGACTTTAGAAATGCCAATACCGATATTTAAACCATCTTGACCCGTTGCCGCGCTTAATGAAGCATCATCCATTGCTTGCATAGCCATCGCATTCGCGCTAATAGCCATTGAAGAAACTAAAACAAGTTTAGTCAATTTTTTCATGTTCCACTCTCCCAAGAGTATTCTTTTTCTTTAATGTCAACCACTCGATGTATCTGTTGTTTTATTTGTTTTTCGACAACAGTACATAGTTCCTTGAGTGATCCGTTGGCACCCATAACGTTATAGGTCTGTTATTTTTTGTTCAACTGCTGTTGGTCGCAATGTGAATCTTGCCGACAAACGGTATTTACTATGTTGTTTCATTCACATTCGAGTAAAATATAAAATATTGTTTTAATGCCAGCTTTATTAAGCATATGACCACCCCCTCTATTTTCCAAAATGTTATTTTTAATCAACCTATTAATGTTCAAGAAATTCTGCTACGTCTAGATGATCTTCCGCATTTAATTTATTTAAAAAACAATCAAAGCCCGGTCATTGCTTTTCTCCCAAATCAATTTGAATGTGTAAAAAATGGCATCTGTCAAACTTACCAAAGAAAACAGATTGACCAATATGAACGGATTGAATCAAATTTAAGCTTCAATCAGTCCGAAGATATTCAGGTAAATTCTGATGGATTTCAGGGTGGCCTCATGGGCTTTATCAGTTATGATTTTGCCAGTGCACAACACGTGAATATTCACTCAAGAAATCAACCTAGTTTATGGCTTGGGGTATTTCAAACTTATTTAAAATTTCAGGATGATGCTTGGTATTTTTATAGTCATGAGCCAGAAGCTGAACAACTTTTCGAATTCATTCAAAATAAATTAGAATCGACATCGTCAAGTCCCCAATTACAACTTACACAAAGCTGTCATGCACGTTGGAATAAACAACAATATCAAGCGGCTTTTACACAAGTTCAAGAATATATTAAGGCTGGTGATTGTTATCAAATTAACCTGACCCAAGAATTTAAAGGACAAGCTGAAGGGCGTTTACTCTCTGTGGCACAAGCGTTCTGGCAGTTAACGGATGCACCTTATTCAGGTTATTTAAAAACTGAAGACTTCGAATTACTGAGCTGCTCTCCAGAGCTGTTTATCGAATTTTTAGCAGAAAAAAAACTGGTAACTAAACCGATTAAAGGCACTATGCCACGTTATGCAGATGCAGAGCGCGATGCGCAATCTAAACACCAATTGCAACACTCTCCTAAAGATCAGGCTGAAAATGTCATGATCGTAGACTTGTTACGCAATGATTTAAGTGTTTATGCAGAAACAGGGACAGTTAAAACACCTAAATTATTTGAGATTGAATCATTTAATCAAGTGCATCACATGGTCAGTGAGGTTACAGCAACCCTGAAGCCGAACGTCAAAGCTTTAGATGTGTTATTGGCAGCGCTACCTGGTGGCTCCATTACAGGCGCACCAAAAATTCGTGCCATGCAAATCATTGAGGAATTAGAAGGCGCGCCACGTGGGGCTTATTGTGGATCTTTGGGTTATTTTAATTTTAATGGCACAGGTTCATGGAATATTTTGATTCGTTCTATTCAGAAATATCAACAGGATATTTCTTTGTGGGCAGGCGGTGGCATCACGATTGCCTCTGACTGCGATGCTGAATATCAAGAATGTTTTGATAAAGTTTCTGCCATGCTGGATTTGCTCAACACATGGCAGAAGCCGCAATCTTAAGCCAAAATATCTTGCTTTAAGGTTTCAACCAAACGCTGATTTTGCTCATCGGTACCAATGGTAATACGCAAGAATTGATTAATGCGTGGCTTATTGAAATAACGCACGATAATGCCACACGCACGTAATTCAGCAGCTAACTCACCTGCATCTTTATTCGGTAAAGATGCAAAAATGAAATTGGCTTTAGATGGCAATACCACGAAACCAATCTCTTGTAGTTCATTGACCAATTTTTCACGACTACGAATGACTTTTTCACATTGCTGTTCAAAATACGTCTGATCTTCAAAAGAGGCCACGGCTGCAGCAATCGCAAAGCGATCCATTGGATAAGAGTTAAAACTATTTTTTACCGCTTCTAATGCAGCAATTAAATGCGGTTGTGCAATGGCAAAACCTACACGTAAACCTGCCAGTGAACGAGACTTAGATGTGGTTTGACAAACCACCAAATTCTCATATTTTTCCACTAATTTAACCGCAGATTCAGCACCAAAATCGACATAAGCTTCATCAATGACCACCACTGAATCAGGGTTGGCTTGCAAGACTTCTTCAATGGCTTGCAAACCTAAGGCAATACTGGTTGGTGCATTCGGATTAGTGATAATAATGCCGCCATTGGCTTGCTTATAATCATCGACCACAATCTCAAAAGCATCATTCAAGGGTAAAACTTTGGTTTTGACACCAAAAAATTGACTATAAACAGGGTAAAAACTGTAGGTAATATCAGGATAAAGGATGGGTTTATCTTGGACAAAAAAAGCCTTAAAGATATGTGCCAAAACTTCGTCTGAACCATTTCCAACAAAAACATTTTCCAATGCAACATTTTGTTGTTTAGCAATCGCCTGCTTTAAAGCGGAAGCATCAGGATCTGGATATAAACGTAAGGCATCCGCAGAATCTACTAGTACCGCTTGTACAGCTTCTACGACTTTCGGGGATGGTGGGTATGGATTTTCATTGGTATTTAATTTTAATAAATTTTGAATTTTGGGTTGCTCGCCTGGTACATACGGTTCTAATTCACGTACTTCAGGGCTCCAAAAACGCATTTGTTCAGTAGTGATTGACATCTTCATTTCTCTTATCTTTTTGTGTCCAAGACTACTCATCTAAGCTGAGGCAAAAGTTTTTAATGTTGCTTGATGGATTGAATCCTGCATACATCTCTAACATTGCTGTTCTAACTCTACCTAAACCTTATTTAGACTGTAAATCAGACGTTGGACAAATCATATTAAACTCAAGCTCTAGAGTTCTGTCTGCTCAAGATGCTCCCTTCTCCATATGAGATGCAGAAGGGAATATCAAACCTAATCTTGATAACGGTAGCGTGCCGAGCGAGCATGAGCATCTAAACTCTCTTGCTGAGCCAAGATATCAGCGGTTTTTGCCAGCGGTTTTACCCCTGCTTTAGAGCACATAATCAAACTTGAACGTTTTTGAAAATCATATACACCGAGTGGCGATGAAAAACGCGCTGTACCTGAAGTTGGTAAAACGTGGTTTGGCCCAGCACAATAGTCACCAATTGCTTCTGGAGTGTAACGTCCCATAAAGATTGCACCTGCATGGCGAATATCTTCTGCCATTTCTTGTGCTTCATCTAGACACAGCTCCAGATGCTCTGGTGCTACTTGGTTAATAAGATCAATCGCTTCTTGACGGTCTTTAACCAAGACCAAAGCCCCACGATTTGCAATTGAAGTGCGCGCAATTTCAGCTTTCGGCAATACGGCTAAATGCTCTTCTACGGCTTGAGCAACCTCATTCAGTAGTTGCTCATCAGGTGTAATGAAAATGGCTTGAGCGACGGTATCATGCTCGGCTTGGGACAATACATCCATAGCGAGCCATTTCGCATCATTTTCACCCTCAGCATACACCAAAATTTCTGAAGGACCTGCAATCATGTCAATGCCAACTTGGCCAAACACTGCACGTTTCGCAGCAGCGACAAAACGGTTACCTGGTCCAGTGATTTTATCTACACTTGGAATGGTTTCAGTACCATAAGCCAAAGCTGCTACCGCTTGCGCCCCCCCAATGGTAAACACGCGAGTTACCCCTGCCAAATGTGCAGCAGCAAGAACCAATGGATTTAACTCACCATTCGGTGCTGGAACCACCATAATAATTTCAGGTACACCTGCCACATGAGCTGGTACAGCATTCATCAATACAGAAGATGGATATGAAGCCAACCCCCCAGGCACATAAATACCCACCCGATCTAAAGGGGTTACTTTTTGACCTAAGGTATTACCCAAAGCATCAACATAAGTCCATCCTTCTTGTTTTTGCGCTTGGTGAAATTCGCGAATGCGTTCTGCGGCAAACTCAAGTGCTTCACGCACTTCCGAGTTTAAACCCTCAAATGCAGCTTTTAGTTCTGCTTGGGTTAATTCTAGATCTGAAAATTGATGCGCTGGATGTCGATCGAATTGTTGGGTAAGTTTTAGAACATGAGCATCACCGTGCTGACGAACATCAGCGATGATTTGATCTACGGTTTTTAAAAGTTCAGGATCACTTACAGTTTCAAAAGCTAACAAGTCAGCAAAAGCTTGCTTGAAGTTTTGATCTTGAGTCGATAAACGTCGCATCAATTTACCCACAAGGTTTGAATTGGAAAGCGTTAGTTTACCTTGTTTCCATGAAGTTGTGGGCAAGATAACATCAGCATTTCAATTTAGTCCCATCGGAAATGACTTTCATCAATATAAAAAGGCTGGATTAAGTGTTCACATCGGGATGATCCCAATCACCATCGCGCTGTATTAACCAATTTAAAGCACCATGCCGCTCTAATACAACCGACGCATTTAAACCCGCTGGTGCTTGCTGATGTTTGAGTCGAGCATCGACACATGCCCAATCATAACGATAGATCAAATCCGCTTCATCCAATAATTCTTCAATATCTCTCAGTTTTACTTGTGCCATAAATGCATCAAAAGAGTCACATGAAGAAACGGCCTGAATCGCAAAATCACAATCTGCAATGTTTGCAGGATAATCTAGCTCCTCAACTACACCGAGTGCCCAAAGTAACGTCCAATAGGCTTCATATTTCCAGATCATATTAATTACATCTTGTGTCGTGCCCTCACGATGGATAATCGCCAGTTCTTTTGGCGTCAATTCAGACCAAACATCAAATTTCTGTATGAGATCTATGATGAAAGCTTGAGTTTCATCATCAAACTGATCATGGTTAAGGTCACAAGCAGCTTGAATTACCAATAGACATGCAATTGCTCGTTTTGCAATTTGTTCTGCTGACCTTGGTTCAATCTCATCCGCAGCTTCAATATAAGGTAGCCAGTCAATATAAGGCACAGATTGTGATTGTAATTTTAAAATGGATGCTTGCTTTCTTTGTTCTGGAGTTTTCATATGACTCTTCATTATTCAAAAAGTGCTAGCACATTAAACCATTCATATATCGTTAAGTCAGTCATTTATTAACATCATGATTTTATTCTGTTTGTTGAAAAATTAAAAAACCGCCCCAAAAGGCGGTTTTAGAATATCATTTTAATTACGCGTGTTTTGCCTTTTGACGTTCTTCAACTGCTATTTCTAACTGTGCAAGAATTGGATTTAACAAGGCTTGTTTACGCTTAAAACTGGCTTTGTTTACAATCAAACGAGAAGACACTTTACAAATTTCTTCTAAAGGTTCTAAACCATTGGCACGCAAGGTATTTCCGGTATCAACCACATCGACAATGTAATCACCTAAACCAACTAATGGTGCCAGCTCCATAGAACCATAAAGCTTAATCACATCGACCTGCTCACCTAAGCTAGCATAGTATTGACGTGTTAAATTGACATACTTAGTTGCAATTTTCAGACGACCTTTCGGACGCTCCATGCCGACCTTACCAGCCGTCATCAATTTACAGTTGGCAATTTTAAGATCCAATGGTTCATAGACATTTTGTGCGCCATGTTCCATAAGCACATCTTTACCCGCAACACCAATATCTGCCGCACCATTTTCTACATAGGTCGGCACATCTGAAGCACGTAAAATTAAAATACGGACTTGCTTATGTGTGGTCGGAAAAATCAATTTACGGGATTTGTCTGGATCTTCGAGTAAATTGATACCCGCTGTTTCAAGTAAGGGTAAAGTTTCCTTGAGAATACGCCCCTTACTTAATGCCAATGTTAAACCATGATCAAAATTGCCCATTACATTGAAATTAGGATCATCGTTTCTCATGTCACTCATGCACTTACTCGCTTAATTTGAGCACCTAAACCTTGTAATTTTGCTTCAACATCTTCGTAACCGCGATCAATATGATAAATACGGTCAATCAATGTTTCACCTTCGGCAGCCAATGCAGCCAAGACCAAAGAGAATGATGCACGTAAATCTGTTGCCATCACGGGTGCCGCAGAAAGCTTCTCGACGCCAGTTACGATTGCATCATTTCCTTCAACTTCAATATTTGCCCCCATACGAGACAACTCAGGCACATGCATAAAACGGTTTTCGAAAATCGTTTCTGAAATAGTCGCAAAACCACGACCAATCACGTTTACAGCCATAAGCTGTGCTTGCATGTCTGTCGGAAAATCTGGATGCGGCAATGTACGAAAACTCACTGCTTTAGGACGTTTGCCCATCATATCCAGTTCAATCCAATCTTCACCACGGGTGACTTCCGCACCCATTTCTTCAAACTTTTCTAACACTGACTCCATTAAACTTGGATCAGTATGCGTGGTCTTCACACGACCACCCGTAATCGCAGCAGCAGCTAAATATGAACCTGTCTCAATACGATCGGCTACAACGGCATATTCACAACCATGTAAGCTTTCTACACCAGTTACAATTAATGTATCCGTATCTAAACCTTCAATTTTCGCCCCCATCTTGATCAACATTTTCGCAAGATCGGTAATTTCAGGTTCACGTGCAGCATTACGTATGGTGGTGACACCATCCGCCAAAACTGCCGCCATTAAGATATTTTCAGTACCACCTACGGTCACCATATCAAAGACAACTTCGCCACCTTTTAAGCGACCATCGACTTTGGCAAGCACATAGCCATTTTCAACTTCAATTTCAGCGCCTAAAGCTTCAAGTGCTTTTAAGTGCTGATCTACTGGGCGTGAACCAATTGCACAACCACCTGGTAAAGAAACTTTCGCACTACCATAACGTGCAACTAAAGGGCCAAGCACCAAGATTGAAGCACGCATGGTCTTAACCAATTCATAAGGTGCAAACTGGTTATCTAAAGTAGACGTATCTGCAGTAACCGTATCACCTTCATAAGTCATGGTGATGCCTAAACCTGCAATCAACTTCACTAAGGTATTTACATCTTTTAAATGCGGCACATTGGTCAATTTGATCGGCGAATCTGCCAAAATCATCGCTGCAAGCAATGGCAAGGCAGCATTTTTTGCACCCGAAATTCGAACTTCACCTTCGAGCTTAACACCACCTTGAATCAAAAATTTATCCATTAATTTTTAAGCTCCAAAAAGGCTAGCTTTGCGCCATTCTTCTTTTGTCATTGCGCGAATGGTCACAGCATGGACTTCACCACTTGCAATGTAAGAGTTCAACGGAGCGTAAACAGTCTGTTGACGCGCAACAGGACGTTTTCCTTCAAACTGATCATCAACAATTCGAAGATCAAACTTGCCCGCTTGCCCACTAACTGCTACTTCAGCTTCAGGAAAAGCAGTTTTCAAAATTTCAGTGAGCTGTTCACTATTCATGACAAAGACCTCTATACAGGACCAATGGTGTAAAACCCGCCATTTTACTATAAATCAAGTAAAATAAAGCATTCATCGCACAATTTTTATAGATAAAAAAAGGAGGTTTATTCAAACCTCCTCAGATCGGAATCCAGATTAAGCTAAAACTGGGGCATGATCCATTTGTAATTCTCGATGTTTATGTAATTGTCGTTTTAATTTTTCCGTCAATTTTTTAATTGAAGTGTACATATCATCTGCCGTGGCCTGTGCAAACAACTCTATACCCGGTAAGCGAATGATGGCTTCCGCAATATGATTCGAACTACCTTTTTTAGAATGTTTATCAATTTGATGATCTTTGGATAGCTTCACCTGCATACTATTGACTTGATCTAAATGTTTCGTCATTTGGGCAAATTTTTCACGAATATTTTCTTCAATTGCAGGGGTGATAGTTAAATGATGACCACGAATTGTTATTTGCATAATTCTATCCCTCACCTTCTTTTAGGATTAGCAAAGATACAGCCGAAATGTTTCACAGCCAGAAAAGAATCTGCACAATCTGATCAAGCCATTTCAACAGTCCTTTAAAATAAAAAAGAGATTCATTATTTCGTCATAATGAATCTCTAGAATAGCCATACTTTAAATTTTAGATCAAGACTTTTCGCTCGGAAGAAGATGGAATATGTAACGATTCACGATACTTTGCAACCGTACGCCGTGCCACATCAATTCCCTCTTCCTTCAACATATTCGCAATCGCGTTATCGGACAATGGCTTACGTGCATTCTCTTCGGCAATCATTTTCTTAATTTTCGCACGAATGGCTGTAGAAGAGGCTTCCCCACCCGATGTTGTACCCACGTGACTTGAAAAAAAATACTTCAATTCAAATAACCCACGCGGAGTCAACATATACTTATTGGTTGTCACGCGCGAGACTGTTGACTCATGCAACTCAACTTCTTCTGCAATATCACGCAACACCAAAGGTTTCATCCCTTCAGCACCGATTTCTAAAAAGGCTTTTTGATGCTCAACAATGCAAGAAGCCACTTTCAACAAGGTTTTATGGCGTTCGTCTACACTTTTAATGAAGTTTTTAGCTTCCAACATTTGATTACGCAAATATTGATTTTCATCACTTTGATCAGCTCGGCGAATCATATTGGCATAAAATGAATTAACTCTTAATTTAGGCATCACATCAGGATTTAACTGAATTTGCCAATGATCATTGCGCTTCATGACCACCACATCAGGAATTTGGTAATCAGAATCTTTATCCTCAAACTCAAGTCCTGGATGTGCTTTTAATGTTTTTAATAAATTTACCGCAGCTTTGAGTTGGTCAGTATTCAACCCCGTTTGTTTAAGCAACTTAGCCAGTTCATTCGAAATCAGCAATTCATAATGTTTAAGTAAAATTATCGCTTCATGGCGATAAGCCGTTTGTACAGGTAAACTTTCTAGTTGAACCATTAAACATTCAGCCAGATTTCTAGCGCCAATCCCAATTGGATCAAGACGTTGGATATGCTTTAAAACGACTATAACTTCTTCATCTTCGATAACTTCATCATAATCCATAGATGCCAAAAGATGTTGGACTGATGCCGTAATCTCTGAAATCTCTACATCCAAAAACCCCTTATCATCTAATGAGTCGATAATGCAGTAGGCAATTAAACGATCAATCTGAGAAAAATGAAGTAAATTAATTTGCTCAAGCATATGCTCTTTTAAGCCTATATGACCTTGGCGATTATCTTCTCGTTCTTCAAATTCTGGACTGCCCAAACTAGTTGATTGATGAATATAAACATCATCCCAATCCGTATCGACGGGTAAATCATCTGGTAAATGATCTGCATTCAATTGATTAGTCAAATCGTTATTATCATGTTCTTTTTCTAAGCTTGATAAACTTTCAACACTATTTTGCTCTTCTACTTTTTCCAATAATGGGTTACTGTCGAGTTGAATTTGAATTTCTTGTTCCAACTCTAAACTAGACAATTGAAGCAAACGAATGGCCTGTTGCAACTGAGGAGTCAGCGACAATGAGTTCGCAACTTTAAGCCCAACCGATAACTTCATATCACCCTACTCATTATTAATCAACAAATACAAGCAATTTTTATGCCGCTTTGCAATTTTATAGCATAGTTTTATTAAAAATCATACAAAGTTTTATCTATAATTTATGTAATCCGCAGTTCTCTTTATCATCACCATGATCTCCCCTCAAATTAACAATTCAATAATAAGTATAAGGCTAAGCAGATTATTACCTGAGTAATTTTAAGTAGATAAATTACGTGATATTGGTAATACCACGAATGCTTAAACCATATCTTCAAATATTTATGCCAAGTAAGTCTGCGATAAGTTTTTATACAAACTCAGGGTACATTACGTGCCTAAGTCGAATTCTACAGAATCTATTCGAGGCTATTAGCAAGAATAAAAGACCGCAAGCCAGATGGTGATTTGGTTAGGATCCGTCTGAACCACTTTGTGTTTAACGTGTGCAGGAATATTGATGTAATCGCCCGTGGACAACTCACGTTTTGAACCGCCCTCAAATTCTAGTATTGCTTTCCCTTCAACAACCATGACCCATTCATTCTCATCCTGATCATACCAACCTTTATCAGGAGAGCTATGTCCTTTAGAAACAATACGCTCTATTCTTATGGTTAAAGCATGAATAATCTCTTCACTTACTTCTACGCTTAGATCTTTTGGCAGTGAATCGAATATATTAACTGAATTCATTCTTATAGATTCGTCTTATGTAATTTATCCAATTATATCTTATCCATCTATTCATTATTTTCCATATAAAAAAACACCCCCTTCTTATTAGAAGGGGGTGTTTGAATTAATGAGCTGGCGATGACTTACTCTCACATGGGTAACCCCACACTACCATCAGCGCTAAGAGGTTTCACTTCTGAGTTCGGGAAGGGATCAGGTGGTTCACTCTTGCTATTGTCGCCAGCACAACTGTTTATGGATACTTGCTTGGTCTTAAGTTTACATTTCTGTATGTGCCAAGGTTTTTTCCAAATGAGTTATTAACGGATTAGTTAACTGAGTCGAATTTTATGTTCTAGCTTTCACTAAATCAAGTTTTTTGTTTCAGATCAGGGTTAACTGATCTTTTATGAATCGATTATAAGCTTTAAATACAACTGCTTGGGTGTTGTATAGTCAAGCCTCACGAGCAATTAGTATTGGTCAGCTTCACATATCACTATGCTTCCACATCCAACCTATCAACGTCGTAGTCTTCAACGGCTCTTTAGAGGACATAAAGTCCTAGGGAAATCTTATCTTGAGGTAGGCTTCCCGCTTAGATGCTTTCAGCGGTTATCCCTTCCGAACATAGCTACCCGGCGATGCGACTGGCGTCACAACCGGTACACCAGAGGTTCGTCCACTCTGGTCCTCTCGTACTAGGAGCAGATCCTCTCAAATTTCCAGCGCCCACGGTAGATAGGGACCGAACTGTCTCACGACGTTCTAAACCCAGCTCGCGTACCTCTTTAAATGGCGAACAGCCATACCCTTGGGACCTGCTTCAGCCCCAGGATGAGATGAGCCGACATCGAGGTGCCAAACACCGCCGTCGATATGAACTCTTGGGCGGTATCAGCCTGTTATCCCCAGAGTACCTTTTATCCGTTGAGCGATGGCCCTTCCATACAGAACCACCGGATCACTAAGACCTACTTTCGTACCTGCTCGACTTGTGGGTCTCGCAGTTAAGCGCGCTTTTGCCTTTATACTCTACGCGTGATTTCCGACCACGCTGAGCGCACCTTCGTACTCCTCCGTTACTCTTTAGGAGGAGACCGCCCCAGTCAAACTACCCACCAGACATGGTCCTCGTCCCGGATAACGGGACAGAGTTAGAACCTCAACATTACCAGGGTGGTATTTCAAGGACGGCTCCATTGGAACTGGCGTTCCAACTTCAAAGCCTCCCACCTATCCTACACAAGTAAGGTCAAAGTTCAATGTCAAGCTGCAGTAAAGGTTCACGGGGTCTTTCCGTCTAGCCGCGGGTACACTGCATCTTCACAGCGATTTCGATTTCACTGAGCCTCTGCTGGAGACAGCGCCGCCATCATTATGCCATTCGTGCAGGTCGGAACTTACCCGACAAGGAATTTCGCTACCTTAGGACCGTTATAGTTACGGCCGCCGTTTACTGGGGCTTCGATCAAGAGCTTCGCTTACGCTAACCCCATCAATTAACCTTCCAGCACCGGGCAGGCATCACACCCTATACGTCCACTTTCGTGTTTGCAGAGTGCTATGTTTTTAATAAACAGTTGCAGCGGCCTGGTTTCTGTGGCTGCCAATAGCTCAGGGAGCAAGTCCCATCACCGTCAGCAGCGTACCTTCTCCCGAAGTTACGGTACCATTTTGCCTAGTTCCTTCAGCAGAGTTCTCTCAAGCGCTTTGGTCTACTCGACCTGACCACCTGTGTCGGTTTCGGGTACGATTCCTGTGTAACTGAAGCTTAGAGACTTTTCCTGGAAGCATGGTATCAGCCACTTCACTGTACAAGTACAGCTTGCTATCAGTTCTCAGCATAGAGTACCCCGGATTTGCCTAAGATACATGCCTACAACCTTCCACCTGGACAACCAACGCCAGGCTGACTTAACCTTCTCCGTCCTCTCATCGCATTACACAGAAGTATTGGAATATTAACCAATTTCCCATCGACTACGCCTCTCGGCCTCGCCTTAGGGGTCGACTCACCCAGCCCCGATTAACGTTGGACTGGAACCCTTGGTCTTTCAGCGAACGGGTTTTTCACCCGTTTTGTCGTTACTCACGTCAGCATTCGCACTTCTGATACCTCCAGCATACTTCTCAATACACCTTCATCGGCTTACAGAACGCTCCCCTACCACTTGACTAATGTCAAATCCGCAGCTTCGGCACATAGTTTTAGCCCCGTTACATCTTCCGCGCAGGCCGACTCGACTAGTGAGCTATTACGCTTTCTTTAAAGGGTGGCTGCTTCTAAGCCAACCTCCTAGCTGTCTATGCCTTCCCACATCGTTTCCCACTTAACTATGATTTTGGGGCCTTAGCTGGCGGTCTGGATTGTTTTCCTCTTGACTACGGACGTTAGCACCCGCAGTCTGTCTCCCGGATAGTACTCATAGGTATTCGGAGTTTGCATCGGTTTGGTAAGTCGGGATGACCCCCTAGCCGAAACAGTGCTCTACCCCCTATGGTATTCGTCCGAGGCGCTACCTAAATAGCTTTCGGGGAGAACCAGCTATCACCAGGCTTGATTAGCCTTTCACCCCTATCCACAAGTCATCCCCTGGCTTTTCAACGACAGTGGGTTCGGTCCTCCAGTTAGTGTTACCCAACCTTCAACCTGCTCATGGATAGATCGCCTGGTTTCGGGTCTACACCCAGCAACTAAACGCCCTATTAAGACTCGATTTCTCTACGGCTCCCCTATACGGTTAACCTTGCTACTGAATGTAAGTCGCTGACCCATTATACAAAAGGTACGCAGTCACCGAACAAGTCGGCTCCCACTGCTTGTATGCATGCGGTTTCAGGATCTATTTCACTCCCCTCACAGGGGTTCTTTTCGCCTTTCCCTCACGGTACTGGTTCACTATCGGTCAGTCAGGAGTATTTAGCCTTGGAGGATGGTCCCCCCATATTCAGACAAGGTTTCACGTGCCTCGCCCTACTCGACATCATCATGTAAGCCCTTTCGTGTACAGGACTATCACCCACTATGGTTGCACTTCCCAGAGCATTCCACTAAAACTTACATGACTTAATGGGCTTTTCCCCGTTCGCTCGCCGCTACTGAGGGAATCTCAATTGATTTCTTTTCCTAAGGGTACTGAGATGTTTCACTTCCCCTCGTTCGCCTTGCAACACTATGTATTCATGTTGCAATACCTACCTTATAGTAGGTGGGTTCCCCCATTCAGAAATCTCCGGATCAAAGGATATTTGCCGCCTCCCCGGAGCTTATCGCAGGCTATTACGTCTTTCATCGCCTCTGACTGCCAAGGCATCCACCACATGCACTTAATTACTTGACTATACAACCCCAAACAGTCGCTAACACATACAAGTGAGTGTTATCGTTGCAAACTTAATTGCTACTGATTTGTTGTCTGTGCACTTAAGCACTGTACAGCTTCAATCTAAATTCATATACCAAAACGCTTGATTCAGTGTTTTTGCTAGTTCTCAATCAACTTAGATCAAAGAATTACTTCTTCTTTCTTCGTCATTGAGTGAACAATTTATTTCAGACTCAATTTTCTAATCTGTTAATGATTAACTACAGCCTCGTCAGCTTGCAGTAAACTGTGATAAATCACAGAAGTTAACAAGACGCGCATATTACGCTAACTTCTTATTAATTTCTATAATCTAATACTTCGTTTGCTTGTTTCTTAGCTCATTGCAATGCAATGTGATGGTGGAGACTAGGAGAGTCGAACTCCTGACCTCCTGCGTGCAAAGCAGGCGCTCTACCAACTAAGCTAAGTCCCCAGCTTATCAATAAGTCAATGTTTCTGATCTTCCGTACTTCGTCAGTAGTGGTGGGTCTGACAAGACTTGAACTTGTGACCCCACGCTTATCAAGCGTGTGCTCTAACCAACTGAGCTACAGACCCTCAGATACATCGTCATGAAGAACAACTTGTTGTGGATTCTTACCAATCGTCAATCTTTCGTTAAGGAGGTGATCCAGCCGCAGGTTCCCCTACGGCTACCTTGTTACGACTTCACCCCAGTCATCGGCCACACCGTGGTAACCGCCCTCTTTGCAGTTAGGCTAGCTACTTCTGGTGCAACAAACTCCCATGGTGTGACGGGCGGTGTGTACAAGGCCCGGGAACGTATTCACCGCGGCATTCTGATCCGCGATTACTAGCGATTCCGACTTCATGGAGTCGAGTTGCAGACTCCAATCCGGACTACGATCGGCTTTTTGAGATTAGCATCCTATCGCTAGGTAGCAACCCTTTGTACCGACCATTGTAGCACGTGTGTAGCCCTGGTCGTAAGGGCCATGATGACTTGACGTCGTCCCCGCCTTCCTCCAGTTTGTCACTGGCAGTATCCTTAAAGTTCCCACCCGAAGTGCTGGCAAATAAGGAAAAGGGTTGCGCTCGTTGCGGGACTTAACCCAACATCTCACGACACGAGCTGACGACAGCCATGCAGCACCTGTATGTAAGTTCCCGAAGGCACCAATCCATCTCTGGAAAGTTCTTACTATGTCAAGACCAGGTAAGGTTCTTCGCGTTGCATCGAATTAAACCACATGCTCCACCGCTTGTGCGGGCCCCCGTCAATTCATTTGAGTTTTAGTCTTGCGACCGTACTCCCCAGGCGGTCTACTTATCGCGTTAGCTGCGCCACTAAAGCCTCAAAGGCCCCAACGGCTAGTAGACATCGTTTACGGCATGGACTACCAGGGTATCTAATCCTGTTTGCTCCCCATGCTTTCGTACCTCAGCGTCAGTATTAGGCCAGATGGCTGCCTTCGCCATCGGTATTCCTCCAGATCTCTACGCATTTCACCGCTACACCTGGAATTCTACCATCCTCTCCCATACTCTAGCTGACCAGTATCGAATGCAATTCCTAAGTTAAGCTCAGGGATTTCACATCCGACTTAATCAGCCGCCTACGCACGCTTTACGCCCAGTAAATCCGATTAACGCTCGCACCCTCTGTATTACCGCGGCTGCTGGCACAGAGTTAGCCGGTGCTTATTCTGCGAGTAACGTCCACTCATCAAGGGTATTAACCTTAAGAGCCTCCTCCTCGCTTAAAGTGCTTTACAACCAAAAGGCCTTCTTCACACACGCGGCATGGCTGGATCAGGCTTCCGCCCATTGTCCAATATTCCCCACTGCTGCCTCCCGTAGGAGTCTGGGCCGTGTCTCAGTCCCAGTGTGGCGGATCATCCTCTCAGACCCGCTACAGATCGTCGCCTTGGTAGGCCTTTACCCCACCAACTAGCTAATCCGACTTAGGCTCATCTATTAGCGCAAGGTCCGAAGATCCCCTGCTTTCCCCCGTAGGGCGTATGCGGTATTAGCATTCCTTTCGGAATGTTGTCCCCCACTAATAGGCAGATTCCTAAGCATTACTCACCCGTCCGCCGCTAAGCTAAGGTGCAAGCACCCTCGCTCCGCTCGACTTGCATGTGTTAAGCCTGCCGCCAGCGTTCAATCTGAGCCATGATCAAACTCTTCAGTTTAAAATCAATAGTGCTTTATTCTAAACACCAAATCTGGCTCATCAATTTTCTGACATTAATTTCTCAAATAAACTTCGAGTAATTTCTACCATCAATCAATGAAAATAATTTCGATCAATCAATCAGTAAAAATCCACACAAGTTGTTCTTCATAATCTCTTAATGATCTTCTCGATGATTCGTCATCATCAAGCTAGGTCGGCTATGTTACTCTAATCTAAATCAAAGTCAACAGGTAATTTCGATATTTTTAAAACTCATTCAATCAATCTAAAAATTTAACTACCAAGCTAAATCCTTGTTAATCAACAAGTTTTTATCTGCATCACCGCCGATGGATGTGCATTCTACAGCATTCTCAACTCGTTGCAATATCATTTCCCCAATTTATTCAAAAAAAGCATTTAATTGGTTATTTAATCAACGAAAAATCCTTTTTATTACATATTTTGATCAAATTTGTTTTAATACTATGAAGAAAACAACTGTTACAATACATTCTATACTCTAATTATTTTAGACTTCTTGTGTTACTTATGACATTAAGCGCTGTCTTGGATCTATTATGCAACATACTCACTATTATTTATGTGCGACACTTTTAGCTGTTAGTTTTGCTTCTACCGTTCAAGCAAATGATGATCTATCTGCGACAGCTTCAAGTGACACTCCTATAAATGAAGTTACACCTGATGCATCATCAAGTACTCAAGTTTCTAGACTTGAATCATTAAAAGAACTCAAAAATGTAAAAGCAAATGATTTAAAAGTGAATGCAAATGCAGCTCAACCTGATAGCATCAAAGATCCTCTAGAAGCATTAAATCGTGAAACATTTGCGTTTAATGATTTCTTAGACCGCAATTTTGCGCGACCAATAGCGGTACAATATAAAACTAAAGTGCCTGATAGCGTCCGTGGTGCTTATCGTTCATTTCGTAAAAACTTAAATGAACCTTGGAATGCCGTCAATCAATTAGTACAAGGCCGTCCATCACGTGCTGCGAAATCTTTAGGACGTTTTACTATTAACACCGTAACAACTTTAGGTTTTGCAGACCCTGCACGACGTTTGGGTTTGGATATGGAAGAAGAAGGCTTTGGTACGACGCTTGGTTATTACAGCGTGCCATCTGGTCCGTATTTAGTTTTACCTATTATTGGCCCAAGTACTTTCCGAGATGGCATTGGTTTCTTTGTTGATGGTCAAGCACGACCACAAAAGTATATGTTTGACAATAACGATGGTGTTTATTGGTCGGATCAACTCTTACGTGGGATTGATGCACGTGCACAAATTCTGGATGTAGAAGATGTACTACAAGGTGACCGCTATGCCGCGATTCGTGATATTTACTTACAACGTAAGAATTTTGAGATTGCACAAAAGCAAGGACTAGATGCCGATACTATTTCATTTGTGGATGAGGAATCGGATGATGGTATTGATGACACTCCAGATGAAGATACTTCAAAGCCTTCTGAATAATTTGTAAAACTTATTTGCACTGAAAAGCATTATTTTTTCTAGCAATTACTTGATTGATATAGTACATCTAACGAGTACAGCTAAAGGATCATACAATATATATATGTATTTCATTCAACCAACGCGCAATATTCCTTATTTAGATCAAGTCATTAATACACTTCCAAGCGTACAAATGATTCAAATAGATGATATTGACTTGTATGATCCTACGATTATTGCGATTGCCGATGTACAAGATTATCTGATCCATCAGTGGAATTTACCCACCATAGTGATGGCTTTTGAAAATGAAGGTACAGCTTTAGCCCAAGCTTGGGAACTCGGTGCACTTGCGGGGTGGATCTGGAATCGCTTACCTGCGAATCCAGAACATTCATTATTAAAAATTGATGCCCAGTACAAGCGTAATCAAGATAGTCGTGATCTTCCCTCAGCAGCTGAACTACAAAAACGTCTACTTCCCAATCCTATCGAATTAACGAACTATCGAGTTGAAACACTTTTTCAACCCTCAGCTTATCTTTCTGGTGATTGGTACGATTATTGGAAACTCAGCGACAAAGAAATAATTTTCTATTTAGCCGATGTTTCTGGCCATGGGGTTACCAGTAGCTTACTCACCTCATGGATGGCTGCTTTTCATGGCCGCTCGAAAACCCCAAGAGAGCTGATTAAGAAACTGAATGGGATGTTGGTACAAGAAAATATTGAAAAGCACATCACCATGATTGCGGGCACGCTCAATTTAGAAACCCATGTATTGAAATGGTCAAGTGCAGGACATTACCCTCCAGCAATTATGTTTGAACCCAATCATCCACCTAAAATTTTAAATACCAGCAGTTTTCCACTTGGTTTAACTGAAGATTTAGAAGTAGAAGAATTTGAATGTGTATTAAATAAACACTCTCGTTTCATTATTTGTTCTGATGGCGCCCTTGAACCATTTGATGGTGGATTGAACGAACAATTCGAACAATTGGTCTTCCATTTGCAAAATCAATCATTCCAAGCACCTGAACACGTGGCGGATGATATTGCCATCTTAAGTTTATGTAGAATGAATTAGTTTAATTTTCAATAATTTAAACATTTTAATAGGTATCTACGACTCAAGAATACTTGAGTCTACACTTGCCCTATGTGATAATTTTACAATCCTTCTCTGCAAATGGCATTTATATGTCAACAGGTCATGTTGAATATGCAAGTTTGGACGGAACGCATATTTTTAAGCTTATTGGCGAAGTGCGAGCCCAATCTTGTATCAGTCTAGACAAACTTTTAAACCGTATTGAACAACAGTCGAATGTCGTTGGGGCAATCGTAGATTTAACCCAAACTACGTTCATCGATAGCACAGTGTTAGGCATTTTAGCGAAACTTGGTTTGAAGCTAAAACAAGCGCATAACATTCAGGCTGTCATGTTATCTACTAATCCAGATATTACGACTTTAGCCAATAGTATGGGCTTAGGTCAGGTTTTTGTGATCTTGAATTACTGCGGTGATCCAAGCGTATGCACACGTGAGTTAATGGAAGAACACGTGACAAATTCAAGTATGTTGACAACCGTACTTGATGCACACAAAACCTTAATGAAATTGAACGAAAATAATCAAAATATGTTTGAACCACTAGTCAAACAACTCCAAAAAGAACAAGATAATTTGGAACAAGCGTCTCATCAACAGAACGCTTAATGTAGTTGCTACAAGGATAAACTCATGTCTTTACTTTCTGTTGCTCAAATGAATTCTCAAAATGACATTGAAGAAAACTTCAAGATCATCGAATCATTGATTCAACAGAGTAAGGCACAGGGTTCTTCCTTGGTCGTATTTCCAGAAAATTTCGTATGTTTCGCTGCTGGCAAACAACGCGAAACAGCAGAACAGTTTGAAAGCATTCAAAAACGACTCGAAGCTTTAGCTCACCAGTATCAAATTTGGCTGATTGCTGGGACTTTACCTTGCCCATTCCGCCCAGATGGTTCTGTGATTGAAGATGGTCGTGTACGCACAGTAAGTTTGTGTATTAGCCCCGAACGCACTGAAGCTCGTTATGACAAAATTCATTTGTTTGATGTACAAGTCGGCGATGCTGTAGGTGGCTACCAAGAATCCAAGTTTTTTGAACCAGGCTCAGATATTGTTGTTGCACAAACTCCTTTTGGCAACATTGGGATGATGGTCTGCTATGACCTACGTTTCCCTGAATTGGCTTTACATTTACGTGCGCGTGGTGCCAATATTTTAACTGCCCCATCTGCCTTTACTTACACCACTGGTCAAATGCATTGGCAATTACTTTTACAAGCACGTGCCATGGACAGTCAATGCCAAGTGCTCGGAGCTGCTCAACAAGGTTGGCATGGTGAAAAACGTCAAACTTGGGGGCATACTGCTGCCACCAATAGTCGTGGACAAGTGCTGGATCTGATTACAACTGAAGGAACACAACTCATTACCGTTCCTTTTGACTTACCAGAACAACAACAAATTCGTGAGTCGATGCCCTTAATGCAACATCGCCGATTGGTTCAGTTCGGTTAAAAGGCTATTATTTCCTAATAAATTTCAATATTTAGAGTAGAAAAACTCTGTATTCAATTAATCCTTTGGCATAGCTTTAAGATATTCACCCCATCTGTATCACACCGGCATTGTTGACGAATCTTCACAAAACAGAATTGATCTAAAAAATTGAGTGTGGCTATATGTAAATTTCGTTGTTTAATACTTGCACTGCAAATTAAATCGTGTACGATACATTTGCATTCGACATAAATACAGGTGAATAAAATGTCTCTAGAACAAGTAGTTTATACCGCACATGCCAAAGCCACAGGTGGACGTGATGGTCGCGCAATCTCATCTGATGGTATTTTAGATGTCAAACTTGCACTTCCAAAAGAAATGGGTGGCGCGGGTGGTGGAACAAACCCTGAACAATTATTCGCTGCAGGTTATTCAGCCTGTTTTATTGGTGCAATGAAATTCGTTGCTAACCGTGATCATTTAAAAATTACGCCTGACGTTTATATCGAAGGTGATGTCGGTATTGGTCCAATTCCAACAGGCTTTGGTATTCAAGTGACTTTAAATATTCATTTAGAAGGCTTAGAGCAAGCTGAGGCCCAAAAATTAGTAGATGCAGCACATATTGTTTGCCCTTACTCAAATGCAACACGTGGCAATATTGATGTGACATTAAATGTGATTGTTTAAGTCACACGTTCTATCCCGAAGTCATCACTTCGGGATAGAGACTTCATAACTTACAAGGATTTGGAAATATCTTTTTAAATTTCTTTTGATCATCGATTTCATCTGCCACCAAAATTAAATTACCATTTTGATCAAAATAAGAAGAACCTTGAAACACGGTATATTGAGCGATATCAAAAATAGGAACATTTTGAAAAATAGGGTGCTGAGTACTGATTAAGGTATGTCTTTTTTGCGAATTTAATTGGCGTGCAGTAATTTTATTCTGTTCAGAATCAGTTTCAATTAAGCAATTACGTTGAGCATCAATCGCGATGAATTCTTGAGTCGCATCATCTGTTTGCTTATCTTTAGCTAGAAAATGATGGATCTGGCATGGGCTACCACATGACATTTGAACATGGTAATAATTTTGATTTAGACGCTCAATCTGTGGTGACTTCATACCATCATAAACTTTTTCTTTCTTGCCATTGGTGTGTCTAATGACATCACAAGACCACTCCATCTCATCATGACATTGCTTATACACCTTAAACGATTCAGTATCAGCAAAACCGTGCTGAGCAATAAATGCCCCACTTATTAAAAAAAAGGAAATTAAAAGTTTATTCATTATTAAAATCTATTTGTTCTTACTTTAAGTTTAATAGCGACTTGCATCATTTTTTAGTAACACAAAATCATTACTATTAATTGTTAAAGGCTAATATTTCAACTAGACAATCGCCCCTAAAAGCAATACTTTTTAAACTATTTAAAAAGTATTGCTTTATTTCTCTTTCGTAGTCCTTTCTTCCAAAGCGAAAGAGAAAATTAACGAAATAGCCTGATCACTTTCAGTTATTCAGCCGCTTCATTGGTCACACGCAAAACTTCCTCCAAAGTCGTTTTACCTGCCAAAACTTTTCTCAAACCATCATCACGGATAGAACCCGAATGCAGCCGTGCATAACTTTCTAATTCAAATTCAGCCGCGTTGCCATGTATTAAACGGCGCATAGATTCATCTACAGGCACGATTTCATAAATTGCAGTTCGTCCACTGAAACCCGTATGTGAACATTGCTCACAGCCTTGTGGTTCTGGTAATTTTAAGCCTTCCATAGAAGAAACAATCGGCTTAAAAATCTGTTGTTCAAATAAGTCAGCTTCATGCCACGTGGTGCAATGTGGGCAAAGTGTACGAACCAAACGTTGTGCAATTACCCCAATTAAAGAACTCGAAAGCAAGAAGGGTTCAATCCCCATATCTTTTAATCGAGTCACCGCACCAATTGCAGTATTGGTATGTAGAGTCGATAAGACTAAATGCCCCGTTAAGGAGGCTTGCACTGCAATTTCGGCCGTTTCTAAATCACGAATTTCGCCGACCATCACCACATCAGGGTCTTGACGCAGCATAGCCTTTAGCGCTCGTGCAAAGGTCATATCCACTTTGGTATTCACCTGCGTCTGACCAATTCCTTCCAACTGATACTCAATTGGATCTTCAGCAGTCAAAATATTGCGGGTATTGTCATTGAGATCTGATAAGGCCGCATATAAGGTCGTGGTCTTACCTGAACCCGTCGGTCCAGTTACCAAAATAATGCCATGTGGACGATGAACCAATTGGGTTAAACGCTCATAGTCTGGTTTCAACAAGCCCAAATGGGTCATATTCAAACGCCCTGCTTGTTTATCTAACAAACGCATCACCACACGCTCGCCATGTGATGAGGGCAAAGTCGAGACACGTACATCGACTTCACGACCTGCTAGGCGTAATGAAATACGTCCGTCCTGAGGAATCCTTTTTTCAGCAATATCCAATTTCGCCATGACTTTAATTCGCGAAACCAAGAGTGGTGCCAACTCACGGCGAGGTTGTACAATTTCGCGTAACTGACCATCCACTCGTAAACGTACCGAGAGCTTCTTTTCAAAGGCTTCAATATGAATATCCGATGCACCAACGCGAATCGCTTCTGAAAGCAAAGCATTAATTAAACGAACAATCGGCGCATCATCCTCTTGATCCATCAGATCTTCAGCTTCTGGTACTTGATCTGCCAAACTGAGTAAATCTGGGTGATCTTCCAGCCCCGCAGCCACTTGCTGTGACTCGCCTGTATCCCCTGCATAACTAGAACTGAGTAAGGCATTAAAACGCTGATCATCTAATATTTCATAGTGTGCAGGTACATTGAGTAAACGACGCGCTTCTTGTAATGCAATCCATGCAGTATTTTCACGGCGTACAATAAAAACCTGATCCCCATCATATCGAAGTAAAACGCCATGTCGCTTGGCAAAACTATAAGGAATTTGTATTTGTTTAAGTATTTGCATCACAAAATTATAATGATGAAAAAGAGGCTTTTGAGTGTACTCTAAGCTTATGACAGCGTGAAGTCTGTTTTTGACTGAACTGACTAGAGGATTTTTTTATTTTGGCATCATCCGATTTCGAGCATCATCAAGCTGAACACCCCTCACTCAAATGGTGGGGCGAACAAAAATTCGAATTAAATCAAGCTAAAACATGGCAGTTTGGCTCTTTATTATTTCGTCTGGCGCGGAGCATCAATGAATGGCGCCTAGAATATCATCGCCCACAATATCAAAAAGATTCTGAGCGTGAATGGAATATTATTAGAGATCCTGAATTTGCCTTTCCACATCCCATCAAAATTGAGCGTTATATGTTTCGTCAAACGCATGAAACATTTCATTTGATGCCACGTTTGGCAGATCGATCTGTCGTAATTAAACCTGTCGACCCCATTTATATTCCTGCGGGGCAACGCGGAACCCTCTACATTAGTACGCCACTCTGGATTGCAGGTTTTGTTGAAAGTCAACGCGAACCATTATTTGACCTTCCAATGATGCAACCGAAGGATACATGGTTTGGTCCCGACCGCCGCACAGGTGAAGTCTGCTATGCTACTTCAGTAGATGGACGTACGGAGTTAAATTTACTTAAACCGAGTCCATTTCGGGCAGTTACACCAATTGAGTTCCACAATACCAGTGGTCAGCAACTCCGTTTTGATCGAATGAATATTCCTGTTTCAGCACTACCGCTTTTTTATAGTGAAAGTACCAATCGTTTATGGACTTCACAAATTAAAGTCATCCATGAAGATTTGACTCGTCCGCCACGAATTAAAATTGAAAACCGCACCCCACCGTTGGCGGGTGAAGTCACTTATGTACACGCACCTCGCTCACCAGGTGGTGCATTATTTAATATGTTTGACTCATTTTTTTAGGATACTGATATGCCAGAGACCAATATTCCTAAAGATGTTGCAGTCAGTTTGAAGGAAATATTTACCAATATTAATTTAGAACGAATCAGTGAGATTTTAGTTGCACTGGTATTGTGTCTGATTGGTTTTATCTTTGCACGTCTGATCTCGAATACCTTTATACGAACGATTGGGCAAAACTTTAATGCCCACCAAAGTATGGTTTGGCGTCGCGGAATTTTTTACTTTATTTTCGTGCTGTTTATAATGGCAAGCCTGAAAGAAGCTGGTTTTAAACTCAGTGTCTTTATTGGTGCTGCGGGTATTTTTACCGTCGCGCTTGGTTTCGCCTCACAAACTTCTGCCAGTAACTTAATTAGTGGTCTATTCCTGATTGGTGAAGGTTCCTTTGAAGTGGGAGATACCATTCAAATTACCTTGATTCGAGGACATACCATCGAAGGAGAAGTTATTTCTATTGATCTACTCTCGGTAAAGTTACTGACTTTAGACAATATTTATGTCCGCCTACCCAATGAACAACTGATTCGCGCACCTGTACTGAACTTATCCAAATTCCCCATTCGGCGAATTCCAATTACCTTAGCAATTAACTTTCAGGAAGACATCATTAAAGTTCGTGAAGTGCTGCTCGATGTTGCAGCTCGCTATCCCCTAGCTTTAGATGATCCAAAACCTGAGGTTACAGTAACTGCTTTTCGTGAATCAACTATCGAAATTCTGTTTGCAGTTTGGTGTCGACAAGAACTTTTCTTAAAAGCTCGAGATGAACTGCAAGAACGTGTGCGTAATGATTTCTTAAAAAATCAAATTGAGATTCCAGTACCTAAAATGGGGATTATTGACCGCCCTCATCCCAAAGCTCATGATGAGATTGATCAATATGCCCATGAGAAAGAACTCAAAAAAGGACCCAAAGAGCGATAAAATTATCGCTCTTTTTTTTGTTCATTCAGGCTCGGAGGTAATGGAGCAATATAGGCAATCACCAACATCACCACACCTGAGCCAATAAAGGAAATCACTCGTGTTAAGGTGCCACTTTGAGAGAGATCCAATAATAATAACTTCACAACGACAATTCCCAATAAAGCAGCCCCTACAAACCAGATTTGACGAATATGACGTTGGCTCGAAAAAGTCATTAATACAAAAGCCAGTACTACCCATAACAAGGTCAAACTGAGTTGTACTGAACCATCATGCCAAATTGCACTCCCCCATAACGGCGTTGCCAGATAATGATGCATGGCTCGAACCACAACACTACTGAACACCAACAGCCCAATCAGAATAGTACTAATTTTAATGCCCCATTCTAGCGTAGACTGCGTCTCAAAATTATGTCGATAGATGATCCTTAACAAGCCTGTAAACATGAGTAAAGATAGTAAATCGGTGAAGTTCAATAACGGAGCTAGATAGTAATGTACGGCAGAATACGAGTCTAAATTTAAGACCAGCAACCACAATAGTCCCAGTCCCCATACAGATATTTGATCAATAAAGTCACGCTTCGCTGTGAAATATCCATAGAACACGTATAAAACTGGCACAATACCTAAAGCTACAATTGGCATTTGTGGGAAAATGGCAAGCCCGATACTGGCAAGCGCAAGACACAACATTGCTGCCCATAACTGATTCGCAACACGTACTGATGAACGCTGCATGAATATCAAGATCAAACTTAACACTACCGCGCTGATGGCAAAACTGAACTGCGTAGTTTGACTGGTCCATCGCTGCGTTATAAACACCTCTTCAAATACAGTCAGACCATACAGCAACAGCATTAAACTACCCAGCAAAGTGAGTTGTAAATTTTGCCACTCCAATTTGGTTTTCAACTGTACGACTACACTAAAAGTGGCCAGTAAAACCGTAGCAATCGCTATTGAGCAAGCAAATGCCCACGACTGCCAGTGCATCAATTCTACACCTGCAATAGCGCCTGCATACATGCCTGAAACAAGGAAAATCCCACTCAAAATACGGGCGCTGAAATATTTTTCCACCTCTGGATAATGCAATAAATAAAATGCCGAAATAAACTGAGCAATAGCATAAATGACTGTGGTTAAAATAGGAAAATCATCATTCGACCAAATTTGGTACATCAATGCAATGGTACTGAGTAGCACCAATGCCACCCCCACATAACGACTGAGACGATAGCGCTCGGTAATCCCCCAAACAATTAAAGCAGTACCTTGAATCACCCAACCTGTAGAGGTCCAATGCGCTCCTTTTGCCAACGGAAAGATCAAAGCCGTAAATACAACAGCCAGAATAAAAAAGCTTTTGGCTAAAATAGACAATTGCGGATGTTGACGCTTAATCCAGAAATTCAATAGCCCATACGTCACTGCCAAAGCAGCAGCTCCCGATGTGAGAGCAACGGTTGAGTCATGCATTAAAAAAGCATGTAGCGAAAACCCCAGTACAGGGACACTAAAAATAAGTCCCACATCTAAAATCGGTTGAAGCTTTTTATTATTTGAGCGGGTTTCTGATTCTCGTTGTTGCTGTTGCTCTGCCACCATCAACTGGCTATAACGAATACTGAGCCAAATAAATAGCGCAATATGCAACCATAAAATGATATCAAGGGTATTCAGTTGCGAATTTTCCGCGTAAATCCCAATCACTGATCCACCAATAAACATCGTGGCAAAAAAAGCAATCTGGTGCAGTATTTTCCATGGCTGCAAATAATTGACCACGACCACAGCCAAATTAATCACAAAATAATACCCAAATAAAAACACCACATCAGGATGAGTGTGTGGAATAAGCAGAGGTGCTAGATAGGCCATACTCAAAGCAAGAATAGCCAAATACAGTGCCTGCTGCTTTAGACTCAGCACCACAGTAATTCCCAATAACATCACAAATAAAACGCTGGCCGTCATTAGACTTTGCAATACTTCAAAATGATGCGCAAAAATCAGCGTCAGAAAGATGACTGCCAAGCCTAAGCCCTGAAGGGCGATGGCAAACAAAGTATTTTTACGTTGTAGCAGATAACCCGCTAATGTAGTCACTCCACCTGCAACTGCAATAAAACCCAGTTTCACTCCTAAACTTAATTGCCAATGTTCACTAGCAAAACGCAGCAACAACACAACCCCCACCATGAGTACAGCCACGGCCACTCTTAAAATCGGGTTGCCATGCTGCATCCAATCCACAGCAGGTTGCCACCATGTGCGAGTTGATTCTGATGATGCTGTATTTGAGTCAACTGAGGTTTGTTGCGGTTGTTGAACCGTAACATCCTGTTGTTGCGTCAGGGTCAACTGTCCCGACATTGGCATTGCAGGAGGAAGCGGTTGCTCTGACATTACGAATGTGGAGGTTCTAGACATAACTGAAGATTGTTGCTGTGGTGGCTGCTCTAGCAAAGCCAATCGCCGCTGGAATGAACTGATCAATTGAATCAAACACAGCAATAAAACCAACAATGCCCCACCAACCACCCACATCCACGTATTGGCATAGGCCCACAACGCCACCAAGGCAGCCCCATAAATCACAATCTTTTGTGTCCCGATTCCTACAGATTGAATCAATGGCTGAGAAGTGAGTTGTTCTAATTGCTCAAGACGCTGATGAATATTCGAGATTGACTGCACAATCACAACCGTTAAACCAAGGGCAGCAGCAACTAATGTCGATTGCCATTGCATGACGATTGCAACAGCCAACAATACGGTTAATGCGATTAAGAGCAGGACCATTCCCTGTTTGTCGTTTTTATACATGGGTTTATGCATTATACAGCTTGAATAGGTTTATCTTACTTGATCACCCTTCATACAAGCAGTTTCACATACAAAATACTGCAAATTTATATACTTGGGATTGAGGAGCAGAATGTTACTTAGTGCATAGTGACATTACAAATAAGACAGCTTTACCTTTTTCACGTAATATAAGCCCTAGTTCATAATCAGGATTTGCAGCATGCCACCATTTGTATTGGTCGATGGGTCATATTTTTTATTTCGCGCCTTCCATGCGGTCCCACCTCTAACAACTTCTACGGGGTTGCATACCAATGCTGTACGTGGCGCAATTTCTGCGATTCAGAAACTGATGCGTCGCACTCAACCAACACACATGGCCGTCATTTTCGATACACCAGAACCGACTTTCCGTCATGAGCTATCACCGATTTATAAAGGTGATCGTCCAAGTATGCCTGATGAATTAGGACAACAAATTCCTTACTTACACGCACTGATTCGCGCCTTAGGTATTCCAGTACATATGCTGCCAGGTGCAGAAGCAGATGACATCATCGGGACACTAGCAAAACGCGCTGAAGCCAAAGGACAACAAGTCCTCATTTCGACTGGCGATAAAGACATGGCGCAACTCGTCACTGAAAAAATCACACTCGAAGACAGCTTTAAAGAAAAGCCGATGGACGTGAATGGCGTCTTTGAAAAGTTTGGCGTTTGGCCAAATCAAATTATTGATTACCTTACACTAATGGGCGATGCCTCTGACGGCATTATGGGCGTACCTGGTGTAGGTGCGAAAACAGCCGCTAAACTGCTCACCGAATACGGCTCAATTGGCGGTATTTTGGAAAATGTCGACCAGATTAAGGGAAAAGTCGGTCAAAACATTAAAGACAATGTCGAAGGCATCGCCATTGACCATCAGCTTGCCAGTATTGTCTGTGATTTGGACATTGGAATTTGCTACGAAGATCTTGCCATCCAAGACCCGAATGTAAATGAACTCCGTCGTTTATATACCGAACTGGAATTCCGTAACCAGTTACAGTCGCTGGACCATCCAAATAATCCCAACAATAGCAACAACAAACAAAGCAATGCCAGCCTTCAGCAAGCTCCAGTCGCTGCACCGATTGAAACTGAAGACCAAGCGACCTTAACCAGTGTTGATGATCAACTCGGTCAAGCCAACTACCATACCGTATTATCTGCCGAGGCATGGGACAAACTGTTACAACGCATGCAAAATGCGAATAAGTTCGCAATTGATACCGAAACCACCAGCTTAGATTATCGAATTGCGGAAATGGTGGGCTTCTCGATTGCCTTTGATGCACAAGATGCCTACTACATCCCACTCGCACATAATTATGAAGGTGCGCCAGAACAATTAGACCGTGAAACCGTGCTTGCACAAATCAAACCGATTCTAGAAAATCCTGAAATTAAAAAAATCGGTCATCACCTGAAATATGATGCGCATATTTTTGCCAATCATGGAATTGAGCTGCAAGGTTGGTATTTTGACACCATGCTGGCATCCTATGTGCTGAATTCTGTCGCTACTCGTCACGGCATGGATGATGTGGCACGTTTATATTTAAGCCACCTTACCACCACCTATGAAGAAGTGGCGGGTAAAGGCGCGAAACAAAAGACCTTCAATCAAATTGAGATTGAGACTGCCGCACACTATGCAGCCGAAGATGCCCATGTCACCTTCCGTCTGTATGAAGTGCTAGATAAAAAACTCAAAGTGCATCCAGAACTCATCAATATTTTGCATAATATTGAAGTACCTGTAGCACGTGTCTTAACCTCAATGGAAGAAAATGGCATCCAACTTGATCTTCAGTTCTTGGATCAATTGGGTGAAGATTTTTCCAAAACGATGCAAGATTTAGAAAATCAGATCATCGAATTGGCAGGTCAGCCATTTAATGTCAGTTCACCAAAGCAAGTTGGTGAAATCTTGTTTGAAAAACTGGGCTTAAAAGGTGGCAAAAAAACTTCAACAGGACAATACAGCACCAGCGAAAGTATTTTAGAAAAATTGGATCATCCCATTAGCGCGCTGATTTTGGATTATCGTGGTTTATCCAAGCTGAAAAGCACCTATACCGATGGTTTATTAAAACAGGCTAACAATGATAGCCATCGCGTGCACACCAGTTATCACCAAGCATTGACTGCAACTGGTCGTCTATCTTCAACCGATCCAAACTTACAAAATATTCCTGTTCGTGAAGAAATTGGACGTCAAATTCGTAAAGCATTTATTGCTCCGGAAGGACGAGTCTTGTTGGCAGCCGACTATTCACAAATTGAATTGCGATTAATGGCACATTTCTCTCAAGATGATGCCTTGTTGGATGCCTTCCGCCATGGTCAAGACGTTCACCGACGTACTGCTTCAGAAGTCCTGAATATTCCACTGGATCAGGTGACTAACGATCAGCGTCGCCAAGCTAAAGCGGTCAACTTTGGTCTGTTATACGGCATGTCGGAATTTGGTTTGATTCGTCAACTGGGCTTTACCCGTGAAGAATCACAAAACTATATCAAACAATATTTCCATCGCTATCCGGGTATTTATGAGTATATGCAACGCACTCGCCAAGTTGCTTTGGAACAAGGTTTTGTGGAAACTATTTTAGGCCGACGTTTATATACACCTGAAATTGATGCACGTAACATGATGATCCGTAAAGCGGCTGAACGTGCTGCGATTAATGCACCACTGCAAGGGAGTGCGGCGGACATTATTAAAATGGCGATGATTGAAGTGGATAAAATGCTACCGAAAGATCAAGCCAAAATGCTTTTACAAGTCCACGATGAATTAGTGTTTGAAGTCGATGCCGACATTGCAGATGAATTGGCACCAAAACTGGCTGAAGTGATGCAATCGGTACTGGAAATTTCAGTTCCGTTACTGGTTGAAGTCGGTAAAGGCAACAACTGGGATGAGGCCCACTAAGGGACGTTTAATCAACACAATAAAAAAGGACTCTATATAGAGTCCTTTTTTATGATGAATTGAAAATAATTTAAAAAAATCTTATAAACCTGTCAACAAGACAATTGCCACTTCATTCATAATGATTTCAGCAATATACAAGGCCAAGAATGCTACGATTGGAGATAAATCAATCATTCCCATATTTGGCAATAAACGACGGAATGGTGCCAACAAAGGCTCAGCCAACTCTTGAATCACCTCAATATAAGGTGAACGTGACTGAGTGAACATCACCACCCAACTTAAAATAATCGTTGCAAAAATCAAATAACGACAGAAGCGAATCAAGTCCTGAATCATGGTGACGAAGGTTAAAATCACCAAATGAATCGGACTATTCGGCATGGCCCCCGATAAGTACATGATGCCAAATATTTTAAGTAAATAAAGCACCACCACCAAGGCCAAGGCAGCAGAGTTCACACGCCCCTTACCCAATGTTGGGAAAATGCGACTAAAAATATCCACAATCTTGGTGGCTTTGACTGTCGACATCACCACAGGGTTGTAGGGATTAACGGCAGCCAATTGCATTAAAAAGCGGAAGAATACGAGCAAAATCGCTACGTTAATAATAATGCCAAAAATTAGCGCAGAGTTTGCACCCATATTAAAATTTTCCTAATTAAAATCAATTACTTGCTACTTTCACTTAATTCTTGCGCCAACTCTTGGCTACGTTTTTTCGCAGCAGCCAACGCAGACTGAATATTTTGTGAAATTTGTGCACGGTCAAACACTTCTAAAGCAGCCTGAGTCGTACCATTTGGAGAGGTGACATTTTTACGTAATTCTGCTGGTGAGTTTGCACTGGTAATTGCCATTTGTGCAGCACCTAAAGCGGTTTGCAAAGTTAAAGCCGTTGCAACTTTTTCATCTAAGCCTAAGTTTTTACCTGCACGAATCATGCTTTCCATCATATAGAAAAAGTATGCAGGACCTGAACCTGAAACAGCAGTTACAGCATCAATTTGTGCTTCAGAATTTACCCAAATGGTTAAACCTGTTGCAGCAAGCACTTGACTGGCTAACTCACGGTCTTTCGCATCGACAACATCTGTCGCATATAAACCATGCGCACCGGTCTGGACTAATGCAGGCGTGTTTGGCATGACACGGACAATACGCTCTGTGCCCGATAACGCTGCCATGGTTGCAATTTCCGCACCCGCAACAATTGAAATCACCAGTTTACCATCCAGTAAACCATGTAATTGCTTCAATACATTGGCAAGTACCTGAGGCTTAACAGCCAAAACAACAATATCCGCTTTCTCAATCGCCGCGATATTATCATCCGTCACATGCACATCTTTTTCTTGTAAAAGTTGACGTACATTTTCAAAGGGATCAGCAACTGTAATACGAGTTGTCGGCATGCCTCGCGCAATTAATCCGCCAATTAAGGCTTGCGCCATATTGCCGCCACCAATAAAAGTAATATTACAATTTAAAACTGCACTCATGATTTACGCTCGTTATTGAGTATTCTATTGCCCTGAAACTAATTTCGGCTGCCATCCATCCACTACAAGATATTCAGACTGTGCTAACCAAAAACCTTTAGGTGTAAAAACCCCTAGCATAACATTATCTATGCTTAATATTTGAATTGTATGACGCAACCAAGGAAAAATTTGTGCTTGTTGTAGCGCTTTTTTCAAAGGCCAACTCCCCACCCGCCCATGCAGATGAATTTTTTCACCACCGACTCGTGGAGACAAAATCAGTTGTCTATCTAATAGTTCTTTTGATAATCCAAGAGCTTGCTCTTGAATCAAATACTGTCCTGAAAATAAAGATACGGTCTGATTAAGTCCAAAAGTTTGCATTTGTGTGGGCAAAACAGAAGAACGCTGCTCAGCCAAATATGTATCTTCAGTCAAACGAAAGATTTGTTGTTGATAGCGAACATAGTAATAGCCCTGCCAATGTAATGCCGCCTGTGCATCCTGCTTGGCTTCAATCACTTCTGCTTGCAAACGTTGCACCATGGCAAAATTTGGGCGATAAGTCGCTTCACCTTGCATCCAATGCGAAAGGAGTTGGCGTTGTCTAGCCACCGACAACATCTTTAACGGTTCAAGATTGAGAAAAGATGGATTGCCGCATTTTTCTAAATCAGAGACTAATACTTCCGCCAATATTTCATCTGCATCTTGCATTAAAATACTGGTGCGACTCAGCGCTTGCTGCATTTTGGGGAAGCGTTGTTGTAAAACAGGCCATAAAATTTCACGGCACCAAGCGCGATCATAATCTGGATTGGCATTGGTTGGATCTTCAATATTTTGCACATCCAACTGAACCGCCCATTGGCAAATCTGCTCACGTGACAGTTCTAACATGGGTCGCCAAAGTGTCATTTGTGGGCGTACATCGACCACAGACATCGCCGATAAGCCTTGCACTCCAGCGCCAGAAAGCAGTCGCAACATCAAAGTTTCAGCTTGATCTTGCTGATGATGGGCTAAAACCAAAACCTCATTATTGTTTAAATGTTCTTCAAAGGCTTGATATCGAGCATTACGTGCTTGGTTTTCTAAATTACCTTCAGCCACATGGACAGGAACAATTCCGCACGGAACCTGCAATTGCTGACAGGCATTCAGGACAAACTCCCCCCAAGCTGAACTCATACTTTGCAGTTGATGATCAACATAAATGGCGCGAATTTTTTGTGGGAATAAAAACGACATAAGATGCAGTAACAGCATGGAATCCACGCCACCACTACATCCTATGAGATAAGAACTTTGTTCTGTAAAGGTCTGCGCCTGTATTAAGACGTTAGACCTAAATTGTCGCTGCCAAACTTCATTAAACGTTGGTAACGTGCTTCGCATCGTTCTTGGGCATCCATTGGCTGTAACTCATCCAATGCTTGTTTGAGTACGAGCTTTAAGTTTTCCATGACTTGTTCAGGGTTTAAATGCGCGCCTTGACCTTCATCAACGACGTATTCAACGATACCAATTTGTTGTAAACGATCAGCAGTTAACGCCAATGCTTCACTAGCCTGCTCTGCTTTTTCAGCAGTTTTCCACAAAATCGATGCACAGCCTTCAGGTGAAATTACTGAATAAATACTGTGTGACAGCATAATCACACGGTCAGCAACACCAATACCTAAAGCACCGCCTGAACCCCCTTCACCCAAAACAGTTGCAATAACTGGGACTTTCAAATTTGAAAGTTGTGCAAGGCTAGTCGCAATCGCTTCTGCTTGACCACGTTCTTCAGCACCAACACCTGGGTAAGCGCCCATAGTATCAATAAAAGTGAATACAGGTAAATTAAAACGCTCTGCCATATCGAGCAAACGTTGTGCTTTACGATAACCTTCAGGATTACTCATCCCAAAGTTATGTTTTAATTTTTCGCGAGTGCTACGACCACGGTGTTGACCGACTACCATAACTGGTTTGCCATCAAAACGCGCTAAGCCACCGACCATCGCACCATCATCACCAAACAAACGATCTCCATGTAAAGCATCGAATTCAGTGAAGATTTCACCAACATAGTCCAAAAATTGCGGACGGTCTGGATGACGCGCAATTTGGACTGTTGTCCATGCTTTAGATTGAGCAGCTTTATTTTTCATAGGTCGACCATTATCCCTAAATTAACCAAACAGTGTTAATCGATAAATTGTTCCGACTGAATATTCAATTCAATATCCCAATGCTTGAATTGCATTTGTTCATCATGCAAATCTGCAACAAGCAAAGGCCATTGTTTGGCATCACCAGAAACGCAGAGTTGCCATTGTTGCGCATTGCCAATGGTTAATTCAATGGCAGGAAGCATCGCATCGCTACGACTATGATTCAGTAAAACTGCTAATCGAAGCAATAGACATAGATGCACAAGTTTGCTACCTCCGACCTTCATAACATCAATTTTTCCATCACTACGCAACTTGCGACGGTGATTTGCAACCAAATGTGAGATCTGATTTTGGTCAATCTGTGAAAAGCCTGCAATGTCCGAATGTTGTAATAAATAGGCCCCATGACGATGATAACCACCGTGACTAATCGCCAATCCAATCTCATGCAAATATGCCGCACGACGCAGTAAGTCACTGTCATCGCTGGTTAAATTCAATGGTTTTGCTACACCATCAAATAAATGCTGTACAGTTTTAACAACTCGCTCAGCTTGTTTCGGATCTGCACCATAGCGTCCCATTAGGGCTTGCACACTACGGTCACGAATATCTTCATGTTGGAAACGACCCAATAAGTCGTACATGACGCCTTCTCTTAATGCGCCATCCGAATAAACCAAAACTTCAATTTCTAACAACTCGAATACTGCACACAAAATTGCAATTCCAGCTGGCAAAACTGCTCGACGGTCTTCCTTAAGACCATCAAAATCCATTTCTGAAATATGCTTATATTTAAGTAGTTTTTCTTTGAGTTTTTCTAACCCTTCACGCGTCAGATTCTCTTGCTCATTACTCCAGCCCATATTGACCGCAATTTGGCGACACGCCTTAATGGTGCCACTCGATCCAACAACAGTATCCCAACCCGCTTCTTTATAAGTATTGGCAATTGCAGATAACTCTTTACGTGCTGCAACCACAGCTTTGTCAAAGCTTTTTTGATTAATTTCACCATCTGGGAAATATGCTTTAGTGAACGCGACACAACCCATTTGTAAAGATTCAGTGTGTATCGGTTCAAATTCTTCACCAATGATCAGTTCAGTCGAACCACCACCAATATCAATCACCAAACGACGACCACTGTTCGCCATAGTGTGAGAAACACCCAAATAAATCAGACGCGCCTCTTCACGACCTGCAATAATTTCAATTGGTTTAGGCAAGATTTCTGCAGCTTTTTGAATAAATTCATGGCCATTTTTAGCTTGACGTAACGCATTGGTTGCTACAATTCTTAAACGATTGGGCTGCACTGAACTTAAACGCCCCACAAAACGCGCTAAACATGCCAAACCTCGTTGTTGCGCGGCTTCAGTTAAATTTTTATTTTCATCAAGTCCAGCTGCTAACTGAACCTTTTCTGACATTGATGCAACTTTTTTGACTTCACCATGGTCTACACGTGCAATCGCAAGGTGAAAGCTGTTCGACCCCATATCGATGGCAGCAAGTAATTCTTCATCAATTAAAAAATCAGACATTCTTCAAATAAACCTGTACAGAATTGAGCCTAGAGTAATGCACATACATGCAATTTAAAAGCCATTTATCTCTTTTAAATATTGAGCTTTTTATTTTTGAGCATATATGACAATTGTGTTACACGATCAGCATCATCGTGAGCACCAATTAGACAAATTTGATCGAAAGGCTGAAAATTTGCATCTAACACTACATTGTTAAAGATGGCTATGTAATACTTAGAGCCATTAGCTATCTTTTAATAAAATTTTTGGAGCATATTCCATGTCAGGCAATATCATCAACACTACAGATGCAAACTTTGAAGCAGATGTTTTAAATTCAGATACTCCCGTTCTTGTTGATTTCTGGGCAGGCTGGTGTGCACCATGTAAAGCGATTGCCCCTGTATTAGAAGTTCTTGCTAACGAATACGAAGGAAAAGTGAAAATTGTAAAAGTTGATGTGACTTCTTGTGAAGCAACAGCCGTGAATTACAACATTCGCAACATTCCAGCATTATTAATGTTTAAAAATGGTGAAGTTGTTGCACAACAAGTTGGCGCAGCACCAAAATCAAAATTAACAGCCTTCATTGAAGACCACATCTAATTCAAACTTTGCAATTAGACCAAATGCGCTATACCCAATAGCGCATTTTTTTCGTCTATAAATTGACAAAGTCAAGAATCTCTCTTATATTTCATGCTCAAGAAAGAAAGGATTTCAAGTCCGTCTTTTTCTTACAAGACACAACACATAAGATCGCCGTTCGGCAACAGAAATTGTTTCACACATTTTCTCTTCGCAACAATTTATCAGACCACCGCGTTGTTATTGTATTAATACAATGCCGTCATTTTATTACTGTATGCGACCGAATGTTGCTCCCTTTCCAACCTGTTTCTAGAATTTTTGATTCTATCTGACCACCTATGAATTTAACCGAACTCAAGAAAAAACCAATTGGCGAACTCATCAAAATTGCAGAGTTTATGGGCCTAGAAGGAATGGCGCGTAACCGTAAGCAAGATATTATCTTTGCCATCTTAAAGCGTCATGCGATGAATGGCGAAGAGATCTTTGGTGATGGCGTTCTCGAAATTCTGTCAGATGGTTTTGGTTTCTTACGCTCTGCCGCAGGTTCTTATCTTGCTGGACCAGATGACATTTATGTGAGCCCTTCGCAAATTCGTCGCTTTAACTTGCGCACGGGCGACACCATTACGGGAACGATTCGCCCACCAAAAGAAGGTGAACGTTATTTTGCCCTGTTGAAAGTGAATCAAATTAACTTCGACACACCAGAAAACTCGCGCAATAAGATTTTATTCGAAAACTTAACACCATTATTTCCAACTGAACAATTGGTGATGGAGTTAGGTAACGGTACTACTGAAGATTTAACTGCCCGTGTTGTAGATTTGGTTGCTCCAATTGGTAAAGGTCAACGTTCAATTATCGTTGCTCCACCTAAAGCGGGTAAAACCATGTTGCTACAAAACATCGCGCAATCGATTGTACGTAACAACCCTGAATGCTTCCTGATTGTTCTTCTCATTGATGAACGTCCTGAGGAAGTGACTGAAATGGAACGTACAGTACGCGGTGAAGTTATTGCTTCTACTTTTGATGAATCTCCAGCGCGCCATGTTCAAGTTGCTGAAATGGTAATTGAAAAAGCAAAACGCTTGGTTGAACACAAAAAAGATGTCGTGATTCTACTTGACTCGATTACCCGTTTGGCTCGTGCTTACAACACTGTGGTACCTTCATCTGGCAAGGTATTAACAGGGGGTGTAGATGCTCATGCGCTTGAACGTCCAAAGCGTTTCTTTGGTGCTGCACGTAATATCGAAGAAGGTGGCTCACTAACCATTATCTCAACTGCCTTAATTGAAACAGGCAGCAAGATGGATGAAGTTATTTACGAAGAATTCAAAGGTACTGGTAACCAAGAGATCACCCTTGATCGCCGTATTGCTGAAAAGCGTGTATTCCCTGCAATGAACATTAAAAAGTCAGGCACACGTCGTGAAGAGCGTCTAATGTCTGAAGATAATTTACGTAAGGTATGGATTTTACGTAAGTTACTTCATACTCAAGATGAATTGGCGGCAATGGAATTCTTATTGGATCGGATGAAAGAAACCAAAACCAATGACGATTTCTTTGATCAAATGAAACGTAAAGCAACCAATTAATTTGACACCTGAAATGAAAAGGTCACTTTTATAAGTGGCCTTTTTATTTGGTTGACTTTATTAACATAAATACACAATTCGCTTTAAGCTATGTAACAACAGTTGCAAATATTTGATTGTTAAATAAATGACATTAAAAACCTCTTTAATTTTATAAACTTAATAAGTACTTCTCCAATATAAAGCACATGTTTAATTGTTATTTTCTGTTAAAAAACAGCATTTATTTGCTCATTTTTTGGTTTTTTTTCACACAAACTAGTAGTAATTCAAAATAGGCAGTGATAGCATATTCGCAGACCAGTTAAGCTGCTCCTGCATTGTTACTACCTAACAAATTTAGGAATAATAAAAGCACATAACAGCTGACCTTGGTTTTTTTTAATCTCATATTTTTAGAGAGTGATGCCATGTTATTCAAAAAAATCGCTATTGCTGCTGCAGTTGCTACTACTTTAGCTTTCGTTGGCTGTGCTAAAAAAGAAGAAGCTCCTGCTGCTGAAGCTGCTGCTTCTGCTGCGTCTGAAGCTACTGCTGCTGCTTCTGAAGCTTCTGCTGCTGTAGACGCTGCTGCTGTTGAAGCTGCTTCTGCTGCTGAAGTTGCTGCTTCTGCTGCTGACGTTGCTGCTTCTGCTGCTGACGCTGCTGCTTCTGCTGCTCACTAATCTTTACGATTACGTAGCAAAAAAGAGAGAACTTATGTTCTCTCTTTTTTTATGTCTGAAATTTACTGCACACAGCAGAATATCAATAATTTCTACAAATCAGATTAATCTCACAATAATAAAAAAAGCAGATCAATCGATCTGCTCTTTCCCAACACGCTGTCTAAACTTCTGACCTGCGCGAAATGTTACAACACGGCGGGCAGAAATCGGAATTTCTTCACCCGTTTTAGGATTTCTACCTGGTCGTTGACGCTTATCACGCAACTCAAAGTTCCCGAAACCCGAAAGTTTAACTTGTTCTCCAGAAATAAGCGCTTGGCTTATTTCATCAAAGAATAATTCGACCATTTGTTTTGCTTCACGACGGTTTAAACTCGTGAGCTCACTTAAATGATCAGCCATTTCTGCTTTAGTTAATGCTGTCATGAAGCCCTCAATGTCGCCTGATAAGTGTTTTGCAACACTTCAATGATTGTATCCATACCCGATTTGATTTCGGCATCTTCTAATGTTCGTGAAGGATGTTGCCATAACAGTGCAAATGCCAATGAGCGTTTACCTGCTTCAACCCCTTGTCCTGTATATACATCGAAGAGCCAATTCGAGTTTAACAGCTCCCCACCAGTTTTAGTGATAAGTTGCTGAATTTCACCAATATTAATCTTATCACTAATTAAAAGCGCAATATCACGTCTAACCGATGGAAAACGTGATAATTCTGTAAAATTAGATACATAAGTTTGCAAAAGTGCCTTTTGATCAAGTTCAGCCACCCAAGTTGTACCCAAATCTAATTCTGCTTCTAGCGTTGGGTGTAAACGACCTAAATAACCAATTGATTGACCATCTACCATAATTTCCGCTGACTGGCCTGGATGTAACCAAACTCGCTCAGAACGAGTATATTCCACTTTGATACGGCCTGCTGCCAATAGTTCTTCCACTTCACCTTTAAAGTCAAAGAAATCCATTGCTTGTGGTTTTGCATGCCAAGATTCTGCTTGCTTCGCACCTACAGCAATCATGGCTAATGTTGGAATCTGTTTTAAATCATGGATGTTATTGGCATCTTGATAGTCAAAACGCAAACCCAACTCAAAGAAACGCACACGACTTTGTTGGCGGTTAATATTGTATTGCACACAAGGAATTAAACTTGAAAGCAATGTTGAGCGCATAACAGCCAAATCACTTGAAATTGGGTTTGCCAAGGCCAATGGATTAACCGCTGGATTGAGCTGTTTTTCAAGTTTCAAATCAGCAAAGCTAAAACTAATCGCCTCTTGATAACCCAAAGTCACTAAAGTCTGACGTAATTGTGCGATTTCAAATTGATCTTGATACTTGGCAAGTTGTGCATCAATTACAGGTAGGCTGATTTGAATATTGTCATAACCGTGAATACGGGCAACTTCTTCAATTAAGTCTTGGTAAATTGCCATGTCGTAACGGTGTGATGGTGGAACAACAGACCACTGACCTTCAGCTTTAACCGTCACAATACAACCTAAACGGGTTAATGCATCAGCAATAAATTCACCTTCTACACGATAACCCAACAGTTGATCGACTTGTGCCTGCTTAAGCTCAATCGCTTCACGCTTAGGCAAAACTTCTGCTTGTTCTGCAACAGTAATCGGACCAAATTCACCACCGGCAAGCTCAGCAATCAATTGTGATGCACGATGCATTGCTATCATTGGTAATTCAAAGTCTACGCCACGTTCATAACGCTGCGACGCATCAGTATGCAAACCAAAACTACGCGCACGACCAGCAATATGTAACGGCGCGAAGAATGCAGATTCCAAGAAAATTTCAGTCGTTTCATCGGTTACCGAAGATGATAAACCACCCATGATACCCGCTATTGCCAATGCTTTTTCATCATCAGCAATAATCATTACTTTTTCATTAAGTTCAACTTCTTGTTCATTTAACAGCACCAATTTTTCCGCTGCTGTTGCTTGACGCACGTGAACTGCACCTTGAACTTTTCCGCCATCAAATGCATGTAATGGTTGACCCAACTCCATCAACACATAGTTGGTAATATCAACCAAAATACTGTGCTGACGAATACCCGAACGCGCAAGCGCACGCTCCATCCATTCTGGTGTTGGTGCTTTGGTATTTACGTTTTTGATTACGCGACCTAAATAACGCGGGCAACCTTCAGTAGTGACAACAACTTTTTTCTCATCTGCAATAGTCGCAACTACTTCTTTAATCTCTGGCGCAACCGCAGTCATTTGGTTAATGACTGCAATTTCACGTGCAATACCACGAATACTGAAACAGTCACCACGGTTTGGCGTAATGCTAATATCAATCACATGATCATCTAAATCTAGATATTCGCGGATATTTACACCAACAGGTGCATCTGCTGGAAGCTCTAAAAGACCATCAATTTTATCTTCTAGATCAATTTCCGAAGCACCACACAACATCCCTTGTGACTCAATACCACGCAATTTGCCTTTTTTAATTTTAAAATCGCCTGGTAGCACTGCACCAATTGTCGCTACAGGAGCTTTCATTCCCACGCGAACATTCGGTGCGCCACATACAATTTGCAAAGGCTCACCTGAACCAATATTTACGGTAGTGACACGTAAACGGTCTGCATCAGGATGTTGTTCTACGGTAAGCACTTCACCGACTACAACACCTGTAAATGGTTTTGCTGCAGGAGATAAATCATCAACTTCGAGACCTAACATGGTCAGTTGGTCAGATAACGTTTCGCTATCAATGGCTGGGTTGACCCATGTGCGCAACCAATTTTCGCTAATTTTCATAAATTCAATGTCCTTAATCTCCCCTAACCCTCTTTTAAAAGAGGGAAAAACACACTACCGTTTTAGGTAGACTAGTCCCCCTTTATAAAGGGGGATTTAGGGGGATTTCAATAAATCTCAAATAACTGTTTAAACTATTAAGCAAATTGGCGTAGGAAACGCACATCATTTTGATAGAACATACGCAAGTCGTTGATGCCATAACGCAACATCGCAAAACGTTCTACACCCAGACCAAATGCAAAGCCTTTATATTTTTCAGGATCAATACCCGCAGCTTGCAAGACATTTGGGTGCACCATACCGCAACCCAAAACCTCTAACCATTTGCCACGCTCATCCATAATATCCACTTCTGCACTCGGCTCTGTAAATGGGAAGTAAGATGGACGGAAACGAACTTTCAAATCTTTTTCAAAGAATTCGTTCAGCAAATTGACCAATAAACCTTTCAGTTCCGCAAAGCTGGTATTTTCCGCAACGTATAAACCTTCAATTTGATGGAACATTGGCGAATGCGTTTGATCTGAGTCACAGCGATATACACGACCTGGACATACAATACGAATTGGCGGTTGCGTAGTTTCCATAGTACGGATTTGAACGCCTGAAGTATGCGTACGCAACAAATGATTTGAATCAAAATAGAATGTATCGTGCATCGCACGAGCAGGGTGATGCCCCGGAATATTTAATGCTTCAAAGTTATGATAGTCATCTTCAACTTCTGGGCCTGTCGCAACAGTAAATCCTGCTTTCGTAAAGAACTGGCAAATACGTTCCTGAACTTGGGTAACTGGATGAATACTTCCGATGGTTTGACCACGCCCAGGCAAAGTAATATCAATCGTTTCACTTGCAAGCTGCTGTTCTAACGCAGCTTTTTGTAATTGTGTTTGACGTTCAGTCAATGCCGCATTGATCGCTTCACGCACAGCATGAATTGCAGCACCCTGAACTTTACGCTCCTCAGGGTCCATTTTACCCAAGGCTTTCGATTGTTCTGCAAGCTGGCTCTTTTTCCCTGTAAATTGCACACGAACCAAATCGAGGGCGGCAAGGTCTTGAGCTGCTGCAATGGCAGCAAGCGCTTCGGTGGTCAGGGCTTCCAGTGACATAGTAACTCTCAAAGCAACAGTTTAATAATAAGATAAAACCCGATATTCTATCAGTTTTTAACAAGATTGATGCGTTTCCAATTAAGGAAAATTTGATTAACATCCGAAATTAGAAAAAGTATAAGATAAACCCACTTGCAAAGAGATCAATATCTATGGCCCTCGATCAAATTTGGAAACAACAGCTCACCCTCGTTACTTATGGCAATGAATTCCTCAATAAAGAGCTGAGTTTTAATCGCTGGAAACAGCATCCTATTTTTGATCAGCACCTCCTCGCCTTTCGGGATCTTATCTCACAGCATTTACTGGCACAGCATTTTCAAATTTGGCTAGAAGGTCTCAAAAAACAGGGTACCAAACACCTAAGCTTACATAGTTCAAGTCTATTAAATGATGAACAAAATCCGAATGCCAATGTTGAGCTACTCCCTTTTGCCCATTTCATTGTCAGCCATGAAGCCAACAAGAAAACAGCTTGGATTTTGGGTAAAGAATTAGCGGAATGGTATAATGCAGACAATGATTTTGAAGCACCAATCCCACAGCAAAATCCTTTACGTCAAGAAACTTTTTGGCGCTTTGAACTGAATTCCAAACTTGCTAAACGCATTGATGCAGACTTACAACACCCAAATTGGGATGATATTCAGAGTTATACACAAACAGAACTCTTTAATAGCCCGCTTGCTCAAGGTTTTGTCGAACCAACGCAGTCAAACCTGCCATATTATGGCTATGTTAGAAAAATAAATACTGAAGCTGAAAGTGCATTTGATTCACAGAAACTCGCTTTAATCCCGACGGATTATCCTGCTGATTTTGCACATAAATCTCTTTACCGACTCGAAGCACTCAATCATTACATCCAAAATAAATTACAACACCCTCAACACGAAGATGGCTCGCTTCTCAGTGCTGATGAGCAACTTAACCTACGCCATTTTTCGCAAAAACTCGAAGATCTTCAAGCCAAATTTATTGTGAAAGTTGCCAACCACTATCAAACAGCGCAACTAACTTCGATTGCGATTAATAATCCCTTAGAAGGTGCCTCTGCTACGACTACAACGTCAACATCATCCACGCCGCATCATCCTCATAAAATTGGTTCTTCTGCCGTATTCAAGCTCATCCTGATTACCGTCATTATTTGTATTGCGGCTTATTATTTTGGTTTATAAAAACATCAAAGGCCACATCATGTGGCCTTTGATTAATTCATAATAAATAATTAAATCACTCAATTGAATCAGAAACCTATTTTTCTAAAAATTTATTAAAGTACAGTAAAAACAAATTAGATCAGGAGGTAATCAACAAATTAAAGGGGCGTATCTCAATACGCACTTTATGCTCATCGGCATGCTGATTGATATAATGCTGTACCGCAACCACCTCTCCTTCTAACTGTGCATCGGGTCCATACATAATTTTGACAGATTCACCAATTCTTGGAATCATTTCTAGCTTTACAGTGATCCGCGCCTGATCCACACCAACAATTTCTGCAAGCATCGCCCTATTCCTTTTTATAATGACTTGTTTTTATTAGGCAACTAAGTCCTGTTCATTTAAAGACAAATTATGTAACACTTGTCCTTTCTATAGAAATTACACAATAAAAAAGACCGCATAAAGCGGTCTTTTTAAATCATCGGAAGATGATTAAGCAGCTAATGCGCCTTTAGCTTTTTCAGCTAAAGCAGCAAATGCAACTGCATCATGCATAGCGATGTCAGCAAGTACGCGACGGTCGATGATCACTTGAGCTTTTTTCAAGCCATCGATCATGCGGCTGTAAGACAAACCGTTTAGACGAGCACCAGCATTGATACGCGCAATCCATAGAGCACGGAATTGACGTTTCTTCTGACGACGGTCACGGTAAGCGTATTGACCCGCTTTGATTACTGCTTGGAACGCTACGCGATAAACGCGTGAACGAGCACCGTAGTAACCTTTAGCACGAGCAAGAATTTTTTTATGACGGCGATGAGCCTGTACACCACGTTTTACACGAGCCATTTATAAATCTCCTTAGATGTATGGGCACATACGGCGAACTGAAGCAACGTCACTTACGTGAACCATTACACAGCCGCGTAACTGACGAATACGCTTAGCAGATTTTTTGGTCAAAATGTGGCGTTTGAACGCTTGTTTACGCTTGAAACCGTTTGCAGTCGCTTTGAAACGTTTAGCTGCACCACGGCGAGTTTTTAACTTAGCCATAACAACCTCTTTAAACACCTGTTCGGCACGTCTGCACCATTGCAAAAACGACCTGCAGGTAAGGAAGGCGCTATTCTAAATCATCTTTGTACAAAACAAAAGCAAAAACCGTATTAATTAGGGAATAAATCCATTCTCAGAATTGAATACTTGTTTAGTCTTAAATATGACAATTATTTAGTTTAAGCATAAAAAATTACCTCTATAATAATCATATGACGATAAAATCCAAATATTATGAAGCCAACACCTGATGCTTTTGCTGCATTACGCTATCGCGATTTCTCAATTGTAACCTTAAATCAATTTTGCCTAACCCTCGCCATTCTGATTCAAGAAATTATCGTGGCATATTCACTGTATAAAATTACCAAAGATCCGCTAACGCTTGGTTTAATTGGACTCGCCGAAGCCATTCCCTTTATTGCTCTTTCGCTATGGGGTGGTTATTTTGCTGATCGTTTTAACAAACAAAACATCATGAAAATCTGCCTGTTCTTCGCAGTACCACTGCCCCTCATTTTATGGAGCTTATTTCATGCTTTTGGCTTAGGGTATCGTGGTGTAACAAGCTTATCTTGGGGCATTTATGCTGTTATTTTTGCTTTAGGCACCATTCGTGGATTTTACAACCCATCTGCCACCTCATTAAAACCATTTTTAATTCCACGTGAATTGTATGCCAATGGTGCTACATGGACCACCATTGGTTGGCAAAGCGGTGTAATTTTAGGTCCAATGCTGGGTGGTTTTATGTTGGCATTTCTTGGTCGAGAAATCAGTTTACTCAGCGTTGCTGTATTGCTGAGCCTCTGTTTTATTCTAATTAACTTATTACAAAAACGTAGCTTTCCCAGCATTGAAACTGAAAATTTATGGGCCAGCTTAGGCGATGGATTCCGTTTTATCTGGAAAACCAAAATTGTATTATGGGCGATTTCACTTGATCTCATCTCTGTTTTATTTGGCGGTGTAATAGCGCTCCTCCCTATTTTCGCTGAAGACATCTTAAAAATTGGTCCTGAAGGCTTGGGTTATTTACGCGCAGCTCCATCAATTGGCGCACTGATCACCATGATTGCCCTAACCCGATTTCCACCGACACGTCATGCTTGGCGCAATATGCTACTGGCTGTGGCTGGATTTGGGCTTTTCACACTCGTCTTTGCTTTTTCCAATCATATCTGGCTTTCCTTATTTGCTTTAGCCATGACAGGGGCTTGTGACAGCATTTCCGTAGTCGTTCGACAAACCATTTTGCAAATTTACCCACCAGAAAATATGCGTGGGCGTGTGGCAGCGGTAAACGGTATGTTTGTGTCCAGTAGCAATGAATTAGGTGCTTTCGAATCTGGGCTTGCAGCCAAATATATAGGCACCATTATGGCGACAGTGTTTGGCGGATGTATGACCATACTTGTGGTGGGACTGAGTTGGTTAAAAACTTCCGATTTATTTGGTGTAGATATTACCCAAGGAAAAGACCCATAAAACATGAATTTAGACTTGCCAGTATTTTCAAATCAGGAAATACTGGGCGATAATTCAGCCACCATTATGCATGAGCATTCTTGAACGAATGTCCTATCTAACCTTATGAAACAACTGCTTTGTTTTTCCCTGATTCTCAGCTTCCCTTTTGTACAGAGCCACAGTGCAGAAACAACTAAAACTTCACAGTTGGTAGTACAAAAAAGTACTGCACTACCCGCCCATTTAACCACACGTATTCAGTGGACGACTTTCCCGCAGCCACAATATAACAACGATGATTTAAAAGGGCAGAATCGTGCGGCAATCTTGCGTATTTATGCTGATGAAACAGGCAAAATTACCCAAGCCAGTGTTCAAGAAAGTACAGGTTTAAAAAACTTAGACGAAATTTTAGTTCAAGCTGTACGTCAGGCACATGTTCAACCTTATAAAATTGAAGATACCGTGCTGCCAATTATTGGTTATCAAACCTTTAGTTTAAATCTGGAACACGATCAATCAGACTGTAACTACAGCTTTAATTCGAAAAATTGGATAGCGCAACAACAGCAACAAAAAGTTAAATTTGCCTACAACACTCAACCCCAACTTGAACTGAGTCGCGATGAGCTTAATCAACATGACCGTAAAATCAAGTTTAGCTTTAAAGTAGATAAACACGGTGCAGTCAAGAAAGTAAAAATCAATCAAGGTTCTGGTGTTTATGCACTTGACCAAAATATTGTACAAGCGGTTTCCAAAAGCCAGATTAAAGTGAAGCGCACTGCTAGCACTTTATGGCTCTATAAAAAATCGAGCTTTAAGGATGAAATTCAATTCAAACTCAATCAATGCTCATAAGTAAGCTCTAGGGAGGACATGTTTTCCTCCCTATCCTTTAATAGCTAAAACAGCTTTTGCAATTAAAACCATCCAACAAAAACAAGATAAAGTACAAAATATCGGCCTGTTTTCGCTACACACACCATCAACAAAAACCGTAGAAAATTTTCTTTGAGTAGCCCCGCAATCAGGGTAATAGGATCTCCAATAATTGTCATCCAGCTCAGCAATAACGACCAAAAACCATATTTCTGATAAATTTTTTGTGCTTGCAGCATTTTCTGCTCAGAGATGGGAAACCATTTTTTATGCTTGTAGTGTTCAATCTTAAAGCCCAAATACCAATTGACACATGAGCCTAAAATATTACCGATACTGGCTACCGCTATCAGTAATCCCGCGGAATAACCTCCATTTGCCAACAATCCCAATAACACCGCCTCAGACTGCAAAGGCAGTAAAGTGGCTGCACCAAAGGCCGAAAGGAATAAAAGCCCTAAAGTCCACATAATGTTATGAAGATAGACCCAGCTTTTTCTTTGTCACCAAATATTCATAACCTGACCAAATAAATGAGAACACCAATAATAAACTACGCGCCACTGTGTATTTATTTGCAATCGGCTCAATGACCGTACGCAATACGGCTTGATCTCGAGTATTGAGCAACTCAACAATTTTTTGAACATGCACTGCTTCTGCGACGAACAGCATACAACACCCTGCAATTCCGACAATAATACTGATATAAATTTTAGGATTTGCTTCAATAATTCGAGTTAAATTTAAAAAAAATGCTTTCATCACAACCTACTGATTTTCAGGTTTGAAAATCACAAAAAAATGCTGGGTAAGGAACAGATATTAACATACTGAAGGACTCAACCCGATAAAGGATACCGCCTATCAATGATACGAACACAAATACAGGAAGAACACATGGATGAATGGAACAAATATCAGGACGAAATGAAATTAAAACACCCTGAAATTTTTGAAAATGCTTCAAAAATCCAATCGTTTTATCCAGAAACAGATCGAGGAGCAACTTTAATTGCTGCCGCTATACTCGAAGAGCAGTTAACGCAAATTCTGTATTCATTCTTAAGTGATTCAAAATCTGCAAAAAAACTTTTAGATGGATTCAATGCTCCCATAGGTCAATTTTCGTCAAAAATCCATTTATGTCACACATTAGGATTAATTGAGGAGAATGAATACCAACAACTTGAAGGCTTAAGAAAGATTAGAAATAAGTTTGCACATAGTTTCGAGAATATCAATTTCAATACACAGCAAATTAAGGATTTAATTCATGACAATCTTACGAAAATCACACATCCGAGTACAAATATGCGTGAACTATTTTATAATTGGTTCATCACTCTAAATGGCGATTTACTTTATCGTGCAAAAGAAGTATTAACAGAGAAACGTAAATCCAAAATATATAAATTTAAGCCTGTTAGGAATATAACTTTTGTGGAGGTAGATAGCTTTTAAACTATCTACCCTAAACTTTAAACTTTAATTGCTAAAGCCTTCTGAACGGCTGGACGTGCGGTCAAACGCTCGACATATTCTTTAACATAAGGATAATCTTCTAATTGAATCTGCTGCCACTCGTAGCGCAAAATCCACGGTAATATTGCCATGTCGGCAATCGAATATTCTCCAGCTACATATTTTTGACCGATCAACTGCTTATTCAATACGCCGTATAAACGTTTAGTTTCATTCACGTAACGTTCTGTCGCATAGGGAATTCGTTCAGGTGCAAAGCGACTAAAATGATGATTTTGCCCTAACATTGGCCCTAAACCGCCCATCTGCCACATTAACCACTGTTCAACTTCCACTCGTTCTTGTTCATCTGTTGGATAATACAAGCCTGTTTTTCGACCTAAATATTGCAAGATCGCGCCTGATTCAAATACCGATATCGGCTCACCTTTCGGTCCATCTTGATCAACAATGGCAGGAATTTTGTTATTAGGTGAGATACGTAAAAAATCAGGTTGGAATTGATCATTCTCTGAAATATTGACTGGGAAGATTTGATATTCCAAACCCATTTCTTCTAAAGCAATCGTAATTTTATGACCGTTGGGCGTGCCCCAATAATACAAGTCGATCATTGTTATTTCCTTTGTTTATTCACTTCTTTGGGATACACCATAGCATAATTAGACATGATTATTTTGATGTAATTTTATAAACTGTTTAACACTTATTCATATAAAAATACGCTACACAAATGCATAAAATCATAGATATTCCTAGCCCAATCAATCTTCAAGACTCACTTGATGCAATACAGTGGGCAAATGAAGCCAGCGTTAAGCGACCTTATCGACAAGAGTTTTTTGCTTATTATGTATCTCAAATTTTAGCCGACTTTAAACAAGATATTCGTATTTTAGAATTAGGCTCTGGCCCAGTTTTTTTTGCCTACGAACTGTTAAATGCTATACCACATATCCATTACACTGCTGTAGATTTTTCATCAGCTATGCATACTCTAGCCCAACAACGAATAGCAACCATTCCTCATTCACACACCAACTTCATCATTGCCGATTTTAAACAGCCACACTGGTATCAGATACTCCAAGCCCAACGCTTCGATTACGTAGTGATTCATCAGGCTTTACATGAGCTTCGCCATAAAGCTCATACTGATAATTTTCACCAGATTATCGCTCAGCATGTACTTCACCCAGATGGCGATTACTTCATCACTGATCATCTTGCTACTCCCGATGGGCAGATGAATAATCACGAACTTTATATGAATAAAACCGAGCATATTCTTAGCCTAAAACAAGCTCAGTTCAAAAATATTCAGATTCATCTGGAAATAGATGGTTTATGTGCGTTTCAGGCAAGATTATAAGCTCTCTCCCCCCCTGTTAGAACTAAACCAATCTTCAGGCAATAAAAAAAGCACTGCATAGGCAGTGCTTTTTAAGATCAAAGGATCATTACTTTTTCTTTTTAGGACCAAGTAACATACCCATTTGACGACCTTCCATTTTTGGTGCTTGCTCTACAATACCAACTTCAGCCACATCTGCTTCAATTTTTTGTAATTGAGCCAAACCTAACTGTTGGTGAGCCATTTCACGACCACGGAAGCGTAATGTGATTTTTACCTTATTGCCTTCTTCAAGGAACTTGATAATTGCACGTAATTTTACGTTGTAATCACCAACATCAGTACCTGGGCGGAGTTTGATTTCTTTCACCTGTACTTGATGCTGTTTTTTCTTCGCTTCTTTCTGCTTTTGCTTCAGATCAAACAAATGCTTATTGAAGTCCATGATTTTACAAACTGGTGGTTCAGCATTTGCTACGATCTCAACAAGATCAAGCTCAACACTTTCAGCAGCGCGTAATGCATCTGCCAAGCTAACAATACCCTTTTGCTCACCATTTTCGTCTACAAGACGAACTTCTTTCGCACGAATTTCATCATTCAAAGCAGGACGGTTTGATTTGTTACCGCCCTGTTGATTACGGTCAGGCTGTTTAATCGCTGTTACTCCACAATGTACCGGCCGCGTTCGGCAACGGCTGCTTTTACTAAGTCAACGAAAGCGTCGATTGACATAGTACCCAAATTTTTTCCTGAGCGGGTACGGACGTTTACAGTACCTTCCTCTACTTCTCGATCTCCAAGAACGAGTAAATAAGGAATACGCTCTAATGTACGTTCACGAATCTTAAAGCCGATTTTCTCATTTCTCAAGTCTGAAATCGCACGGAGACCGTTTTCTTTAAGTTTCGCCACTACAGACTCACAAGCTTCCGCTTGAGAATCGGTAATATTCATAACACATGCTTGAATTGGTGTTAACCAAGGTGGCATAAAGCCAGCATAGTGTTCAATAAGTATACCAATAAAACGTTCAAAACTGCCAAGAATTGCACGATGCAACATTACAGGTTGATCACGGTCATTGTCTTCAGTGACATATGATGCGTCTAAACGCTCTGGCAAGTTGAAGTCACATTGAATTGTACCACATTGCCATACACGACCTAAGCAGTCTTTCAACGAGAATTCAATTTTCGGACCGTAGAATGCCCCTTCACCTGGTTGTAAGTCCCAAGCAAGACCTGCCGCATCTAAAGCGTCTGCTAAAGATTTTTCCGCCATATCCCAAAGTGCATCATCACCCACACGTTTTTCTGGACGTGTAGAAAGTTTCATTTGCACTTCTTCAAAACCGAAGTCTTTATAAACCTCTAAAGTCAGTTTAATGAAGTCAGCAACTTCTTGTCCAATCTGCTCTTTAGTACAGAAGATATGTGCATCATCTTGAGTAAAGCCACGCACACGCATAATGCCATGCAATGAACCTGATGGTTCGTTACGGTGACATGAACCAAATTCGGCCAAGCGAATTGGCAAATCACGGTAAGATTTCAAACCTTGGTTGAACACTTGTACGTGACAAGGACAGTTCATTGGCTTAACCGCATAGTTGCGACTTTCAGAATGAGTCGTAAACATGTTATCTGCATAGTTTGCCGCATGACCTGATTTTTCCCACAACGTAAAATCTACGATTTGTGGTGTTTTAATCTCGAGGTAACCATTGTCTTGTTGAACTTTACGCATGTATTGTTCAAGCACTTGGTAAATCGTCCAACCATTTGGATGCCAGAACACCATACCCGGTGCTTCTTCTTGCATATGGAACAAGTCTAAAGCTTTACCAATTTTACGATGGTCACGCTTTTCAGCTTCTTCAATACGTTTAATATAAGCAGCAAGCTGTTTCTTGTCTGCCCATGCTGTACCGTAGATACGTTGCAACTGTTCATTTTTCGCATCACCGCGCCAGTAAGCACCAGAGATTTTAGTGAGCTTGAATGATTTTAAGAATTTTGTATTTGGCACGTGCGGACCACGGCACATGTCCAAATAGTCTTGATGGTAGTACAAGCCCATTTGAGTTTCATTCGGCATGTCCGCAATCAAGCGTAATTTGTATTCTTCGCCACGTGCAGTGAATTCTGCAATCACTTCATCACGCGGGGTCATTTTTTTAACGACATCATAATCTTGGTCGATGAGCTTTTTCATGCGCTCTTCGATCGCTGCCATGTCATCTAATGTAAATGGACGTGGCATCCAGATGTCATAGTAGAAACCTTCTTCAATGACTGGACCAATCACCATCTTTGCTTCTGGGAAAAGCTGCTTAACTGCGTGACCTACCAAGTGTGCACAAGAGTGACGAATGATTTCAACGCCTTCATCATCTTTAGGTGTAATAATTTGAAGGCTTGCATCCGTGGTGATCAAGTCTGATGCATCGACTAAACGACCATCGACTTTTCCTGCAACAGTATTTTTAGCAAGACCTGGACCAATGCTTAAAGCAACGTCCATTACAGAAACAGCTTGATCAAATTGTTTTTGATCGCCATTTGGCAAAGTAATAATAGGCATAGAAAATCCTTAAGGAGTGATGCCCCGTACAATGGAGCATGTCACCGCGAGATTATGATCGAGGTAAAACCTCAAAAGATAAAAACGGTGGATAAAAACTGCTAAGAATTTTACACGGGTTCAGGGTTGGATAAAACCTTTTCGCTCTATAAATCTTATGCCAATCAGAAAATTGTCATTTTTGATGCATTTGAATCTATTTGAATGATTTTCAATTTTGATGTCATGCATATATTTTTTATCCGCAAGAGTTTTCTGTATTGACAAATAAGAGTAAAAAATAAACATATATTCAGCTTTTTCATATATGATTGAATTTAATCACATTTATGAACCATCATTCACTAAATAGTATTTTTTAATTATTTTTACATAAAATTCATTACTTTATAAATAAAACAACCACTCGACTAAAGCATAAATGCATGTCGATTATGAAAGGCTTATCTTTAAATCATCGATGATAATAAATATACATGGAGTTATTAGATGGTCGCTGCCTATGATGAACTACCGCGCACCCCTGCGAATTTTGTTGCATTATCCCCACTGCGCTATTTAGAGCGTGCGGCTTATATTTATCCGCATCAAGATGCAATTATTCATGGCAAGCGACATATTAGTTGGCGAGAAACCTATAATCGTTGCCGTCAGTTTGCACATCAGTTGCAAAAATTAGGGATTGGTAAAAACGATACGGTTTCAGTGTTGTTACCCAATATTCCTGCGATGATTGAAGCTCATTTTGCTGTACCAATGATTGGTGCGGTATTGAATACCCTCAATACCCGTTTAGATGCCAAGACCATTGCGTTCATGCTAGAGCATGCCGAAACTAAAGTCCTCTTGGTTGATCCTGAATTTGCTGTTCTGGCGAAAGAAGCTTTAAGCTTGGTTTCCCATTCAATTTATGTGATTGATGTGGATGATGAAGAATACGAGCAATGCTTTTCTACCCCAATTGGGCAAATTGAATACGAAGATTGGCTGGCAGAAGGCGATGCTGAATTTGAATGGCATTTACCAAATGATGAATGGGATGCGATTAGCTTAAACTACACCTCAGGCACCACAGGTAATCCTAAAGGCGTAGTTTATCACCATCGCGGAGCATATATTAATGCAGCGAGCAACATTATCGCTTGCGGTATGACACCTCGAGCGACTTATTTATGGACCCTTCCTTTATTCCATTGCAATGGATGGTGTTTTGCTTGGACCATGGCAGCCAATGGTGGTACTAATATTTGTTTGCGCAAGGTAGATTCTGAACTCATCTTTAAACTGATTGCTGAACATCAGGTCGATTATTTCTGTGGTGCCCCAATTGTCTTATCTATGCTAATTAATACCCCAGAACAGAAGCAGATTAAATTTGAACATCGCGTTGAAGTCATGGTGGCAGGTGCAGCGCCGCCTGCTGCGATTATTGAAGGGATGCGCAATATTGGCATTAATGTCACCCATGTCTATGGCCTCACGGAAACTTATGGACCTTCAGCACTTTGTGCTTCTCAAGCAGGTTGGAGTGAATTAAGTATTCAAGAACAGGCTCAACTTCACTCGCGTCAAGGTGTTCCTTATCCGCTACAAGATGGTATGAAAGTTCTTGATCCAGAGACCTTAGAACCAGTGCCTAAAGATGGAACAACCATGGGTGAGATCATGTTCCGTGGCAATATTGTCATGAAAGGCTATCTAAAAAACCCAGAAGCTACAGCAGAAGCGTTTAAAGGTGGATGGTTCCATACAGGTGATTTGGCGGTTTGCCAACCTGATGGTTATGCCAAAATTACCGACCGCTCCAAAGATGTCATTATTTCAGGCGGCGAAAATATCTCTTCTTTAGAAGTCGAAGAAGTGCTATATCGACACCCGGCTATTCTGACTGCTGCTGTCGTAGCCAAACCAGATCCACGCTGGCAAGAAGTCCCTTGTGCCTTTATTGAACTTAAAGAAGGGAAATCTGTGACTCCTGAAGAAATCATCAGCTTTTGCCAAGAACATCTAGCACGCTTTAAAGTACCTAAAGATGTCGTGATTACGGAAATTCCAAAAACCTCAACGGGTAAACTACAAAAATTTGTACTGCGCGATTGGGCTAAAGAGCGCTCTATCGGTGAGTTCGGCTAAGTAATACCTAAACAAAGGCTTTACCCCAAATAAAAAAGCACTTCATTTGAAGTGCTTTTTTATAACTTACTTAAATCAGTTATCAGACAACAGTGCCACTTGCTGCACATAGTTAAATAACTTCAGTCTTGATTCTGCCAATTCAGCTTCCGTCAAATTTTTAGCCATATCACGGTGAATACGCAAAGCATGTTGACGCAACGTATGACGTTCTGCAGCATTATGAACTTTACAGAATTCATTGATGATCGGATCACCATCTTTAATAATTCGATCTACCCAACGCTGTAACTGTGCAGTTTTCTTTGCACCCTGCTGTGGGGTTAAATATGACAAAATGACGGTCTCGTCTTCATTGCGCAACAACTTACCTACACGCTGAAATTGGCGACGACGCGCTTCATGTGAGGTAATGGTCTGCGCATCCAAAATGGCATCAATTAAACGCTCATCCACAGGAAGTTGCTGGATTTGTTTTGGATTCAGTTGCGCCAACTGCTCACCTAAAGCAGCCATACGCTGAACTGCTTTCTTTTGTTCAGTTTTACTTGCGCGTCCTTCTAAAGTTTCGAAGTCTTCGTCAGTAAAACGGTTCGGTCGACGTGCCACGATTAATCTGCCTCGTAAAATTTTGCTGCAAATAGTGCTTGAACTTCAGACAAGGCTTTTTCCTCATCTGCGCCTTCAATCACTAAACGTAAAGTGGTGCCTTTACCTGCGCCAAGCATCAGTAAAGACATAATGTTCTTTGCATCGACTAATTTATCACCTTTTCCAATTTGAATAGATGATTTGAATTTGGTGGTTACTTCAATGAGTTTGCCAGATGCACGCGCATGTAACCCTAGTTTATTAATTACGTCAACAGTTGTGTCAATCATGACCAGTGCTTCATTTCTCGATGTAGGACTTGAATAGACCAGTTCGCTTCAAGCGCTTTTTTGAGTCTATCCACAATATAAACAGAACGATGCTGTCCACCTGTACAACCAATGGAGATCGTCATATAGTGACGATGCCCTTCAGCAAATGCAGGCAACCACTTGTCCAAAAAATGATAAATGTCTTTAAACATTTCATTGGTCTGTGGACTTTGTTCCAAAAAATTTTGTACTGGCACATCTAAACCAGAATATTTCCGCAACTCTAAATCCCAATGCGGATTTGGTAAATGACGCACATCAAAGACATAGTCAGCATCTAAAGGGATGCCATGTTTATAGCCAAATGACTGCAAAATTACAATTAAGTTATCGGACTGTCCAAGTTTAGACAATAAAGTATGCTTTAAATCATGCACACTTTTATCAGTTGTATCAATATGTACTGTAGAGCGTAATTGTATCGGAAGTAATAATGTTTTTTCTTCCTGTATACACTCATTCAAACTTTTAAAACGACTCGACAATGGATGCGGGCGACGTGAAGCACTAAATCGTGCGATTAACTCCTGATCCCGCGTGGTCAAATAAATAATATCGACCGCACCATGTCTTAATAATTGTTCAAAAACATGATCAAACTCCTGCAAATCTGCACGCGTACTCCGAACATCCACCCCTAAGGCCAATTGTTCGAGATTATTTTCACGATCCAGTTTTGCCACAATCTCTGGCAGCAATGCCAAAGGCAAATTATCAATGCAGTAATAACCTAAATCTTCCAGTACCTGCAATGCAGATGACTTACCTGAACCAGATTGTCCTGTCACAATCAAAATGCGCTTCATGGCAAAGCTATTCCTTGGTTTCTATGCTGCAGTATGCTTAATCTGCAAATTATCGATGAGTCGGGTTGTGCCCAATTTTGCCGCCACAAACAAAACAATATCTTGATTGAATTGATCAATCACGTGTAATTGTGGTGTACGTGCTTCCACATAGTCAACAACCAGACCTGCTGTTGTCAACGTGGTTTTAATATTCTCTAACACTTCTGTTAAATCAGTGCCTTGCTGCAATTCAGCTTCGGCATGTTTTAAACTTTTGAAAATGCTTGGCGCAACTTTACGTTGTTCTTCACTTAAATAGCCATTGCGAGAACTTAATGCCAAACCGTCTTCAGCACGGGCAATCGGCACGCCAATCACTTCCAGTGGAATATTCAAATCTCGCACCAATTGACGAATAACCGCCAACTGCTGAAAGTCTTTCTGTCCAAAGAAGGCATAATTCGGTTGTACAATATTAAATAACTTGGTCACAACAACGGCCACGCCATCAAAATGACCAGGACGTTGTTTACCACACAAATCATTGGTAATTTCTGAGACACTGATATTGGTTAAACGTGGCTGTTTACCATACATTTGCTCGACCGAAGGTGCAAAAATAATGTCACAACCGACATCTGCCAAAAGCTGACTGTCTTGATCTAAAGTACGCGGGTAATTATCAAAATCTTCATTCGGGCCAAATTGAATCGGATTGACAAAGATACTGACCACAACCACATCACAGAGTTTGCGAGCTTCGCGTACAAGGTTCAAATGTCCTTGGTGTAAATTCCCCATGGTCGGAACAAAGCCGATAATTTTTCGCGCAGTACGAGCGGGTTGCAGTGATGCCGCTAAGCCTTGTATCGTCGTTTCAGTTTTCATATTACAGCTCTACTTGAAAAGTATGTTCTTTTGCTGGGAATGATTGATCGAGCACAGCGGCATGATAAGCCTTAAATGCATCTAAAATTGCAGTTTCCCCGGCTTGCTCTTTCATAAAATTACGCACGAATTTGGCTACGCGTCCAAATGTCAAACCGAGCATATCTTGTACAACTAAAACTTGTCCATCTGTTTCGACGCCTGCACCAATACCAATCACGGGAACATTCGGAAAGCGTGCAGTAACTTCCTGACCCAACTGTGCAGGCACACATTCGAGTAGCAATATCGCAGCACCAGCATCGACAACTGCTTGACAATCTGCAAGCAGCTTATCTGCGGCTTCGCGTGAACGTGCTTGAAGTTTATAACCACCTAAAACATGGACCGATTGAGGGGTCAAGCCCAAATGCACACAGACTGGAATACCATTTCGGGTCAATACTTCTACAGTTTCACTTAACCAAGCACCACCTTCAATTTTGACCATCTGCGCGCCCGCTTGCATCACGGTTTTCGCATTCACCAATGCATCATTCAGCGTTGCATAAGACATAAATGGTAAGTCAGTCATAATCAACGCATGTTGATTACCACGGCGCACAGCCGCGGTGTGATAAGCCATGTCTTCAACAGTTACTGGTAAAGTTGAATCACGACCTTGTATTGCCATCCCTAAAGAGTCACCAATTAAAATCGTATCGACTTCAGCAAGCTCCATTGCTTTTGCCATGCTCGCATCGTAGCAAGTGAGGCATGAAAACTTACGTCCATCTTGTTTAAATTGTCTTAAGTCACTCAGACTAATCATGAGATGTTCCTCTCTAGAAGTTCCTAGAACATACCTTTGTTATTAAATATTGGCCCAATGCTGATCAGCCACTTCAGTTAATGTTGTGTGCTGTAATAAATCGAGGCGATCTAATCGGTGTCCCTGAATCTGTAAATTTGGATTTAAATCCAATAATGGAATAACCACAAAATCACGTTCTAAAATTCCAACATGTGGGACGGTCAAACGCTCATGTTGAATCTGCTCATCGCCATACAGCAATAAGTCTAGATCTAAAGTCCGCTCCCCCCAACGACGTAGACGGACTCGCCCTGCATCCTGCTCAAATTGCTGCAATTGATCTAGCAAAACCAAAGCAGCCAAGTCCGTTTCCAAACGTGCTACCGCATTAAAGTAATGCGGTTGATCTTGAGGACCCATGGGCGGGCTTTGATACAATTTAGATGTACTCACAGCACCCAATGTTGCTAACTTCTGAACAGCTTCAGTCAAAATTTGGCGTGAATCACCCAAATTACTGCCTAAACCGATATAGCTCACGATCTTCATTGGGTTGGCCCAAATACAACTTGGCTTAAATCACGTTTCACCCGTTTTCTCTTTAAAATAGGATGATCGTGACTCAATTCAGACGTATCTTGAGTTGAGGTTCTAGAAGTGGTTTCTGTAGTTTTGGTTTTTCGGCTTCGACGACTGCGTGGCTCTTGCTCTTGTACCAAAGGTTCAATCTCAATAGCAACCTTAGTTTCAGCAGGTTCTTCTTGTGCTGCCTTACGACGCGTTTTGGCACGTTGACGATTATACTGACCAATCGCACGTTCTTTTTCGTCGCTAGACATCAGTTGATAAGCATCCCACCAACTACCCATAGATTGAGTCGTGTTGTCGCCTGATTTCTCACGCAACAATAAAAAGTCAAAACCTGCACGGAAACGTGCATGGTTAGACAGTGCTTCAATTTGCTGTGGTTTTGGGTTTAACAAACGTGTTTGCATTTCCCACACTTCACGAATGAAAGTTTCAGCAAAACGCGGAATCACGGTACGTGTCGCTTGACGCTTGAGCACATCTAGTCCCGCTTGAGCACGTGCTTCTGCAGGAACTACACCTTTTTGCAAATAAAAATCGCAACGCTCTAAAAAAGGTTTCCATAACAACACCGCATAAAAAAATGCAGGGTTAATGGTTTTGCCAATTTGAATGCGCTGATCAGTATTTTTGGCCGCACGCTCAATAAATGGTGTAATTTCAGGACGAATCTCTGCAAATAGCTGACGCCAAATGCCAAAATCAATCAACATTGGCAATACTTGGTACAAGTGCCCCATGGTGAATAATTTTTGTGATTCATCATAAAGACGATGCGGTGAGACATCACGCAAAAGTTGTGTACGCTCAGGCGTAAAAATCTCTAGAATTTTTGGATCGATACTGAATTTTAATTTTGCCGAGAAACGTAATGCTCGCAACATTCGTACAGGGTCTTCCTCAAAACGCAATTGAGGATCGCCCAATAAACGCAAAGTACGACTTTGGATATCTTCTACAGCATGACAAAAATCGAGCACCACATCTTTACGTGGTTGATAATAAAGTGCGTTGATTGAAAAATCACGACGAGAAAAATCTTGCTCTATCGATCCCCAATTATTATCACGCAGAATCATACCCGCAGCGGAAGTCACTGCTTTTTTTGGTGGTGCCCGAAACGTCGCTACTTCGATCAGTTCACGTCCAGAATAGACATGAGCCAATTCAAAACGACGGCCAATAATACGGCAACGACGGCCGAACACTTCTTTAATTTGTGAGGGTGTGGCATTGGTCACGGCATCATAATCCTTCGGATTAAGACCCAACATTAAGTCGCGAACACCGCCCCCTACGATATAAGCTTCGTAGCCCGCTTTGGTTAGGGCATCAATTACATCAAGAATTGAAGCAGGAAGTTGAGCGGTGGATAAACCACATTTTGACGCGCGCAAAGTTTGCAAAAGACGCTGTCTCCTACGCCTGAACGTAAAATATCTAAGATGGTGCTAATCATATCTCTAACACAATCAAAGGGCAATTTGATTATCTCAACGCATTACCGAATATTGCATAGCAATTCTGCAAAACCAAACGCTAAAGAGTTAATCGATCTTTGTTTTTCTGTAAGAGCTTCGGTCCAATGCCTTTAACCTGCTGTAATTCATCCACAGTTTTGAACTTTCCGTGTTGTTGTCGATATTGTAAAATCGCTTCAGCTTTTTTCTCACCGATACCTGAAAGTTGCTGTAATTGTTCTGATGTTGCACTGTTCAAACGTATTTTATTGCCTGATACCGTATTTAAACTGGGTTTTGAAAGATAATAGTTTCCATCTGTGCGTGATGAACCAAGCCGAGCATCTTGTGCTTGCTGTTTTGCTTTCCAGTTCAAGTATTCTTGATCAAAGTTTTGTGCATTTACATGATCGAATCCAAAAATCGTCAATGTCAACAACACCACCATTCGCAATAATCGAATAGCGTTAAAATTCATCTGCATAAGTTGCCTGTATTTATTATAAAGTCATATGTTTTTCGCCTGCTCCCATAATCGGTCCATTTCAACCAAGGATAATTGCTCTACGCTTTTGTTTTGCAATTGTGCTTGATTTTCAATGTAAGCAAAGCGTGTTCTAAATTTATCAATCGTTCCCAACAGGGCGATTTCATTATTGACGCCTAGTTTACGTCCAACATTAATCAAAGAAAATAAACAGTCACCCAATTCAGCTTGTATTTCGTTTGAATTTTGTTGCTTGATTGCTTGTTGTAATTCAGCAAGTTCTTCTTCTAATTTGGCATAAGCATCTGCCACATTGGCAAAATCGAAACCAATCTGCGCCGCATTTTTTTGGATCTGCTCTGCTTGTTGTAAAGTTGGACCATGCTTAATTTGATCTAAACGAGATTGTGGCTTACCTTGTTTTTCTTGCTGTTTAATTTGCTTCCACAGAGTAGACACTTCTTCTGCGGTCAACTGATTAAACTGTTCAGCCTGAAAAACATGTGGATGACGGCGAATCAGTTTTTCAGTAATCCCCTGCACTACATCCTGAAAATTAAAAGCACCTTGCTCGCTGTACATTTGAGATTGAAACACTACTTGCAGCAACAAATCACCCAGTTCTTCTTTAATATGTTGAATATCACCAGAACGAATTGCAGCCTCAACTTCATAAGCTTCTTCAATCGCATAAGGCGTTAAACTATTAGGCGTTTGCTTTTGATCCCACGGGCATTTTTCACGTAATTCTTGCATGACCGCCAATAGTTGTTCCATTGCTTACTCTCTATTCAACCTTTCTGATGAACCACATATATAAAAAGCCTGCTCTAGGCAGGCTTTTTAATTTACTTAATTGCCTTGAATTAAGCGGCGCGCACTAATGATACCTGGTTGCTGCTCCAATCGTGCCAGCAAACGCGATAATTGTGCCAAACCTTTCACTTCAATCAACAATTTCATATTGGCAATACCATCAGCTTCAGAAATGGTGTTTACCTGACGAATATTGATTTGATCCGAGAAGATCACTTGAGTTAAATCTTTCAACAAACCACGGCGGTCATAAGCTTCCACGACAATCTGTACACTTTGACCGCGTGTAGGCTGCATTTCCCAATCTGCTTCTACAGCACGCTCAGGTTCTTGACCAATCATACGTACGTAGTCAGGACACGCCACTTTATGGATGCTGACGCCACGATTCAGAGTGATATAGCCGCCAATCGATTCACCATGGACTGGCTGACAGCATTGTGCAACATGCAATTCCACATTGTCCAAGCCATCAATCAGAATGCCGTGTGCCGACAAGGTATGGCTGGCACGCGGATTCAAAGCAGGCTTGAGCACCAGCTCAGGTTCATCCTGATCCAGATGCATATGACGATTGACCTGATTCATCAAGGCATGCAGGCTAATATCACCACTCACCAAGTTAATCAGGATGTCATCCCCTGTTTTCACATTAAAGTGATTGCAGTAGTCACTTAAATCGATACTTTTAGGATGAATCGCCAAACGTGATAATTCTTTGTTCAGAATGTCACGACCAATTTCTAGATTCTTACTGCGATCTTGCTGACGGAACCAATGACGCAATTTATCGCGGGCACGTGCAGTTCGGATATACCCCAAAGAATTCACCAACCAGTCACGGTTAGGTTCACGATCTTTCTTGGTTAAAATCTCAACTTGTTCACCTGTTTTTAAGGTGTAAGTGAGCGGTACGTAACGTTGGTTAACACGTGCGGCATAACACTTATTGCCGACTTCAGTGTGTACATGATAAGCAAAATCCAGCACTGTCGAACCACGTGGCAATTCCTTAATATCACCATCACGACTGAACACGTAAATTTTCTCAAAATCTTCAAATTCTTGAATTTGCTCAAAGTTTTCAGAATCTTCATCTTCTTTATGTGCACTCGCATCATTACGCTCTTGGTAATGCTCCAGCACGGCACGCAAAGAGTGCAAACGATGGTTAAAGGAATGATCGGTAGTTTTTGCGCCTTCTTTATAATTAAAGTGCGAACACACACCCAACTCAGCTTCTTCGTGCATATCACGGGTACGGATTTGTACTTCCAGTGATTTGTTTTCAGCAATCACTGCCGTGTGTAAAGAACGATATCCATTGGCTTTTGGATTGGTAATATAGTCATCAAATTGATGCGGAATATGTCGCCAAATTTGATGCACAATGCCCAACGAGTGATAACATTCAGGCACAGATTTTACCAACACACGTACAGCGCGAATATCATATAACTGATCAAAGCTTAGGTTCTTACTTTTCATCTTCCGATAAATCGAATAGATGTGTTTCACCCGCCCATTAATTTCAGCTTCAATACCATGATCAGCTAACTCATTTTTGAGTTTATCAATCACAAACTGAATATAGTGTTCTCGTTCTAAACGCTTTTCATTCAGTAAGGAAGCAATTTCTTTATAACGTTCTGGTGCTAAATAACGAAAGGCTAAATCTTCCAGTTCCCACTTTAACTGTGCAATACCCAAACGGTGTGCCAGTGGAGAATAAATGGTCAAAATTTCTCGTGCGACACGTTCCTGACGCTCACGTGAGGATTTTGCCAGTTCACGTAAAGCATAAGTACGTTCTGCCAGTTTAATCAGTACAACACGAACATCTTCAGTGACGGAAATTAACATCTTGTAGATGCCCGTCAAATGTTCACGCTGATCATTATTAAAATGGTCTTCTAAGCGTTTATTTTGTTCAATTAGCTCAGAAAGTTTACCCATGGACAAGGTACCTTTCACCAAGCTATATACCTGCTCACCAAAATGCTGACGAACAAAATCAATGCTCATGAGTCCTTCACGAACACTACGGTACAACATTGCAGCGGATAAGGTATCTTCATCGACGTGTAAATGTGCCAAAATATCGGCCATTTCGATCCCTGTGGAAAAGGTGTTCGATCGATGATTAACTGTGGATTCCAACTCTTTTTGCAGAGTCTCTTTTGCAACTTCTTCGAGTTGTTTGAGCGCTGCCCCGTCTAAAATGCTGCGTACTCGATCTAACCATTCAGCTAAATCAAGTTGAGCTTGTTCGGCATGCTCTACAGTCGCTTCCTCAGACAACTCATTGAGTCGTCCAGGCAATTGCTCACGTACTGTGACCATACCCTTCTCCTACGAAATGATCATTCATATTATAAATCGTTTATCTCTTTTTCTTGCTCAAATAAGGCAATTGATTCGACATGTTCAGTATGCGTAAACATATCCATCACACCCGCCTTTTTTAATCGATAGCCATGTTGTGCCAAAACACCTGCATCCCTTGCCAATGTTGCTGGATTACATGATACATAAACGATTTTTTTTGCATTAAATTTAGGAACATAATGCATTACCTCTTCCGCGCCTGAACGTGGAGGGTCTATCAATAATGCATCAAATCCCTGTTTTGCCCAAGAATGATGCGAAAAATCTTTTGTTAAATCTTGTGAAAAGAATTCAATATTGGTCATGGCATTGCGATGTGCGTTGTCCTGACCTCGTTGTACCATTTCATCACTACCTTCAACCGCAATTACCTGTCCTGTTGGTCCAACACAACGTGCAAGGGGTAAAGAAAAGTTGCCAAGCCCACAAAAGAGATCTAAAACACGATCACCTTGTTGCAGTTGAAGCAATTCACATGCCAGCTTGACCATTTGTGGATTTACAGTTGAGTTCACCTGAGTAAAATCTAGTGGACTAAAGCTAAAATTCACTTCAAAGTCAGGTAAAGCATAATGTAAACGCATTTCAGCCTGTGCTTGATCCACACGCTGTACACTGTCTGGGCCTGCGGGCTGCAAATACAACTGCCATTGTTTCTGTAACGTAAACTGTTTTAATTGGTTGACATCATGGTCCGATAATTTTTCTGTATGGCGGATCAGTAAGGCAATATCCTGATCCCCCATCGCCAATTCTATATGCCCAATGGCTGCTTTGGCTGTTAGACTTTGGAGTAACTGTTTTAAGCGTGTGATTGAACCAAAAGCCTGATCCAGCACCAAACAACGATCAATTGACGTTAATTTATTACTTTGCTTTTCACGAAACCCGACAATCAGTTGATCACGTTGCGGGAAATAGCGTACACCGATACGGGCTTTACGGCGGTAATCTTCTCGTAAAGAGCGAATAGGTGCTAACCATTGTTCTGGTTGCAAGCCTGCAAAGTGCTGTAAATGTGATTTCAACACATCTTGTTTAAAGCGAATCTGCTCATCTTTTTCAATATGCTGCAAGCTACATCCCCCACAGACATGAAAATGTGGGCAGGCTGGTTTCACTCTTAACGTTGATGGCGTGCCCAACACCTCCATACAATCGGCTTCTTCTAAGCGTTTATTACTATGGGTAATTCTGGCACGCACCGTTTCGCCCGGTAAGGCCTGAGCAATAAAGACTTTCTTGCCATGCTTTTCTACAGGGTGTGTGGCATCCATACCATAATGGGCAATCCCTCGTCCCTCATGCGAAAGAGTCTCAACCTGAAAAGTATAAATTGGTTGCTGACTTGGACGGGTATGCTTGCGATGCTTCATGAAAACCTAATTTAAATGGTGAAAGTCGGATGCTGTAAATTCTGTCTGCTGTGACGTATCTCGCCAAATTTTCAGAAAATCAGTATGTTGTGGATGAGCCTGTAACAACTGAATACTCGCCTGTATCCAAGCTTGATGCTCTTGTAGCTGTAATTGACCTTTCAATAACAACCAACGTAAATAAATCAGCCATGTATTTAATACATCGCCCTCACAATAGCCAGTTAAATCCTGCCATTGTTGTAACCGAACATATTCGGGCACATGATAACCACCATCACCACGCTTTCCAGGAAAGCCAAATAAATGTGCGACATCATCCAGTTTCTGGAAATGGCGCAAATTAAACATCGCCATAACATCCATTAAATCGACATGACGATGATGGTAACGGTTCTGGTAGTTATTATACTTCTTCTGATGATCAATCTCACCCTGATCGAACAAACTTGATGCCGACAAACCGTGATACATAGCACGAAACAAAATCACAGGAAGATCAAACTGCGAACCATTCCAACTCACCAAGGTTGGATGCTTCTTATCAAAAATAGAGAGAAACTTCTTTAAAATTTCGGCTTCAGAATACTGTTCTCGACTAAATGAAAACAGTTTCATTGCACCTAATTCATCGATCCATAAACCCGAAATACAGACAATTTCGTGTAAAGGTAAACGCTGAAAATCCATGCCTGATTCTTGACGGCGTAGCTTGGTCAGCGCTTGTTCCAAGTCCGCTTCGGGTAAATTCAGACCATAAAGATGTGCGCCTGACTTCAAGTCCGTCATGGTTTCAATATCAAAAACAAGAACAGGTAAGCGCATGTCAACTCTCAATGGTCAATTTAAAATTATTCAGGATCTTGTACCGAGAACAGACCTGTCGATAAATAACGGTCGCCACGATCACAAATAATGCAGACAATCACTGCATCTGGGTTTTCTTCTGCAATACGTAATGATGCCCACACCGCACCACCTGATGATGTACCCGCACTGATGCCTTCTTTTTGTGCCAGTTTACGCATGGTTTTTTCCGCTTCAATTTGCGGAATATCCATAATACGATCAACGCGGCTACGGTCAAAAATAGTCGGTAAATATTCTTGTGGCCAACGACGAATTCCCGCAATGCTCGAACCATCTTCAGGCTGTAAACCCACGATTTGAATCTCAGGATTTTGTTCTTTCAGGTATTTCGACACGCCCATAATGGTGCCTGTCGTACCCATTGAGCTAACAAAATGGGTAATTTTCCCACTGGTTTGCTGCCAGATTTCTGGACCCGTGGTCAGGTAATGTGCTTCCACATTGTCTGGATTACCAAACTGATTCAGCACCAAGCCCTTACCTTCAGCTTGCATTTGTAACGCCAAGTCGCGCGCACCTTCCATCCCTTGCTGCTGAGTCACTTCAATCAACTCTGCACCATAGGCACGCATAGCATCTTTACGTTCTTGACTCATGTTATTAGGCATAATCAATTTCATATGATAGCCACGCATCGCTGCAACCATAGCAAGCGCAATACCCGTATTGCCACTGGTCGCTTCAATCAAGGTATCCCCCGGTCGAATTTGCCCACGCTTTTCTGCCTGCATAATCATGTTATAGGCTGGACGGTCTTTGACTGAACCCGCAGGGTTGTTGCCTTCTAATTTTGCTAAAACCGTGGCTTGCGTGTGACTTGCCAGACGCTGTAAACGCACCAATGGTGTTTTTCCTACATAGTGGTCTAACAAAAATTCATCAGCTTGGAAATCGGGGATTATGTTACTCATTATGTGCACCTTGATCGAGGTGCGGGTATTGTATGAAAAAATAGGGGGGCCTGCACTCATTTCGCAGGGTTTTTCATGAAAGTGATTAAAGCTCAGTCAGTTTCAATTAAAGCATGTTAATATGCTGGGCATAGGGAATTTATTACATTTGCCATGCCGAATATCAACAAAAAGTTATTTAAACGCTTACACTTAAATCATGCCTATGGGCAGCTAATTGCCATGATTTTTGTCCCAATTATGATTTTGGCTTGTGTAGGCACGGCATTGGTTTTATCTGAAACATCGAATGCAGCAAAAGCGCAACAGCGCCAAATGGCGATTGCGATTTTAACCCGTTACCAAAGCACCGCAGAATCAGCACTCGACTTGCTCAATCGCTACCCTTGGCACTATGACCAAGCACAAAATGCGATGCAATATATGTTCAATGAAAAACTGCTGAATCAAGCCACTATTATTGACCATACTGGTGCTGCGCGACTCAATATTGGTGGTGATGCACATTCAACTTGGCCCAAATACCCAAAAGATAAAAACTTTTTTGGACCAATTAAACTAAATGGCAATCATGTCTATGGCATGCAAATTAATGAATCTTCCAATCAAAAAGGTTGGCTATTGATTGAACTGGACAATCAGCCCTTACAAATTGCACGCTATCGTGTCTTGATTGTGTTGGTCGCAACAGGGCTTTTAACCCTATTACTGCTGCTGTTGTGTTTAAACTTCTATTCACGTCGTTGGATTGCACCCATGTATGAAATTCGGATGCAGTTACAACGTTTGAATGCCGACACACTCGATCAACACATGATCATTAATAGCACAGGCGAACTTCGTCTCCTCCAACGTGATATTGCCAATGTGGTAAAACGACTTCATTTCAGCTTTCTCGAATTAAAAGAACATACTGAACAGACTGAAGATGACTTAAGACGTACCCTCGACACCTTAGAAGTACAAAACATTACTTACCGCCAAGCGCGTGACCAAGCGATTTCAGCGAACCAAGCCAAGTCAGTTTTCTTAGCCAATATCAGTCATGAATTAAGAACGCCTTTAAACAGTATTGATGGTTTTATTCATTTGCTGTTGCGTCAGGGCAATTTAAGTAACGAGCAAAATTTATACCTACAGACGATTCGCAAATCTTCTGCTCATTTGTTGGCATTAATTAATGATGTTTTAGATTTTTCTAAAATTGATGCAGGTAAACTAGAACTGGAAACAGCGCCATTTGATCTTGAAGAAGCTATTTTTGATGTCATGGACATGTTATCGCCATTGGCAGCGCAAAAGCATATTGATATGGCGTTCTACTATGGCGATGACGTACCTAAACAAGTGATTGGTGATACCTTACGCTTTAAACAAATTCTGACCAATCTGATTTCGAATGCCATTAAGTTTACCCCTGATGGCGAAATCATTGTTCGAGTACGCATGAAACATGATGATATCGGGCAATGCTTACTACACTTTAGTGTCCAAGACAGTGGTATTGGCTTAAGTGGTACAGACCGCAAACGTTTATTTGAATCGTTCTCACAAGGTGATGCTTCAGTCACACGTCAATTTGGCGGAACAGGATTAGGACTTGCCATTTCCAAACAGTTGGTGCATTTGATGCAAGGTCAAATTGGTTTTGAAGACAACCAAGAACGAGCACCAACCGAAAAAGGTTCAACCTTCTGGTTTACCGCCATGTTTGCTGTCGATGAAGAATATGAAATTGTTCATCCACAATTCGAACATATGAAAGTGGTGTCTTATTTGGCGCATCCTGCCGCTGCACATGTGCTGCGCCACTATCTCGAAAACTATCAAGTCGAGCATATTGAAACCGCATCGATTCTGGATTTATTTAGTCGCTTGAATCAACTTCAGTCGCAACAAGAAAATACTTGGCTGATTGTGGATCATAGTGGCGACACTCAAGCCATGCTTAAAGAAATCCGTAGTCGCTATACGGGTAGCCTTGCCGTTTATGGTTACCAAATGGCACTCGATCCGAATATGCTGAATGAATATCGTGCACGCCCACTGTATCAACCTCTAAGTCGAAATGCGCTGATTCAATTACTGAGCAATCAGTCCATGTTCCAATCTGAACAACATGAAAACTTTGATGGTCAAGGCTTGCATATTTTAGCTGTCGATGACCATTTACCCAACTTAATTGTCCTAGAAGCCTTATTGGCCGAACTGAACGTCACCACCACCAAAGCGCAAAGCGGTCAGGAAGCCATTGATATTATTCAGTCGCGTCTGGAACAAAAACTAAAACCCTTTGATTTGGTCTTTATGGACATTCAAATGCCTGTTATGTCTGGCATTGATACCACACGAGCCATTCGTGCACTGGAGTCTACTTTAGAAGAAGAAACACATCTGCCCATCATTGCACTGACTGCACATGCTTTGGCAGACGAAAAACAAAAACTATTAAAAGTCGGTATGGATGACTATGTAACCAAGCCGATTCAAATTGAACAAATCATTCAAATTTTGACGCATTGGACCAGTAAAAGCTTCGACAAAGCAGCTATCGTGGAAAAAAATATCGTCATTGAAGCACTCGATCCGCAAATTCTAAACTGGCAACAAAGCTTACAACTGGCAGCCAATAAAGAAGATCTGGCAATCGATCTTTTAAAAATGTTAGTCGACAGTTTCCAGACCGAACTCGATGAAATGCAACAACTGATTGAGTTAGAAGATTTCCCTCAGCTTGAGCATGTTTTACATCGCTTGTACGGCGCTACACGCTACGTGGGCACGCCTAATTTACAAGAATCATCAGGGGCCTTTGAACAATTTATATCGACACTACGTAAAGAAAAGCGACGTGCCGATGAACAGTTCATTCAAGAAACACTTCAACGCTTTGATGATCTAAAACTCATCATGCAACAAGTGAAACAAGCAGCACAGTCGATTTTAAATAAACACGTGCAATAATGTTCGGAAAAAAAGATGTGACTGAGCTGTCATGCAACTGCGTTAGGTGCATGTTATGCTCCGAAACAAAGCAAAATTAGAGTATCCAACATGGCTTTATTACGTGTAGAAAAACAAAACGGAATCGCGACAGTCAGTTTAAACCGCCCAGAGAAGCGCAATGCCATGAGCTTTGCCTTACTGAATGAACTGGTCAAAGTTGCCAATCAACTCAAAAAAGACCGCAGCATTCGTTGTGTTATTTTAACAGGTGAAGCTCATGTATTTAGCGCAGGAATTGATCTTGCCGATTTAAATAATCCCAAGAACCGTGCTTATGCCGCATGGGAATTGGTCAAACCTGGACAAAGCCTCTTTCAGAAAGCCTTTCTCATTTGGCAAGAACTGCCTGTGCCTGTCATTGCAGCATTAGAAGGTTTTTGCTTTGGGGCGGGTATGCAATTGGCTTTGGCTGCGGATATTCGTATTGCTCATCCTGACACGCAAATGTCAATTATGGAAAGCCGTTGGGGGTTGGTGCCTGACATGGGCTTAAGCCGTTCACTCAAAGGGGTAATTGGCTTAGATTTAGCCAAAGAGTTGACCCTCACTGCTCGTATTTTCGATGCCAACTATGCCAAAACTATTGGTTTAGTCACGCATTTGTCTGAAAGTCCGTTACAACAAGCGCAAGCCCTTGCAGAAGAAATGCTGCAACGCTCCCCAGATGCCTTGGCTGCAGCCAAGCAAGTATTGGATGCAATGGAGCATCAACCACGTAAATCTTTACGTTTAGAAAAAATTTGGCAACTGAAACTTTTATTAGGCAAAAACAGCCAACTGGCGCGTAAAAAAGATAAACAACCTGAAATTCAATTTGTTCCACGTCAGTTTCAATGAAGTTTAGGCAACATACATAAGCTATAGAGTGATTCCTATGAGTTTTGATCGTAATACAAAAATTGCATTTCTAGGTATGGGACTCATGGGGAGCCGTATGGCCACCCGATTGCTTCAAGCTGGATTTGAAGTGGCTGTATGGAACAGAACTGCTGCTGCCTGCGATGTGCTCATTGATTTAGGTGCAACTGCGCTAAAACTAGAAAACATTGCAGACTATCCCGTCATCTTAACCTGTCTTTCGGATGATTCGGCTGCACAACAGGTGATTGAAAAAATTCAGCCCTTCTGGACTGCCAATCAAGTGGTTGTGGATTTCTCTAGCTTATCTGTGGATAAAACCAAAACACTGGCGTTATTAGCACAACAAGATAACGTACATTGGATTGACTCACCTGTTTCTGGCGGAACAGCGGGTGCCGAACAAGGCACACTGGTCATTTTTGCAGGGGGCGATGCCGAAATCATTCAAAACTTAAGTCTGATTTATAATGTACTTTCACAACGCGTCACACGTATGGGAGAAACAGGAACAGGACAAGCCACCAAAATTTGCAACCAATTAATTGTAGCCGCCAGTAGCACCTTAATAGCAGAAGCAGTTGCCTTAGCACGTCAAGCAGGTGTCGATACCACACTACTTGCTCCAGCATTGGCAGGTGGATTTGCCGACTCAAAACCTTTTCAAATTTTAACACCAAGAATGGCCAATCATCAGTTTGAACCTGTACAATGGAAGGTGAAGACTTTATCAAAAGATTTAAATAATGCTGTGCAGTTGGCTGAAAAATTTCAATTAGATATTCCAGTTGCAAAAAAAGCATTATGGGAATTGCAGGCACACCAAAATAAAGGCTATGCTGAATCAGATTTAGCCACTGTAATTCAACATGTTGAAACAGAATAATAATGCAGGAGCAAGCTCATGACTAAACTCGCAGTGAATCTTTCCATGATCTTTACTGAAGTGCCACTCATCGAACGTTTTGCACTGGCTTATGCTCATGGCTTTAAGCATATTGAAATTCAATTCCCTTATGAGCTCAGTATTGCTGAAATTCAAAATCAACTGACCCAGCATGATTTAAGTTTATGCCTCATTAATGTGCCTGCTGGAGACCTTATGCAAGGCGGTAATGGTTTGGCTGGTATTCCAGGCAGAGAACAAGAATTTCATCAAGCCTTAGAATTAGCAATTCAATATGCCGTTGCGTTAAAAGTACCAAGTGTCAACATTTTAGCGGGTAAACAACCGCTCGATTGTGACTTATTACCCTGCCTAAATACTTTAGCCAAAAACTTAAAACTCGCTTGCTTTATGCTGGCAGAACATCATATTCAACCTGTGTTTGAAATGATTAATGGCACAGATATGCCACGCTTCCTCATTCAAAATGTTGCGCAAGCTCAGGAAATTTTGGAAGCTGTTCAGCATCCCGCACTCAAAATGCAATACGATTGCTATCACATGGCAATGATGGGCGAAGATGTACTGGCTGAATTGAAAGAAAATATTTTAGAAATTGGACATATTCAATTTGCGGATTGTCCTGGGCGACATGAACCTGACACCGCACAAATTCAATTTAAAGAAATTTTTGACTGGTTAAGTCACAGTGATTATGCAGGTTTTATAGCGGCAGAATATCGACCACAAGCCCACTCGAACCATTCATTTGCATGGAAAAACAAGTACTTTGCTGAGCATCCACAAAGTTAAAAAACAGACAATTGAAATTTGGTGATAAAACCGCTATATTAGATGATGAGTTATTGTCAGGAATTATGACCCTTTATGAATTTAGAACCATCGCCCAGCGCTTCTAATTCTCTCGATCTCGCAATGAATTCTCAAGCTCAAGATGTACAAGCTTGCTTAAAAGTTGTACATGAAGCTCTATTAGATGTAAAAGCAAAAGATATTATCGAACTTGATGTTAGTAGCATTAGCAATGTCGCAGACGCGATTGTGATTGCAAGTGGTACATCAACTCGTCATGTGAAAGCACTCGCGGACAATGTGGCTGAAGAAGCACGCAAAGCTGGCTTCCGCCCTATCGGTGTTGAAGGCGAGCGTGATGCAGAATGGATTTTAATTGACCTTGGACTTGTCGTAGTTCATGTCATGTTGCCAACTGCGCGTAAATTTTACGACTTAGAAAGTTTATGGCGTACAGCTCCAGAATCTGTAGCATAAGAAAAATGACCAACTCGGTCTACAAAAGCCAGTTAATCTTGGAATTAACTGGCTTTTTTGTTAGCTAAATTTAAGTCAACTGCTTAAATTAGTTGATGCAAATCAACGTCCATAAATTGTTGTTTAATTTGTTCTTTTGCACGTGCAAAAACAAAGTCAGCTTTGGTCGGCCCATAAAACTCACAATAAACTTCGTAAATTGCTGTAATCACCTGAGAATAACCTATAATCGGTAAATTACTAATAAACTCAACGTCATGTATTGCAACTTGCTCTACTACAGCATACCCAAGATTAGTTATTCGCCGCTTCACATCCTGATCAAAGTCTGCAAAATCTACTTGTACTACACCTTTGACCACATATCCTACAAATTGCGCAAAGGCATCACTCAATTGTCCTGAAACCAAAGCCTCTTGTTTTTCCTGAGGTTTGACTTGAAGTAAAACCTGTTTCTCGACTTCAGCAATTTCAAATAAAACTTGGCGCAACATATCTTTACGGTAAAAACGCAGTTCGTCCGTATTACACACTTCGCTTAAAAAACGATTGAGTACAAAAGAAGGCTTATCTCCATATTCCTGCTCCCAATAGCTCAGAACTCGTTCCAAAGCAATTCCCTTCAAATATTGGCTTAAACCACGCTCAATCGCTGTTCTTTTTTGTCCTATGGTGAGTAATTCATTTGGCATGCTCAGCACTCCTTAATGACGTTTAGTCATACCATCAGTTTCAAAAGTTACATCGCGTTGAAACTCTGGATAAGATAATTCTGCGTGTTCGGTATAGTCTAGGCCACGCTGCTCATGCTGCTTACTAACGCGTAAGCTACCCAATACTTTTTCAAGTAGTTTAAACACTACAAATGCCAGCCCAAAACCCCAAACGAAACCAGCAATGACACCTAAAAATTGAATTGAAATAATTTGCGAATTAAATGGGCTGGCTTCATAAAATAAACCTGCTGCGATAGTTCCCCATGCTCCACAAAAGCCATGTACCGTCACGGCATCTACCACATCATCCAACTTCAACTTTTCAATCAAAACTGGCATAACACTCACCACCAAGCCTGCAGCCAAACCCGTCACAATTGCAAACAATGGCGTCATTGTTGCGCAACCTGCTGTAATCGCAACCAAGCCCCCCAAAGATGCATTAATGGTGGTACGGATAAGAATCGCTTTTCCACGCAGCAATGCATAGAACATATAAGCAACGGCGGCTGCACATGCAGCCAAGTGCGTATTCAAGGCAATTCGCCCAATACTCACTGTCGCATTGACCGTCGAAGCTGCATTAAAGCCAAACCATGCCAACCATAAAATAAAACCGCCCAATGCCACTAACGGTACATTATGTCCCGCCAAATAATGTGACTGTCCATTACGACCAAAGCGTCCTAAGCGTGGACCTAAAACGACAATCCCAGCCAAAGCCACCCAACCGCCAATCGAATGCACCACGGTTGAACCTGCGAAGTCGATAAAACCCAATGACTTTAACCAGCCCTCACCGTCAAACAGACTGCCCCATGCCCAACTGCCAAACACTGGGTAAATTAGCCCACTTACAAATGCTGCACTCACTACATAGGCAACAAAGTGAATTCGTTCTGCCATGGCACCGCTAGCAATGGTGGTTGCGGTTGCCGCAAACATCATTTGGAAGAACAATAAGTTCCAATGCCAATCATCCAAATGATTGGGAGCAAAATGACTGGTACCAAACCATCCTGTAGGATTTATGCCAAACATTAAGCCAAAGCCAAGTAACCAGAAAATCAAGCCTCCTAAGCATGTATCCATGTAGTTTTTCATCAGGACATTAACCGTATTTTTGCCACGTACAGAACCACTTTCCACCAAAGCAAAACCAGCTTGCATAAAAAACACCAAGATCCCGCCCATCACTACCCAAACACTGTCGAGCGAGAGTCGAATTTCTTGGATATTTTGTGCTGGCGTGGCTACAGCATCAGCAGCAAAGCCCGTTGTTGTAATACCCCATAAACCTAGTAAAAGTAAGTAAATTATTTTTTTCATGAACATCCCCCCGAAGTCTGTTCACAAAAATGCAAAATCAGTGCCAAATACAACACATATGTTTTATCAAGTGCTGAACCAACCGAACTGCATAACCGTGCTTTTATCTTACTTAGCCATATACAGCTTTATTCTCTATTCTGGTTACTGTTCAAATCGATACGGGAAACAGGCATAAAAAAACCACCCCAAAGGGTGGTTTTTATTTAAGATAACCAGCGTGGACGATTAAAATTTATAGCGCACATTAAAATTGACCTGACGCTCATCCCCCACGGTCACAACATTGTTACTTAGACCACCAGCATAATATTCCTTATCAAAGATATTTTTCGCATTCACACTGGCTTGCCAAGATCCAGCGTCATAGCCCATCTCCGCATCAAATAAAGCATAGCCTGGAAGAGTATAATCGTATTTATAACTGCTCTTTTTCGATTCACTACGTACCCCAGCTCCGATAAACCAACCTTGTAATGCACCCTGATTAAATTCATATCGCGTATTTAGGTTAAACATTTGTTCAGAAACATTATTTAAGCGTTTCCCTTCATAACCACTGATTTCGTTATCAACAATACGCGCAGTCGGCAAATAGCTATAGTTAGCACTCACCACCCAATTTGGTAAGATCCGTACAGCGAGCTCAGTCTCAATACCCTGAGTATTCTCTTCACCCGTCTGATATTTATCTCCATTAGCATCGCTCGACACCACATTAAAACGGGTCAAATCAAACCATGCCAAACTGGCTTGTAGGCGTTGATCCAAGGCTTGAAACTTAAGACCTACTTCATATTGTTTGGCTTTTTCAGGGTCAAATACATTGCCATCCACATCTACATCAGTCACAGGTAAAAATGAAGTAGAATAGCTCACATATGGAGAAACCCAGTCATTATAGGTATATAAACCTGCTATACTGCCCGAAAATGCCTGACTGCTTTTACTGCTCTCATTGTCATTATAATTACTTTTAGCATCAACCGATGCCCAGTCATGACGTAAACCGAGGTTGATATTCAAACGATCCGTCACATCCACTTGGTCTTTAAAATATACCCCCATGGTTTTTAACGTCGTTTCGACACTGTCACTACGTAAGGTCTTGGTGGCACACCAGTCTTGATTGGTATAACGAGGTGTATAAATATTTAGAGCCGTGATCGTACAATTATAGTTCCAGATATCACGGGTATCATGCATGCCATCTAAACCCAACATAAGGTGATGCTGCATATTGCCCAGTTCGACTGTTTTGGCAATATTATTATCAATACTGAAATTTACATCATCATAATGCTGATCACGCCCCTGACGGGTGATGGTGCTACTGTTCGCTGTAGATTTACTAATAAACACTGCTTGCCCATCTAAACGAGAATTTTGTACTGCAAAATTCTGTTTAAACGTCCAACCATCATCAAAGATATGTTTCAGGTTATAACCAATACGCATGCTGTCAGAAAGATATGGATCGACACTTGGCTCACCAATAAATAAATGTCGGCTCACCTGCCCGTTACTATTTGGCAAAATACTGCCGTAGACAGGTAAACCCTGTTGGCGAACATATTCTTTATGGTTATAACTCGCAATCACCGACAAATCAGTCTTATCGCCCAAGTCGAAATTATACGAAGGCGAGATATAAAAGTTTTTAAAATACACATGATCCGTTGCATCATCTTGATCTGAATAATTCGCATTTAAACGCCATGCCGCTTTATCTGAACCTTCAAGGGTATGATTGGTATCCACCCCAATTTGTCGTAAATTATGACTGCCGTAGCGCAAGTCCAACTGATTAAAATCATCCTGTACAGGACGTTTAGTCACCAAATTCACAATCCCACCTGGCGCGGTTTGCCCAAAATCCATTGAATCTGGACCTTTCACCACCTCAATCCGCTCTAGACCTGTAATATTGCTCGGTGAATCCGAGGCTTGTGCCTGACGTAAACCATCGACATAAATTGCATCGGATGACAATTGCCCACGAATAATAAAATCATCTGCACCACGGCGACCCAATGGAGCTGAAATGACCCCAGCCACACCTTGAATGGCATCGGTCAAGTTCATGGCTTGTTTTTTTTCAATTTGTTCTTTGGTAACCACCGAAACCGATTTTGCTGTTTTAAATAAAGGCTGCTCCGACTTTAAACTTTGCGTAGTGGTAGGCACATCACCATCGGATTGTGAATTTGCAGCAGTTAAAGTAATCGTCGGGAGTACATTATCTTCTGCAAAAGCGGGTTGAATTACAGATAAAATTGCCAATGCCAAACTGCTTGGCATAAACCCCAAAAGAGTATTTTTTTTCATAAAATCTTAAAAATAGAAGAGTAAAAGAATATTCAAAAATATTAAACTTATTAATAATCTTTCTCAATAAAAATTAGAAAAAATAACAACTCAGTAATAACTTTATGAAAATATTAATAAAATCTATATTTGAAAAGTAAAAGCCAGATCGTAATTATCAAAACTACTCAACTAACATCTTTCATAAAACAGAATTAAAATTAATGATTTAAATAAATCATGTAGTAAAAATTAATAATTTCAATTAAATGTAGCACAAGTAAAATGCAGCTTATTCTTTTATTCCTAAAAAAAGGACAATTCGAAAAATTGAGTATCTATTATGTTTAAACTGTTAAAAATACCAAAACAACTCCCACCTCGTAGAGCAATGAATCCAGCATTGAGAGCTATCCCATGCCGAGATAACTCTCAATGAGATCTACCTAGACGGATCCAAACGCACTGAGAATTTTGAACCTATACTGTTCTCATCAGATCAATCAAGGATAACAATACACCCTACTTGGAGAGTGCAGCGATCATCAATGGTGCTGCTTGTTCATCCACTAAAGCAGGCACTATCTGCATACAAAGTAGGTCATTCCATTCTAACACCCATTGCTGGATCAACTCAGCATCATTTGCCTCAATAATTGCAACACCAGAGAGCTGTGCAATGGCATGCCATCGACCCAACATTTTTATGCCCGCAGGTGCTGTTCCTCCTGTTTTCAAAAATCGCTCCATTGCGGCATTACGATTTTCAGGGCGAATACTATAATTCACTATAAATAACATAAGTCACCTCTCGCACTTGATTGGCGCACCTAACTTGATCACATGAGAGAATATACAAACAGATAAATTCACATGCGTTATACTGCCGATAAATCTCTACGCAGTTACATCAGACCATCAAACCTCTTCGTCATTTAAATCACTTACCTTTACATTTTGATCGCTTTTTAATCAACCTTAAAGAACACCAGTACCTAAAATTAGTCAAACAAATATTACAAACAAAAGGCTTTAAACATTTCACTTAGTCCATAGAAGTAGTAGATGATGCACTCAATACTCCCTCATTCATTCCTACCAAAAAACTTAATATAAAAATAAATCATAGGCTTACCCTATAAAGACTGAATTTCAGGCATAAAAAAACCACCCCCGAAGGATGGTTTTAATCTCCCTAAATCCCTCTTTATAAAAGAGGGACTTGAGACTTTCATTTAGTGTCCGCCACCATTAATGGCTTTGGTCATATCTTCAACCACTTTCTTCGCATCACCGAAGACCATCATGGTTTTTTCATTGTAGAACAAATCATTGTCTAAGCCCGCGTAACCTGTCGCCATAGAGCGTTTGATCACCATAATGGTACGTGCTTTGTGAGCTTCAAGAATCGGCATACCATAAATCGGCGAGCTTGGATCATCTTTCGCTGCTGGGTTAACTACGTCGTTCGCACCGATTACTAATACCACATCAGTTGCTGGGAAGTCTGAGTTGATTTCATCCATTTCCAAGATGTCTTCATACGCCACATCTGCTTCTGCCAACAGTACGTTCATGTGACCAGGCATACGACCAGCAACTGGGTGAATCGCAAAGCGAACTTTTACACCCTGTTCTTTCAAGATTTCACACAACTCTTTTACCGCATTCTGCGCACGACCTTGCGCCATACCATAACCCGGTACAATCACCACGCTGTCCGCATTTGACATCAAAAAGCCTGCATCATCTGCTGAACCAGAACGATGGTTACGTTGAACTTGCTCACCTTTATCTGCTGATGCAACTGCTGCACCACCCATCGCACCACCAAACAATACGTTGATGATTGAACGGTTCATCGCTTTACACATGATGTAAGACAGAATCGCACCAGAAGAACCAACCAATGAACCTGCAACGATCAACATATTGTTTTCAAGCGTAAAACCAATACCTGCTGCTGCCCAACCAGAGAAAGAGTTCAATAGCGAAACCACAACTGGCATATCGCCACCACCGACTGGTGCAATCCACACCCAACCGAATGCAAGTGCAAGTGCTGTCATCGCCCAGAATGCAGCCATGTTACCCGTTGTAAAGAAGTAGATACCACACGCCAACATTGCAATGAAAATGAGAGCCTGTACAGGTTTAACCCATGCACCAGAAATGGTTTTTGCCCACTTTTTCGCAGCCAACTTACCATATGCAAATACTGATGCGGTAAATGTGATCGCACCCACAAAGCAACCCACGAACAATTCAAATAAATGAACTTTGCTCATGTGAGCATGTTGTACACCCGCAGCCGTTAAAGCAGCTTCATTTTCAGCAAACAATGCTGTTAATTGGTTGTTATGCAAGATTGCAGCAATCGCAATCAATACCGCCGCCAGACCCACCAATGAGTGCATTAATGCCACTGTTTCTGGCATTTGTGTCATTGGAACGGTACGTGCACGAGCAATACCTACGACTGCACCGAGTACCATCGCACCACCAATCATCCAAATTACAGGATGGTCGGCCACGAAGAAGGTGGTCACAACAGCAATCGCCATTGCGATCATGCCATAACGGTTACCTTGAATCGCTGTTTTTGGACCAGACAAACCACGTAACGTTAAAATAAAGAGGACAGCACCAATCAGGTAGAACCAATCCGCATAGTCTCGAATAAATTCCATATATTAGCCCTCTTTTTTCTTTTGCTTTGGCTTAAACATTTCAAGCATACGTGCGGTTACTGCGAAGCCACCGAAAATATTGATACTTGCCAAGAACACTGCAATTGCACCAAGAATGCTCACAACATTTACACTTTGGAATGCAACATTCGCATCAACACCAATTGCAGGAATCCCCACAGTTTGAATCATTGCACCCACCACGATGATCGATGACAACGCATTGGTTACTGCCATAAGCGGAGTATGTAACGCCGGTGTTACGCCCCACACCACGTAATAACCTACGAAGATAGCAAGGACAAAAATAGTAATTGTTTCAACCATGAAAAATCTCCTTACGCACGCTTCAACAACACTTGGCTGCCATGAGTGACCAATAGGGCTTTTTGAATTTCATCTTCTTGATTTAAGACAAAGTTTTTATCTTTATCAAACAACGTTTCGACAAAATTGAAAACGTTACGTGCATAAAGTGCTGAAGCTTCAGTCGACACTGTAGATGGAATATTTGGGACACCCAAAATTTTCACACCATTTTCAGTCATCACTGTCTCACCAACTTTAGAACCTTCAACGTTACCGCCAGTTTCAACTGCCATATCTAAAATGACAGAGCCTGGTTTCATTTTGGCAACAGTTTCGGCACGGATAAGACGCGGCGCATCACGACCTGGTAAGAGTGCAGTTGTAATCACAATATCGGCATTAGAAACCGCTTTATCGACAATCGCAGCTTGGTCTTTAATGTATTGCTCACCCGGCATCCAACCATAACCATTCTTGGCAGCATCTGCAGCTTTTTGCTTTTCTTCATCAGACATTGGTACGTCTAACCATTTGCCACCTAAAGACTCTACTTGGTCTTTTGCAGTTGGGCGCAAATCGGTCGCTTCAACAACCGCACCTAAGCGTTTTGCAGTTGCAATCGCTTGTAAACCCGCAACCCCTACACCCATGATCACGATACGAGCTGGTTTAACCGTACCCGCAGCGGTCATTAACATTGGGAACATACGTTGATATTCTGCCGCCGCCAAAAGTACAGATTTATAACCTGCAAGGTTGGCTTGAGAAGACAATACATCCATGTTTTGCGCACGAGATAAAGTACGAGGCAATAATTCCAATGCAAATGCAGACACGTTTTGCGATGCAAATTGATCTAGTTCGGTATTGCGGTAAGGGTCAAACATTGCAACTACAGTGGTGTTTGGCTCTAACTTTTGAATTTCCTCACCTTTAGGAGCGCGAACTTTCAAAATCATCTGACTGCCCACATAGGCATCATCTGTAATCTTAGCACCGACTTGTTCATAAGCACTGTCAATATAAGCAGCCTTTACACCAGCGCCACGTTGAATGACCACACTATGACCAGCGTTGATCAATTTCTTTACTGTCTCTGGCGTAGCAGCTACACGATTTTCACCGACGACAGTTTCGGTAGGGATTCCGATCTGCATGAGCGTTCCTCAAGCTAAATTTCTCTAGTAAACACCGTTAGAAACGATGTTCCCTCTGGATGTGTTCTTGTTGAATTTTGGATTCTAATTGAACTTTTTTAAATTACCACCCAATATTTATTTAATAAATACCCTCATTTTGAACTGATGATTCATAAAAATAATTATTCGATATATCATTCCTCGGTTTTGCCCAGCACATTGTAAAACCGAGTCTGTGTTCAATTGGCTCGTGTTTTATTTCATGGGTCAGAATCTTGTTTGTTTTTTTAAAAGCATAAGCGTTAGACCACAACAAGTGGTTTTTCTGACAAAATTTCCTGTTCATCCCCTGTGAAGAAAATCGTCCTGAGACTATACAAATTTCAGGTATTTTTAAGTTTTTCTCTGCAAAATTGACTGAGATGACAATTTGGTCAATCTCGAACCTTTTTAATGGTATAAATTCTAAGCAGAAATTTTCAAATTTTGTCTCCTCATTAGACTCTCTATAAATGCAGCTTTCCCTTTGTGCTTTCTCATTCTTAATATAAATATGAAATATGACCAAAGTCGGATAATGCAGAAAATTTAATTCAAAAAAACTTTTCAAATCATTTAATCTGATGATGCAATATGTTTCATTCGACATATTTTGCACTATTTTAGGTCATTTATTATTCATATTACGTTAGAATCTTCTTTTCAGCTTAGTCAAAATCCAAATGTATCTATAGAAAGTTTTCACCAAAGCAAAAGTATTTGGATATTTATGCAATTCTGAAGCAAAAACAGCCCTGTATTTATATAACTTTATCCTATGTATTTTTGTCTTTTCATTCCAAAGAGTATGAGGATTGATCATTTTTTTGCATTTTTCTCTTTCAGCCCAAAAGCCTATACTGCATATCGGTAGCCATCCTATCTTTTTAAAAAGTTAAATTTCATGAATCTCTCTTTATCTCGCACCCAACTTGGCAGTTTGTTTGCGATTGGTGCAGCATTTTTATTCAGTAGCAAAGCGATTTTTATTAAACAAGCTTATGCCTTATCACCTTTGGTGGATGCTACACTCTTGATGGCGCTTCGAATGGCTTGCGCCTTACCATTTTTTCTACTGATCTGTTGGTTTAACCGAGAAAAGAGCAAAGGCTTACAAGCAAAAGATTGGGGGCTGCTCATGGTGGCAGGCCTGATGGGGTACTACTTTGCCAGTTGGTTGGACTTTTTAGGTTTAATGTATATCAGTGCGTCTTTAGAACGCATTATCTTATTCCTCTACCCTACTTTAACTGTATTGGCTTCTTGTGTGCTGTATCGCCAAAAACTTTCGGTCAAAAGTATGCTCGCCATTGTGCTCAGTTACGGAGGGACTGTTTTGGTGATGCTTCAGGAGCAACAACATGCGCCTGTTCAAGAACATTTCTGGCTGGGTGCAAGCCTTGTTTTTGCCAGCGCAATTGCCTTTGCTGCCTATCTATTACTAACCCCCCCGCTGATTCAAAAATTTGGCTCATGGAATTTTACAGGTCTGGCTTTAACAACCGCTTGCCTTGGCACACTGGTACAATTTTTTTGGGTTACTCCTCATCCTCTATTATTGGTGCAACAACTTCCTGTTGGCGTACTTTGGTATGGTTTGGCACTGGGCTTCTTTGTCACCGTCGTTCCGACTGTACTCCTGATGCAAAGTATTGCACGGCTTGGGGCGGCTCAATCTGCCATGATTGCATCGGTTGGCCCTATCCTGACCATTTTATTGGCAGTCGCTTTTTTAAATGAACATTTGAATTTTTGGCAATGGATCGGTTGTTTACTCAATATTGTCGGAATTATGATGATTACCTTATCCAAGAAAAAGCTTGCCAACTAATACCTGCTAACATCAGTAATCGTGCAAGGTTTTCACTGAAAAGCATCGTCTTTTGGAGAAAGGGAGCATTCTGTGTTTTCACTATTCATCTTCAATAATAGCTCGTGAAAATGTGCCCCTGCTGAGGTTTCCGCCAACACATCATTCGGGTTACGCAGCGGACATTGCTCTAAGGATAAACAACCACACCCAATACACCAATCCAATTGTTGTCGCAGTTGTAATAAATGCACAATCTGCTGATCTAACTGGGTTTGCCATTGCTGTGACATTTGCTGCCAATCTTGCTTGGTGGCATTTCCTTGTTTCGGTAATGCTGAAAAGGCAACCTTCACTTGTTGCAATGAAATGCCGACTTGCTGTGCTGCTTTAATAATGGCAATACGTCTTAACATAGAACGCTGATAACGGCGTTGATTGCCCGAAGTTCGCGCACTCCAAATCAGTTCTTTTTCTTCATAAAAACGTAAAGCAGCAACACTGACATCACTGCGCTTTGCCAAATCACCAATTCTCAACCACTGCTGTGCCGATGACATTGTCTGCGGATTTTCTTCCATAAAAGCTTGACCTCAAGTTAACTTGAGCTTTGATACTAACAAAAATCAAACATAGGTAGAATTTTTTATGCAACATGCCGCATCACCTGCACCATTTGAATTAATTAACCCTAAAAAACTTTATAATCCGCGCCCTTTTGCCTATAGTCACATGGCTGAAGTTAGACACTTTTCACGTATACTTCACATTTCAGGACAAGGTGGTGAAAACCAACGAGGACATTTATCTCAAGATTTTGCAGAGCAATTGTGTCAAGCCATGAGCAATTTAGAGCTTGCACTTGCACATGCCGATGCTTCATTTTTAGATATTGCTGTTTTAAGAGTTCTAGTGGTTGACCATAGCCCTAAGAAACATCAGTTTTTAATTCAGGAAATACAAAAGCGCTGGAAAGAACATAACTTTCCTGCTTGCACACTGATTCCTGTTCCGTGTCTTGCCATACCAGGAATGCTGATTGAAATTGAAGCAACCGCTTATTGCAATTAACCGAACAAGCCAAGGAACTTTATGAATTCTCCACGTGATATTAGCCAAGACAAACCGCTACTGTGGCTCATGGCAGTTGCTTGTGGTCTTTGTGCAGGTGCGAACTATTATTGCCAACCCCTCATCCATTCAATTCAACAATATTTTAATGTGCCTGAGTCACAAGTGGCCTTAACCGTTACTTTTGCCCAAGTATCTTATGCACTAGGGTTATTGCTGATTGTTCCGATTGGCGACATGGTCAATAAAACCAAATTTATTCCGTTACTCATGTTCTTCGCGGCAATCGGTTTATTTATTTGTGCCTTTGCCATCAACCTACCTATGCTGTGGTTGGGTACCAGTATCGTCGGACTATTTTCCGTCGCAGCCCAAGTACTGATCCCTTTAGCGACGATGGCGGTAAAACCTGAAAAAACAGGTGAAGTCATTGGTTTCCTTATGAGTGGTTTATTGGTTGGCTTATTACTTTCGACCAGTTTAGCGGGGCTCGTGTCCAACCTATTTCACTGGAAACTGATTTATGCACTGAGCGGTATTTTGACCTTAATCTTGGCTTTTTTATTGAAATCACGTTTACCTTATGTGATGTCTTTTAAAATGAGCTATCCGCAAGTCTTTAAGTCGATGGGGCTGTTATTACAGCAAGAACGTCGTCTCATATTACGTTCTTTAATTGGTGGCTTTGTCTTTGCAGCCATGAGCATTTTATTTTCAACCATCGCGTTGTTGCTGACCTCTAAAACCTATCAACTCCCCGATGTACTGGTTGGGGTCATTCCACTGATTGGTGTATTTGGAGCACTGTCCACACAATATGTTGGCAAATTAGCAGATCAGGGTTATACCACCGTGCTCACTTGGTCAGGTTGCGCGATTATGGCCGTCAGTTGGTATTTCCTATATTTAGGTGGACATAGCCTCATCAGTTATATTTTAGGCTATGGTTTAATTAACTTAGGCTTAGCTGTGGTGCATAGCAGTAACCAGAATATTATTTTCCGCATTCGTCCAGATGCCAAATCTCGCATTAACTCCATTTATATGACCATGTATTTTATTGGCGGAGCCTGTGGTTCGGCATTAGGCGTTTATGCTTGGCATCATGGTGGCTGGAGCATGAGTTGCCTGGTTGGTATTTTGTTGGTTGTGGCAGCGGCTATCTTTGCACTGATTGATTTGCTCAGCTGTAACAAACCACTCAGTCCACATGAAACCTTTCAGCCTTAAGCCTTTTGCATGAGTTGGCCATATCGTTATAGATAATATCAACTCATGCGACACAATCTAGTTAGGAGACCTGCATAACAGGATAGAAAGGTTTCTCAGTATCTAACTGTTCTGCATTTTCCAGTAAGATATACATAAAGATTGGAATCAGTATCGACAAAATACTGCAACCATCTGCAATATAACGTCGATTTACTACACTGTTATAACTGACTCCACCCTGTAAAATTTGATTACGTAAGGTATTTAGGCGAGCAAAAAGAAAGGATAAAATCTCTGCAGTTTTTCTACCCTGTAGGGCTTGATGCACGACTCGTTGCTCAGCTTCAAATTCAGTTTTCAAAGATACTTGGCTGATTTTATGATTATGATAGTCCCAGAATCCTTGATAAATATAAGGATTATCTAAGATTAAATGAAGAGTTTGCTTAGCTTTATGCTCAAACACATACTCAACCTTGTGCTCATGATCTAACTGACTCAGTGCGGTTAAAAATTGCTTCATACTTTGTTGTGGTTGTAATGCTGTACCTTCACGAGCATAAATAGCATTAAACGAAATCCATAAACTGATAAATTTTAAATCCAAATCATCATCAAGCAGCATTGCTTTTTTAAACCAACTGATCCCACGATGCAGTCGTAAATTAAAGGCTTCGGAATGCTCTGCTTTTTTATTTTTAAAAACTTCTTCGAGTACTAACATATCCGTCTCCATTTCTTTATTGTTATCTTCTATTAACCATAACCAATTTGAAGACCGTGCTCAATCAAAAAACAAGTATTGATGCGTTCAATAAAGGAATGGATCTAACAATGAAAAAATCTAAAAAATAGCCCAGCAAACTGGACTATTTTTCATTCTGCAAATTACTTCTTCGCTGCCTGCATATTTTTAATTAGCTCACTAAAATCAAACGTTGCTGCCTTTTGTACAGGTGGATAATCTATCAATGACTTAATATGTTCTCCAATCAATGCCTGTAAAGGTTCAGAAATCCATTGCTTGCTTTGAATAATTTCCGAACGGTCTCGTGTGCTATCAAATGACTCAAATGGATCCTGACGCAAATTGTACATAATTGGGAATTTTTGCTTTTGATAACTATCGTAATAGTTTTCGCTGGTTTCGAAATGTACCTTCCACTGGTTAATACGAACTGCACGCAGTGTTGATTCATGGTAATACAGGAAATTATTACGCTTACTTTCCTCAGACTTACCGGTCCAATAATCTAGATTATTGACACCATCAATATATTGCTTACGCTTGGTTTTCATTTCTTCGACCACATTTGAATCACCCGCTGCGGCTGCCAAAGTCGTAAACAAATCCATATTGGCTTGAATCCCAGTTTTCACCTGACCCGCAGGAATATGCCCAGGCCAACGAACCATCGTAGGCACACGCACACCACCCTCATATGTGGTCATTTTTTCACCACGAAAAGGTGTGGTACCACCATGATTTTTGGCACTGTGTTCTGGACCATTATCTGTGGTATAAACAATGATGGTGTTATCTAATACACCCATCTTCTTCATATCATCCAACAGTTGCCCTACTTGCATATCATGTTCAATCATACCGCTTCCATACAAATCATCTTCAGATGTTGCTTTCGCGGCTAAATAGCGATGAGAATCACGTAAATGTGTATACATATGCATACGGCTTGGGTTTAACCATACAAAAAATGGCTTGTCCGATTTTTTACTGCGCTTCATGAAATCAACACTGGCTGCGATAAATTCATCATCCACAGTTTCCATGCGTTTACGCGTAAGTGCCCCCGTGTCTTCACACTTTTGTTTACCCATTTTCCCAAAACGAGGGTCTGTGGTTTCATCATCTGTTGTTGATGCATAACAGTGAAGAACACCACGTGTACCATATTTTTTATGGAACTCTGGGTCTTTTGGATAGTCAAACTGCTCTGGTTCTTCTTCTGTATTTAAGTGGTACAAGTTCCCAAAGAACTCGTCAAAACCATGCACGGTTGGTAAATGTTCATTACGATCACCTAGGTGATTTTTACCAAACTGACCACTTATATAACCCAATGGCTTGAGTACTTCTGCCAAAGTTGGTGTGGTAGCTTGAATGCCTAATGGAGAACCAGGACGACCAACGGTAGTCATACCACTACGAATTGGATATTGTCCTGTAATAAATGCTGCACGGCCTGCAGTTGAACTGGGTTGAGCATAATGATCGGTAAACATAATGCCTTCTTTGGCAATTCGATCAATATTTGGTGTGTTATATCCCATTACACCATGGCTATACGCACTGACGTTGGTAAAGCCTACATCATCCGACATAATCACCAAAATATTGGGTGGTTTTGCCACGAGAGCTGTTGAAAGCAAGGCTCCGCCAGCCAAAGCGATGCAACGTGAAATAATATTTTTACGCATGTGTTTTCCTTAACAGATTTTTGAAACTAAAAACATATTTTCAAACCGTTTTATGCAGACAACGATTTGATGGTTCAGCATATAAGGGCTAAATCCCGCCCCATGAGTTACAACAGATTTTCTAATGTGGTTGTAAACGTTTCGCAATGTCATGCTTCGATGTCGTTGCGGTATGAAAAAATTTCTTTAAGCCTGAACATAGGTAATGAAGGCCCACTTCTCCTTCTGGCGTTTTTAAGAAACGGTCTTTCGGACAATCTCCCCAACATAGTTGAAGATACGGACATTTTTTGCAGTATTCAGGTAAGCTATTTGACTTCGCATAGGCGAATTTCTTTTGTCGTTCTGAAAAGACTAAATCACCTTGATGAATCTCTTGGATATTGCCCAGCTTGTATTCTGGATAAACAAAGTGGTCACAGGAAAATAGGTCACCATTGTGTTCTATCGCCAAGGATTTGCCACAGATTTGTCCAGACACGCATTTCTGTGCACCATAGCCGAACATCATGGAAATCACATTTTCGAACTGGTCGATAAATACTTGTCCAAAATCATGCGCTAACCAGTCTTGCCACACGGTGGAAAGAAATATGCCCCAGTCATCCGCAGCAATCGACCAATCCGTTACTACGGAATCGGTTGTACCTGGTTGGGCTGCTGTACTGCCCAGTTGCGGAAGGTCTTTCGGGTTCCAATACCCTGGTGCAGTGTGTTGAAACTGGGCACTTTCCATGCCCGGAATAAACTGGATCATGTGGGGTTGTACTTGGTCACGTAGGAAGCGATAGACATCAAGTGGTTTTTTGCTGTTGTCTCGATTGACTACACAGAGTGCATTAAACAGTACATGGTGTTGATGGAGTAATTGCGCTGCGTGCATGACTTTGGCATGTGTTGGTTTGCCCCCTTTGTTGTAGCGATGGATGTCATGCAGGTCTGCGGGGCCATCTATGGATAATCCCACCAGAAAATTGTTTTTCTTCAGAAAAACACACCAGTTTTCGTCTAGTAGGATGCCATTGGTTTGTAAGTCATTTTCGATCGTTTGATGGGGTTTAGCATATTTTTTTTGTAATTCGACCATACGTTGGAAGAAGCCTAAGCCCATTAAGGTCGGTTCGCCACCCTGCCAGCTAAAAACTACTTCGTTGCCTGTTTGAGCTTCTATGTATTGCTTAATGTGTAACTCAAGCATGGACTCTGCAATACGTGGAGTTTTTGGTTGATGTAACATGTCTTGCTTATGCAAATAAAAGCAATAACTGCAGTCCAAATTACACTGTGCACCTGAGGGTTTAACCATCACATGGTAACGGTAGGTTTGCCCCTGTACTTGTATTGTTCTTAGCCGCGGGGAAGCTGCCTGTATCGGTATTATGCGCATCTTGTCATCCCTAAACCTGCGATAATCTTTAAAGGTACTGAAATGAATTAAATCGACGTAGTCGATAAAGCTGGCTAGCGTATAACGTTGAATTCATCAAGAATTCTGCTTTGCGATAAAAACTGATCGAGATTTTGACTACACAAAAAACGCATTATCAACTTATTGCCATATTCATCATCCAGATGTGATGTTGCCTAGCCCATATTGATGCAAGATATCCTAAATATACTCATTCCATTTGAGTGACATTTTAGAATATTGACCTATTTGGCACAGGACATGTTTTTTAGAAAATATCAAATTTTAAACAGATAAAAACCACCCAAAAGAATGGTAATCGATTGAGTAAAATTAAATAGATGTCAAAAATCTCATACACAGGCATGGAGTTTTTGATGTGGAATTTTGTATTCTACTTAGGCTAAATCTGTTTTAATCAAGATCAATATAGATATTCAAATACCTTGAATCCTGTTTTGACGTGAAACTTGACTGAAATATTCAGGGTATGATTTGACTAAAGCCTTGCTATTTAAACTGCGAGAAGTCTCGCACTTTTCAACATTACTGAAGCCACTTTACATATTGTCCGTTCTGCCATCTACTTCTTGGCTTGAATCAGTTATTCAAATTGTTGACTCGCATTTTCATTCTCAGAAATAGCGTTCTACGCTCCCACATAATAACGACATAAGAAAGTACAGTACGAACATGTAAAAGCTCATATTACTGAGTACTAGTCGCAATAGGTTCCATATAAGAATGTCTCCCTTTCTTAAAGCAACCTACTCAACGAAATGTACAGATTTTATTTTTGTGATAATATTGCGCGCGATTGGCAGCTTCTTGATTAAGAGCAAAGAATAGCGTTTCGTTCTTCGTAATCGCTCCTGACTTCATCCCAATATTTACCTATGGCATCTGATCAATTCAAATCAATCAGCTTTTCTTTGCCAAGCAAAATATCAGGATGTTTTTAAATTTCGACCTCTCGTTTCTTAACGAAGTTTTCAACCCATGTTTTTGAATGAAATCTATCATTTTCAAAAAAGTAGGAAAGCTCTTCCGATATTGATTCGGATCGTAGCACGATAGTTCAATTTATTATCCGTGCCTTTCCTTGCTGTCATTGATCCTATAATTTACACCACAGCTTGTTTTGATTATGGTGTAAATCCAAACTGACCCACCCACCTAAATATAGGTTTACATAGATTCTCGCAGGTTGCGAAATACAGATTAAAGGTATGATTTTTAATGACTATTAACAAAAACATTGAAAACACTCAATCTCCGCGAATCAGTGTTGCCCCGATGATGGATTGGACAACCAAAGACTACCGTTTTTTTGCGCGTTTATTTAACCCTAATGTGATTTTATATACCGAAATGGTCACTACTGGTGCCATTCTTTTTGGTGATGCCAAACGCCATCTTGACTTTAACCATAAAGAACACCCAATTGTTTTGCAGCTCGGTGGCTCAAACCCCAAAGACCTTGCAACCTGTAGCAAAATGGCGCAAGACTGGGGCTATGATGAAATTAACTTGAATGTTGGCTGCCCAAGCGACCGCGTACAAAACAATAAGATTGGCGCATGTTTAATGGCAGAGCCTGACTTAGTCGCAGAATGTATTGCTGAAATGCGCAATGCAGTGGATATTCCTGTCACCGTAAAACATCGTATCGGCATTGATGACATGCACTCATATGAAGAAATGCTGCATTTTGTCGATACAGTCGCTAAAACAGGTTGTGATAATTTTATCGTGCATGCGCGTATTGCGTTATTGCAGGGTCTATCTCCAAAAGAAAACCGTGAGGTTCCTCCGCTGCGTTATGAAGATGTCTATCGTCTCAAGCAGGAACGCCCAGAATTACTTATTGAAATTAACGGCGGAATTAAAACCTTTGCCGAAACAGAACAACATTTACAGCATGTAGATGGTGTCATGATTGGTCGTGAAGCCTATCACAACCCATATTTATTGGCAGAACTTGGACAACTTTGGCAACTGGATGCACCAGACCGTTTTGAAATTATGGAGCAAATGCTGCCTTATATTTCGAAACGCATGGCTGAAGGTGCACCTTTGTCAATTTTGACTCGTCATATTCTCGGTTTATTCCAGAACTTGCCAGGTGCACGCAAGTGGCGTCAGGCACTCAGCGGTGGCAATGCCAAAACATTTGCTGATGTAGAAAATGCAATCATCAACATTAAAGAAGCGATGAAACGAACTGAGGATTATTTACGAGAACAATCCGTCTAATCACAATTCAAGATTTACTCTGTTAAAAAACTCGGTATCTGGTGAATCTAACGATGATCTTTAGAGATCATCGTTGCAAATGATGTCGTAAATATTCAGCACTTTTCTGTATCACTTCATCTGTATTTTTATTCCAAATCATTACGACATCGGACAAACTATTTGCAGCCTCTAAAGGAATGAGCCTCACTTGTTCAGGCAAAATATCAGTAAATTCTTCGGGAACAATACAAATTCCAATCTCAGCGGCAACCAACTGAAGTTGGGACACTTTACGAGACTGAATCGGTGCTTTTTGAGGTGTAAAACCCGCACCGAGACAGAGGTTTGAGACTAAATAACTGAGCCCACCCCGTTCAGCATGCGGTGTCGAGACAAACTTTTCGTGTCTTAACTGCTGAATTTTGATGCTTTTCTCCATCGTCAAAATATGGCTTGGATACAGGGCAACATACAAAGGCTCATGATAAAGCTTTTCTACATGTAACTCATCTAGGTGATTTAAAACAGGGGGACGAATAAAACCGACATCAATATGACCCGTCTTGAGCGCTAGAACCTGATCTTCAGAAGATAAAGTATTCAGCTCAAAATGCACATTGAGGTGCCTTGAAGCTTGGTCAAACACTTTGACTTTTTCCAAGCTCATTGTAACGGTACTTGAGTGTGCAATTCTAATGAGTCGATTTTTCCCATTTGCGATATCTTTAGAATTCTCAATAATATGTTCTAAGTTCAGCACATTATTTTTAAGCTGAGCATAAAGAAATTGCCCCGCTTTAGTGAGTTTTATTTTTTTATCAGCCCGATCAAAAATTTCAAATCCAACTTCTTCTTCCAAAAGCTTGATCTGTCGGCTCAAAGCAGATTGGGCAATGAATAACTTTTCAGAAGCTGCGATAAAACCGCCTTCCTCAACAATGTTAATCAGATAATTAAATTGCTTAAGTGTTGCCATTATCATCTCAAAATTAGATTAATAGTTATTTTTTCTATATTAGATTAGATCAATTAATTTAACTAGACTGGGCTTAAGTAGCTTAGATAAGAGAAAGAAAATGGGTTTATCCAAACAAATATTGGTGTTAATTGGCATCATCGGTGCGCTTCTATTGCTCAATTTTTACGATGATTTTATCGCGAAACAAACGGGAAAAAGCATACAGCCTATCGAGTGGTCTTTTTTACAAGACTAATTTCTATCGATGCTTCAACTATATTCATTCGTAGGTGTCTTTTAAGAACTTGATAAGTTTAAAAACTCTTTTCTTTTTTCTATTCATTTAAATTTTTTATCAGCTATGGGTGACATAAATATATTGATCTATGTCGCCCAATTAAACCTAAAATCAGCCTTGTTACTTCGCTTTGATGTGATCTAATTTTTTTAGTACTTCTGCGACTGCAATCATGGCAAAACTAGACGTCACTACGACTGCCGAACCATAACCTCCACAGCGTAAACCAGCACTTGGGCAAACATCGGCGCTGGAAAATGGATTATCAATCGAATACACACAGGTAATTCCAAATTTTTCTTTAGGTTTCTTACAAATCCCTTTCGAACGCAACTGCGCGCGCAATTTGGCTAACATCGGATCTTGTTCAGTTTTGGATAAATCTGCGACTCGAATTTTTAGTGGATCAAGCTTACCGCCAGCACCTCCCGAAACAATTAACGGAATTTTATTAAAACGGCAATGTAACATCAGCGCTAACTTGGCTTTGACATCATCAATGCAGTCCAAAATTAAATCAGGGGCATTGCTGAGCAACTCTTTGACATTGTCTGGCGTTAAATAATCATCAATCAAATTAATTTTAATTTTCGGATTAATCGAGCGGCAACGTTCTGCCATGACTTCAATTTTTTCACAGCCCAGTGTTGAGGTCATCGCAGGTAATTGACGATTAATATTTGAGGCTGCAACCACATCCATATCGACCAAGGTCAGCTCACCAATACCTGTGCGCGCCAAGGCTTCCACCGCCCAAGAACCAACGCCGCCAATTCCAATCACCATAACATGGCTTTGTTCATACCCTTGAAATGCTGGTTCTCCATAAATTTTAGCTACGCCAGCAAAACGGCGGTCATATTCATCATCTAGGAGTAAATCAGTCATAGGGAGATCAAATCAGAAAAATTATCGCGAGCATTTTATCAAATTCAATTTAAAAGTTGCGGATTAATATTCAGTCCATACACTTGGGAGCTGGATTGCATCAGCTTTATTTGCATTCAATACATAGGTCTTACGTTGATTCATGGGCAGTTGATCTGAAGATGGCGACAAAGTACGAATATAGTGATATTTCATACGCCATGTATTCGCTTGTTGATATTCAATATTCAGTACCAATTTTTCTAAGTCATGACAATGTTCCCCTGACTGGGCATAATCTTGTTCCGAAAAACAGGCTCGAATCATTCTTGAGACAGAAAATGGTATATTCTGAAAAATCTGTTGATATTGACCCTGAGTATTGAGCTGTAAAAAGTCCGCCACTTCTTCCGTCATGCCCCCACCCGAGTACATCTCATCCCAACGTTGAATCAAAGCAATACTGTAATCTTTATCATTGATGGGAAATAACACGGGATAAAGATGTAAAGCATCAGTGCGAACAAATTTACCATTTTCATCGAGTAAATCTTCTGGCGCAACAGGGCCATCCACAGTCCAATGTGGATTCTGTGTAAGTGGTTGATAATTTGAAAAATCCCAATAATTACGTAATTGATAACTTTGCGCATTTTCTTCTAGCTCAAATAGTTTCAATTTGGCAATTACATAGTGCTGTTTAGGCTGATTCGGAACCTGATAAAGTTGCCATGTGGCAGCAGTCTCACAGGAAATCTTAAGCTCAGTACAAATACTTTCTCGCTGCCCCTGCGTAATTTTTTGTGCTTTTAATATCTGGGCCTGCGGATTTGCATGGCTCCAAACAGGAAATAGGCATACACATCCTGCCAATAATAATTTCAACATACAAATGATCTTAAAATTTTGTTTTATATGTGAATGATACCAGAGCCTTAGCTATAAAGACTCTGGCAGATGATGATTGAATAAGGGTTGATTCTAACTTGCAATTAAATGACGCAACACATAATGCAAGATTCCGCCTGCTTTGAAATATTCAACTTCGTTGAGCGTATCAATACGACATAACACAGGGAACGAATCACGAGAGCCATCGGTTCGAGTCACTTCCACTTCAAAGGTTTGATGCGGTGCTAAATCATCCGACAAACCTAGAATCGAAATACTTTCATGTCCTGTCAGATTTAAACTGTGTCGATTCTGATCAGACATAAACTGCAATGGCAACACGCCCATGCCAACCAGATTTGAACGGTGAATCCGCTCAAAACTTTCAGCAATGACGGCTTTTACCCCAAGTAAATTGGTGCCTTTTGCTGCCCAGTCGCGCGAAGACCCCGTACCATATTCTTTGCCTGCAATAATCACCAAAGGTGTCCCTTGTTGTTGATAGAGCATGGCAGCATCATAAATTGCCAGTTTCTCACCACTTGGAATATGCAGAGTGTTACCACCCTCTTCTCCGCCTAACATTTCATTTTTAATGCGAATATTGGCAAATGTGCCACGCATCATCACTTCATGATTGCCACGACGTGAACCATAGGAGTTAAAATCTTTCGGCTCAACCCCGTGCTCTTGGAGATAGCGACCTGCGGGACTGTCTTTTTTAATATTTCCTGCTGGGGAAATATGGTCCGTGGTGACCGAATCTCCAAGTACTGCCAGTATTCGCGCATGTTCAATATTATGTAATGAATTCAGGGGTTGCCCAATATCTGCGAAAAATGGCGGATGTCGGATATAGGTAGAATGCTCGTCCCATGTATAAGTCTGACTTTGTGGAATTTTAATCGCCTTCCAACTGGCATCGCCTTCAAATACCGCAGCATATTCTTTATGAAACATGTCTGTATTCACTTTCTGCAACACTTCGTCTATTTCTGCCTGACTTGGCCAAATGTCTTTTAAATAGACCGCTTCGCCATGTATACCCAATCCAATCGGTTGGGTGGTTAAATCTAAACGAATATTTCCAGCCAAACCAAAAGCAATCACCAAAGGAGGTGAAGCCAACCAGTTGGTTTTTACCAAAGGATGTACCCGCCCTTCAAAATTACGATTGCCCGATAACACCGAAGCGACATTTAAATCATAACAATTGATAGCTTCTTCAATGGGTTCAGGTAAAGGTCCTGAATTACCAATACAGGTAGTACAACCATAACCAACCAAGTTATAACCCAACTGATCGAGATAAGGCGTTAGCCCTGCGGCATTCAAATAGTCCGTTACCACTTTAGAACCAGGAGCCAAGGAGCTTTTCACCCAAGGTTTGCGCTGTAGACCTTTTTCAATGGCTTTTTTAGCAAGCAGACCTGCCGCCAACATTACACTTGGATTAGATGTATTGGTACAGGAGGTAATCGCTGAAATCACCACATCACCATGTACCAAAGGATACTGTTTACCATCAATTTCACAGAATGCACTTTCATGCGTGATATTGGATTTTTGTGCATCAACTGCTGTACCACCGCCCCCTTCATTTTCTAAACGTGCTTTATCTTCTTTAGCAGGTTTTAAACTCAGCTCCATTAAGGCATCAAAAGTTTGTGGTACATCTGCCAGTAAAACCCGATCTTGTGGGCGTTTAGGACCCGCAACACTCGCCACAACCGTCGACATGTCCAAACTGAGCGTATCGGTGAACACAGGCTCATCCCCTGCATTGCGCCATAAGCCCTGTTCTTTACAATACGCTTCAACCAAGGCAATACGCTCATCGGTACGTCCAGTTAAGCGCATATATGCAAGCGTCACTTCATCAACTGGGAAAAAACCACACGTTGCACCATATTCAGGTGCCATATTGGCAATCGTTGCACGGTCAGCCAAAGGCAAATCCGCCAGACCATCACCATAAAATTCAACGAATTTACCCACTACCCCTTTTTGACGTAGCATTTGCGTAATGGTAAGAACCAAATCCGTTGCCGTTATGCCCTCACGCAATTTGCCCGTGAGTTTAAAACCAATCACTTCAGGAATGAGCATGGAAATGGGTTGTCCTAACATGGCCGCTTCAGCCTCAATCCCTCCCACACCCCAACCTAAAACACCTAAACCATTAATCATGGTGGTATGCGAATCTGTACCGACTAAGGTATCGGGAAAGGCAAAGGTTTCCCCATCTGATTCCCCCAACCACACAGCTTGCGCTAAATATTCCAGATTCACCTGATGGCAAATTCCCGTGCCAGGAGGAACCACGCTAAAGTTATTAAAGGCCGACTGCCCCCAACGTAGGAACTGATAACGCTCACCGTTACGCTGCATTTCAATTTCAACATTTTCAGCAAATGCACGACCACTGGCAAAATGATCGACCATCACGGAGTGGTCAATCACCAAATCGACTGGAGATAAGGGATTAATTAGATTAGGATCACGGCCAGCCTGTGCGACTGCTGCCCGCATGGCGGCTAAATCGACCACCGCAGGCACACCCGTAAAATCCTGCATCAGGACTCGCGCAGGACGATATTGAATTTCTTGTTCTGAGCTTCGGGTTTGCTGCCACTCCACAATCGCCAAAATATCATCTGCTTTGACCGTTACACCATCTTCAAAGCGCAATAAATTTTCTAATAAGACTTTGAGTGATTTGGGGAGTTTTGACAGTTCTCCCAGTTGTGACTGGGCTTGTGCCAAACTAAAAATCTGATAAGTTTTAGAACCAACTGTAAAGGATTGTAAGGCATTAAAACTATTGATTTGACTATACTTTGCCATAGGTGGGTCCTCCGGCGTGCATGATTATTTTTTATTCCATTGTTCTTTTATAATGTAGGTCAAATCATCCTGTTTAATGTTGTGGATTAGTAATTTCCCCATAACTTTATTTTAATTGTGCAGTCGCAAACTTTGTTGAGTATTTCGCCACACTTGCTCTGCCAAGTCAGTTTCATCGCACTGCAAAGTCTGTGCTAAACCCTTTAATACATAAGGTAAATTGGCGGGAGTATTGCGGGTTCGTTGTTGAGTTGAAATTTGACAGCAAAGCGGTGTCATATCTGGACAATCAGTTTCCAATACCAAATGTTCAGAACCAATTTCCTGTACTACTCGATGCAGTTTTTTCGCATTCGGATTGGTGATTTGCCCTGTCACACCAATTTTAAATCCCAGTTTAATGAAGGCTTTGGCTTCTTCCACACCACCACTAAAAGCATGTGCAATGCCACCGAATTGAAATTTTTGCTTTTTCAGTAAGGCCAGTGTTTCTGCATGCGCTTTACGGATATGTAACAACACTGGTTTTTGGTAATGCATTGCCAGTTCGAGTTGCTGTTGAAAATAATCCTGCTGTTGGGCAAATAATTCAGGCTGCTTATGCTCGGCTAGAAAAGTGTCTAACCCAATTTCCCCAACAGCAATGCAATTATGTTGCTGTAAGAATGATTCAAGTTGCTGTAAATGTTCTGGTCGATGTTGTTCAATATAAAAAGGATGTAAACCTGGTGCTAAATAAACCTTCGGTACTTCTGATAAATGAGTTAGAAATTGCTGGGTATTCAGCAAGTCCGAAAATCGTGATGCTACAAAACCAATCAGGACTAAAGCCTCCACCCCTGCTGCTTTGGCTTGATACGCTAGTAGTTCCCGATCTATATCAAAATCGGGAACATCAAAATGAGTATGGGTATCAAATAAACGTGGCTGCATGTTCAAGCCCGTTACTTACTTGGCTCGCTGGCAGCACTTGCAACTGCTTCACTGGCAAACTCAGGTAAATACTGTTTTTTTAGAATCGTCTGCAACTGCTCATATGGAATGGTTAAGCGGGGCAATCCGACCACATACGGTCCAATTTCATATTCACCATATTGTAAAATCAAGCCTTGCTTACTCAAATAGTAATTATCGCTCAGCTTAAATTTCCACGCCTGCTCGTATTCTGAAACATCATTCGCCAGTTTGGACTCAATCACCCATGTTTTAAAAGCTTCATGCGCTTGATTTTCAAGTGCTGCCAATTGATTCGGTGCCAATACCTCATGCAATTTGACTAATTTTTTCTTTTCTAAATCAAAATTATAGTATTGCTGCGAAGAAGATCCATGTGCTCCGCCCAAGTAGCTACTACTGTTTAAAACTACCGTAACCAATGGTCCTTTGGCATTGAGAATGGTCGGCTTAATCATCACACTAATTTTATGACTCGAACTGAGCGCTTTAATCTCTTGGTCTAATTTTAACAGTGCTTGAGTATAAGGTTGCAATTGTTGTTCAAGCTGTTGTTTTACTGTCTTGGCTTGCACCACTGCTTGTGATGCTGTAACTTCTGCCGCTTGAGCGGTAGAGGCAGCTTGATCGGTCGGTAACTCTGGAGAAACAGACAAAGTTTGCTGAACTTTTTTCAAAATCTCAGCATCGATATATGCATCAATAAATGGCTGATTGCTGTTGAGTCGCTCAATAGTCATTTCTGGGCAATTCTTATCATCACACTCAGGTAAATTGAGTTGTAATTTTTCCGAATCTCCAATCAATTGACTCGCTTGCTCTTGTGCCTGTGTTGAAGATGCCGCCGTCTCTGCTTGCTCATTTTCAACTTTTTTAGGCTGACATGCAGTCATCAGTATGGCCACCGTCAATATACTTAAAGTCCAACTTACTTTCTTTATTGTCATTTGACTCAAACCTTTATTCATGTTTTCACTCGTCATCTCACGCCCATCAGGGCTTCAATCACGTTAACTAAAACATATTTTTATAAATATCTGCTTTTAAAACCTGTTGCGTTTGTGCTTTGCTTAAGTAAATGTCCAGTTGCTTACCTTCTTCCACAATTTGCAAACTACGGTAATGCAAGCCAATACCCTCACTGTCAAAAAACCAATCTGCCTGCCCCCAATACAATTTTTTCGGTGCCTTTTGTCGTGCTTCTGGCGTTTGTTGCTTTAACCAATCCTGATAGGCTTTTTGCACAATATCATTCATATAAACTTGCTGCTTTGGCTCGACAATGTCAAGTAAGGACACACCTTTCTGCAATTTTCGATCTGCAACAGCAAAGTAATAGCGCTCATCGATTTTGATTTCTTCTTGTTTGCTGTTCACACCCACTTGCAACAACACATATTGATTTCGTTGGTAAGCAATACGAGTATACAGTGCCAATTGGTAGGCAGGATTCTTCGAGTATTTTGCTTGCCACTCATCGGACTTTTTCACATAAGCATTAATGGCTTGTTGCAAACTCATGTTTTGCTTTAAGCCAATTTGATCTTGAATGACCGTAGCTTGGGTTTTCGCGATCCAACTGTTCAACCACTGATCTTGGGTTTCCAGCGTTTGAATATCAATATCAATACAATTTTTCGTTTCACAAAAAGGCAAAGCAATTTTGGCAGGCTGCTGTTTGATATGCAGATAAGGTAATACTTCAGCTTTATCTTGCTGAAAAATCGAGGCTGCTGATTTTTGTTGTTCATCTTGTGGCTGCTTCGAGGAATCACACGCGGACAGAAAAAGTCCTGTACACAGCAAAAGAGTCATTTGAATGATTTTGTTGTTCTTCATTTCGACCACACACTAAACTGCTTTTACAGCAACTTCACCCAATAAAAAGAAATACCATGTAAAAACAGCCTCCAGAAAGAGGCTGTTTTTATTTGCTTTAGTGCTCGCGCGTATTGCGGAACACGATGTCTGGATAGCGCTCTTGCATCAGCTGCAAGTTCACACGGCTTGGCGCAAGATAAGTTAAGTGTCCACCGCCATCAACAGAAAGTTGATCGTGTGCTTTTTTCTTAAATTCATTGAATTTCTTATCATCATCACAAGAAACCCAACGAACTGTATTAATACTTACAGGCTCATAAACACAATCAACTTTGTATTCTTCTTTCAAACGGTATGCAACCACTTCAAACTGAAGCACACCCACAGCACCCACAATCAAGTCATTACTGTTTTGTGGCATAAACACTTGCGTTGCGCCTTCTTCAGACAACTCTTTTAAGCCTTTTTGCAACTGCTTCGACTTTAACGGATCTTTCAAGCGTACACGGCGGAACATTTCAGGTGCAAAGTGCGGAATACCTGTAAATTGCAGTTTTTCACCTGAAGTAAAAGTATCACCAATTTGAATAGTGCCATGGTTATGTAAACCAATAATGTCCCCAGGCCATGCTTCTTCTAAATGCTCACGCTCACCCGCAAGGAAGGTCAAAGCATCACTAATGCGCACATCTTTATCAATACGCACGTGCTTCATTTTTAAACCTTTTTCATATTTGCCTGAACAAATACGCATAAAGGCAATACGGTCACGGTGTTTCGGGTCCATATTGGCCTGAATTTTAAAGACAAAACCAGTGAAGCCTTCTTCAGTCGCTTCTACTTTACGGTTCTGAGTTGGGTGTGCTTTCGGTTCTGGCGCATAGTTACTAAATGCATCTAACACATGGTCAACACCAAAGTTACCCAATGCGGTACCAAACAACACAGGTGTTTGACGACCCGCCAAAAACTCTTCACGGTCCAATGGTTCATTCGCCATTTGCACCAGTTCTAAAGACTCTTCAAATGCGGCCCAAGCCAACTCACCCACTTTTTCACGCAAGTCAGCATGGTCATAACCATCACGTACTTCAATTTCAGTAATAGTTGAACCGAAACCAGCTTTATAAACATAGAATTTTTCTTCGATCAGGTTAAACACCCCTGCGAAGTCACGCCCTGTCCCCATTGGCCAAGTGAGCGGAACACATTTAATTTTTAAAACGTTTTCAATTTCATCCAGCAGCTCTAGAGGCTCACGGATTTCACGGTCCATTTTGTTGACAAATGAAATGATTGGCGTGTCACGCATACGACAGACTTCCATCAATTTGATGGTACGGTCCTCGACCCCTTTTGCACCGTCAATCACCATGAGTGCAGAGTCAACCGCTGTTAAGGTGCGGTAGGTATCTTCCGAGAAATCTTCGTGTCCTGGAGTATCCAGAAGGTTGATCATCTTATCTTTATAAGGGAACTGCATCACCGACGTGGTAATCGAAATACCACGTTCTTTTTCCATTTCCATCCAGTCCGAGGTTGCAGCACGGTCCGATTTACGGCTTTTTACCATACCCGCCACCTGAATGGCCTTACCCCATAACAGCAGTTTTTCTGTCATGGTGGTTTTACCCGCATCTGGGTGGGAAATAATCGCGAAGGTTCGGCGTGCCTGAACTTCTTTCAATAATTGATCTTTGAACATTAGGGAAATCTGCAATTTGTACACAGCGATGCCCACGCAAATTACGCGCCGCATACCACTGTCAGGTGAGACAAAAATAGGCTCAATTGTAGCGTAAGAATCGTTTTTCTTCTATTGATTTCATACTGAATGGTTTTGCCTGACATCAGACAAAACCTAACCAGAGATTTAAAGCACTTCTGTATTTGTTGCAGGATTGGACAATACAATCGAGTTTTCTTTGAGTTTTTCCAGCACAATAGAAGTCGTAATATCATTGATCTGGAATTGATGTGAAGAAATTTTACTGATCAATTGCGACATTTCATCCAGATTCTTCACTGCCACTTTAAGTAAAAAGTCTGATGTACCTGTGAGCTTATAGGCATCACGGATACGCGGCTCATCCAAAATAAATTCCAGAAACTTTTCAAAACCATCATCATAATGATTACGAATACTAACTTCGATCATACCTGTAATGGGTGATGGATCTGCTTTCAGCGCAATTTGCGCATAGTAGCCTGTAATAATCTTTTTTTGTTCCAGCGTGGCACGACGACGTGAGCATTGTGACGCCGAAAGACCGATCAACTCTGCCAGCTCTTGATTGGTTAAACGACCATTTTGCTGTAATTGCTGAATAATTTTACGATCGTAATCGTCCAGTTCATCGCTCATCATCTATCCTAGAATTTTGTTATCAAACTGCTGAAAAAGCGCGTTTTTGTCTGCAAACTACTTTATAGAAACAGGGCGAGAAAAACAAATTCGATTTGCTCTACTCCCCTGTTAAGTACTTTAATTAAGCAACATAACGATCTTTACGATGGTTCATTGCAATAATTAAATTCAATACCACGGCTCCCATAATCGAGATCATCAGTAAGCTAAAATCAACAAAAAATGCCGATGCAATCAAAATACTAATATCTACAAACATCTGGAACTTACCCACAGAAATATTGTATTTCTCGTTCAGGAACATCGCCAATAAATTGATGCCTCCCATACTCGATTTATGACGGAACAGAATTAAAAAGCTGACACCCAAAATAATATTGGCAATCAAGGATGCATAGACGGGATTAATGTTTTCAAGGCTGAAAAAAGTTGGGTTGATTTCTGCAAAGCATGAAACTAAAGCAATAGCAGCCATGGTTCTAAGCACCACTTGTAGCCCCATTTTCTGATAGGCTAAATAGAAAAATGGAATATTAATGCAGAAGAATAAAGTACCGAAAGACACATTAAATACATAATGTAGCAGTAGTGCTAAACCTGCGGTTCCACCTGTCATAATACCGCCCTGTTGGATGATATTAATTGCAAACGATAATAAAAAGGTGCCAATAAAGAGCGCCACAATATCTTCTACTTTCGAATGCGACATCGGTGCTGGGAGAGTTGCCAAAACGGCAGAATTTGATAAAGGTTGGTTGTCCATAAAAAATCCAAGACATACAATTTACAAATTTAATGCAAATTATGTACCAATATGAAATAAATATGCGCCATTTAATTTTATAAGCATTTTTATTTCATTAAATCCAGCTATTTACATCATCATGTGGCAACATTTTTTAAAACTTAGCATCACATCCATATGTTTTCGCCAAAGCGAAACAAGCATAAATCATGCATTATTTAATTTCATGTGCACATTACGGTGCATTTAATAACAACAATGCACAATTTTGTTGCATTTTTTTATAATTATGCATTATACATATTCGATAAAAATGCTTTAATCGAATAGTGACATTGTGGCTTTAATACTCAGGATTTGAAAAGAAGCCCAATCGAACAGCACTTTTTTGAGAAGCTTATCGTAAAGATGTTTTTTAGTTTTTGATTTATAAAAATTTTATTCAAATTCAAGCGTTGTAATGTGCAATAAAGGTTTTTTCAAACCTTAAACGCTCCACAAATTTGAATGAGATTAAGCACCAACAAAATTACAAATAACATAATTTAATTATGTATTGCATAATTAAATTGGATTTAGTAAGCTGTTCTCAACATAAAGTAGCCAGTGTGCACCTTTTTGATGCACAAATAGCACAGTTAAATAGATGATCGGTGAAGGGAATATCACAAACATCAGAGAAAACCACTGTAAAAATAAAATAGCCCTACAGTGAGTGAAGATGCGGTATTCCAGCACCATCATAGAAGTCACACCGGATGTGTCATTGAACGTTTGAACTTGGTCATGCCACAGCATGTACCTGGCTAAAGATTGAGAAACCTGCGGGTTTTTCTATATCGTTCCTCACATCCCAAACCGCCTGAACATTGGACTCGTCCTTGCATGACAAGAGGGAAATAAGATGGATATTTTAGAAAACCCATTAGAATTATGTGGATTTGCATTTATTGAATTCGTATCAAAGGAAAATGATCTCGATCCAATTTTTGAAACCATTGGTTTTAGCAAAGTCGCAAAGCATAAATCCAAAAATGCGTACTTATGGCGTCAAGGAAATATCAACATTATTTTGAATTACCAGCCTGAATCCTATGCCTCTTTTTTTTATAAAGAACATGGTCCTTCAGCTTGTGCCATGGGATTTAAAACACGCGATGCAGCTAAAGCCTTTAAAAAAGCAATTGAATTAGGTGCAGAACCTATTTACAGCCAAGCAGGTCCAATGGAACTCAACATTCCAGCCATCAAAGGCATTGGTGGTATGCCCATTTTCCTGATTGACCGTGACATTTATGAAAATGACTTTGAGTTTATTGAAGGTGTAGAACGAAACCCAATTGGAACGGGTCTCAATGAAATTGACCATTTAACCCATAATGTCTACAAAGGCCGCATGGAATATTGGGCAAACTTCTATGAAAAAATCTTTAATTTCCAAGAAATTCGCTACTTCGACATTAAAGGTGAATACACAGGTTTAACTTCTAAAGCACTCACCGCACCTGATGGTAAAATCCGTATTCCATTGAATGAAGATTCAGATAAAGGCAATGGGCAAATTGCTGAGTTCCTTGCCGACTTTAATGGCGAAGGCATTCAACACATTGCATTTATTACTGATGATTTGATTGGTACTTGGGACAAACTGAAAGCCCTCGGCATGAAATTTATGACCCCTCCACCAAATACTTATTATGAAATGCTGCCTGAGCGTTTGCCGAATCATGGCGAGCCGACAGATGAGCTACAGCAACGCGGTATTTTACTGGATGGCTCAACTCAAAATGGCGAGAAGAAACTACTTCTGCAAATTTTCTCAGAAAATATGCTTGGACCTGTATTCTTCGAGTTTATTCAACGTAAAGCCGATGATGGTTTTGGTGAAGGAAACTTTAAAGCGCTATTTGAATCGATTGAACGTGATCAAATCCGTCGCGGGGTACTCCAAGTTTAAGCAACGTATTTACCCCCCAATACAGGCGGGCGAAACATGCGAACCCATTTAAGCATGTTTCACTCACAAAAAAGGCGACTGAATTCAGTCGCCTTTTTAGCATGTAGCATAAGTCATCTTAACGGGCTTGAATAAACCGATTAATCGCAGCCACTTCTTGCTGCAATAACTGAACTTTTTCACTGCCTATATGCAACGGTAGGAATGTTTCACTATCAATTGCGACAACGCTAAACTCAATCTGACCTTGTGCATTAAATACAGGTAAACCCACCGCATTAATGCCGACCAATAAGTCCCCTTTCGCCAAAGCCATCTGTTCGGTGCAAATCTGCTGCTTCAATTGGGTAAATTCATCCCAATTGGCAGGTTTGAGCGCTAGGCCTAAAGAGGCCGCTTTGTCCCATTCTTCCTGCATCAAAGGACGAATAACACTTTCAGGCAAATATGAAGCAAAGACCCGCCCCGATGCCGAGTTGACCAATGGCATAATTGAGCCAACTTTGGTTACAATCGCAATCGGATGATTCGACTCTATCGACTGCACCACCAAAGGACCTCGCGGTGACCATTTGCTAATTTGGATACTACAGCCAATCTTGGCCTGCAAGGCATAAATCATCGATTGGACTTGTTGTAAAGCATCAGTATGTTGAATACAGTTCAATCCTAAACGCCAAGCCTGATCACCCAGTGCGTATTGACCGTCGTCCAGTTGTTTGGCGTAATTCATACGAATTAAACTCACCAAATAGCGGTGAACTTTGGCTGGATGCATACTCAGCTTGTACGATAGATCTTTGAGAATAATCGGTTGATTATGCTCGACCAGTGCATTTAACACAGCCAATCCCACTTCAAGCGATTGCACTCCACCCGATAACTTTTCTTCAACCATTGACGCGCTCTTTAAAGGTCATTTTTTCAATCATTTATTTAGTTTTGTGTGACTACACAAGGACACATTGGTCCGTGACATCATGCCTGAGATTTACAAAAAACTGAAATCATCTTTTTGAATGACATTAAATCTTGCAACCCATCAGACGATCACTCACAGCAAAAAAAAACTGCATTCGGTCAAAAATGCAGTCAAGGGTAAAAATTAAAGGGGCAGAAGATTGGTTTAAGCACCTAATTCTTCTTCATGTAAAAAGTGGGTATGATGCGGTGCACGTTTGGTCTTGCTCCATTCATCCAGCATTTCCAGTTTCATTTCTTCAGTGATCCGTGCGATTTTTTCATCAGCATGCACATCGTTATAAGTCAGCTCTAAACGGTGACCATTTGGATCAAAAAAATAAATCGAATGGAAAATACCGTGGTTGGTAATACCAAGGACTTTCACACCCTGTTGTTCTAAATGTTCTTTGGCTGCCAATAATGCATTTAAGTCTTCAACTTCAAAGGCAATATGCTGCACCCAAGCTGGGGTGTTTTCATCACGCCCCATTTCAGGTTGCGTTGGCAACTCAAAGAATGCCAACACATTGCCCTGACCTGCATCTAAAAATAAATGCATATATGGATCAAACGCTTTGGTGGACGGCACATGGTCTTCAGCAAAGGCTAAAATAAAGTCCATATTCAACATGGTCTTGTACCACTGCACCGTTTCTTTAGCATCTTTACAACGGTAAGCAACGTGGTGAATTTTTTTAATTGCAAAACTCATAATCAAACTCCTTTTTCTGTTTTTTATTCCCAATCGGCTTGTTGTTCTGGTGCAGCCTGCTGAAAAGCAGCCAACTGCATACAGTGCGTATAAATCGACTGGATTTTTGGATATTCCGTTAAATCAATTTGGAAGCGTTTGGCGTTATAGACTTGTGGAATTAGGCAGCAATCTGCAAAACTCGCCTGTTCGCCAAAACAGTATTTACCATTAGAATGCTGTAATTGTTGCTCTAGGCTATGAAAACCAAGCTTAATCCAATGTTGATACCATGCCGTCTTTTCACTATTACTCACGGCAAGCGTCTGTTCTAAGTACTGCAACACTCTTAAGTTATTCAGAGGATGAATTTCACAAGCAATGTACTGAGCAAAAGCACGAATCTGCGCGCGCTGTTGTAAATTCTGAGGCAATAAAGCCGTCTTTGGATAGGCTTCTTCCAGATACTCAAGAATGCTCAGTGATTGCGTCAACACATACTGCTGATCCAGTAAAGTTGGCACTAACTCACTCGGATTGATTGCCGCGTACTCAGCCAAGTGTTGTTCGCCACCTTGCTTCAGCAAATGCACCGCTTGTGTGTCATAACTTAAGCCTTTTAAATTTAAGGCAATCCGCACACGAAACGCTGCTGAGCTGCGAAAATAGCTATACAGTTTCATGCTGTACCTGCACTGTTTCAGCAAAATCAAAACTTAAAGCAGGCAAAATGGTATTTCGCACTTCACCAAAGCCCACGCGTATGCCATCTTTTTCTGCATGACCTTTCATGATGACAGTATCACCATCTTGCAAGAAACCACGCTGTTCACCATTGGTCAAAGTCAAAGGTGACGTTGTATTCCAAGTGAGTTCAAGCAAGCTACCATAAGAGTCTTTGGCTGTACCTGAAATCGTGCCTGAGCCCATCAAATCACCGACATTGACATTACAGCCTGCAATGGTGTGATGTGTTAACTGCTGTGCCATTGACCAGTACATATATTTAAAGTTGGTTTGGCAAATTACATCCGCACTGTCACTTTGAGGTGTTTGGATTTCTACCGAAAGCTGAATGTCATAACTACTTTCGACACTTTCTTGCAAATACGCCAATGGACGTGGCTCTTGTACAGGACCTTGTACTTTAAATGGCTGTAAAGCTTGCATGGTAACAACCCACGGCGAAATAGCACTCGCGAAGGTCTTGGCATTGAATGGACCTAAAGGGACATACTCCCATTGTTGGATATCTCGTGCCGACCAGTCATTGAGGAGCACCATACCAAAGATATGCGCTTCAGCATCTTCAATATGAATCGGCTGACCTAAACGACTCGGTTTACCGACAATAAAAGCCGTTTCTAATTCAAAATCCAGCTTACGTGTCGCTGAAAAAACAGGTCGCTCTTGTTCTGGTAATTTGATTTGCCCCGATGGGCGAACAATCTCTGTTCCGCTCACTACCACCGAACTGGCACGCCCATTATAGCCAACAGGCAATTCGCTCCAATTCGGTAATAAAGCATTTTTAGGATCGCGGAACATGCAGCCCACATTGGTGGCATGTTCTTTAGAAGAATAAAAATCGGTATAACCCGAAATTTGTACAGGCAAATGCATGATGGCATCTTGCTGTTTATAGAGTACCTGTTGCTGTAATTCTACATCATGCTGTAAACGTGGATTATCCAGTGCCAGTAATGCTTGTAATTCACGACGTACTTTTTGCCAGTTACTTGAACCTGATTCGATAAATTTATTCAAACTTGGCTGATTAAAATAGCACTCATGTTCACTCAGACGCAGAATGCCTGCCTGCTCTAAAGCAGCTAAATCTAAAATCCATTCGCCAATCGCAACACCAACACGTCGTTCGCCTTCCTTGCAACGACTAAAAATACCATAAGGCAAATTATGAATGGTGAAATCTGAATGGGCTGAAACAGGAATAAAACAGCTCAATTGTGAGTTCATGATGATGTCATCCTTGTTATTTTCTCTACACTCTTCACTTGATCGTATTGATGAAAATTTATTACTTTTATAAAAATCAACAAATTAAATAAAAGTAAACATCCAATCCACTACGACAACTGTATCAATTTCATTTCATCATACTGAATTTATAAAATTACGCAATATATAATTTAATTACTTTATTCATAATTTAATTATTTCTTGTTGTCTCTTGTTCAGTTAAACACTGCATTCAACTGCTGTTTTAAACAACACTTTTGGCTAGAAAACCCCGATGAACTCGCTACAATAAATGCTCATATTTGGTGCATAACTATAAAAACAAGGCTGTTTTATAGGGATCATCAGATAGAAATAAGCACCTAAGTTTCTTATTTTTAAGATAAATAAAAAATAATTAGGTGTTTCACTTGTATATTATTTTTTAATCAATTTATGATATACGTAATTTATTAGGAAATAATTACACGACAAGGATGAGAATAATCATATGTCACACAATGATCACGGTAAGCTCAAGCACGGTTTATCCAACCGTCATATCCAGCTCATTGCCCTAGGCGGTGCAATCGGTACGGGTCTATTCCTTGGAATCTCTCAATCTATCAAACTGGCAGGTCCCTCTGTTATTCTGGGATATGCCATTGCTGGACTCATTGCATTTTTAATGATGCGTCAACTCGGGGAAATGGTAGTCCAAGAGCCTGTGAGTGGTTCTTTCAGCTATTTTGCCAACAAATATTGGGGCCGTTTTGCAGGCTTTATGTCGGGCTGGAACTATTGGGTTCTGAATGTTCTGGTGTGTATGGCAGAACTCAGCGCGGTCGGACTCTATGTTCAATACTGGTGGCCTGAAATTCCAACTTGGATGTCCGCCCTTGGCTTCTTTATTTTAATTAATGTCATTAACTTGCTCCACGTGAAACTCTTTGGCGAAATGGAGTTCTGGTTTTCCATTATTAAAATTCTCGCCATTGTCGCCATGATTGGTTTTGGCTCTTACTTGCTGGCAACGGGTAGCGCAGGCTCACAAGCTGCGATCAGCAACCTTTGGGCACTCGGTGGTTTCTTCCCAAATGGTGTCAGCGGTTTAGTCATGGCTATGGCAGCTATTATTTTTGCCTTTGGTGGTATTGAACTGTTCGGCATCACCGCAGCAGAAGCACGTGACCCGCAGCAAACCTTGCCAAAAGCAGTCAATCAGATTATCTACCGCATTTTGATTTTCTATATCTTAACCTTGGTGGTGCTGTTAGCCCTATTCCCTTGGAACCAAATGGCACAAGGCGGCAGTCCATTTGTGATGGTATTTGCTTCGCTCGACAGCCAAGGCGTTGCCACCGCATTAAACTTTGTCATTTTAACTGCCGCAGTTTCTGTCTATAACGGCACCAGTTATTGTAGTAGCCGCATGTTGCTTGGCTTGGCAGAACAAGGCAATGCACCAGAATTCTTTAAAAAAATTAATTCTCGTGGGATTCCTGTCAATGCGGTTCTCATTTCTGCATTGGTGACTGCACTCTGCGTTTTACTCAATTACATCTTCCCTGAAAAAGCCTTTGGTTTGCTGATGATGTTAGTCGTGGCTGCTATTGTGATTAACTGGGTTGTCATTTCAATCACGCATTTAAAATTCCGTCAAAGCATGCAACAGCAGCAAAAAAGCTCGTTGTTCCCAAGTTTGGCTTATCCATTCACCAATTATCTGTGCATTGTATTTATGTTGGGTATTTTAGTGATTATGAGCCTAACCCCTGATATGCGTATCGCGGTATATATGATTCCAGCTTGGATCGGCTGTTTAAGTGTGGCTTATTGGATAAAGCAACGTAAATATAAAGCTATGAATGCAAATTTAATATTAAACCCAGATCGTTCTTTTGAATAAGTCTATTGAATAAAGGCGATGCCTCCCCCATGTAAGACCAGAATCATATTGGATAAAACTGGTCTTGCAAAACTCATGTGAATCGGCTTAAGTTATCACCAACTTTAACTGGACGATGCGAAGCGCGAACAGTTTGACCCTAGCTGCAACAAACAAGGATTTTTTAATGTTTCAACATATCCCTCCTTATGCGGGCGACCCAATTTTGTCGCTTATGGAACAGTTCAATACCGACCCTCGTGAAGGTAAAGTCAATTTAAGTATTGGTCTCTACTATAACGAAGACAGTATTGTTCCTCAGCTTGAAACAATCATGGAAGCGCAAAAGCGTCTTGAGCCAAAGCAAAACAAGACCAAATTGTATTTGCCAATGGAAGGTTTCAAACCTTACCGCGATGCAATTCAAGCGTTGTTATTTGGTGAAAATAGCCCAGCAGTGCAAAGTGGTCGTGCCGTAACGATTCAAACTTTAGGTGGTTCTGGTGCACTGAAAGTTGGTGCTGACTTTTTAAAAAATTACTTCCCAAATTCTGAAGTTTGGGTAAGCCAACCAACGTGGGACAACCATGTTGCCATTTTTAATGGTGCTGGCTTAAAGACCCATTTCTACCCATACTTTGACGCAGAAACACGTGGTGTAGACTTTGACGGTATGTTGTCTTGCTTACAACAATTACCAGAACAAAGCGTGGTATTGCTTCACCCTTGCTGCCACAACCCGACAGGTGCAGATTTAACCCCTGCTCAATGGGATCAAGTGATTGCCGTACTAAAAGCACGTCAACTTATTCCATTCTTGGACATTGCGTACCAAGGTTTTGGTGAAGGCATGGAACAAGATGCTTATGCAATTCGCGCACTTGACCAAGCGGGCTTAAACTTTATTGTCAGTAACTCATTCTCTAAGATTTTCTCACTCTACGGTGAGCGTGTCGGTGGTCTGACATTCGTGTGTGATGATGCTGCATCTGCGCAATGTACCTTCGGTCAATTGAAAGCAACTGTACGTCGTATCTACTCTAGCCCTCCTACAACAGGTGCATGGTTGGTTGACCAAGTCTTGAATGACTCAGCGTTAAATCAACAGTGGCAAAATGAAGTTAAAGAAATGCGTGAACGTATTATTAAAATGCGTCGTATTTTGAAAGACGAATTAACCAAAGCACTTCCAGACCTTGACTTCAACTACTTAGTTGAACAAAAAGGGATGTTTAGCTACACAGGCTTAACAGGCGAACAAGTAGATACCTTACGTGAAGACTATGCGATTTACTTGGTACGTAGTGGTCGTATTTGTGTTGCGGGCTTAAACATGAACAATGTTTATATCGTTGCCAAAGCAATGGCTGAAGTTTTAGCAAAAGCGCCTGCTCAAGCTTAATCTTTAGTTTCAAAAACCAAGATTGCCCAAATGAACAGTCTTGGTTTTTTTACGTTTAGAAATTGCCTTAAACTCTTATCATGCACTAATTTTTAAAAGACCAATCAGCATTTCAGCGCTCAATTAAGCGTTCGGTGTTGTACCAAATTATCCACGTGTTTTGCCAGATAGTCTTTGAGGTGATTTAAAAAATACGCCACCCGTGGAGAATCTTGCAAGCGAGCTAAATACACAGCATATACATCCGCAGGTGGGGTGCTGTACTGTTCCAAGACTTGGATTAAACGTCCACTACGTAAATACTTCGCCACATCCCATTCTGCCCGCATCAAAATCCCCTGCCCATCCAAGGCCCAATTTAAGGCAACCTCACCATCGTTGGTGCTTAAATTACCATGTACCTTAATGGTTTCGACCTGCTCGCCCAAACTTAAACGCCAATTACCGTAGGCGGCTTCATTCTGCCGAATCACAATACATTGATGGATGGTTAAATCATGTGGCGTTTCTGGGATGCCGACACTTTTTAAATATAAGGGCGAAGCACACAATAAACGTCGGTTGGCTGCCAATTTTTGTGCAATTAAACGCGAGTCAGGAATTTCACCAAAACGAATCACGACATCAGTCGCCTCATCTGGCAGATTGACAGGACGGTCACTCAACTGCAATTGCACCTCAACTTCTGAGAAAATTTTGGCAAAGTCGGAAATCGCAGGGGCAATATAAGAACGTCCAAACCCCAAAGGCGCATTCACGCGAAGTAAGCCTTTCGGTGCAAATCGAGTACTTGACACTCGGCGTTCCATGTCTTCTATTTCTTTTAAAATCCGCAGCGCATTTTCATAATAGATTTCCCCTTCATGCGTCAGGCTAATGCGTCTCGTGGTTCGATTCAGCAAGCGCACCCCAAGCCGATCTTCCATTTGAGTCAAACGTCGTGATACTGCGGGTGGGGTTAAATTGAGCTCTCTTGCGGTAGCAACCAAACTTCCCTGTTTTATTAGTAAGCAAAAGAATGCCAATTCTGTATCTGAATTCATAATTATTCAGTTTTTTGCAATAGTGATTTAACTTTATATCGATTCATCAATTTTGCAAAGCCTCTATTATCCATATCACGTTACCCCCCAAACAAGAGATCTCACTTGAGCAAGGAACCTTGAGTGAAACATAAAATGCACCGTTTAAGGATTACGGTGTCACAACGGGGAGCCTTTTCGCCAAACTCGATGATGGTGCTTCGTAACCTGATCGAGTGGTAATCGCTACTTATATGGAGATAAGCCATGGACATGGATATCGAAAAACGAACGCTGCGCAGAATCACTTGGCGTATTGTGCCATTTATCATGATTCTGTATTTAATTGCTTATATTGACCGCGTCAATATCGGTTTTGCCGCCATTACTATGAAAGAAGATTTAGGTTTTACCGCTTCAATTCTTGGGTTTGGTGCAGGGATTTTCTTCTTAGGTTATTTTCTCTTTGAAGTCCCTTCTAACATTATTCTGCATAAAGTCGGCGCCCGTATCTGGATTGCACGGGTCATGGTCACGTGGGGCATTATCGCAGGGGGTATGGCTTTTGTCGAAAGCTCGACCAGTTTTTATGTGATGCGCTTTTTACTGGGTGTCGCTGAAGCGGGTTTTTTCCCAGGCATTATTCTCTATCTCAGCTATTGGTTTCCGGCCCGTAATCGCGCAGGTGTGATAGCCCTCTTTATGGCTGCTGCTCCGATTGCCACGGCGATTGGTTCCCCAATTTCTGCTGCGCTGCTAGAAATGCACGGCATCATGGGTTTGGCGGGTTGGCAATGGATGTTTCTGATTGAAGCTTTTCCCGCAGTAATTCTTGGCGTGGTGGTGTTTTTCTACATGACTGATCGTCCTGAAAAAGCAGCGTGGTTAAAAGCAGATGAGCGCGAATGGTTGGTTAAAACCATGCAAGCTGAAGATGCCAATAAAGGTGATCAGCAACATCACAGTATTTTACGCGGTTTAGCCAACCCACGTGTACTGGCTCTGGCACTGATTTATTTCGGCACCTCAGCAGGCTTGTACACCCTCGGCATTTGGGCACCACAAATCATTAAAGAACTGGGTGTCAGCTCCATGACCGTTGGTTTATTGAATGCCATCCCTCCAATTATCTCTGTCGTTGCCATGATTTTATGGTCACGCCATTCCGACAAAACCAATGAACGCACTTGGCATGTGGCATTGGCTTGCTTAACCGCAGCCGTAGGACTCGCGATTGCAGCTGGTACTGGCAGTATGTTTGGTCTGATTGCAGCACTCACCATTGTTAATGTCGGAATTAGTTGTTCTAAGCCACCACTGTGGAGTATGCCAACCATGTTCTTATCAGGTGCAGCAGCGGCAACAGGCATTGCCACTATTAACTCGATTGGCAACCTCGGTGGTTTTGCAGGTCCAGCCATGATTGGTTGGGTCAAGGACCAAACAGGAAGCTTCACTGGTGGTCTGTATTTCGTCGCAGGTCTACTGATTCTCTCTACCGTACTGACCCTCATTTTAAGTTTTACTCAAAAAAACAAAGTCAGCTCGGCTGAATTGAGTAACTCCTAATCTTCATTTTTATATTGCTTGACTGAATTTAACGCTTTACAAGGAGCCTCCTATGGACAAAGAACTTGCCGTACAGTCCCTCACGGACACCATGGCCAAATTTACCGCCTACATTGGTAAACGCTTACCGAAAGATGTAAAGAAGAAATTGATTGAACTCAAAACACTAGAAACCAATCCTCTAGCAAAGTCCGTTTACGATTCGATGGATGAAAACCAAGAAGCCGCGGATCGACTCAATCGCCCGAGTTGCCAAGATACAGGCGTGATTCAGTACTTTGTTGAAGCAGGCGCACATTTCCCGCTATTGGGCGAATTACAAGAAATTTTACGTGAAGCGACTGCCGAGGCCACACGCTCAGGTCCATTACGCCACAATGCCGTAGAAACCTTTGATGAGAAAAATACGGGCACCAATACTGGTACACAAATTCCATGGTTAGACTGGCGCATTGTACCTGAACAGGACACCTGTACCATCGATGTGTATATGGCAGGTGGCGGGTGTACTTTACCCGGTGCAGCCAAGGTCCTAATGCCTGGGCAGGGCTACGAAGGTGTGGCAGAGTTTGTGATGGATGTAATTACCGAGCGCGGTGTAAATGCCTGCCCACCGTTACTGGTCGGTGTTGGAGTATCGACCTCCGTTGAAACCGCTGCTCGCTTATCCAAGCTGGCCATTATGCGCCCTGTAGACTCAAAGAGTGATAACCCACGTGCTGCCTTAATGGAGGATTTACTGGAACAAGGTTTAAATGAAATTGGGATTGGTCCACAAGGCTTAACAGGCAATAACAGTGTCATGGGAGTGAACATTGAATCTTCAGCCCGCCATCCATCGACGATTGGTGTGGCTGTGAATACGGGCTGTTGGGCGCATCGTCGTGGAAAAATCAAAATTAATGCGGACATGTCTTATGAAATTCTGTCACACGAAGGAGTTGTGCTATGAAAAAAGTCCTTACTACCCCACTTCGTGATGAAGATTTAGCGGATCTCAAAATCGGTGATGTGGTGTATCTGACAGGTCGCTTAGTCACCTGCCGTGATGTCGCGCATCGTCGTTTAATTGAACAAGGACGTGAACTCCCTGTGAATCTGGAAGGTGGCGCTATTTTCCATGCAGGCCCCATCGTGCGTAAAAAAGACGATGGCAGTTTTGAAATGGTTTCCATTGGTCCCACCACCAGTATGCGTATGGAAAAATTCGAGCGTGAATTTATCAAACAAACAGGGGTGAAACTGATTGTTGGTAAAGGTGGCATGGGCCCTGAAACTGTAGCAGGTTGTCAGGAACATAAAGCCATCCATGCGATTTTCCCAGGAGGCTGTGCGGTACTGGCGGCCACTCAAGTGGAAGAAATTGAAGGCGCTGAATGGCATGACTTGGGCATGCCTGAAACTTTGTGGATTAATCGAGTTAAATTATTTGGACCGTTGATTATTTCGATTGATACCCACGGCAATAATTTAATTCAGCAAAATAAAACACAGTTTCAAGCCAAGAAAAAACCTGTGCTAGATCGCATCAGTAAGGAATTAAGCTTTATTAAATAAACTTAAAGGTGCAATAAAAATAACCCTGAAATATTTACATTCAGGGTTATTTTTTAAATCTCAATAAAAGTAAATGATGCTTAAACTATTGATTCGGAGTAAAAGGCCAATAGGCTAGATTGACTCCCTGACAGCCTGTTGAACCATTTAATTGTTCCACTGTAGCCATTTTTACAGGACTAAAAGCCTGATCAAGATAGCGGTCATTTTCACAATGCTGTGCCAGATACCCCGCCTGATCCACCAATCGCTCTGCCGAAGCAAAAATCTCACGCGAATGATGCCAGCCTAATTGACAATATTCGGCTGCGGCCCAAACCAATTTCACCTCTGCCTGAGCAAGTTCTTTATAAGCACACTGAAAACCCGCATGAACTTTAATGCTTTCGATGCGAGCCCATAAATCTCGGCGCATCACCTGAGTAAAAGCTAAAATTGGCGTCTGAGTCGTAAGCTGCACTCTGTTGTCGGTATTGGTGATCTTCAGCACCTGCTGATAAACCATTTCTAAGTTTTTGGGCTTGCTCTTTTCACTATATAACTGATCTGCATAACTGAGCCATGTTTGTGCTTTTTCCAGTTGGTATTTTTCTTTTACATCAGTACTTTGCCCAAGTGCCTCACGTATTTTTGACTGCGTCTGTTGATGTGACGATATATATGTGAATTGATGGCTCTCGGTATTAGCATAAAGCGCTGGGCTAAGCAGTCCAGCCAACAGCAATGCTTTTAATCCTAAAAATTTCATAATTTAGGCTCCAAAGCTTTATTCACGCTTGCCTTGTTTTGATTAAAAAGGTTCTCATCAAATTTAAAGCGGAAACGGAAATAAGCGCCATCCATTGTGGTATCGCCATCGGTTAAATCTTTATCTTCATAACCAACAAAGTTATATCCACCAGAAACCCAAAGGTTGGCCGCCAAAAGATAGCCCACTTCAACCCCAGCCATTAGCTTGGTGCCATCTGAAACGCTGTTCCACATGACGCCAGCATTTACCCCAGCATCCCAACGCTCATTAATGTCATACATGAAGCGCGTATTCAGCATTTGCGTCATACCACTGCTTTGCAATAGGTCGTAAGTTTCTTCTAAATATTTCACGGCATACTGACCAGACACATGTACATCACGCGCCGGATGATAATTTAAATGATGCGACATAATGTAAGCATTACGCTCGTACGGATCACTCAAAGTGGTTTCATTTTTTTCGTAGCGATACTCAATTTTACTGAGTGAATCAAATTTGTTGGTTTCTAAATCACGATAAGCCGCACCTATCTGGAAGCGGTTAATTAAACGATCGCCTGAATCGGCTGATTTATTATCGGTTAAATTTAAAACGTTTTTTGCCAAGAAGGTGACTTCATCAGAATACTTATAGGCTGTTCCCAACGTATTTAAATAGCTATCGCTTTGATTTGACCAACGCCCTTCAATACGTGCTACATTCTTCCAACGAGGGTTAGATAAATGCTCAAAACCTAAAGTCGCTGCGGTAGATTCTAATGAGTCTTTGTTTTCACCTTCAAAAACTTTCACTTTCTCAAAACTGGTATTAAAGAATAAACCTTCTTTTAATTGCCAACGATTACGTACCCCCATTGCCGCTTCAGCTTCACGTGCGCTCAAACCATCACGTACACGATATTCACTAAAGACTGAACCATCTCGCATATATTGACTGTCTAAGCCAAATACAGTGGTATTACGTTTTTGCGTGTCATTGAGTTCGTATAAACCGCCAATACTTGAGATAAATTCATGACGTGCATAAGCATGAATATTCTTATAAACCTGAGCGTCACCACCGACGGCAAAGACACGTCGATCACTGTCAGCGACATCTTGTTCATATTCAATAAATGCACTTGAACCATCAAATGGTAATGCCGTTTTCAATTTGGCACGAACCGTGGTGCCATCATAAGGTGTTTCAACACTTTGCGTAGATTTACTGGCAGCATTCAGTGACTCATTGTAGTAACGAACTCCCAGTTCCAAGCTGACGATACGGTTAATGGCTTTTTCAATTGAAGCACTGATCCCGTTACGCACCCCTGCATTGGCAATATCTTCTGTACGCAC